>JASGHI010000001.1:0-129568 GCA_049841155.1 Steroidobacteraceae bacterium
CGTTTCTAGATGATGTGGTGCAGCTGGCACGTTCGTCCACGGGGCTGGATTCCCAGCGCCTGGAGGAACTCAAGGAGGACTTCCGGGAGCGGGTCGGCAACATCGAAGCCGAGGCCAAGAACACGGCGCGGCAGTTGCTGGATCAGGCGGATACGGCACTGAACCGTGCCGATACCCTGGCCCGCGAAAGGCCCTGGCATTTCATTCTGGCCTCCGGCCTCGTGGGTCTGGCGGTAGGTGTTCTGGTCGCCCGCCGATGAACGAAGCGCCATCCGCGCGGGCGCCGGATGTTCCGCCCCCGCCGGATGACCCGGGCGTCGATCTGCCAACGGCGCTGCTGCGCGGCTCATTGCGAGTGGCGCAGCGCCGCGCCGCCGGCATCCTGCTGGCGGCGATGGGGTTTGCAACGGGCCTCGCCGTCCTCACCATAGGCTCGGTGGCGGCAGCCTGGGATACGCCGTATCGCTGGCTGGTGCTGCTGGGCGTGGCAGGGTTTTATCTGCTGCTCGGCGGTGTCGGTGTGTGGCTGCTGCTGCAGCCCATCGACGATCCGGATCTGCGCGCTTCGCAGCAGAAGCTCGCCGCACTGCAGCAGCGGGTGCGGCAATTCACCGACCATATCACCGGCGAGGATGCCGCCGGTTCCACTCTCGCGGGTTTCCGGCCACGCAGCCACACCATGCGCTGGATTGCCTCGCTCGGCTCCCTGCCCATTCCCTGGGCACGTCTGGTGCAATCCCTGTTGCTGTGGCGTTCGATGCGCCGCCGCCGCTGATCGCTGGTATGCTCCGCCCCCCGCGGCCACAGGCCCGCGGGGTCGTCATTTGCACAGGAGTCCTCAGATGTCATCCAGGCGGAATTCCCGCGTTCTAAAGATGGTGGCTGCGTTGGCGCTGCTGCTGCCGGTGGTCCCCGCGTTCGCGCAGTGGAGCGGCAAGGGTGAAGCCGGCATTGCGATCGCCAGCGGCAACACCGACGCCAAGAGCGGCAATGCCAAACTTCTCATCGGCAAGAAAGTGGAGGCGTGGGAGCATTCGGTGGGCTTTGCCGGCAACTACGTTGCGGACGACACCGGCACCACCGCGCAGCGTTTCGAACTGTTCGGCCAGACGCACTACCAGTTCAACCCGCGCGATTTCTGGTTCGGCGGCGCCCGCTACGAGGATGACCGTTTCAGCGGCTTCGAATACCAGGCCATCCTGTCCACGGGAGTGGGCCGCAAGTTCATCGATACCGACAGCGTCAAGTTCACGGGCCAGATCGGTGTCGGTTACAAGGTGCTCGAGACGCGTGACACCATCGACCCGGATACGCTGCTGTTCATACCGGGCGAGCGCGAGACCGCGGCCGTGCTGACCGGCGGGTTCGACTATTCCAACAAGTGGACCGAAACGACCACGTTCTTCGACAAGTTCGGCTTCGAAGCCGCTTCGGCGAACACCTTCCTGCAGAACGAAATCGGCATTGCGGTGAAGATGATGGATCACCTGGCGCTGGCGGTGGCCTTTGCCGTGCGCCACAACACCGATCCGCCGGAAGGCTTCAAGAAGACGGACACGCTGACCACCGTCAATCTTGTCTACGAAGTGAAGTAAGGCGAAGGCGGCGACAGCCCGGCCCCGCTGTTCTCATGGCGGGCCGGAGTGCGCTTCGATGAAGCGCTGCGCCTCTTCGTTGATCTCGCGCGGGTCGCGTCCCGCGCTCTGGATGGGCGGCCCGATGACCACGCGGATGGTGCCGGGCCGCTTCATCAGGCCGCGCCGCGGCCAGAAATACCCCGCGTTGTGGGCCACGGGCACGATCAGCCGGCCGGTTTCCACGGCCACTGCTGCACCGCCCACGCCGTAGCGCCGGGTCTGCCCCGGCGGCATGCGCGTGCCTTCGGGGAACACCACGATCCACAACCCGTCCCGGTCGAGCCGCTGCCGGCCCTGGTCGATCATCTGCCGCACCGCAGCTGCGCCGGCACCACGGTTGATGGCAATGGCGTGCAGCTGCTTGAGGCCCCAGCCGACGAAGGGAATCCAGGTCAGCTCACGTTTGAGCACCCAGGCCTGCGGCGGCAGGATGGCGGCCTGGGCGAAGGTCTCCCAGCTGGAGGAATGCTTCATCAGCGCGACCTGGGTGCCCGCCGGCAGGTGCTCTGCGCCCTCGACCGTGTAGCCCAAGCCGACGATGCTGCGCAGCGCGCCGAGCAGTACCCGCGACCAGAACCGGGCCAGCGCGAAGCGCAGCCGCAGCGGCAGGAACAGGCAGGCCACCACGAAGAAGATGGCGTAGAGGAAGGTGAACAGCAGGAAAAAGCCGGTGAAGACCAGGGAGCGCAGGAACTGCATGCCGCCAGTGTACGCGAGGGACGGGATGCGGTTTACTTGGCGCTTCCGCAGGCTCAGGGGTGTTTGCCACATGATCCGATCCGGCTTCGTTTCGCTGCTGCTGGGCGCCCTCCTGGCCCTGCCTGCCGCGGCCGCCGAGCCCACGCTGGCGGGCCTGTGGCGCCTCACCATCGCTTCGCCGCAGGGCACGCGCACCCCTTCGATGCAGCTTGCGCAGGATGGCAGCGACGTCTCGGGCACTTACAAGAGTGCGCGCGGCGAGGCACCCATCAGCGGCCGGCTCACCGGCAATCAGTTCGAACTCACCGTCAGGCTGGGCAACGGCGACAATGCTTTCACCGTGCAGTATCGCGGCCAGATTCAGGGCGATGCCATGCAGGGAACGGTACTGATGGGCAGCCGCGGCGAAGTGGCTTTCACCGGCGAGCGCGAACGCTAGCGGCCGAAGGGCAACGGCCGGGAAGCCGCTGCCCTTGTCGCGGCGCGGGATGTGTCAGCGGCGCGTGCCGCCGAGCATGCCGAGGATGTCGTCCAGCGGGTTGCCATTGCCGTTGGCATCGAGCAGGGAAGCGAGGCCGCCGGCGCTGCCACCGCCACCACCCAGCAATCCGCCGAGCAGGCCGCCAAGCCCGCCGCCCGCGTTGCTGCGCGCTGCAGAGCCTGCGCTATGCTGCTTTGCCATGTAGCCCGCGGCGAGCATGGCGAGGATGGGCAACATTTTCTTCAGCAACGCCGGATCGAGGCCGGAGCGGGAAGCGGCATTGTCCGCCACGGCCCGGCTCACGTCCTTGCTGCCGAAGATCTGGCCCAGCACATTGTTGCCGAGACCCACATTGGTGGGCTGCGGGGAAAGCACATTGTCATGCAGGCTGGCACCGCCGAGCTGATTCAGCAGGCCGCCGAGATCAAGCCCGCCGCCGGCGCCAGGCTGCGCCTGCTTCTGGAAGCCGCCGAGGATGGCGGGCAGCAGCGCTGCGGCACCGCTCTGCGCCTGCTGCGGGGTCACGCCCAGCTCGCTCGCCACCTGCTGCAATCCGCCCATCTGGGCGAGGATGTCGCTGATCTGCATGTCGTGTCCTCCAGTATGCCGCCAGTGTAGCTCTCCTCAGCCGGGCAGGCGCGACAGATCGGCGATGCCGCTGAACAGCGCATGCAGCCGGTGCAGCAGCGCCAGGCGGTTGGTGCGCAGCCGCGGGTCCGGATCCATCACCATCACGCCGTCGAAGAAGGCATCCACCGCCGGGCGCAGCCGGGCCAGCTCGGCCAGCGCTGCGGCGTAGTCACCCACGGCGATGCGGCCCGGCACGGAATGCTCGGCGGCCAGCACGGCGGCATGCAGATCGCGCTCGGCATCCAGTTGCAGCGCCGCGGCGTCGATGGCGGTGGGCCCTTCCCCGCCGCCGGCGGATTTCTTCAGCAGGTTGGCGATGCGCTTGTTCGCGGCCGTCAGGCTCGCGGCCTCGGGAAGCTGCAGGAAGCCCAGCAGCGCGCGCAGCCGCGCATCGAAATCCAGCGGCGAGCGCGGGCGCGTGGCGATCACCGCATCGCAGGCCTCGGGCGAGATGCCGGGGATCGGCGCACCGCCATCCGGCGGTTCCAGCCAGGCATTGCGCTGCCGCTCCATCATGTAGTCGTACACCTGCGCGGCCACGGTCTCGCGCGATGGCAGTGGCTTGCCGCCGGCGGGCGGCATCTCGAACACCGTGTGCAGGCGCAGTGAGGCATCAATGAGATCCACCAGGTCCAGGGGCAGGCGGCGCTCGTAGATCATGCGGCCGACGCCGATGGCGGCGCGCCGCAGCGCGAACGGATCCTTGGTGCCCGAGGGTTTCTGGCCGATGGCGAAGATGCCGGTGAGCGTGTCGATGCGGTCCGCGATGGCCACCGCGAGGCCGCTGCGGGTTTCCGGCAGGGCATCGCCGGCGCCGCGCGGCTGGTAGTGCTCGGCGATGGCCGTGGCGACTTCCGCCGGTTCGCCATCGGCGGCGGCGTAGTAGCGGCCCATGATGCCCTGCAGTTCGGGGAATTCCCCCACCAGGTTCGAGGCCAGGTCGCACTTGGCAAGCTCGGCGGCGCGCATTGCGAGGCGTTCGTCACCGTCGATGCGCGCGGCGATCCCGCGCGCGAGCTGCTGCACGCGGCGCACCTTGTCGCCGATGGAGCCCAGCTGTGCCTGGAAGGTGATGGCATCGAGCGCTGCGCTGCGCGCGGCCAGCGGGGCCTTGCGGTCCTGGTCCCAGAAGAAGGCGGCGTCGGAGAGGCGCGGGCGCACCACGCGCTCATTGCCGGCGCGCACCATGTCGGGGTTGCGGCTCTCGAGATTGCTCACGGCGATGAACACGGGCAGCAGCGCGCCGTCCGCGCCTTCCACGGGGAAGTAGCGCTGATGATCCTGCAGCACCGAGATCAGGAGCTCGCGCGGCAACGCGAGAAAGCGCGGTTCGAAGCGGCCGGCGAGCGGCACCGGCCATTCCACCAGCGAAGTCACTTCATCCAGCAGCGCATCGCTGATCAGTGCGCGGCCGCCCTGGCCGGCGGCAAGCTGTGCAACGCCTTCGCGGATGCGCGAGCGCCGTGCAGCGAAATCCGCCAGTACCCGGCCGCGCTTCTCGAGCGTGCGTTCATAGGCGGCGGGCGAGGACAGCCGCAGCGCCTTCGGGGCCATGAAGCGGTGGCCATGGGTTTCGCGGCCGGCGTCGGTGTCGAGGATGCGCGCCGGGATCACGTCCCTGCCCAGCAGCAGCACCAGCCAGTGCACCGGCCGCACGAACTGCGCTTCGCCCGCTCCCCAGCGCATGCGCTTGGGGATGGGAAGCTGATCGAGCGCTTCGCTGACGAAGCCGGGCAGCAGCGTTGCCGCGGCCACGCCCGGTTTCACGCCGCTCCATGACAGGAATTCATTGTTCTTCGCGTCACGCTCCCGGCCCAGGGCGTCGATGGTGACGCCGCAGCTCTGTGCGAAGGCCTGCGCGGCGCGCGTGGGCTGGCCCAGCGCGTCGAAGGCCGCGGAGACCGGCGGCCCGCGGCGCTGCAGCGTCTGGTCCGGCGCCTGCAGGGCCAGACGTTTCACGCGCACGGCGAGCCGCCGCGGCGTGGCAAAAGCTTCCACCCGGCCATGCGCCAGCCCCGCAGCATCGATGCGCTGCACGAGGCCATCGCGGAAGGCTTCGGAAAGTGTGAGCAGCGCCTTGGGCGGCAGTTCCTCGGTGCCCAGCTCCACCAGGAAATCGGCGCGCGCGCTCATGCCGGCACCGTGCTGGAACCCGAGTCGGCGATGAGCGTGCGCGGCCCGGCGGCCAGCATGGGAAAGCCCAGCGCTTCGCGGCTGGCGTAGTAGCTCTGCGCCACCGCGCGCGCCAGCGCCCGCACGCGCAGGATGTAGCGCTGGCGTTCGGTCACCGAAATGGCGCGCCGCGCATCGAGCAGGTTGAAGGTGTGCGAGGCCTTGAGCACCTGCTCATAGGCCGGCAGCGCCAGCTTCGCGGCCAGCAATGCATTGCACGCCGCCTCGTGTTCATCGAAATGCCGCAGCAGCATGGCCACGTCCGCATGTTCGAAGTTGTAGGCCGACTGCTCCACCTCGTTCTGGTGGAACACGTCGCCGTAGGTCACGCGGCCCAGCGGGCCGTCGGTCCACGTGAGATCAAACATGCTCTCCACGCCCTGCAGATACATCGCGAGGCGCTCGAGGCCATAGGTGATCTCGCCGGTCACCGGCCGGCAGTCCAGGCCACCCACCTGCTGGAAGTAGGTGAACTGCGTGACTTCCATGCCGTTGAGCCATACCTCCCAGCCCAGACCCCAGGCGCCCAGCGTCGGGGATTCCCAGTTGTCCTCGACGAAGCGCAGGTCGTGCACCAGCGGATCGATGCCGATGGCGCGCAGGCTGTCCACGTACAGATCGAGGATGTCGAGCGGCGAGGGTTTGATCACCACCTGGAACTGGTAGTAGTGCTGCCCGCGGAAGGGGTTCTCGCCATAGCGCCCGTCGGTGGGGCGCCGCGAAGGCTGCACATAGGCCGCACTCCAGGGTTCTGGCCCGATGGCGCGCAGGAAAGTGGCCGTGTGGAAGGTCCCGGCTCCCACCTCCATGTCATGGGGCTGCACGATGACGCAGCCCTGGGCGGCCCAGTATTGCTGCAGGGCGAGGATCAGATCCTGGAAGCTGCGCGGGGGGGTGCCCAGCTTGACTCTGGAAGGCATGTGGCGAGGGTCCGCAATGAACGTGATGAAATGTGGCGCGGCAGTATATCGGCAGGGCCGCGGCGGGGGTCGGGTGCCCTGGTGCACACCCTTAAGGCAGCTGCCGCCCCACAAAGATGCATCAGCGAACTGGATGCACTAAAATAGTGCATCCAGGGGGAGTGCGCTGCAATAGTGCATTTATAACTCATTGATTCCAATACCATGGCCTGCTGGCACAAAGACTGCACTGATCTGATCCGCCATTACACAACCTAAATTCCCATCCGGAGGAGCCATGACCACGCCGAGCGACGTCCTGCAGATGATCAAGGACAAAGAGGTCAGGTACGTCGATTTCCGCTTCTGCGATACCCGCGGCAAGGAGCAGCACGTCACCGTACCGGCACACACGGTGAAGGAAGAGCTGTTCACCGACGGCAAGATGTTCGATGGCTCCTCGATCGCCGGCTGGAAGGGCATCAACGAGTCGGACATGATCCTGATGCCGGATCCCGCCAGCGCGGTGCTCGATCCGTTCTTCGAAGAGCCCACGCTCAATCTGCGCTGCAACATCATCGAGCCGGCCACCATGCAGGGCTATGAGCGCGATCCGCGTTCGCTGGCGCTGCGGGCCGAGGCCTATCTGAAGTCCACAGGCATCGCCGACAAGGCGCTGTTCGGCCCCGAGAACGAGTTCTTCATCTTCGACGACGTGAAGTGGCACAGTGCTATGAACAGCACCGGCTACACCATCGAGTCGTACACCGGCGCGTGGAATTCCAACACGGCTTTCCCCGACCGCGCGAACCTCGGCCACCGTCCCGGCATCAAGGGCGGCTACTTTCCGGTGCCGCCGGTGGATGCCTACCAGGACATCCGCGGCGAGATGTGCAATGCGCTCGAAGAGATGGGCTTGGTCGTCGAGGTGCACCACCACGAAGTGGCCACCGGCGGGCAGTGCGAGATCGGCGTCGGCGCAGGCACGCTCACGCGCAAGGCCGACGAGGTGCTGATCCTCAAGTACGTGGTGCAGAACGTGGCGCACCGCTACGGCAAGACCGCGACCTTCATGCCCAAGCCGCTGGTCGGCGACAACGGCTCCGGCATGCACGTGCACCAGTCCTTGTCGAAGGATGGCAAGGCGCTGTTCGCCGGCGACAAGTACGGCGGATTGTCCGAGACCGCGCTGTACTACATCGGCGGCATCATCAAGCATGCCAAGGCCATCAATGCCTTCACCAATCCGGGCACCAACAGCTACAAGCGCCTGGTGCCGGGCTTCGAGGCACCGGTGATGCTGGCCTACTCCGCCCGCAACCGTTCGGCCTCCATCCGCATTCCTTGGGTGGCGAACCCGAAGGCGCGCCGCATCGAAGTGCGTTTCCCCGATTCGCTGGCCAATCCCTATCTCGCGTTCAGCGCGATGATGATGGCCGGCCTCGACGGCATCCAGAACAAGATCCATCCCGGCGACGCCGCGGACAAGGATCTCTACGACCTGGAGCCCGAGGAGGAGAAGGACATTCCGCAGGTGTGCCATTCGCTGGACATGGCGCTGGAGCACCTGGACAAGGACCGCGGCTTCCTGAAGGCCGGCGGCGTGTTCACGGACGATGTCATCGATGCCTATCTGGCTCTGAAGATGCAGGAGGTCACGCGCTATCGCATGAGCACGCATCCGGTTGAGCTCGATATGTACTACAGCATGTGAGGCCCGGTGTGCGGTCCGGCATTATGTCCGGACCGCGCAGCCTCCGGGAAATGGGTCTATGCTGATATCCCATGCGCAAACTCACCTGTTTCCTGTTGCTGCTGTGCGGCGCCGGAGCGCTGCAGGCTGCAGATACCTGGCGCTGGGTGGATGCCAACGGCGTGGTGCACTACTCCGATGTGCCGGTGCCGGGCGCCGAGCGCGTGGACCTGGGTTCGCGCGTGGTCAGGCCGAAGAATCCCGATCCGCCGCGGCCGGTGGCGAGCGCTGCGGTTGCGCGCGATACGGCAGCGGCCTTCGCGCCGTATACGCGCTGCGCCGTCATCGCGCCGGCGAACGACGAAGTCTTCCAGGGCGTGCAGGACATTGCGGTGTCCGTCGATGTCGCACCCGCACTGCGGGCCGGTCATCGCATCGAGGTGCAGATGAATGGCAGCCCGGTGGCCGACTGGCCGGCCGGCGCGCAGAGCTACACCTTGCCGCAGGTGTTCCGCGGCAGCTATTCGCTGACGGTGCGCGTGCTCGATGCGCAGGGTACGCAGCTGTGCTCCGGGCCGCCCTCCAGTTTCCACGTGCGCCAGGCTTCCATCTATTCGCCGGCGAGGCAGCCGCCACCCCGCCCGCCACCGAGGCCTGCCGCCAGGCCCTGACCGCGCGCCGGGAGCCGCGGCCGTGATGCCGGCCGTGGATCATGGTGCGGTGCTGTGCGATTTCGAGCCCGCTGCGCTGCTCGATTCGCTGTCCACGGGCATCGTGGTGCTGGATAGCCACCTGTGCCTGGTCTACGCCAACGTACGCGCCCAGGACCTCATGGCTGTCAGCGAGAAGCAGGCGCGCGGCCGGCCCTTCGGCGACCTGTTCCACGATTCGCAGCCCATGACCGCGATTCTGCGCCGTGCACTGCAACGGCTGGAAACCTGCACCCAGCACGAGATGCAGCTCAGGGCGCTGGTCTCGGCGCTGACGCCGGAGGCGCGGCTCGTCGATCTCATCGTGACGCCCATCGAGGAAGGCCCCACCGGTACCTATCTGCTGGTGGAACTGGTGGACGCCACGCAGCGCCAGCGCATCTCGCGCGACAGCGACATCCTCGCCGGCATGGCCGGCAGCCGGCTCATGATCCGGCAGCTGGCGCACGAGGTGAAGAATCCGCTCGGCGGCCTGCGCGGCGCGGCGCAGCTGCTGGAGCGCGAGCTCGCCAGTGCCGAGCTGCGCGAATACACCGCAGTGATCATCAACGAGGCCGACCGGCTCACCGCACTGGTGGATTCGATGGCCGGTTCGAGCCGGCCACCGCAGAAGGCGCTGCTCAATGTGCACGAGGTCTGCGAGCACGTCGTGCGCCTGATCCGCGCCGAGGCGCCCGCCGGCGTGCAGGTGGAGCGTGATTACGACCCCAGCCTTCCGGATGCCGCCTACGACCGGCACCAGATCATCCAGGCACTGCTCAACATCGCGCGCAATGCGCTGCAGGCCGTGGGCACGCAGGGCCGCATCGTGCTGCGCACGCGCGTGCGCAGCAATGTGGGCGTGGGTACCATGCGTCACCGGCTGGCGGCGATCATCGAGGTCGAGGACGACGGACCGGGCGTGGCGCCCGAAGTGGCCAACTCGCTGTTCCTGCCGCTGGTGACGAGCCGCAGCAATGGCACGGGGCTGGGCCTCGCCGTGGCGCAGGACCTGGTCACGCGTCACGGCGGCATCATCGAATACACCAGTGAGCCGCGGCACACCGTCTTCTCGCTGATCCTGCCGCTGGAGAGCGCAGCGTGAGCGGCCCGCGCCTGCAGGTGTGGCTGGTGGATGACGATGCCTCGATCCGCTGGGTGCTGGAGCGGGCGCTGAAGAACGCCGGCATGTCGGTGCGGCTGTTCGAGGCGGCGGAATCGGCGCTCGCGGCCCTGAAGGGCGAAGTGCCCGAGGTACTGGTCACGGACATCCGCATGCCGGGGCAGTCGGGCCTGGAGCTGCTGCGGCGCGTGCACCAGCACCGCCCCGGCCTGCCGGTGATCGTGATGACGGCGCACTCGGATCTGGGCAGCGCCGTTTCCGCATACGAAAGCGGCGCCTTCGAATATCTGCCCAAGCCCTTCGACATCGATCAGGCCGTGGAGCTGGTGCGGCGCGCAGCCCAGGCGCGCAAGCCCGGCGGCGCCGCCGCCGAAGTTGCGCAGATGCCCGGACTGCTGGGCCGCGCGCCGGCCATGCAGCAGGTGTTCCGCGCCATCGGCCGCCTCGCGCGCTCCAGCGTGAACGTGCTGGTCACCGGCGAATCCGGCACCGGCAAGGAGCTGGTGGCGCGCGCGCTGCACGAACACAGCCAGCGCGCCGGCAAGGCTTTCATCGCGCTCAACACCTCGGCGATTCCCGCCGAGCTGCTGGAGTCGGAGCTGTTCGGCCACGAGAGGGGCGCGTTCACCGGCGCCGACGCGCTGCGCCGCGGACGCTTCGAGCAGGCCGACGGCGGCACGCTGTTCCTCGACGAGATCGGCGACATGAGTCCGCCATTGCAGACGCGGCTGCTGCGCGTGCTTGCAGAAGGCGAGTTCTACCGTGTGGGCGGACAGACACCCATCCGCGTCGACGTGCGCGTGATCGCAGCCACGCACCAGAACCTCGAAGAGCGCGTGGCGCAGGGATTGTTCCGCGAGGATCTCTTCCATCGCCTCAATGTCATCCGCATCGAGCTGCCGCCGCTGCGCGCGCGGCGCGAGGACATCCCGGACCTGCTGAACCACTACCTGCAGCTCGCGGCGCACGAACTGGGCGTCGACGCCAAGAAGCTCACTGCCGAGGCCCTCGAACGGCTCACGCAGCACAGCTGGCCTGGAAACGTGCGTGAGCTCGTCAATTTGTGCCGGCGCCTTACCGTGCTCGCACCGGGCAGCGATGTGCACGTCCGCGATCTGCCGGCCGAGATCACCGGTGCGGGCACCGGCGGCGGCGATGCCCGGGACTGGGCCGCGCATCTGGCCGGCTGGGCCGAGCGTGAATCGGCCGCGGGCGGGCCGCTGCTGGACGTCGCGCTGCCGCTCTTCGAGCGCACGCTGATCGGCGTGGCGCTGCGCCACACGCAGGGGCATCGCCAGGCGGCGGCGAAGCTCCTGGGCTGGGGCCGCAATACGCTCACGCGCAAGCTCAAGGAACTGGGGATAGAAGACTTCCCCGATTAGTCACAGGCCGTGACAGACGGGCCATGGTCTCCTAGCATCGCTTGGCCATGGAATCCCTGACCCACTTGCTGGACACCGTCTTTCTCGCCAACAGCCTGCGCAGCTGGCTGCTCGCGGGGCTGGTGTTCTGCGCCACCTTCCTCGTGGTGCCCTTCGTGCGCGCGCGCATCGCGGCGCGGCTGCACGCGCGGCGCCCGGCCGCCGGGCGCACCGAGAGCGCAACGCCGGAGTTGCTGGAAGCGCTTGCCTCGCGCACCAGCCGCCTGGTGCTGCTGAGCGTCGCGCTGTACTTCGCGGAGAAGATACTCAGCCTGCCGGACAAGGTGGACCGGGCTTTCAACGTGATCATCGTGTTCGGCGTCGCCGTGCAGTTCGCGCTGTGGGCGGTGGCGGCACTGGGCTTCTTCATCAACCGCCACTACGCGCGCCGCGGCGGCGAGGACGCCAGTTCGCGCGCCTCGGTGACGGTGCTGATGTTCGTCGGGCAGCTGCTCATCTGGGCGATGTTCACGCTGCTGGCGCTGGACAACCTCGGCGTGAACGTCACCGCGCTGGTGGCGGGCATGGGCGTCGGCGGCATCGCCATCGCGCTCGCCGTGCAGACCATACTCGGCGACCTGCTGGGCTCGCTGTCCATCGCGCTCGACAAGCCCTTCGTGGTGGGCGACAGCCTGCGCATCGACGATATCGAGGGCCGGGTCGAATACGTCGGCATCAAGAGCACGCGGCTGCGCAGCGTGACCGGCGAGCAGGTCATCCTGGCCAATGCCGATGTGCTCAAGAGCCGCGTGCGCAACCTGGGGCGCATGCCGGAGCGGCGCGTGAACTTCCGCCTGCGCTTCGCCTACGGCACGCCGGCAGCCGATCTGGCCAAGGTTCCGGCGCTGGTCGAAGGCGTGGTGAAGGCCGTGTCCGATACCCGCTTCGTGAGCTGCCTGCTCGTCGAGATCGGCGCCTATGCGCTGGAGTTCGAGGTGACCTACTTCATCGCGAACACCGGCAACCGCGTCGGGGCGGCCACCGATGCCGTGAACCGCGGCATCCTCGCGCAGCTGGAGGCCGCCGGCCTTGCCCTCACCTACCCCACGCAGCGCGCCGTGAGCCAGGATCCCTCCGCGGGTCCCGCGCAGTGACCGGCCCGGACGCCTGCAGCGCGAGGATCAGCCCCGCGCCTGTTTCACCGCTTCGGAAAGCCGGCGGATGCCCTCGTCGATCTGCGCAGCGCTCAGTGCGCAGAACGGCAGGCGCAGGAAACGCTCGCCGCCACCCTGCGGGAAGAACGCCAGGCCATCGGCAAGGTTGAGGTCGAGCTTCGCGGCTGCGGCGCGCACGGCCGTGGTGGCGACGCCTTCGGGCAGCGTCAGCGACAGGAAGAAACCGCCATCCGGGCGCGTGGCCACGGCATCGGGGATGTATTTGTCCAGCGCCGCGAGGCAGGCATCCAGGCGCGGCGCATACAGTGCCTTGAGCTTTTCGATCTGGGGCCCGAGCTTGCCGGCCTTGAGCCACTCCAGCGTCACGCCATGCGCGAAGTAGCCCGGGGAGATGTAGGTGTCTTCGGCAACCTTGCCGATCTTCGCCAGCATGGCCGCGTCGCCGATCATCAGCCCCAGGCGCACGCCGGGCGCGATGAGCTTGGTGAAGGAGGTCATGTGCAGCGTGCGTTCCGGCGCCAGCGAGAACAGCGTCGGTTCCTGCGTGCCGCGATACCGCAGCAGGCGGTACGGCGCATCTTCCAGCAGCAGCAGGTCGTGCTTCTTCGCCAGCGCCACCAGCGCCTGGCGCTTCGCGCCCGAGCAGGTGGCGCCCGAGGGATTCTGGAAATCCGGAATCACGTAGAACAGCTTCGGCTGGTGCTGCGCGAGCAGCTTTTCCAGCGCGGCGATGTCCGGGCCGTCGTGCTGCAGCGGCACGCCGATCACGTTGGCGCCGTGGCGGCGGAACAGCGTGATGGCGCGGTCGTAGCTCGGGCTTTCGGTGAACACCACGTCGCCGGGCTTGATCAGCGCCGTGCACAGGAAGTCCACCAGCTCCAGCGAGCCATTGCCGGTGAGCACCTGCTCGGGCTTGACGCCCTGCCAGTCCGCGAGCCAGGCGCGCAAGCTGGCGAGGCCGGCCGACGGGCCGTACTGCAGCATTGCCTCTGCATTGCCGGCCAGCGCCGCGTTGGCGGCGGCCGTGAGTTCGGCGACGGGGAAGGATTCGTTCGCGGGCACGCCGCGCGTGAAGTTGATGGTTTGGGTTGCAGCCATGATGTTGGGAGCGGTGAAGGAAATCAGGCGCCGAGCGCGGCGATGGAGGCATGTCCGCGCTGGCTGAGGAATTCGGCGATGCCGCGGTTGATCTTCGGGCATACCAGCGGATCGTAGAACAGGGCGGTGCCCACGCCGACCGCGGTGGCACCGGCGATCAGGAACTCGATGGCATCCGCGGCGGTGGTGATGCCGCCCTGGCCGATGATGGGAATGCGGTGCGGGCGTGCCACTTCGCTCACCTGCGCCACTTTCAGCAGCGCGATGGGTTTCATGGCTGGACCTGAAAGCCCGCCCTGGCGGTTGCCCAGCACCGGCTGGCCGGTGTGGCGGTCGATGGCCATGCCGGTCACGGTGTTGATGGCCGCGAGACCGTCGGTGCCGGCCTCGATCACCAGCCGGGCGTTCTCCTGGATGTCGGTCTGGTTGGGCGAGAGCTTGGTGATCAGCGGCTTTTTCGTCACCTTGCGGCAGGCCGCGACCACGCGCGCCGACATCTCCGGCGAGTTGCCGAACTGCACGCCACCCTCTTTCACGTTGGGGCAGGAGATGTTGATCTCGATGGCGTCGATGGGCGAATCGTCGAAGCGCGCCACGACCTCGGTGTATTCCTCGATGGTGGAGCCGGAGGCGTTGGCGATGAAGCGCGTCTCGCTGAAGTCCAGCGTGGGCAGGATATGCCGCACCACATGGTCCACGCCGGGGTTCTGCAGGCCGATGGCATTGAGCATGCCATTAGAAGTCTCGTACACGCGGTGCGGCTTGTTGCCCAGGCGTGCCTTGCCGGTGGTGCCCTTGAGGCAGATGGCGCCGACGTCGCGGTTGGAGAAACCGGCCACCCGCGTGTACTCCTCGCCGAAACCCACGCAGCCGGAGAGCAGCACGATGGGCGACGCGAACTGCATGCCGCAGAACTTCAATGCCAGGGAGGCCGGCGGCGGCGTCCAGCCGGGCGCGGCAGGAGCTGCCTGCGCGCGGGATGCGGAAGTGGCATTCATGGCGGAATTATCCCTGAAAAGCTGCCCGGACATCCGCCGTCCGGCGCTTCGGGCGATACTGGCCGCATGTTCAACGTACTGCTGTACGAGCCGGAGATTCCCCCCAACACCGGCAATTCGATCCGCCTGTGCGCCAATACAGGCGCACATCTGCATCTAATAGGCCGCCTGGGGTTCAATCTGGAAGAGCCGCAGCTGCGGCGCGCCGGGCTGGATTATCACGACCTGGCGCGCGTCTCGCTGCACGAGGATGTGGCCGCGTGCCTCGCGGCCATCGGCCCGACGCGCCTCTTCGTCATCGAGACGGACGGCGCCCGCGGGTACCACGAGGCCAGCTTCCGTCCCGGCGACAGCTTCCTGTTCGGGCGCGAGACCAGCGGCCTGCCGGAGAGCGTGGTCGCCACCCTGCCGCCGCATGAGCGGCTGCGCATTCCCATGCGGCCTTCCAACCGCAGCCTCAATCTTTCGAACGCCGTGGCGGTCGTGGTCTACGAGGCCTGGCGGCAGAACGGGTTCAGGCCTTTGACCTGAGATCTATCTTGCCAGCGGGCCGTCCACTGAATTGATCAGTGCGCCGAATTTGTTCAGGTCGATATCGGCGCGCAGCTTACCCATATCACGCGTGATTACCCGAAAAGGCACGCGCGGCACGGCAGGTTGTTGCCGTTTAGCAGTAGTGTCTTGATGCGGCTTCTGAATGATGCGCATGAGGCGAATCTAGGTGGGGAGCATTCAAAATGCCAAGCTTTTGATTCCCAAGTCTGACCAGACTAGACTAAGAAGTATGGTCGTCAATATCTATGAAGCCAAGACTCAGCTCTCCCGGCTGGTGGATCAGGCTGCGGCCGGCACCGATGTCATCATTGCCCGCGGCGGCAAGCCGGTGGCGCGGCTCACCGCGCTGGAAGCGCCGGAGCGGAAGATCCTCTTTGGCCTGCTGAAAGGCCGGGTCAAGGTGGCAGAGGATTTCGATGCACCGCTGCCGCCCGATGTGCTGGCGGCGTTCGAAGGTCGTTGATGCGGTTGTTACTCGACACCCATGTCTTCATCTGGTCCGTCACGGGTGCTTCCCGCTTGAAGCCCGCTGCGCGCAAGCGCATCGAGACCGCCCGTGAGGTTTACGTTTCCTCTGCATCGATCTGGGAGATCGCGATCAAATCGCGGCTGGGGAAGATCGAGGGTGACCTGGATATGCTCGTCGGCGCCATTGGCGCCAGTGGCTTCCTGGAATTGCCGGTGACGGCGCAGCATGCCGCCGCGACCAGCCGGCTTGCGCTGCATCACGCTGATCCGTTCGACCGGCTGTTGCTGGCGCAGGCTCAAGTCGAACCACTGAGGCTGCTGACTACAGATCGGGCTCTGATCAGGTATGGCGATTTTGTGGAGCCGCTGGGTGGCTGATCCGCCTACTCGTACTCCGCCTTCGGCGGCCGCCTCATCAATTCGCGCACCACCTCACCCGCATCCGCGCCATCAAAGAGAATGCGGCAGATGCCCTCGCAGATGGGCAGCTCCAGTTCCAGCCGCCGCGCCACCACGCGCAACACGCGCGCGGCATGGAAGCCTTCGACCACCTGCCCGATCTCCTGCATCGCCGCCTCGGGCGTCAGCCCGCGCGCCAGCGCCAGGCCGCAGCGCCGGTTGCGCGACTGGTCATCGGTGCAGGTAAGCACCAGATCGCCGAGGCCCGCAAGGCCCATGAAGGTCTCGGCGCGTGCGCCCAGCGCAATGCCCAGGCGCGTCATCTCCGAAAGCCCGCGCGTGATCAGCGCCACGCGCGTGTTGGCGCCGCATCCCAGGCCGTCGGAAAGACCTGCTCCCACCGCAATAACATTCTTCACCGCGCCGCCGATCTCCACGCCCGCGATGTCGGTGGAGATGTAGGTGCGGAAGGTGGGCGAGGCCAGGTCCTCGGCGATGCGCGTGGCGAGGCCCGCATCCGGCGAGGCCACCACCATGGCGGTGGGCAGGCCCGCGCCCACTTCCTTCGCGAAGGTGGGGCCGGAAAGCACGGCCACCTCGTGGTTGCCGCCCAGCACCTGATGGGCGACCTGGTGCGGCAGCAGGCCGCTGTCGCGCTCGAAGCCCTTGGTGGCCCAGGCGACATTCATCCCCGGCGACAGCCGCGGCGCCAGATCTTCCAGAAAGCGGCGAAAACCGCTGCTGGGAACCGCGATCAGCACTTCGCTGCTGCCGGCAAGGGCCGCATCCAGCGACCCGGCGATCTGCAGCCGTTCGGGAAAAGGTGCGTTGGGCAGATAGCGCCGGTTGCAGCGCAGCGCGCGCATCTGCGCCAGCTGCTCCGGGTCGCGGCCCCACAGCCGCGTGGGCTTGCCGGCGCGCGCGAAGGCGATCGCCAGCGCCGTGCCCCAGGAACCGCTGCCCAGGACGGCGATGGGCGCGGAGCCCGTGTGCGCGCCGGCAGCGCTCATCCTTGCGCGATCAGTTCGTCTGCGACGGCGGCGGCGTGGCGACGGACTGCGCCTGTGCGTTGAGGTACAGCGCCTCGAAGTTCACCGGCGGCAGCAGCAGCTGCGGGAAACCGCCCTGGCTCACCAGCTGCGACACCATGGAGCGCGCATACGGGAACAGCACGCCGGGGCAGATGCTGGCGACGGCGCGCTTGGCATCGTCCTCGGAAAGGTTCTGCATCAGGAAGGCGCCGGCCTGCTTGACCTCGACCAGGAACAGCGTCTTGTCGTTCTGCTTGGCCGACACGGTGACGGTGAGCACCACTTCGCGCAGGTCGTCCTGGATGGATTCGCTGGTGGTCGACAGATCGAGGTTGATCTGCGGCGCCCAGTTGCCATCGGCGCGCGGGCCCTGCGGCGCTTCGTAGGAGCAGTCCTTCAGGTACACGCCCTGCAGGGCCAGGTTCGGGCCGGTGCCATTGGCGCCCGCGTTGCTGATCTCGTCGGCCATGTTCAACCTCTCGGTGTCTTTGCGGTCAATGATGAATGTTCAGGCGCCCGCCAGCAGCGGGTCGAGTTCGCCGGCGCGGTCGAGCGCATGAAGATCGTCGCAGCCGCCGATGTGGCGCTCGCCGATGAAGATCTGCGGCACCGTGCGCCGGCCGCTGCGCTGCTGCATTTCGGCGCGCGCGCCGTCCACGGCTTCGATGTCGATCTCGGTCCAGTGCGCGCCCTTGGACTGCAGCAGCTGGCGCGCCCGCGCGCAGTACGGGCACCAGCCCGTGGCGTACATGACGATGGTGGGTGCGGTCATGACTGTTCAGCCGCGCTGCAGCGGCAGCCCCTCGGCGCGCCACGCGGCAAGACCGCCGCGCAGATTGAAGACCCGCGTGAAGCCGCTGGCATGCAGCTGGCGCGTGAGGCGCGTGGCGTTCGCGCCGCTCTCGCAGTACAGCACCACGGGTTTTTCCTTGTGCTTCTTCAGCGTCTCGGCGGCATTGGCGAGCTGCTCGGGCGCCAGATGGCGCGCACCGCTCACGTGGCCGCCGGCAAAGGCCTCCTTGTCGCGCAGGTCGATCACGGCTGCGCCGGCATTCATGAGGCGGATGGCTTCCTGCGGAGCGATGGAGGAATAGTTCTGGCCGCGCGAGCGCAGCTCGAATGCCAGCACTGCGGCCGCCATGGCCACGGCGAGGCTCACTAGAAAGGGATGATGGGTGACGTATTCGAGCAGGCGTTCCATCGGACGTCCGGGATTTGCAGGGGCGCGCATTATAGACTTCCCGTCCATGTCGTTGCCCTTCCGCCTGCTCCTGTCCGCGCTGCTGCTGCTCCACGGCGTCGCCATGGCAGCGCAGGCCGACCGGCGCGAGCGCACCGAGGCGGATCTGCAGCGCATCAATTCGCAGATCGAGCGAGTGCGCCGGCAGGTGCAGCAGGATGCCGTGGAGCGCGACCGCATGAGCCGCGATCTCAGGGCAGCCGAGCAGTCCGTGTCCTCGGCGCGGGGCGAAGTGGAGAAGCTGCGCAGCGAACGCGCCGAGCGCAATGCCGCGCTGGCGCAGCTTGCTGCCGACCGGGCCGCGAGGGAAGCCGAGCGCGAGCGCACCCGCGACAGCCTCGCGAGCCAGCTGCGCGCCGCGTATTTCATGGGACGCAACGAACCCCTCAAGTTGCTGCTCAATCAGCGCAATCCGGCGGAATTTGGCCGCAATATTGCGTACTATGGCTACTTCGGGCGCCTGCGGGCCTCCGAGATCGACGCGATCAATCGCAATCTGGCCGAAATCGACGAAATTAAGGCCAGAATCGAGGAAGAAGAGGCCGAATTGCGGCGCCTCGAAGAGGCCCGCGCCCAGCGCCTGTCGGAGCTGGAATCAGCGCGCACCCAGCGCGGACGGGTGCTGGCCAAGCTGGAGCAGGAGACCCGCAACCGCAGCGCTTCGCTCAAGCGCATGGAGCAGCAGCAGGCGCAGCTGGAGCGGCTGCTGCGTGATCTGAACCGGGCGCTGGAATCCTCGCCGGTGGACCCGAACGACGCCTTCGCCAAACTGCGCGGCAAGCTGGCCTGGCCGGTGGCCGGCACCCTGACGGCCACCTACGGGCAGACCCGCGCTGGTGCCGTGCGCTGGAATGGCCTGCTGATCAAGGCCGAGCGTGGCCAGCCGGTAAAGGCCGTGCACGATGGACGCGTGATCTACGCCGACTGGCTGCCGGGCATGGGGCTGCTGATCATCATCGACCATGGCAATGGCTACCTGAGCCTGTACGGCCACAATGAGACGCTGTTCCGGCAATCCGGCGCGGCGGTGCGCGCCGGGGAGACCATCTCCGCGGCCGGCGATTCGGGCGGCCGCGCCGAGAGCGGGCTGTATTTCGAGATCCGCCGCAGCGGCAAACCCGTCGATCCGCGGCCCTGGTTCCGTTCGCAGAATCCGCCGAACGGCTGAAAAACGCGGGAAAACTGCCAACTGCATCAAGGCCCCTGCGCGGCCTTTTTGGCGATGCTGCCTTTACGTAAAGCCATCCGGGCGCCGCAGGCCCACATTCAATGACTGCAGAACAGACCGCGGGAAGCACGCAATGGGCCGACATGGAGCCCTATGCCCAGCTGGTCGGCGCATTGCTGCCGCGCGCCGCGGGCATCTCCCTGTTCGACGCAGGCGGCGAGATCCGCTGGACCAGCGAGGAATCCGTCGACGCGGCATTGCCGTCGCTGGTGCGGCTGTCCGTGGCCGCTGCAGCCTCGCGCAGCAGCGAAGCCGGCGAGCGCGTGATGCTCGGCGACGGCGCACCGGTGCATCTGTTCTGGCTGCGCAATGAACAGCGCGACATGTTCTGCATCGTCGCGATCACCTGGCGCGGCGGCGACGGCGACCAGCGCAGTTTCGCCTTCGTGCACGGCCTGCTGCGGCCGCTGCTCGAAGTGCTGCGCCGTGAACTGCTGGCGCGTGCGCGCGTCGAGCATCCTTCCGGCCAGGGCGAGGACCGCGACCGCGACCTCGACGTGCTGCTGTTCGCCTCGACCGAGACCGAGCTCGGCGCGCAGACCGGCGACGAGATCCGCGGCATCCTGCAGAACACCACCAACCATCTGCACTGCGAGTTCAGCGCGCTGATCATGCCCGAGCGCAATCTGGTGGTGATCCGCACGGCGGAGGGGCGCAAGGTCGACACCTCCTGCCTGTCCCGCGTGCACCGCCATCTGCTGTCGCTGGCGCAGGTGCGCGGCGAACCCACCATCCTCAATTCCTCGGCCGCGCTGCCGGGAGTGAATCTGTCGCTGCGCGTGCTGTCCTGCCCGGTGCGGGGACCCACGGGCCGCCCCGCCGGCGTGCTGGCGCTGTTCCGCGCAGCGGACGTGGCCGAGTTCCGCGAGCGCGATGCGCAGCTGGCGGACCTGCTGGCGCGCCGCGTGGTCGCCAAGGTGGAGGCCAGCTTCGATTCCCTTTCCGGCCTGCTCACGCGCACGGTCTTCGAGCACCGCGCGCGCGCGGCCATGCTGGCGCGGCAGAACGAGCGCGGCCTGTCGTGGAGCGGCCTGTACATCGATACCGACCGCATGCACGTGATCAACGACAATTACGGCATGCACGTGGGCGACCGGCTGATCGCCAAGCTCGGCGAGCTGATCCGTTCGCGCCTGGTTCCGGGCGCACTGGCGGCGCGCATTTCCGGTGACCGTTTCGCCATCCTGCTGCCCTCGGGTCCGGATGATGCGATGGCCTTCGCCGAAGCGCTGCGCGTGGGCGTGGCCGCCCTCAACGCCATGCACCTGGGCGCCAGCGCCGATGCGAATTTCTCTGCGTCAGTGAGCATCGGTGTGGCCACCATGGCCGATCCGCGGGTGGAGTTCTCGCATGCCTTCGCGGTGGCCGAGACGGCCTGCAAGGCCGCCAAGGACCGCGGCCGCAACCGCGTCGAGCTTTACCAGTCGAGCGACCTGAGCATCATGCGTCGCTACGAGGACATCAACATCGCGCCGACGCTGAGCACGGCCATCCGCGAGAACCGCATGCGCCTCGATGCGCAGCTGATCGTGCCGCTGGATTCGCAGCACAACGTGCCGCACTTCGAGATCCTGCTGCGGATGATCGACGACCATGGCGACACCGTGGGCCCGGACCGCTTCATGTCGGCCGCCGTGCGCTACCAGCTCATGCCCACCGTGGACCGCTGGGTGCTGCAGGAGACCCTGCGCCAGCTGCAGCCGCATGCCGAACTGCTGGCTACCCGGCCGGTGGTCTTCACGATCAATCTCTCAGGCCAGTCGCTCAACGAGCCGGATTTCACCGGCTTCCTGGTGAACCTGGTCCGCGACAGCGGGCTCAATCCGCGCCTCTTCTGCTTCGAGATCACCGAGTCGGCCGCGATCGCGAACCTCGCCAAGGCCGAGGAACTCATGCGGCGCATGCGCACCATGGGCTGCGAGTTCGCGCTGGATGATTTCGGCACCGGCCTGTCGTCGCTGGCCTACTTGCGCTCGCTGCCGGTGAACATGCTCAAGATCGACGGCAGCTTCGTGCGCGACATCCTCAAGGACCCGCGCGCCGAATCCATGGTGCAGGCCATCGCGCACCTGTCGCGGTCGATGAACCTGGTGACCGTGGCCGAGTATGTCGAGACCGACGAGATCCGGCTGCGCGTGGCGGCGCTGGGCGTGGATTACGGGCAGGGCTTCGCCATCGCCCGGCCAGTGCCGCTGACGGAGGTCGTGCTGGAGCTGCCGATGTATTCCCGGGCCGCCCTGTGCCCGGACGAGGCGTCCGCGACCCGCGAGATCGATCTGAGCGGAGAGGATCTGGAGGAGACCCTGGACGCCATGGCAGCCGCGCTGCCGCGCGATCCTGCCGGTGGCGAGGAGCTCATCGGCGCCGACGACGATACCCAGCGGCGGCTCGAGATCATCCTCGGCGACTACGACCACAGCGAATCGATCCTCTACCAGAAGGCCGCCCGCAGCTGAGCAGCCGCGCGCGTCTTTGCCTACACTGCGCGCCTGCCCTTTCGCGGAGTAGTGGCGCGTGGAACTGATTCAGTGGTTCATCGACCTGGTCCTGCACCTGGACAAGCACCTGGTCGAGCTGCTGATGCGGTTCGACGTGTGGATCTACGCCATCGTGTTCCTGGTGGTGTTCGCGGAAACCGGCCTTGTGGTCACGCCCTTCCTGCCCGGCGACTCGCTGCTGTTCGCGCTCGGCGCGCTCGCGGCCATCGACACCGGCGGCACGCTGTCGGCACCGTGGCTGGCGCTGCTGCTGACCGCCGCCGCCTTCCTCGGCGATACCGTGAACTACTCGGTGGGCCGGGCCATCGGCCATCACGCCTTCTCGGGGCGCTACCGCTTCATCAAGCCCGAATACCTGCGGCAGACCGAGCTGTACTTCGACCGGCATGGCTCGGCCACCATCATGCTGGCGCGCTTCGCACCCATCATCCGCACCTATGCGCCCTTCGTGGCCGGTGTGGGCCACATGCGCTACTCACGTTTTCTCGCCTGGAACGTGCTCGGCGCCGTGCTGTGGGTGAACCTCTTCATCTGGGCCGGATACCTGTTCGGCAACATCCCGGTGATCAAGAACAACTTCGGCTTCGTGACCCTCGCCATCATCGCCATCTCGCTGACGCCGATGGTGGTGATGTTCCTGCGCCACCGGCGCGGCGTCTGAGGCCATGGCCGCGCCCCTGAAGACACGCGGCTATGCACACCGGGTGGATGTCCGCGCCCGCGCCGCCACCGTGTGGGAGGCGCTCACCGTCGAGCCCTATCTGCGGCGCTGGATGAATCCCGATGCGCGCATCAAGGCGCGCGTCGGCGGCAGCTTCTACGGCATGCCGGCTCCGGGCCTGGTCCGTGATGCGCTCATCGATGTCTTCGATGCCCCGCGCCGGCTGCGCCTGATCTACCTGCCGCCCGCCGACCTTGAGGCCTTCGACGGCGCTGTGGTGGATGACTACCTGCTGGAGGAGAGCGGTGCGGAGACCATCGTGCGCCTGCTGGGCTCCGGCATACCGGACCTGCGCGAATGGGACGACTACTACCGCCAGGTGCGCAATGCCCAGGAGCGCTCACTGGCCCGGCTCACGGTGCTGGCCGCGCAGCTGCAGGGCAGCCGCGCCGGCCTTGCGCCAGGCAAGTCTTCCTGAGGTTGCAGTCCGGGCGGCGCGGCCGGATAGTTTGCCGCTGACGGTTACTTGGCGAGGTCTGCGATGGGTTTTGTACTGCGCACCATCATTGCGGCGGTGGGTCTGTGGCTGGCTTCGATATGGGTTGGCGGACTGCACATCGCCGATCCGGGCACGCTGGTGCTGGCAGCCCTGCTGCTGGGCGTCTGCAATGCCGTCGTGAAGCCGGTGCTGGTCATCCTCACGCTGCCCATCACCGTGCTCACGCTGGGGCTGTTCCTGCTGGTGGTGAATGCCGCGATGCTCGGCCTGGTGGCGGCGCTGCTGCCCGGCTTCACCATCGCCGGCTTCCTGCCGGCGCTGCTGGGTGCGCTGGTGATCAGCGTCACGGGCATGATTGCATCGCTGGTGATCAAGTAGGGCTTCAAACCCGTCTTATTGATCCACTTGTGGGCCAGTAGATCAGCAGCACGCTGGCGAGGATGACTGCACCGCCGCCGATCTGCAGCGGAGTGAGGCGCTCCGCGAGGATCAGGAAGCCGGCTGCCGCAGTGATGAGCGGGTTCACGTAGCTGTAGGTTCCCACCAGCGCGGGCGTGGCATGGCGCGCCAGCCACCAGTACGCCGTGTACGCCAGGCAGGAACTGAAGATCACGAGGTAGGCCATGGCCAAGAGGCCCGGCACCGACGGGTGCCAGGCCGCCGCTTCGCCGCGCAGCAGGCCGGCGAGGGTCAGCAGCACGCCGCCCAGCAGCATCTGCGCGCCGCCGAAGGCGAACAGGTCCAGCTCCACCGCGGTGTTGCGCATGTAGATGGTGCACACCGCCCAGACCACGCAGGCGCCGAGGATGGCCAGCTGCGCAACCAGCGGCGAGGCATTGCCGGCCTGCGGAGAGGGCCAGACCAGCAGCGCAGTGCCGATGAAGCCGATGGCCAGACCCGCCACGGCGCGCGAGGAGGGACGATGGGAGCGGGCGCCGAACAGCCCGAAGATCACGATCCACAATGCCGAGGAGGCATTGAGCAGCGCCGCGGCCTGCGAGGTCACCCACTGCATGGCCCATACCTGCAGGCCGTTGCACACCGCCACGCTGAGCACACCCATGACCAGCACATGGCGCCAGCCCGCCCGCAGCGGCGCGAAATCCGCGCCGCGCCACCGTGCCAGCGCCAGCATCAAAATGCCGCCGATCATGAAGCGCACCCCGCCGAACAGCAGCGGCGGCAGGTTGGTCACGCCGATGCGCGTGGCGATGTAGCTGGTGCCCCAAACCAGATAGACCGTCGCGAGGCACAGCAGCAGCAACCGGCGCTGCCGCCGACTGGCGGACATTACTTTGCGCGCGCCCAGCGCGTGAGCCGGGGAGAGGCGGCGAGCAGCAGCAGCGAGGGGATGGCGCCGATCCAGAACATCTTGGTGAAGTAGGCGGCGATGCCCTCGGGCGTGGCGCCATCGAGCTCGCCCGCGAGCCGGCTCGCAAGCAGATTGCCCATGGCGAGGCTGGTGAACCACACGCCCATCGCCTGGCCCACGAAACGCCGCGGCACCAGCTGCGTGGTGGCGCTCATGCCCACGGGACTCAGGGCCAGTTCACCCACCGTGTGCAGGAAGTAGGTCAGCACGAGGAAGCTGGCCGCTGAAGAGCCGGTGGTCGCCAGCACGCGTGCGGCGCCGGCCATCACCAGGAACCCCAGCGCCATGCCGGCGAGGCCCACGCCGAACTTGGCCACCAGCGACAGGTCGCGCCCCCGCTGTTCCAGCGCCACCCACAGCATGGCCATCAGCGGCGCGCACAGGATCACGAAGGCGGCGGGCACGGACTGGAACCAGCCGGTGGGGATCTCGAAGCTGCCCACCAGGCGGTCGGTGTAGCGGTCCGCGAACAGGTTCAGCGCCGAGCCGGCCTGTTCGTAGCCGGCCCAGAAGATGCTGCTTGCGGCCACCAGCAACAGCAGCAGCAGCACGCCGCGGCGCTCCGCGGCAGTGAGCCCGGCGAGCAGCAGCAGATAGGCGAAGTAGCCGCCGGCCAGCAGCAGGATCACCCAGATCGCGCCGCGCTGCAGCGCCAGCGGCGAAAGCCGCAGCAGGCCGGTCCACAGCGCCAGCCCCACCGCAAGCACGATGACGACCATGACGCCCAGTGCGATCCAGTCGCGGCGCCGCGGCCCTTCGGGTGGCGCGCCCGGCGGCCTGCGGCCGGCATCGCCCAGCCGCTGCTGCGTCATGCGGAACCAGACGAGGCCCACCGCCATGCCGATGGCCGCAGCGGCAAAGCCTGCATGCCAGCCGTAGTGGCGTGCGAGCCAGGCCGTCAGCAGCGGGCCCAGCACGGCGCCGATGTTGATGGACAGGTAGAAGATCGTGAACGCCGCATCGCGCCGCGCGCCGCCCTGCGGATACAGCTCGCCCACCAGCGCGCTGCAGTTGGGCTTGAGCAGGCCGGTGCCCAGCACGATCACCGCCAGGCCCAGCACGAAGCTCGGCTGGCTTCTGGCCACGGCGAGGATCAGGTGCCCGGCGGCGATCAGCACGCCGCCCCAGAACACGGCCGACTGCGCGCCCAGCAGCCGGTCGGCGATCCATCCGCCGGGCATGGCGGCGATGTATACGCCCGCGGTGTACAGGCCATAGATGGCATAGGCGGTGGTGTCGTCCATGGCAAGGCCGCCGCCTTGCAGCGATGCGACCAGGAACAGCACCAGCAGCGCCCGCATGCCGTAGTAGCTGAAGCGCTCCCACAGCTCGGTGAAGAACAGTGTCGAAAGCCCGGCCGGATGTCCGAAGAAGGCGCGCGGCGCGGCGCCGCTCATGCATCGGCTCCCGTCTCGCGGGCGGCATCCCTGGGCCGGTTCAGCAAGCGCGCCAGGATCAGTCCGCCCTCGTACAGCAGCCACATGGGAATGGCCATGAGGATCTGCGACAGCGGATCCGGCGGCGTGAGCACGGCGGCCGCCACGAAGATGCCGATGATCACGTAGCCGCGCGCATGCGCGAGCTTCTGCACCGACACCAGCCCGGTGAGCGTGAGCAGCACGACGATCACGGGGATCTCGAAGGCCAGGCCGAAGGCGAAGAAGGTGGTCAGCGCGAATTCCAGGTAGTTGTTGATGTCCGGCGCGACCATGATGTTCTTCGGCGCGCTGGCGACGAAGAAGTGGAAGGCCATGGGGAACACGAAGCGGTACGCAAAGGCCGTGCCCACGTAGAACAGCACGATGGAGGAGATCAGCAGCGGCACGGCAAAGCGCTTCTCGCGGCGGTACAGGCCCGGCGCCACGAAGGCCCAGATCTGGTACAGCACGAAGGGCATGGCGATGAACAGCGAGAAGAAGAACGCCAGCTTGAAGGGCGTGATGAAGGGCGACATCACACCGGTCGCGATGGGCGCGCTGCCCGCGGGCAGTTGCGCCAGCAGCGGCTGCGCCAGGTGCTCGAAGATCTGGTTGCGGTAGATCGCCGCAGGAATGAACACGATGAACACCGCCACCGTCGCCCGCACCAGCCGCTCGCGCAGCTCCAGCAGGTGGGAGATCAGTGTGCCTTCGGCGAGCTTCTCAGGGGGTGCGCTCATGGTTCCCGCCGGGCGGCAGATCGCTGGTGTCCGAAAGATCCAGATGCGAGGGATGGTCCGGGGGGATGGTGCTGCCGGGGTCGGCGGGAGCTTCGTCGGTGGGTGCCTGGCCGGCGGAGGCCGGGTCCAGGGGCGCAGCGGTGGGCGGTTCGCCTCCGAATTCCGGTGGCGGCGGCGGATAGCCTCCCGGAGGCTGTCGCGGTGTCGGGCGCGTCACGTCGAGGTCATGTAGCTGCACTTCGCTTTCCAGCTGCTCGCGGAACTGGCGCGCCATGCTGCGGGCCTTGCCCACCCAGCGCCCGATGCTGGAGACCAGGCCAGGCAGGCGCTTGGGGCCGAGCACCACCAGGGCGACGACGAAAATCACCAGCAGTTCGCTGAAGTCGACGTCGAACATGGGCAGGTACCGTGGCGGGACGCGTCAGGCCTGGCGGTCGTTTCCGTTGCTGCCCTGGGAGGTGCTTCCCGGCTTGTTCTCCGGGAATTCGGCGTCACCGGTGATCGACTGCTTGATCTGTTTCGCCGCCTTCTCGCCTTCGGCCTCGCCCTCGTTCATTGCCTTCTTGAAGTTGCGGATGGCGCTACCCACATCGCTGCCGACCGAGCCCAGCTTCTTGGTGCCGAAAACCAGCACCACCACGCCCAGGACGATCAGCCAGTGCCAGATGCTCAGTGAACCCATCTGAAGTACTCCGTGAATTCCCCAGTGAGGGGACTATCCATCATAAAACATAGGAATAGGGGCAGCTTCCAAAAGTTCAGCGCCGGGTGGGCGGCACCCGCAGGCTGAAGGTGACCGGACCATCATTGGTGAGGCTGACCTGCATGTCGGCCCCGAATACGCCGCAGCCCACCTCGCGGTGGGCGGCCCGGGCCCGGCTGACGAATTCCGTGAACAGCGTCCTGGCGGCTTCCGGCGGCGCCGCGGTGGAGAAGCCCGGCCGGTTGCCCCTCGAGGTGTCGGCTGCCAGCGTGAACTGGGGCACCAGCAGCAGGCCGCCCTGGATGTCCTGCACCGAAAGGTTCATGCGGGCGGCCCCGTCGGGGAATACCCGGTACGCCAACACCCTTTCCAGCAGCCGCGCGGCGGTTCCGTCCTCGTCACCGGCCTCGACACCGATGAGCGCCAGCAGCCCACGGCCGATGGCGGCCACCGTCTGCCCTGCAACATCCACCCGGGCCTGGCTCACGCGCTGAATGAGAGCGATCATCGTCTGGAGCGGCTCCTGGGGCTTCCCGACCCGGCCATGGTGGCATTCTCGCCTGCTGAAACGTAAGATTCCCAGCCGCATTCGATCGCTTTCCCGGGGTTTGCTGGATGTTCCTGCGCTGCCTGCGTCCTTCTGTGCTGTCCGCCTCTGCGTTGGCAGTGATCTTCCTGGCTTTCACCGCACCGGCAGAAGCTGCCGGGGACGCGGCCCGCGGCAAGACGCTGGGCTATACCTGTCTGGGCTGCCACGGCATCGAAAGCTACAAGAACGCCTATCCCACCTTCTCGGTGCCGAGGCTGCGCGGCCAGCATGCGGAGTACATCCTCGCTGCGCTGCAGGGCTACCGCAGCGGCGAGCGGCCACATGCCACCATGCACGCGCATGCTTCCACGCTCACCGATGAGCAGATGCAGGATGTGGCCGCGTATCTTGGCGGCGAGCCGGTGAAGCCCGCGGCCGGCGCAGCGCCTGTCGGCCAGCCGCCGGAGCAGGTGGCCACCTGCTCCGCCTGCCATGGCCGCGATGGCGTGGGCATCGTGGGCATCTATCCCACGCTCACCGGCCAGCACGAGGACTACCTCGAGCATTCGCTGAACGAATACCGCACCGGCAAGCGCAAGAACGCCATCATGGCGCCGTTCGCGGCCCAGCTCACCGAGGCGGACGTGAAGGTCATCGCCCGCTACTTCGCGCAGCAGAAGCCGGCGCTGAAGACGGTGCCGATGCGCGAGGGCAAGTAAGCCCGCCGCCGCGCCGCCACTGCGGCGCGGCTATTTCAGCGACTGCAGGAACTGCGCCACGGCGGCAAGGTAGGCATCGCGGTTGCCCTTCTTGCGGAAGCCGTGCCCCTCGTCCTTCGCCGCGAGATAACCCACTTCCACCCCATTGAGGCGCAGCTGCTGCACCAGCTGCTCCGACTCGCTGGCCGGCACGCGCGGATCGTTGAGTCCCTGCACCACGAGCAGCGGCCGGCGCAGCGCCGCGGCATTGCTCAGCGGCGAGATGCGCTGCAGGAAGGCACGCATGGCCGGCACCCGCTCGTCGCCGTATTCCGCGCGGCGCAGGTCGCGCCGGTAGGGCGAGGTGTTGGTCAGGAAGCTGACGAAATTGCTGATGCCCACGATGTCGACGCCGCCGGCGAGCCGGTCGCCGTAGTTCACCAGCGAAGCCAGCGCCATGTAGCCGCCGTAGGAGCCGCCCATGACCGCGACGCGGCCGCGGTCGAAATCCTTCTGCAGCCCGATCCACACCAGCAGCGAGCCGATGTCGCGCACGGCGTCCTCGCGCAGCATGCCGTTGTCCAGTTCCAGGAAGCTGCGGCCATAGCCGCTGGAGCCGCGCACATTGGGTGCCACCACGGCATAGCCCAGTTCATTGACCAGGAACTGCGTGAAGGCACTCCAGGTGGGGCGGTACTGCGCCTCGGGTCCGCCGTGGATGTCGATGATCACCGGATGCGGGCCGGGCGTGCGCGGGCGGTAGACGAAGGCCGGCAGCATGCGCTGCTGCGTGCCGATGCGGTCCCAGGTGGGGAATTCGGTCAGCTCCGGGGCAGCGAACGTGGCGCGGTCCAGCGGGCCGACTTCGCTCTGCGTCCAGCGCAGCAGCTGCGGCTTGCCGTCCGCGGCCGCCAGTTCCAGCACGTACACATCGCGCGGTGCCGTGCCGCTCTCGATGTTGAGCGCCAGGCGCTTGCCGGCCCGGTCGAAGGCCAGCGCCGAAATCACTGCGCCGGGCGGCAGCGCCGGCAGCAGGAGGTCGGCGTTTTGCGCGAGGTCGTGCAGCACCAGGCGCGAGTAGCCGGCTTCGTTGAGCGTGTAGGCGAGATAGCGGCCGTCGCGGCTCAGGTCGAACAGTTCCGCGTCCGAGCGGGTCTGCGGGGCGAGAACCTGCGTCTCGCCCGTGAACATGTCGGTGTAGCGCAGCTCGGTGAATTCGCCGCCGTGGTCGGAGAGGAAGAACACGCCGCGCCCGTCGCGCGAGAAGCGGCCCTGCAGCACGGAGACCGGCCCCTTCACGCCCGCGGCCGGCTCGACCGGCTGCAGACTGCCGGTGGCGATGTCGGCGATGAGAAGTTCGCTGTCGGTGATGGAGCGGTAGCGCAGCAGCAGCAGCTTGCTGTCGTCCAGCGACCAGTCCTGCACGTAGAGCGCATCGCTGCCGCCGCCGATCACCAGCTGCGGCGCGGCGTTCGCGTTCGAGGCATCGACCACGTAGATGTCGTAGCTCGCGCCGTCGCGGCCATTGCCGTGGAAGGCGATGCGCTTGCCGTCGTGCGCCCACACCGGCGTGCCATGCAGCGAGCGGCCGTCGGTGAGCAGGCGGGCCTTGCCGGTGGCAAGGTTCTGCAGGTACAGCTGCATGTTCTCGTTGCCGCCCTGGTCCCGCAGCTCGAGCAGCTGCTCGGCGTCGTAGGGGTTGGCGGCGCCGGCGCGCACCGGCTCGGGCAGGAAGGTGAGCTGCTCGCGCATGCCCAGCGGCGCGCGCACGCGGTGCAGCTGCTCGGCATTGCCGAAGCGCGTGGCGATGACGAGGCTGCCGTCGGCGAGCCAGTCGACCAGACCGGCGCTGCGGGCCTCCAGGTAGTCCGGCAGGCGCTCCGGCGTTGCGGGCGTGATGCCGTCATAGATGAGCGTGCCGACCTCGGTGCGGCCGGGCGCAGCGCAGTGCGCGTCGGCAGCCATCATGCCGGTGAACAGGACGAAGCAGAGGGAGCGGAGCAGCCGGGACTTGTTCATGGCGGGCAAGTGTAAGCGCCACACCACGGGTTGACACTGGCAGGGCTTGCGCAGAGTCTGCCGCGCATGAAGTTCACTGCGTTGCGCGTCCATGCCGACCGCGCCGGACTGGAGGAGCTCACGCTCGATGCGCTGTCGCCGGGCGAGGTGGTCATCCGCGTGCACTGGTCCGGCATCAACTACAAGGACGCGCTGGCCGTCACACGCGCGGCGCCCATCGTGCGCCGGCCGCCGCTGGTGGGGGGCGTGGATCTGGCGGGCATCGTCGAATCTTCCGCCGATCCGGCGGTGCGCGCAGGCGATGCCGTGCTGGTCACCGGCTGCGGCCTGTCGGAGACCCGCGACGGTGGCTACGCACAGTTCGCGCGCGTGCCCGCCGAAGCCGTGGTGTCGCTGCCCGCGGGGCTGGACCTGCGCCATGCCATGGCCATAGGCACGGCCGGTTTCGCGGCGGCGCTTGCCATCATGCAGATGCAGTGCATGGGCCTTGCGCTGGGCCAGGGGCCGGTGGCGGTGAGCGGCGCCACCGGCGGCGTCGGCGCCATCGCCATCGACATGCTGGCCGGCCTCGGCCACGAAGTGGTGGCGCTGACACGCAAGACCGATGCCGCGGATTTCCTGCGGGGCATGGGGGCGGGCAGCGTGCTGGCGCCGGATGATCTGCTCGTCGGCAGCCGCCCGCTGGAACCCGAGCGCTGGGCCGGCGCGGTGGACAATGTGGGCGGTGCGCTGCTCTCCGGCCTGCTGCGCAGTACGCGCATGGGCGGCAGCGTCGCCGCCGTCGGCCTTGCCGGCGGCAACGAGCTGCAGGTGAGCCTGATGCCCTTCCTGCTGCGCGGCGTGAACCTGCTGGGCGTGAACTCTGCCGCCACGCCGCGGCCGCAGCGCCTCGCCGTATGGCAGCGCATCGCCACGGATCTGGCGCCCCGCCAGCTCGATGCGCTGGTCACGCGCACCGTGCCGCTGGCCGGATTGCCGCAGGCCTTCGACGGCTATCTACAGGGGCGGCACCGCGGCCGCACGCTGGTGCACATCCATGGCGACTGATGCGGCCACGGCGCGCGCCGTGCTGCTGCACACGGTATCGGCATTGCTGGAGGCCCTGCAGCGCGACGAGGCCGTGCGCGAGCTGCGGCAGCTCTCGCCGCGCGACATGCTGCCCGGGGGTGCGCGCGTGGTCGGCACTTCCTATGAACTGCCGGTGGCCGCGGCCGCACGGCTCATGACGGGCCTTGCGGGTCTGGTCGGTCCGGCGCCGCAGCCGCTGCTCGAAGCGCTGGCCGCCGGCGATGCCGAGGCGCGCCAGGCTGTGATCAAGGGAACGCCGCCGCCGCCGGTGGCTGCCCTCTATGCCCACTGCTCCGATGTGCCCATGCCGCCGCTGGCCGCCGACTTCGCCGGCGCGCTGCGCCGCCTCGCCGACGTGGTGGAGACCAGCTATCCGCCGGCCCGCATCCGCAAGCTGTTCGAGCTCATCGACGAGTGGTACGGGCAGCCCGAAACGCTGGATGCCATGCCATTGCAGCGCTTCGTCGCGCAGTTCGTGCGCAACGCGCCGCCGTGAGCGATGCCCGGCGCCCGGACGCGGCGCCTGCCGTCTCCGCAGTGATCGACGGCGCAGCTGCGCTGGGCGTGAGGCTCGAATCCGCGCAGGCGCAGCAACTGCTGCGCCTGGCGGCGGAACTGGCGCGCTGGAACAAGGCCTACAACCTCACGGCGATCACCGATCCGCGGCAGGTGCTCACACAGCACCTGCTCGATTCGCTTGCGGCGCAGGACGAACTGGCCGGTACGCGCATTGCCGACGTGGGCACGGGCGCGGGGTTTCCGGGACTGCCGCTGGCCATCGTGAATCCGCAGCGGCAGTTCCTGCTCATCGATGCAGTGGACAAGAAGCTGCGCTTCATCGACCACGTGGCGCGGGAGCTGGCGCTGCCCCATGTGCGCACGCTGCATGCGCGCGTCGAGCAGCTGGGGCCTGGGCACGCTGCCGATCCCGGGCCGCAGGATACCCTCCTCACGCGCGCCTTTGCGCCATTGCCGCGCCTGCTCGAACTGGTCGCGCCGCTGGCCGGTCCGCACACGCGCGTGGTGGCGATGAAGGGGCGCTGGCCGCCTGCGCCCGGCGCCGAGGACCATGGCGAGCTGCCTCCGGGCTGGCGTCTGGTGCAGGCGCGCCGCGTCGTGGTGCCGGGTCTGGCGGCCGAGCGCCACCTGCTGCGGCTGGAACGCCGCGGCGGCGCCAGCCATGACACCCGCGCCCCGGTTCCCTAGACTGGCGCCATGAATCGAGTGATAGCGATCGCGAACCAGAAGGGCGGTGTGGGCAAGACCACCACCGCCGTGAACCTCGCCGCTTCGCTGGCCGCGACGCAGCGCAAGGTGCTGCTCATCGACCTCGATCCCCAGGGCAATGCGACCATGGGTTGCGGCGTCGAGAAATCCGCCGTCGAGTACGGCAGCTGCGAGGTGCTGCTGGGCGAATGCACCGCGCGCGATGCCATCGTGCCGGTCGAGGGCGCGCGCTTCTGGCTGCTGCCCACCAACCCCGATCTCACCTCGGCCGAAGTGCGGCTGCTGACCATGGTGGTGGGCCGCGAATCACGCCTGCGCGATGCGCTGGTGCCCGTACGCAGCGAATATGATCTCGTGATCATCGACTGCCCGCCGTCGCTGAACATGCTCACGCTCAATGCGCTGGTCGCGGCCGACAGCGTGATCGTGCCCATGCAGTGCGAGTACTACGCGCTCGAAGGCCTGTCGGCGCTCAATTCCACCATCGAGCAGGTGCGCGACGCGGTGAACCCGAAGCTGCACATTGAAGGCATCCTGCGCACCATGTACGACCCGCGGAACAATCTTTCCACCGAGGTCAGCGGCCAGCTGCTCTCGTTCTTCGGCGACACGGTGTTCCGCACTGTGATTCCGCGCAATGTGCGGCTTGCCGAAGCGCCCTCCTTCGGCAAGCCCGCGCTGCTGCACGACAAGGATTCGCGCGGTGCGCTGGCCTACCTTGCGCTTGCCGGCGAGATGATCCGCCGCGAGGAAGAGGCTACGGCGCCGGCGTCCGACGTTGCCGCGGATGAATCCGCGCCGCCGGCAGAGTCCGCGCCGGTTGAACCCTCATCAGGAGAGACGCCATGAGCGAGAAGCGACCGGCCATGGGGCGCGGCCTTGCCGATCTGCTCGGCAAATCCGCCGCGCGCGCCGCTGCCGGTCCGCCCGCGGCCGTGCCGGTGACGCCGGTGCCGGCCGCCGGCAACGCCGCGCCAGACAGCGCGCCGGCTGCTGCCGCATCGGTGCCCCGCCACGACGAGCTTGCGCACCTGCCTCTGGACCTGCTCGAGCGCGGCAAGTACCAGCCGCGCGTGGACATGCGCCAGGAGGCGCTCGAAGAGCTGGCCATCTCCATCCGCAACCAGGGCGTGATCCAGCCCATCGTGGTGCGCGCGCTCGCCGCGCCGCCGCCGGGGCAGCCGCAGCGCTACGAGATCATCGCCGGCGAGCGTCGCTGGCGCGCGGCGCAGATAGCCGGCCTCGCGACCATTCCCGCCGTCGTGCGCCGCGTGCCCGACGAGGCCGCCATCGCGATGGCGCTGATCGAGAACATCCAGCGCGAGAACCTCAATCCGCTGGAAGAGGCGCGCGCGCTGGAGCGCCTCATCGCCGAGTTCGGCGTCACGCATCAGCAGGCCGCCGATGCCGTGGGCCGCTCGCGCGCCGCGGTGAGCAATCTGCTGCGCCTGCTGGAACTGGCGCCTGAAGTGGCCGACCTGGTCGAGAAGCGCATGCTCGAGATGGGTCATGCGCGCGCGCTGCTGCCGCTGACCAACCGCCGCCAGCAGACCGAGGTGGGCAATCTGGTGGCGCGCAACGGCCTGTCGGTGCGCGAAACCGAGGCGCTGGTGCGGCGGATGCTGACGCCAGGGGGCGAGAAACCGGCTGCTGCATCGCAGCAAACGGACCCCAACATCACCCGCCTGCAGACCGATATCGCGGAGCGTCTCGGCGCCAAGGTCTTGATCCAGCACGGTTCCGGGGGCAAGGGGAAGCTGGTGGTGAGCTACAACAGCCTCGATGAGCTCGACGGCATTCTGGCCCATATCAATTAGAGGTGAAAATACTGCCTCGGCAGCCTTGATGAGGTCAGTAATCGTCCGTATACTGCGCGCGCTTTTTGGCCACGGGGCAGATTTCAAGTGACCCAGCCGCGCGATCCGGCTCTCCGGCGACTCGCCGTACGGATCCTGCTCGCGCAGGCCGCGGTGACCATCGCCATCGCCGCCATCAGCTTTTTCGGCTGGGGGGCAAGGTCGGGCGTCTCGGCGCTGGCCGGCGGGGTTACCGGGTTGCTGGCCAACGTATTCATGACTCTTTCGGCGTTGCGCCCCACGGCGAGCGCCGGAGGTGCGCTCGGCAGGTTGCTGCTGGGCCAGATCATGAAGGTGGCGGTCACGGTGGTGCTGTTCGTGGTCGCGGCCCGGACAGGCAAGGTGCACTGGCCCGCGATGCTCGTGGCGTACGCCGCGACACTGGTAGTGTTCTGGTTCGTGCCCGTGCTCGACACGCGCGCGCGCCGGGTGAAGAGTTGAACGCACGTTAGGGATACACGAAGAAAATGGCTGCCGAACACGCTGCCCCATCCGCAACGGACTACATCTCGCACCACATGACGCACTGGAAGGTGGGCGAGGGTCTCGCTGCCGTCCATGTGGATACGCTGATCATGTCGTTCGCGCTGGCCGCCGTGGTCGGCTTCGTGTTCTGGCGCGCCGCGCGCCAGGCCACCGCCGGCGTGCCCAGCCGCTTCCTCGCCTTCATCGAAATCGTCTACGAATTCATCGCCGGCCTGGTCGGCGAGCTGTACCACGGCGACAAGCGCTTCATCGTCGCGCTGTCGCTGACGCTGTTCACGTGGATCATCGCGATGAACTGCATGGACTTCCTGCCGGTGGACCTGCCGTCGAACGTCGCCGGCCTGCTGGGCAACGAGCATGCATTCTGGCGCATCCTGCCCACGGCCGACCTCAACGGCACCTTCGCGCTGGCCTTCGTGGTGCTGGTGCTGATCGTGGTGTTCGCCATCCGCGCCAAGGGCGTGGGCGGCTACGTGCATGAGTGGTTCACCGCGCCGTTCGGCAAGAACCCGCTGATGTGGATCCCCAACTTCGTGCTGAACCTGGTGGAGCTGCTGGCCAAGCCCGTGTCGCTGGCCATGCGACTGTTCGGCAACATGTTCGCCGGCGAGCTGCTGTTCATGCTGATCGCGCTGCTGGGTGTCGCGGCGGCCGAGGCCAGCGGCATCGCCTTCGGCGGCTTCTTCATCGGCCAGGTGGTGCTGGCGGCCGCGTGGGCGATCTTCCACATCCTCATCGTGGGCCTGCAGGCCTACATTTTCACGGTGCTGCCCATCGTCTACATCGCGATGGCCGAGGAGCATCACTGAGTTTCGCGTTTGTCCCGATTGATTTCTGACCAGGAGAGTTGAAATGGATGCGATTGCAGTTGTTCAGGGTTACATGGCCATCGGCCTTGGCCTCATCATCGGTCTGGGCGCCATGGGTGCCTGTATCGGCATCGGCGTGATGGGCTCGAAGTTCCTCGAGTCGGCCGCCCGCCAGCCCGAACTCACCCCGATGCTCACCGGCCGCATGCTGCTGCTGGCTGGCCTCATCGACGCCGCGTTCATCATCGGCGTGGGTCTGGCGATGTACTTCGCCACCGGCAACCCGCTGCTGACCAAGCTCGCCGGCTGATCCACCCCAAGACTGACGCGCCGTCCGCGGAGCCGCCATGGAACTCAACGCCACATTCATCGGGCAGATCATCGCGTTCCTGATCCTGCTCTGGTTCTTCCGGAAGTTCATCACGCCGGTCATCTCGGCTGCGATCGACGAGCGCCAGAAGAAGATCGCCGAGGGTCTGGCGGCTGCCGAGCGCGGCCAGAAGGATCTGGACGAAGCCAAGGCCCGCGCCGACGGCGTGGTGCGCGAGGCGCGCGACCGTGCGAACCAGATCATCGATCAGGCTTCGCGCCGGTCCAACGAGATCATCGAGCAGGCCAAGCAGTCTGCGCTGCAGGAGGGCGACCGTCTGATCGCCAGCGCCAAGCAGCAGATCGAGCTCGAAGCCACGCGGGCACGCGAGGATCTGCGCCGGCAGGTGGCGACCCTGAGCGTGCGCACGGCCTCGAAGCTGCTGGGCCGCGAGATCGACGCCGGCAAGCACGCCGACATCCTCGGCCAGCTCGCCAGCGAGATCTAGGAAGCGCACGCATGGCAGACCGTCTCACCGTCGCACGTCCGTATGCGCGAGCCGCCTTCGAGCGGGCCCGTGCAGATGGCGCCTTGAGTTCCTGGTCCGGGGCGCTGGAGCGCGCCGCGCAGGCGGTCACAGACGAGCGCGTGCGCAGCCTCTTCGGCAGCCCGAAGGTGACCAGCGCGCAGCTGGCTGCGCTGGTCGCCGACGTGGCCGGCAGCGGTGCGGATGCGCCGGTGCGCAACTTCATCGCGCTGCTCGCGGAAAACAAGCGCCTGCCCTTCCTGCCGGAGATCGTGCAGATCTTCGCGCAGCTTAAGGCCGATGCGGAACGCATCGTCGAAGTGACCATCACCTCCGCCGCACCCATGGGCGATGCCGAGCAGGCGAAGCTGGTGGGCGCGCTGGAAAAGCGCTTCGACCGCAAGGTGCAGCTGACCACGGCCGTGGATCCGGAGCTCATCGGCGGCGCCGTGGTGCGCGCCGGGGATCTGACCATCGACGGTTCACTCAAATCGCGACTCGGGCGCCTGGCGCTCGAACTGTCCGCCTGAAGTTTCATTAAAGGATAGAAGTCATGTCCATCAAGGCCTCGGAAATCAGCGACCTGATCGGTCAGCGAATCCAGAACTTCGACGGCGCAACCGAAGCCCGCAATGTGGGCAGCGTGATGTCGGTCGCCGATGGCGTGGTGCGCATCCACGGCCTCGCGGACGCGCGCTACGGTGAAATGCTCGAGTTCCCCGGCAACATCTTCGGCCTGGCGCTGAACCTGGAGCAGGATTCGGTCGGCGCCGTGGTGCTGGGCGAATACAAGGGCATCAAGGAAGGCGACGCCGTGAAGACCACGGGCCGCATCCTCGAAGTGCCGGTGGGTCCGGAGCTGCTGGGCCGCGTGGTGGACGCGCTGGGCAATCCGGTCGACGGCAAGGGCCCGATCAACGCCAAGCAGACCGCCCCCATCGAGCGCGTGGCGCCGGGCGTGATCTACCGCAAGAGCGTCAGCCAGCCGGTGCAGACCGGCTACAAGGCCGTCGACTCGATGGTGCCGATCGGCCGCGGCCAGCGCGAGCTCATCATCGGCGACCGCCAGACCGGCAAGACGGCCATGGCCGTGGACGCCATCATCAACCAGAAGGATTCGGGCGTTAAGTGCGTGTACGTCGCGATCGGCCAGAAGGCCTCGACCATCGCGAACGTGGTGCGCAAGCTCGAGGAGCATGACGCGCTCAAGCACACCATCGTGGTGGTGGCTTCGGCCTCGACGCCCGCCGCGCTGCAGTACATCAGCGCCTACTCGGGCGTGACCATGGGCGAATACTTCATGGACAACGGCGAAGATGCGCTGATCGTCTATGACGACCTTTCCAAGCAGGCCGTGGCCTACCGCCAGATTTCGCTGCTGCTCAAGCGCCCGCCGGGCCGCGAAGCCTTCCCCGGCGACGTGTTCTATCTCCACAGCCGTCTGCTGGAGCGCAGCGCGCGCGTCAACGAGCAGTACGTCGAGATGGCCACCAAGGGCCGCGTGAAGGGCAAGACCGGTTCGCTCACCGGCCTGCCCATCATCGAAACGCAGGCCGGCGACGTGACCGCGTTCGTGCCCACCAACGTGATCTCGATCACCGACGGCCAGATCTTCCTGGAGTCGAACCTGTTCAACGCCGGCATCCGTCCCGCCATGAACGCCGGCATCTCGGTGTCGCGCGTCGGCGGTGCGGCGCAGACCGACATCATCAAGCGCCTGGGCGGCGGTATCCGCCTGGCCCTGGCCCAGTACCGTGAACTGGCGGCGTTCTCGCAGTTCGCTTCGGACCTCGATGAAGCCACCCGCAAGCAGCTGGAGCGCGGGCAGCGCACCACCGAGGTGATGAAGCAGAAGCAGTACGCGCCCATGTCCGTGGCGCAGATGGCTCTTTCCATCTACGCGGTGAACGGCGGCTACATGGATGCCGTGCCGCTGAACAAGGTGGTGGCCTTCGAGGCCGCGCTGCAGGGCTTCGCAAGCGTTAGCCACAAGGCCGACCTCGACGCGATCAATGCCGAGCCGGTGCTCAAGAAGCACGAGGCCACGCTGAAGAAGATCGTCGAGTCCTTCGTCGCGACGGGCAGCTACTAGAGCTAGGGCGATGGCCGGCACCAAGGAAATCCGCAACCAGATCGCGAGTGTCAAAAGCACTCAGAAGATCACCAAGGCCATGCAGATGGTCGCGACCAGCAAGATGCGTCGCGCCCAGGACCGCATGCGGCTGGCGCGTCCCTATGCGGAGAAGATCCGCAATGTGATCGGCAACCTGCATCACGCCAACCCGGACTACCGGCATCCCTTCATGCAGACGCGTGAGGCAAAGAATGTCGGCATCATCGTCATCAGCACCGATCGCGGGCTTGCCGGCGGCCTCAACGCCAACGTGTTCAAGCAGGCCCTCGGCCTGGTGAAGGAATGGCAGGACAAGGCCGCGGGCGTGAACCTCACCGTGATGGGCGCCAAGGGTATTGCCTTCTTCCGCCGCCTCAACCTGCCCATGCTCGCCAGCGTCTCGGGCCTGGGTGACAAGCCGCATGTCAACGACCTGATCGGCACCGTGAAGGTCATGCTCGACGCCTACCGCGAAGGCAGGATCGACCGGCTGTTCCTGGTGCATGCCGAGTTCGTCAACACCATGACGCAGAAGCCGCGCGTGGAACAGCTGCTGCCGGTCGCGCCTTCCGACAAGGCTGGCCTGCAGGCGCACTGGGACTACATCTACGAGCCTTCGGCCAGCGAGATCCTCGAGGGCCTCCTGATGCGCTACGTGGAATCGCAGGTGTATCGCGGCGCCGTGGAAAGCGTGGCGTCGGAAATGGCCGCGCGGATGGTCGCCATGAAGGCGGCCACCGACAACGCCGGCAAGCTCATCCACGAACTGCAGCTCGTCTACAACAAGGCCCGCCAGGCGGCGATCACCACCGAGCTCGCGGAAATCGTGGGCGGCGCGGCAGCGGTGTAGGGCCGCAAAGAATTCCAGAGGAAGATCACATCATGGCCACCGGCAAAATCATCCAGATCATCGGACCCGTCATCGACGTCGAGTTCCCGCGCGAGTCGATCCCGCAGGTGTACGAGGCGCTCAAGCTCGTCGACGTGGACCTCACGCTCGAAGTGCAGCAGCAGCTCGGCGACGGCGTGGTGCGCTCGATCGCGATGGGCGCCTCCGAAGGCCTCAAGCGCGGCCTAGCGGTGAACGCCACCGGCAAGCCCATCAACGTCCCCGTGGGCAAGGCCACGCTGGGCCGCATCATGGACGTGCTCGGCACCCCGCAGGACAACCGCGGCCCGGTTGCGGCCGAGTCCACCCTGCCCATCCACCGTCCGGCGCCGAACTTCGACGAGCAGGCGGGCGGCCAGGATCTGCTGGTCACCGGCATCAAGGTCATCGACCTGCTGGTGCCTTTCGCCAAGGGCGGCAAGGTGGGTCTCTTCGGCGGCGCCGGCGTAGGCAAGACCGTGAACATGCTCGAGCTGATCAACAACATCGCCAAGCAGTACTCGGGTCTTTCGGTGTTCGCCGGCGTGGGCGAACGCACCCGCGAGGGCAACGACTTCTACCACGAGATGATCGAGTCGGGCGTCATCGACGCCGAGAACCTCGACAACTCCAAGGTGGCGATGGTGTATGGCCAGATGAACGAGCCGCCGGGCAACCGCCTGCGCGTGGCGCTCACGGGCCTCACCATGGCCGAATATTTCCGCGACGAGAAACAGGCCAACGGCCGCGGCCGCGACGTGCTGTTCTTCGTCGACAACATCTACCGCTACACGCTGGCCGGCACCGAGGTTTCGGCGCTGCTGGGCCGCATGCCCTCCGCCGTGGGTTACCAGCCGACGCTGGCCGAGGAAATGGGCGTGCTGCAGGAGCGCATCACTTCCACCAAGACTGGTTCGATCACGTCGATCCAGGCCGTGTACGTGCCCGCGGACGACCTCACCGATCCGTCGCCCGCCACGACGTTCGCGCACCTCGATGCCACCGTCGTGCTCTCGCGCAACATCGCCGCGCTCGGCATTTATCCTGCCGTGGATCCGCTGGATTCCACCAGCCGCCAGCTCGATCCGCTGGTCATCGGCGAAGAGCACTACAACGTCGCGCGCGGCGTGCAGGGCGTGCTGCAGAAGTACAAGGAACTGCAGGACATCATCGCCATCCTGGGCATGGACGAGCTGTCGCAGGAAGACAAGCAGACCGTGTTCCGCGCGCGCAAGATCCAGCGCTTCCTGTCGCAGCCCTTCAACGTTGCCAAGGTGTTCACCGGCCAGGACGGCAAGATCGTCCCGCTGGCCGAGACCATCCGCGGCTTCAAGGGCATCCTCAACGGCGACTACGACCATCTGCCCGAGCAGGCCTTCTACATGGTCGGCTCCATCGATGAGGCCGTAGAGAAGGCCAAGACGCTGAACTAAGAGCGCCGAAAGGAAACGCACATGGCCAAGACCATCCGAGTCGACATCGTCAGCGCCGAAGGCGAGATCTTCGCCGGTGAGGCCGAGATGGTCTTCGTGCCGGCCAAGGAAGGCGAGCTCGGCATCACGCCGCGGCATGCGCCGCTGCTGTCGCTGCTCAAGGCCGGCGAAGTGCGCGTGAAGACCGCCGAGGGCGAACAGTCCGTGTTCGTCGGCGGCGGTGCGCTGGAGATCCAGCCCAACCACGTCACCATCCTCGCCGACACCGCTATCCGCGCCCATGACCTGGACGAGGCCGCGGCACTGGCCGCCAAGCAGCGTGCTGAAGAGGCGCTGGCCGGCAAGGTCGACAAGATGGAGCAGGCCGAGGCACTGGCCGAACTGTCGCGCGTGGCCGAGCAGCTCAAGATCATCCAGAAGCTGCGCAAGACGCGCGGCTGAAGCGCGCGGCGGTCGCCGCGCACTGATTTTCCCGAAGCCATCAGCCGCGTCAGCGGCGCGGGCGCATCACCGCAATCGGTGACGCGCCCGATGCACCTCAGCGAGGCTTTGCCACGGCGCCCAGCCCCGCCTGCGCAACGGTGAGCGCCGTCATGTTCAGCACACGCCGCACCGTGGAAGAAGGCGTGACCACATGCGCCGGCTGGGCCGCGCCCATCAGCACCGGTCCCACCGTGATGCCCTCGCCACCGAGAGCCTTGAGCACGTTGTAGAGGATGTTGGCCGCATCGATGTTCGGGCAGATGAGGATATTCGCCTCGCCCGACAGGCTGCTGTCCATCAGGTTGTTGCGGCGGATGGCCTCCATCAGCGCGGCATCGCCGTGCATTTCGCCATCGCTTTCCACTTCGGGTGCAGCCCGTTTGAAAAGCTCGTAGGCCTCGCGCACCCGCTTGGCCGAATCGCGCCGCGACGAGCCATAGTTGGAGTGCGACAGGAAGGCCACCTTCGGCGGCAGGCCGAACAGGCGCACCTGCGCAACCGCCTGCAGCGCGATGCGGGCCAGCAGTTCCGCCGAAGGCATCTCGTTCACATAGGTGTCGGCGATGAAGAGGCTGCGCTTGTCTATGGTCAGCGCATTGAGCGTGGCCAGCGCCGTCTCGCCCGCGCGCAGCCCGATGATGTCGCGGATGTTCTCCAGATGCGCATCGAAGCGGCCATGCAGGCCGCAGAGCATGCCGTCCGCGTCGCCCAGCTTCACCATCATCGCAGCGATGGTGGTGGTGGAGCGGTGCAGCGCGGCCTTGGCCGCATCCGGGCTCACGCCGCGGCGCCCCATGATGTGGTGGTAGGCCTGCCAGTACTGCCGGAAGCGCGGATCATCATCCGGATCCACGAACGGCACGTCCTGGCCCAGCTTCATGCGCAGTCCGGCCTTGGCGATGCGCGCCTCTATCACTGCGGGACGCCCGACGAGGATGGGCGTGGCAATGCCATCATCCAGCGCGATCTGCGCCGCGCGCAGCACGCGCACGTCCTCGCCCTCGGCGTAGACGATGCGCTTGTGCGGCGAAGCCTGCGCGGCGCCGAACACCGGCCGCATCAGCATGCCCGTGTGCGTGAACATGCGCGCCAGGTGTGCGCGATAGGCCTCCAGGTCCTCGATGGGGCGAGTGGCCACGCCCGAGGCCGCCGCCGCCACCGCCACCGCCGGCGCAATCTTCAGGATGAGCCGCGAATCAAAAGGTTTGGGGATGATGTACTCGCTGCCGAAGGAAAGATCCTGGCCCGCATAGGCATGGGCTACTTCCTCGCCCACCGGCTCCTTCGTGAGGTCCGCGATCTGGTGCACGCAGGCCAGCTTCATCGCGTCCGTGATCCGCGTGGCGCCGCAGTCCAGCGCGCCGCGGAAGATGTACGGGAAGCACAGGACATTGTTCACCTGGTTCGGATAGTCCGAGCGTCCCGTCGCGATGATGCAGTCCGGCCGCACGGCCTTGGCCAGTTCCGGGCGGATCTCCGGCTCCGGGTTCGCCAGCGCCAGGATGATGGGCTGCGAGGCCATGCCCTTGACCATCTCCTGCGTCAGCACCCCGCCCGTGGAGCAGCCGAGGAACACGTCCGCGCCCGGCATCGCATCCTTCAGCGTGCGCAGCGAGGTCTTCTGCGCATAACGGGCCTTTTCCGGGTTGAAGACATCGCCGCGACCCTCATAGATGAGTCCCTTGGAGTCGCAGGCCCACACGTTCTCGCGCTTCAGGCCCAGCGCCACCAGCAGGTTCAGCACCGCGATGGCCGCGGCGCCGGCACCCGACATCACCAGCTTCACCGCGCCGATGTCCTTGCCCACCAGCTGCAGGCCATTGAGCACGGCAGCCGCGGAGATGATGGCCGTGCCGTGCTGGTCGTCGTGGAATACCGGGATGTTCATGCGCTCGGTGAGGCGGCGCTCGATCTCGAAGCACTCGGGGGACTTGATGTCCTCCAGGTTGATGCCGCCCAGCGTCGGCTCCAGCGCCGCGATCATCTCCACCAGGCGATCCGGGTCGCGCTCGGCCAGCTCGATGTCGAACACGTCGATGCCGGCGAATTTCTTGAACAGACAGCCCTTGCCCTCCATCACCGGCTTGGCCGCCAGCGGGCCGATGTCGCCCAGGCCCAGCACCGCCGTGCCGTTGGTCACGACCCCCACCAGGTTGCCGCGGGAGGTGTAGGCCGCGGCCGTACCCGGATCCGCCTCGATCTCGAGGCAGGGGTAGGCCACGCCGGGCGAATAGGCCAGCGACAGATCGCGCTGGTTCGTCAGCGGTTTGGTCGGTGTCAGCGAGATCTTTCCGGGCACCGGCTGGCGGTGGTATTCGAGAGCGGCGTCGCGCAGAGCTGCTTCAGCGGGATCGTTTGTTTTATTCATAAAACGGTTTTTCTGTGGTGAGTACCGGAGTGTGCTTGATTATTCTCGTATATGGGGCCGTATGCTAACTCAGCCGGTCATCAAAAGAGCCTGTCGAGGGGGCTTTTCGCTGCATGCCCGCCCCGGTTGAGTACGTGAGTATAGATCTGCGTGGTCTTTACGCTGGCGTGACCGAGCAACTCCTGGACAGTGCGGATGTCGGCACCGGATTCAAGCAGGTGCGTGGCGAAGCTGTGGCGCAACGTGTGGGAGGAGGCCGGCTTCGTGATCTGCGCGCGGCGCAGGGCCTGCTTCACCTGCCGCTGCATGGTGTCTTCCAGCATGTGGTGACGGCGCCATGCGCCGCTGCGAGGGTCGCGCGACGGCCTTGCCATCGGAAACAGGTACTGCCAGGCGGGTTCCAGGTGCGCGCGCGGGTACTTGCGCTCCAGCGCGTAAGGCAGCTCCACCCCGCCGTAGCCGCGGGCAATGGCCTCAACGTGGGCCATCCGGACCTTCCCGAGCTGGGCGCGCAGCGGCTCCACCAGCCGTACGGGAATCATCGAGACACGGTCCTTGGAGCCCTTGCCGCTGCGGACGACCAGCTGGTGCTGCGGCAGGTCAAGGTCCTTCACGCGCAGGCGAAGCGCCTCACCCAGACGCAGCCCGCTGCCGTAGAGCAGGCTCGCGACCAGCCAATATTCTCCTTGCAGCTCTCCCAGCAGCTGGCGAACTTCCTCACGCGTGAGCACGACCGGCAAATGCTTCGGCCGGCGGGCGCGAACCACGTCATCGATCCAGGGCAGATCCCGGCCCAGCACATGGCGATAGAGGAACAGGATGGCTGCAAGCGCCTGGGCCTGGGTCGCGGCCGCAATATCCCGATCGCGCGCCAGCCATGACAGGAACTCCCGGACTTCATCTGCGCCCATCGTTTCCGGATGCCGCTTACCGTGGAAAAAGATGAAGCGGCGAATCCATCCAACATAAGCCTGCTCGGTGCGGTAACTGTAGTGGCGGACGCGCAACGCCTCGCGCACCAGATCCATCAGTCGTGCTTTAGCGGACCCCCCGGATTCCACATCGGAATGTTTTGACGACATTTCTTGCTCCGTGCACCATTGAAAACAAGAACATGCCGGAGGGGAAAGTCATGTTATTCGGCAATGTGCGGCAAAATTTGACCGCGATTTCGGCGATCTAATTAAGAGTTAGGCGCCATGAAACGTCTGAGCTCCGTATCTTCAACATTCATCGGCGGCAGTGCCGAATCCAACGCGACGAGAGACATGGCCCATGTGTTAATTGTCTGTAGCGTTCACCACGAGGCTGGTAGGGCCACGGCCGGAGAATTACATTGGCTTCTTGAACAACTTCGACCGGACGTGATTTTCCTAGAACTTTCTCCGGCAAACTTCTCCGCATTTCTTGATGGCTCCTTTGGCACTCTCGAATCAGCAGCCGTCATGCACTATCGCAAGAGCAATGAGGTAGAGGTGGTTCCTGTAGACATGGATCTTGAGGCCGCTGAACTCAAGCCGAAGATCGACGAGATGTTCGAAAGACTGGAAGGCGCGAGTCCGCGTTACTGTCAGCTGCACTCGCTGAGTCGCCAGCACCTCGAACGTGGTGGTTTTGCGTACCTTAATAGCTCGGTAGGCGCTCGAATTCAGGTCGCATTGCGTCGAGAGATACAGGCGACGGTTGAGGCCGCGGGTGACTCCACGCTCACAGATCTTCACGCACTTTGGACCCGAACGAACGATCTAAGGGAATCTGCAATGATCTCTGGTGTTGAAAGGTACGCGAGCTCTACCTCGTTCAAGAAAGGCGTGCTTATTGTGGGCGCTGCACACCAACAGCCGCTCTTTGAGAAGATCAAGTCGCGCTGTAGCGACGGCGCCAACACGGTAACGTGGGAATTTGAATGGGGCCTTCCGAGCATCACTCCTGGCCTCTCTTCGGTCAAGCTGTGAGCCAAGCGCCTAATTCGGCGTTGCAGCGGACCGTTCACGATAAAGTGCTTGGCTGCGGGCGATGGAGCGCAGCGCCCTGCCGCGCGCCCGCGTGCTGAAACGCACGCGGGCGGCTGCTGAACTTGGCTGTTAGGCGCTATCCAAGGTTTCACGTAGCACGCCTTTCGGCGCTATGATCTCATCGACCAAGCAGCAAGGCTTGGAAGGGAGGTGTGCCCTGAAAGCGCTTCTGCACGCACTCCGTGGGAGACCGACTTTTCCCTTGGCAAGGTGGCCAGGTGGTGATGGCGACGAGTTCGGAATCAATTACTCGTCGGGCAGGGAAACCTGTTTCTCCCTACTTCGTGCTTGGTGATCAGTATTCACGTGACGCGTTATCGCGGGAGTTGGTAGTTAGGCGCTTTATGGAATTCCCCACGTCCCGTCGAGAGTTCTTGGAGCGACACCGTGCTGGTAAGAGGCGCGGTTTTCTCTGGATACTGGTCGCACTACTGCCCGGCATCGTGTATCTGGCGCCAGTCATAATATGGAAGCGTGATCTTCTACCTGGCCTGAGCTCTACGGCCGATACGGTTGTCGCCGTTGCCGTCATGGCTTGGATGTTCACGATCCTGATCTACTTCGATCGTGTAGTACTGTTGGCGATGGGATTGCGTTGCCGTGACTGTGGGAAGATCTATAGAGGTGAATCCTACGAAATTGCAATGGCCACGGGTCGTTGTGGCGGGTGCGGCAAGAAGGTGCTCAAGGATGTCTCACAGTCGGGCGCCTAACTCTGCGTTGCAGCGGACCGTGGTCGATAAAGTGCTCGGCCGCGGGCGATTGAGCGCAGCGCCCTATCGGGCGCCGCGCGCCCGCGTGCTGAAGCGCACGCGGGCGGCCGCTGAACTTTACTGTTAGGCGGCAGACTCATGGTTTCTGCTCATCTACACTCCATAACATTTTCGGATCTGGCTACAGATGAATTGCCGCCGGATCCCAAGAATTGTCGCGTGGTGCTCAACGCCTCTATCGGACCGAGAGGGGCTCCTGGCGCTGAGAATTTCGCTTTCTCAGTAGTCACGCCCACATGGTTGGCGGCGCGGGGCGGCGGCCACTGGGGTCGTGGGCTCTTGGTCTTGGACGAGTTCTCGTGGACCGAAACAGAGAGAATGGTGCAGAGACTCATCGCGCACGCATCCAAACCCACTTGGAGCGAGGTCGCAAACGTTCTCAATCGAGAACTCCTCTGGGAGTTCGATAACTACACTTCATAGCATCGCTCATGACGTCGCAAGCATCCAGTCGCATCGCTGCGATTCGCGTGCCTTCAGAAAGTGCACGTGGCCGGCGACTGCCGCCTAACTCTGCGTTGCAGCGAACGGGTACACATAAAGTGCTCGGCCGCGGGCGGCCGAGCCATCATGCATTACTCGGGCGCTGGCGCGCCCGCGTGCTAGAGCGTCGGCGTGCCGTCGCTGAACTTGGCTGTTAGGCGACGCAACATGGAAGCCTCAGAGGCGATCCAAAGACTTCAGAATCTTGGGTTTGACGATCACGCCAGTGATCTTCGAGTAGCCACTGGTGCCAAGCGTATTCTCGATGCGTCATTCGTCAGGGTGCAGCGAAACTCCATTCTCGAATGCCTAGAGGTTATAAATCGAGCAGCCAACGGCGGCGTTCCAAGCGAACAAGTAGAGCCTCGACCAAATGCGCAGGTGATCGCTGATGCACAGTATTGGATGTCACACATCGTGTCCCAAGGCTTGCATGTTCTGGCGGCCTTGAGAGCTTCAAGCCCAAATGACACGCTCTTGCACGATACTCTCCTCGCTGCCTTGATGGCGGTGGCAGATGCCTGGAGCAGCATATTGGCCGGCGATATCGACAGCCTGTCGAAGGAACTAGAGTGGTCGTGCCCGTAGAAACCACGTCGCCTAACTCTGCGTTGCAGCGGTCGGAGATCGATAAAGTGCAGGCGCGCGGTCGTGCCGTGGACAAGCCTTGCACGCCCGCGCGCTCCACGCGCAGGCGTGCCGCCGCTGAACTTGGTAGTTAGGCGCGCCGATGCGTTGTCGAAATATTCCGCTAGCTATCCTTGTTGCCAGTTGTGCTGCTTGTTCGGACTCAGGCGGTTCAGATGTCGCGATCTCTGAAGAACCTCACATCGGACTGTCAAGGTTTGCGGAGGATATCTTTGGTGCTTCTCGGCAGCTAGAGGCCCCTCTAAGCGTCGTGGCAGAGCTAACCGACGCTTCTTCGCGGGATTCAGCGGTAAAGTTCAGGCTAACGAATGTGTGGGATCAACCCATATCAATAGATACAAATGCATTGCCATGGACTGAAGATTCGAGAATTGAGATGACAGGCGTGCTTCTGTCAGGACGTGTCTTGCCGATCGTTCCTTACGTGGGGGGCTTAGTAAGTGAGCATCCCCCACAAACGTTGGCTCCAGGAGAGAGCATTTCTGGTGAACGTCCGCTTGGGGCTTTCTTTAGGGAATCGAAGGAGTCTCAGGGAGAAGATGTCCTGCTTCTATGGTCATACAGACTTGATGGGTACCTATACACGGGAATACTGGCATTGCGCGGAGAATGAGGTGCAAAGCACGCCTAACTCTGCGCTGCAGCGGTCCGTGAAAAATAAAGTGCTGGCGCGTAGGCAGCGCGAGGGTAATTCTGCGCTACCTGCGCGCTCCAACCGCAGGCGGGCGGCCGCTGAGCTGGGTAGTTAGGCGGCATGGAACTCAATACAAAGCTCGTTGGCCACGACTTGAGCTCTGAACGAGACCTCTACGTATTGGCTATCGAATCAGCGTCAGAGCTTCCTCGAAAATTCGCTATTCAAAGTGCCCGATTCGTGTGCCTCCTTGCCTGGGATGCTCGAGATGTCTCAGACGAAGAAATCGCGGCTCTTGCTCGAAAGCTGCTGCAAGCTGGGGCAGTCTACGTATCAACGTGGGGCAGCGATTGCGAACGCGTTCATGACATCATTGATACATTTGATGTGCTCCTGCATCCGGAGCCCATTGACGATCGAGTAATCATGACAACCTGGCATGACACAGACTCTTTGCAAGAAGCTTTATGGTTCGTCCTGAATTGCACGTGGCCGGCTGGCATCTATTCGGAAGGCTGTGACGCGACGGTTGCCATCTCAATTGCCAACGCCGGCTGGGCATCGGAGATCCTAGATGCATTCTCAGATCCCTCGAGTATCAGTGCTTCCGGAGATTCGGAGGCACATCTTCCGTGATGCCGCCTAACTCTGCGCTGCAGCGGTCCGTGAACGATAAAGTGCAGGCGCGCAGGCAGCGCGAGGGTGATTCTGCGCCGCCTGCGCGCTCCAACCGCTGGCTGGCGGCCGCTGAGCTTGGTAGTTAGGCGCCATGGACACCTCAATGCCGGATTCTCCAGAAATCGGAATCTTTTCGGATGATCTCGCGCGAGAAGACCATCTGGGCTCTGTCGTTCGTGCCCATATTCACATCGAAAGTGCTCTCAACTCGATAGTGGAGAAATTAACGCCGAGCCCGGAGCATTTGAAACGTCTTAATCTGGACTACGACCAAACCGTCGGTCTGGCGCTAGCTCTTGGTCTCGACGCCAGTTGGGGGCCGGCTCTTAAGGCAATAGGGAGTCTTCGAAACCGCTTCGCGCACCAGATCGACGCAGCTTTGGATGAGGCGACGGTAAACAATCTATATGAATCACTGCCATCGATGGGCAAGAACAACGTTCAAGCTACGTTCACGGGCCTAAAGGCAACAATCCACCTTCGCCCTCCAGTTGACCGATTTGCTGCTATGGATCCGAAGGGAAGGTTCCAGCTTGTTGCTGTCAGCATATGGAGCTGGCTTCGCGCGTGGCTAAAGAGGAGGCTTGCGACAAATGGCGCCTAACTCTGCGTTGCAGCGGTCGGGTGACGATAAAGTGCTGGCGCGCGGGCAGCGCCAAGGTGATTCTGCGCCGCCCGCGCGCTGGACGCGCAGGCGTGCCGCCGCTGAACTTGGTAGTTATGCCGCAAGAGAGGAGGCGTAGTTAACGCAGTGCTGGTGTAAGGAGCAGCAGAAGAAGCCCGCGTCGGTGCGTGTTGTCCACGGCGCTCAGGTGTAGTGCTATCGACGAAGTGGAAGCGCCCCGCCGCATCACCCGCTGACCTTGTGCGCCCATCACCCTAGAACCGGGTCGCGATCGTGGGTCGAAAACGGTCATCGATAAAGTGCGAGGCGGATCGGGCAACGGTCTCCGGGTTATGTCCTCTGACGTCACCTACCCCAGGGACAGGGCACCTTGGAGCATAGCTAGGAAACCGCCAGGAAACGGATAGGTGCCTCGCGTTGCGCCGCTACGGCGGTGGTCGCATCATCGTCAGTAGCGCTGTTCACTGGCGCGCGGGAGAGAGGAGCGATTGGGTGCAAAAACCGAGGGCAAGAAGAATGCGCGCCCCGAACGCCAGCGGCATAACTTATCACTGGAGCGGACGGGGTGGCGCTGTGCTGGCTCGGTCGGTCATCGCCCATAGCATCCATAAAGTGCCCGGCGGGACGTGCCGTCCCGCCGCCGCTCAGCTCAGTAGTTAGGCGACTGGAGCGTTGAATTTGCGGGCTACGCCTGGGATGGTAAAGTCTGGCTATGAAGCCCATCCGCCTGTCCGATGTTCTGGAGCTGCCGGTTTCGGAGCGGCTTGAGCTGGTAGGTGACATATGGGACAGCATCGCCCAAGTGCCTGACCGGGTTGAGCTTACGGAGGCCCAACGGGCCGAACTGGACCGCCGGCTCGAAGCGTACCGGCGCGACCCAAAGGCTGGCTCACCTTGGTCTGAGGTTAAGGCTCGCATCCTGAGCAGCCGTTAATGCGGCTGATTATTCGCCCGGAGGCGGAGGCCGATCTCCTCCAGGCGTTCACGTGGTATGAACAGCAGTGTCCCGGCTTAGGTCGCGAGTTCATGGAGGAAGTGTCTCGGTGCCTGCAAGCCATTGAACTGAGACCCTTGAGCTTCGCGCTCATCGATGAGCTTGTGCGTCGCGCGATTACTCGCAGGTTCCCCTACGCCCTGTTCTTCGTCTTGGGCGCGGAGGAGGCGAGTGTGGTTGCCGCGTTCCATATGGCAAGACATCCAGATGCACTTTCTCTCAGGTTGGGGCCAGTCGCTTAACTCTGCGTTGCAGCGGTCCGTGAACGATAAAGTGCTGGCGCGCAGGCGGCGCGAGGGTGATTCTGCGCCGCCTGCGCGCTATAGATGTCAGCGGGCGGCCGCTGAACTTGGTAGTTAGCCGACATGCGCATAGGCGTGGCGTACTATTTGACGTGCGTATATATCGTAGCTACACTAATTTATGCGTATCACCTACGACCCCGATAAGCGGCAGCGAACGCTGCAGGAGCGGGGGTTGGATATGCGCAGAGCCAAAGAGATCTTTGCTGACTTTCATTTCACTCGCTCAGACGATCGCTTTGACTACGGGGAGCCCCGATTCGTTACGGTCGGCTGGCTCGATGCAAGACTAGTCGTGTTCGTTTGGACGCCGCGAGGTACCGCCAGACGAATTATCAGTATGAGGCACTGTCATGAGCGCGAAGCCAAAGCGTACCGCACGCAAATCCGTGGATAGAGACGAGGCGCCCGAGATCACCGCCGAGTGGATTGCTGGAGCGGACCTGTACAAAGGGTCCAAACTGATCCGCCGGGGTCGGCCACCGCTGGAGAATCCGAAGCAGTTACTGTCACTGCGGCTTCCGCCAGAGGTGATCTCCGGCTGGAAGTCCACCGGGCCGGGGTGGCAGACGCGCATGGCTGAAGTGCTGAGAAGGTCCGTGCCCAAGACCCGTAAGCATGTCGTCTAACTCTGCGCTGCAGCGGTCCGTGAAGGATAAAGTGCAGGCGCGCAGGCAGCGCGAGGGTAATTCTGCGCCGCCTGCGCGCTCCAACCGTTGGCGGGCGGCCGCTGAGCTTAATAGTTAGGCGCCTGTGAGCCGCGCAAAGATCGTCGCCAAGTGCCACTGCGGGATGGTAGGACTAGAGCTTCCGCGCAGACCGAAGGTGATAACCCGATGCAACTGCTCCTATTGTTGCCAGGTTGATCCTTTCTTCGCGTACTACAAGCGTCGCACGCTCAACTTTCTCTCACGCAAGCGGGACCTTGAAAGCTACGTTTGGGGGCGAGGTGTTCTGAAATGGTTCCGTTGCAGACACTGCGGGTCATTTGTATACCACGAGCCCGTTGGCTATCTTGGACCAGAGGCTAGGTTGGGAGTCAACATGCGACTTGTGAGACTGGAAGCTCTGGTGGGCACGTCGGTTAAACTTCGTGACGGCGCCGACAACACTTGGCGAGTTTTAAGTTCGTACATTCTCTAGGCGGTTCTCCTGTGCGGCAGATGTTCGAGCGTGAGAATTACATCTTAAGAACTAAGCTTGGGCGCCTAACTCTGCGTTGCAGCGGGCGGGGGATCGATAAAGTGCTGGCGCGCGGGCAGCGCGAGGGTAATTCTGCGCCGCCCGCGCGCTCCAACCGCCGGCGTGCCGCCGCTGAACTTAATAGTTAGGCGGCCAATGCCGATCAACGCAAAAATCCAGAAGGAGTCGCGTGTTCATACTAGCCTGGGTACCGCCGAGGCTCTAGAAGACCTTAGCCTCTACCTGCTGGCCCAATCGATTGCTCTTAGAGGAACTATTGGTGACGCGACTAAAGGTCCTGGGTCTCGATGGGTTGTGGCTTCTCTATTGACCAATTGCATCGCAGATAGCTGCGAGTCTATCTACCTGTTGTCTCGAGAAACGAAGATGCGTGATTCCCTCGTGCTAGCCAGGGCAATATTCGAAACCATTGTCAATGTCCTCTTTGTCTTGTCCAAAGGGGATGCAATCGCAGATAAAGCTTTACGGCACGCACTTCAGAAGACCCACCGAGACATGGCGAGAGAATTGTCGATCAATAGCCTGAAGATCAGTTTGAAATGGGGTGGCGCAGATAATCAGCTTCTGTCCGAGAAGCTAGAAGAATCACTGAGAGATTTCACGACGAAGAAAGGTAGAGAAATCACTTCTTGGACTCCCGAGTCTCTAGTAGAAAGAATTGAGGTCATTGACCTTCACTTTAAGGGGAATACGGCCGCTCTACTTGGATCGACCCTGCTTGTGGTCTACCGGCACGCATCAGAGATTGCCCATGGAACATTCTTCGGAGCGGCTTTTGGGCTGGGTATGTGGCAGCCTGATATGCCAACGTCAGAAGAAGGACAATTGGCGCGTCGCAGGAGCTACATCTCAGGACTGTCCCTACTTCTAGGGCACTGCGTGAATGAGACGATAATGGCATATGCAACAGAACTACCAATAGATGAGCAGCTAAGAGCTTCCAGCCATGCGCGTAGGATGACCAACAATATGCTAAGACTAGATGGTAAAGCGGCCGATTCATGACCGCTATCATGACCGGTGCTGCGGCCGTCTAACAAATCGCTCGAGCGTAGCCGCGTGAACGATAAACTGCTCTAGAACGGCTGAGAGAGATTCACAAGAAGGCTCTCGCAAGTGCCGCCTAGCTCTGCGCTGCAGCGGTCCGTGAACGATAAAGTGCAGGCGCGCAGGCAGCGCGGGGGTAATTCTGCGCCGCCTGCGCGCTCCAACTGTCGGCGTGCGGCCGCTGAGCTTAATAGTTAGGCGGCTCCTCAGCGCCCCGCAATGATCGAAGCCAACTGGCGCTGCGACGTACCCAGCGCCAACAACGACTTCACGAGCAGATCCAGAGACACTGTCGGATCTCCCGCCTCCATCTTTGCAACCCTCGACTGGCTAGAGCTCAACACTTCCGCCAGTTGCGACTGCGTCACGCCTTTCGATTGGCGCTTGGACTTGAGTCCATCCGCCAGCTTTATGCGAAGCTCAATATATGCCGCTTCCTCCTTGCTCAGACCAAGGAAGTCTTTGGCATCTCCCGCAACCCAGCCCTTAGCGGCGAGGCTTCGGCGCCTGCTTGCTCGCATTGTCATACTCCTTCAGTCGCTTCTGGCACGTCGCAATAATCGCCTTGGGCGTAGCTCTAGTCTTCTTGGCGAAGACTTCCAAAATTACGATGGCGTCAGTGTCGATGCGATACATCAGTCGCTAGTTTCCTGCCGAGTCAATGATCCGCAGCTCGTGGCACCTGGGCCCGACTGGTGGCATGGGCCGTGAGGCTGGCATACCAATCGATTCGCCTTTCTGTAGACGCCGTAACAAATAGCCGATCTCGAGGCGCCCCTCGCGTGACAAAGGTGGGCTCTTGGCCTCACCATGGGCCACAACAGAGGTTTGTCTTTCGGGCTCATGAGCAGGAGTATATGTCAGAACTGACATGTCGTCTAGAGCCGCCTAGCTCTGCGTTGCAGCGGTCTGGTATGGATAAAGTGCTGGCGCGCGGGCAGCGCCAGGGTAATTGTGCACCGCCTGCGCGCTCCAACCGCCGGCGGGTGGCCGCTGAGCTTGGTAGTTAGAGCGCACTGGAGAAATTGTCATGAACAACCGATCCATGCCTCCTGGTGACGTGATTCCGCAGCTCCCCTACCGTGACATTGGCGAGGCTGTTGCCTGGCTCTCCGCCGCCTTCGGCTTCTCCGAGCGGTTGCGGATTCACAGCCATCGCTCGCAAATTCTCATCGGGAGCGGGTCAATAGTTGCCATCCAAGCCCATCCTGCTCTCGGAATCGCATCGGTCATGGTACGAGTCAGGGACGTGGACGCTCATTACCAAAGAGCGGTCCAGTTTGGCGCAAGTATTTCAAGCCCGCCCATGACTTTTCCGTACGGCGAGCGGCAGTACACTGCGCAAGATTTAGCGGGTCACTCATGGACCTTTTCCCAGTCCATCGCGGACACCGATCCGTCGGACTGGGGTGGTCAGCTGATCGCGGGTGCGCCCTAACAATTCATTCAAGCCGGCCTTGCTTCGCAAGGCGGCTTAATTCAGGCGTTATGCGTCACTGCGCTTGCGCCATTCGGAGTGATACTTTAGTATCATTCCATGCGTACGGAACTCGTCACAACCCTTAAGCGTCAGGCCACGGAGCTGCTCGACGATGTCGAGCGCAGCCGCGAGCCTATTCTTATCACTCAGCACGGCTTGCCTAGCGCCTACTTGGTCGATGTAGAAAGCTACGAGCTGCTTCAGCGGCGCATGAAGCTTCTGGAAGGCATCGCACGTGGCGAGAAGGCCATTGAGGAAGGGCGTACTGTCACTCACACTCAGGCTAAACAGCGCCTGTCGCGATGGCTGAAGTAGTCTGGACGGAGCCTGCCCTGAGTGACCTAGAGGCGATTGCAGACTACATCGCCTTGGATAATCCTGCCGCGGCAAGGGATTTGGTCCAGCGTGTTGTTGAGCATGTCGGACAACTCGCCGAGCATCCCCTAAGTGGTTCCAAGCTGCCTGAGTTTGAAGGATGGCGGTACCGCCAGATCGTAGAACCGCCGTGCCGAGCGATTTACAGGCATGAGAAAGGTCGTGTTCATATCCTTCATGTCGTGCGCGGTGAGCGCCTTTTGGATCAGGCGTTGCTGTCCTCCAGAAACAAGGCAACACCCCGTGACGCATAACTCTGCGTTGCAGCGGTCCGGGACACATAAAGTGCTCGGCCGCTGAACTTGGTAGTTAGGCGACTTGTGAGCGTTACCTCTGCGATTAGAGCTGCGGAAGAACTCTTGCCTGGTCGGGTTGCTCCAGACGGTGAATCTGATCCGCGGTGGCAGGCCATCATTGATGTGGCAGAGTTCATTCCTACATCTCCCGACGAGGTGTGGGGGTTCACAGCGCGGTGGGGTTGTAGCGATGATCTGGATCTTCAAGCGGCCGTTGCCACATGTCTGCTTGAGCACCTACTGGAGCAGCACTTTGATGCAGTCTTCCCTCGAGTGGAGGATCTGGCACGGTCGAATCCCCAATTTGCAGACACGTTTAGGCAGTGCTGGCATTTCGGGGAGGCGCTGTCACCACAGAGCAAAGCCAAGCTTGGTGCTCTCATGGAGCAGCTGCGTGGTTAGAGGTGCGTCAAGATCCCCTCTTTCAGTGCTGCGCTTGTCGCCTAACTCTGCGTTGCAGCGGTCCGTGAACGACAAAGTGCCTGGCCAAGCGGCCACTGAGCTTGGTAGTTGGGCGTCGTTGGCCACCGCTTTGCAACTCGCTCCACACGGGATGCGCAATCCGCAAGCCGCGGCGTCGGTTGTTCCTGGTGAAGGTCTTGCCATTGGCTGTGTCATGATCACCTTGCCCAAAACTATCGTCCACCACCAGGTGCCAGCATGACCATCGGAACTCAAGACGACGTCGAAGGCCTGAAGCGAATTGGCAGAGTGGTCTCGCTGGTGCTGGACCAAATGCTTGCGGCGGCAGAGCCCGGAATGACGACTCGTGATCTGGACCTCCTGGGAGAGCGACTGCTGGAGCAGCATGGTGCACGGTCCGCCCCGAGACTGACCTACAACTTCCCTGGCGCAACATGCATCAGCATCAATGAACAGGCTGCACACGGAATTCCTGGTGATCGTGTCATTCGCGCCGGTGACGTTCTGAACGTCGATGTGTCGGCAGAGCTCGGTGGCTACTTCGCCGACACAGGGGGAACGACCGTCGTGCCTCCGACCAATCCGCAGAAGACCCGTCTCTGCCACGCCACCCGCATGGCGCTCGCAGAAGCGATGAAAAGCGCCACGGCCGGCCAACCGATCAACGCAATCGGAGCTGCAATCGAGCGCACTGCGAAGGCGTATGGCTTCAAGATCATTGAAAACCTTGGGAGTCATGGTGTAGGCCGCTCTCTGCATGAGGAGCCGGAGTACATTGCCGGCTACTTCGACCCGTCGGACAGGCGCATCCTGAAGGAAGGAATGGTCATCACCATTGAACCCTTCCTCTCAACCAAAAGTCGTATCGCTGCTGAAACCTCAGATGGCTGGACGCTGGCATGCGCAAAAGGAAACTTGTCGGCGCAGTACGAACATACGATGATCATTACTAGGGGAGCTCCCATCGTCGTTACGCAGCATTGACAGGGTGACGACGCCTAGTCCTGCGCTGCGGCGGACGGCGTCGCCGCCGGCTGAGCTGGGTAGTTAGGTGCCGGTCATGTGTCTTCGTATGAGAACTTTGATGGTTGCAGTTCTGCTGGTCGGGTGCACGCCCAGCAATCAGTGCATGAGCCCGCGGGCAGTACTAGAGGTGTCATCCGCGCAGCACTCTTTGCAAGAGATCGCTGCGTCGTTGGAATCCATTGGAGGAGAGCTTGGATCACTGGTGGACAAGACGATCCAGATGGTTGGCCTCCCGGAAAACGAGGTAAGACGATTTTCTCGCATGGACGTCGCTCACTGGTACCCACATGCAGGATCGGACTACTGTGGAGTAGGAGTTGTGAAGTGGAGCTCAACAGTGGAATCCGGCAATAGTGAGGAGCAGAAAGGCAGATATTTCATAGAGATCTATTCTCAGGATCGCGAGTGCGGGATGTGCGAAGAGGTTCGGGCAGCTCTAGCCACAAAGCGCGTCGCATTCTTTGATGCATGCAAGCATCCAGAAGAGAGCTCTGACTATGAGAAATCTCGTTGCGGGAGCTAACAAATCGTTGCAGCGGCCTGGGATCCATAAAGTGGCGCCCGGCCGGGCGCTGAACTGGGTGGTTCGGCGCCAATGGAGGCAAAGGTGAGTCTCGTCAAAGATATTCTAAATACTTACCTGCACTTCCAGGATGATGGGCGAGTCAATCCAATTCCCCTGTCAGAATCGTTCTGGGGAGAGGTGACAGCTGGAGAGCATCCTGAGCTGGAACAAGGCAGGCTCATGTCAGCCTTCACCTTCTCGGAGCCGTGGGCCGTGTGGGAGAGGCATCCCGCCGGAGAGGAATTGGTCATGCTGCTAATGGGTACTGCCACACTGATACTTGAAGAATCCGGCCGCGAGCAGACTATCCAGCTGAGCAGTCCCGGTTCTTATGTCGTTGTGCCAAAGAATGTCTGGCACACGGCGCGAACCAATGCGTCCGTCACTATGCTGTTCCTCACTCCCGGTGCCGGCACGGAACATCGTCCGGTTGGCACCTAACAACTCGCTCAAGCTGGCGCCGCCTCGTGGCGCGGGCAATCTCTTCATAGGTCTGAAAGAAACAGCGTTTCGCTACACAAGAGGGCAGCCCAAACCAGTCACTGGACAAGCCGTAGGCGGCTCTCCCACTCGAGAATTCCGTGGCGAGTGCGGTGTGCACATTGCAGCTGGCTCTCCAAAGGCACCAGGCGGCGTGATCGTGAAGGTTGGAGCGCTGGACGATCCAGCGGCCGCTGGAGGTCCCGAGATGGCGTTTTGGACCCAGGAGAAACAAGACTTTCATTTGTTTGCACCCGGCGTGAAGATTTATTCGACCCTACCGGGGCGATAACAGGTCCACCACTTTATGGAGCCCGTATCCAGTCTTGTGCATGCAGCGACTAACTCCGCGTTGCAGCGGTCGAGTGATGATCAGGTGCTGGCGCGCCGTCGTACCATGGACTGGACCTGGTAGCTGGGCGACACAGACAGAATAATCACCCTCACGAACTGGATCTGTGTATAGAGCCCTGCTCCATATCGTGAACGGAGGACAGCATGGGACTCCTGACTCTTAGTATCAACGTTACTCTAGATGGCTGCGTCGATCACCAGGAGGGAATTGCTGACAACGACACACATGCCTTCTTCACGCGCCTTATGGACGAGCGTGGAGCGATACTATGGGGCCGTGTCACCTATGAGATGATGGAAAGCTACTGGCCGGCGGTCGCGCGCGGCGACACGGAGGCGTCGCCGGCGATGCGCGAGTGGGCGATAAAGCTGGAGGACAAGCCGAAGTATGTGGTGTCGTCGACGCGGCAGAACTTCTCGTGGACCAATAGCCACCGCATTTCCGGCGACCTCCGCACGGGCATTCAAAAGCTCAAGGACGCCATCCCGAACGGGGTGCTCCTCGGTAGCGGTAAGCTCGCGACTGAGTTGGATCGGCTGGACCTCATCGACGAGTACAGATTTCTCGTCCACCCCAGGATCGCCGGCCACGGCCCCACTCTATATGAGAGTGGGCTATCCGAAACGCGGCGACTGGAGTTGGTCTCGGCAAAGCCGCTCCATTGTGGCGTGGTCGCCATGCACTACCGGCGCGCTGGCTGAGCCGTAGAAGCGTGGTGGCGCTTGACCCGGCGTCGTAGCGGACCGTGATGGTAAAGTGCCTGGCCTCGGACGATTCGGGGTGGCGTCCGGTCGGGCACCGAACGTCCGCATGCTGAAAAGTCAGCCCGCAGCCGCCGAACTTGGGGGTTGGGAGACACCGGGAGGGGGCATGTCCGCGACTATTGCAAAAGTCGGGTTCTGGAGCGGCATGGCCGCTGCTCTATCCGCAATTACATACGACATCGTCCAGATTCTCCAAGTCACTGGAGCTTTGGGATTTCCACTCGATGAGATACTGATCTATGGCGCCGCCCTCGGAATAGTCGTGCCTTTCATCCTGGAAATGCTGGCCTTTCACCATTTGACCGAGCCTGGGAAACAGTTCTGGACACATGGGGCGCTGTTCTTCACTGCGCTCTACGCGGTGTTTGTTACGGCCAACTACGTTGTTCAGCTTGCGACCGTCATACCTGCCAAGCTCGGCGGAGAGATCGATGCCGTCCGGATTCTCGACCAGACGCCGCACTCTCTCTTCTGGAATTTCGATGCCACAGGCTACATATCAATGGGATTTGCCACTCTTCTCGCTGTTCCTGCTTTAGGACGCACTGGTATAGAGGGATTGGCGCGTATCTCCTTCATGGCAAATGTCCTGGTTACGCCTCTTATAGGCTTCGTGTACTTCTATCCAACCTACTCTCCCTCACTGCTGTTTGTGGGTTCTCCCTGGGCAATTACGGCTCCGCTTGCCATGTTCATGCTTGCCCTTGTATTGAGACGGCGATCAGGTGCGCGCTAGATAGCGGGAATATGCCCCAGATGCGATCTAGTGCTTTGGCACAACAGGTCGCCATCGAAAATCGTTGCGGCAGCGAGTAAAGGAAAATCCATGACTTCAACCATCTGTGGTCCGGACGGAAAAGCGCGCTGCCGCTGGTGCTCTGCTGCACCTGAATTCTTGCACTATCACGACATGGAATGGGGCTTTCCGGTTGACGATGACCTTGGTTTGTTCGAGAAGCTAAGCTTGGAGGGGTTTCAGTCGGGGCTGAGCTGGCGCACCATACTTGCAAAGAGGGAGCATTTCCGCAAAGCCTTTCATGGCTTCGACTACACCAAGATCGCAAAGTTTACCGACAAGGATGTGGCTCGCCTGCTAACAAACGAAGGGATTGTCCGGCATAGGGGCAAGATTGAAGCTGTCATCAACAACGCGCAGCGTGTTGTCGAGTTGGTCAGGCGAGAAGGCTCTCTTGCGGCTTATATCTGGCAATTCGCGCCGCAGCCGGGGCATGCCGCCGCGCCGCAGTCTGCATCAACGTCAGGGGAGTCAGTCGCACTCTCTAAAGCACTAAAGAAGCAGGGCTGGAAGTTTGTGGGCCCGACAACGGTTTATGCCTTCATGCAGGCAGCGGGTCTCGTCAATGATCATGTGGAGGGTTGCGTGGTGCGCGGCAAGGTTGCAAGTAGCAGGAAGAAATTCCTCGTTCCTCGCAAAAAATCCTGATAATTCTTTCGAGCCGATGCCTCCTCACGGCGTGGACTGACCAGGGCCGTAGATGGGGCGGGAAGATGCATCACATGCAGGTCAGCATTGTTTCTTTTCCGGCGACCAAAGTTGCCGGCATCCGCTATGTCGGACCACCTTCAGGCGAACACGAGGCGGTCCGGAAACTTGTTGCCTGGAAGCTGGAAAACCGCCTTCTGGACCAGACGCGATATCGCAGCTACGGATTGCATTACACGGATTCCAGGACTACGGATCCTGCTGAATATCGGGTCGACTTCTGCCTCTCCTACGACGGCAGTGTGGAACCCAACCCGTATGGCATCATCGAAATGACCATTCCGGCCATGAGATGTGCAATGGCTCGAGACGTAGGTTCCCGTTTCAACAACAAAGCCGCCAGGTACCTCTATGACGAATGGTTGCCCCAAAGCGGTGAGCAGATGGCAGGATTGCCGCTGGTTTTCCACTACGTCAATGTTGGGCCGGCCGTGAAGGAGTGCGAGGCGATAACGGATGTATATCTGCCGCTCAAGTGAGGAGAGGGTGTCGCCGGGCCGTGCCGGGGTGCTGAGCGGCCGTCTTGCAGCCGCTGAACTTGGCAGCTAGGCGTGGGGAGACAGCGAAATGTATGGCCCTAGTCCCGAAGACCCACATCCGATGGCGGGTTTCCCGCAGGTCTGCTTCATCAAGAACACGGTTCGCAACCCGAATATCCTGATTGGCGACTACACCTACTATGATGATCCGGAGGATTCGGAGAACTTCGAGCGCAATGTTCTATATCACTTCGACTTCCTCGGCGACAAATTGATCATTGGCAAGTTCTGCGCGATTGCCCGCGGCGTCAAGTTCATCATGAATGGCGCAAACCATAAGCTTTCCGGTATCTCAACCTATCCGTTTCAGATATTCGGGAATGGCTGGGAGAAAGTCATGCCAAAGCCCGGTGACCTTCCTTGCAAGGGTGACACCGTAATTGGCAACGACGTTTGGATCGGCTATGAGTCTTTGATCATGCCCGGCGTCAAAATCGGAGATGGCGCGATAGTTTCTTCGCGCTCGGTGGTGGTCTCTGACGTTGCCCCCTATTCGATAGTCGGCGGCAATCCTGCCAGGCCAATCAGGAGTCGGTTCGATCCAGACATAGCCGCTGAATTGGTCAGGATTGCCTGGTGGGACTGGCCGATTGAGCATATTACAAGGCACCTTGACAGGATCGTGAGAGGGGACGTCGATTCCCTCAAAGCCTCCCGACCGCATGTGTAGCTCGGCATTGCAGTTAGCAAAGAAGAGAAGTTCGGCGGAGTCTCTTGTCTTGCGCATCATTGTCGCAGATCCACCTCCAGGAATTCTGTGGGCGCTTCAGCTCGGCCGGGACGAAATGGTCAAACCCTCATCCGCGACGAGGAGCCGCATCTGCTTTGATTTTGAGGTGGAGGTGGTCGGTAGCGATGCGACAGGCGCTTTGCGCCTTCGAGGTCCAGCCGTCCAGGGTCGCCCGGGCCAGCGCTTTGTCTATCTGCGCATCGGGACCTATGCCGGCCAGACGGGCACGGACGTAGCCCGGCGCGCCAAGATCGGTCTGGAGGGCGTAACTCTGAAGCTTCTCAAGGCCGTGAAAGCCAGGCGCGGGGGTGTTCTCGAAGTGCAGTTCACCGGCACCGACTCAAAGGGCAGCGCCGCCTGCGCAACGGTTCCTTTGCTGGGCAGGGGCTGGTACGTCGCATGAGGCATCCGCTGTGAAATTTCTTTCGACACTGGGTCTGTTCATGGTCACGGCGGTGGCGGAGATTTCGGGCTGCTACTTGCCGTATCTGTGGCTGCGCAAGGGAGCAACGGCCTGGGTGCTGCTGCCGGCCGCGGCATCCCTGGCATTCTTCGCGTGGCTGCTGACGTTGCATCCCACGGCTGCGGGCCGGACCTATGCAGCCTATGGCGGTGTCTATGTGGCAATTGCCATCGCTTGGCTGTGGAAGGTAGATGGCATCAGGCCAGACCGCTGGGACGTGATGGGAAGTGCGGTGGCAATGCTCGGCATGGGTATCATCATGTTCGGTCCCCGGGGTCAGTGAGAGGGAACATCATGCGCCCATCAATTCAGTTTCCCGTTTTCGGCGGGTGTGACTGCAAGTCCATACGCTATCAGATGACCTCGGCGCCGCTGATCGTCCATTGCTGCCACTGCCGCTGGTGCCAGCGCGAGTCAGGTGCGTCCTTTGCACTGAATGCAATGATCGAATCTGATCAGGTGGTGAATCTCGGCATCGAACCGGAGCTTGTCGATACGCCATCCGAGAGCGGCAGTGGACAGAAGATTGCGCGATGCCCCCGCTGCAGGGTCGCGGTGTGGAGCCACTATGCCGGCTCCGGTCCTCTGACCCGCTTTGTCAGGGTGGGCACGCTCGATGATCCCGATGCGCTGGCTCCGGACGTACATATCTTCGTATCGAGAAAACAGCCCTGGGTATTGTTGCCGGAGGCCGTGCCGGCATTTGCCGAGTTTTACGATCGGGAGGCGGTCTGGTCCAGGCAAAGCCGGGAGAGATTCGAACGATTGCAGCCTCTCATCGAGAGTTACCATGAATCCCGGAATGCCATGACACATGGCCACTGACCGCGAGTTCATCGACTATGTGACGGAGCAGGCCGCACTCGGCAGCCGGCTCACGCACAAGAAGATGTTCGGTGAATATGCTCTGTACCTGGACGGCAAGGTGGTCGCCTTCGCCTGCGACAACAGCCTGTTCATAAAACCTTCCGCAGCCGCTGCGCGGCTGGCTCCGCAGCTGCCGCAACGGCCGCCGTACCCGGGTGCGAAGAACTATCCGGTGGCTGATGAACTGCTGGATGATCAGGAACGGCTCCGGCAGCTGATCTGCGAAACCGCAGCGCTCATGCCCCTGCCCAAGCCCCGGGTGCCCGCAGGCCGCCGGCGCAAGCCTGGAGGATGAGTGTGCGCATTGCGTCTCTGCCGCGCAAGCACTGCCTTCAGGCAGCCGGCGTGGCGGTGGCGCCCAGCGTCCTTGCGATGTATTGGTCCACGATGGTTCCCAGCAGCGACAGCGGCACGATGCCGGCGCCGAGCACGACATTGTGGAATTCGCGGATGGAGAAGCGATCCCCGAGTGCGGCACGCGCCCGGTCGCGCAACTTGACGATTTCCAGCTGACCGATCATGTAGCTGGTGGCCTGCCCAGGGATCACGACGTAGCGCTCCACTTCGCTGGCTTCGATGCCGAAGTCGATGGCCTGCTGCCGCGTCCAGCTCAGCGCATGCAGGCCGGTATCGACGACCAGGCGGCGCGCGCGGAACAATGCGCCGTTCAACTGCCCGAGCAGGCCGGCGATGTCTCCTTCGTACCAGCCGTCCTCGGCGGCGAAACGCTCGGCATACAGTGCCCAGCCTTCCACCGACGCGGCAAATCCGCCCAGCGCACTGACGCGGCGGAACGCCGGCAGCGCGGTGTTCTCGTTCACCAGCGCGATGTGGAAGTGATGTCCCGGAACGGTCTCGTGGAAAATCAGGGTTGGCAGGCCGAACTTCGTCATATATCCCGGACGCAGGGGTATCTGGAAGATGCCCGGTCGCGAGCCATCCAGCGGCGGTCCGGTATAGCTGGCCGCGGCGCTGGCCCAGCGGAATTCGGGGTAGGGGCGGGCGATCACTGCCGCCTTGGGGCGCACGTCGAAGGAAGTGGTGGTCCGCTGCAGCGCCTTGGCGAGGAGGCCTTCGATGTCCTCCATGATCTGTTTGCGGCCCGCGTCATCATTGGGGTACGCAAGCTCCGCGCTCAGCCTGTTGACGCGCTCGGCGATCGTCCCTTCGGTGTAACCCAGCTTGCGGAACAGCGCATCCATCTCGCCTTCGATGCGCGCCACCTCCCGCAGGCCGATGTCGTGGATTTCCTGCGGCGTAAGGTTGGTGGTGTTCTGGCGGCGCAGCTGCAGCGCATAGAGTGCGGCACCGTTCGCGAAGCGGCTGAGGCCGGCGGAATCAGTGGCCTTCGACAGCTGGGACTGCAGCGTGGCGATGGCCTTTTTCCACGCGGGATAGACCTCGCGCCGGACTGTCTCGCTGGCCTGCCTGGTCAGCTCGGCGCGGCGCGCCGGCGCAAGGTCACTCACGTCGGCCAGCTTCCGGTCGAACTCGGCGGCCAGCGGATTGCCGGCCGGTTCGGGCTCGATGAATTGCTGCATCTGCCTGATCGTGGCCTCGAGGATGAAGCGCGGCGGCAGGATGCCCGCGGCGGCCTGGCGCCTGCTGGTGGCCGTGGCCTCGTGCATGCGGTCGTCCACCTGCTTCAGGCGCGCGATGTAGTTCTCGGCGTCGCGCGGTGTTTTCACCGGATGCGTGACGACCAGTGCATTCGGCAGGTTCACGTTCGCGCCGCTGAACTGCTGCAGCGGGAAGTCGTAGTCGAGATAGGGTTCGTTGTCGATGATGGACTGCAGCTGCCAGCGCATCACATCGGCCGAGGTGCGCTGGGCCGGCGTCATGGCATTGGGGTCGAAGGTGCCGAGCTGCTCCAATCCCGCGCGCGCGATGCGTATGTTGTCGAGCTGGCGCTGTCGGGTCAGCGGCGTGAGCTCTCGGCTGAGGCGGTCCTGCTCCTTGCCGGTGAAATAGGCCGAGGAGATGGCGAGGTTGGGATTGCGGCGCACCCAGGCGTCGGTGAAGTCCTTGAAGAAGGCGTCGATCGAAGACGGTTGCGCATCCGCGGCAGGCGCGAGGCCAGCGCCGGCCAGCATCAGGGGAAGCATCAGCAAGGCAAGGCAGTGGCGGCGGAGCATCGAAGGCACCTCAGGCTTGTCAAGAACCGCGCAACATTAGCCGCCAGGAGGCATGCATTCCACTGGCGCGGCCGGCATCCTGATGACAGTGCAGGGGGGAGTTGCTATCCTTCCGCGCAGCTAGAAGAGAGCCCTTTTTTTGAGGGCCACCGAAGGCGAAGGCAGGCGGATTGCACTCCTGCCGAACGCTCAGGTAACGAGGACTGGCTAACGCCCGATGCGGCGTTCCGGGCTGGAGAGAGACCTGCCTCGAGCAGGTCCGCCGAAGGGGCAAGCGGGTGCTCGGGCTTTTGCCGGGCGCCAGGCGAATCTCTCAGGTAAAGCGGACAGCACGGTCAGGTCGATGTGGATGCGCCTGGATCGGCGCGTTCATGTCATGGATTTGACGTGTACAGGGGCTTTTCCCGTGTCCAGCTCTCAGCAGTCCGCAACATTGGCGAATACGCCGCTGGTCTCCCTGCATCTGGAACTCGGCGCGCGGCTCGTTCCCTTTGCCGGCTACCAGATGCCGGTGTCGTATCCGGCGGGAATCATCGCCGAGCATCATGCCTGCCGCAGCCGTGCTGCACTCTTCGATGTCTCGCACATGGGGCAGGTGCTGCTGTCGGGCAGCGATGCCGTGCGCGCGCTGGAGACGCTGGTGCCGGCCGACATCATGGGGCTGGCGCCCGACCGGCAACGCTATGGATTCCTGACCACCGCGGATGGCGGCATTCTGGACGACATCATGGTGGTGCGCCGCGATGCCGGCCTGATGCTCATCGTCAATGCCGGCAACAAGGCCGCTGCCCTGGATCATCTGCGCTCATCCATCGGGGATCGCTGCAATATCACCCTGCTGGAGGACCGGGCGCTGCTGGCGCTGCAGGGTCCGGCCGCGGCCGGCGTGATGCAGCGGCATGCGCCGGAGCTGCCGCGCTTGTCCTTCATGAGCGGCACTGCGGTCGTCATTGAGGGAATCCCCTGCTATGCCACGCGTTCGGGCTACACGGGCGAGGACGGGTTCGAGATTTCGGTTCCCGCCGACCGTGCCATCGATCTGGCGCGGGTGCTTCTCGCCGCGCCGGAAGTCGTGCCCGCCGGTCTCGGTGCACGCGACACATTGCGGCTGGAAGCCGGGCTCTGCCTGCACGGCAACGACATCGGTCTCGACACCACGCCGGTCGAAGCGGGGCTGGCATGGGCCATCCCGCCCGTGCGCCGGCCCGGCGGCGAACGTGCCGGCGGCTATCCGGGCGCGGAAGTGATCGCGCGCCAGCTTGCCCATCCTCCCGCGCGCAAGAGGGTCGGTCTGGTCGTGGATGGCCGCATGCCGGTCCGTGCCGGGACATCTCTGATGGTGGATGGCGTGGAAGCCGGCAGTGTCACCTCCGGCACCTTGTCGCCGATGCTGAACCAGCCCATCGCGCTGGCCTACCTGCGGCGCGAATCCGCGGTGCCCGGAGCCGCGGTGCAGGCCGTTGTCCGGGGCAACCGCATCGGCCTGCGCGTGACGCCGCTGCCATTCGTACCGCACCGTTATGTGCGCATTCCAGGAGTCTGAAAGCAAATGACGATCCGTTACACGCGTGAGCACGAATGGCTCGACTACGCCGATCCGGCGCAGGCCACGGTCGGCATCACCGCTCATGCCAGCTCCGCGCTGGGCGACATCGTATATGTCGAGCTGCCCGAAGTCGGCGCCAGACTGGAGAAGGGCGCAGTCGCCGGCGCCATCGAGTCGGTGAAGGCCGCTTCCGATCTCTATTCGCCGGCGGCGGGTGAGGTGGTCGAGGTCAACGAAGCCCTGCGCGCCGATCCGGCACTGGCCAATGCCGATCCGGAAGGAGAAGGATGGTTCTTCCGGATCAGGCTGGAGGATGCCGGCGACGCGGACTCCCTGCTCGACCGGGCGGCCTACGAGAAGCTGATCGCAGCGCTTTGAACATGCCCATCTCCCCTGATATCGGCGCCGACGCCGAATCGGCCGCTGCCTTTGCCGGCCGGCACATCGGTCTTTCCGCCGCCGATGAAACCTCGATGCTGCATGCGATCGGCGCCGCGTCGCGCCGCGCGCTCATCGACGCCATTGTTCCGGCATCCATCGTTGATGCGCAGGCGCCGCGGCTGCCTGCTGCGGCCAGCGAACCGGCGGCACTGGACGAACTGCGGGCCATCGCCGCGAAGAACCGTGTCCTGGCCAGCTGCATCGGGCAGGGCTATTACGGTACGGCAACGCCCGGCGTCATCCTGCGCAACATTCTCGAAAGCCCCGCCTGGTATACGGCCTATACCCCCTATCAGGCGGAGATATCGCAGGGCAGGCTGGAAGCGCTGCTGAATTTCCAGACCATGGTCACCGACATCACGGCGATGGATGTCGCGAATGCGTCGATGCTGGACGAGGCGACGGCGGCTGCCGAAGCGATGGCGATGGCGCTGCGGATACAGAAGAACGTGGAGGCATCCCGCCGCCGCATCTTCGTCGCGGACGATGTGCTGCCGCAGACCATCGCGGTGCTGAAGACCCGCGCGCGGCCGCTCGATGTGGAGGTGATTGTCGGGCCGGCCGAAGAGGCGGCGACTGCCGATACGTATGCGGTGCTGCTGCAGTATCCCGGCGTCAATGGCGAAGTGCGCGACCTGCGGGCCATCAGTGAGGCCGTGCATGGACGCGGCGGCCTGGTCATCGTGGCAGCCGATCTGCTGGCGCTGACCCTGCTGGTGCCGCCCGGGGAGCAGGGTGCGGACATCTGCGTGGGAACGACGCAGCGTTTCGGAATGCCGATGGGCTGCGGCGGTCCGCATGCCGCGTACATGGCAACGCGCGACGACTGGAAGCGGAATCTGCCCGGCCGCCTGGTCGGCGTGAGCATCGATGCCGCCGGCAAGCCGGCTTTGCGGCTGGCGCTGCAGACGCGCGAGCAGCACATCCGCAGGGACAAGGCCACGTCGAACATCTGCACTGCACAGGTGTTGCCTGCGGTCGTGGCCAGCATGTACGCCGTCTATCATGGCCGGGAAGGTCTGGTGCGGATTGCGCGCCGCGTTTCGCAGCTGACCGCGGTTCTGGCCGAAGGCCTGCGCTCGATGGGCATTGGCGTGATCAATCGCCATGCATTCGATACGGTGGCGATCCGCACCGGCCGGAGCACCGACGCCCTGCTGCAGGCCGCCATGGAGCGTGGAATCAACCTGCGGCGGGCGGCGGCGGATGCACTCGGCATCAGCCTCGATGAAACGACGACCCGCGAGGTCATCGAGAGCATATGGGCAGCCGCATGCGCGGCGGGCTTCGGCGGTGGAGCGGTTCCCGCGTGGGAGCAGGCCTGCCGCAGCGCTCCCCTGCTGCTGCCGGCCGGAATGCTTCGAAGCAGCGATTTCCTCACGCATCCCACCTTTTCCCGCCACCGCACCGAAACGCAGATGCTGCGCTACCTGCGGCGGCTGGCCGACAAGGATCTGGCGCTGGACAGGACGATGATCCCGCTGGGCTCGTGCACCATGAAGCTCAATGCCACGAGCGAGATGCTGCCGATGACCTGGCCGGAATTCGCCAACGTTCATCCTTTTGCCCCCGCTGCACAACTGGAAGGTTATGCGGAACTGGCGCGCCAGCTCGGGCTGTGGCTTGCCGAAGTAACGGGGTATGCGGGTGTGAGCTTGCAGCCCAATGCGGGCTCGCAGGGTGAATATGCCGGACTGCTCGCCATCCGCGCCTGGCATGAGGCGCGTGGCGATGCGGCGCGCAAGGTGTGCCTCATTCCCGAGTCCGCGCATGGCACCAATCCGGCCAGCGCACAGATGGCGGGGATGCAGGTCGTGGTGGTCAAGTGCGATGCGCAGGGCAATGTCGACATGGCCGACCTTGCGGCCAAGTGCCAGCAGCATGCGGCAACGCTCGCGGCCATCATGATCACCTATCCATCCACCTACGGCATCTACGACCGGCAGGTGAAGGACATCTGCGCCGTCGTGCGTCGGCACGGCGGCCGCGTCTATGTCGATGGCGCGAACATGAATGCGCTCGCCGGCATCGCGGCTCCGGGCCGGTTCGGCGGCGATGTCAGCCACATCAACCTGCACAAGACCTTCTGCATTCCCCACGGCGGCGGCGGGCCGGGCGTGGGCCCGGTGTGTGTGGCGGAGGATCTGCTGCCCTTCCTGCCGGCCGATCCGGTTCAGGACCGCGCAGCCGGCAAGACGCCGGTGGGAGCGGTGTCGGCGGCACCGCTGGGCAATGCCGCGGCATTGCCCATCAGCTGGATGTACATCCGCATGATGGGTGCCGAAGGCCTGCGCCGCGCGACGGAGGCGGCAATCCTGGCGGCCAACTACGTCGCGGCGAGGCTCGCACCCCACTTCGAGATCCACTTCAGCGCGAACATCGAAGGCATCGTCGGCGGTGGAGTCGCGCATGAGTGCATCGTCGATCTGCGCGGCTTCAAGGATTCGGGCGGCATCAGCGCCGAGGATGTCGCCAAGCGTCTCATCGACTACGGCTTCCATGCGCCGACGCTGAGTTTTCCGGTGGCCGGAACGCTGATGGTCGAGCCCACGGAAAGCGAATCCCTGGCCGAGCTGGACCGCTTCTGCGATGCGATGATCGCGATCCGCGCCGAGATCGCGAAGGTGGAGCGCGGTGAATGGGATCGCAACGACAATCCCCTGCGCAATGCGCCGCACACGGCCGAAGCGCTGGTTGCCGACGGTTGGCAGCACGCCTACGGGCGTGAGCAAGCGGCCTATCCGGTGAAGTCGCTGCGCGCGGACAAGTACTGGCCGCCGGTGGCGCGCGTGGACAATGTGTGGGGAGACCGGAACATCAGCTGCTCCTGTCCGCCGGTATCCGACTATCAGTGAGTGGTGCGCAGAATGGCCGACACGCGCCGCTGCAGCTGCGGGATCAGCTCTGATTCGAACCAGGGATTGCGGCGCAGCCACAGATTGTTGCGCGGGCTGGGATGCGGCAGAGGCACCACGGCCGGCCAGAAATCGCGCCACCGCCTCACCACGTCGGTGACGCCGCCGCGGGCGCCGGGCAGATGCCAGGCCATGGCGTAGCGGCCGATCACCAGCGTCAGCTGCACATTCGGCAATCCCGCCAGCACCCGCGCCCGCCACGCGGGCGCACACTCGGGCCGTGGCGGAAGGTCACCGCCGTTGCCACGGCCCGGATAGCAGAAACCCATGGGCACGATGGCAATGCACTGTTCGTCGTAGAACTCTTCTTCGGACACTTCGAGCCAGGCGCGCAGCCGCTCGCCGCTGGCATCCGTGAACGGCCGCCCCGACTCGTGGACTTTCCGGCCCGGTGCCTGCGCGGCAATCAGGATGCGCGCCTGCGGGCCGGCCTGCATGACGGGCCGCGCGCCCAGCGGCAGATGCGGTTCGCACAGCCGGCAGCGCCGGATCTGCCGGATGGTGTTTTTCAGTGAGGAAGTCATGGGGATTGCGAGTACACTAAAAGCGAGATGAAGCTCAGGATCAAGCGGGTCTATGAGCGGCCGGCCGATGCGGATGGAGTGCGCGTACTCGTCGACAGGCTGTGGCCGCGGGGCCTGTCGAAAGCCAATGCGCGCGTCGATGTCTGGCTGAAGGACATTGCTCCCAGCACGCAGCTGCGCGAGTGGTTCGGCCATGATCCGCGCAAGTGGGCCGAATTCCGGAAGCGGTATCGCACCGAACTGGGCAGCAACCACGAGCCGGTCGCGCTGCTGGAGCAGCAGATGAAGAAAGCCACCGTAACGCTGGTTTACGGCGCCAAGGATGACCTGCACAACAATGCAGTCGTCCTGATGGAATTCCTGGGTCATTCCAAAGGTGATGCATGACGGGCAAGACTGCGGCGGAGCTGGTCCGGGAGGCCAGGAGCGGCATAGAGAACCTGACGCCGGACCAGGTGCAGGCCGAGCTTGCTGCGGGCAATGCCACGCTGGTGGATGTGCGCGATGCGCCGGAGCTGGCCGGCGGCACCATTCGCGGATCCCTCCATGCCTCGCGCGGCATGCTCGAGTTTTACGCGGATCCTGCGAGTCCGCTGCACAAGCCCGGGCTCGACCCGGGCCGGCGCATCATCCTGCACTGCGCTTCCGGCGGCCGCTCGGCGCTGGCAGCCCAGACGCTGCACCAGCTCGGCTACCGCAACGTGGCGCACCTGGATGGCGGCTTCAAGGCATGGCAGGCTGCCGGCAAACCCGTCGATGCCTGAACCCATGTCTGGCCGGATCAGCACCCGAAGCATGCTCGCCGTGGCTCTTCTTCCCGGTCTTGCGGCATGCAGCGATCCTCCCGCGCGTCCCATCGCGTACCGGGGCGAGTACCACTATGACGCGGGCGGCGGCCATCTGGTGCAGGCGGGTGTGGAAGCCAGGATATGCATCCGCGATGCGGACATGACGCCGGCCATCCAGCCGGAGTTCGTCGCGACGGGAGGCCGGTCCGAAGTGGTGGTGCGCGGCCTTCTGAGCGCGCGCGGCCGCTATGGACCCGAAGGTGTGTGCAACTATGAGCTGACGCGCTCGGAGCTTCTGGGCGTAGGCAAACGAATGGAGCGGTGATGTACGAACTGATCATTGCCAACAAGAACTACTCGTCCTGGTCGATGCGGCCCTGGGTGCTGATGCGTGCCGTGGACATTCCCTTCACCGAGCGCCTGCTTCCCTTCCACCTCAATCATGGCGCCGGCGACTTCCGCAGGTTCTCGCCCACCGGGCGTGTGCCCTGCCTCGTGGATGGCGAACTGCGCATATGGGATTCGCTGGCGATCACGGAATACCTCGCCGAGCGTCATGCCCAGGTCTGGCCCCCGGCCGCGGCGGCGCGCGCCTTCGCGCGCAGTGCCGCGGCGGAAATGCATTCCGGGTTCGGCGCCCTGCGCAGCCATTGTTCGGTGAATATCGGCTTGCGCCTGCGACTGCGGACGCAGCCGCCGGAGCTGGGCAAGGATCTTTCGCGGCTGCAGGAACTGTGGGCCGAAGGCCTGTCGCGTTTCGGCGGGCCCTGGCTTGCGGGTGATCGCTTCACCGCGGCCGACGCGTTCTATGCGCCGGTGGCGACGCGTGTGCAGACCTGGAACCTGGAGGTCGATGCAACCTCGCGCGGCTATGCGGAGCGGCTGCTCGCGCATCCCGCGGTGAAGGAATGGATCGACGCCGGCGTGCGCGAGACGTTCCGTGACGAGGGCCACGACCGGGAGTGTCTCGCCCACGCGGAACTGCTGCAGGACCTGCGCAGTCGATGAGGGTCTGCGGGCGCGGCCGCGCCGGCAGCCTGCTGCTGTTCGGCATGCTGTTCATTGCGGCCTGCACGCCGACGCGCGTTGTGCAGCGCCCCGAGTCATCGCCGCAACAGCCTGAACCCCCGCCTGAGCCACCGCAGCTGCGCCTCGAAGCCGCCGACTGGAGCCAGCTGCCCGGCTGGGCGGCGGACTCGCTGCCGCAGGCCTGGCCGGCGCTGCTCGCCAGTTGTGCTGCGCCCCGCCTCGATACCGCTTTCGCGGGTACCTGCGGGCGTGCAAGGACTGTCCCGGGCGACGCGGCCGCGCTGCGCGCATTCATCGAGCGCGAATTGCGTCCCTGGCAACTGGTGTTCACGGAAAACGGCCAGACAGGCCGCGAGGGGTTGATCACCGGCTACTACGAACCCGTGCTGCGCGGCGCACGCCAGCGCGGCGGGGCCTACCAGACGCCGCTCTATGGTGTGCCGCCGGACCTGGTCACGGTGGACCTGGGCGCGCTGTACCCGGCCCTGCAGGGCGAGCGCGTGCGCGGGCGGCTGGAAGGCCGCCGCGTGGTGCCCTATCCGGACCGGGCGCAGCTGGCCGATGGCCGGGCGCTGGCAGGGCGCGAGCTGCTGTGGGTGGATGATCCCGTGGATGCGTTCTTCCTGCAGATCCAGGGTTCCGGCCGCGTGCGTCTCACGGATGGCAAGACCGTGCGCCTGGCCTTCGCCGACGTGAATGGCCATCCCTACAAGGCCATCGGGCGCTACCTCGTGGAGCGTGGCGAGCTTACGGTGGAGCAGGCCACGGCACCGGGCCTGCGCGAGTGGCTGCGCCTCAATCCGCAGCGCCGTGACGAAGTGCTCGCCAGCAATCCCAGCGTGGTGTTCTTCCGTGAGGAACCGCTGGCCGATCCGGCGCTCGGGCCGCGCGGCGCGCTGGGCGCGCCGCTGACGGCCGGCCGTTCCGTGGCCGTCGATCCGCGCTGGCTGCCGCTGGGCGCACCGCTGTTCCTCTCGACGACCCATCCGGTGACCGGCGCAGCGCTGCAACGGCTGGTGCTGGCGCAGGATACCGGCGGCGCGATCCGCGGAGCCCTGCGTGCCGACCTGTTCTTCGGGCTGGGTCCCGAGGCCGGCGATGTGGCGGGCCGGATGCGCCAGCCCGGCCGGATGTGGCTGCTGTGGCCGGCGGGAGCCGTGCCGGCGCTGCCCCGTCCGGCGGGAATTGCACCGCCGCGCTGAGGTCTTTGCAGGCTTGGGGTACTCTAGGCCCAGGACAAATCCTGCAAGAGGGGAACGCGATGACAGACACGACCCGTCCCAAGATGTCCCGCCGCGGTGTGCTGGCGGCCGGTATGGCCGCTGGCGTGACGGCTGCGATGGGCCCGTCGCTGGTTGCCGCCGCGGAGACAGCCAACCGGCAGATACTGCGGACCATTCCCTCCACTGGCGAGCGGCTGCCGGTCATCGGCATCGGCACCAATGCCTTCGGCGTCACCGCGCCCGACGAGCTGGCAGCGATCCGCGACGTGCTGAAGACCCTGCCCGAACTCGGCGGCAAGTTGATCGACACCGCGCGCGGTTACGGCAGTTCCGAGGTGGTGATCGGCCGGCTGCTGGCGGAACTGGGCAACCGCGACAAGTTCTTCCTCGCCACCAAGACTCCCATGAGGGATGACTCGGCGGACGGCGCGGCCGTGCTGGATGAATCCTTCCGCCGCCTGCAGGTCGACCGGATCGACCTGCTGCAGATCCACAACTTCGGCGGCATCACGGAACTCATGCCGCATTTCATCCAGTACAAGCAGGCCGGCAAGATCCGCTACATAGGCTGCACCACCTCGGAGGACCGCCAGTACGCGCAAATGCTCGACGCCATGCAGAAGTACAAGCTGGATTTCATCCAGGTGGACTACTCCATCGGCAATCGCGGCGCCGCCGAGCGCATCCTGCCGCTGGCACGCGACAAGGGCATTGCGGTGATCATCAATGTGCCCTTCGGCGGCCGCGGCCGCAGCTTCTTCCCGCGTGTGGCAGGCAAGCCGGTGCCGGATTTCGCCCGCGAGATCGGCGCCACCACCTGGGCCCAGTTCTTCCTCAAGTTCATCATTGCCCATCCGGCGGTGACGGCTGCCATTCCCGGCACCACCACGGTCGACTACTTGCGCGATAATCAGGCTGCCGGTCGCGGCGTCGTGCCGGATGCGGCGATGGTCAAGCGCATGGAACAATACTGGGACGCGCTGCCCGCCTAGCCCAGAGGCGCCTGGCCTCAAGAGGAGTCAAAATGCCCAACCAGATCGATATCGGAATCAGCAAGAAGGACCGCGCGGCAGTTGCCGGCGGCCTGAGCCGCCTGCTGGCAGACACCTTCTCGCTGTACCTGAAGACGCACAACTTCCACTGGAACGTCACCGGTCCGATGTTCCAGACGCTGCACCTGATGTTCGAGACGCAGTACAACGAGCTGTGGCTGGCCACGGACCTGATCGCCGAGCGCATCCGTTCGCTGGGGCATTTTGCGCCGGCCACATACAGTGAGTACGGCAAGCTCAGCTCCATCAAGGAGCCGGTGGGCGTGCCCAAGGCGCGCGACATGATCAAGCAGCTGATGGATGGCCATGAGGCCGTGGCGCGCACGGCGCGCAGCCTGTTCCCGGCGGCGGAGAAGGCCGAGGACGAGGCTTCGGCCGATCTGCTCACGCAGCGCATCCAGCTGCACGAGAAGACCGCCTGGATGCTGCGCAGCCTGCTCGCTGCGCAGTAGTCAGGCAGGTTCCGGCGTCGAGCGCGCCCATCGCCGGGCGCGCTGCGCCTTTGCAGCGGGTGGCGTCAGTCGTTCAGGACGAAAGTCACCTTCAGCAGCACGCGGTATTCGGCGATCTTGCCATTCTTGCCACATTCGACTTCCATTTCCTTCACCCAGGCGCCGCGGACGTTCTTCAGGGTCTTGTTCGCGCGGGCAACGCCGACTTCTATGGCGTCTTCGAAGCTCTTCTTGCTGGTGGACTTGATTTCGGTAACGCGGGCTACGCTCATCACATCTCTCCTGCTTGCTGCTTTGGCAGCGCCTGAACAGCCAGTATATTTCCCATGAGATCGCCCGTGAGAACGAAAGCACTGGTTGCCGCGGCAGCCTTTCTGCTGGCAGGTGTCTGGGCATGGCAGCAGCGGATTGTCCCGGACGCCTCAGCGGTGCCGGTGCAGGCTGGGCAGGATCCGGCCGCGACGGCCTTCGCGCGGCGGGCCAGCGGTGAATGGATGTATCTGCAGGGGAAAGTCGAGCGCATTCTGGCGGACGACAACGACGGATCGCGGCATCAGCGTTTCATCCTGAAGACCAGCGAAGGCCATACAGTTCTCGTGGCCCACAACATCGATGTGGCGCCGCGGCTGGATGGATTGCGCACCGGAGAGACGCTGGGCGTGCGGGGTGAATACCAGTGGAATGAGCTGGGAGGGGTGATGCACTGGACGCACCATGATCCTCACGGACAGCGGCAGGGCGGATACATCGAAAGAATGGGAAGGCGCTACGAATGAAGCAATCCGGCAACAAGACCACCCGCGCGCGGCACGGCAGGGCGCAGCCCGCGAAGCCTGCGGCAAAACGCAAGGCGCAGAGCGCCACCGCTGCGGCAGCACCGCTTTCGGTGGTGGTGCTGGCCGCGGGCCAGGGCAAGCGCATGAACTCGGCGCTGCCCAAGGTGCTGCAGAAACTCTCGGGCGTGCCGCTGCTGCGGCATGTGCTAGAAACCGCGCGCGAGCTTGCACCCGCGGCATTGCACGTGGTCTACGGACATGGCGGCGAGGCCGTGCGCGCGGCCTTCGAAGGAGAACCGCTGCATTGGGCGCTGCAGGCCGAGCAGAAAGGCACGGGGCATGCTGTGCAGCAGGCCATGCCCGCGATTCCCGACGATCACCTGGTGCTGGTGCTCTACGGCGATGTGCCGCTGCTGCGCGCGCAGATCCTGCGCGAGCTGGTGGCGCTGGCGGGACCGAAGCGCCTGGCGCTGCTGACGGTGCAGCTGGCCGATCCGGCCGGTTACGGGCGGGTGCTGCGCGATGCGCGCGGACGCGTGCGCTCCATCGTCGAACATCGTGATGCCAGCGCGGCGCAGCTGCGGGTGCGCGAGGGCAATACCGGCGTGCTGGTGGCGCCCGCCGGACGCCTGCGTGGATGGCTGGCGCGGCTGCGCAGCGACAATGCCCAGGGCGAGTTCTATCTCACCGATGTGATCGCCATGGCCGTGCGTGACGGCGTCGAGGTCGCGCCGCTGGTGGCCGCGGAGGAATCCGAGGTGCTGGGCGTCAACGACCGGCTGCAGCTGGCGCAGCTGGAGGCGGTGCTGCGCCGCCGGCGTGCCGAGGCGGCGATGCGCGCCGGCGCGCAGCTTGCCGATCCGGCGCGCTTCGACCTGCGCGGCACGCTGGAGCTGGGCCGGGATGTGTTCATCGACGTGAACGTGGTGCTCGAAGGGCAGGTGCGCCTGGGCGACCGCGTGCGCATCGGCCCCGGCTGCGTGCTGCGCGACGTGACCCTGGGCGCGGATACGGTGGTGCAGGCCCACAGCGTGCTGGAACAGGCCGAGACCGGTGCGCATTGCAGCATCGGCCCTTTTGCCCGCCTGCGTCCCGGCGCGCGGCTTGCTGATCAGGTGCACGTCGGCAACTACGTGGAAATCAAGAACAGCAGCATCGCCACCGGCTCCAAGGCCAATCACCTGACCTACCTGGGGGATGCCACGGTCGGGGCGGGCGTGAACGTGGGTGCCGGCACCATCTGCTGCAACTACGACGGCGTGAACAAGTCGCGCACGGTGATCGGCGATGGCGCCTTCATCGGGTCCGGGTCCATGCTGGTGGCGCCCGTCACCGTGGGCGAAGGGGCTACGGTGGGAGCCGGCTCGACGATCACCCAGGACGCGCCTTCCGGCCGCCTCACCCTGGCGCGGTCCCGCCAGGTGACGGTGGAGGGGTGGCAGCGGCCGGCAAAACGGCCCCGCTGAGACGCCGTTCCGGCTTTGGCGCCGCGGGCCGCGAGCGCGGCCCGGCCTTCGGGCACAATAGGCGTTTTACGGCAAGCAGCCTTCTCCAAGGAGCCTGAAGCGGATGTGTGGAATCGTTGGCGCGGTCGCCGGTAGGGATGTCGTTCCGGTGCTGATGGAAGGGCTGCGGCGCCTGGAATACCGCGGCTACGACTCTGCCGGTCTGGCGGTGGTGGTGGACGGCGGCCAGGTTGCCCGCACTCGCACCGTCGGCAAGGTCAAGGCGCTGCAGGAGGCGCTGCAGGAAACGCCGCTGCAGGGAATCACCGGCATTGCGCACACGCGCTGGGCCACCCACGGCGTGCCCAGCGAGCGCAATGCGCATCCGCACATTTCACGCGATGGCCTCGCCATCGTGCACAACGGCATCATCGAGAACCACGAGGAATTGCGTGGCGAGCTCAGGCGGCTGGGCTACGAGTTCACCTCGGAAACCGATACCGAGGTCGTGGCGCACCGCATCCACTTCCACATGGGAACGCTGGGCGACCTGTTCAAGGCCGTGCGCGCCACGGTGGCCGAGCTGGAGGGCGCCTACGCGCTGGTGGTGCTGAGCCAGGCGGAGCCGGACCGGCTGATCCTGGCGCGCATGGGCTGTCCGGTGGTGATCGGCCTCGGCGAGCACGAGAATTTCGTCGCTTCCGATGTGGCGGCGCTGCTGCCGGTGACGCGCCGTTTCCAGTTCCTCGAAGAAGGCGACATCGCCGAGGTGCGCCGCGAGACCGTGCGCGTGGTCGATGCCGACGGCAACTCCGTGGTCCGCGAGACCAAGGAGAGCGAGCTGTCGGCCGAGGCGGCCGAGAAGGGGCAGTATCCGCACTTCATGCTCAAGGAGATCCATGAGCAGGCGCGCGCCGTGGCGGACACGCTGCAGGAGCGTGTTGCCAATGGCCGCCTGCTCGAGGCGGCTTTCGGCCACAAGGCCGCAGCGGTATTTCCGCGCGTCGAGTACGTGCGCATCGTGGCCTGCGGCACCAGCTATCATGCCGGCGTCGTCGCCCAGTATTTCATCGAGCAGATCTGCCGCATTCCCTGCCGCGTGGAGATCGCGAGCGAATACCGCTACCGCAATGCGGTGGTGCCGAAGAACTCGCTGTTCGTGACCATTTCGCAGTCTGGCGAGACGGCCGACACGCTGGCGGCGCTGCGGCTTGCCAGGCAGAGCAGTTATCTTGCGACGCTTGCGATCTGCAATGCGCCGGAGAGCTCGCTGGTGCGCGAGTCGGATCTGGTCATGCTGACGCGCGCCGGCCCGGAGATCGGCGTGGCATCGACCAAGGCCTTCACCACGCAGCTCGCGGCGCTGGCCATGCTGGTGGTGGCGCTGGCCAAGAGCCATGGCGGCGATGCCGAGCGCGAGCGCGGGCTGGTGTCGCGGCTCATCGAACTGCCCGGCCTGATCGACAAGACGCTGGCCCTGGACGGCGCCATCCGCGAGCTCGCGGTGCGCTTCGTCGACAAGCATCATGCGCTGTTCCTGGGCCGCGGCGCGCTGTTCCCCATCGCGCTCGAGGGCGCGCTGAAGCTCAAGGAGATCTCCTACATCCATGCCGAAGCCTACGCGGCCGGCGAGCTCAAGCACGGGCCGCTGGCGCTGGTGGACGCGGACATGCCGGTGATCGCCGTGGCGCCCAACAACGATCTGCTCGAGAAGCTCAAGTCGAACCTCATGGAAGTGCGGGCGCGGGGCGGCGAGCTGTATGTGTTCGCCGACCCGGATTCGGGCATCGAGCCCAGCGACGGCGTGCATGTGTTCCACCTGCCGCGGCAGGTGAGCTATTTCCAGGCACCCGTGGTGTATACGGTGCCGCTGCAGCTGCTGGCGTACCATGTGGCCATTCTGCGCGGCACCGACGTGGACCAGCCGCGCAATCTCGCCAAGAGCGTCACTGTCGAATAGTACGCGCCGGAGCCGATCATGCCGCAGTACCGTTCCCGCACTTCCACCGCCGGCCGCAACATGGCCGGTGCCCGTGCCCTGTGGCGCGCCACGGGCATGAAGGATGCGGATTTCCAGAAACCCATCATCGCGGTTGCCAACAGCTTCACCCAGTTCGTGCCCGGCCATGTGCACCTGAAGGATCTGGGACAGCTGGTGGCGCGCGAGATCGAGGCAGCCGGCGGCGTGGCCAAGGAGTTCAACACCATCGCGGTGGATGACGGCATCGCCATGGGCCACGGCGGCATGCTTTATTCGCTGCCCTCGCGCGACCTGATCGCCGACAGCGTGGAATACATGGTCAATGCGCACACGGCCGATGCGCTGGTGTGCATCTCCAACTGCGACAAGATCACCCCCGGCATGCTGATGGCCGCGCTGCGGCTGAACATTCCGGCGATCTTCGTGTCCGGCGGGCCGATGGAAGCGGGCAAGGTGCGCGTGCGCGGCAAGCTCATCGCGCTGGACCTGGTGGATGCCATGGTCAAGGCGGCGGAGAAGGACACCACGGACGAGGAGGTGGCCAGCATCGAGCGCTCGGCCTGCCCCACCTGCGGCTCCTGCTCGGGCATGTTCACCGCCAATTCCATGAACTGCCTCACCGAGGCGCTGGGCCTGTCGCTGCCGGGCAACGGCACCGTGCTCGCGACGCACGCGGACCGCGAGCAGCTGTTCCGCGAGGCGGGCCGGCGCATCGTCGAGCTTGCGAAGCAGCACTACGAGAAGGACGACTACCGCGTGCTGCCGCGGAGCATCGCGACCTTCAAGGCTTTCGAGAATGCCGTGGCGCTGGATGTGGCCATGGGCGGTTCCACCAACACCGTGCTGCATCTGCTGGCCGCGGCCCGCGAGGCCGAAGTGCCCTTCACCATGGCGGACATCGACCGCATGTCGCGCAAGGTGCCCTGCCTCAGCAAGGTGGCGCCGGCCGTGCCCGACGTGCACATCGAAGATGTGCACCGCGCCGGCGGGATCATGGGCATCCTCGGCGAGCTGGCCCGCGGCGGCCTGCTGCATACCGACGTGGGTACCGTGCACAGCGCCTCCATGGCGCAGGCGCTTGCAAAGTGGGACGTGAAAGCCACCGGCGACGAGCCCATCCACAATTTCTACAAGGCCGCTCCGGGCGGTGTGCCCACCCAGCAGGCGTTCTCGCAGGCGAGCCGCTGGGAGAGCCTGGACCTTGATCGCGAGAAGGGTGTCATCCGTGATGTAGCCCATGCCTTCACGCGCGATGGAGGCCTAGCGGTGCTCTACGGCAACATTGCCGAGAAGGGCTGCATCGTGAAGACGGCCGGTGTGGATGAATCGATCTGGAAGTTCACCGGCAAGGCCCGCGTGTACGAAAGCCAGGATGCGGCGGTGGCGGGCATTCTCACCGAGCAGGTCCAGGCCGGTGATGTGGTGGTCATCCGCTACGAGGGCCCCAAGGGCGGTCCCGGCATGCAGGAAATGCTGTATCCGACTTCCTATCTGAAGAGCCTCGGGCTGGGCAAGCAGTGCGCGCTGCTCACCGATGGGCGTTTCTCCGGCGGCACCTCCGGACTTTCCATTGGCCATGCCTCACCTGAGGCTGCCATGGGGGGCGCCATCGGGCTGGTGGAAGACGGCGACGCCATCGAGATCGACATCCCGAACCGCCGCATCCACCTGGCCATTTCCGATGCCGAAATGGCCCGGCGCCGCGCTGCCATGGAAGCGCGCGGCGAGCAGGCATGGAAGCCGCTGAACCGCCTGCGCCCTGTTTCCGCGGCGCTGCAGGCGTATGCGGCGCTGACCACCTCGGCCGATACCGGCGCGGTACGCGATGTGTCGCAGCTGAGACGCTGACCGTCGAGGCGATGGCCGGCGCGCGGCCGCGCGCCTGATATACTGCCGGCTTCGTTGGGGAGTAGCCTCCGCCGCAAAAGGCGGGGTCGCGTCAACAGACTTGGAGCTTGCTCCATGGCGCGACCGGCAGATGTCTGGCGAGACCGATGATGCGTACTCCAGCTCCGGGTCGGGCGGGAGGACGTGTCATTGCGTCATCTGCCCGGCCCCGGAGCTCCTTCATGCTTGAATCCTTCCTGGTATCCACGGGCGTCGTCGCGCTGGCCGAGATCGGCGACAAGACGCAGTTGCTGGCGCTGGTGCTCGCCGCGCGCTTTCGCAAACCCGTGCCCATCATCCTCGGCATACTCGCCGCGACGCTCGCCAATCATGCGCTGGCGGGAGCCGTGGGAGTGTGGGTCGCAGCGCTCGTCGGGCCCGTCGCCATGCGCTGGATTCTCGGGCTGTCCTTCATCGCCATGGCCCTGTGGACGCTGATTCCCCACAAGATCGGCGAAGAGCAGGAGCACGCGCCGCGGTTCGGTGTCTTCGGCACCACGCTCATTGCGTTCTTCCTGCTCGAGATGGGTGACAAGACGCAGATCGCGACCGTGGCGCTGGCCGCCAAATACAGTTCGCTCGCCAGCGTGGTGCTCGGCACCACGGCGGGCATGATGCTGGCCAATGTGCCGGCAGTGCTACTCGGCGAAGTGGCGGCGCGCAAGCTGCCGATGCGGCTGGTGCATGGCATTGCCGCGGCGATCTTCCTGGTGCTGGGCGTTTCGGTGCTGCTGGGCTTCGGCTTTCAGGGCTGAAACGTGGTGCGCGGACCGGCCGGCGGCGCCAGATGGCCGGCGCCGCGGCAGCGGCCGCATTCGACCTGCTGCAGCATTCCGTCACCCGGGCAGGTGGCGCAGCCGCGGCCGCAGCACAGCGACATGAGCACCGTGCCGGCGCCATGGCAGGCGGGGCAGGGAGCTGGCGCGGCGGCAGCGCGGGCGGGAGGATGGGGTGCATCCATTGCACCTCGAGCCTATGCCCGGCGCGCCCGGAAGGCGAGTGCCGCCTTCACGCTTCGGCTACATTGGCCGCGAGGTTCCGCATGGACAACTCCACCCTCACCTCCTATCTCGGCCGCATCGGCTTCGAAGGTCCGGTGGCGGGCGACATGCCCACGCTGCGGCAGATCGTGCTGCGCCATGTGCTGTCGATTCCCTTCGAGAACATCGCGGCATTCACCGGCCAGTGCGTGAGTCTGGTGCCTGCCGACGTGGAAGCAAAGCTCATCGGCCGCCGTCGCGGCGGCTGGTGCTTCGAGCAGAATCTGCTGCTGGGCAGTGCGCTGCGCGCGCTGGGCTTCGAGGTCCAGGACCTGGCCGCGCGCGTGCTGTGGGGCCGGCCGGAGACGGCCCGTACCGCGCGCACGCACCGGCTGCTGCGCGTGGTCTGCGGCGGCCATGACTTCATCGCGGATGTGGGGTTCGGCGGCCTGACCACGACGGGCATACTCGCGCTGGATACGGCACTCGTGCAGCAGACACCGCATGAACCCTGCCGGCTGCGGCCCCTGGAGGACGATCTGCTGCTCGAGGCGCAGGTGGTGGAGCCGGCCTCGGGCGATGCGCGCTGGCTGCCCTTGTACCGCTTCAACCTGCAGCCGCAGTGGCCCATCGATTTCGAGGCGGCGAACTTCCAGCTTGCGCACGATCCGAAGTCGCACTTCGTCACCGGGCTTGCGGTGGCCCGCGCCGTTCCGGAGGGGCGTTACTCACTGCGCGACCGCAATTTGACTTTCCGGAGCCGTGGGCACAGCGAGCAGCGACGCCTCGCCGATGCGGCGGATCTGCGGTCCACGCTGGAGGAGATCTTCGGGCTCGATACCGCGGATATGCCGGGCCTCGAGGCGCGCTTTGCAGCGCTGCCGTAGCACTGCGGCGTGCGGTGACAGTCAGCCGGGCAGGGCCTCGCCGATGAGGTCGTAGGTATCGCTGCCCGTGATGCGCACGCGCGCGAACTCGCCGGCCTGCAGCGCCTTTGCCTTGCGCACTTTCACGGTGCCGTCGATGTCGGGTGCGTCGCCCGCGGTGCGGGCCGTTGCGGTGGCACCGCTGACCTCATCAACCAGCACGGTCATTTCACGGCCGACCTTGCTCTGCAGGCGGGCAGCGCTGATGGCGCCGGCCTTTTCCATGAAGCGCGCGTAGCGTTCATCCATCACTTCGGGCGCGACCGCACCGGGGAGTTCATTGGCAGTGGCGCCTTCCACGGGCGAATACTTGAAGCAGCCGACGCGGTCGAGGTCCGCCTCATCCAGCCAGGCCAGCAGTTCCGCGAATTCGGCTTCGGTCTCGCCGGGAAAACCGACGATGAAGCTGCTGCGCAAGGTGAGGTCGGGTACCTCGCGCCGCCACTGGCGGATGCGCGCCAGAGTGTCTTCGGAATGAGCAGGCCGGCGCATGCGCTTGAGCACCGACGGGCTGCCATGCTGGAAGGGGATGTCGAGGTACGGCAGCACGCGGCCTTCGGCCATCAATGGCAGCACGGCATCGACGTGCGGGTAGGGGTAGACATAGTGCAGCCGCACCCAGACGCCCAGGCTCCCCAGCGCGCGGGCCAGGTCGATGAAGCGGGTTTCGAAGGCGGTGTCATGCCAGGTGGCGGGTTCGTAGCGGCGATCCACGCCATAGGCGCTGGTGTCCTGGGAGATGACCAGCAGCTCCCTGGTGCCCGTGGCCACCAGCCTCTCGGCCTCGTGCAGCACCTCGGCCAGGGGCCGGGAGGCCAGCCGGCCGCGCAAAGCAGGTATGATGCAGAAGCTGCACTTGTTGTTGCAGCCTTCCGAGATCTTGAGGTAGGCGTAATGGCGCGGCGTGAGGCGTATGCCCTGCGGCGGCACGAGGTCGGTGTAAGGGTCGTGCGGGCGCGGCAGGTGCTGGTGCACGACCTCCAGGACTTCTTCGGTGGCATGCGGGCCGGTGACGGCGAGCACGTGCGGATGCTTTTCGAGGATGCGCCCGGGATTGGCGCCCAGGCATCCGGTGACCACCACCTTGCCGTTGGCATCCAGCGCCTCGCCGATGGCTTCGAGTGATTCGTCGATGGCGCTGTCGATGAAACCGCAGGTGTTGACGACCACGAGGTCCGACGACTCGTAGCTGGGCGAGATCTCGTAGCCGCGGATTCGCAGCTGCGTGAGGATGCGTTCGGAATCGACCAGAGCCTTGGGACAGCCCAGGCTCACGAGCCCGACGCGGGGTGAATGGGGAGGCATGTTCTGCTTATGGTACCGAATGAAAGAGCATTTTGATCGCGCCTATTACCAGCGCTTCTATTTCAATCCGCGCACGGCGGTGACCAGCCGCGCCGAGATGAATGCGCGCGGCCGCCTGATCGCGGCCTTTGCCGACCACCTGGGCCTGCCGGTGAAGAAGATCCTCGATGCCGGCTGCGGCGTGGGCCTGCTGCGTGCGCCGCTGCGGCGCGGTCTGCCGCGGGCGACCTACACCGGCCTTGAAGTAAGCCGCTACCTGTGCGGGCGCTATGGCTGGATCCACGGCGGCATCCAGGATTTCACGCGCCGCGGGCAGTATGACCTCGTGATCTGCTACGACGTGCTGCAGTATCTGAAAGCGGCCGAAACGCAGCGCGCGCTGGCGAATCTGGCGCGCGTGTGCCGCGGGCTGCTGTATTTCGGCGTGCTCACGCGCGAGGACTGGGAGGAGAACTGCGACCAGTCGCGCACCGACCCGGCCGTGAGCCTGCGGCGCGGCAGCTGGTACCGCCGGCAGCTGGAGAAGAATTTCCGGCACCTGGGCGCCGGCTTCTGGCTGCGCCGCGATTGCCCGGTCACCGTGTGGGAAATGGACACGGCGGGGCGCAAATGAACGCCGGCGAGGCCAGCCGGCCCCGGCATGTCTCGCTGGAGCGCGAGTTCTTTGCCGCCGTGCCGCCGCAGCGCGCGCCCCTGGGGCGGCGCCTTTCCTGGTGGCTGCTGCTGCGCCTTGCCGCCTTCAAGCCGGTCCAGGCCCTGATTCTCAAACGGACCCGATCATGAACCAGAACGCGCGTATTCCCGTGACCGTACTGACCGGCTTTCTCGGCGCCGGCAAGACCACGCTGCTGAACCGCATACTTTCCGAGAACCACGGCAAGCGCATTGCCGTGATCGAGAATGAATTCGGCGAAGTGGGCGTGGACCACCAGCTGGTGATCGGCGCCGAAGAGGAGATCTTCGAGACCAGCAATGGCTGCATCTGCTGCACGGTGCGCGGCGACCTGATCCGCGTGCTGGGCCAGCTGCTCAAGCGCCGCGAACGTTTCGACCATGTGCTCATCGAGACCACGGGAATGGCTGATCCGGGGCCGGTGGCGCAGACCTTCTTCCTCGACGAGGATCTGAGCGAGCAGTTCGTCGTCGATGCCGTGGTCACGCTGGTGGATGCGCGGCATTTCGAGCAGCACCTGGAAGAGATGGAGGAGCCGGCCATCCAGGTGGGCTTCGCGGATGTGGTGATCCTCAACAAGACCGATCTGGTTTCCGATGCGGATCTGGCGCGCATCGAGCAGAAGATCCGCGGCATCAACGGCACAGCGAAAATCCATCGCGCGCGCGAGGCGCAGGTGCCCGTGGAGGTGGTGCTGGGCCTGGGCGCTTTCGATCTGGACCGGGCACTGGCTTTCGACGGTACCTTCCTCGAGCCGCAGTATCCCTTCGAGTGGGCTGGCGCTTACGTGCTGCCGAAGGGCACGCATGTGCTGCGCGCGGCGGGCGAGCATGGACATGAGCACGGGCACGAGCGCGATGACCATGACCACGGGCATCACGAGCATGGCCACGGCCACGATCATGATCACCATGACCACGCGGCGCTGAAAGTGGCCCTGCTGCCGCTGCCGGCCGCCGATGCCGCGGCGCTCGCGGCGCAGATCGAGCCGGCGGTGCGCGTGTTCGCCGAAACGGCGGTACCGGTGGAAAGTGGCGGCGCATTTGCCCCAGGCAATGCGCCGGCTGCGCTTGCAATGAGTTGCGCCGGCGAGGAATACCGCATCGAGGTGCCCGCGGATGGTGCCTGGGCACTGTTCACCGAACATCATCCGGCGGAGCTGGGGCTTGCGATGCCGATGCCTGCCGTGGCGGAGCGCACCTTCGCGTCACATCATCACGATGCGGAGATTTCCTCGATAGGCTTCTCCGAGCCGCGGCCGCTGGATGCGCGCAAGGTCAACGACTGGCTCTCGTACCTGCTGCAGAGCCATGGCGAAGACATCCTGCGCATGAAGGGCGTGCTGAACATCAAGGGCGATGACCGGCGCTACATCTTCCACGGCGTGCACATGATGTTCGACGGCCGGCCCGACCGGCCGTGGGGCGATGCCGCGCGCGGCAGCCAGCTGGTGTTCATCGGGCGCAACCTGAATCGCGACGAGCTGATGGCTGGATTCGCGGCCTGCATCGCGTGAGCACTGCGGCCATGAAGCTCGCATTGCTTGCCACCACGCGCATCGAAGACTATCCCGTGGACCTGGCCTGGTCGCCGGATTGCACGGAGTTCGTCGTCGCGGGTGGCGAAGGCGGACTGTATCGCGTGGTGCGCGAGGGCGGCGAGGCGGTTCTGATCGGCAGGCATGATCCCGGGCTGCTGGCCGTTGCCTGGCAGCCTGGAGGCCGGTTGATCGCGACCACGGGGCAGGATGGCAGTGTGCGTCTGTGGGATGCCGGGGCCGCCGGATCTGCGCCTCAGATCGTGCATCGCAGCCCGCGCTGGCCCACGGGCCTCGCCTGGCGAGCCGATGGACAGCGCCTGGCCTTCGCTGCCGGCAGGGAATTGCACGGCGTCGATGCCGGCGGGGTGCCGCAGGTGAAGCTGGAGGCGCATTCGGTGCCGCTGTCGCATGTGGTGTGGCGGGGCCGCGATGAACTGGTCGCGGCGGGTCATGGCGCGCTGTTCGTCGACCGCGCCGACCGCGGCGGTTCGGTGGAGCAGTTCGTGCTGGAAGGAACGCCGCTCACGCTGGCGCTTTCTCCCGATGGCAAGGTGGTGGCCAATGGGCTGGCGGATGGCACCGTCAATTTCCGCTATCTCAACACTCGCAAGCGCTCGCGCATGAGCGGCTACGAGGGCAAGGTGGACCAGACGGCATGGAGCGCGAACAGCCGCCTGCTCGCGACCTCGTCCACCGGCTCGCGCAGCATCGTGATCTGGGATTTCGGCGGCAGGGGTCCGGAGGGCAGCGATCCGCTGCAGCTCGAAGCGCATGAAGAGCGCATCGAGTCGCTGGCCTGGCAGTGTGCGGGAGCGCACCTGGTGTCTGCCGGCCGCGACTGGCGCGTGGTGCTGTGGCGGCCGGGCGCGGCACAGCGCAAACCCCTGGATGTGCAGTTGCTGGATGGGCCTGCGGCGCTGGCGCGCTGGTCGCCCGATGGTCAGCAGCTTGCCATTGCGCTCGGCGGCGGCAATCTGAGGATCTACGCGCTCAGGGCGTGAGATTGAGGGGCTCGACGCGTTCGCGCGCCGGCATCAGTGCTCCGCGTACGCCCAGCATGGCCGCGTACGTGTCGAGCTGGCGCCGCAGCGTTTGCGGCCAGGAATAGTGGCTCATCACGCGCTGGCGCGCGGCCGCGCCCAGCACGTCCAGGTCATGCTCGTACAGGTCGCGCACGGCCTGTGCGAAGGTCGCAGCGTCGGCGCACGCTGCCGCGATGCCCACTTCATCATCGATGAGCTCGCGCACCGCACCGGCGTCCACGCCGACCACCGGCCTGCCGCAGGCCATGGCTTCGAGGATCACGAGACCGAAGGTTTCTGCGGTACCGGCGTGCACCAAAGCATCGGCCGAAGCCAGAACCGCAGCCAGCTGTGCGCTGTCCCGGCGGTAAGGCCAGCAGGTGACGTTTGCGGCGGGCTTGCCTTGCTCGCCGCCGCCGACCAGCAGCAGGTGGTAGTCGTTGCCCAGCTGCGAGAACGCCTCGAGCAGCACCGGAATGTTCTTTTCGCCGGAGAAGCGGCCGGCATAGACCAGGAGCCGCGTGCGCGCGCCGAGGCCCAGTTCACGCCGCAGGCGCGCGTGGCGGCGCGCCGGATGGAAGATTTCGGTGTCCACGCCCAGCGGCTGCCGCTGCACGTGGCGTATGCCAAGGTCCGTGAGGTAGTCGCACATGGTGTGGCTCGGCGCCATAACCAGATCGAAGCGCTCGTACAGCCAGCGCAGATAGCGGGCGGCGCCGCGGCCGATGAGGCGCCCGCAGCGGGCGCCGACCAGCCGCGGCAGATGCGAATGGAAGAAGGCCACGGAAGGAATGCCGCGGCGCGCGGCCACGTTCACCGCGCACCAGGCCGGATGAAAGGCATCGCCGGCCTCGATGAGATCCGGCTCGAGCTGCTCGAGCATGCGGCGCCAGCGCCGCGGAGCCAGGGGCAGGCGGTAGTTGAAGGTGCCGGGAACGATGGCGCCGGCAATGGAGCTTGTGCCGCCGCGCTCCAGCAGCGTGACGTCGCCCGGCACCAGCAGACTGTGCTGCCAGTTCTCCTGACCCTGCAGCCAGGCATGCTTGGCATTGAGGTAGCGGCGCACGCCGCCGCTGGTGGGTGAGTAGAAAAGTGTCGTGTCAACCAGATGCATGCTCGGCCCGGCTCGATGAAGCCGGGGCATTGCACCTGCCGCGCCGTTACCTTGTCAAGACGGCAATATTGCGTGCGGCCGGCCGCCGCACGCCGTCGGTGGCCGCGAAATGCACGGAAAACTGCGTATAACGCTGTAGCTTGGTGGCGACAGAAATATTGCCGCCCTGGCGCCGCAGCGATTCGCGCAGCAGCGCCATGCTGTGTCCCGAGCCTGCCTGGCCGTCCGAAGGGGCGCAGGAAAGCCCGGGCGTGAAGATCAGCCCCACCAGATCGCGGGGCTCCAGCGTTTCTCCGTCCTGCGCAAACCCGCAGGCGATGGCGGCGTTGCGGATGCGCTCGAGGTCGAAGCCGCGGCCATCGTCGTGAACCGTCATTTCAAGCCCGGCTGCACCGCGGTCGCGGAAGGTGATGGTGATCGTGCCGGCAGCGGGCTTGTCGGCCTTGATGCGCTCCTGGGGCGTTTCGATGCCGTGCCGGACGGCGTTGTCGATCAGGTCTTCCAGTATCGCGTCGATCTTGCGGTGATAGCGCTCGGGAACCAGCGCGGCGCCTTTCATGCGCAGGCGCACGAGCACGCCCAGTTCGGTGGCCATCCTCGACAGCTGGTCACCGGCGCGCTGTTCGCAGACTTCATGCCAGGCCGGGGCTTCGCGCACGGCGGCGCGCGGCGCGGGCGCCGCCGGCACGACGCGTTGCTCCTCGAGCGCGGCGATCGCGCTGATGGCGCCGGACAATGCGTCGATGTGCAGCGCCAGCGGCAGCATGTCGTCGCCACTGGTCGCCTCGCGGGCGAGCAGCGCATCCAGCGCCGTCACCATCTGTTGTGCGGGCTGTTCCACCTGTTGCAGCGCGAGCCGGGCCGCGGCCGCACCCAGACTGTCGGCTTCATTGCGCAGATGCCGGAGCTTGGTACGCGCCGCCTCCTGGGTGCGGGCCGGCTGCCGCAGCGTGGTGCGGATGAATCCCACCGCGCTGCCGGCGTTGTGCAGGAACTGGCGTAGTGTGGCCGGATCGCTGCGCAGCACCGCCAGCGTCAATGCCTCCGCGGCCCGGGCCTCGGCCACTGCGGCGGTGAGAGTGTGCAGCGCAGTGCGGTCGGCAATGAGCAGCAGCGACGCAGCCGGCGGCTCGCCGGACAGGCGCACCAAAGTGAGATCGAACCAGCGTGGAGGCATCAGGCGCGAGGGGCGCGCCGGTATGCCTTCGCAGGTCACCGATGCGGAGGAGGGCGGGTCGCCGCCCGCGCTGAAATCCTGCAGCAGCCGCGCAGTCTGGGTCTCGCTGAACAGCTCCTGCAGCAGTGCAGCCAGCGGCGTGTCGGTCACCGGCAGGCTGCTGCTCGCGGGCAGCCAGTCCTGGTACAGCGCTGCGTTGGAGATCTGCAGCAGCCGGTGAGCATCATCCAGCCGCAGCGTCACCGCACTGGCGGCGCGCAGCAGCAGATCGGTGAAGGGGCAATCGTCCATCAGGCGGCGAGCTGCTCGAGGCTCGCGAGCAGCGAATCAGCGCAAGACATGCGGTCTGCGGGCGACTTTGCCATCAGTCCGTCGAGCAGCGTCTGGTAGCGGGACAGTTCGGCGGGCAGCGTCGGCACCGGCGCATTGACGTGCTGCTGCAGCACCTCCACCGCCGTCGCGCCCACATAGGGCTTGGACCCCGTGAGCATCTCGTAGAGGATGACGCCGAGGCTGTAGAGGTCGCTGCGGATGTCCAGTTCCTGGCCCTGGGCCTGTTCGGGACTCATGTAGTAGGGTGAGCCGCGCAACACGCCCACTGCGGTGCTGTGTGTCCCTGCGGTGAGGCTCTTGGCGAGGCCGAAGTCGATCAGCACCACCTGCCCGTCCTCGCGCAGCATGATGTTGGGTGGCTTGAGGTCGCGATGCAGGATGCCGGCCTGGTGCACCACCGACAGCGCAGCCGCGATGCGCCGCAGGTAGTCGATGCTCTGCGCGCTGGATATGGGGTTCTGCAGGCGCGCCTTGAGGTCGCCGCAGGGAAAATATTCCATCGCGATGAACTCGCGGCCGTCGGTGACGCCATAGTCGTAGATGTCGACGATGGACGGGTGGCGCAGCGCCCCGATGGCTTCGTACTCATGCGCGAACTGGGGCTCCTCGCCCTCGATCACGCTGCTAACCTTCAGTGCCACATTGCGGCCAAGCGCGGCACTGCGTGCAAGGAACACATTGGCGCGGCTGGATTCGGCCAGCACTTCGAGCAGCGTGTAGCGCGGTATGAGGTCGCGCGGCACGTCCATCGGTGGTGGTGCGGGCGGGGCTTCGGCCGGTGACATGCGCAGGCGGCCCACTTCCTCGGCCGCCAGTTCCAGGCTCGAGCGCAGCAGCTCGGGAGTGAGCGCGCGCCGCGGCAGGTAGTCGGTGGCTCCGAGCCGCAGTGCCTGCACGGCTGCAAGTTCGTCGCCATTCTCGGCAATGATGATCTGCGGCGGCAGGTCGGGAAACTCCCGCAGGCGGGCAAACCAGTCGAGGCCATGCTCCGAAGCCGCGGCATCCGGGCCCAGGTGCAGCAGCAGCGCAACCAGATCGATGTCCGCCGTGCCCGTCAGCGCCAGCCGGCGTTCGAAGTCCGCGCTGGATTCGTAGCTGACGCTGACATCATCGCGCAGCGCCTCGATGTGGTGCCGCAGCCAGAGGCCGAAGCGCTGATCATCGGCGACGATGAGTGTTCTGATTATCCCGGCCACGTATTCAAAAACCGGCTACCGGTCGCTGGCCGTGAACCGTATGCGCTGCTGGGCCCGCTGCGGCACGGCCACTCCGCCGCGCATCACCGGGGCATAGCGCCAGCGCCGCACCGCCGCGATCGCTGCGGCGTTGAAGACGTCGGCGGGTTCGGCATCGAGCACGCGGATGTCCTGAACGCGCCCTTCGGTGTTGACGGTGAATTCCAGTTCCACCCAGCCGGAGATCAGGCGTTGCAGCGCGTAACGCGGATATTCGGGCTCCACGGCCGAGATTCTCTGCAGCGTGCCGGCTGCAACCACCGCGCTGTCCGCTGATGGCTCGGCTGCCGGCGGGGCCACGGGCGGAGGTGCAGACTGAGCTGGCGGGCTCGGGGCTGCCAGAGCGGGCGCGGCAGCCGGCGGGCTGGCCGGCACGGCTGCAGGCGCAGTTGCGGCGGGCTGTGCGTTCAGCTGATCGAGGCGCCGCCGCAGCGGATCCAGGCCCGGTGCTCCACTGTTGATGGTTGCGGCCGCGTCGATGTAACTGCGGGCCGCCGGGCCGCGCGCCGCGACCAGCTCGGCGTCGGCGGCATTGAGCAAAGCTGCGAGCAGCGCATCGCGTGCATTGCGCACGGCGGCATCGCCTGGACCGACGCTCTCGGCAGCGCGGAAATGCACCAGCGCGTTGTCGCGCGCCGGCTCTATCAATGCGCCGCGCTGCAGGCTCTCGTCCATCAATGCCAGGCTGTCACGGATCTGCTGCTGGCGCGCTTCGAACGCGGCGCGCTGTGAGGCACTGGCGTTGATGCGCGCGCTTTCCTTGTCGATCTGCGACTTCAGGAACGCCAGACGGGAGTTCTCCGGCGCCAGCAGGCGCAGCGTTTCGGCGGCACCCGCGGCCTCGTCGATGCGTTCTGCCACCAGCGCCTGCTCGGCGCTGCGCAGGCCCATTTCGATGCTGCGGTCGAAGCCGCTTCGGGCACGCTCGTTCTGTGGATCGAGCTTCAGTGCATCGCGGTACAGTTCGGCGGCACTGCTGCCGTCGGCGGCGGCGTAACGTCCCGCCGCAAAGGCCTGGTCGGCATTGCGCAGGGCGGCCGCAGCCGGGGAATCCTTCTGGGCAGCCGCGGAGGGTGCAGCGGTGCCGGACTTCGGCGCCGTGGAATCCGGCCACAGCAGCCAGATGCCGCCGGCGACGGCCACCGCAATGCCCGCCAGGATCAGCGGCAGCTTGCGGGAAGCGAACGGTTCGTCGATGGGCCTGTCGGGACGCGGCCTGGGAACGATCTCGGGATCGGGCAATGTCTCGATGGTCTGGGTGACGGTGACACGCTGCGGATCGGCAGGGCGGCTCGCCGCATCCACCATGAGTTTGAGCCGCTGCGCCGAGGCCGGCTTGTGCACGAACCGGTACACGCGTCCGCTGGCGATGCGGGTGGCCAGCAGGTTCTGCTCGGCGCTGTGCCCGGCCGCGAGCACCCGCAATGTCGGGAACTGGGTGGTCAGCGCATCGACGAACTCTGCCAGCGGCGTGGTGGCAGCTTCGGCGTCGATGAGCGCGGTGCTTCCGATGTTGTCGAGCAGTTCTTCCGACAGGGAGCCGGCATCGGATACGACGCAGACATCGAGGCCGCTGGCCGTGAGTTCCTCCAGCGAGCGGATCAGTGCATCGTCGCGCGTCAGGGCGACCAGCCGGCGCACCGGCGTCGGACTTTTTCCGCGCAGATCCTGGGCCACGGAGGCTTCCTCGCCAAGAAAACTCGGATAGGTGTTCACTGCGATGCGCTCCCGCCACCCTCAACCCCGGGGCCGCGAGAGGCCCCTCCTTGTCAGAGGGACTTTACGGGCTTGCCCGCGCGGTACAACCTGTATAGCGGGGACGCTGCCCAATCTGTGAAGCACGTCGCCCGGCCGATTTTACATCTGAGGACTGGGTCATGAGGCTTGTGTTCCCGTTGCGCGCCGTATTGCGATGCGGCATTGCTCTGCTGGGCGCCTGGCTGGCGCTGCCGGCGGCGGCGGATGTTTCGGCCAGCCAGCGCCGCGCCGGCGAGGAATATCTGGCTGCCGTGGCGGCGGGCGACACGCAGGCGATGGCCCTTGCCATCCACGAGCAGGAGCTGGAACTGCTGCGCAGCCGGCTGCTCGACGAGATGCGGCTGGAGGCGGACCGCAACGGCAATCTGGTCCGCAGCCGGCTGTTCGGCGCCGGCATGCCGCTGGCGCAGATCGAGCGGCTCACTCCGCAGAATTTCTTCGTGCAACTGGCTGCGCGCCTGCGCTTCGGCGCGCGTCCCTTCGAGCGCATCGACTGGCTGGACGCAGTGAAGGACGAGGGCGGTGCGGTGCAGCTGGTCGGACGCGCGCGGCCCCCGAAGGAGCAGGGCAGCATCCGCGTGCCGGTACTGGTCACGCTGGTGCCCTGGGGCAAGGACTGGAAGGCGGCGCTGCCGCTGGAGCTGCAGGCGCAGATCGATGATCTGCGCACCGGCCGCCGGTCAGCTGCCGCGGCGGCGCCGGCGGCCTCTGCCGCGCCCGATCCATCCGCGCGCGCGGAGGCGCCAGCCTCGCCGCAGGCCATCCTCGACCTGTTCAAGGCCGCCGAGGAGAATCTCGGTGCCAGGCGCTGCGAGGAGTACTACCAGCGCCAGATGAGCCCGAATTTCCGCCGCACCACCGCGGCCAAGGCGTTGCGCGCGCTCATTGCTAGCTGCGAGAGCCGCACGGAGACGCGCGAGTCGCTGCTCACGGCGCTGCAGTTTGCGCGCGAGACGGCACCACGCTTCGAATATGCCGGCACCCGTGCGGTCTACGACCTGCGCGGCAAGGGCCTGCCCTTCCCGCAGCTCGTGGTCGAACTGGTCGACAAGCGCTGGTACATCGCCGAGTAGCCGGCCGACGCCGGGAGCTACTCGCCGGCTTCGAGCCGGAAGCGCTGGCCGCGCCACGAGAGCACTACGCCGGTTGGCGTCACGCGCTCCAGCAGCAGGCCGTCGGCGGTGCTGTCGCCTTCGCGCAGGCGCTGCGAGTTCAGCAGCACATAGCGGCTTGCGGCGCTGGCGTCATAGACATGCAGCGCCAGCCGCATCTCCGGCAGCGCGACACCGGTCAGGCGCAGGTCCGTGGCGCTGGGCAGCAGCGCGTAATCCTCGCGCGCCGCGGCAGGCTCCGGCACAGCCGCCGCCGGCGGGGGGCGCGGCGCGGCGGCCATGGCCTGCGGCCGGGGAGCGACCGGTTCCGGCACCAGCGCCGGGGGCGGCAGCACGTTGACGGGCGCGGGCGATTCGGGCTGCGGCGCCACGCCGGGCGGCGCTGCGGCGGAAGGGGCCGCGGGCGCAATGGGGACCGGGGCCTGTGGGACAGCGGCGGCAGTGGGTGCAACCGGTGCATCTGAGGGTGTCCGCGCCGCGCCGCGCAGCAGCACGACCGCGAGCACGGCGAGATTGGCGAGCAGGATCACGGTCGGGGCGATGACCCACAGCGGCAGGCGCCGCCGCGGCGGCAAGATGCGCATGTTGATCAATGCCGGGCCGGACTGGCGGTTGCGCTCGGCCTCGGACTTCTTCAGTGCGTCGAGGATGAAGGACATTCAGGTCCCCGCAACCGGCGTGAGCTGCGGCGTGCCGGCCTGGGCCAGCACGCCGTCGAGCAGGGCCTGCGTCTGGCTGCCGGCGATGCCATCGACGGCGAGGTCGTGCTGGCGCTGGAACTGCTGCACCAGTGTCTCCAGCGAGGCATCGAAGAAGTCGCTGCCCGGGCCATCCACCGACAGCCCGGCCCAGCGCCGCAGGCGTTCGCGCAATTGCCTCACGGGTTCGCCGCGCATGCCCATCGACAGATTGCGCGTGTCCAGCTGCGGCGGCTTCCACAGCAGCACGAAGTCGCCGCCCCAGTGCTGCAGCAGCTGCGGCAGAGGAAACTCGCGCGCATCGTTGCCGAGCAGCAATTGCACGCGGTCGGTGTCGACGGCCGTGAGCACGGCGTGCAGTGGACCGCCCACTGCCCGGTCCAGCGGCAGGATGGCGGGACGGTTGAAGAGGCGCAGACGCTCGAGCCCGCCCCGCTGCGGGAGGCACTCCAGTCCCTGGCGCAGCGCCTGCGCACAGGCTTCCTCGGTGCCCGCGACGTAACGTGCCGACCAGCGGGCGAAGAGCTGTTGCCAGGCGCCATCGATGTCGTCCGCGTGCGGCGCCGCGAGCAGTGAACCCAGGTCTGCCGAAGCTGCCGGTACGGGCGCGGCAGGCGGTGCCGTTTCTTGCGCCGCTGCGGGTGCCGCGCTGCGTGGCGCGGTGATGGCCGGAGCCGGCGCCGCACGCTGGGTGCGCGCATACAGCGCCCACCCGGTGAGCAGGGCACCGGCGACGACGAAGACGGTGCCGGCGCCCAGCGCCCACGGCAGCCAGCGGGCGAACAGGCGCCGGTCGAAGACTTCGCCCGCCGCCTTGCGCACCATGGACGCCGAAACCTGGTGGCGGTCCTCGGAATAGCCGCCCAGCAGCGCGCGGTCGCCGATGATGTTCAGCAGCCGCGGCACGCCGCCGCTGGCGCGGTGCAGCTCGCGCAGCGCGCCGGGAGTGAACAGGTCTGAGGTGGCGCCGGCGATGCGCAGCCGGTGCTTTACGTACGCGGCGGATTCCTTCTGCGTCAGCGGCTCGAGGTGGTAGCGCCCGGTGATGCGCTGTGCGAGCTGGCGCAGGTCGTTGCGCGCGAGCACCTCGCGCAGTTCCGGCTGGCCGATCAGGATGATCTGCAGCAGCTTCTGGGTCTCGGTCTCCAGGTTGGTGAGCAGGCGCACCTGCTCGAGCAGCTCGGGCGGCAGGTTCTGCGCCTCGTCCACCACCAGCACCACCCGCCTGCCCGAGGCATGTGCGCGCAGCAGATAGCGGTTGAGGATGTCCACCAGCTCCTTCACGCTGCCGATGGCATCGTCGGGCACCAGGATGCCCAGCTCCTCGCAGATGGTGAGCAGGAACTCGGTGGCGTTCATCCTCGGGTTGAGGATGAGCGCGATCTCGGCATTTTCAGGCTGCTTCGAGAGCAGCGAGCGGATGATGGTGGTCTTGCCGGTGCCCACTTCGCCGGTGAGCTGGATGAAGCCCCCCGCCTCGGTGATGCCGTAGACCAGGTGCGCCAGCGCTTCGGCGTGCTGCCCGCCCAGGAACAGATAGCGCGGGTCGGGCGTGATCGCGAAGGGCTTCTCCGCCAGGCCGTAGAACGTGAGATACATGCGCGCGGCCTGGCCGGAGAGCCTCCGGGCCTACTTGACGGTTATGGTGATCTTCGGCGACGCCACCACCGGATCGAAGGGAATGTGCAGGTAGTCGCCGAGCACCAGCTGCAGGGTGTGCGTGCCGGGAGTGAGCGGCACCGAAGCCTGCGTCTGCCCCTTGCCGAAGTGCACGTGGTGGTCGTCGGTGGGCACGGGCAGCGACAGGTCGGCGGGCAGGTCCGTGTCGATCAGCAGGTGGTGGTGACCTGCGTGCTCGAACTGCACGCCCGCGGGCGCCACGCCCATGCCGGAGAGACCGAACAGCACGGTGACCGGGCTGGTGACCGTTTCGCCGTCCTTGGGGCTGATGATGTACAGCTCGGCGCCCGCTGGCGCCGGCGTGCGGGTCGGCGCAGCGGCCGGCACGGCCGCATGCGCGGCGTCGGTGTGGGCGGCGGCATCGGCCGTGGCGTCGGCGGGGGGAGCCGTTTCCGGCGCCTTCGCGCAGGCGGTGAGCAGTGCGAGCGTTGCGGCCATTGCCGCCGTTGTTCTGAGAACCATCCGGATACTCCTGTCAGTCGTGGTGAATGCCGCGGCCCGCGGGCAGCTCGTCCGGCGCGAAGTCATCGACATTGATGATCTGCATGATCCTGCGATCGTAGTCGCGCAGCAAATCGGCTTCCACGGGCGTGAGGATGCCCAGCTGCAGGGCCTCGGCGATCTGGCCGGGAACATCGAGGGCGCGGAGGCGGCCCGTCTTGACGCCTTCCACGCGCACGCGGCGCTCCAGGGGTTCGGCCTGCACCGCCATGCGCAGCGCGTGGTGCAGCTCGCCGGGGATGGAGTGGTCCGGATGGAAGGCAGTGCGGCACAGCCGGTCGCGCGGGCTGCCCGGCGTCATGGCGATCTCGGCCAGCTGCGCGCCCAGTTTGTCGCTGGGGGCGAAATAGGTGCGGCCGCGCGGGAATATCAGCGTCCGCATGAGGCCGGCGAGGAAGCGGTTGGGGAAGTTGCGCAGGAAGTCGTGCAGCTGTTCCTGGGCGCGATACAGCAGGTGGCGGCAGCTCCACTCGACGATGGGCAGGTCCTCGCGCGGGCTGCCCGCGTCATGGTGGTGCTTGAGCACCATGGAGGCCAGGTACATGTACGAGAGCACGTCGCCGAGCCGTGCCGAGAGGCTTTCCTTCTTCTTCAGGTAGCCGCCCAGCGACAGCATGGCCACATCGGTGGCGAAGGCGAACGAGGCCGAGAAGCGCTCGATGTGCTGGAAGTAGCGCCGCACCGGCCCGGTGCCCGGCGCGCTCTCGAAGCGCGCGAAGGTGATGGCCATCACCAGCGAGCGCACGGCATTGGACACCGCGAAGCCCAGATGCGCGAACAGCGCGCGGTCGAAGGCGTCGACGCTGCGCGGCCCGTCCGGATTGCGCGCCGCCTGCATCTCCTTCAGCACGAAGGGATGGCAGCGGATGGCGCCCTGGCCGAAGATCATCAGGTTGCGCGTGAGGATGTTGGCGCCTTCGACCGTGATGCCGATGGGCGCGGCCTGGTAGGCGCGGCCGATGAGGTTGCGCGGCCCGAGCATGATGGCCTTGCCGCCCTGCACGTCCATGGCGTCGCAGCCCACGGTGCGGCCCATTTCGGTGATGTGGTACTTGAGGATGGCGGCGGGCACAGCGGGCTTCTCGCCGCCGTCGATGGCGCCGGTGGTGACGCTGCGCGCCGCATTCATGATGTAGGTGAGCCCCACCATGCGCGCCAGCACCTGCTCCACGCCCTCGAACCTGCCCACCGGCAGGCCGAACTGGCGGCGGATGCGCGCATAGGCGCCCGTGGACCACACCGCGGCCAGCGCGCCGCCGGTGGAGAAGGCCGGCAGCGAGATGCAGCGGCCCACCGACAGCTGCTCCACCAGCATGCGCCAGCCGCGGCCGGCCATCTTGACGCCGCCGATGATGGCGTCGAGCGGCACGAACACGTCCTTGCCCTGGATGGGTCCGTTCTGGAACGGAATGTTGAGCGGGAAGTGCCGCCTGCCGATGGTGATGCCCGGGGTGTTGCGCGGCAGCAGCGCGCAGGTGATGCCGAGGTCCTCCTCGCCGCCCAGCAGCCGGTCCGGATCCAGCATGCGGAAGGCGAGGCCAATGACCGTCGCCACCGGCGCCAGCGTGATGTAGCGCTTGGAGAAGTTGAGCCTGAGGCCCAGCACCTCGCGGCCTTCGTACCTGCCGCGGCACACGATGCCGGTGTCGCTGATGGCGGCGGCATCGGAGCCCACCGTGGGGCTGGTGAGGCCGAAGCAGGGGATTTCCTCGCCGCGCGCCAGCCGCGGCAGCCAGTAATCCTTCTGCTCCTCGGTGCCGTAATGCACCAGCAGTTCGCCGGGACCGAGCGAGTTGGGCACGCCCACCGTGGTGCCCAGCACCACGCTGCGGCTGCCAAGCTTGATCAGCACCGAGGACTGGGCATGGGTGCCGAATTCCAGGCCGCCGTATTTCTTCGGAATGATCATTGCGAAGAAGCGCTGCGCCTTGATGAATTCCCAGGCCTCGGGCGGCAGGTCGGCGCGGCGGTGCGTGACGTCGAAGTCGTCCACCATGGCGCACAGCTGTTCGCAGGGGCCGTCGAGGAAGGCCTGCTCCTCGGCGGAAAGCTGCGCGGGCCGCGCATCCATGAGCCGGCTCCAGTCCGGTTTGCCAGTGAACAGTTCCCCGTCCCACCACACCGTGCCCGCGTCGAGTGCCTCGCGCTCGGTGGCGGACATGGAGGGCAGCAGCCGCAGGTAGGTCTTGAGGAAGGGGCGCGAGATCAGCGCCTTGCGCAGCGGGCGGATGTTGAACAGCCACATCATGACCAGCATGAGCAGCAGCAGCCCCTTCCACAGCCCCGCCGGGTTGCCGAACCAGGAGTACACGCCGAACAGCACGGTGAACACCACCGAGAAGGCCAGCAGCGGCAGGCGCTGGTAGGCGAGCACCAGTACGGCGATGACGAACAGCAGCGTGACCAGCGCGCCGATCTGGGTCACGGCGAATACGGCGGCGGTGAGCAGCAGCAGAAGCAGGGCGGCGAGCAGCATCGCGCGACTATAGCCCTCCGTCATGGTGCGTGGGGAGGCAACGGATGCCGTCCTGTCGGCGCCGGCCTACATCGGGAAGCGTTCTTTCGCCGTTGTGCGGGTGCGGCCTTGCCCCGAGTGTATGCACACGGAGGACAGGCGGATGAACTGGAATCGCATCGGCGGCAACTGGAAGCAGTTCACGAACAGCGTGCGCGGGCACCTGGAAAACATCGCGGAAGGCACCGGCGTCATCGACCTGCAGCGCACCCTGTGCGCGAGCCGGCTGCAGCAGCAGTACGGCATCACCCGGTATGAGGTGGAGAAGCAGATCTGCGGCTGGGGACGGCACCTTAGAGGCTGAACCGGATCATTCGGAGTAGAGGCCGCCATCTCGAGGCGGGGGGCCGGCGCGGCCCCTGCTTGATCGTGCCCGGGGAGGGAGGGGATCGGAGCCGCGCCGGCAAAAAGTGGCCTGTAGCCCGTGGAAGTGAATATACTGCGAATGATTCTCATTTGCAACGTATGGTCTAAGCCATGGCGGAACGCGACGAACTCGGGATACGGCAGGAAGCGCTGTTCACCTTGTGGGCGCTGCGCACCTACAACGCGGAATACCTGCCGCGCGAACAGCGGCTGCGGCTTCTGGCGCATGGTTTCGAGCTCGCCGACGCGGGGCATGCGCTGCCCGTATTCCTGCAGTTCAGCGAAAGTCTGGCGCGCGCCACGCACAGACGCATCCACTGGCATGAGCCGCGCTGCTGCCGCCTCTCCGACGGCGAACTGCTGGTCCTGCAGGCCCTGGCGCAGTGCCAGTGCCGGGGCGGGGAGTGTCCGCAATGGCGGCAATTGCTGGGTGCGGCCGCAGGCAGCGAGCTGCAGCACTGGGGCTGCGAGTGGCTGCGGGCGCTCAGCGACGAAGGCATCTGCTTCCCCACGCCGGCAGAACTGGTGGAGGGCCTGGCGCCGCTGGAAAACCTCATCAGCTTCCAGCCGGAGCGGCAGCAGCGGCGGATCTAGGTTTGCGCGACGTGATTGAGTTCGGACCACCCGGTCCAGATGAACTCCACGCCCACGCACAGCAGGATGAAGGCCATCAGCCGCAGCATCACCAGTGTTCCCACCTCGCCCAGCTTGCCGAGCAGCGTGGCGGCATGACGGAAGATCAGATACAGCACCAGTGAGGTCAGGGCTGCGCCGAGGATGGCTACGGCGGCGCCGATGACATACAGCGCCGGCGAGGCTGGCAGCTTGGCGCCCAGCGCGATCGAGGCCGCGATGGTGCCGGGGCCGGTGGTAAGCGGAAAGGTGATGGGAAAGAAGCTGCGCCGGACGATCTCCGCGTCGGAGAGTTCCCCGGCCTTTTCGGAGGCCGCGGTCTGCACCTGGTCGCCGTCGTTCCGGTGCAGCATGCGCCAGGCGGTGGCGGCCACCAGCAGACCGCCGCCGATGCGCACGATGGGCAGCGAGATGCCGAAGAAGGCGAGCACGTAGGTGCCGATCAGCATGGCGCTGACCAGCACCACCCAGCTGTTGAAGGCCACCTGGCGCGCGAGGCGCCGCGTGATGCTGCGGTTGCCGCCGGTCGCAGCCACGAACACCGGTGCGGTGCTCATGGGATTGATGATGGGCAGCAGCGTGACGGGAACCAGCGCCAGCGCCTGCAGCATGGGAATCAGGTGTTGCATTTGTCTGTACCGGGCGCCGATGGATCCGCCGGGTTCGCGCTCATGGAGTAAAGGCCGGTGCGCACCGGGCCGTGCTTGCGCACGCCTTCGCGCATGGCTTCCAGATAGTCGAACCACGGGATCCCGTGCAGCGCAGCGTAGTGCATCAGCAGCTGGCCGTTCACGCCGTAGACATAAAGCAGTCCGATGTCGGGCTTGCGCAGTGCTTCGAGCTCCTCCTGCGTGAGCTCGTATTCCTGCAGCAGTGCGGCGGCATCGTTCTGGTACCGGGCGCGGACCTGCGGGTCGCGGTTGAGCTGGTACAGCAGCTTCTGCACGAAGTAGAGGCTCATGGGCAGGGCATCCCGAAACGGGTAATGTGGGCGGCAGATGGCGTCAGTATAATTCGCGCAATTCCGGCGGCGGTACTCCATGGATTCCAGACTGGTTTTCTTCTACTACCCACGCGCCTGTTCCCTTGCCGTGCATATCGCGCTGGAGGAAGTGGGCCTGGAATACGAACGCCGGCTGGTCGACCTGAAATCCGCGCAGAACCGCGCTGCGGACTATCTGGCGCTGAACCCCAAGGGCTCCGTGCCGGCGCTGGCCATCGGCAACGAGGTGCTCACCGAGACGCAGGCCATCCTGACCTATCTGGGCGACCTGCGGCCGGAGCTGGCATTGCTGCCGCCCAGCGGGAATTTCGCACGCTACCGCGCGCATGAGTGGATGAACTTCCTCTCCAGCAGCGTGCATGTCTACATCCGCTCGATCTTCCGCTCTTCGGCCTACGCCGGTGACGATCCGCGCTCGAATGCTGAGGTGAACGCCCAGGGCGTGCGCAATCTCGCCAAGGCCGTGGCCGTGGTCGAGGAGAAGCTCGGTGAGCGGCAATGGGCGCTGGGCGAGCGCTTCACGGTGGTGGATGCGTACCTTTTTATCATGTACCTGTGGACCACGGACGAGCGCATAGCCTCGGTGCCGGCGCGCCCGAACTGGGACCGCGTCGCGGCCAATGTCTGGCAGCGGCCGGCGGTGCGGCGCGTGGTGCAAGTGGAGCGGCGCGACCGCAACTATCCGGTGCCGGCGCACTGGGGCAATTCCGGAGGCCATTCGTGAGCCTGGTCTATGCCGGAATCTGCTGCCATGCGCCCGGCATCACCTCGCGCGGCAACCTGGCCGAGCCGCTGCAGTACCGGCGGCTGCTCGCGGCCTTCGACCGGCAGCGCCGCGCCATCCGCGATTCCGGCGCCGACGCGCTGATGATGGTGTCATCCGAGCACTTCGCCAATTTCTTCATGAACAACATGCCGGCCTACTCCATCGGCATGGCGGATTTCTACGACACGCCGATCGAGGATCCCGACTGGCTGAAGACGGCCCGCACCAAGGTGCCAGCCAACCGCGACCTGTCACTGCGCATCATCGAAGAAGTGCTGCAGACCTCGGATGTGGGCTATGCGGAGGAGTGGAAATTCGATCACGGCATCGCGGTGCCGCTGCATTTCCTGACGCCGGAGTACGATCTGCCCGTGGTGCCGGTGAACATCAACTGCCAGGCGCCGCCGGTGACGCCGCTGCACCGCACCTGGGAATTCGGCCGCGCCCTGCGCCGCGCCATCGACAAGGTGCCGGAGAAGATCGCGCTGGTCAGCACCGGCGGAACCTCGCACTGGCCGTGCACGCCGGACTCGGGAAAGATCAACTTCGAATGGGACCAGCAGTTCCTCGACCGCATCCTCAACACGCGCAAGGATGAACTGCTGTCCTACGTGGACAGCGAGACCTATGCGCAAGCCGGCCAGGGCGCCTTCGAGATGCGGACCTCGATCTGCGTCGCTGCCGCCTGCGAGGGGGCGCAAGGGCAGCTGTGGTTCGCCGAGCCCATCCCGATTTTCGCCACCACCTGCGTGATCGGCACCCTCATGCAGGCTGAGCCCGTTTCCACCTGACGGCCCGCCCTTGCGGCCCCGGAGATGACCGCATGGACAGTTGTGCAGCCAATGACCTGAGCCGCAGCCTGCTTTCGCGCCATGTCACCATGATCTCCATCGGCGGGATCATCGGCGCGGGGCTGTTCGTCGGCAGCAGTGCGGCGATCGCCGCAGCGGGGCCTGCCATCCTCATCAGCTACTGCGCGGCGGGGCTCATCGTGCTGTTCGTGATGCGCATGCTCAGCGAGATGGCGGTCGCGCACCCGCAGGTGGGCTCGTTCACCGAGTACGTGCGGCTGGGCCTGGGTGCGCGCGGCGGGTTCGTCGTGGGCTGGCTGTACTGGTACTTCTGGGTGGTCGTGGTTGCCATCGAGGCGATCGCGGGCGCCGGTGTCATCGCGCTGTGGATTCCACTGCCGGTGTGGCAGATCGGCCTCGCGCTGATGATCGTGCTCACCGCCGTCAACCTGATGTCCGCGCGCTCCTACGGCGAATTCGAGTTCTGGTTCTCGTCGATCAAGGTGGGCGCCATCGTGGCCTTCATCGTGCTCGGGGCCGCCGCCGTGTTTGGCCTCAAGCCCACCGCGGGCGCGGGCTTTGCCAACCTCATCGCGCATGGCGGCTTCGTGCCCAATGGCTGGGGCAGTGTGGTCACCGGCGTCGTCACGGTGATCTTCTCGCTGTGCGGGGCCGAGATCGTCACGGTCGCCGCCGCCGAATCGCAGGCGTCGGTGGCGGTGATCTCGCGGCTCACCCTCACCATCGTGCTGCGCATCCTGCTGTTCTACGTGCTCGCCATCCTGCTGATCCTGTGCATCGTGCCGTGGAACCAGATCGAGCCCGGCACCTCGCCCTTCGGGCTGGCATTGGCAAGGATCGGCATCCCCGGCGTCGAGACATTGATGAACTTCATCGTGCTCACCGCAGTGCTGTCCTGCCTGAACTCGGGCGTGTACGTGACCTCGCGGGTGCTGATGCGGCTGGCCCAGCACGGCGATGCGCCGCAGGCGCTGGTGAAATTGTCGCGCCGCCGCGTGCCGGCGCGCGCCATCCTGATCGGCAGTTCCTTCGGCTATGGCGCGGTGATCGCCTCGGTGGTGTCGCCCTCGCAGGTGTTTGCCTTCCTCGTCAATGCCTCGGGCGCGCTGATGCTGGTGATCTACCTGCTGGCGGCGGTGGCGCAGATCAATCTGCGGCGGCGGCTGGAGGCCGAGGACCCGCAGAAACTCGCCGTCCGCATGTGGGGCTTCCCCTGGCTCAGTTATGCCGTGATCGCGGCCATTGCCGCGGTGCTGCTCGGCATGCTGGGCCGTCCGTCCAGCGCCACCGAGTTCTACACCAGCTTGCTGTGCGTGGCCGTGGTGGTCGCCGCGTCCTGGCTCAGGCGCGCGGCGTGAGATCTGCGCGGATGCGCTTGAGCGCCATCCAGGAACCGGTGATGGTCACGGCCGTGACGCCCGCCAGCAGCAGCAGCGTGACGATGTCCCACAGCGGGCGGCTGCCCAGGCCCGGCAGCTCGAGATTGTGCATGGCGCTGATCAGCCAGCGGCTCTGGCGGATGGCGCCGTCGACCACGCGCACTGCGCCGGTGGTGGGACTGATGTACAGCCTGGTGTGTTCGGCATCGGCGAGGATGACACGGTACACCGGCAGTTCCAGGCTGGCCGAGCGGCCGTAGTAGTAGGTATCCGGGGCGTCGAGGCGTTCGAAGCTCGCGACCTCGCTGCCGAGCGCGGCGAGCCATTGCTGCACGGTGCCGGCCTGCAGCGGATCGAGCAGCCCGTCGGCGTCGAGGCGCAGCGTGCTGCCATCCGCGCGACGGGCGATCACCTGCAGCTTTCCGCCGGCGGCCTCGCCCTGCAATTGCACGAAGCCCCGGCCTGCCAGCTGCGCCGGCGCCGTTTCGAGGAAGCGCCGCAGTTCGCCGGTGGTGGCGGAGCCGCGCAGCTGTGCGCGCAGGGCCGCACCGCCATCGGTCTGCAGCAGGCCCCAGGGCGTCATGGTCATGAGGCCGCTGAACACCCAGGTGAGCGTGAGCGCGCCGAACACCAGCCCCAGTATGTGATGCCAGTACCACCAACCGCGGAACGGCGAACCCAGCCGCCCGTCCCGGCGCCGGCGCAGCCGCGCGATGCCCACGTAAAGTCCGGTGACGGTGAGGAAGGTGCCGAGAGTGGCGGTCCATATCACTACCTGCGACCACAGGGGACCGTTGGCGCGCAATGCCGTGGGATACAGCCAGTGCGGGATGGCGCCGAACCAGGCGAGCACGCGCTCACGCCGGTTGGTGTCCTGGAAGACCTCGCCCGTTGTGCCGTTGATGTAGATCTCGCTGTCAGCAGCGTCGTGCAGTGCCAGATGCTGCGCCGGCTGGTTGGCGCGTGCCGACTGGATGGACCACTGATCGGCCGCGACTTCGCCGAGCCATTCCGGCGTGGCGTCGGCAAGGCCGCGCCGCAGCGCGTAGTCGGCGGCGATCTGCAGCAGGTCGCGCTGGGAGAAGGGCTCGATCGGTGTGCCGCTGACGAGCCGGATGGGCAGGGTCCCGGATTGCCGCAGCACGGGCTCGCCGCGCAGCATCTCGATGCGGAAGCTCTTGAGGGGCTCCCCGTCGTCCGGCAGGAAGCCCGTGCTGCAGCAGCCCGCCATCTCCAGCGGCGCCAGCGACGCGAGGCGCTCCGCGGGAGTGAAGGACGGGAACCCCTGGTACATCATCACGAAGCCCGACAGGCACCACAGCGCCATCAGCAGGCCCACCGCCACGGCGACGTAGCGGTGGGTGATCAGTATCAGCCGCAGCAGCATGTCAGAAGTGGTAGCTGTAGTTCAGGTAGCCCGTACGCGGCACGCCGAGGTTGCGGTACATGAAGCGCACCGGCGGGCTGGAGCCGGTCACGGCCGCCGAGCGGATGCGCGTGACGTACGCGGTGTCGAACAGGTTCTCGATGCGCGCGCCGATGCGATGGCGGTGATTGCCGTCGAGGAACCAGTGTGCGCCGAGGTTTGCGATCACGTCGCCGCCATAACGCTGCACACCGAATCCTGCGAGCGATGTGGTGCTCGTCGTGCCGAAATACTTGAGGGCCAGGTCCAGGCCGCCGCGCCCGCTGCCGGCCTGATACCTGAGGCCCAGCTTGCCGCTGTGACGCGGGCGGTCCGCGAGCTGCTGGCCGGTGCCCTGTGCCAGCTCGCGGCTGTAGGTGTAGCTCGAATCGAAGGACAGGGTATCCGTAAGGTCGCCTTTGAGCAGCAGCTCGCCGCCGGACACTTTGACCTCTTCGTCCACATTCACGAACAGGCCCGAGAATCCTTCGGGCGGATTGCTGTCGTCCTCCATGATGAGGTTGTTGATGCGCCGCTGCCAGCCGGTGAGCTGCCAGTGCAGGGGCCGTGAGGCCAGCTCGAAGTTGCCGCCGATGGCGAGATTGATTCCCAGGCTCTTTTCCGGCTCGAGGTTCGGATTGCCGCGAGTGTCGTCGGGTTCGATGCCGTACAGCTGATAGGCGTCCGGCAGCAGGAAGGAAGTGCCGATGACCGTCTCCACGTACAGCGCCTTCGAAAACTCATGGATGCCCGAGACGCTCCACACGGTGGCGTCGGCGCCGCCCGTGTGGTTGTAGCGCAGGCCGGCGGTGAAGCGCGTGGAGGCCGACAGGTCGTCAGTGCTGCGGATCTGCGCATAGACGGCCTGGGCGGTTTCCTTCAGGCCGTCGATGCGCAGCACTTCGTCGCGCCCATGGTAGCGCTGGAAGTCGTAGCCCACGTGGTATTCAAAGTTCTTCGACAGCGCGAGCTTTGCCGCCGCGCTGGCGCCCGCATCGCGGTAGCCCCAGTACGCCGTGTCGGAGCGGTCCGTGGAGGGGTAGTAGTCCGTGTCCCATTTGTGCACATAGCCCTTGAGATACAGCTCCACCTGTTCCGAGGGCGTGAGGTCGAGGCGGGCGCTCAATACATCCTCGCTGCGGTCGTTCACGTTGGTGTTGGAGAGGTTCGGGTAGTCCAGCGCCGCTTCGGTATGCACGCCTTGCAGCGTGAGGCGGGTGCTGTCGGTGAAGTCGAAGCCGTACTTGAGGCCGAAGCTTGCGACGTCGTAGCGGCGCTTGCGCGTGGTGGCATTGGGCTGCAGGGCGTCGTAGAGCCAGTAGCCATCGGATTCATCCTTCGAAGCCCAGCCGACGAAATGGTGCTTGCCCACGGCGCCGCGCGCGTAACCATTCACATGCATGCCGTTGCGGCTGTCTGCGCCCGCGCTGATTTCACCATCTGGCGTGTCGGAAAAGGCGCGGGTGACGATATTGATCACGCCGGCCGCGGCCTGGGTGCCATAGAGCAGACCCTGGCCGGCTTTGAGGATTTCCATGCGCTCGATCATGCTGGCGGGCAGCGTGTCGGAAGGGCTGGTGCCGTTGTACAGGCGGTTGTTGATGCGCACGCCGTCCACGGTCCAGAGCACATCGGCGGTGCGCGAACCCTGCAGCGAGAGGTTCACGTAGCTGAAAGCGCCGGCCTGGGTGGCCACATAGGCGCCGGGTACCAGCATCTCCAGGCCCTGAGTCACGTCCACGAAGCCGTGGTTCTTCATCTCCTCGCTGGAGACGAAGGTGACGTCGTTGCCGTAGCGCGACAATTCCAGCGGGGTGGTCACTTCGAGGCTGCGGGCTGTGACGATCACTTCGCGCAGTGCGTCATCGTCCGTCTGGGCGGCGATGGCGGTCAGCGGCAGCGAAATACCCAGTGCGATCAGGACCGAGCGGTGGACCGAATACATCATGTTTCTCCCTGGGTTCCAATTCAGGGCGGTGACACTGGACGACTCGAGTACGGCGCCGCCAGTAATTAACGGTTGCCACAACGTTTGCGAACGCAGGACCGTCTTGACGGTGTCGCGCGGCGTCTATATCTTGGGTCTGCCAGCGGCGCCCAATCCCATATCTGGTATGTGGGGGCGGGCTTAATAGGGAATCCGGTGACCTGCTCCCAGGAGCGGGGAATCCGGAACTGCCCCGCAGCGGTGACCGGGAACGAAAGGCGCGAAAACACTGTGGATCTGCGAAGGATCCGCGGGAAGTGCGCCCGGTAGGCAAGGCCGAAAGGCTCGCCCGGAAGTCCGAAGACCTGCCGCAGCCAGCGCTCCCTTGTGGGGCGGTGATGGTCTGTCGGGCTCTCGTGGGAGGAGCTGGCGACGCGTGGGGCCTGTGCCTTCCCGGCCAGCTCCGGCGTTTCCCGTTGTTCCCGCCGGCCCCGTTCGGGAGCGGAAGACAACACATGACCCTCGAAGCAGTTTCCTCCGGCGCGCCGCCGCGCGCGCCTCTCCAATCCGGATTCAGGCTCACGCCGCCGCAGTCGGCGCGCACGGCCATGGCCGTCACCAAGCGCAGCGGCGAGCGCGAACCGGTGGACGTGAACAAGATCGTGCGCGCGGTGAGCCGCTGCTGCGAGGGCCTCGCCGAGGTCGATGCCATGCGGGTGGCGCTGAAGACCATTGCCGGGCTTTACGACGGCGCCACCACGCGCGAACTGGACGAGCTTTCGATCCGCACCGCCGCCTCGTTCATCGTGGAGGAGCCGGAATATTCGCTGCTGGCCTCGCGGCTGCTGGGCGCCTTCATCGACAAGGAGGTGCAGGGCCAGGGCGTGTATTCGTTCTCGCAGTCGATCCGCCTGGGCTTCGACGTGGGGCTGATCAACGAGCGGGTGCTGGACTTCGTGGAGTCGCATGCCCGCAAGCTCAACGATGCGCTCGATGCGGCGCGCTCGCAGCGGCTGGAATATTTCGGGCTGCGCACGCTCTATGACCGCTACCTGCTCAAGCATCCCACGCGCCGCCTCGTCATCGAGACGCCGCAGCACTTCTGGCTGCGCATCGCGGTGTCACTGGCCACGGGCGTGCAGGAGGCGCTGGAGCTCTACGATCTGATGTCGCGCCTGGAGTACGTGCCCAGTTCGCCCACCCTCTTCAATGCGGGCACCCGGCACGAGCAGCTGTCGAGCTGCTTCCTGCTCGATTCGCCGCAGGATTCGCTCGAGTCCATCTACGACCGCTACAAGGACGTGGCGCTGCTGTCGAAGTTCTCCGGCGGCATTGGCCTCGCCTTCCACCGCGTGCGCGCCGAAGGCTCGCTGATCCGCGCCACCAACGGCCTTTCCAACGGCATCGTGCCCTGGCTCAAAACGCTGGATTCCTCGGTGGCGGCGGTGAACCAGGGCGGCAAGCGCAAGGGGGCGGCCTGCGTTTACCTGGAACCCTGGCATGCGGATGTGGAGAGCTTCCTCGAGCTGCGCGACAACACCGGCGACGAGGGGCGGCGCACGCATCACATCAACATCGCCAACTGGATCCCGGACCTGTTCATGCGCCGCGTGGAGCAGGACGGGCAATGGTCGCTGTTCGATCCCAAGGATGTGCCGCAGCTGCCGGATCTGTTCGGCGAGGATTTCGATGCGGCCTACGAGCAGGCCGAGATCACCGGCCTTGCGAAGAAGCAGTTGCCGGCGCGTGACCTGTATGCGCGCATGATGCGGGTGCTGGCGCAGACCGGCAACGGCTGGATGACCTTCAAGGACAAGAGCAACCGCGCCTGCAACCAGACGGGACAGGCCGGCCACACTGTGCACCTGTCGAACCTGTGCACCGAGATCCTCGAGGTGACCAGCCAGGGCGAGACGGCGGTGTGCAACCTGGGGTCGATCAATCTCGGGCGGCATGTGGGGCCGGAAGGTTTCGACTTCGAACAGCTGGCGCACACGGTGCAGGTGGCCGTGCGGCAGCTCGACCGCGTGATCGATCTGAACTACTACCCCATCGGCACGGCGCGTGCCTCCAACATGCGCTGGCGGCCGGTGGGGCTGGGGCTCATGGGCCTGCAGGATGTGTTCTTCCGGCTGCGGCTGCCGTTCGACAGCGGGCAGGCGCGCCAACTGTCCACCCGCATCCAGGAGACCATCTACTTCCATGCGCTGCGCACCTCGATGGAGCTGGCCAGGGAGCAGGGCGCCCACGATGCCTTTGCCGAGACGCGCGCGGCGCGCGGCGAACTGCAGTTCGAGGCCTGGGGTGTGCAGCCTGCCGATGCGGCGCGCTGGGAGGAACTGCGCGCAGAGATCAAGGCGCATGGCCTGCGCAACAGCCTGCTGATCGCCATCGCGCCCACGGCCACCATCGCGTCGATCGCCGGCTGCTACGAATGCATCGAGCCGCAGGTGTCGAACCTGTTCAAGCGCGAGACGCTGTCGGGCGATTTCCTGCAGGTGAACCGCTATCTGGTGGACGAGCTCAAGCAGCTGGGATTGTGGACCAGCGAGATCCGCGATGCGGTGAAGCTTGCCGACGGTTCGATACAGGGCATCGCCGAGATCCCCGAGGAATTGCGCGCCATCTACCGCACGGCCTGGGAGCTGCCGATGAAGGCGCTGATCGACCTTGCGGCCGAGCGCGGCGCCTTCATCGACCAGAGCCAGTCGCTGAACCTGTTCATGGCCAATCCGAACATCGGCGCGCTGTCGAGCATGTACATGTATGCGTGGAAGTGCGGCCTGAAGACCACTTACTACCTGCGCTCGCGGCCGGCGACGCAGATCGCCAAGACCACTGTGGGCGCTGCCGCTGCCGATGCAAAACGCGATCAGGCGGCGGTGGTCTGCTCCCTTGAAAACCCCGAGACCTGCGAGGCCTGCCAATGAGCGCGCGACAGACGAACCTTCTTGACCCCGGTTTCGACCTCACGCTGCGGCCGATGCGCTATCCGCGCTTCTACGAGATGTACCGTGGCGCCATCAAGAACACCTGGACGGTGGAGGAGATCGACTTCCAGATCGACCTCGGCCATCTGCGCGGGCGCATGACGCCGGCCGAGCGGCATCTGATCGAGCGCCTGGTGGCCTTCTTCGCCACCGGCGACACCATCGTGGCCAACAACCTCGTGATCAGCCTGTACCGGCACATCAATGCGCCCGAGGCGCGCATGTATCTTTCCCGGCAGCTCTATGAGGAGGCGCTGCACATCCAGTTCTACCTCACGCTGCTGGACAACTATGTGCCGGATCCGGCGCGGCGCGCGCAGGCGTTCGCCGCGGTGGAGAACATTCCCTCCATCCGGGCCAAGGCCGAGTTCTGCCAGCGCTGGACCGACGAGGTCTATGCGGTGCAGGGCCTCGCCACGGATGCCGACAAGCGCCGCTTCGTGCTGAACCTCACGGCTTTCGCGGCCTGCATCGAGGGGCTGTTCTTCTTCGGCGCCTTCGCCTATGTGTATTTCCTGCGTTCGCGCGGATTGCTGCCGGGTCTTGCGGCGGGCACCAACTGGGTGTTCCGCGACGAGAGCGCGCACATGGCCTTCGCCTTCGAGGTGCTGCGTACGGTGCGGCGCGAGAGCCCCGAGCTCTTCGACGAGGAATGGGCCGCCAACGTGCGCGAGATGATCGCCTCGGCGGTGGACTGCGAATCGCAGTTCGCCGAGGACGTGCTGTCGGGCGGCGTGGTGGGCATGACGCGCGCCGAAATGCGCCAGTACCTGGAGTATGTGGCCGACCAGCGCTTAGCGCAGCTTGGACTGCCGCCGCTGTACGGCTCGAAGAACCCGTTCCACTTCATGGAACTGCAGGACGTGCAGGAGCTGACCAACTTCTTCGAGCGCCGGGTTTCGGCCTACCAGGTGGCGGTGCAGGGCGAGGTGGCCTTCGACCAGGCGTTCTGACGGGCGTGAATCCGCCGCGGTCTGCCTGGCGCGGCAATGACGAGCTCAGGTGCCGCAGAAGGTGGCGGCCACGCGCTCGTCATCGCGCGGCGGGCGCGCCAAATCCTCCATTCCCGGTTGATCGGCGAAAGGCTGCTGCAGCACCGTCAGCAGCCTTGTGAAGGGCGCAAGGTCGCCGTGGTCCGACGCGGCCGCCAGTGCCTGCTCCACGCGATGGTTGCGTGCAATGAAGGCCGGGTTGGCGCTGCGTATGCCTTCGCGCACCTGGGTCGGTGTGGCGCCTTCCGTAGCCAGCCGCCGGCGCCAGGCAGCGAGCCACTCATCAACGGCGGCCGGTTCGCGGAATTGCTGGCGGAAACCTTCTTCATGCGCCGCCCCCAGTGCGGCATCTGCCAGGGCGCGCAGACTGCTGGTGAAGTCGGCGTGACCCACGTGCAGTGCCATGAGCAGATCACTGATCAACGGGGCATCTGCGTCGCGCACTGACATGAGCCCCAGTTTGGCGCCCATGCGCTGCCGGAAGCCGAGATCGAAATCTGCGGCGAAGCGCTGCACCGGTACCGTGGCCAGTCCGATGGCGCGCTGCTCGTCGGGCTCGATGAGCGGCAGCAGCGCGTCGGCCAGACGCGCGAGATTCCACTGTGCGATGGCGGGCTGGTTGCCGAAGGCGTAGCGGCCGCGCCGGTCGATGGAGCTGAACACGGTGTGCGGATCGTAGTGGTCCATGAAGGCGCAGGGGCCGTAGTCGATGGTCTCGCCGGACAGCGTCATGTTGTCGGTGTTCATGACGCCGTGGATGAAACCCACGCTCATCCACTGCGCGATGAGACTGGCCTGGCGCTGGGCAACGCGCTCCAGAAAAGCCAGCGCGCGGCTGTCCGCCGCTGCGAGGTCCGGGTCGTGGCGTGCGATGGCGTAGTCGAGCAGCAGGCGCAGGCCTTCCACGTCGTTGCGGGCCCGGAAGTACTGGAAAGTGCCCACGCGCAGATGGCTGGTGGCCACCCGCGTGAGCACCGCGCCCGGCAGTACCGAGTCGCGGAACACCGGCTCCCCCGTGGCGACCACGGCCAGCGAGCGCGTGGTGGGAATGCCCAGTGCATGCATGGCCTCGCTGACGAGATATTCGCGCAGCATGGGTCCGAGGGCGGCGCGGCCGTCGCCGCCGCGCGAGAAAGGCGTGCGACCGGAGCCCTTGAGCTGGATGTCGTAGCGCCGCCCGCCGTGGCGCTTCTCTCCCAGCAGCAGCGCGCGGCCGTCGCCCAGCTCGGCAACGAAGTGCGCGAATTGATGGCCGGCATAGGCCATGGCGAGCGGACGCGCGTCGTCAGGCGGGCGGTTGCCTGAAAGTGCCTGCGCCCAGGCATGACGCTGCGCATCGGTGCGGGCGTAGGGCAGGTCCAGCTCGCGGGCCAATGGTTCGTTGAAGACCAGGAGTGCCGGAGCCCGGGCCGGTTCCGGCGCGACCCGTGCGAAGAAGCGTGACGGCAGCTGCGAGTAGCTGTGTTCGAGACCCAGATTCATGCGCGGGTCGCGGCCTGCCTTGCCGTCACTGGCTGCCCCACACCTCGTCGGCGATGCGCACCACCAGTTCCAGCTTGCGGCGCTGGTCGTCCCAGGTGAGGTGGTTGCCCTCGGCGTCGCTGGCGAAGCCGCATTGCGGCGAGAGCGCCAGCTGTTCCAGCGGCGCGTAGCGCGCGGCTTCATCGATGCGCCGCTTCACGTCGTCGGCGTTTTCCATCCGGCCGGACTTGGTGGAGATCAGGCCCAGCACCGCGATCTTGCCCCTGGGCAGGAAACGCAGCGGTGCGAAGCCGCCGCTGCGCTCGTCGTCGTACTCCATGAAGTACGCATCGATGTGCATCTGCGCCAGCAATGCCTCGGCTACGGGCTCGTAATCGCCGCTGGCCGCGAAGGTGCTGCGGAAATTGCCGCGGCACAGGTGCATGGCGAGCAGCATGTCCGGCGGCTTGTGGGCGACCACGCGGTTGACGAAGCCGGCGTAGCGGCGCGGCAGCTCGTCCGGATCATCGCCGCGGGTACGCGCGGCCTCGCGCATCTGCGGGTCGCACAGATAGGCGAGGTTGGTGTCGTCGAGCTGCACGTAGTTGCAGCCTGCGGCAGCCAGCGCCCGCAGTTCGTCGCCGTAGGCGCGGGCCACATCTTCGTAGAAGGCGGGTTCGAGCTGCGGATAGGCTTCGCGGCTGATGCCCTCGCGGCCGCCGCGGAAGTGCAGCATGGTGGGCGAAGGGATGGATACCTTGCCGCGACACCCTTCGCACAGGCAACCCTGCAGGAAGCGGAAGTCGTCGACCTGGATGTTCCTTGCGTGGCGCACCTTGCCGCTTACGCGGATCACCGGCGGCTGCAGCACTTCGCTGCCATCGGGCTTCACGATGATCCGTGGCTGCGTGGTGTCGACGCCGTCCAGCTGGTCGAGGAAGTCGATGTGGAAGCAGCCACGCCGGTATTCGCCGTCGGTGATGCTCTTGAGACCCACCTCCTGCTGGAAGCGCACCACCTCGCGGATGGCGCGGTCCTCGATCTGGCGCAGCTGTGCGGCGTCGATCTGCCTGGCGGCGAAGCGCTGCCGCGCCTCCAGCAGGAAGGCCGGGCGCAGCAGGCTGCCCACGTGGTCGTAGCGGGCGGGCAGGCGCGGCCGGCGGTCGGAGGCTGCAGACATAGAGGCCGCAGACATCAGGGAGCAGGCTGGCGTTCTTTGGCGGCGTCCAGCGCCCGCTTCAGCTGCGTGGCCCAGCCCGCCAGCATCCGTGCCGCTTCGGCCTGGTTCCACACATTGTTCGCCCACTCCAGCCGCCCCGTTTCCGGATCGCGCTTGCGGTCGGAGGTGCGGTAGAGCACCGTGCCGGTCACGGCATCGCGCAGCGTGGCGTTCAGGCGCATTTCGCCCATGCTCAGTACATAGTTGTGGCGGATGTCCGCCGTCACGACGTCCGGGGCATTAATGTAGAGGTCGACGATGTGCGGCTCGACCTCGAGTACTCCGGCGTCGGGCTTGGCGACGACGCCATAGCCGCCTTTTTCGAGCACCCGGCGGAAGGTGTCGTCGGCGAGTTTGGCGAGATCGTTGCGCAGCTTGTCGACTTCCTGCGGCTTCAATCCGCCGGGACCGCCGTAATCGCGCGGATCCCAGCTCTTGCTGAACTCCACCGTGGCGGGTTTCAGCAGCACGCGGTCGTATCCGGCCAGGCTGGCGCCGGGCCGCTTGTAGGCCTTGTCGATGTCGCGGACATGGATGGGTTCGAGCCCGTCGTCGGTGAGTTCGGCGGCGGCGGCCAGACCGATCGAAGCGAACAGTGCGAGCGCGGCAGCGGCGATGGCCAGTCTGTGGGCCGGCTTGCGGGTGGGCGGCTTCATGGCGGATGCTCCTGCAACAGGTTGCGGCAACTATCGAGCCGGGACGTTGTCAAAGTCCAGTAAGTAGGACTGTGACTGAAATGGAGGGTTCCATGAAAACGCTGTTCCGGACTGCAATGCTGGTGGCTGCGGTGGCGCTGCTGCCGGCCTGCGCCACCAGTTATGTGGCCACCTGGAAGAATCCGGAGGCCGAACCGGTGCAATTCCGTGGCGCCAAGGTGGCTGCGGTGGTGATGATGAAGGATCAGGCGTCGCGGCGCACGGCCGAAGACGTGCTGGCGCGCGAGATCACGGCGCATGGTGCGGACGGTGTCCCCATGTACGTGCTGCTGCCCGACGTGGAACCGTCGAACGAGCCTGAGACCCGCGCGGCGCTGGAGCGCGCCGGTGTGCAGGGCGTGGTGGTGATGCGGCCGGTCAAGACCGAGCAGTCGCTGCGCGTGGTGCCCGGCAGTCCGCTGGGGCCGCCCTATCGCAGCTACTGGGGCGGGTACTTCGGCTATGGCTGGGGTGCGCCGTGGCCGTGGGCCTTCGGAGTCCGCTCGCAGGACGTGGAAGTGGACACGGTGGTGTCGGTGGAGACGCTGGTCTACTCGCTGAAGCAGAACCGGCTGATCTGGAGCGGCACCAGCAAGACCACCAATCCGCCCAAGGTCGAGGCCTTCATCCACCAGCTGGCGCAACAGGCTGCGCAGCAGTTGCAGAAGGAAGCGCTGCTGGCGCCGTAGCGGTTCGTCCGGCCGCCGCCCGAGAGGTCGGCGGCCGGATGCTGCGCGGGTTACAGCAGGTCCTTGACCCCGTCGCGCTCCTCCAGCAGCTCGGCATGGCTGGCATCCATGCGCTTGCGGCTGAATTCGTCGATGGACAATCCCTGCACGATCGAATACTCGCCGTTCTTGGTCGTGACCGGATACGAATAGATCACGCCCGCGGGGATGCCGTAGCTGCCGTCCGACGGCACCGCCATGCTCACCCAGTCGCCTTCCGCGGTGCCCTTGACCCAGGTGTGCACGTGGTCGATGGCTGCCGCAGCGGCCGAGGCGGCCGAGGAGGCGCCGCGCGCCTTGATGATGGCGGCACCGCGCTGCTGCACCACGGGGATGAAGGTCTCCTCGATCCACTTCTGGTCCACCAGCGACTTGGCGGCCTTGCCGCCGATCGTGGCGTGCGAGACGTCCGGATACTGCGTCGAGGAGTGATTGCCCCAGATCGTGAACCTGCGGACGTCGGTGGTGTGGGTGCCGGTCTTCTCCGCCAGCTGCGAGAGGCCGCGGTTGTGGTCGAGGCGCGTCATCGCGGTGAAGTTGCGCGGGTTCAGGTCCCTGGCGTTGGCGCGCGCGATCAGCGCATTGGTGTTGGCGGGGTTGCCCACCACCAGCACCTTGATGTTGCGGTCGGCCACTTCGTTCATGGCCTTGCCCTGGGCGCTGAAGATCTGCGCATTGGCCAGCAGCAGATCCTTGCGCTCCATGCCGGGGCCGCGCGGCCGCGCGCCAACGAGCAGCGCCACCTGTGAGTCCTTGAAGGCCACCTTGGCGTCGTCGGTGGCGACGACCTTGTTCAGCAGCGGGAAGGCGCAGTCGTTGAGCTCCATCACCACGCCCTGCAGGGCCGGAAGGGTCGGCGTGATTTCCAGCAGATGCAGGTTCACGGGCTGGTCGGGGCCCAGCAGCGCTCCGGAAGCGACACGGAAGGCGAGGGCATAGCCGATCTGGCCGGCGCTGCCGGTGATGGTGACGGTGACGGGCTTTTTCATCAGGACTCCAGCGTGGTGAAGCCCGCCATTCTAAACCCCTTGGCGTGGACATCGGCCCTCCGGGGCGGCCGTAGGGGGGATCGGGCCACAGCAAAAGTTGTTGACTGCGATATAGTATTGTAGTTATATATAACACTATAGAGGTAAGGGAATGCACCCCACCTCAGCAACGAGCCCAAGGAGTATTGCCATGCAGACCCGCAACGAAGTCGCCCTGGAAGTGGTGTCCCGCACTGCCGCCGTGGCGCTGGCCTTCGCCACCACCTTCATCGTTTCCGCCGTGACCTTCTCTATCATCACCGGTGAGGCGGAAGGCGCCCGCGCCGTGGTGGCCACGGTGTTCGCGCCGGTACGGATTCTTCTGGGGGTTTGAGCCCGAAAGTGAGCCCGATCGACGCCAAGTGGGATGACTCCCAACCCATCTATCGCCAGCTGCGCGACCGCGTGGTGGCGATGGTGCTGGAGGGGGTGCTGAAGGAGGGCGAAGCCCTGCCTTCGGTGCGCCAGGTGGCGACCGAATACCGGCTCAATCCGCTCACCGTGCTCAAGGCCTACCAGCAGCTGGCCGACGAGGGCCTGGTGGAGAAGCGGCGCGGCCTGGGGCTGTTCGTCGCGGCGGGCGCCGGGGCGGCATTGCTCAAGGACGAGCGCGCGCGCTTCCTCGCCACGGAGTGGCCGAAGATCCATGCAACCATCCAGCGGCTGGGCCTGTCGGCCGAGACCCTGCTGAACACCGCGCCCGGCGATGCCACGCCGCCGCTGCCCACGCGCACGGAGCCCAGGACATGAGTCTGATCATCGAGGCCCGCGGCCTCACCAAGCGTTATCGCAACACGGAGGCCGTGCGCGGCATCGATCTTGCCGTCGGGCCAGGACGCATCGTGGGCCTCATCGGCCGCAATGGCGCCGGCAAGACCACGGTGCTCAAGTCGTTGCTGGGCCTCACGCGCTACCAGGGGCAGGTCTCGGTGCTGGGCCGGGATCCGACGACCCAGCGCGATGAACTGATGCGCGAGGTGTCGTTCATCGCCGATACCGCCGTGCTGCCCAAGTGGCTGCGGGTGGCCGATGCGCTCGACTACGTGGCCGGCGTGCATCCCTCGTTCAACCGCGGGCGGGCCGAGAGCTTCCTGGCCACCACCGACGTGAAGAAAAGCCAGCGCGTGCGCGAGCTTTCCAAGGGCATGGTCACGCAGTTGCATCTGGCGCTGGCGCTGGCCATTCGCGCCCGGCTGCTGGTGCTGGACGAGCCTACGCTGGGCCTGGACCTTCTGGTGCGCCGCCGCTTCTACGACACGCTGCTCAATGACTACATGGACGAGGAGCGCACCATCCTCGTGACCACGCACCAGGTGGAGGAAATCGAGCATCTGCTCACCGACGTGCTGTTCATCGAGCAGGGGCGGATCGTGCTGGATTCGCCGGTGGAGCAGCTCGGCGGGCGCTATGCGCAGCTGATGGTCCGGCCCGAGCAGGCGGCTGCGGCGCGGGCGCTGGGGCCGTTCAGCGAACGCAGCCTGCTGGGCCGCACCGTGTTCTTCTTCGAGGGCGTCGACCGCGCGCTGCTCGCGCCGCTGGGTGAGGTGGGGACGCCCAACATTGCGGACCTGTTCGTCGCCCGCATGCAGCAGGAGGCCGCATGAACAACTGGTGGAGCAGTGCCGCGATGGTGCAGGTGCGGCGCGAGTTCTGGGAGTACCGGAGCCTGTGGATGGCGCCGCTGGCCGGAGCGGGCCTGCTGCTGATCGGCACGCTGTTCGGGCGTTTCAGGATAGAGCCGGGGCCGTTCCAGCAGATGCTGGCCACCAATCCGAACATGATCGTGTCCGGTTCGGCATCCTTCTTCTTTCTGTTCATCGGGGTGATCACGTCGTTCGCCACCTGGGCCTACCATCTGGACTGCCTGCACGCCGAGCGCAAGGACCGCAGCATCCTGTTCTGGAAGTCGCTGCCGGTGTCGGATGCGCGGACGGTGCTGACCAAGTTCGCCGTTGGCCTCGTCATCGTGCCGCTGGCCGCGTGGCTGCTGGCATTGGTCGCGCATCTGATTGGGTCGGGAATCATCGCGTTGCAGAGCATGGATGTGGGCTCCGCGAACGCGGGCGGCTTCTTCCGGGCGTGGACCGGGGCGCAGGGCCGCCTGCTCGTAGGCTTGCTGTTCGCCATCCTGTGGTATGCGCCGGTCGCCGCGTACCTGATGCTGGCCTCGGTGCTGGCGCGGCGCTCGCCGCTGATGATGGCAGCCCTGCCGCTGCTGTTGCCCATCCTGGCCGAACACCTGTTCTTCGATACCAGCCGTGTGGCCCGGTTCATCGGCCATCGTCTGATGGCGCCGATGCAGGGCGGGAAGCTGCTCAATACGCTGGGTGAGCAGGCCGTGGCGTGGTTTTCCAGCCCGGATGTGTGGCTGGGGCTCGTCGCGGCGGCCGGAATGATGTACATCGTGGTACGTCTGCGGAGGTACCGCGACGACACCTGAAGGGGCCGAAGCGTTTGGCAGGGGCATTCATCGAGAGCCGCCGTGAAGGCGAGGTGCTGGAGTGGCAGCTGCGCGGCGAATGGCGCGCCACCCACATCGCCGCCATCCGCGCCGAACAGCAGGCGCTGGATCTGGCCGGTGTGCGCGAAGTGCGCATCGCCGTGGGCGGGGCCGATATCGACCTTGCCGGCTGCTGGCTGCTGAACCACATCGGCCACGAGCTGGAAAAGGCTTCCGTGGCCCTGGCATGGGTCGATGGCGAGCCGCGCGGCCTGCACGTGGTGCGCGAGGCGCTGGACATGGAGGCCCAGGCGCGGCCTCCGGCCATGCAGCCGGATCCGCTGTCGGTGGCGATGGAGAGGCTCGGGCGCACGACAGTGGAGCGCATCGACGAGCTGCGCGACGGAGTGTCCTTCGTTGGCCGCGTGGCGGAAACCGCGGTTGCCGCGCTCGCCAGCTGGCGGCGGCTGCGGCCCATCTCCATCGCGCGGCATGTGTACGACACCGGCATCACGGCCGTTCCCATCGTGGCGCTGATCGCCTTCCTGATCACGGTGATCATCGCCTACCTTTCGGCGAGCCAGCTGCGCAACTACGGCGCCGACATCTACGTGGTGGACCTCATCACCGTGGGCGTGCTGCGCGAGCTGGCGGTGCTGCTCACGGCCATCATCGTTGCCGGCCGCACCGGCAGCGCGTTCGCGGCCGAGATCGGCTCGATGAAGCTCAACGAGGAGGTGGATGCGCTGGATGCCACGGGCGTGGATCCCACCGAGACGCTGATCCTGCCGCGGGTGCTGGGCCTGGTCATCGCGCTGCCGCTGCTCACTTTCGTCGCCGACATCATCGGCCTCGCCGGTGGCGCGCTGCTGTGCCTGTCGCTGCTGGACATGCCGCTGCAGCAGTTCGTCAACCGCGCCCACGAGGCCATCGCGCCCACCACTTTCTGGGTGGGCATCATGAAGGCGCCGGTGTTCGCGGTGCTGATCGCGATGGCGGGCACCTTCCGCGGCATGCAGGTGCGCGATTCGGCGCGCGAGCTGGGCCGGCTGACGACGGTGGCGGTGGTGCAGTCGATCTTCCTGGTGCTGCTGGCCGATGCGCTGTTCGCCATCCTGTTCATGGAGCTGGACATCTGATGGACGCAGCCGCCAGCGACATCGTGGTCGACGTGCAGGGCATCGTGAACCGCTTCGGCCGCCAGGTGGTGCACGATGGCCTCGACATGCAGGTGCGCCGCGGCGAGGTGTTCGGCATCCTCGGCGGCTCGGGCAGCGGCAAGTCGGTGCTGCTGCGGACCATCCTGGGCCTGCGCCATCCGCAGGCCGGCCGGGTGCTGGTCGAGGGCGTGGACATGTCCACGCTGAACCGCGCCGAGCTGCACGCCGCGAAGGCGCGCTACGGCGTGACCTTCCAGCACGGCGCGCTGTACTCGGCGCTGACGGTGCGCGAGAACATCCAGCTGCCCATGCTCGAACACCTGCGGCTGCCCAAGGATGCGCTGGAGGACCTGGCGCGGCTCAAGATATCGCTGGTGGGGCTGCCGCCCGACGCGGCCGGCAAGTACCCCTCGCAGCTCTCCGGGGGCATGATCAAGCGCGCGGCGCTGGCGCGGGCGCTGGCGCTGGATCCGCGGCTGCTGTTCCTGGACGAGCCCACCTCGGGACTGGACCCGATCAGTGCAGCGGCCTTCGATGAACTGATAGCCTATCTGCAGCACGAGCTGCAGCTGACGGTGGTGATGATCACGCACGACCTGGACACGATCTTCCGCATCTGCGAGCGCGTCGGCGTCATCGTGGACCGGAAGATGATCGTCGATGACCGCGAGCGGATCGTGAACCATCCGCATCCGTGGATCCGCGCGTATTTCCACGGTGCGCGCGCGCAGCGCTTTGCCGCACGGGAGGCCGCCACGCATGGAACGTGATGCCCACTACACGGCCGTCGGAGCCTTCGTCATCCTGGTGACGGTGCTGGCGGGCCTGTTTGTCTACTGGTACGCGGACGGCCGCGACCGGCGCCACTACGAGCGCTACGAGATCTACTTTCCCGGCACGGTGAGCGGCCTGTCCGAGGGCGGGCCGGTGCGCTACCTCGGCGTGGACGTGGGGCGCGTGCGCACCATCCGCATCGACCGGCGCAGCCCGGACCGCGTGCAGGTGGTGGCCGACATCGACAATGCCACGCCGATCTCCGAACGCACCACGGCGCGGCTCACGCTGCAGGGCGTGACCGGCCTGCTGTTCGTGGACCTGCGCCAGAGCGACGACACGCGCGAGATCCTGCCGCCGGTGCCGGGCGAGAACTATCCGGTGATCAACACCGTGCAGTCGGACTTCGACAGCTTTCTCTCCAGCCTGCCGGACATCGCCACCAGCATCGTCGAGCTGCTGGACCGCGCCAAGGTGATCTTCTCGGGCAACAACACCGAATCGCTGGCCGCCATGGTGCAGAACCTGCGCCAGGCCACGGAAGGGTTGCCTCAGACCATGCAGCGCGTGGATACGCTGCTCGAAGAACTCCGGGGCACGGGCGTCGAACTGCGCCGGCTGTCGGCGCAGCTCAATGAAGCCGTGCCGGCGCTGGGTCCGCAGGTGCTGGATCTGGTCGAAACGCTGAATGCGACGGCAGCGAACCTGCAGCGCATGAGCGCATCGGCCGATGCCATGCTGCAGGAAAACCGCGCCGGCGTCGCCGGCTTCACCCGCGACACACTGCCCGAGCTGGAGCGCACGCTGGGCGAGGCGCGTGCGGCCGCCGAGCAGTTCGGCGAGCTGTCGCGGACCTTGCGCGAGGATCCCTCGCGGCTGCTGTTCCAGCCGCCGCAACATGGCTTCGAGGTGCCACGATGAAGCATCCCTTCCGGCTGGCATGGATTGCCGCATTTGCCGTTCTTGCCGGTTGCGGTGGGCTGCTCAAAAGCGGCGCACCGTCAGAGCAGGTTTATGTGCTGCGACCCGCTGCGGCCGAGGGGCCTGCGGCAACGCCGGTGGCCGGCGTGCTTGCCGTGCCGCGGCCGGTGGTGCAGCCGGGCCTCGCCAGTACGCGCATTGCCCTTACGCGTCCCGGAAACCGCCTCGACTATTTCGCGGGCGCCAGCTGGAGTGCGTCATTGCCGCAGGTAGTGGGTGCACTGGCGACCGAATCGCTGCGGGCTGCGGGCCGCTTCGAGGTGGTCACTGATGCGGAACGGGGCGGCAACCCGCGTTATGCGCTGCAACTGATGGTGCGGCATTTCGAAGCGGAGTACCCGGACGATGGCACCGCGTCACCGCGCGCGCGCGTGGAATTCGAATGTCTGCTCGTTGCCAGCGTATCGCGGGATGTGCTTGGCCATTGCGATGCGCAGGCCATCGTGCCGGCCACGGCCAATCGCATGGGGGCCATTGTGCAGGCCCTGGAACAGGCGGCCCGGCAAGCCATGGCTGAAGTGATCGACCGCGCCGCCGAAGCGGCGGCGCGGTCGGCTTCCGGCTGAAGCTGCTTCTGAAGCTCACCAGATTCACGCCCGGATGGCTGCAGCGGGTGGTCACTGCGGCTTTAGTTCGATTCAGGGCCTATTGAGACTCCCGATGGCTTCACATCGGGAGTTGGATTGTTGAGCGCTCTCTATGCCCACACGTCCGGAAGGATATTTACTTCGCCGGTCAGCCACTGGCTGCCCAACTTGTACAGCGCTTCTACGGTCGGCCCCTTCAGGCCCGGCAACTGGCAATTGATGGTCAGGCCCATCTTGCTCTGGGCATATGCCAGGTGGCGGTATCCTTCCGGGAAAGTTTCAAGCAGGCTCTGGTCCAGGGTCAGGGTTGCCGCGGGATCTACGGGGTCGATACGATCCTGTTCATAAATGGGTTGACGAAGAACAATGCCCCATCGCGACGCGCGCTTCTCAAAAAAATCGTAGAAACGACCAATGCAAACGGTGTCGCACAGCACGCCTTCAACCAGTGATCTTTGTGAGATGGTCATCTTGGTCTGCGCGATGGCTCGTGAGCCATTCAGATCAATCGTGCTTCCGCCGAGAAAATGGGTGACTTTCATAGCGCCCGATTGAAATCCCGCCCGGGACTTCTGAACAAAGTCGAGGGCACTGAGCTGCGACCAAGTCGTGACCATGCGGCCATCAGCGTGCCAAAGAGAAAGCAATCGATCATATTCCCCGGAGTCCCGGAAAACGGCCCACTGCTCTATCAGTCGGCGAATCTGGCACTCATCGACGAACTCCGAATAATGCACAGTCTAAGTTCCTAGTGTTGGCCGCCATGGCGCATTGGGTTGACGGGAACAGAGGGGGCAGAGTGCAACACCTGCGCTCCAGAATCGGTTGCCATTTGGGAAAAATCAGCCTGAAGCTTTCGTCCGCGTCTGTAGCGAGTGGTACTTCTGCTGCTTGCGGGCCTCGTCGAGGCGCATGCCGGAGGCGACTGCCATGCGGATGCGGTTCTCGGCGGCGTCGATCTCCTCGGCAGCGGCCAGAATCTCCTCCTCCCGGTCCCTGGGGATGACGATCACGCCGTCGGAATCGCCCCGCACCAGGTCGCCCGGCGTGACCCGGGCATCGCCGATGTTGATCACCACATTGACCGTCTCGAGCTGCACCCGGTCCTTGCCGGTGCGCATCGAATAGCTGCGGCTGAACACCGGATAGCCGAGGTCCAGCGCGAGGTGAGTGTCGCGGCAGGGGCCGTCGATGACGGTGCCGGCCAGGCCACGCTTATGGGCGACGAAGGTGAGGATGTCGCCCCATACGGTGGCATCTTCGCGGCCGCCGTTGTCGATCAGGATGACGCTGCCGGGAGCAACGTCGTCGATGAAGTCGCCGACATTGCCGCCCGGTCCCTGCGGCGCGTATTGCAGGGTGTAGGCCCGCCCCGCAGTGCGGAACCTGTGGTCCAGCGGCTTGATTCCGAGGCACTGGCCGGCGATGCCCAGCCGGTCCAGGGCGTCGGAAAGGGTGGCGGTCTCGAGCTTGCCGACTCTCTCTACATTCGCGTCAGTCATGGATCTTGCTTCGAGGCGCGTTGTCAGGCGGTGGCGCGCAGGTAGGTGTCATCGACGACTGCCGCATAGCTGAGAGCTGTGCCGGGCGGGACCAGCCTGGTCTCGAGCATTGCAGAGAAGACGGCTTCGAGAGCCCGCGGAGCGATCGCCATATCCCGCGGCGTTACACCTTTGTCGAGCATCTCGTTCAGCCCGCGCAGGGCGTGCTGCGGCTTGGATTTGGTGTGCTGTGCGATGATGTCGGAAGCTTGCGCACGGTTGGCGTCGGCCCAGGTGATTGCTTTGCGCATGGCGGCCAATGTCCGAACGACCAGATCGCGGTGAGCTTCACCCCAGACGCCATTCACGCCCACGGCGGTGAAGGCGTAATCAGGGACATGGTCGCTGGCCTCCGCGAGGTTGTTGTACCCAGCGTCTTCGGCCATGAAGTTGTATGGCAACAGCTGCAATCCGGCGTCGATGGTCCCGTTCTGCAGGTGCTCCCAGCGCTGCGGATGTGCTCCGACCAGGGCGAACTCATAATCGCCGGGGTAGTGGAGGCCGTGAGCGGCGAGGATCTTCTGCACCATCACGGCAGTGCCCTCCTTCAGTGAGGTGGTTCCCACCCGCTTGCCCTTCAGATCTGCGATCGAGGTGATCCGCTCCGGGGTGATGAGCGACAGCGGGGCGCGGTTGGCGTTGCCGGCGATGAGCCTCAAGGTCCCGCCGGCAGCGGCGTCGGCGATCACGCCTTCGGGCGTCACCATGCAGATCTGGGCGACTCCGGTACGCAGGGCGTCGGTAACCTTGTCGGTTGCGCCATAGACGGCAGCATCCGCTTTGATGCCCCGCTCCGCAAACATGCCCTGGTCCTGTGCGACCCATACGGGAAAGAATACGAAGGCGGGCGAGACCATCCCGATGACAATCTGGTCCATCACATCTTCCTTATGGTTCGATACTGCGGACTTTGAAAGACAGCAGCAGCGCGCACGCCAAAACCGCGCCCATTCCCATTACGAGCGAAACCACGCCTCGTTCCAATCCGATATGGAAGAGGTAGCCTGCGATGACGGGCGACAAGGCGCTGCCGATCCGGCCCACGCCAATCACGAAGCCTGCGCCGGTCGCTCTGGTGCTGGTCGGAAACGTCCGCGCAATCAGAGCGTTGAGGCTGACCATCCCGGAGTTGAAGAAAAAGCCCACCACGGCAGCGCTGAGAGTCAGGATGCCGAGATCGGCCGGGGTGAAGCCAAACGCCATGGTTGCCAGGCCCAGCCCGAGCAGGGCACATAGCGCCAGGGGCTTCAGTCCCAGGTGTGTGGCGCCCCAGCCCAGAAGGGTGCCGCCGACAATCCCGCAAAGGTTGACGGCCACGGTCAGCTTGGCAGCCTGCGAAGGAGCGAAGCCGAGATCCGCAACCATCTGCGGGATCCAGTTCAGGAAGAAGTACACGGTCATGATGAAAAGAAAGAAGATCGCAGTGATCTGAAGGGTCGCCCGGCGCGCTTGCGGCTGGAAGATTTCCCGCAGCCGGGCGCGTGTTCTGGGCGCCGGCGCCGGCAGTTCGGTGACAGGAGCGTGACCGCAGCGGCTGAGGAAGAGATTGACCTTCTTGAGGGCTGCAGGCCCCTGCTTTTCAATGAGGAAAGCGACCGGCTCAGGCAGCCGCCAAAGGAGCAGGAGCACGAGAACCGCGCCCGCCGCGCTACCCACCACAAACACGGTGGGCCAAGCATAGTGAGCGAGAATATAGGAGCCTGCAGCGCCCCCCAGAACCCCTCCGAGCGGGAAGCCAACCGTCATCAGCGCGATGGCCAGGTCACGGTGGCGACGGTTCGAATACTCGGCCGCCAGTGGGTTGATGGTCGCCACTGTTGTGCCGATCCCGATGCCGGTGATGAAACGCCATAAGGCCAGTTCACCGATGGAGCCTGCGTTGGCGCACATCAGCATGCCGGCGGACATCAGGGAGACATTGGCGATCAGGAGGCTGCGGCGGCCCCAGCGGTCGGCGGTTGGAGCGACGAAGAACGAGCCGGCTGCCATCCCGGCCAGCCCGATCCCAAAGACGATCCCAAGTTCGGCCCGATTGATACCCCATTCGCGGACAATATCCGGAGCGACCAGAGTGACGGCGAGCACGTCGTAGCCGTCAAGCGCGCCCAGGGCGACAGTGATCAGCACCGCAACCCACTGGTAAGGGCTCATCGGAGCATTCAACAGGGTGATGCGGGGATCGCTTGACGCACTGACGGTGGCAGACATGCTGAGATCTCTTTGTGACTGGCTCTCGTGTGCTCCATATCGGCGCGCGGCCAGTGATTGAGTCAGGAGAAAGTCGGTGCAGTCTCAACCAAGCCTTGTTCCACCAAAATGTAGTGGATGGGCGCCAAATTTGCTGGATGACAAAAGCGTTAGTTCGATGCTAGCTTGTTATCGCAATGAAGCTAACTCACCTGCGTGATATCGCCGCGGTGGCCGAGCGAGGCAGCCTCCGGGGCGCAGCACGTCAGCTCGGGATCACCCAACCAGCGATCAGCCGCAGTATTCGTGAGGTCGAACACGACCTGGGTGTTGCCCTTTTCGAGCGTCGGGCCAAGGGCGTGATTCTGACTCCAATGGGTGAAGCGTTCTTGAGGCGCGCTCTCGTCGTGCAGAATGAATTGCGCCGTGCTCGTGAAGAAATCGAGCAGATGAAGGGCCAGACGGCAGGGCACGTGACGATCGCCTTGTCGACGATCGCGCATATCGCGCTTTTGCCCAAGGCCCTCGACCAGTTCAGAGCGCAATACCCCGATGTGTTCCTCAGGATCAGCGAGGAGCAGTTCATGGACGTGGAAGGCGGTCTCAAGGATGGCACGTTCGATTTCTACGTCGGGCCGCTGTCCGAGACCAGCCTTGCAATGGAGTTCACGGTCGAGAAGCTGTTCGACAACACCCGCCTCGTTTTTTGCCGGAAGGGCCACGCGCTGGCCGGTGCCAAGTCATTGCGGGATCTCACGTCGGCCCGGTGGATAACCACTTCCATCACATTCAGAAGCCAGGCCGAGTTGGGTCCATTGTTCGAACAGTACGGCCTGCCGGCTCCGCGGGTCGAGATGCAGGCTCACTCTGCCCTGACCATGATCATCGCAGCTGCCAGCTCGGATCTGCTTGTGATGCTGCCGAAGCAGTGGCGTGATTTTCCGGCTACCCACGCGCTCCTTGACGCGATTGAGATTGAGGAAAAGCCCGCGGCCGCGCCGATCTGCATTGTCCGCAGAGCCCAGATGCCGCTCACTCCGGCGGCGGAGTACATGTGCGACATGCTGCGCCGTGCCGGTCAGCAGCACCTCTCCCCTGACACCCGCGCCAAGATTTGAACTGACCGCTCCTGGCCCAGAACAGGGGAAAGTGACCTACCTGCCGGTCAGGTCGGGTTGGCTGTGACGATGATCGCGCAGATCGTCCAGAAGCACGGGTACTCGCAACCCCCGAGGTTCCACCACCAGCGCCTGGAAAGCCGGTACGCCGTTCCGGCTGCCACCAGCATGAACACACTGGTGAAAGCTGCGGCGACTTGAGTGCAGATGCCCAGGATCAGGCATGTCGCCAAAACCCATTCCGTCGCCATCGCCAGATAAAGCCAGAATTTTACGGGCCTGAATCCGGCCTCCGTAAACAAGCCAACGATGGTGTTGTGCTTGGTGATCTTTCCTATTGCATGCGGGATGATGAAAAGGCCACAGATGATCCTGAGGATCACATAGCCGTTTGACATGTCGAAGTTGAACATTTGCACGACAAAAGGGCCGGGGAATTAGGTGATATAGACCACCATGGAACGTCACCGGTGGTTCAGTCTTGGAGATGGCAAATCTGTCCGGTTGATGCATTGGTCACATCAGTCGGTCGTCGCTGACGGTGCGGGCTTTAATAGGCGGTGTCGCCGACGCTGGATGTCACGTGCGTCCTGAAGCTCGTGCTCTCTGATGAGCTTCCGGGTCAGCAGTGTCCGCTTGTATGATCTCTTGCGCGGCAGGCTCACGCCTGATCATCGACTTAAATAACGCACGCGACATCTGCAGAACCCGTCCGGGTTCTTGTTCCGATTCGATTGGCCATGCGGGGGTGGGTGAAATTGGATAACTCGCCCAGAGCATTTCAACGAGGAGACGCCTGATGTCCGAGGAGCTTTCCGGCGCCGAGGCCGTGCGCCGGTTGCGGCGGCTCGATTGCTGCGCCGTCTCCGACGCCTTTGACAGGCTGGGCATGACCGGTGTGGTCACCGGTGTGCCCCAGGCCAGCGGAGCTGCTCGCGTTGCCGGCCGCGTCACCACCATGAAGTTGGGTGTGGGCGATCCGCCTCTCGACCCGCCCTGCCATTTCGGCATCACCGCCATCGAGGCGTCCGGCCCCGACAATGTCATCGTCATCGAGCAGCGCAGCGACCGCGAGGCCGGCAGC
>JASGHI010000002.1:0-10746 GCA_049841155.1 Steroidobacteraceae bacterium
CGAAACTCCAGCCGCTGTCGTCCGCGCTGGCCGGGTTGCGCGATGGGCGACGCGCTGAATTCGACTGTGCAGAGAAATGCAGTTCCACTATAGGAGACATCTTGTCCACTACAGTAGAAACGCGATTTTCCAGACTCGACAGCCCCTCCCCCTCCTCGTCGTCGTCCTTGGGTAGCGCTGGTGTCGGGATATGCGCGGGTCTGTCTCAGCCGCGTGCGCGGGAGAGTGCAGCCGCCAGGTCGCGGCGTAGGTCCTCCAGCGCTTCGATGCCGATGGAGAGCCGCAGCAGGCCGTCCACGAGGCCAGCCGCTTCACGCGCCTCGGGCGCCATGGCGGCATGCGTCATCGACGCGGCATGGGCCACGAGGCTTTCCACGCCGCCCAGTGATTCGGCCAGCGAGAAGAATTCCAGGCCATCCAGGAAGCGCTTCACCGCCGGGATGCCGCCTTCCAGCTCGATGCTGATCATGGCGCCGAAGCCGCTCTGCTGGCGCTTGGCGAGCTCATGGCCGGGGTGATCGGGCAGGCCCGGGAAATAGACCTTCTTCACGCCCTTCTGTGTGGCGAGCCAGGCCGCCAGCTCCGCAGCATTGCGGCCGTGCACGGCCAGGCGCGCCTCCAGCGTGCGCAGGCCGCGCAGCGTCAGATAACTGTCGAAGGCGCTGCCGGTGAGGCCCATGGCGTTGGCCCACCACGCCAGCTGATCGTGTACTTCCCCGTCCGCCGCGATGACGGCGCCGCCGACCACATCGCTGTGGCCATTGATGTACTTGGTGGTGGAGTGCACGACGATGTCGGCGCCGAGGGCCAGAGGCTTCTGCCAGGCCGGCGACAGGAAGGTGTTGTCCACCGCAACCAGCGTGCCCTTGCCTTTCACCTTCTTCACCAGCGCTTCGATGTCGGTGATGCGCAGCAGCGGGTTGCTGGGTGTTTCGATCCACAGCAGATCCGTCTTCTTCGCCAGCGCCGCATCCAGCGCAGCGCTGTCTGCGAAGCGCACGAAATCCACCTGCAGCTCGTTGCGCTTGTTCCAGGCCGTGAACAGCCGGAAGGTGCCGCCGTAGCAGTCGTGCGGGGCGACGATGCGCGCACCCTGCGGCAGGATCTGTCCCACCAGCGCGATGGCGCTCATGCCGGTGCCGGTGATCACGCAGCCGGCGCCACCCTCGAGGTCCGCCAGCGCATTGCCCAGCAGGTCGCGCGTGGGGTTGCCCGAGCGCGAGTAGTCGTAGGCGCGCTTGTCGCCGTAGCCGCGGAAGGCATAGGTGGAACTCAGGTGGATGGGCGGCACGACGGCGCCGGTGACCTCGTCGGTATCGAGGCCGGCGCGCACGGCGCGGGTGGTGAATTCGGGGCGATCGGTCACGCGGACTCTCCTGGCGAAACGGTGCTCAATATGGCTTTGAGCTGCTCGGCCTCCTTGAGGAAGGCGTCATGGCCGAGCAGCGATGAAATTTCATGCAGGCGGGCATTGGGCAGGCGCGCGGTCATGGCCCGCATGTCGGCCAGCGGCACCAGTTGGTCCTCGCGCACGGCCACCACCTCCGTACGCACTGTTACCCGCGTTGCATCCACCTGGTGCAGGTCGATGGATTCGGACAGGCAGATGAAGGATTCGGGACGGTTGCGCGCCGCATAGTGGCGGCCGCGGGCGCCGAGATAGTCCTCCACCGGGAATACATGACGGCCCTGCTCCTGCCGCGCGTTGCCGCGGAATCGCGCCGCGAATTCCTCGGGGCTGCGATAAGTGGACATGGCCAGCGCCCGCGACAGTTCGAGCGCCTCGACTGCACAGCCGGCCTTGAGCCCCAGCCGCGCGATGTTGCGCTGGACGCTGCGCCAGGCCGTGGCCATGGGGTGCGGCATGTCGGCGGCGCTGATCACCACCAGGCGCTGCACGCGTTCCGGGTGACGTTCACCAAAGGCCAGCGCCACCATGCCGCCGTAGGAGGCTCCGACTATGGCCGCCAGGCGCTCGATGCCCAGATGGTCCAGCAGCTTCAGCGCGGCTTCGGCCTGGTCATAGCTTGAAATACTGGGGAACGGGGTACCCGGTTCAGGGCCGGTGCTGAGGCCGCTGCCGCCGATGTAGTCCATGCCGAGGACCGTCAGGCGGTCGGTGTCCAGGGCCTTGCCGGGGCCGACGATCTCGTGCCACCAGCCTTCGCGGCTGTCCTCGGGATCGAAGACCTTGCGCGAGGCGGAAATCCCGCCCAGGGCCAGCACCACCGGGCGATCCAGGGCACCTGACAGGCTCCAGCCGATGGCCAGCGACGGCAGCGCACCCCCATGGTGAAGGGGCACGGGACCGGGTATCCGAAGCACCCCCTCCTGCATGACTGGATCCATGACGCTGGAAAATTCGCGGGCGAAAAACGATGAATTCTAGGGTTCATACGGGTTTACAGCAACCGGCCTGACCGCGTATGATTGTTCCATCGTATTAACGTGTTAATACAATAGATGAAAGCCAACCGCCCCCTTTCCTCACGCCAGGAGGCCCAGGTCGAACGCAGCCTGGTTGCCGCGCTGCTGACTGCGCGCACGCCCGAGGAAATGCGCGCCTTCCTGCGCGATCTGTGCACGCCGGCCGAGCTGCAGGCCATGGCCGACCGCTGGGCGGTGGTGGAGTGCCTGCAGAAGGATCTGCCCTATCGCGAGATCCACCGGCTTACCGGTGTCAGCGTCACCACCATCGGGCGCGTGGCCCGATGTCTCGCCGCGGGCAACGGCGGCTACTCGGTGGCTGTGCGCCGCCTCGACGGCAACCGCAACGGATGAACACCATGGACAAAGACACCCGCCTCAAGCTTGCCGTGCAGAAGTCGGGCCGGCTCACGGAACACTCGCTGGATCTGCTGGGACGCTGCGGCCTGAAGCTCTCGCGTGGCAAGGACCAGCTCATGGGCTTTGGCGAGAACCTGCCGCTGGATGTGCTGTTCGTGCGCGACGACGATATTCCCGACCTGGTGCAGGAGGATGTCTGCGATCTCGGGCTGGTGGGTCTCAATGTGCTCGAGGAGCGGCGGCTGGAGATGGCCGAGCGCGGCGCGGCCGCCCGCTTCGAGGTGCTGCGGCAGCTGGATTTCGGCCATTGCCGGCTGTCGATCGCGGTGCCCGAAGGCCAGCCGTGGCAGGGCCTTGGCAGCCTGCAGGGCCGGCGCATTGCCACCACCTACCCTGCCATCCTTGCGGATTTCCTGCGCCGCGAGCAGCTGGAGGCCGAGATCGTCACGTTGTCGGGGGCGGTGGAGATCGCCCCGAGGCTGGGGCGCGCCGACGTGATCTGCGACCTGGTGTCCTCGGGCTCGACGCTGCAGGCCAACCACCTGCGCGAGGTGCACACGGTGCTGCCGAGCCAGGTGGTGCTGATCCGCACGCCGGTGAAGCTGCCGGTGTTCAAGGAAGAGTGGGTCTCGAGGCTGCTGCTGCGCATCGACGGCGTGGAACAGGTGAAGGAGAGCAAGTACATCATGCTGCATGCCCCGCGCGCGGCGCTGCCGCGCATCCGAGAGCTGCTGCCCGGCAGCGAGTCGCCCACCATCATTCCGCTGGAGGGTTCCAGCGACAAGGTGGCCATCCATGCCGTGTGCCGCGAGAACGTGTTCTGGGAAACCCTGGAAAGCCTCAAGGCCGCGGGGGCCAGCGCATTGCTGGTGCTGCCGGTCGAGAAAATGCTGAGCTGAGCCATGCAGATACTGGACTGGAACGGGCTGGATGAAGCCGGCCGCGCCGCGGCGCTTGCCCGGCCGCGAATGCAGGCGCGCAGTGACGTGGAGCAGCTGGCGCGCTCCATCATCGGCGAAGTGCGCGCCGACGGCGATGCGGCATTGCTGCGCCTTGCCGCGCGCTTCGATCGCGCCACGATGAACGCCGTGCAGGTGGGGGCGGAGGAATTTGCCGCGGCCGAGAAGGTGCTCACCGCCGTGCAGATTGCCGCCATCGAGACGGCCATCGACAATGTGACGCGCTTCCACGCCGCGCAGCTCGCCGGGCCGCTGGATATCGAGACCATGCCCGGCGTGCGCTGCGAGCGCATGTTCCGCCCGATTCCGGCCGTGGGCCTCTATGTGCCGGCGGGTTCGGCCCCCCTGCCCTCCACTGTGATCATGACGGCGGTGCCGGCGCTGATCGCCGGTTGTCCCGAGCGCGTGCTGTGCACGCCGCCGGCACCCGATGGCCGCGCCAATGCGGCCGTGCTGGTGGCGGCGAAGCGTTGCGGCATCGAGAAAGTATTCAAGGCCGGTGGCGCGCAGGCCGTGGCGGCCATGGCCTATGGAACGGCGTCGGTGCCGAAGGTGGACAAGATTTTCGGTCCGGGTACGGCGCTGACCACGGCTGCAAAGCAGCTGGTGGCAGCAGATCCCGAGGGCGCGGCCTGCGATCTGCCGGCCGGGCCTTCGGAAGTGCTGGTCATCGCCGATGCGGCTGCGAATCCGGCCTTCGTCGCCGCGGACCTGCTGGCGCAGGCCGAGCACGATGTGCTGGCGCAGGCACTGCTGGTCACGGATTCGCGCACGCTGGCAGAAGCCGTGGCCGTGGAGTTCAGCGCCCAGCTGCAGAGCCTGTCGCGCGGCGCGGTGCTGGTGCAGTCGGCGCGCAATTGCCGCGCCGTCATCGTGCGCGACATCGCCGCCGCGCTGGCTGTTTCGAACCGTTATGCGCCCGAGCACCTTATCATCCAGACCGCCGCGCCACGCGCGCTGCTGGACGGGGTGCAGAACGCCGGCTCGGTGTTCCTCGGCGCCTGGTCTCCCGAATCCATGGGTGACTACTGCTCGGGTACCAACCACGTGCTGCCCACCTATGGCTATGCGCGCGCCTACAGCGGGCTGTCGCTGGCGGATTTCCAGAAGCGGGTCACGGTGCAGGAGCTCACCGCCGCAGGGCTGGTGCGACTGGGCCCGGTGGCACAGACGCTGGCCGACCTCGAAGGCCTCGATGGCCATGCGCGCGCCGTGACGGTGCGCCTCGCCACGCTGGCGCGGGGAGCAGCCTGATGACCATCCTCGATCGCGTGCGGCCGGAGATCCTCGCGCTGGACCCTTACCGGCACGCAGCGTGGGAGCCCACGCTCACGCGCATGCATGCCAATGAGCTGCCGTGGCGTGTGCAGGGCGATGTCTCTCAGGCCGGCCTCAACCGCTATCCCGAACCGCAGCCGCCGCCACTGGTTCAGGGTCTGGCCGCGCTCTATGGCGTGCATCCGCAGCAGCTGCTGGTGGGTCGTGGCAGCGACGAGGCCATCGACCTGCTGATGCGGGTGTTCTGCCGCGCCGGGCAGGACAATGTCATCCACTGCCCCCCTACCTTCGGCATGTACGCCGTGGCCGCGCGCATCCAGGGCGCCGCGCTGCGCGCCGTGCCGCTGCAGGCCGCAAAGGGCTTCGCGCTGGATGTCGAAGGCATCCTCGACTCCGTGGATGACAACACCAAGCTGGTGTTCGTCTGCTCGCCCAATAACCCCACGGCCAATGCGGTACCCGTGGAACAGCTGGAGCGCCTGGCCGCGCGGCTGGAGGCACGCGCGTTGCTGGTCGTGGATGAGGCCTACATCGAGTTCGCCGCCGTGCCCAGCCTGTGTTCGCGTCTGGACGCGCTGCCGAACCTTGCCATCCTGCGCACCTTGTCCAAGGCGCACGGCCTGGCCGGCGCGCGCTGTGGCGCGCTGATCGCCGCGCAGGACATCATTGCGCTGGCGCGCAAGGTGATTCCGCCCTACGCCATCACGGAGATGACTGTCGAAGCGGTGGCGCCCCTGCTCACACCCGCGGCGCTGGTGCGCATGCGTGAAGGTGTCCAGCTCCTGCTTGCCGAACGCGCGCGGGTTGCCGCTGCGCTGGGTGCTCTGCCGGGCATCGAACGCGTGTGGCCCTCGGATGCCAATTTCCTGCTGGTGGACTGCGTCGATGCGGACGAGGTGTTGCGGCGCGCGCGCAGCGCCGGTCTCATCATCCGCGACGTGCGCCAGAATGCGCTGCCGGGGAGCCTGCGGATCTCCGTGGGCACGCCGGAACAGAACGACCGTCTGCTGGAGAGCCTGAGATGAGTGCCGATGCCCTGCCCGTGCTGTTCGTGGACCGCGATGGCACGCTGGTCGAGGAGCCCGCCGACGAGCAGGTGGACAGCCTCGGCAAGGTGCGCTTCATGCCCGGCGTGTTCGCCGCCCTGCAGCGCCTGGTGGCCAATGGCTACCGGCTGGTGATGGTGACCAACCAGGATGGCCTGGGCACGGCTTCGTTTCCGCGCGAGCAGTTCGAGCGCGTGCACGAGTTCATCGTGCACAGCTTCGAGAGCCAGGGCCTGACCTTCGACGAGACTTTCGTGTGCCCGCACCGGCCGGCTGATCGCTGCGCGTGCCGCAAGCCCGATGCGCGGCATGTGGGCGACTACTTCGAGCGGGTGCGCGTGGACCGCGCGCGCAGCGCAGTGGTCGGCGACCGGGATACGGACCTGGAGCTGGCCAGGAACCTCGGTCTGCGGGGTCTGCGTGTGCGGCGCGACGGGAGTCCCGCCGAAACCTGGCAGGCCATTGCGCAGGAACTGCTGGCGCGCCGCGCGCACCTTGCGCGCGAGACGCGCGAGACGAAGGTGCATATCGACATCGACCTGGATGCCGAGACGCCCATCTTCATCGCCACTGGCCACGGCTTCTTCGACCACATGCTGGAGCAGCTGGCTAAACACGGCGGCTTTTCGCTGAAACTCGAGTGTCAGGGCGACCTGCACATCGACGAGCACCACACGGTCGAGGACTGTGCGCTGGCGCTGGGCAGCGCCGTGCGCCTGGCGCTGGGCGACAAGCGCGGCATCGGGCGCTACGGCTTTGTGCTGCCCATGGACGAGACGCGCGTGCAGGTGGCCATGGACCTTTCCGGACGTTCCTACTCGGTGTTCGAGGGGCGCTTCCCGCGCACCGAGGTCGGGGGGCTCGCCACCGAGCTGGTGCCGCATTTCTTCCGTTCCTTCGCCGAGACACTGGGGGCGGCGCTGCACATCAGCGTGTCGGGCGAGAACACGCACCATATGGTCGAGGCCTGTTTCAAGGGCGTGGGCCGTGCGCTGCGGCAGGCCCTGCGCCGCGAAGGCAGTGAGCTGCCCTCGACCAAGGGAGTGCTGTAGACCATGGCGGAAGTGGCCGTCATCGACAGCGGCGGCGCCAATCTGGCCTCGCTGCTGCATGCTCTGCAACGCCTTGGCGCGCGCGCCGAGGTCACCACGGATTTCGCGCGCATCGAGGCGGCGACGCATGTGCTGCTGCCCGGTGTGGGCGCGGCCTTCGATGCCATGGAGCGGCTGGAGCAGGCTGGGCTTGCGCGGCGCATCGCGACGCTCAGGCAGCCGCTGCTGGGCATCTGCCTCGGCATGCAGCTGCTGTTCGAGAGTTCGGAGGAGGCGCCTCCCGGCGAGCCTGCAACGCGCTGCCTGGGCGTGCTGCCGGGTCATGTGTCGCGCATGCAGGCCGATGCTGATCATCCCGTGCCGCACATGGGCTGGAACACTCTCGAACTGCTGCGGCCGGATCCCCTGTTTGCCGGTTTCGGTGCTGCGGACTATGTGTACTTCGTGCACAGCTACGCCGCATCCGCCGGCGAGGCGACGCTGGCCGTCACCGACTATGGCCGCCGGGTGCCGGCCGCCGTGCGGCGCGGCAATTTCCGTGGCGTGCAATTCCATCCCGAGCGCTCGGCCAAGGCCGGCGCACGGCTGCTTGCGAACTTCCTGGCAATTGAAAACTAGATGATCATCATTCCTTCGATAGACCTGCGGGGCGGCCAGTGCGTGCGCCTGCTCAAGGGCGAATTCGGCGCCGAGACGCGCTATGCCATCGATCCGCGCGATCTGCTGGCCCGCTATGCGGACCATGGCGTGCGCTGGCTGCATGTGGTGGATCTGGATGGCGCGCGCGATGGCACGCCGGGCAATCATGCGCTGATCCGCGAGCTGGCTGCGATGGGCCGGCTGTCGATGCAGCTGGGCGGCGGGCTGCGGCACCGCGCCGCCATCGACCAGGCCTTTGCCTGTGGCGTGGCGCGTGTGGTCATCGGCAGCGCGGCGGTGGAGAACCCGGCGCTGCTGCGCGAGGTGCTGGCGGCGTACGGGCCGCAGCGCATATGCCTCGCCATCGACGTGCGCGTGGACGAGGCTGGCCTGCCCCGCGTGCGCACCCGCGGCTGGGTGAACGAAGTGCCAGTGTCGCTGTGGGAGTTGCTGGAGGGCTTCGCGGGCACGCCGCTCACCCACGTGCTGTGCACCGATATCGAGCGCGATGGCGCGCTGCAGGGCCCCAACCTGGACCTGTACCGCGAAGCGCTGCGGCGTTTTCCCCTCATCCGCTGGCAGGCTTCGGGCGGTGTGCGCGATGCGGGCGATCTTGCGCAGCTTGCCGGTCTCGGCATGCCGGCGGCCATCAGCGGCAAGGCACTGCTCGAGGATCGCATCAGCATGGAGGAGTTGCAGCCATACTTGCGCGCCGGTTGATTCCCTGTCTGGACGTGCGCGATGGCCAGGTGGTCAAGGGCGTGCGTTTCCGCGACCACCGTGTGGTGGGCGACATTCTGGAACTGGCCGCCCGCTACCGTGACGAGGGTGCGGACGAACTGGTGTTCTACGACATCACGGCAAGCCCCGAAGGCCGTTCGGTGGACCGCGCGTGGATCGCGCGCGTGGCAGAGGTGCTCGACATCCCTTTCTGCGTGGCCGGTGGCATCCGCTCCGAGGCCGATGCCGAAGCCGTGCTCAATGCCGGCGCCGAGAAGGTTTCCATCAACTCCCCTGCCCTTGCCGACCCGCCGCTGATCGAACGCCTCGCGCGCCGCTTCGGTTCGCAGTGCGTGGTGGTGGGCATCGACAGCCAGACGCTGCCCGACGGGCGCTTCACTGTGTACCAGTTCACCGGCGACCCGGATCGCAGCCGCGATTCCGGCCGCGATACGCTGGCCTGGGTGGATGAGGTGCAGGCGCGCGGCGCCGGCGAGATCGTGCTCAACTGCATGGCCAGCGACGGCGTGCGCCGCGGCTATGACCTGCCGCAGCTGAAGGCCGCGCGTATGCGCTGTTCGGTGCCGCTGGTGGCCTCCGGTGGCGCGGGCGCGCCGGAACACTTCCTCGATCTGTTCGAGCAGAAGGCCGCCGATGCGGCGCTGGCCGCCAGCGTGTTCCACAGCGGCCAGATCGCCATTCCCGATCTCAAACGCTATCTGCGCGAACGCCATATCGAGGTGCGCCTGTGAGCCAGACTGCGCTGGATATCGACGCGCTCGACTGGAGCAAGGGCGACGGCCTGCTGCCCGGCATCGTGCAGGATGCGCGTACCGAGGCCGTACTGATGCTGGGCTACCTGAACCGCGAGGCGCTGGAAGCCACCCTGCAACGCGGCCGTGTGGTGTTCTGGAGCCGCTCGAAGCAGCGGCTGTGGGAAAAAGGCGAGACCTCGGGCAACACGCTCAAGCTGGTTTCCGTGCAGGCTGATTGCGACAACGACACGTTGCTGCTGCGCGTGCAGCCGGCGGGTCCTGCCTGTCATCGCAACACCACCACCTGCTTCGGTGATGGTTCTCTGCCCGCCAGCGACGGCATCGGCTTCCTGGCGCGGCTGGAAGAAGTGATCGAATCACGCATTGCCGAAAACCCTGAAGGCAGCTACACCGCAAAGCTCTACGCCAGGGGCACCAAGCGCATGGCGCAGAAGGTGGGTGAGGAAGGCGTGGAAGTCGCCCTCGCCGCCCAGGCCGGGGACAATGCCGAACTGGTGAGTGAATCGGCCGACCTGCTGTTCCACCTGGCGCTGCTGCTGCGCGCGCGGGGGTTGTCGCTGAATACGGTGGTGGCTGAGCTGGCGGCGCGGCATCGTGCCCGTCTCGGCGCCGGACCATAGCTGTAGGCCGCCCCTGCTCCGCGTTCAGCCCAGCAGCAGTTCTTCCGGCGGCTGCCGCAGGTTGTAGCTCGAAGCCATCGAACGCCCGTAGGCGCCGGCGTTGGCGATGAGCAGCACGTCACCTTCGTGCGTGACCGGCAGCAGCCGGTCATGCCCGAGCACATCACCGGTCTCGCAGATCGGCCCCACCACATCGAAGCTGCCGACCACCGGGTCATCCTGGCGCGACAGGTTCACGATCTGGTGGAAGGCCCCATACAGCGCCGGGCGGATCAGCGCGTTCATGCCGGTGGCCACGCCCACGTAGCCCTGTTCGCCCTTCTGCTTGAGCTGCGTGACGCGCGCCAGCAGCACACCGGCCAGCGCCACGAGATAACGGCCCGGTTCGATCCACAGTTCGAAGCGCGGCTGCTCGGCCTTGAACGCCAGCAATGCCTGGTCGAGCGCGGTCAGATCCACCGGCTGGCGCTGCCGGGCATCCGGTACACCAAAGCCGCCACCGATATTGAGTACGCGCACATCGGGGAAATGCGCGGCGGCATCGGCAAGGTCGTCTGCGGTCTGCGTCCAGTTCTGGATGTCGAAGATGCCGCTGCCCACGTGGGCATGCAGCCCCGTGATCTTCGCGCCGGCGGCGCGGGCCTTTTCGGCCAGTTCCGGCAGCTCCGCCAGCGGCACGCCGAACTTGGCGTAAGTGCCGGCGGTGCGCACATGATGATGGTGGCCGCGGCCGGTGCCGGTATCCACGCGCGCCAGCAGCTCGCGGCCGCGGAACAGCTCCGGCCATTCGCGCAGCGCATGCAGGTTGTCGATGGTGACGTTCACGCCGCGCGCCAGCGCCCATTCGTATTCGGAGCGCGGCGCAAAAT
>JASGHI010000003.1:0-2145466 GCA_049841155.1 Steroidobacteraceae bacterium
ATGTTGTGCGTACTTCGTTCAGTTACGTATTGCTAAGGTTGATCGGGAAACACGATAGAATCCGAACAGCACCTGATGCTTGAGATTGCGTTTGATCTTATGAAGCGTCTCGGTCCCCTCGCTCTTTAACTGGCCCCGGCCGGTCCTTGCATAAACCGGCGCCGCGGAGAAACGATGCTGAATCTTGACCCCGTCCTTCACCACGCTCTGAAGCAGTTTGCGTTGGGCTTCCGTCACGGCCTTAAGATACCACCCGGTTCCCCTGCCCTCAAGGCATTGTGGCCTGAAACGGAAAGCCCTCCCGACCACGGTCGTGGTGGGAGGGCCCAGGAACTTTAAAGCTCGAGTTTCGTGTCTGATCCGGGCTCGACTCGAGAGCGAGGAAGCGACGAGGTCAGCCGACCTGCGAGGTGGTATAACCCATCTTGCCGGCTGCAGAGACTTGTTGATCTTTTCGCGCACGACTTTGATCACGGTCGTTTCGATGGCTTTGGCCGCCTGGGTTTCGCCCAGGAAATCGAGCATCATCTGCGCCTGCACAAATGGCGGCGAGCGGGTTGATCACGCCTTGATTGGTGTATTTCGGGGCGCTTCCGCCGATGGGCTCGAACATGCTGGTGCCCTGAGTACACGTTGCCGCCCGCGGCAATGCCCATGCCGCCCTGCACCATTGCGCCGAGGTCGGTGATGATATCGCCGAACATGTTGTCAGTGACAATCACGTCAAACCACTCGGGGTTCTTGACGAACCACATCGTTGTGGCGTCGACGTGTGCGTAATCGCGTTTGATTTCAGGGAAGTCCTTCTGGCCGATTTCGTGGAAGGCGCGTTCCCAAAGGTCGAAGGCAAAGGTGAGGACGTTCGTCTTGCCGCACAGGGTGAGCTTTTTATCTTTATTGCGCTTGCGGGTGTACTCGAAGGCATAACGCAGGCAGCGCTCGACACCACGGCGGGTGTTCACGCTCTCCTGGATTGCGACTTCGTTGGGGGTGCCTTTGAAGACGAAGCCGCCGGCACCGGTGTAAAGGCCTTCGTTGTTCTCGCGGACAACCACGAAATCGATGTGCTCGGGTTTCTTGTCCTTGAGCGGGCAGAAGCGCTCGTCGTAGAGCTTTACCGGGCGCAAATTGATGTATTGCTCGAGCTCGAAGCGCGTGCGCAAGAGGATGCCCTTTTCGAGAATGCCGGGCTTCACATCCGGGTGGCCGATCGCTCCGAGTAAAATCGCGGGGAATTTGCGGAGTTCCGCGATAACGCTGTCGGGCAGGACTTCGCCGGTTTTGAGGTAGCGGTCGCCGCCGATATCGTAGTTCGTGTAGTTGAGCTTGAGGCCGAATTTGGCGGAAGCCACGTCCAGGACTTTGATGGCTTCGCGGACGACTTCGGGGCCGGTGCCGTCCCCGCCGATGACTGCGATGTTGTAGCTCTTCATGTTCAGTTCAAATGGCTCCTGCCGGAGGCAGGGCTGGCGATGCTATAGGCGCGGCACCGGAAAAGAAAGCGAGATTCGGCGGAGGGCAAATGGCCGGTCCCGACCGTCGACCGGCGTAGCGCAGAAACATCAGACTCGCAGCAGGCCGCAAACTATATGCCGCAATGTTACGGCACCGACTTGCCCCCCTTCCTGAGCAACTCCGCGAGGAAGGCGCGGTCTAGCTGGTCTTTCTCGCGGACGGTCTGCTTAGTCCTCCACAGCAACTCGGCGCTGGCAAAGGGGATCGTGACATCCTGTAAGCGGACGAGCACAATGAGCTTGCTGGCTTCGGCATATTCGATTCCACAGGACCTTTTCATAAGGTCGATCACGAACTCATCTCCCACCCTGACGACGACATACTTTTCCAAGTCGTTCGGGCCGACCTCCTTGATAGCGCCGTCAGGCAGTAATCTCATACCTTGCTGCAGCCTTTGGTAATTCTCGGGGGAATCGCTCAACAAGTTCAATCAATATCGGAGGTAGTGCGGTCGAAACCGTGGTGGCATTACGGCCCATCCGCCAATGACAAGGTACCTTGGCCGCGGCGTCGTTCAGAGCCCGGCATAGGAATATCAGGTCCTGCACAGCGTTCACGGGCGAGGCTCTAGCGGCGAGTAAGCATCCGGAGTTTCCATTCGTCCGCTTCCTCGAAGGTTTTGAACCGGAACACTCCTTTCGGCATGAAAGGTTTTCCCCGGCGAAGCTCAATGGCGAGCCGCTGCATAGCGTCGGCGTGCAGCAGGCCTGAGCGGACCCGCCCCTGGCGCCCGACGACTTTCATGTTCGGGTTGTCGTCCTGCATTGAATCCGACCTACGACAAAGGCACTTGAATTGCACCCATTTTGCGCGCTTAGCGCCCATGGGGGATGAGACGGGTGCATGAACTCGCGTCCTCCAGGCCACTCCCGCTGGACAAGATGTGGTCTGCTGGACACACTTCAACCATGAGAACCAAACGAACGTTACAATTGGTGTTGGCTTGTGCACTTGCATCCATGCTGTGCTCCTGTGCAACGTCCCGGCCGCGAGCGGCAACTGAACTCTTCAATGGAAAGGACCTCACCGGCTGGCGCTACGTGACCGCCGATACGAACGTTCCGATGGACAAGGTTTGGTCAGTGAAAGATGGGTTGTTGATTTGCCAAGGCACGCCCGTGGGAGCGCTCTTGGCGGGCCCGAATGTAACGAACTTCCGTTTGCTCGTGGAATACCGCTGGGCGCCTGGGCAAAAGCCCGGGAATAGCGGCGTCTTTTCGCGTATTGCTGGCCCGATGAAGCCGCTGCCGCCGGCGATCGAAACTCAGTTGATGAACGGGAACGCGGGCGATGTTTTGAGTTTGCAAGGCAAACGGATTGCGTCCAGCCAGCCGCGGTTCTTCGAAGTGAATGCTCATCCGCTCGCGGGTGACATCGCAGGAGTGCGCAAGCTGGATAATTTTGAAAAGGTCGCGGGCGAATGGAACCGGGTGGAAATCCTGGCGGAGGGGAGGCTTACACGGTGTGGATTAACGGACGGTTGGCGAACCAGGTGCACGGGGTGCAAGTGGTGTCCGGACCGGTGGGTGTGCAGTCGGAGGGCGGGGAAGTGCATTTCCGACGGGTAAGTTTGACGCCGATGGATTAGAGACAAAGGGGAATGACAGGATGACAGGATGACAGGATGGCGATGGCTTTTACTAATCCTGTTAATCCTGTTCATCCTGTCGAAATCATCATTGGCTCGGTAGTTCCGTATGAAATTCAGACCTCTTGCAGGTTTCGGCACGAGGGAGCGCATGGTATGTTGCTAGTCTATGTTTAAGTTCGTTTCGCCCTATGAACCCGCCGGAGACCAGCCGCAAGCCATTGCGAAGCTGACGCGACGGGCTGGAGGCCGGCGCGCGAAACATCAGACGCTGCTCGGCGTCACCGGCTCGGGCAAGACGTTCACGATCGCGAACGTGGTGAAGAACTCAATCAAGCCGACACTGGTCATCTCGCACAATAAGACGCTCGCGGCGCAGCTTTACGCGGAGTTCAAAGGCTTCTTCCCGGATAATGCGGTCGAGTATTTCGTCAGCTACTTCGATTACTACCAGCCCGAAGCCTATATTCCGCGCACGGATACGTTCATCGAAAAAGATTCGAGCGTGAACGAGGAGATCGAGCGACTGCGCCTCTCCACGATGAGTTCGCTGTTTTCGCGGCGCGATGTGCTGGTGGTGGCGAGCGTGTCGTGCATTTACGGCATCGGCAGCAAGGAGGATTACGAGGCGATGATCATTCCAATCCGCAGTGGATTGAATGACCCGCGACCATTTCCTGCATCGGCTTGTGGATCTGCAATACACGCGCAATGACATCGAATTCACGCGCGGACAATTCCGCGTGCGCGGGGACACGGTGGAACTTTGCCCGGCGGGCCGCGAAGACGCGTCTGCGCGTCGAGTTCTTCGGCGACGACATTGACCGCATCACCCGGTTCGATCCGCTCACTGGCGACAAGATTGGAGTCCATGGAAGCGAGTGACCGATTTATCCCGGCAAACAATTCGTCACGCCGTCCGAGAAGCTGCGTCCGGCACTGTTGGCGATCCGCGAGGAGACTGGGCGAACGGATCGCGTGGTTCGAGAAAGCAAGGCAAGCTGCTGGAGGCGCAGCGCATCAAGATGCGCACGGAATACGATCTGGAGATGATGGAGGAGATGGGATTCTGCTCCGGCATCGAAAATTATTCGCGCTCATCTGGCAAGCCGCCCGCCCGGTTCGCCTCCGTGCACGTTGTTCGATTTTTTCCCGAAAGATTTCCTGCTGGTCATCGATGAATCGCACGCGACGGTTCCGCAGATTGGCGGCATGTATGAAGGGCGACCGCTCGCGCAAGACGGTGCTCGTGGAACACGGCTTCCGGCTGCCGAGCGCGCTGGACAATCGACCCTTGAGCTTCGAGGAATTCCAGGCGCTGCAAAACCAGACGATTTACGTCAGCGCCACGCCCGGTACCGCAGGAGTTGAAATGGTGCGGAAGGACGAGTGATAGAGCTGATCGTGCGGCCCACCGGCCTTGATCGATCCCGAAGGTGACGATCAAGTCCTCTGAAGGGCCAGATCGATGATCTGATCAACGAATCCCGCAAACGCGCCGACGCCAAGGAGCGCGTTTTGGTGACCACTTTGACCAAGCGCACGGCGGAGGAACTGACGGATTACTTGCGCGAGATCGGTATCAACGTCCAGATATCTGCACAGCGAGATCGATGCGATCGAGCGCGTGGAAATTTTGCGCGCGTTGCGCAAAGGGGAGTTCGATGTGCTGGTCGGCATCAATCTCTTGCGCGAAGGACTCGATTTGCCGGAAGTTTCGCTGGTGGCGATTCTCGACGCGGATAAGGAAGGCTATTTGCGCAGTGCGACGAGTCTCATCCAAACGGCTGGCCGCGCCGCGCGGCATCTTCCACGGCGAAGTCATTCTGTACGCCGATGTGATGACGCATAGCATCCAGCAGCTTCCTGCAAGTCTCCGAATACCGCCGCAGAGCGCCAATTCGCCTACAACAAGGAGCACAACATCACCCCGCGGAGCGTGAGCCGCGCGGTGGAGGAGAGCCTCTCGGTGCGCAAAGACGCCGAGCGCGGAGGCCGAGTCGTTGCTGCGCGAGTCGGGCGTGGACATCGACGTGAGCTCGACCATCCGCGAACTCGAGCAGGAAATGGTCACGGCCGCGAACAACTTGGAATTTGAAAAAGCCGCTTTGTTGCGGGATCAGATCCGCGAACTGAAGCGGATGCTGGATGGGGCGCAGCCCACGAAGGAACAACCTAAAGGCTCCGGTCCCGGTCGGAGAGCCAATTATCGTGGCAACACGCGTCGTGCGCGTAAGGCGACACCGTTTTGAAAACACCCCCCGCGCCAACCGCCACTCGAGGGTGCCTGTGGCGTTTGGACGATCGGCTTTGCAGGGCTCCGCGAAACGATTATAGTACCTGCGATGATCGCGCTTGAAGAGAAATCCATCAGCTTCCACTCCGCGACAAACTCCTGTTGATGGAGGCAATCTGGGACGACCTTTCCCGTGCGGAAAAGGAATTGGAAACGCCCCAGTGGCACAAGGAATTGCTGGACGAGCGGGATCGTCTGGTCACGGAGGGAAAAGCCCAGTTTATCGATTGGGAGGAAGCGAAGAAGCAGATTGATCAAGCAACTCAATGAGGCTGGAAATCCTCAATCTCGCCAGGGACGACCTCATCGAGGGTTTTCGTTTTTACGAAACGAAGGAAAAGGGGCTGGGCAATTACTTTCTAGTCAACCTTTACGCTGACATCGAGAACTTGCGAATATCCGCCGGAGTTCACCGCAGGATTTTCCTCAACTTCCATCGTGCGCTCTCCAAACGGTTTCCCTTCGCAATCTACTACACAGTCGAGGAGGATAAGGTTCGCATTCGTGCTGTGGTGGATTGTCGGAAGCGACCTTCGTGGATAGTGCGTCACATCAAACGGGCTTAATCAGTTGGATCGTCGCCAAGCACGTTCGGAGCCATTCGCTCGGTGGGGCCAGGCTTCGTTGAAGCGCGCGCTCGGAAACGCTGCTGCGGGATGCTTTCGATGACGTGACAAACTCTGGGCCGTCAGGCGTTCTCAAGCGACGAACAACAACCCAGCACCACCCTCATGAACCGGAAAATCCATCTGTGTGCTCTTCTGTTTGCTATGCCACTCATTCCCGCGTGTGTCAGCCCGAAGCTAACCGGCATTGAATCCGCGATGCAGCCTAGCATCGAACGCGAATGAGATCCCTGGCGCGGTCACGGTGGTGACCACGAAGGACGGCATCGTCCATTGCGAAGCCATCGGCTCAGCAAACCCCACGAACAACGAACCGATTCGGACAGACACATTGTTCTGGATCGCCTCGATGACCAAACCGGTTACCGGTGTCGCGCTGTTGATGTTGCAGGATGAAGGCAAGCTCAACGTGAACGATCCCGTGGCGAAATACATCCCCGAGTTTGCGACGCTCAGGACACCTTCGGGGAAGCTCGCGAATCTCACGATCGCGCAAATCATGACACACACTTCCGGCCTCGGCGAGGCTCCGCGAGACGCCAAACCAAAAACACTGGCCGATATGATCCCGCTTTTCTTAGCCGCACGCATGCAGTTCGAACCCGGATCGAAATGGAGCTATTGCCAGTCGGGCATCAACACCGGGGCACGTATTGTGGAGGTGGTGAGTGGCAAGTCATTCGACCGGTTCTTACAGGAACGGATCTTCGACCCGCTGGGAATGAAGACCACCACGTTCTATCCGAGCCGCATGCCATCTGCCCACTTGGTCACAGCGTCCCGAGAAAATCGTGCCACAGGTAGACTCGAAGCCGCTCCCGCCGCGCCTTATGGGGCTGAGGGCACTCCGCCGTTAGGAAATGGGGGCCTCTACTCGACAGGCCCGGATTACGCGCGGTTCTGCCAAATGCTCCTTGCGGGCGGGACTTTGAATGGGAAGCGTTATCTCAGCCCCGAAGCGATGAAGTATTTAGAGACCGTGCAAACGGGCGGCTTGCCGACCGGATTTTTCCAAGGAAACGACTACGGGAATCGCGGCACTAACTATGGCTGGGGCATCGGCACATGCATTTTGCGCGCGCCTCATGAAGGTGTGGCCTCCATGCTTTCTCCAGGCACGTTCGGTCACGGCGGCGCATGGGGCACCCAGGCCTGGATAGACCCGCAGCGAGGGGCCGCCTATATCCTCATAATCCAGCGCACGGACCTCGGCAACAGCGACGCTAGCGAAATGCGACGCGCGTTCCAGCAGGCGGCAGTGAAGGCACTCGAGCACTGCACGGCCGAGATGGCCCCGGTGCCGATCGCGCAGGCCTGGGTTCGCAATGTTTGCGCCGTCCAGCCGATGGCGGAGACCCTGCCTGATGTTGCGCGCCGCACGCGTGAGTTTCACTCATCCTGCGCACTGACCACGCATTCGCCTGAGGTGCAATGGGATGTTGCGCCTGCTTTCCTCAGCAATTCGCATTTGGCACGCCTCATGCCATATTGCGATACAGCCACGCATCAGTCGTAACGAAACGAGAACAGTCGACGATTGTTGATTGCAGGGTGACCAAGCGATGAAACGTAATGTTTTCTGTTGGTTAGTTGGAGGCTGTCTAACGCTCTTTTTTGTTTATCCCCTTCTGAGAAAGGCGCCGTTGACACGCGGTGAGACCCTGCCCGACTCCCCAACTCTAGCGCCACAACCCAGGCCAAAACAACCATCCAAGGCGCTGGAGCCCCCAGCGAGGTCTCTGGCCTCAATGTCTGGCGTAGTAATCAGGAGCAACGTCCCAATAGAAATCCAGGCCTTTGCCGCCTGGGCGGAGGATTACCTGTCGGGCAAAGCGGTGGCAGCACCCAGAGGCGCAGCCCTTGCCTGGCAGAGGAGAGAAGCTCTGCGTACACTCATCGAAACAGAACCTGAACGCGCATTGGCATTCGCGGTCCCATACCGTTGGCGAACGCAACTCCCTTTTGAAGTGACGCGTCATTTCGAGTCGCAGGTCGACGGCCGCGGAGATCTCGCGATCGCGCTGGGAGAAAACAGCAGCGGAAGGCCCACAGTTTACGCTCAGGCGACAATCGGACGCACAAATTACCGAGCCTACGTTTACGGGCGCCGAGTGGCGCAACCCTGTCTTACGAACGTTCCACTGCACGGGATCTTGCTCGATGGCAAGCTGGCGTTGTCCCACGACCCAATGCGCGTTCTGAGCGCTGATGAGTCGCACGCTTTACACGACTTCTCGAACGCAACCGCAAACCATGCCTGCCGTGTCTGCGCCAAAGAGTCGGCGGCGGTCGCAAGTGCGATCGTCGCCGACTTGGGCGGCGAGTCCGCCGTGTTCTGCGGTCAGGATCATTACCGGATGGTCCACGATTATTGGATCGCCTCCGAGGCGGAGTTGGCGCGACGAAAGCTGGCTGGGGGCACGTCAGGGAATTCCTGGACCCATGGCGAGAAAAGCCTGCTCTATATCCGGGTGAACTTCCCTGATGATCTCACTGAACCGATTTCGGCTGAAAGCGCCAACGCCAACTTGGCCCAGGTCAATGCGTTCTACGTGAAGAACTCCTACAACGCTACCTCCCTCCGGTGGACGGTCACACCGCTGCTGACATTGCCGTATCCGAAGGCTTGGTATGGCACCAATAACGGCGACGTGTTCGCGTTGCTGACGAACGCGCGCGAGGCTGCCAAAGCCGCGGGCTACGACACAGCAAACTATGACCTCGATATAGTCTGCCTGCCGAGCGTGCCCACCTACTCCTGGGGCGGCTTAGGCATGGTCGGAGGCAAGGGCACCTGGCTCCAGAGCACGGGCGTATCCGTCACCGCACACGAACTCGGACACAACTTTGGTTTGCTGCACGCCAACTTCTGGAATCCGTTGACGAACACCATTTCCACCGGATTCGGAACCAACGTGGAATACGGCAACACCTTTGATGTGATGGGAGGCTCGTCTCGCGGGGATTTCAGTGCCATGTTTAAGAACTCCCTCACCTGGCTGCCTGACGCTTCCGCGCAACGCATTACCACGAGCGGCGTGCACCGGGCGATGTCGCCGAATGGGTGTCCACGGCACTGGGTCTGGCCTATGTGCTGTTCATCATGCGCCGCAGCCGCTGGGGGTGGGTGGCCGGCGGCGCAAGCTCGCTGCTGCTGATGGGGCTCGCGATCCAGGCCCGCCTGCCCATGCAGGGCCTGCTGCAGTTCGGCTATGTGGTGCTCGCCGTCTATGGCTGGATGACCTGGAGCCGTCCGGCCGCAGCCCCTGCCATCGGCACCTGGCCGCTGCGCCATCACCTGCTGGCCGTCGGCGCCTGCGTGCTGCTGGCGCTGGCCCTTGCGCCGCTGCTGCGCGCCAGCGGCGGATCGGACTGGCCGTTTCTGGATCCACTGATCGCCGCGCTGGGGCTATTCGCAAGCTGGCTCACCGCGCGGGTGAAGCTCGAGAACTGGGTGTACTGGATCGGCATCGACTCGGTGTCGCTGTACCTGTTCGCGGTGCAGGGGCTGTACGTGGTGGCGCTGCTGTTCCTCGTCTACCTGGGCCTCGCCGCTGCGGGCCTGGTCAGCTGGCGGCGGCAATGGCAGGCGCAGCAGCGCAAGGGGCAGGCGGCATGATCGACCCGGCCGTTCTCGCCCGCGTACCGGGCTGCGAAGACGGCCGGCCGCCGCGCGTGCAGCGGCCCTTGCCCGGCGGCCGCGGCTGCAACGACATCCGTTACCTTGAAACCGGCGCCGGCCGTTTCGTGCTGCGCACGCGCCTGGCGCCGCTGCAGCGGCCGGGCGCCGATCCGCTGCGGGAGCTGGCTTGCCATCGTGCGGCGGCTGCGGCGGACCTTGCGCCGCGGGTGCTGGCCGCAGCCCCGGACGGCGGCTGGATCCTGATGGAGTGGCTGGACGGCAGGCTGTGGCGCGAGGCCGACCTTGCCGATGCCGCAGCCATCGACCATCTGGGGCAGCGCCTGGCGCGCCTGCACGCGCTTGCGGTGCCGGCGGGGGCGCCCTTCGATGCGCTGGACTATGCGCGGGCGCAGCAGCGGCTGATCCACGAGCAGTGGCCGCAACGGGCAGCAGAGGCAGCGAGGCAGGTGGAATCGCTGTACGGGGAGCTGGCCGCGCCGACCGGTCCGCCGATCCGCGCCGCCATCTGCCACGGCGACCTGCAGATGGCCAACTGCATCGGCGATCCGCTGCGCTTCGTCGATTGGGAATACGCGCAGATCGCCGATCCGGCCTATGACCTGGCCTGTCTTCTCACCTATTACCCGCAGCTGCAGCCGCATCTACAGCGGCTGCTGGCCGCGGCCGGGCTGGCGGGCCCCGACGACCAGGCGCGCGTTGCGGCCCAGTGCCGCCTCTTTGCCATCCTGAATCGCCTGTGGGCGCTGGCGCATCTGACCGACGCTGGATAACTGCGGTTCCGCCCGGCAAAATAACCTGTTACCCGCCTCAAGGCGGTACGGAGGCTGGGCGAGATTCATGGCGGTGATCAAGGTGACGGATCGGGACGGCATCGAGCACGACGTCGATGCGAAGACGGGCTTCACGCTGATGGAGAACCTGCGCGACCTGGAATACGGGGTTGCGGCAGTGTGCGGCGGGATGTGCGCCTGCGCCACCTGCCATGTGTACATCGACCCGGAATGGTTCGACCGCCTGCCGGCCCGGCACTCCGACGAGTTCGACATGCTGCGGGAGCTGTCCACCTACCGGGACAATTCGCGGCTGTCCTGCCAGATCAAGTTCACCGCGGATCTGGCCGGCCTGAAGCTGCGCATTGCGGACGACGAGTAACGCCGCGGTGAAGCAGCCCGTGCTCAGGAGCGGCCACGCACTCATCTGCGGCTCCATGGCCTACGACACCATCATGGTGTTCCAGGACCAGTTCAAGAACCACCTGCTGCCCGACAAGCTGCACATGCTCAATGTGTCCTTCCTGGTGCCGCAGATGCGGCGCGAGTTCGGCGGCTGCGCGGGCAACATCGCCTACAACCTGAAGCTGCTGGGCGACGTGGGGCATGTGATGGCCACGGTCGGCCACGACTTCGGCCCGTATGCGCAATGGCTGGAGCGCCACGGCATGCCGCGGGAGCACATCCGCGTGCTCGCCGACGAGCACACCGGCCAGGCCTTCATCACCACCGACCTGGACAACAACCAGATCACGGCCTTCCATCCCGGTGCCATGGGGCACTCGCACCTGAACAAGGTGGGGGATGCGGGCCACGTGGCACTGGGCATCGTGGCGCCGGACGGGCGCGACGGCATGATCCAGCACGCCGAACAGTTCGCGGCCGCGGGCATTCCCTTCATCTTCGATCCGGGCCAGGGCCTGCCCATGTTCGGCGGCGAGGACCTGCGGCGCTTCATCGATGCAGCCAGCTGGGTCACAGTCAACGAATACGAATGGAGCCTGATGGCCGAGCGCACCGGCTGGAACGAGGCCGAGGTGGCCTCCCGGGTGGCTGCGCTCATCATCACCCGCGGCGGCGAGGGCTCGGTGATCCACACTGGCGGCGAGCGGCTGCACATTCCCACGGCGCCGGCGCGCGCCGTGGTCGATCCCACCGGCTGCGGCGATGCCTACCGCGCCGGGCTGATCCATGGCCTGCTGCACAGCTACGACTGGGAGCAGACCGGGCGCGTGGCCTCGCTGATGGGTTCATTGAAGATTGAATCCCGCGGCACCCAGAATCACCATTTCACGCGCGGCGAGTTCGTCGCGCGCTACGAAAGCCTGTTCGGCAAATTCCGCTAGCTTCACCCTGGAATACCCATGAGCCACAGCCACCTGTTCACCTCCGAGTCGGTTTCCGAAGGCCATCCGGACAAGGTCGCCGACCAGATCTCCGACGCCATCCTCGATGCCATCCTCGCCGAGGACAAATACTCGCGCGTCGCTGCCGAGACGCTGTGCAACACGGGCCTCGTGGTGCTGGCGGGCGAGATCACCACGCAGGCGCGTGTCGACTACCACTCGGTGGTGCGCAACGTGATCAAGCGCATCGGCTACGACAACACCGAATACGGCATCGACTACCGCGGCTGCGCCGTGCTCGTGGCCTACGACACCCAGTCGCCCGACATCGCGCAGGGCGTGGATGAGGGCCGGGGCCTGAACCTGGACCAGGGCGCTGGCGACCAGGGGCTGATGTTCGGCTATGCCGTGCGCGAGACGCGCGAGCTGATGCCGCTGCCGCTGCACCTGTCGCACCGGCTGGTGGAGCGGCAGGCCGAGCTGCGCCACAGCGGCGCCATCAAGTGGCTGCGTCCCGACGCCAAGAGCCAGGTGACCGTGCGCTACGAGAACGACAAGCCCGTTGCCATCGACACAGTGGTGCTCTCGACCCAGCACCATCCCGAGATCGGGCACCGCGAGCTGTCCGAGGCGGTGATCGAGGAGATCATCAAGCCGGTGCTGCCCAAGGAGCTGGTGAAGGGCAAGGTCAACTACCTCATCAATCCCACCGGCCGTTTCGTGGTCGGCGGTCCGCAGGGCGATTGCGGCCTCACCGGGCGCAAGATCATCGTCGATACCTACGGCGGCGCCGCGCCGCATGGCGGCGGCGCGTTCTCGGGCAAGGACCCGACCAAGGTGGACCGCTCGGCGGCCTATGCCGCGCGCTACGTGGCGAAGAACGTGGTTGCGGCGGGCCTGGCCGACCGCTGCCAGGTGCAGGTCTCCTATGCCATCGGTGTGGCCAAGCCCACCAGCATCATGGCCACCACCTTCGGCACTGGCAGGATCCCGGACGATGAGATCGAGGCCCTGATTGCCAGGCACTTCGACCTGCGTCCCAAGGGCATCGTGCAGATGCTCGACCTGTTGCGGCCCATCTACGAGAAGACGGCGGCCTATGGCCACTTCGGCCGCGAGGAGCCGACCTTCAGCTGGGAGAAGACGGACAAGGCTGAAGCGCTGGCAGCGGATGCGGGGGTCGCGCTTCGGGCCTGATTTTTTGCAAGGTGCTGTCCGCCGAGGAGCGCTGCAGCGTCCCGTTGGGGGCGCGAGGCTCGGCGGGCAGGCCAGGTTCGTGAACGGCGCTCTCTTCACCCCACATGATGGAGAGTCATTCCATGAACGCAGTAGTCAAACCGGCCGGCGGGGATTTCCGTGTGGCCGATCTTTCCCTGGCCGACTGGGGCCGCAAGGAGATCAACATCGCCGAGGGCGAGATGCCCGGCCTGATGTCGATCCGCAGGGAGTACGAGGCCACGCAGCCCTTGCGCGGCGCGCGCATCACGGGCTCGCTGCACATGACCATCCAGACCGCAGTGCTCATCGAGACGCTGCAGGCCCTGGGTGCGCAGGTGCGCTGGGCCTCGTGCAATGTGTTCTCGACCCAGGACCATGCCGCCGCCGCCATTGCCGCGCGCAGCACGCCGGTGTTCGCCTTCAAGGGCGAGTCGCTGGATGAATACTGGGAGTTCACGCACCGCATCTTCGAGTGGCCGGACGGCGGCTACTCCAACATGATCCTCGACGACGGCGGCGATGCCACGCTGCTGCTGCACCTGGGTGCCAAGGCCGAAGAGGACCAGTCGGTGATCGCGCATCCGGCCAGCGAGGAGGAGACTTCGCTGTTCAAGGCGATCAAGGCCAAGCTCGCCACCGATCCAAAGTGGTATTCCACGCGTTTGAAGCAGGTCAAGGGTGTCAGCGAAGAGACGACGACCGGCGTGCATCGCCTTTACCAGATGCACAAGGAAGGGCGCCTGGCCTTCCCGGCCATCAACGTCAACGACTCGGTGACCAAGAGCAAGTTCGACAATCTCTATGGCTGCCGCGAGTCGCTGCTCGACGGTATCAAGCGCGCCACCGACGTGATGGTGGCCGGCAAGATCGCCGTAGTGGCGGGTTACGGCGACGTGGGCAAGGGCTCGGCGCAGGCGCTGCGCTCGCTGTCCGCACAGGTGTGGGTGACCGAGATCGACCCGATCTGCGCGCTGCAGGCGGCGATGGAAGGCTACCGCGTGGTGACCATGGACGAGGCCGCGAGCCAGGGCGACATCTTCGTCACCGCCACCGGCAACTTCCACGTGATCACGCACGAGCACATGAAGGCGATGAAGAACAACGCCATCGTGTGCAACATCGGCCACTTCGACAACGAGATCGACGTGGCCGCGCTGCGCCAGTACAAGTGGGAGAACATCAAGCCGCAGGTCGACCACATCATCTTCCCCGGCGGCAAGCGCATCATCCTGCTGGCCGAGGGGCGCCTGGTGAACCTGGGCTGCGCCACGGGGCATCCTTCCTACGTGATGAGCTCGTCGTTTGCCAATCAGACGCTGGCGCAGATCGAGCTGTACGCGAACCCCGGCAAGTACAAGGTCGGTGTGTACGTGCTGCCCAAGCATCTGGACGAGAAGGTGGCGAGGCTGCAGCTCGCGACGCTGAACGTGAAGCTTACCCGGCTCAGCGACCAGCAGGCGCGCTACATCGGCGTCAATCCCGAAGGCCCGTACAAGACGGACCACTACCGCTACTGACCGGCGGAACGGGCGGCCTGGGCGCCGGCGGTATCGCCGTCGCCCACCGCCGACATCGGAATGCGCCGACAGACGCGCGCCGTTGCGGCATGGCATGCTCTGTAACCATGCGCAGGATCCGACGCCGCCTGACCAAGCTCGCCTTTGCACTGTGCAGCCTGGGCCTCGGCACTTCAATGGGAGCGCCGCCGTCCGTGCAGCCACGCTCGGTGCCTCCCGCCGACTCGCGCTGGAAGGCCAGTTTCGATGCCTTTGCCGCCGCCGACCGCCGGCAGGCGCCCGCGCCCGGGGGCATCCTGTTCGTGGGCAGCTCCTCCATCCGTCTATGGGACGGGCTGGAGCGGGATTTCCAGGGCAGCCCGGTGCTCAAGCGCGGCTTCGGCGGCTCGCGCATGGTGGATGTGGCGGCCCATGTGGACCAGCTGGTGCTGCCCTACAAGCCGCGCCTGATCGTCGTCTACGCCGGCGACAATGATCTGGCCGAGGGTCGCACGCCGCAGCAGGTGCTAGACAGCTTCCAGCAGTTCGTCGAGCGCGTGCGGGCCCAGCTGCCGGATACGCGCATCGCCTTCCTGTCGATCAAGCCCAGCCCGCGGCGTGCTGCGCTGATGCCGCAGGCCATGCAGGCCAATGCGCTGGTCGCCTCTTATGCCGCGGCCATGCCCAACCTGGACTTCATCGATGTCTATTCGCGCATGCTGGATGGGGAAGGCCGGCCGCGCGGCGACCTGTATGGCAGCGATGCGCTGCATCTGAACGAAGCCGGCTATGCGCTTTGGCGTTCGGCCATCGCGCCCCACCTGGAATTGCCGGCCCAGGTGCTCAGCGCGCCAGGGGTGGCAGCGGCTGCAGGACGCTGACGCGTTCCGCCTGCCGCTGCTGCGCGGCGGCAGGCGGTTCATCCCGTTTCTGGCTGATGAGCGCCACGGCGTACAGCGCCGCGAACGCACCGAGCAGGATGCTGGCATCGACCCACGCTGGCCGGCCCGGCACCGGCGCGCCGAACACGGCCAGCGCCAGCAACGTCAGCACCACGTGTGCGCAGAATACCGGCAGCGAGGCCCGGCCCATTTTCTCCAGCACCCGAATGCGCGGCAGATGCGCGGACAGCCAGGGCGCAAAGCGCAGCAGCAGCACCAGCAGCGCGAACAGGTTGAGCATGCGCAGCGGCGCCAGCTGCCACTTGTCGAACAGGATGTTCAGCGTGGCCGCATGCGGCAGCGGCGTCTGGCCGGCCACATGCCGCCATACGAAGAATACAGCGGCAATGATGACTGCCGTCCCGACCATCCAGCGCGGGAATGTCAGCGGCGCCGCCTGCGGCTGCGCACTGCGCCGGGCGCCCATCCACAATCCCATGACCCACAGGGCCTGCCAGGCCAGCACGTCGAAAGCGCCGGTCTGGTGCAGCGATACGCGGATGCCAGCGGCCGGCGCCAGGGCCTCGTAGATCCAGCCGCCCAGCTTGAACTGCGAGGCGAGCCACAGCGCCGCGCTGAGGGCGAGTATGCCGCCCCAGCCGTTGCGCATGCTGTACAGCAGCAGCACGGGACTGACCAGCATGAACAGCACGTAGATCGGCAGGATATCCAGCAGCGGCGGGTTGTAGATCAGCAGCAGGCTGCCGACGAAGGCCGGCAGCGGCTCCTGCAGGTAGTAGTCCATCAGGCCGGTGATGGCTTCCTGCTGCAACAGCAGCGCGATCACTGCCACCACGGTGAACAGGAACAGCAGCAGCCCGACCTGGCACAGATAGATCCTTGCCACGCGGCGGTAGAACGCCGAGCGCATGCGCAGTCCGCCCTCGCGGCGCGCACGCGCGGCGTACACCATGCCGGCCATGAAGCCGGACAGCAGCACGAAGCCTTCGGCCGCCGAGACGAAGCCGAACGGCTGGCCGGCGGACTCGGCCAGCACGGTGGGCATGTGGGTCAGCGTCATCAGCACCAGCATCAGTCCGCGCAGCGCGTCGATCTGCCACAGGCGGCGGCTGCTTGCAGGGACAAGATGACACGGCGCGGGCAGGGGCATGGCTCATGCTCGCAACAACTGGGCCAGGGCGGTGTCAGGCTGCGGTTGCGATCCTTGTCAGACACGGCCGACGTGGCCGGCCGGCGTTAGTTGCCTGGAGCGGCAGGCCGAGTGAAGCTTCCACGCTCTCCGGGAACGGACGCAGCGCAGATGAGAAAGCGGGCTGCTCAGCGCCGCCAGTTTTCGATCCTGAGTCCCGGAACGCGCCTGAGTTCACGCTCGTTGTCGGTGACCAGGATGAGATCCTGCTCCAGAGCTTGCGCGGCGATCAGCATGTCCATGGAGCCTATGGGAGATCCTTTGCGTTCTAGGGCGGCGCGGATTCGGGCGTAGGTCTGCGCCGCCGCGGTGTCATAGGACAGCGCCTCGAAATGGCGGGTCAATTGCAGAACGGCAGCCCGGGCTTTCGCTGGTATCCGGCTATTCTCGGCGCCGGCAAGGAGTTCCGAGAGGACTATGGTCGACAGGCGCAGGCGCGAGGGGGCCAGCTTTGCCAGACGGTTGAGCACCGCGGGCTCACCGTTGAGCGCGGCGATGAGAATATTGCTGTCGGGGAGCCAGGATGCCGCCACTCGCTTAGCCGAATTCCGGTAGCGGCCGGGCCTTGCCTTGGGCGGGGCGCTCGATATCCGCGTTACCGAGTAGTGCGCGAGCCGCTTTCACGACATCCAGCGCAGTACGCGGCTTCGGCCGCAACAGCAGTGCGCCCTCATGTGCAGTGATTTCCACTTCGGCAGCGTCGAAGCGCAAGCGCGCCGGAATACGCACGGCTTGCGACTTTCCCAGTTTGAACAGTTTGGCAGTGGCGGTCACGGTTGCGGCAAGTATAGGTCAGTAACCCCATGGATATCAACGCGGGATATCTCTCAATTCACAGCAGAAATCCAGCAGAAATCTACCCTTTGGGCTCTGTCTTCGAGATGAAGATAGAGCACGGCGTCAGCCTTCCTCGTCCGGCCGCGGCAATGCGCCATGAACCGCGCTCCAGCCAGCCACCCCACCCGCCAGATTGATGGCGGGCCGCCCCTGGCCTGCGAAATAGCGGCAGGCCATCATGCTGCGTCCGCCCACTGCGCAGATGAAGACGGGAGTCCGATCGGGGGGAATTTCCGCTGCGCGGGCGGCTAGCGTGCCCAGCGGGATGTGCACCGAACCTGGCACCCTCCCTGCCGCCCATTCGTGCGGTTCGCGCACGTCCACCAGTATCAGTGAATGGCGGCGTGCGCCTTCCATCTGGTATGCCAGCTCCCCGGCTGTCCATTCTTCGATCATCGCTTGCTCCCTTGCTGCCGCAGGCCACGATGGCGGGCGGTCGACCAGCGCATCGTAGACCAGCGCCGCCGCCGGGTGGACAGTCCCGGCGCGCGCGCCTAGGCTCTCTTCTTTTTCCCGGAAGCCCCACGATGTTGCATGCTCTCCGCGCCGCGCTGCTGCTTGTGCTGACTGCCCCGGTGTTCGCCCAGGTCGCCCTGCCGAAGGCACCGCAGCTGCCGATCGACAAGTTCACGCTGCCCAACGGGCTCGAGGTGGTGATGGTCGAGGACCACCGCCTGCCCATGGTGGCCGTGAACCTCTGGTACCACGTGGGTCCGGCCAACGAGAAGCCGGGGCGCACGGGCTTTGCGCACCTGTTCGAGCACATGATGTTCCAGGGTTCGAAGAACGTGCCGGGCGACGGCCATCTGCAGATGCTGGAAGGGGCGGGTGCCACCGACCTCAACGGCTCCACCAGCTTCGACCGCACCAACTACTACGAGACCGTGCCGTCGAACCAGCTGGAGCTTGCGCTGTGGCTGGAGAGCGACCGCATGGGTTTCCTGCTCGAGACGCTGGACCAGGACAAGCTCACCAACCAGCAGGATGTGGTGCGCAACGAGCGCCGCCAGAGCTACGAGAACCGGCCCTACGGCGTGGTGGACGAGGCGGTGTTCCACAACCTGTTCCCGAAGGGGCATCCCTACTATGCCTCCATCATCGGTTCGCATGCCGATATCGAGGACGTGCGTCTGGCGGATGTGCGCGAATTCTTCCGCGAGTACTACACGCCGAACGATGCGACGCTGGTGCTGGCGGGCGACATCGACCGCACCCGCACCCGGGCGCTGGTGGAGAAATACTTCGGGTCCCTGGCGCGCGGCAAGCCGGTGGCGAAGCCCACCGCCGTCACGCCGCCGATCAATTCCGAAAAGCGCGTGACCGTGACCGACCGCGTCGAGCTGCCGCGCATCACCATCTCCTGGCTCACGCCGCCGGCCTACAAGGCAGGAGACGCGGACCTGGACATGTTCGGCGCCGTGCTGGGTGGCGGCAAGGCGAGCCGGCTCTACCAGCGCCTGGTCTACCGCGACCAGATCGCACAGAGCGTCGAGGCTGCGCAGTCCTCGATGCAGCTGACCTCGGTGTTCCAGATCGAGGCGGTGGCGCGGCCCGGGGTGACGCTGGAGCAGCTGGAGAAGGCCATAGACGAAGAGCTGGCGAAACTGCAGCGCGAAGGTCCCACGCGCGAGGAGCTGGACCGGGCGCGCATCAGCACGGTGTCCGGCATCATCCGCAGCCTCGAGACCTACCAGGGCGTGGCCGATCGCCTCAACCGCTACAACCATTTCGTCGGCACGCCCGACTACCTGGCGAAGGACATGGCGCGCTACGAGTCGGTGACGCCTGCCGCGGCGCGCGCTGCGGGCAACCGCTACCTGCAGAAGAAGAACAGCCTCGTAGTGCTGGCGGTACCCGGCGAGAAGGTGATCGACGATGTGCCGCGCGGCAAGCCGCCGCAGGAAGAAGTGCAGATCGCGACGACTCCGCCGGACTGGCGCGCGCAGCCGCCGGGCCCCGGTCCGGAGCGGCCGCTGAACCTGCCGGTGGCGCAGCGCTTCCAGCTGCCCAACGGCCTCACGGTGATGCTGTTCGAGCGGCATGAGCTGCCGGTGGTGGCCGCGAATCTGGTGCTGCTCGCCGGCAGCGACCACAATCCGGCGGATCGTCCGGGGCTGGCGTCGTTCACGGCGGGCCTGCTCGACGAGGGCACGACCACGCGCAGCAGCCTGCAGATTTCCGAGGAGCTGGATGGGCTCGGCGCGGCGCTGGGCACCGGATCCTCCATGGACTTTTCCAGCGTGACGCTGCGTGCGCTGACTTCCACGGTCCCGGCTGCCTTCTCGGTGATGGCCGACGTGGTGCTCAACCCGGCCTTTGCGCAGGCCGAAATCGAGCGCGCCCGCGCCAGCCGCCAGACGCTGCTGGTGCAGCAGCGGCAGAATCCCACCGCCATCGCCCAGCGGGTGTTGAACCAGGCCCTCTATGGCCAGGACAACCCCTACGGCTATACCGAGATCGGCACGGCTGCGTCGGTGCAGGCCATTTCCCGAGACGACCTGCTCACCTTCTGGCGTGCCGGATACACGCCGGGCAATGCCGCGCTGGTCGTGGCCGGCGATCTGACGCTGGCGCAGCTGCGGGCGCTGGCCGAAGAGCATTTCGGCAAGTGGCAGGGTGGCGCCGCGAGCCGCGCGGTGCCTTCGGGCACGCAGATGGTGAGCAATCGTACGCTGGTGGTGGATTTCGGCGGCGCGCCGCAGACGGCGCTGCGTGTGGGCATGGTGGGCGTGCCGCGTGCCACGCCGGACTATGTGCCGCTGTCGGTCATGAACAATGTGCTGGGCGGGTTGTTCTCCAGTCGCATCAATCTCAATCTGCGCGAGAAGAATGGCTTCACCTACGGCGCCAGTTCCAGCTTCGGTTTCCGCCGCGGTCCGGGGCCATTCCTCGTCGGGACCAGCGTGCGCACCGATGTCACGGCGCCGGCCGTGCGCGAGATCTTCGCGGAGCTTGCGCGCATGCACGGCGGGCCGGTGACGCAGGAGGAGCTGACGCTGGCGCGCGATTCCATGTCGCGCTCGCTGCCGGGCCAGTTCGAGACCACGGGGGATGCAGCGGGCACGGGCAGCGCGATTTTCGCCTACGGCCTGCCGCTCGACTATTTCAGCAAGCTGCCGGCGCAGATCCAGGCGGTGACGGCCGAGGATGTGCAGCGCGTGGCGCGTGAGTACCTGCAGCCGGAGAAGATGGTCACTGTGGCCGTGGGCGATGCCTCGAAGATCGAGGCGCCGCTGAAGGAACTGTCCCTTTCGACCGTGGAGCGGCGCGCGCTTGAGTGATCTGCGCCTCGGGGAGCCTGCCGTGCCCGGCCGGGTCACCATGCTCAGGCGCCTGGACCGGCGCGTGGCGCTGGTGACCGGCGGCGGGTCGGGCGCCGGCGCGGCGATTGCGCGCCGCTGCGCGGAGCTGGGTGCCAGCGTGGTGGTGGCCGACATCGACTACGCACTGGCGGGCGGGGTGGCAGCGGGCATCCGTGCGGCAGGCTCTGCGGCGCTGGCGCACCGCTGCGATGTGGCCGTGGAGGAACAGGTCACCGCATTGATCGACCGCGCCATGCGCGAGTTCGGATCCCTGGATCTGGTGGTGAACAATGCCGGCCCCTGGCTCGACGCGGATCCCATAGAGCACTGGACGCGCATCGTCGGCGCCAACCTGCTGGGCACACTGCATGTGACCCGGGCCTCGATCGAAGCCTTGCGGCGCCGCGGCGGCGCCATCGTCAACGTGGCCGCGGGCTGCGGCCTGGGATTCGGTGACGGCGACCGTCCTGCCTACAGTGCCGCCAAGGCCGGCATCATGCGCTTCACGGCTGCGCTGCGCGGCCTGCAGCAGCAAGAGGGCATCCGCGTGAACTGCATCGTACCCGACCGCATCGAGGCGCCCGAGGAGTTCGCCGTGTCGGTGGTGGAACTGGCATTGCGCGAGGACTGCGCCGGCCGCGTGGTGCTCTACCGCGATGGTGCGGCCCGGGAAGTGGTGCAGTACGGCGACCCTGGATACCGGCGCACCGAGCCCTGGTGACGGCGATGCAGGTCATCAACAGCATCGAGGACCTGCGGCAGATTGCCCGCCGGCGCGTGCCCCGCTCGATCTTCCAGTACGTCGATCATGGCTCCTTCGACGAGATCACGCTGCGCCGCAACCGCGCGGACCTGGACGCGCTCACCTTCCGGCAGCGCGTGCTCATCGACGTGGCGCGCCAGCACATGGCGACCACCGTGCTGGGCGAACCTTCGAACCTGCCGCTGGCTCTCGGCCCCACCGGCATGGCGGGGCTGGTGCATGGCGATGGCGAGATCCATGCGGCGCGGGCGGCGCAGGAGTGCGGCATTCCCTTCTGTCTCAGCACGGTGTCGATCTGCTCCATCGAGGACGTGCGGGCCGCCACGCGCCGGCCGTTCTGGTTCCAGCTCTACGTGATGAAGGACCGCGGCTATACCGGAGAACTCATCGACCGGGCCGAGGCTGCGGGCTGCTCTGCGCTGATGATGACGGTGGACATTCCGGTCTCCGGCCTGCGCCGCCGCGATGCGAAGAATGGCCTCAGCGTGCCGCCGCGCCTCACGTTGCGCAATGCGCTCGACATCGCCTGCAAGCCGCGCTGGGCGCTGGGTGTGCTGCGCGCCCGGCGGCGCAGCTTCGGCAATCTCACTGCGGCAGTGCAACGTTCGGACGGCATGGGCTTCGGGCAATGGATCGCCTCGCAGTTCGATGCCTCGGTCACGTGGAAGGATCTGGAGCTGATCCGCCGGCGCTGGAAGGGCAAGCTCATCGTCAAGGGCATCATGGATCCCGCGGATGCGCGCCAGGTCGTGGCACTGGGTGCCGACGCGCTGGTGGTCTCCAACCACGGCGGCCGGCAGCTTGATGGCGCCGCCTCCACCATCTCGGCGCTGCCGCAGGTGGTGCAGGCAGTGGGCGCGGATTGCGAGGTGCTGTTCGACGGCGGCGTGCGCTCGGGGCAGGACATCCTCAAGGCGCTGGCGCTGGGAGCCCGCGCGGCGCTCACCGGACGCGCCTTTCTCTATGGACTCGGTGCCCTGGGCGCACCCGGCGTGCGGCTGGCACTGGACATACTGGGCCGCGAGTTGCAGGTGACGCAGGCGCTCACCGGCTGCAACGACATCCGTGAAGCCGGGCCGCACCTGCTGCAGCGCTGAAATCCCTGCAGGGCTCTAGACGTACGGAGGCGTCGCCAGCAGCTGCACGCCGCGTGGAGTAGCCGGTACGCGCGCCTTGAAGCGCTCCGGCTTCATCACCAGCACATCGCAGGGCAGGGCGTCGAGCACTTGCTCGGCCACATTGCCGATGACCAGCCGCTTGAGGCCCGAGCGCGAGATCCCGCCCATCACCACCAGGCGCGCGCCGAGACGTTTGGCGAGCTTCGGGATCACATCCACGGGATGGCCTGCGACCAGATGCTGGCGTGAGCGCGGGATGCCGCGGTCGGCGAGCTCCGCATCGAAGGCCTTGCGCGCGGCTGCAGCGGCGCGCTTCTCGAGGTTGGTGCCGATCTTTTCCGCCGCGGTGCCATAGTCGATCAGCGCCGGCGTTGCGGCCGGATAGGCGTGCACCGCATGCATGGCGCCGCCGAGTGCGCCGGCAAGCTCGGCGGCGGCATCCAGGATGGCGTCGTCGAGCTTTGCGGGCTTGGCGAAGCTGTGCTGCGGGTCGATGGCAGCCAGCACGGCGGGCTTTTTCCACGGCTGGCCGTGCTTGACCAGCAGCACCGGCACCGGACTGCGCCGCAGCAGCTCCCAGTCGTTGAAGCGCAGCAGCCAGGGCATCACATGCTTGTCCGCATGACGCTCCGCGATGATGAGATCGGCGCCGGTGCGCGCGGCGCGGCGCACCACGGCCTCGTAGGCGGGAAAGTCCCAGTCGCAGGAAACTTCCACGGTGGCGCCGCTCTCGCGCAAGGCAGCGGCATGCCGTTCCAGCTGCTTCACGGCGCGTGTGCGCCACTGCTTCTGGGTGTCTTTCAGGCTCAGGCCTTCCATCGCGAAGGCGTCCACGTAAAGCGGCGTGGTGATGGCGTGGAACAGTTCCAGCGTCGCGCCGGTGGCGGCCGCGATCTGGGCAGCCTTGCGTGCGGTGGGCTGGCTGCGCGCGCCGGGGGCCTTGACTGCAACCAGGATGCGTTTGAGATCGGACATGGTTCTTTCACCCTCGGGAACCGTGCCATCGGCCGGGCTGGCCAATGGCCCGTCCCTACTATAGTGCCTGGATTCGCGCCGGGCATTGAAAATGAGCGCGGCAACGAAGTAGCCTGCGGGCCCAAGGGGGCGTCCGTTGCAGCCGGGCAGATGGCCGGCCGCGACTTCACCAGCGAGACAACAAACATCATGAGCGAGCAGTCCAAGAAATTCGATACCGCCTACGAATGGAAGGCAGTGCTGCTGTTGTTCCTCGGCTTCGGCCTAGTGGGCCTGGACCGCTGGATCATCGGGCCCCTGTTCCCTGCGATGATGAAGGATCTGGGCCTGGGCTATGACCATCAGGGTCTCATCGGCGGCGTCCTTGCCATTTCGTGGGGCGTGTTTTCCATGCTGATGGGCAATCTTTCGGACCGCTTCGGGCGGCGCAAGATCCTGCTGCCGGCGCTGCTGGGCTTTTCGCTGATGTCCGGGCTCTCGGGGGTGGTCACGGCGCTGCCGCTGCTGCTGCTGTTCCGGGGCGTGATGGGCGCTACTGAAGGCGCTTTTCTCTCCACCAGCGTGGCGCTCACCGGCGAGGCCTCGCACCCCAGGCGGCTGGGGTTCAACCAGGGCATCCAGCTCAGCAGCTTCTCGCTGTTCGGCCTGCTGCTCGGGCCCATCCTCGCCACGCATCTGCTGGAGTATGTGTCGTGGCGCTGGGTGTTCATCATCGTTGCGCTGCCGGGCTTCATCCTCGCGTACTTCATGTACCGCATCATTCGCGAACCGGCCCACCTGCGCACCGCCGAGGCACGGGCCGTGCACAAGCCGCTGCCCTGGTCGCAGGCATTGAAGAGCCGCAACGTGATCCTGGCGATGATCTGCATGTACGGCGGCATGAGCTGCATATTCGTGCTGAGCAACATGGTCTCGACCTATCTCACCGACCACGTGCAGCTGACCACGCTGCAGATGGGTTCGGTGATGGCGGGGCTGGGCGTGGGCGGCCTCATGGGCGGAGTGGCCGTGCCGGCGGTTTCCGACTACATCGGCCGGCGGCCGGCTACGGTGCTGAGCTTCCTGTGCCTGGCGCTGTCGGTTTATTTCTTCTCGCGTCTGGGCGCCGGCAACCAGTTCGGGCTGTTCATCTGTCTGGCGGGCGCTGCGTTCTTCGGCAATGGCGTGCTGAGCCTGCTGACCGGGCCCATTGCCACCGAGGCCGTGCCGCCCGGGCTGACTTCCTCCGCCATCGGCCTGTGCTCGGGTACCGGCGAGCTGCTGGGTGCCGGCATCGGTTCGATTCTGGCCGGGCTGTTTGCGAAGCACTACGGCATTGCCATCATCCCGATGTTTACCCTCGCGGGGCTGGGACTGGGGCTCGTTGCCTCGCTGTTTCTGCGCGAAACCGCACCGCGGCGCGTGGCGGCCCGCGCCGCGGCATCGGCGCCGTAACGTGGCAACCGCGGCCCTGCGTCACTGGCGGTAGCGTCATGGAACGCCGGGTCGCGGTAGTCACGGGCGCAGGGTCGGGCATTGGCAAGGCGGTAGCCCTTGCCCTGGTGCGGGCCGGCTATGCCGTGGCGATTGCCGGGCGCCGCCGGGAGCCGCTGGACCAGACCCTGCACGAAGCCGGTGGCGAGATGCTGGCCGTGAGCGCGGATGTGACCGACGAGGCCGCCGTGGACGGGCTGTTCGCTGCAGTGGTGGCGCGCTTCGGCCGGATCGATGTGCTGTTCAACAATGCCGGCATGGCCGCTGCGCCCACTCCCATCGACGAGCTGGCGCCGCAACTGTGGCGGCGGGTGATCGATACCAACCTCACCGGCGCCTTCCTGTGCGCGCAGGCGGCCTTCCGCCATATGCGCGCCCAGCACCCGCAGGGTGGCCGCATCATCAACAATGGTTCGATCGCGTCGATGACGCCGCGGCCGTACATGGCGGCCTACACCGCGTCCAAGCACGCCATCTCCGGCCTCACCAAGTCATTGTCGCTGGAAGGTCGGCGCTTCAACATCGCCTGCGGACAGATCGACATCGGCAATGTGCAGACCGATCTGGGTGCGCCGATGTCCGCCGGCACACTGCAGGCGGATTTTTCACTCCGGCCCGAACCCACCTTCGACGTGCAGCACGTGGCCGAAGCGGTGCTCTACATGGCGGGGCTGCCGCTTTCGGCCAATGTGCTGAACCTCACCGTGATGGCCACCGCCATGCCCTTCGTGGGACGCGGCTAGCGGCCGCCCCGGGGCAGAGAGGGTTGCGGCTCCTATCTTGGCAGCTGCTTCATGCGCATGGTGTCGCCGGTGGGGCGGCGGATGCGCATCTCGTAGTCGAGGTCCGGGAGGGTGCGTGGCATCGCGAGCATCCGGCTGCGGTGCTCGGCAAGCTGGTGTTTGAGCAGCGGCAGCACGGCATGCTGTGCGCCAAGGGTGGCGTCGCCGGTGGCGGTGCCGAGTGTGGTGTCGCAGAACACGCGGAAGTACTCGTTGTATAGCTCTTCGTAGCGCGCGAGTGGAGCGTCGAACACGCCATCCATCATGACGACGACGCCCACATGGGCCGAGCAGAGGTAACTGCCCGAAGCGCGCACGTACTCGTTGTGTTCGGAGATGATGGCGTGGCTGTAGGAGCGCGAGGCATGGAAATGGGCGATGAGCTGGCGCCGCGCCTCGCCGCGCAGCGGCCGGTCGCGCAGGTATTCAAACAGTGCGCGGCGGTGGATCAGGTCGAAGGAGACATTCTTCAACCGGGCGATCTGCTGTTCGAGGCGCGAAGCGGCCGCAACCCGGCGCATGAGGCCGGCGTGTTCGATTTCCCACGAGCTCCAGGATTTCGCATCCCCAAGAATGCGCGCGGCGACGACCTGCAGGGACGGATGCCCCTGCCTCGCGGCGGTCTGGAGAATGGATTCCGACTCACGCATGAGTCGCGTGAACTTGACGGCGGCTGCGGCCACTGCTCCTCCAGGATCGGGAGTGCAGTATGCCGGGCTTGTCCCGGGATTTCGCCCCGTCGGCATATGCCGACAGGGCGGGCCCGCTATGCCGGGTTTTCCAGGCTGAACACCGCATTCTCGTCGTCGTAGGCGAACAGCTCTGCGTAGCGCGCCAGGCTCACCACGGCCTGCAGCGTCTGCTCGGCTGCCGTGTCGTTCATGGAGTCTTCCAGCTCATCGAGGAAGCGCGCCTTGCGCGCCGTGTGCGATGGGCGCTCGTCCAGTACCCGCCGGATGTGCGCCGCGAGCGGCACATGGTTGAACAGCTGGCGCGCGAAAATGCGCTTGCGCTCGTCCAGCCCGGCGTTGGCGAAGGCCAGACCCGTGTCGGTGAGCTTGATGTCGCCGCCCGCCATTTCCGCGAAGCGCATCATCTGCAGGGTCTCGGCGACCGGGAACAGCTCGTCGATCTCCATCTGCAGGTCGGAAGCGATCTCGGGCAGGTCGGCCGTGCCCTTGAACGGCGGCGCTGCCACGGTTTCCATGAGGCCCGCCAGCAGGTTCGACGATACGCGTGGCAGGACGGTGCCGACGCCGGCGCCGGCCAGCTGTTCGGCGCGTTGCGCGCCGCTGTGCGGGTGCGCCGTCATTTCGACGTAGATGTTCTCGACCAGGGTGCGGAATGCCGGATCGAGGCGATTGCGCGGATGCGGCAGCCGTACCGGGATCTCGGTCAGGATACGGCCGGGATTGCTGCCGAACAGCAGGATGCGGTCGCACATCAACACCGCCTCCTCGATGTTGTGGGTGACGATGATGACCGCCTCGATAGGCATGCGGCCGTCATCCCAGAGCTCCAGAAAATCCGTGCGCAGCGTCTCGGCCGTCAGCACATCGAGGGCGGAGAACGGTTCGTCCATCAGCATCAAAGCGGGTTGCACGACCAGCGCACGTGCGAAGCCGACGCGCTGGCGCATGCCGCCGGAGAGTTCGCGCGGATAGGCGGATTCGAAGCCGTCGAGGCCAATCAGGTCGATGGCCGCGAGCGAACGCTGCCGGATCTGGTTGCGCGGCAGGCGCTGCGCTTCGAGGCCGAGCGCCACGTTCTCGAATACGGTGAGCCACGGGAACACCGCGAAACTCTGGAACACCATGGCGATGCCCTGTGCCGGCCCGGTGACGGGTTCGCCGCGGAATCTGAGCTCCCCCGAACTGGGTTCGGCGAGCCCGGCGATCAGCCGCAGGAACGTCGACTTGCCTGATCCGGAGCGCCCCAGAAGGCCGACGATCTGGCCTTGCATCACCGTCAGGTCGACGTGATCCAGGACCAGGAATTCGCTGCCGTCGGGCCGTGCGAACGCCTTGCGCACATCGCGTACTTCGAGCAATGGAGCAGCGGTCATCGATTCACCCCGTCAGCCGAGCCGGAACTTGCGTTCGGCGTAGTAGAACAGTGGTCGCCAGAAAGTGCGGTTGATGGCGACCACGAAAATGCTCATGACGGCGATGCCGAGCATGATGCGGTGGAAATCACCGGCGTCGGTCGCCGCCGCGATGTACGAGCCCAGGCCCTGCGCGGTCAGGTGTGTCTGCCCCCAGCTCGCATATTCGGCCACGATGGACGCATTCCACGAGCCGCCCGATGCCGTGATGGCGCCGGTCACGTAGGAGGGGAAGACTGCCGGCAGCGCGATGCTGCGCCACCACAGCCAGCCCCTTACCTGGAAATTCTGCGCCACGTAGCGCAGCTCGCCCGGCAGGGTGGAGGCGCCGGCAATCACATTGAACAGGATGTACCACTGCGTGCCGAGGATCATCAGTGGACTGAGCCAGATGTCCGGATTCAGGCGCCACGAGACGATGCCGTAGATCGCGAGCGGAAAGACCAGGTTGGCGGGGAAAGCCGCCATGAACTGTGCAATGGGCTGCACGATTTCCACGGCCCGCGGCCGCAGGCCGATCCACACGCCGAGCGGCACCCAGACCAGGCTCGCCAGCGCGATCAGCACGAACACGCGCAGCATGGTGAAGGTGCCCAGCCTGAACACCTCGACGAGTTCGGCGGGCGAGGTCTCGCCGATGAGGATGCGGACGATGTGCCACAGGCCGAAGCCCACGACCGCGATCAGCAGCGCGAGCCCCAGATAGTCGCTCCTGCGCCGGTCCTGCGCCTGGAGCGGCGCGCGTTTGGCGATCGGCATGGTCCAGCTGGTCCAGCGCACGAAGGCATCGAACGCGGCCGTCATGGCCGCGACCAGCCGCGAACGCCGCATCACGGTGAGCGCCCAGGAGCGTGGCCGGTGGCCGGTCGCGTCCTGCTCGAAGCGCAGGCCGTCCGACCAGGCCACCAGTGGACGGAACAGCAGCTGGTCGTAGAGCAGGATCACGCAGGCCATGGTGAATATCGCCCAGCCGATCGCGGCCAGATCGCGGTGCTCGATGGCGAGCGCAATGTATGAGCCGATGCCCGGCAGCGCCACGTGCGTGTGGCCGACGCTGATGACTTCGGAGGCGACCACGAAGAACCAGCCTCCGGACATGGACATCATGGTGTTCCAGATCAGCCCCGGCAGCGCGAACGGCACCTCCATCTGCCAGAAGCGCGTCCACGGCGACAGATGAAACGACCGGGCCACTTCGCGCAGTTCGGTCGGGACTGTGCGCAGCGACTGATAGAAGCTGAAAGCCATGTTCCAGGCCTGGCTGGTGAAGATGGCAAAGATGGCCGCGATTTCGGCGCCGAGCACCCGTCCAGGCGCCAGCGACATGAAGAACACCACCGTGACCGAGATGAACCCCAGGATGGGCACCGATTGCAGGATGTCCAGCATCGGCATCAGCAGCTTCTCTGCCCGGGCGCTCTTGGCGGCCCAGGTGGCGTAGGTCAATGTGAACAGCAGCGATATGCCGAGCGCCGCAAACATGCGCAGCGTGGTGCGTGCGGCATATTCCGGCAGGTGCGAGGGATCGAGCGAAAGGGTGGATTCCTGCAGCGCGCCCAGCGGCGCCAGCAGCCCGCGGCTGGCGTCGGCAAAGGACACCATGACACCGATGACGACGACGAGCGCAATGGCATCCCAGCGCGTGATCAGCTGGCGCAGGAAGCCGAAGGGCTGGACATGCTTCATCGGCGCGTTGCGGGCCGGCTAGCCCAGCCAGTCCCTGCCACGCAGCGTGGTGAGGTAGGGCAGCAGCTTTGCGTCCATTTCCTCGTCGGGGCTGCGGTAGGCCCAGTGGGCCTCGGCCGGCATGGACATCAGGATGGCCTCGGTGCGGCCGCCGCTTTGCAGGCCGAACAGGGTGCCGCGGTCGAACACCAGGTTGAACTCCACGTAGCGGCCACGCCGGTAGAGCTGGTAGCGCCGCTCGCGCGGTGTCCAGGGAATGTGGCGCCGGCGCTCGATCACTTGCAGATAGGCGTCGTGGTAGGCATCGCCCACGCGCTGCATGAGCTCGAAGCCCTGTTCCCAGGTCAGCGGCATGCCGGGCGTCTCTGCGTTCACGTCGTCGTAGAAGATGCCGCCGATGCCGCGGGCTTCGCCGCGGTGCTTGAGGAAGAAATACTCATCGCACTCCCGGCGGGCAAGGGGATAGATGGCGGGCGAGACGGCGTCGCAGGCGGTGCGCGCAGCGCGGTGCCAGGCGATCACATCCTCCTGGTAGGGAATGTATGGCGTGAGGTCGAAGCCGCCGCCGAACCACCAGATGTCGCCGGCGCTGAAGAAGCGAACATTGGCGTGGCTGGTGGGTGCATGCGGATTGCGGGGATGCATCACCACCGACACGCCCATGGCGCAGAACTCGCGGCCCGCCAGCTGCGGATTGCGCGCCGTGGCCGAGGGCGGCAGCTGCGAGCCACGCACGTTGGAGAAGGCCACGCCGGCGCGTTCGAATACCTCGCCGCCTTCCTGTACGGCCGTGACGCCGCTGCCGCGAAGATGGCCCTGGGCCTCGGGGCGCTCCCAGGTGTCGCGCAGGAATTCCCCGCCCATCTGCGCGTTGCCGAAGCTGTTGCAGAGGCGGTCCTGCAGGGAGGCGAGGTAGTTGCGGACGGCCGTGGTCCGCGCATCGATGGATGGCGTGCTCATGGGGCAATTCTAGGGTTGTGCGAGGGCGCGCGTTGTCACATCTGTGTTGGGTGCCGCGTGCCCTGACGAGGTATCTTTGCTGCCCATGACGTGGACACAGATCCTGCTGGCACTGGCGCTGGGAATCGGTCTGGCCGCTGCGGCGGGACTGCGCGTGTTCCTGCCGCTGCTGGTGCTGGCGGTCGCGGCGCATTTCGGCGTGGTGCCGCTGGCCTCTTCCTTCGAATGGCTGGCGGGCACACCGGCGATTGCCATGCTGGCGATTGCGGCGGTTGCGGAACTCGCGGCGTACTACATCCCCGGGCTCGATCATCTGCTGGACACCGTGGCAGCGCCGCTGGCGCTGATGGCCGGCACTCTGATGGTCGCGGCGCCGCTGGCGCAGCTGCCGCCCTGGGTGCAGTGGTCGGCGGCAGTGGTGGCGGGTGGTGGCGCCGCGGGCATGATGCAGGGCCTGACTTCGCTGCTGCGCGCCAAGTCCACGCTGACTACCGGGGGGCTGGGGAACCCCGTCGTGGCTACCGGTGAATGGGGCGGCGCACTGTTGCTGTCGCTGCTGGCCATCGTGATGCCGCTGCTGGCGGTGGCAGTGGCTCTGGTCGTGGTGGTGGGGCTGTATCGGTTGCTTCGCAGGCTGTTGCGCCGGGCGTAAGTCCACTTGTCCAGGTAACTGTATGGATATACAGTTACTGCATGAAAGGCAGAGGCGCGCTTTCCAATCCGGCCAGCCGCTTTGCGCACCGCCATGCGGTGTCCGAGGACGATGGCTGGTATCAGGAGGCGCCCGCCGGGCGCGTGCTCACGGAGCTGCGGGTGGATGCCAGCCGCAATGTCATCACGCGAAATGATTCGCCCGACATTCCCTTCGAGCAATCGATCAATCCCTACCGCGGGTGCGAACACGGCTGCGTGTTCTGCTATGCGCGCCCCACGCATGCCTGGCTGGATCTTTCGCCGGGGCTGGATTTCGAGACCCGGCTGGTCGTGAAGCCCGATGCCGCGCGGCTGCTGCGTGCGGAGCTGGCGCGTCCCGGTTATCGCTGCCGGCACATCATGCTGGGTTCGAACACCGATCCCTACCAGCCGGTGGAGCGCGAGCTGGGCGTCACGCGCTCGCTGCTCGAGGTGCTGGCCGAGACCTGTCACCCCGTCGCCATTACCACGCGCAGTGCGCTGGTGCTGCGCGACCTGGATCTGCTCGGTCCCATGGGCAGGGCGGGGCTCGCCATGGTCTATGTGAGCATCACGACCTTCGATGCGGACCTCAAGCGGCGTCTGGAACCGCGTTCGGCCAGTTCCACGGCGCGCCTGCAGGTCATGAAGGAGCTCGCCGCGGCCGGCATTCCTGTTGGGGTGATGGCGGCGCCGATGATTCCCGCGGTCAACGATTCGGAGCTCGAAGACATTCTCGCGCGCTCCGCGGAGGCCGGAGCCACACGCGCCGGCTACACGCTGCTGCGCCTGCCGCTGGAAGTGGCGGCGCTGTTTCGCGAGTGGCTGCAGGAGCATCTGCCGGACCGCGCGGCGCATGTGATGTCGCTGCTGCAGGCGGCGCGCGGTGGCCGCGACAATGATCCGGCCTTCGGGCGGCGCATGAGGGGGCAGGGCGCGTGGGCGCAGCTGCTGGGTGACCGTTTCCACCTGGCCTGCCGTCGCCACGGCCTTGCCCGCGAGCGGGAACCACGGCTGGACGCCAGCCAGTTCCGCCCGCCCGCATCACGCACCGATGGCCAGCTGGAGCTGGGCTGGTAGTCCCTGACGTCCGGCTTGCAGCGCGGGTTGCGTCAGATCTTCCGCGTACGCCCTGCCTGGTAGCCGCACAGCCCCTGCAGCAGGCCCAGCAGCGCAAGACCCGACAGCACCAGGGACCAGCCGCCGCTGCTGTCATGCAGGTAGCCGAAGACCACGGGGCCGAAGGCGGCGAGCAGGTAACCCAGGCCCTGCATCATCAGTGACAGCGCGGCGGCAGTCTGTGCCGTGCTGGCACGCAGCCCCACGAAAGATAGCGCCAGGATCAGGCAGGGGCCGGTGCCGATGCCGAGCACCGCCATCCACAGCAGCGCCGCCGAGGGTGCCAGCAGCAGGCCGAGGTTGCCTGCCGTCGCGAACAGCGACGTGATCAGGGCCAGCAGGCGTTGATCCCTCAGGCGCCGGATGAGCATGGGAATCGCAAGTCCCGCCGCGATGCCCACGAACTGGTACAGCGTGAGCATCCATCCTGCGGCAGTGAGCGAGAACCCGGCCTCGCTGAGGATGGCCGGATACCACGTGACGATGGTATAGAAGATCGCCGATTGCAGACCCATGAAGGCGGTGATCTGCCAGCCAAGGCTGGTGCGCCACACGCGCCGCGGGGCCGGCTGCCGCGCCGGATCGTCCGAGTGGGCGACGGGGCGCAGATGCGGCAGCCACAGCAGGATGGCCAGCAGCGCCAGCAGTGACCAGCACCCCAGCGAGCCGCGCCAGTCCCCCGGCAGCACGCGCGCCAGCGGCACCGAGACGCCCGAGGCCAGGCCCGCGAAAGCGCCCAGCACCGTGGCGTAGGCCGTGGTGACTGTGGCGATGCGATCGGGGAAATGCTGCTTGATGAGGACGGGGATCAGCACGTTGGCCACCGCAATGCCCGAAGCCAGCACGACGGTCCCGGCGAACAGCGCGCCGATGCTGCCTTCGGAGCGCAGCAGCGTGCCGACGCCGAGCGTGATGAGCGCCACCAGCGTCAGGCGTTCGGCACCGTGCCGGTCCGCGAGCCCTGCCAGGGGTGCTGCGGCGGCGAATATCAGCAGCGGCAGGCTGTTGAGCAGCCCCGCGGCGGTGGCTGACAGCGACAGCTGCTGCTGGATTTCCAGCAGCAGCGGCCCCACGCCCGTCAGCGAGGGCCGCAGGTTGGCCGCGACCAGCAGCAGCGCGACGAGAAAGCCCAGCGGCCGGGAGGAATGCATGGCGCATTGTCCGGCAATACGGCATGCGGTGACAGGGTCTTCATGATGTACATTCACAATGGGGTTTGTGTGACAGGAGCCCGGCCGTGCGCTTGACGATGATGACCGACTACGCGTTGCGTCTGCTGATGCATGTCGCGCAACACCCGGATCGGGTGTGCACCATTGCCGAGGTGGCCGACGTCTACGGCATTTCCAAGGCGCACCTGATGAAGGTGACGCATCAGCTCGGACAGACCGGCTGGCTGGAGACCCTGCGCGGCAAGGGCGGCGGCATGCGCCTGGCACATGCGCCACGCGACATCAACCTCGGCAAGGTAGTGCGCAGCATCGAACCGGATCTGGCGATCGTCGAATGCTTTTCGGCGGACAATCACTGTGTACTCACGGGCAACTGCCGCCTGGCCTTCCTGCTCGGCGGCGCGCTGCGCAGCTTCATGGACCACCTGGATGGCTACACGCTGGCGGATCTGCTGCCGGGCAGCGACGTGCCGGTGCTGCCGAAGGTACGGGGCCGGCACAGCGCGTCGCTTGGCGGGCGCTGAAGCACCGCGAATCCATTGATTACCCGGGCGCCGCCTTCCACAAGGTGGATGGCGATGCGATGAGGCGGTAACCGACGGACTTTCCCCGTCAGGTGCGTCCAACGCACCACTGATGGTTGGATATCGCGCGATGACAGCCTGTTTCCGGCGCCGGGAAACCGCATCTTGACCGGGGTTGCGGCAGTGCCCGTGTGGCGTTCGCCGGCGCCCTGGATTCTCCTCGCCGCTTTCGTGCTGGTGTGGTTTGCCTCTATCGGGATCCATCCGCCGATGGATCCGGACGAGGGCCGGTATGGCGAAATCCCGCGCGAGATGTACGTGACCGGAGACTGGGTCACGCCGCGGCTGAACGAGCTGAAGTATTTCGAGAAACCGCCGCTGCAGTACTGGGCAACGGCCGCGTTCTATCATCTCGCGGGCGTGTCGATCGCGAGCTCGCGCCTCTGGGCCGTGACCACCGGCTGTCTCGGTGTGCTGCTGATGGCGGCGCTGGCGCTGCGGCTTTGGGACCGCCGCACTGCACTGCTTGCGGCGGCCGTGCAGGCAGGAGCGCTGCTGTATGCGCTGATCGGCCATATCAACCTGCTGGACATGGGTTTTGCTTTCTGCCTGCAGCTGGCGCTCGCGGGCATGCTGCTGTTGCTTGACGTATCCGGGCCGCGCCGGCAACGCGCCGGCACCTGGTTGCTGGCTGTCGGCGTGGCGCTGGCTTTTCTTTCCAAAGGCCTGGCCGGCGTGCTGATCCCGGGGGCGGTAGGGTTCATCTATCTGCTGGTCAGCGGCGACTGGAAACTGCTGCTGCGGGCGCGGCCATGGCTGGTCGTGCTGGTGCTGGCCGTTGCAGCCGGTCCCTGGATCTATGCAGTGTCGCGGCGCAACCCGGAGTTCATGCACTTCTTTTTTGTGCATGAGCACTTCGACCGCTTCCTCACACGCGTGCATGCCCGCTACCAGCCGCCCACCTACTTCCTGCCGGTGCTTGCCGTGGGGTTCATGCCCTGGACACCGTTGCTGCCCACGATGGCGGCGGATGCCTGGCGCGCCTGGCGTGCCGGCGAGCGCGTCACGCAGCTGCTGGTGATCTGGGTGGGGTTCGTGTTCCTGTTTTTCAGCTTCTCCCAGTCGAAGCTCATTCCCTACATCCTGCCCATCGTGCCGGCGCTGGCGCTGCTGGCAGGTCGGGCGCTGCATGCACGGGAGGGCCGGGCGGTGGTCACGCTTGCCACGGCTGCCGGTGGCTGGTTGCTGCTCGCCGCCGGATCGACCGTGGCACTGAACTGGCCGGAAGGTGGCGAGATCTTGCGGGGCAGGGCAGGAGAGGCTGCGGCCTGGATCGTGGCGGCCCTGTGGCTGGTCGGCGTGCTGACCGCGGCCAGTGCCATCGTGGCCCGGTACGGCCGGCCGCAGGTCGCGGTCTGCTCGGCGGCATTTGCGACCATGGTTTTTGCGGCAGCCCTGCTGTGGGCGGCCCAATGGATCCCCAACCGGCTGGACCAGAATCTCCTCATCCACGAGGCGCACGACCACCTCACCGACCGCACCCGTCTTTTCTGTGTCGACCTCTATCTGCAGGCGGCACCGTTTGAATTCCGGCGTCCCTGCCAGCTGGTGCGCTATCGGGGGGAACTGGATTTCGGCCTGTCGCAGGAGCCATGGAAGTGGACCGCGGATCTGCCGCAGTTCGTACGCGACTGGTCCGCGCAGCAGGACGCCATCGCGTTCATGCCGCCGGCGACCTATGCCGCGCTGAAGCAGATGGACCTGCCCATGGCACAGGTTCATAAGCGCCCCAGCCTGATAGTCATCACCCGCTAGCGAGATCCATGAAAAGAATACTGGTACTCGGCGTCAACGGATTCATCGGCCACCATCTGGTAGCGCGCATCCTTGCGGATACCGATTGGGAAGTGCATGGGATGGACATGTACAGCAGCAGCCTGGAGGGGTTGCTGGATCATCCGCGTTTCCATTTCTTCGAAGGCGACATCACGATCAACCGCGAGTGGATCGCCTACCACATCAAGAAGTGCGACGTGATCCTGCCGCTGGTGGCCATCGCGACGCCGGCCACCTATGTGCGCGAGCCACTGCGCGTGTTCGAACTGGATTTCGAGGCCAACCTGCCCATCGTTCGCGCGGCCGTGACCTATGGCAAGCGCCTCGTCTTCCCGTCCACTTCCGAAGTCTATGGCATGAGTCCTTCGCCGGCCTTCGATCCGGAAACCTCCGAGCTGGTGTATGGGCCGATCTGCAAGCAGCGCTGGATATACGCCTGTTCGAAGCAACTGATGGACCGCGTGATCTATGCCTATGGCTACGAGCGCGGACTCGACTTCACGCTGTTCCGCCCGTTCAACTGGATCGGAGCCGGGCTCGATTCGATAGATGCCGCCAAGGAGGGCAGCTCGCGCGTGCTGACCCAGTTTCTCGGGCACATCGTGCGCGGCGAGAACATCAAGCTGGTGGACGGCGGTGGGCAGAAGCGTTCCTTCACCTTCATCGACGACGGCATCGATGCGCTGATGGCCATCATCCACAACGCTGATGGCATCGTCAGCGGCAAGATCTACAACATCGGCAATCCGGACAACAACATCTCGGTGCGGGAGCTTGCCCAGCGCATGCTGGAAATGGCGTCCCGATACCCGGAGTACGCCGAGGCGGCGGCGTGCGTGAAACTGGAGGATTGCGCGGCGTCTGACTACTACGGGGCCGGCTATCAGGACGTGCAGAACCGCGTGCCCGATATCGCGACCACGCGCGCGGATCTGCGATGGACACCGCGGACCTCCATGGAGACGGCGCTGCAGCGCATCTTCGATGCCTATCGGGAGCATGTGCGGGAAGCGCAGCAGCTGCTGGGCAGCATGGACCACAAGGACCGGCGCGCCATCGAGCGCCGCAGGTCGCCGTGATGGCTGCGGTGATGTCATGAAGCTGGCGGACTTCGGGATTCTCTCGGTTGGCGTGGCATTGAATGCCTTCGCGCAGCTCGGCCTCAAGGCGGCGACGCAAGGCACCGGACCACTGCGGATGGCGGCAGGCGACTGGGGCAGGCTGTCCGGCCTGCTGGCGGCGCCCGCGCTGTGGGCGGCGCTGACCGCCTATGGCGTGAGCGTCGTGGTGTGGATCATCGGCCTGTCCCGTGTGCCGGTGAGCCAGGCCTATCCGCTGCTGTCGATGGGGTATGTCCTCAATATCGCGCTGGCGTGGATGCTGCTTGGGGAAACGCCGACGCTGATGCGCACGGCGGGCACACTGGTGATCGTGGCGGGCGTGGTCATGGTGGCCGGTTCATGAAGCCGCTGATCCCCTTCACCCGTCCCTGCCTCGACGAGGAGACCATCGCCGGGGTGGTCGAAGTGCTGCGTTCCGGTTGGATCACTTCCGGCCCGCAGGTGAAAGCCTTCGAGCGCGAACTGTCGCAGCATTTCGGCGGCCGGCCGGTGCGCGCGTTCAATTCCGGCACCGCCACGCTGGGAGTGGCGCTGCGGCTCGCCGGCATCGGCGCCGGCGATGAAGTCATCACGACGCCGCTATCGTGGGTGGCCACCAGCAATGTGATCCTCGAAGTGGGTGCGCGGCCGCGGTTCGTGGACATCGATCCGGTGACGCGCAACATCGACCTGGATGCAGCGGCGGCGGCCGTCGGTCCACATACACGCGCCATCCTGCCGGTGGATCTGGCCGGTCTGCCGGTGGATCGCGACCGACTGTACGCCATCGCCCAGCGTCATCGGCTGCGAGTCATCGAGGATTCCGCCCAGGCCATGGGCGCCTCGTGGCTCGGACGGCAGATCGGCGCGTCGGGGGATCTGGTTTCCTTCAGTTTCCATCCGAACAAGAACATCACCTCCATCGAAGGCGGCTGCCTCGTGATGAACTCGGAGGCCGAGGCGACACTGGCCGAACAGTATCGTCTGCAGGGTGTGGTGCGCTCCGGCCTGGACGGCATGGAGGTGCAAGTGCTGGGCGGCAAGAGCAATCTGACGGATGTGGCGGCCCGCGTCGGGTTGGGGCAGCTGCGGCGGCTGGCCGAGTTCACCGCGCGGCGTCGCGCGCTGGCGCGGCAGTACTTCGAACACTTCGATCGCCTGTCGGTCTTCTCCGAATTGCAGCTGGGGTTGCCGCCACGCGATTTCGAACACAGCAACTGGCACATGTTCCAGGTGGTGCTGCCTGAGGCCCGGCTCACCGAACCGCGAGCGAGCATCATGGCGAGGTTGCAGGAAGCAGGGGTGGGTACCGGTGTTCACTATCCGGCTATCCATCGCTTCGCGCTGTATCGACGCCTGGGGTGGCAGGACGGGCAGTTTCCGCATGCGGAATACGCGGGCCGCAACATCCTCACCCTGCCGCTGTTCGTCGGTCTGCAGGATACAGAGGCGGAGTACGTGGTCGAGTCGCTGGCGCGCGTGCTGCAGGCGGTGCGCGCATGAGCTCGACCGCAGCGCAATCGCCCGCGTTGTCGGTGGTCATTCCGCTGCTCAACGAGGAGGCTGGTCTGCCGCTGCTGTTCGAGAAGCTGTATGCAGCTCTCGATGCCCTGCCGCTCTCCTACGAAGTGCTCTTTGTCGATGACGGGAGCACGGATGGGTCGCCGGCGCTGCTGCACCGGCAATACGCTGCGCGCCCTGATGTCACCCGGGTCCTGATCCTGGCACGCAATGTCGGACAGCACATGGCGATCCTGGCTGCATTCACGCGTGCGCGCGGCACCTACGTCGTGACGCTCGACGCGGACATGCAGAACCCTCCCGAGGAGATCACGCGCATCGTGGCGGCAATGGAAGAGGGCGCCGACTATGTGGGTACGGTGCGGGTGCGGCGCAATGATGCCTGGTGGCGCAGGAAGGCGTCCCGGATGCTCAATGCGCTGCGCAAACGTACCACCCGCATCAGCATCACCGACCAGGGCTGCATGATGCGCGGCTACCATCGCCATATCGTCGAGGAGATCAACGAAGGCCGCGAAGTCAGCACCTTCGTGCCGGCACTGGGTTATGCATTGGCCCACAACCCCGTCGAGATCGACATCTCGCATGCGGAGCGGGCTGCCGGCGAATCGCGCTATTCCCTGTACAAGCTGATCCGTCTGAATTTCGACCTGATGACCGGCTTCTCGGTTGCGCCGCTGCAGTTCTTTTCCATGACGGGGCTGATCACCGCCGTGATGTCATTGGGCTTCGTGGCTTACCTCGCACTGCGCCGCATCTTCGTGGGTCCGGAGGTCGAAGGCGTCTTCACGCTGTTCGGCATCACCTTCTTCCTGCTGGGTGTGCTGCTGATGGGCGTGGGGGTGGTCGGCGAATATGTGGGCCGCATCTACGAGCAGGTGCGGCAGCGGCCGCGGTTCAGCATCGCCACCGAGCTGGGCGGCGATCCGGCGCCCGCCCGCATCGGGCCGCAGGCATCCACCATGGACCTGCCGCGTTGAGTCCGCGCGCAATCGTCTTCGGGTATCACGATGTCGGCGTGCGCTGCCTCGAGGTGCTGCTCTCCGGCGGTGTGGAGATTCCGCTGGTCGTGACGCACGCCGACGATCCGGCCGAGCAGCGCTGGTTCGCTAGCGTGCGCGAAACGGCCCTCGCGTACGGTCTGGAGACGATCATTCCTGCCACCGTGGATGAGGAACTGCAGCGGCGCATCGCCGGCCTGGCTCCGGATTTTATCTTTTCGTTCTACTACCGCTCGCTGCTGCCGCTGCCGGTATTGCAGGCGGCCCGGCGCGGCGCGCTGAACATGCACGGTTCGATGCTGCCCGCATTCCGCGGCCGTGCACCGGTGAACTGGGCTATCCTGAGCGGGGCGACGCACTCCGGCGCGACGCTGCACCACATGGTGGAGCGCGCCGATGCAGGCGACATCGTCGATCAGCTCGCCGTGCCCATCCTGCAAAACGACGATGCCCGCCAGGTGATGGGCAAGGTGACCGTGGCAGCGGAAATCGTGCTGGCGCGTTCGCTGCCGAAGCTGATCGACGGCAGTGCCGTGCGCCGGCCCCAGGATCTGTCGGCAGGCAGGTATTTCGGCCGCCGCGGTCCGCAGGATGGCCTCATCGACTGGTCGCGGTCCGCGCGCTCGATTCACGATCTGGTACGCGCGGTCGCGCCGCCGTTCCCCGGGGCGTTCGGAGTGATACGGGGCGAACGCTGGAACATCGACCGCACGCGCATGATTGCGCAGCCGGATTTTCCCTCGGGTCCGGCGATGGAGCGGTCGCGGCTGCAATGCGCTGCCGGACGCTGCTATGTGCACAGCAGCAGTGGTGGTGTGCTGGAGATCCTCGCAGCGCGTTGCGCGGATGCAGAGCGTGATCTTGCGGATCTCGCCACGCGCCATGACGGCGGCGAGCTGGTGCTGTAGCCACGCCGGCACATGCAAATCGCGCTCAAGATAGACGTCGATACGCTGCGCGGTACGCGCGAGGGCGTGCCGCGCCTGGTGGAAGTGCTGGAGCGCGCCGGCGCTCAAGCCACCTTTCTCTTCAGCCTGGGGCCCGATCATACAGGGCGTGCGCTGCGGCGCATTTTTCGGCCGGGATTTTTCGGCAAGGTGCGCCGCACCTCGGTGGTGAGGCACTACGGGATTCGCACGCTGCTGTATGGTGTACTGCTGCCCGGTCCGCACATTGGGCGGTCCTGCGCGCCGATTCTGCGCGAGGTCGCGGCCCGGGGCTTCGAAGTAGGCGTACATGTCTACGATCATGTCCGCTGGCAGGATGGCGTTGCCGCCGCGGACAGTGCCTGGACGCGCCGCGAGCTGGATCTGGCGCGCGAGGCCTTCATCGAAGTGTTCGGGATGCCACCGGTCGTGCATGGAGCGGCGGGTTGGCAACTCAATGACAGCGTTCCCCTGCAGCAGCAGGAGCTGGGCTTCCGGTATGCCTCGGATGTGCGCGGCGATGAGCCATTCCTGCCGGTGATCGGGGGACGGGTGGTGGACGTGCCGCAGATTCCGACCACTTTGCCCACTTTCGACGAACTGATCGGTACACCCGAGCTGGGTGAGCGTGATCCCGTCAGCCATCTTCTCGAGGTCACGCGCCGCTCGCGACGAGCGCTGGAGGTGTATACGGCGCATGCTGAACTCGAAGGTGGAGCCTTCCTGGCGTCCTTCGAGAGACTGCTTCGTGAGTGGAGGCGTGACGGCATGCAGATCGTCGATCTGGCCACGGCTGCGGCCTCGCTCGATCACAGGATCCTGCCGTGCCGGACACTGGCGACCGGCACGGTGCCCGGACGCTCCGGAACTCTTGCAGTGGAAGGACCGCCGGCGGCCTCTTCATGAGGGTGACCATCTTCGGTTCGGGTTATGTGGGGCTGGTTACGGCGGCCTGTCTTGCCGACGCCGGCAACCAGTTGCTGTGCGTGGATATCGATGAGGAGAGGGTGCGCGAACTGAACGAAGGTCGGATACCGATCTTCGAGCCCGGGCTGGAGGCGCTGGTGGTGAGCAACCTGAGGGCCGGCCGCCTGGAGTTCACGACCGAGGCCGCGAGGGGCGTGCGTCACGGATTGATCCAGCTCATCGCCGTGGGCACGCCTCCGCAGGAAGATGGTTCGGCCGATGTCACCCACGTGCTCTCCGTCGCCCGCACCATCGGCGATTACCTGATGGACCACGCGGTGGTGGTCAACAAGTCCACCGTGCCGGTCGGAACCGGTGATCTCGTCCACGCCGAGATCCAGGCCTCACTGGCGCGACGGCAGGTGCAGGTCGACTTCGATGTGGCCTCGAATCCGGAGTTCCTCAAGGAGGGCTCTGCCGTGGCCGATTTCATGCGCCCGGATCGCATCGTGGTCGGTACTGGCGTTGCACGCGCCCTGGACTTGCTGCGCAAGCTCTATGAGCCATTCACTCACAATCGCGAGCGTGTCATTGCCATGGATGTGCGCTCGGCGGAACTCACCAAATACGCGGCGAACGCCATGCTGGCGACGCGCATCAGTTTCATGAACGAGCTGGCGGGCCTTGCCGAACAGGTAAGCGCAGACGTGGAGATGGTTCGCATCGGCATGGGCTCCGATCCGCGCATTGGCAACGGCTTCCTGTATGCAGGCACGGGCTTCGGTGGGTCGTGCTTCCCCAAGGATCTGCGGGCTCTCATCGGCACGTTCCATGCGGTAGGCTGCAAGCCGGCCATCCTGGAGGCCGTGCAGGAGGTTAACCTGCTGCAGAAATCCGTTCTGGTACGCAAGATCCGCCAGCACTTCGGTGAGGATCTGCGTGGCCGCACCTTCGGTTTGTGGGGTCTTGCCTACAAACCCAACACCGACGACATGCGGGAGGCCCCTTCGCTGATCATTGCAGAAGGGCTGCTCGAGTCGGGTGCGAGGATCCGCGCCTATGACCCGGTGGCCGGCGCCAAAGCGCAGTGGCGGCTCGCCGACAGAAGCGGGTTCGAGCTGGCGCCGGACGCCGAGGCTGCGCTGACCGGCGCCGATGCGCTGGTCATCGCGACGGAATGGCGCCAGTTCCGCAGCCCCGACTTCGAGTTGATGAAGCGCGTGATGAAGACCGCCATCGTCTTCGATGGGCGCAATCTCTACGACCCTCGGGCAATGCGCGGGATGGGTTTTGACTACCATGCCATAGGGCGTGCCGTGGCCTGATGCGTCACCGGACGACGTCAGCCGCTGAACATTCCCGCAGTGATCACTCCAGTGTCATCAGGCTGGCATTGCCGCCGGCGGCGGTGGTATTTACCGAGAGCGAGACTTCTTCAACCAGCCACTCGGCGCGATATGGACTTGCTCCGGGCAGGTTCGCAGAATCCTCCGTGTGTGCGGTCACGATCGCGCCTGGCCGATCGGCCAGATCTGCTAGGGTCTCGAGAATCCGACTGACGTCGCCTTCGAGCAGCGCAGCTGCGATAGCGCCGGTGGGTGATCGCTGTCGCTGACGGACTCGGGCGGGCAGGTGTGCAAGTAACGCAGTCAGAGAAGCATCGGCCTCGACAGAGAAGTCATTGCCCGTGGCCAATGCTGCGGCCATTTGGCGAAACAGCCCGGCGCGGCTGACTGGTTTGAGCAATATCGTGCCGCGTGGCCGCAGGCGGTAAATATTGCGTTCGCCCACCGGACTGGGGAGCTCCTGTTCCACGCCCAGAAGTGAAGTCTCGCCAAGGGTGCGGGCGGTTTGGGCCGCTTCGGCTTCCCGTTGCTCTTCAAGCCAGTGCGTGAGATCGGACAACGCAGGATCCACCGCTGTTGCCGGAGGGGCGATGCCATTGATGCGATCCTGCACCAGTCGTGTGATGTACAGTGGTCCGCCGGCCTTTGGCCCGGTCCCCGAAAGTCCGCTTCCGCCAAAGGGCTGCACGCCGACTACGGCGCCGATGATGTTGCGGTTGATATACAGATTCCCGGCGCGTACGCGCGAGATGACCTCATTCGTGGTGTCGTCGAGCCGCGTGTGCAGGCCGAACGTGAGTCCGTAGCCAGTGGCATTGATGGAATCGAGGAGCTGATCGAGCTCGTCGCGGCGATAGCGCACCACGTGCAGCACCGGGCCGAATACCTCATGCTCGAGGTCGGCAATGCTGCTCAGCTCGATCAGAGTCGGGGGCACGAAAGTGCCGTGCGCGGCTTCAGCGGGTAGTGGCTGTTGCTCCACGGTGAAGCCTCGAGCCCGCATGGCCGTGATGTGCGCTTCGATCGTCTCTTTTGCCTTCGCTGTAATGACCGGACCCATGTCGACGGCCAATCGGTCGGTGCGTCCGATGCGCAGCTCCTTGAGTGCGCCGCGCAACATCTGCAGCGTGCGATCCGCGATCTCTTCCTGCAGGCACAGGATGCGTAGCGCCGAGCAGCGCTGTCCTGCGCTGTCGAAGGCCGAGGCCATGGTGTCGGCCACCACCTGTTCGGCCAATGCCGAGGAGTCCACGATCATGACGTTCTGGCCGCCGGTTTCGGCTATCAGCGGGATGGGTTTCCCGTGCGCGGACAGCCGGTGGGCCAGCTGCCTCTGGATCAGGCGTGCCACCTCCGTCGACCCGGTGAACATCACGCCCGCAGTTTGCGACGCTGCCACCAGCGCCGCGCCGATGCGACCGCTCCCCGTCATCAATTGCAGCGCGTCCGGCGGGACGCCGGCCTGGTGCAGCAGTCTTGCGCCTTCGGCGGCAATCAGCGGTGTCTCGCCGGACGGTTTAGCCAGCACCGGGTTTCCCGCTGCCAGCGCAGCAGCGATCTGTCCGGTGAAGATCGCCAGCGGGAAGTTCCACGGGCTGATGCACACCACCGGACCCAGAGGGCGCTGACCGGCGGCGATCTGGGTGCGCGCCTGTGCCGCATAGAAGCGCAGGAAGTCGATGGCTTCGCGCACCTCCGCCATGGCATTGGGCAGAGACTTGCCGGCCTCGCGCGCGATCAGCCCTAAGAGGATGGGCATGCGCGCCTGCATGGCGTCCGCGGCTCGCTCCAGAATCGCGGCGCGCTCATTCACTGAAGTGGCGGGCCAGGCAGATGTGGCCGCCCGCGCCGCCGCGGCCCGCGCCTGTTCTTCCGTGATCTCGCAGACCGTGCCGACGATGTCGCGTCGATCGGCCGGGTTGTGCACCTTGCGCGGTATTCCTTCCGTGCCGGCGGTCCATTGCATGGCAGTGCTTTCCTGCAGCGCTTCGCTCAGCGCAGTCAGTGCGTTCTCATCCGTCAGGTCGATGCCCGCGGAGTTGCGTCGTGTCCCATACAGATCGGCGGGCAGTGCGATCGCCTCGTGTTTCGATCCGGGATTGGACATTTTGCGAACCTGATCGACGGGATCGATCAGCAGCTCGTCGATCGACACAGCGGGGTCCGCTATCCGGTTGACGAAGGAGGAGTTGGCGCCGTTCTCCAGCAACCGCCGGACCAGATAGGCCAGCAGCGTCTCGTGGGTTCCCACCGGTGCATAGATGCGGCACGGCCGGTCGAGTCTGCCGCTTCCCACCACTTCTTCATACAGCGGTTCGCCCATGCCGTGCAGGCACTGGAACTCCCAGTCATCGATGGAGAAGTCCGGCCCTGCAATCTGGCAGATCGTGGCCAGCGTCTGGGCATTGTGTGTGGCGAACTGCGGGAAGACCGCATCCCGGGCTCCGAGCAGCTTTCTGGCGCAGGCGATGTAGGCGACGTCGGTGTGAACCTTCCGGGTGTAGACGGGGAAATCGGCAAGGCCATCCATCTGCGCGCGCTTGATCTCGGCATCCCAGTAAGCGCCCTTGACCAGGCGGACCATGATGCGCCGTTCTGCACGTCTGGCCAGATCGATGATCCAGTCGACCACGAAGGGACAGCGCTTGCCGTAGGCCTGCACTACGAATCCGAGGCCGTTCCACCCGGCCAGCTCGCGATCCAGTGCGAGGCTTTCCAGCAGGTCGAGGGAGAGCTCCAGGCGGTCGGTTTCCTCGGCATCGATATTGAGGCCGATGTCGTGTGTCTTAGCAAGCAGGGCGAGCGTCCTGACTCGTGGCAGCAGTTCTCTCATTACCCGGTCGGCCTGGGCGCGCGAGTAACGGGGATGAAGCGCCGACAGCTTGATCGAAATGCCTGGCCCGCGATAAATGCCGCGTCCTGCGGACGCCTGGCCGATGGCATGGATGGCAGCTTCGTAATCTGCGTAGTAGCGGGAGGCATCGGCCTGAGTGGTGGCTGCCTCCCCGAGCATGTCGTAGCTGTGCGAGAAGCCCTTGGCCTCCCTCGCGCGCGAGCGCTGCAGTGCCGCGCCGATGGTTTCGCCCGTGACGAACTGCTCGCCCATCATTCGCACGGCCAGATCGACGCCGCGGCGAATCACCGGCTCGCCGGCACGCGCGATCAGGCGTGTCAGAGCTGCGGCCAGGCCGCGGTCGTCGGCGCTCTCGACGAGTTTGCCGGCCACCACCAGTCCCCATGTTGCTGCATTAACGAACAGCGAACGCCCGCCACCCACATGGCTCATCCAGTTGCCATTGGCCAGCTTGTCGCGGATCAGTGCGTCGCGCGTGGCGTTGTCGGGGATGCGCAGCAGCGCTTCGGCCAGGCACATCAGTGCGGTGCCCTCGTCGCTGGACAGCGCATATTCCTGCACCAGTCCATGGACGCCGTTGCCACGGCGCTTGCCGCGCAGCGCGAGGATCAGTTGTCGCGCAACGTTGTGCACGGCAGCGCGCATGTCTTCGGATAATTCCGCTGCCTGGAGCAGCGGCGCTAGGCATTGCGGTTCGGGGCGCCGGTAAGCGGCGGTGATGGCCTCGCGCAGCGCGGACGGCGGGCGAATGGGCGGGGCGAAATCGGTGAAGACAGGGGAGAGGAGCATGCCCGGATTTTAATGGGCGAGAGCTTCAATTCTGACTATATGATGGTGATATACACCATGTTTGTTCTTATAAATAACTGAAAAATAGGAAATAGTTATGGAAAAGGTCATTAAATCCGGGGATTTGGACGATCTGGACCGGAAGATCCTCGCCGCGCTGCGTTCAGACGGCCGAATGACCTACACCGCACTGGCGTCGAAGGTAGGCCTGTCGAAGACGCCGTGTCAGCAGCGGGTAAAACGGCTGGTTGACAGCGGAGTCATCCTCGGTTTCCGTGCCATCGTCGACCCGGCAAGGCTGGGGCTGGATCACGTCGCCTTCACTGAGGTGAGGTTGTCCGACACACGCGAGAAGGCGCTGCGGCAGTTCAATCTTGCGGTGCGCCAGATTACCGAAGTCGAGGAATGCCACATGATCGCAGGCAGCTTCGACTATCTGCTCAAGGTCCGCACCCCGGATATTCACAAATATCGCCTGGTGCTTGGCGAGAAGATCTCCAGTCTGCCTCACGTAGCCAGTACGTCGACGTTCGTGGCGATGGAGACGGTTCGCGAGTCCTCGATCACGGAGTGCCGCCCAGCGGCTTGCCATCCGGACCGAGCAGCACGCTGACGCCGTCGACATTGCCGGTGCGGTTGTTCTCGCAGGTGAATTCGAGGAACTGGAAGTCGCGATCCTCCTCGGTCTGGGGGATTTCGCGCTTCAGATACTCCACTGCCGTCCACGGACGCGTGAAGTTGATCGGGTCATCGAATGTGACATCCACGCGGATCCTGTCGTCAGCGACCGGTGTCAGTCGCACCACCATGTGGAGTTGGTCGCTGTGTACGAGGCCCGGCTCTATGAACCGGTCCCCCCTCAGTCCCACCGTATCGATGACCAGGGCATTCCCGTCCCAGTGTCCAATCGAATGGCCGTAAGATTGCGGCAGCACGATTTCCTTGGGATGTGGTCTGCCATCCGTCCAGATGCGCTGGATGCCCCTGTTGCGATATAGAATCGTGATGTGGTCGGGGCTGAAATAGAACTCCTTCTGGCCTTGCACGATGTTGTATGCGAAGCCTTGATCCGAACAGTCGGCAGTGATGTCGACGAGGTTCTTGCCATCCTGCGCCGCCTGCCTGATCTTGTCGTAATGAACCTGGGCTTCCGGACGAAACGGCGGCGGATTGGTCGGCTTGATCTTCAGATCACCGTACGTGGTCTCGCTCTTGAAGCCCGAGTAAAAATAGCTGCCGGGAAGAATCGCCGGTACCCAGGCGGTGAGCGACCAGCTGTGCATGACCTCCTCGGGCGTTGCGGGGATTTTTTGTGGGGCGGGGGCTGTCTGAGCTTCCGGAGTCGCGGCCAGTGCGGCCACCGGACTCAAGGCAAGATCAAGGGCCAGGCATATTGCTAACAGATACGGAATATTCACGGCTTTCCTGAAGATCTAGAAGACTTGATGCTTCTTGCCGGTGGACATCGTCACTGAAACCAGTTCTCCACCTGCAGCGCCATTGCGCAATGGATAGAGGATCACGGTGACTTTGTCGCCCGCTTTGAATGTTCCCGGGCGTAAACCTTTGCGCAGGAGGATGCTTGGCCCATTGGCCTCAAGCGTCCACTCGCGCACCTCTTGTTTTTCGCCGTAAGGCGCCATGACCTGAAGATAGGCATGCGGGTTCGTGAACTGCCATGTCTTCACCTCGCCGACGATGGTGACCTCCTTGGTGCGATCGAACATTGCGAAGGAGTGGTGAGCGGGCGTCCGGGCCGACGTTGCCGTCAGTGCCACGACGGTCAGGGCAGCTACCAGCCGGGAGTAGGGCTTCATTGAATTTCTCCTCGATGCACAGCACGCGAACGAAACACTGTCGAAGTAGACCTGGTCCTCAAGGTTGATGTCTGCCTGGAGTGATTACCAGAATGAATTTCAGAATTGTGACCTCGAAAGAACTGAAGGAAATCATGTGTATTTTGTTACTGCGTCCCTGAATATCTGCGCCGGCCGTTGTGCCCCGACTGGTCGGCGGGGGTGCATTGTTCCTGCGCAATGGCCAGGAAGTTCTGTGCCGGCACGGACAGCTTCGAGCCGCCGCGCCAGGCAAGACCGATTTCCAGTGACGACGTGTTCTCCTTCAGGAGCCTGCGCTCCAGGCGTTCGCCTTCGAAGGACCACGGGCTGTAGAAGATTTCCGGCAGGATGGCGAAGCCCAGGCCGCGCGCCACCAGGCTGCGCACGGCCTCGATGGATGAGGTTTCAATGGTGTTGGCGGGCTCAACGTGAGCCCGGTATGCGCGCGCCACGCCTTCGAGTTCGTCGAGTTTGGTGGAGATGTACGGTTGGTCACCGAGATCGGCCAGGCGCACGACGTTCATGCGGCATAGCGGGTGGTTGATCGGCAGCCAGACGCACCAGGCCGAATGTATGATGACGTCCGAATCCAGGGCCTGGCGGTTCTCTATCTGGGATACCGTCAGCAGCGCAACATCGAGCTCGCTGTTGATCAGCAGGCGCTCCAGGGACGGACGTTGTTCCTCGATGATCTGCACGCTGATCATGGGAAACGCGCGGCGGAAGCGATCAAGCAGCTGCGGCAGCAGGCATCCCGTTAGCAATGGTGTGACGCCGATATCCAGAGTTCCAGAGAGCCGGTCGGGGCGCGTGGAAATGGACTCCTGGGCCTCGCGCACGCTGGTGAGGATTCGATACGCGTGCTCCAGGAACTGCTGGCCGGCGTGAGTCATCTCCATGCCCCGCGCATGGCGCTCGAACAGCACGACGCCTAGATCCTGTTCCAGTTCCTTGATCGCTTCGGTGACTGCGGACTGCGAAATGCTTACCAGCTGGGAGGCGCCCGCCACAGACTGGGCCTGGCAGACGGCGACGAAGTAACGGACGTTCCGCAGTGTGATGGCCATGCTGTCAGTACCCCAGCTGGTAGCACTTCATGGCGGGGTGGCGCAGACTGATTTGGCCGCCACGCGGCTGGCAGCGAGATCCCAGACACCGGTTCCAACGGACTTGAAGACGAAGGGTCCGTCGGAGTTTCGCCCATTGCGCAGCAAAGAACCGAGGGAATGCACCTTGGTCCAGTCGACGCCTGCACGCAGCAGATCGCCTGCCTCAACCCGCGCTCCGACCACATCATCGCAGCAGACGACGCTGCCATTGAGTGTGACCTCGCCGATCTCGGCCATGTCGGGCTGGAATGCCCCGACACCGATGACCAGGCGGCCGTGTCTTGCCGGCTCGTCGTACAGGGGTTCGGTGCTGCTCGTCAGCATGATGACCGCACCGACACTATCGGGGATTGCGTCGGGGCAGGGTGCGATGCGCCGGTGGATGTGGCGCAGGTTTTCGCTGAATGCCGCGGCCGAGCGCTGATTCCGGCCTCGCACCCAGATCTGGATCTCCGGATACACCTCGCTGAATGCCTGGACATGATGGCGCGCCTGCGCACCGGTGCCGAAAAGCACGACTTCCCTGGGTTGCGTTGCGGCGAGCTCGCGGATGGCCAACAGCGTGATCGCTGCGGTGCGGCGGCCGGTGACTTCCGGGCCATCCAGCAAGAACAATGGCCTGCCGGTCGCGGCATCGCAGACTGTGACAATGCCGTGGATGGTGGGAAGGCCGCGCCTGGCATTGCCGGGCTGAATGCTCACCAGCTTGTGGATGCCGATGTCCGAAGCCGTGGCCGGCATGCTCAGCAGCATTCCTTCCGGACCTATTGGGACCGCCATCCGCTCGGGACTGCGGATTGCGCCCGCGTCGTATTCGCGCGCCGCATCGGCCAGCGCGTCGATTAGCGAGCGATAACCCAGCAGTTCGGCCGTGCATGCCTGGTCGAAGACGGGAAGGGCCGAATCATGTCGGATGGTGATCGCATTGGCGTTTTGCGACATCGGAACCTTTGATACACGACAGCTACAACGTAGCTTATCTTACATTTGTTTCCTATAATAGATTTATTATCCATATGGAATAAGTGTTGTTTTAAAAGAAAAAAATCTGGATAATTCAGGAGCTTTGCAACAAGGAGCTGGTGGCGTGGCTATTCGTTCGGTAACGGAAACAATCAGGTCGCAGCCTTCGAAAACGATGCGTGGCGTCCCCGCTTCCGCCAGCCTGGTTGCCTTGGCCCTGGGGCAGCGGATCCGCACCTTGCGCGCCGCCAGAGGATGGACGCTTGAGCGCACCAGTCAGGCCAGCGGACTGGCGCGCTCGACGCTTTCGAAAATCGAGAACGGGCAGATGTCGCCCACGCACGACGCGCTGCTCAAGCTCGCGGCGGGGTTCGGCATCGATGTGAGCGAACTGTTCGCAACGCACCAGGAACCGATGGGTGTCGGCCGCCGCAGCATCTCGCGGGCTGATACGGGCACGCTGCACGACACGCCGTATTACAAGCATGTGTTGCTGTGCAATGACTTATCCAACAAATGCATGATGCCGTTCCTGACGACGGTGACAGCTCGCAGCTTCGATGAGTTCGATGACTGGAGCCGGCATGCCGGCGAAGAGTTTGTCTATGTGCTCAGCGGTGCCGTGCGTCTCTTTACAGAATGCTACGAGCCGGTCGATATGCAGATCGGTGACAGCTGGTACATCGACTCACGCATGGGTCATCAGATCATCAGTATCAGTGACGAAGATGCGCAGCTGCTTTGGATAAGCGCGACCAGCTCACGCAACAGCAATGGTCTGGCCGGCGGTCTGCAGCATCCCTGACAGAAGTTGGGATGAGTTTGCCCCGGGAATTTCCGGGAGATTGTTGATCGCAGGCGGGCTGAAGCGGTCCGGATTTTCTGCGTTCGCTTGAACGCCGGAGCGCTTCAACGAGAGCGCGGTATTGCACCAACTTGGCGTGTCTGTTTGCACGTGCGCACCGGATTGGTGAGCACGTGGAGCGCGTGAAAGAATCATCCGCCTTCCTTCAGTTTTTTCGATGCCACGATTCTGAAATTCGCTCTGGTAATCGCTCCTGACAGATTCCAATCTTCGAACACAATTGAATTAATCGGGGGGTTGCTCAATGAAGGCGCGATTCAACAACAGCGATTCGCCATCAGATGGCGTGATCGATCGCCTGCCGGTGGTTGCCGCGGTGGCTTGTGCCGTGACTGCGCTTTTTCCGGCGGCCACGACGCGAGCAGCCGAGGATGCACAGGGTATCGCGCTGGATGAAGTCATCGTCACGGCGCAGAAGCGCGACGAGAATGTGCGTGACGTTCCGAGCAGCCTGTCGGTGATCAGCGGGGACAATCTGAAGACCCGGCAAATCGTCAGCATTGACGATCTCGCCCGCTCCGTTCCCAACCTCTCCATCACCACCCAGGGAAAAAGCGGCCAGGGGCAGTATGCGGTTCGCGGTGTCAGCTCTCCCGGCACACCGGGCACCATAGGGCAGCCGACCGTCGGCATGTATATCGATGACGTATCGATATCGACGCCCACGGGTGGTTCCCGCTCGGGGTTCACCGCGCCCAATATCTTCGACGTCGCCCGTGTCGAGGTTCTGCGCGGACCACAGGGAACTCTGTATGGCTCGGGCGCGATGGGTGGCACCATCCGCTTCATCAGCAATGAGCCTGATCTGCACAGTTTCCGAACTTCGCTGCTGGCTTCGCTGTCGAACACGGATGGCTCTTCCGGGCTCAGCTACGTGACACAGGGCGTGGTCAACGTGCCGCTGATCGAAGGGAGTCTGGGTTTGCGCATCGGAGCCAGGGTAAGCGAAGAACAGGGCTACATCGACACCACGAATCTGATCACCGGCAAGGTTTCTGAGAACGTGCAGAAAACCCAGGTGGTTCGCGCATCGCTGAAATACGAGTCCACGGATGGTTCTCTCACAGTGCTGCCGGCGGTCTTCGCGCAGCGTGACCGGCCTGACGGCAGCTTCAACCACAGTCCCGCGGCCGGCAATACCGCCGAAACTCGTGTGGATCTGGTCACCCGCGATGAAGTGTTTGTCCCCAGCCTGACGATCAAGAAGAGCTTCAGTCTGGGAACCCTGACATCGGCGACCAGCTATTTCTACCGCGATTCCGTCAATGTGACCGATCGATCGGTGCAGACCGCGGCACCCGCACTGGGCTTCATCTGGGTTACGCCGTACTACCTTACGGCTGATGTAACCCAGGTCGCCGAAGAGCTCCGGTTTGCTTCCAAGAGCATGGAGGAATCCGGTCTGCCCATCTCCTGGCTGGTCGGCGCCTATGGATCCCGCCATCGAACAGTGGGCGATGCCCGGATGGTGTTCAGCGACTACACCAACTTTGTGCCTGCCGTGAACAATGCGTACGCCGCCAACCCGGATCGCGCCGCCTACATCCTGACCTTCGGCGACGACATGTACACGCAGATATCGAGCGCCACCATCACGCAGTACGCCGCCTTCGGCGAATTCAGCTGGAGGCCCATCGGACCGCTGACGTTGACCGCCGGTCTGCGCTACATGACCGCGACCAACAGCGCTGACAATTTCAGCAGCGGCCTCTACCAGGGCTTTACCGCTTCATATGCGGAGAAACTCAAATCGAACGCCACGACCCCGAAGCTTGCGGCCCACTACGCCATCAGTGACACGGTGTCGGTATACGCCAATGCCATCAACGGCTTCCGCCTCGGCGGTGTGGGTCAGCCGGTGCCGACCAACCCCAACTCCGTGATCGGCGCGACGTGCATCCAGGCCCTGGCGCAGAACGGCCTCACCAAGTCGCCGACAACCTACGCTGCGGATTCCCTGTGGAACTATGAATTGGGAACCAAGGGCATCTACTTCGACAACCGACTCTCCGTCGATGTGGCGGTGTACTACATCAGGTGGAGCGACGTGCAGCAGCCCATCGGCCTCGGGAATTGCCAGTACGGCTATGTCATCAACGCCGGTCTTGCCGAGAGCAAGGGCGTCGACGCGGAGATCCGGGCGAGGTTGACGCGGCAGCTGGAACTGTCTCTTGCGGGCAGCATCACGCGTGCCACGATCACCAACGCTGTCCGCGGCTCCGGCACTGCCGATGGCGACTGGCTGCTCGGTGTGCCGCGCTACCAGTTCAACGCCGGCGGCAGTTTTTCCCAGCCGTTTCAGAGCTTCGTCGTCGACGCGAACGTGAACGGACGATGGGTGGGCCCCAGCCGCGGCGGCTTTGTGCCGACCCGCGTTGGATACAATCAGAGCGGGTACTTTCTGCTGGACGCCAGTGCGGGTCTGAATTTCGGCACTTTCCGCGTGGCGATACAGGGCAAGAACCTGCTTAATTCGAACACGGTTCTCTCGCAAGCGTCTGCCGCGCCGCAGTATGTATACAGCCTGCAACCACGCACCGTGGGCCTCCAGATGGAGGCGAATTTCTGACTTGCATAGAGGGTGGCGGCCGCGTCCTGCGGCCGCCCTTTACGCAGGCCTGAGACGGGTTGAATTCTCATGACGTCAACTGCATCACGATCTGTAAGTCCGAGAGTGTTGATTGCAAGTGTCGCCGGCAGCGCCATCGAGTGGTTCGACTACTTTCTGTATGGTGCCTTCGCCTCGATTGTATTAAACCGGCTGCTTTTCCCCGTGGAGGATCCGACGGTCAGCCTGCTGCCCACCTACCAGCAGATCGGGATACTGGCTCCCATACGGCTCATCCTGCTGCGAATCGTTCAGGGCATTGGTATTGGCGGCGAATGGGCCGGGGCATTGCTGCTTGCCTACGAATACGCACCCGCCGATCGGCATGCTTCTGTCCACCGCCTGTGCGGGCTTCGTGTCCACTTTGCCGGATCATCAGCTCTACACATGGGGATGGCGCATTCCCTTCCTGTTCAGCATCTGCCTGGTGCTGCTCGGGCTCTGGGTGCGGCGCAGCGTGGATGAAACACCAGAATTCAAGGTATTGCAGGCTTGAGCTGGCGTTGCCAAGAGTCCTCTGCGCCAGGTTCTCGCCAAGCAGCGGCGCGAGATTGCAGTGACCGTCGCTGCCAAGTTCGTCGAAACGGCTCCCTATTACACATTCACGATCTTCATCATCGGTTACGCAACGCAACAGATCGGCCATTCGAGAGGCTCGGTGCTCAATGTGCTGACGCTGGTTTCACTGGCAACGGCGATTCCGCTGATGGGGTGGATCTCGGACAGAATCGGCCGCAAGACGCTTTTCGTCATGGGCTGCGTGGGCATTGCCTGGGTGACGCCCGTCTATTTCATGCTGGTTGACCAGGGGCGGTTGTGGACGCTGGCGCTGGCCCTGGTGCTCACTCTGGGTCTGGTATGGCCGATGGTCACTTCAGTGCTGGGTACGATGTTCTCCGAAATGTTCAGAGCGGAAGTCCGGTATTCGGGAATCAGCTAGGGGTACCAGATCGGCGCCGCTCATCGGAGTGCTCCTGCTGGGAGCATTCGGTGGGTGGAGCGGCATCGCGGTCTACGTGGCCGGCACTGCATTGCTGTCGGCATGCGCCGTTTTGTGGGGTGGGCGGCGGCTCGATCCAGTGGTGCTGGAGAGCTTGTGCCGGAGGCGTGATGTAGCGCGAGCGACAAGGGATTCCGAGACCGCTACCCGTTCATGGAGCTGCCTCCGGTGGTTGGAAGACTTCCGGAGGCGTGAGGCTGCAGAATGTGCAAGGCGTGGACAATACCATGAGGGAAAGATCGTATGGCGCAGAATGCAATTCACAAGAACCCAGGGGCCAGCGACGCCGCCTCCGTGCTGGAGATGCTGGGCGTAGCGGCCGGCGATTGCACCGGCGGTGATCTGAAAGTTCTTTCGCCCGTGGACGGCGCGCAGATCGGAGCCGTCAGGACGCACGACGCGGGCGATGTCGACCGCATGGTGAATATGGCGCAGGCGGCGTTCCGTCAATGGCGCACCGTACCTGCGCCCGTCCGCGGGGAATTCGTGCGGCTGCTTGGGGAGGAGCTGCGCGCACACAAGGAAGCGCTGGGCCGCCTTGTCACGCTGGAGGCCGGGAAGATTCTGTCCGAAGGGTTGGGTGAAGTGCAGGAGATGATCGACATCTGCGACTTCGCTGTGGGGCTGTCTCGGCAGCTCTACGGCCTGACCATTGCGTCGGAGCGCCCCGGTCACCATATGCGGGAAGTGTGGCAGCCGCTGGGCCCCGTCGCCGTGATCTCCGCTTTCAATTTTCCGGTCGCGGTGTGGTCATGGAATGCGGCGCTGGCGTTCGTGTGCGGCAATCCGGTGATATGGAAGCCTTCGGAGAAAACGCCGCTGACGGCATTGGCCTGTGGCGCGATAGTGGAGCGGGCCATGGTGCGTTTCCGCAACGCGGGGCACGAGGTGCCGGAGCGGCTTTCGCAGATCCTGATCGGCGACTCGAAGGTGGGCGATGTGCTGGTCGGCCATCCGCATGTGCCGCTGGTCAGCGCGACAGGCAGCACGCGGATGGGCCGCGCCGTGAATGAGCGCGTGGCCCGGCGGCTGGGCAAGTGCCTGCTGGAGTTGGGTGGCAACAACGGGATGATCGTCGCGCCTAGCGCGGATCTCGACATGGCCGTGCGGGCGATATTGTTTGGTGCCGTCGGCACGGCGGGGCAGCGTTGCACGACTCTGCGCCGCCTGTTCGTACATGAAAGCCTGCAGGACAAATTGCTGCCGATGCTGGAGAAGGCCTATGCCTCCATCCGCGTGGGGAATCCGCTAGATTCCCGCACGCTGGTCGGGCCTCTAATCGACCAGGCGTCGTTCGACAACATGCGGGCCGCGTTGGTGCAGGCGCAGAAAGAGGGCGGCCGCGTTCTACTGGGCGGTGAACGCGTGACGGTGGGGGCAGGTGGTTACTATGTCGAGCCCGCCCTAGTCTCCATGCCGGATCAATCGGCGATTGTCCGGCACGAAACCTTCGCCCCTATCTTGTATGTCATGACGTACCGGGATTTCGATGCGGTCGTGGATCTGCACAACGCCGTGCCGCAGGGGCTTTCATCCTGCATCTTCACCACGGATGTGCGAGAAGCAGAGCGCTTCCTGTCGGCGACGGGCAGCGACTGCGGCATCGCCAACGTCAATATCGGCCCCAGCGGCGCGGAGATAGGCGGCGCATTCGGCGGCGAAAAGGAAACCGGTGGCGGGCGCGAAAGCGGTTCGGACGCATGGAGGGCGTACATGCGGCGACAGACGCAGACGGTGAACTATTCCACTGCTCTGCCGCTGGCGCAGGGCGTGGTATTCGACCTCTAGGGAATCTCTGAAAAACCCGCCATGACAGCGGGCATTTCAGTGCGATGGGGGGAAGGCAAGAGAATGTGCTGCATCGAGAGCTTCCCGCCTACCGATGCGCGGACGGTACCGTAAAAGAGAAACGGCACGAAGCCTGCGGGCTTCGTGGCCGTGACCGTTCAGGCTACGGCATCCCCTTCACACAATCGCCTGCCGCCCGCGCTCACGACGGATTCGTGCTCGGCAAGGCAGGCTTTGCGGTAGCTGCTGTTGATTGCGGCGCAGGCCGTGCAAATCGCCGGGCTGCCTGCCACGCTGGGATCGCGATCCATCTCGATTGCTATGTAGCTGCGCTCGCAGACGTGACACTGCACCCGCGCCTCCCAGACATTCTTGACTTCGTTGCGCGGATCGCCGCTTCTCTGCAGCAGAACCTTGCGGCGTTGACGTTGATACGTCAGCGCGAACAGGATTCCGCTGACGGCAAACACCACGGGAGTCGACCAGACGATACCGGCGGTGCCTCCGAACTGGTAGAAGAGCACGCCGAGCACGGAGCTGCCGATCCAGATCCAGGCGCCGGCGCTGAAGCTCGCAAGCCGGCCCGGGCGGAACTCGGTTAGCTTGTCCTTCTCCATGATCACGTGTACCAGCAGGACGCTGACCCAGGAAGCGATGAAGGCCCCCTGCCATGCCAGCGCCACCAGCAGATAGTTCATCACGTCGGTGAGCATGAAGACGTAGATGATGGCGCCGCAGACCAGAACGGCCCCGACCCGCGAGATCTTGTGACGAAACAGTCTCGTCCAGAGATCTTCCATGTTGGTCGAGGCGACGTAGAAGTTGGCGGTGTTGATGCGCGCTTGGGTCACCCAGACCAGCAGCAAGCCCCAGCCACCCATCAGCGTGATGATGAACTCGACGATGGTTTCCGAAGAGACCCCGCCGGTCAGTCCGGCCGCGTACGCGATGAAGATGCCCAGCAAGCCGTTGGCGAGGTAAACGAAGACATAGAAGACAGGTCCGAAGGTGGACATGCCGTTGGCCTTGGAGTCCTCGACCTTGCCGAAGCGGGCGAAGTCCACGGTGAACATGATCAGCACCAGGACGCCGAGGTAGACGAAGAACGCGTACAGCCAGCCCGAAGCGGAGAGGGCGGGGACGCTTGCGGGCACGTGCGTCAGCCAGCCGCTGGTGTCGACACGGCGCGCGGCTAGGATGACCACGAGGATCAAGCCGACCCAGTAAATGGGCAGCAGGACGGCATTGTATTTGTCCATCCAGCGCCGGATCCCTCCAATGACCAGAGGCAGGTTCATCGCGACGGCGATGGCGTACCAGACGCGAATGTCGAGTCCGCCGAAGAAGGCGTGCAAGGCGTGAGCGATGACGGTACTTTCGAATACCGCGTAGTACATCGCCGTGGCCGTGAGGATCAGGGGCGCGACGATGGATCCCGTAGCGCCGAACAATCTCTTCGAAACCAGCGCGACGGTCAGTCCGGTATCGGCTGCAAACCGCGAAGTGACGTACCCCAGGGCGCCGAATACGATGCAGGCGAGCACGATGCCTATCAAGGTGTCCACCGTGCCCACCACGGCGGCGAGGGTCGCCGCCGTAACCAGGTAGAACATGCCGCTGACCAGCGAATACCACGACATGGACAGCGACTTCTTGCTGGCGCGCCATGAATGCGGGACGACGTGGGTCGTGTAATCCTCGGTTGCTGCATCTTTCACGACGCGAGGATCATCGACGAAGCTGACTACGAGGGGTGCCAATTCTCGATCTGGAGCGGGCATGATTCTTCCTTCCAAGTGATGACCCCGTCGCAAGCGACGGCATCGAACATCGGATTCATCGCGATTCCAATATCGTCCGAGTGGCACCGCGCGGCTCGCGGCGGCGCGCGCTACAACTACTGCTTAATAATATTGTCGTGTCGGTCTGCGGTCGCGTGATCGAGTTTGAACTCGACGTGAAGGCCTTGGAATGGTAACGCAAGATGAAATATTTATAACACAGTAAAACCAAGAGGACGGCTTCCCCGCCGGGGCCGCACCTTTCGGTTTTTTCGATGTCATGATTCTATAAATCATTCTGGTAATCGCTGCCGGCAGCTTCCAATCTTGTAGCTGTCTTTGATTTTTCTGTGCGTAAGGCTGTTGCTGTTGTTGGGGCTGGAAATGGAAAATTTCATCAGACGCGTTTGTCTTCTCGGTGGCGTGTTGCTCATGGGTGCGGCACCGGCTTTGGCGCACCATTCCTATTCCATGTTCGACGGAAAGAAGGAAGTCGAACTTGTCGGCATCGTGAAGGAATGGGCGTTCGTCAATCCTCACGCCTACCTGACATTGATCGTATCGGACAGCGCAGGCAGCTCCACCGAGTGGCTGGTGGAAGCCAATGGCCCGGCTGCCATGACGCGTTACGGCATAACCGCGGATACTTTCAAACCCGGAGAGAAAGCGACCGTCCTGGTGCACCCCAGGCGCAACGGTCTGGCGGGAGGCAGCTTCATCAGCGTCAAGCTCGCTGACGGAACCGTTCTGAAGCACGACCCTCTGCGTGGCCTGTGAGGCGTTTTGCTCACCGGGTTTCTAGCCACCCCTGACCAGCTCCGTCGGGATATTGTAGACGCATTCGTGCTCCTGAATAACCTCGCTCGTCTTTCTGAAGATGCGGACGTAGGTGTATGGCTTGGGAAGCGCCGCAGGGTCTTCTGCGGTCATTTCATAGCGCAGGAAAAGGCCGCCTTGCAGGGGCGTGATCTTTTCGCGCAGACGCAGTGAAGGGCCATGCCGCGCGCCATCGGGCGTCAGCCAAACCACGTCGTTGAAGCCGACGGTGTCGATCAGGAGGGATCCGCCCTCCCACTGGGCCACTGAGTCCCCCTGAAAGCCCGGCGGGCTTTCGTTGTGGTCGTGCTCCAGACGGGCCACTCGGACGAGCCCAAAGGTTTTTTCCTCGAATATGAGGATGACATCCTTGTCCGTCGGCACGATCTCCATTTTTTTCTTCATTTCCGCGATCATGCGGAAAGGCCCTATGGGCATGCAGAGTCGGGCTGGATCAAGCAGATCCACCGCTTCGGCATTTGCGGGGGCGGGCAGACCTTTGACCGATACGGGCAGGCCGGTGGATTTGAGCGCGCCTGACTTGAAGTCAATCGGAAGCGGTTCGTAAGTACCTGCAATATCTGCAAGGGATGCGCCCGATTTCGCGGCGGCGCAAGAAGCGCTTCCCCCGGCACTGACGAGGATCCCGCCAAGGAGGGCCGGGATCAAATTTTCCATGGTCATTTTCTTTCTCACTGCGCCGCGGTGGCCCGATCCATGGCCGCTTGCCACATGCGGTACCAGCGCAGGACTTCCTTGGGGGAGGGGTTGCATGCATCGTAGGAACTGGGATCCTCGGTGCGTTTGAAATAGCGCGTGTAGCTGTAAGGGCTTTTCAGGGCTTTTCGGTCCGAAACCGTGACTTTGTACTCCATGTAGTCCCCATCCGCGACCAGGCGGTAGCGCTCGACGACCCTCAATTCACTGGTGTGCGGCTGGAACCATTGTGCATGCAGGGGACTTTTGTCGTTGAAGCCTATGGAGTCGACCACCAGCGTATCTGCGTCCCAATGCCCGACGGAATGTCCGTCCCAGGTGAGCGGAGGATTGTCCGGATGCTTTTGGTCCATGAAGATCCGCCGCGGCATGCCCACCTGGATGGCGGGTCTTATCTGTATGATCACCCCTCTGGTTTCGACAAAGCGGAAATTGCCCGTATCCGTCATCATCATCTTGCCGATATCGAGGCAGCGGATCCCCGGATCGTCCGCGTCGACGTCGGTGGCCTCTTTGCGCAGAAGTGCCCAGGGCTGCAGGTGCTCATCGATCAGGGCTTCCAGGTCTCTTGGCGTGGATGTGAAGCCTTCCGGTGGCGGATCTTCAAGGAAGTAGGACGTATCGACCATCCGGTAGCTTCCCAGGAAATTGGGAGGCGTCTTGGCCTCAATCCCTGGCGCAAATGCGAGACAGGCGGCGGATGCGAGAACCAGGGGTTTCCAACGGGCACAGCGGCGGTGCCCGTTCCCTGGACTGTCTTGCAGAACCTGTTGTCTTTGCATTCTGGCCTCTCCCGTCGAAATGCTCAGAACTTGAACCGCACGCCGCCGCGGAAGGTCCGTCCAAGTACATCGTAGTAGAGCGGGGACACACCCAATTGCGCACCACCGATGCTGGGGGCGTCGGCAACCCTCGCCGGATCGCGGTTGAGAAGGTTGTTCACCACCAGGAAAGTCTCGATCCCGGGCTGGATCTTGTAGCTGACTGAAAGATCAAAATACAGCGCACCCGCGACATGGTTGTTGTCGATCGTCGGATTGTCTGTGGTCGAAACTGGGCAGTTGCTGCTGCATTCGATGTATTGAGCCGACAGGACACCGTTGCTGATTCCCCGGGCAGTCAGCGACGCAGCCAACGGCCCCTTGGCGTAGGTTCCCTGCATCAGGTAACGCCAGTCGGGCACCCCCGTGGCCGAGCCCAGGGTGGATATCGACGCACTGCCTGCAACGCCATTGAAGGTCTCGCTCTGAAGGTACCGGGTGGCCAGTGCGCGCAAGGAAACCTGTCCGCCGCCTGCCGGGAAGCGGTAGCTTGCTTCGATATCGATTCCGCGCGCATCCAGCTGGGTGAGATTGAGGGGCTGCCGGATGATGGTGGTGATCAAGCCCGTCGAGGGATCGCGGATGATGTTCTGGCAGACACGTTGATTGCCTCGGTAGCAGTGCTGGAGTGTCTCGGCAGAAGTCAAAGTGGTGATGGCATCCTTGACCTCGATATCCCAGTAGTCCACAGCGAAGGACAGCCCAGGCAGAAACCGGGGTTGGACGACGGCCCCGATGCCGATGGTATCGGCTTTCTCCGGCATGACGTCGGGGTTGCCCACCGTGATGTGGGTGTGGGTGTAGGACTGATTGTTCAGGAACGGATCGGTGAGCAGGGCGGGCCCCACTGTGCCGGGACCGAACAGTTCCGACAGGCCACCGGCGCGGATGTCGCGCGATTTGGTCACCCGGAGCTTCAAGTCCTCGATGGGTGCCCAGGTTCCGCCCACTTTCCAGGTGTTGACCTCGCCGGAGGTGCTGTAGTCGGTCAGACGAACGGCGGCATTGAAGTCCAGCGACCTGGCGAACGTCGCGTCGTTGGCCAGAGGCGCGACGATTTCAAAGAAGCCTTCGGTCACGTCAAAGGAGCCGGTCACGGCCTTGTAGTTGCCGGCCCAGAAGCCATTGCTCTGGGAGATGGGGTCGGAACTCCCGCTCACGGATTCGCGACGGTGCTCGATGCCCAAGGCAGCCGAAACCGGGCCGGCCCAGGTGGAGAAGGGTTCGCTGCGCAGCGTGCTCTGGACAATGTCCTGGGTAATGTTGGCCTTCAACCAGCCGTGGCCATTGACGTACGCCAGGGCGGCCTGGGATGCCACACCTGTGCCCAGCAGGTTCAGTGGTTGGCATCCGTTGGCCGGATCGGTCAGGGTTGAACGGCAGGTGATCTGGCCGTTCGGCCCCAAGACCGCATCCAATGCGTTTCTGTAGTTCGCGTTGATCGGAAGGTACAAGTCCTGATAGATGTCGGTGGAGTTCCGGTTCAAGCTGACTTCCCAGCTCCACTCCTTGCCCATGGCATTGAACTTTCCGTTGGCTCCGAGCGTGTACCGGAACATGTCGTGGTTGCTCTTGTAGGGCAGGCCGCCGATCGCCTGGTTCCACGAGCCCACGGTCAGCGTCGTCACATTGGCCGCCTGCATGGCCGCAACCACTGATGGCGGCAGGAAGGGGTTGTCGTTGTTGATCGTCAGGCCGCCGAAGTTGTACTGCGGCGTGGAGTACAGACTGACGTACGAGCGATTGAACGAGAACTGCTGGAAAATCTGGAAGTTGTCAGTGATGTCGTAGCTCGCGCGTTCGAAGATGCCCCGCCGGCGGGTGGGAGGGTCGAACGACTGGACTCCGGCGCCGAAGTCGGTGACTTTCCAGTCGCCGCCCACCATGAAGGGATCACTGACGGTCGTGCCGTAGTTCAGCTGGAGCGGTGCGCCATTGGGGCCGAAGTAGAGACCGCGCAGAGGGCCCGCGGTCACGATCGCGCCCGGCGCCACGGTGGTATAGCCCACGTTGGTGCGAGCCAGGAGCCGCGGCTGACCGTTGGTGGCCGTGTAGGCCGGGTTGTTGAGCTGCCTGGCCGCCACGTACCACGGCCGTGAAAGCTTGTTGATGCCGCCGCTGTAGTACTCCTCCGCGCTGAGCAGAAGGTGGCCGCGGTTGTTGGCGAAACCGGTGCCGAAGGCGGCCGACACGGTGGCGTTGGGATCGTCGCCGTAAGTGGTCAGGCCACCCGATACTTCGCTCTTGAATCCGATGAACTTCTTGTCGAGCACGAAGTTGATCACGCCGGCCACGGCCGCCGAGCCCCACGCGGCCGAAGCGCCGCCAGTGACGACATCCACACGGCTGATCAGAGAGTTAGGAATGGTGTTGACGTCGACCACACCACTCATGGTGGCTGCAGGAATCCTCTGGCCGTCGAGCAGAACCAGAGTGCGGCCAGTACCCAGATTTCGCAGGTTCAGGACGTTGAGGCCAGCCAGACCGGAGCTGATCGTGCTGGCGTTCATGCGCGTGCTGCCTGCCAGCGACGGCATCTGGTTGACCTGGTCGGCGATATTGACGGGCGCGGCGCGCTCGATTTCCTCCGCGCCCAGCACCATGGTCGGGGTCGGAGCCTGGTAGCCATCGCGCACGATGCGCGAGCTGGTGACCACGACCTCGCTCAGGCTGGCGTTCTGGGTGTCCTCGGCGGCGCGCGCTGCGGTGGCCAGAAGAATCGCGGTCACGGTACACGCCGCGGTGGTCAGTACCTGTGGCCGGCTGATCGCCCCAGCAGCTGCACGTGGCAGAGCATCGATATCGTCGGTGAATCGCGCCTTCATTGAGTAGTCTCCCTGACCAATTCAATCTTGTTTCCAAGATTGAAATCTGCCCCGAGAGCGACTACCAGAACGAATTTCAGAATCGTGGCATCGAAAAAACCGAAGGAAATTAGGTAATTCTTTTATGAGGCATTGCGTCCACACCAATCCAGTGCGCAGCTGCCAACAGATATGCCATGTTGGTGCAACGCTGCCCCCATCTCCGGACAGCGTGCACTCCTAGGAGCAGGATCGGGCTCTCTCCTGGATCCAGTTGCGGAATGCCGCCAGCGGCGGATAGGAGGCTCTGCCGGGTGACCACGCCAGATAGTAACGCTCGGTGCTTTCCACAGGCGTTGCCGGCACGGCTTTCACGAGATCGCCCCGTGCAAGTTCGCCCTCGATGAGGAACGTCGGCAGCAACGCCACGCCGAGTCCGGAAATGCCGGCCTGAGCCGCGATCGCGAACTGGTCCACGAGCATGCCGTGGATGTTGCCGGTGTCGACCCCCTTGGTGCGGAACCAGTTCTCCCAGGCGTCCGGGCGGCTGGTGAGATGCAGGAGCGGCGCCTTGAGCAGGTCGGCAGGCTCCGAAAACCGGTGCGCGCGCAGCAGCTCGCCGCTGCATGCGGGCACCACCGACTCGCTCATGAGGAATTCGAGCTCAGCGCCCGGCCAGTGCGGCAGTCCGAAGTGGACCGCTGCGTCCACCGTCTCGAGCAGGAAGTCCGACGGCGCAAGGTAGGTCGTCAGGTTGACCGTGATCCCGGGATTGGCAGCAAGGAAACCGGCAAGGCGCGGTGCCAGCCAGCGCGTGCCGAAGGTGGGCAGGACGGCAAGGTTGAGCGCGCCGCCTTCGGGATTGGCGCGGAACGCCAGTGTGGCTGAGGAGATGCGCCTGAGGGTGCGGCGTACCTCTTCGGCATAGGCTTCTCCCGCGCGCGTGAGCCGCACCGCCTGCCGCTCGCGCACGAACAGTTCGGATCCCAAAAGCTTCTCGAGGCTGCGGATCTGTCGGCTGACGGCACTCTGCGTCAGGTTCAGTTCTTCGGCGGCGGCGGTGAAACTCAGGTGCCTCGCCGCCGCCTCGAAAGCGCACAGCACGCTCATCGGCGGCAGGAAGCGGCGGGGAAACAGCATGGGATCATTCTAGCCGGGAATGAAGTCAGACCGGATTGTCGTTTGACGCCGCGAACAGTGCGCCCGAGCATGCACCGCGAGGACATCCCAGCCGTTCCCCAAAAAGCCGCATGAGCAGCGCCGCACCCGTTTCACCGGATGAGATCCGCACCCGCTTTTCGCGGGCGATGTCGGAAGTCTATCGCCAGGAAGTGCCGCAGTATGGCGTGTTGCTGAACCTTGTCGCCGCCGTCAACGGCAGAACCCTAGAAGCACATCCGGGGCTGCGGGCGCGCCTGTCCCGGTGCGGTGAACTCCAGCGGCTGCAGGTCGAACGTCATGGTGCCATCCGCCTGGGCACGCGCGCGGAGCTGGCGGACATGCGCCGGGTGTTTGCCGTAATGGGCATGATGCCCGTCGGCTACTATGATTTGTCGGTAGCGGGCGTGCCCGTGCATTCCACGGCTTTTCGCCCGGTCACTGATGCCGCGCTGGCAGTCAATCCGTTCCGCGTCTTCACATCGCTGCTACGCCTGGAACTGATCGAGGATGTCGGACTGCGCAAGGAGGCCGCGCGCATCCTGTCGCGGCGACGGATCTTCACCGAGCGCGCGCTGGAACTGACCCAGAAGTTCGAGCGGGCAGGCGAGTTGACGGATGCGGAGGCTGATGAATTCGTCGCGCAGGTGCTGGAAACCTTCCGCTGGCATCACGAGGCGGCAGTGGACGCGGAGACCTACCGCAAGCTGCATGATGCCCACCGGCTGGTGGCCGATGTGGTGAGCTTCAAGGGCCCGCACATCAATCACCTCACTCCCAGGACGCTGGACATCGATGCCGCCCAGGCCGAGATGCCGAAGTGGAACATCGTGCCCAAGGAGCTCATCGAGGGTCCGCCGAAAAGGCGGATTCCTATCCTGCTGCGGCAAACCAGTTTTAAGGCGCTTGAGGAACGAGTGACGTTTCCAGGCAGTGGCACACGGCATCCAGGCACGCACACGGCGCGTTTCGGCGAGATCGAGCAGCGGGGTGCGGCGCTGACGCGCGCCGGCCGCGAATTGTACGACCGGCTGCTGGCGCGCAGGCAGGCCCAGCAGGCCGCCGGCACGCGCGAAGAGCGGTCTGCTGACGCCCTCGATGGTTTTCCGGATGACCTGGAAACCTTGCGCAGGGAGAAGCTGGCGTTCTTCCACTACACGCTGGCGCAGCAGGGCACAGTCGCAGCCGACCGATTGGCCGCCATGTCTCTGGAAGCGCTCATCGCTTCAGGCTGCGTGCATGCCGAACCCATTGTGTACGAGGACTTCCTGCCGGTCAGTGCCGCAGGAATCTTCCAGTCCAATCTGGGCGGTACGGAGCCAAGAAGTTACAGCGCCAATGCGGCGAAGGATGCCTTCGAGGCGGCGCTGGGTGCGAAGGTGCTCGACGAGTTCGAGCTGTATGGTGCGCGCGAGCGCGCTTCGCTGGCTCTGCTTGACGGGCAATTGCGGCGCGCATGACATCCGCCACGAAACCGCAAGGGCCATCCGTACGGGACGTTACGGACCTTGCGGCCATCACCGGCGCGGATGGCGTTCTCGCGGGCAAAGACATGCAGTCCTATGTCACGGGCATCCGCTATGGGCAGGGCAAAGCCTTGTGCGTCGTGCGGCCCGCCACGGGCGAACAGGTGAGCCGCATCGTCGCGCTGTGCGTCGAGCGGCATATCGGCATCGTTCCGCAGGGCGCCAATACGGGGCTCGTCGGCGCGAGCGTACCGGATGCTTCGGGCAGACAGGTGCTGCTGTCGCTGGAGCGGCTGCGCGGCGGTTTCGAGCTCGATCTGCCCAATCGCAGCGTGACGGTGGATGCAGGCATGCGCTTGCAGGAGCTGAATGCGAGACTCGAGTCGCATGGGCTGTGGTTTCCCATCGACCTGGGAGCCGATCCCTCCATCGGCGGCATGATAGCGACGAATGCCGGTGGCACTCGCCTCATCCGCTACGGTGATGTGCGACACAATCTCATGGCGGTCGAGGTGGTGCTGTTCAACCCTCCGGGCCAGCGTGTACGGCTCGGCAGTCCGCTGCGCAAGGACAATACGGGCTGGGATCTCAAGCAGCTGTTCATCGGCGCGTCCGGCACGACCGGCATCATCACCCGTGCGACGCTGGAGGTTCATCCGCGGCCGCGGCAGTCCGCTACGGCGCTGGTCGTGCCAGCCTCCGAAGCGGCCGTGAACGGGCTGCTCGCTGCGCTGGAAGCGGACTTCGGCGACTATCTGGCGGCGTTCGAAGGCATGTCCGGAGCCGCGATGCATGCAGCGATCGATCACATCCCCAATGTCCGCAATCCCTTTGCGCCCGATCCTGCGCCGGAATTCGCCGTGCTGATCGAGCTGGAGGCGGGTTCGCCGCGCTACACTGGTTTCGACCTGCAGGATGTGCTCGACCGTTTTCTTGCCGACCAATACGAAGCCACGGTGTCGAACGCCGTTGTCGGTGGTCGTGCGGACCTCTGGCATCTGCGCCACGGCATCACAGAAGGTGCGCGCAACCTGGGCCGGATCGTGGCCTTCGACATCTCGGTGGCACGCTCGCGGATCATGGAGTTTCGCCGCGCCGCGCGGGCGCTGGTCGAGCGGGAATTCCCGCACCTCACCATCATCGACTTCGGGCATATTGCCGACGGCGGCCTCCACTTCAACCTGGTGTGGCCGCGGGAGTCGCCGGCTGAATATTCCGCTGAAGCTGTGCGGAAGTTGCGCATGGCGATCTATGCGCTCGTCGTCGAGCAGTTCGGCGGCAGTTTCAGCGCCGAGCATGGCATCGGCCCGCACAACGTCGCTGTGTACGAGAAGTACACCAGTGACACCGCCCGGTGGATGGCACACGGAATCAAGCAGCTGCTGGATCCACTCGCCCTCTGCGGTGCTGTGGATTTCGGCGCCCACGCGGCACGCAGCGAGCCGTGAAGATGCAGCGCCCTGCCTTTGCCGATCTGTTCTGCAATCCCGCCGGCTCGCCCATTCGGGAGCTGTTCCCGTACCTGTCGCGGCCCGGGATGATTTCCTTCGCCGGAGGTTACCCTTCAGCGGAATTGTTCGATGCCGAAGGACTCCGGGATGCCGCCGCGCAGGCGCTGGCGGACACCGCCGCAAATTTCCAGTATGGCGCGACCGAAGGTGCGCCGCTGCTGCGCGAAGCGCTCGCCTCCCTGAGTGCAAGCCGTGGCATCGACTGCGGTCCGGCAGACATCCTGGTCACGACAGGTTCGCAGCAGGCGTTCGACCTGCTCGTCCGCATCTTCATCAATGCAGGCGATGTCGTTCATGTCGAGACGCCGGCATACCCCGCGGCCATCCAGGCGCTGAAGCTTGCCGGCGCCCGTATCGAAGCGATTCCCGCAGACCAGGCGGGCCTTCAAGTGGAAGCCGCGGCCGCGAAGCTCGAGTTGGCGCAAGCCGTGCGCCCGAAGCTGCTCTACACCGTTCCCGCCTTCTCCAATCCATGCGGCACGCTGCTGCCGCTTGAGCGGCGCGAAGCACTGGTGCATCTTGCGATCGAACACGGCTTCTTCATTGTCGAAGACGATCCCTACAGCGACCTGGCGTTCACGAAGGATCTGCCGCCGCCGCTGTTTGCTATCGGCGAGCGCCTGGCGGGCCGACTGCACAATCCCGTCATCTACCTGTCCAGCCTGTCGAAGACGGTTGCTCCCGGTCTGCGCATTGGCTGGATGATCGCGCCGCAGGAGGTCCTGCGGCGCTGCGCCATCGCCAAGCAGACCAGCGACCTGTGCACTTCGCCGCTGGCGCAGGCGATCGCGGCGCTGTACCTGCGTTCGGGGCGCTATCCCCACGCCGTAGCCCGGGCCTGCACGGAATATGGCCGGCGCATGCATGCCATGATCGGGGCGCTGCAGAAGGAGCTGCCCGGCACGCTGACCGTAAACCCTGCGGCGGGCGGACTGTTCCTGTGGGCTGAGAGCCGTGCCCAGGCCGATCCGCAGCAACTCTTCCAGGCCCATGTGGACCATGGCGTGCTCTATGTTCCCGGCACGGCCTTCTATCCCGCTGATCCCAATCCAGCGAGCATGCGCCTCTCCTACGGCACGCCGGGGGTGGAGCAGATCCTCGAAGGCGTGCGCCGCATGGGCCGCGCGTTTCGGGCCGTCGGGACAAATGAACGCATGGCCAGGGACTGACCGGGAGCCAGCTGCCCATGTTGAACGATCCGCGGTCTCATGGTCTGTGGGAAACGACGGCGCCGTCGTCGCCGGCCACCGAATCGCTATCGGATGAAGTGGATGCGGATGTCGTTATCGTCGGCGGCGGATACACCGGCCTGTCTTCCGCGCTGCACCTGGCCGAAGGTGGAGCGACAGTGGTCCTGCTCGAGGCGGTCGATGTCGGCTTCGGCGGAGCCGGGCGCAATGTCGGGTTGGTCAATGCCGGCATGTGGGTGATGCCGAACCGGGTGGTCGCCGCGCTCGGCACCACATATGGCGAGCGGCTGTTGAAAATCCTGGGCGATGCGCCGCAGCTGGTTTTCGATCTGATCGACAGGCACCGCATCGATTGTGAAGCGGTCCGGGCTGGCACGCTGCATTGCGCTGTCGGCAGTAGGGGGTTCGCCGAGCTGCAGCAGCGCACGGCCCAGTGGCTGGAACGCGGCGCTCCGGTCAGCCTGCTCGATGCCGCCGCGACGGCTGTGAAAGTCGGCACCGCGGCCTATGCGGGCTCGCTGCTGGACATGCGTGCCGGGACCGTACAACCGCTGGCCTATGCCCGCGGGCTTGCCGGCGCGGCCATGGCCGCAGGCGCCCGGATTTTCGTTGCAAGCCCGGTTACGGCAGCCGAACGGACTTCGGGCAAGTGGCGCCTGCGTACGCCTCGTGGCGCGGTGCTGGCCGACTGGATCATTGTCGCATCGGATGCCTACAGCACAGGCCCCTGGAGCGCGTTGCGCGAAGAACAGGTTCGCCTGCCCTATTTCAATTTCGCGACCGAGCCGCTTGCGCAGGATCTGCGGATGTCGATCCTGCCGGAGCGGCAGGGCGTGTGGGACACCCGGAACGTCCTCAGTTCCTTTCGTTTCGACCGCGCGGGCCGGCTGGTATTTGGCAGCGTCGGGGCGTTGCGGGGAACGGGAACCACCGTGCACCGCGCCTGGGCCAGACGCGCGCTGCGCGCGCTCTTTCCCCGGATCGGCGCTGTGAATTTCGACGCCGAGTGGTACGGCGAGATTGGCATGACGCGGAACAACCTGCCGCGCTTCCACGTTCTCGCGCCCAACCTCATCAGCTTTTGCGGCTACAACGGCCGCGGCATTGCGCCCGGCACTGTTTTCGGCAGGATTCTTTCAGATTACATCCTGGGCCGCATTGCCGATGCGGATCTTCCGCTTCCGGTCACGACTCCGGCCGGAGCGCGGCTGCGCACCATGAGGGAGGGGATGTACGAAGTGGGGGCACAGCTTGTCCACCTGGTGCAGGCCCGCTTTTAAGCGGGCAAGCGTGCCAAATTCGGAGCGCCGGTGGCCGAGGGCGGAATCTGGGATTTCAATGGTCGGGGTGACAGGATTTGAACCTGCGACTTCTACGTCCCGAACGTAGCGCTCTACCAGTCTGAGCTACACCCCGATGCGGTGGGCGCGAGAGTGTACTTGAGGGCGCCCTTGGCTGTCATCGTCCCTGAGGCTATCGGTCCCGTTCCACGGCCAGCGCGGCCAGGCGGGCCAGCGCGTCGCGCCAGGGCGAGGCGGGCACGGCGTGCAGCACCGCCGCCGCGGCGCGGGATTCGGCCACCGCGCGTCCGCGCGCGTAGTCGATGCCGCCTGAACGGTCGATGCAGGCGATGATGCGGGCGAGGTCCGGCGCCGAATCCTCCTCCTGCAGGATGGCCGATCGGATCAGGGCCCGGTCGGCCTCGTCTGCGGTGCGCAGTGCGTGGATCAGCGGCAGGGTGGGCTTGCCTTCGGCCAGGTCCTCGCCCAGGTTCTTGCCGCGCACGGCGGGATCGGACCGGTAGTCCAGCACGTCGTCGATGAGCTGGAAGGCCGTGCCCAGGTGGCGCCCATAGTCGGCCAGCGCGGCCTGCACGGGCGGCGGCGCGCCACACAGCACCGCCGCCACTTCACCGCCGGCTTCGAACAGCTTCGCCGTCTTGCGGTGGATTACCTCTAGATAACGCTCTTCCGTGGTGTCCGGGTCCTGCGCGTTCATCAGCTGCAGCACCTCGCCCTCGGCGATTACATTGGTGGCATCGGCCATGATCTCCATGACGCGCTGCACGCCGATGGCGGCCATCATCTGGAAGGCGCGGGAATAGACAAAATCGCCTACCAGTACGCTGGCCTCGTTGCCGAACAGGGCATTGGCGGTATCGCGGCCGCGGCGCATGGCCGAGTGGTCGACCACGTCGTCGTGCAGCAGCGTCGCGGTGTGGATGAACTCGATGAAGGCGGCGGCCTCGCGATGGCGGGCGCCCGGGGCCAACCGGCCAGCGGCCGCGGCGTGGGCCGCCAGCAGCACCACCAGCGGGCGCAGCCGCTTGCCTCCGCCGGCTACGATATGTTCGGCCACCTGGCCTACCAGGGCCACGCGGCTCGCGAGCTGCGAGCGGATCAGGGCATCCACGGCGGCCCAATCCTCGGCCACCAGGGCACGGATATCCTCCAGCGAGGCGGGCCCGGAGGCCGGCTCGGACGAGGGCGGGAAACCGTGCAGGGGAGAGGGGCTGGACATCGCCGGAATGGTACAGCAAGTGGCTGTTTGGCCGGAGGAAACCCCGCACGGCGGGTTTGACCGGGGAGGGCCGCGCCATTAGAATGCGCGGCCTTTCCGATCGGAGCCCTACCATGTACGCCGTCATTGCCACGGGTGGCAAGCAGTATCGCGTTGAGAAGGACACCCAGCTGAAGGTCGAGAAGCTCGACGCAGCCCCGGGTGCCACCGTGGAATTTGACCAGGTGCTGCTGGTGGCTGATGGCGCCAACATCCGTGTGGGCACGCCGCTGGTCGCGGGCAGCAAGGTCAGTGCGACGGTGGAGTCGCATGGCCAGGGCGAGAAGAAAGTGATCGTGAAGTTCCGCCGCCGCAAGCACTACAAGCGCGCCGGCAACCATCGCCAGCTGTATACGCTGGTGAAGATCACCGGCATCGCCTGATCGCATCATTTCCGGAGACATCTGAGCCATGGCACACAAGAAAGCAGGCGGCAGCACCCGCAACGGCCGCGAATCCCACAGCAAGCGTCTGGGCGTGAAGCGCTTCGGCGGCCAGCAGGTGGCGGCGGGTAACATCCTGGTGCGCCAGCGCGGCACGCCGATGCGCGCCGGCAGCGGCGTGGGTACGGGCACGGACCACACACTGTTCGCGCTGGTCGATGGCCGCGTGCAGTTCCAGACCCGCGGCGCCGAGCAGCGCACCTACGTGAACGTGATCCCCGAGTAAGGGGCGCCGTACACTGGACCATCCTGCAGACCCCGGCCCCCGCGCCGGGGTTTGCGCATCAGGGCCCCGGGAATCCACTGCGATGAAATTTGTCGACGAAGCAGAGATGAAGGTGCAGGCCGGCAACGGCGGGCGCGGCTGCGTGAGCTTCCGGCGCGAGAAGTTCATTCCCTTCGGCGGCCCGGACGGTGGCGACGGCGGCCATGGCGGCAGCGTGTGGCTGCAGGCCGTCGAAGGCATCAACACGCTGGCGGATTTCCGCATCCGCCGCACGTACAAGGCGAAGAACGGCGAGGGCGGTTCGGGCAATGACTGCACCGGGGCCAGCGGCGAGGATCTGTACGTCAAGGTGCCGGTAGGTACCACTGTGGTGGACGAGGACACAGGCGAGGAGCTGGGCGACCTGGCCACCCACGGCCAGCTGCTCAAGGTGGCCACGGGCGGCAAGGGCGGTTTCGGCAACCAGCGCTTCAAGTCCAGCACCAACCGCGCGCCGCGCCAGTTCGGCTCGGGCCTGCCGGGCGAAAAGCGCCAGCTGCGGCTGGAAATGAAGGTGATCGCCGATGTGGGCCTCCTGGGGTTGCCCAATGCCGGCAAGTCCACGCTGATCCGCGCCGTGTCCGCGGCGCGGCCGCGCGTGGCCGACTATCCCTTTACCACCCTGCACCCGAACCTGGGCGTGGTGGATTGCGGCCAGCACCGCAGCTTCGTGATGGCCGACATTCCCGGCCTCATTGAGGGGGCCGCCGATGGTGCGGGCCTGGGCATCCGCTTCCTCAAGCATCTGCAGCGCACGCGCGTGTTGCTGCACCTGATCGACATTGCGCCGCTGGACCCCGAGGCCGATCCGGTGAAGGATGCGCGCGCCATCGTTCAGGAGCTGAAGAAATACAGCAAGGAACTGGCGGCCAAGCCGCGCTGGCTGGTGCTCAACAAGAAGGATCTGCTGCCCGAGAAAGAAGCCCGCGAGCGCGCGGCGGGCATCCTGCGCCGCCTGCGCTACAAGGGGCCGCACTTCCTGGTATCGGGTGCCACGGGCGAAGGTACGCGTGAGCTGTGCGCGGCCGTGATGAATTTCCTGGAGCAGCAGCAGGCGGAGCGCGCTGCCGAAGACTGAGGGGACCGGCGGCCACAAATGCAAAGGCCCGCCGGAGGCGGGCCTTGCTGAAAGAGACTTGGGCCCTGTTCCGGGCCGGGACCGATCAGGCCTTGGCGGCCTTCACGCGCGCCGCCAGGCGGCTCTTGTGGCGAGCAGCCTTGTTGCGGTGGATCAGGCCCTTGTTGACCATCGAATCGATCAGGGGCTGGGCGGCCTTGAAGGCCTGGGTGGCCTCGTTCTTCTTGCCGGTGGCCGCGGCGTCGGTGGCCTTGCGGATGGCCGTGCGCATGCCCGAACGCAGCGCGACGTTCTGCGCGCGGTGCTTGACCGACTGACGTGCTGCCTTTTCCGCCGACTTGGTGTTCGCCACGCTCGAAATCTCCGCCATTAGCGCCTGTACAAGGGGCGCGTAGTGTGGGCAGAGGGCAGCCGGAAGTCAACCGAATCAGGGGGTTTTGGGCCTTCTGGCCGCGATTTGCGGGGGGTGCTTCTGCTAGGCTCATGCCGCGATGAGTCGCCCCCTGTTGAGAAGCACCACGACCACCGGGTTTGCCACCCTGCTGTCGCGGATCACCGGTCTGTTCCGCGACACCTTCATGGCCCAGGCGCTGGGGGTGGGGGCGGTTTCGGACGCCTTTCTCGTCGCCTTCAAGATCCCCAATTTCCTGCGCCGGCTGTTCGCCGAAGGCGCCTTCTCGCAATCCTTCGTGCCGGTGATCTCCGAGTACAAGGTGCAGCGCGATGCGGCGGAGGTCCGCGCGCTGGTATCGGGCGTGGCCGGCACGCTGGGGGCGGTGCTGTTTCTGCTGAGCGTGGTGGGCGTGATCGCGGCGCCCATCGTGATCTTCATCTTCGCGCCCAAGTGGGCGCTCACCGGTGCCGCCGAATATCCGCTGGCGGTGCAGATGCTGCGCTGGACCTTCCCCTACCTGTTCTTCGTGTCGATGGTGTCGCTGTTTTCCGGCGTGCTCAACAGCTACGGACGCTTCTTCATCCCGGCATTCACGCAGGTGCTGATGAACGTCGTGCTGATCATCGCGGCATTGTTCCTCGCCGCGCGCAGCCAGAATCCGGGCCTGGTGCTGGCCATCGGCGTCTTCGTTTCGGGCTTGCTGCAGCTGGGGTTCCAGCTGCCCTCGGTGGCGCGGCTGAAGCTGCTGTCGTGGCCGCGCTGGCGGCCGCGGCTCGAGGGGGTGCGCCGCGTGGCGAAGCTCATGGTGCCGGGCATCGTCGGCAGCTCCATGGCGCAGATCTCGCTGCTGCTGGATACGCAGATCGCGACCTTCCTCGTGACCGGCAGCGTGAGCTGGCTGTACTACGCGGACCGGCTGATGGAGTTTCCGCTGGGCGTGTTCAGCATTGCGCTTGCCACCGTGATCCTGCCCGGGCTCTCTGCGCAGCATGCCGCGAAGGACACCCGGCAGTTCTCGCAGACACTGGACTGGGCGCTGCGCCTCGTGGTGCTGCTGGCAACTCCGGCCGCCGTGGGCATGCTGTGTTTCGCGGGGCCGATGACGGCGCTGATCCTGGGCTACGGGCGCTTTGATCCCGGCGACGTGCAGCGTACCAGCTATGCGCTGATGGCCTATTCCTGGGGCCTTCTAGCTTTCAGCTTCGTGAAGGTGCTGGTGCCGGGATACTACGCAAGGCAGAACACGCGCCGCCCGGTGAAGATTGCCCTCATCGCGCTGGCCTGCAGCACCCTGCTCAACGTGCTGGTGGTGATCCCCGCCTCGAAGCTGGGGTTGCCCAATCCGCATGTGCTCATTGCCACGTTCACCTGTACCGGGGCCGCGGTGAACACCTTCCTGCTGTGGCGCGGCCTCGTGGCCGAGGGCGTGCTGCGGCACACGGCAGTCTGGAAGGGTTTCCTGCTGCGCGTGCTGCTGGCCAACATCGCCATGGGTGCGCTGCTGGTCTGGCTCGCAGGCGACACGCTGGCCTGGGCGCAGATGCCCTTCATCGAACGCGTGTGGCGCGGCGGGGGCGGCATCCTGCTGGGTGCGGCGCTGTATTTCGCGGCGCTGTTCCTGCTGGGCATGCGGCCGGCGCATCTGCGCTCGGTGGTGCGTTGATGCGGCTGCTGCGGCATCTGGACGGAGCGGTGCGCACGCCGCGCGGCTATGTTGCAACCATCGGCGGCTTCGATGGCATCCACCGTGGTCACCAGGAGCTGCTGGCACGGGTGGCGTGCCGTGCGGCGGAACAGCAGCGCGACAGCCTGCTCATCACCTTCGAGCCGCTGCCGCGCGAATATTTCCAGCGCGAAGATCCCCCCGCGCGGCTGACCACGCTGCGCGAGCGCTGGCGGCTGCTCGAGCAGGGCGGGCCGGAGGCCCTGTGTGTGCTGCGTTTCGACGAGCGTCTGCGCGGCTGCGGCGCCGGGGAATTCGCCGGGATGCTGCTGTCGGCAGGTATCGGGCATCTGGTGATCGGCCACGATTTTCGCGCCGGCCGGGATGGGGAGGCCACCGCGGAGTGGTTCCAGAAAAATTGCCCTGCCCGGGGCATGGGCGTGGAAGTGGTGTCGCCGGTGCGGGACGGGCCGCTGCGCATCAGCAGCCGCGCGGTGCGCCAGGCGCTGGCGCAGGGCGATCTGGAAGCGCCCCGGGTGCTGCTGGGGCGGCGCTATTCGATGGTCGGCCGGGTGGTGCGCGGCCAGCAGCTGGGGCGCAAACTGGGATTTCCCACCGCCAACCTGCGACTGGGGCGGCGGCGGACGCCGATGGACGGTATCTTTGCGGTCCGCGTCCGTGGGCTGGGCAATGGCCATCCGCCGCAGCACTACCTGCCGGGCGTCGCGAGCCTCGGCACACGCCCCACGGTGGGCGGCGTGCTGCCGCTGCTCGAAGCGCATGTGTTCGGTTTCGATGGGGATCTCTACGGGCGCGAGATCGAAGTCGAGTTCGTCGCACGGCTGCGCGACGAACTGCGATTCGACAATGTGGACGCCATGGTGGTGCAGATGCACCGGGATGCGGACGATGCGCGCGCAGCGCTATCGCGCGCTGGCTTTGACTAAGGTGAGGATCGGGTGACGGACTACAGGAAGACGGTGAATCTGCCGCAGACGGATTTTCCGATGAAGGCGGATCTGGCAAAACGCGAACCGGCCATGCTCGACTGGTGGCAGCGCGAGGACATCCACGGCCGCCTGCGGGAGCTGGCGCGCGGCCGTCCGCGCTTCGCGCTGCACGATGGTCCGCCGTATGCCAACGGTCCCATCCACATCGGCCACGCGGCGAACAAGATCCTCAAGGACTTCATCGTGAAGTCCCGCTCGCTGGATGGTTGCGATGCGCCCTACATCCCCGGCTGGGATTGCCATGGCCTGCCCATCGAGCTGCAGGTGGAGAAGAAGCACGGCCGCGTCGGCCAGAAGATCGATGCGCGGGCTTTCCGCGCCGCCTGCCGCGCCTATGCGCAGCAGCAGCTGGAGCTGCAGCGCCGCGACTTCAAGCGTCTGGGCGTGATGGGCGACTGGGATAACCCCTACATCACGATGGCGCCCTCCTATGAGGCGCAGCAGATCCGCGCGCTGGGCAAGGTCATCGCCAACGGGCATCTGTACCGCGGCGCCAAGCCCGTGTACTGGTGCCTCGACTGCCGCTCGGCGCTGGCCGAAGCCGAGGTCGAATACGAGGACAAGGTTTCCTCGGCCATCGATGTCGCCTTCCGCGTGGTGGACCTCACGGATCTGGCGGGCCGCATCGGCCACGGCGTGGATGGCGCGCTGCCGGCATCGGTGGTGATCTGGACCACGACGCCGTGGACGTTGCCGGCCAACGAGGCTGTGGCGCTGCGCGCGGACTTCGAATATGTGTTGCTGGAAATCGAACGTGCATCCGGGCGCGAGCGCGTGATCCTGGCCGAAGGCCTGGCGAAGGAATGTCTGGCGCGCTTCGGCGTCACGGGTGCGCGCGAGCTGGCGCGCTTCCCGGGCAAGGCGCTCGAAGGCCTGAAGTTGCGCCATCCTTTTCAGCCCCGCGAAGTGCCCGTGATCCTCGGCGATCACGTGACGCTGGAAGCGGGCACCGGCGCCGTGCACACGGCGCCGGCCCACGGCCAGGACGACTACATCGTCGGCCGGCGCTACAACCTGCCGGTGGTGAACCCGGTGCTCGGCGATGGCCGTTTCGAGGCCGATGTGCCGCTGGTCGGCGGCATGAAGCTCGACGAGGCCGGCAAGCTCCTGATCGCGACCATGCAAGAATCCGGCGCACTGCTGCACCATGCGCCGCTCACGCACAGCTATCCGCATTGCTGGCGCCACAAGACGCCGGTGATCTTCCGCGCCACGCCGCAGTGGTTCATCTCCATGGACCGCAGGGGGCTGCGCGCCAATGCGCTGCGCGACATTCCCGGCGTGCAGTGGATTCCCGGCTGGGGCCAGCAGCGCATCGCCGGCATGATCCAGACGCGTCCGGACTGGTGCATCTCGCGCCAGCGCACCTGGGGTGTGCCGATCACGCTGTTCGTGAATCGCCGCACCGGCGAGCTGCATCCGCGCACCCAGGAGCTCATCGAGCAGGTGGCCGCGCGCGTGGAGACCGGCGGCATCGACGTGTGGTTCGATCTCGACCCGGCCGAACTGCTGGGCGCAGAGGCGGCCGAATACGACCAGGTCACCGACGTGATGGACGTGTGGGCTGATTCGGGCGTGAGCTTCGAGTGCGTGGGCAAGGCGCGGCCGGAGATCGCCGCGCCGGTCGAGATGTACCTCGAAGGTTCGGACCAGCACCGCGGCTGGTTCCACAGCTCGCTGCTGATGTCCGAGGCCATGTACGAACGCGCGCCGTACAAGAGCGTGCTCACCTACGGTTTCACCGTGGACGACAAGGGCCGCAAGATGTCCAAGTCCCTGGGCAATGTGGTGGCGCCGGACAAGGTGATGAACACGCTGGGCGCGGACGTGCTGCGGCTGTGGGTGGCCGCGACGGACTACACCAGCGAGATGAGCGTCTCGGACGAGATCCTCAAGCGCACCTCCGATGCCTACCGGCGCATGCGCAACACCGTGCGCTACCTGCTCGGCAGCCTGCATGGCTTCGATCCGGCAACGCATGCCGTGCCGCTGGATCAGCTGGTGGGTTTCGATGCCTGGGCGCTGCGGCGCGCCACGGAGGTACAGGAGGAGGTGGTCACAGCCTACCGCGAGTACCAGTTCCATCTGGTGTACCAGCGGGTGCACAACTTCTGCGTGAATGATCTGGGCGGCCTGTACCTCGACGTGCTCAAGGACCGGATGTACACCACGCCGGCCGATTCACATGCAAGGCGCTCGGCGCAGACGGCAATGTTCCATGTGGCCCAGGCCATGGTGCGCTGGCTTGCACCCATTCTTTCCTTTACGGCCGAGGAGATCTGGCAGCACCTGCCGCGGCAGGCCGGTGATCCCGAGTCGGTGTTCCTGACCACGTGGCATGTGCTGCCGGCCGTACCGCCTGCGGCCATCGACTGGGACCTGCTCATCGCCGTGCGCGAAGCGGCGCAGCGCGAGCTGGAGAAGCTGCGCGACGCCGGCACCATCGGCGCGCCGCTGGAGGCCGAAGTGGACATCTACGCGCTGCCCGGGCCGGCGCGCCTGCTGGCTGCGCCGGGCGATGAACTGCGCTTCTTCACCATCACTTCCGCGGCGCGGGTGCACGAAGTGCACGGGGCGCCGGATGGCGCCATCGCTGCGCAGACGGCCAGTGCCGTACTGCCTGGCATCTGGCTGCAGGTGAAGCGCAGCGCCGGCGTCAAGTGCGAGCGCTGCTGGCATCTCACGCCGGACATCGGCAGCGATGCCGCGCATCCGACGCTGTGCGGCCGCTGCGCGGGCAACATCAGCGGCCGGCCCGAGGTGCGGCGCCATGTCTGAGGCGCGTCCGCCGCTGTCGCGCTCGGGCTGGCTGTGGCTGCCGCTGTCGGTGGCCGCCATCCTGTCCGACCAGTTCACCAAGGCGCTGATCGTGGCGCGCTTGCAATTGCATGAATCGGTCACCGTGCTGCCGGTGCTGGATATCCTGCGGGCCCATAATCCCGGCGCGGCCTTCAGCTTCCTCGCCGGCGCCGGCGGCTGGCAGCGCTGGTTCTTCACGGTGCTCGCCATAGGCGTGAGCGTCGCCATCCTCATCTGGCTGCGGCAGCTGCGCGCGCGCGCCCAGGGCATCCCTGCGGCGGGTCTGGCGCTGGTGCTGGGCGGCGCACTGGGCAATGTCATCGACCGCCTGCAGCATGGTTATGTGGTGGATTTCGTGCATGTGCACTGGAAGCAGCATTCCTTCCCGGCCTTCAACCTGGCCGATGCCTGCATCACCGTCGGTGCAGGTTTGCTGCTGCTGGACACGCTGCTGGAATGGCGGCGTGACAAGGTGAAATGAAGCCATGAAGATCCTGCTGGCCAGCCCGCGCGGCTTCTGTGCCGGTGTCGACCGGGCCATCGACATCGTCGAACGGGCGATCGAGCTTTTCGGCGCGCCGATCTACGTGCGGCATGAGGTCGTGCACAACCGGCACGTGGTGGAGCGGCTGCGGGCGCTGGGCGCGCGCTTCGTCGAGGAGCTGGAGGAGATTCCCGCCGGCTCCACGGTGATCTTCTCCGCACATGGCGTGTCCAGCGCCGTCGAGGATGAAGCCCGCGGACGCGGCCTGCAGGTTTTCGACGCCACCTGCCCGCTGGTCACCAAGGTGCACATGGAGGTGGCGCGCTACGCCCGCGAGGGCCGCGATGTGGTGCTCATCGGCCATGCCGGGCATCCGGAAGTGGAAGGCACCATGGGCCGTTTCGACCGCAGTTTCGGCGGCGTGGTGCACCTGGTGGAGAGCGTCTCCGACGTGCAGCGCCTGCAGGTGGCGCGCCCCGAGACGCTGGCCTTCGTCACCCAGACCACTCTTTCCGTGGACGACACCCAGAACATCGTCGAGGCGCTGCGTGCACGTTTCCCGGGCCTGCAGGGTCCGCGCGTGGAGGACATCTGCTACGCGACCCAGAACCGCCAGGATGCGGTCAAGCGCCTGCTCGCTCACTGCGATGTGCTGGTGGTGGTGGGCTCGGTGACCAGTTCCAATTCGAACCGGCTGCGCGAACTGGCCGAGCGCGCCGGCATTCCGGGGTATCTGGTCGATGGCCCCGAGAACCTGCAGCGTCAGTGGTTCGAGGGCTGCAATGCCGTCGGCGTGACGGCAGGCGCCTCGGCGCCCGAAGTGCTGGTGCAGTCGGTGGTGCAGCAGCTGCGCAGCTGGGGCGGAGAAACGCCGCAGCAGATCGGCGGGCGTGAAGAGAACATCGTGTTCAGCCTGCCGCGGGCGCTGCGCGTTGCGCGCAGTGGCGCGGATTGAAAGAACTGCCCTTCGGGACCTAGCCCCAGCAGCGATCCGGATCTTCGTCTTGCCATTGGCCGTGCGCGTCACCCACGCGCCGCTGGCCGGCCTCGTCCACGGCAAGCTGCGCGCAGCGCACATCGCGCGCCTGCCGGCCGGCCGGATCGGCGCGCGCCACGGCGAGATAGCCGCTGCCGGCAGGGGTCTCGATGTGCAGCAGGTAGTGCCCCGCGTCGCTGCGTGCCGGCAGTCCCAGCGCGTCGGGGCTTCCTGCCAGCGCCGTCGCATAGTGCAGATGCCTGCTGAAGTACTGCTCCTGCCGGTACTGGATGCGCAGCAGCGCCAGGCGCGCATCCTGGCGCAGGACGCGGCGCGTGGTCTCGCCGTATCCCGGCAACGCGATGGCGGCGAGGACGCCGATGAGGGTCATCGTCACCAGCAGCTCCGTGAGCGTGAAGCCGCGTGCGTGTGGTCTCGCCGGGTTCTCCATGGTGGTGAGCACGCTTTAGTCCGCGTCCTCGCGCCGCCAGCCTGCGGGGTGCGGCGCAGTATCGAGCGCGCAACCCGGCAGCGCTTCGCCACCCACTTCGCACAGTAGTTCGGCTGTGCCCTCCGCAGAGGGCATCAGATCGATGCGCGCATCGGCCGGCAATGCCCGCGGCAGTGAGCTCCTGAGGTCGCGGGAGTCGATCTGGCCATCGCCGTTGGTATCGGCAGTTGCGCCGTCTTCGGCGCGCAGGACGGTGACGCTCACAGCGCCCGGGTGGATGGGCACGGTGTTGTCCGGGCATTGCACGGCCAGCGGCTGCGCGGTTTCCACCACCGTGAAGTGCAGGCGGCCTGCGAGGGTGAGGGCGGGCGCGAAGACCTGTACGTTGCCCAGTGCAAGATAGTAGCCATGCACTGGGGTTTCGTGGCGGCGGGCATCCATGATTCCGCCCGGCGGCGAGAGCCGGAGCAGATCGGCCTCGGTGACCGGCTGCGCGGGCAGCTCAGCTGCCAGTACATCACGCAGGAAGTAGAAGCGGTTTTCCACCGGAACCGGCCCGGTGGTCGCGCTGCCCAGCGCCACATTGAGCCAGGGATGCAGACCGGGCACCTGCAGCAGCGTGACATCCGGCGCCGCGAGAAAGCCGCGCCCGCCGCCGGGCAGACCCAGATCGGCCCAGATGCCTCCCCGCAGCCAGCGCTCCGGCCGTGCGTCAGCTTGCAGTTCGAAACGCCACAGGCGGCCCGCACGATCACCGGCGTAGAGGCGGTCGTGCACGCCATCAGCGTCGAGGTGTACTGCGGTGAGGCTCTCGCCGAAGGCGGATCTCATGTCGCTGAACTGTTGTGAGCCGCCTGCATCCGGGCCCGCCGACCACAGCCGCACGCCACTGCGGGAATCCTCGAGCGCGAGGCCCGTGCCCTGCGCGCGCAGCAGCGCCGCCCGCGGCGCCTCGTCGGCAAAACGGATCTGCAGCGGGATGGCGCGGGCCGGACGGCAGTCTGCGGGCACATCCTGGGCAGTGTTGCGCGGTTCGCTCGCGCCATGGGCGGCCGTGCCTGCCAGCAGGAACAGGGCGCTCTGCAGGTATCGCCGCTTCATGGCCTCAGCGCCTGCAGCTGGCGCACACCCTGAACGAGGGTGACCCGCGCGCCGCGGGCGCTGTGGCCGGTGCTGTGGATCTCGTGATAGGACTCCACCACGCGCCCGGAGCTGAAGCCGACCGGCAGGCTCACGCTGCCGGGAGTCGTGAACCCGATCTGCGTGCTGTCTGTAGGCAGGCCGGAGGAGGGCAGCAATGTGCCCGCCTCGGGTGTCACGCCGCTGCGCAGCTGGTTGAGCGTGAGTGCGAGGCCGCGCTCGGCGGCTTCGAAAGCGCGCTGCTGCAGCAGGCGGTGGGTTGCGAGCATGGTGTGGCTGCCCAGGTCGGTCGTGGCCTGCACGGCCAGCAGGCCGGTGATGAGGATGAGGCCGAGCACCACGGGCAGCACGAAGCCGGATGGGCGTTTCATGAGCTCAATGCCGGTGCATTGCGCAGCGCAAAGCGGCGCGTGATGTCGAGGGCGGCCGGCGCCGTGCCAGGCCGCAGGTCGGCGGCATCGGCCGTGATGCGCAGGCGCACGCGCAGTGTCTGCGCGCTGGCCGCCGAGGGCAGCAGTTCGATCTGCAGGTCCTGGACACCGGGCATAACCTCCGTGTCGATGAAAGCCGGCTCGCCGGCGATGGCTGTCAGGGACTTCACGCGCAGCGCCGGCGTGCGTGGATCGCCGTCTGCCGCGCGCGCGACATAGAAAATCCGCAGCCGCAGTTCGCGCCTCTCTTCGCCGGGCTGCAATGCCGGCAGCGGCCCGGCCGGTGCGCCCTGCAGAGCAGCAAGAGCCGGATGCAGCGGGTGTCCGGTGAGGTACAGCGCACCGGGAGAGATCGCTCCGGACACCACCGATGCCCGCCGCAGCTCCAGCACATCGGCGCCGGGCTGTGCGCCGCCGCCTTGCGCCGGGCAGGCCAGTGGCCATGTGCCTTCATGGATGCGGATGGATGGTGACAACGGCCAGAGCAAACCGCTGCCGCAGGATTCGGCACCGGCAGGCCAGGGCGGCACAGGTGGTGTTGCCGGCTCACCGCCTGCCCCGAAATACCCTGCCATCTGCAGTTCCGGTTCCAGCGTTGCGAACACGTACTGGGCGCGCTCGTGCAGGCGCCCCTGCACGGTGGCGTCGTGCCAGGCGCGCTGGGCCTGTCCAAGCCCCGTCAGCGCGCCTGCGATGAGGATGCTGCCCAGCAGCAGGCTGACCAGCATTTCCACCAGCGTGATGCCGCGCGGGTTCACGGCCCGCTGCCTGCAGCCGAGGTCACGGGCAACCTCAGCAGCATCGTCCCTGCCGGATGTGGATCGCGCCATTGCAGCTCGATGGTCCAGGCGTCCGCATCGCGCCGGGCTCGCGCCAGTGCCTCGGGCAATACGCGCTGCACCTCAGCCTGCCAAAGTGCGATTTCCTGCCTGGATTCTTCGGCCGGCGGTGCCGGCCGCAATGCCTCGGCCAGATCGGCGGCAAGATCCGCCGCCCGTGTCTGCAGCAGCGCGGCGCGTTGCGTGCCCAGCGACTCCACCAGCGACCTTGCCGCGCCGAGCAGCGCCAGCGCCAGCAGCAGTGCGGCGACCAGCACCTCGGCCAGTGCGAAACCGGCCGTCCGTGGCCGTTGTGCGTCCTTGCTCATGCCGGGTCAGACTAGCTGCCCCGGCGCGTTGCGGGACAGCGCATTTCTGCTGTCCTCGTGGCCTAACACGCCTCCGGAGAGAGTGAGCTACCAGCAGTACTTGATGTCGTCGGTGCTGCCGCTTCCTGCGCCGCGCTGGCCGCGCTGGTTGAGCGTCAGCGAGCCGCAGCGGGCATCCCGCAAGGCAAAGGCCGCCGTGGGCTGGGCCACGGCGGTGTAGGTCGTGGTGCCGAGGTTCTCCACGCGGAAGCCGTAGTTAGCGTCCATCCCGCTTTCCGCGGCGCAGCCCAGCACTCCAGGCGCCGCTCCCACATAAGTGAGCGAGGTGGTGTAGTAGCGCTCCATGAACTGCGCGTACTGCGAGAGGCAGGCTTCGGCGGCGCTGCGCTGCGACTTGACCACGTGCCGCTGGTAGGACGGATAGGCGATGGCAGTCAGGATGCCCACGATCGTGACCGCGATCAGCAGTTCGATGAGCGTGAAGCCCTTGGTATCCGTCACCATCCGATGTCTCGTGAATGTGCTCATGTGCATTGCCTGTTCACTGTGTCTGCAGCAGTTCGCGCCAGCTCATCCGCGTGGCCTGCACGGCCGATCCCTGCGTGCGTATGGTGCGTGTGGTGCCATCGTCCAGACCCACTTGCATGATGTTCTCCACGAATATCGGGTTGTTCGGGCTGCTGGCGAAGCCAATGCCGGATACCGGCAGGCACCCTGAGCTGTCGCAGATCATGTCCGATGAGTTGAACTGGCCATCACCGTTCACGTCGAAGAACGTGGTGGTGAGACGGGTGCCGGTGAAGGGATTGATCGCCATGATCCAGCCCGTGCCGCCGGGTTTGCAGGGGTCGCCTTCCTCGGGAATGCGCGTGGTGCCGATCAGGGCCACGCCCTGGAAGCGGTTCGGCACCACCATGCGTTCGCCCTCTGCGCCATTCACCGGCGAGATCAGGTCGATGTACCAGCCGGAGCTGGAGTCGAGCTGGTTCTCGGTTCCCTCTTCGATGACGCGCACCGGCGTGCTTGCGACGACGCCTTCCTGCTGGATGGCGCGGCTGACCAGCGCGGCGCGGCCGCTGATGGTGGTGTTCGTGTCTTTCAGTCCGTACCAGGTCTGCACCTGGTGGGAGTTCAGATCGGCCTCGTTGAGGTACTGGCCGGTGCCGAAGAACACCCACACCTGGCCCGTGGTGGGGTGGCGGCCGACCAGCGGCGCGGCCATGATCGGCTGACGGTTGTTGCTGGCATCCCGCGCCTCGAACAGCTTCATGACGCTGACGCTGCCACCGAGGCTCGAGAATTTCCACAGGTTGCCCTGCAGGTCGCCGGCATAGGCCGTGTCCGCGAATCCATCGGCATTCGAGTCGCGCGCCAGCACCGCGGTGAGTCCGTTGGTGGTGCTGGTGTCGGAGGTGGCGGTCACGGTGACCACACCATTGCTGGCGCCGCCCAGACCGATCTGGATCAGCTGCGAGCGCCCGCCGCTGGAATTGGGTCCATTGCCGATGAGCACGCGCCAGACGCCATTGGCCACCTGCGCGATCACCGGACGGCCGATGTTCTTGCCCAGCTGCGGGATGTCGGAGGCATCGCGCTCCCACAGCAGCGCAGGGGCGTGGGGATCGGTGACGTCCAGTGCGAAGGCGCCCTGTCCGCCGCGTCCCATGGTGCCCACCAGTACCGTGCGCCAGCCGCCGCCGCCGGCGTCGTAGATGTCTGCCACGGCGACCTCGCCATCGACGAAGTAGCGGTGCACGTAGTCGGGATCGGCATAGTCGGCCAGGTTGTTGGCGATCGCGGCGGCGGGAACGAAGGCGAACACTTCGGCGCCGGTGTTGGCATTGAAGGCATGCAGCATGCCGTCGTTGGCGCCCACGTACACGACGGGCGTACGCGACGCGTTTGCGGTTGCGAAGGCGGCGTAAGCGCTCGCGCCGGTGAATGTCGCCGTGGCGTACAGGCGCGCGTTGGGGGTTCCCACGTACACCGGCGTCGAGCTGACGATGTCGCCGAGGACTCCGGTGCGCGTGCGCAGCGTGCCGTTGGTCTGCGATTCCTCATGGGCCCGTTCGCCGCGCAGGTAGTTGACGATGTCCTGGGAGCCCAGCGCCGTACGCTGACCGGCCGTGAGGTTGCTCCAGTTGAAGGCCTGCAGCGTGCCGCCGGCATTTACGCGGATGTCGCGGCTGGACCAGGTCGTGGAGGCCAGCATATTGCTGGCGCGCCAGATCGGTGCGGTTGACAGCGAACCGTCTGCGGCGACAGAGAAGGCATTGAGTTCGCCGCGCCAGCTGCCGCTGTAGAACTGCGCCTGGAAGGTGCGGGTATCGGTGTCGAGGCGCGTGGAGTTCGATGCCAGCGAGCTCGCCGACCCGACACTTTCCGCCGCGATGCGGGCAAAGGCGCGCGTCAGGCTCTCCACCATGCGGCCGGCTTCGCTGGCCACGTAGAAATTCTCGGGCCGCGGATCGCCGCTCTCGAGGGTTTCGCCGCTGTTCCAGGAGGCGTTGGGAAGCGCGTCGCTGCCGGCGTAGGGGTCGAAACCATCCGGCACTTCGAAGCCGCCGTACTTCGCGGCCAGCCAGTACTGGTTGCGCGCCCGGGGTTCGAGGATGGAGTTTTCGCGCACGTCCACCCAGTAGGTCGACACCGACTGCCGGCCGTCGAGGTCGGAGCGGATGTCGCGGGTATGCGAATCGTAGGCCAGTGCGGCAATGTACGCGGAGTTCTCGCGCCCGCTGAAATCGTTGAGGTTGATGGTGATGCCTTCACGCTCGGCCAGTTTCAGGATTGCAGTCCGGACGTTGACGGTGGTGTCCGCGGTGACCTGGGCGGGCCGTGTCGGCTCGTTGGACATGGACCCGGTGTGGCCGGGAAGGTTCTTGTCGCGGTGGGTATTGGCATCGCCAATGCCCAGGATGGCATTGTTCTGGCAGGAATACTGGATCGGGTCGTTCCAGTCCGTGATGACGGGGAAGCCGTCGGCGAGGCTGTAGCGCGTGCTGGCGCTGCCGCTGAGGTTGGTATACGCGGGCACATTGCCCTGGTTCTTAAGGTAGCGGATCGCGGCGTAGTAGAGCTCGCTGACCGGGTCGAAGCTCTTGTGGTTGGCCGTCGTCATCTGGCCGAATTTGTTGATGTAGTTGATGACGCCGCTGTTCTCGACGGTGGTCTGGCGCGTGGCGCCGCCACCTGCGGCCACCACTGCGTTCGTGGCAGTCGCGTCGGCGGGGTCAGGGTTCTGGACGAATACGCCGGTATTCGGATCCCACTCCCGGTTGGGGTTGGTGGTCCAGGCGATATCGGCCGGATCCTTCTTCAGGGGGCCGACGAATTTCTGCTTGGCGCGCAGCGCGCCGCCATCCCTCAGGATGTCGCTGTCGTTGAGGTAGCCGAAGGCGCTGTAGCGGATGCGGTTCGAATATTTCTGGATGAGCCCTTCGGGCTTCCAGCCCTGCGAGTACTGCACGCAGTTCGCTTCGACGCCGATGGCCGCATCGCATACCTTGACGCGCATGCTGACTTCATAAACCGTATTGTCGGTATTGCTGTTCAGCGTGTGGATGGCCGGGTTGTAGGCGGTGACGGTCGGCAGCGCCGCGCCCGGGTCGTTGAGCGCGTCGGCGCGCGCGAACAGCATCTTGTTGCCGGCCCGGCTGATGCGCGTGCGGAAGTTGCTCCAGCGCGTTCCTGCGGGCGTCATGCCGGTTATGGTCGCGGTGCCTGTGATGTTGCGGTTGCGGAAATAGCTGCCGCCGGAGTTGTTGTCGCTGCGCGCCTTCTCCAGCCAGGTCTCGGTTGCCGTGTCGTGAACGCGGTAGCCGCCGGTCAGCGCCTTGCGGAAGGGGTCGATGGTCTGTGTCGCGGCCCAGTTCAGGTAGTTGCCGCTCCATGCACCGGCGCAAGAGCGGCTGGTGGAGGTGCCGACATTGATGGGGTAGAAGTGGCGCAGCGATTCGTCGTCGTCGTACGCATACTGGTAGCACTTCAACGAGTCGAAGTACCCGGTGTACAGATTCGCGGCGTTGTAGGTTTCGCCGAGGTTGGCCACGCTGTCCACCGTCGGGAATTCCACCGACGGCGTCAGCAGCAGGTTGCCGGGAACATTGCCGCCGACGGACAGCGGCGTGTCGGATACGGTCTGTGCGCTGGCCGGGAAGGTGGCGAGCAGCAGCAGCGCAGCGGCGCATGCGGCGGCTGTCCGCATGTGGTGCAGGGGCTTGGCGCTATCCCGAAGCTTGATCATGGCGAGAATCCTCGATTCCGGATGCGGTCAGAAGGCGCGGCGGTAGGTGGACTGCAGCACGACCATGGCCCGGTCGGTGGCGTTCGCCGGTGAGCTGCTGCGCGTGGTGACGCGGTAGTAGGCGACGTCATCAGGCGCATAGGAGTTGCCGTAGTTGGCGTAGTCGGCATTGTCCTGCACGCCGTAGCTGTTCTCCGACGGGCCGGTGCCCAGGAAGTCGATGTGGTACTGGGGAGTGCCGGCGGGAAACAGCAGGGAGTTCACATTGTGCGTGGCGCCGACGTTGGTCCAGGGCCAGGTGGCATTCATGGCGACACTGCCGGTTATGAATGCGTTTTCGGGCGTCAGCGGGCAGGCGATGCCGGTGTCGGGCGAGCAGTCCGTGCCGCCCAGGTTGGCGATGCGCCAGTTGGCCGTGATCGCCTCTTCGGCGGCGCGCAGCGCAGCCTCGGAGCGCTGGAAGGCCACCGAGCGGTCGTACATGTTGGCGCTCATGCGTTCCTGCAGCGTGGTGGTGCGCATGCTGGCCAGTCCCAGCACGGTGATGATCAGCAGCATCACCAGAGCCACGAACAGGGCGACACCGGCCTGATGGCGGCGCTGCGACAGAGCGGGGAAGTGGCGCGGGCGGATCATGGTATGCGGTTCCTCAGGGCGATGATCTGCGTGAACTGGCGCTCCAGGCGGCCGCTGTTGACGGCGGCATCGGTGGAGATGCGCGAGTCGGCGCTGTTCACGGTGAGCGTGATCTCGACGGCGTTGACATTGGGCCAGTCCGTGACCAGCGAGGCGTCGACAAAGTTGTCGCTGTTCGCCACGCGGTAGGTGATCTGCATGTTGGTCACGTCGGCGACCACCTCTTCGGGGCCGGCCGCGCTGCTGCGCAGCCGGAACAGGGAGCGGCCGCTGTCCGTGGTCCGATCACTGTTGCCGATGTACCACTCTGTGGCGCCGAAGCGCGCAAGCAGCGCATTGCGCCGGAACTGATAAGTGCCGCTGGGGAAGCCCAGGTCCGCCGAAGAGTTGCCGGGCGAGCTGCCCGCGGCGGCATGCGTCACTGTCGAAGTGACGGCGTTGTACGCCGTGACCTGGAAGATGGTGGCATGGTCGAAATCGCAGGCGATCATGACATCGCCGGTGGCGATGTCCGCTGCCGTGGGCGTGACGTTGAAGGTGAGCTGGGCGGTGGCGGGTGCGTGGGTCTGCACGGTGAGGCCCAGGCCCTGTATGCCCTGCGTCTGGATGGTGTCAGTACCCGCGACGCGGTCACCGCGGCCCGTGCCGAAGGCCGCTCCGGGGCTGGCTTCGCCCTCGTCATAGCCGCGCATGCCGAACCAGTCCCGCCACCAGGGACCGGTGTTGAGCACATTGGCGATGCGTCCCGTGTTGTCGCAGCCGGAGATGCCCGCCTGGCGGATGTCGCGCGCCAGCAGCTCGAAAGCCGAGCGCGAACTCTCCTGGACCTGCGACAGTCCCTCGTTGGTGGTGTAGCTGCGGCGGTTGGCCAGCATCAGGCTCACCGCGCCGCCGATGAAGATAAGGCCGAGCACCATGGCCACCATCAGCTCGACCAGCGTGAACCCCCGTGCGCGTGGATGCGGCATCACAGTTCCACCCTGATGCTGATTTCCTGCTGGGTGTTGCCATCGGTGGCGCGGGAGTCATCCCAGCGCACCACGATGTCGCACAGCGGGCCGTTGCAGTCGACCGAGCCGGTGGCATCGGCGCCCAGCGCATCGTGCAGGTTGGCGCGCCAGTTGGTGAGCGACTGGGCGATGTAGCTGGTGCCCGAGGGCGGATCGGCGTCGATGGCCAGATTGAAGCCGTTGTTCACCGCATTGACGCGGTCGGTGCGCATGACATCGGCAATGTAGTAGGCCTGTACCACGGCCAGGCTGCGTTGCGAAGCGCTCTGGTTGTTGCGCAGCGCCCAGGTCTGCAGGCCCGCCATGCCGAGCATGCCGATGGACAGCACCAGCACGGCGATCAGCACTTCGATGAGGCCCACGCCGGCCTGCCGGGAGGGGCGGGGGGTGAGCGGATGGTGATATGTGATCAACATGATCCGTCTTTCTTCTCTATCGTGATGCGGCTGCTGACGCCCAGCACCAGATCGCGGATGTTCTCGGTTGGGCGGCTGGTGGAGCACACGTGGAACCCTACGTTGTCGTCGTTGAGACCGGCGTTGATGAGGTTGCCGCCGGAGCGCGCCAGCCCGTCGGACCCGAAGGTGATGATGTCGGCGGTGAAATTGGAGTTGACGGTCAGCGTGCCGCCGTAGGTATTGACCATGCCGCGGCGGATGACGGTGCTGCCGCCGGTGCCGGCAACCGTACGCACGATCCAGTTCTCCCATGAGCCGATGCTGCCCGCGCAGTTGTTGGCTGTTGCAGAGTTGGTCCGGCACAGCCTCAGTCCGGCATTGCGCTTGATGGCTTCGGAGCGGGTCAGCTGGATGGCCGACACCAGGTCATTGGTCTGCGAGGCCAGGCGGTTGTTCATCACGAAGCGGTTGAAGGCCGGAGCGCCCAGCGCGGCCAGGATGCTGGCGACCAGCAGGGTCACCACCAGTTCGACCATGGTGAAGCCGCCGCCGTAGCGGGGCATTGCCGGTTCGGGATGGATATGGCTCGGATTCACGGGTGCTCCACAGGTTGGGCAATGAATGCCACAGATCGCCTGCAGGCAAGAGAGCATCCGACAAGCGGTTGCCGGCGGGTGACGAGCGGTCGTCAGGGTTGCCGGCGGCCGCGCACTGGCGGCGCGGCGCTTTCCATAAGGCGGGCTATTTCAGCCCGCGGCGCAGCAGTGCACGTGCGCACGGGCCGGCATCAGGTCCGGCCGGGCTCCGCAAGGAGCCCGGCCCTTGTCTCAACCGAAGGTCAGCGTTCCTTTCATGATTCCCCAATGGCCGGGGAAGGTGCAAAAGTAGGTGTAGGCGCCGCCTTTCTTCAGCTTCGAGGTCGGGAATGTGACCGACGTCGTCTCGCCGCCACCGATCATCTTGGTGTGGGCGATGATGCGTGCATCGTTCTTCGGAAGGTAGTCGGCGGCAAGTCCGGCCGCGAGGCCGGCAGTGGCGACCTGCTGGAATACCGGGGTTTCGGTGAGCACCCAGTTGTGTCCCATGGTGGCAAGGGGCAGCTTGCCGCTGTGCTTCAAGGTCACCGCGACTTCAGTGCAGTCGGCCGCGATCGCGATGCTTGGCTTGTTGTACTGCATCATGTCGTTGCCTTCGATTTCGACATTGCAGGTCTTGGCGAATGCCGGGCTGAAAGCCACGAGGCCGGTGCAGGCAATCAATGCAGAAAACACTCTGGAACGAATCATGGTTTCACCGTACTTGAGATATAGAGAATATAAGCATTGTGATTGTCGGGACCCGACGGGCGATTTTCAACTTGCCGCCAGGGTCGGGTGCAGCGATCAGTATCTGTCACCGGCAGGGGTGGGCCGGGTCCGAGGCAGTCGGCAGGGAGCTGATGCGCGGCCTGCCGGTCTGGCTGACGATCACCTGCACGCGCAGCGCCGGCCAGCCGCGGTGGCAGAACTGGAACGTGGCGGTGGCGGCCGAACGGGTCTGGGGCAGATACCAGACATGATCTCGGCTGCCGGAAATGCGCACCCCGCGCGGCAGGGGCCAGCGGCGCAGCAGCGTTTCGCCGGGCTCCCGGCATGACAGCACCCCGCCGCCGCCGTTGATGAACACCATCCAGTCCCGGCCTTCGAAGCTGCAGCGGGTGAAATCGGCGGTGGGACAGAACGTGACGCTCTGGCCGGTGGCAAGCGCCGTGCGCCGCGCCAGCGCAAGGCCCGCCATGGCCTGCTGGGTGGCGGTGGCGACGGCAGCGCGCGCCAGGATGCGATGCCAGGAGGGCAGGGCCAGGGCCGCGAGCACCGCGGCAATGGCCAGCACGCAGAGCAGTTCCGTGAGGGAGAAGCCGCGGGTACGCATGCGGCGAGCCTGCCAGCGGGGCCGCGGCGGCGCTCCCGGCAAATGCGGCGGATTTGCCCGGAATGGGTCCTTTCCCTAGAATGCGGCCCCCGCGCCGCTTTAGCTCAGCTGGTAGAGCAACCGCTTCGTAAGCGGTAGGTCGTCTGTTCGAATCAGACAAGCGGCACCACCTTCCTTGCGCATCAACACGCCCTCGAGGTGGAGGGCGTCTGCATTGCACACCCGTACCGCTGAACCGAGGCTGAAGGAGTATCTCCAGCCCCGCCGCGCAACTCCCAGATGGGGTAGTGGCTAGATGGGGTAGTGCCGGTGACCGGTTGCGATGCTGATCCAGCGCAGCGTGGTGAATTCGGCGATGCCGGCCTTGCCGCCGAAACGGCCCAGGCCGCTGTCCTTGGTGCCGCCGAAGGGCATCTGCGCCTCGTCCTGCACGGTGGCGCTGTTGATGTGGCAGATGCCGGAGTCGATGCGCGTGGCCACCGACAATGCCGTGTTGATGTTCTGGCTGAACACGGCGGCCGACAGGCCATATTCGGAGTCGTTGGCCAGTTCCACCGCGTGATCCGTATCGCGGGCGCGGATCACGCCGACGATGGGACCGAAGGACTCCTCGCCGTAGATGCGCATGCCTTTGCGCACACCGTCGACCACGGTGGGCTCGAAGAAGGCGCCGCCGGAGCCGGTGCCGCCGGCCACCACCCTGGCGCCTTGTTCCTTGGCGTCGGACATCAGGGCCTGCACATGGTCGACGGTCCTGGCATCGACGCAGCTGCCGATGGGGAAATTGCCCTGGGAGGGATCCCCCACCTTCAGCGACTTCACCTTGGCGACGAAGCGCTTCATGAACTCGTCGGCGATCTTCTCCACTACGATGATGCGCTCGGTGGACATGCAGATCTGGCCCTGGTGCATGAAGGCGCCGAAGGCGGCGGCGGCCACGGCTTCGTCGAGGTCGGCGTCTTCCAGCACCAGGAAGGGTGCCTTGCCGCCCAGTTCCAGCAGGCAGGGCTTGAGGTGCTTGCCCGACAGCTCGCCGATGATGCGGCCCACGCGGCTGGAGCCGGTGAAGTTCACGCGCTTGACTGCAGGATGCGCGATCAGCGCCTCCACCACGGCGGGCGCATCGGCTGCGGAATGGGTGATGAAATTCACCACGCCGGGCGGGAAGCCCGCTTCGACGAAAGTGGTGGCAATGAGGCGGTGCAGGGCCGGGCACAGCTCCGAGGCCTTGAACACCACGGTGTTGCCGCAGGCCAGTGGCATGGCGACGGAGCGCACGCCCAGGATCACCGGCGCATTCCAGGGCGCCATGCCCACGCACACGCCGGCCGGCTGGCGCACGCCCATGGAGAAGGTATCGGCGTGATCGCTGGGGATGATCTCACCCGTGATCTGGGTGGTCATCGCGGCGGCTTCCTCGAGGATGTTGGCGGCCAGGAAGGCATTGAACTGGCCCCAGCCCGCGGTGGCGCCGGTCTCTTCGGTGGCGAGGCGCGCGAAGTCGGCGCCATGTTCGCGCAGCTTTGCGGCAGCGGCCTGCAGCAGCTTGCGCCGGGCGTTCGGACCGGTGGCGGCCCAGGCCGGGAAGGCTTTGGCAGCGGCATCGCAGGCAGCGCGTGCGTCGTCCGCACTGGCCGCTGCCGCGCGCGTGATCACGTTGCCGGAGATGGGGCTCTTGCGTTCGAAGATGGCGCCATTGCGGCTTGCCACGTCGGCTCCGCCAATGAGCAATCTGGTCTCGTTCATGGGCACACCCACCATCGTTCATTTGCCGGAAAAGATGCGCCGGAGCATAGCACCGCGGCCAGGATCCCGGCTTTGCCGGTACACTCCCGGCGCAATGAATGTTCCCTCCGGCAATACTCCCGCGCCGCCCCTGCCGCTGTGGCTGCGGCTGGCTTCGCGCCTGCCGCTGCCGGTGCTGTACGCCGTTGCGGGGGGGCTGGTGTTCCTGGTGCACCGGATATTGCGGCTGCGTGTGGCTGTCGTGCGGGCGAACATCGAAGCCTGTTTCCCGCAGGCAGATGCGCGCCAGGTCGGCCGCATGGTGTCCGGGCACTATCGTCAGGTGGGGGAGATGTTCGCGGAGGTCATCCGCAGCGCCGCGCTCACGCCGCAGCAGCTGGCCCGGCGTGTGAGCATCCGCAACCTCGAGCTGCCGCGTTCGATGCTGGAGCAGGGCAGGCCGCTGCTGCTGGTGGCCGCGCACCAGGCCAACTGGGAGTGGGTGCTGCAGGCGCTGGCGACGCAGCTGGGCCATCCTCTGGACGTGGGTTACAAACCCATCCGCAGTCCGTGGGCCGAGCGCGCCATGTATGCGCTGCGGCGGCGCTTCGGTGCGCACCTGGTGCCGGCCAAGGACCTGCTGCCGGATCTGCTCAGACGCCGCCACATCGTGCGCGGCATCGCCATGCTGGCTGACCAGGAACCGACCAGCAGCGAACACCAGCTGTGGCTCGATTTTCTCGGGCGCGAGACGGCTTTCTACATGGGCGCCGAGCAGATGGCGCGTGCCATGCGCTATCCGGCGGTGTTCGTGGCCATGCGCCGGCGCGCGCGCGGCCACTATGAAATCGAGTTCATGCCGCTGGCTTCGCCGGGCGAGAACCTGGAACCCGGCGAGTTCACGCGCCGCTATGCGCGCCTGGTGGAAGCAGAGATCCGCGCCGCCCCCGCCGACTGGACCTGGGGGCACCGCAGATGGAAGCTCAAGCGCGGGCTCTACGCCGGCTGACCCAGCTTTGCCGCCAGATGCTTCGCCAGCTCCGCCACGGTGGGGTGGTCGAAGAGTTCCGTGAGGTCGATGTGGCCGGGGTATTCGCGGTCCACCTGCTCGTGGATCTCGATGAGCTTCAGTGAGCTGGCGCCGATCTCGAACAGGTTGTCGCCGGGGCCGATCTGCTTGGGCGAGAGCACGCCGTTGCAGATGCGCAGCAGCTTCGCCTCGATGTCGCCCGTGGAAGAGCCGGCGGCCACTTTCTGCTCGCCGCGCAGTTTCGCAAGCTCGGCCAGGTCCGCGGCGAATTCTCCATCCACGTACTGCTGTTCCAGCAGGTGACGCTGGATCTTGCCGCTGGTGGTCTTGGGGATGCGCTTGACGGGCACCACCTCGGCCACTTCGAGGCCCGCATGCTCGTTGATGAGCCGCGTGATCTCGGCGGCGAGCTGAGGGAAGGTGGCGAGATCGCCCCGGTGCAGCACGAACACGGTGAGCTGGTCGGTTTCCGCGCCCGGCGGGCGTACGCCCGCGGCCACCACCTTGCCCAGCTCCATGTCCGGTGCCTGCTGGGCGATGGCCTCCAGATCGTGCGGGTAGTAGTTCTGCCCGTTGACGAACAGGATCTCCTTGGCGCGGCCGGTGATGTAAGTCTCGCCGTCGAGGATGAGGCCCAGATCGCCGGTCCTGAGCCAGCCGTCGGCGGTGAAGGTGGCGGCGTTGACTTCCGGTTCTTCGAAGTAGCCCGCGGTGACGTTCTCGCCGCGGATGTGGATATGGCCGATGTGGCCGTCGGCAAGCGGCTGATCGTCGTCGCCGGCGATGCGCAGGTCGCACAGCGGAATCACCTTGCCCACGCTGACCAGGCCCAGCGCATCGCGGCTGGCGTCGGCCACGACCTCGGCGCGCCCGCCCACGCCGAGGCGGTGCCGGTTGAGCTGGATGTTGTGCATGGCGCGTCCCACCGGCGGGAAGCTCACGGCCAGCGAAGCTTCAGCCAGGCCATAGACGGGATACATGGCATTGCGCCTGAGGCCCACGGCCGCCAGGCGGCCCAGGAACTCCTCGCACAACTCCACCGAGATGGGTTCGGCGCCGTTGAAGATGAGCCGCACGGAGGAAAGATCGAGGTTGCCCGGCGAGCGCTCGCCCAGCACCTTGAGGTAGTGGCGGTAGCCGAAGTTCGGCGAACACAGGATGGTGGCCTTGACGTTCGACGCGATGGCAAGCCACAGCAGCGGGCGGCGCACGAACAGCTCCGTGGGCGCGAGGTGCGAATGCACCCGGTTCGCGAACATGATGAGGTGGAAGCCGATCAGGCCCATGTCATGCGTCAGCGGCATCCACGACAGGCTCACGTCGTTCTCGTTGAAGCCGGCCACCTGCGTGGAGCCGATCCAGTTCGCGATGAGGTTGGCGTGCGTGAGCACCACGCCCTTGGGGTCGCTGGTGGAACCGGAGGAGAACTGGATGAAGGCCGTGTCTTCGGGCCGCGCCTCGTGCGGCGTGCCGGGGCGGGAGATGTCCTTGATGTCCTCGGCGAAGAAGGCATGGGCCTGCAGCGCCGCGAAGGTGGCCTGCGCGGTGGCGTCGGCGCTCTGGCCGGCGAACACGCCGACGCGTTCGAAGGTCTTGCGGTCGGTGTAGAGGAAGGGATTGCCCAGCTTGCGTGCGATGCGCAGCAGCTTGTGGCGATGCTCGTCGCTGATGCCGATGGCTACGGGCACCGGCACGATGCCGCCCAGCACCGCCGCCCAGAAGGCGTCGATGAACTGCTCGTTGTTGTTGAGCAGCAGGATCATGCGGTCGCCCGGCTTTGCGCCCAGCTGCTGCAGGTGCAACAGGATGCCGAGCGCGCGCTCGTGCAGCTCGGCGAAGGTGACGCGCCGCGATTCGTTCTCGCCGCTGTGGTAGGTGATCGCACGCGGGGCCGTGCGGTGCAGGGCCATCAGTTCGGTGAGCGTTCGGGCTTGCATGGGTCAGTTTCCAGGAGTGCGGCGTTCCAGCCGCATGATGAAGGGCTCGGAGGAGCGCAGGTTGATCAGCGCCTCGAGGCCGACCGGTGTATCGGCGATACGCCGCAGGCGGAAGCGGCGCGCAAAGCGGTTCAGGTGCACCAGCATCTCGAACAGCGCCAGCGTCTCGCCGATGCAGTGGTGCGCGCCGGCGGAGAAGGGCATGTAGGCCAGGCGTGGCCGGCCGTCATTGTCGTCGTCCCAGCGCTCGGGGCGGAAGCTCTCCGCGTCGCTCCAGAACTCCGGATGGCGATGCACGAAGTAGGGGCTGAAGAACACGTCGGTGTCCGGCGGCACGGTGTAGCCGCCGAGCTGGTCCGCTTCGATGGTACGCCGCGAGATCACCCACACCGGCGGATACAGCCGCAGCGCCTCGCGGATCACGTTGTTCGTGTACTGCAGGGCCTCCATCGACTGCAGTGTGGGCACCGGCGCTTCCGGTTCGGCGTCGATCTCGGCATGCATCCGCGCCTCGATCTGCGGGTGGCCGCTCAGCAGGTACCAGGTCCAGTTCAGCGCGTTCGCCGTGGTCTCGTGGCCGGCGATGATCAGCGTGGTGATTTCGTCGACGATTTCCTTGTCGCTCATCCCCTCGCCGGTGTCCTTGTCGCGGGCGCCCAGCAGCATGGAGAGATAGTCCGGGCTCTCGCCCGCCGGCGCGCCGCCGGCCGCGCGCCGCCGCGCCACCCAGCGGCCGATCATCGTGGTGAGCTTGCGGAACTGGTATGCAAAGCGCAGGTCGCGCGCCGGATCCGAGGTGAGCACCGCGAAGGGATTCTCGCCGGCCTCGGCCGCCATGGCGTCGAGATCGTCGCCGAAGATCACCCGCAGGATGATCTCCAGCGTCATGTCGCTCATGTCCGTGGTGACATTCACCGGCTCGCCGGCGGCGCACTTGAGCTCCCAGCTGGCAAGCAGCCGGTCGTTGGCGCGGGCGATGAACTGGTCCAGGCGGGCGATGACGCGGCGGTGGAAGGTGGGCTGCATCATGCGCCGCTGCCGCTTCCAGAATTCCCCCTCGCTCACTATGATGCCGTTCCCGAGCAGCATCTTGATGCGGTCGAATCCCACGCCCTTGGTGTAGTTGCGATGATTGCTGATCAGGATGCGTCTCACGTCCGCCGGATGGTTGAACACCCAGGTGTGGGAGCGGCGGCCGGGCGCCCAGATGCGGTAGGCATCGCCGTGCTGCGCGTACAGGGTGCGCATGCGGTCCAGCGAGTCTGCAGTCGAACCGACGTCGAACTGCTGGTCCGATTCTGGTGGAAGTAGGGTGGCTTCGCTCATGAATCCCGAGATTTTACCGCAAGAGGGGGTTTCGAAGCGGCGGCTGACCCCGATGCGCCGGTTTTTCTATGCCCTGCTGGCGCCGGTGGGTCTTGCGGTGCTGCGTTTCTGGTGGGGCACCTGCCGCATCGTGCGGGTCGATGGCGAACAGCACCTGACGGGCGCGCTGCAGAAGGCGCCCTCATTGCTGCCCTGCTACTGGCACCAGCACGAGCTGTTCTGTGCCCGCTACCTGCTGCTGCAGATGCGCCGCGGCCTGAAGCTCGGGTTCCTGATCAGCCCCTCCGTGGATGGCGAGGTGCCGGCAGCCATCGCGAGGCGCCTGGGCGCGCAGGTGATCCGCGGTTCTTCCACGCATACCGGCGCGCGGGCACTGCGCGATTACTATCAGCTGCTGGTGAAGGAGGGGGTGTCGCCGGTGATCACTCCGGACGGACCCAAGGGCCCGCGTTTCCGCTTCAAGCCCGGTGCCATCCTGCTGGCGCAGATCTCCGGCCGGCCGCTGCTGCCCATGGCCTATGCCGCGTCGCGCGCCTGGCTCGTGGCCTGGGACAAGTTCGTGATCCCGTGGCCCTTTGCACGTATCGCGGTGGCCATCGGCGCGCCGGTGAGCGTGCCGCGCAGCCTGCAGGTGAACGATGCCGGTGCGATGACGGCCCTGCAGCAGCAGCTGGAGCAGGAACTGCACCGGCTGTTCCAGCAGGCCCGCGAGGCGCTGCAATGAGCCGCCGCAGCCTGTTCTGGCTGGCGCTGCTTGCACTTGCGATCTTCACGGCCGGGATGGGGCTGCGCAATCCCTGGCCCGCCGATGAGCCCCTGTTCGCCGCGATGGCGCGCGACATGGTGCGCAGCGGCCAGTGGCTGATCCCGATGATGGGCGGGGACTACTGGCAGGACAAGCCGCCACTGTTCATCTGGATGATCGCCGTTTCAGACGTGCTCACCGGCTCGCTGAAGCTGGGCTTCCTGCTGCCATCGCTGCTGGCGGGTGTGGGCACGCTGGTGCTGGTGTATGACCTGGCGCGGCGCCTGTGGAACCGCGAAGCCGGCTTCTGGGCCGCGGGCCTGTTGCTGCTCACCGTGCAATTCGCCCTGCAGTCACGGCGCGGGCAGCCGGATGCAATGCTGATGTTCTTCACCACGCTGGCCCTGTACGCCCTGCTGCGCCAGCTGCTGCTGGACGGAGGCTGGCGCTGGGGCATCGTGGCCGGAGTCGCGGCGGGACTCGGAGCGCTCACCAAGGTCGTCGGCTTCTTCGCCTTCTTCGTGATGATCCCGTGGGTCTACGCGCTGTGGCGCGGCTGGCCCGGCATCCGCTGGCAGCGTCCCTGGTATCTGTGGGGTGTGGTGGCGCTCGCGTTCTTCGCCGTGGTCGCCACCTGGCTCGTGCCCATGCTGCTGGCCGCGGCGGCGGATCCTGCCGTCGCTCAGTACCGCGACGAGCTCTTGATCGAGCAGACCGTGGGGCGCTACGCCAATCCCTGGCACCACTACCAGCCGCCCTGGTACTACCTGCAGGTCATCGCCACCTCGTGGATGCCGCTGACATTGCTGCTGCCGTGGCTGGTGCCGGGCTGGGTGCGGGCACTGCGCGAGCGCGATGCGCGCACGCTGCTGCCGCTGGGTTATGCCGTGATCTATGTGCTGTTCTTCACGGTCAGCCGCGGCAAGCGCGAGCTGTACATCCTCTCCGCGCTTCCGGCCGTGGTGCTGGCCGCGGCGCCGATGCTTCCCGGACTGCTGCGTCGGCGCGCAGTGCTGCGCGCGCTGCTGGGCCTCGCGGCGTTGCTGGTCGCCGTGCTGCTGGCGGGTTTCCTCTACCTGCAGTTCGTGGATCCGCGCGCGGGCGCGAAAGTGCTGGCAAAGGGCGGGGTATCGAACCTGCTGCCGCTGCTGGCCGCGGGCAGCGGCGGGCTTGCCGCCATCCTCATCTGGCGCATGCCGCGCGCCCATCTGGCGCTGGCCGGCACCATGGCGTCGGTGTGGCTGGTCATGGGCTGGTGGGTGTTCCCGCAGATGGACGGTGAGCGTTCGGCATCGCGCTTCATCGCGCGGCTCGAGGGCATGGCCTCCGCCGACCGGCCCCTGGGCCTGGTGGCCTACCAGGAACATTTCCTGTGGAACCTGCGGCGGCCTTCGGTGAATTTCGGCAACCGCCGCACCACGCGCGAGGGCGACGCCGAGACCTTTGATGCCGCAGCCTGGCTGGCCAGGGATCCGCGGCGCCAGCTGCTGGTCCGCGAAACCATGATGCAGCCCTGCTTTGCCGGCCTGGAGTCCATCCGGGAAGTGGGCTATGCCAGCGGTGAGGACTGGTTCCTGGTTTCCGGAAGTCCCGATCCCTCCTGCGTGGCGCGCGGCGACATGCATAACGCCATCCACTACGACCCGCAGCATCCCTGACCCAACGTGCGGCCGGAAAGCCTGAAATCCTGGGGTGGGCCGTTCAGCCGTTTTCTGGGCGTGGGCCTGGCCGCGACCGCGTTGCAGTACGCGGTGCTGGTTGCCGGCGTGGAACTGGCCGGCGCATTGCCTGTCCGTGCCTCGGCGCTGGGCTTCGTGTGCGGCTCCGTGCTCAATTACCTGCTCAACCGCAGCTACACCTTCCGCAGCAGGGTGTCCCATCTACGCGGCGTGTCCCGTTTCATCGTGATCGTGGCGCTGGGCCTGGCGGCAAACGTCCTGTTCATGTCGTTGCTGAACGGCTATCTTGGCTGGAACTATGTGCTGTCGCAGATCGTGACAACGGGTGTGGTGATGCTGTGGAACTTCGTCGGGCATTCACTGTGGACCTTCAGCGGAGGCTGACCCCATGCGCCTGTCGGTAGTCATTCCCTGCTACAACGAGGAACCTGGCCTTGCCGAGTGCGTGCGCCAGGTGCAGCAGGTGCTGGCCGGCATTGTCGCTTCGGGCCGGATCAGCGCCGACAGCAACATCTGGCTGGTGGATGACGGCAGCCGCGATCGCACCTGGGAGGTCATCCAGTCACTCGCCACCGAATATCCAAATGTCTTCGGCGTGAAGCTGTCGCGCAACCGGGGTCACCAGAATGCGCTGCTGGCGGGCCTGAACTGTGCTGATGGCGATGCGGTGGTGACCATCGACGCCGACCTGCAGGATGACATCGACGTCCTGCCGGACATGGTGGATGCCTACCTTGCCGGCAACGAGGTGGTCTACGGTGTGCGGCGCAGCCGCGACCAGGATTCCTTCTTCAAGCGCTGGCCGGCGCGGCGCTACTACGCGTTGCTGCGGCTGCTGGGCGTGGAGATCATCCCGGACCATTCGGACTACCGCCTGCTGGGCCGCGAGGCGCTGCGGGCGCTGGCCGAATACCCCGAGTCCAACCTGTTCCTGCGCGGGCTCATTCCGCAGCTGGGCTTTGCCTCCACCCGCATCTTCTACGACCGCAAGGTGCGGCTGGTGGGCGAGACCAAGTATTCCCTGGGCAAGATCTTCGGGCTGGGCATCGACGGCGTCACCTCGTTCAGTTCGGTGCCGCTGCGGATGATTGCGGCCTTCGGGGCGCTGGTGTTTCTGGTCACCATCGTGGTCGGCCTGTGGGTGGTGTACGTGCGCCTGTTCACTGACCATGCCACACCCGGCTGGGCCTCGATCACGCTGCCCATTTATGCGCTCGGCGGCATCCAGCTGCTGTCCCTGGGACTGGTGGGCGAATATGTGGCCAAGATCTACCTCGAAACCAAGCGGCGCCCGCGCTTCATCATCGAGAAGATGACAACGGATCTCATGTGGCGCCGCCGGTCGACGGATTGACTGCACAAAAATCCATTTCCAGCAGATACTTGTCTGGATTTCCTCATTGTTTGTGACAGAATCCGGCTGCAGGATCCCGAATCGTGAACTGAGTGGCGGTTCGTGGTCAGGATGAGGGTGCTCGGGTACAAGAACCAGGCCACCAGGGGAAATCCGTCCGCAATGTCGTCGACCAGCCCGGTCACATCGCCCGAGTTCACCGCATCGGACGTGCTGCTTGCCCAGCAGTGGACGCCGCGCGGCGGCGCCGGACTGACGCTGGATGTGGCCTGCACCAAGGCGGCCGTCGATCTGCAGAACCTCACGCCGCAGGCCGGCGAGGCGGTCATCGCCGCCAGCATCGAGACCCTGCGTGATGCGGCCGAAGCCCAGGGCGCTTTTCTCGCGATGTTTGCGGTGGGTACCCTCGAGGTGGAGTCGGTGGCGGTCGCGCGAGGTTCCCAGGGTCTGCCGCTGCTCGAGCAGTTCCGCGGCCGGATCCTCGCGGAACTGCCTTTTCTCACTTCGCGCCTGAACCACCTGCGTCTCACCGAATACCAGGACACGGCATTGCCGCGGCGGGAGGAGCCCGCAGAGGCGGCGAGCCTTGCGCGGCTGGGCATTTCCTCGGCGCTGTTCATCGCCTTCCACCTCGAAGGTCGGCCGGCAGGGCTGCTGGCGCTGCTGCGCTCCAGCCTGTCCGGCCCCTGGGAAACCGATGTGAAGCTGCTGCTCAAGCTCATCGGCACCAGCCTCGCCACCGGCATCGAGCGTCTGCGGGTAAGCCGGCGGCTCGCGCATCTGGAGGAGCGCGAGGCGTTGTCCGAGGCCGCGGCCAATGACGGGCTGTGGGATTTCGACGTCGAGCGCAACCACCTGTATCTGTCGCCGCGCTGGAAGGCCATGCTGGGCTACGACCAGTCGGGTCCCGACGGTCCCGTCGACTGGCGCGGCCTGGTTCATCCGGACGACATGACGCGCGTGCAGGAAGCGCTGCGCAACCATCTCTCCGGCACCGCGCCGCTGTTCGACAGCGTGCACCGCATGCGCCACTGCAACGGCGAATACCGCTGGGTGATCAGCCGCGCCAAGGGCCGCATGGACAAGGATGGCCGGCTCAAGCGCCTGGTGGGCGTGGAGCTGGACATCACCGAGCGCAAGCTCTACGAGGAAGCGCTGTTCCGCGAGAAGGAAAGCGCGCAGATCACGCTGCAGTCCATCGGCGACGGCGTCATCACGACCGACGCGGATTCGGTCATCGACTACATCAATCCGGTGGCCGAACAGCTCACCGGCTGGCGCCTCGAGGACGCCATGGGTCAGCCCGTGGACGATGTGTTCCGCGCCTTCCACGAGGAAACCTGCGAGCCGCTGGAAAATCCTCTTACGGCCTCGATCCGCCGCATGCGGCCCACCAAGGCCGTGCGGCCGGTGCTGCTGATCCGCCGCGACGGCAACGAGCTGTATGTCGAGAGCACGGCTGCGCCCATCCGCGACGGGCAGGGCAAGATCTCCGGCGCCGTGCTGGTGTTCCACGACGTCAGCGAAAGCCGCGAGCTCAACCGCAAGCTTTCCTACCATGCCAGCCACGACCTGCTGACGGGCCTGGTAAACCGCCGCGAGTTCGAGAGCCGCATCGAGCGCGCGCTGCGCAGCGCCAAGGCCAACGAGGCCTCGTACGCGCTGTGCCACCTGGACATCGACCAGTTCAAGATGATCAACGAGAGCTGCGGGCATTCGGCGGGCGATGCGCTGCTGGGGCAGGTGGGTGCGCTGCTCAAGTCCAAGATCCGCTGGCGCGACACACTGTCGCGCATCGGCGGCGACGAGTTCGGCATCCTGCTGGAAAGCTGCACGCTGGAGGAGGCCCTGCACACGGCCGAGGTGCTGCGCGAGGCGGTGAAGAACTTCCGCTTCACCTGGGAGGAGCGCGTGTTCCGCCTCGGCGCCAGCGTCGGCGTGGTGCCCATCACCGCCGACAACGAGGACGTGGCCTCCATCCTTTCGGCCGCCGATGGCGCCTGCGCCACGGCCAAGGAGCAGGGCCGCAACCGCGTGCACAGCTTCGCCGAGAACGACATCGAGCTCATGCGCCGCCGGCGCGAAACCCAGTGGGCGTCGCGCATCAGCGCTGCGCTCGAGGAGGGACGCTTCGAGCTGTACCGCATGCCCATCATGCCGCTGCAGACGCCGGAGCGCGGCGCGCATTACGAGATCCTGCTGCGCATGCGCGACGAGGCCGGCAAGATCATCGCGCCGGACCACTTCATCGCGGCCGCCGAGCGCTACAACCTCACGCCGGCCATCGACCGCTGGGTGATCGAGAACACGCTGCGCTGGCTGGTTTCCGAGGCCGACGAGCGCGAGCGCCTGGAAATGTGCGCCATCAATCTCTCCGGCCAGAGCCTCGGCGACGACAAGTTCCTGCCCTTCGTGATCGAGCAGTTCCAGAAGAGCGGGCTCGACGCGTCGCGGATCTGTTTCGAGATCACCGAGACTGCGGCGGTGGCGAACTTCTCGCAGGCCAACCGCTTCATCCAGTCGCTCAAGGAGCTGGGCTGCAAGTTCTCGCTGGATGATTTCGGCACCGGCCTGTCCTCGTTCGGCTACCTGAAGCAGTTCCCGGTGGATTTCCTCAAGATCGACGGCAGCTTCGTGCGCGGCATCCTGCACGACCCGATCGACCGCGAGATGGTGCGCTCGATCAACGAGATCGGCCATCTCACCGGCAAGCTCGTGATCGCCGAGTTTGCCGAGAATGCCGAGATCATCCAGACGCTGGCGAGCCTCGGCGTGGACTACGCGCAGGGCTATGGCATTGCCCAGCCCAGCCGGCTGATGAAGGGGCCGCCCACTCCGGCGCCGCAATAAGCGCGGCCGGCGGGCACCGCCGGTCCGCGGCTCAGTCGATCTGGAACCGCAGCGACAGGTCGATGGCGTGCAGGTGCTTGGTCAGCGATCCGATGGAGATGTAGTCGACGCCGGTTTGCGCCACCGCGCGGATGTTGGCAAGGTCCACGCCGCCGGAGGCTTCGAGCTTGGCCGCCGAGCCCGCCGCATTGCGCGCGGCCACGGCTTCGCGCATGTCCGCGTGGGAGAACTCGTCCAGCATGATCACGTCCGGCGCGCCTGCCAGCGCGGCGCGGAACTCGGTCAGGTTTTCCACTTCGATTTCCACGGGTATGCCCGGTGCGGCTGCGCGCGCCTGCTGCAGCGCGTTGCCGATGGAGCCGGCGGCGACGATGTGGTTTTCCTTGATCAGCACCATGTCGTGCAGGCCCAGGCGGTGATTCTGGCCGCCTCCCACGCGCACGGCGTACTTCTGGGCCAGGCGCAGCCCGGGGATGGTCTTGCGGGTATCGAGGATGCGGGCAGGGGTGCCCGCCACCGCATCCACATAGCGGCGCGTCACGGTGGCGGTGCCCGAGAGCGTCTGCAGGAAATTCATTGCACAGCGCTCGCCGGTGAGGACGGCTCGGGCGGGACCGCGCAGCTCGCAGACCAGCGCATTGGTCGGCACGGCATCACCTTCCCGGGCATGCCAGTTGATGAGGATGCCGGGGTCGAGCTGGCGGAAGGTTTCCGCGAGCCACGCCGTGCCGCAGAGGATCATGGGCTCGCGCGTGATCAGCGTGGCGTGGGCGCGCGCCTGCGGCGGCACCAGCGCGGCGGTGACGTCGCCCGGGCCGATGTCCTCGGCCAGGGCCCTGGCGACCTGTTCCTGGAGATCCGGTGTCAGGGCTTTTCTCCCCGGAAAGTGAGGGGTTTGAAGATTAGGTCAGCAATGCCCATAATTCAATTCATGGAAGTCGCCGAACGCATCAAGCAGCACCTCGCCAGCGCGCCCGTGGTCCTGTTCATGAAGGGCACGCCTGATTTCCCGCAGTGCGGTTTTTCCGCGCAGACCGTCGCGGCCCTGAATCATCTGGGCGCGAAGTTCAATGCCGTGAACATCTTCGAGGACCTGGAGCTGCGCGATGAGCTCAAGCGCTTCTCGAACTGGCCGACCTACCCGCAGCTGTACGTCAACGGCGAGCTGATCGGCGGCTGCGACATCACCATGCAGATGCTGCAGAGCGGCGAGCTCAAGCAGCTACTGGACGAGGCCGGGGCGCTCAAGCCCGCGGCCTGACGCCGGCGCGTCAGTCCTCCTCCGCCAGATCGATCGGCGCCGGCGCGCCGTCCTTCCATCCCAGCTGCCTAGCGCGTTCCTGTGCGCGCAGGAAGCTCTCGTGCATGCCATTGCAGATGAAGCAGAAGAGGTCGGCGGTGCGCTCGGCATCGTAGGCTGCCGAGTGTGCCGATCCGCTGTCCCAGCCAATGCCGGCCACGGTGGCCGCACGCGCCAGCACGGTCTGGCCCAGCGCCACGCCGCCCAGCGTGGCGGTGTCGAAGCAGGAGAAGGGGTGGAAGGGGTTGCGCTTGAGACCGCAGCGCTCCACCGCGGCATTGAGGAAGCCCAGGTCGAAGGCGGCATTGTGGCCGACGAGAATCGCGCGCCGGCAGGCATGGGCGCGGATCGCCGTGCGCACCTCGCGGAACATCTGCTTCAGCGCCTCTTCTTCGGGCAGCGCAATGCGCAGTGGATGCCAGGGATCGATGCCGTTGACTTCCAGCGAAACCGGATCGAGCCGTCCGCCCTCGAAGGGCTGCACATGGAAGGCATGGGTTGCGCCGCGGCTCACGCGGCCGGCGCCATCCACCTGGATGATCACCGCGGCGATTTCGAGCAGGGCATCGGTGCGCGCATGGAAGCCGCCGGTCTCCACGTCGATGACCACGGGCAGGTAGCCGCGGAAGCGCCGTGCGGTGAGGTCGCTGGCCAGATCGCTCATGCCAGGCGCCAGCGCAGGCGTTCGCCGGCGCGCAGCGGCACCAGCACGTCATCGCCGAAGGGGTAGTGTGCCGGGACCTGCAGTGGCTCGCGGCGCAGCGTGATGCGCTCCTCGTTCAGCGGCAGGCCATAGAAGCGCGGGCCGAACTCCGCGGCGAAGGCTTCCAGGCGGTGCAGCGCGCCGGCATCCTCGAATACCTCGGCATACAGTTCCAGCGCGGCATGGGCCGAATAAATGCCGGCGCAGCCGCAGGCTGTTTCCTTGGTGCCGCGCGCATGCGGCGCGCTGTCGGTGCCGAGGAAGAAGCGCGCATCGCCCGCGGTCACCGCATCGAGCAGCGCCTGGCGGTCGCGTTCGCGCTTGAGCACGGGCAGGCAGTAGTAGTGCGGGCGGATGCCGCCCTGGAACAGCGCGTTGCGGTTGTAGGCCAGGTGCTGCGGCGTGATCGTTGCGGCAGCGCCCTGCGCCTGCGCGCGCACGAATTCCACCGCGGCCCGCGTGGTCACATGCTCGAACACCACGCGCAGGCCGGGCAGCCGTGCACGGAGCGGAGCCAGCACTTCGTCGATGAAGCAGGCTTCGCGGTCGAACACATCCACGTCGCCGTGGGTCACTTCGCCATGGACCAGCAATGGCAGGCCGACCTCGGCCATGGTCTCGAGTGCGGCATCGATGCGGCGGATGTCGGTCACGCCGGCATCCGAGTGCGTGGTCGCGCCTGCGGGGTAGAGCTTGCAGCCATGGACGAAGCCGCTTGCCCCGGCGAGGCGGATCTCCTCCGGCGTGGTGAGATCCGTCAGATACAGTGTCATCAGCGGCTGGAAGGCGCTGCCGGCCGGCAGCGCGGCTAGGATGCGCTGCCGGTACTGCGCGGCGAGCGCCGTGGTGGTGACCGGCGGCCTGAGGTTGGGCATGACGATGGCGCGCGCGAACTGCGCCGCCGTGTGCGGCAGCACGGCGGCCAGCGCCGCGCCGTCGCGCAGATGCAGGTGCCAGTCGTCCGGGCGGCGCAGCGTGAGCTCAGTCATCGCACGGCCTGGTCGAGCAATGCCGCGAGTGTGAAGCGCGCGCCGAAGCCGGTGATCTCGGTGTTCACATGCGCCAGGCCCCCGCGCCGGGTGGCCGAGGACAGATCCACATGCACCCAGCGCTGGTCCTTCGGAAGGAAACGCTGCAGGAAACGCGCGGCGAGGATGTGATCACCCTTGCCGTCCACCGCGCACTGCGCGACATCGGCGACCGGGCTCTCGATGTCGCTGTCGTAGTCCTCGGGCAGCGGGAAAGGCCACAGCCGCTCGCCGCTGTCGCGCCCGGCCTTGACGAAGGCCTCGCGCAGCGCATCGTCGTTGGCGAACACGCCGCTCATGCGTTCGGTGAGCGAATAGACGCAGGCCCCGGTGAGCGTGGCGTAGTCCACCATCAGGCGCGGACGGCTGCGGGCCGCGAGCGCCAGTGTGTCGGCGAGGATCATGCGGCCTTCGGCGTCGCTGTGGATCACCTGGATGGTGGTGCCGTCGAGCGCGCGGACGATTTCCTGCGGGCGGTAGGCCGCCGGCCCTATGGCGTTTTCCGTGATGGCAAGCCAGGCATCCACGGCAATGGGCGCCTTGAGCTCTGCCAGTGCGGTGATGGCCGCCAGCGCCACGGCACTGCCGGACATGTCCGTGTGCATGTCCAGCATGTGGCGGTGTGTCTTGAGGTTCACGCCACCGGTGTCGAACAGCACGCCCTTGCCGACCAGCGCGACATCGGGCCGGTCCGCGCCGCGGCGGCCGCGCGGCCGCCACGACAGATGCATGATGCCGGCGTCACGGCGCGGATTGCCGCGGCTGACTGCGAGGAAGGCTCCGGCGCCGAGCTTTTCCAGCCTCTTTTCGTCGTACCAGCGCTGCCGCAGGTCGTGGCGGCGTGCCAGCTGCGCAATGACGCGCCGGTAGCCGGCGGCGTCGAGGCGGTTGGGTGGCAATGCGGTGAGATGCCGCACCAGATTGGTGGCCGCGGCCGTGACCGTCAGACGTTTGAGGTCGAGGGGGCAGTGGCCGATGACATCGATGGCCGCAACGCCCGCCGGCGGTTTTGTGACGGTTTTCTTTTCGCTGGGCAGCGCGAAGGCCTGTGCCAGCACCGCCGAGCACAGCGCCTCCTGCAGTCCTGCGCGCTCGGCCTGCGGCGCTTCGACCACGATGGCGATGCGGCGGCACTGTGGCCGTTCTGCAAACAGCTTCTGCGCCACCAGTCCCGCCACGCGCAGCTGCTCGAAGGTACTGGCGCCGATGCGACAATAACCCATGACGCCAAGGCAGTGGCCTTCACTGCCCAGCGTCGTGGCGCGAATGCTGCCGTGGTCAGAGGTGCCGCGCCGGGCCAGTGCCTTCCAACTGCCCGGGGTGGGCAGCCGAGGTCCGGGCTGTGCGCCGGCCGGCAGCAACAGCGCAATGGCGTCGTATCGATCCGGTCCCGCAGCGGGCCATTCCTGTCTTGTTTCGAGGCGGGGGCCGCTGCCGGGGGGAAGGAGAGCTGCCATGAAGCTGCGCGTGTCCTGGACTTGCTTGACCGAAGTGAACTAAAACCGGATCATCGTTCAAACAAGCGCGTCCGGCGGCAGCGCTGGAAGCATCCTAGCACAGCGCTGTTGCTGACTTTTTTCTGCACGGGGAGTGCCGACAAGGCAGAGCCAATGAGCGACGTCCAGAAGTTCCAGGACCAGGATCCCGAAGAAACCCGCGAGTGGCTCGAATCGATCGACTCGGTGCTGCGTTCCGGTGGCGGCGAACGGGCCCACTATCTTCTCGAGCGGATGATCGACCACGCGCGCCGCTCGGGTGCTTACCTGCCTTTCAAGCCGAACACGGCTTACGTCAACACCATTCCCCTGCATCAGGAGCCGTCCTATCCGGGCGACCGCGCGCTCGAAAAGCGGCTCGAGGCCTACATGCGCTGGAATGCCGTGGCAATGGTGCTGCAGGCGAACAAGGTTTCCTCCGAATACGGCGGCCACCTCGCGAGCTACGCCTCATCGTCGACGCTGTATGAAGTGGGCTTCAACCATTTCTGGCGCGGCGCTTCCGGCGATCATCCCGGCGATCTCATCTTCATGCAGGGGCACAGCTCTCCCGGCATGTATGCGCGCGCCTTCCTCGAAGGCCGGCTCGACGAAAGCCATCTCAAGCGCTTCCGCCACGAAGTGGGCGGCGGCGGGCTCTCCTCCTATCCGCATCCCTGGCTGATGCCGGAGTTCTGGCAGTTCCCCACCGTGTCGATGGGCCTGGGGCCCATGATGGGCATCTACCAGGCGCGCTTCATCCGCTACATGGAGAACCGCGGCCTGGCCGCGCCTTCCGACCGGAAGGTATGGGTGTTCTGCGGCGACGGCGAGATGGACGAGCCGGAGTCGATGGGCCAGCTCACGATGCCGGTGCGCGAGGGGCTCGACAATCTCATCTTCGTCATCAATTGCAACCTGCAGCGCCTGGACGGCCCGGTGCGCGGCAACGGCAAGATCATCCAGGAGCTGGAGGCCGCCTTCCTCGGTGCCGGCTGGAACGTGATCAAGCTGCTGTGGGGCAAGCGCTGGGATGCGCTGTTCGCGCGTGACCACAAGGGCGCACTGCGGCGCCGCATGGAAGAGTGCGTCGACGGCGAGTACCAGAACTTCAAGTCCAAGGGCGGCGCCTACACGCGCGAGCACTTCTTCGGCAAGGATCCGGAACTGGCCGCCATGGTCGCGAACATGACGGACGAGGAGATCTGGAACCTCAACCGCGGCGGCCACGACGCGCAGAAAATCTACACGGCCTATGCGTCCGCCGTTGCGCACAAGGGCCAGCCCACGGTCATCCTGGCCCACACGGTCAAGGGCTTCGGTCTCGGCAAGGCGGCCGAGGGCCAGATGGTGGCCCACCAGGCCAAGAAGATGGATGTGGAATCGCTGGCCAGCTTCCGCAAGACGCTGCGTCTGCCGCTGAAGGACGAGGACATCGCGAACTACACCTTCGTGAAGCCCGCGGAGGACAGCGAGGAGATCAAGTACCTCAAGGCACGCCGCGAAGCGCTGGGCGGTTACCTGCCCCGGCGCATCACCAAGGTGCCGCCGCTGCAGATTCCGCCGCTCGACACCTTCAAGGCGCTGCTCGAGGGTTCGGGTGATCGCGCCATCTCGACCACCATGGCCTTCGTGCGCATCCTCACGGCGCTGCTGAAGGACAAGAACGTCGGCAAGCACATCGTGCCCATCGTTCCCGACGAGGCGCGCACCTTCGGCATGGAAGGTCTGTTCCGCCAGATCGGCATCTATTCCGCGGTGGGGCAGCTGTACACGCCGCAGGATGCCGAGCAGCTGATGCCCTACAAGGAAGACAAGAAGGGCCAGATGCTCGAGGAGGGCATCAACGAGGCGGGCGCCACCTGCTCGTGGATCGCAGCCGGCACGGCCTACGCGAACCACCGCCAGCACATGGTGCCGTTCTACATCTACTACTCCATGTTCGGCTTCCAGCGCGTGGGCGATTTCCTGTGGGCGGCGGGCGACATCCAGGCGCGCGGCTTCCTGCTGGGCGCGACCGCCGGCCGCACCACCCTGGCGGGCGAAGGCCTGCAGCACCAGGACGGCCACAGCCAGCTGGTGGCGACGACGGTGCCCAACTGCCGCGCCTACGATCCGGCCTATGCCTATGAGCTCGCCGTGATCATCCACGATGGCCTGCGGAGGATGTACGTCGAGAACGAGAACATCTTCTACTACCTGTCGGTGATGAACGAGAACTACGAGCAGCCGGCCATGCCCAAGGGCGTGGAGGAGGGCATTCTCAAGGGCGCCTACCTGCTGCGCGAGGGTGGCAAGGGCAAGGTGCGCGCAACGCTGCTGGGTTCCGGCACCATCCTGCGCGAGGTGCTGGCAGCCGCGGAGATGCTCGAGAAGGATTACAAGATTCCTGCCGACGTGTTCTCCGTCACCAGCTTCAGCGAGCTGCGCCGCGAGGCGCTGGACGTGGAACGGCAGAACCTGCTGAATCCGGCCGGCAAGCAGCACGTGCCCTATGTGGCCTCGCTGTTCGCGAGCCGCACGCAGCCGGTGGTGGCCTGCACGGACAACATGCGCATGGTGTCGGACCAGATCCGTCAGTGGATTCCGGGGCGCTATGTCACGCTCGGCACCGATGGCTTTGGCCGCAGTGATGGCCGCGCGGCGCTGCGTCACCACTTCGAGGTGGATCACCGCTACGTGGTGCTGGCTGCGCTCAAGGCGCTGGCGGACGATGGTTCGATCGAACGCAGTGTGCTGAAGCAGGCCATCACCAAACTCGGCATCGATCCGGCGAAAGCCAATCCGCTCAACAGTTGAGAGGCCGCACGCTTGTCCCAGCTTCATGAAGTCCACGTGCCCGACATGGGCAGTTTCTCCGAAGTGGGTGTCATCGACATCCTGGTAAAGCCCGGTGATGTCGTCGCGGTCGATACACCGCTGATCACTCTCGAGTCCGAGAAGGCGACCATGGACGTGCCGTCCACGGGAGCCGGAGTGGTCGAAAAGGTGCATGTGGCCCAGGGCAGCAAGGTTTCCACCGGTACGCTGGTCGTGACGTTGCGCTCCGCCGATGCGCCGGCCGCAGCATCCACGGGTGCCACGCCGGCACCACCGGCCGCAGCAGCGCCCGCTGCTGCGGCAACGCCTGCTGCCGCGGGCGCGGCGCAGTCCATCGACGTGATCGTTCCCGACCTCGGCAATTTCGCCGACGTGAGCATCATCGATGTACTGGTGAAGCCGGGCGATACGGTCGAGGTGGATACGCCGCTCGCCACGCTCGAGACCGAGAAGGCGACCATGGATGTGCCGTCCACCGCTGGCGGCGTGGTCGAGGCCGTGCACATCAAGACGGGAGGCCGGGTTTCTGCCGGCGCCCGGGTAGTGACATTGAAAGGTTCCGCGCCGGCGGCATCTGCTGCATCGGCCCCGCCGGCTGCTGCGGCAGCTCCTGTCGCCGCGCCAACTCCTGCGCCGCAGGCGGCGGCTCCGGCTGCAGCACCGGCGGCGCAGGCGGCAGCGCCCATCAGCGAAGCGGGCTTCAGCAAGGCGCATGCCGGTCCTTCGGTGCGCAAGCTGGCGCGCGAGCTGGGCGTCGATCTTTCTCGAGTGAAGGGCACCGGCCAGAAGGGGCGCATCACGCACGAGGACGTGAAGTCCTGGGTGAAGCAGGCTCTGGCCTCCGGTGCTTCGCAGGCCGGTGCGTCGCGGAGCGGTGGCGGCGCCGGCCTGCCGCCGGTCCCGGCCGTGGATTTCGCCAAGTTCGGTGCGGTCGAGATCAAGCCGCTGGGCCGCATCCAGAAGATCTCCGGCCCGCGCCTGCATGCCTCGTGGGTCAATCTGCCGCATGTCACGCAGTTCGAGGAAGCGGACATCACGGATCTGGAAACCGAGCGCAAGCGTCTCAAGGACAAGGCGGCCGAGGCGGGCATCAAGCTCACGCCGCTGGCCTTCATCGTCCGCGCCTGCGTGAAGGCGCTGCAGGAATACCCGCAGTTCAACGCCTCGCTCGATGCCTCGGGCGAGAACGTGGTCTACAAGAAGTACATCAACGTCGGCTTTGCGGCCGATACGCCCGACGGCCTGCTGGTGCCGGTGATCCACAACGCCGACCGCATGGACATCTACGCCATCGCGCGCGCGCTGGCGGATCTGTCGGAGCGCGCCCGCAAGGGGGCACTGAAGGGCACCGAGATGCAGGGCGGCTGCTTCACCATATCGAGCCTGGGTGGCATAGGCGGCACGGCCTTCACCCCAATCGTCAATGCTCCGGAGGCGGCCATCCTCGGCGTCTCGAAGGCGCAGATGAAGCCCGTGTGGGATGGCAAGGCCTTCGTGCCGCGCCAGATGCTGCCGCTGTCGCTTTCCTATGACCACCGGCTCATCGACGGCGCGGCCGGCGCGCGCTTTGCGGTGCACATTGCAAAGATGCTGGCCACCCCCGCCGGCCTGATCGAGGCAGTCCCTTGAGCGAACGCGAAGTAGCAGTACCGGACCTGGGCAACTTCGATGAAGTGGCCGTCATCGATGTGCTGGTGAAAGTGGGCGACACCATCGAAGTCGATACCCCCCTCATCACGCTGGAAACCGAGAAGGCCACCATGGATGTGCCTTCCACTGCGGCCGGAACCCTGACCGCTCTGCCGGTGAAGGCGGGCGACAAGGTGCGCAAGGGCACGGTGATCGCCCGCGTGGCGCAGTCGGCAGGCGCCCCTGCGGCAAAGTCGGCATCCGCACAGCCTGCAGCGGCGGCTCCCGCGGCGGCATCTGCTGCGCCGGCCGCCGCGCCGGCAGTTGGCGCTGGTGCCGGCCCTGCGGCCGAGCGCACCGTGCCGCTGGTGGTACTTGGCGCCGGACCGGGCGGTTATACCGCGGCCTTCCGCGCCGCGGACCTGGGCCTCAAGGTGGCGCTCATCGAGCGCTGGGAAACGCTCGGCGGTGTCTGCCTCAATGTGGGCTGCATCCCTTCCAAGGCACTGCTGCACGCGGCCAAGGTGATCGACGAGGCCAAGTCCATGGCTGCCCATGGCGTTTCCTTCGGAGCGCCGCAGGTGGATCTGGACAAGCTGCGCGACTGGAAGACGAGCGTGATCCGCCGGCTCACCACAGGTCTTTCGGGACTTGCCAAGCAGCGCAAGGTGGAAGTGGTGCGCGGCACCGGCCGCTTCGCCGGTCCGAACGTCATCGAAGTGACGGCTGCGGACGGCAAGAAGAGCCTGCTGGGCTTCGAGAAATGCATCATCGCTGCCGGTTCGGAACCGGTGAAGCTGCCGTTCATTCCTGACGACCCGCGCATCATCGACTCCACCGGTGCGCTGGAACTCGGCGGCGTGCCGCAGCGGCTGCTGGTGCTCGGCGGCGGCATCATCGGCCTGGAAATGGCCTGCGTGTACGACGCACTGGGCGCGAAGGTATCGGTGGTGGAACTCACCGACCAGCTCATGCCGGGCGCCGACATCGATCTGGTGCGGCCGCTGGAGAAACGCCTCAAGGCGCGCTACGAACAGATCCTGCTGGGCACCAAGGTGACGGCCGTGGAAGCGCTGCGCGAAGGTATCCGCGTGACCTTCGACGCGGGCGGCAAGACCACGCAAGCGGTTTACGACCGCCTGCTGGTGGCCGTGGGCCGCGTGCCCAATGGCAAGCTCATCAATGCCGCTGCTGCGGGCGTTGCCGTGAACGAGCGCGGCTTTGTGACCGTCGACCGGCAGATGCGCACCAACGTGCCGCACATCTTCGCCATCGGCGACATCGTCGGCCAGCCCATGCTGGCCCACAAGGCGACGCACGAGGCCAAGGTGGCGGCGGAGGTGGCTGCGGGCCACAAGGCCTTTTTCGATGCGCGCGTGATTCCCTCAGTGGCCTACACCGATCCCGAGGTGGCCTGGGTGGGCGTCACCGAAGGCCAGGCCAAGCGCGACGGGCTTGCCATACGCAAGGCGGCCTTCCCCTGGGCGGCCAGCGGCCGTTCGCTGTCGCTGGGCCGTGACGAGGGCTTCACCAAGCTCATCGTCGACAAGGCCACGGACCGCATCATCGGTGGCGGCATCGTCGGGCCCAATGCCGGCGAGCTCATCGCCGAGGTGGCGCTGGCCATCGAGCTGGGCGCTGATGCGGCCGATGTGGGGATGACCATCCATCCGCACCCGACGCTGTCCGAGAGCGTGGGCATGAGCGCCGAGGCGCTGGAAGGTACGCTCACCGATCTTTACATGCCAAAGAAGCCCTAGGCTTCCAAAGAGGGGCTCTGCGATGAATACCCGTTCTTGCCGCACCCTGCGCGGCGGACTGTGGCTGCGCGGCTCGATGATCGCAGTGCTGCTGCTCGCGTCGCTGGCAGCCAATGATCTGGCCGCTGCGCAGCCGGCGCGCCCGATTGGCCTCGAAGTCGATGCCCGCGATGTCACGCGCCGCATCTACCAGGTGCGCGAGACCCTCCCGGCGCGGCCCGGCAAACTGGCGCTGCATTTCGCGCAGTGGCTGCCCGGCGCCCATGCGCCGCGCGGACCCATCGACCAGATGGGCGGCCTGCGCTTCACGGCCAATGGCAGCGAGCTCGCCTGGCGGCGCGATCCTCTGGATGTGTACCGCTTCGAGGTGCAGGTGCCTGCGGGTGTCACCGAGGTGGTGGCGCAGTTCCAGCTGCTGACGGCGCAGTCGCCAGAGCAGGGGCGCATCGTCATGACGCCCACCATGCTCAATCTGCAATGGGCGCAGCTCATGCTGTATCCGGCGGGCTCGGTGACGATGAACGTGCCGGTGAAGGCTTCGATCCTTCTGCCGCAGGGCTGGAAGCAGGCGAGCGCACTGCCGGTGCTGGCGGTGAACGCGGACCGGGTGGATTTCGACGTGGTGCCGTTCGAGATCCTGCAGGATTCGCCGGTGTTTGCCGGCCGCTATTCGGCGGTTCACGAGCTCATGCCGGGCGCCACCCCGGCGGTGCGGCTGAACCTGTTCGCCGACGATCCGGCGAGCCTTGCCGCGACGCCGGAGCAGATCCAGCTGCATCGCCAGCTGGTGCGCGAGATGTATGCCGCACTCGGGCCGCCGCACTATGATCATTACGATGTACTGCTGGCGCTCAGCGATACGCTGAGCGGCATCGGCCTGGAGCATCATCGCTCCAGCGAAAACGCGCAGCCACCGGGTTATTTCACGTCCTGGGATGAGAATGTGGGCGGGCGCGACCTGCTGCCGCATGAGATGACGCATTCGTGGAACGGCAAGTACCGCCGGCCCGCGCGGCTATGGACGCCGAACTTCAACACGCCCATGCAGGATGATCTGCTGTGGGTGTACGAAGGGCTCACCCAGTATTACGGCACGGTGTTTGCGGCGCGCTCCGGCCTGTGGAGCCTCGACTTTGCGCGCGAGGATCTGGCGGCGACGGTGGCGACCTTCGACCGCCGGCGTCCCGGCCGCAACTGGCGGCCCCTGGTCGATACCACCTACCAGCCCATCATCACGGCGCGCCGGCCGCTTTCCTGGGTGAGCTGGCAGCGCACCGAGGATTACTACACCGAGGCGGTGCCGCTGTGGCTGGACGTGGATACCAAGCTGCGCGAGCTCACCGGCGGTGCCCGCTCGCTGGATGACTTCTCGCGTGCGTTCTTCGCGGCGCCGGCCACTCACGGCTGGGTCTCGACCTACGAGCGCGCGGATGTGCTGCGGGAGCTGGCACGCGTGGCGCCCTTCGACTGGCAGGGTTTCTTCGCCGCGCGGGTGGATGCCACCCATGCGCCGCTGCTCGACGGTATCGAGCGCGCCGGCTACCGCCTGGTCTACAACGACCAGCCCAATGCCGCGGTGCGCGACCTGGAGAAGGCGCGCAAGGCGACGGACCTCGCCTATTCGCTGGGCGTGGTGGTGTCGGGCGCCGGTGTCCTCACCGATGTCGTGTGGGACAGCCCGGCCTTCAAGGCGGGCCTGACCACGAACACCACGCTGGTGGCCGTGAATGGCCGGGCCTACACGGCCGAGCTGCTGAAGCAGGCCATCACCGAGGCGGCCAAGGGCGGGCCGGCCATCGAGCTCATCCTGCGCAACCAGGACCGCTTCCGCACCGTGCAGATCGACTACCGCGGCGGACTGCAGTATCCGCATCTGGAGCGCGTGGAAGGGCGGCCGGACGGTCTTGCGGCGCTGTTCGGGGCCCGCACGGCAGCGCCGTAGGCTCTACAGCCGCCGCAGCTTTTCCAGATAGGCCTGCTCGTCGGGTGCGCGCCCGGCGCGCTGCGCCTCCCACAGCGTTTCGGCGAGCTTGTCGATCATCCGGTGTTCGGCCTCGTGGGCGGAGCCGAAGCGCTGTGCGAGCCGCGCATGCACCTGGCGGATGCCGGCCGGTCTGTCGGTGGCCAGTTGCTCGCGCAACCCCAGATGCAGCCCCAGGTGCAGGAAGGGGTTGATCTGCCCCTGCTCGATGGTGAATTCGCGGTCCAGCGCCTCCGGGTCTTCCAGCAGCGGCTGGTATTCGGGATGCAGCGCGATCACATCCGCGATCTGCGCATCCAGCGGTTCAAGCGGCAGGCCTGCGCGATGCCGCTGCCAGGCATCGAGGTAGCGGCGGCGCAGTTCGTCGCGGCTGGCGTTGGCGAACATCATGCGTCCCAGTGTACTGCCCGGGAGCGGGTCAGGGCGCAGGCGTCTTGGGCCGATAGCTGCAGCAGGGCGCAATCACGCAGGCGTAGCAGCGGGGTTTGCGTGCCAGGCACACGTGCCGGCCGTGCAGGATCAGCCAGTGATGTGCATGCAGCAGGAATTCCGGCGGCGTGACCTTGAGCAGTTTCTGCTCGACGGCATGCGGCGTTGCACCGGGCGCAAGGCCGGTGCGGTTGGCCACACGGAATACATGCGTGTCGACGGCCAGCGTGGGCTCGCCGAAAGCGACGTTCAGCACCACGTTGGCGGTCTTGCGCCCGACGCCGGGCAGGGCTTCCAGCGCCGCTCGGTCGCGGGGAACCTCGCCGCCGTGGCGCTCGAGCAGCAGGCGGCAGGTTTCGATGACGTTCTTTGCCTTGGCGTTGTAGAGGCCGATGTGGCGGATGTAGGGCGTGAGCCCCTCGACACCCAGCGCAAGAATCGCCGCCGGCGTGTTCGCCTTCGGATAGAGCTTGCGCGTGGCGATGTTGACGCTCTTGTCCGTGGCCTGCGCCGACAGGATCACAGCAATCAGCAGCTCGAAGGGCGTGCGGTATTCCAGTTCGCTGCGCGGTTCCGGGTTAGCCTCGCGCAGCGCGGAGTACAGTGCGACGACCTGCTCGCGCTTCAAGTGATCTTCATGCCAGGCTGCACGCCGGCATCGGCGCCCAGCAGAAACACGCCTTCGCCTTGCTCCTTAGGGCCGCTGGCGCACAGCACCATGCCCTCGGAAACGCCGAAGCGCATTTTGCGCGGCGCCAGGTTCGCGATCATCACCACATGGCGGCCGACGAGCTGTTCGGGCGCATAGCTTGCAGCGATGCCGGAGAATACATTGCGCTGTTCCGATCCCAGGTCCAGCGTGAGCTGCAGCAGCTTGTCGGAGCCCTCGACACGCGCGGCGGCGATTACCTTCGCGGCGCGCAGGTCGAGTCTGGCGAAATCATCGATGCTGATGATGGGCTTGTCCTGGGCGGGTATTGCGGAGGCGGTGGCCGGCTGGCCGGTGGCGGCTTTGGTGCCGGCGGGTTTCTGCGTCGCCGGTGTACCCTGCGTGGCCACCAGCTGCTTCACCACCGCCGGGTCCACGCGCGTGGCCAGCTGCGGATACTTGCCGATGGCGATGCCCAGCAGCGGTGCGCCGATGCTGTCCCAGCGCGACAGCGTGCCCGCGCCGAGCCAGCTTTCGGCCTTCGCGGCAATGCCGGGGAGCACGGGCGCCAGCCAGGTCATCAGCACGCGAAACAGGTTGATGGCCTGCGTTGCGACGGCGCGTGCCTCTTCGAGGCGTGCAGGGTCCTTGGCGAGCACCCAGGGCTTCTGCTGGTCCACGTACTGGTTGGCGCGGTCGGCCAGCTGCATGATCTCGCGGATGGCGCCTGCATAGTCGCGGCCTTCGAACAGTGCCGCGACGCCGTCGGCTGCCGCAGTGAACTGCCGGTACAGCTGCGGATCGGGCAGTGCATCGGCAAGTCGGCCGCCGGCGCGTTCCACGAACGGCGCACAGCGGCTGGCGATGTTGACGAGCTTGCCCACCACGTCGGAATTCACGCGGGCGGTGAAGTCATCGAGGTTCAGATCGATGTCGTCGAGGCCGTTGCCGAGCTTCGCCGCGAAGTAGTAGCGCAGCGGGTCGGCGGGCAGCAGTTCCAGATAGCGCTGCGCCGTGATGAAGGTGCCGCGGGACTTGGACATCTTCTGGCCGTCGACGGTGAGGAAGCCGTGCACATGCACACCGGTGGGCCAGCGGTAGCCGGCGCCATGCAGCACGGCCGGCCAGAACAGCGTGTGGAAGTAGCTGATGTCCTTGCCGATGAAGTGATGCAGTTCGGTCGTGGCGCCGGCCTTCCAGTAGGCGTCGAAATCGAGGCCACGTTTGGCGGCCAGTGCGGCGAAGCTGCCGATGTAGCCGATCGGCGCATCGAACCACACGTAGAAATACTTGCCCGGAGCGTCGGGGATCTCGAAGCCGAAATAGGGCGCGTCGCGCGAGATGTCCCAGTCCTTGAGGCCCGCCTCGAACCACTCGTCGAGCTTGGCGCGGACGGCCGGCTGCAGGGCATGATGGGCCAGCCAGTGGCGCAGGTCCTGTTCGAACTGGCCGAGCCGGAAGAACAGATGTTCGGAACTGCGCAGCACCGGGCGCGTGCCGGTCACTGTGGAAACGGCATCCTTCAGGTCGGCGGGCGAATAGGTGGCGCCGCAGTTCTCGCAGGAATCGCCGTACTGGTCGGGGGTGCCGCAGCGCGGGCAGGTGCCGCGCACGAAACGGTCCGGCAGGAACATCCCGGCCTGTTCGTCGAAGGCCTGTTCGATGGTGCGGCGGGCGATGGCGCCGCGCCGCACCAGCGCCTGGTACAGCTCGTAGGAGTAGTGCCGGTTCTCCTCCGAGTGCGTGGAGTGGAAGTGATCGAAGGTGATGGCAAAACCGGCGTAGTCGCGCTGGTGGTCGGCGGCCGATGCGGCGATGAGCTGCTCGGGCGTGATGCCGTCCTGCTGCGCGCGGATCATGATCGGCGTGCCGTGGCAGTCCTCGGCGCAGACGAAAATGCAGTTGTGTCCGCGCAGCCGCTGGAAGCGCACCCAGATGTCGGTCTGCACCGATTCGACCATGTGCCCCAGATGCAGCGCGCCGTTCGCGTACGGCAGCGCGTGCGTGACGAGTATGCGGCGCACGGCCATCAGGTCTGGTCCTTCACGGATTCGAAGCGCGCCTTGTTGATGGCCTTCTTGTAGGCCTCCTTGCCCGACACGATCTTCTGCTCATAGAGCGCCTGGATGGAGCTGTCCATGGTGCGCATGCCGAACTGGGCGCCGGATTGCATGGTGTTCTCGAGCTGGTCCAGTTTTCCCTGGCGGATGAGGTTTGCGGCGGCGGCGGTGTTCACGAGGATCTCCAGGGCGGCGACGCGGCCGCCGCCGTCGGCTTTCTGCAGCAGCTGCTGCGAAATGACGCCGCGCAGCGATGTCGAAAGCATGGTGCGCACATGCGACTGCTTGTCGGAAGGAAAGACATTGATCACGCGGTCCACGGTCTGGGCCGCGCCGTTGGTGTGCAGCGTGCCCATCACCAGGATGCCCATTTCGGCCGCCGTCACGGCGATGCTGATGGTTTCCAGGTCGCGCATCTCGCCGACCAGGATGACGTCCGGGTCCTCGCGCAATGCCGAGTGCAGCGCTGCGGCGAAGTTCGGCGCATGCAGGCCGATCTCGCGCTGGCTGATGAGGCAGTTGCGGCGCTGGTGCACGAACTCGATCGGGTCCTCGATGGTGAGTATGTGACCCTTCTTGCGCTTGTTGATGTCGTCGATCATGGCCGCAAGCGTCGTGGACTTGCCCGAGCCGGTCTTGCCGGTGACCAGGATGAGGCCGTTGGGTGCCTTGGCGAGGTTGCGCACCGACTCGGGGAGCTTCAGCTCCTCCATGGTCAGCGCCTTGGAAGGAATGGAGCGGAACACCGCCCCCATGCCGTTGAGCTGGCGCATCACGTTGACGCGGAAGCGGCCCAGGTCGCCGAGGCTGTAGGCGAAGTCCGCGCCGTCATGCGCCTCGAAGCGCTGCGCGGCCTTGGGCGGCATGATCTCGTACAGCGCCTCGCGCACGAAGTCGGCCGTCAGTCGTTCCTGGCGCAGCGGGCCGAGATCCCCGTGCAGGCGGATGCGCGGCGGGTCGCCGGCGAGGAAGTGCAGGTCCGAGCCGCGCCGCTGCAGCACTTCGGTCAGGAACTCGTCGATGCGCGCCATGATCAGTTCCCACCCGTGGCCGGCGCATCCAGCTTGGGCAGCAGCGAGGTGTCGGTGACGAACTTGGACAGCAGCCGCTTGTCGTTGGCGAAGGAGTAGGCGTGGTCGGGATCGATCTCCTTGGCCTGCACGGCGGCATACAGCGCCTGGTCGAGCATCTGCATGCCGAACTCGCGGCCGGTCTGCAGCTGGCTCGGGACCTGGTGCGTCTGGTCCGTCTGGATGAGCTTGGCGATGGCCTTGGTCATCACCATGACCTCGCAGATGGCCTTGCGGCCCTGGCTGTCGGCGGTCTTGACCAGCACCTGTGTGACCACGGCCAGCAGGCTCTGCGACAGGAAGCTCTTGGTCTGCTCGCGCTCCTCGATGGGCAGTGCGTCGATGATGCGGTCGATGGTCTTCACCGCGCCGGTGGTGTGCAGGGTGCCGAGCACCAGGTGGCCGGTCTCGGCCGCCGTCATCGCCATGGAGATGGTTTCGGCATCGCGCATCTCGCCGACCAGGATCACGTCCGGATCCTCGCGCATGGCCGCACGCACACCTTCGGCGAAGGTGGGCAGGTGCGTGCCGAGCTCGCGCTGGATCACCTGGCTCTGCTTGCTGCGGTGGACGAACTCGATGGGGTCTTCGAGGCTGATGATGTTGAGCTTGCGGGTGGTGTTGAGCAGGTCGATCATCGCCGCCAGCGTGGTGGACTTGCCCGAACCGGTGGAGCCGGTGACCAGGATCATGCCCTGGTGGTAGTCGCAGAGCTTCTTCACCACCGGCGGCAGGCCGAGCTTGTCGATGCTCGGGATCTCGGTGGGGATGGCGCGGAAGGTGGCGCCGATGCCGCTGTCCTTGCGGAACACGTTGACGCGGAAGCGTCCGCCATCGGTGGAGACATAGGAGAAATCGATGTCGTTGCCGCCGGCAAAGTGCTGCGCCTGAGAGGGCGTGAGGATCTCGGTGAGATAGCCCTCGAGCTCGGTGTCGCGCAGGTCGCGGAACTTGATCGGAATGAGGTCGCCGTACATGCGCAGCATGGGCGGCACGCCCACCGCGAGGTGGATGTCCGAGCAGCCCTGCTGCATGCCGAGTTTCAGGAAGGCATCGATGCGGGCCATGTGAGTCCTACAGGAAGCGTTCGAGGGCGGTGCGCAGTTCGTCCATGCTCTGGAAGCGCTTGGCCTTGTCCACCGCCATCGCCTTCAAGATCAGGTCCGAGAGGCCGGGCGGCAGCTTCGGGTTGATCTCCTGCGGGGTGCGCGCCTTGCCTTGGACGTGCTGGTACATCACCGCCATGTGGTCGCCGCGGGAATAGGGCGGCACGCCGGTGAAGAGTTCGTAGAGGATCACGCCGACGGCATAGATGTCGGCGCGCTCGTCGACCTTGCGGCCAAGGATCTGCTCCGGGGCCATGTACTTGGGCGAGCCGATCACGTAGCCGGTCTTGGTCAGCTGCGTGTCGCCCTCGCGGTGCGCGGCGGCTACGCCGAAGTCCACGATCTTGAGCAGCCCTTCCTTGTTGATCAGCACGTTCGCGGGCTTGAGGTCGCGGTGGATGATGCCGACCTGGTGCGCCACCGCCATGCCGGTGCAGATGTCGATGCCGAATTGCACCGCGCGCTTGGTCTCCACCGGCTTCTCGTCGACGACTTCCGCCCCCAGCGTATGCGAGGGGAAGTACTCCATCGAGATGGCGTAGTTGCCCTGGATGTGCAGGAAGTCGTAGATGCGGATGACGTTCTTGTGCGTGATCTTGCGCGAGTAGCGCAGCTCATGCACGAAGCGCTTCATCATCTCCTCGTCTTCGGAGACGTTCGGGTTCAGGAACTTGAGAATCAGGCGGTCATCGACCACCGTGTCTTCCATCAGCAGCACGGTGCCGAAGGCGCCCTTGCCGATGCGCTCGATGTACTTGTAGCGGCCCTCGATGATGTCGCCGCTGCGCAGGTTGCCGATGTCGAGCTTGACCGGAGTGCCCTGCTCGACCTGGCGCAGCATGGGTTTGAGTTCGGCCTCGTTCATGGGCACCGAGCGCGACAGCTCCGCGGCCGGCGCGGAGCCTGCGCCCGCGCCCGTCGCGGAGGCGCCGGCAACGCCGGAGCGTGCTGAGGTGCCGCCTGCCAGGCGCAGCCGCAGCTCGTTGAGCGCCGCGCCCGCGGCGCTCGCGATGGTGGCATCCGGGTTCTGCGCCTGTGCCTGCAGCTGCAGCTGGACATGCTCGGCGCGGCGTTCGTCGCTGAGTTTGGCCAGCGCCTGGATGGCCTCGATGCGCAGTTCCTTCTCGGGGCGGGAAAGGTAGGGCAGCAGCGTGTCCACCAGGCGGTGGTCGCCGAGGCGGCTGATGGCGCGGATCACCACCGGCAGCGACTTGGCCGGCGTGGTCTGCAGCATCTCGACCAGGCGCGGCAATGCCTTCGGATTGCCGATTTCGGCCAGCGCATCCACCGCGCGCTCGCTCACCCACCAGTCCTTGTCCCGGGTGGCGTCGATCAGGTGGGCGACTGCGCGCTCGTCCTTGGTCTGGTTGAGGATCTCGATGGCGGTGCGGCGGATGTTGTCGTCCTGGTCGCGCACCAGCTGCAGCACGGCGTCGATCACCTTGGGGCCGCCGATCTTGCCCAGCGCGTCGCCGGCGCGGCTGCGCACCCACCAGTCGTCGTCCTTGATGGCGTCCAGCAGGTACTTCACCGACTTGGCGTCGCCTATTTCGTTCAGCACCTCGACGGCGGCGCGGCGCGCATATTCGTTTTCGTCCTTGAGCGCGCCGATCAGGTGCTTGACGGTCTCCGGATCCTTGGCGCGGATCAGCACGTCGATGGCGCGGTTCTGGACGTCGATCTCCTGGTCGCGCAGCAGCTGGCAGACGGCCGCGACGTCGACCGGTCCCTCCATCCTCGACAGCGCCGCCAGCGTTGCCGAGCGGATCATCTTGTTCGGATCCCGCAGCTGTGCCTGCAGTGCCTGTCTGACCTCGGGGCGGTTGAAGCGCGAGAGGATGTTGATGATGTGCATCCTCGCGATCGGGTCCTTGCCTTCCAGCCGGCTTGCCAGATCCGGGATGCTGTCGGGCGTGGCGAGCTCGCCGATGATGCGGAACAGGGCGGCCTTCTCGTTGGCTTCCTGGGCGTAGGCGGCGTTGAGCAGTTCGCGCACGCCGAAGCGGTCGCGCTGCATCTGGATCACTTCCAGCAGCGACGACTTGGAGACGCCCTTGGTCTGCAGCGCCTCGAGCAGCAGCTGCGGCGAATAATTGCGGCTGCTGGTCAATGCCCAGGCGATGCCGGAGGAGATGCGGGGACCGCCCTCGATCAGGCCCTTCACGAACTGCGGGAAGGTCTTGTTGCTGACCAGAGAGGCCAGCACATCCACCAGCGCCACCGTGGCGTTCTTGTCGGCATCGGCCAGTGCCTGGATGACGGGCTCGATGGCGCCCGGGCCCAGTCCCTTGAGCTTGGCGACCGACTTGAGCGTTTCTGCGCCCAGCGGTTCGCTGGAGGACTTGATCTGCGTGATCAGCCGGTCGGACCGCAGGTTGGTGAAAAAGCTCATTCTGCTCGTGGCCGGAGTCCCTGAATGTCGGGCAAATTATGCCACAGGCTGCCGCGCCGCCGTCGCCGGCGCGATGACACGGATCACGCCAATGCCTAGAATCAGCAGCCCTTTCCCCCGGAGGCCGCATGCAGTCCCCCGATGCCGTGGCCACGGCGGCCAGACAGGCGCTCGAAGGTTTCGAGGTTCCAGCGATCGGACGCAGCCTCGCCGAGCTCGGAGCGATCCGCGAGCTCGGCGTGCGGAATGCACAGCTGATGCTGGCGCTGGAGCTGCCGGTGCCCGTGGGCGATCTGCGAGAGGAGCTGGCGGCGCGGCTTGCCGCGCGCCTTGCCGATCGCGGTGTGACCCTGCCTTTGGTGCTGGAGCTTGCTGCGTCCATCCGGCCGCATGCGGTGCAGAAGCCGCTCAAGCCGCTGCCGGGCATCGGCAACATCGTCGCGGTGGCTTCCGGCAAGGGCGGCGTGGGCAAGTCCACAGTGGCGGTGAATCTGGCGCTGGCCTGGACCGCTGCCGGCGCGCGCGTGGGGCTGCTCGATGCCGACATCTACGGCCCCAGCCAGCCGCTGATGCTGGGCGTTGCCGGCGGCACCCGCCCCGAAACGCGCGACAACAAGCGCATCGTGCCGGTGAGCGCGCAGGGCCTGAAGCTGATGTCCATCGGCCTGCTCATCGATGCGAATCAGCCTGCGGTGTGGCGCGGCCCCATGGTCACGCAGGCGCTCACGCAACTGCTTTCCGAAACCGAATGGGGCGAACTCGATTATCTGGTGGTGGACATGCCGCCGGGCACCGGTGACCTGCAGCTGACGCTGGCCCAGCGGGTACCGGTGGCCGGTGCGGTGATCGTCACAACACCACAAGAAATTGCTGTAGCAGATGCTCGTAAGGGTTTGAAAATGTTTGAAAAAACAGGTATCTCAGTGCTCGGTGTCGTCGAGAACATGGCCACCCATGTCTGTTCTGCCTGCGGGCACGAGGATGCCATCTTCGGTGCCGGCGGCGGTGAGCGTCTGGCGCGCGAGGCGAACGTGACATTGCTCGGCCGTCTGCCGCTGGATGCGCAGATCCGCGACGAGACCGATGGCGGCCGTCCCACGATCGTCGCTGCGCCGGACACTGCCGCGCGCGCGCGCGCGCTGCGCGAGCTGGCGCGCAACACGGCCGGCGCCCTGGCGCGCCGGCCGCCGGACCGCAGCGGCATGTTCGGCAGCATTGTCGTCGAGGAGCGCCGATGAGCATCAAGTCCGATCACTGGATCCGCCGCCAGGCCGAGCACGGCATGATCGAGCCCTTCGAGCCGGGGCAGGTGCGCGAGCGGGACGGTGGCCGCATCGTTTCCTACGGCACTTCGAGCTATGGCTACGACGTGCGCTGCGCGCGCGAGTTCAAGATCTTCACCAACATCAACAGCACCATCGTCGATCCGAAGAAGTTCGATCCGCAGAGCTTCGTCGATGTCGATTCGGAGGTGTGCATCATTCCGCCCAATTCCTTCGCGCTGGCGCGCACCGTGGAATACTTCCGCATTCCGCGCAATGTGCTGGTGGTGTGCCTGGGCAAGTCCACCTATGCGCGCTGCGGCATCATCGTCAACGTGACGCCGCTGGAGCCCGAGTGGGAGGGGCATGTGACGCTGGAGTTCTCCAACACCACGCCGCTGCCGGCGAAGATCTACGCCAACGAGGGCGTGGCGCAGATGCTGTTCTTCGAGTCGGACGAGGTCTGCGGCACGTCCTACCGCGACCGCGGCGGCAAATACCAGGGCCAGAAAGGCGTGACGCTGCCGAAGGCCTGAGCCCTTCAGTCCACGTGGGCTTCGAGCAGTGACATCGACCATTCCACCTTGCGGCCGTCGCGCCGCTCCACCTTCACGGGCAGGTAGCCCAGGTCCGGCGCGCACCAGAACCAGGTGCCGCTGGTGGAGTCGGGGCGCGCGCTGCGGAAGATGACGGTCTCGTGGCTGCCGAGGGCGGTGGCGAGCGTCTCGCTGCCCTCGCGCGTATAGACATATTCCTTCACGCGGTCGCCATCGAGCATGCTGAAGCGCTGGGGCGTGCCGCCGCGCAGCAGCGCATGCATCAGCGACACCTGGATGGACATGGCGTCCTGCAGGCCCGGCGTCAGCGGCAGGTCGACGTCCTTGCCGCCGCTGCGGCCCGTGACGCGACCGCGGTTCCAGTCGAAGCGCAGGTCGGCGTCCCCCTTGCTGCTGCTGTCGCTGCCATCATCGGCTTCGAAGCGCAGCGGCTGCACCTGGTCGTCCTGCAGCGTGAACAGGCTTCGCTGGCTCAGCTCCGACGGCAGTGCAATGCGGAAAATGCCGCGGGCGCGGTTGCGCGAGCTGTAGCGCCAGGTGCCGTCGCCGAGCTGCTCGAGCTGCAGCTGGCTGTTGCCGGCGCTCATGCCATGCCAGCTGACGTTGTAGCTCGCGGTGAATGGCCGCAGCTCGGCCGCGCCGAGCAGCGGCGCGCCGGCGGCGGCGAATCCTGCAAGCAGCACGGTTCCCAGACGCATTCTCTAGTCCTCGGCCCACTGGCGGGGCCCGTCGAGCACCACACCGTCCAGCTGCGGCCGGCCTGCGCACCAGTGCAGGCGGCCGGCAGCAATCCAGCGGATCACTTCAGGATAGATCTTGTGCTCCACTGCGTGAACCCTCGCTGAAAGACTGTCCACCGTATCGCCGGGCAGTACCGGCACGCGGGCCTGCAGCAGCGGCGGGCCGGCGTCGAGCTCGGGGGTCACGTAGTGCACGCTGGCGCCATGTTCTCGGTCGCCGGCGGCCAGCGCGCGCGCATGGGTGTCGAGCCCGGGATAGGCCGGCAGCAGCGAGGGGTGGATGTTGAGGATCCGGCCCGTGTACCGATGCACGAAGTCCGCGGACAGCACGCGCATGAAGCCGGCGAGCACCACGAGGTCGGCGCCGGCGGCATCGATCTGCTGCCGCAGCGCCGCTTCGAAGCCTGCGCGGTCGAAGCCGGCGGGGCCGCGCCAGGTGCTGGCGTCCACCAGCTTCGTCGCAAGGCCCAGTTCGCGCGCTGCGGCAAGCCCGGTGGCGCCGACGCGGTCGCCGATGACGGTGACGATGCGGCCGGCGATGTACCCCGACGCGCAGGCGCGCGCGATGGCCAGCATGTTGCTGCCACGCCCCGAAATCAGCACCGCGAGCTGTAGCGGCGGTGCGGCCGGTGCGCTCATTCCAGGACGATGGCCTGGCCGTTGCCGGCGCGTATCTCGCCCACGCGCGTGGCCTGTTCGCCCTGGGCGGTGAGCAGCGCCAGTGCCTCGTCGGCACGATCCGCGGGCACGATGGCGACCATGCCCAGCCCGCAGTTGAAGGTGCGGTACATCTCCGCCGCAGCGATCGAGCCGGTGCGGGCCAGCCACTCGAACACCGGATCGCGGTGCCAGCTGCGCCGTTCCAGCACGGCATCGAGGTCGGAGGGCAGCACGCGCGGAATGTTGTCGGTGAGACCGCCGCCGGTGATGTGCGCGAAGCCGTGCACGGGCAGCGCCGCAGCCAGCGCCAGCATGCTGCGCACATAGATGCGGGTGGGTTCGAGCAGGCGGTCGAACAGCCGGCGGCCGTCGAGTTCGGTCGTGGCGTCGGCGCCGGAGAGCTGGATGAGTTTGCGCACCAGCGAATAGCCGTTGGAATGCACGCCGGAGGAGGCCATGCCGATGACGGCATCGCCGGCGCGCACCTGGCTGCCGTCGATGATCCGGCTGCGTTCGACCACTCCCACGCAGAAGCCCGCGAGGTCGTAGTCCGCACCGTGATACATGCCCGGCATTTCCGCCGTTTCGCCGCCCACCAGCGCGCAGCCGGCCTGGCGGCAGCCCTCGGCGATGCCGCCGACCACGGATTCGGCTACTGCGACGTCGAGCTTGCCGGTGGCGTAGTAGTCGAGGAAGAACAGCGGCTCGGCGCCCTGCACGGCGACGTCGTTCACGCACATGGCGACCAGATCGATGCCGATGCGCTCGTGGCGGCCGGTGTCGATGGCCAGGCGCAGTTTGGTGCCCACGCCGTCGGTGCCCGACACCAGCACGGGTTCGCGGTAGCGCTGCGGCAGGGCCACGAGGGCGCCGAAGCCGCCGACGCCGGCCAGCACCTCCGGACGCTGGGTGCGGCGTACCAGCGGCTTGATGCGCTCGACGAGTTCGTCGCCGGCATCGATGTCGACACCGGCGTCCCGGTAGGTCAGTCCCTGGGGAGAAGTCATGGGCAAGTCTGCGGTGTCGGCTGGGGAGGGGCTTGGGGTATTGTATAGGAGCTCCGACGGTCCCGCGCCATGCGCCACATACCCAACCTCATCTGCCTGTTCCGCATCGCGCTGATCATTCCGCTGGTCCTGGCCATGCGGGATGGCGAGCAGGTGCTCATCCTCGGGCTGTTCAGCGTGGCGGCGGTGTCCGATGCGCTCGACGGCTACCTTGCCAAGCGCTTTGGCTGGACGTCGGATCTGGGCCGCCTGCTCGACCCCGCGGCCGACAAGCTGCTGCTGGTTTCGGTGTTCGTCGCGGCGGCCTGGCTGGACATCGCGCCGTGGTGGGTTGCTGCGGTGGCGGTGGCGCGTGATCTCGTCATTGCCGGCGGCGCGCTGATCTACCGCCTGTGGTTCGGGCCGCTGCACGGCCGGCCGACGGTGATCAGCAAGATCAACACCGGCGTGCAGATCGCCTATCTGCTGGCCGTGATCCTCGCCAGCGCCACTGGCGTGCCGCCGCGCGAGGTGCTCGAAGCGCTGGCGCTGGTGGTGCTGACGACCACGCTGGCCAGCGGCATCGACTATGTCTCGCGCTTCACGCGGCGCGCCAATGAGCGCGTCGCCGCGATCGAGCAGCGTGCCTGAGATGCAGCAGCTGTCCCTGGGCGTGCGGCTGCAGGACCGTGCGACCTTCGCCAGTTTCGTGTGGCCGCCGGATTCGGCGGCGGCCACCGCGCTCGCTGCCTTTGCCGATGGCAGCGGCCTGCGCACCTTGCTGGTCCATGGTCCCGCGGGCAGCGGCAAGTCGCATCTGCTGCAGGCCTGCTGTGCCGCGCAGCCGGTGAGCGCGTACCTGCCGCTGCGCCTGCTCGGACCTGCGGGGCCGGGCGTGCTGGAAGGGGCCGATACCTTGCCGTTGCTGGCAGTGGACGACCTGGATGCCGTGGTCGGTGATGCGGGCTGGGAGCAGGCGCTGTTCCGGCTCTACAACGACTGCGAGGCGGCAGGCGTGCGCGTGATTTTCGCCTCGTCGCTGCCTCCCGGCGCCCTGCAGTGGCAGCTGCCGGACCTGCGTTCGCGGCTGCAGCACCTGCTGGCGCTGCCGCTGGCGCCGCTGGACGATGCGCTGCAGATCGAGGCCCTGCAACGGCATGCGGAGCAGCGCGGGCTCACTCTTCCCGTGGAGGCCGCGCAATACCTGCAGCGGCGTCTGCCGCGGGACATGGCGAGCCTGGTGGCAGCGCTGGATCGCCTGGATGCGGCCTCGCTGCGCGAGCAGCGACGGCTCACCGTGCCCTTCATCCGCCAGGCTTGCGGCCTGCCTTGAGCGTGCGCGCGAGGGTGGCGACCCGGCGCCCCAGCGCCTGCGCCAGCTGCTGCTCGTCGGCGGAAAGCCGGCCGTCTTCCGCAGCTATCTGCACATGCGAGGCGCCGTAGGGAGAGCCGCCGGAGCGCGTGGTCGACAGCAGGGGCTCGGTGAAGGGCAGGCCGACGATGAGCATGCCCTGGTGCAATAGCGGCAGCATCATCGACAGCAGCGTGCTCTCCTGGCCGCCGTGCATGGTCTGCGTGGAAGTGAAGACTGCGGCCGGCTTGCCGGCGAGGCCACCCTTCAGCCACAGCGAGGAAGTCTGGTCGAGGAAATGCTTCACCGGCGCGGCCATGTTGCCGAAGCGCGTCGGGCTGCCCAGCAGCAGGCCGTCGGTGGCCGTGAGATCCTCGAGCGTCGCCCAGGGCGCGCCACTGTCGGGCACGGTTTTCACCGGGCGCTCATTGTCCGCGCTCACCGGCGGCAGGCTGCGCAGGCGCGAACGGCAGTCATCGACCGAGTCCACGCCGCGGCAGATCTGGCGCGCCAGCGCTTCGGTGGTGCCATGGCGCGAGTAGTAGAGGACCAGCAGCTCGGTCATCGCGCCGCCGTCCGGGGCTGCGTGCCGAGGTCATCAGCGCCGTTCCAGTAACGCGTCCAGCGGCCCACGACCAGATCCGGATATTCGCGCCGGCCCACGCTGCCGTTGTAGCGCGCCAGCGCGCGGCGCACGTCGTTGCGCTCGCGCTGCAGGTAGAAGCGCAGGATGGCGCTGCCCATGCGCATGTTGGCCTCGATCTGCACCAGCTGGTGACGCCGCATGCCCAGTTCAGCGGGCCAGAAAGGCATCACCTGCATGAGGCCCACGGCGCCGGCGGAAGACACCGCCCAGCGGTTGAAGCGGCTCTCGACATCGATCACCGCCATGATGAGCCCCGGCGGCAGGCGCTGCTCGCCCGGGCGATGTGCCTCGCAGTAGGCGGTGCTGAGGATGAGCATGCGCTCGTCCGTGTCCTGCACGATGCGCCGCAGCTTCGGCTCCATCAGCGTGAACCACACGGCCGAGTCGTACTTGTCGGGAAAGCACTCGGCGCTGGCGATGGCCTTGGCCAGCACGCCCTTCAGCTCCGGGTCGCGTTGTGCATCGGCCCGGGTCTGCGCCGTGGCGGTGAGCAGCAGCGCCGCGAGCAGCAGCGGCAGGCTGCGGCCCCGCGGACGGCTCTCAGACGGCCGCGAGGCGTCGCCGGATTTCGGCCAGCACATCATTCGCGGCGATCTCCTCGGTGGTGCCCGAGCGTCGGTGGCGGTATTCCAGGCGGCCGGCGGCGATGCCGCGATCTCCGATCACGATGCAGTGCGGGATGCCCAGCAGCTCTGCATCGGCGAACTTCACGCCGGGGCGCGCGTCGCGGTCGTCATAAAGGACATCGATGCCGGCTGCTCCGAGAGCGGCATACAGCTCGTCGGCCAGCCTGCGCACCGGTTCGGAACGGTCGTGATTGAGCGTGACCAGCAGCACGGTGAAGGGGGCGATGGGTTCGGGCCAGATGATTCCCTTGTCATCGTGATTCTGTTCAATGGCTGCTGCCACGATGCGCGTCACACCTATGCCGTAGCAGCCCATCAGCGGCGTGAGCGCCTTGCCCGCCGGGTCCAGCACCGTGGCCTGCATGGCCTCGCTGTACTTGCGGCCCAGCTGGAAGATATGGCCTACCTCGATGCCGCGGCGGATCTGCACCCTGCCGTGGCCGCTGGGGCTGGGGTCTCCGGCGACCACATTGCGCAGGTCGGCCGCCTCGGCGGCAGGCAGGTCGCGCTCCCAGTTGACGCCGGTGAGATGCTCGTCCCTGGCATTGGCGCCGCAGACGAAATCTGCGAGCGCCAGTGCCGCGTGATCGGCGATCACGCGCATGGCAAGGCCCCGGGGCCCGATGTAGCCCGGCTCGGTGCCGGCAGCCTCGCGCACCCGCGCCGGCGTTGCCATGCGCAGCGGGTTGGCGACGCCGGGGATTTTCTGCGCCTTGACTGCATTGAGTTCGTGATCGCCGCGCAGCACCAGCGCCACGGTTGCCCCGTCGCTGCCGTCGACGATCAGCGTTTTCACGCAGCGCGCCGGCTCCACGCCCAGCAGTTTCGACACCTCGTCGATGGTGCGCGCGCCTGGTGTGGGAACCTGCTGCAGGGCCTGCGAGGGCGCCGGCCGGGGATCCTGGGGCGGCAATGCCGGCGCGAGCTCGAGATTCGCGGCATAGTCGTCCGCATCCGACACCGCGATGGCGTCCTCGCCGGAATCGGCCAGCACCTGGAATTCCTCCGAAGCCGTGCCGCCGATGGAGCCGTTGTCGGCCCGTACCGCGCGGAAGGTCAGGCCCATGCGCTCGAACATGCGCGTGTAGGCCTGCTTCATGGCCTCGTACCCCGCGGCGAGCGAGGCCTGGTCGGCATGGAAGGAATAGGCGTCCTTCATGATGAATTCGCGGCCGCGCATCACGCCGAAGCGCGGCCGGATCTCGTCGCGGAACTTCATCTGGATCTGGTAGAAGTTCACCGGCAGCTGGCGGTAGCTCCTGAGCTCGCGCCGCGCGATGTCGGTGATCACTTCCTCGTGGGTGGGGCCGATCACGAAGTCGCGCTCGTGCCGGTCCTTGAGGCGCAGCAGTTCGGGGCCGTACTGCTCCCAGCGGCCCGACTCCTGCCACAGCTCCGCGGGCTGCACGGCCGGCATCAGCAGCTCCAGCGCGCCGGCGCGGTCCATCTCCTCGCGGATGATGCGTTCCACCTTGCGCACGCTCCTGAGGCCCATGGGCAGGAAGCTGTAGATGCCGGCGGCGAGGCGGCGGATGAGCCCCGCGCGCAGCATCAGCTTGTGGCTGACGACTTCGGCTTCGGAGGGGGTTTCCTTGGTGGTGTTGATCGGATACTGGGAAAGGCGCATGGATGCAATGGCTGGCGGGTGGGCCGGGAATTTGTGGCTGGGTAGCCCTTAAGCCTATCATCGCGGCAGCCTATGGACCCTGAAAACCTGCCGGAACGCCCGCGCAGCCGCGCGATCTACCTGCTGCCGAACCTGCTGACGACGGGCTGCCTGTTCTCCGGGTTCTACGCCATCGTCGCCGCGATCGACGGCAATTTCGAGCGCGCGGGCTTCGCCGTGTTCGTCGCAATGCTGTTCGATACGCTCGATGGGCGCACGGCGCGGCTCACGCGCACCGAGAGCGCCTTCGGCAAGGAATACGACAGCCTCGCGGACATGGTGTCCTTCGGCCTCGCGCCGGCGATCGTCGCGTACCAGTGGGGCGTGGCGCGCCTGTTCGAATACGGCAATGTCTGGGGCCGGCTGGGCTGGCTCGCCGCGTTCTTCTATGCCGTTTGCGCGGCGCTGCGTCTGGCCCGCTTCAATACCCGGGCCGGTGCCGACAAGCATTTCTTCGAGGGCCTGCCCAGCCCTTCGGCGGCGGCCATCGTCTCGGCCTTCATCTGGTCTGCCAGCGGCTGGCATGAGCCGGGCCTGGTGGGGCTCATCATCGCGCTGCTGATCACCGCCGCGGCCGGTGCACTCATGGTAAGCAGCTTCGGCTACAACAGCTTCAAGCAGATCAATCTCGAAGGTCCGGTGCGGTTCGCGACGCTGGTGCTGGTGCCGGTGGGCATCGTCGTGGTCGTGAGCCATGCGCCGCTGAGCCTGCTGCTGATCTTCGGCGGCTATGCCTTGTCGGGGCCGCTGACATGGCTGCTGCGCCGCCTGCGCCGCAGCCGCCGCGACGGCCCGGCCGGAGAAGGGTAGCCGTGCGCGATCGCGCCGCCTACCTCAAGGCGCTGGGCGTGGAAGACTGGCGGCTGCGCCACGGCCGTGATCAAAGGCAGGAGCAGGGCGATGACCCGCCTCCTGCGCCGGAACTCTTTGCCGCGCAGGATCCGGCGCCCGCCTGCATCGCTGCCGCCGCGGCCATCCCGGATCCGGATTCCTGGGAGCAGGTGGCCGCCGAAGTGGCCGTGTGCACGCGCTGTCCGCTGCACCAGGGCCGTACCCACACCGTCTTCGGGGTGGGCAACCGCAATGCGCACTGGCTGATCGTCGGCGAGGCGCCGGGCGCCGAGGAGGATCGCCGGGGAGAGCCCTTCGTCGGCCGCGCCGGCCAGCTGCTCAACTCGATGCTGCGCGGCATAGGGCTGGAACGCGAGCAGGTGTTCATCGCCAATGTGCTCAAGTGCCGGCCGCCGAACAATCGCGATCCCCAGCCCGCGGAGGTCGCGCAATGCCTGCCGTATCTGGAGCGTCAGATCGCGCTGCTGCGGCCGCGCATCATGCTGGCCGTGGGACGCATCGCCGCGCAGAACCTGCTGGCCACCGACACGCCCATCGGCAGACTGCGCGGCCATGTGCACGCCTTCGGTGCCGCCCGCACGCCGCTGGTCATCACCTATCACCCGGCCTACCTGCTGCGTTCCCCCAGCGAGAAACGCAAGGCCTGGGAAGACCTGAAGTTCGCGCGGCGCGTGTACCGCGAACGCTCCGCATGAGTGCACTGCCCGAGATCCTGATCCGGGACATGGGGTTCGACGATGTGGATGCCGTCGTCGCGCTGGAACGCGCCTCTTACGCTTTTCCGTGGAGCGAAGGCATCTTCCGCGACTGCCTGCGGGTGGGCTACTACTGCTGCATCGTGGAGCTGGACCACCTCATCATCGGCTATGCCGTGATGAGCAGCGGCGCGGGCGAGGCGCATGTGCTCAACCTGTGCATGGACCAGCGTTACCGCTGCCGCGGCATCGGCGGCGCGCTGCTGGCGCACCTGCTGGAGTTCGCGAAGTCGACCGGTGCCGAAGACGTGTATCTGGAAGTGCGCCCGTCCAACACCGTCGCCGTGCGTCTGTACCAGTCCCGGGGGTTTGCGCAGATCGGCATCCGCAAGGGTTACTACCAGGCGGTGGATGGACGCGAGGACGCGGTGGTGCTGCGCAAGCGGCTGGGCAAGTCCCGGCGCTAGCCGCGCAGGCAATCGCGGCGATTGCCTGGCCGAATTGCGGCGTCGTACAATTTCCCGCAAGGAGATGGCATTCCTCCGCTAACCGCCGCTTCGCGGCTGATGATGCCTACGCTTGGAGCCGGCCGGCGGGCGTAGCTTTTTGATTGCAGCCTGTCCGTTTCGCGACATACAGAGGACAGGTTCATGTGGAAATCGATCCTGGCGGTCAGCATCGGCGGCGCATTGGGTACATTGCTGCGGTGGCAGAGCGGACTGCTGCTCAACAGGTTCTTTCCGCTGATTCCGCCGGGAACGCTGGCCGTCAATCTCGTCGGCGGCTACATCATCGGTTTTGCGATGGGCCTGTTTGCCAGCATGCCGAACCTGGCTCCGGAGTGGCGGCTGCTCGTCATCACGGGGTTCTGCGGCGGACTCACGACCTTTTCGACGTTCTCCAGCGAGCTGGTGGTGCTGTTGAGGCAGGGCTCGGTGGCCTGGGCCGGTTCGCATATTCTCGTCCATGTTGCCGCCTCGGCGATCATGACGTTCCTGGGACTTGCGACCGTGGAGTGGCTCAAGCCCATGGGCGGCGGTGCCTGATTCAAGCCCGGCCGACGTGACCATACTCGACCGGGATGATCACGTAGGCCAGGCTGAAATCCTCCTCCGCCAGCAGCTTCATCAGACGCTGGAACGCCGCTTCGTCGCAGGAAGCGGTGATCATCAGCGGCTGGTCGGCCAGCTCGAAGAAATGGGCGGAGTGAAAGCGGCCGGTGTGGTCGACGCCTTCGGCAGCGTTGAACAGCGATGCGCCGACGGCGCCGTTTTTCATCAGGAATTTCAGCAGCCATTCGCCGAGAGGCTCGTGGCCCCGTTTGCGGTTCTGTTCGGTGAAGAACGTCAGCTGATAGCCTTTCATGGCAGCTCCTCGAATTCAGGCCACGGTCTGCGGTGAAACATATTGTCCGTTGCGGCAGCGTCGCGCAAAGGTCATGGCTTCCTTGCGGTCTGGCGCTTTACCACCGTGATGGCGCAGCGCGCTGCGTGCATCCGCGGAGCCGTCATAGGCCAGCAGGATCTTCTTGATCATGTTGCTTCGTCCCGTGGTGGGCGCTGCGCTGTCGCAGCGGATCCGGCCGACTGCGCGGGGCCTGCGGCGAGCAGGTGTCGTGGCAGGAAGAAGGCATTGGCAATGAGAGTGGGGACGACGGCGCTGCCGATCACGGCTGCCACCAGCGCCGAGTACTGGGCCTGCGTGATGATCTTGTGCGAGAGGCCGAACAGCGCCGAGATGGTGCCGAAGGTGAGCCCGGTGGACATCAGCATGGTGGTGTACATGCTCTCCTGCCGCGGCGACTTCAGGGCGCGGGTGAGCGGGTAGACGCCCACTATCTTCGTCAGCATCTTGGCAACGAGCAGGACCATGAACGCGGCCGGCGCCGCGGCCAGCGACGGCAGCGACACCAGCGAGCCCGCGCGTATGAAGTAGAAGGGCGTCAGCAGGCCGAAGGTGAGGGTGCGCAGGCGGCGGACCAGCGCGTGGTCCTTGCCCACCGTGCCGGCGAGCACTATGCCGATCAGGTAGGCGGGCAGCACGGCCTCGCTGTCCGCCCAGGTGGCCAGCGCGCCGAGGCCGAACAGGCACATCATCAGGTATTTCGCTTCCAGTTCGGAGGGCCGGTTGCCGAAGCGCTTGAAGAAGCGCGGCGTCAGCCACGGCAGGATCACGAAGGCCACGATGCCGGCGCCGAGGAACACCAGGGTCTTCGCCGTGAATGGCGCGAAAATGAGGCCCAGGCCTATGACCGTGGCGAGGTCGGTCACGAAGCAGGCCGCGAGCACGGCCTTGCCGTAGTCGGTGATGTTCAGGCCGAATTCGAGCATCACCGCATAGATGACGGCCACCGAAGTGGTCGACATCGCGATGCCGGCAAGCCAGCTCGCCAGCGGATCCCAGCCGAGCAGCCAGCGGGCCGCGGCCGCGCAGCCGAGAAAGGGCACCGCGAAACTCACGAGGCCGATGGCAAGGGCCTGCCGCCATTGCCTGCGGAACACCGACGGGTCGAGCTCGGCACCGGCCAGGAAGGTCAGCAGGATGGCGCCGGCGCCGGCCAGGAACTGCAGCCAGCTGGCGTCGGTGGCCAGGATTGCCGTGCCGAATGCCGCGCCGATGAGCAGCTGCGCGATCGTGCCGACGACGATCTCCGAAAGCGCCGTCGCGACGCGAAACCCGACGGCAAGCAGCGTCGCAACCAGCGCGAGCGCCATCCACAAAGCGGCCTGGGTCCAGATTGCGGTCATTTGTGCCACGTCATCCGTTCGAACGAATCGGGCTGACCGGCGGCGGGGGCGGCAACTGCCTACAGCCCCGACCGCGGTCAGGTTCTGTAGGCGTCATCAGCAGCGGGCTCAGGACCCTCTGCGGTTAGGGAGGAACGCCATCTCCAGCTGCGACTATACGCCGCTGCCGCATGTGCAGCCAGCGGCGGGGTGTGGCAAGGATCCCGGCACGCCCATTCTTCATGTCAAACTGGCATATCGCGGACACCGATCCACCGCAGAGGTTCTGATGACGACGCCGGCGGCGAGCGCTTCCCTTCCGGCGCTGATGTATCTCGGTGCGTCCGACATCGCGGCCTGCGGCATCGGGCTGCCGGAGGTGGTGGCGGCTGTCCGGCAGGCGTTTGTGCGGCTCGGGCAGCGGCAGGCGGCGATCGGTGCGCCACTGCACCTGCGCCTTGATTCGGGCGCCCACTTCTGCGCCAAGGGCGGCGCACTGCCCATCGAGGGCGTCGCGGTGATCAAGCTCTTTGGCAATGTCCCGGACAATGGCCGGCGCGGCCTGCCGGATTACAATCCGCTGCTGGTGCTCCACGAGGTCCAGACCGGATTGGTGCTGGCGGTGATGGATGGTGCCTGGCTTACCGCCGTGCGCACCGCGGCCCTGACCGCCACCGCCGCGCAGGTGCTGGCGCCGGTGCCGGCGCGGCGGCTCGGCCTGATCGGCAGTGGCCGGCAGGCACATGCGCATTACGACGTGCTGCGCCTGCAGCATCCTCTGGCGGAACTGACTGTGTTCAGCCGCAATGGGCAGACTGCCGGTGAACTGGTGCGGCGGGCGCAGGCCGATGGCTACGGCGCGCGTGCCTGCTCCACTCCCGAGGCCGCAATCGAAGGCCAGGACATCGTCGTCAGCACCATTCCTAAGAACATGGTTGCGTCCACTGGCATGCTGGATGCGCGCCGGCTTGCGCCGCAGGCCTTCGTGTCGATGGTGGACATGGGCTTCTCGTGGCAGCCGTCCTCGCTGGAGGCGTTCGATCTGGTCGTCAGCGACGAGATCGATCCCGTGACACGCGAAAGCCGTGAGCAGCTCAATCACCACGGCCCGTTCGACGCCGATCTTGCCGAGGTGCTGCGCACGCCGCCCGCGCCGCGCGGCCGTGCGGCGTTCATCTTTGCCGGCAGCGGACTGGCCGACGCGGCCGTCGCCGAGCTGATCTGGCGCCGCGCGCGCGAACGCGGGCTGGGCACTCCGCTGCGGCGCTGAGACGCATAGGGTACCATTCGGCAAATCAACGCCTTGAATGTGCTTCCCGCCTGGTGACGGACTGGTATGGCTGACGCAATTGCTGGAGAGATCGGGAAAAGATGCACCTTTCCCCTCATCTCCCACCCGCGTAATACCCTGGCGGAAAAATAGGGACAGGCTGAGACAGAATCGTCACGAGATGCCTTGTTTTCCAGCCTTTCGTGAAGATTGCCTCTGACAGGCCGCGATACCCCAAGACACGCCGAGACTGAGTGGATGTGTCCCCAGATGTGTCCCTAGAATCGCCTCCCTGGAGTTGGGCGAAATTAGGGACACAGCGCTTGCGGGGATGCGGAAATGTGAGTAACCGACAGCTGGCTGAAGGCTAATTACCGGCGGCATCGCCCGGATCGTCTGGAGCGCGCCGATCGGGACGGGCTCACGATTCGTGTGTCGCCCACCGGTAAGGTTTCATACCTTGTGCGTTACCGGTACAACGGTAGCCCGCACACCAAGCGCCTGCTGATGGGGGGTCCTATCCCCGCATGTCGTTGGCTGCCGCGCGGGCGGAGACGGAACGCCTGCGGGGGCGAGGGTCGTGCGGCGGCTCGAAAAGCAGGCCATCGTCAAGGCGCCGACGGCCGAGCAACTGTTCAGGTTCTGGTACGAGAAGTACTGTGTTCCGCAGAAGGTTGGGCACAAGGAAGTCCTGTGCTCGTTCGAGCTCTATGCGTTCCCGAGGATCGGCTCGTTCCCGGCAGACAAAGTTACGCCGCCGCGGCTGGCTGCAGGTCGCGCGCGGCTTGTCCGACGAAGGAGATATCGGGCTGGCTCGTGATGTGGTGGAGTTCGTCCTCGGCATGGCGCCGGCCAGGACTGAGCGCGAGCAGGTTGGGGCACATTTGCAGGCGGCGATTCGTTCCAGGGTTCCTGACCCGCCTATGCAAGGGCAGTGAGGCGCGACTTGCGACAATGGTAAATCGCAGGGCTCAGTCCATGATTCATCCCAAAGATTGAGCATGGAATAATGTGGCGATCGCGAAGGTGGTTCAGTGCGGCTCATTCCTCGCAATCGACTTGGCCCACGCTAGCGCCTCGCTGATATCCAGATGGAGACTCCCGTAGGCCTTGCGCAGCAGGGCATCCGGCAATGCCCAGTCCCATTTCTCGCGCTGCAGGTTGCTGACGTCGGCAAGCAGCTTGTCCAAGGGTGGTGGATCATCTACCGCAGCATCGAAGAGCGCGTCGACAACATCGCTCGTACTCGAATCGCCCTTTAGTACCTCGACCCCTGGGCCGGTAGCGTTGACGGTGTAGTTCCGTCTGCGGAGGATGCAGGCCAATGCCTCATTGCCAGCGTCTCCGAGCCAAGTTAGAAGCACAAGCTCGCGCCCTTGGTCTACCACGAAATCACTTGCCAGGTTTCGTTCGATATAGTTCTTCCGCCCTTCCGCCACGAATTTCTTGGCTACGTCGTCCAAGAACGGAAGCTCTCCGGAAGCCTCCAGCAATTCACGCATCCGCTGATGGACTCTTGTGTGGGTGCGTCCGGCGCCACCGGAGAAAAGCGGCGGCGCACCACCCGGGGCGCGAGCCACGTAGATCGTCTTCTGCTGATCGTCGATCTCCTCCACCAGCCAGGTCTTGCCGGCAAAGAGTATCCGCTGCCCGACATTCAGCAGCTGCGATACCGGCAGGGTGCCAAGCACTTTCCCGGCACATACGATGCGAAACTCCTCATCAGCGGCGAATGCCGCGTAGAAGGTGTAGTGGTTGACTAGCTTCTCTCCCACCCGGCCGTGCAGCAAGAGCCCAGAGGACTCCTGCATTAGTAGCTCCTTCTGACCCAAGTGTTTCACGAGTTCGATGAACTCATCCTTGCCCAGTCCGGCAAACGGGGCCTCTCTTGAGCAGAACATGGAATATAACTGGCCAATGGTTGCTCCGCCATTTTGGGCGACATACGACAGCATCTGTTGGATAAGCGTGGAAAGATGGACGCCACGAGCCAGGGGCGGTTCGAACCAGCCTTCCAAGAGCAGAGAGATCATCGCTGCCATCTTCACGGTATCGAGACGCAGGTCGTCAGCCAGCGACGAGAGTCCTCCCAACGCGGTTTCCACGCAATAGCCACGCAGGATGGCGGGTTCGCCCTTGCGGCGCCCCGAACGCCCCAAACGCTGACGCAAACTGGCCACCGAAGGGGGAGGGGCGATTTGCACAACGCTTTTGACCGCACCGATGTCGATTCCGAGTTCCAGTGTGTTGGTGCAGATGGCCGTTGCCGGATTCTCTTTCTGCTTGAGGGCTGCTTCGGTTTCGGAGCGAATTTCCCTGGAAAGACTGCCGTGATGCGGCCAGAACTCGTTGGGAACCTGCTGCTGCTCACAAAGCTGGTTGAGGATATGCGTGTACCGTTCGACTTCGCGGCGGGAGTTCGGGAAGACGAGATTGTTTGATCCGCGCAATACGCTAAACAGGTGCAAGCCAACTTGGGCAGGCGTAGCGGGGTCGGGGGCGTTCTCGGTGTCGTCGGGCTGTGCAACCAGAGGCTCTTCGTAGCCCTTGACCAGAATCCGGAGTTCCCAACCAGATGATCCGGACTGTACCAATGTGACTTCATGTCCATGGCCTGGGCGCAGGAATTCTGCGGCCAAGCCCATGTCACCGAGTGTTGCTGACAGTCCGATGCGCGGTACCTTCCTGCCGATGACCTGCTCTATGCGGTGCATCAAAGATTGCAGTTGCTTTCCGCGCTCCGTGCCAATGAAGGCGTGCAATTCATCGACAATAAAGTAGGCCGTTCGCTCGAAGGTCGCACCGACTGAGCTGCCCCGATTGCACATCGTGGCCTCAAGAGACTCAGGGGTAATCAGCAACACCCCATGCCGCTTCGACAGAAAGCGCGCCTTGGTAGATGCGGAAATGTCGCCATGCCAGGGCCAAACAGGGATCTCCAGTTGCTCGCAGAGACGGTCAAGGCGACCGAACTGGTCGTTGATGAGGGCTTTAAGCGGGCTAATGTAGACGATGAGTCCAGGTGGCTCACCCCGAACCAGATGCGTCAATGCTGGAAGGAATGCCGCTTCTGTTTTCCCGGCCGCGGTGGCTGCCGCCACAACCACGTCACGATCCGCGTTGACGAGCAGGGGGATGGCGGCCTCTTGGGCATCGCGCAACGATTCCCATCCTTCGGCCCAGAGGAATCTCTGGATTCGCTCGTCGAGCAAGAAGAAGGACGTGCTATCGCCGGACATCGGGAATAGGTCAACGCTTCTACATCTTGAATGACGCGAATTCTTCGCTGTCATCCGGCAGGCTGACTTGGGTGTCGGCCGCTCCGCCAGTATCGGCAGTCACCGCGATACCATCCAGCAGATCCTGCCAGTGCGCCCCCGGGTTCTGCTCGATCACGGCAAGCATATTGATGAAGGCGGTGATCGTGGTTCGAGGAGTACGAAAGTACGTGTCGCCGATGCGCTTAGAGCAGTGTTCCATGAAACTGTAGATGCCTTGATCGGGGACGAGGTGCTTGGCGCTGTCACCAGAGGCGTATACCGAGCGGATCTTCTGGAGGAGCACGTAGAAGTCCTCCGGTGTCAGGCTGGATAGCCGCACTACCGGCCCACTGAAATCGACCAGCCCGTCTGAGGCGAACGTGTTCTGTGCCAGCCTGCTTTGCAGGGCCGGGTAGCTGTAAAGGCCACGCCGGGTATCCAGCAGGAACTCCGGCGTTCCACCCAGGACGAAGCCGAGTCCCGCGGCGGTTCCCTGCAGGGAGTCGTTCAGAATGCGCAGGATCTGCTCGTAGTTCGAATTGCGTGCCTGGGTGTTAGCCAGCTTGTAGAGGTTAACCAACTCATCCAGCCCAACGAGCATACCGGCGAAGCCCGCAAGACGTACAAACCGAGCCAGCAACTTGAGCTGGTCGTAGACCTCGCTGTCATCGACGATGCTGCGAACGCCGATCGCCTGCCTGGCATCCGTCTTAGTCGCAAACTCGCCCCGTAGCCACCGTACGGCGTCGGACTTGAGCTTCTCGTTCCCTTCTTCGTGGCCGCGATAGTAAGCGGCAATGACGTCTGCGAAATCGTAGCCGTTGACCAGTTCGCTGAGTTGTTCGAGTCTTTGGCGCATCGCCGCCTCGACAGAAAGCCCCGAGGTCTTGGCCTCGGCCTTGGCCGTGGCAATGAATTTCTCGACGATGCCTGCGAGCGCCCCGCCGTCCGGCTTGGTTCTGGTGGACAGATTGCGCATCAACTCGGCGTAAAGGGATCGGGCCTGACCGCCGCTGGCGTGAAGCCGCCGATCCGGATTCAAGTCGGCGCTGGCAACCACCAACTTCTTTTCGAGTGCCACGGCCCGCACCAGGTTCAGGAAGAACGTCTTGCCGGCGCCGTATTCGCCGATGACCACCCGGAATGCCGAGCCGCCATCCGCGATGCGGGTAATGTCGGAAACCAGGGTTTCGATTTCCTTTGCCCGGCCGACCTGTATGAGGTGCTGTCCACTTCGAGGTACTACTCCGGCACGCAACGACTGGATTACAGCATCCCGGTCCCTTGAGCGGATTGGCGCGTTCATGCAGCAAGCTTCTCCAGCAATTCAGGATTAATCGTCAGTAGAGCATCGCCCTCGACGAAAGGCATGTCGTGCTTCTCGAAGGCGGCTTCATTCAAAGTCTCGATGGCGCCGTCGACCATGAGATCGAGATCGGCGGCCGCGTCGCCGATGTCCTCCTTCGTCCATTCCGGACGGGAGAGCAGCAGCCTGGCAAGAGCGCTATGGGCCTCGTCCAGGCCGAGCAGACCGTCAGGTGGCACTTCGGTCTCATCTTCGGGCTCGGTCTCATGCGGCCCTGGCGCGACCGGTTCTTCCTCTTCCTTGAAGATGCCAGCGAGTAGCGCCGACACGTGAGCGGTATCCTTTTGCAGAGCGGCGATGCGGGCCGGGTCAAGCGTGAAGCCGGCATTCTCCGTTTCTGCCTGTGCGGCTGTCGAAGGCGTAGTTCGGGCGGCCACTGCATGTACGTCCGAGAATACCTTCTTGGGCTCGACGCCCAGTGCTTTGTAGACCTTCTCGAGCATCTTCACTTCGGAAGGGGAGACAACCCCGTCAGACTGGGCGACGGTGGCCATGAAGGTGGCAATGGCCTCTTTTGCCCCGACATCCAAGGGTTCGAGCTTCTTCCTCAGTGTGGTAAGTACCGCCGGCGCGGCGATCCTCAGGCGCAGGTGGGCGAGGAGGCGGCGAATATGGTTCGGGGTCAGGTGCGTCCACGACTGAACCTGAATCCTCAAGTGGTCGATTTCCTTTGGACTGAAGGAACCGTCAGCGGCAGCTACGGCAGATGCCAATTCCAGAGTCAGTACGGCAGCTTGATAGGATGGTGTTGCCCGGCTTGCGGCTTCTCCGGGCGGAACGACAAAGAGCACGACTTTGTCTTCCGGCTTCGGCAGCTTCGCGCCGCTGAGCACGTCGGGCTCAATGCCAATGTTCAGGGACTCCAAGGCGCGTGCCAGCGCCAGCGTTCGGTCTCTGGTTAGGGCTGCCTTCGCCTCCAGGCTGGAGAGCAGATCCTGGAACGACAAGACTGTCATCCCTCCGCCCATTCTCTTCTTCAGCGCCAGCAAGGTTTGCTGGGCACTCTCCGGCCACAGGGTCGCTGGCAATTGCAGAAGTCCCTCAAGGGAGTGCTTGCTATCCGGATTCTTGCCGACGAATCGACTGTAGGGTTCGAGATCCGTGGTCGCGGCATCAACAACCTGTTGCAGCTTCTTGATGGGCGCGGTCAGTACCGTGACATCAGGCGTATCGCCGAAGGTCAGGCTGAGTTCTTTGTAGCCGCGAAACCCGGCGGACGCTGGCCGGTGAACCAATTTGAGTTTGGTGCGGTTCTTCGGCAATACCATGCCTTCGCCGAACATTTCCTGATACTTGCTTACAAACAGCTTGTCGAACTCGTCGCTGCAGCGTTTCGCAGGTGTTCGCAAATAGTTCGTGGGATCGAGCTTTGCCCATGCGAGCGCAAGCGAGGCCGGTACCGGTGCTCGGTCGACCGCAGCCTGGCCCAGCGCCACGCGCAGATAGAGCGGCAGTTCGTAGCTCTTCGGGAAACTGGGGATTGGCTTGAGGTACGCCTTTTCAGGTTGTTCTGCCAGCGAGACCCAGTCCAGAAGCGACCCCGCGTAACTTCGGAAAGAGCTGGACTTGTCGCCATAGATATCCAACAGCCTGCGCAGCTCAGTCGCGATGATGGGCCAGTCGCGTTTCGCAGCTTCGTCCTTCGCCGAATCGACGATAGCCCGCCGTTCCAGGCCATAGAAGAAGATGAAGACGTAGCCGACGTCGGCCTCGGAGGCCTTCCGTCCATCCGCCAACCAATTGAGGTAGGCACGCCGGGCGGACGCTGGAATCTCGGAGTAGCTCGGCCAGTACCCCATTTGCCGTTCCGTAAAGTCGCCACGCGACGCAACGGACTTCGAAGGGTCGATCAGGCAGGGATCATTTTCTCCCGAAGGAGTCGGGAGAGATGTGCCGACATAAATGAGGCCGCCAGGAATGGCCGTGCCTGCAATTGTTATCGTCTCGCTCGGCGGTATCCACTTTGCCTGACCAAAGCCCTTCGGTGCCGTGGGAATCCGAAAGGATGACGCGCCTTGCGGAGCGTTGCTTGCGACTGGGATCGGTTCGTTGTCCGCGGCCAGGCGGCGAGCGCTGCGGGATGGGGGCTCAGCCGGAGGGGGCTCTTGCCGCGAGTCTTCCTCACTGGCCTTGGATTTGACGAAGAGGTGAATGGCTACTCCTATGACGAGTAGCACGCCGAGACCGATCCAGACCTCCGAGGGAATCTTGGCTATAAGTGCCAGTAGCCCGATGATTGCCGCGCCGACAACCCCGCCGGCACCGCCCTTTCTTTTTCTTGCCATGCTGACGTCTTCCCCCGCTATCGCCCGAAGCCGGAGTCTGTTTGTTACCCCGGTCTATGATGCGTGAACCATGAGGGGAACTAGGACCCGGCCCTAGAAAACTAAAGAGAATCTGGATTTCTGTAGGCTACAGGGCAGTGAATCGAGTCACAAATGTATCTTTTAATATTCATAATAATGGATAAATTATAGTATTAAGGGTACTATTATTAGTCGGATCAGTCCCTATAAGCTACAGGTGCGGTATGCCCCGCTATCTTCGAACGACCAACGCACAGATCTTCGACCGTAAGCTGCCCGAATTACAGACGGCGGCAACGGTTCTCCGTGCGCGGCCCGCCAAGGGTTGGATACATGCGCTGCGTTCGGCGTTCGGGATGAGCGCAGCCGTGCTGGCACGGCGTTTGGGCGTGAGCCATCCCACCGTGCTGTCTTACGAACGAGCTGAGTTGCATGGGCGAATTCAGCTAGACACCCTGCGGCGCGTCGCCGACGCGCTGGATTCTGAACTGATCGTCGCGCTGGTCCCCCGAAAGCCGATTGGCGAAACCCTGCGCGCGCGCGCCACAGAGATCGCGCGGCAGGAAATGAGCGCCACCGTTCAGAGCATGCGTCTCGAAGACCAGGAAGTGAATGCGGCTGATACCAAGGCACAGTTCGATCTCTTGGTTGAGAATCTGGTGCGCGAGCCGAAGAAGCTGTGGCGCTGACTGATCCTCATGCGCCAGGTGCGACGCCGCTCACACCGGAGCAGCTGCGCGGGCTGAGACTGCCGATTACCACGCATGGTGAGTTAAACGCCGCTGAGCAGGAGAATATCCTGCACGCGCGCCTGTGGGCGCGCAGCGCCCGGTCCATCGCCATGCCTGGCATGCTGTCGCGGGAATTCGTCGAGCAGCTGCATGAGCGCATGTATGGCGACGTTTGGGAATGGGCGGGCACGCAACGTCTCGTGGACACCAATATCGGCGTGCCGTATCCGCAGATCGGGGTATCTCTGCGTACGCTGTTCGACGACGCCAGGTACTGGCTGGACCACGGCGCGTACGAACCTGTGGAATTCGCGGTTCGTCTGCACCATAGGATGGTGCTCACCCATCCCTTCCCGAATGGCAATGGACGGCTGAGCCGCTTCTACGCAGATCTGGCGCTCACCCGCCATTTCGGGCTCGCCCGACTTACCTGGGGTGGGGGTGAACTTGGTAGTGAAGATCCGCGGCGCCAGCAGTACATCGAAGCGCTCCAAGCGGCGGACCACCACGACTATGGTCCACTTCTCGCCTTCGCTGTGACTTAGGCTCTGCGCCGCTGGTAGTCGCGCCTGCCTTTCGTAGGCGCGTGCGGACCATGAGGTCGAGGTCATCGGACTCAGGAGCCCATTAGGAGTCCTTTCCGGGGAGGAGCGCCTTGGGGCTGGTGGTATCATTCGCTGCCCTCTTGGAGGCCTGTGGGGCCGTTAGGAGATCTCCATCGCCACCTGATCGTCTTGGTTTGCAGCTTCATACGTAGCTCAATGGATGCTGTCTTGCAGCAGATTCGAGAATCGGCGTTGGGCGTCTCGACCAGTGTGATTTAACCGACTTTTGGATTTGTGTCCCTAATTGTGTCCCTCGTGGTGGTTCAGTGGCTGTAGAAGAAGACCTAAGTATCGGAAATATAAGCAAAAGAAGAACGTTTGCTATCATCTCCCACCCCGACGCCGGCAAGACCACGCTCACCGAGAAGCTGCTGCTGTTCGGTGGTGCGATCCAGCTCGCGGGCACGGTGAAGGGACGCAAGGCCGCCCGCCACGCCACTTCCGACTGGATGCGCCTGGAGCAGCAGCGCGGCATCTCGGTCACCTCGTCGGTGATGCAGTTTCCCTACAAGGACTGCGTGGTGAACCTGCTCGATACGCCGGGCCACGAGGATTTCTCGGAGGACACCTACCGCACGCTGACGGCGGTGGATTCGGCATTGATGGTGATCGACTGCGCCAAGGGCGTGGAGGAACGCACCATCCGCCTGATGGAGGTGTGCCGCCTGCGCGCCACGCCCATCATGACCTTCATCAACAAGCTGGACCGCGAGGGCCGGGCGCCGCTGGATCTCATCGACGAGATCGAGAAGGTGCTGGGCCTCGCCGTGGCGCCCATCACCTGGCCCATCGGCATGGGGCGCGAGCTCATGGGCACCTACCACCTCACCGAGGACCGCATTTACGTTTACGAGGCCGGCGAGCGCGGCCGGGTGGGCGAGAACCGGCGCATCGAAGGATTGATGAGCGACGAGGCGACCCAATTCCTCGGCGACCGCGCGGCAGCCTTCCGCGACGAGATCGAGCTGGTGCGCGGCGCAGCCACGGCCTTTGACCTCGACGCGTATCTGGCAGGCAAGCAGACGCCGGCCTTCTTCGGCTCGGCGATCAGCAATTTCGGCGTCGAGGAGCTGCTCGACAGCTTCACGCGCCATGCCCCCGCGCCACGCGGCCGCGACACGCGCCAGCGGCCGGTGGCGCCCGAGGAGCCGAAGCTCACCGGTTTCGTCTTCAAGATCCAGGCCAACATGGATCCGGGACACCGCGACCGCATCGCCTTCCTGCGCCTGTGCTCGGGGCGCTACCAGCCCGGCATGCGCCTGTACCACGCGCGGCTCGACAAGGAGGTACGCATCGCCGATGCGCTGACCTTCATGGCCGGCGACCGCGCTGCCGCGCAGGAAGCCTGGGCGGGCGACATCATCGGACTGCACAACCACGGCACCATCAACATCGGCGATACTTTCACCGAGGGCGAGAAGCTGACTTTCACCGGCATACCGAATTTCGCCCCGGAGCTGTTCCGCCGTGCCGTGCTCAAGGATCCGCTGCGCATGAAGGCACTGACCAAGGGCCTGGACCAGTTGTGCGAGGAGGGCGCGACGCAGCTGTTCCGCCCGGTGCGCAACAACGACCTGATCCTGGGCGCGGTGGGGCAGCTGCAGTTCGAGGTCGTGGCGTTCCGCCTGCAGGATGAATACGGCGTGCAATGCGCCTTCGAGGGCGTCAGCGTGCACACGGCGCGCTGGGTGAGTGGCGATGAGCGCAAGCTGGCGGAGTTCCGCACCAAGGTGCATGACAGCATTGCGCTCGATCATTCGGGTGCGCTGGTGTACCTCGCGCCGTCACGCGTGAACCTCGCGCTCACGATAGAGCGCTGGCCCGATCTGCGCTTTACAGAGACCCGGGAGCACCAGGCATGAAACGCTGGTTCGAACGCCGGCCGGCCCTGTCGTGGGCACTGTACGACTGGGGCAATTCGGCGTTCGCGACCACGGTGATGGCGGGCTTCTTTCCCGCCTTCTTCCGCCAGTACTGGAGTTCGGGCGCCGAATCCTCGCTGACCACCTTCCGGCTCGGCGTTGCCAATGCGCTGGCGGGGTTGCTCATCGCGCTGGCGGCGCCGCTGCTCGGCGCCATCGCCGACCGCGGCGGCCGGCGCAAGCAGTTCCTCGCCGCGTGGAGCCTGCTCGGCATAGGCGCGACCTTTGGCCTTTATTTCATCGCGCAAGGGCAGTGGGCGCTGGCTGCGACGCTGTTCGTGCTGGCGACGCTGGGCTTCAACGGTGGCATCGTGTTCTACGATGCGCTGCTGCTCGACGTGGCGCAGCCGCGCGATTACGACCGCGTGTCGGCGCTCGGTTATGGTCTGGGCTATCTCGGCGGCGGGTTGCTGTTCGCGCTCAACGTGCTGATGGTGCTGCAGCCGGCGCGTTTTGGGCTGGCCGATGCCGCCGCGGCCGTGCGCTTCTCCTTCCTCACCGTGGCCGTGTGGTGGCTGCTGTTCATGCTGCCGCTGCTGCTGGGCGTGCGCGAGCAGCGGCCGGCGCGCCTGCTGCGGGGCTTTGCGGCCGTGGCGGAAGGTTGCCGCGAACTCGTCGCCACAGCGCGGCAGATCCGCATGCTGGGGCCGCTGCTGCAGTTCCTGGTCGCCTACTGGCTGTACATCGACGGCGTGAACACCGTGATCAAGATGGCAGTGGACTATGGACTGGCGCTGGGCCTTGCCAGCAGCGATCTGCTGGGTGCGCTGCTGCTCACGCAGTTCGTGGCTTTTCCGGCGGCCATTGCCTTTGGCCGCTGGGGCGAACGCTGGGGCGCGCGGGAATGCGTACTCGTGGGCCTCGCCGTGTATGCAGGCCTGACTGTGTGGGCATTCTTCCTGGATTCGGCGCGCGAGTTCTACGCGATGGCCGTGGTCGTGGGGCTGGTGCAGGGCGGTGTGCAGAGCCTGTCGCGTTCCTTCTTCGGCCGGCTGGTGCCCGAGGGCAAGTCGGGGGAGTTTTACGGTTTCTACAACATGGTGGGCAAGTTCGGCACGGTGCTGGGCCCGCTGCTCATGGGCGGTGCGGCGCTGTTCCTGGACAGCACGCGCGCCTCCATCCTTTCCCTGCTGCTGCTGTTCGTGGCCGGCGGTGTGCTGCTGTGGCGGGTGAAGCTGCCCGGAACCCGAGACTAGCCGCGCTGAACACGCGATAACATTTCATCATATCGGTTTATTATTTCAAAAATATTACAGGCGGCAACTATCATGGCAATGCCAAACCGGCGTTCTGCCATTGCTGAAGGACCCCCGAATCATGTTGCGCCCGAGTTTCCGCCTGGTCCCCTCCGTCCGTATCGCCGTGCATGCTGCCGTCATCGGTGCATCGCTGTGCGCCCTGCCTGCCATCGCGGCGGAGAACGCCGGCGCGACCGACGAACTCGAAGCGGTCGCGATCATCGGCACGCGTTTCAGCCCGCGCACCGTGACCGATTCGGCGGTGCCCATCGACGTGCTCTCGCAGGACGACATCCGCAACAACGGCTACACCGACCTTGCCAAGGTGCTCTCCAGCCTGCTGCCGTCCTTCAACAGCCCGCATTCCTCCACGCCGGACGGCAACACCCATGTGCGTGTGGCGACGCTGCGCGGCCTGGCTCCGGACCAGACGCTGGTGCTGATCAACGGCAAGCGCCGCCACAGCAGCTCCTGGGTGAACACCAGCGGCAGCAGTCTCGGTGGCGGCTCGGTTCCCACTGAGCTCAATGCCATACCGACCTCCGCGATCGAGCGCATCGAAGTGCTGCGCGACGGCGCAGCGGCGCAATACGGTTCCGACGCGATTGCCGGCGTGATCAACATCGTGCTGCGCAAGGACCTGGGCTACTCCCTCACCGGCACGTACGGCGCCACGGGGGAGGGGGATGGTGATACCAAGGAGGCCTCGCTGACTGCAGGCCTGCCGTTGGGGAGTGATGGCGTGCTGCACGCCACGCTCTATTACCGAGACCGCAACGCCACCGACCGCGCCCTGCCCGACACGCGGCAGCAGTATTTCGGCCGGAACGGCGCAGGCAACCCCACTGCCTTGTCCTCTGCCTTCGGCTCAGGCGTGGGCAGCCCACCTGCGGGAATCATCTTCGATCCGCGCGAGGCTACGATCGACCGCTCTTCGCTGTGGCAGTTCGGCGATGCGGCGCTCGAGGAGCGGGCCTTCTTCGTCAATGCCGAGAAGCCGCTGCCGATCGGGGCCGAAGGTACGCAAGCCTATGCCTTCGGCGGCTGGAATCGCAGCGAGGCCAGTTCGGCCGCATCCTTCCGCCGCGCCGGCGAGAACAACAATGTGCGTGCCATATTCCCCGATGGCTATCTGCCCTACATCGACACCGACAGCGTCAACCTGTCGGGTGGCGCGGGCGTGCGCAACCTGAGCGGCAAGTGGACCTGGGATCTGAGTGAGGTCGTGGGCCACAACGAGCTCAAGTACGGCACCCACAACACCCTCAATGCCTCGCTCGGCGCTGCGAGCCCGACCGTTTTCTACGACGGCAAGTACGCCTATACCCAGGCGACCACCAACCTCGATCTCACCACCGAACTGGATGTCGGGCTGGCCGCGCCGATCCACATCGCCACCGGCGCCGAATTCCGCTATGAGAAGTACGGCATCAGCGCGGGTGACCCGGCTTCGTACATCAACGGCGACGTCCGGGTGCTTGATGGTCCCGCCATCAATGCCGTCACGGCGGCCGGTTCGCAGGGTTTCGTCGGCATCACGCCGGAGAGCGCCATCCAGAGGAACCGTCACAGCTATGCGCTGTATGCAGATTCCGAATTCACCCCCGTCGATCGCCTGACGCTGTCGCTGGCCGGGCGTTTCGAGGATTACAGCGATTTCGGCACTACCCTCAATGGCAAGGCCACGGCGCGACTGAAGCTCGCGGGGCCGCTGGCGGCGCGCGCTTCGCTCAGCACCGGCTTCCGGGCTCCCTCCCTGCCGCAGCAGTACTACGCCTCGATCAGCAGCCGTACCGAGGTGAGCCTGGATCCCAACGTGCCGCCGCGCATCATCATCCAGGGCATCCTGCCGGTGGATAGTGCGGCGGCGCAGGCGCTTGGCGCGACTGCGCTGAAGCCTGAGGAGTCGGTCAACTGGAGCGCGGGCCTCACGTTCGAGCAGGGCGGACTTTCCGCGACGCTCGACTACTACCACATCGACATCGACGACCGCATCCTGCTCTCGAGCAATTTCAGCGGCGCGGCGGTGGCGAACCTGCTGGCAAGCCAGGGGATAAACGCCGAGGCCGGGCGCTACTTCACCAACGCTGCGGACACCCGGACCCAGGGCGTGGACGCGAGCCTGCGCTACCGCCTGGTGACCGATTCGGCCGGCCGGCTGACGTTCACCGCTGGCTACAACCACAACGAGACCAAAGTGCTGACGACACCGCGCGCCGCGGTGCCGGGCGTCATCAATACGCCGATCTTCAACCTGCAGGAGATCATCCGCGTCGAGCGCGGGCAGCCGCGTGACAATGTGCAGCTCGGCGTGAGCTGGGACATCAGCCGGTTCTCCGTCACGGCGAAGACCGTGCGCTATGGCGAGATAGCGGCTCTGGCCTATACCAACCAGACCCCGGCCCAGGTGGCCGCGATTCCCGCCGGTTCGAGCATCGCCACGCAAGCCACCACCACGGCGGGCGCACCCGCCGGCAATGTCGATGTGCTGCATATCCTGCGGCCCAAGTGGGTCACCGACCTCGACATCGGCGTGGCGCTCACGGAGCACCTGCAACTCTCGGTGGGTGCGAACAACCTGTTCGATGTGTATCCGACCCGCAACATCGCCAGCACGCCGACCTTCAGCGGCAATGACACGAACGGAATCTTTCCCTACAGTTCGCTGTCTCCGTTCCCGTACAGCGGTGCGTTCTACTACACCCGCCTCTCTGCGAGGTTCTGATTTCCCATGTCTCCTGCATCGAAGATTGCCGGCTGGACCGCCACGCTGCTGTTCGCATTGCCTGCCGCCCGGGCGCAGCAGGCCGTGGTGGATCTGTCGCTGAACGAGAATCCTTATGGGCCATCGCCGCTGGTGGTGCCGGCCGTGCGGGAAGAAATGTCCGGCCTGTATCGCTATGTGACCAACGCAGAGGTTGCGGAACTGACCGCGCTGCTGGCCGCGAAGGAGGGCGTTGCCCCCGAACAGATCGTGCTCGGTGATCTGCTCGAGCCCTTGGGTTTGTATCTGAGCCTGAAGGAGGGGCCCGGCGGCGAATTCATCTACTCCGTGCCGGGTTACCCCGCCTTGACCGACGCGGCCGCGCGCGTTGGCGGCGTGGTGATCGGCGTACCGCTCGACCGCCGCATGGAGAACGACCTGCCGGCCATTGCCGCCCGCGTGGGCGATCGCACCCGCGCCGTGTTCCTCGTCAATCCGCACAATCCTTCGGGCACCGTCAACGATGCCGCGAAGCTCCACGAGTTCCTGCGCACCGTGTCGAAGAAGGCCCTGGTGGTCGTCGATGAGGCGTATCTGGAGTACAGCGACGACTTTGCCGGCCGCACGGCGGCGGCGCATACGCGCGCCGGCGAGAATGTGCTGGTGTACCGCACGCTGGCCAAGGTGTGGGGGCTGGCGGGGATGCCGCTGGGCTATGCCGTGGCACCCCGGCCGGTGGCCGACTTCCTGCGGCAGCAGGGGCTCGGCGGCGCGCATGACCAGAACCGCCTCACGCTTGTGGCCGCTGCGGCCGGTCTGCACGATCCAGGCTATATCGAGGGGGTACGCACGGCGGTTGCCGCAGAGCGCGTCCGCTGGCATGCCGCGCTCGATGCCCTCGGGCTGCGGCACACCGACTCGCAGGCCAATTTCGTGTACTTCGATGCCGGCCGTCCGCAGACCCAGGTCGCGGCGGCGCTGCAAGCCGAGGGCGTGATCGTGGCGCGCGCATTCCCGCCCTACGACAACTGGGTGCGCATCACCATCGGCCTGCCTGAGGAGAATGTCCGGGCGCAGCAGGCGCTGCGCAAGGTGCTGGCAAAGTAGGACTGCCGGCGATCAGTCCGGCCAGGCGGCCGGATCCAGTCCGTAGAGGCGCTGCAGGGCGGCATAGAGCCGCGGATGCCGCTGTTGCAGGGCGGCGGAGGCACCGAAGAAGGTCTCGGTGCTCACGGCAAAGAATTCCACCGGGTCCTGCGCGCCATAGGGATCGATCAGCGTCTGTGCGCCGGCGTCGACTTCGGCGCACAGCGCCGCGTATTCGGCCTCGAACAGGTCATGCCAGTGGCTCTGCGCGGTGCCTTCGCGGCGGCTCAGTGTGCCGGAGAGGGCATGGTCGATGACATGCGCGAACTCGTGCAGCACCACGTTGTAGTCCGAGCCGCCATCGAAGGTTTCCTGCACGTCCTTCCAGGACAGCAGCACGCGGCTTGCATCCTCGGTCTGGCCCGACAGCACATCGGAGCCGAGGGTGATGACACCGGTCTCGTCTTCGGTCTCCTGCGGCACGACGAACACATCCGGATACACCAGCACCGAACGCAGGCCGGCATACAGCGCCGCACCGCGCCCGGCAATGGGTACGCAGGCCTGGAAGGCGATGGTGCGGCGCATCTGCGAAGTGAGCGCAAGGCCCCCGCAACCCTCGAAGTGGATGCGGCGCAGGAAGTCGCCGGCAAGCCCCGCGACGCGCGCGCGCAGGGGTGCCGGAAGGCGCTCATACAAGGGCAGTCCCGCCAGATCCGCGAAATCCTCCAGCGGCGCGCGGCCTGCGATGGCACGCCGGACCGCGCGCAGCAGCGGCCGCAGCGCCGCCGGGTCCGCGTCTGCGCCGCCGAAGCGCTGCTGCAGATAACCCTGCACGAAGCGCTCGATGGCTGCGCCGGCGGCGGGCCATGCGGCGCTGGCGCGCCGGGCGATGGCGAGCGGTGCCTCGTGGTCGGCCGTCGCAAGGCCGCGCCGTGCCAGCAATGACCGGAATGCAAGCCAGCACTGCGCCACGGGTTCGGGTCGCGCACGGCGCTCGCCACGCAGATACCAGGCCGCGGCCATAGCGGCCCACAGGCCCGATCCGGCCAGCAGCAGCCAGGCCAGCGCCGGCCAGTCCACATCGCGCAGGCCGAGCCGTTCGAGCAGGCCACGCTGTGCGGCCTGGTTGAAGTTCACCACATGCCGTTGCCACCAGAGATTCGAGGCATCCCAGGCCGCCAGCAGTTCGCGCAGCAGCGGACTGTTGCGCGCGAAGCGCTGCACCGGATCGCGCGTGCCGGGCAGCAGTTCGTCGAGGCCGTTCTGCAGCCTGCCGGGAGCGACCACGGCCGTGGGATCGATGCGTACCCAGCCTTCGCCGTCGAGCCACACTTCCGCCCAGGCATGCGCATGCGACTGGCGCACGATGAGGTAATTGCCGATGGCGTTCCAGTCACCGCCGAGATAGCCCGTCACCACGCGTGAGGGAAGACCGGCGGCGCGCGCCAGGAACACGAAGGCCGAAGCAAAATGGCCGCAGAATCCGCGCCGGGTATTGAATAGCAGATCGTCCACCGAGTCGTAGTCCAGTAGTGGCGGCGTGAGCGAGTATTCGAAGCCGCCATCGCGCAGCAGCGCGAGCAGTGCGCGGATGTAGGCGCGTTCATCTTCGGCGCCGGCGCGCAGCTGCTGCGCCAGGGCGAGGCTGCGGGGATTGCGGCCGGGGGGCAGCTGCGTATCCAGCCGCCGGGTGGTGATCGGCAGCGCCGCGTCGGTCCTGGTGCGCAGATGCGAGATGGCTTCGTATGCGGTCGGCGCCGTCACGGCGCGGCTGGCAAGGATCTGGCCGTCCCAGGTGATCGTTACGCCTCGCTGCGGCACGCTTGCCACCCAATCCAGGCCGAACCACCAGTTGCGCTGGCTGGGTTCCAGCATCACCGAATAACGCAGCGGTTCGTCCAGCATCTGCACCAGCTGGCGCACGCCGGAGAAGGCGCCGCGGCTCCAGGTATAGCCGTCGAAGTGATGCAGCACCGGGCCACGCCAGTAGCGCTGCTGCGGGGCAGGCAGTGCCGAATCGAAGCGCACGCGGAACGCCGGCTGGTCCGAGACCGCAAGCTCCGAGATGCTGCCGGGACTCATCTGGTCCGAAAGGCCGGTCTGGGCCTGTTCGCTGCGCGGCAGCGACCACAATGCGCCGGGCAGGCGAGGTACGAAGGCAAACAGCACGGCGGCCAGTGGCAGAGCCCAGGCGAGGGCGCCGCCGGCGCGCGCGAAGGAGGACCGCCACGGCGCCTGCGGATACCTGCGGTCCTCACCGTCCTGCGCGGTCAGCGCGGCCAGGGCGGTGCAGCACAGCCAGATGCCGAGCACATACAGCGGCAGGCGCCACAGGCCCTGCCGGTCCAGGCAGGCTGCCAGCACCAGCAGCAGGCTGGTCAGGACCACGACCTGGGCATCGCGCCGCTGGCGGATCTCGAGGATCTTGGCGGCGCCCATGGCCAGCAGCAGCGTGCTGCCTGCAGCGAGGCCATTGAGTGTCCGGTACGAGGCCAGGGTGGCTGCCGTGAGCGCGATGGCGATCAGCGCGCGCAGCCAGGTGCCGGGCAGCGGCAATCGTCCGCGCGCCTGCAGCAGGCGCCACATCAATGCTGCGAGCGTCACGGCCACGCACCAGCCGGGCACGTGGTCCAGATGCAGCAGTGCGGTTGCCATGAAGGCAGCCAGCGTCAGGCGCAGGCCGGAGGAGGTCAGCGCCGCCATCAGAATCTCGCCAGGGCGCCGAGACAGCGCTCGCGGTGCAGTGCGTCGCTTCCCTGCAGCGGAGCCTGCCGCGGCAGTACCAGCTGATAGTGTTCGCGGCGCGCCGCGGCATCGACGATCCAGCGCGCCAGCTGCGACAGCCGCTGTTCGGTATCAAGGCCTGGCAGCGCGTCGAAGCGCAGTTCGCGGGTGCTGCGCCCGGCGCCGCGGTATTCGCGCACCAGCAGCGGCGTGCCGCGCGCATAGGCCTTCCAGGCCACCTGACGCGGCGAATCCCCGTCGCGGAAGGGCCGCAGCCAGGTCAGCTCATCCAGCCCTGCAGCCTGCTCATTGCCCGTCTCGCTGCCGGGCAGTTGCGGCGGGGGGCGCGTGCCCACGGGCAGTGGATACACTTCGGTCTCGATCGGAAGCTGCAGCCAGGTCCAGCAGCGGAACAGCCCGAAGGGCGAGCGGGTCGAGAGCTCCAGCGGCGGGGGTTGCCACACGCCGCGGCGCTGCACGGGAAAGCGCAGCGTGAGCTGCGTGATGCCGAAGGCAGGTGCGGCGCCGGCGCCCTGCAGCATCAAGCCGGTTCCGGGCGGGCTGCCCGCGAGGTTCAGTTCTAGCCGTATTTCACTGCCGGCAAAGGCCGGCGGTGCATGGCAGGTGAGCACCTGCATGCCTGCCATGCCGCGGTGGGTCTGCAGCATGGCGGTGATCAGGAATCCCGCCAGCCAGAAGCACAGCAGCATGGCAAGGCCACTGCCGTAGTTCATTCCGGCGATGAAGGTCACGGCGGCGATGCCGGCGAAGGCGAGGCCGGCGCGCGTCGGCAGGATGTACAGCCGCCGTGCCCGCAGCCGCAGAGGCAGCACATCCGGACCTTGCCGGCGCAGCGCCCAGTTGCGGATGCGGTGGTTCAGGCCGGCACCGGCACCGAACGCAGGATGTCACCGGTGGCCCGCCCGCGGTCGGCAGGACCGATACGTTCGCGGAACTGCAGCCGGTGTCCGGCCACTGCAGCCCATACGGCCTGCACGTCGTCGGGAACGACGGCGCTGCGTCCGCCGATCAGTGCCCAGGCGCGTGCTGCGCGCACCAGGCCTTGTGCCGCGCGCGGCGACAGGCCCAGCTGCACATCCGCATGGTTGCGCGTGGCATGCACCAGCTTCTGCACGTAATCGAGCAGCGTTGGCGAGACCTGCGCGGCCTGTGCCTGCTGTTGCAGCTGCAGCAGCTGCGCGGGAAGCAGTCTTGCCGTCATGGACTGCAGCTGATCGCGGCGGTCCGCGGCGGCCAGCAGCGCGCGCTCATGGCGTGCATCCGGATAGCCCAGCTCGATGCGCATCAGGAACCGGTCGAGCTGCGATTCAGGCAGCGGGAAGGTGCCCAGCTGTTCGTGCGGATTCTGTGTCGCGACGACGAAGAAGGGTTCCGGCAGCGCATGCGTGATGCCGTCGATGCTGACCTGCCTTTCCTCCATTGCTTCGAGCAGTGCGCTCTGCGTGCGGGGGCTGGCGCGGTTGACCTCGTCGGCAAGCAGCAGCTGGGTGAACACCGGTCCCCTGCGGAACTGGAACTGCTGCGTGGCCCGGTCGAACACCGAGACGCCGATGATGTCCGCCGGCAGCAGGTCGCTGGTGAACTGCACGCGTTGCCATGAGAGGCCCAGCACGCGTGCCAGCGCATGCGCCAGCGTGGTCTTGCCCACCCCGGGCACGTCCTCGATGAGCAGATGCCCACGCGCCAGCAGGCAGGCCAGGCACAGGCGCAGCGCCTCGTTCTTGCCCAGCAGTATGGAGTCGAGTGCGGCCAGCGTCGCGACGAGCGGATTCACGTGTCGGATGTCCTTAAGGCAGCTCCTCCACGATGCGGATCTGCCGGGCGAGATTCTCTGCGGTCCTCTCGAACTGTGCGATGCGCTCGCGCTCGGTGGCAACCACATCGGCGGGTGCATGGTTCACAAAGTTGGGATTTTCAAGCTTGGCCCGGGCCCGCTGGATCTCCTGCCCGTTCTTTTCCAGCTTGCGGCGCAGCCGCGCGAGCTCGGCCGCGGGCTCGATCAGCCCCTGCATCGGGACGAGCAGCGTCATCGCACCCACCAGCGCCGAGGCGCTGGGCGGTGCGGCCTTGCCTGCGGCCAGCAGCTGTGGCGGGTCGATGCCGGCCAGCCGCCCCAGCAGCGCAGCGTGGCGTTCGAATTGCCTGGCGTCCTCGCTGGTGGCGCCACTGACCATCGGAGACAGGCGTCTTGCGGGGCTGATGTCCATCTCGCCGCGGATCTGCCTGAAACCGAGGATCACGCCCTTGATCCAGTCCACGTCGGCCGACGCCGCATCGTCGCTGCTCAGATCCGCGGAGGCGGGCCATGGCGCAAGCATGATGGTCCTGCCGCCGCGGCCGGCGAGGGGAGCAACGCGCAGCCAGATCTCCTCGGTGATGAAGGGCATCAGCGGATGCAGGGCGCGCAGCAGCGCTTCGAGCGTGTCGAGCAAGGTGCGGCGGGTGGCCGCCGCCGCGGCGTCCTCGCCCTGCAGCACCGGCTTGGCCAGTTCCAGGTACCAGTCGCAGAACTCATGCCAGGTGAAGTCGTAGAGAGCGCTGGCTGCCTGGTCGAAGCGGTATTCGGCGAACCCCTGCTCGGTGGCGGCGATGGCTTGTTTCAGGCGGCCAGTGATCCAGCGGTCGACCACGCCCTGCGGCGCGGATCCGGCAGCGGCGATCGGCTTGCCCTCGGTGACCATCAGCGTGAAGCGCGCAGCATTCCACAGCTTGTTGCAGAAATTGCGGTAGCCGCCGACGCGCCCCAGGTCGAAGCGGATGTCGCGGCTCTGGGTGGCCAGTGCCGCGAAGGTGAAGCGCAGCGCGTCGGTGCCATGCGCCTCGATGCCGGCGGGAAACTGCCTGCGCGTGGCCTTTTCGATGCCGGGCGCCAGGTGCGGCTGCATCAGGCCGGTGGTGCGCTTGGCCACCAGCGCGGGCAGGTCGATGCCGTCGACGATGTCCAGAGGGTCGATGACATTGCCCTTGGACTTGGACATCTTCTGTCCTTCGCCGTCGCGCACCAGGCCGTGCACGTAGACCTCGCGGAAGGGCACATCGCCGCCGAACTTCAGGCCGAACATGATCATCCGCGCGACCCAGAAGAAGATGATGTCGAAGCCGGTGACCAGCACATTGCCCGGATAGAACTTGGCAAGTTCCGGCGTGCGCTGCGGCCAGCCCAGTGTCGAGAAGGGCCACAGCGCCGAGGAGAACCAGGTGTCGAGCACATCCGAGTCGCGCCTCAGTGCGACCTCCTTGCCGTGCCTGAGCCTGGCCTGTTCCAGCGCCTGCTGCTCGTTGCGCGCCACGTAGCAGTTGCCGGCCTCGTCGTACCAGGCGGGGATCTGGTGGCCCCACCACAGCTGGCGGCTGATGCACCAGTCGCGGATGTTGCGCATCCACTCGTAATAGGTCTTCGACCAGTTCTCGGGCACGAAGCGGATGCGGCCGTTTTCCACGGCCTCGATGGCGGGCTGCGCGAGCGGCGCGATCTTCACGTACCACTGGTCGGTGAGCAGCGGCTCGAGGATGGCGCCGCTGCGGTCGCCGCGCGGCACCATCAGCTTGTGCTTGTCGATGCGCTCGATGAGTCCGGCCGCTTCGAGTTCGGCCAGCACTTCTCTGCGCGCTGCCTCGCGAGACAGGCCGCGCAGCCGCTGCGGGACGTTGTCGTTGAGTTTCGCTTCGGGCGTGAAGATGTTGATCTGCTGCAGGCCGTGGCGCTGCCCGACCTCGTTGTCGGTGAAGTCGTGCGCCGGCGTGATCTTCACGCAGCCGGAGCCGAACTCCCGGTCGACGAAATCATCCGCGATCACCGGGATCAGGCGGTCGGTGAGCGGCAGGCGCACGCGCCTGCCGATGAGCGCGCGATAGCGCTCGTCCTCCGGATGCACGGCGACTGCGGCATCGCCCAGCAGCGTTTCCGGCCGGGTGGTGGCGACCACCAGATGGCCGCCGCCATCCTCGAGCGGATAGCGCAGGTGCCACAGGTGGCCGTCTTCCTCGGCGCTGAGCACTTCGAGATCCGAGAGCGCGGTGAGCAGCACCGGATCCCAGTTGACCAGGCGCTGGCCGCGGTAGATCAGCCCTTCTTCATGCAGACGGACGAAGACTTCGGTCACGGCCTGCGACAGGCCTTCGTCCATGGTGAAGCGTTCGCGCGACCAGTCCACCGAGGCGCCGAGCCGGCGCAGCTGGCGCGAGATGGTGCCGCCGGATTGGGTCTTCCATGCCCACACGCGTTCCACGAAGGCTTCGCGGCCGAGGTCGGTGCGGCTCTGGCCGGCTGCATTGAGCTGGCGTTCGACCACCATCTGCGTCGCGATGCCGGCATGGTCGGTGCCCATCTGCCACAGCGTGTCGCGCCCCTGCATGCGGTGGTAGCGGATCAGCGCGTCCATGATGGTGTCCTGGAACGCATGCCCCATGTGCAGCGTGCCCGTGACATTCGGCGGCGGGATCATGATGCAGTAGGGCGTGCCCTGCCCCGAAGGCGCAAAGGCGCCGCTGGCCTCCCAATCCTGGTAGAGGCGCTGTTCGATCTGCTGCGGGTTGTAGACCTTGTCCATCTTGTTTCGGGCCGTTCAGGCCGCGTTGAAATGCTGGGGTTGCGTACCGTGCTCGCGGTAGAAGCGGAAGCGCGCCCGGCCGGCATTGCGGCGTTGCGGTTCTGCATCCACCACTTCGATCACGCGGCCAAAGCGCAGCGCTGCTTCGCTAGCCTGTTCGCGCAGCGGCAGCAGCGTCTGGAAGCAGGCGGCGAGCGTGTCCGGCAGATCGGCTGCGCAGGTCAGCTGCACCGGTGCTTCGCAGGCTGCCGGGTCGGCTGCCAGTGGCTCGTGCGGCACGAAGGAGCGGTCGCCGAAGGTCCACAGCAGATTGTCGAAGGCCGCGAGCTGCGGCGCGTCATCGAGCCAGACCAGCACGCGCTGCCCGTCCAGGAAGCTGCGTTCGATCAGCGCGCAGGCGAGCTTCAGCCTGGCGGTGTCAGACTCTCCATCGAGCGTGTGGAATTCGATCTGCGCCATCCTGGTGGAGTCAGCGCGGTCCGGCGCGCTGGATCAGGAAATCCGTCAACAGCGCCACCGGCCGTCCAGTCGCGCCTTTCTGCGCGCCGGACACCCAGGCGGTGCCCGCGATGTCCAGGTGCGCCCAGCTGAGGCCCTGGGTGAACTGGCCGAGGAAGGCGCCGGCGGTGATCGCGCCGCCATCGCGGCCCGCCACATTGGCAAGATCGGCGAAATTGCTCTTCAGCTGCTCGGCGTAGTCATCCGTCAGCGGCAGCTGCCAGGCACGGTCGTCGGCGCGCGCGCCGGCGGCGACCAGTTCGCGCGCCAGCTCATCGTCGCGGCTCATCACGCCGGTGTGGTGGTGGCCCAGGGCGATGACGCAGGCCCCGGTGAGCGTTGCGATGTCGAGCACCGTCTGCGGGTTGAAGCGCCGCGCGTAGTGCAGCGCATCGCAGAGGATCAGCCGTCCTTCGGCATCGGTGTTGAGAATTTCCACCGTCTTGCCCGCGGCGCTGGTGGCGATGTCGCCGGGCCTGGTGGCGCGGCCATCTGGCATGTTTTCCACTGCCGCGACCAGGCCGACCAGATTGATGCGCAGCTTCAGCAGCGCTGCGACCTTCAGCGTGGCAAGCACGCTGGCCGCTCCGCACATGTCGTACTTCATCTCGTCCATCGCCGCCGGATCCTTCAGGGAGATGCCGCCGGTGTCGAAGGTGACGCCCTTGCCGACGAGCACCACCGGCGCGTCGCCGCGGCGGCCGCCGCGATGCTCGACGACGATGAAGCGGGGGGGTTCCGCGCTGCCGCGGCTCACGGCCAGCAGGCAGCCCATCTTCAGGCGCCGGATCTGTGCTTCGTCGAGCACGCGGGTGCGCAGCGAGCGGTGCTCGCCGGCGAGCGCCCTGGCCGTCTGGGCCAGATAGCGCGGCGTGCATACGTTGGGGGGCAGGTTGCCCAGGTCGCGCATCAGCTTCTGTCCCTGCGCGATGGCTTCGCCGGCGGCCAGGCCCCGGCGCACTTCGGTGCGTTCCTTAGTGCCGGCGGCGACCAGTACGCGCTTGAGCGCGGCGGGTTTGGGCCGGCGCCCGGATTTGAGGTCGTTGATGCGGTACAGCGACTGCAGTGTGACTTCCGCCACGCCGCGGCCGAGGTAGTAATCCGTGAGCTGCGCCGCGGTGGGCCGCTCGACCGCAAACCCCAGGGAACCCGATCCGGTACGCGCCACGGCCGCAACCACCGCCGCCAGCGCCTTGCGCCATTTGCGCGGCTGGAAGTCCTTGCGCGCACCCAGCGCGACGACGATGAGCCGCGCGGCGGCGAGGCCGGGCAGATCATGGAACATGGCGATGTCGCCCGCGCGGCCAGGCAGATCACCCCGGGAATGCAGCGCGCGCAGCCGGCCCCGCGTCTGCCGGTCGACCGCGCCTGCGATGCCGTTCCAGGGATCGTCGTCGAAGAGACCAATGGCCAGGCAATCCACGCGCAGCGCAGGGGCTGTGCGGTCGGAAACCTCGAACTGGATCATGTGACGTTCACTCCGGAGCGGATGCTTGCCACTCGCTGTTTTCCTGTAGAGTTTAGCGAAAATGAGCGTGCTCGACCGGTACATCCTCAGGTCCGTGGTCGGTGCGGTGGCGCTGGTGCTCCTGGTGCTGCTGACCCTCGCTGCGCTGTTCCTGTTCATCAGCCAGCAGCAGGAGGTCGGCACCGGCAACTACGGCGGATTGCAGGCGCTGCGCTTCGTCGTGCTGAGCCTGCCGGAGCAGTTCTTCGAATTCCTGCCCATCGCGGCGCTGATGGGCTCGCTGATCGGCATGGGCGTGCTGGCGCATGGCAGCGAGCTGACGGTGATGCGGGCGGCCGGCATCTCCACGGGGCGCATTGGCCTTGCCATGGCGCTGGCGGGTGTGGCGATCGCCGTGGTGGCCGGCCTGACGGCCGAATTCGTCGCTCCCGCAGCCGGCGACATGGCGCGCACCCAGAAGGCGCTTGCCAAGTTCTCCAACATCAGCTTCGCCGGCCGCGGCGGAGCCTGGGCGCGGGACGGCCGCCTGTTCGTCAAGGCCGAGGCGCTGTCGCCGGACGGGGCACTGGGCGGCATCACCGTATTCGCATTGACACCCGACAACCGCCTGGAACTGGTGGGCCATGCGCGGCGCGGCGCGGGGCGTGCCCAGGGCGGCTGGGAGCTGCATGGCTATTCCGAATCGCGCTTCATCGCCAACCGCATCGTCAGCGTAGGTGTGCCGGTGCATCATCTGGACACCGGACTGAGCGCCGGCTTCCTGGGCCTGGCGGTGGCCGATCCGTCCGACCTGTCGATGCGCGAACTGTGGCGCGCCATCACCTATCTGGACGCCAACGGACAGGACACGCGCTCGTGGCGCTATGCCTTCTGGTCCATTGCCGCACAGGTGGCCGCGATTCCCTTTGCCGTGCTGCTGGCATTGCCCTTCCTGTTCGGGTCGCTGCGTGCCGCCGGCAATGGCGCGCGCGCCACGCTGGGGCTGGTGCTGGGCCTGGCCTATTTCATCCTGCAGCGCATGGTGGCCAGCGGCACCATAGCCTTCCAGCTGGATCCGCTGCTGCTGGCCTGGCTGCCCACGGCGGTGCTCGCGCTGGCCGTGGCGGTGCTGATCGCGCGCATGCGCCTTACTGGCGCTGCTTGAAATCCTCCGGCACCAGCTGGTGCCGGCCCAGCAGTTTGTAGAAGTCCGTGCGGTTGCGGCGCGCGAGGCGCGCCGCCTGGCTGACATTGCCGCCGGTGATCTGCAGGATCTGCGACAGATAGCCACGCGTGAATTCATCGCGCGCCTCGTCGAAGGAGGGCAGCCGGCCCGGTGCGCCGCCGAGGGCCTGCTGCACCAGTTCCACGGGAATGATGGGCGTCTGCGACACGGCCACGGTCTGCCGCACCACGTTCTGCAGCTGGCGCACATTGCCGGGCCACTCGGCCGTTGCCAGCAGCTCCAGCGCCTCGGGCGGGTAGATCTTGCGCTCGCCGGTTCCGGAGGCGATCTGCGCCAGGAAGTGCGCGATCAGCAGCGGGATGTCTTCGCGCCGGCGGGCCAGCGGCGGCATCTCGATCTGCACCACGTTGAGCCGGTAGAACAGATCCTCGCGGAATGCACCGCTGCCGGTCAGTTGCGCCATGTCGCGGCTGGTGGTTGAAAGCACGCGCGCGTTGAACGACCGGGCTTCGGCGCCGCCGGCCGGCCGCACGGATTCCTCCTGCAGGGCCCGCAGCAGTTTCTGCTGCAGGCGCGGCGGCAGGTCGCCGATTTCATCCAGCAGCAGCGTGCCGCCGTCGGCCGCCTCCAGCGAACCGGGACGCGGTTTGCCGTCGGCGCCAGGTCCGCCGAAGAGGTCCCGGTCCAGCTGCTCTTCCGAGGTGGTGGCACAGGAGGCGACGATGAAGGGCTTGTCGCGACGCGGGCTCGCCCGATGCAGTGCGCGCGCCAGCAGCTCCTTGCCGGTGCCGCTTTCACCCGTGATCAGCACGCGTGCATCGGTACCGGCCACCATGTGCGCCTGCGCCAGCCGTTCCTCCATGAGCGCGCTGCGCGTGATGATGCCGCTGCGCCACTCCTCGGTGGTGTCGGTGAAGCCGGAGATCTTCAGCGCGCGCTGGATCTGGTCGAGCAGTTCCTGCTTGTCCACCGGCTTGGTCAGGAAGCCGAAGGCGCCCATCTGCGTCGCCTGCACGGCATCGGGAATCGTGCCGTGGGCCGTGAGCAGGATGACCTTGAGCCCCGGCCAGCGGTTCTGCAATTCCTTGAGCAGACCGATGCCGTCCACCGGCTCCATGCGCAGATCCGAGATGACCAGGTCGGGCCGGAAGCGCGTCGTCGCGGCCAGCGCCTGGGCGGCGCCTTCGGCGGCCTCGACGTCGTAGTTCTCGGCGCGCAGCCGGATGGTGAGCAGCCGCAGCAGCCCGGGGTCGTCATCGACAATCAGGATTCTTGCCTTGCGGCGGACCTGCGGATTCACGGTGTGCGTCCCTCGTTGGCGGATGGTCGGTCGGAAATGCTGCGTTCGATGTTTGCGATGGCGTCGAGCTTGGCCCGCGCCTCCTCGAGCGCCTTGCGCAGCCGGGCGTTCTCTTCCATCTCCACCTGCAGGCGGCGGGCAGTGGTGGCATTGGGAGCAACGTTCTTCTGGCGCTCGCGTTCGCGCTGGGTCTCGGCCACCAGCCGCTGGTTTTCGGCCGCCAGCCGCAGCTCATCGTCCACACGCTGCAGTTCGACCACCGCCAGCGCCCGCTCGGCGAGGTTCAGCAATTCCGGCCGCGACAAGGCTTCGCGCAGCAGCCGCTGGGCCTGGGCCGGATCGTGTCCGGGATGCCCGGGCGCGGCCAGCACCAGGCCATAGCGCAGCAATGCCGGCCCCTCGTGGTTCGCTTCGTAGCCCAGGCGCGCGCCCGCCAGCACCTCGGCCTGTTCTGCCGGGCTGCCCTGCACCAGCTGCTGCAGCGAGGTCAGGTAGGAGGAGATCTGTGCCGCCTGCAGCACCTCCGCGGGCGGCGCTGCCACCGCGCTGCGCGCGGCCGGGCGCTCGAATCCGTCCAGCGCGCTGCATGCGGACAGCAGCAGCACGGCAGCAAGACCGGATGCCCTAGGCAGCATGGGCATGGTGTTCCTCGCTGCGGAGTGTTTCGGGCAGCGCGGCAGGCTGCGTCTGCAGCGGCATGCGGATGCAGAAATGGGCACCGGGCCATTCGCCGTCGATGATGTCGATGCGGCCATGATGCGCGGCCACGAACTCCATCACCACCGATAGGCCGATGCCTGTGCCCTTGACGTTCCCGCTGGGCGCCTTGCCGGTGTAGAAGGCGTCGAACACCTGCCTGCGTTCCTCGGGCGGGATGCCCGGTCCGGTGTCGCCCACCTCGAGCAGCAGGTCGGCGTCCTGCGCGCGCGCGCGGATGAAGATGGTGCCGCTGCGCGGCGTGTATTTCACCGCGTTGGAGAGCAGGTTCTCGAGGATCAGGCGCATCTTGCCCCGGTCCGCACCCAGAGTCAGATCTTCGACGCTGACCTCCAGCCGCACCCGCTGCGCCAACAGCGCCAGCTGCTGGTTTTCTATGATCTGCTTGACCAGCGGGCGCAGGCGGAACTGGGTGATCTCCAGCCCCACGCTGCTGGTCTGCCAGGCGCTGAAGCTCAGCAGGTTCTCGATCATGCGCTGCAGGCGGATGCCGTTCTCGCGCAGGATGCCGGTGACTTCGCGCTGGCTGTTCTCGAGCTTGCCCACGGCGCCGTCCATGAGCAGCTCCGTGCCCTCGCGGATGTTGGCCAGCGGCGTCTTGAGCTCATGCGACATGTGGCGCAGGAAGCGGTTGCGTTCCTGCGCCAGCTCCAGCAGCCGCAGGCGCAGCCATTCGAGCTGCCGGCCCAGGCGTTCCAGATCGACAGGGCCGCTGACGTGGATGGGCCGCAGGAAGGCGCCGCTGCCCAGTTCGCTGATGGCGCGGTCGATCTGCCGCAGCGGTCGCCCCAGCCGCAGCGAGAACGTGACGATGGCAGCGATGGTCAGCGGCAGCAGCAGCGCGAAAGCCCAGAACATCTGTTGCTGGGCGCGCTGTGTGCGCGCCCGCAGCTCGGTGATGCCGGCATCGATCTGCGTGTTGTTCTGTTCGTAGATCCGGTCGGCGATCTGCTGCAGCCGCGAGAAGTCTGCGAGCAGGGCATCGAAGGCCAGCCGCGCCTGCGGCGTGCCCAGCATGCGGGCACTGATGCTCTCGCGCAGCCTGCGATGCTGGTCGACCAGCGCGCGTCCCGCCTCCGAGCGCATCTGCCGGTGCAGCTGGTTCTCGATGTCGTTCAGCCGCGAGTCCAGCGTGGCATAGGCTTCGACGATCTTGGCGTCGCCCAGCACCTGGTAGAGGCGCATCTGGCGTTCGAGCAGGGTGGACTGGGCGAACAGGTCCTGCGTCAGTCGTGTGCCCTGGACGCCCTCGGCAACGACCAGTTCGCTGGTCTCGGCGAGCCGTCGCATCTGCACAGCGCCAGTCACCAGCGCGGCCACCAACGGCAACGCAATGAGGGCGAGGCCCGACAGGACGAGCCCGCTCAGGGAGCGGGGGCGCGGGAAAGTCATCTGCGGGATTCTAAGGAAGCCTCCGGGAGCTGTCTGTAGCGGCGCTGTCGCTTTGCGGCGACCCGCGGCCCGCCTCCGGCTCTCTCCGGCCGGCAGAGGTCAGTTCCAGGGGTCCCGCAGCAGTTTCTGCTCCCAGCGCAGGGAACTGGCGACGATGGCGTCCAGGTCATCCAGTTCCGGCCGCCAGCCCAGCACATCGCGGATCCGGTCGCAGCTGGCCACCAGTATGGGTGGATCGCCGGCGCGGCGTGGCTGCTCGATGATGGTGAGCGGCCGCCCGCTGACGCGCTCCACTGCGGCGAGCACCTCGCGCACGCTGTAGCCATGGCCATAGCCGCAGTTGAGTGTCCTGGAATCGCCGCCGGCACGCAGGTAATCCACGGCATGCAGGTGCGCCCGCGCCAGATCCTGCACGTGGATGTAGTCGCGCACGCCGGTGCCGTCGGGAGTGGGGTAGTCGGTGCCGAAGATGCTGATGTTGTCGCGTTTGCCCACGCTGGCCTCGCAGGCCACCTTGATCAGCAGCGTGGCCTTGCGGGTCGACTGGCCGATGCGCCCCTGCGGATCGGAGCCGGCGACGTTGAAATAGCGCAGCACCACATAGCGCATCGACGAGGCCAGCGCGAGGTCGCGCAGCATCCACTCGGACATGAGCTTGGAAGTGCCGTAAGGGTTGATCGGCGCGAGCTGGGCATCTTCGGCGGCCAGGCCCGATTCGGGAATGCCGTAGACGGCCGCGGTGGACGAGAAGACGAAGTGCTGCACGCCGCCGGCCTGGCAGGCCGCGAGCAGGCTGCGCGTCTGGCAGGTGTTGTTGCCGTAGTACTTCAGGGGATTGCTCACCGATTCGGGAACGATGGTGTGCGCAGCGAAGTGGATCACCGTGCGCACGCCGTGCTCGGCGATCAGGCGCCCCACGAGATTCGAATCGCCCACATCGCCCTCGACCACCGGCACACCGGCCACCGCCTGACGAAAGCCGGTGCTGAAATTGTCCAGCACCACCACCTTCTCGCCCGCGGCAAGCAACTGCTGTACCGTGTGGCTGCCGATATAGCCAGCGCCGCCCGTGACCAGAATCGATCCTTCCATCCGTTTACATCCTCACGCCGCTGCCGCGGCATTCATCCGTCCATGATAGACGAGAGACCCTTCGCCGGTCTTGCGCCGGAGGTGGTGCTGGATGCGGTCGAGAGCCTGGGCATCGGCGTGGATGGCCGGCTCATGGCGCTCAACAGTTATGAAAACCGGGTGTACCGCGTGGGGACGGAGGGTCCCGCGGGCCTGGAGTCGCACCCCGGCATCGTGGCCGATGCGATTATTGTGAAATTCTATCGTGCGGGCCGCTGGAGCGATGCCCAGATCGTGGAGGAGCACCAGTTCGCCGCTGACCTCGCGGATGCGGAGCTGTCGGTGGCCGCGCCCGTGGCGCGCGATGGCACGACATTGCATCACTGGGCCGGGTTCGCCTTCGCGGCCTTCGCCTGCTGGCGGGGCGGGGCGCCGGAACTGGATCTGCCGGGGCACCGCGAACTGCTGGGCCGGAGCCTGGGCCGGCTGCATGCCCGCGCGGCAACCCGCCGCTTTGCCACGCGCGGTGCCGTGTCGGACTGGCAATGCGGGGAGTCGGCGCGCCGCGCCGTGCTGGCGTCGGGACATCTGCCGCCGCCGCTGGACGAACGCTATGCGGAAGTGTCGGCGCAGCTGGTTGCGGCAGTGCGGGCCGCAATGGATGCGGCGCCTCGACCTCGGCTGCAGCGTCTGCATGGCGATTGCCATCTCGGCAACATCCTGTGGAATGCGCAGGGGCCGGTTTTCGTCGATCTGGATGACTGCCTCACGGGTCCTGCCATCCAGGACCTGTGGATGCTGTGCTCGGGCTCGCCGGCGCAGCGGGAAAAGGAGTGGACGGAATTGCTGTGCGGCTATTCGCAGTTTGCCTCGCTGGATAGGGGCGAGCTCGCGCTGGTGGAGGCCCTGCGCGCCATCCGCATGCTGAACCATGCCGCGTGGATTGCCGGCCGCTGGCGTGATCCGGCTTTCCCTCTGGCGTTTCCGTGGTTCGCTGGCCCGCGGTACTGGGAGCGCCATCTGGACGAACTGCGCGAGCAGATCGCCATCGTGTGGGATCCTCCGCCTCTGGCGCTGTGGTAGTGTCCGGCCGAAGGGGAGGAAGCATGGTCCGCGCCCGCAATGCAGTCTGGATAGCCATCTGCGGCAGCTTGGCCGCATGCGGCAGCGAGCCGCCCCCTGTTGCCGCAGGCGCTCCGGCGGCGGCTGCCAAACCCGCTCCTCAGGCGCCCACCGATGAGGTCAAGGCGGTACTGCTGGGCTCGGCTTCCCTTCCCGTGAATGTCGGTTTCGTGATGCCGTCAAAGCCTTCGCCCGGGGTTCCCATGACCCTGGGCCTGAGCATCACTTCAGGGGAAAGCCTGGAGCGGCTGGAGGTGCTGGCAAGCTCGCCCGGCCTCGATGTGAGCAGTGAAACCGCGCAGCTGTCGGTGGCACCGGTCGAAGCCGGCCGCAGCTACGACCTGGCCGTGAGATTCACGCCGAAGCAGCCCGGAATTGCCGATCTGGGCCTGCTCGTCCGTACCCACTCGGCCAGTGGCGAAGAGCAGTTGCGCTTCGCCGTGCCAGTGCTGGTGGAGCCGCCCGCCGGAGCGGGCGGCTGAGTTTTCAGACGAAGCCGATCAGGCGGCCGAAGAAGAGCACGCCCACCCACAGAATCAGGGACAGGTAGCCGGACGCGATGGCTGCGGCCGGCGGCTTGCCCATGTCCCAACTGGCGACATTGCGGAAAGTGACCAGGTGGAAATACGCCATGTTCACGCCGGCCAGTCCCATCAGGATGAACTTGATGATGAACGGCGTTTTTTCCAGATACCCCGTTGCGTTCGAAATGTACAGCAGGGTCCCCGTGATGGCCGCGAGGATGAAGGCGCCCCAGGTCCAGGGAAGCAGGCGGTGTGCCACATGAGTGAAGGGCAGGTTCTTGGAGGTCTTCCAGATGAGGCGGGTGTCCACGACGAATATGCTGCCGGCCACCAGGGCCAATGCGATGACATGGATCGACTCGACGTAAGGAAACCAAGATTCGGCGACCGTGACGGCAAGGCTGGAATTTTGCAGACTCTGCAGGAAATTGTTCACGCGATAGTCCTCACAGAGATTCCGTGTAGGCGATGAGACGGCCGGCAATCATGATGCCAGCCCACAGCAGCACGGCAAGGTAGCCGGCGGCGACGGCGGCAGGGGAGGGGCGCTCGCCTTCACGGCTCGCGACCTTCGACAGCCACAGCGTGATGATGATGGCTGCCGCCAGCATTGCCATCTTCCAGTAGAAGGCCGGATTGGTGATGGTACGGGCCGGCTCGGCAATGATCAGCAACAGCCCCGACACGAGCAGCACCACGAGCAGCATCCATATGAGCTTGACGAAGCGATGCGCCAGGTGCCCCAGCGGTTCGGAGGTGAGGCCATGCCCTGCCACCCGCAGCGCCAGCAGCAATCCGCTGATGAAAACGGTTGCCAGCGCGGCGATGTGGAAAGTCTGGATGATGGCGATGAGCCCCGGGGTTGTCTGGATGAACAGGCTCATGCCTGTCCCGGACAACCAGAGCGTGAATGCGTGCAGAGTTTCCAAAAGATCTCCCCCTTTCGTCCGCGGAAGCTTCCCGCAGGTGCGGAAGGCCAGCATGAATTACGACAGCAGATATGTTCGGCGCAGGTTCAACAGTCAGCGTATACCGAGCAATCTAGCCTGTCCATCGACCCAAAATTTGTCAACAGCTCCGCGGATTGCAAACGGTTTACGAACGGTTAACGAGCGAACGGGCGCCACGGGTTTTTGTTAACATTCATCCGACATGAATATTAATGATGACCACCATCCTGCGGTTCAGCGGCTGCGTACGGAGGCCGCTGCGCTGTGCACGGAGGAGGAAATCACGGCACTGGTCCATCAATTCTACGCCCGCGTACGCGAGGATGCGTTGCTGGGGCCCATATTCGACCGTCATGTGGACGACTGGGATATCCACCTGGCAAAGCTGGTGGACTTCTGGTCCTCTGTCCTGCGTCGCACGGGCCGCTTCAGTGGCTCGCCCATGACGCGGCATGCGGCGCTGCCCGATCTGGACGCCGGTCTTTTCCGCCATTGGCTGGCCCTTTTCCGCGAGACGGCTGCCGTGCAACCCAACCAGGCCATGGCCTTGCAGGCAGTGGCGGCGGCGCGGCGCATCGCACAGAGTCTCTGGCTGGGCTACCAGGTGAGCCATGACCCGCGGACGCTGCCACAGGAACTGAATCTGGAAGGGCTTGAACCATGAGCTACGGGTTGCTGCTGGCGTTGCACCTGCTGGCGGCCATTGCCTTTGCGGGCACGGTGTTCTTCGAAGTGGTGATGCTCGAAGGCGTGCGCCGGCATGTACCCCACGAGACGTTCAGGATGGTGGAGCGGGCCATCGGCAACCGTGCCGTACGCATCATGCCCTGGGTGCTGCTGGTGCTCTATGCCGCCGGCATCAGCCTTGCATGGCGCTATCGCGCCGTGCTCTCGGATCCTTTTTCGAGCAGTTTCTCGCTGTTGCTGACACTCAAGATTGCGCTGGCAGCCAGCGTGCTGGTGCATTTTTCCGCAGCAATGATATGGCGGCGCCGCGGCACGCTCAAGGGACGGCGGTCGCGGCGTCTGCACCTGAGCGTGTTCTGCCATGTGCTTGCCATCGTGGTGCTGGCCAAGGGCATGCTCTACCTGCACTGGTGAGCGGATGGATGGTCCGCGGTGCGAAATCCCCGCGGACTGTTGTTGAACCCCCGGGGGTGCGCACGGTATTTAAGCAACCGTTGCCTAACGTTTAGGTAACGTTGTGTCGAGGCCCCGGGGGGGGATCTGCAGCGCGTCCGCGCCGGCAGTGTGTACCCCAAGGCAGTCGATGCCACCATTTACCGGGGAGTCACCATTCAATGAATTTCATCAAGTGCCGGAAATCCGGTTTTCCGCTCGTGGCGCTTTCCGTGGCCGCGGCGCTTTCGGCCAGTGCGGGTGCCGTCGGCCAGGAGGCAGGGGGCGGCGAACTGGAGGAGGTGCAGGTTTCGGCCTCGCGCATCCAGCGCTCGGGCTTCGAGGCGCCGACCCCGACGACCGTGCTGGGCCTCGACCAGATCGAGGTGCGAGCTCCGGTCCGCATCAGCGACGTGCTGTTCGATATCCCCGCGATGCGCCCGACCGCGACTGCGGTGCCGTTCTCGGCCTCGGCTGGCGGCAGCTATGCGAATCTGCGCAACCTGAACCCCGGCGCGCCCACCCAGACCGCCACCCGTACGCTGGTGCTCATCGACGGCCGCCGTGTGGCGCCCAACACTGCCACGGGCCTGGTCGACCTGAACTCCATTCCCACCAGCCTGGTCGAGCGCGTTGAAGTGGTCACCGGCGGTGCCTCGGCCGCCTGGGGCTCGGACGCCGTGGCCGGCGTCACGAACTTCCACTTGAAGAAGAAGATCGAGGGCTTCGATGCCACCGTGCAGTACGGTGAATCCGGGCATGGCGACTTCGAGGAAAAGAAGATTGCGCTCGCCTGGGGAACCGGCTTTGCCGGCGATCGTGGCCAGTTGATGCTGGCAGGTGAATACAGCGACCTGGGTGACATCGCCAGTCGCGCCGACCGCAGCTGGGGACGCCAGTTGTACGGTACTGTCACGGGTGTGATCGACGGCCGGCAGGTCGCCCGCATCACGCTGCCGGGCGTGGTCCAGTCCGGGTATACGAACGGCGGCGTGATCGTTGCGGCCAACGGTGGCCCGATGCCGGCCGGCAGCCCGCTGCGCGGCTATCAGTTCGGGCCAGGCGGCACGGTACTGCCCTTCCAGTATGGCTCCTACCTCACCAATACGGCGATGGTCGGTGGCGACGGTCCGGCGCAGTCGCTGTACACCAAGCTGGGTTCGCCTGTGACGCGTGGCAGCGCTTATGGCCGCGTGACCTTCGAGTTCTCCGACACCCTGAATGGTTTCGCGGAACTGTCCTACGCGGAATCCAAGTCGGTGGTGGATACGCAGACGTCATACCTCCCCAACGGCGATCCGGTCATCACCGTCCGCCAGGACAACGCCTTCCTGCCGGCGTCGATCCGCAACATCATGGTGACCAACAACATTGCCACCTTCGGGCTGGGGCGGGCGCTGCCCGAGTTCGGCCTCTATTCCATCGGTTCATCGCGCACGGCCAACACGCGCGTCGGCGCCGGGCTGGACGGCAAGCTGGGCGACAAGTGGCGCTGGGATGCCTACATCGGCGCGGGCAGCACCGACTACTACGACAAGGCGATCAACAACATCAACGAGCCGAACTTGCGCGCAGCGCTGGACAGCGTGATCGGTCCGAACGGCACGCCGATCTGCCGCATCAACTCGCAGGTGCCTGCTGATCTCGCGATGACTTCGGCCGCCAGCTACCAGGGACGCGGCGCAGCTCCGGGCTGCGTTGCGGCCAATCCCTTCGGCGCCGGCTCCCTGTCGCCGGCAGTCGTCGACTACGTGGTGGGCACCAGCTGGGCGGTGGCGACCTTCAAGCAGCAGACGGCTGGCGCCAGCATCCAGGGCGAGCCGTTCGCAACCTGGGCGGGCGATGTTTCGCTGGCGGGTGGTTTCGACTTTCGCCGCGACAGCGTCGACCAGACCTCCGATCCGGTGGCCAATACCACGACGCCTGCCTTCCAGACCGGCAACTGGCAGTTCGCCAACCGCCGTGGCCTCAATGGCTCGTACAACGTAAAAGAGCTGTTTGCCGAAACGCTGCTGCCGCTGGCGAAGAATGTTCCCGGCGCCAAGTCCCTGGACTTCAACGCGGCCGTCCGTGTCGCGGACTACAGCACCAGCGGCAACGTGACCTCGTGGAAGGGCGGTTTTACCTACGAGCCGTTCGGTGGCCTGCGCTTCCGTGCCACGCGTTCGCGCGACATCCGCGCGGCCAACCTGGTCGAGCTGTACACCGTGGGCGTGTCGCTGGTGACGTCCATCACGGACTACGGACGTGCCGGCGCTCCGGTGGCTTCGGTCCCGACGACCACGGTGGGCAACGTGAACCTGAAACCGGAGAAAGCGGATACGACCACCATCGGCTTCACCTGGGAGCCGGGGTTTGCGCCCGGCCTGCAGACTTCGGTCGATTACTACCAGATCGACCTGAAGGATGCGATCGGTTCGCTGGGCGGGCAGAACATCGTCAACGCCTGCTACGGCTATGCACCGTTTACTTCGCCGAACACGGCGCTGTGTCCGCTGATTTCTCGCGATTCCGCCGGCGTGATTTCCAACATCACCAACACGAACCTGAACCTGGCGTACACCAACACCAGCGGCGTGGACGTGGAGATGCGTTATCTCTTCGACATAAACCGGCTGTTCTCCCGCGCCTCGGGCACGATGACCCTGCGGCTGCTGGGCACCTACCTGGACAAGTTCGAGCAGAACAACGGCATCGTGACGGTGGATCGCGCCGGCCAGTCCGGCAATTCGCGGTGGCGCCTGAACGGCAGCGCGACCTACGCCACCGGGCCGTGGACGTTCTACCTGCAGGGACGTTACCTCGAGAAGGCGCTGGTGGACGTTACCTACGGTCCGAACGACATCTACGACAACAATGTCCAGTCGTGGTTCATGATGAACGGGTCGGTGCAGTACACGGTGTATGACGACAGCTCGAAGGGTCGCCTGCAGCTGTACGGCAACATCAACAACCTGCTCGACAAGGAGCCGAGCCCGAACCAGTCGGGCATCGATTACGACAAGATCGGCCGGTACTTCTCCGTTGGCGCAAGGCTGCGCTTCTAAGCCTCGATCCAACTGTCCTTGAAGACGGCGCCCGAAAACGGGCGCCGTTTTTTTTTTGCTATGGACGTTTGACCGGGCCGGTCAGCGCGTCGATGCCGGCCTTGACGCAGGCCTCGTCTTCTTCCGGCTTCGCACCGCTGGCGCCGATGGCGCCGATCACGCGTCCTTCGGACACCACCGGGAGGCCGCCGCGCATGCCGACGTAGTCGGGAATGCTGAACAGAAAAGGCTCCTTGCCGGACTGCATGCGGTCCAGCAGGTCACCGCTGGGGCGGCGGGTCAGCAGCGCAGTTCGCGCCTTCTCAGTGGCAAAGTCGAGGCGGGCGTAATTGCCGCCTTCCATCCTGAAGGCATAGAGAATATGGCCGCCTTCATCCAGCGCGACGACGGCCAGTGACCATCCCTTGTCGGCCGCCATGTGCAGACAGACTTCAGCGGCCTTGCGGGCCGCATCGGGACCGAAGACCGGCGCCCAGCCGATCTGGGCGTTGCCCGGTACGGCAGTCATCAATGCCAGCATGCCGCCGAGGGCCGAGATCCGGTATTTCATCGCGTTCCCCTCCAGGTTGTCCGAACTGGTGTTCGTACTGTAGCGGAGTCATTCCCTGGTTCAGAAGCTGCGGCGTGTCTCGACGAGTATCTGCAGGCCACGGTCCTTTCTAAGCCCGTCGAAGGGATAAGCGAGGTCCACATGCACCATGTTGCCCAGGGCCGAACGTGAATTGCCCAGCCGCAGACCCACACCGGCGTCCTTGAGCGTGCCTAGCGGCGGTGTGCCGAAGTCGCGGATTCCGTGGGTGGCGCCCATGTCGATGAACGCAGCGGCGCCCACATTGAACAGGCGGAAGGGGTACCAGTCGGTGTAGACCCGCTGCTCCAGCGTGAGCAGCCAGCGGTCGGTGCCGCCCTGGTAGCGCAGCGGATAGCCGCGCAGCCCATTGTCGCCGCCGAGCAGGAGCTGCTGGTCGGCATCCAGTGCCCTGCTGGCAGTGGCTTCGATCTGCGCATAGAACAGTGCGCGGCGCGATTGGCGGAAGTGATACCGCAACGAGATGTCCAGCACCGTACCCGCGAGCGCGCCACGCTCGTAGCGGCCATCGATACTGGACGCAAACTGCCAGGTGTGGCGTTCGCCGTGGCGTACGCCGCGGTGCAGGCCGGCGGAGAACAGCAGGGCGCTGCGGTCGGCGCCGAAAGCCGTGTCCGCGAGACCGAGTTTCATGCTGCCCTGCCAGCCCAATGCATAGTCTTCGGTGCGCTCGATCTGGTCGCGGTTGCGTGTGGTGCGGTAGCGGTCCTGCAGCCAGTCCACGCCCATCCATGGCCCGGCCAGCGCCCGGTCCGGCGGCACGCCTGCCGCGGGCAGCGGACCGGCCAGTGCATCGAAGTGCCGGGCATCGCGCGTGAAGCCGGCCGTGAAGCGCCACACCGAGCCATGCTGCAGGCCAGGCGAGTAGCCGCCGAAAAGATTGAAGGCCTGCTGGCGGGTGCGGTACTGGCCGATGATCTCGCCGAGGTCGTAGCGCGAGTCGATGCGTTCTTCGTCCAGGTAGCCGGCGCCCAGGGCGCGGCGCGTCTGCATGGCATAGAAGGGTTGCTGCAGCGCAAGTTCGTACCGATGTCCGTCGCTGTTGTCCGCCAGCGCCGCATCCATACGCCACCAGCTGCCGCCGAGCTGGCGGTTGCGGAAGATGATCTGGCGGATGTCGCGGTCTACTTCGGATTTCTGCTTGAGCGTGATCTGCGAACCGCGGCCCAGCAGGTTGAGCTCTTCGAGCTGGAAGCCGGAAGTGTTGCGGCCGCCTGTGCGCCCCCACGAGATACCGGGATTGAGCGTCCACACATCGCGTGTCGTGACCTGTACGTCGACGAGGCCATCATGCTAGGCCACCGGAACGACCGAGGCTTCGTGCAGGTAGCGTGTGTTGCGCAGGATGCGGGCCGATTCGGCGAGCAGCCTTGGGTCGTAGACTTCGCCGCTGTGAAACAGCAGCTGGTTGCCGATGGTTTCCGGTCGTGTCCGGATGTGCAGGCGGTTGCCCAGCCGGAACAGCGCGCTGTCTTCGTCCGCGCGGCGGGTGTCGAAGATGGGTTGCGGATCGATGAGGATCCGGCCCACGCGCGCGCCGGCGGCGACCAGCGCCGCATCGGAGGGCATGCCACCAGGACGATCCGCTGCGTCGTCGGTGATGCGCGCATCGAATCTGGGCAGGATGCTGAGGGCTTCCGGAGACGGCTCCGCCGCGACCGGCAGGCTTGCGAGCAGGACCGCAGCTCCCCATGGCGAGGTCGGTTTTGGACTCATGCCTCCCGTCGGACGGCAGGCCGGGGAATATCAATCGGTCATGCCAGATGGCACGGGGAGGTTTTTTTCCGCCTGTGGGCCGCGCCGATAATTGGTATGCCAACTTTTTCGGGCATAGTAGTATCGGCCGGCCCGGATCCGGCGATGGCAAGGTAGGAGGCCGCATGTCGCGTCGACTCTTTCTCGGAACCAGCCTGTTGTGCGTGCTGCTGGCCGGTGGTCTTGCTGCGGCGGCCGACCTCCCGCGGCAGAACAATGCCGGTCAGGACGCCAGGCCGGTCCGGCACTTCTCGTTCACCGGCAAGCGTCCGACCTTCAAGGAGGAGCATGTGAAGCCGGAGGTGGTGGTTTCCGGTGCGGACAGCGAGGGCAGCTTCAGTCTGAGCGACGAGATCTGGAGTCCCAGCTTCCGCGTGCCTGCGCACTATCACAAGACCCATGCCGAAACCTTCTACATCGTTTCCGGGCAGGTGGAATGGACCGTCGGCGGCAAGACGCAGCTGCTCAAGGCCGGCGATCTGGTGCATATACCGGCCTACACCGTGCATGGCGTCAAGGTGGTGGGCAACGAGGATCTGCGTACCGTCATGGTTTCCCAGCCCGGCGGTTTCGAGGAGCACATGTGGTTCCAGGAAAGCCTGACGCCGGAGCAGCTCAAGGATCCCAGGATCCGCAAGCAGCTCGCCCCCCTTCAGGATTTCTACATGCCGGATGCCGGTACGCCGCTGGCAACCCAGCCCGTCGAGTACTTTTCATTTGCGGGGAAGCGGCCCTCCTATGAGGATGACGGCACTTCGGACGTGGCACTGTCCTCGAAGGACAGCGGCGGCCGCCTGAATGTGCAGGATGAAGTCTGGAAGGCAGGTTTTGCGGTGGGGCCGCATTTCCACAGGAACCACTCCGAGACCTTCTATGTGCTGGATGGCCGCGTCGAGTGGACCGTGGCTGGGGAAACGCAGGTGCTGTCGCGCGGTGATGCAGTGCACATTCCGCCCAACACGGTGCACAGCGCGAGAGCACTGGACAACAGGCCGCTACACACGCTGATGTTCTACAACCCCAGCGGCTACGACGAACATCTGGAGCGCCAGGCCCTGTACACGGCGGAAGAACTGCGGGACCCGGCCATCAGGAAGCTCTTGCGCAGGCAGGGCGATTTCAATCCGGTCGGGGAGTAGGGCTGGGGGCCTCTTCAGACCGGGATAGCTGCACTCCGCGGCGTTCCCGGCGCTGGATGCATTGATCCGGCTGCTATACTCCATTCATGTCCGCGTTCCCTCGCTCTGCATCTTCTTCGCCGGCGCGGTTCGCGCGCACGGCGCTGCTGATGCTGGTGCTGTGCGCCGTTGGTGCGCAGCAGTGGGTGGAGCGCACTCACTGGCACGGTGGGGCGGTTGCGCATGCCGGCGTGCAGGCGCCGGCCGGCGATGCCGGCGACGGGAACGGTTCTGGCTGTCTGCTGTGCCAGATCGTCGCGCACACGCCCTCTGCCGCTCCGCCGCTGGCCGCGTTGCACCTGGCGCTGCTGGTCGGATATTTCTTCTTCCGGCTGCGCATCGGCAACGCCATCGAGGTCGCGCCGTCGCCGGCACATACCTGGCAGAGCCGGGGTCCGCCCGCCATCTGAAGTCCTCTGATCCTCTCCAGCCCGCTGCCCGCGCAGCGGGCTGATCCGGTCATTGCTTCTTTCAGGTGATACCCATGTATGACGTACGTACCGTCGGCGCCGCCGTGGCGCTGGCGCTTGTCTCCGTTTCCCTCTCCACGCAGGCTGGCGCGCAGCAGGTGGAGCATGCAGGCCAGCTCGAGGAGGTGGTGATAACCGCCTCGCCCATCGGTGATGCGGACCGCCTCGCAACCATTGCCGGCAGCGTCAGCCGCGAACAGCTGCTGCGCAGCGGCGGCAACACCATCGGCGATGTGCTCTCGCAGCTGCCCGGCGTGACCAGCACCAGCTATGCCGCCGGTGCCGGCCGGCCGGTGATCCGCGGCATGGATGCCAACCGCGTACGCACACTGGAGGACGGCATCGGCACCTTCGATGTATCCGATGTCGGCCCCGATCACGGTGTGCCGCTGGAGCCCTTTGCCGCCGAACGGGTGGAGGTGGTGCGCGGTGCAGCCTCGCTGCGCTATGGCAGCCAGGCCATCGGCGGCGTGGTCAATGCCATCAGCAATCGTGTGCCGCTGAACCTGGATGCGGACACTGTGCGCAGCGAGGCAGTCGCCGACTTCGGCACCGGCGCCGACAGCCGCAACCTTGCCGCGCAGGTCAATGCGCGGGGCAGCGCCTTCGCGCTGCATGCCGATGCCTTCGACCGCCACGCGGACGACTACGATACCCCTGAAGGCGTCATGGCGAATTCCTGGCTGCGCACGCGTGGCGCCGCTGTGGGAGGCGCATGGATCGGCGATGCCAACCGCCTCGGGCTGGGCGTGGTGCGCAATGAATCGCGTTACGGCATTCCCGGCGAAGCCTCGTACATAGACATGGCGCAGACCAAGCTCTCGCTGCGCTCGGCCTGGCAGCTCGACACCGGACCGTGGCGCAAACTGACGGTGGACGGAGGCTGGGCGGATTACGAGCACAGCGAACGTGACGAGCAGGGCGTCGCGCAGTCCACCTTCCGCGACAAGGAGTGGGACACCCGTGCCGAGGCGGTGAGCGGCCCGTGGGGCTTCCTCAATGAATCGGCAGTGGGCGTGCAGCTGCAGCGCCGCGCATTCTCCGCACTGGGAGAGGGCGAAGAATATCTTGCGCCCACACTGACCACGAGCCATGCGCTGTTCGGCTTCGGCGAAGCGTTGCTGGCGCCGCAGTGGCGCCTGCAACTGGGTGCGCGTGTCGAGGATGTTGATGTCAGGGGCACACCAGCCGGAACCGAACAGTCCGTCACGCGCAATTTCACGCCGCTGAGCGGTTCGCTGGGACTGGTGTTCGAACCCGCCACCAACTGGCGTCTGGGCCTTGCACTGTCGTCCGCGGCCCGGGCTCCGGCCCAGACCGAGCTGTATGCACGCGGCGTGCACGATGCCACGGCGACTTTCGAGACCGGCGATCCGGGTCTGCTCGGGGAACGCGCCAACTCGGCCGAACTCACGCTGCGCTGGCGCGGCGCGCGCGTGCATGCGGATGGCTCGCTGTGGATGACGGACTTCCGCAACTACATCTACGGTGCGTTCACCGGCCGCAGCTGCAGCGCGGAAGGTCTGTGCGTGGCCGATGACGGCGAGGAGTTCAAGGAGCTGGTCTACCAGCAGCGCGGCGCGTCGTTCCGCGGCGCGGAAGGGCATGCGCAGATCGAGCTGCTGCGGCACGCTGCCGGCGACCTGCATCTGGACCTGCTCGCGGACACGGTGCGCGCGACACTCGCCGGCAATGCCGGCAATGTCCCGCGCATTCCGCCGTGGCGGGTCGGGGCAGGGCTGTCGTGGCAGGGCGCGCGCGTCGATGCCCGCGTGAGTGTCCGCTATTCGGCGAAGCAGGACCGGACGGCGGAGGAGGAAACGCCCACCAGCGGCTTCACGAATGTCGATGCCGAGCTGGCATGGCGGCCGCTGGCGAACCGCAATACCCTGGAACTGGCGCTGGTGGGCCGCAATCTCACCGACAGCCTGCAGCGCAATGCCGTGGCATTGAACAAGGATGAGGTGATCCTGCCGGGCCGTGACCTGCGATTGATGGTGCGCGCCCGTTTCGACTGATCGTACGTGCTGCGGCAAGCCGCCGGTCCGCTTGCGGATCGGCGGCGCGGGCAGGGGAAGCTACTGCGCGGGATGCAGGATGGCGCTGATGAGAACCTGCGCGCGGATCGGGCAGGCGGTACGCGCGCCGGCTTCCTGTGTACGTTCACCGGTGCAGGAAACGTTCTCGCGGCGCGTGCGCTCGCGGCTGCTCGCCTTGCGGACCAGTTCGGCCACGTGACCGGAAAGATCGAATTCCCCGCTGCAGCTGTGGCATGGACAGGCATAGCGGAAGAAGCCGCGCGCCGCGGGAAAACAGCAAAAGGACTGGGACGATGGTGGCCGTGTGGTTCCATCCTGGAACACCAGTTCGATGCGCACTTCGGCCAGTTGTGGATACATATCCCGCAGTACAGCGGCGCGGGTGAAGTCCTGCTTCAGCCGCTCGCGGTTGTTCTGCGGCAATCCGCCGCGTGCGGGGCGGCTCACTTGCCGCCGCCGGCAGGTTTGAGCTCAGTGCTCGCGAGCGCAGCGGACATCTCTTCGGCCGGATGTTCGCCACGCCGCGAAAGGCGCTGGAGCTGGCGCTCTTTGCGCGCCAGCTCCTTCTGCCGTTTCTGCTGGCGGAAGTTGACCTTCGCCATCAGGGCCGTGCCTACCAGCGACCGCCGCCGTAGCCACCACCAAAGCCGCCACGGCCGCCACCGCCGGAGCGACCGCCACCACTGCGGGGCTTGTCCTGCGCTTCGTTGACACGCAGCGGACGTCCGTCGAGGTTTTGCCCGTTGACGGCCTGGATGGCGCGCCCGGCATCCGCCTGGCTCATTTCGACGAAGCCGAAGCCGCGCGGCCGGCCGGTCTCGCGGTCATTGGGGAGGGCGACCGACTCTACGGTACCGTGCGTCGCGAACAGCGCGCGGACCTGGTCTTCGGTGGCGGTGAACGGCAGATTGCCGACATAAATCTTGGCCATGTATGTACTTGTCTCTCTCGGAAGGAATGAAATGCAGCAGGAATGACGGGATCGAAGAGAGCGCAAGCTGCGGCTGACGGCGAACCAGAAGTCCTGACACCTGATCGGCAGGCGTTTCGGCTCGAGGGCAACGCGCCTGAATGGAGGCGCAAAGTCCGATACGGACGAAAGACGATCTACCCAAGCATAGCACATCCAGCGCCGCATAGTGCAGCTCGCTACGATTTCTGGCCGCCGCTGTGCTTCCGGGTGGCTTCGCGCCGCAGCAGTTCGCGCTTGCGCTCGACGCCCCAGCGGTAGCCCGATATGTGGCCATCCCTTCGCACGACGCGGTGGCAGGGGATGGCGACGGCAATGTGATTGGCCGCGCAGGCCTGGGCAACGGCACGTACTGCCTTCGGGGCGCCGATGCGTGCGGCGATCTCGGCATAGCTCGCCGTGGTCCCCGGCGCAATGCTGCGCAGCGCCTGCCAGACACGCTGCTGGAACGCAGTGCCGCGCACGTCCAGCGGCAGGTGCAGGCCGATGCCCGGCGCTTCAATGAAGCCCACCACCTGCGCCACCCGTTGTTCGAAGCCGGCGTCACCGCCGATCAGCTCTGCCCGGGGAAACTGGTCCTGCAGGTCGTGCACTAGGCGCTCCGGGTCGTCGCCCAGCAAGATGGCGCAGATGCCTTGCTGGCTCTGTGCGACGAGGATCGCGCCCAGCGAACATTCTCCGACGGCAAACCGGATCTGTGTTCCCAGGCCGCCGGCGCGATACTCTCCGGCACGCATGCCCAGCACCCGTGCTGAGGTCTCGTAGAAGCGGCTGCTGGAGTTGAAACCGGCGCCGTAGATGGCGTCCGTGACCGTGCCGGCGGCATTCAGTTCCGCGCGCAGCTTGCGCGAGCGGTATGCGGTGGCGTAGGCCTTGGGCGTCAATCCGGTGCCGGCCTTGAAGACCCGGTGAAAGTAGAAGGGGCTCATGCCGGCCTGTGCGGCGAGTGCATCGAGGTCGGGCGGGGTCTGCGAGGATTCGATCAGGCGGCAGGCCTGTGAGACCAATGCGGCGTGGCGAGCCGCGGCAGCGCGGACAGGGGTTTTACTGCTACGAGAGTTCATGGCCTAGCCTCGAATTTCCGTCAGGGATGCCAGGCTAGATCTCCTTCCAGTCGCAAGCACTCCGTTTCTTGCGATTCAATTCCGCTCCCCTGTCGCGCCGCCGGTGCGTGAGCCCGCCCTGCGGAAAGTGAGGTTGATGCGCTGGCTTCCGATCGACGGATGGGGCTCGCCCTTCAGCGGCAGGATGCCGTGGTAACGCAACCGGTCGCCACCGCCCCAGACGGCAACGTCGCCGTGGTACAGCACTACCCTGGCTGCGGAGTCGGCACGCTCATGGCCACCAAAGAGAAAGGTGGCAGTCATGCCCAGCGAGACCGAAACCACCGGGGCGCCGAAATCCAGTTCATTCCTGTCCTGGTGCAGGGACAGCCGCGAACCCGGCAGATAGCGGTTCACCAGGCAGGCATCCGGATCGAATCCTGCGAAACCGGCGGCTCCCGCCGCTTCCCGGGCCAGCCGGGCAAAAACATCCGGCATCGGTGGCCAGGGCTGGCTGTTCGCGGGGTCGGTGCTGCTGTAGCGGTAGCCATGCCGGCTGCTGATCCAGCCCAGAGCGCCGCAGTTGGTCATTGCCACCGACATGGTGGATCCGCCGGGTGTCACCATATGACGAAATGGCGCGATGGCTTCGATGTGGCCAACGGCGGACAGCAATGCTTCGACGCAGGGCAGGGCAAAGCCGCGCAGCACGAGCGCATCGGGAGCCATGCGTTCGCGGGCTCCCGGTTCAGGGCCGCCGAAAAGCTCGAGTGTGGTCATTCCAGTCCTTCGATCCGCATCATGGAAGATCGGGCCCTTGGTGGCCAGCGCCATGTCAACCCGCGGCGCATCCGGACGTTGTAGCCCCTATATACCGGACATCCCGGTTCCAAGGAGCAAGACAGCATGGCCAGCAGGTTTGTCACGACATTGGCGCTCGGCACATTGTTCGCCGGGCTTGCCGTCCCGGCGTTCAGTGCCGACCGCGGCGACCGCATCAATCAGCGGCTCGATCATCGCGGCCAGCGTATCGACCAGCGGCTGGACCGGCGCGGTGAACGCGTGGACCAGCGTCTGGACCAGCGCGGCGACCATATTGAGCAGCGTCTGGACCGGCGCAGCGCACATGCCGCGGCCAATGGCCACGAGCAGCGGGCCGAAAGCCTGGAGCAGCGCGGGAACCGCATCGACCGGCGGCTGGACCGCCGTGGTGACCGCCGGGAGGAACAACTGGATGCGCGCGGCGATCGCCGCGAGGAACGTCTGGACCGTCGCGGCGACCGCATAGACAATCGGCTCGACCGCCGGCAGGAGCGTCGTGAGGAGCGTGCGCAGTAGGACCGCTGCGCTAGACTGCCCCCCGTGCAGCCTCCGCAGCCGCTTCATGCGAGTCTCGACAGCTTCCTGGCGAGTGTGGAGCGGCGTGCGCTGCGCATTGCGCAGCTGGCCACGCGCGACCGCGACGAGGCGCTGGATCTGGTGCAGGACGCGATGCTGCGGCTGGCGCGGCGCTATGCCTCGCGCCCGTCCGGGGAGTGGGCGCCCTTGTTCCATCGCATCCTTCTCAACCGCATCCGTGACTGGCAGCGCGGCAGGAAGCTGCGTGACAGCCTGTTCCTGCGGCGCTGGCGCGCCCCCGAAGAGGATGAGGGCGATCCGCTCGAGCAGGCCGTGGATCCCGACGCCAGCGAAGGGGCATCGGCGCTGCAGCGCGAGCAGCTGCTCGTGCGGCTGGAGGACGTCCTGCGGTGTCTGCCTGCCCGGCAGCGCGAGGCCTTCCAGCTGCGCGTCTGGGAAGGGTTGAACGTGGATGATACGGCCCTTGCGATGGGTTGTTCGGCCGGCAGCGTCAAGACGCATCTGTTCCGGGCGATGCAGGTGTTGCGTGCCGAGCTCGGTTCCGGTCTGACTTCAGGAGAGCTTCCGTGAGCGATACCGACCTGCAGGAACTCGAGCCCGAGCAGCGCCAACTGGCGCAGCAGTTGCGCGGCGTACTGCGGGATTCCGAGCAGCTGGACTCCCGGACGGCGAACCGTCTGGCGCGAGTGCGGGCCCGGGCAGTGGCGGAAGCCGAAGCCAGACATCTCTCACCATGGCAATGGGCCTCAGGTGGACTGGCTGCCGCCGCGATCATTGCAGCGCTGACATTGCGCTTTGGCCTTCCGCAGCAGTGGCGCAGTACGGCGGAGCCGGCGCCTGCGGAGGGGCTGGAAGTACTCACCGACGATGCGGATCCGGAGATGTACGAGGATCTTGATCTCTACCGCTGGCTCGCGCAGGAGAACGGCAATCATGCCTGAGCTCTTCAAACGGTCAGGCCTGCCGGGCGTGTTGCTCATTGCCATGCTGGTGCTGGCCGCGCCGGCGCGCGCCGCGGCACCGACGTGGGAACAGCTCAGCCCCGGGCAACAGGAGTTGCTGGCTCCGCTGAAATCACGCTGGGACAGCCTGCCCGAGCTGCGCCGCGAGCGCCTTGCTGCGGGGGCTGACCGTTGGGGTTCGATGGACGAGCAGCAGCGCGCGCGCGCGACCGAGCGTTTGCAGAAATGGCGGCAGATGACGCCTGTCCAGCGGCGCGAGCTGCGCCAGCAACGCGAGGAATTCCGGCGCCTGCCGCCGGAGGAGCGTCGCCGCGTGCTCGACCGCTATCAGCAGCTGCGCCAGCTATCAGCGCAGGAGCGGGCGCGGATGCGGCAGCGGTTCCAGGAGCTGCAGCGCCAGCCGGGCGGATTGCAGCGCGCCTGTCCCGGCAACCTGCAGCAGCGCCTGGATTGCCTGGGCGTGCCGACGCCCCGGGAGCGCTGAACACGGTTGCCGATGCGCTATGCCACCAGGGCAGCCGCCACCGCTCCCAGCATCGCCACTATCTGCGCGGGCGCGAGCCGCACCTGCACACCGCGCCCGCCGCCATTCACGTAAACCAGTGGATGCCCCAGCGCCTGCTCCTCGATGGCCACCGGCACGCGCTTCATCTGCCCGAACGGGCTGATGCCGCCCACCTTGTAGCCGGTGATCCGTTCGGCGTCGGCGGGCTTCATCATCTGCGCCGATTTGGCGCCCAGCGCCGCAGCCAGCTTCTTCATCGACAGCTCGCGGTCCGAAGGCAGCATGGCGCAGGCCGGCTTGCCGTCGGCCAGCACCATCAGCGTCTTGAGCACGCGCGCCGGTGATTCCTGCAGCGCCTCGGCAGCCTGCAGGCCGACGCTGTCGGCATCCGGATCGTAGTCGTAGCGGTGCACGGTGAAGGCGACGCCGGACTGCTCCAGCGCCTTGGTCGCGCGTGTGGTGGCGATGGGGTGGTGGGACATCTGCCTATTATTCCCGCTTCATGTCACGATGCGAAACTCCGGGAGGAGGAAATGCCTGCGGCTGCCGGAAAGTCATTCGTGGAAGGACCGCCAAGAGTCTCCGTCGCTCCGATGATGGACTGGACCGATCGCCACTGCCGCTACTTCCTGCGGCTGTTCGCGCCGGATGTGCTGCTGTACACGGAGATGATCACCGCCCAGGCCATACTGCGCGGGCCGCGCGCTGCGCTGCTGCGTTTTTCTCCGGCGGAACAGCCGGTGGCGGCCCAGCTGGGTGGTTCGGATCCGGCGCAGCTGGCGCAGGCCGCGCGGGCAGCGCAGGAGGCTGGCTACTGCGAGATCAATCTGAACTGCGGTTGCCCCAGTGACCGCGTCAGCGCCGGTGCCTTTGGCGCCTGCCTGATGCTCGATCCGGCCCGCGTGGCCGATTGTGTGCATGCGATGCGTGCTGCGGTGACCGTGCCGGTGACCGTGAAATTGCGCATCGGCGTGGTGGACCGCGCGGCCGAAGGCGGGGGCGCCGCGGCCGCAGCCGCGATGCAGCGCTTCGACGAGCGTGATTTCGCGCAGCTGAGCGGTTTCATGTCCGGCTGCGTCGAGGCGGGAGCCGGCGCCCTGATCGTGCATGCGCGCAAAGCCGTGCTGGGCGGGTTCTCGCCGCACGAGAACCGCACGGTTCCCCCGCTGCGTTTCGATGTGGTGGAGCGTGCGCGGCAGGCGCTGCCGGGCGTGCCGGTGATCGTCAACGGCGGGCTGCGCGAGTGCGCCGCCGTGCTCGAAGCGCTGCACCGCTACGACGGGGTGATGATCGGCCGCGAGGCGTACCACCGGCCATGGCTGCTGGCCGAGCTGCAGCAGGCACTGCATCCCGCGCCGCAGTGGCGCCCACCGGACGCCGGTGAAGTCCTCGAGCACATGCGTGCCTACGCGCGCGCCGAGACGAGCCAGGGAACCCCACTGCAGGCCGTCACGCGCCACATGCTGGGTCTGATGGGTGGCCGTGCGGGCGCCCGGGCCTACCGCACCCTGATGTCGCAGCAGGCGCAGCGGGGCATGCCGCTCGAGGAGTTGTTCGACCGCGCTCGCGAGCTTTGCCGGGAAAGTGACGGCGTAGATTGAAAACCCGGCGTAAGTGTCTTGTTTTCGCAGCATCCATGCTTCAATCTTGTGAACTAGGTCACATTCTTATGTCGCATGGGCACTGATATCGAACTGGCGGTCCTTTTTTCCGACGTCGTCGGCTCGACCCGCATCTATGAGCAGCTCGGCGACCAGAGGGCGCGGGAGATCGTCGCGCTGTCCATCGAGCTGATGCGCTCGGCCACCGAGCAGCACAAGGGCACCGTGATCAAGACCATGGGCGATGAGGTGATGGCCACCTTCGTGAGCCCGGACGATGCCCTCAATGCCGCGGCGCAGATGCAGCGGCAGATCTGCGCCCATCCGGTGCTGCAGGTGGATGGGCACCCGGTGGCGCTGCGCATCGGCTGCCACTTCGGGCCCGTGGTGCTGGAGAGCCGCGACGTCTTCGGCGCCACGGTCCACACCGCCAACCGCATGACGAGCCAGGCCAAGGCCGGCCAGATCATGACCACTGCAGCCACCGTCGAGAGGCTGTCGCCGGAATGGCGCTCCTCGGTGCGGCAGATCGACATCGCCATGCTGAAGGGGCAGGGCGTCGAGATCACTCTCTACGAGGTGCTGTGGCAGACCGAGGATGTGACCAGCATGCTGCCGTCCATTGCGCTCACCGGCGGCTACGACCGCAGGGTGCAGCGGCTGCGGCTGATCCTGCCGGACCGGGAAGTGGTGATCGAGGAGGCACGCCCGCGGATCGCGATCGGGCGCGCAGACGAGAACGATCTGGTCGTGCGTGGCAATCTGATTTCGCGCGTGCATGCGCGCATCGAGCTCAACCGCAACAAGTTCCTGCTCATCGACCAGAGCACCAACGGCACTTTCGTGCACACGGTCGACGGGGAGGAATCCTTCGTCCGCCGCGACAGCATGCAGATCAAGGGCGAGGGCACCATTGGCCTTGGCAAGGTGCCCGAAGCCGATTCCCCGCAGACGGTGCGATTCGTCTGCGAGGAAGCCTGATCCTCTAGCCCAGGCGCTCTTCGACTTCCTCGAGCTCGATGTACAGCGAGCCGGGCGTGCGGTTGCCGAACTCGGCGAGGTACTTGCGGATGTCCGCGACTTCCTTGCGCCAGGCGTCGGGCTTCACCGAGAGGATTTCCTCCAGCGCCGCCGGGGTGATGTCCACTCCCTTGAGGTTGAGGTCCTGCGGCCGCGGCATGTAGCCGATGGCCGTATCCTGCGCCTCGGCCTTGCCGGAGCAGCGCTCCAGCGCCCAGGCAATCGGACGCAGGTTGTCGCCGAAGCCCGGCCACAGGAACTTGCCGTCCGCGCCCTGCCGGAACCAGTTCACGTGGAACACTTTCGGGGGGTTCTTCAGTCCCGCGCCGACGTTCAGCCAGTGCTGCCAGTAGTCACCGAAGTTGTAGCCGCAGAAGGGCTTCATCGCCATGGAATCGCGGCGCACGACGCCCACGGCGCCCGTGGCCGCGGCCGTGGTCTCCGAGGCCACCGCGGCGCCCATCAGCACGCCATGGTGCCAGTTGCGGGCTTCGTAGATCAGCGGCGCCAGCTCGCGGCGGCGGCCGCCGAAGACGATCGCCGAGATCGGCACGCCCTTGGGGTTCTCCGCTTCCTTGGTGTAGCTCGGGTTGTAAACGGCGCTCACCGTGAAGCGCGAATTCGGGTGCGCGGCCGGTCCGTTCTTCGGATCGTAGGGGCGGCCCTGCCAGTCGATGGCCGGCTCGCCTTTGCCCATGCCTTCCCACCACGGCTCGTTGTCGGCTGTGAGGGCGACGTTGGTGAACAGCGTGTGCTTGCGGATGGTTTCGTAGGCGTTCTTGTTGGTCTTCGGACTGGTGCCGGGTGCCACGCCGAAATAGCCCGATTCCGGGTTGATGGCCCACAGCCGGCCGTCCGGGCCGGGGTGCATCCAGCAGATGTCGTCGCCCACGGTGAACACTTCCCAGCCCGGCATCGATTCCGGCGGAATCAGCATGGCGAGGTTGGTCTTGCCGCAGGCCGAGGGGAAGGCGCAGGCGATGTAGTGCGTCTCGCCCTGCGGGTTCTTGAGGCCGACGATGAGCATGTGCTCGGCGAGCCAGCCTTCGGTGCGCGCCTGGAAGCTGGCGATGCGCAGCGCGTGGCATTTCTTGCCCAGCAGCGCATTGCCGCCGTAGCCGGAGCCGAAGCTCTTGATGGTGAGCTCTTCGGGGAAGTGCATGATGAAGCGGCGGTTGGGGTCCAGCTCGCCGATGGAGTGCAGGCCGCGCACGAACTTGCCGCCCTCGGCGCCGATACGCTCCAGCGCAGCGCGCCCCATGCGCGTCATGATGCCCATGTTCAGCACCACGTAGGCGCTGTCGGTGATTTCCACGCCGCAGCGCGAGTAGGGCGAGTCGAGGGGGCCCATGCAGTAGGGCACCACGTACAGCGTGCGGCCCTTCATGCAGCCCTTGAACAGCTCGTCCATCTTCGCGTGGGCGTCGGCGGGCGGCATCCAGTTGTTGTTGGGGCCGGCGTCTTCCCGGTGCGGCGTGCAGATGAAGGTCAGGTGCTCGACGCGCGCCACGTCGCTCGGATGGGAGCGCGCGATGTAGCAGTCGGGGAAAGTCTTCTCGTTGAGCGGCGCGAGTTCCTTGCGCGCGATGAGCTCGTTGCGCAGCCGCGCGGTTTCGGCGGTCGAGCCGTCGCACCAGTGGATCTGGTCGGGCTGGGTCAGCGCGGCGACGCTGGCCACCCAGTCGGACACTTCCCGGCTGAGCTGCTGGAGAGGAATGAGGGCGTTGGGAGCTGTAGCCATGACTTGGGTACCTGCAAACAACTGTTCCGGGAAGTTTCCATCATACGCGCGCCCGTGCACAATTTCTATCCTAGGCAATATCTGTCTCAACAGTAAATGTTTTGGCAGGTATTATGTTGTGTTGCACCAATCTGGCTGCGGACAAATCCCGTGGCTGTTGACGTGCGGGGCCGGAGCGCGGAACTTGCCGCCCGCGATGCACGAGCTTGAAGAGATATTCGGTCCCGAAGGCCCGCTGGCCACGGTACTGCCTGACTACCGTCCGCGGCCGGAACAGTTGCGGTTGGCGCATGCGGTGAGTGATGCGCTGGCCGACCGTGGCCAGCTGGCGGCCGAAGCCGGCACGGGAACCGGCAAGACCTTCGCTTACCTGATTCCGGCATTGCTGTCGGGCCGCCGTGTGGTGGTGTCGACGGGTACGCGCACACTTGCAGGACCAGCTGTTCCATCGCGATCTGCCGCTGCTGTCACGCGCGCTGGGACGCGCAGTCGCCGTCGCGCTGCTGAAGGGACGCAGCAACTATCTGTGCCGCGAGCGTCTGCTGCGCCTGCCCACGGAGCTGCCGCTGGATGGTGCGCAGACGCTTGCGGCGCAGGTGCAGCACTGGGCCGGCCAGACGCGGGAGGGGGATCTGGCCGAACTGCCCGAGCTTCCCGACGGACATCCTCTGCGCGAGCGCATCACCTCCACGCGCGACAGCTGCACGGCGCACCGCTGCGCCGAGTTCGGGCGCTGCCATGTCTTCGCCGCCCGGCGGCGCGCAGCCGAGGCCGATCTGGTCGTGGTCAACCACCATCTGCTGCTGGCGGACCTGGCGCTGAAGGAGGAGGGCTTCGGCGATCTGCTGCCGGCCGCCGATGCGCTGATCCTGGACGAGGCGCATCAGTTGCCGGAACTGGCGGCCAGCAGTTTCGGCACGCAGTTCTCGGGCCGCCGGGTGGAGCGGCTGATGACCGACATTCCCGAAGTGCTGCTGCAGGTGGGCTTGGATCCTGCGGCGGTCGCGGCCGAAACGCAGGCACTGCAGCAGGCGCTGTCGCTGATGCAGCGTGAATGCGCCCAGCTTGCCGGCGGTGGTGCGCGTGCCGACTGGAACGCGGACCAGCCGCGGCTGGATGTTGCCGCGGCCGGACTGGTGGTGGCGCTGGGCGTGCTGGCGGACGCCCTCATCGACACCGATCCCGGCGAGACCATCGCGCAGCTTGCCGGCCGCGCGACGGCGCTGGCCGGTGCGCTCGACACCATCGCGTCCGCGGGAGAAAGCGAGGGCGCAAGACTGGTGTCGGCCACGGCGCGCTCGTTCTCCTGCCAGCTGGTGCCGTTCGAGATCGCCGCGCGCTTTCGCGCGCTGATGCAGTCGCGTCCGGCGGCGTGGATATTCACCTCGGCCACGCTCGCCGTGGGCGATGACTTCAGCCATTTCCAGCGGCGCCTCGGGCTCGACGATCGCTGCCGGACGCTGCGCATCGACAGCCCCTTCGAATTTGCCCGGCAGGCGCTGCTGTATCTTCCCGAGCACATGCCCGATCCGGCATCGCCCGACTTCACCGAAGCCGTCGTGCGCTGCGCGGCCGGGCTCATCGAGGCTTCGGGCGGGGGTGCATTCCTGCTGTTCACCAGCCACCGCGCCCTGGCCGCCGCGGCGCGGCTGCTGCGCGCGACACGGGCGGAGCTGCCGCTGCTGGTGCAGGGGGAATCCCCGCGCGAGCAGCTGCTGCGGGAATTCCGCCGCCGCGACGATGCCGTGCTGCTGGGCAGCGCGAGTTTCTGGGAGGGCGTGGACGTGAAGGGGCGCGCGCTGCGCCTGGTGGTGATCGATCGCCTGCCGTTTGCCTCGCCCGAGGACCCGGTCATCCGTGCGCGCATGCGGCATGCACGGGAAAGCGGCGGCGATCCATTCAGTGATTTCCAGGTGCCAGAGGCGGCGCTGGCGCTGAAGCAGGGTGTCGGCAGGCTCATTCGCAGCGAGCAGGACGAAGGTCTGGTGGTGATCTGCGATCCGCGCCTGGTGAGCCGCGGCTATGGCCGCAGACTGCTGGCGGCGCTGCCGCCCATGCGGCGCAGCCGCGATGCCGCCGACGCGCTGCAGCTGCTGCGCCGCCTGGCGCATGATGGCGCGGCGGCGGGCGCATGAAGCTGCTGGCCATCGACACCGCCAGCGGCTGCTGTTCGGCAGCGCTGTGGATCGACGGCGCGGTACGCGAGGCTGCGCAGTGCACGGCGCGCGACCATGCCCGGCTGGTCCTTCCCATGGTGCAGGGTCTGCTGCAGGAGGCGGGCATCGGTTTGCCGCAGCTCTCGGCCATTGCCTTCGGGCGCGGTCCTGGATCATTCACCGGCCTGCGCATCGCGGCGGGGGTGGTGCAGGGGCTGGCTTTCGGTGCCGGTCTCGGTGTGGTGCCGGTATCGGACCTGCGGGCACTGGCCGCCCAGGCGCTGCGCCGCGCTGATCCGGCGCCGGCCGCCTCCCGCGTGCTGGCCTGCATGGATGCCCGCATGTCGGAAGTCTATGCGGCTGTGTATGCGGTGGAAGGCGGCATGCCCGGCAACGAGCTGCTGACCGAGCGCGTGACCACCGCCGGGCAGTTGACCGACGACTGCCGGGTTGCCGGGGGTGCCGTGATGCGGGCCGCGGGGCGGGGCCTTGCGGCGTGGCCGCAGATCGCGGTGAAACTGGCCGTGCCTGCCGCGGGCTGTTTCGCCGATGCCGAGCCGCAGGCGCGCGACATCGCCGACATCGCGGTGCGCGAGCTTGCGCGCGGCCTGCAGCCGGCGCCGCCGGAAGCGGCCCAGCCGGTGTACCTGCGCGACCGGGTTGCCGCAGTGCCTTCCGGCACCGTGCTGTAAGATTCCTGTAACGAAGCTGTCATGAAATCTGCGCCGCGGGAGACTTCCCGCGGAACTGGAGAGCAAGGTTTGCGGCAGATTCTGATCGTCGAGGACGAGCGCCCCATCCGGGACATGATCGCCATGGCGCTGAAGCGTTCCGGTTTCGATGTGCGCGAAGCCGAGGACAGCCACAGCGCGCGCGTGCAGCTGGCCAATCGCCGGCCCGACCTGCTGCTGGTGGACTGGATGCTGCCGGACATGAGCGGGCTGGAGCTCACGCGCCTGATCAAGCGCGAGGCCGCGACGCGCGATCTGCCGGTGATCATGCTGACGGCACGTGCCGCCGAGGCCGATAAGGTGGCGGGTCTGGATGGCGGCGCCGACGACTACATCACCAAGCCCTTCTCGCCGCGCGAGCTGCTCTCGCGCATCAATGCCGTGCTGCGGCGGGTCGGCGGGGCAACGGGCGAAGAGAGCATTTCGATCGGCGGTCTGACCATGGACCGCGGCAGCCACCGCGTCACCGCCAGCGGACGCGAAGTGCAGCTGGGGCCCACGGAGTACCGGATGCTGGAGTTCTTCATGACGCATCCGGAGCGGGTCTATTCACGCGAGCAGCTGCTGGACCGGGTCTGGGGCGGCAATGTCTATGTCGAGGAGCGCACCGTCGACGTGCATATCCGGCGGCTGCGCATGGCGCTGGAGGAAGTGCAGCTGGCGCAGCGGGTGCAGACGGTGCGCGGCGCCGGCTACCGGTTTTCCGCCCGGGACGCCGACGCGTGACCGGACCTGTGCGGACGGCGTGGTTCCTGCTCTCGAGGCTGGCGCTGTCCGTGGCGGCCGGCGTCATCGTGGGCCTCATGCTGGGCAGCATCTGGACGGGCATCGCGCTGGCACTGGGCGCTGCGCTCGCCTGGCAGTTGCTCAACCTTTACTGGCTCGACGCATGGCTGCGCAACCGCAACCGCGGCGATCCGCCGGATGCTCCGGGGCTGTGGGGCGATGTGGTCTCGCAGGTGGTGCAACTGCACCGCCGCAAGCGCTATCACAAGGAACGCCTGCTGCAGGTGTTGCGGGAGCTGCGCCAGTCCACCGCGGCACTGCCGGATGGCGTGATCATCCTCAATGCCCAGGGCGAGATCGTCTGGTTCAATCCTCCGGCCGCGCGGCTGCTGGGCTTCAAGGGCCGCAGTGACCGCGGCCTGCGCATCTCGAACCTGGTGCGCGAGCCGCAGTTCCGCGGTTACCTGGAGCGCGGCGAGTTCGCCGAGCCGCTGGTGGTGGTGCGCGGCGCCGAGATGGGCGCCTCGCTGTCCTTCCAGGTGGTGCCCTACAGCGGCGGCCAGCGCCTGCTGCTGGTGCGGGATGTCTCGCGCCAGGTGCAGCTGGAGGCCATGCGGCGGGATTTCGTGGCCAATGCCTCGCACGAGCTGCGTTCGCCGCTCACGGTGATTACCGGCTACCTGGAGATGCTGCTGACGGACGAAGCGCTGCAGGAGGATCTGCGCACGCCGCTCTCGGAGATGCAGCGCCAGGCGCAACGCATGAATGGCATCGTGAGCGATCTGCTGGACCTGTCGCGGCTGGATGCCCAGGCGGAGGAAGCGGTCAGCGAGGAGATTGATGTCAGCGCGCTGTGTGCGATATTGCGCCGGGATGTGCTGGCCCGTCCGCAGCATCCGGCGGTGTTCGTCGACATCGAGACGAAGGCCCGGCTGCTGGGCGATGAACCCGGAATCCTTTCCGCCTTTTCGAACCTGGTGGACAATGCCGTCAAGTACACGCCTGCGAGCGGCTCGATCCGGTTGCGCTGGGCGCTGCGCGGCGACGGTGCGGCCGAATTCAGAGTCACCGATACCGGAACCGGCATTGCGCCCGAGCACCTGCCGCGGCTGACCGAGCGTTTCTACCGCGTGGATGCCGGCCGCGCGCGCGGCGCCGGCGGCTCGGGCCTGGGCCTTGCCATCGTCAAGCACGTGCTACTGCATCATGGTGCAACAATGGACGTGCAGAGTACCCCCGGGGCCGGCAGTACCTTCAGCTGCCTGTTTCCCGCACGCCGCGTAAGAGCCGCGGCAACATCCGCCATCACCGATCCACCTTGAGAGCAGCAACATGGAAACCGCGGACCTTTCACATCACATTTCCCGGCGTTTCAACGAGGATCTGGAGCGCGTGCGGGCCCAGGTCCTGTCGATGGGCGGCTTCGTCGAGGCGCAGCTGGCCAAGTCGCTCACGTCGCTGATCGAGGGCGACAGCGCGCTGGGCGAGTCGGTGGCCATCGACGACCTGCGCGTCAACGGCATGGAGGTCGAGATCGACGAGGAGTGCAGCCGCATCCTCGCGACCCGGGCGCCTGCGGCCAGCGATCTGCGCCTGATCGTCGCCATCATCAAGACCATCACCGATCTGGAGCGCATCGGTGACGAGGGCGAGAAGATCGGGTACCTGGCGGCAAGACTGGCCTCCATGGAGCGGCCGGAGAACAAGTACCGCGAGATCAAGCATCTGGGACGCATCGTGTCGGAGATGGTGCACGATGCGCTGGACGCCTTCGCGCGCCTGGATTCCGAAGGCGCCCTGCGCACGGCGCGCATGGACCGGGTGGTCGACGAGGAGTACGAGGCCATCCAGCGCCAGTGCATCACCTTCATGATGGAGGACCCGCGCACCATCCGGCGCGCCCTGGATGTCATGTGGGCGGTGCGCTCGCTGGAGCGCATCGGTGACCACGCCAAGAATATCTGCGAGTATGTGATCTTCATGGTGCACGGCAAGGATGTCCGCCACACGAGGCTGGAGGACGTCGAGCAGCACCTGAACTCGGAGAAGGGGCGCAAGTCGTAGCCCCGCTTGGGGATTCGATGTCGCGGGGAATGCTGGAAATGCTGCGCGCCCACCGGCGTGCCGCCAATGTCGCCGGAGCGCTGGCCTCGTTCGCCATGATCGGCTACGCGCTGTACACGCAGCGTTTCGACGCGCTGGAACCCTGTCCCTTGTGCATCTTCCAGCGCATCGCGATATTCGCCCTCGGTGTCGGCTTCCTGGTCGCGGCCGCACTGCCGTCGCGGCGCTGGGCCGGCAGGCTGGGCGCCGTGGTGGTGGCGCTGCCTGCGCTGGCCGCGGTGGGCGTTGCCGCGCGGCACATGTACATCCAGTCGCTGCCGCCGGGGCAGGTGCCGGCCTGCGGTGCCACGCTGGACTACATGTGGGAGGTCTTCCCCGTCATGGATGTGCTGCGCAAGGTGCTCACCGGTTCGGGCGAATGCGCCGCGGTGGACTGGACCTTCCTGGGTCTCACGATGCCGGGCTGGGTGCTGGTGTGCGCGCTGGTGCTGGGCGCGTGGGGGATGTTCGCCAACTGGCCGCGCCGCGGCTGAGGGATTTCCGGCCGGCCGCGCCGCCTTCAGGCCAGCAGCCGGCGCAGCGTTTCCACGTACATCCGGTGCAGCGTATCGATCTCCTCGACGGCCACGGATTCGTTCACCTTGTGGATGGTGGCATTGGTCACGCCCAGCTCCACCACCTGCGCGCCCAGCGTGGCGATGAAGCGACCATCGGAGGTACCTCCGCCGGTGCTGAGCTGGGGTGCCGAGCCGGTCACGGCCTTCACCGCATTGCACACGGCCTCCGACAGGACGCCGGGTGGCGTGTAGAAGGGCTCGCCCGAGACATACCACTCGATGCTGTAGCGCACGCCGTGCCGGTCGAGGATGCCCTCGACGGTGCGCCGCAGCTTTTCCTGGGTCTGCTCGGTGTTGTAGCGCAGGTTGAAGCGCGCCTTGAGCTCGCCGGGGATGACGTTGGGCGCGCCGGTGCCGGCATTGAGGTTCGAGATCTGGAAGGTCGTGGGCTCGAAGTGCTCATTGCCCTGGTCCCACACGTGGCTGGTGAGCTCGGCCAGCGCCGGCGCCAGCATGTGCACGGGGTTCTGCGCCAGGTGCGGATAGGCCACGTGGCCCTGGACGCCGTGGACGGTGAGGCGGCCGCTGTAGGAGCCGCGGCGGCCGATCTTGATGGTGTCGCCCACGCGGTCGATGCTGGAAGGCTCGCCCACGATGCACCAGTCGATCTTCTCGCCGCGCCGCCGGAGCTCTTCGACCACCCGCTTGGTGCCATCCACCGACGGGCCTTCCTCGTCGCTGGTGATGAGGAAGGCGATGCTGCCGCGATGGCCGGGGTGCTCGCGCACGAAGGTCTCGGCGGCGGTGACCATGGCGGCAAGCCCGCTTTTCATGTCGGCGGCGCCGCGGCCGTAGAGCCGGCCGTCCACCACCGTGGGCCGGAACGGGTCGCTGCGCCACTCCTCGAGCGGGCCGGTGGGCACCACGTCGGTATGCCCGGCAAAGCACAGCAGGGGGCCGGCGCTGCCGCGGCGCGCCCAGAAATTCTCGACGCTGCCGTAGTCGAGCTTTTCCACCGCGAAACCGGCCGCCTCCAGCCGGGCGATCATCTGCTGCTGGCAGCCACCGTCAATCGGGGTCACCGAAGCCCGGCCGATGAGGTCCAGGGTCAGCTCGAGCGCGGCGGAATTATGCAAGGTGGTGGTTCCGGAAGAGGTGGGCGGCGTGGCGCGTTATACGGCCCCGGGTCACGCCGATCAAGTATTTGCGGCAACGTCTGGACCGGCCTGCGGGGGGCCGCCGGTGCCTGCAATGAAACTGCAACATCCGCTGCCTACATTGCACGCCATTCCCGCCACCCAAGGTGCCGACCGTGATTCACAAAACTGTCATGCTTTCCGTTCTGGCCATGCCGGCGCTCTTCGGCGCCGTGGCCTCCGCACAGTCCGCCCGCGACTACCTCACGGTGGTGGGCTCTTCGACCGTGTACCCCTTCACCACGACCGTGGCCGAGCAGTTCGGCAAGACGGGAAAGTTCAAGACGCCGAAGGTGGAGAGCACCGGCACCGGCGGTGGTTTCAAGCTGTTCTGCGGCGGCGTCGGCGTGCAGTACCCGGACATCGCCAATGCCTCCCGCGCCATCAAGCAGAGCGAGATCGATGCCTGCGCCAAGGCGGGGGTCAAGAACGTCATCGAGATCAAGGTGGGCTACGACGGCATCGTGGTCGCCGGTTCCAACAAGACCGCGACGCTGAAGCTCACGCGCAAGGACCTGTACCTGGCGCTGGCGAAGCAGGTGCCGGATCCGGCCAGCCCGCAGAACCTGATTGCCAACCCGAACAAGACCTGGAAGGACGTGAACCCAGCGCTGCCGGCCGAGAAGATCGAAGTGCTCGGCCCGCCGCCGACCTCCGGCACCCGCGATGCCTTCATCGAGCTGGTCATGGAGCCGGGCTGCCAGACCTGGTCCTGGATCAAGTCGCTGAAGGATGTGGATGAGTCGCGCTTCAAGCGTGTCTGCGACGCCATCCGCGAGGACGGCGCCTACATCGAGGCCGGCGAGAACGACAACCTCATCGTGCAGAAGCTGGTCGCCAACCCCAAGGCGCTGGGCATCTTCGGGTACAGCTTCCTTGAGGAGAACCTCAACCAGATCCACGGGTCGCTGGTCGAGGGTGTCGCGCCGACTTTCGACACCATTGCGTCGGGCAAGTATCCGGTGTCGCGGCCGCTGTTCATCTACGTCAAGCGCGAGCACCTGCCCGTCATCCCGGGCATGCGCGAATTCATCGCCGAGTACGTCAGCGAGCGCTCCATGGGCGCCGAGGGCTATCTGGCCGACAAGGGCCTGATTCCGCTGCCGGCCGGCGAGCTTGCCAAGGTGCGCGCCGCGGCCCTTCCGAAGTAAGCAACAGCGCCAGAGAGAATGGGGAGCATATTGAACGTCCAGAAGAAGAATGCGGTTGCCGCCCTGGTCGCGGCCCTGGTGGCGGCCCTGGTGGCGGCCGGCATTGCGCCGGCTGCCAGCGCCGACGAGCTCTCGGAGCTGCGCGCCGCGGTCCAGGCATTGCAGAGCCGTATCGACCAGCTCGAGGCCCGTGCCCAGGCCGCCGAGGATACCAATGACCGCCAGACGGACCAGATCGCGGTGGCCCGCAGCAGCGTCGGCAGCTGGGTGAGCAATTTCACCTGGCGTGGTGACTTCCGTTTCCGCAACGAGAACATCGACCAGGAGTACGTGCCCGAACGCAACCGCTATCGCATCCGCGCGCGCGCCGGCTTCCAGGCCAAGATCAACGATACCCTGCGCACCGAGCTCTTGCTCGGGACCACGGAGAACAATGATCCGCGTTCGGGGAACCAGACGCTCACCGGCGAGAATTCGCGCAAGTCGATCAATATCGATGTCGCCTATGTCGAGTGGGCGCCGCACGCGGACTGGAAACTCACGGCTGGCAAGATGCGCTATCCGTGGGTGCGGCCCGGCCAGAGCAACCTGTTCGATCCGGACGTGAACCCCGAGGGCCTGGCGGTGAACTTCAGCCGCGGCGATGTGTTCGCGAGTGCGTTCTACAACCTTCTCGAGGAGCGCAGCGCTGCGGCCGAAAGCGCCATGGCCGGTGGCCAGCTGGGCTGGCGCCCGTCGCTCGGGCCGGGCAAGGCCATGCTGGGCGCCAGCTATTTCGGCTTCAGCGGCGTGAAGGGCCGCAATCCCTTCTACAACAATTCCTCGAACGGCAATTCGACCACCAGCACGGCGGCGGACTGCATCGGCGGCGTGGCGCCCTGCCTGACGCAGGACTACGGCCTGTGGGAGCTGTTTGCCGAGTATTCGCTTTCCGTCGGCGGACGTCCGCTGGCGCTCTATGCCGACTACTTCAACAACTCCAGGGCGGACAATGGCCTCAACAAGGCCTGGAGTGCCGGTGTTGCATGGGGACGAGCCAGCGATCCCAGGACCTGGGAGATCGGCTATTTCTACCAGGTGGTCGAGAAGGATGCGGCGTTCGGCCAGTTCGTCGATTCGGACTGGGGCGCCGGCAACACCGACGCCCGCGGCAGTGTCATCAAGGTCGGATATGCGCCGGCCCGCAACTGGGTCATCAACGGCACCTACATGATCAACGAGACCAATGTCGATGTGCCAGTGACCATCGCCGGTGTGGGCCAGGTCTATCGCCGCGGCTACAACCGCCTGCAGCTGGACATGAACTTCCGGTACTGAAGCTATACTCCTGCCGATGTCGTTCTCCGCGCTACTGCTGCTGCTCCTTGCACTCACGGTGCTGGGATACTGGATCGGCAAGTCCCGCTCCCTGCAGCTGGTCGGGGGGACACAGGGCATCCGCAGGCTGCATTCGCTTCCGGCGCATTACGGGATGCTCGCGGCCCTGTGGTGCGGCCTGCCGGCGCTGCTGGTGCTGGCACTGTGGGCCGGATTCCAGGACAGCCTGATCTCCCGCATCGTCGCTGCCGACGCGCCGCCGGAGGTGCTGGCTGCCGGGTCTGCGCACGTGGGCCTGTTCATGAACGACGTGCACAACCTGCTTGCAGGAGGCATTTCGCAGGACAACGCATCGGCGGCCGTGCGCGCCGCGGCACAGCACTACACCCGGCTGCGCGGCATCGCGCAGCTGGCGCTGACGGGGCTGCTGCTGGCGATCCTGGTGGCGGGCATCGCCTTTGCCCGCTCGCGCATCGCGCCGGACTATCGTGCGCGCAATGCCGTGGAGTTCCTGTTCGAGAAACTGCTGCTCGCCTGCTCGACGATCGCGGTGTTCGTCACGCTGGGCATATTCCTGTCCGTCATCTACGAATCGCTGCAATTCTTCCGCGCTGTCCCGGTGCACGATTTCCTGTTCGGAACCACCTGGAGCCCGCAGACGGCGCTGCGCGCCGACCAGGTCGGATCTTCGGGCAGTTTCGGCGCCGTACCGCTGTTTCTGGGTACGGCGATGATCTCCGGCATCGCCATGCTCATTGCCGTGCCGGTCGGGCTGCTGTCGGCCATCTATCTCGCCGAGTATGCGAGCCGCCGCTTCCGCTCCTGGGCCAAGCCGCTGCTGGAGGTGCTGGCCGGCATTCCGACCGTGGTCTATGGCTTCTTCGCGGCGCTGACCATTGGGCCGGCACTGCGCGGTCTCGGCGAGACGCTGGGCCTGGAAGTCGCCTCGGAGAGCGCGCTGGCGGCAGGTCTGGTGATGGGCATCATGATCATCCCGTTCGTGTCCTCGCTGGCCGACGACATGATCACGGCGGTGCCGCAGTCGCTGCGCGACGGCGCCTATGCGCTCGGCGCCACGCGCTCCGAGACCATCAAGCAGGTGGTGCTGCGCGCCGCGCTGCCCGGCATCGTGGGCGGCGTGCTGCTCGCCGTGTCGCGGGCCATCGGCGAGACCATGATCGTCGTGATGGCCGCGGGCCTGGCCGCGAATCTCACCGCCAATCCCTTCGAGGCCGTGACCACGGTGACGGTGCAGATCGTCACGCTGCTCACGGGCGACCAGGAGTTCGACAGCCCGAAGACGCTGGCGGCCTTTGCGCTGGGGCTGGTGCTGTTCATCCTGACGCTTGGCCTGAACTTCCTCGCGCTGCACATCGTGCGCAAATACCGGGAGCAGTATGAGTAGGACGGCCGCAGAAACGCGGGCGCTGGTCGAGAAGAGCCTGCGCCGCCGCTACCGGGCCGAGCGGCGCTTCCGTGCCTTCGGCATTGCGTCGGTGTTCCTCGGCGTGGCGTTCGTGTTCTTCCTGTTCGCCACCATAGTCGGCCAGGGCATCACGGCGTTCCGCCAGGCGCAGATCACTCTCGACGTGCACTACGATGATGCGGCGCTGGGCCTCGACGGTTCGCGCGATCCGGTGCTGCTCGCCACGGCCAACTATCCGGCGCTGGTGCGCAATGCGCTGCGCGAGCTGTTCCCTGAGGCCGAAGGCCGTGCAGCGGGGCGGGAGCTGGGCGCGCTGGTCAGCGTGTCGGCGGCGCACGAGCTGCAGCGGCGCGTGGAAGCCGATCCGTCGCGGATCGGCAGGCGCGAGCGGCTGCGCTTCCTCGCCTCCGCGGACGTGGACCAGCTCCTCAAGGGCAAGATTGACCGCAGCCTCCCGGAACAGGCCCGGCCACTGTCGGACCAGCAGCTTGGCTGGATCGATGCGCTGGTTGCGAAAGGACAGCTGGGCCTCGCCTTCAACAGCGGCCTCATCACCCGCGGCGATTCGCGCGAACCGGAGCAGGCCGGCGTGCTCGGCGCGCTGACCGGATCGCTGTACACCCTCGTCATCACGCTGCTGCTGTCGTTCCCGGTGGGTGTGGCGGCGGCCATCTACCTCGAGGAGTTTGCGCCGCGCAACCGCTGGACCGACCTCATCGAGGTGAATATCAACAACCTCGCGGCGGTTCCCTCCATCGTGTTCGGCCTGCTGGGCCTGGCGCTGTTCCTCAATGTGTTCGGCATGCCGCGCTCGGCGCCGCTGGTCGGCGGCCTGGTGCTGTCGCTGCTGACGCTGCCGACCATCATCATCGCCGCGCGTGCCTCGATCAAATCGGTGCCGCCGTCGATCCGGGAGGCGGCGCTGGGCATGGGCGCCTCGCGGCTGCAGATGGTGGGCCACCACGTGCTGCCGCTGGCCATGCCCGGCATGCTCACCGGCACCATCATCGGCATGGCACGGGCGCTGGGCGAGACCGCGCCGCTGCTGATGATCGGCATGGTGGCCTTCATCGTCGATCCGCCGCGCAGCTTCACCGACCCGGCCACGGTGCTGCCGGTGCAGATCTTCCTCTGGGCCGACAGCCCTGAGCGGGCCTTCGTCGAGCGCACGTCAGCAGCCATCATGGTGCTGCTGGCCTTCCTCATCGTCATGAATGCCGCAGCCGTGGTGCTGCGCAGCCGTTTCGAACGGCGCTGGTAAGGGAGCCCTGATGTCAGCCGTCATTTCCGAGTCCGCGCTTTCCGCCCCGCCGGCCGCGACCCTGCCCGTGCCCGCGGACAACAAGACCGTGGGCATCGTCACCGTGCCCGGTCCGATCATCTGCGCGCGGGCCGTCAACGTTTACTACGGCGAGAAGCATGCGATCCGCGACGTCAGCATCGACATCGCGCGCAACGAAGTGCTGGCGATGATCGGCCCTTCCGGATGCGGCAAGTCCACCTTCCTGCGCACCATCAACCGCATGAACGACACCGTTCCCGGTGCGCGCGTGACCGGCCAGATGGTCATGGAGGGGCAGAACATCTACGACCGGCGGCAGGACGTGGTGCAGCTGCGCGCGCGCGTCGGCATGGTGTTCCAGAAGCCCAATCCCTTTCCCAAGACCATCTACGAGAACGTCGCCTACGGGCCGCGCATCCACGGCCTCGCCGGCAACCGCGCCGAACTGGACGAGATCGTGCACACCAGCCTGCGGCGCGCCGGCCTGTGGGAGGAAGTGAAAGAGCGTCTGGGCCAGCCGGGAACCGGCCTTTCGGGCGGGCAGCAGCAGCGCCTGTGCATCGCGCGCGCCATCGCCGTGAACCCGGAAGTGATCCTGATGGACGAGCCCTGCTCGGCGCTGGACCCGATCGCCACGGCACGCATCGAGGACCTGATCGATGAGCTGCGCGCCAGCTACGCCATCGTCATCGTCACCCATTCCATGCAGCAGGCGGCACGCGTCTCGCAGCGCACCGCCTATTTCCACCTCGGCGACCTCATCGAAGTGGGCGAGACCGACCGCATCTTCACCAACCCGCGCCACAAACTCACCGAGGACTACATCACCGGCCGGTTCGGCTAGGCAGAGACGCCCTCTTGCCGGCAGCCAGATCTCCGCCCGTCATTTCTGTATCGCGCTTTCCGATGCCTGCAGGACGCAGCGTGGGCGTGCTGTATGCGGGTTTGCGCGCGCAGTTTGCGGCCCCACTGGATGTCATGCGGCATGTCGCCGGCATCCATGGGCCGCATGTTTGAGCACGCAGACCCGCATACAGCGCGACCGCGCGGCATCCCGGAGACTCCGCCCTGGCGAGATCAGTCGGTGGCGCGCAGCAGCTCGTTGATCGAAGTCTTGCCCCGCGTCTTCGCATCCACCCGCTTCACGATCACCGCGCAGGCGAGGCTGTACTTGCCGTCGGCCGAGGGCAGTGATCCCGGCACGACCACCGAGCCCGGCGGCACGCGGCCATAGGTGATGCTGCCGGTGGCACGGTCGTAGATGCGGGTGCTCTGGCTGATGAACACGCCCATGGCGAGCACCGAGCCGGCGCCGATGATCACGCCTTCGACCACTTCCGAGCGCGCGCCGATGAAGCAGTCGTCCTCGATGATGGTGGGCGCGGCCTGCAGCGGCTCGAGCACGCCGCCGATGCCCACGCCGCCGGACAGGTGCACATTCCTGCCGATCTGGGCACAGGAGCCCACCGTGGCCCAGGTATCCACCATGGTGCCGGAATCGACGTAGGCGCCGATGTTGACGTAAGAGGGCATCAGCACCACGCCCGGTGCAATGTAGGCGCCGCGGCGGGCGACCGCCGGCGGTACCACGCGCACGCCGCCGGCGCGCAGCGTATCGGCGCCCTGGTCGGCGAACTTCAGCGGCACCTTGTCGTAGTAGCGCAGGGGGCCGGCGTCGATGACCTGATTGTCGCTGGCACGGAATGACAGCAGCACCGCCTTTTTCAGCCACTCGTTGACGATCCAGTCGCCATCGACCTGCCGGGCCACGCGCTCCTTGCCGCTGTCGAGCAGGCCGATGGCATCCTCGATGGCGCGCTTGAGCGCTGCGTCGATGGTGGCGGGCGTGATGTCGGCGCGGCCTTCGAAGGCCGACTCGATGGTATGGCGAAGCGTGTCGTTCATGTGTCCCTTGAGTTCCTTGCACTGTGCAGCGCGTAGTCGCGGATGCGGCGCACAGCCTGCACGCATTCCTCTTCTTCGGCAACGAGCGAGATGCGGATGCGGCCGGCGCCGGGATTGCCCGCCGCGGATTCGCGCCCCAGATAACTGCCGGGCACCACGGTGACGTTCTGCTGCGCATACAGGCCGGCAGTAAAGGCGGTGTCATCGCCGCCCACGTCGAGCCATACGTAAAAGCCGCCGGCGGGGCGCTGCACTGTGAACGCCTCGGCCAGGATGGGCAGCACGCGGTCGAACTTGCGCCGGTACAGCACGCGGTTCTCTTCCACATGCGCATCGTCGGACCAGGCGGCGATGCTGGCGTGTTGCACCGGAGGCGACATGGCGCAGCCATGGTAGGTGCGGTACAGCAGGAAAGGAGCGATGAGTTCCGGGCTGCCGGCCACCAGGCCCGAACGCAGGCCCGGCAGGCTGGATCGTTTGGACAGCGAGTGGAAGCTCAGGCAGCGCGCGAAGTCGCGCATGCCCAGCGCGGCGGCCGCGTTGAGCAGGGAGGGTGGCGGCCGTGCGGGGTCATCATAGAGATCGGCATAGCACTCATCGCTGGCGATGATGAAATCGTATCGCTCGGCCAGCTCCAGAGCCCGCTGCAGGTAGGCGAGGTCCATCACGCTGCCCACCGGATTGCCGGGGCTGCACAGGAACAGCAGCTGGCAGCGCTGCCAGACGTCTTCGGGCACCGCATCCAGGTCCGGCAGGAAGCCGTTGGCGGCCGTGGTGTCCAGGTACCAGGGCGTGGCGCCGGCGAGCAGTGTGGCGCCCTCGTAGATCTGGTAGCAGGGGTTGGGCATCAGCACCAGTGCGCCGGGCCGGCTGCGGTCGACAACGGCCTGCACGAAGGCGAACAAGGCCTCGCGGGTGCCGTTCACCGGCAGCACCATGCGTTCGGGATCCACGGCGCCGGCAGCGATGCCGAAGCGGCGCGTGAGCCAGCGGGCGCCGGCCGCGCGCAGTTGCGGCAGCCCGCGCGTGGCCGGATAGCTGCCCAGCTCGCCAAGGTGCGCGCGCAGCGCCTCGATGGCAAAGGCCGGCGGCGCATGCCGCGGCTCGCCGATGGACAGTGCGATGTGCAGCAGATGTGCGGGCGGAGTGTGCGGTGCCTTGAGCGCTGCGAGGCGTTCGAAGGGATACGCCAGCAGGCGTGACAGGGCAGGATTCATCGGCGGCCTTGCTTTCAGGTATTGCGGTGCAGCGCTGCGATGAGCTTGCGCTCCAGCCGTTCGGCGGCTGCGGCGGACAGCGGCTGCTGCGCCGGGTCGGTGACGTAGAAGACGTCCTCGGCCCGTTCGCCGATGGTGCCGATGCGCGCGCCCTGCAGGTCCACGCCTTCCTCCCACAACACCTTGCCCACATCGCAGAGCAGTCCCGGGCGGTCGCCGGCAACCAGTTCCAGCACCGAGCGGTTGTTGCGCATGTCGGTGGAGATGGTGATCTGCGTGGGCGTGTTGAACATGCGCACCTGCCGCGGCGTGCGCCGCGAGACGGCCAGAGGCGATTCCTCGGGGCGCCGCAGCGAGCGCCACAGCGAGGCCTCCACTTCGGAGGCGCGGTCCGCGCCGGTGATGGGCGTGCCGTTGTCCTCGAGCACGTGGTAGAGGTCGAGGCTGAAGCCGTTCTCCGCGGGCGAGATGCGCGCGTCGACCACTGTGAGGCCAAGCTGGTCCAGCACCGCGGTGGCGCGCGAGAAGCTGTGATGGTGGTGGGGTGCAAAGATCAGCACGGCGGTGGTGCCGCGCTGGCTGTGCGGCTGCACGGCGACGATGGGATCGTCGGCCGCGGCGTCGCGGGCCGCGTGCAGCCTCGTAAACCAGGCGATCTCCTCCGGTGTCTGCCGCAGGAAGTAGGCCGGCGAGAGCTGGGTCCACGAGCGTTCGATGGCCGCAGGCTCGATGCCGTCGCGCGCCAGCAGCTCGCGGGCGGCGGCCTGGTTCTCGCGCACCAGCTGCTCCTGGTCGACGGGACTTTCAAGGCCGCGGCGCAGTGCCGCGCGCACCCGCTCGTAGAATTCCTGGAACAGCGAGGCCTTCCACGAGTTCCACAGCTTGGGGTTGGTGCCGCGCACGTCGGCGCAGGTCAGCACATAGAGATAGTCGAGGTGGATTTCGTCGCCGACCTTGCGCGCGAAGCCGCTGACCACTTCCGGGTCGCTGATATCGCGTTTCTGCGCGGTGAGCGACAGCTCCAGGTGGTTGCTGACCAGCCAGGCGACCAGGCGCGCATCGTAGGGCGACAGGCCCTGCTCCAGGCAGAAGGCCTCGGCATCGACGGCGCCCACCACGGAGTGGTCGCCGCCGCGGCCCTTGGCGATGTCGTGGAACAGCGCCGCGAGATAGGCGATCTCCTGTTTTGGCAGCTGCTGCATGATGGCCGACAGGCCTGGCAGCTCGTGGTCGTACTTGTGCATGGCCAGCCGCCGCAGGTTGCTCACCACGAACAGCGTGTGCGCATCGACGGTGTAGGCATGGAACAGGTCGTACTGCATGCGGCCGACGATGCGGCCGAAGGCGGGGATGTAGCGGCCCAGGACGCCGTAGTTGTTCATGCGCCGCAGCTCGTGGGTGACGCCGACCGGCGCGCGCAGGATGTCGAGGAACAGGCGGTGGTGACGCGGGTTCTGCCGGAACTCCTCGTCGATCAGCCACAGGTGGCGCGCGACTGCGCGCATGGTCGCGGCGCTCACGCCGCGCACCTGCGGGTGTTGCTGCAGCAGCAGGAACAGCTCCAGCAGCGCCGACGGGGAGCGCGCGAATACCTCGGGTGTCGTGGCGTCGAGGTATTCGTTGCGGATCTGGAAGCGCGCGTTGAGAGGCTGCGGCGGCGCATTGTCCGGCAGCAGCTCGTCGCGGAAGGCCTGCAGCAGCAGTTCGCTGAGAAAGCTGACGTCGAGCACCGTGCGGTAGTAGCGCTGCATCAGCTGCTCGACCGCCAGCGTGTAGCTTGCGTCCTCGTAACCGAAGGTCTGGGCCAGCTTGATCTGGTAGTCGAACAGCAGCCGGTCCTCGTGCCGGCCCGTGAGCACGTGCAGGCCGAAGCGCACCTTCCACAGCAGGGCCTGGGCCTGCTTGAGCTTGCGCAGCTCGGCCGGTGTCAGGAAGCCCTTGGTGACCAGTTCGTCGAGACTGTGTGCGCCGAAATGGCGCTTGGCGACCCAGCCGATGGTCTGCAGGTCGCGCAGGCCGCCTGGCCCGGTCTTGACGTTGGGTTCGAGGTTGTAGGCCGTGTCGTTGGCCTTGGCGTGCCGTTCGGCCTGTTCGCGGAGCTTGGCTTCGAAGAAGCGGTCGGCCGGCCAAACCTGTTCCGGCGACAGCGCCTGGTTCATGGAGTCCAGCAGCGCGGCGCTGCCGGCCACCAGCCGCGCTTCGAGCAGCGACGTCATCACGCCGACGTCGGCAGCGGCTTCCTCGGCGCACTGCGCGGCGGTGCGCACGCTGTGTCCGACCTCCAGGCCAATGTCCCACAGGAAGGTCACCAGCTGCGCGATCTGCGCACGCTCGCTTTCGGTCAGCGGGATGTCCGCCGGCACCAGCACCAGGAGGTCCACATCCGAATAGGGGTGCAGCTCGCCACGGCCATAGCCGCCCACCGCAACCAGGGTCAGGCGTGCGGCCAGGATTTCTCCGAGCTGCTGTTGCCAAGCCGCCCGCAGCAGCGCATCGATGAACTGCGCGCGGGCGCGCACCAGCCCTTCCACGGGCTCCTCGGCGCTGAAGCGCTCCGCCAGTTCCTGCTGCGAGCGCTGGATCAGCTCCCGATAGGTATCTGCGCTGTGGCCGCCCTCGGCCAGCAGCGCCGGCAGCCGGCCTGGCAGCGGCCAGTCCGGCATCTCCTGGGGAGGAGGAGGGTCCTCCTCGTCCAGCGACGCCTGCTTGGTCGAAACCACGTTACTGGACCTGGCCGCGATCGGCGGCGCCGAGCGTCATGACCTCGTATCCGGTTTCCGTCACGAGCACGGTGTGTTCCCACTGTGCCGACAGGGAGTGGTCCTTGGTGACCACCGTCCAGCCGTCCTTGAGCAGCTGCACATGGCGCCGGCCGGCGTTGATCATCGGTTCGATGGTGAAGGTCATGCCGGGGCGCAGCACCGTGCCGGTGCCGGCCTCGCCGTAGTGCAGCACCTGCGGATCCTCGTGGTAGATGCGGCCGATGCCATGGCCGCAGTACTCGCGCACCACGGAAAAGCCGTTGCCTTCCACATGATGCTGGATGGCATGGCCGATGTCGCCGAGGCGGCTGCCGGGCCTTACCAGGCGGATGGCTTCCCACATGGCGTCGAAGCAGGTGCGCGCCAGGCGCTCGGCCAAAACCTGCGGCTTGCCGGCGAAGTACATGCGGCTGGTGTCGCCATGGAAGCCGTCGCGGATCACGGTGACGTCGATGTTGACGATGTCGCCGGCGCGCAGCTTCTTGTCGTTGGGGATGCCGTGGCAGACCACGTGGTTCACGGAGGTGCAGATGGTCTTGGGAAAGCCGCGGTAGCCGAGGTTGGCCGGAATCGCCTTCTGGTGCTCCACGATGAAGTCATGGCAGAGGCGGTCCAGCTCCTCGGTGGTCACGCCGGGCTGCACGTGCGGGCCGATCATGTCCAGCACGTCCGCTGCCAGCGCGCCGGCAATCCGCATCTTCTGCTGCTCTTCGGTCGATTTGATGGTGATCGGCATGGGTCCTGGCCGCGCTGCGCCACGGCAATCCGGGGCAGCGTAAGGCGTTGTTTGGGCGGGAACTTCATGGTATAAAGCGCGGCCTTTTTTGGCAAACAATCCCCGCGCGATTCGCGAACCTGGCGGCCGGGTGTTCCGTTCAAAATGACGGAATCGCCGCCCGGGAGTCGTGCGAGGCCCCCAACCCGGATTTGAGAGGTATAGCCATGTCCAGCGTGTCCATGCGACAGATGCTGGAAGCGGGCGTCCATTTCGGACACCAGACCCGCTTCTGGAACCCCAAGATGGAGCAGTACATCTTCGGGGAACGCAACCGTATCCACATCATCAATCTCGAGAAGACGCAGCCGATGTTCGCCGAGGCCACCGCCTTTGCGCGCAGCATCGTCGCCGATGGCGGCACTGTGCTGTTCGTCGGCACCAAGCGTTCGGCGCGCGAGGCGATCCAGAAGGAAGCGCAGCGCTGCAACATGCCCTACGTGAACCAGCGCTGGCCGGGCGGCATGCTGACCAATTTCAAGACCATCCGGCAGTCGATCAAGCGCCTGATGGACCTCACCGAGCTTTCCAACTCGGGTGCGCTCGACAAGCGCAGCAAGAAGGAAGCCCTGCAGCTGCGCCGCGAGATGGACAAGCTCGAGAAGAGCCTCGGCGGCATCAAGGACATGCCGTCGCTGCCGGACGTGCTGTTCATCATCGATGTGGGCCATGAGCGCATCGCGCTCAACGAAGCCAAGAAGCTCGGCATTCCCGTCATCGCCGTGGTGGATACCAACTGCTCGCCCGATGACGTGAACTACGTGATTCCGGGCAATGACGACGCCATGCGCGCCATTGGCCTGTATGCCGCGTCGATGGCCGATTCGGTGCTCGACGGCAAGTCCGCCGTGCCGCAGGTGGTGGTCGGCGAAGACGAGTTCGTCGAGCTCGACGAGCAGGGCAATCCGCGCCGCCGCTCGGCCCGTCCGGGCCGTGCGCGTCCGCAGGCGGCTGTGCGCCGCAAGCCGGCGCGGGTTGCGGCTGTGGAGGCCGCCGCCGCGGCGCCCGCCGAGATTACCGAGGCGGAGCTGGACGAGCCGGGCGAAGGCGTGAAGACACTGCCGGGCGGCAAGGAGACCACGGGCACGGCCCGTCGGCGCCCGGCTGCCGGTGGTGGCGGTGCCCGCCGGGGAGCGCGCTGATGAGCGTCACGGCTGAAGCGGTCCGCCAGCTGCGCGAGCGCACCGGCGCCGGCATGATGGAATGCAAGAAGGCGCTGGTGGAAACCGGCGGCGACCTGGACGCGGCCGCCGAGCTGATGCGCAAGCAGGGGCTCGCGAAGGCCGACAAGAAGGCCACCCGCATTGCTGCCGAAGGCGTGATCGCGCAGGCGACCTCGGCTGACGGCAGGGCGGCGGTGCTGGTCGAGGTCAACTGTGAGACCGACTTCGTTGCCCGCGGTGACGATTTCACCGCGTTCGCAAAGGATGTGGCGGAGCTGGCGCTGGCTGCAAAACCGGCCGGCGTCGAAGCGCTGCTGGCCGCGCGGCTGCCCTCGGGCGAGACGGTGGACGAGCACCGCCGCGCGCTGGTGGCCAAGATCGGCGAGAACATCAGCGTGCGCCGCTTCGAGCGCGTGGAGTCGGCCGGGCCGCTGGGCGTCTACCTGCATGGCACGCGCATCGGTTCGGTGGTGGCGCTGGAGGGCGGCGATGCGCAGCTTGCCCGTGACCTCGCCATGCACGTGGCGGCCAGCAGTCCGCGCTTCCTCGCGGCATCCGACGTGCCGGCGGATGAAGTCGCCAAGGAACGCGGCATCCGTGTCGAGATGCTGAAGAACGACGAGAAGAACAAGGGCAAGCCCGAGAACATTCTCGTCAAGATCGTCGAGGGCGGCCTCGGCAAATGGCTGGGCGAGATCACGCTGCTGGGCCAGCCCTTCGTCAAGGATCCGGACACCAGCATCGAGAAGCTGCTCAAGGGCGCCAACGCCCGGGTGGTGCGCTTCGTGCGCCTGCAGCTGGGCGAGGGCATCGAGAAGAAACAGGACGATTTCGTCGCCGAGGTCATGGCCCAGGCCAAGGGCACGAACCGGTAGGTCCGCAAGGGTGTACAAACCCCGCTCCGGCGGGGTTTTTTTTGAGGATTGCACGCATGAGCTCGTTGAAGAACAGGCGCATTCTCGTGAAGCTCTCCGGCGAGGCGCTGCTGGGCGGGGCGGACTACGGCATCGACCCGGCCATGCTCAGGCGCGTGGCCGGCGAACTGGTGGAGGTTTCCGGGCTCGGGGTGCAGGTGGCGGTGGTGATCGGCGGCGGCAACATCTTCCGCGGCGCCGGCCTGGCGCGTTCGGGAATGGACCGCGTGACCGCGGACCACATGGGCATGCTCGCCACGGTGATGAATTCGCTGGCGATGCAGGATGCGGTGGAGGGGCTCGGCGCGCATGCGCGCGTGATGTCCGCGATCCGCATCAACGAGGTCTGCGAGGACTACGTGCGGCGCCGCGCCATCCGTCATCTGGAAAAAGGGCGGGTCGTGATCTTCGCCGCCGGCACCGGCAATCCCTTCTTCACCACCGATTCGGCGGCCAGCCTGCGGGCCATCGAGATCGGCGCCGACCTGTTGCTCAAGGCCACCAAGGTCAATGGCGTGTATTCGGACGATCCGGTGCGCAACCCCCAGGCCCAGCGCTACCAGCGCCTGTCCTTCGACCGCGTGCTGGACGATCGCCTCGCCGTGATGGACGCCACGGCCATCGTGCTGTGCCGGGACAACCGTCTGCCGCTGCGCGTGTTCAACCTGAACAATGTCGGCGACCTGCCGCGCATTGTGCGCGGCGAGGACGTGGGTACACTGGTCACCAACGACTGACCGAGCCGCGAGGAGCCGCATGCTCAACGACATCAAGAACGACGCCACGCAGCGGATGCAGAAGTGCATCCAGGCCTTCCAGGCGGACATGAAGAAACTGCGCACCGGGCGCGCACACCCCAGCCTCATCGAGCACCTCAAGGTGGATTTCTACGGCACGGACACGCCGCTGAACCAGGTGGCGAACATCGCCGTCGAGGATGGCCGCACGCTGGTGGTCACGCCCTGGGACAAGAGCATGGTGGGCGCCATCGAGAAGGCCATCCACAAGTCCGACCTGCACCTGACGCCCAACACCGCCGGCACCGTGATCCGCATCCCGCTGCCGCCGCTGACCGAAGAGCGCCGGCGCGACATCCTCAAGGTGGTACGCGCCGATGCCGAGAGCGCGCGCGTGAGTGTGCGCAATGTGCGCCGCGACGCCATCGCCGAGGTGAAGGAGGCGGTGAAGGAGAAGATCCTCACCCAGGATGACGAGCGCCGCGGCGGCGAGGAGATCCAGAAGCTCACCGACAAGGCCATCGCCGACATCGACCTGCATCTGGCCACCAAGGAAAAGGAGATCCTGCAGGTCTAGGGCCGGCGCGGACGCGCCTGCCCGGGGCCGCAGCGTCCCATCCCCATGTCCAGTGCAACCCGGCCGGCACAGCCGCGCCACATCGCCATCATCATGGATGGCAACGGCCGCTGGGCGCGGCAGCGCGGCGAACTGCGCCATGCGGGCCACAAGGCCGGTGTGCGGCCGGTGCGCATGTGCATCGAAGAATGCGCGCGGCGCGGCGTGGAATTCCTCACGCTGTTCGCCTTCAGCAGCGAGAACTGGGGGCGTCCGGGCGAGGAGGTCAGCGCACTGATGTCGCTGTTCGTCGAAGCGCTGGATGCGCAGCTCGACGAGCTGCATGCCAACGGCGTGCGGCTGCGCTTCATCGGCAACCGCCATGCCTTTCCGGTGCGGCTGCAGACGCGGCTGGCAGCGGCCGAGGCGCGCACCGCCGGCAATGCCGGGCTCCACGTCAATGTGGCCGTGAGCTATGGCGGGCGCTGGGATCTCACCGAAGCGGCGCGCGCCCTTGCCGCACGCTGCCTGAGCGGAGCCTTGCGGCCGGCCGACATCACCGAGGCGGATCTTGCAGCGGGACTGCAGCTCGCAGGCGTGCCGGATCCTGACCTTTTCATCCGCACCGGAGGGGAGCGGCGCATCAGCAATTTCCTGCTGTGGAACCTCGCCTACACCGAGCTCTATTTCTGCGACACGCTGTGGCCGGACTTCGGCCTCGAAGGTCTGGAGGCCGCGCTGACCCACTTCGCCGGCCGCGAGCGGCGCTTCGGGCTCACGGCCGCGCAGCAGGCGCCGGAGGCATGATGCTGCAGCGGATCGTCTCTGCGCTGGTGCTTGGTGTCTTGCTGATCGCCGCCGTGCTGTGGCTGCCGGCCCTGGCTTCGACGGTGGTGCTCAGCCTGTTGCTGGCGGCTGCGGCCTGGGAGTGGTCCGCCCTGATCGGCGCCGCGGGACTGGGCCAGCGTCTGCTGTTCCTGCTGGCTGCAGCCGCCGTGTGCGCGGGACTGTGGATCTTTACCGCCGCACCTTCGGGACTCGCCGCGGCGCTGTGGTGTGCGGCGGGTTTCTGGATACTGGCGGCCATGTGGGTATGGGGCTGGCCTCAGGCCGTGAACCGGCCGCTCTCGTGGGTGGCGGGCCTCGTGGCGTTGCCGCTGGCGTGGCTGGCGCTGGCGCGCATGCGCCTCGACTGGCACCTGGGCGAGTACTGGGTGCTGTATGCGCTGTGCATCGTGTGGACGGCCGACAGCGGTGCCTATTTCGCCGGCCGTGCCTGGGGACGCCGCAAGCTTGCGCCGCGGGTCTCGCCCGGCAAGACCTGGGCAGGGCTGTGGGGTGGTCTCGCGCTGGCAGCGCTGCTGGCAGTGTTCGCCACCAGCTGGCTGTCGCGCTCCGCGCCTGCGCTGATCGTGCTCACGGTGGTCGTGGCCTTCTTCTCCGTGGTGGGTGATCTCACCGAGAGCCTTTTCAAGCGCCATGCCGGCGTGAAGGACAGCGGCCGGCTGATCCCCGGCCACGGCGGTGTGCTCGACCGCTTCGACAGTCTGCTGGCCGCGGCGCCTCTGCTGATGCTCGGCGCAAGTTATCTCGGCAGGCTGCCATGATGCGGGTGGCCATACTCGGCTCCACCGGCAGCGTGGGCGTGAGCACGCTGGATGTGCTGGCGCGTCATCCCGGCCTCTTCCAGGTGCAGGCGCTGCTTGCCAACCGCAATGTCGCGCGGCTGCTGGAACAGTGCCGCACCGCACGCCCGGCTTACGCCGGCATTGCAGACGCCGCTGCTGCCGCGCAGCTGCAGGAGGGTTTGCGCGAGGCCGGACTTGCCACCCAGGTGCTCGCGGGGGCCGATGCGGCCACCCACATCGCGGCCCTGCCGGACGTGGACTGCGTGATGGCGGCCATCGTGGGGGCGGCCGGGCTGCCTTCGACGCTGGCGGCAGCGCGCGCCGGCAAGCGGCTGCTGGTGGCGAACAAGGAAGCGCTGGTGATGGCAGGAGCCCTGGTGCTGCGCGCCGCGCGCGAGTCGGGCGCCGCGCTGATTCCGATCGACAGCGAGCACAACGCCATCTTCCAATGTCTGCCGCCGGCGACGGCACTGGGCGAAGCGCCCGCGGGCGTGCGCCGCATCCTGCTCACGGCCTCGGGCGGGCCCTTCCGGCAGTGGCCGGCCGGTGCCGTGGAAAATGCCACGCCGGAGCAGGCCTGCGCCCATCCGGTGTGGAGCATGGGGCGCAAGATTTCAGTGGATTCGGCCACCCTGATGAACAAGGGGCTGGAGCTCATCGAGGCGCACCGGCTGTTCGGCCTGCCGGTGGAGCAGGTGGAAATCGTGGTGCACCCGCAGAGCATCGTGCATTCGCTGGTGGAGTACGTGGATGGCTCGGTGCTGGCGCAGCTGGGTTCCCCCGACATGCGCACGCCCATCGCCCAGGCCCTGGCGTGGCCGCAGCGGGTGCCTGCCGGTGTACAATTTCTCGACCTGGTACGGCATGGGCGCCTGGATTTCGAGGCGCCCGATCTTGAGCGCTTCCCCTGCCTGCGGCTGGCCATCGAGGCGGCGCGCGAGGAGGGGGAGGCGCCGATCGTGCTGAACGCCGCCAATGAAGTCGCCGTGCAGGCCTTTCTGGACGGTGCGGTGAACTTCGGCGGCATGGCACGGGTCATTGGAGAGGTAATGGAAAGCTGGGCCGACCGCGGGGGCGACAAGAGCCTCGAAGGTATACTGGACGTCGACGCGCGCGCGCGCGTAGCGGCGCGGGCCCGGCTGCCCCTGGCGCGCGCTGCCCGGAGCGCGGCTTCGTGAGCCTTTCCTGGCAGCACCTGCTGGCCTTCCTGTTCGCCGTGGGCCTGCTGGTCACCGTGCACGAATTCGGCCACTTCTGGGTGGCGCGGCGCCTAGGGTTCAAGGTGTTGCGCTTTTCGGTGGGTTTCGGCAAGGCGCTGTGGTCGCACACCGGCTCCGGTCCGGACCGTACCGAGTACGTCGTCGCCGCCATCCCGCTGGGCGGGTACGTGAAGCTGCTCGACGAGCGCGAAGGCGCGGTCGATCCTGCCGAAGCGCAGCGCGCCTTCAACCGCCGGCCGCCCTGGCAGCGCATTCTGGTGCTGCTGGCGGGTCCGGCCTTCAACATCATCTTTGCGGTGCTGCTGCTGGCCGGCATGCTGCTGGCCAACGGCGTGACCGAGGTGCGCGCCGTGGTCGGCGAGGTGCATGCGGATTCACCTGCCGCGCGGGCAGGCCTTGCGGCCGGGGACGAGATCCTGCAAGTGGGCGACCGTGCGGCTTCGGGGCAGGGCGACGTGATGCTCGGGCTGCTCGACCGCATCTCCGATGATGGCCGCGCGCCGCTGCGGGTGCGCGATGAATCCGGCCGCGAGCGCCAGCTGCAGCTCACCGTCGATGACGCCGCCGAGCGCCGCCGCCTCACCGAGCCGGAGCTGCTGCTCACCGGGCTGGGCTTTGCCTTCTGGCGTCCGCAACTGCCGGCGTCGATCGGATCGATCGCTCCGGGCGGTCCGGCGGCCAAGGCCGGCCTTGCCGCCGGCGACGAAGTGCTCGCGGTGGATGGTGCTGCCGTCCATGGCTTCGAGGACCTGCGCCAGCGCATCGAGTCCAGCCCCGGCCGGAACCTGCTGCTGCAGGTGCGCCGCGGCGGGGCGGAACTTGCCCTGCGTGTGGATGTGGCATCCGAACAGGTTGATGGCCGCAGCGTGGGCCGGGTGGGCATCGGCTCGACGCGCGCCGGCAGCTATCCGGACAGCATGCTGCGTCACCGGCAGGTGGGGCCCTGGTCCGCGCTGGTGCTGGGCACCACCCAGGCCTGGGACATGACGGCCCTGCAGGCGCGTGTGTTCTGGCGCATGCTGCGCGGACAGGTTTCGCTGAAGAATCTCAGCGGCCCGCTCACCATCGCCGAGTACGCCGGCGAGTCGGCAAGCTCGGGAGTCAGCGCCTTCGCGGGCTTCCTGGTGCTGATCAGCCTCAGCCTGGGGTTCCTGAATCTGCTGCCCATTCCGGTCCTGGACGGCGGGCAGATCGTCTACCAGGCGCTCGAGTGGGTCAAAGGCAGTCCGCTGTCGGAGCGGCTGCAGATCCTGGGCCAGCAGCTCGGGATAGCTCTGCTGGTGTTGCTGATGGGCGTCGCGCTCTTCAACGACATCGTTCGCCAATTCGGTTGAGGATATCGATGCGCAATCGCTGGCCGGCCGCTGTTGCGGCCCTGATCGCCGCTCCTGCAGGTCTTGCCCAGACGGTGGACGCCGCCGCTGCCCGGTTCACGGTGGGTGACATCCGTGTCGAGGGCCTGCAGAGGGTGTCCGAGGGCACGGTGTACAACTACCTGCCGGTGAACATCGGCGATGAGCTGAACCAGCAGAAGCTGCGCGAGGCCATGCGTGCGCTGTATGCCACCGGCTTCTTCCACGACGTACAGCTGCGCCGCGACGGCAGCACGCTGATCGTGCTGGTGAAGGAGCGCCCGTCGATCGAGAGCTTCGAGATCAAGGGCAACAAGGACATCAAGACCGAGGACCTGACCAAGTCGCTGCGCAACGTGGGCCTTGCCGCGGGCAAGACCTTCGACCGCTCGGTGCTGGAGGAGGTCAAGGGCTTCCTGACCGACCAGTACTACAGCCGGGGCAAGTACGGCGTGCAGATCGCGGCTTCGGTGGAGGACCAGCCGGACAACCGCGTCAAGGTCAAGATCGACATCAAGGAAGGCGCGCGCGCCAAGATCCGCCAGATCAGCATCGTCGGCAACACGAAGTTCAAGGAGAAGGAAATCCTGGATAACTTCGAACTCAAGACACCGCGCTGGAATTCCTGGTTCAAGCAGAACGACCGCTATTCGCGCGAATCGATGCAGGGGGACCTCGAGAAGCTGCGCAGCTTCTACCAGGACCGCGGCTACGCGAATTTCCAGGTCGAATCGGCCCAGGTGACCATCGCGCCCGAGAAGGACGACATGTTCGTCACCATCAACGTCAAGGAGGGCGAGCTCTACCACATCTCCGAGGCGAAGATCGCGGGCAACACCATCGTGCCCGAGGAGGAACTGCGCAAGCTCCTGAGGGTGCAGCCGGGGCAGATCTATTCCCAGCAGCTGATCTCCTTCACCCAGCAGCTGATCCAGAACCGGCTGGGCGAGGATGGCTATGCCTTCGCCAAGGTCGATCCGGTGCCCAAGCTCGATGACGACAAGCGCGAGGTCTCGATGACCTTCCTGGTGGATCCGGGCAAGCGCGTGTATGTGCGGCACATCAAGTTCTCCGGCGTGACGCGCACCAACGACGTGGTGCTGCGGCGCGAGATGCGGCAGCTGGAAGGGGCATGGGTGTCCAACGCGGCCCTGGAGCGCTCCAAACAGCGCATCCAGCAGCTGCCCTACATCGAGAAGGTGGACTACGAGAAGACCCGCGTGGAGGGCTCGGACGACCTGGTGGACGTGGACTACACCATCAAGGAAGGCCCCAGCGCCCAGCTCACCGGCGGCATCGGCTATTCCGAGTCCTATTCCTTCATGCTGAACGCCAGCTATGCCGACAGCAATTTCATGGGTACCGGCGAGCGTGTGGCGCTGGAGCTGAACACCGGCCGCTACAGCAAGGTGTACAGCTTCTCGCACACCGACTACTACACCACCATCAACAACCTGTCGCGCACCTTCAGCCTGCGCTACAGCGATGTCACGCAGTTCGTGTCGGCCTCTTCGGATTTCTCCTCCAAGTCCCTCGGCGCGGGGCTGGACTTCGGCTATCCCATCACCGAATTCCAGGGGCTGCGCTTCGGCGTGAACGTCACGCGCTCGGAGCTGCTCACCACGTCCAACGGCAGCGCGCTGCAGGCGCAGCAATGGGTGCAGCAGAACGGCAAGCCCTACAGCCGCAGTGCCATGGACAACTACGGCAATCTCTACGAGTTCTTCGGCAGCCAGTACACTGCTTTCGAGCTGTCGGCGGGGTGGTACCTGCAGAGCCTGAACCGCGGCCTGTTCCCGGACCGCGGCCAGAAGGTCTCTGTGACGCTATCCTCGACCGTGCCCGGCAGTCCGGTGGAGTACTACGTGGCCGATGCGCAGTACATCCGCTACGTGCCCCTGTGGCGCCGTTTCACGGGCCTGATCAACCTGCGCGCCTCCTTTGGCGATGGCCTGGGTTCCACCACCGCCTTGCCGCCCTACCGGCAGTTCTACGCCGGCGGGCCGGACACGGTGCGTGGCTACCGCGAAAGCCGCCTGGGCCCCAAGGACAACTACGGCAACCCCTACGGCGGAAACCTGCTCACCGTGGGGCGGGCCGAGGTGCTGCTGCCGATGCCCGAAAAGTGGCAAACCAGCGCCAGAGTCAGCCTGTTCTACGACATTGGCAACGTGTTCTCGACAAATAACAACACGAAGTTCATGGGGCAGGATGGGCTGACGCCTGTAACCTACAAGTTCAAATATGATAGTTTGCGCCGTTCGGCGGGTCTGGCCGTGGAGTGGCTGGCGCCGCTGGGCGTGTTCCGCTTCAGCTACGCCGTACCGCTCAATGCTCAGAAGGGTACCAGCGTGGTCTACCCGGATGAGCGCGAAGGGTTCCAGTTCTCTGTCGGCCAGGCCTTCTAAGACAACGCGTTGGAGAGATACATCGTGAATCGCAGTTTCAAGGTTCTCCTGTCCACTGCCCTGGTTGCATGCCTGTATGCGTCGACAGCCAGCGCCCAGCTCAAGGTGGGCGTCGTGAACTACAACCGCCTGCTGCAGGATTCCCCGCAGGCCAAGCAGTCGCTGGACGCCATCCGCAACGAGTTCGCGCCGCGCGAGCGCGACATGCAGAACCAGGCCGCCCAGTTGAAGGCGCGCGAAGACAAACTGCAGAAGGATGCGGCCACCATGAGCGAACTGCAGCGCTCGGCCGCGGAGAAGGAACTGCGTGACGGTTACCGCGATCTGCAGCGCAAGCAGTCCGAGGTGCAGGACGATTTCAACGCCCGGCGCAACGAGGAGATGGGGCGCTTGCAGCGTACGCTGGTCGATGAAGTGCAGGTCTACGCCAAGGCGCAGAACTATGATCTGGTGCTGGCCGATGGCGTGATCTATGCCGCCAACAGCATGGACATCACGCCGGCCATCCTCACCGCGCTGCAGTCCAAGCGTCCCGCGGCGGCAGCTCCTGCGAGGCCCGCGGCTCCCGCCAAGCCCTGACCCGGTACAGCGCCCGGATCAAGGCGGTGACCTGCTCCCTGGGCGAACTGGCGGTACGCTTCGGCTGCGAACTGCACGGCGACCCGGACACCCGGGTCACCCGGGTCGCGACCCTGGCAGGCGGCGGCGATGCGCTGGGCTTCGTGGTCAATCCTGCCTACCGGGATGCCCTGCGGCAGACCCGGCTTGGCGCCGTGGTGCTGGATGCGCGGCTGGCACCTGAATGTCCGGTGGCGGCGCTGGTGCACCCCAATCCGCATGCAACCTTCGCGCGCATTGCCGCCTTGCTGCATCCCGAGCCTCCCGTGTGCGCCGGCGTGCACGCCACGGCGCAGGTGGCTGCCACGGCGCGCATCCATCCTTCGGCCGAAGTCGCCGCCTTCGCCGTGATTGGTGAGGGTGTGCAGATCGGGCCACGCTGCGTGGTGGGACCGCATTGCGTGCTGGAGGAGGGCGTGCAGCTGGCTGCCGACGTGCGGCTGCTGGCGCGGGTGACGCTGGGTCGGGGCACGAGTCTCGGCGAGCGCTGCCTGGTGCACCCCGGCGCCGTGATCGGCGCCGACGGCTTCGGCAATGCCCGCGATGGTGAGCGCTGGGTCAAGGTGCCGCAGGTCGGCAGTGTGCGTGTCGGGGACGATGTGGAGATCGGCGCCAACACCACCATCGACCGCGGCGCGCTGGAGGATACGGTCATCGGCGAAGGCGTGCGCCTCGACAACCAGATCCAGGTGGGACACAACGTGACCATCGGCGCGCACACCGCCATTGCCGCCTGCACCGGCATCGCCGGCAGCGCAAAGATCGGTGCGCGCTGCATGATCGGCGGCGGTACGGGCATCGGCCAGGTCGAGATCGCCGACGATGTGGTGATCACGGGCTTTGGCATGGTTTCGGCCACATTGCACAATCCGGGGGCGTATTCCAGCGTGCTCCCGGTGGAAGAGGTCCGCGTGTGGCGGCGCATAGTCGGGCGCATCAAGCGGCTGGATGAACTGGCAACGCGCGTGCGCAAGCTCGAAAGGGAACACAACAATGACGACTGAGAATCCATTCCTCGACATCAACGCCATCCTCAAGTACCTGCCGCACCGCTATCCGTTCCTGCTGGTGGACCAGGTGCTGGAGTTCAAGTCCGGCGAGAGCATCCGCGCCCTCAAGAACGTCACCTTCAACGAGCCGCATTTCACCGGACATTTCCCGGAGCGGCCGGTGATGCCCGGGGTGCTGATACTCGAGGCTCTGGCGCAGGCGGCGGGGATCCTGGTGTTCGGCACGCTGCGCAAGGTGCCCAACGCCAACACGCGCTTCTACTTTGCGGGCATCGACGGCTGCCGCTTCCGGCGGCCGGTGGTGCCGGGCGACCAGCTGCTGCTCACCGCGAAGGTGGAGCGCAACATGAAGGGCATCTGGCGGCTGTCGAGCGTGGCGTACGTGGGCGAGGCGGAAGCCGCGTCGGCGACGCTGATGCTGTTCCCCGACGCCGACAATGCCACGCCGCTGGACGTTGCCTGAAGGAGCGGATCATGGCGAAGATCGATCCGCGGGCCGTGGTGTCGCCGCAGGCCGAGCTGGCCGACGATGTGGAGGTCGGCCCGTTTGCGGTGATCGGTGCCGGAGTCACGATCGGCGCGCGCTGCGTGATCGGGCCGCACGCCGTCGTTAACGGGCCGACGACGCTGGGCACGGACAACCACGTGTTCCAGTTCGCCTCCCTGGGCGATGCGCCGCAGGACAAGAAATACAAGGGCGAGCCCACACGGCTCACCGTGGGCGACCGCAACACCTTCCGCGAGTACTGCACGGTCAACCGCGGCACCGTGACGGGCCATGGCGTCACGCGTCTGGGCAATGACAACCTGCTGCTGGCCTACACGCATGTCGGGCATGACTGCATTCTCGGCAATCACATCGTGCTGTCGAACCTCGTCATGCTGGGCGGGCACGTGGAGCTGGGCGACTGGGTGATCATGAGCGGCTATGCCGGCGCCCACCAGTTCAGCAAGATCGGCGCCCATGCCTTCATCGGCAACAACACTGCCGTGACGCGCGACGTGCCGCCCTACGTGCTCGCCACCGGACATCCGGCCGAGCCGCGTGCGGTCAACAGCGAGGGGCTCAAGCGCCGCGGTTTCAGCGAGGAGCAGATCCGCGCCATCCGCAATGCCTACCGCGTGCTCTACCGCAGTGACCTCAAGCTCGAGGATGCGGTGCAGAAGCTCGGCGAAATGGCGCGCGAGCACGAAGTGCTCGGCATCTTCGTCGACTTCATCGGCCGTTCTACCCGGAGCCTGGTGCGCTGAGCGATGGCAGGGAGGCTGCGCATAGGCCTCGTCGCAGGTGAAGCCTCGGGAGACCTGCTGGGCGCGGCGCTGATCGAGGCGCTGCGCCGGCAGCGCCCGGACATCGACTTCGCGGGTGTGGCCGGTCCGCGCATGCGCGCCGCGGGCTGCCAGGTGCTGGCTTCGTCCGAGGAGCTGGCGGTGATGGGCTTCGTCGAGCCGCTGCGGCATCTGCCGCGGCTGATGGCGCTGCGCTCAAGGCTGCGGCGCGAATTCCTCTCCGGTGGCTACGATGCCTTCGTCGGCATCGATGCGCCGGCCTTCAATCTGGGGCTCGAGCGCCGCCTGCGTGAGCATGGAGTGCCCACGGTGCAGTACGTGAGTCCGCAGGTGTGGGCCTGGCGGCCCGGCCGGGTGCGCAAGATTGCCTCCTCGGTGGACAGCGTGCTGTGCCTGCTGCCTTTCGAGGTGCCGTTCTACGAAAAGCATGCGGTGCATGCCGAGTTCGTCGGGCATCCGCTGGCCGACCAGGTGCCGCTGGAACCCGGGCGCGAGGCGGCGCGCGCGGCACTGGGCATCGATGCCGCCGCGACGGTGGTTGCCATCCTGCCCGGCAGCCGCATGTCGGAAGTGCAGCGGCTGGGTGCGGATTTTGCTGCCGCTGCGCGATTGCTTGCCGGCCGGCGCCAGGCGCCGCCGCTGTTCCTGGCGCCCATGGTCAATCCGCGGGTCGCCGCGGTATTCGATGCGCAGGTGCGGGCGGCGGGTGCGCCTGTGCGTCTGCTGGAGGGGCGCGCCGGCGAAGTGCTGGCCGCGGCCGATGTCGCGCTGGTCGCCTCCGGAACCGCGACGCTGGAAACGCTGCTGTGGGGATGTCCGATGGTGGTGGCTTACCGCGTGGCCGCGGGAACGGCCTTTCTGGCACGCAGCCTCGGCCTCATCAAGGTGCCGTACATCTCGCAGCCCAACCTGCTGGCAGGCGAAATGTTGGTACCCGAACTGCTGCAGGAGGCGGTGACTCCCGAGGCGCTGGCAGCCGCGCTGGCCGCCGCGCTCGACGATGCGCCGCGGCGCGCGCTGTTGCAGCGCCGTTTCCGTGAGATCCATCTGCAATTGCGCCAGGGCGGCGCGGCGCGCGCCGCGCAGCGGGTGCTGGAGCTCATCGACCGCCGGCGGAGTGCCTCGTGACGGCCTCGTGCGCGCCGTCCGGCTGGACGGCCGGTGTCGACGAGGCGGGCCGAGGGCCTCTGGCCGGGCCGGTGTTTGCGGCGGCCGTGATCCTCGATCCGGCGCAGCCGATCGACGGGCTCAAGGATTCCAAGCAGCTCTCGCCGGCGCAGCGCGAACGCCTTGCGCTGGCGATCCGCGAGCGCGCACTGTGTTTCGGCATCGGCTGGGCGGACGTGGAGGAGATCGACAGTCTCAACATCCTGCAGGCCACGCTGCTTGCGATGCGGCGCGCCGTCTGTGCATTGCAGATCGCACCTGCACAGGTGCTCGTGGACGGGAACCGCCTGCCGCTGCTCGCCGACCGCCCGTGCCGGCTGCAGGCCGTGGTGCGCGGCGATGCCACCGTGCCCGCCATCAGCGCTGCGTCGATACTGGCCAAGCAGGCGCGCGATGCGCTGATGCCGCTGCTGGATGCAGCCTATCCCGGTTACCTCCTCGGCGAACACAAGGGGTACCCTACACCCCGGCATCTGGAAGCATTGCGCCGCAAGGGGCCTTCGCCCCAGCACCGGCGCAGCTTTACCCCGGTTCGCGAGGCTGAAAAGACGTTTATTTAGATGAGCTTGCATTCATTTGTTCATCTAAGGGTTCATACCGAGTATTCGCTGCTCGACAGCGTCGTGCGGGTGCCGGAACTCATCGCTGCCACGGCCGCGGCGGACATGCCGGCCGTGGCGCTCACCGACGAATGCAATCTGTTCGCGATGGTGAAGTTCTATCGCGCGGCGCTGGCGCGCGGCGTGAAGCCCATCGTCGGCGTGGATCTGTGGCTGCGCGAGCCGGGCGAGCGCGAGCCGCCTTCGCGCCTCACGCTGCTGTGCCAGAACGAAGCCGGCTATCTGAATCTCTCGCGCCTGGTGAGCCGCGCTTACCTGGAAGGCGAGCGTCAGACCACACCGCTGATCGAACGCGCTTGGCTCACGCCGCAGAGCCTTGCGGGTCTGATTGCGCTTTCCGGCGGCCGCGAGGGCGATGTGGGCCGGGCGCTCGCCATGGGCCGCGCGGCGCAGGCCGCGCGCCTGCTGCAGGACTGGAAGGCGTTGCTGGGCGACCGCTACTACCTGGAACTGCAGCGGCTGGGCCGGCCCGGTGATGACGAGCACGTGGCGCAGTGCGTGCAGCTTGCGGGCGCGGCCGGGGTGCCGGTGGTCGCGACCAACGATGTGCGTTTCCTCGCGCGCGCGGATTTCGATTCGCACGAGGCGCGCGTGTGCATCCACGAGGGCAGCCTGCTCGCCGATCCGGCGCGGCGCCGGCATTACACGCGCGAGCAGTACCTGCGCACGCCGGCGCAGATGGCGGAGCTGTTCGCGGACGTGCCCGAAGCCCTCGCCAATTCTGTCCAGATTGCGCGGCGCTGCAGTCTGGTGCTCAAGCTCGGCAGCAGCCGCCTGCCCATCTATCCGGTGCCCGATGGCTCGGATGCGGACGAGCACATCCGCGCCACGGCGGCGCAGGGCCTCGAGGCGCGCTGGCGCGCGATTGCCGCGCAGCGCGGCAGCGCGGCCGAAGTGCCCGACGAGTACCGCGCGCGGCTGGTGCGCGAGCTCGATGTCATCTGCTCCATGGGCTTTGCCGGCTACTTCCTCATCGTCGCGGACTTCATCCGCTGGGCCAAGCACAATGGGGTGCCCGTGGGCCCGGGCCGCGGTTCCGGCGCCGGTTCGCTGGTGGCCTGGGTGCTCGGGATCACCGATCTCGACCCGATCGAGTACGACCTGCTGTTCGAGCGCTTCCTCAATCCCGAACGCGTGTCGATGCCGGACTTCGACGTGGACTTCTGCATGGAAGGCCGCGACCGCGTGATCGCCTACGTGGCCGACAAGTACGGCCGCGAGCGCGTCTCGCAGATCATCACCTACGGCAGCATGGCCGCAAAGGCCGTGGTGCGCGATGTGGGCCGCGTGCTCGGGCACCCGTATGGCTTCGTCGACCGCATCGCCAAGCTCGTACCCTTCGAACTCGGCATCACGCTGAAGGATGCGCTGGAGAAGGAGCCGGAGCTCTCGCGGCTGTACCGTGACGACGAGGAGGTCAAGGCGCTCATCGACCTGGCGCAGTCGCTGGAGGGCCTGACGCGCAATGCCGGCACGCATGCCGGCGGTGTGGTGATCGCGCCCTCGGTGCTCACCGACTTCACGCCGCTGTTCTGCGAAGCCGGCAGCGCCAGCGTGGTGACGCAGTTCGACAAGGACGATGTCGAGGCCGCAGGCCTGGTGAAGTTCGACTTCCTTGGCCTGCGCACGCTGACCATCATCGACCGCGCGGTGAAGATCATCGATTCGCTCGATGGCGGCCGCAACGGTCCGCTGGATCTCAACGCGCTGCCGCTCGATGATCCGGCGACCTATGCGCTGCTGAAGTCCGGGCAGACCACGGCCGTGTTCCAGCTCGAGTCGCGCGGCATGAAGGACCTGATCCGGCGCCTGAAGCCCGACCGCTTCGAGGACGTGGTGGCGCTGGTTGCGCTGTTCCGGCCCGGCCCGCTGCAGTCGGGCATGGTGGACGACTTCATCGCGCGCAAGAACACGCCCGGCACGGCCATCGATTACCTGCACCCCTCGCTGCAGGGCGTGCTCGAACCCACCTACGGCGTCATCCTCTATCAGGAGCAGGTGATGCAGATCGCGCAGGTGCTATCGGGCTACACGCTCGGCGGCGCCGACCTGCTGCGGCGCGCGATGGGCAAGAAGAAGGCCGAGGAGATGGCCAAGCAGCGCTCGGGGTTCGTCGACGGAGCCGTGCAGCGCGGCATCGACGGCAGGCAGGCGGCGTACATCTTCGACCTGATCGAGAAATTCGCCGGTTACGGATTCAACAAATCGCACTCGGCGGCCTACGCGCTGCTGTCGTACCAGACGGCCTGGCTCAAGACACATCATCCGGCTGCGTTCATGGCTGCAGTGCTGTCCGCCGACATCGACAACACCGACAAGGTCGTCACGCTGGTGGACGAGTGCGAGCGGCTGGGTCTTGCAATCCTGCCGCCGCAGGTCAACGCCTCGGCCTACAGCTTCTCGGTGGAGGGCGCGAAGGCCATCCGCTACGGCCTCGGTGCCATCCGCGGAGTGGGCGAGCAGGCGGTGCAGATGCTGGTGGCCGAGCGCGAGGCCCATGGCCCCTACACGGACCTGGAGCAGCTGTGCCGGCGCATCGACCTGACGCGCGTGAACCGCCGCGTGCTCGAAGCGCTGATCAAGTCGGGAGCCCTGGACGGGCTGGGCACGGGCCGCGCCGAGCTGATGAGTCGTCTGGATGCGGCAGTACTCGGCGGCGAACAGTCCACGCGCGCCAGCGCGGCCGGCCAGGAGGACCTCTTCGGCACCGCGCCCGTGGTGGTGGCACCGGCGGCTGCGGTTGCCGAGTGGAGCGAAGCCCTGCGCCTGGCCGGAGAGCGCGAAACGCTGGGTCTTTATCTGACCGGTCACCCCATCCAGCGGTTCGAGTCCGAACTGCCGCGGCTGGTGAGCGGGCGTCTTGCCGATATTGCGAACGAGCCTCCGCCGGCCGGCGGCGAGGCGGGCCGCTACTACGGCGGGCGCGTGGTCAGCGTCGCCGGGCTCATCTGCGACATCCGCCGGCGCAATGGCCGCACCAGTTTCATGCTCGACGACCGCACTGGCCGCATCGAAGTCACGCTGTTCGAGGAGCAGCTGCAGCAGTTCCGCGACCTCGTGGTCAAGGACACGCTGGTGCTGGTGGAAGGCAATCTGCGCTATGACGAGTTCAGCGCCGCGTGGCGGGTGGCAGGCCGCCGCCTGGTGCTGCTGGATGCGCTGCGCGAGCAGCAGGCGCGCCGGCTGCTGCTGCGCTGGCCCGCGGGCAGCCCGAGCGAGTCGCAGGCGCTGGTGGGCAAGCTCAAAGCGCTGCTGGCCGAGGGCCGGCCGGGCAGCTGCGAAGTGCTGGTGCGCTACGAGGGCTCCGGCGCCCGCTGCACGCTGGCGCTGGGCCGGGACTGGTCGGTGCGTCTCACGCCGGCCTTGATGGACCAGCTCGAATCGCTGGTGGGCCGCGAAGGCCTGCAGCTGCTGTATGAAGCGCCGGTGTCCGGAAGCTTGCACAGCGCGGCGCCGGGCACTTAACCTCACGCGCCGTACCTTTCTCCCGCAGCGGAATTTTCATGGCACTGAGTTTCCTGGAATTCGAACAGCCCATCGCCGAGCTCGAGGCGAAGATCGAGGAGCTCAGCCATGTCACCTCGGATTCCGAGGTCAACATCGGAGGGGAGATCTCGCGGCTCAAGGTCAAGAGCCGGCAGCTGACCAAGACCATCTTCTCGCAGCTCACGCCGTGGCAGATCACGCAGGTCGCGCGGCATCCGCGCCGCCCCTACACGCTGGACTACATCCAGCTGATGCTCACCGAATTCACCGAGCTGCATGGCGACCGCATGTTCGGTGATGACCTCGCCATCGTCGGCGGGCTGGCGCGCATCGACGGCCAGCCGGTGATGGTGATCGGCCAGCAGAAGGGCCGTGACACCAAGGAGCGCGTGCGGCGCAACTACGGCATGCCCAAGCCCGAGGGCTACCGCAAGGCGCTGCGCCTGATGAAGACGGCCGAGCGTTTCGAACTGCCCATCATCACTTTCATCGACACGCCTGGCGCCTATCCCGGCGTGAGCAGCGAGGAGCGCGGCCAGAGCGAGGCCATCGCGCGCAACCTGTTCGAGATGGCGCAGCTGACCGTGCCGGTGGTCAGCGTGGTGATCGGCGAGGGCGGTTCGGGCGGCGCGCTCGCCATCGGCGTCTGCGACCGGCTCATCATGCTGCAGTACTCGGTGTACTCGGTGATTTCACCCGAAGGCTGCGCCTCCATCCTGTGGAAGAGCGCGGACAAGAAGGAAGCGGCCGCGGAAGCCATGGGCCTGACGGCCGAGCGCCTGAAGGATCTGGGTCTGGTGGACGAGGTGTTGAGCGAGCCGCTGGGCGGCGCCCACCGTGATCCGGAGACCATGGCCACCGATCTCAAGGCCGCCGTGCTGCGGGCGCTGGAGCCGCTGACGGCGCTGCCGGCCGCGCAGCTGGTCGAGCAGCGGCAGCAGCGCCTTGCGGCCTATGGCAGGTTCTCCGAGAGCAAGGCGCCCTGAAGACGCAAGGCGATGCCCGCAGCCGCGCGCTCGTGGCGCGGCTGCGCCAGCTCTGCGGCCGCCCGACCGGTCCGATCCAATGCTGCGTGGCCTTCTCCGGAGGCCTCGATTCCACCGTACTGCTGCACCGCCTGGTGGTGGCGCGCCGCGCCTTGCCGCGCACGCTGCGCCTGCGCGCCGTGCACGTGAATCATCACTTGCAGCCGGCAGCGACGGCTTTCGCGCGCCACTGCAGGCAGATGGCGCGCCGGTGGCAGGTGCCGCTGAAAGTGCTCGATGTCAACGTGCCGGCCACGCGTGGAGCCTCGCCCGAAGAGCAGGCCCGCGATGCGCGTTACGCAGCGCTGGGTGCCGGACTCTCCTCCGGCGAGCTGCTGCTAACCGCCCAGCATGCCGACGACCAGTTCGAGACCGTGCTGCTGGCCCTGTTGCGCGGCGCCGGCCCGGCAGGGCTTGCGGGCATGCCCGAAGCCCTGCGCTTCGGTGAAGGCTGGCTGCTGCGTCCCCTGCTGGGCGAGACGCGCGCCGGGCTTGCCGCCGAGGCCCGCGAGGCGGGGCTGACCTGGGTTGACGACCCCAGCAATCCCGATCCGCGCTTCGACCGCAACTACCTGCGCAGCGAGCTGCTGCCGGTGCTGCGCGCACGCTGGCCCGGGCTGGCGGCCACCGCGGCGCGCAGCGCGCGGCTGTGCGCGCAGGCTGCTGACCTTGCGCGGCAGACGGCGCGCCGCGACCTGCTGCAGGCTGCCGATGGCGGGGAGCTGGAGGCCGCAGCGCTGCGCCGGCTTGCGCCGGCGCGTGCCGCCGGCGCGCTGCGGGCCTGGATTGCGGAAAGGGGCGCGCGTGTGCCCGACGAGCGGCGCCTGATCGAGATCCTGCGCATGCTGGAGGCGCGTGCCGATGCGGCTCCCTTCGTGCTCTGGGGGCAGTGGCAGGTCAGTCTGTCGCAGGGGCGGCTGGCCCTGCGGGCAGCCGCGCCGCAGCGCTTGGCCGCTGCGCCCCAGGCCTGGCACTGGCGCCAGCAGCAGACCCTGCGCCTGGCCGATGGCGGATATCTGAGCCTGCGGCCCGATCCACATGGCGACGTGGACCTCGATGCCGTGCCGGAGAGTCTGCAGGTGCACTGGCATGCGGCAAGGCGGCCTGCGCCCCCTTTTGCCGGCCAGCGCCGCCTGCGCAAGCTTTTCCAGCAGCTCGCGGTGCCGGCTGCCGGCCGCGGCGCGTTGCCGCTGCTCTGGACCTGCGCAGACGGCGGTACGCCGCCGCGTCTGCTGGCCATCGCCGATCTGTGGGTCGACGCCGCGCTGCGCGCCACCGCTGCGAGCTGCAACAGGGGGCGTTTCGTCTGGCAGCTGCCGGCCTGATTTGCTAACCTGTCGGCCCGTCGACATGGCCCGCTTGTGCGGCCTCCTGCGGTCTTCTTTTTCGGCGGTGAATTCCCCATGACCCGTTTTGTTTTCGTCACCGGTGGCGTGGTTTCCTCTTTGGGGAAGGGCATTGCCGCGGCATCCCTGGGCGCGATCCTCGAGGCGCGCGGCCTCAAGGTCTCGATGGTCAAGCTCGATCCGTACATCAATGTCGATCCGGGCACCATGAGCCCCTTCCAGCACGGCGAAGTGTTCGTCACCGACGATGGCACCGAGACCGACCTCGACCTCGGCCACTATGAGCGCTTCGTGCGCACCACCACCGGGCGGCACAGCAACTTCACGACCGGCCGCATCTATGAGCGCGTGATCGCCAAGGAGCGCCGCGGCGACTACCTCGGCGCCACGGTGCAGGTGATCCCGCACATCACCGACGAGATCAAGCGCAGCATCCGCCTGGGCGCCGGGGACGCCGACGTGTGCATGGTGGAGATCGGCGGCACCGTCGGCGACATCGAATCGCTGCCCTTCCTGGAAGCCATCCGCCAGCTGGGCGTGGAACTGGGCCGCAGCAACGTGATGTACATGCACCTGACGCTGGTGCCGGTGGTGAGCGGCTCGGAGATCAAGACCAAGCCCACGCAGCATTCGGTGAAGGAGCTGCGCGGCATCGGCATCCAGCCCGACGTGCTGCTGTGCCGCTGCAAGGATCCGATTCCCGATGACCAGCGGCGCAAGATCGCTCTGTTCACCAATGTCGAGGAGCGCGCGGTGATCAGCGCCGTCGACGCCGACGACATCTACAAGATCCCGCTGCTGCTGCACGAGCAGGGCCTCGACGCCATCGTCGTCGAGCGGCTGGGGCTGTCGGTGCCGCCCACGGATCTTGCCGAATGGCGCGGCGTGGTCGCCGCCAAGGCCAGTTCCGAGGTTGCGGTGGATATCGCGATGGTGGGCAAGTACGTGCAGATGCGCGATTCCTACATCTCGCTGAACGAGGCGCTCACGCATGGCGGCATCAAGGCGCGTGTGCGCGTCAACGTGCATTACATCGAGGCCACGGACATCGAGACCGGCGGCACCGGCTGCCTGGAGCACATGGATGCCGTGCTGGTGCCCGGGGGCTTCGGCGAGCGCGGCATCGAGGGCAAGATGGCGGCGGTGCGCTTTGCGCGCGAGAGGGGCATTCCGTACCTGGGTATCTGCCTCGGCATGCAGCTGGCGGTGATCGAGTACGGCCGCAATGTGCTCGGCCTTGCCAGGGCCAACAGCACCGAGTTCGACCGCGCCTGCCCGCATCCGGTGATCGCAATGATCACCGAGTGGCAGGACCAGGTGCGCGGCGAACAGCAGCGCAGCGAAGGCTCGGATCTGGGGGGCACCATGCGCCTGGGCGCGCAGGATGTGGAGCTGGGCGAAGGCACGCTGGCGCGCAGCCTGTACGGGCAGCCGGTGATCCGCGAGCGCCACCGCCACCGCTACGAGTTCAACAACAACTACCTCGACCGTTACCGCCAGGCAGGCCTGCGCTTCTCGGGCTTTTCGCAGGATGGGCTGGTCGAGATCGTGGAGCTGCCTGGGCATCCGTGGTTCCTCGCCACGCAGTTCCATCCGGAGTTCACCTCGACGCCGCGCGACGGCCATCCGCTGTTCACGGCCTTCGTGCGCGCTGCGCGCGCGGCCCGCGCCGCACACCTTCCCAAGGCGGTCTCTTCGTGAGGCTCGCCGGCACCGAAGTCGGCAACGACCGGCCGCTGTTCCTGATTGCCGGTCCCTGCGTTATCGAGAGCCGCGACCTGGTCGAGGAAGTGGCGGGCAGGATGGTGGAACTGACGCGCCGCCTCGGCGTGCCGTATGTGTTCAAGGCTTCCTTCGACAAGGCCAACCGTTCGTCCAGCAAGAGCTACCGCGGGCCTGGCATGGAGCAGGGGCTTGCCATCCTCGAAGGCGTGCGCAGCAGGTTCGCGGTGCCGGTGATCACCGACGTGCACGAGGACACGCCCTTTGCCGAGGTCGCCGCGGTGGTGGACGTGCTGCAGACGCCGGCCTTCCTGTGCCGCCAGACCAATTTCATCCTTGCGGTGGCCGGCGCCGGCAAGCCTGTCAACATCAAGAAGGGCCAGTTCCTCTCGCCCTGGGAAATGGGCAATGTGGTGGACAAGGCGCGCTCCACGGGCAACACCGACATCATGGTGTGCGAGCGCGGCTTCACCTTCGGCTACAACAACCTGGTTTCCGACATGCGCGCGCTCGCCGTGATGCGCTCTACCGGCTGCCCGGTGGTATTCGACGCCACGCACTCGGTGCAGCTGCCGGGCGGGCAGGGCACCTCGTCGGGCGGTCAGCGTGAGTTCGTGCCGGTGCTGGCGCGTGCCGCCGTTGCCGCCGGCGTCGCCGGCATCTTCATGGAGACCCATCCCCGGCCCGAAGAGGCGCTGTCGGATGGCCCCAACGCGTGGCCGCTGCCCAGAATGGAGTCGCTGCTCACGACGCTCGTCGAGCTCGACCGCACCGTGAAATCCAGACCCTACGAGGAAACCTGAACCATGAGCCGTATCGTCAATGTCGTCGGACGCGAGATCATCGATTCGCGCGGCAATCCCACCGTCGAAGCCGACGTGCATCTGGCCTCCGGAGCCTGGGGCCGGGCGGCGGTTCCCTCGGGCGCATCGACCGGAACGCGCGAGGCCGTGGAGCTGCGCGATGGCGACAAGTCGCGCTACCTCGGCAAGGGCGTGCGCAAGGCCGTGGGCCATGTGAACAACGAGCTCAAGGCCGCAGTGACGGGCCTCGATGCCGCGGACCAGGCGGCCGTCGACGCGAAGATGATCGGGCTCGACGGCACCGACAACAAGAGCCGCCTCGGCGCCAATGCGCTGCTGGCCGTGTCGCTGGCCGCCGCGCAGGCCGCGGCCAATGACGCGAAGCAGCCGCTGTTCCGGCACATTGCGCAGCTGGGTAGCGACAAGGGCCGCAAGCCCGTGATGCCGGTGCCGATGATGAACATCATCAACGGCGGCGCGCATGCCGACAATTCGCTCGACGTGCAGGAATTCATGATCCTGCCGGTCGGCGCCCCGAGCCTTTCCGAGGCGCTGCGCTACGGCGCCGAGATCTTCCACACGCTGAAGAAGATCCTGCACGACCGTCATCTGGCCACTTCGGTGGGCGACGAGGGCGGTTTCGCGCCCAATCTCAAGTCCAACGAGGAGGCGCTGGCGGTGATCACCGAGGCGGTGGACAAGGCCGGCTACAAGCTCGGCAAGGACATCTACCTGGGCCTCGACGTGGCCAGCAGCGAGTTCTTCAAGGACGGCAAGTACCACCTCGAAGGCGAGGGGCGCAGTTTCGATGCGGCCGGTTTCGCCGACTACCTGGCCGATCTCGTGGCGCGCTATCCCATCATCACCATCGAGGATGGCATGGCCGAGGGCGACTGGGCAGGCTGGAAGGGGCTGACCGACAAGCTGGGCAAGAAGGTGCAGCTGGTGGGCGATGACCTGTTCGTCACCAATACGAAGATCCTCAAGGAAGGCATCGACAAGCACATCGCCAACGCCATCCTGATCAAGGTCAACCAGATCGGCACGCTGACCGAGACGCTGGCCGCCATCGAGATGGCCGACAAGGCGAAATATGCCTCCATCGTCTCGCACCGCTCGGGCGAGACCGAGGACAGCACCATTGCGGACATCGCGGTGGCGACGCCCGCAACCCAGATCAAGACCGGCTCGATGTCGCGTTCCGACCGCATCGCCAAGTACAACCAGCTGCTGCGCATCGAGGAGCTGCTGGGCCGCGATGCCGTTTACGCCGGCCGCGGCGCCTTCCACTTCAGCCTGTAGCGCTTTAGGCTCGCCGGCATGAGATGGCTCGTCGTGGCTCTGGTTGCCGTGGTGATGCTGGTGCAGTACCGCCTGTGGATGTCGCCTGACGGCGTCCGCGAGGTCATGCAGCTGCGCGAGGCGGTAGCCGTTCAGCAGGCGGAAAACGATGAGCTGCGGCGCCGCAACGGCGAGCTGGCTGCCGAAGTGCGCGATCTCAAGCAGGGTTACGTGGCGCTCGAGGAGCGGGCCCGCGCGGATCTGGGGCTGATCGGGCGCGACGAGACCTACTACCAGGTCGTCCCCAACGCCACGCCGGCTGCCGCTCCCGCGCCGCAGAGCGTGCCGGCGGCGCCGGAACCCACGCGTACCGCTGCACGCTGATGCATTACTGGCTAGTCATGCCGGCGGCCGGAAGCGGGCAGCGTTTCGGTGGCGCACTGCCAAAGCAGTACCAGAGGCTTGCGGGGCGGGCCATCATCGAGTGGGCGCTGGCTCCCTTCCTGGCTGATTCCCGCTGCGTCGGCATCCGTGTGGCGCTGGCAGCGGATGACCGCCAGTTTGCACAGTTGCCGGCGGCCTGCGATCCGCGGCTGCGCGCGGTGCGTGGCGGCGCGCGGCGCGCGGATTCCGTGGCCGCAGGAATTGCGGCCTGCCAGATGCAGCAGGACGACTGGGTACTGGTCCACGACGCAGCCCGGCCCTGCCTGACATCCGAGGAGCTTGATGGTCTGCTCGCGGCGGCGGTCCCGGGCTGCGATGGCGCGCTGCTGGCGCTGCCGCTGACCGACACGTTGAAGCGCGCAGGTTCAGACGGGCAGGTGCAGTGCACCGAGCCGCGCGAGCATCTGTGGCGTGCACTCACTCCGCAGATGTTCCGGGCCGGCATGCTGACCCGGGCGCTCGAGGACGCCGCGGCAGCCGGCCGCACGCCCACCGATGAAGCGCAGGCTGTCGAGTGGCTGGGCCATGTGTCCGTGCTGGTCGCAGGCTCGGCGCTCAACATCAAGGTGACGACGCCGGCCGATCTGGCGCTGGCGGAGGCCATCCTGCGCCTGCGCGGGGGTGGATGATGAAGCTGCGGGTGGGTTCGGGTTACGACGTGCATGCCTTCACGGCCGGTGATCATGTGATGCTGGGCGGGCTTCGCATTGCCCACGATCATGGCGTGCTCGCCCATTCCGACGGCGATGTGCTGCTGCATGCGCTGTGCGATGCGCTGCTGGGCGCTGCGGCCCTGGGCGACATTGGCCAGCACTTCCCCGATTCCGATCCGCGCTGGCGGGGCGCCGACAGCAGCCGCTTCGTTGCCGCGGTGCGCGAACTGCTGGCGGTGCGCGGTTACCGCGTGTGCAATGCGGATCTGACCCTGGTCTGCGAGGCGCCGCGCATCGGTGCGCATCGAGACGCCATCCGGGCGCGCGTTGCGCAGCTGCTGGGTGTGGACGCCGACTGCGTCAACCTCAAGGCCACCACCACGGAGAAGCTGGGATTCGAAGGGCGCCGCGAAGGGCTGGCCGCCCATGCCACCGTACTGATCGCAGCCGGCTAGCGTTTTCTGGCAGGAGGCCGGGAACGGTCGCGGCCTGATTCCAGCAGCACCAGGCAGGCGCCGGTGCCGCCGTCCACTTCGCGGGCGCTGGCAAAGGCCAGCACGGCGCGGATCTGTCGCAGGCAGTCATTGACCATGGCGCGCAGCACCGGTCCGCGCGTTCCCGAGCGCAGCCCCTTGCCATGCACGATGCGCACCACGCGCAGCCGCTCTTCGAGGGCGGCGGCGAGGAATGCGGCGAGCTCGGCGCGTGCCTGCGGCACCGTGAGGCCGTGCAGGTCCAGCTCCGCGTCCACGCGGAAGTCCCCGCGCCGCAGCCGGCGCAATACCGTCTGGCTGATGCGCGGGCCGCGGTAGAGGAGTTCCTCGCCGCTCTCGATCACAGGAGCCAGCGGCGCCCGCAGGTCGGCAAGGCTGTCAGCCAGTACTGCGGCGCGCTCGGCGCGCGCGAAATGGGCACGCGGCCGCGGTGGCGGGGCACCTGGCGCGCGGTCCGGGGCGCGGCGCAGCTGCCGCACGCCGTGCATGGCCTGCCGGAAGGCTTCGCGGTCCTCGTCCTTTGCCATGTGCACCTCCGGGGTCAGCGGCGTGGCCCTTCATTCATAGTATATTTGCGCCTTCGGATCCCACTGGTCTCGCATGAAGATTCTGGTCAGCAATGACGACGGCTACCTCGCCGAGGGCCTCGTTCGGCTCAATGAAACACTGCGCGGTTTCGCCGAAACCGTGGTGGTCGCGCCCGACCGCAACCGCAGCGGCGCCAGCAACTCGCTCACCCTCGACGTTCCGCTGCGCGTGTTCGAGGCGGCGCCCGGCGTGCACTACGTGATGGGCGGCACGCCGACGGACTGCGTGCACCTGGCCATCTCCGGCTATTTCGACTACGAGTTCGATCTGGTCTGCTCGGGGATCAACGACGGCGCGAACCTGGGTGACGACACGCTTTATTCGGGCACGGTGGCGGCGGCCATCGAGGGCCGGTTCCTGGGACTGCCCACGGTGGCCTTCTCGCTGTGCATGGAGCCGGACAGCGGCCGGCATTTCTCCACGGCGGCGCGTGTCGCCGAGGCGCTGGTCGGCCGGCTGCTGGAAAGTCCGCTGGAGCGCGGCTTCACGCTGAACGTGAATATTCCGGACCTGCCATACAGCCAGATCCGCGGCATCAAGGCCACGCGCCTGGGCGGCCGGCACCGCTCCAAGCCCATCGTGCCGGTGAGCGACCCGAAGGGACGCCGCATGTACTGGATCGGCCCGCCGGGAGAGGGGCAGGATGCCGGTCCCGGCACTGATTTCGATGCGATCGCCAGCGGCTATGTCTCGGTGACACCGCTGCAGATCGACCTCACGCGGCATCATGCGCTGCCGCTCATTTCCGACTGGCTGAAACCCCTCACGTGAGCACACCCCGCTCCAACCACGCCGGCATCGGCATGACTTCCGCGCGTACCCGGGACCGCCTGGTGCAGCGCCTGCGCGACCAGGGCATCACCAACCTCAGCGTGCTGGAGCGCATCCGCAATCTGCCGCGGCATATCTTCGTCGACGAGGCGCTCGCGAGCCGCGCCTACGAGGACACGGCGCTGCCCATCGGCTGGGGCCAGACCATCTCGCAGCCCTACATCGTCGCGCGCATGACCGAAGCGCTGCTGGCCGGCGGCAGGCCGGAGAAGGTGCTGGAAGTGGGCTTCGGCTGCGGTTACCAGACGGCCGTGCTGGCGCCGTTCGCCGAACGCATCTACTCCATCGAGCGCATCGAGCCGCTAGTCAAGCGCGCGCGCGCGCGGCTCAAGGAACTGGGGATCCGCAACGTGAAGCTCAAGCACGGCGACGGCATGAAGGGCTGGCCAACGCAGGCGCCCTTCGACGGCATCCTCGTTGCGGCCGCGCCACTGACGCTGCCCGAAGCATTGGTGAAACAGCTGGCGCCGGGGGGAAGGCTGATCGTTCCCGTGGGTCCGGAAGGACAGCAGCAGCTGCTGCGCCTGACACGCCGCGACAGCGGCATCCATCGCGAGGTGCTGGGTCCGGTGTCCTTCGTGCCGCTGCTGGCGGGACTGGGCTAATCCAAAACCGGCGTTGTGGTCAAGATCTTGCGGGGGGCAGGGAAAGATGCTTCCATGTTGCCAAGTGGCGACAGGCCTGCAGGACGAAGGCACAGAGGCGCAAGGCTGGGGACGGGCACAACTACAACAAGAATCCGATCGATACAAAAGCAAGTAAAAGCGCTTGCCAGTTATTCGAGTCTGTCAGCTCCGAATGAATGGTTGCTTGAGCGAATCTTTAGTCCTTTCTCCTCTGTGTCTTCCTCCTGCAGGCCTGTCGCGCACACCTGGCGCGACAGGCCTTCTTCTTTCCGGCCGATTTACTGCTGCGCCGCGGCGGCGTCTTCCGGCTTCACGATGTCCAGCAGTTCCACATCGAAGACCAGCGTTGCGCCGCCACGCATCTGCGGCGGACGGCCCTGGTCGCCATAGGCGAGCTCCGGCGGGCAGGTGATCTGCGCCTTGCCGCCGACCTTCATCAGCTGCACGGCCTCGGTCCAGCAGGGGATGACACCCGACAGCGGGAAGGTCACCGGCTCGTTGCGTTCCAGCGAGCTGTCGAACACCTTGCCGTCGACGAACTTGCCGGTGTAGTGGACCTTCACCACATCGCTGGCGGCGGGCGTGGCGCCCGTGCCCTCCTGCACCGTCTTGATCACGAGGCCGCTGCCCGTCTTGGTCGCACCCTTTTCAGCTGCTGCCTTGGTGAGGTAGGCGCTGCCCGCGGCCTTTTCCTTTTCCGTCGCCGCGGCCATGCGCTGGTTCTGCAGTTCCTGCAGTTTGGGCAACAGTGTTTCCAGCGCCTTGTCGTCGAGCTGCGATTTGTCGCGGGCGCCATCGGTCACACCCGCCTTGACCAGTTCCAGTTCCTTGTCGGAGAAGTTGAAGCTCTGGATGTTGCGCGAGAGGATCACGCCGAGCGCGTACAGCGCTTTTTCGTCGTCGGTCTTGGGCGTGGGCTGCGCCGCCTGGGCGCAGCCGGCCAGGCCGACCACGGCGGCAATCAGGATCAAGGTCTTTACACGCATGCGAACCCCGGGGGTTGGGAATGAAAGGGGGCGCCAGTTTAGCCCCGGCGCTGCGGAGCTACCTGCGTTTCGGGCGCGGGTCGCCGATCGGCGACGATTGCGGGCGCCGAGGGCTACGGAAACAGCATGGCGGCCACGGCGCGGTCTTCCGCGGCCAGCACATTGAAGGTGCGGCAGGCCGCGCCGAGGTCCATCACTTCCAGCGCAATGCCGTGAGCGGTGCATGCCCGGCGCAGCTCCCGCCAGCGGGCGGGATTGGCGGGCGTGTGACCCAGCAGCGCGATGCGCGGCTCCAGCGGCCACAGCGCTGCCAGGGCCGCCTCATCCAGCGCATCGATATCGGGGATCCAGGGCACGATCCGCTGAGTGAGGCTGACCAGGCAGGGCGCGCGCACCACATCGCCGCTGATCATGATGGCGCCATTGCCATGGGCGGTGATCTGCTGCAGTGGCCCTGAAGTCTGCTCGTGGAGTTTCATCGCCGTTACGATACGCGATGTGACCCTGCATGTAGCCATCCCCGAACTGCCGGCCGCCGCCGCGGACAGCGCGGCCGTGCAGGCACGGCTGCCGGCCCTGGGGAAATTGCTTGCCGGCGCACGCCGCAGGCTGCCGGAGCCGGGCTGGCGGGGCGGGCTGCTGCGCGATCTGGCGCCGGCGAACATGGCAGCGGTAGCGCCGGCCGCGGTGGCGGCCGCCGCGCTGCCGGCGCTGGGGCCGGCCGCAGCCTTCTGGTTCGCGCAGCCCGTGCATCAGACCGCGGGCATGAGCCGCGTGCATCTGCATCCGGAAGGCGTACTGCGGCTGCGGCCCGAGGAATGCAGCCAGCTGGCCGAGGCTTTCACCCGCGATCTGGGAGGTGCTGCAGGCACTTTGCATGCACTGGGTGACGGCCTGCTGTTCGGTGCCACCAGCCCGGTGGCAATGGGTTCGGAAGACGAAGACCCGATCAACTGGTGCGGGCGCGAACTGGATCCGGCACATCCGCCGCTGCCCGCGGTTCTGCGGCGCCTGGAGGCCGAGATCGAGATGTGGCTGTACGGGCTGCCTCTGAACCGCGAGCGGGAGCGGCGTGCTGCGCTGCCGGTGACGCGGCTGTGGCTGTGGGGAGGCGCGCGGTCACTGCCCCGGATTGCCCAGGTCACGGCCGCAGCCACGGCATCGTGGCCGGCGATGGGGGCGGATCCTTTCCTGCTTGGCCTTGCGGCGCTGGGTGTCTGCGCTGCGCCCGATGCGCAAGCCAGTTTCGCACAGCGCGCTGTGCCCGGGCGCGGCGTGGTGGTGGTTGGCATGCCTGCATTGGCCGGGCGTGTCGATCTGCAGGCCCTGGACGCCGGATGGTTCGCGCCGCTGTGCAGCGCGCTGGAGGAGGCCGCGCTGGACGAAGTGCTGCTGCATTTCGCGGGTTCGCGCTGGCAGCTGCGGCGGCCGGGGCGGATGCGCCGCTGGTGGCTCGCCATGGGCCGCTCTTCGAAAGGACTGCGGTGAGCGAGCGCGCCCGGCCATTGCCGCGCATCAGGACGCGGGACAGTCCAGGGGCTGGCCAGTCGCAGGCGGGCGGTGCGCCGCTGCTGCAGCGGATATTCGCCGCCCGCGGCGTGTGCAGTGATGCGCAATTGAGCCTCGATCTGTCTGCGCTGCTGCCGGTGAGCTCGCTGCCTGGCACCGAGGCGGCGGCACAGCTGCTGCTCGCCCACCGGCTGCGGCGCGTGCTGGTCATTGGCGATTTCGACGTGGATGGCGCCACCAGCACCGCGCTGCTGCTGCGCGGGTTGCGCAGCTTCGGTTTCGCGCAGGTGGATTTCGCCGTGCCCGACCGCTTCCGCTTCGGCTACGGGCTGCAGCCTGCCATCGTCGAGCATGTGCTGCCGCGCGCGCCCAGCCTCATCGTCACGGTGGACAATGGCGTGGCGAGTGTGGAGGGCGTGGCGCGCGCGAAGGAACTGGGCATCGAAGTGCTGGTCACCGATCACCATCTGCCCGGTGCGCTGCTGCCCGATGCGCAGGTGATCGTGAATCCCAATCTCGCGGACAGCTCCTTCGGCAGCCGCGCGCTGGCCGGAGTGGGCGTCGCCTTCTATGTACTGGCCGCATTGCGCCGGCTCATGCAGGAGCAGAGTCTGCTGCCCGCGGGAGCACTGGCTCTGGGGCAGCTGCTGGATCTGGTGGCGCTGGGCACCGTGGCCGACATGGTGCCGCTGGATGCGAACAACCGCATCCTGGTCGCGCAGGGGTTGCGCCGCATCCGCGCCGGGCAGTGCGTGCCCGGCATACGCGCGCTGCTGGAGCTCGGACAGCGCGAACTGCCGCAGGTCGTCGCCAGCGATCTGGGTTTTGCGGTGGCGCCGCGCCTGAATGCCGCCGGGCGCCTCGATGACATGAGCTTAGGGATACAGTGCCTGCTGGAGGACGACCCGCAGCGCGTGGCGGAGATCGCATCTGACCTCGATGCGCTGAACCGCCAGCGGCGCGAGATCGAATCCCAGATGCAGGGTCAGGCCCTGGCGGCCGTGCGCGGGCTCGCGGCAAGAATCTCCGACGGGCAGCGCCATGCCGGCGTGTGCCTGTACGACCCGGGCTGGCATCAGGGTGCGGTGGGTCTGGTCGCAGGCCGGGTGAAGGACCGGTTGTCGCGGCCCGTGGTGGCCTTCGCGCCGGCGGATGACGGCGCCTGGCTGCGCGGATCGGCGCGTTCGGTGCCCGGCGTGCACATCCGCGATGTGTTCGCGGCCATCGCCACGCGCGAACCGGATCTCATCGAACGTTTTGGCGGCCATGCGCTGGCGGCCGGCATCACTTTGCGCGCGCAGTGCCTGGACCGCTTCGCACGCGCTTTCGAGGCGGAGGTGGCGCACTGGCTGCAGGAAACCGCCTATGAGCCGGCGATCTGGACCGACGGCGCACTGCAAGACGAGGAGCTCACGCTTGCCACGGCGAGATTGCTGCGCGATGCGGCACCATGGGGACAGGCGTTTCCGGAGCCCAGCTTCGATGGCGAGTTCGATATCGAAAGCAGCCGTGTGCTGGGCGAGAAGCATGTGAAGTTCTGGCTGCGGCCGGCCGGCTCGCGGCTGCGGCTGGATGCCATCGCCTTCAATTTGCTGGATCCGGAACAGCAGCCTCAGGCGCCCGCAGGGCGGGTGCGTGCCGTGTACCGGCTGGATGTGAACCACTACCAGGGGCAGCAGCGCCTGCAGCTCGTCATCGAACACCTGCAGCAGGGCTGAAAGCCCCCGCGCCTGATAAAATGCCCGGTCAACCCCGATATGCGCGCTGCGCTGGAACGACCGATGGCATTTGAAACCGGACAGCTGAAGAAATCTCTCCGCGATCTCGAGGAGCGTTGCACAACGCTCAGGGGGTTCCTTTGACTACGACGGCAAGAAGGAGCGGCTGGAGGAAGTCAGCCGCGAGCTGGAGCTGCCCGATGTGTGGAACCAGCCCGAGCGCGCGCAGGAGCTGGGACGCGAACGCTCGCGCCTGACGGCGGATCTGACGCAGATCGATGCGGCGCGCAACGGGCTTGCCAATGCCAGCGAGCTGCTGGAACTGGCCGAGGCCGAGGATGACGAGGCCGCGATGGCCGACATCGAGAAGGAGCTGCCGCAGCTGGAAGCGCGGGTGCGGGCGCTGGAGTTCCGCCGCATGTTCCGCGGCGAGATGGATGGCCACAGCGCCTATCTCGACATCCAGGCCGGCGCCGGCGGCACCGAGGCGCAGGACTGGGCGCAGATGCTCATGCGCATGTACCTACGCTGGGGCGCCGCGCGCGGCTTCAGGACCGAGGTGCTCGATTCCAGCGCCGGCGATGTGGCGGGCATCAAGAGCGCATCGATCTCCTTCGAGGGCGACTATGCCTATGGCTGGCTGCGTACCGAGACCGGCGTGCACCGCCTGGTGCGCAAGAGTCCCTTCGATTCGGGCAACCGCCGCCACACTTCCTTCGCCTCGGTGTTCATCTCGCCGCAGATCGATGACGACATCAGCATCGAGGTGAATCCGGCCGATGTCGAGATGGAGGTCTACCGCTCCAGCGGCGCGGGCGGGCAGCACGTGAACAAGACCGAGTCGGCGGTGCGGCTGCGGCACGGGCCCTCGGGCATTGTCGTGGCCTGCCAGACCGAGCGCAGCCAGCACAAGAACCGCTCCACGGCGATGAAGATGCTCAAGGCCAAGCTGTACGAGCTGGAAGTGAACAAGCGCAATGCGGCGGCGCAGGTGCTGGAGGATTCCAAGTCCGACGTCAGCTGGGGCAACCAGATCCGCTCCTACGTGCTCGACCAGTCGCGCATCAAGGATCTGCGCACCAACGTTGAAGTGGGCGCCACCGACAAGGTGCTGGATGGCGACCTGGATCCCTTTATGGAAGCGAGCCTCAAGGCGGGACTATAGACATGAGCGGGCAGCACAACGAACCGGGCGCGCAGTCTGCGGCGGCCGAGGCGGCGGCCGACGAGAACCGGCTGATTGCCGAGAGGCGCGCCAAGCTGGCGTCGATCCGCGCGCGGGGCGTGGCATTTCCCAATGATTTCCGCCGCAGTCACTGCGCCGGCGAGCTGCAGGCAGCGCACGCCGATGCCACTGCCGAGCAGCTGGAACAGGCCGGCATTGCGGTGAAGGTGGCCGGGCGCATGATGGCCAAGCGCATCATGGGCAAGGCGAGCTTTGCGCAGATCGCCGATCCTACGGGACGCATCCAGCTGTTCCTGCAGGCCGCGGCGCTGCCGGGCGTCTACGATGAGTTCAAGGGCTGGGACGTGGGTGACACCGTGGCCGCCGAGGGCACGCTGTTCCGCACCCGAACCGGGGAGCTGTCGGTGAAGGCGACCTCGCTGCGCCTGCTCGCCAAGTCGCTGCGGCCGCTGCCGGACAAGTGGCACGGCCTGGCGGATGTGGACACCCGCTACCGCCAGCGCTACGTGGATCTCATCGTCAACGAGGATTCGCGCCGCGTGTTCCAGGCGCGCACGCGCATCGTGCGGCAGCTCCGCACCGAGCTGGACCAGCGCGGCTTCATGGAGGTGGAAACGCCGATGATGCAGCCCATTCCGGGCGGTGCCACAGCGCGGCCCTTCGTCACCCATCACAATGCGCTCGACATGCAGATGTATCTGCGTATTGCGCCGGAGCTGTATCTCAAGCGCCTGGTGGTGGGAGGTTTCGAGAAGGTCTACGAGATCAACCGCAACTTCCGCAACGAGGGACTGTCCACGCGGCACAATCCCGAGTTCACCATGATGGAACTGTACTGGGCCTATGCCGACTACCGTGATCTCATGGACCTGACCGAGGAACTGGTCACGGCGCTGGTGGACGTGGTGCAGCCGGGCGCGCGGTCGCTGAGCTACCAGGGGCGCGAATACAACCTGTCGCGGCCGTTCCGCCGCGTGACCATGCAGCAGGCCATCCTGGAGCACAATCCGGGGCTCGACGCCGCGCGGCTGCGCGATGCGGACTACCTGCGCCAGTGGTGCACGCAGATCGGCGCAAAGTTCGATGGCAGGGATGGCGCCGGCAAGCTGCAGGTGGCGATCTTCGACCACACGGTCGAGCACACGCTGCAGGACCCCACTTTCATCCACGCCTATCCGGCCGAGGTGTCGCCGCTGTCCCGCGCCAGCGATGCGGATGCCTTCCTCACCGACCGCTTCGAGTTCTTCCTGGCCGGGCGCGAACTCGCCAATGGCTTCTCCGAGCTCAACGATCCCGAGGACCAGGCCGCGCGCTTCCAGGCACAGGTGGCGCTCAAGGATGCAGGCGACGACGAGGCCATGTTCTACGACGCCGACTACATCCGGGCCCTGGAGTACGGCATGCCCCCCACGGCGGGTCTGGGCATTGGCGTCGACCGCCTGGTGATGTTCCTCACCGACCAGGCGGCCATCCGCGACGTGCTGCTGTTCCCGCAGGTACGCCCGGAGAGCGGCGCAGTGTGATGCCGCGGGCCGTGCGCGACCTGCCGGTCGGAGTGTTCGATTCGGGCGTCGGCGGCCTGACGGTGCTGGCAGCGCTGCGCGCGCGGCTGCCGCGAGAAAATTATCTGTATCTGGGGGACACGGCGCGGCTGCCCTACGGTACCAAGACGGCCGGTACTGTCGAGCGCTATGCGTTGCAGGCAGTGGAGGCGCTGGTGGCTCGCGGCGTAAAGGCCGTGGTCGTGGCCTGCAACACCGCCTCGGCGGCGGCGCTGCCGGCGCTGCGCGAGCGCTTCGCTGATCTTCCCGTGATTGGCGTGATCGAGCCCGGCGCGGCCGCCGCGAGTGCAGCCAGCCGCAGCGGACGCATTGCCGTCATCGCCACCGAGAGTACGGTGCGCGGCGGTGCCTACCAGCGGGCCATTGCGGCGCTGCGGCCGCAGGCGCATGTCAACGCCGTGGCAGCCGGCCTGTTCGTGGCGCTGGCCGAAGAAGGCTGGCTGCGTGGATCCATTGTCGAGGCCGTGGCGCAGCGCTATCTCGAGCCGCTGTTCGCCGATGCGCGAGAAGCGCCGGATACGCTGGTGCTGGGATGCACGCATTTCCCGCCGCTGCTGGAAGCCATCCGCCGCGTGGTCGGTGCCGAAGTGGCGATCGTCGATTCGGCGGATACCACGGCGCGCGCATTGCAGGAACGGCTGATAGCCGATGCGCTGCTGCGCGGGACGTCCGCTGACGGCGGGACGCAGTTCTTCGTCACCGACGGCGTGGAGAGATTCCTCAGGACCGGGCCGGTGTTTCTCGGCGCACCGATCGACGCGCAGGCCGTCGGAAGACTGGACCTGCAGTGGTCCACGGCCGAAAAGCCTCAGGCCGGCAATTCGTAGGGCAGGGGCAGCGGCACCGCATCGATCAGCGGTGTTTCATCGTCGGCCTGCGTGGGTGCCGGGGCGGTGGTGGCCGCCATTGGTCCGACCGCGAGGAATTCCTGGCTCAAGAGGCCGCCGGGCGCTGCCATCACCACCTGCAGGGCACGGCCGTCGGCCAGATGCAGCCGCTCACCCGGCGCCAGCGGCGTTTTCCATGCCGTGCCGAAACGCTGCATGCGACGCTTGACCTGGCCGCGGTAATGCGCGCGCGCGATGACCTCCTGTCCCGTGTAACAGCCTTTCGAGAAGGAGATGGCATCCAGCAGGTCGAGGTTGAGCATCTGTGCGACGAAGGCGCCGGAGAGTTCGGCGCCGATCTCCGGGATGCCGTTTGTGATGTCGCCGAGCCGCCAGCCCTGCCTCGCGGCGAGGTCTGCTTCCGGCACAGATTCATCGCGTGGTGCGACGACCAGCTGGCGCCCGCCGCCGGCCGGCATGTGCAGGTGCGTGGCCGCGATGGCATCGGCATCCGGCCCGCTCGCGCCGCAGACACGCCAGGTGCTGCCGGCAGCAGTGAGCACGACCTTGGCGCGCAGCACATAGCGGGAGAGCAGCTGCCTCACCGGTTCCGCCACGCTTGCCGGCAGCACCAGCAGCACCTGGTCGGGCGAGCGTTGCAGCAGGCGCAGCAATGCCAGCAGCCGGCCCTGCGGATTGTGCAGCCCGGCCAGCAGATGACCGCCTTGATCGAGCCGCCGCAGATCCTGCGAGAGCTGCCCCTGGAGGAAGCGCACGGCGTCGGGCCCGCGCGCTTCCAGCACGGTCAACTCATCCAGCGGCGTGAGCGGATTCACGGACATGAGGGTCAAGTGTGCGGCATCCCCGCGATTCATGCCTGAAGAACGTTAGCCAGGTCAAAATTCGGTCCTTCCGGCATGAGACCCGTGTCGCGTTGCATGAGTTCATGTCTACCCATAATCCTGGCCGTCCGCCGTGGTTTGTGTTGGATAGCGGACCGAAGGGAGATTGGGAGTGCCGAAGGGAACATTGTGGTCGGGCGCCGCCCGCGGCTTGCGGGACGGCGGGCGCAGGATGCTGCCGCTGCTGGTGGTTCTTCTTGCGTTCACGGCACCGCTGGTCTGGGCGTCGGATCTGGTCCTGGTGGATGTTTCCGATACGGGTTACGACCCGGTTCCCGCCGGGGCACCGGTGGTGTATTCCATCACCCTCGAGAACGGTGCGCCGGATGTCTCGGCGCCGGCCACCAGCATTTTCGACCTGCCCTCCGGTACCAGCGCGGCATCGCTGCCGGCATTCTGCGCCGCCGATGGCGGCGTGCCGACGCGCATCGTCTGCAGTCATGGGCCGCTGACCGGCGGCGCCGCGCCGGTCATGTTCCAGATCGGCATCAACACGACGGGACAGCCTCCCGGCACGATCACCCTGCGCGGCGCGCTGGGCTTCAGCGCCGCCACGCCCGCCGCGGCCACACCCATCAGCAGCCTGACGGCCGGCGATGCCTTCTTCGCCACCGACAGCAACGCCACCAACAACCTGCGCAGCCAGCAGACGACGCTGCAGAACGCCGGCGACCTGCGGATCCAGAAGACCGCAACACCCGAACCTGTCACCGGGGGCGGTGAAATCACTTACACGCTGACGGTCACCAATGACGGTCCCAGCGTCTCGACGAATTTCAGAGTGGTGGATTCGCTGCCCGCGGCGGCGAGCTACGTTGCCGGCAGCTTCAGCGGCGCCGGCTGGAGCTTCAATGCCGGCACGACCACGGCCACGCATGCCGGCAGCCTGGCAGTGGGTGCGAGCTCCAGCTTCACTTTCCGCGCGAAAGTGAATGCGGGCACCGGCAACGTCATCAACGCGGCCGTGGTCGAAGCCGTCGGCACGCCGGATCCCAATACGAGCAACAACCAGGCGCAGGTCTCGACGCCGGTGACCCCGGGCGCCGACCTCACCGTCGCCAAGACCGTGGCGCCTTCGCCGGCCATTGCCGGCGGATCGGTGACGTTCACGCTCACCGCACGCAATCTCGGACCCAGCCCGGCCCAGGGCGTGACGCTCACCGATGCGCTGCCCGCCGGCTTCGTGATCACGGGCGGCACGGCGCCTGGCGGCTGGAGCTGCTCCAGCGCCGCGGCGGATACGGTGCGCAACTGCAGCCGCAGCGGCGGCGACATGGCGCCCGGCGCCGTGGAAGTCATCACCATCAATGCCACGGTGCCGACGAGCGGCGCCAACAGCAGCGGCGATGTCACCAACACCGCCATCATCGCGGCGGCGACGCCCGACCCCAATGGCCCCGTGCAGGGCACCGACAACAACCAGGGCAGCGTGACCTTCTCGGTGCTGGCCGATGGTGCCGACCTCACGTTGTCCAAGGCCAAGCAACCAGCGCTGGTCGCGGTATGGGATGGCGTCGGATCGGACGCCGACAGCCGCATGACCTCGACGATCCAGGTGCGCAACCTCGGCCCGCGTGCGGCCACGGGGCAGGTGCAGGTGGTGGACGAGCTGGCTCCCGGCGAGGAGTTCGTCTCCGTCAGCGGTTCGTCGTGGAGTTGCGCGGTGGACGTGCCGTATGCGGTACCGCCGGCACGCCAGAAAGTGACCTGCGATCTGCAGGCCGGCGCATTGCCGCTGGCCGTCAATGCGAATGCGCCGGTCTTGCAGCTGGTCACGCGCGCGCGCGCCGCCGGCACGCTCACCAACCACGCCTGCACCGGCGGTTCGGGCGAATCGGTCGAGCCGCTCACTGCCGCAGGCATCAATGTGGATCCGGAAACCGGCAACGACTGCAGCGGTGCCGGCATCCGCACCACCGACGAGCGCGCGGACCTCGGCATCACCAAGCGCACCAATGGCGCGGGCACCGCCGACAACGTGATGACGGTCAGCGATACGGCCGTCGAGTACACAATCGAAGTGAGCAACAGCGGCGATGCCACCACCGGCGTCGTGGTCAACGACACCGTGCCGGGCTATGTCCCCGGCCGCACCACCGTCACCACGCCCACGGTCCCGGCGGGGTGGAGCTGCAGCGTGGCCGGTGCCTCGGTGGTGTGCCGCTCCGGCGCGACGCCGCTGCCCAATAGTGCGTCCGCCACGATTGTCGTGCGCGCCGAACGTCCGCTGTTCGACAGCACCGGACTCGGCGCCGGCAGCTGCGGCGGCGTGGCCACCAGCAATGCCTTCTGCAACACCGCCGGCGTGGGTGTCGATGCGACCGTGCCCGGATCGGTGGGTGAGGTCAATGCGGCCAACAACAGCGCCTCGGACTGGCTGCAGGTGGAGCGCGTGGCCAATGTGCGCACCACCGGCAAGGTGATCACCTCTTCAGCCACGGGCCAGGCGGGCGTCAACACCTCCTACCGCATGGATTATCTGAACCAGGGACCCTCGACGGTGCCCGGCGTGGTGTTCCGCGACGTGTTCACGCTGCCGGCGAATGATGCGGGCTTCGTACTGGTGAGCGCAGCGCGCACCGGCGGTGGCACCACCGCCTGCACGGCGACGGCCGGAGCGGGTGTGACGAGCGCAGCGGCGCCGGGTGGTACTTCCTTTGCCAATCCGACCGGTGTGCCGGCCCAGGTCACCATCCAGTGCTCGCCATTGTCGCTGGCCAACCAGCAGACCGAAGCGCTGACCGTGGTGATCCGGCCCAATGTGAACGTCGGCAACAGCGGCCGCACTTTCACCAACATCGCCGATTTCTTCTTCGACCGCGATGGCGACGGCATTGCCGATCCGGCTGTCGGCAGCGATGCCAGCGGCAACTTCAATTTCAACACCGATACCAGTGCCGCCGATGACACGCGCAGCGCTTCGCTGCCCTTCGTCTCGGGCGCGGTGGATCTGCTCACGAACAAGGAGGACGTGGGTTTCCCCGGAGGCGTGGACCCGCTGGGCTTCGATGCCACCGATCCTTCGCAGAATCTCATCACCTACCGCGTCAGCGTGCACAACAGCGGTCCGTCGGTGGCTACCAACGCGGTCATCACCGATGTGCTCACGCCGCAGGCCGGGCGCACCGTGCGCTTCATGGGTTCTTCGACGACTCCGGGCGGCGCCTACTCGATGGGTGATTGCACCGTGGCGGCGGGCAGCAACCCCACCACAGGTCCCTCGCTGACACTGGCCTGCGTGATGCCGGGTGCGGGCTTCAGCGGCAGCGATCTGCCCGGTGTGATCGCGCCGGGCCAGAGCAGCACGCTGTACCTGCGCTACCGCTACGAGACGCCTCCGGGCGCTTCGGGCGACACGCTGGCGAACCGCGCCACGGTCAGCGCCAACGAAACCGACAGCAATCCGGCCAACGATGCGGCGGACCAGGAAACCACCATCCGCGCGCGCGCCGACCTTGCGGTGTCCAAGACCATGGTCACCCAGTTGCCCGGCAGCGATCCGTCCGTGGCGCTGCCGCCCACGGTGGCGAGCGTGACGCTGCGCCAGCCGTTCTACTACGTGATCGAAGTGGTCAACAACGGCCCGGGTGCCAGCCTGTCGCGCAACCGCGGCGGCGCGCTGAACGGCACCGGTACGGTGGTGACGGATACCTTGCCCACCGGCGTCGTGATCACGGGCAGCGCCACCTGGCAGAAGATCGGGCCCTATCCCGGCGGCGACGAGCAGCCTGCGGGCACAGGCAGCTGCACACACACCGGCAATGTGCTGACCTGCAATCTCGGCGATGTCACGGTCACCGGACGCGTGCGCATCCTGGTGCCGGCGCGCTGGGACAGCTATCCCGCGGGCGGTACCAGCAACAACACCGCCGCGGTGACCACCGAGCAGTTCGACTCGGTTCCCGGCAACAACTCCACGACGGTGCCGCTGGCCGTAACGCGCTCATCGCTCTCCGGCGTGGTGTTCGAAGACCGCAACCGCGCGGGCGCCAATGGCGGCACGCGCCAGACGGCTGCCGAGGAGCCGGGCATCGGCGGCGTGACCATCAGGCTCACCGGCGTGGATGCCTACGGCAACACGGTGAACCGCACCACGACCACTTCGACGGCAGCGGGCACGCTGGGCAACTACAGTTTCACGGATCTCGCGCCTGCGGACGCCGCCGGCTACTCGCTCTCCGAGGTCCAGCCTGCGGGTTACATCAACGGACCGGTGGCGCCGCCTGCCACCGGGCCAGCCGCGCCCACGCTGGGAGGCACCTATGCCGCCGGCGCGCCGGATTCCAGCTACGCCGGCATCGCCGTGGGCGGCGCGGACAATGGCACGCTGTACAACTTCCCCGAAGTGCGCCGGCCGTCGCTGTCGGGCTTCGTGTATGTGGACGGCAATTTCAACAATGTGCGCAATGCGGGCGATGCCGCCATCGCCGGCGCCGTCATCGAACTGCTGGATGCGGTGAACGGCACGGTGCTGGCCACAGCCACTACGGATGCTGCCGGCGCCTACTCGTTCACCGACCTCGATCCGCTGCGGACCTACACGCTGCGCGAGGCATTGCCTGCCGGCACCTACCGCAACCGCCCGACGGCGGTGAATGCGGGTCTGGTCGGCGGCGCGGCCTGTGCCAGCGGCTGTACTCCCGGCACTGGCGTGGGCGGGGATGCCGCCACCACCGACCGCATCAGCAACATCGAGCTTGCGGCCGGCACCGACGGCACGCTGTTCAACTTCGGCGAGGATGCGATTGCGGGCATCGCCGGCAGCGTCTATGTCGACCGCAACGGCAATGGCGACTTCGACGCCGGCGATGCGGGCAGCGCCCATTCCGCGCCGAACGGCGGCCTCGCGAATGTCACCGTCACGCTGACCGGTGCGGGCGCCAACGGCGTCTTCGGCGACGGTGATGATCCGGCACCGGTGGTGGTGCAGACCAGTGCCAGCGGCGCCTATGCCTTCACGGACATCGTTGCGGGCCAGAACTACCGCGTGACCATGACGGCGCCGGCAGGTTACGGCGCGGGTACCGAGAATCCGGGCGGTGTCATCAATGTCACCGGGCTGCCGCCGACGGGTTCGTCGGGCAATGATTTCGGCCGCACGCTGGCCTCGATTGCAGGTCAGGTGTTCGAGGACTTCTCGACAGCCACCGCCAACAACAACAACGGCAGCTTCGATGCCGGCGAGAACCCCATCGCCAATGTCACGCTGACGCTGACCGGCACAGACCTGGCCGGCAATCCGGTCAATGCCACGGTACAGACCGATGCGTCGGGAAACTACATTTTCCGCGATCTGCTGCCACCGCAGGCCGGCACCACCTATACGCTGACCGAAACCCAGCCGGCCGGCTACATCGACGGCCGCCACACGGCCGGCAATGCCGCGACACCGGGCAATGCCTCCACGGCCAATATCATCGACGGCATCGCGCCGTCCGCGGGACAGACGGCCACGGGTTATCTGTTCGGCGAACTCGCCAACGTGATGATCGGCGGCGTGGTCTACCTGGACCGCAACGACGACGGCGACAGCGATGCGGGCGACGCGGGTCTGCCGGGCGCCACGGTGACCATTCAGGGCGCGGGCCCGGATGGCCTGTTCGGTACTGCCGACGATCCGCCGCTGGTGACGCTGACCACCAATGCCAGCGGCGCCTACAGCTACGGCGGCGGCGTGACCGGTCAGAACTACCGCATCGTCAGCACATTGCCCACGGGCCTGGCGCGTGGCCAGGAGAACAGCTCCGGCAACTACACGCTGACCAACCTGCCCACCACCGGCGCGCAAGTGGACTTCGGCCTGCTCGCGGCCAGCTTGTCGGGCCACGTGTGGCTCGACTCGAACAACAACGGCGTGCGCGATGGCGGCGAGGCGGGCCTTGCCGGCGTCACGGTGAGCCTGCCGGCCGGCACGCGCGATGTGTTCGGCAATGCCGTGGCGGCCGCGGTGACCGATGCGAATGGTGCCTACCGCTTCGCTGATCTGCCGGCCGGCACATACACGGTCACGCAGCAGGTCCAGCAGCCGCTGGCCGGCGGCCAGCCCACGCTCAATGGCCACACCGTGGCCGGCACGGTGGCCGGCGCGAGCACCGGCGTCGCGACGCCCGTGACCACTGTTCCCAGCGCCATTTCCGACATCCTGCTGCCCGCGGGCGGCACCTCGGTGGAGAACAATTTCGGCGAAGTGCTGGGTGTGGCGCTGTCGGGCCGCGTGTTCTTCGACACCAATGACGATGGCGCGCAGTCCGGTGCCAGCGAGCCGGGAATCAGTGGCGTCACCATCAGGCTGACTGGTACCGACGATGCCGGCACGGCCGTGTCGCTCACGGCGACCACCGATGCGAACGGCGACTTCCGCTTCGAGGGGCTGCGCCCCGGCCGCTACGACGTCACCGAACCCGATCAGCCGCAGGGCACGCGCAATGGCCAGACCACGGCCGGCACCGTCGGCGGCGTGGCGTCGGGAACGGCCACGCCGGTTGCGACCGTGCCGAGCGCGATCACCGTGATCGACCTGCTGATTCCCGGCAGCGTCTCGGTGAACAACCTGTTCGGCGAGATTCCCTCGGGTTCGATTTCGGGCCGCGTCTACAACGACGGCAACAACAACGGCCTGGTCGATGGCGCCGAGACCGGTCTTGCCAATGTGCAGCTGGTGCTCACCGGCACCACGGAGCTGGGGCAGGCGGTGAACATGACGGTCACCACCGATGCGGATGGCCACTACCGTTTCGAGGACCTGCGCCCCGGCACCTACATCGTGACCGAGCCCACGCAGCCGCCGGCAACGCTCAACGGCATCACCACGGCCGGCACCATCGACGGCGCTGCCGTGGGTACGGCAACCCTGGTGAGCACAGTGCCCTCTGCCATCAGCGGCATCGTGCTGCCGCATGGCCGGCAGTCGGTGGACAACAACTTCGGCGAGATCGGCGACTCGCCGGATCTGGTCGTGGGCAAGACGGCAACGCCCGCCACGTTCACAGTCAACAACATCGGCAGCTACGTGATCCACGTGCGCAATGCGGGGCAGCAGCCCAGCGATGGTGTCTACACGGTGGAGGACCGGCTGCCGGCGGGCCTGACGCTCATGGAAACGCCGGTGGGCAACGGCTGGAACTGCGAAGGCGCAGCCGGCGACAACCGCTTCCGCTGCACCAGCAGCACCGTGGTCGCCGCGGGTGCGCTGGCCACCGATGACATCCACGTGCGCGTGCGCGTTGCGGCCGCCGCCGCGGCGGCAACGCCGGTGAACAATGCCGTGCTGGTTTCAGGCGGCGGCGAGAACGCCTTCCGCGCGCCCAGCGCCGCCGAGCGCGCCGCTTTCGAAAACAACCCGGCGGATCTGCCGGTGTGCGCGCCGGCGATCACCCACAATGCCTGCCGGCTGCCGACGCCGGTGCAGCGGTCGGCCTCGGTGTCCGGCACGGTGTGGATGGACCAGGGCAGCGACCTGGGCCTGCTCGACGGCGGCGATCGCCGGCTGTCGGGCTGGGTGGTGGAAGTGGTGGATGCCGCAGGGCAGGTGACCGGCACGGCGATCACTGCCGCGGATGGCCGCTACAGCATCGCCGACCAGGTGCCGGGCGTGCCGCTCAGCATCCGTTTCCGCGAGCCCTCCTCGGGCGTCATCATGGGTACGCCGGTGAGCGGCGAAACCGGCGCGCCGCCTGCGCCCTGCAATGAGAGCGATGCCATTGCCCAGGGCACGGCCAGCTCCTGCCGCAGTACGGCGGGCGGTCTTTCGCATCTGGCCGTGGTGCTGGCCTCCGGCGAGAACCTTGCGCAGCAGAGCCTGCCGCTCAATCCCGGTGGTGTGGTGTACGACTCGGTGACCCGCGGTCCGCTGCCAGGTTCGCGCGTGACGCTGACACCCGTGGGCAGCTGCCCCGGCTATGTGCCGGAACAGCATCTGCTGAATGTGGTCGGTGGCGGCTACACGGTGCAGGGCATGTCGGTGTCGATGACGGTGGGCGCCGAGGGCATCTACCAGTTCCTGACGACGCCGGATGCGCCGCCTTCCTGCCGCTTCCAGCTGTCGGTGACGCCGCCGGCCGGCTACACCTTCCAGTCGACGATGATTCCCGCGCAGGACGGCGGCCTCGCGCCGCCGGCGACGCCGGGCGTGGCCTACCCGGTGTTGCCAGGCGCCACGGCGCCGACGCAGCCGGCAGGTCCCGCCACCACCTACTACCTGGAGCTGGACCTGGGTTCGGCCGTGGCGGTGCCGGTGCACAACCACATCCCGCTCGATCCGGCGGTGGCGCCGGGCCTTGCCATCACCAAGACCGGCGACCGGCGCACCGTGGAACTGGGCGACACCGTGCTCTACACCATCGTGCTGCGGCAGACCGCGGGTGCCTCGCTGCCGGTGGTCGATGTGATCGACCGCCTGCCGCATGGCTTCACCTACATCAATGGCTCCGCGCACGTCGATGGCGTGGCCATTGCCGCGCCGGCCGGCAGCCCCGGCCCGATGCTGGTGTTCAATGTGGGCGCGCTGGCCGCGAACACGCAGAAGACGCTGACCTACCGCGCACGAGTGGGCGTGGGCAGCCAGCAGGGCGATGGCATCAACCGCGCCCGTGCGCATGGCTGCGCCATCGCCGGCGGCTGCGTGGATCCGGCAACGGGCGCGCCCTATCCGGCGGGCGTCGTGGCGTCGAATCAGGCCGAGTACCGCGTGATCGTCAGCGGCGGTGTGTTCACCGCCGAAGCCTGCGTGCTCGGCAAGATCTTCGTGGATTGCAACAACAACCACCTGCAGGACGAAGAGGAGCTGGGCATTCCCGGCGTGCGCCTCTACATCGAGGACGGCACCTGGATGATCAGCGATTCGGAAGGCAAGTACAGCTACTGCGGCCTGTCGCCACAGAGCCATACGATGAAGGTGGATCCTGCGACGCTGCCGCGCGGCGCGCACCTGACCACCAGCAGCAACCGCAACCTGGGCGATGCCGACAGCCTGTTCCTGGATCTCAAGAACGGCGAACTGCACCGCGCGGATTTCATCGAGGGCAGCTGCTCCAATCCGGTGATCGAGCAGGTCAAGGCGCGCCGCACGCAGGGCGAGGTGCGGGCGCCGGAGACCGAGCGCGGGCAGGGAGCGCTGCGTTTCGAGAGCAAGCCGCTGCGCGCGCCGCAGCAGGCCACGGATAGCGCCAATCAGCGGCCCATCGTCAAACCCAGGGCCGAACCGGGGTCTGCCGCCAATGAAGGCGCAGCTTCACGGGAGGTGCAGCCATGAGCCGCGCATCCCTGAAGACCGCGCTGGCGGTGTCGCTGGCGGTGGCGAGCGCGCTGGCCGTGGCGCAGAACGTCTCCAGTGACCGGCGTTTCACGCCGGTGCTGGGCGAGGGCGAGCCTCTTTATCCGCAGTCGCCGCAGTCGCCCACACGCGCGCCGCAGGCGGTCGAAGCCCAGCCCGGCGGCGTGGACTACCGCGCCAACCGCGCGGTGGACCGCGTGGTGGTGGAAGTGGACCGCGATGGCGTTCCGGCGGACGGGCAGTCGCCGGTGCACGTGGTGGTGCAGCTGTTCGATGAGCAGGGCCAGCCGCTGACCGGCGAGGCTTTCGTCACCGTCGAGCACAGCGGCGGGCGTCTGCGCCTGCCGGGCGCGGCCACCGACGAGATGGGGCCGGGCAGACAGGATGCCGACCGCGTCACCAGCGGTGTGCAGCTGCCGGTGCGCAATGGACGCGCCGAGTTCGAGCTGCTGGCGCCGCACGAGCCGCAGGATGTGCTGCTGCGCGTGACCTCGGGCAGCCACTCGGCGCAGGGCGTGGTCGGCTTCGTGCCGGAGATGCGCGATTTGATCGCCACCGGCCTCATCGAGGGCGTGATCAACTTCCGCCGCCACGGTGCCGGTCTCATCACCGGCAGCGACAGCATCGGCGATGGTTTCGAGCGCGACATCAAACGCTGGGAAAAGCAGTTCAACAGCGGCAAGGCCAATGGCGCCGCGCGTACCGCGTTCTTCGTCAAGGGCACGATCAAGGGCGAGTACCTGCTCACGGCGGCCTACGATTCGGACAAGCAGGTGCGCGCGCGGCTGCTGCGCGACATCCAGCCGGAGGAGTTCTATCCGGTGTACGGCGATGCCTCGCTGCGCGGCTTCGATGCGCGCTCGGCCGAGAGGCTGTACGTGCGCGTGGACAGCAACCGCAGCTATCTGCTGTACGGCGACTTCCAGACCGGCAGCAACCTCGCGACGGCGAGCGGCGCGGATGCCGCCACGCCGGCGCCGCAGCGCCTGCTCGGCACCTACAACCGCACGGCCACGGGACTGGGCTGGCATCTGGAGAATTCGCGCCTCAAGAGCAATGTGTTCGCCATCCACGACTCGCTGCGCCAGGTGGTGGAGGAACTCGCCGCGTCGGGCAGCGGGCCCTATGCCCTGCGCAACAATGCCGTGCTCGAGGGCAGCGAGCGCGTGGAGGTGGTGGTGCGCGACCGCAACCAGCCCTCGCGCATCGTCTCGGTGCGGCCGCTGGCAAGGCTGGTGGACTACAGCTTCGAGCCGTTCTCCGGCCGCATCCTGCTTTCGAGTTTCCTGCCCGCGTTCGATGAGGCGCTGAATCCCGTCTCGCTGCGCATCACTTACGAGCTGGACCAGGACACCGAACGTTTCCTGGTGGCCGGCGCCGACGCGCAGCTGCATCTGGGCGAGCACGCTGAAGTGGGCGGCTCGTACGTGGAGGACCGCAATCCCTTTGCCGCCTTCGACATGGCCAGCGCCAATCTCGGTTACCGCTTCGGTGAGCACACCTGGTTCGTGGCCGAGGCTGGCCACACGCGCAGCGAGGTCAACACCAACAGCGTCAACCAGTACGGCTCGCCGGCGCTGCAGTCGCTCAGTGGTCTGGTGGAAGGCGATGCCTGGCGCGTCGAGTTCGGGCATGCGGGCAAGGCGCTGGACCTGAAACTGTTCGCCGGCCAGTCCGATCCGGCCTTCAACAATCCGGCCTCGCCGCTGTATGGCGGGCGCGGCGAGTACAGCCTCGCGACGAGTTATCACCTCACCGAGCGCGTCGACCTGTATGCCGAGGGGCTGCGCAGCGAAGACCGCAACCCCTCCGGCGGCGAGCGCGATGCCGCCGGCGCCGGTACGCGTGTGAAGGTCACCGACCGGCTGATGCTCGATCTCGGGTACCGCACCGTGCGCGAGACGGTGGGGGCCTACTACACCTGGGCCACGTCCAGCGGCTACGGCAACATCGGCGGCCTGTCGGGTGGCTATGCCACCGGCGCCGGCGGTGGACTTCTGGGCTATGGCCAGCAGCCGCTCGATCCGCTGACGGGTCTGCCCGTCATCCAGAACGGCACTACGGGCGATGTGCCCAGCGGCCTGCCCGTGGGCACCGAGCTGTCGTCGGACATGCTGCGCCTGGGAGCCGGCTACCGCGCCACGCAGCGGCTGCAGCTGGGCGCCGAGGTCGAGCAGGACATCCATGGCGAGGACCGTCATCGCTTCGCCGCCGGCATCGACTACCAGCTGCGCGAGCGCAGCCGGCTGTATGGCCGTTACGAGCAGCAGACCGGCATCAGCGGGGCCTACGGGCTCACCGGCGATGGCCGCGAGGCCAACACACTGGCGCTGGGCGTGGATGCCGGCTTCCTGCGCGACACGCAGCTGTTCTCCGAATACCGCCTGCGCGATGCCATCTCGGGACGCGACACTCAGGCGGCCTCCGGCGTGCGCACGCGCTGGGACATCCGCGAGGGGCTGCGCATGGATGCCTCGGTGGAACACACCGATGTGATCACCGGCATGGTGGGCGACTCCACCGGCCTGGGGCTGGCGCTGGATTACGGCGCCAATCCGCTGTGGCGCGGCGCGGCGCGCATCGAGCACCGCATCTCCGACGATGTGGCCGCAACCGCAGTGGACGAGGGCTACAACACCACGCTGCTGCAGTTCATGGCCGCACGCAAGCTCAGCCGCGACTGGACCTTGCTGGCGCGCAACTACCTGCTGCGCACCGCCTACGACGCGCGCGGCGATGTGTTGCAGAACCGCTTCCAGCTCGGCGTGGCCTACCGCGACACGGACACCAACCGCGTCAACGCGCTGGCGCGCTACGAATACAAGCTGGAGCGTGACGAGAGCGGGCTGGACGGCACCGGCTTTGCCGTGAACACCGGGCAGGACATCCGCAGCGGCGCGCACATCGTCTCGACGCATGCCGACTGGCATCCGTCGCGGCCCTGGTGGCTGACCGGCCGCGTCGCCGCCAAGTGGCAGCGCGATACCTTCGTGTATGCCGGCGGCGACCGCACGCGCGATGACTTCCATGCCGTGCTGCTGTCGGGGCGCGTGGTGTACGACATCACCGAGAACTGGGACCTGGGCGTGCTGGGTTCGAGCCTCGTGGGCCAGCGCGGCGCCAACCAGTACGCGCTCGGCATGGAAGCCGGCCGCCTGCTGCGCCAGAACCTGTGGCTGTCGGTGGGCTACAACGCCACCGGCTTCCGCGGCGATGCCGATCTCACCGGCTACGAATACACGCAGCGCGGCGTATTCCTGCGCCTGCGATTCAAGTTCGACGAAGACCTGTTCCGCAGGGACGAGCCCCGTTACCGCGAGCCCCTGCGCTGAAGGAAGCAACCATGAGCACCATCCGTCATTCCATCCTCCTGGCCGCCGTGCTGGCGCTGCCGGCTGCCGCGCAGCAGGTGCAGCTCTCGCCGCAGGCCGCGCGCATCACCGACGAGGCCATCCATGCGGATCTGGCGGGTTATGAATCCGTGCAGGGACGCATCAAGGCCCTGAACGATGCCGGCCGGCCGCTGCGCGACTATCACCTTGCCAAGGCGCAGTGCTGGCTCGATGTGTCCTTCCACGAGTACACGCGCAATGACCGCAGTGCCTTCCCGCAGGCAGCGCTCACCGAGTCGGAGAAGCTGGTGGTGGGCATGGAGCAGGGCGTCTCGCCGCTGCCCACGGAGACTCCGCTGGTCAATGGCGCCGCGCGGCTGCGCGAGGATCTGTGGCGCCGCTTCGGCGCGCTGCATGGCGCACCGGGATTCGCCTGTGCGCAGCAGGCCGTGGCCTGCGGCGAGGTGGAACTGGTCCATGCGGGCAACGAGTTCAACCAGCAGCAGTGGCGTCATTCCAAGCCCTACATCCAGATCGCCGAGGAAATGGTGGGGGATGCCGAGGCGATGGCGCGCCAGTGCGCGGCCGCGAGCGTGATTGCGCCGGCCGCTCCTGCAGCGGCGGCCGCGCCGCCGGCCACCGGTGTGCTCACGGCCAATGTGTTGTTCGAGTTCGACCGCAGCGGCCGCGCCGACATCCGCCGCTACACCTTGCAGACGCTGGACCGGGAGCTGGCGCGTGTGCGCGAGGAGGGGTTGACGCTCACTGGCGTGGAGCTGGTCGGCCATGCCGACCGCCTGCAGGGCCGCGGCTTCGACTACAACCAGGCGCTGTCGGAAAAGCGCGCGCGCACCGTGCGCGACCTGCTCGCGGAGCGCGGCATCGAGGCCGGCACGATCCGCTACACCTACCGCGGCGACACCGAACAGGTGCAGCAGTGCGAGGGCGTGTCGCCGCGCGCGGCGCTGCGCGAGTGCCTGATTCCCAACCGCCGCGTCGAAGTGCTGTTGCATTTCAGCCGCTGAAGACCTGCCCCGGCCGGACGAGGCCGGTGGCGGCTAAATGAGAATCGCTCCGGATACCGCCGTCCGCGGTGAATTCTGGCAGAATGCATGCTCATGCAGTCTTCGTCAGACATTCAGGATGCGGACGCCGCGGACATCCTGCCGCCGGCCCCAGCCCGATCTGCTCTGACGCCCGTCCCTGAAGTGGGCGGGCCGCCGGGTCCCGAACCCACCCGCTACGGCGACTGGGAAAAGAGCGGCCGCTGCATCGATTTCTAAGAACAATGCCACGGATTCAAGCCATGACGCGCAGGCCACTTTCGCCCCATCTGTCTGTATACCGGTTCATGTACACGATGACCCTGTCGATCCTGCACCGGATCACGGGCGTCGCGCTGTCCTGCGGGTTGATATTGCTGGTCGCCTGGCTGGTGGCCGCTTCCCGCGGCGCCGAAAGCTACGCGCGGTTCCACGAATGGGCGCAGGGCAACCTGCTGCTGCAGCTGCTGGTGGCGCTGTGGCTGCTGGCGCTGCTCTACCATCTCGCCAACGGCATCCGGCATCTGTTCTGGGATGCGGACATCGGCTTCGAGCGCGCGCAGGCACGCCGCAGCGGAAGGCTGGTCGTGGCCTTCGTGGTGGTCGCAGGCAGCGCGCTGCTGTGGTTCGTGTTCTTCGGAGGCCGCTCATGAGCGCACATCTGGGTTCGCCGCTGGGCCGCGTGCTCGGCAAGGGTTCGGCGCACAGCGGCTCGCATCACTGGATCGTGCAGCGCGGCACTGCGCTGGCGCTGATCGTGCTGCTGCCGCTGCTGGTCGGCAGCGCGCTACTGCTGCCGGACTTTTCCTATGACAGCGTGCGGGGCTGGATCGCAGGTTCTTGGACGGCGGTGGGGCTGTGCTTGGCCGTGCCCATCCTGTGCTGGCATTCGCAGCTGGGCGTGCAGGTGGTCATCGAGGACTACGTGCACCAGGAGGCCGTGAAGACAGTGACGTTGCTGCTGGTGCGTGCCACGCATGCGGTGCTGGCCGTGGCCGGTGTGCTGGCCGTGCTGCGCATCACGCTGGGCAGTGCCGGCTGAGCCGATTCGACGAGCGGGGAGAGAGTCTTGAGTGCTTATTCATTCATCGATCACACCTACGACGTGATCGTGGTCGGCGCGGGTGGCGCCGGCCTGCGCGCCACGCTGGGCCTGGCCGAAGCCGGCCTTTCCACAGCCTGCCTGACCAAGGTGTTCCCGACCCGCAGCCACACGGTGGCCGCGCAGGGTGGCATCAGCGCGGCGCTTGCGAACATGGGCGAGGACGACTGGCGCTGGCACATGTACGACACCGTGAAGGGGTCGGACTGGCTGGGCGACCAGGACGCCATCGAGTTCATGTGCAAGGAGGCACCCGCCGCCGTCATCGAGCTGGAGCACTACGGCGTGCCGTTCTCGCGCACGCCTGAAGGCCGCATCTACCAGCGGCCCTTCGGCGGCATGACCACCAACTACGGCAAGGGCGTCGCGCAGCGCACCTGCGCTGCGGCCGACCGTACCGGCCACGCCATGCTGCACACGCTGTACCAGCAGTCGATCAAGCACGAGGCGGAGTTCTTCATCGAATACTTCGCGCTTGACCTCATCATGGAGGATGGCGCCTGCCGCGGCGTGCTGGCGCTGAACATGGCCGACGGCACGCTGCACCGCTTCCGCGGCCAGACCACGATGATCGCCACTGGCGGCTATGGCCGCGCGTGGTTCTCCTGCACCTCCGCGCATACCTGCACCGGCGATGGCGGCGGCATGGTGCTGCGCGCCGGGCTGCCGCTGCAGGACATGGAGTTCGTGCAGTTCCATCCCACCGGCATCTACGGCTCGGGCTGCCTGATCACCGAGGGTGCGCGCGGCGAGGGTGGTTACGTCACCAATTCGCGCGGCGAGCGCTTCATGGAGCGCTACGCTCCCAATGCCAAGGACCTGGCCTCGCGCGACGTGGTGAGCCGCGCAATGACGGTGGAGATCCGCGAGGGCCGTGGTGTCGGCGAGCATGCCGACCACATCCACCTGCACCTGGAGCATCTGGGGCCGGATGTCATCAAGGAGCGCCTGCCCGGTATCGCCGAGACGGCGCGCATTTTCGCCGGCGTGGACGTGAACCGCGAACCGATTCCCGTGCTGCCCACGGTGCACTACAACATGGGCGGCATTCCCTGCAATTACCATGGCGAGGTGGTCAACGGCGCGGCCGGCAACCCCGACACGGTGGTGCCGGGCCTGATGGCTGTGGGCGAGGCGGCCTGCGTTTCGGTGCATGGCGCCAACCGGCTGGGCTCCAACTCGCTGCTCGATCTTGTGGTGTTCGGCCGCGAGGCGGCGCGCCACTGTGCCACTCAGGTCAAGGCCGGCGCGCGCCAGAAGCCGCTGCGCGCCGATGCCACCGATGCGGCCGTGGCGCGGCTGGACCGGCTGCGCAATGCCAACGGATCGCGCCCCACGGCGCAGATCCGCCTCGAGATGCAGCGCACCATGCAGCGCGACGCCGCCGTGTTCCGCACGGCCTCGTCGCTGTCGGATGGCGTGGCATCGCTGGCAAAGACATTCGCCAGTTTTGCCGACGTGAAGGTGAGCGACCGCGGCTTGATCTGGAACACTGATCTGGTCGAGACCATGGAACTGGAGAACCTGCTGCTGCAGGCCACGGCAACGATTGTCTCTGCCGAGAACCGCCTGGAAAGCCGCGGCGCGCATGCGCGCGAGGACTATCCGCAGCGCGACGACGTGAACTGGATGAAGCACAGCCTGTGCTGGGTGGAGCCGGGCAGTGGCGCGACGCGCCTTTCTGACCGTCCCGTGCACCTGAACACCCTGACGAGCGATGTGGAAACCGTCGCGCCGAAAGCGAGGGTTTACTGAAATGGCCGAGTTCCTGTTGCCGAAGGATTCGCGTGTCAACGCCCAGGGTCGCGTGTTCCCGGCGCCGGAAGGCGCGAAGAAGCCGCGCACTTTCCGCATCTACCGCTTCGACCCGGACAGCGGCGAGAACCCGCGCGTGGACAGCTACACCATCGACATGGCCGCCTGCGGCCCGATGGTTCTGGATGCGCTGATCAAGATCAAGAACGAAGTCGACTCCACGCTGTCGTTCCGCCGTTCCTGCCGCGAGGGCATCTGCGGCAGCTGTGCGATGAACATCGATGGCGTCAACACGCTGGCCTGCACGCGTGCCTGCGAAGACATCGGCAAGGCTGATGTGAACATCCATCCGCTGCCGCACATGCCGGTGGTCAAGGACCTGATCCCGGACCTCACGCAGTTCTATGCCCAGTACGCGGCGGTGAAGCCCTGGCTCATTTCGCGCACGCCGGCGCCGCCGGACCGCGAGCGCCTGCAGTCGAAGGAAGACCAGGAGAAGATCGACCGCCCGTCGGCCTGCATCCTGTGCGCCTGCTGCTCCACCTCCTGCCCGAGCTACTGGTGGAACTCGGACCGTTACCTCGGCCCGGCGGCGCTGCTGGCGGCTTATCGCTGGATCATCGACAGCCGCGACGAGGCTACGGGAGAGCGGCTCGATGAGCTCGAAGATCCCTTCAAGCTCTACCGCTGCCACACCATCATGAACTGCACCGAGGCCTGCCCGAAGGACCTCAACCCGGCGCGCGCCATCGCTTCCATCAAGCGGATGATCGCCGAAAGGCAGCATTGAGCGAGGCCGCGGCCGCCGAGCGGCGCCGGCTCGCCTGGCGCTGCCGCCGCGGCATGAAGGAGCTGGACCTGCTGCTGGGCGGCTGGCTCGAGCGGCACTGGATGCAGGCCGCTCCCGAAGAAAAGGCGGCTTTCGAGCATTTTCTCGACTTGCCCGATCCGCTGATCGCCGCGTATCTGCTGGGTCGGGATGTCCCGGAAGAACCCGACCTGCGATCCCTCGTCGACCGGCTGCGCGCCGGCGCCTGAGCTGCGGCTGCCACTGCGGCCGCACCCCCTGCTACCACTGCTGTGCGCCACTGGACTGGCGCTGCTGCTCACCCTCATCCTGGTGATGTTCTGGCAGGGCCGGTTCGTGGCGGTCAGCGCCGGCGCGGTCACCGCTGCCACCCTGGCCGCTGCGCTGTGGCGCGAATGGGAGGGTGGCGGCGCAGCGCCCACCGCCCTGCTGCTTGGCGCCGACGGGCGCCTGGCGCTGCAGCTGCCGGATGGCAGCCGCGATCCGGTGCAACTGGATGCGGGGAGCTTTTTCATCGGCGCAGGCGTGTTGCTGGTGCTTCGGGGCCAGCGCCGGCATCGCCTGTGGCTCGCGCCGGCCAACCTGGCACCCGCGCAGCTTGCCGCCCTGCGCCGGTGGCTGTCGCACGCGGCGGTCCGTTCCGGCGGGCCAGGGCGTAACTTCCTGTATTAGCTGGGGTACCATTGCAGCCTATGTGACGCAATACCGTCACAAAGTCGGCACAGGGGAGAACTTTCCGGCGTGTTCAGGGTCCATACAGCTTGCATGCGGGGCTTCCGCTGGACGGGAGTCCTGGTTTGCAGATGAGCGCGGATGCCGGCGATCTGGGGCTGGTGCAGCGCGCCCAGCGGGGTGAGAAGGCTGCCTTCGACCTGCTGGTGCGCAAGTACCAGCACAAAGTCGTGAAACTGGTATTGCGCTACCTGCGGGATCCTGCGGACGCGGAAGACGTGGCACAAGAGGCGTTCATAAAGGCATATCGGGCACTGCCCCAGTTCCGGGGCGACAGCGCCTTCTACACCTGGCTTTACCGCATCGCGATCAATACCGCCAAGAACGCCATCGTTTCGCGGGACCGCAGCCCGGTCGAATTCGATCTCGACCTGCAGGCGGTGGAGGAATCGCAGATGATGCAGAACCGCCTGGCGGATTCGGCGACCCCGGAGCGGCTGCTGCTGACCGAGGAGATCCGCGCCACGGTGAACCAGGCGATCGATGCGCTGCCCGAGGATCTGCGCACCGCCATCGTGCTGCGGGAGCTGGAAGGTCTGAGTTACGAGGACATCGCCCAGGCGATGGACTGTCCAGTAGGTACTGTGCGCTCGCGCATTTTTCGCGCGCGCGAAGCCATTGACCGACGCCTGTCGGAAGTTTTCGAGGGCGGCCTGGGTCGCGCAGAGGAGATGGGATGAACGAGCAGGAACAAGCCAGTCAGCTGTCGGCGCTGTTTGATGCCGAGCTGCCGGCAACTCAGGCCGAGCTGGTGTTGCGGCGGGCGCTGAAGGATCCCGGACTGCGGGAAGCCTGGAGCCGCTATTCCCTCATCGGCGCCGCAATGCGGGGTGAGCCGCTGGCGGTCACGGGCGTGCTCGGCGAAGACCTTGCTTCGTGCGTGAGCGCGCGGCTGGCCAACGACACCGGGATTCCCCTGGCGCCCGCACCTGCAGCCGCAGTTGCTGCGCGCAGCAACTGGGCCCGCGGTGCCTGGGGCATGGCCATTGCGGCGAGCGTCGCAGCGGTATCGCTGCTGGTGCTGCGTGCCCAGGCGCCTGATGCGGCTTCTCCCGCCGTGCAGGTGGCCGCTGCCGAAGCGCCTGCTCCGGCGGCAGCCCTGGTGTCCGAGCCTGCGGCGCGGACCGCGGCTGCGCCGGCCGCCGGCCGGACGCTTGTGGCCCAGGCAGAGCCGGATTCACCGGGCTATACCACCCCGGTGGACAACTCGCCGCCGAATCTTGCCAATGCGCCGCTGGTGAACTATGTGGTGGCCCACAGCGATCTGCCGGCTTCGGTGGTGCGGTTCGGCCCTCTGTCTTCGGTGGTGAGCGCCAGCTACGATCCGGCCGAGGGCGCAGTGGAGATGAGTGAGGCCGAGATCGGTGCACATCGCTAGGACTGCCTGGCAGCCGGGAACCGCCAACCGGTGGTTCGCCTGTCTGCTGTTGTTGCTGCCGCTGGCTTCGGGGCGCCTGGCGGCTGGCACGGATGAAGATCCGCGTGCCTGGGTGGCGCGCATGAACGATGCGCTGGTCAAGCGCAACTACGATGGTGTCTTCGTGCACCGGCTCGGCGGCAAGCGCGAGACCCTGCGCATCATCCACCGCGTCCGCGACGGACAGATGACCGAAAGGGTCATCAGCACCGACGGCTCCGGACGCGAGTTCGTGCGCAAGGGTTCGGAGTGGGTGGCGTATTTCCCCGACCGCCAGATCGTCGTGGTGGAGCGGCGCACCGGCTCGGGTTTCATAGCGGGCCTGCACGGGCTCGATGCCGAAGCCGAGGGCCACTACGACATCGGCTCGATGGAGCAGGCCAGGGTGCAGGGCCGCGCGGTGCAGGTGATCACGGTGATGCCGCGGGATCCCTTCCGCTACGGCTACCGCTTCTGGATCGACCGCAAGACGGCGATGCCGATCAAGACCCGGCTGGTTTCGGCCAGCGGCGAGGTGATCGAGGAGATTGCGTTCGTGAGCCTCTCGTTGCCGGCCCAGATCGACGACGAATTGCTGATGCCTGATGTCGATGCCAAAGGCTTTCGCTGGCTGCGCCGCGATCAGCCCAAGGCCGAAGGCGCCGTGACGGTGCGCTTCGCGCCGCGGGAAGAGCTGTTGCCGCCGGGCTTTCGCGTAAGCGCCTGGCATGCGGCGCGCGCAGCGGCGGCCTCCGACAATTCCCGCATCGTTTTCACCGATGGACTGGCATGGGTGTCGGTGTTCATTGAACCTGCTGTGGTCCCGCCGCGTCCGCGCCGTACGGGAGAACCGCATCCGGCGGACGGGCCGGCACAGATGGGGGCATCGGCCGCGTTCACGGCCCGGGTCGATGGCTACCGGGTGACAGCGGTGGGCGAGGTGCCTCCGGCCACAGTGAAGGCGATTGCAGAATCACTCCAGCCCCGGCGCTGAGCTGCCGCCGGGGCTGATTCTGCTCACGCGGCCCGAGTGCGGGCTGTGCGAGGAGTTCCTGCAGGAACTGCAGCAGCTGGCGGCGAGCCGCCCTTTGCCCCCGGTCAGCGTCGTGGATGTGGACGGCTACCCGGAGCTTGCGCGACGCCATGGCCTCGATATCCCGGTGCTGCTGTGGGACGGCGTGAAGGTGTGCCAGCACCGGCTGGACCGCGAGGAATTCCTGCGCCTGTTGCGGCCGCGCCGGCAGTCGCCCTGACAGGCGAGTCGAGTGGGTCGGACAAGGGTTACTTGTCCCTTGAATATTTAATAAGAATAATTATCATTTGCATTCTCAATTCCGACCAGGTGTATCTCCTTGATCAAGAAGCCTGCTGCATGGCGCGCTATCGCGCTTACATGCTTGCCTGTCCTGCCCGCCATCGCCTTGGCTGCCGAGGAGGACTCCGACGGGTTAGATGAAGTGATCGTTTCCGGGAGCTATACCGCGCAGTCGATGAACAGCGCCACCGGCCTCACGATGACGCTGCGCGAAACTCCGCAGACGGTGACGGTGATTACCGAGCAGATGATCGAGGACAAGGGCCTGGTGGACATGGGGCAGGTGCTCGAGCATGTGCCGGGTATCAGCCAGGTGGGCGATGCCTCCGAGGACGCGATGATCTTCATCCGCGGCTTCCAGCTCGACAGCGCCGTGCAGGTGGACGGGCTCATCACCACGCCGGCCAACCTCACTTATTCCGGCGCGCTCAGTCAGGGAATCGATGCCGCCATCGTCGAGCGTGTGGAAGTGCTCAAGGGCGCGGCCGGTATCCTGGGTGGTCTCGGCGAACCTTCGGCCACCGTGAACATGATCCGCAAGCGGCCCACCGACGCCTTCAAGGGCACGCTGTCGCTGAACGGTGGTAGCTGGAGCTATGTGCGCGGCGAAGGTGACGTGTCTGGCCCGCTCACCGATGACGGCACCCTGCGCGGCCGCTTGGTTGCGACCTGGATGGATCGTGACTACTTCATCGACCGCTACCACCGCCGCGGCGACGTGCTCTATGGGATCCTCGACAAGAGTTTCGGTGAAGGTACGCGCGTCTCCCTGGCTCTCGACAAGGTGGATTCACACTACAAGGGTGTCTATAACTGGAGCTCGAACCCCGCTTACTACACCGATGGTACGCTGATCGACCATCCCGTCTCGTATTCCACCGGTCAGGACTGGGCCTATCGCAAGGTGTCCGAATGGAGCGCCACGCCGGAAGCGGAACACAAGTTTGGCAACGGCTGGACGATACGCAGTTCCTACCGCTACGCGAAGGGCAGGATCAATGTGCTGAACGCCAGCCCCGGCTCGTACGTCGATCCGGCCACGCTGGAACTGGTGGACCCCTGGAGCACGCCCAATGCGCTGCAATCCGACCGCACGTCGGACACGCAGAGCTTCAACATCGTGACCACGGGTAGCTTCCCGCTGTTCGGCCGCATACACGATGCCGTGTTCGGTTACAACTGGGCGCGCAACGAGTTCGTGCTGCGCGGGCGTTACTACGCCCTGCCGGTCATGACGCTGGACCAGCCGTTGCTGCCGAAGCCCGATCCGTCGCTGCCATCGGCGCCCTATGACGCCTATGCCAACAGGGATGTCTCGGCGCAGGGCGGCTTCTATGGCACGTTGCGCTTCAGCATCATGGACCGCCTCAAGGTGATGGCCGGCGGCCGCGTCAGCAACTGGAAGCTGGATTCGTACGATGTGGATACTGGCGAACACCGGACCACGGCCAAGGAAAGTCACGTGGTGACGCCGTACTTCGGCGTGGTCTTCGACCTCAACAGTTTCGCGTCACTGTATGCGAGCCACACCGGCATCTTCCTGCCCAACAGCTACTACGGCGCCGATGGCAACATCCTCGATCCCACCAAGGGCACCAACGATGAGCTGGGCGTGAAACTGGCCTTCCACGACAACCGTCTCAACATCTCCGCGGCGGTGTACGAGGCGAACAAGGACAATGTCGCCGAGTGGGCCGACCAGGGCATGCTGCCCAACGGCGAATGGATCTACGAGAGCGTCGACGGCATCAAGACCCGGGGCTACGAGATCGAGGCGGCCGGTGCGTTGACGCCCGACTGGAACATCAGCGGCGGATTCACACACAACACCGCCAGGGACGCGGAAGGCAAGCAGCGCACGACGTACATTCCGAACGACGTGTTCAAGTTCACCACCAGCTACCGTCTGAGCGGCGCTCTGCCGGGGCTGCGCGTGGGCGGCTCCCTGCGCTGGCAGAGCTACACCTACTATGATCTCACCGTCTCCTCGGCCACGACCCCGCCGGTCGACGTGCGCCAGGAGCAGCCTTCCTACTGGCTGTTCGACCTGATGGCGAGCTATCCGGTGACGGACGCATTGTCCGTGTCGGTCAATATCGACAATGTGCTCGATGAGCGTTACAACCGTTCGATGTGGGGTTACGCGGATTACGGCGAGCCGCGCAACTTCAGTGCCGCTGTGCGCTGGCGTTTCTGATCGTTGAGCGCGGAGGTGGCCGCAAGCCGTCGCCCGGATAGCCCATGAAAGAAGGTTTTCGGCAATGCATGGCCTGGCTGCACACCTGGAGCGGCCTGGTGGTTGGCTGGGTGCTGTTCTTCGTGTTCGTGACCGGCACCGTGGGTTATTTCAGTCCCGAGATAACCCGCTGGATGCAGCCGGAGCTGCCGCTGCAGCAGGCCGTCGTCGTTCCGCAGGCCCAGCAGGCGCTGGACGTGGCACTTGGCCGGCTGCAGCGCAATGCTCCCGGAGCCGAGTTCTGGTCCATCACGTTGCCGCATCAATCGCTGGACGCGCGCGGCTGGCAGGATCTGGCCGTCGCCTGGGAAACCCTGCCTCAGGAAGGGCACGAGCACGGCGTGTATCACAGTGAAACACTGGATGTCGTCACCGGCGAGCAATTGCGCAGGCCCGAGCCGCGCAAGACTTTCGGCGGTTCGCTGCTTTACCGCATGCATTACTCGCTGCACTACGTTCCGTACGAGGTGGCAATCCGCATTGTCGGTGTCTGCACGATGCTGATGCTGCTGGCCATCGTCACCGGCGTCATCACGCACAAGAAGATCTTCAGGGACTTTTTCACCTTCCGCCCCCGCAAGGGCCAGCGCTCCTGGCTCGATGCGCACAATGTGATCAGCGTGATGGCGCTGCCGTTCTTCCTGATGATTACCTACAGCGGCCTAGTGTTCTTCACGACGGAGTACATGCCGGGTGCGCTGGCCGCGGTCTATGGCGCCGACGACCGGGCCATAGACCGCTATTACGATGACCTGTATCCGGAAGAGGGCCGGCATCTGGCCGTGGCGCGTCCGGCGGCATCGGTGGCGGACATGGTGGCACGTGCCGAGGCCGAGTGGGGCGCGGGCGAGGCGGTGTATGTCACTGTCGAACATCACGAGGGTGAGCCAGCCGCCGTGGTGGTGGGCCGGCAACGCCATGGGCAGGTCCTGCATTACGAAAATCCCACGCTGCGTTTCGATGCGCTCACCGGCGCGCGGCTGCCGGACGCGCCCCCTCCTGGCGCGGTCCTCGCCACCAGCGACACGCTGTTCGCACTGCATGAAGGGCGCTTCGCGGGCACCGGACTGCGCTGGTTGTACTTCGTCTCCGGCCTGCTGGGTTGCGCGATGATCGGCACGGGGCTGGTGCTGTGGACGGTCAAACGCCGCAAACAGCATGAATCCCTGGGTGGCGATGCGCATTTCGGATTGCGTCTGGTGGAAGCACTGAATGTCGCGACCATCGCGGGGCTGCCGGTGGCGGTTGCCGCGTATTTCTGGGCCAATCGTCTGCTGCCGCTGGATATGGCCGATCGCGCCGAATGGGAAGCGCACTGGATGTTCATCGTCTGGGGCGAGATTCTGCTCTATGCCTTCTTGCGCGACACCCGGCGTGCATGGGTCGAAGTATCGTGGCTCGCAGCGGCGGCCTATGCCCTGTTGCCGGTGGTCAACCTGCTCACTACGGACCGACACCTGGGTGTCACGCTGCCCGCGGGCGACTGGGTGCTGGCGGGGTTCGACCTCACGGTGCTTGCACTTGCCGGTGTGTTCGCCGTCATGGCGCTCCGCATACAGCGTCACTGGTTCGGTTCCCGCTTGCCCGGGCAAGTGCCTGCGCCGTCCACACCGACTGCGGAGGCGGGCCAATGAGCGCTTTGCTGGCGAACGAGGATGTGCGTTATCGCCTGGGGGTGGCTGCGCGTGTACTGGTCGCCGTGGCGGGCGGATACGCAGTGACGGCGCTGACGACGGTGTTGCTGGCGCTGATCTGGCCGGTGCCCAAGGCGCAGTCCGTGCTTGCCGCAGACATGCTGAGCTTTGCGTTGTATGTGGTGGTGGTCATCTGGGCGTTCGCCGTTCGCTCACTGATCAGGGTGTGGGCGGGCATCGCAGGCTTGGCAGTGGTGCTCGCGCTGCTGGTCTGGTGGCTGCTGCCGCCGGGATCGGTACCGTGAGCACCAACCTGCTGGTCTGGCTGTGTTGTGGGGCGGGCTTCGCCGCGCTGGCGCTGGCGATGGACCGGCATGCCCGCCAGGTTCTGGAAGGCGGGCTGGTGCTGCGCACCAGACGCCTGCTGCGCATCGCCGGTTGGTTGCTGCTTGCGATTGCATTGCTGGTTGCGATGGCGGGGTGGCGGCCCGGTGTGGGCGCAGTGGTGTGGGTGGGCTGGCTCTCGGTGGCGGGGCTGGTGCTGGTGTTCATGCTGCCGAATTTCTCGCGCCGGCGGGAGCGCAAGGGCCGCGATGTGTCCGCGCCCGCATCGCCTCGCACGGGTCATCAACCGGTGTTGACCTTCGTGGCGCTGCTTGTGCCTCTGGCTGTAGTCGTGGGGCACCTGGTTGTCGCACCGCCAGCGCCGCTGCAGCGCGAAGATGCTCTGAGGGGCAGCATCGGTCCGTGGGAGTTCGTGATGGCCGAACGCGATCGCAAGGCGCCGAGCATCGAAGCGATGGGCATGCCACTCAAGGAGTTCGTCATCCGCTTCTGCGAGAGTTGCGATGACGAGATCCGCATGGCTTATCTCAAGCTGCGTAAGCCGCGCTCCTTGCGTGCGGCAGGCAATGCCTTCGAGGGCAGGCGCGACCGTTCAGCGACGATCACGATTCCGCCGGCGGTGAAACCGGAAGATGGCCTGTGGCTGACGGTCGAGGGCACGGATGGCCAGGTGCATCACCTGCAGCTCGACCTCGAGCGCCTGGCGCCCCTTACCGCGCGATTCATCCGGGATCGGTCATGAGATTCTTCGCCTGGCTGGTGGTCGTGCCGGTGCTGCTGGGCCCGGTCCTTGCGCAGGCTCACACGCCGGTTTGCGTCTGCACACTGCAGGACGGGCAGATCGTCTGCAAAGGCGGCTTTCACGATGGCTCGCGCGCCCAGGGTGTGCGCATCGATGTCATAGCGTACGACGAGACCCTCCTCGTGACAGGCAAGCTCGATGCGCAGTCCCGTTTCGCCTTCGCGCGTCCCGATCGGCCGTTCTACGTGCTGATGGATGTCGGGCCCGGTGAAATCGCAGAGGTTGACTGGACAGATATCGCCGGTCTTGGCGGGAGTCCGCATTGAGGGACGGCCCCTCCTGCGGCGCTGTATCGGGATGCCGCGCCTGCCTTACCACCTGATACCCGCCTGTCGAGGAGCCCATGCCACCCGGCACTGGGGCAAGGGCCTGCAAAGAGGCGCGCCAGGTCGCAATGTATTGAACTCCCGGACTATTGTGACTATTTTGGAGCATCGTCCGCTGTGGCCTGGAGGCGCGCTTCGGAACGACCAGAATAGGTGGGATAGGTCTCTTCAATGTCAATGGCTGCCGGAAGCAACGAGCCGCGGTTTGCCGTGGAGAATTGGGCTGCGCTGGCTTCCGGACTTTCGACGCAGCAGGAGTGGCTGAGCTGGTTCAGGGAGCCGGGGCCACTGGAGCGCGAGTTCGCGCCGGAACTGTCGTGGATGCCTGCGGGGCTCAGGCGCCGTGTCAGCCCTCTGGGCAGAGCGGCGCTGAACGTGCTTGCCGCTTGCCAGCCTGATGAGCCCTGTCCGGTCGTGTTCGCGTCTCGCTACGGCGATCTGGATGCCATTGCGGGGCTGTTGACCCAGCTGCATCGCGAGGGTGGCGTCTCTCCGATGGCCTTCAGCCTCTCGGTGCACAACAGTGCAGTGGGTGTTTACAGCATTGCCCGCAAGGACCGGGTCACGACCACCAGTATTGCCGCCAGGACGGATCTCGCGGAGGCGGCATTCTTCGAAGCCCTAGGGTGTCTTGCATCGGGAATTCCCCGCGTGCTGGTCGTGTGCTGTGAGGATTGCATTCCGCGCCCCTATCGGGTGGAGGGAAAGGATGGAGGGTTCCGTTACGCGTGGGCATGTTGTCTGCGTGCGCAGTCTGCCGGAGGATTTGCGCTGATGGCGGCAACGTCCGGGCCAGTGGATATGTGCTTCCCGTCCCGTGTGGATCACCCCTCTCTGCGGGCATTGGCCTTTCTGGTGAGCGATGAGGGAGCCTCCCTGGCTTCCGAAAGCGGTCATTATCTCTGGCGGCGGCATGCTTAGCGCTATCGACCGTGCCTGGCGGTTGCTGGCGACGGGGTTTTCCTTTCTGACTTTCGGCGTCGGTGGGATCCTCCTGTGGGCGATCGGTCTTCCGCTGCTTTTCGTGTTGTTCCCGCAACCGGCACGGCGACAGAAAGCCGCGCGGCGTCTGATTCACAGACTGTTCTGGCTGTTCCTGCGCATGATGAGACTGCTGGGCGTGCTGCGGTTCGAGGTGGTGGGCGCCGGCCGGCTTAAACGTCCGGGTCTGGTGATCGCCGCCAATCACCCGACACTGCTCGACGTGGTGTTCCTGCTTTCGATGGTGCCGGATGCCACCTGCATCGTCCGGGCCGGCCTTGCGGACAATCCTTTCACCCGGGCCGCCGTGCGTTCCGCCGGCTATGTGTGCAATGACTGGGGGGTGGAACTGGTGGATGCCTGCGTGCAGGCCCTCGGCGGCGGCAGCAGCCTGATCGTGTTCCCGGAAGGCACGCGTAGCAACGCCTCCCGGCCGCAGAAATGGCACCGGGGAGCCGCGAACATTGCGCTGCGCACCGGAATATCTCTGACTCCCGTGACCATTGCCTGTGAGCCTCCGTCCCTGCGCAAGGGCGAGCCGTGGTGGCATATTCCCCGGCGTCGCATGCACTATTCGATCCGGGTGCTGGACGATGTGCCTGTGGGGAGAGACTCTTCCCGCTGGGAAAGCGATGTGCAGGCAGCCCGTGGGCTGACTTGTGAGCTGCAAGAACTACTGACCGAAAGAGTGGAGCGAAATGCAGGAGCTTGAACAGGAAATAAAGACCCTCATCATCGAATCGCTGAATCTCGAGGATGTTGCGGTGGCGGACATCGATACCGATGCGCCGCTGTTCGTCGAAGGGCTGGGTCTGGATTCCATCGATGCGCTGGAGCTGGGGCTTGCCATCCAGAAGCGTTACGGGATCGTGCTGGGAGATTCGGAAGAGGCGCGCGAACACTTCGGATCGGTGCGCAAACTCGCCCGCTTCGTGGCCGGGGCGAGGCAGCGTTGACCGGCCGGAGCGGACATGACTAAAGACGAAATCTTTGCCCGCCTCAGCGCGATATTGCAGGAGAACTTCGGCACCGAACCGGAGAAGATCACGCTGGCGGCGCGGCTCTACGAGGATCTGGACATCGACAGCATCGACGCGGTGGACATGATGGTGAAGCTGCGCTCTTTGACGCAGCAGAGGCTGCAGCCCGAGGCATTCCGCTCCGTCCGCACCATCGGTGACGTGGTGGATGTCGTGCACTTGCATTTCACGGAGAAGGTTTGAGGTTGCGTTCCGTCCTGCTGGCCGCAGTGACGCTGTGCTATCCGGTTGCCGTCTATCTGCTGCTGAAAGAGCATGGGGTGCGGGCCCTGGTGCTTCCCCTGTGCGCGCTGGCGGTATTGCGGATGGCACTGCGGCGCGAGTGGCTGTGGGGAGTGCTGCTGCTGGTGATGGCGGCGGCAACGCTGCTGACGGATCGCAGTCTGCCCGCGAAGTTCTATCCGGTGGCCGTGAACCTGGGTCTGCTCGGAGTGTTCGGTCACAGCCTGCTGAAGCCTCCGAGTTTCGTGGAAAGGATTGCGCGCCTGCGGGAGCCTTTGCTCCCTGCCGCCGCCGTGGCGTATACCCGCCATGTGACCATGGTCTGGTGCGCGTTCTTCGTTTTCAACGCAGCGATTGCCGCATGGCTCGCCGTGTTCGGCAGCGATGCAGCCTGGGCCCTGTACAGCGGCGGCATTGCCTATCTTTGTGCCGCGCTGCTGTTCGGCATCGAATTCCTGGCGCGGCAGTACCTGCGGCGGAAATGGAACCATGACTGAGGTCAGGCTGCTGCGCGATATCTTTGACGCCGGACGCGACCGTTCGGTGATCGTTGCGTTCCACCGGGGCGAGCCGCGCACGCTCGGGGAGCTGGAGCGCAGTGTGCTGGCCTGGAAGGCTGCGTTCGCGCAGGCGCCGGGCACGCGCTATGTTCTCCATTCACTCGATGCACTGGAATTCGTGGCGGCGCTGTTCGGCGCCTGGCATGCAGGCAAATGCGTGCTGGTCCCTTCGGACTTGCAGGTGGCATCCATTGCGCAGTCAGGTATTGCGATAGACGGGTATGCCGGTGTGGAGGGAGGGCTGCGTCCCTCTGCGTCCGCACCCGGCACTTTGCCGCCGCTGGATGCGGAAGCAGCCATGCTGGAAGTGTTCACTTCGGGCAGTACCGGGCAGCCGGTTGCCATTCCAAAGCACCTGCGGCAGCTGGAGCATGAAGTCGCCGCGCTTGCGGCAGTGCTCGACTGGGGGCCGCCGGCACGACGGGTACTGGGAACCGTGTCCCACCAGCACATGTATGGCCTGATATTCCGCGTGCTGCTGCCGCTGGCGATGGACCGGCCTTTCGAAGCCCTCCGGCTGGCACAGGTACAGGATCTGTCGCTGTTCGATACGCCGGAAGGCTGCAATCTGGTCAGCAGCCCGGCCCAGCTGATACGCCTGCCGGAACCCGGTTCGCTGAGCTGCCGCGTCGGCTCGGTGCTTTCCGGCGGGGGAACGCTGGAGGACTCCGGTGCACGGTCGTGCCGGGATCTCTTCGGCGTAGATGTCACCGAAATGTACGGCAGCTCGGAGACCGGGGCGGTTGCGACGCGGCGCCGCGTTGCGGGAAAGACGGCTGCCTGGTTGCCGTTGCCGGGTGTGGAGTTCTGCGCGCCGGATGGCGTTCTGGAAATCCGCACGCGGCAATTGCCCACGGACGACTGGTTCCGCAGCGCTGACCGCGTGGTGATGGGCGGCGGCGGCTTCGAGCTCGCGGGCCGCGTGGACCGCATCGTGAAGCTCGAGGCGAGGCGCATTTCGCTGGACGCCGTGGAGCAGGTGCTGCTCGCTTCCGGCCTGCTGCTGAAGGTGCGCGCCCTGGTTCTGGAAGGGTACCGGCAGATCCTCGCCATAGTCGCCATGCCCAATGCTTCCGGCTGGAAGCTGGCTGACGCAGGCAAGCGGCATCTGGTCGAGCGGCTTCGCGCTCATCTGCGCCGGTCCGCGCAGATCGAAGTGCTGCCCAGAAGCTGGAGGTTCGTCGATCCCTGGCCTGTAACCGCCGACGGAAAGACGCCGCAGGCGCTGCTGCTGGAACGGTTCGACCGCCGCAATCCGGAGTTCCGGGTGCTCGAGCACGATGCTGCGGTGTGCATCGCCGAGCTGTGGGTGTCGCCGACCGCGCCGTTCTTCGCGGGACACTTTCCCGGGCAGCCGGTTCTTGCCGGTGTTGTGCAGATCGACTGGCTGGTCTGGCTCAGCCGCTCTCTGCTCGGCATCGAAGCGGGGTTCGCCGGGCTCGAGGCTGCGAAATTCCGGCGCGTGATCCTGCCGGAAAGCCGGCTCAGGGTGACACTGCGCAATGATGCCGCGGGTCACCGGACCGCTTACGAGATCCGGCACGGCAGCCAGGTGTGTGCCACCGGGCGCATCCGCTGGGAGGCGCCGCAGTGAGACTGTGCGCCGTCGTGCCGGTGTACGGCCATGTCCATACGGTCGGGGCAGTGCTCGATGCGCTGCTGGACAACGATATTCCCTGCATTGTCGTGGATGACGGCAATGGTGAAGAGGAGGCGCGGCAGCTTGCGGAAGTCGCGCGGCAGCGTCCGCGCGTGGAAGTCGTCCGCCTGGCGCGCAATGGCGGCAAAGGCGCCGCCATCCAGGCGGGTCTGCGGGCAGCAGGTGAGAGGGGATACAGCCACGCATTGCAAATCGATGCGGATGGGCAGCACGACATCCGGGACATTGGCAGATTTGCAGCGCTTGCGGCCGAACATCCCGCGGACATGATCTGCGGCGTACCGGTCTACGATGCGTCCGTTCCGCGCTCGCGGCTGTATGGCCGCTATCTCACCCATGTGTGGACGTGGATCAATACCCTGTCGTTCGATATCCGGGATTCGATGTGCGGCTTCCGGGTCTATCCGCTGCCGGCGACGCTCGAGCTCATGAGGCGTCACCGGCTTCCTGCACGCATGGATTTCGACGTGGAGGTGCTCGTGCGCCTGCACTGGGCGGGCCTGGGCTTCAGGGCGGTGCCGACCCGGGTTGTGTATCCCGAAGGTGGCCTGTCCCATTTCCGCCTGTGGCGCGACAATGCGCGCATCAGCTGGATGCATACACGCCTGTTCTTCGGCATGCTGGTGCGTCTGCCGGTGTTGCTGTGGCGCAAGGCGGGAGGGCGTCCGCGGCAGGGCGGGCACTGGGCCTCGATCAGCGAGAACACCTGGGTCGGCGGCATCGGCTTCCTGTTGCTGGTGCACAGATGGCTTGGCCGCTGGCCGTTCCGTGTCGCCGTATTCCCGGTGGTTTTCGTGAACTGGTTGTTGCGGCCCGCGCTGCGCAGGGCGTCGATGGATTACTTGCGCAGGATCGAATCCCGCAGGCCCCAGGGCAGGAAGCCGACGCTGCTGCTGAGCCTCAGGCATGTGATGAACTTTGCGGAAACCGTGCTCGACAAACTGCTGGCTGCAGGCGGGCGCTTTCCCGTGGACCGGGTCAGCATGGAGGGGCGCGAGGAGCTGTACCTGGCGCTCGCCTCCGGCCGTGGCGCCGTCATCGTCACGGCGCACATGGGCTGCCTCGAGCTGTGCCAGCACATGGCCGAGGCGCGCGGCACGGTGGCCCTGAACATCCTGGTGCATACGCGCCATGCCGAGAAGTTCAATCGCATCCTGCGGCGATTGAATCCGCACACGCAGGCGAGGTTCGTGGAAGTGACGGATTTCGGGCCGGACCTGGCCATGCGCCTCGCGGACCGGATTGCCGCCGGAGAGTGCGTGATCATTGCCGGCGACCGGGTTCCGGTGACCGGAGGCGCGATGTTGGCGATGCCTTTCCTTGGCCAGGAGGCTTGCTTCCCCGTCGGCCCTTATGTGCTGGCGGGCTTGTACGAGTGCCCGGTCTTCTTCCTGTGCTGCATCCGTGAAGGCGGGGGATACGTGATCCACTTTGACCGGCTGGCCGGGCAGGTGAGTCTGCCGCGGCAGGAGCGATCCGCGAAGCTTGCCGAGCATGTTGGCGCGTATGTGGGCGCCCTGGAGGCGATGCTGGTGCGTTCGCCGCTGGACTGGTTCAATTTCTTCGACTTCTGGAGTCAGGGCCATGGCCACGCATCTCGAACATGAAATCGAACTGGAACCGACTTTCTACGAGATCGATCCCATGGATGTGGTCTGGCATGGCCACTATGCGAAGTTCATGGAGCGGGTGCGCGCGGCATTGATGAACCGGCTCAACTTCGGATACCGGGAGATGAAGGAATCCGGCTATGCCTTCCCCATCATCGAGCTGTTCATCCGCTACGCGCAGCCGCTGCGCCTGGGTCAGAGGGTGAGGATTTCCGCCCGGGTGGTGGAGTGGGAGAGCCGTCTGCGCATCAACTATGAAATCCGCGATGCCGTGTCCGGGCGCAGATTGACCCGGGCCCATACGGTCCAGGTCGCCGTGGACACCCGCACCGGAGCGATGCAGTACGTCTGTCCCCGGGTATTGTGGGAGAGGATGGGAGTGCTGCCTCCATGAGAAAGCTGCTTTGTCTGCTGCTGGTGGCCGCGGGTGCAGCCGGCGCCGCCTCGGACCCGCCGGCCTCCGAGCTGGTGCGCCGCCTGCACGAGCCGGCGGTATTGCGCGGCAGTTTCGTGCAGAGCCGGCAGATAGCCGGCTTCAAGCGGCCGGTGGAGTCTTCGGGCCAGTTCGTGGTTGCGCGGGGTACGGGGCTTCTGTGGCGCACCACGCGCCCCTTCGAGAGCCTGCTGTCGGTGAACCGCGAGCGCCTGCGCATCAGCAACGGGGCGGGACAGCCGGAGATGACGCTGGATGCAAGGCGCGAGCCCATGCTGCGCACCATCAGCAGCCTGCTGCAAAGCGTGGTGGTGGCCGACATCGATGCATTGCAGGCGCAGTTCGAGATGCAGATAAAGCTCATCGGCCAGACGGACTGGACACTGTCCCTGCGGCCCAGGGAGGCGCAGCTCAAAGACCGCTTCCCGGCGATCGAGCTCTCCGGCGGCGCCCATGTTGAATCCGTGGTGCTGCGGGAGCAGAGCGGCGATGTCACGACTATCCGTTTCTCCGGTCAGGCCGAGGGCGCTGCGCTGACCGGCGCGGAGGCAGCGCAGCTTCAGTGAGCGAGGTCGCGCAGAATCGCTACCGCCTGCTGGCATTGGCGTGGCTTGCTGCCGTCGCGGCGCTGGCCGTGCACCAGTACCGCCTGTGGCGGGCACCGGATTTCGTCACCGATGTGGCGCAGCTGCTGCCGCACCAGGCCGACCCGGTGCTGGAGCAGGCCACGGCGCAGCTGCTGTCGGTCGCAGCAACACAATGGGTCGTGCTAGTGGGAGCCAGGGACTGGGAGACCAGCAGGCAGGCGGCCGGGACGGTGCTGTCGGTCATCGACCCGCAGCGGCGCAAGTTGCAGGGCGCTGCGCAAGGCGCGGCGCTGCCGGCAGCGCTGATGACGCAGATCGCGCAGGCGCGCGGGGCGTTGACTACCCGCGAGTCGCGCCAGTGGCTGCGGTCGGCCTCGGATGAGGACATTGCCCGCAGGGCCCTGCAGAATCTGCTGCAACCTGTCGGCGACGGGTTTTCCAGCTGGCGCGACGATCCTCTGGGACTGCTGGGCGATTGGGTGCGCGAGCGCGCCCAGTGGAGCAGGCTGCGGCCCCGTGACGGCTGGCTGTGGGTCGAAGACGCGGACATCCAGTGGGTGGCGTTGCCGTTCACGGAGGCCGGATCGGGATTCTCGACGTGGAACGCCGGCACCAACAGCAAGCTGCTGGCCGAGGCGCGTGCAAAGGTGCAGGAGCAGGACCCCGGTGTCCGCGTGCTGGCCGCAGGGACCACACTGTTCGCCGAGGCGGCAGCGGACCGCGCCACCTTCGAGATGTCGGTCATCGGTACGGGTTCGCTGCTGGCGGTCGTGCTGCTGACCTTCGTGACCTTCGGTTCGCTGCGCCCCATATTGCTGGTGACCCTGTCCCTCACCATCGGCTGCGCAGCCGCTCTCAGCGTGACCGACCTGGTGTTTGGCCGCGTGCACCTGCTGACAACGGTGTTCGGCGCCAGCCTGATCGGCGTGGCCGAGGACTATGGCATCCACTACTTCGCAGCCCGGCAGGGAACGCCCGTCGATCAGCGCTGGGAGCAGCTGCGGCGGATAGCGCCCGGACTATGGCTGGCGCTGGCTACCAGCGGCATCGCGTATCTGGCGCTGGGTCTGGCGCCGTTTCCGGGGTTGCGGCAGATCGCGGTGTTTTCTTGTGTCGGGCTGCTGGCTGCATTCCTCACGGTGCTGTGTTGGTTTCCGTGGCTGGACCGCAAGCCGCTGCGGGCCACGCGCTTTGCCGTGGCTTTTGCGCGCAGCCTAGATGGCTGGCCGCGCTGGCCTGCCGGGCTGAAAGGCTGGCTGCTGGGACTGTTGGGGATCGCCGTGATGCTGCCGGGAGTGCTGCGGCTGCATACTGTTGATGATCTTCGCCTGTTGCAGAACGCGCCGCCGGACCTGCTCGCAGAGCAGCTGGAGGCCGGCCGCATCCTCGGGCTGGCGAGCCCGGCGCAGTTCTTCCTCGTGAGCGGCGGCAGTGAGGAGGCCTTGCTGCAAGATGAGGAAGCATTGACTGCGCGCCTGGCGGATCTGGTCCGCAGCGGCCGAATCTTGGGGTACCAGGCACTGTCCGACTGGGTGCCTTCGCAGCAGGTACAGCGCGAGTCCGCGGCGCTGGCATCGCGCGCGGATGAAGAGGCGTGGCGGGCCATGATGGCGGCCACCGGCGAACGGCTGCAGATCGCGCCGAAGACGCCGCGATATCTGACCGTCGGGGAATTCCAGCATGCGTCAGGGGGAAGGATTCCCATCCCCACGTGGCGTGATCCGGCCGGGCAGTACCACAGCCTGGTCATGCTGCAGGGCGTGAGCCGTGATTCCCTTGCCGATCTCGGCCGCGCGGCGGCCGGTGTGGCTGGAGTCAGGTGGATCGACAACACCGCGAGGTATTCGGGGATTCTGGCGCGCTACCGCGTCCGGTTGAGCGGACTGCTTCTGGTCGGCGTGCTGGCGGTGATGTTGCTGATGCACTGGCGTTATCGCGCCAGGGCATGGCGCGCCTACCTGCCGACGCTGTTCGGCGGCGTGGTGACGCTGGCCTTCTTCGGATGGGCAGGAATCCCCGTGCAACTCTTTGTCGTGCTGTCGCTGATCCTGCTGCTGGGCATGGGCATCGACTACGGTATCTTCATGCTGGAGCATCCAGGCGAGCGCGCTGTCTGGCTCGCGGTGGCCATCGCCGGGGTCAGCACGCTGCTGTCGTTCGGCCTGCTGGCGCTTTCCACCACACCGGCGCTGCGTGCATTCGGCCTGGGCATGCTCGTTGGCGAGACGGCCATATGGCTGCTCACTCCCGTTTTCAGGCCTGATCATTCAGCGGAACCGGTTCACTGATGAGAACAGAAGAAGTCGACGTACTGGTGATCGGCGCAGGTCCCGCAGGGTCGGTCGCGGCAGGCATGCTGGTGAAGCAGCAGCGCAGTGTGCTGGTGGTGGAAAGGCAGGTATTTCCGAGATTCTCCATCGGCGAAAGCCTGCTGCCGCAGAGCATGCAGTACCTGGAAGAGGCGGGGATGCTGCGCGCCGTCGTCGAGGCGGGCTTCCAGTACAAGAACGGCGCGAGCTTCGTGCGCGGCGATGCGACCGAGGTCTTCGATTTCCGCGAGAAATTCACGCCAGGATGGGGAACGACCTATCAGGTGCAGCGCGCGGATTTCGACCACATCCTGGCGCGGACTGCTGAGGCCGCGGGCGCGCAGTTACGTTACCGGCAGGAAGTCGTGGCCGCCGATTTTTCGGGTGCGCGGCCGCGCGTGACCATACGCCCGGAGGGCGGCGAGGTCTACCAGGTGCAGTGCCGTCAGGTTCTCGATGCCAGCGGCTTTGGCCGCGTACTGTCGAAGCTGCTGGATCTGGAAACGCCGTCGGCATTCCCGCTGCGCACGGCCGTGTTCACGCATGTCGCGGACCACATTCCGCCGGGTACATTCGACCGGAACAAGATCCGCATCGGCGTGCATCCCGAGCGTGTCGATGTCTGGTACTGGACGATTCCGTTTTCCAATGGCCGCAGTTCGCTCGGTGTCGTGGCGGAGCAGGCATTTCTGGACCAGTACAGCGGCTCCGACATGGATGTCCTGCGGCAACTGGTCGCCGAGGATCCGGCCCTGACCGGCCTGCTGGCGCGGGCGCAGTGGGATACTCCCGCCCGCCGCATCGCCGGATATGCCGCCAATGTCAGATCGCTCTGGGGAAAGGGCTATGCCCTGCTCGGCAATGCGGGAGAGTTTCTCGACCCGGTGTTTTCCTCCGGAGTCACCATAGCGGTGAAGTCTGCCTCGCTGGCGGCCGAGACAATCCGGCGCGAATGGGCCGGAGAAGCGGTGGACTGGGAGACGGACTACGCCCAGCCGCTCAAGCGGGGAGTGGATACGTTCCGTGTCTTCGTGGAGTCATGGTATGCCGGCGGATTCCAGAAGGTCCTGTTCCACCCGAACAAATCGGACACGGTACGCAACATGATCTGCTCCATTCTCGCGGGCTACGCCTGGGATCAGAAGAATCCCTATGTGGCGCAGCCCGGGAGCCGCCTTGGGGCACTGGAGAGACTGTGCGGCGGTTGATCCTGCTGTGTTGCGGGCTCGCGGTGAACTTCGCGGGTTGCGCCACCATGACGGCGCGCCGTGAGTTCAACGCGCTGCCTCTGCTACCGCCCGCGGCGCTGGGGCTCGAGACAAACCGCATGCAGAGGCTGACCATAGGGCGTATCGGCGGCGAGTCGGCGATCACGCTGGACGCGGTGGTTGAAGTCGATCCGGATGAACTGCGTGTGGCCGGGATCCTGCTGGGCCGGCGCGTGCTGCTGCTCACCTGGGATGGAGAGCATCTCACCGAGTCGCGCGATCCGCTCGTGCCGGCGTCCCTGAACGGGCGCGCGGTATTGCGCGACCTGCAGCTCGTCTACTGGCCGGCCGAGGCCATCCGCGCGCGGCTGCCACAGGGCTGCCGCCTGGAAGACAGCGCCGCGATCCGGCATGTCCTGTGCGGCAGCACCCTCGTGCTGGATGTGCAGCGCAGCGATGCGCAGCCGCTGGGTGCGGCCCGCCTGCAGAATCATCTGGGGCATTACATGATCTCCATCGAGTCCGCGCCATGAGCAACCTGCCGCGCAGGCATGTCTGGCTGCACGAGATGGGCGTGCTGTGCGCGCTGGGCAGTGGCGTGCCGGCGCTGCGCGCTGCGCTGGCCGCGCAGCGGCCAGCGCCTCTGTCCACTCAGTCGCCCTTCTGGCCCAGCGCCTTGCCGCAGGGCCTGGTGACGGAGCCATTGCCGTCACTCGAGCAGTGGCCGCTGGAATACCGGACGCGGTGCAATGCCATACTGCTCGCCTGTTTCCGGCAGATCGAAAACGCAGTGGCCACCGCTGTGGAGCGGTTTGGCGCCCATCGGGTGGCCATTGTGCTCGGAAGCAGCACCTCGGGCATCGGCGAGGCGCAGCGCGCCTTCATGCAGCCGCGAGCCGGGGAAGTCCTGCCGGAGGATTTCTGCCTGGAACAGCAGGGTCTGGGTGGTCCCGCAGATTTCCTTGCCCGGGTGAGCGGCATCCGCGGCCCCTGTTATGCGATTTCGACGGCATGCACATCGGCGCCGAAGGCCATGGCCAGTGGCGCCCGTCTGCTCGATGCCGGCCTGGCCGATGTGGTGGTTGCGGGGGGCGTGGATGCGCTCAACCGTCTCACGCTCGCCGGCTTTTCGGCACTGGAGTGCGTGAGCCGGAGGCCCTGCAATCCCATGAGCGTGAATCGCGACGGGATCAACATGGGCGAGGGGGCAGCGCTGTTCCTGATGTCGCGGGAGCCGGCGGATATTGCGCTGGCGGGCTGGGGAGAATCCTCGGACGCCCATCATTTCTCTGCGCCCGATCCCCGCGGCATCGGGGCGCTGCTGGCCATGCAATCGGCTCTGCAGCTTGCCGGCCTGCAGCCCGATGACATCGACTACATCAACCTGCATGGTACGGCGACCATACAGAACGACATGATGGAGAGCCTGGCCGTGGCGCAGCTGTTCGGAGCCGGCGTACCCTGCAGTTCGACCAAGCCGCTGACCGGTCATACTCTGGGAGCGGCTGGCGCCATCGAGGCCGCCATCTGCTGGCAGGTGCTGCGCGATCATGCTTCCGGTCTGCTGCCTCCGCACTGGTGGGATGGGCAGGTTGATCCGGCGCTGTCGCCGTTGAGCCTGGTCGCGCCGGGAGCCCGGTCGGTGCAACCGCCGCGCCGAGTATTGAGCAACTCGTTTGCCTTCGGCGGCAGCAATGCGACCTTGATTCTGGAGAGGGTAGATGAGAGCTGAACTGGATTTGCCCGCGGAGGAGCTCCTGCCACAGAAGGCGGGCATGTGCCTGCTTCGCAAAGTCATCGCGGCTGACGAGGAGAGTCTGGTGGCCACCGCGATATTCGAACCGGATAGCCTGTTCTGCCGTGATGGCCGCGTCGGCTCCTGGGTGAGCCTGGAATGCATGGCCCAGGCGGTGGCGGCGTGGGCGGGCTATCAGGGCCGCCGGCAGGGGGCTGCGCCGCGCATCGGGTTTCTGCTGGCGACCAGCCGGTTCGACTGCGGGCGACCCTGGCTGGAGTTGGGCCGCGAGCTGCGCATTGCAGTCCGCAAGGAAATACAAATGGAGGATGGCCTGGGTCAGTTCACGGCCCGGACGCTCGACGGGGATCAGGTGATTGCCTCCGCCGTATTGACGGTGTTCTCTCCGGAAGATCCTTCCGCCGTGATCGAGGCCGGCCGTGGCTGAGCGCACGGTACTGGTCACGGGTTCCAGCCGCGGCATCGGCCGCGCCATAGCCGAGCGCTGCGGCCGCGACGGCTATGATGTGGTCCTGCATTGCCGCCGCCGCGTCGAAGAGGTCGAAAAGGTTGCGCAGGAACTGCGCGGCCGCGGCGTCGCCGTGCGCGTGCTGGTGTTCGATATTGCGGATCGCGCGGCCGCCGCCGCCGCCCTGGAGCAGGATATCTCGGCGCATGGATGCTACTACGGCGTCGTGTGCAATGCCGGCATTGCGCGGGATGTCACCTTCGCCGGCATGACCGGAAACGAATGGGACGAGGTCCTCAGAACGAATCTCGACGGCTTCTACAATGTCCTCAATCCTCTCATCATGCCTATGGTGCGGACCCGCAGGCCCGGGCGGATCGTGACCCTGGCATCGGTATCCGGGCTCGTCGGCAACCGGGGACAAGTGAATTACAGTGCCTCCAAGGCCGGCATCATCGGTGCCACGCGCGCGCTGGCCATCGAGCTTGCGAGCCGCGGCATCACCGTCAACTGCGTGGCGCCGGGCCTGATCGACACGGAGATGGTGGACGAGCGCGTCAGGCAGGAGGCGCTGAAGATGATCCCGGCGCAGCGCGTCGGAACGGGTGACGAGGTGGCGGCTGCCGTGAGTTTCCTGCTCGGCGATGATTCTTCCTACATCACCCGTCAGGTGATATCTGTAAACGGCGGAATGACTCCTTGAAGCGCGTAGTGGTAACCGGATTCGGCGCGATCAGCCCTCTGGGGCATGACTGGAACACGGTCAGCGCGCGCCTGAAGGCAGGGCAGTCTGCCGTGCAGGTGATTCCCGAGTGGCGCCAGTTCAATGGGCTCAACACCGCGGTGGGGGCGCCGGCGGCTGATTTCGACCTGCCGCCGGAGCGTTATTCGCGCAAGCAGACCCGCAGCATGGGCCGTGTGGCGCTCATGGCGACGCGGGCCAGCGAGCTGGCGCTGAGCGACGCCGGGCTTGCCGGCGATCCGGTGGTGACCAGCGGAATGCTGGGAATAGCCTATGGCTCCTCCACCGGCAGTCCCAGTGCGACCGCCGATTTCGGCACCATGCTGCTGCGCAAGTCGACGGAAGGAATCACGGCCAACTCGTATCTCAGGATGATGTCGCACACGGCGGCTGTGAACATCGGCGTCTTCTTCGGAATCACCGGACGGATCGTTACCACCTCCAGCGCATGCACATCCGGCAGCCAGGGAATCGGCTATGCCTTCGAGATGATCCGCGCCGGCAAGCAGCAGGTGATGCTGGCCGGCGGCGCCGAGGAGCTGGATGTCACCGAGGCGGCGGTTTTCGACACCCTGTTCGCCACGACGGTGAAATACAACGACCGGCCGCGCGAGACTCCACGCCCGTTCGATATCGACCGGGACGGGCTGGTGCTCGGCGAAGGGGCCTGCACGCTGGTCCTGGAAGAGCTGTCGCATGCGCTGGCCCGTGGCGCCCCGATCTACGCGGAACTGATCGGATACGGTACCAACAGCGATGGCACCCATGTCACGCAGCCCAGGGCGCAGACGATGGCAGCGGCCATGCGCCTGGCCATTGCCGATGCCGGCATCGGTGCGGAGCGCGTGGGCTACATCAATGCGCATGGCACTTCCACGCCGCAGGGGGATATCGCAGAGAGTCAGGCGACTTCCGAGGTGCTGGGCGGACAGGTGCCCATCAGTTCGCTCAAGAGCTACATGGGGCACACCATGGGCGCCTGCGGTGCGCTGGAGGCGTGGATCAGCATCGAAATGATGCGTTCCGGCTGGTTTGCGCCGACGCTGAACCTGCGCCAGGTGGACCCGCAGTGCGCGCCGCTCGACTACATTATGGGGGGCGGGCGCGAGCTGCAGACGGACATCATCATGTCCAACAATTTCGCATTCGGCGGAATCAATACATCGCTGATTTTCAGGCGATGGTCTGAATGACCACATTCCTCGGAGAGATGTCCATGAAAAAGATTGGTGTTGTGGCGGTGGGTCTGGTACTCGCATCCGGTGCTGCCGTGGCGCGCGACACGGTTCTGCACCTGCCGCTGGCCGAAGTCCTGGCCATGCCGGAAGCGGAGGGCAAGCTGGATGGATCGGTGAAATTCTATCTGGCCGGCGCGGCTCATCCGTCCGTGAAGAAGCAGCTCGGGGATGATGTCGCCAACAAGAAGACCAACGGCGTCGGCAAGTCCGATGAATACGGCTGCCGCTGGGCCGCTCTTTCTGCATTGCTGGCCTTCCAGGAATCGGCGAAGAAGCGCGGCGCTGATGCGGTGATCAATCTGGTCAGCTATTACAAGAAGCGCGAATTCAAGAGCAGCACCGAATACGAGTGCCATGCCGGTGGAGTGGTGGTTGGCGTAGCCCTGAAGGGCGAGTACGCCAGTCTTGGTCGCTAGACAGGGCCGATTCCTGGCCCTGGCGAGTGATGATGTAGACGAGCTTCTGAGGCAGGCTCCGCCCCGCCCGGCATGGATGGGGCCGGCGGAACAACGCCGGTGCGGAACGTTGAGCCCGCGGCGCCAGCGGGAATTCACGGCGGGCCGCTGGTTGTTGCGCAAGCTGCTCGAGCGTGAAGGTGTCGTTGCGGCGGGGCGCCGCGTGGCCATTGGCGTCGAAGGGCCTCCGGTACTGGAAGGAGAGCCCGGTGTGCACCTCTCCATATCCCATCGGAACGGCCGCGTGCTGGTCGCCGCCGCAGATCACCGGGTGGGCGTGGACATCGAAGCCGTGCAGCCACGGGATGTGGCGCGGATGTCGGAGCAGGTGTGTGCTGATGACGAGCGGCAGCGCCTGGCGCGGATGAATGAGCGTGCTGCGCTGAGCAGCCTCCATGAGCTGTGGGTGCTGAAGGAAGCGGCCTACAAAGCGGGCCTCACGAAGCACCTGCCGCTGGAGTTTTCCCGCGTGAGGATGATCCCGGCGGAGCTCGAGCCGGTCCAAGCGATCTCATGGCGCTGGGAGAACGGGTGGGTGGCGGCCTGTGCGGCGGCTCATCCGGATGGCTGTGATGTGCCCGCTCCTTGGGGCGATGACATTTGCGAATCGCGTTGGGTGATGAACCTCACAGCGGCGCCGTAATATGTCATCACTTCTGTTCCTGCAACACAGGCATGCATGACCGCCTCACGCCGGATGGTCTACACTCAAGCCGCCGGCAACAGCCGGCATCAGCGAAGAAGAATAAGTCCGGAGGGAATCGTTCAAATGAAAGCATTCACTGGTCTTGTGGTCTGTGCATTGTTGTTTGGCTGCGCTGCCGATCCAGCCAAGCGCGCCGGCGTTGCCCAGGAAGAAGCCGTTCGACTGGCCTCTCCCAGTGAACCTTTGGCGAACTTCGGGAAATTCGAACTCCTTCCCATGACATTCGCGCCGGAAGTGATGGCGAAGCCCGAAAAAGTTGAAGCGGCAAGAGCAGTGGAGACCGCTGTGAGGGAGCAGCTGACGCCGCTGCTCGACGGGTGGCGCAGCAAGGCTGCCGCAGGCAACAGCCGCACCTTGTCGATTCAGCCGCGCATGATGGCCGTCAAGATTACCAGTGGCGGAGCGCGCTTCTGGGCTGGCGCCATGGCGGGAGAGTCGCAGATCAACATGCAGCTGATCCTGACCGAGAAGGAAACCGGCAAGCTGCTGGCCCAACCCAATGTGCAACGGACGGCAGGTGCCATGGCGGGGGCCTGGTCTATCGGCAAGAGTGACAAGAACCTGATGCTCTACATCGCCGATATCACCCGCAAGTACCTCGAAGACTCATACAGGCCGGCTGCCCAGTAGGTTTCTGTCTCAGGCGTTCGGTAGGTTCTGCATCGCTCCCTCTCAGGGGCGGGAAGGGCGTGTCCCGTTCCCATAGGGTATTATTGGCAAATCAGTACCTTGCTGCGCCGCACCCAGGTGGTACCGGGGTGTTCCCACGCGCGCGGCCTATTTGGTTTGAGGAGCAGTTTTGGGGCTGTGTACATGAACATGTGCATGGCCCAGAATCCGAGTTCACATGAGCGCCGAGAATATTCCAATAGAATCAAGGTACATACGGAACTTTTCTATAATCGCCCACGTTGATCACGGCAAGTCGACACTCGCCGACCGCCTGATCCAGCTCTGCGGGGGCCTCGCCGAGCGCGAGATGCAGTCCCAGGTGCTGGACAACATGGCGCTGGAGCGCGAGCGCGGCATCACCATCAAGGCCCAGAGCGTCACGCTCTTTCATGTGGCCCGGGACGGGCAACGCTACCAGCTCAACCTCATCGACACGCCCGGCCACGTGGACTTCTCCTACGAGGTGTCGCGCAGTCTTGCGGCCTGCGATGGTGCGCTGCTGGTGGTGGATGCCGCCCAGGGCGTCGAGGCCCAGAGCGTGGCCAATTGCTACACCGCCATCGAACAGGGGCTGGAGGTGCTGCCGGTCATCAACAAGATCGACCTGCCTTCAGCCGACCCGGAGCGGGTCATCAAGGAGATCGGCGACATCATCGGCATCGACGCCACGGAGGCCGTGCGCGTCTCGGCCAAGACGGGCGAGAACGTGCCGGATCTGCTCGAAGCCATCGTGCAGCGCATCCCGCCGCCCAAGGGCGATCCGGCCGCGCCGCTGCAGGCGCTGATCGTCGATTCCTGGTTCGACAACTACGTCGGCGTGGTGTCGCTGGTGCGCGTGGTCAATGGCACGCTCAAGGAAGGCGACAAGATCCGCGTGATGTCTACCGGCCGCAGCCATTCGGTGGACAAGATCGGGCGCTTCACGCCCAAGTCGGTGATGCTGCCGCAACTGGCCGCCGGTGAAGTGGGTTTCGTGATCGCCGGCATCAAGGAGATCGACGGCGCGCCAGTGGGTGACACCATCACGCTGGAAAACCGTCCGGCGTCGGGGGCTCTGCCGGGCTTCAAGAAAGTGCAGCCACGGGTGTTCGCCGGCGTGTTCCCGGTGAACACCGAAGACTATGAAGCCTTCCGCGACGCACTGGCCAAGCTCAAGCTCAACGATTCGGCGCTGCACTACGAGCCCGAGGTATCCACCGCGCTGGGTTTCGGCTTTCGCATCGGCTTCCTCGGCCTGCTGCACATGGACGTGGTGCAGGAGCGTCTGGAGCGCGAATACAACCTGGAGCTCATCACCAGCGCACCCACAGTGGTGTACGAGGTGGCCTGCACCGACGGCAGCCTGCTCTACGTCGACAACCCCTCCAAGCTGCCGGCCTCGAACCTCATCGAGGACCTGCGCGAACCCATCATCACGGCCAACATCCTGGTGCCGCCGGAACATGTGGGTGGCGTGCTGCAGCTGTGCTCGGAGAAGCGCGGCGTGCAGAAGAAGATGCTGTATCTGGGCACGCAGGTGTCGCTGCAGTACCAGCTGCCGCTCGCGGAGGTGGTGCTGGACTTCTTCGACCGCCTCAAGAGCGTGAGCCGCGGCTATGCCTCCTTCGACTACGAATTCAGCCATTTCCAGAGCGCGCCGCTGGTGAAACTCGACATCCTCATCAACGGCGACAAGGTGGATGCGCTGTCCATCATCGCCCACCAAGACAGCGCCTACAGCCGCGGCCGCGAACTGGTGGACAAGATGCAGGAACTGATTCCGCGCCAGATGTTCGAAGTAGCCGTGCAGGCTGCGATCGGTGCGCACATCATTGCGCGCGCCACGGTGAAGGCGCTGCGCAAGAACGTGCTGGCCAAGTGTTACGGCGGCGACATCTCGCGCAAGCGCAAGCTGCTCGAGAAGCAGAAGGAAGGCAAGAAACGCATGAAACAGGTCGGTTCGGTGGAGATTCCGCAGGAAGCCTTCCTTGCGGTGCTGAAAGTCGGACGCAAGTAAGAGGCGGAGAAGTCACGTGCTGAACCAGATCATCGACATCCTCGCCTGGCTGCTGCTCCCGGTGGGTGTGATCACCTTCGTGGACGACTGGCTGCTGCGGCCGCGCCGCCGCGCGGCGGCGCTGCCCCGCACGGTGGCCGATCCGGCGCTGCTGCGTGCGGCCTATGCGGTGCTGCCGGTGCTCGCCATCGCCGGTGCGATCAAGCTGCTGCGCTCCGAGCGGCTGGATTTCAGCCTGGTGCTGGTCATCATCTCGCTGGCCGGCGGCGCCATCTGGGCCATCGACCACTGGCTGCTGCGGCCTTGGCGCGCGCGCGCGGCCGCCGCGCACGGCCAGAATGCCGAAGCCATCGCTGAGCCCGGCATCGTCGACTATGCGCGCAGCATGGTGCCCGTCGTGGTGATCGTGCTGCTGCTGCGCTCCTTCCTGTTCGAGCCGTTCCGCATTCCCTCGGATTCGATGATGCCCACGCTGCAGGACGGCGATTTCATCCTGGTGAACAAGTTCGCCTATGGGCTGCGCCTGCCGGTGACGAACACCAAGATACTGTCGCTGGGCGAGCCGCAGCGCGGGGATGTGGTGGTGTTCCGTTATCCGCCGGATCCGGCCGTCAACTACATCAAGCGCCTGGTGGGGCTGCCCGGCGACCGGGTCGAGATCCATGATGACCGCATCACCGTCAATGGCGTGCCGGTGCCCACCGAGGCCACCGGGCGCTACAACGACGGCTGCTATTCGAACATGGTCCTTTCCCAGGAGCGGCTGGGCGAACATTTGCATCAGACGCTGTCCTGCCGCTCGCCCTTTGGCATCGTCGGACCGCCGCTGCCGGGCTGCAACCGCCAGCTGGACCGCGGCTATGTCTGCGACGACGCCCGGACGGCCACGCTGCCCGGCGATCTTGCGGACAGCGGCGACAACGACGAGTTCAAGGAAATGCAGATTCCCCCGGGACACTACCTGATGATCGGCGACAATCGCGACAACAGTGCCGACAGCCGGGTCTGGGGGCTGGTGCCGGAGGCCAATCTGGTCGGCAGTGCACGTCGTATCTGGTTCAATTGGGATCTGCAGCGCAGCGGCGGCCCCGACTGGAGCCGCATTGGCAAGCGCATCGAATAAGGGAGAAGCGGCATGAGAAACACACAGAAGGGCATCACGTTCATAGGCTGGCTGGTGTTGCTGATTCCGGTGGCCATCGTCGGCTATGCGGCCATCCGTCTGACGCCGGTCTACCTGAACTACATGAAGGTGGCCAAGGCGCTGGACCGGATTGCCGGGGAAAATGCCGGCGAGCAGCAGATCAATGTGACGGCGGTGCGCAACGCGCTGGACAAGCAGTTCGACATCGACGCCATCAACTATCCGCCGACCAGCGCCATCGTGGTGCACAAGGAAGGCAACGAATGGGTGCTGCTGGCGGACTACGAGGACATGGTGCCGATGTTCGCGGGGATTTCGCTGGTGGTGAAATTCGACAAGCGCGCGGTCGTTCCATGAGGCATCGCCCGCGGCCCAAGGCCGGGTGAGGCCCATGATCGCGGGCGATCACCTGCAGCAGTGGCTCGTGTCGGTGCTCGGCGCAGCGCCGCGGCAGCCGGCACTGTTCGAGATGGCGCTCACGCACCGCAGCGCCCATTCGCGGCACAACGAGCGGCTCGAGTTCCTGGGCGACGCCGTGCTGAACCTGGTCATCGCTGAAGAACTGTACCGGCGTTTTCCGCAGGCGGATGAGGGCAGCCTCAGCCGGTTGCGCTCGCGTCTGGTGAGCGGGCCGCCGCTGGCGCAGATCGGCGCCGAGATCGGCATCGGCGCCATGCTGCGCCTGGGCAGCGGGGAGCTGAAGACCGGAGGTTTCCGGCGCGATTCCATCCTGGCCGATGCCACGGAGGCGCTGATCGGCGCCTGGTACCTGGATGCGGATCTGGATGCGGCACGCGACCTGGTGCTGCGCCTGTTCCAGTCGCGTATCGCCGCGCTGCAGCCGGATGCCGAACTCAAGGATGCCAAGACCCGGCTGCAGGAGCTGTTGCAGGGGCGCGGCGAAGAGCTGCCCGCGTACGTGCTGGAATCCACCGAGGGCGAGCCGCATGCACAGACCTTCCGGGTGCGCTGCGAGGTGCGCGTGGCAGCGCGCGGCGGCCGCGCCGTGACGCAGGGCGCGGGCAGCAGCCGCCGCAGCGCCGAACAGCGGGCGGCGGAGGCCGCGCTGCGCCTGCTGGCCGGGGAGGTGGCCTCGTGACTGCCGGGGAGCCGCTGCCCCCGGGGCCCGACTACCGCTGCGGTTTCGCCGCGCTCATCGGGCGGCCCAATGTGGGCAAGTCCACGCTGCTCAACGCGCTGACCGGCAGCAAGCTCTCCATCGTGACGCCGCGGCCGCAGACCACGCGGCACCGCGTGCTGGGCCTCGTGAACCTGCCCGAAGCGCAGATCGCCTTCGTCGACACGCCGGGCCTGCACCGCGAGGGCGGCCGCGCGCTGAACCGCGCCATGAACCGCACCGCGGCGGCGGCGGCGCTGGATGCCGATCTCATCGTCTATGTGGTCGAGGCGCTGCGTTTCGGCGAGGAAGACCGCATTGCATTGCAGCGCGCCACTGAAGCCAACCGGCCGGTGATCGCCGTGGTAAACAAGATCGACCGCGTGCCGCAGCGCGAGCAGTTGCTGCCCTACATCGCCACGCTGGCGCAGCGGCATGATTTCGCCGCAGTGGTGCCAATGTCGGCGCAGGATCCGGCCGATGCCGTGCGCCTGCGCCAGATCATCGCGCAGCATCTGCCCCTGTCGCCGCCGTTGTTCCCGCCGGAGATGGTCACGGATCGCGGGGATGCCTTCCGCATCGCCGAGACTATCCGCGAGAAGCTGACGCTGGAGCTGAACGAGGAAGTGCCCTATGGCATCGCCGTGGAGATCGAATCCATGAGCGAGGACGAAGGGCAGCTGGTGGTCGCGGCCGTCATCTGGGTGGATCGCGCGGGGCAGAAGCCCATCGTGATCGGCAGCCGCGGCGAGCGCCTCAAGCGCATCGGTACGCAGGCGCGGCGCGAGCTCAATGAGCTGCTGGGGCGTCGGGTTCATCTGCAGCTGTGGGTGAAGGTGCGCGAGGACTGGGCCGACAGCGCCCAGGCGCTGCGCCAGCTGGGAATGGAGTAGCGATGCTGCGCGGCATGGATCCGGCCGCCGCCTACGTGCTGCATCAGCACGAGTGGCGCGATTCGGGCCGGATATTCGAGCTTCTGACCCGAGAACAGGGCCGTATCAGCGTCTTTGCGCAGGGCGTGCGCGGGCCCAAGTCCCGCCTGGCGTCGGTGCTGCGGCCCTTCGTGCCGCTGCGCGTGACCTGGGCTGGCCGCGGCGAGGCGCCGCGTTTGACGGGAGCCGAAGCCGAGCCTGGTGCTGCCGCGTTGCCGCCGCTCGCGCCTTCAAGGTTGATGCCGGCCTGGTATCTCAGCGAGCTGGTGCTGCGTCTGACTCTGCGGCATGACCCGCAGCCGGAGATGTTTGACCACTATGCGGCCGCGCTGCAGTCGCTGCGGACCGAAGAGCGCGTCGAGGCGACCCTGCGCCGGTTCGAGAAACAGCTGCTCGACGTGCTGGGCTACGGGATTCCGCGCGAGGCGCCATCGCAATCGGCGGATACGCTGGGCCTCGCGCAGCTGCCGCAGGATTGCCTGCAGCGCCTGGCCGATGGCACGCTCGATGATGCGCGCGATCTGGAACTGGTACGGCCCGTGCTGCGGCGCGCGCTGCAGATGTGTCTGGATGGCAGCGACCTGCGCACCCGTTCGGTGGCGCGGGCAATGATGGACATGGAGAGATCGCGGACATGACAGGTGCAGCGGCAGCGCGCCCGATCGCGCTGGGTGTGAACGTGGACCACGTCGCCACGGTGCGGCAGGCGCGGCGCGCGCGCCATCCCGACCCGGTGTACGCAGCGCTGCTGGCCGAGCAGGCCGGCGCCGACAGCATCACCATGCATCTGCGCGAGGACCGGCGCCACATCCAGGATGCGGACCTGGCTGCGTTGCAGGCACGCATGCTGACGCATCTGAACATGGAGATGGCGGTGACGGAGGAGATGATCGGCATCGCCTGCCGCCTGCGCCCCGCGGATTGCTGCCTGGTGCCGGAGAATCGCGCCGAAGTCACGACCGAGGGCGGCCTCGACGCGGCGGGCGCCATCGCGCGTCTGCGCGAGGCCACAGCGCGGCTGGGAGAGGCCGGCATGCGCGTGAGTCTCTTCATCGATCCGGATCCGCGGCAGATCGAGGCAGCCCGCGAAGTGGGCGCGCCGGTGGTCGAGCTGCATACCGGGGCCTATGCGGAAGCCTCCGGCGGCGCGCGGGCCCGCGAGCTCGACCGTCTGCGTCGCGCGGCGCGCCAGGGTGCGGAGCTGGGCATCACCGTGCACGCCGGCCATGGCCTCGACTACCACAACGTGCAGCCCGTGGCGGCGATCCGGGAAATCGTGGAGCTGAACATCGGCCATGCCATCGTGGGCCGGGCGCTGTTCGCCGGCATGGCGGCGGCGGTGGCGGAAATGAAGTCGCTGATGCATGCTGCACGCTGACCGCGCGATGAATACCCTGGTCTTCGACATCGAGACGGTGCCGGACGTGGAGTACGGGCGGCGCCTGCTGGAACTGCCGGACAGCCTCGCCGACGCCGACGTGGCCCGCGCCATGTTCACCCTGCGGCGCGAGCAGACCGGCAGCGAGTTCCTGCCGGTGGAGCAGCAGCGCGTGGTGGCGATCGCCTGCGCGCTGCGCCATGGCGATTCGCTCAAAGTATGGAGCCTGGGCGATCCGGACAGCCCCGAGCGCGAGTTGCTGCTGCGCTTCTTCGACGGCATCGAGCGCTTTACGCCGGAGCTGGTGTCGTGGAACGGCAGCGGCTTCGACCTGCCGGTGCTGCACTACCGCTGCCTGCGCCATGGCGTGGCCGCTCCGCGCTACTGGGAGCATGGCGATTCGGACAGCGCCTTCCGCTACAACAACTACCTCGGCCGCTTCCACTGGCGCCACATCGACCTCATGGATGTGCTTGCCGGCTATCAGGTGCGCGGCCGTGCGTCGCTCGCCAACGTGGCGGCACTGCTCGGCCTGCCGGGCAAGCTGGGTTTTTCCGGCGACCAGGTGTGGGATGCCTGGCGTCACGGCGAATATCTGGCCGTGCGCCGCTACTGCGAGACCGACGTGCTCAACACCTGGCTGATCTATCTCTCCTTCCAGCGCATGCGCGGATTGCTGGACGAAGGGCAATGGCGCGCCGAATGCGAGCGGCTGCGGCAGATGCTGCGTGCCTCGTCGGAACCTCATCATGCGGAGTTCCTGGCCCAATGGCCGCAACCGCCGAACTGACCAGCGCCGGCGCGGTGGGCCGCGTCGAGGCGCTCAATCACGATGGCTGGGGCGTGGTGCGGACGGGCAAGGCGGTGTTCGTCGCCGGAGCCTTGCCTGGCGAGCTGATCGAATACCGCATCCGGCGCCGGCAGCGCAGCCACGACGAGGCCGAGCTGCTGCGCGTGATCGAGCCCTCCACCGACCGCGTGGAGCCGCCCTGCGCGCATTTCGGCAAGTGCGGCGGCTGCGCGCTGCAGCACCTGTCGCCCGATGCCCAGCGCGGCATCAAGGACCAGATGCTGCGCGAGACGCTGCGGCGCATCGGCAAGGTGGAACCGGAGCAATGGCTGGAGCCGCTGTCCGGCGAGCCTGCGGGCTATCGCCGCCGTGCCCGGCTCGGTGCGCGCTATGTGCACGCGAAGCAGCGCTCGCTGGTGGGTTTCCGCGAGCGCCTGTCGAGCTATGTGGCGGCCATCGACCGCTGTCATGTGCTGCGTGCCGAAGTGGGCGAGTTGATCAGTGACCTCTCGGCGCTGGTGACCTCGCTTTCCGTTCCCACGCGCATCCCGCAGATCGAAGTGGCCGTGGGGGACAATGCCACGGTGCTGGTGCTGCGCACGCTGTCGCCGCTTTGCACCGAGGACCGCGCGAAGCTTGCCGCCTTCGAAGTCCGCCATGGTGTGCGCTGGCTGCTGCAGGCCGGCTCGCCGCAGCAGCTCGAGCCGGTGTCCGGCGCAGAGCCTGACCTGTGGTACGAGCTGCCCGAGTTCGATGTGCGCCTGCACTTCCAGCCGGCCGATTTCATCCAGATCAATGGCGGGATGAACCGCCGCCTGGTGGGGCGGGTGGTGGAATTGCTGGAACTCACACCCGAATCGCAGGTGCTGGACCTTTTCTGTGGCCTGGGCAATTTCACGCTGCCCCTGGCGCGCCGCAGCGCGCAGGTGGTGGGCATCGAGGGCGAGGAGGGGCTGGTGCAACGCGCACGCGACAATGCCGCGAGCAATGGCCTTGCCAATGCCCGCTTCGCCGCCGCCAATCTCGCCGGCGAAGAGGCTGCCGAAAGATGCCTGCTGCTGGCCCAGCGGCTCGGCGGTCCCTACAGCCATGTGCTGCTGGATCCGCCACGCACGGGTGCCGCCGAGGTGCTGCCGACGGTCGCCCGCCTGGCTCCCCGGCGTCTGGTGTATGTTTCCTGCCACCCCGGGAGTCTGGCCCGGGATCTGGCAATCCTGGTAACGGCGCACGGTTTCCGGCTGCGGGCAGCGGGTATCGTCGACATGTTTCCTCACACGAGTCACGTGGAATCAGTGGCCGTCCTCGACGGCCCGGGGTGCAGTGCATGACGCTCGGACCATTGATGGTGGATGTGGCGGGCACGGCGCTCACCGCCGAGGACCGTGAAGTGCTGCGCCACCCGCTGGTAGGCAGCGTCATCCTCTTCACCCGCAACTACCAGGATCCGCAGCAGCTCGAAGCGCTGGTCGCCGACATCAAGTCGCTGCGCACGCCGCCGTTGCTGGTGGCCGTAGACCACGAGGGCGGGCGGGTGCAGCGCTTCCGCAGCGGCTTCTCGGTGCTGCCGCCGGCGCGGCGCATCGGGCAGGAGTACGACACGGATGCCAGGCAGGGCCTCGCCATGGCCCAGCAGCTGGGCTGGCTGCTGGCGGCGGAGCTGCGTGCCGTGGGGGTGGATTTCTCCTTCGCACCCTGTGTGGATCTGGACTACGGCGTTTCCGAAATCATCGGCGATCGCGCCTTCCATTCGCGGCCGCCGGCAGTGGCCGAACTGGCGCTGGCCACCATGCAGGGCATGCGCCGTGCCGGCATGGCGGCCACGGCCAAGCATTTTCCCGGGCATGGTGCCGTGGTCGCCGATTCGCACCTGGCGTTGCCCGTGGACCGCCGTGACCTGCCCGATCTGGAAGTGGATATCGCGCCTTATCGCCGGCTCATCGCCAACGACATTGCCGGCGTGATGATGGCCCATGTCCTGTATCCGCTGGTCGATTCGGTGCCGGCGAGTTTTTCGCGCCGCTGGGTGAGCGAGGTGCTGCGCGGCGAGCTTGATTTCCGCGGCGTGGTGTTTGCCGATGACCTGACGATGGAAGGTGCCAGCGTGATCGGCGATGTGGTTGCGCGCGCCGAAGCTGCGCTGGCCGCGGGCTGCGATGTGCTGCCGGTATGCAACCGGCGCGCAAGCGTGGTGCAGCTGCTGGACGGCCTCACGCACAAGCCCGGACCGGCCGGCCAGATGCGGCTGGTGCGCATGCGCGGCCGGGAAATGCCGGGGCGGGCCGAACTCGCCCGGACCGACGAATACCGCGCAAGCCAGCAGTGTCTGGCGCGCTGCAGCCGCGTACCGGAACTGAACCTGCAGGGCTGATGGCAGATATGGAAAGTCTCGACGCCAGTTTCCTGCGCCGCATCGTCGCCGCCGCGCCGGAAGGGATCGTGATCTGTGATGCCCGCGCTGCCGACTGTCCGGTGAGGTACGTGAATGCCGCGTTCGAGCTGATGACCGGTTACACGGCGGCCGAACTCGTCGGCAGCAACCTCAGGATGTTACAGGGTACGGACCGCGACCAGGACGGCCGCCGGCGGCTGCGTGAGGCGCTCGAACGCGGTGAGGAATGCCGTGTGCTGCTGCGCAACTACCGCAAGAGTGGCGAGCTGCTGTGGAACGAGATTTTCGTGCAGCCGCTGCGCGACCAGTCAGGCGAGGTGACCCACTATGTGGCCTTCCACCGCGATGCCGGCAGTCTGCTGCGTTCCGCCGAGCGCGGGCCCACGGGTCTGCCGAGCTGGCTGCGCGAAGACCGTCTCAGCGGTGTTTCTTCGCGCCCCTGGTTCGAGGAGTTGCTGAGTCGCGAGTGGCAGCTGGCGCGCCGCGAATCACGCCCCTTGACGTTGCTGCTGTTCGACATCGATGCGCTCGGCGTCTACAACGACACCTTTGGCCGTGCCGGCGGCGATGCCGCCATCCGCCGCGTCGCGCGTACCATCAGCGGCGTATTCCGGCGCGGCACCGATGTGGTCGGACGCTGGGATGCCGGCTGTATCGCCGTGTTGGTCGCGCATCGGGACGCCGCCGGTGTGGAGCCCGTGATCAAGCACGCGCGCGCCACCGTCGAACGTATCGCCGCACTGCATGTGCATCACCCGCGTTCGCCGCTGCTCAAGTACCTCACCGTGACCGCCGGCGCCGTGACACGGGTGCCGGATCGTGAAGAGGAGAGGCCTGCACAGCTCATCGCATGCGCTGAGCAGGCGCTGCGCGACGGCAAACATCAGCAGCGCAACCAGCTGACGGTGGCTGCCAGCGCGCTTTGAAACGCTCGATGTCCGGCGCAGTTTCTAGTTGCCGCCCGCCGGCGTGACGATCGCGATGACACCCAGCGCCGGATGGTCGTAGTACTGCCGCTCGTTGACCTTCACGCGCCGCAATTCGTTGATCACCCAGTGCCGTCCGCCTTCGGTGTACTGCAGGTCGAAGCCCAGGTGCAGGTACTGGCCGCGTTCGAGGATGACGCTGCCGCTGAGGCCATTGCCGAGCCCGATCTGTCCCAGTGATACGCCGCGGCCTGAATTCCATGGTGCGGGCACCTGTGTCCAGGCGGCCTGCCCGAGCACGCGATAGGCGCCGGAAGCGCGCAGCCGGCTGGCGGCATCGGAGAGCTTGCCCGCCGTGACGGGGGTGGCCGCGATGTCTGCGCTGGCGCCCGAGGCCGGCGGGTTCTCGCTGGCAGGCGATTCGTCCACGGCGCGGAACACTACGATCTCCACGTTGTAGCGCGCGGGTTGCGCCTGCTGGGTGAGTGCAGGCCAGGCCAGCAATGCCAGCAGCAGCCCGAGGGCACGGCGCAACAGAAAGGGCGTGGGACGTTTCATGCCGGCCATTCTACTTGCTTGAGCGCGGCCCGCCACGGGTCGACAGCCGGTCCAGCAGGCGCATGGCGAAGGCCATGCGCTCGGCCTCGGACGCACCGCCGGCGATGCGCAGCTTCAGCGGGCCTTCCAGCCGGAAGGTGCGCGGTTCCTGCTGTATCAGGCGGATCACGCTGGCCGGATCGACCTGGTTCTGCTCCGCGAAGGTCACATGAGCGGTCTGCCCGGAGACATCCAGACGGCGCAGCCCCAGTGCGCGGCAGCGCTGCGCGAGGCGCGCGGACTGCAGCAGATTGTGCGCGGCCGGCGGCAGTGCGCCGAAGCGGTCGCCGATCTCGGTCTGCAGCTCATCAAGAGCCGCCGAGTCGGCTGCAGCCGCGATGCGCTTGTACAGCGTGAGCCGGGTCTGCACATCGCCGATGTAGGTGTCGGGCAGCAGGCAGGGCAGGTGCAGGTTCACCTCGGTGGCAGCAGCCAGCGGCTTGTCCAGCTCCGGTTCGCGGCCATCCTTCAAGGCCTGCACGGCTGTCTGCAGCATGTCCAGATACATGGCGAGGCCCACCTCATGCCCGTCGCCGCTCTGCGCATCGCCAAGGAACTCGCCGGCGCCACGGATTTCCAGGTCCTGCGTCGCCAGCGCAAAGCCGGCGCCCAGTTCTTCCAGCGACTCGATGGCTTCGAGCCGCCGCTCGGCATCGACGGTGAGCGCGCGCCGTGACTTCACGAACAGGTAGGCGTAGGCGCGATGGTGCGAGCGGCCGACGCGGCCGCGCAGCTGGTGCAGCTGCGCCAGCCCCAGGCGGTCCGCGAGGTTGATCATGATGGTGTTGGCAGTGGGCACGTCGATGCCGCTCTCGATGATCGTCGTGCACAGCAGCACGTCGAAGCGCCGGTGGTAGAAATCCACCATCAGCTGTTCGAGCTCGCGCTCGCGCATCTGGCCGTGGCCGATGCGGATGCGCGCGTCCGGCAGTAGCTTGCCCAGATCCTCGGCCACCTTGTCGATGGTCTGGATCTCGTTGTGCACGAAATACACCTGGCCGCCGCGGCGCAGCTCGCGCGAGGCGGCTTCGCGGATCAGCGCGCCATCCCACTCGGAGACGAAGGTCTTGATGGCGACGCGCCCGGCGGGCGGTGTCGTGATCAGGGAGAGATCCCGCAGGCCGCCGAGAGCCATGTTCAGCGTGCGCGGGATGGGTGTGGCGGTGAGCGTGAGCGTGTGCACTTCGGCGCGCAGCGTCTTGATGCGCTCCTTGTCGCGCACGCCGAAGCGGTGCTCCTCGTCGATGATGAGCAGCCCCAGGTCCTTGAATTTCGCATCTGCGTGCAGCAGGCGGTGCGTCGCGATGAGGATGTCGATGCGTCCCGAGGAGACCCCGTCGAGGATGTCGCCGGATGCCTTGCCGGAGCGGAAGCGCGACAGGCATTCGATGCGTACCGGCAGGTCGGCGAAGCGGTCTCGGAAGTTGGTCAGGTGCTGCTCGGCGAGCAGGGTGGTGGGCGCCAGAATCGCCACCTGCCGGCCCGACTGCACAGCCACGAAGGCGGCGCGCATGGCCACTTCGGTCTTGCCGAAGCCCACATCGCCGCACACCACCCGGTCCATGGGCTTGTCGCCACTGAGGTCGGCGATCACGGCGCGGATGGCATCGCCCTGGTCGGCGGTCTCTTCGAAGGGAAAGGCGGCGGCGAAGCTGCGGTAGTCCTTCTCGTCGAAGGTGAGCGGCGTGCCTTGCTGGGCCTGCCGGCGGGCATACAGGTCCAGCAGGTCGGCGGCCACATCGCGCACTTTTTCTGCAGCCGCGCGGCGCGCGCGTGCCCACTGGTCGCTGCCGAGCTTGTGCAGCGGCGCGGTTTCGGCCGCGGCCCCGGTGTAGCGGCTGACCAGATGCAGCGCCGCCACCGGCACATAGACGCGATCGCCGCCGGCATATTCGATCACCAGGAATTCGCCTTCCTGCCCGGCCACCTGCATGGTCTGCAGCTCGACGTAGCGGCCGACGCCGTATTCCTCGTGCACCACCGGTGCACCGGGGGCTAGATCCTGCAGATCGCGCAGTATGGCCGCAGGGTCCAGCTGCGAGCGCCGGCGGCGGCGCTCCTGCTGCGCGCGCTGCCCGAAGAGCTCCGCATCCGCCAGCAGCTGCAGCGGTGGATCCTCCACGCTGAGGCCGCCGACGCCGGGAGCAACGGTAAGGCCGAGGGCGCAGTCCTCGCCGAGGAAGGCCTGCCAGCCGGCAACGTTGCGGAACTTCAGGCCCGCATTGCGCAGCAGGTCCTGCAGCAGTTCACGCCGGCCGGCGGAATCGGCCATCAGCAGCGTGCGGCGTTTTTCCCCGGCATTCACCAGCGCCGCAAGCGGCGCCAGCGGTTGTTCGGCGGTGGGATCCAGACGGATGTCGGGAGCCGGATGCAGGCCGGTGGCCCCTGCCGCCACGTCTTGCTGCAGGCCGATGGCGATGCGGGGCCACTGCGCCAGCTGCACGCCCAGCGCACCGGGATCCATGTACAGCTCGGCCGGATCCAGCAGTGGATGCTCGATGTCGTGGCGTCGCTCCTCGTGACGTTCGGCGACGCCGGCGGCGCTGCGCGCCGCTTCGTCCTGCCAGTCCGCATCGGTGACCAGGAGGCTGCCGGCGGGCAGGTAATCGAACAGCGTGGCAGTACCTTCGAAGAACAGCGGCAGGTAGAACTCCACGCCCGGCGGCGCGACACCGGGACGGATGTCGCGGTAGATGGCCGAGCGGGTGGGGTCGCCTTCGAAGCGGATGCGGAAGCGGCGGCGGAAGGCGCGGCAGCCTTCCTCGTCCAGCGGGAATTCGCGTGCCGGCAGCAGGCGCACCCGCTCGAGCTTTTGCAGCGAGCGCTGCGTCTCCGGATCGAACTCGCGGATGCTGTCGATCTCTTCGTCCAGGAGATCGATGCGCAGGGGTGCGTGATGCCCCATCGGGAACACGTCGAACAGCGAGCCACGCAACGCGAACTCGCCGGGAGCGGCCACCTGCGCGACGCTGGCGTAGCCGGCCTGCGTCAGGCGTGCCCGTGCCGCATCGAGGCCGAAGTCCTGGCCCGTGGCCACCTCGAAGCTGCGGGCCTCGACGAACTGGCGCGGCGGCAGGCGCTGCAACAGGGTTTCGATGCTGACCAGCAGGATGGCGGAGCCGAGCGTCGGCAGCCGTGCCAGCGCGGCAAGGCGTTCGGAGACCAGGTCCGGCAGTGGCGAGAAACGGTCATAGGGCAGCACTTCCCAGTCCGGAAACCGCAGCAGCGGCACATCGGGCGGCAGGAAGAAGCGCAGCGCATCCGCAAGCTGGTCCAGCGCCCGCGCGTCGGGGGTTGCGACCACCCACACGCCTGCGCTGCGCTGTGCCGCGCGCGCCAGTGCCAGCGCGCGGGCCGCCGGATGCAATGCGGGCCAGGGCTGTGCGGCAGCAGCAGAAACGGGTACGGGAAGCTCGGCGGAGACAGGCATCGGCGCGGCGGATGAGCGGGGGGCGCCGCAGCATACCGGCAGGGCGCCGGACTGCCCAGTCTTGAAAAGGTCTGAGGTCAGCGGGCCGCGGGGGCCTCAGCGCGATGCGACGGCGTGGATGACGTGCTGGTATTCGAAGTAGACGCTGAAGCCGTCGTAGTCCCAGCGCGTGATCGGCGGCTTGCCGACGGCGGCATGGCGGCTGGCCGGTGCGCCGAACTTTGCCTCGACGGCTGCCATCGAGCTGCCGCGGTGCGGCGTCTGGATCGAGCTGGGGCGCAGCTGCACCTGGTCGTCGACGACCAGCGTGTCGGCCATCACCGGGGTGGCGGCCACGAGGGCCAGGCAGAGCATGGCTTTCATGCCGCCGACTATAACAGCCGCCACGCTGATGGGGATCCCGGCCGCCGCCGCGGCCGGGGTATCTGTGACCGGGTTCGCGAAACGGGCCGCAGCCGGGGCAGGGCATGCTTTAATCGGCGCCCCATGTTCCGTCCGTTGCCTGTCTATATCGGCCTGCGCTATGCGCGCGCGCGGTCGCACAAGTTCTTCGTGTCCTTCATCACCTGGGTGTCGTTGCTGGGTGTGGCGGTGGGGGTCGCGACGCTCATCGTGATCCTGTCGGTGATGAATGGCCTGGAATCCGAACTGCGCGAACGGCTGCTGACGCTCACGGCCGCGGTGCGCGTGCAGGCCGCGCCGGGCGCCGAAGTCGACTGGGAGAGGCTGCGCCGCGAGGTCGAGGCCGTGCCGGGGGCCGGACAGGTGACGCGCTATGCCGAACTGCAGGCGCTGGCCGTGCGCCAGCCGGAGATGCTGCCGGTGATGCTGCGCGGCGCCGACCTCGGCGAGGACCGGGAGCTGGCCAAACTGATCTCGCAGCGCGAGCCGGAGCGCGAGCCGCTGCAGGCAGACGGCCTGATTCTGGGCGCGCTGGTTGCCGACCAGCTCGGCGTCGCAGTGGGCGACACCGTCACGCTGCTGGTGCCGGCGCTGGCCGCCGAAGGCGTGCCGCAGGCAAGGTTGCGCGAGTTCCATGTCACGGCGCTGTTCGAGGCCGGCATCCAGGACCACGACGGGCAACTGGTTTTTGCCTCGTTGCCCACACTGTCTGACCTCGGCGCACTGCGTTCGGGTTCGGTGGGCCTGGAGGTGCAGCTGGCTGATGCCCTGCAGGCGCCGCAGATAGCCGCCGCGCTGCGCGAGTCGCTGCGGCGCGCCGGCCATAGCAACCTCGAAGTGCGCGACTGGACCCAGGATCACGCGAGCTATTTCCGCGCCATCCGCATCGAGAAGACCATGATGGCGCTGATCCTGATGCTGGTGGTGGCCGTGGCGGCCTTCAACATCGTGGCCATGCTGGTGATGGTGGTCACGGACAAGCGCACCGACATCGCCATCCTGCGCACCCTGGGTGCAGGTCCACGTCGCGTGGCCGGCATTTTCATCACGCAGGGCCTGGTCGTGGGCTGCGCCGGGGTGGCTGCCGGCGTGGCGCTGGGCGTGTGGCTGGCGCTCCATGTGGACGGTGTGCTGGGGCTGCTGGAGCGTCTCTTCGGCCTGCATGTATTCGATGCCAGCCTGTACGTGATCTCGCGCGTGCCCTCCGAGCTGCATGGCGTCGACGTAGTGCTGATCGCCGGCGGTGCGCTGCTGCTCACGCTGCTCGCCACGCTGTATCCGGCGCGGCGCGCGGCAGCGGTGCCGCCCGCCGAAGCGCTGCGCTACGAGTAAGGTGCCCGCGTGAAACTCAGCGACCGCTATGAATGGCTGATAGGCACGCGCTACCTGCGTTCCGGTCACCGGCGCGGCTTTCTCTCCTTCATCACCGTGATCAGCGCCGTGGGCCTGATGCTGGGCGTCGCGGTGCTGGTGGTGGTGCTGTCGGTCATGAATGGCTTCGAGAAGGAACTGCGGCAGCGCATCCTCAGCGTCACCTCGCATGCGACGCTGATGGGCCTGGAAGGGCCGCTGCCGGACTGGCGCGAGGCGCGCGACCGGGCGCTGGCCATGCCGGGAGTGGTGGCTGCCGTGCCCTATGTGGAGGCCTACGGCATGCTGGCTTCGGGCCAGAAGCTGGCCGGCACGCAGCTGCGCGGCGTGCTGCCCGAGGAGGAGGCGCGTGCCGTCGGCATCGGCCGTTCGCTGATCTCGGGCTCGCTCGATGATCTGCGGCCCGGTGCCTGGCGCATCCTGCTCGGCGAGGCGCTGGCGCGCGAGCTGGGCGTGGCGGTGGGCGGCGAAGTGGTGGTCATCGCGCCCGAAGGCGCGGTCACGCCCACCGGCGTCGTGCCGCGCATGCGCCGCTTCACGGTGGCCGGCGTGTTCCGCTCCGGCATGTATGAATATGATCGTGGCCTGGCACTGCTGCATGCCGCGGATGCTGCGCGCCTGTTCCACCTGGGGGATGCCATGACCGGCGTACGCCTGGCGCTGGAGGATCCGCTGCGAGCGCCGCAGCTGGTGCGGCAGCTGGCGCTGGACCTGGGCGGCGGCTACTACGTCAGCGACTGGACGCGCAACCATGCCAATTTCTTCCGCTCCATACAGTCGGCAAAATCCATGCTGTTCGTGATCCTGTCGATGATCGTTGCCATCGCGGCCTTCAACATCGTCGCCACGCTGGTGATGGTGGTGAAGGAGAAGCAGCCGGACATCGCCATCCTGCGCACCCTGGGCGCCGGACCGCGCAACATCCTCGCGGCCTTCGTCGTGCAGGGCGGAGTGATCGGCGCCACGGGCGTGCTGCTGGGGATCATCGTCGGCGCATTGCTGTCCGCGAATCTGGAGAGCCTGGTGCATTTCATCGAAAAGGTGTTCGGCGTGCAGTTCCTCGATGCAAGCGTGTACTTCATGAGCGATCTGCCGGCGCAGGTCTCCCTCCACGACGTGTGGCGCATCGCCGCGGTGGCGCTGCTGCTGTCGCTGCTGGCGACGCTGTATCCCGCATGGCGTGCGGCGCGCCTGCTGCCTGCGGAGGCGCTGCGCCATGACTGACCTGGTACTCGAAGCGACGGATCTCACGCGCGGTTTCCGGGAAGGGGGCAGCGTGTTGCAGGTGCTGCGCAGCCTGGATCTGCGCATCCATGTCGGCGAGCGGCTCGCCATCGTCGGTTCGTCAGGTTCCGGCAAGACCACGCTGCTGCAATTGCTGGGCGGGCTCGACCGGCCCGATTCCGGCAGTGTGCGCATCGATGGCCGCGACATCCATGCACTGCCGGAGGCCGAACGCTGCCAGCTGCGCAATCGCACGCTGGGTTTCGTCTACCAGTTCCATCACCTGCTGCCGGAGTTCTCGGCGCTGGAGAATGTGGCCATGCCGCTGCTGGTGCGGCGCGAGATGCCGGCGGTGGCACGGGCCCGCGCTGCCGAGGTGCTGGAGCAGGTGGGGCTGTCGCAGCGGCTGTCGCACCGGCCGCACCAGCTCTCCGGCGGCGAGCGGCAGCGCGCCGCCGTGGCGCGGGCGCTGGTGGCGCAGCCGCGCCTGGTGCTGGCCGACGAGCCCACCGGCAATCTCGATGGCGTCAATGCCGCCCAGGTCTTCGACCTGCTGCTGGAGCTGAATCGCGTCCGCGACACCAGCCTAGTCGTGGTCACCCACGATCCGCGCCTGGCAGCGCGCATGGACCGGATTCTGGTGCTGGAAAGCGGAAAACTGCGCGAACAGGGCGCAATCAGCGCCTGACACGGGTACGCCGCGCGGCTAGTCTCGCCGCGATGCTCCAGCGCCAGGCCAGTTCCAGCAGCCAGCGCCCGGCGAAGCCCAGCACGATGGCGCAGACCAGGCAGCCGAGCAGAAACGGCTTCCAGATGCTGCCCAGGCCGTGGCCCAGCCAGCTCCACCCAAGTTCGAATGCGAACTTTCCCGGAGGAGAGCCGAGCAGCAGTGCACCGACGCGGTAGGCAAAGTAGTACACCGGCACGGCGGTGAAGGGATTCACGATGAACATGGTCGCGACTATCGCCGGCACATTGAGATGGAAGAGCATGGCCATGACGAGGCCCAGCGGCAGGTGCACGGGCAGCGGGATGAACTGGATGGCAATGCCCACCCCGAAGGCCGAAGTGATGGCGCGCCGGTTCACCGCCCACAGGCGCGAATCGCGCAGCTTGGGGCCGAGTATCTCCACATAGCGGCTGTGGCGGATGCGTTCGGCGACCGGCCGGAGGCGATTGAACAGTCGTCTGGGCATTGAGTGCTGACTCTATCAGGCAGCGCGGGCGGTTGATCCATTCATCCGTCACAGGGAGGTGAGTTGCAGTCACTGGCCATCCTTGCGGGGGCGATGGTTGCCTTGCTGCTGCCGGGCGCAGGCTGGTGGGAGCTCGTGCCCTTGCTGTGTGCGGCGCTGTGGGTTGGCCGGCGGCGGTCGCGGCCGGTGCTGCCGCTGCTGGCGGCCGCGGCCTTCGTGCTGGCGCGGCTCGCGGCCGCGGACGTGGCCGGCCGGCCCGTGCCCTGCGCCGAGCGCCTGCTCGTCGAGGCGCAGATCACGAGCATCCCCGAGCGCAGCGACGGCGGCTGGCGCTTCGACGCCTGGGTGAAGCATCCGCGGCAGAGGCAGCAGGGCGATTTACTGGTGCGCATCGATTTCCCTCGGCAGGGCGCGCTGCGGCCGCGCGCCGGCGAGACCTGGCAGCTGGCGCTGGGATACCGCGCTGCCCTCGAGGGTGGCAGTGGCGCGGAGCGGGTGCTGCTGCGCGACCGGATCCATGCGCGGGCGAGGGTGCTGGTCTCGCCGCTGAACCGGCGCCTGCAACCGGCCGGTCCCAGCGTGCTCGGTCTGCGCGAGCGCGTGGCCGAACGCATCCATCGGCGTGCGCAGGATCCGGCGGCTGCGGCGCTGATCGCCGCGCTGGCGGTGGGTGCCACGGGCGAGGTCAGCGACCGGCAGTGGCGTGTGTTCTCCGCCACCGGCATCTCGCATCTGGTCGCCATTTCCGGCATGCACGTGACCTTCTTCGCCATGCTCAGCATGATGGGCGCGCGCGTGCTGTGGGGGCGGCTGCCTGCGCTGCAATGCCTGCGCCGCGAGGCCTTTGCTGCGGCAGTGGGTGTGCTGCTCGCGGCAGGCTATGCCTTGCTCTCCGGCTTTTCGGTGCCCGCCCAGCGCACGCTGGTGATGCTGCTGGCCTTCGTCGCGCTGCGCGAGACGGCGCGCGCCGCGCGTCCCTGTGCGACACTGGCCATGGCTACGGTGGCCGTGCTGGGCTGGGACCCTCTGGCATTGCTCGATGCCGGCTTCTGGCTGTCCTTCGCCGCGGTGGCTGCCATCATCCTGCTGCCGGGCAGCCGCATCCTTCTGCCCGGAGCGCTACGTGCCGCTGCGGATGTGCAGTGGACGGTGTCGCTGGCGCTGCTGCCGTTCACGCTCGCGATCTTCGGCACCTTCTCGGTGGCCGGGCTTGCGGTGAATGTGGTCGCGATTCCGCTGTTCACCTTCCTGCTGGTGCCGGTGGTGCTGTTCGCCACGGTGGGCTATCTGCTGCCGGGAGAGATCGCGACGCTGGCGGCGGACCGGCTCGTCGACCTGGCCCAGTACCTGGTGCGGCCATTGTGGGCGGGCCTGACATGGGTTGCGGACCTTCCGGGGGCCGTGCTGCCTGCGCGGCCAGGTCCGCTGGCGATCTTCGTGGCCAGCGGCGCGCTGCTGCTGGTGCTGCTGCCGCTGGGTGCGCGCGTGCGCAGCGCGGCGGGTCTCGTGCTTGCCTGGAGCTTCCTTGCCGCCTGGCCGGCACCGGCGCAGCATGAGCTGGAGATCGAAGTGCTGGAAGCCGGCAGCGGGGCTGCCGTGCTGCTGCGCACTGCCCACCATGCGCTGCTGGCGGGCGCCGCGGAGAGCTTCGGCAGCCGCGGGCGCGGCTTCCTGTCGCGCCTGCAGCCACAGCTGCGCGGGCGACTTGCGGCAGGTCCCGATGTCTGGGTGCTGGGGCGCATCGACGCCGACCGGCTCGCAGGCCTTTCTGCAGCGCGGGCGGGCGGATCGGATGCGCTGGTCTTCGGCATCGCCACTGCCCCGCGCAGGCTGCCGCCTGAGCTTGTTCCCTGCCGGCTGCGGCGCTGGCAGTGGGATGGGGTGGATTTCGAACTGCAGGAGGCGCCCTCGGGCCGCGGCTGCCTGCTGTCCGTGGCCGCGCAGGCGCACCGGACGGTGCTGCTGGTGGATGGCGATGCCGGCGACCATGCCCATCTGGAAGCGCCTGCCGAGACCGCGCCGGATCTGCTGCTGCTGCCGGCTGCTGCGCGCCTGCCCGGTGCCGTGCGCGGCTATCGGGTGCAAGGCGATGGCGTGCAGGGCGCGGTGCGCATCGCCATCGATGCCGGCCGCCAGAAATCCGTTCCGGTGACGACTTACTGGCGCCGCCTCACCGGCGAGCGACCCCTGCAGCGCTGCACGGCCTCTTCGTGAGTCGGCTATCATGCGCGCCCATGTGGGAAATCGTGCTGGCGGGTGGGCCTTTCATGTGGCCCATCATTCTCTGCTCCGTCATTGCTGTGGCCATCGTGCTGGAGAGGCTGTGGACCCTGCAGCAGCGCCGGGTCATGCCGCCCGACCTCACGCGCCGCATCTGGCAGCTGGTCGAAGCTGGCCAGATCAACGACAAGGTGGTCGCGGCGCTCGAGGCCAGTTCGCCGCTGGGCAGGATCCTGGCCGTCGGCCTGCAGAACCGCGGCCGGCCGCGGGAGATCATGATGGACCGGCTCGAAGACGCCGGCCGCCACGTGGCGCATGATCTGGAGCGCTTCCTCAATACGCTGGGCAGCATCGCCGGCGTGTCGCCGCTGCTGGGGCTGCTGGGCACCGTCATGGGCATCATCAAGTCCTTCAATGCCATCTACAGCGGTGGCCTGGGCGATCCGCGCGCATTGTCGGGAGGCATTTCCGAGGCGCTGCTGACCACGGCGGCGGGCCTGTCGGTGGCCATTCCCTCCTATGTGGCCTACCGCTACCTGCGCGGCCGCGTGGACGAAATCGTGATCCAGATCGAGAAGGACGTGCTGCAGTTCGCCGATGCGCTCGACGAGCGCTCCACGCACGCCGCGGAACAGGGCATGGACGCGTGAACCTGCGTCCCCGGCGCCAGCGCGAGGATCCGGAGATCAACCTGATCTCGCTGATCGACGTGGTGCTGATGCTGGTGATCTTCTTCATGCTGTCATCGACCTTCGACGACCAGGGCCACATGCGCGTGCAGCTGCCCACGGCCGGCGCCACGCGCGCGCCGGCCGACTCCGCCGCGCGCATCGTCATCACGGTGACGCAGGAGGGAAGTTACCGCGTGAACGACCGTGACCTCGTGAACTCCAGCCGCGAGACCCTGCGCGCCGCCGTGGCCGAAGTGGCGGGCGACAAGCGCGATGCGCGCGTGCTGCTGCGGGCCGACGGGCGCGCCACCCACCAGGCCGTGGTCACGGCCATGGATGTGCTGGGCCGCATGGGTTTTGCACAGCTCGACGTTGCGACGGTCGAGCGGCCTCCCGGCACATGAGCGCCGCCGGCACTCCAGCGGTCGACGGCGGCAAGGTCTACCGGCGCCTGCTGCGCTACGCGTGGCCGCATCGCGGCCTGTTCGCGATCGGACTGGTGGGCATGCTGGTGTTCGCGCTCACCGACGTGACCTTCATCTGGTTCGTCGAGAAATACCTGCTCAGTGCGCTGTCGCACCCGGACCCGCGGCTGGTGTGGATGGTGCCTGCCGGCGTGCTGGTGCTGTTCCTGCTGCGCGGCCTGGCCGACTACGTGGCCACTTATTTTCCGGGGCGTGTCGGCCGCCAGGTGATCAAGGACGTGCGCGCCGATCTCTTTGCGCAGTACCTGCACCTGCCCGTGAGGTTCTACGACCGCATGCCGGTGGGCACTTCGCTGTCGCGGCTTACCTACAACGTGGAGCTGGTGGCCGAGGCCACCACCAACTCCATCACCATCCTGGTGCGCGACTCGGTGACGGTCGTCGGCCTCATCGCCTACATGGTCACGCGCTCGTGGAAGCTCACGCTGCTCGCCCTGGTGGTCGCGCCGCTGATCGGCTGGGTGGTGCGCGTGATCAACCGCCAGTTCCGCCGCTACAGCGCGCGCATCCAGGAATCCATGGGCGATGTGACGCGCTTTGCCAAGGAGGCGCTGGAGGCGCAGAGGGTCGTGAAGGTGTTCGGCGCCGCGCGCCAGCTGGAGCAGCGCTTCGACGAGATCAACGAGCGCAACCGGCGCAGCAACGTCAAGCTCGTCAACGCCAAGGCGGCCAGCAGCCCCGTCGTGCAGATGGTGGCCTCGCTGGGGCTGGCCGTGGTGCTGGCGGTGGCGATCTCGCAGATCGTCGCCGGTCAGATGCGCCCCGAATCTCTGGTGGCCTTCATCGGCGCGATGATGATGGTGATGGCGCCGCTCAAGCGCCTCGCCAATGTGGGCGGGGCCCTGCAGCAGGGCATCGCGGCCGGGATCAGCATCTTCGAAGTGCTGGATGCGCCGCGCGAACCCGAGGCCGGCGGCCGGCCGCTGGCGCGCGCGCAGGGCAGGGTGGAATACCGGGGTGTGGAGTTCACCTATCCTGATGCAGGCGAGGTGGCATTGCGCGGCGTGAATCTGCGCGTGGAGCCGGGCCAGACACTGGCCATCGTGGGCAAGTCCGGCGGCGGCAAGTCCACGCTGGTGGGCATGCTGCCGCGTTTCCATGACGTGGATGGCGGCGCCATCCTCGTCGATGGTGTCGACATCCGCGAATGGTCGCTCGCTGACCTGCGGCGGCAGATCAGCTACGTCGGGCAGGAAGTGGTGCTCTTCGATGACAGCATCCGCAACAACCTCACGCTGGGCCTGGAGGATGTCGATCCGGCGCGCATCGAGGCCGCGGCGCGTGCGGCCCATGTGCTGGAATTTGCCGCGGCGCTGCCCGGCGGCCTCGATGCGCCGGTGGGCGAGCGCGGTGGGCAACTCTCCGGCGGGCAGCGCCAGCGGGTGGCCATCGCCCGCGCCATCCTCAAGGATGCGCCCATCCTGATCCTCGACGAGGCCACCTCGGCGCTGGACACCGAGTCCGAGCGCCACATCCAGCTGGCGCTGGCGCAGCTGATGCACGGGCGCACCACGCTGGTGATCGCACACCGGCTGTCGACGGTGGAGCAGGCCGACTGCATCGTGGTCGTCGATCAGGGCCGCATCGCCGAGGCCGGCACGCATGCGGACCTGCTGGCCGGCGGCGGTCTCTACGCGCAGCTGCACCGGCTGCAGTTCGATGCCTGAAGCCCGGCTAGCGCGCTGGTTCGAGCGGCGCTGGTACGCGGCGCGTGCCCCCTGGTACCTGCGTCCGTTTGCCGCGCTGTTCGGCGGCATCGTCGCGCTGCGCAGTGCCGCCTACCGCAGCGGGTTGATCGCCTCGGGCCACCCCGGCGTGCCGGTGGTGGTGGTGGGCAATCTCACGGTGGGCGGTACGGGCAAGACACCCTTCACGCTGTGGCTGGCCGGCGCGCTGCGGGCGCGCGGCGTGCGGGTGGGTATCGCCAGCCGCGGCTACGGCGGAAGCACGCAGGGGTCGGAGAGGGTCGATCCGGCCGGCTCTGCCGCGCGCTATGGCGATGAGTCTTTGCTGCTGGCACGGCGCAGCGGCGTGCCGGTGTGCGTGGCGCGCAGGCGTCTGCAGGCCGCGCAGCACCTTGCTGCTGAGGGCTGCGAGCTGGTGCTGGCGGATGACGGCTTGCAGCACCTGGCGCTGCGCCGCGACTTCTCCATCGTGGTGATCGATGCCGCGCGTGGCTTCGGCAATGGCCGCCTGCTGCCGGCCGGCCCACTGCGCGAACCCCCGAGCCGCATTGCCGCGGCCGACGCCGTCGTCGTGCAGGGCGCAGAGCCGCCCGCGGCCGTGCGCGCCCATCCGCTGGTGGTCTGCATGAGTCTCGCACCCGGTCCGCTGCGTGCGCTGCGCGGCGGCGAAGAAAAGCCGCTTGCGGCTTTTGCCGGCCAGCGCGTGCATGCCGTGGCCGGCATCGGCCATCCCGACCGCTTCTTCGGCCTGCTGCGGGCCGCGGGCATCGAGCCCATCGCCCATGCCTTCCCGGACCATCATCCCTTCGTGCCGCAGGACCTCGACTTCGCGGACACGCTGCCGGTCCTCATGACGGAGAAGGATGCCGTAAAATGCCTGCCGTTCGCGGACGGGCGCATGTGGTGCCTGCCGGTGGCCGCCGAGCCCGATCCGGCCGGGGCCGCGCGGCTGCTCGAACGCGTGCTGCGGCTGTTGCCGCGCGGAGGTACGTCCCTTGCTTGATGCCCGGTTGCTCGAAATCCTCGCCTGCCCCCTGTGCAAGGGGCCGCTGCAGTACCACCGCGGGCCGCAGGTGCTGGTGTGCCGTGGCGAGCGGCTCGAATTCCCCGTTCGCGACGGCGTGCCGGTGCTGCTGGAGTCCGAGGCGCGCGTGATGCCCGCCGACGATCCGCTGCTGGAACGCGGCTGAATCGATGTTCCGCGTAGTGATTCCCACCCGCTATGCCTCGGCGCGCCTGCCGGGCAAGCCGTTGCTGAAGATCGCCGGCCGGCCGATGCTGCAGTGGGTGTACGAGCGTGCCGTGGCGAGCGGCGCGGCCGAGATCGTCATTGCCACCGATGATGAGCGCATCGCCCAGGCCGCGCGCGGCTTCGGGGCGCGTGTCGTCATGACTTCGCCCATGCACCAGTCCGGCACCGACCGCATCGCCGAGGTTGCGCACCAGGCCGAGTGGAAGGACGAGGACATCGTCGTGAACCTGCAGGGCGACGAGCCGATGATGCCTCCGGCCCTGCTCGATCAGGTGGCAGGCGTGCTGGAGTCCCATGCCGACGCGCACATCGCCACGCTGGCCGCGCGCATCATGCAGCTTGCGGCATTGCTGGATCCGAATGTGGTCAAGGTGGTCGCGGATCCGCAGGGCCGCGCCCTTTATTTCAGCCGTGCGCCGATTCCCTGGTCGCGCGACACGGCGCCTGCCGGCATTGCGAGCCAGCGCGACTACACCGGCGCGCGCCGCCACATCGGCCTTTATGCCTACCGGGTGGCCGCGCTGCATCAGCTGCAGCGCACGCCGCCTTCGCTGCTGGAGCAGATCGAGAAGCTCGAGCAGCTGCGGGCGCTGGAAAACGGCATGCAGATCCGCGTGGCCGAGGCCGTTGCGGCGCCCGGCCCGGATGTGAACACCGCCGAGGATCTGGCGCGAGTGGAACGGGCGCTCGCCAGCGAGGGAGCCTGATGCAGCTGGATCTGTCCTTCATGCAGGTGCCCGCGACCGAGGTGGCCCATGCCATCCAGCTGTCGCTGACGCCGGTATTCCTGCTCAACGGCGTCGGCGTGCTGCTGGGCGTGCTGACCAACCGTCTGGCCCGCATCATCGACCGCGCCCGCACCATGGAGCAGCGGCTGCCCTTCGCCACGGGCGAAGAGGAGCAGGATCTGCATCAGCAGCTGCGGCTGATCAGCCGCCGTGCGCGGGTCATCAACCGCGGCATCACCCTCGGCACGATCACGGCGCTCTTGGTCGCGGCGGTGGTCGCCATGCTGTTTGCTACCGCGTTTGCGCCATTCCCGCTGGGTGCGGGCATTGCCATCGTGTTCATCGTGTCGATGGGTTCGCTGATCGGCGCCCTGTGGTGCTTCCTCGTCGAGATCCGCATGGCCACCCTGTCGCTGCGTTTCGGCCCTTCCAGGAGAAAGAAATGAAAACCCGTGCCGCCATTGCCGTTGCTCCCGGAAAGCCGCTGGAGATCCATGAAGTCGACCTTGCCGGGCCGGCCGCGGGGGAGGTGCTGGTGGAAATCATGGCCACGGGCATCTGCCACACGGATGCCTACACGCTCTCGGGCAAGGATTCCGAAGGGCTGTTTCCGTCCATCCTCGGCCATGAAGGCGCGGGCATCGTGCGCGAGGTGGGGGCGGGCGTCACCACGCTGAAGCCCGGCGACCATGTGATTCCGCTCTATACGCCCGAATGCCGGCAGTGCAAGACCTGCCTGTCGCGCAAGTCCAATCTGTGCACCGCCATCCGCGCCACCCAGGGCAAGGGCCTGATGCCCGACGGCACCACGCGCTTCTCGCTGGGCAAGGAGAAGATCCACCACTACATGGGCTGCTCGACCTTCTCGAACTTCACCGTGATGCCGGAGATCGCGGTGGCGAAGATCCGCAAGGACGCGCCCTTCGACGTGGTGTGCTATATCGGCTGCGGCGTCACCACCGGCCTGGGCGCGGTGATCTACACCGCGAAGGTGGAGCCGGGGGCCAACGTCGCGGTGTTCGGCCTCGGCGGCATCGGCCTCAACGTCATCCAGGGCGCGAAGATGGCCGGCGCGGACCGCATCATCGGCATCGACGTCAATCCGGCCAAGCGCGCGATGGCCGAGCAGTTCGGCATGACGCATTTCATCAATCCGCGTGAGGTTGGCGCCGACAAGGTCGTGCAGGCCGTGGTCGACGTGACGGATGGCGGCGCGGACTACTCCTTCGACTGCACCGGCAACACGCAGGTGATGCGCCAGGCGCTGGAGTGCTGCCACCGCGGCTGGGGCCAGTCCATCATCATCGGCGTTGCCGAGGCGGGGCAGGAGATCGCCACCCGTCCCTTCCAGCTGGTGACCGGCCGGGTGTGGAGAGGCACCGCTTTCGGCGGCGCGCGCGGCCGCACCGACGTGCCGAAGATCGTCGACTGGTACATGGAGGGCAAGGTGCGCATCGACGAGCTCATCACGCACCGCATGCCGCTGGACAAGATCAACGATGCGTTCGATCTCATGCACAAGGGTGAGTCGATCCGCTCGGTCGTGGTGTACTGACTCCGGGGAGGGTCGCATGATCATTGACCACATCGGTCTTGCCGTCAGCGACTACTCGCAGAGCAAAGCCTTCTTCACGCGAGCCCTCGCTCCCCTGGGCATCACGCTCGTCATGGAGGTTGAGGGCTGGGCTGGTTTCGGTAGGGACGGCAAGCCGGAGCTCTGGTTTGGGACGCATTCCCAGGTACAAAACCCCATGCACATTGCTTTTGTTGCCGGGAGCCGAGACCAGGTCAATGCATTCTACGAAGCCGCTCTCAAGGCTGGCGCAAGAGATAACGGCCCTCCCGGTGTTCGAGAGATCTACCACCCCAGCTACTACGGGGCATTCGTTATCGGTCCGGACGGCCACAATATCGAGGCAGTCTGCCATCGGCCGGAAACCTGACGATTCGTCCAAGCCGACCGGGCTTCGCGGCGCAAGATCTATGTACCCTTTCCCGAATTCAGCCAGGGTTGGCATCAGGGACAGTTGTGGGAAAGAGGCATCTCGGATTCGATTAGAATTGCAGGATGTACACAAGTTATACGTTTGCACCGCCCGCCCGTGTGTCGGTGGCCGTCAAGGGCAGCGAGGATCGTTTTCCGGTACGTCGCATCTTCTGTGTCGGGCGCAACTACGCCGAGCATGCGCGCGAGATGGGCGGCGATCCGCAGCGCGAGCCGCCGTTTTTCTTCACCAAGCCGGCGGATGCGCTCACGGAATCGGGCGTTGCCGTGCCTTACCCGCCCGGCACAGCCGATCTGCACCATGAAGTGGAACTGGTGGTGGCCATCGGCCGCGGCGGCGCGCGCATTGCCGAAGAACATGCTCTGCAGCATGTGTTCGGCTATGCCGTGGGCAACGATCTGACAAGGCGTGACCTGCAGAGCGCCGCGCGCAAGGCGGGGCGCCCCTGGGACATGGCCAAGGGTTTCGACGCCTCGGCGCAGATCGGCCGCATCAGCGCCGTGGAGCGCTCCGGCCATCCCGGCGATGTCGCGATCTGGCTGGCGGTCAACGGTGCTGAACGCCAGCGCTCGCAGCTGGGGCAGATGATCTGGCCGGTGCCGGGCATCATCGCGGCGCTGTCGGAACTGGTTGCGCTGGCGCCCGGCGATCTGATCTACACCGGTACGCCCCATGGTGTCGGCGCGCTGTCGGTGGGCGATGAGGTGAGTGCCGGCATCGATGGCCTGGACGAGCTCACGTTCCGCATCACTTAAGGCGGTGTGAAGAAACGCCGGGCGATTTCCAGCGGTCCATCGGCTGTGGATTTCTCGCGATCCAGCCAGTCGTAGAACTGCGCGGCGCCGCTGAACATCTGCGCCGCACCAGGAATGTCGCGCAGGAAATGCGCGATCTCCTCCATCTCGCCCACCCAGCGCCAGCTCTTGTCGGCCAGCATCGGTGCCTGCCGGCCGGCCCAGGCCAGTGTGGGGCCCAGGCTTGTGGCCAGCTGCGCCCTCAACGGGGCGCCGATGCCGCTGCGGCCGGCCTGGACGGCCACTTGCGTCACCATTGCCGTGAGCCCTTTGCTCACGGCCGCAAAGCACAGTTTCAGGCTGGAGGCAGCGCCCACCGGTGCATCGAGCACGTGCACGTCAAGCCCGTGCTCGTTCAACAACCGCAATCGCGCGGCCTGTGGCCCTGAGACATACAGCACCGGTGACTTCGTGCCTTCGGGGTCCGGCGGGGCGCCGACGATGCCACCATCGACACAGTGCCCTCCAGCGTCCCGTACCAGCTTGTCGATGCGCTGTATGGTGTCGGGCGAAATGGCATTGCAGTCGGCGAACAAGGGGCCATCCTTGCCCAGCACGCCGGCTGCCACCAGTGATTCGGCCGCTTCGACTGCCATTGCCGGCGGCACCACCGAAAGGATGATGTCCGCCTGCCGCAAGGAGGCCAGCGGCAGCGCCGGGATTTGCGCGGCCTGCACCCTGGCGCAGGTGGCGGCACTGCGGCCTTCCAGTGTGGTGACGACGGCAAGTCCGCGGCTTTGCAGGCGGGCAGCGATGCCGATGCCCATGTGCCCCGCGCCCAGCAGGGCAACGAGGGATTTGCGGGTTTGTGGCTCTGGCATGGCGTGCATTATCCAGCACAGGACCGGCTCTTCGGTGGCGCTGCACCACACGAAGGCATTCTGGCCGAACCGGGCCGCGATCCGCATGGCCTCCTCCCGGGGGATGCCGGGCACGAACACGCCGGCTTCCTCCGGCCAGTGGCCGGCGGGATCGATACTGCGGGTCGCAAGCCAGCTGAGGCCCATGTGTGCAAGCTCCGCCAGAAGCGCTGCGTGGGCGGCGGCATTGTGGCTGGCCGGGGCCATCTGGCTGCCGGGGTTGGCTGCGGTGATGAGCGCGCCGTGCCGGGCGCCATGGCGGCCGAGGAGGGCGTCCAGCGCGGCCGAAGGCCTGCCGATGGCGATGGCCAGCGGTGCCGGGGCCTCGATCCGGTACTCGGCCGCCGTGTAAGCCGCTCGCAGCGCTTCGTGATCCGGCGGGAGGGTAGGCATAGAATTCCTCTATGCGGCTGCTTACGGGCGGATGTCAATGCGGCGCGGTGCGGTATCGCATATCGGGCGAGGTGCTGTCGCATGTGGTGTGCCACTGCGAGTCGTGCCGACGTACTACCGGTGCACTGATGGTGCCCTGGTTCACGGTGCTGCATAGCGCGCTGACTTTGACGCAGGGGCGCCTTGCGGTGCGCAATTCCTCCCCCGGTGTGCGGCGCGGACGCTGCCTCGCCTGCGGCACGGCGCTGACCTACGAGGCCAGCGATGAAGCGCCGGTGGCCGAACGCACCATCGATGTCACCACGTGTTCTCTCGACGAACCCGCGGCCCTCCAGCCCGACGCGCACATCTGGATGGCCGACGGGATTCCCTGGGAGCGGGGCGCGGCGCACCTGCCGCGTTACCCCTTCCTGCGTGGGCATGGATGGATCGAGCCGGCGCTGCCTCTGGGGCTGCCGGGCATCAGGCTGCGCCAGGTTGCCTATGCGGGCTATCGTGACACGCTGCTGTCGGTACGCATGCCGGTGTTCGTCGAAGAACAGAAAGTGCCGGCCGCACTCGAGGAGGACGACCGGGATCCGCACTGCCTGCACCTGCTGGCCCTGCACGATGACCGTGCCGTGGCTACCGCGCGCCTGGATCTGCAAGGCCAGGGCAGGATCGGCCGGTTGGCCGTGCTGCCTGCTTATCGCGACCAGGGATTGGGGCGTGCGCTGCTGCTGACTCTGGAGGCGCTGGCGCGGGCCGCCCAGCTGCCCTCGGTGTGGTGCCATGCGCAGCTGGCGGCATTGCCGTTCTACGAAAGGCTGGGGTATCGGCGCGAGGGAGAGGCCTTTGCGGAGGCGGGCTTGCCGCATGTGCGGCTCAGAAAGTCCTTGAGCTAGGCGTGCGCTGGCAGTCGATGTCTTGTGCGCTGGCAGGCAGAGCTGCGTGCCGGCGTCAGTTGACGCGACGGTAGCATCGAAGAAGACCAACACACAGGGGGAGCTCTCATGATCACGACATGTCGTGGCCGGCATCTCTATTGGGGCTTGGCCGCAGCCGCATTGCCATTGCATCCGGCGGCATTTGCCGCGGATGGCGACTCGCTGGCTCTCGAGGAAGTGGTGGTGACCGCCACGCGCCAGGAGGTGGAGCTGGCGAAGGTGCCGATCAGCCTGGCTGTGTATACCCAGGACACCATGGACCGGCAGAGCGTACGCTCGGTGGAGGATCTGGCGCGACTGACGCCCGGCATCACCTTCCAGCGCAGCAATGGAGGCAACACACAGGCGACGACGATCTCGATCCGTGGCATCTCTTCGGGGGCCGGCACGGCGACCGTCGGCGTCTACATCGACGAGACGCCGGTGCAGATCCGGCCCGACAGCCTCAGTTCCAGCAACCCCTATCCGCAGATCTTCGATCTGGAGCGGGTGGAGATCCTGCGCGGTCCGCAGGGCACGTTGTTCGGCGCGGGTTCGGAAGGTGGTACGGTGCGTTTCATCACGCCCGAGCCCAGTCTGACCCGTTTCGGCGTCAGCTCCCGCAGCGAGGTGGGCTTTACGCACAATGGAGGCACCGGCTACGAGCTGGGAGGTGCCGTGGGTGGTCCTCTGTTGGAGGACAAGCTGGGCCTGCGTGTCTCGGGTCATTACCGGCGCAACAGCGGCTGGGTCGACCGAATCAACTGGAACAACAACCAGGTGATCCAGCCCGACTCCAACTGGGACGAGGTCAAGAGCCTGCGGGGCGCGCTCAAGTGGGCGGTGTCGGATCAGCTGACGCTGACTCCGTCCGTGTACTACCAGGATACGAACATCAACGATTCTTCGGCCTACTGGGAGGGGTACTCCAACCATGGCAGCAGGCAGTTCATCAGCGCCAATCCGGTGCGTACGCCCACCGGAGATCATTTCACGCTGACAGCCCTCAAGACACAGTATGACTTCGAGCGGGTCAGCCTGATTTCCAACACCTCGTGGCTGGACCGTTCCAACGCGAATGTCTACGACGCCTCGACGCTGGACCTGGCGACCTTCACCGGCCAGGGCTTTCTGCGGCCGCCGGCGCCGCTGTCGCACTTCATGGCCTGGGGCAATCTGCTGGATACGCAGAAGGTGTTCACGCAGGAGGTGCGGTTGCAGAACAGCGCCAGGGACGCGCGCCTGAACTGGGTAGTGGGTGCGTTCTACCAGCACACCAAGCAGCATGCCGAATACTTCGTGCACAGCCCGTATCTGGACGATGTCCTTGCCTATGTCGGTCTTCCGTTCCGCCTCGGGCCTGCGTTCTACAAGGGCGAATACCTGCTGTATTCGGTGGGCGATCTGGTCAACAAGGAACTGGCCGGCTTCGTCAATCTGGACTTCAAGCTCACGGACCGGCTGACACTGACCGGCGGCGTGCGCGTGTCGCGCAATCAGTATGATTCGGCCAGCTTCGGAGCCGGTCCGGTACTGGGGGGCGAGAGCCGCAATTCCGTGAGCTCCACCGAGACTCCGGTGACGCCGAAGCTGGGTGTGTCCTTCCAGGTCAACGACGGCAACATGCTCTATGCCTCGGTGGCCAAGGGCTATCGCCAGGGTTCTGCCACGGGCCGTGTTTCCAATTCCTGCCAGGCTGATGCCCTGGCACTGGGCATAGAACTCGGGCCGCGCCAGATCCTGCCGGACTATGTATGGAGCTACGAGATCGGCTCCAAGAACCGGCTGCTCGATGGCCGGATGAGTCTGGATACCAGCGTCTACCAGATCAACTGGAGCCGCATCCAGTCGAGCCTGTTCCTGCCCAACTGCAATGTGCCCATCACGGCCAATTTCGGTGATGCCACCAGCCGCGGTTTCGACTTCAGCCTGAACTATGCGGCGAGCGCCTCGACGTTGCTGGGGTTGTCGGTGGGCTATTCGGATGCCGACTACACCAGCGATACCCGTGGTGCGAACAATGTCATCATCCGGCCCAAGGGCGAGCCACTGCCGATCGCGCCGTGGACGGTGGCGGTGTCGGGGCAGCAGACGCTGAATCTCCTGGGGCACGAGAGCTATCTGCGGGCGGATTTCCAGTACCGGAGCAAGAACACCACGCCGGTGCCGGTGGGGCTGCCGGCCGTGGATCCGACCATACCGCGCGCACCGTCCTCGAAGAACCTTGATCTGCGCTGGGGCGTGAAGTTCGGCGAAGGAGCGGATGTGTCGCTGTTCATGGCCAATGCGCTGGACGACGCACCGTCGTACTCCCGCAACCGGGACAACCAGACCACGTTCAACTATCGCGCAGTGACGGTGAGGCCGCGCACGGTGGGGCTGACCGCGACGTATCGCTACTAGCAAAAAAAAACGACTGTGCGGCCGAAGCCGGCCGGGGTTACCCGCCTCGTAGCGAACGAAAAGCGCGTGGCGGGTCCTGCCGGTGTTCCGCTATCCTGGCCAGCAATGCTTGCGCCTGCCGCGTCGTGGCGATTCCCGAGCCGAGGTTTCCATGAAGTTGTGTCGTTTTGGTGCCGTGGGCAACGAAATTCCCGCGATGATCGATGCCCAAGGCAACTTGAGAAGTCTTGCGGGCGTCATCAAGGATGTGGGAGCCGAAGTGCTGTCTCCGCAAGGGCTGCGGTCACTGGCTGAGCTGGACCCTCAGACGCTTCCCTTGGTGAAAGGCTCGCCACGGTACGGCGTTCCCTTCACGGGAATCGGGAAATACGTCTGCATAGGCCTCAACTATGTCGACCACGCGAAAGAGGCGGGTCTGCCGATTCCGACTGAGCCGGTGGTATTTCTCAAGGCCACGACGGCGATATGCGGGCCTGACGATGGAATCGTTCCCCCGGTCGGCGCGACGAAGCTCGATTGGGAGGTGGAACTGGCCATTGTCATTGGCTCCCGGGCGTCCAATGTGCCGCAGGAGCAGGCATTGGACTATGTCGCAGGCTATTGCTTGGCGAATGATGTTTCCGAGCGGGCCTTCCAGACGCAGTCGACCCAGTGGGACAAGGGCAAGGGCTGCGACACGTTCGGCCCCCTTGGTCCATGGTTTGTCACCAAGGACGAAATCCCCGATCCGCAGAAGCTCAATCTGTGGCTCGATGTGAATGGCCGCCGCATGCAGAGTGGCAATACCAGCACCATGATCTTCGGTGTGCAGACGATTGTGTCCTATCTGAGCCGCTATATGACCCTCATGCCGGGTGATGTGATTGCGACGGGCACGCCGCCGGGTGTCGGCATGGGGGTCAAGCCGGAGCCTGTCTATCTTCAGGTGGGCGATGTGGTTGAGCTGGGTATCGACGGGCTCGGCACACAGAGGCAAGCAGTCATCGATCGCAGCACGCTCAAGTGAGGATCGGCCATGCTCACAGCAATCCTCGTCCTCATCATTATCGCGTTGGGCGCTGCCGCCTATTGGGCGCGCCGTGATTTTTGTGCCTGGATCGCCCTGGGCAAGGGCGGATTGCCGGGGAATCTGCGGGGTTGGCTGACCATGACCCGGTTTCGCTTGATGAAGATCAATCCCACCGATACATCACCACTGGCCGGCGAGATCGGCGGGCCGGCTGATGCCGCTTATCTCGACCGGTTGCTCGAACGAAACGGCCCTCGCCCGACAATTGCGCCGTGGCCCATTCCCCATCGCCAGTGCGACCAGTTCATGGCAACCGGAATTCGACGCAAGCTCGATATGCTGTTTGACGATGCAGTGTCGAAAAACGCGGCGCTGGTGCATTACAAACAAAGCTACTTCGAGAAGCACAGTGATGCCATCACACTCTGCCACCCCGAGTGCGGGCATGCCGATGCGCGGTTCGGCCAGGGTGAATGTGCCCATATCCACCCTCGGGATGGGTCCATGCACATGATATTCAGTGCCAGTGATGCCAGAAAGGTCCTGGAAGCCGGCTGGGGCGAATTCCATCCTCTCTCGGGGGCAATACCTTTGCTGCCCAGCACCTACCTCTATGTCTATCCGCCGCGCGACGAGATCGAGCTGGGTGTGGTTGGGCAATTGCTTGATGCCTCAATTGCCCATATGGCGAAGAGCCAGGCTGGCCAGGTTGCCGCTGGCTAGGACAGTGCGCGCTTGAGGATCTTGCCGGTGGCGGTCATCGGTAAGGTTTCGACGATCTCGACGATGCGTGGGTACTTGTAGGCTGCCATCTGTTCCTTGCTCCACGCGACCAGCTCCTGCGGGGTAATCCTGGCGCCCGGCTTGAGGATGACGAACGCCTTGATTTCCTCGCCGTGGCTCTCGTGCGGGATGCCGATCACGGCGGTCAGCGAGACGGCCGGGTGGGTGAGCAGGACCTCTTCGATCTCGCGGGGATACACGTTGAAGCCGCCGCGGATGATCATGTCCTTGGACCGGTCGACGATGTAGAACCAGCCGTCGGCGTCCCTGCGCGCCAGGTCTCCGGAACGCAGCCAGCCCTCGGAATTGATCGCCTCGGCGGTCGCAGCAGCCCGCTGGTAGTAACCCTTCATGACGTTGTGGCCACGGATTGCGATCTCGCCCACGCTGTCCGGGTTGGAGCCTTCGATGTCGCTCCACGATGCGGGATCGATGAGCTTCATCTCGACCCCGGGGATCGCGGTGCCAATGGAACCGATCCGCACCGGCTGCCCGCGCCTTCTGAAGGAGGCCACCGGCGAGGTCTCCGACAGGCCGTAGCCCTCGAGAATCGTGATGCCGAAGCATTTCTTGAATTCGCGGTACACCTCGGCCGGCAGCGCAGCGCCGCCGGAGACCGCGGTGCGCAGGTTCCTGGCCAGCGTGGCGACATCGATGTTCCGGTCGAGCGCACCGAGCAGGCTCCAGTACATCGTCGGGACGCCGGCGAAGAAGGTCACACTTTCCTTGATCATCAGTCCCAGTGCCTGGCGCGCCTCGAACCGCGGCAGCATGACGATGGTGCCGCCATAGGCGAAGCCGCTGTTCTGGATCACGGTCTGGCCGAAGGAGTGGAACAGCGGCAGGACGCACAGGTAGGTATCCGGGTTCTCGGCGTCGGCACCGAACAGGTCGGCGCTGGCCTGGGCGTTGTCACGCATGTTGCGGTGCCTCAGCTCGGCACCCTTCGCCTGCCCGGTCGTACCGGAGGTGTAGAGGATGACCGCGGTATCGTCCTCGTCGGTGGTGACCATGTCGAACGTCGGCGCCTGGCTGAGCATCGCGCGGCCCATGGTCTCTATGCCCTCGATCGCCGATTCGGCCCTCGGGTCGGCGGTGATCATGAAGAAGTGTTCACAGCCCGGGGCCTTCTGGAAACCGGAGAAGCCCTCGTTGCCGATGGGCAGCTCGGGTGTGCCCTGAAAACAGAAGTAGGCTTTGGCGTCAGAGTCGGCCAGGTGGTAGGCGACCTCGCGGCCTTTCAGGAGCACGTTCAGTGGCACCACGGTGGCGCCGGCCTTGAGGATGCCGTAGTAGACGATTGGGAAATAGGGCAGGTTGGGGCAGCTCAATGCGACCTTGTCGCCGAGCTGGACGCCGCGCGAGACCAGCAGGTTGGCGATCTGGTTGGCCGCGCCGTTGACTTGTGCGTAGTTCAGGCGCGTGTCGCCGAGCAGGATCGCGGTTCGCCCCGAGTATTTCGCGGTGGTATCTTCGAGCAGACTGGCCAGGTTGTAGGAGGCCATCGTGTTTTCTCCAAACTGGCAGGAAGGGTGTTTGGAAGTACTATCCGTTCACTTCTGACCTTAATTCAATACAGTACTCTGAAAGACATGCCTCAGAAATTACTTGTACGACGTGCCGCGGTTCTGGGTGCAGGCGTGATGGGCGCGCAGATTGCCGCCCACCTGACCAATGCCGGGGTGGATACCGTGCTGTTCGATCTTGCTGCCAGGGAAGGCCCTGCCGACGGCATAGTGCTCAAGGCCATCGGGGGCCTGGGCAAGCTCAGCCCGGCGCCACTGGCCAGCAGATTGCTTGCAGAGGCAATCGTCCCTGCCAACTACGATACGGGCCTTGCGCTGTTGAAGGGTTGCGACCTCATCATCGAGGCCATCGCCGAGCGGCTGGACTGGAAGCAGGATCTCTACCGGAAGATCGCCGCGTTCGTGCCCACGAACGCCGTGCTTGCCAGCAATACCTCCGGGCTGGGAATAAATGCCCTGGCGGATGTCCTACCGGAAGAGCTGCGTCACCGCTTCTGCGGTGTGCATTTCTTCAACCCGCCGCGCTACATGCACCTGGCTGAACTGATTCCAGCCAAGACGACTGACCAGGCAGTGCTGGAGGGGTTGGAAACCTTCCTGACCACGACGCTGGGCAAGGGCGTGGTCCGTGCCAAGGACACGCCGAATTTCATAGGCAACCGCATCGGCGTGTTCTCGATTCTGGCCACCGCTCATCACACGGGCAAATCCGGCCTCGGCTTCGATGAGGTGGATGCGGTCACCGGCCCTTTGATCGGCCGGCCGAAGTCGGCAACCTACCGCACTGCGGACGTGGTCGGTCTGGACACGATGGCCCATGTCATCAAGACCATGGCCGACACCCTCTCGGATGATCCCTGGCACCAGTATTTCAAGTCGCCGCAGTGGCTGGAGGCGCTGATCGCCAAGGGCGCGCTGGGCCAGAAGACCGGCGTGGGCATCTTCCGCAAGACGGGCAAGGAGATCGCAGTACTGGATCTGGAGAAGCAGGACTACCGTGCGGCGGATCGCGCTGCGGCGCCGGAGGTCGTCGAAATCCTCAAGACGAAGAACCCCGTTGAAAAGTTCGCCAGGCTGCGCGAGAGCCGGCACCCGCAGGCGCAGTTCCTGTGGGCCATATTCCGCGACCTGTTTCACTACAGCGCCTATCACCTGGCCGAGATTGCCGAGACTGCGCGCGATGTGGACCTGGCGATCCGCTGGGGCTATGGCTGGAATCTCGGCCCGTTCGAGACCTGGCAGGCTGCCGGATGGAAGCAGGTGGCGCAGTGGATCGCCGACGACATCGCTGCCGGCAAGGCGATGAGCGGTGCGCCGCTGCCGGATTGGGTGTTCGACGGCCGCGACGGTGTGCACACTGCCGAGGGCAGCTACAGCCCGGCAAAGAACGCCCAGCTGCCACGCTCTTCACTGCCGGTCTACCGGCGCCAGCGCTTCCCCGATCCGCTGCTGGGCGAATCGTTTGCGCAAGGCGAAACCGTGTTCGAGAACCAGGGTCTCCGTCTGTGGACGGACGGTGACGACATCGGTGTGGTGAGCTTCAAGACCAAGATGCACACCGTCTCCGACGCAGTGCTTGAGGGTCTGCAGGAGGCCATCTCGATCTGCGAACGCCAGTTCAAGGGCATGGTGCTGTGGCAGCCGAAGGAGCCGTTCTCCGCCGGCGCCGATCTCGCGGGGGCGCTGGATCTGCTGCAGACCGGCAAGATCGACGCGTTCGAAGCCATGATCGCGAGCTTCCAGACGACCAGCCAGCGCATCAAGTATGCGCTGGTACCGGTGGTGGCCGCGGTGCGTGGACTGGCGCTGGGGGGTGGCTGCGAGTTCCAGATGCACAGCGCCCGCACCGTCGCTCATCTGGAAAGCTACATTGGCCTGGTCGAGGCCGGGGTCGGATTGTTGCCGGCTGGAGGCGGGCTCAAGGAAATTGCCGTGCGCGCTTCGCAGGCGGCCGGTCCTGGTGGCGACGTGTTCCCCGAGTTGAAGAAGATCTTCGAGACCGTGGCGATGGCCAAGGTCTCGGGTTCGGCACTGGAAGCCCGGGAACTCGGCCTGCTGCGCGCGGCTGACAAGATCGCCTTCAATGCGCAGGAGTTGCTGTATATCGCGAGAACTGAAGCCTCGGCGCTGGCTGAAACCGGCTACCGTCCGCCCTTGCCCGCGCGCCATATCCAGGTCGCTGGCGATGTCGGCATCGCCACCTTCCGCATGATGCTTGTGAACATGCTGGAAGGCTGCTTCATCAGTGCCTATGACAACGAGATCGCCACCCGCATCGCCACAGTGCTGTGTGGCGGCGAGGTGGATCGCGGTTCCATCGTCGATGAGGAGTGGCTGCTCAGGCTGGAGCGCCGGCACTTCATGGAACTGGCGCAGCAGGACAAGACACAGGCGCGCATCGCGCACACGCTCAAGACCGGCAAGCCGCTGCGCAACTGACCGACGACACAGGATCCCTCATCATGAGCAGGCAAGTACAAGACGCCTACATCGTTGCCGCCACACGCACGCCGGTGGGCAAGGCCCCGAAGGGCGTGTTCCGCAACACTCGGCCGGACGACATGCTCGCCCATGTCTTGAAGGCCGTGGTCGCGCAGGCGCCAGGCATCGATCCTGGCCGCATCGATGACGCGATCATCGGTTGCGCCATGCCCGAGGGCGAGCAGGGCATGAACGTGGCGCGCATCGGTGTGCTGCTGGCCGATTTGCCGAACACGGTGGCGGCGCAGACCGTCAACCGCTTCTGCTCGTCCGGCCTACAGGCTGTGGCGCTGGCCGCCGACCAGATCCGTCTCGGCAATGCCGACCTGATGCTGGCTGGCGGAACCGAATCCATGTCGATGGTGCCCATGATGGGCAACAAGATCGCGCTGTCGCCGAGCGTGTTCAAGGACGATCACGTTGCCATTGCCTACGGCATGGGCATCACTGCCGAGAAGGTGGCCGAGGAATGGAAGATTACCCGGGAGGAGCAGGACGCCTTCGCCTTCGCTTCGCACAGGAAGGCGCTGGCAGCGCAGGCGGCCGGCGAGTTTGCCCAGGAAATCACGCCCTACGAAATCGTTTCGCACGTGCCGGATCTGACAGGCAATGCGGTGCGTGTGAAGAAGCGGCTGGTCGAGCAGGATGAAGGCCCGCGCGCCGATACCTCGTTGGAGGGGCTGGGCAAATTGCGTACGGTGTTTCGCAATGGGCAGTTCGGCGGCAGCGTCACGGCGGGCAATTCCTCCCAGATGAGCGACGGAGCGGCCGCGGTGCTGCTGGCGTCCGAACAGGCGGTCAAGGACTACGGTCTCACGCCACTGGCGCGCTTCGTCAGTTTCTCGGTTGCCGGCGTGCGTCCGGAGGTCATGGGCATCGGCCCGATCTCCGCGATCCCCAAGGCGCTGAAGCAGGCTGGACTCGCCAAGGACCGGCTCGACTGGATCGAGCTCAACGAGGCCTTCGCCGCGCAGGCGCTGGCCGTCATCAGGGATTCGCAGCTCGATCCCTCCCGGGTCAATCCTCTCGGTGGCGCCATTGCACTCGGCCATCCGCTGGGTGCCACGGGTGCGATCCGCACCGCGACCCTCGTTCACGGTCTGCGCCGCCGCAAACAGAAGTACGGCATGGTGACGATGTGCATCGGCACCGGAATGGGCGCTGCGGGAATCTTCGAGGCCTTGTAGCGCTCTCGGACATCCAGGTTTGCGCCGGACAGACTCCTTTCCTATAATAAAAAATCATCCAGGCAACGCCGGATGCTTACTCATCTGCTGGTTGGAGAGGACGCCATGTTGCGCGACGCCCTGTTCCAATTGGGGATAGTGTCAGTCTGTCTGCACAACTCCCAAACGGAAATCTCGACGAGGGGAACTCCGGTCAATCCGGGTACCCCGTGGTTCCGTGCGCCCGTGCTTTGCGCGAGCGCTGAGCGCCTGCTGGCGTCCAGTCTAAGACCTTCCTGAAGCAGCCTTGCGGCTGCGCGATGTTCCATCCGGTGCCTTGCGCCGGAGCGGACATTGCGCCCGCCGGCGTTCGCGTCTTTTCAGTTCCACGAGAGAAATGATCCACACCCCTTACTACCTCATCGACAAGGCACGCCTGCTCACCAACCTGCAGCGCATCGACACGGTGCGGCGGGAATCCGGTGCCAAGGTGGTGCTGGCGTTGAAGTGCTTTGCCACCTGGTCGGTGTTCGACCTGATGCGGCAATACATGGACGGCACCACGTCGTCGTCGCTTTACGAGGTGCGGCTCGGGCGCGAGAAATTCGGCGGCGAGACGCATGCCTACAGCGTGGCCTATGCCGACCACGAGATCGACGAGGTGGTGAGCCATGCCGACAAGGTCATCTTCAACAGCTTCGGGCAGCTCGAGCGCCATGGCGCCCGGGTGCGTGGCAAGCCGCTGGGTCTGCGCCTGAATCCGGGCGTGAGCTCTTCGGGTTTTGATCTTGCTGATCCCGTACGGCCGTTCAGCCGTCTCGGCGAGAGTGACCCGGAGCGCATTGCCGAGGTGCTCGACCGCATCGACGGCTTCATGATCCACAACAACTGCGAGAACCACGACTTCGGCCGCTTCGACGCCATGCTGGCGCAGATCGAGGAGCGTTTCGGCGCTCTGCTGAAGCGGGTCAGGTGGGTGAGCTTGGGCGGCGGCATCCACTTCACCGGGCAGGATTATCCGCTGCCGGCATTCTGCGCGCGCCTGAGGGACTTTGCTTCGCGCCATGGCGTGCAGGTGTATCTGGAGCCGGGCGAGGCCGCAGTGTCCGACAGCGCCACGCTGGAGGTCTCGGTGCTGGACCTTCCCCACAACGGCAAGCCGCTGGCGGTGGTGGATGCCTCCATCGAGGCGCACATGCTGGACCTGCTCATCTATCGCCAGCGCGCGCAGGTGGAGCCCGATGCCGGTCCGCACCGCTACCTGGTCTACGGCCGCTCCTGTCTCGCGGGTGACATCTTCGGGGAGTTCAATTTCCCCGAACCGCTGCGCATCGGCAGCCGCATATCGATGCGCAATGCCGCGGCCTACACCATGGTGAAGAAGAACTGGTTCAACGGCGTGACCATGCCTTCCATCGTGGTGCGGGAGACCGACGGCAGCGAGCATCTGGTGCGCCAGTTCGCCTTCCGGGATTTTGTGGATAGCCTTTCGTGAGGAGTCTGGAATGAAGAAGAACATTCTCATTGTCGGCGCTGGCGGCGTGGCGCATGTGGCAGCCCACAAGATCGTCCAGTACGGCGCCGCGTTCGGCGAGATCCACATCGCTTCGCGTTCCGTGCACAAGGCTGATGCCATTGTCCAGTCCATCCGTGCCAAAGGCGACGCGTATCCGTCTGCAGCTCTGCGCACCCACCCGGTCAACGCACGCGATGCTGCGGCCGTCGAAGCGCTGATTCGCTCCACCGGAGTGCAGATCGTGCTGAATCTCGGCGCGTCTTTCGTCAACATGTCGGTGCTGCAGGCCTGCATCAACACCGGCGCCGCGTACATCGACACGGCCATCCATGAGGAGCCCAACAAGATCTGCGAGACGCCGCCTTGGTATGGCAACTACGAGTGGAAGCGCCGCGAGGCCTGCGAGAAGGCCGGCGTCACGGCCATTCTGGGCGCGGGTTTTGATCCGGGCGTGGTCAATGCCTATGCCAGGCTCGCAGTGGATGAGTATTTCGACCGCGTGAACTCGATCGACATCATCGACATCAATGCCGGCAAGCACAACCGCTATTTCGCCACCAACTTCGATCCGGAGGTGAACTTCCGCGAGTTCACCGGCCAGGTGTGGTACTGGCAGGAGGGCAGGTGGCAGTCGGCGAAGATGTTCGAGCACCGCAAGGAGTGGGACCTGCCGGTGGTCGGCCGCCAGGCCGCCTATCTCACCGGCCATGACGAGCTGCATTCGCTGTCGCGGAACCTTGAGGTGCCGAACATCCGCTTCTGGATGGGTTTCGGCGACCACTACATCAATGTGTTCACCGTGCTCAAGAACCTCGGCCTGCTCTCCGAGCAGCCGGTGCGCACGGCCGAGGGGCTGGAAGTGGTGCCGCTGAAGGTGGTCAAGGCCGTGCTGCCGGACCCGGCCTCGCTCGCCCCGCATTACACCGGCAAGACCTGCATCGGCACGCTGGTGAGGGGCGTGCGCAATGGCAAGGAACGCGAGGTGTTCGTCTACAACGTGGCCGATCATGCCGACGCTTACCGCGAAGTGGGCAGCCAGGGGATTTCCTACACTGCGGGCGTGCCGGCGGCGGCAGCCGCGCTGCTGATCGCCCGCGGCACCTGGGATGTGCACCGGATGGTCAATGTGGAGGAGCTGCCGGCGCGGCCCTTCCTCGATCTGCTGGCCGAACTGGGGCTCGACACCCGGGTGCGCGAGAACGACCTGGATCTGCCGGTGGCGGTGTGCCCGCAGCGCGCGGCAGGCTGACGACAGGACTCTATCGACCGACGCTGGCCGATAGGCTGGGACTATCAACCTCATAGCACCATCCGATTGGCCGGCATCGATCGGCGTTTCTAGACTCATGCGCATTGTCCCGGGGATTGCAACAGGAGATGCGCATGACTCAGAAGAAACTCACCACGGCTGCCGGCTGTCCGGTGGTCGACAACCAGAATGTGATGACGGCTGGCCCCCGTGGGCCGCAGCTGCTGCAGGATGTCTGGTTCCTCGAGAAGCTGGCCCATTTCGACCGTGAGGTCATTCCCGAGCGGCGTATGCACGCCAAGGGTTCCGGCGCCTATGGCACTTTCACGGTCACCCATGACATCACCCGCTACACCCGCGCGAAGCTGTTCTCGCAGGTGGGCAAGAAGACCGATCTGTTCGTGCGCTTCTCGACCGTGGCCGGCGAGCGCGGCGCGGCCGATGCCGAACGCGACATCCGCGGCTTTGCGATCAAGTTCTACACGGAGGAGGGCAACTGGGACCTGGCCGGCAACAACACGCCGGTGTTCTTCCTGCGCGACCCGCTGAAGTTCCCGGACCTGAACCACGCGGTCAAGCGTGACCCGCGCACCAACCTGCGCAGCGCCCGCAACAACTGGGATTTCTGGACGCTGCTGCCCGAGGCTCTGCACCAGGTGACGATCGTGATGTCCGACCGCGGCATCCCGGCGAGCTACCGCCACATGCACGGCTTCGGCTCGCATACATTCAGCTTCATCAATGCGCAGAACGAGCGCTACTGGGTCAAGTTCCACTTCAGGACCCAGCAGGGCATCAAGAACCTCACCGATGCGGAGGCGGAGGCGGCCGTCGGCAAGAACCGCGAGACGCATCAGCAGGATCTGTACGAAGCCATCGAGCGCGGCGAGTTCCCGAAATGGACGATGTATGTGCAGGTGATGCCGGAGACCGATGCAGAGAAGGTGCCCTACCATCCCTTTGATCTCAGCAAGGTGTGGCCGCACAAGGACTACCCGCTGATCGAGGTGGGCGTGATGGAGCTGAACCGCAACCCGGCCAACTACTTCGCCGAGGTGGAGCAGGCTGCCTTCAACCCGGCCAATGTGGTGCCGGGCATCAGCTTCTCGCCCGACAAGATGCTGCAGGGCCGCCTGTTCTCCTATGGCGATGCGCAGCGTTACCGGCTGGGCGTGAACCACGGCATGATCCCGGTCAACGCTGCGCGCTGCCCGGTGCACAGCTATCACCGTGATGGCGCCATGCGCGTGGACAGCAACTACGGCAGCACGCTGGGCTACGAGCCCAATGGCTACGGCGAATGGCAGGAGCAGCCGGACTATCGCGAGCCGCCGCTGAAGATCGATGGGGCGGCGGACCACTGGAACTTCCGCGAGGATGACGACGACTACTACAGCCAGCCGCGCGCACTGTTCCGGCTGATGACGCCGGCCCAGCAACAGGTGCTGTTCGACAATACGGCGCGTGCCATGGGCGATGCGCCGGTGGAGGTCAAGCGGCGTCATGTCGGCAACTGCACGAAGTGCGATCCGGCCTATGGCGCCGGCGTGGCGAAGGCGCTGGGTCTGTAACAGCGCCAGCGACTGCCCTCGGCAGTGACCCCCGACCGGAAACGGCCGGGGGTTTTTCATTGGTACACTCGGCGAAGGAGGAAGGTCATGACAGAGGATTCCACTTTCACCCTCGCCACGCGGGCGATCCATGGCAGCAGCCACAAGGATGCGCATGGCAGCCCGCATACGCCCATCTACAACACCACGACCTTCGTGTTCCCGACTACCGCGGACCTGCTGGAGGTGGTGGATGGCAAGAAGCCCGGTGCGTTCTACACGCGCTATGGCATGAACCCCAGCATAATTGCCGTGGAAGAGACGCTCGCCGGGCTTGAGTGCGCGGAGCAGGCCTGGGTCTTTTGTTCGGGCATGGCGGCCGCGGCGGCGCTGTTCCTCGCGCACGGCCGCGATGGGGTGGTCTGCGTCGGCGACGCGTATGGCGGCACGCTGGAGCTGCTGAGTGCGCAGTTGCCGCTGCTGGGCATTAAGACCCGATTCCTCCTTTCCAGTGAGCAGGATCGGCTCGATGATCTGCTGGCCGATGGCAGCAAGCTCGTGTTCATCGAGACGCCCGCCAATCCCACACTGGAGCTGCTAGACATCCGGGCCATGGGTGTACGGGCCCATGCGAAGGGAGCGCTGCTGGCGGTGGACAGCACCTTTGCCTCGCCGGTGAACCAGCGCCCGCTGGAACTGGGCGCTGACATCGTGATGCACAGTGCCACCAAGTACCTGGGCGGTCACAGCGATCTGACCGCCGGCGCGCTGATGGGCTCGAAAGAGGTGCTGGCGCCGGTGTGGAACTGGCGCAAGAACCTCGGCTCCATGATTGCGCCGGAGACGGCGTCGCTGCTGTCACGCAGCCTGCGCACGCTGGTGGTGCGCGTACGGCAGCAGAACGCCAGCGCGCAGGCGATTGCCGAAGCCATGATGCGGCATCCGCAGGTTGCGCGCGTGTTCTATCCCGGCCTGCCGCAGTTTCCGGGCCATGCGCTTGCGAAGCGGCAGATGCATGGCTTTGGCGGCATGCTGACCATCGAGGTGAAGGGCGATGGTGCCGCCGCCATGCGGATGGCCGAGAAGTTGAGACTGTTTGCGCTGGCGCCCAGCCTCGGCGGCGCGGAGAGCCTGATTACCCAGCCTTGCACGACTACACATCATGGGCTCAGTGCCCAGGAGCGCGCCCGACGTGGCATCACCGACGCAATGCTGCGCCTCTCAGTGGGGCTGGAGAGCCCTGCGGACCTGATTGCGGATCTGGAACAGGCGCTGGGCCCGTGAGGTACGCGCTGCAGGGAACTCCCAGGCTCTGGCTCGTCAGCCTGCACCGCTGGAGCGGATTCCTGATCATGATCTTCCTGACGCTCGCGGCGCTGTCGGGCATCTGGCTGGTGTTCCGAGAACCGCTGCACCATGCGCTGCGCAGTCCGCTGGAGGTTGTCACCCCGGGGCAAGTGCGGCTGCCGGATGACGAGATCGTTGCGCGCGTCGAGGCCGCGTACCCCGCAGCGATGGTGTTCATCCTGCAGATGCCGCTGCGGCCGGACGATTCGATGTGGGTGGATGTTCGGCCGCGCGAGCCTGGCGTGGAATTGCCGTATGACCGCGTCTACATCAATCCGTACACCGGCGAATTGCTGGGCGAACGCATGACGCACCATATCTCGTTCGACTCCATCGATTCGTTCATCCATGGATTGCATATCCAGCTCGTGGGCGGGCCTTGGGGATTCCGCACAATGGGCGTGGTTGCGGCGATCTGGCTGCTGTCCAGCCTAGTTGGGCTCGCGCTCTCCTGGCCGCCGCTGTGGCGGCGATTGCGCTCGTGGGCAGGGGTACTGTCCCTGCGCCCCGGCAATGCCTACCGGTTGAACCAGGATGTGCACCGCGCAGGTGGCGTGTGGCTGCTGCCGGTATCCGTGATGCTGGCATTCACTGCGGTGGTGATGAACCTGCCGGAGCTGGTGCGTCCGGTGGTGGCGTCGCTCTCGCCATTGGCGCAGCGGCCGGCCGGCACTGCCGTCGCGGAGCAGGATGCGCGGGTGAGTTTCGGCGAGGCCGATGCCGCGGTCGGGCAGAGGTTCCCCGAGGCGAAGATCAACAACATCCTGCGTGACTACTTCAACGGCCGTTATTCCGTTTATTTCCATCTGCCGGATGACATCAACCCGCGAGGCAGCAATTTCGCGCTGGTCGATCTGCGATCGAGAGAGATCACGGGAGTCATCCGGCCCGCCCAGGGCTCGGCGGGCGATCGCTTCATGGCGTGGATCTTCCCGCTGCACAGTGGCCAGGCATTCGGGTGGCCGGGCCGTTTGCTCGTTGCCTTGAGCGGTGCGGTCATCGTCGTGACGAATGGCGCGAGCCTTTACACATGGATTGCCCGGCGGAGACGGCGGGGCATTGCTTGATGCCGCCCCTCAAGAGCATCCAGCTGACGAAGTTCGCCATTGGCCGCCTGTTCCCCAAACCTAGGCGTGCCAACACCATCCAGGATTGCTCGGCAGAAGACTTCGAACGTCACCTGAATGAACATCCGCCTCTGAAGGTGCTCGACGGCTATGCGCCGTTCTGCAAGCTCCATGTCCACGCCAACTGGACGTCGACACGTTGCTTTGCGATTCCCGTCACCCCCGAGAACCGCCATCTGCTGCGCAGCGGATACGAAGCGCGCAGTCCGGCAGAACTGCCGGTGCTCACGCGCTGGTTCGAGGGCGTGCAGCCGCCGGTTGCCCGCTATCTGGTCCCCATCCTCTACAGCCGCGAGCAGCTGGGCCAGGAAGGGGAGAAGATCCGTGCCGAATGGGGCGTAGTCGGATGCCTCTACACCATGGAACCGCAGGAAATCCCGATGGCGCCGATCACGATGATGCGCAATGCGCTGGGTGTCGCCGAAGGAGGGTCGGGTGTCGCACTGGACCGGAAGGCCTACCAGCGCAGCGTCGAGTTCTGGCAATCGCATGCCAACTGGCGCGATTTGCCCTGACCTTGATCTCGAATCATGCCTGACCGTATGCGCCATGAGTCCTTTCCTGCGCTAGTACCGCCGCCTTTCCCGGATTCTTCCGGGAAAGGCGGCGCCAATGGTGGAGGCGGCGGGACAGCTGCTTCCATCCCTTTCGGGACGGGCTGGACTATGCCTTCATCCCTGCATCGCCGAAGCGCTGCCGAGGATGCGGGGCGTGTTATCAGCACCTTCCGGTGCCGATCCTGGGGCCGGCTCCGGTGCCGTGAAGCACCTCAGCCGGTCCATGAGTCTCTACAGGGCAGGGCGAGTTGGCCTCGTCCCACCCCTCGGCGTTGCCATGCCGCCGTTGCCGGCGGCAGAAGGGTTCACCGAATGAGCCCCGTTTTCACTTCACCCTCACGGGTGAAGGCGACCATTGCGTTCCTTCGCTTTAATCGAACCCGCGTCCGCAAGCACTACATTTCAGGCTCTACGTACGTAGCTGTCTCTTTGGGTTCTCGCCTCACGCTACCCGAGCAGCAGGGAAGACGCTCAGCCAGCTGACGGTGTCTCTTAACGATGCAGCCCGTAGCACGCGGCATCGCGATCCTGTGAGCGCGTCCCCCGGGTCCGTGGCACAGGCACCAGCGGGTCGGAGGTTAGGCGGGGTTAAGCCGCCAGAGCGTAGTTGTCGTCGTTGGCAACTATGATTTGCACAGTGATTAACGAGGGCCATGCGCCTCGGTACGCCCCTGAAGTTTCGCAACCCACGTCGAAGCCGGTCGCCCCCTTCAAAGCGATCAGATTATAGCACAGCCCTTCAGGCCTTCTTGAACACGCCCAGTGCCCGCAGGATGACGATGAGCAGCACGGCGCCGGCGATCGACACCACGAAGCGCGCTATGCCTCCGGTGGCCGCGAAGCCCAGGAAGCCGGCGACCCAGAATCCCAGTGCCGAACCGATGATGCCGACCAGCACGTTGGCGATCCAGCCCATCTGGGCGTTGGTCTTCATGATGATGCTGGCGAGCCAGCCGACGATGCCGCCGATGATGAGAGAGATGATCAGGTTCATGGTCTTTCCCTCGTTGTGGTTTCTGGAGGTCCGGGACCGATCATGAGCCCTTATGCGGCGCAGGGAAAGAAGGCACGCCGATGGTCAGGCACTGTGCGCAGCGGGGATGCGCGGCGGCGACCGGCGTGGCGCAGGCCTGCTGCAGCGGGCCCGGGAGCGCAAAACGCGGATCGTCGTCCACCAGCGGGCAGGGCAGGTACGCGAGATGGCCTTCGTGCATGCAGACGGTGCGGCTCCCCGTACACAGGGGTGGGGGCGGCGTTTCGCAGGCGTAGGCGGGCAGATCGGTGGCATGCAAGGGGCCCAGCTCCGGCAGGGCCACCAGCGGCAGGTCGGGCGGCAGGCCATGGCGGGCGAGCAAGGTGCGAAAACGCGCTTCGACGCCGGCGCTGTCCTCTCCGGGTTCGAGGCGGCGCGTGATGCCGACGGCAAAGCCCGCCTGGTGCAGCAGCGCAAGGCCCTGCAGCGCCTTGCGGAAATTGCGCAGGCCGCGCCCGGCGTCGTGGCGCGCCTCGTCCGGATAGTCGATGCTGACCCGGAACTGCAGCGGCTGCGGCGTGGCGCGCAGGCGCTGCAGGTGATGCGGCCGCCGGATCAGCGGTGCGGTGCCGTTGGTCAGCACCAGCGCCGGCCGGTGCGCCAGTGCGTATTCCAGGATGCGCAGGATGTCGCGGTGAATCAGCGGCTCGCCGCCGGTGAAGGCGAAACGCTGCACGCCCAGCGCCAGCGCGGCGTCGATGGCCTGGCAGGCATGATCGTAGTCCATGGCCGGCAGCCGCGTGTCCCCGGGCGCGGAACCTTCGTGGCAGAACGGGCAGCTCAGATTGCAGGCCGTGCCGGTCTGCAGCCACAGCGTGTCCAGCGCCTGCAGGGACAATAGCGGGGCGGCGCGCATGCGCGGGCCGGGCGCTAACGCACGCGCAGCAGGCGCGCCTTGTCGCGCGCCCAGTCGCGCTCCTTCTCGGAGGCGCGTTTGTCATGCTGTTTCTTGCCCTTGGCAAGACCGATGCGCAGCTTGGCGCGGCCGTTCTTCCAGTAAAGCTCCAGCGGCACCAGTGTGTAGCCGGAGCGTTCCACGGCCCCGACCAGCCGGTCCAGTTCGGCGCGGTTGAGCAGCAGCTTGCGGGTGCGGATGGGATCGGCGATCACATGGGTGGAGGCGGAGTTCAGCGGCGAGAAATGGGCGCCGAACAGGAAGGCCTCGCCAGCGCGCAGGAACACATAGGCCTCGGCGAGCTGGGCGCGTCCGGCGCGCAGCGACTTGACCTCCCAGCCCATCAGCGCAAGGCCAGCCTCATAACGCTCCTCGATGAAGTATTCGTGCCGGGCCTTGCGGTTCTCGGCGATGAGCGCGGGAGTCTGTTTGGCCGGTTTGTTCACCGCGGCATTGTAGCCACTACAATCTCGGGCATGCGCAATGTGAAGCGGTCGGCGCTGGTGGCAGCGGCCCCGCAGAAGGTCTTCGAGATGATCAACGACGTGGAGCGGTATCCGGAGTTTGTGCCGGGGTGCTCCGCTGCCGAAGTATTGAGCCGCAGGCCCGGCGAAATCGTTGCACGCCTGGCGGTGGGCAAGGGGCCGTTGTCCACGGCCTTCACCACGCGCAACCGCCTCGAGCCCGACCGGCGCGTGACCATGGAACTGGTGGAGGGGCCCTTCAAGAGCCTCGAAGGGGTGTGGACACTCACGCCGCTGGGGCAGGAGGGCGGCGCGGCGCCGGTTGCCGGGTGCCGGGTGGAGCTGGACCTGAGCTTCCAGCCGGCCGGCGGTCTTGCGGGCCTGGCGCTGGCACCGCTGATCGAGCGCATGGCCGGATCACTGGTGGATGCCTTCGTGCAGCGCGCGCGCCAGCAGCCCTGAGCGCGGCAGGGCCGGGCAGCGAAGTCAGCCCTCCCGTTCGATGCGCGCCACCTTGTCGTTTTCGAAGAACACGGTCAGACGCCGCGTCTCCGCGTGGCTCAGGCGGCGGGATTTCACGTAGTAGAAGTAATCCCAGCGCTCCGAATCAAAGCCCGTGGGGATCATGGGGGTGCCGAGCAGGAACGAGACCTGGGAGCGCGTCATGCCGGTCTGCAGCTGCTCGACCTGGCTGGGATCGAGGAAATTGCCCTGCAGGATGGGCATGCGGTAGACGCAGCCGGAGGCGCCGGCAAGCAGCAGGGCGAGCGCGAGGATGACGGCGGGTTTCTTGGGTCGCATGGAGGGGCTTTGAGGGTTAGACTGACGGCTATTCTAACCGACGTATCGCGGGAGTTCCCTTGGAAGGCAAGGACCTGAGAAAAGCCGGGCTTAAGGTAACGCTGCCGCGGCTCAAAATCCTCGAAATCCTCGAAACCGGCGGCATGCGCCACAAGTCGGCCGAGGATATCTACAAGGCCCTGCTGGAGTCCAACGAGGACATTGGCCTTGCCACCGTATACCGGGTGCTGACCCAGTTCGAGGCCGCAGGCCTGGTCACGCGGCACCACTTCGAGAACGGCATGGCGGTGTTCGAGCTCAATGAGGGCGATCACCACGACCACCTGGTATGCATCGAATGCGGCCGCATCGAGGAGTTCGTCGATGAAGAGATCGAGGAGCGGCAGCGGCGCATCGCAGCCGAGCATGGCTTCGAGATCCGCGATCACTCCATGATCATCTACGGGCGCTGCCGCCGCCCGGATTGTCCGTCACGGGCCGCGGCGACCCGCAAGGGAAACTAGTGTCCCGTCCCGTTAATTCGTAACATATCAATTGTATGCTTCAGGGGTCTCTTTGGACACGGAGATCCCCGATGGCCCGACCGAAGGACGGACGCTGGGGGCGTACGCACCCGGCCCGGTGCCAGGCCATCGTGGAGGCAGCAGCATCGGCCCGGCTGACCCCGTGGCCGTGCTGCCGAAGTGGCTGGCGATCTGCGTGCCGATGGCACTGGACAACGCCTCGTAGATGGTGGGCCTGGGCGTGTAGTCCTTGGCGTCCGGCACGCGGTATTCCTTGACCAGTACGTCCTGCAGGTTGCAGAGGCGGTCCGCCAGTCCGTAGTCGAAGGCCACATCGCCGGTCCAGTAGTCGCCGGTGAAGAGTTCCGCTTCCGGTTTCTTCAACCGGGCGCCGCGGCCGCTTCTCACCACGTCCTGGAAGTGCTCGTGGATGGCATCGAGCATGACCCGAGTCTGGCTGCGGTCTTCCTCGGTCAGCGGCTTGAACATGTTCATGCGGTTCTTGGCCATGCCAGCCGTGAACACCCGGCGCTCGATGTCGAGTTTGTCGATGGCCTTGTCGAGTCCTCAGGAATCCTGGATGACGCCGATAAGGTGCTGGCCCGGTGGATCGTCGACCGGCGGCCGCTAAGGGACCCGGTCGACATCGACGTCCGCCGGATGCAGCCCTTCCAGGGCACGCGTCAGTATCTGAGCGACCGGACCGTCGAGACGCTGGGCCTGTCGTCGGCGATCCTGTCGAGCAGCCCGCCGAAAGAGATGGAGGTGCGGATTTCGTGCATGCGAAACTATACCGCAGCCCAGCTGCCGGCTGTTAGGATCATAAATTCGCTGGCCCGCAACTAAAGGTCAGCCCCAACCACACCCGGGACCCATGTGGAGAGAAATTCAATGATGCCTCGTCTGCCGACTTTGGTTGCACTGAGCACACTTGCCGCCTTCGGCACCGCTCTGGCCGCGGTGCCGGAATACACCACGATCAAGATGGAGACCGACGTCGCAAGACCGGCGAAAGAAGTCTGGGCCAAGGTGGGAGGCTACTGCGACATCTCGAAGTGGTTCAAGATCGGTTGCCAGATCACTTCCGGCAACGGCGACATCGGCACCGTACGCGTGCTGGATGGCGGTCGCATAACCGAAGTCCTGGTCGCGAAAACGGATTTGTCCTATGGCTACACTTGGCCTGTGAAGCCGGACCAGTTCTACAACCTCTACCATGGTTTCCTCGAGGCAAGACCCGTGACGGGCAAGACCTCGAAGCTCATTTACACACTGATGTACGACAGCTCCGACAAGGCCGGCAAAGCCGAGAAAGACGCCGACATCGCAGCGCGGCGCACACGCTTCGAAGCTGCTCTCAAATCCATGAAGGAGATGGCAGAGAAGTAACTGCGTTCAGCTCACTTGCCGAGGGCTGCAACGCGGCGGCGCGGCGCGCGGCACATGTCCGAGACGGCCGCGCTATGTTCTTCCTCGACGGCGTGTATCTGCTGCCGGTGGAACGCGGTCCGCCGGTGTTTCGGCATGTACCGCCAGCCACATCGGCCGAGCTGCAATCCCTTGTGCAGCACATCCGCGCGCTTCGGTCGGTTGCTGGAACGTCGCTGTATCGTCGAGCGCGACATGGAGAACGCCTGGCTCGTCAGCGATGGCGAATCCGGTCCGCTCGATGACCTGATTGGCCACTCCATCGTACTCGATACCTTGCCTTCAACCCCTCGTAGGAGGGGTGCCATATCCACCGCCGCCGCCGGTTTCGATCACAAGGCGATCGCCACGGCCGAGGACTGCCTCGTACACATTGGGCAGTACCTCGACCGAGCCATTCGATCGTCGAATCTTGAAAGCTCCGACCCCTCCGGGGCCACCGCCCAATAGCCCCGAGGCTCCGACACGATGCCGGTCTCCGTACCCAGCGACCTTTACGCCATCTCGAGTAGCCTCGTAGACCCGTCGAATCCCTCGTCCGCCCGCGTATTCGCCAACGCCACCGGATCCGTCAAGGAGCGAATACTCTACAATCCGGAAACTCGGGAAGTCGACTTCGAGCGCTTCAACAGGAGCGTTTGCGCAGTTGGAAATCGGGTTATCAAGCCCCTCCGCGCCATGCTGGCCACAGGCACCACCCCATCCGCCGCCGAGAATTTCCATGGTGACTGCATAACCTTTTTCCGGGTCAAAGCTGCTCAGCGCAACCGCGCTCGTGGTGTCGTAGCCCGTCGCGACCGCGCTGTCGGGGTTGGCCTTACCAAGCGCTCTGACGACGATGTCGAAGACGCGCGAAGCGGGAGTGAGCCTGGCACGCACAGCCGCTGGAAAATTCGGGTTCAAGATACTTCCCTTGGGTGCATGCACCGTCAGCGGGCGGTTGGCCCCCTGGTTGAAGATGAGGCCTTCCTCGTCCAGCATGCAGCGCAGAGCAGACTGAACCGCGGATACGGTGGAAGCATACGGGCAGTTGATATTGCCAGCGATCTGCGCGGCAGTTCCTTCGAAATCAACGGTGATGTCTGTTCCGCTGATTCGAACAACACCGCGAATTTCGGCAATGTCGCCACCCCAGGGAGTGATGTCCAACGTTTCCGAAGCGGAGTACTCGCCATCGGGAAGCCTTCCGATGGCCGAACGTCACTCGCTCTTCAGCGTAGTCTTTCAGGGCCTCCATGGCGTTGAGGCATTCGTCGATACCGAAGCGATTGCAGATCTCGATGAGCCGAGTCGCGCCAATCATATTCGCGGAGAACTGCGCCTTCAGGTCGCCCGTGACCGCAGCTGGAGTTCTGACATTGGCTTCGATCATGCGTCGGACGAATCCGTCTTTCGCCATGAAGTCTCGCTCGATGGAGAACCTGACGTAAGGGATCTGAATCCCCTCCTGGTACACCTCGGTGGCATAGGCCGACAATCCCGCGTGAGAACCGCCGATGTCCACATGATGAGCGGTTGACGCGCTATAGCCCACCAACTTGTCCCCATGGAACACCGGCATGAAGAGATAGATGTCCTGCAGGTGCTGGCCACCGGTATACGGATCGTTCATGAGGATGGCGTCCCCATCTTTCAACGACGATACGTCTATGTTCTCGCTCATCTGCTCGATAGCGAGAGAGATTCCGGCGGTCATAATCGGGATGCATTCGGCCTGAGCGAACACTTCACCCTGGCTGTCGGTGAGGGCGACCGAGAAATCCGCAGCTTCTCGAACGATCGATGAGATCGCAGACTGCTGAAGATTCACCGCCATCTCGCGGGTAGCCGAATCAAATGCGGTCTTGATCAGGGCAAGCTTTGCCGATTCCATGTCTATGCACGCTCCAGAATAAGATTCGTTTCTGCGTCGACGTGCATAGTCCAGCCTGTCGGGACGTAGCTTGTCGAATTATCGTCTTGAACGATGACCGGCCCCTGATATGCCTGGTTCTGCTTCAAGTGCTGGCGATGTATGAACAAGGCCTCAACGTCTTTGTAACCTTCGAGGATGGAAGCGCGCACCTCCCTGCCTTTTTCTTCATGTTGCACCTTCGGCAACTTCAGCGCTTCGAGAGCTTCGCTCACCATCAGTCGCAGTGTTACAAGCTGAACAATCCCGGTCTCGTCGCTATGGCCGTACCGACGAAGGTGTGCGTCGTGGAACGCCTGCACCAGTTTCGCTTCATTGAGATCGGCTCTGGTTCCCACTGGAACACTGATCTCGAACCCTTGCCCTCGATACCGCATATCTGCGGTGAACGTGTATACCAGGCCTTCTCTATCGCTGTCTTCGGAGCGCAACTGCTCCTTTGCCTCGGAGTAGAGCTGGTCGACGAGGCGCTTGAGCTCTTCCTCGTTGTTGGGCAGCTCGATGAGATTGGTGATTCCGAACATGCGTTTGAAGCCAGAAGCCAGCAGGCCGTACGCCGAGACAAGACCGGCGAAGGGAGGGATAAGCACCCGTTTGATTCCGACCTCGCCAGCTGCAGCAGCTGCATGAAGAGGTCCAGCCCCTCCATAGCTCACGAGCGTGTATTCCGAAGCCTCGTATCCCCTCTCGATGGTCGCGAGGCGAATCGCGCCAGCGATCTGGCTGTTCGCGAGATTGTAAATATCCTCGGCAAGCTCCTCAACGCTTCTGCCGAGGTGTTCGGCGATGCCGCTCATCGCACGTCGAGCGGCATCCACGTCGAGAGTCCGTCGTCCGCCGAGGAACGCTCCCGGTTGAATGAGTCCGCGCACCACGTTTGCATCGGTGACGGTCGGACGTAGTCCGCCACGTCCGTAGCAGGCGGGCCCGGGATCGCCGCCGGCAGACTCCGGCCCGATAGTCAGGAGACCACCGGAATCGTAGCCGATGATGCTGCCCCCGCCGGCGCCAGCTGCAAGAATATCGATAGTCGATGTGCGTACAGTGAGCCTGTCGACCTCGATGTCCTGAGTCGTTTCGGGAATCCCGCTGGTAATCACGGCGATATCGACGCTGGTGCCCCCCATGTCCATCGTGATGATGTCGTGAATGCCAACGTTCTGAGCAAACGCGATTGCGCCGGACACCCCTGCAGCGGGCCCCGATCTGAGCATGGTGAGCGGCAGATTCGCCGCAGTCGCGAGAGGAACTGTCCCGCCGTTCGACTGCATGATACGCACATCCTTCAAACCCAATGCCTGAGCACGTTCCGCAAGCCGCTCGAGATACCCTGAAACGACCGGCCTAAGAAATGCGTCTGCCGTAACGGTCGTGGTTCTTTCATATTCCCTGAATTCTCTTGCGCTCTCCGATGAGATCGCGATGCGGATACCGGGGAAACACTCGGCTACATGCTCTTTGACAAGGTTCTCATGGGTAGGGTTCACATACGAGTGCAGAAGGGCGACTGCGATGCTCTCAATTCCTTTGTCGAGCATCCTATGCACCGAATCCTTCAGACCGGCGAGATCGAGTGTTTCGATCACGTTCCCGCCCGCATCGATTCGCTCTTTCACCTCTACGATAGCATTGGGCTCCACAAAAGGACTCGGCGGTACATACCTCAGGTCGTACATTCTGCTTCGGCTCTGCCGACGCAGATACACCACGTCCTTGAACCCCTTGGTCGTGATCAAGCCGACCCGCGCCCCTTTTCGTTCGATCAGCGCGTTCGTGGCAACTGTGGATCCGTGAAGGAGCGACGCGTTTGCCAGAAGCTCCGATCCGATGAGCGACAGACCATTGCTGACTGCCTCAGATGGATCGTGAGGTGTCGAGAACACCTTGGTGTTGATGATCGCGTCGCCGCTTTCGTCGAGAGCCACCACATCTGTGAAAGTTCCACCAGCTTCGATACCAATTTTCAAGATCGTTCCTTCATCCGGTGAGAGTACTGAGATTAAGAACTGAGCTTCTTACCGCATAAGATTCGGGAGCCACAGCGACAAACTCAGACGATAGGACATTCAAAGATCTTTTCAGCCCGGCCTGATGTTCGTGGAATGGGCTTTACGTCGGGCAGGGACGGCCGCCTGACGGCCACGCCCCTAGAATCCGTCCGCTTCTCGACCTCGCCCAGCCGGAAGGCATGCGTCAGCGTGATCTGCCCCAATGCGCCGGTGATGCCGATCATCGCGATGACCCACAGATGCGCATGATGACCGGGTGCCAGTCGAATGCCGCGGTGAGGCTGCCGAACAAGGCGAGCAGCACGAGAAACCAGAACACCATGGCCTCGGCGCTGTCCCGCTGCGCGAGCTTGGGCACCGTGATCGCTGCGACCGCGTAGCACAGTGCTGCCAGCACCAGTTACTGGCTGGGTGCCTGCCCATTTCCCGGCGGCGGGCCCGACGGGACACGGGCACCGGATATGGCTACAAATGAACGGCCGTCTTCAAAGGTTATCGTCAGCAGCTCCCCGGATGGGCGGCCATCACGCAGTGGGTGGTAGCTCACTTTTACCTTCTGGCCGGCCGCAAAGTATTCTTTTGCGTCGACTCCGTCCAACTTGCGTACCACGTTGTTGGCACTGCCGCCTTCGAAGCTCCAGAGCGCGCCCTGGTTGCCGGAACTGTCCGATGTCCGTACCCAGAACCAGGAGTGCGGATTGGTGATCTGCACGCGCTGGATGGTTCCGGTGAGCTCGCTGGTCTTGCTGGCGTCGTACATTGCCGCCGAGTGATGCGCGAGGGCAGCGCCCGCGGCGCCGGATACGACAAGAGCCAAGGTGCGGAAAATGGATCGATTCATGACGCAATACCTCATCGGAAGTGAATGGATCAGGGTCCGGGAGTCCAGGAGTTCTCAATGTGGCAGCTGTCGTCTTCGATCGGTGCATCGCTGCGCTGGAAGTAACGAACGTAGGAATACGGCTTTGCGAGCGACTTTGAATCGGTGGCCGTCATGCGGTACTCGAGATGGCGGCCATCCGGGAGTGGCCGGATGCGCTCCACCAGGTGCAGCGCATCGCTTGCGATCGTGGAGTCATTGAGCCAGGTGCGTTGATTGAAACCTGTCGTATCCACCACCAGTGTGGAACCCTCCCAATGCGCGATCGAATCGCCCTGGAATGCATACCTGGGCTGGTAATCGGCAGGGTGGGTGCTGCGATCGGTGTACAGCGAACGCATGTGGCCATGCGAGATGTCTTCGAACAGCATGACGAGCCGGCCGGGTGCCGGCACGAACTCCATCCTGATGTCCGGCAGCGCCATCATCCGGAACGCTCCGACCGCCTGGCACAGCTTGTAGGGGTCCTGCTGGCCGGCCTCTCCCTTTACCGGCTTTGTCGCGCCCGGCAGGGTGACGATCTCGGACGGCGAACCGCTGTTTTTCATTCCGCCGGGCAGCACTTTGCCGTCGGGAATGCTCTGCCAGATGCCGGCCAGGCTGTCCGGTGATCCCGGCTTGCCCGGGGCCGCGCCGATGCTCAAGGGCGAGGCCGCTGCCAGTACTGCGCACCAGAGCAGGGATGCTGCGCGGTGCATGAAATCGTGGTGAGGGCGCTTCACTGGGTCTTCTCCCCGGTGGATTGGGAATTCTGGCGATTGATATCGAATTGCTTGATCGCCTCATCGCGCATGTGCGCCCAGGTCTCCTGGGAATCGGCGTCCTGATTGCAGCCGTATTCCACGGCTTCGTAGGGTTTGTCGACGCGCTTGTAGTAACGGGTGTAGGTGTAGGGACCCGTAAGCGCCTTGCGGTCGTCGATGACCGAGCGGATCTCCAGGTACCTGCCTTCCTTCACGGTCTTGATGTACTCGACCACGTGCAGCTCTTCGGTGTGCGGCTGCAGTTCCGAACCCAGCCACGACTTGTCGTTGAAGCCGACAGTATCCACGACCAGCGTGTCGCCTTCGAAGTGTCCTATCGAGTGGCCATTCCAGCTGGGACGCAGCGTGCGTGGATGCTTGTCCGTGAGATACACGCGACGCACGCCGACCTCCGCCAGACTCATCGACACCAGCCAGATCTGGGTGGGCGACTGCAGTACCATGTAACCCACTATGGTGGTCGGAAGGCGGAAGAATCCGGTCGGTCCGCACACCGCGCCATAGTCGTCAATCGCGCTGTAGTCTGCGCTGGCTTCCATCTTGGCGCGTGCCCAGGGCACCAGATGTGCCGTGGCTTCGTCGCCGTGGTTGTTGATAGGCTTGAGCTCGCCGAGCCCCGGATCCAGTTCGCTGTAGACGCCGCCAGGGAAGTCGTACACGCCGGCAAGATCCGGTACGGCGGCCATGGCGGCTTCCCAGCCCGCGAACAGCAGTAGCCAGGAAAGCCAGCAAACTCCCGGATGCGGTCTGTCTTTGCTCGGGTTCATTTCGTCAATCCTTAGGGAAGCGGCCGACCGGGATGCGTTGCCGTACCTGCTGCACGGCAAGCAGACTCGGATGCACGGCGACCAGGCTTGTCGGGGCCAGAGGGATGTGGTGCTCAAGGTTTCCCGGCGCGTCAGGGACTTCATCAACCAGCGTTACCCTTGATGTGTTCACGACTTCAGGGACCATCTCTATCTCCTTGAAAGCCCCCGGCTTCGCCGGGGGAGATGGTTACTACCGATCACTCCCATACAAATCGTTCTTGCTACCGGAAAGTTCATGCTGACATTGCCATGCAATGCCAGCATGCCCTCCGTTTCCTTAGAATCCGTGACGCAACTGGATTCCGAACTGTATTGGTCGCGACACCATCACTTCAGTGTACGGAGCGCGCCTACCATCGGTCAGCGTTACCGTTTCTGTGATAACAGGGACGTGATCGCCATAGTTCGCAATTGTATTGGTCAGATTATTGACATAGAACGAGAGTTCACTGTCATTCCGCCGTACGCCGAATCTCATATTGAGAATGTTATAGGATCCACGCCTCTCCGCCGTAACGGTACCGTTGTTCATTGTTACGCTGGAGCCGACGAACGACCAGTCAGCAGACAGAACACCTTCCAGATTGGATCCGAGAGCCTTTGTATATACCGCTCCGATGGTGGCATTGCTTTTCGGCACTCCGAACAGCCGATCCCCGACCTTCTGACCGGTCGCACCCTGATTGTCGTCAGTAATGACTGCATCTATGTAGCCGAAGCCCATCCGGACCATGAGAGCCTCAGTGATATTTCCGCTGAACTCAGATTCGAATCCACGTACGCGAGCCGCCCCGGCATTTCCTGTAATGTTCTGACTGCATCCCGACAGTGAAACAAGCTGCTGAATATTGCTCCAGTTGGTCTGGAACACGGCACCCGTGATGAGCGCGCGTGAGTTTGCGATCTGCCGCTTCACGCCCGCCTCGTAGGTCCAGACGCTATCCGATTTGTATCCTTTCAATACGTCGTCAAACGTTAGACCCAATCGTGCCAGATCGGCGGCGCAGAAAGGAGTCACGGGACTTCCCGGTGCTCCTGGGCGAAATCCCTTTGCTGCCGTCACGTAAATATTGGTATCTGGATTAGGCTCGAACTGTGCAGCAAATTTTGGGCTGAACCCGCTCTCACTTGATCCGGTATATACAGTTCTTGGTGTATTGAGATTCAGGAGAAACCCAGATTCTCTCACCGCATTGTCCTGATCGAGCCAATACCTGCGCAATCCCGCCGTGAATGTCAATTGCTGAATGGGCTGGAACGACAACTCTCCAAACAACGCTTTCTCAGTGGCTGTTTGAAATGTATGGCGTAGATAGTACATGTTCGTCGTCGTACCAACGGGCTCGAAACCTGAGCCGACAAATCCAGGGATCTCCCGATCGACAAAGATGTCCACGTTCCTTGCACGACTGTAGTAGCCACCACCTATCAACTTGACAGGGCCGATATCTGCGGTCCCACGCAACTCCTGCTGGAACCTGTTCGTAGTAGAGGGATCACGTCCACCCCAGGCTGGTCCGGCAAACTGGAAATTGTTGTACCTCGAGGCCATGACTTGATGCATCGCCTCACTGGAATCAAGCATGTCTGAGGATTTGCGAGAATAGAAGCTGGTAGCAGACACCAAACTCCAGTTATCGCGATTATAGGAAAGCGTCAGTGCGGGAAGATACCAGCCACTCTTTCCGGTTTCCGGCGCGTTGTATTCGCGATGAATCGTGTATGTCGAAGGATCATATTTATCAAGCCCTCTATAAACCAGCGGAAAGCCATTTGGATAGTCATCCTGCTGCGCCATGAATTTCAGGTTTCCAACCAGGTTTTCCGTTAGCTCCGCCCTTAGAGAAATGGAGCCGCCATACGACATTACCGCGCCAGTATCACGGACGCGCGTCATCGTCACCGCACCAGGAACCAAGGGGAATTCGCGCGTTACATACCCGGAATCGTGATTGACAAATGCCATTGTCCTAACAGCGAGCTTTCCTGGAACGAGGACGAAGTTTCCGACGGCATTTCCGCCGAAATCAGCTGAACCGCCGCGGTGCGTGAAGCCCCCTTGCCCCATTACCTTCAAGCTATCCTCGGTGAGAGATGGCTGCTTGGTAATCAGCCGAATCGTTCCACCTATCGCACCGGAGCCATAGAGCGTTCCTTGAGGACCCTTTAACACTTCGATTCGTTCGATGTCGACAATCCTTGGATTCTGCGAGACAGGAACGGCCGTATCATCGATATACATTGCGGTCGTGTTCAGACCTACTATTCCGCGAATCGTTACTCCACGCTGCTGCGTGAAGCTGGCGCGCATGCCGGCACCACCCTCATTGAAGCTCAGGTTCGGTATCTTGTTCCCATAATCACTAAATCCCTGGATATTGAACTCTGTCAGCGCACGCTCTGGCAGTGCGGTAATTGACTGAGCAACGGATACAAGTTGCTCGCTTCGCTTGGTAGCTGTAACCACAAGCTCGGAGAGACCACCACTGGATGAACTGGCAGGCTCTTCCTGAGCTTCCACACCTAGCGTTGCAAGAGCTACCGCGCCTGCAACCCCTCCACGGATCAGCATGCCTTTGACTTTCCCGAACTTCGTGACCACCCCAGTCATCTGAACTTTGTGCGCATTCATGTACGTTTTCCTTATTGGCATTTGCCGTTACTGCTTACTGGCTCAGAATCTTCACAATTCATCTCTCAACGGACTCGTCGTTGCGGGCGGTGCGCTCCGGGCACCACCCGCCGTTCCACCACTGTCAGAGCGTCTTGGCTACCAGGCTCAGCACCTCGTCGTAGATGCCGATCGCCTGGGTGATCTCCTCGGGGGTGACCACGCAGGGCGGGACGACGTGGATGCGGTTGTCCTGCACGAACGAGATGAGGTTGCGGGCGAACAGCTCGGTCTTGATCCGGCCCATGGCAGCGGCCGGCAGCGGCGCCCTGGTGCCGCCGTCGGCCACCAGCTCGATGGCCCAGAACACGCCCAGGCCGCGCACATCGCCGATGATGGCGTGCTTTTCGGCCAGTTTCGCCAGCGCTGGCCCGAGGTGGTCGGTGCCGATCTTCGCGGCGTGCTCGACGATGCGCTCTTCCTTCATGGTGTCGATCACCGCGACGATGGAGGCCATGGCCAGCGGGTGGCCGCTGTAGGTGAGGCCGCCCGGGAAAACCCGCTCGTCGAAGGCATGCGCGATGCGGTCGCTGATGACCACGCCGCCCGCGGGGACGTACCCCGAGTTCACGCCTTTCGCGAAGGTGATCAGGTCGGGCACTACGCCGTGCTGCCCGAAAGCGAACCAAGCGCCGGTGCGGCCGAACCCGGCCATCACCTCGTCGGCGATGTAGATGATCCCGAACTCGTCGGCCAGGGCGCGCACACCCTGCAGATAGCCGGGCGGCGGCGGGAAGATGCCGGCGGTGCCGGGCACCGACTCCAGCAGGATCGCCGCGATCGACGCCGGCCCCTCGGATTCGATGATCCGGCGCAGGTGGGTGAGCGCGCGCTCGGTCTCCTGCTCGGGGGAGTTCGACCAGAACTCGCTGCGATAGGTGTGCGGCCCGAAGAAGTGGGCGTGCCCGCGGGAATATTCATTGGGGACGCGGCGCCAGTCACCGGTGCTCGCGATCGCGGCGCCGGTGTTGCCGTGATAGCTGCGATACGTGGACAGCACCTTGTCGCGGCCCGTGAACAGCCGTGCCATGCGGATCGCATTCTCGTTGGCGTCGGCGCCGCCGTTGGTGAAGAACACCTTGCCGAGGCCCGCAGGGGCCAGCTCGACGATGCGCTTGGCGGCTTCTCCACGGGCGAGGTTCGCGGTGGCCGGGGCGACGGTGGTCAGCGTCTGCGCCTGCTTCGTGATGGCCGCGATGACCTTGGGGTGCTGGTGCCCGACGTTGGTGTAGACCAGCTGGCTGGAGAAATCCAGGTAAGTGCGGCCACTGTGGTCCCAGACCTTGGTGCCCAGGCCGCCAGCGATGACCAGCGGCTTGAGCGCGGCCTGGGCCGACCAGGAGTGGAAGACATAGGCGCGGTCGAGTTCGTAGGCGAGGGCGTCGAGATCAGTCATGGTGCGGCCTTGCAAGAGCGAGTGGGATGGATTGCGGTCACTTCGCTGTGGGCATCGCGAACTCGGCGCCCTTGGAGATGCTTTCCGGCCAGCGCTGCATCACTGATTTCTGCTTGGTGTAGAAGCGCACGCCTTCCTCGCCGTAGGCGTGCATGTCGCCGAACAGGCTGCGCTTCCAGCCGCCGAAGCCATGCCAGGCCATGGGCACCGGGATCGGCACGTTGATGCCGACCATGCCGACCTGGATGCGGCGGGCGAACTCGCGCGCCACATTGCCGTCGCGTGTGTAACAGCTCACGCCGTTGCCGAATTCATGGGCGTTGATGATGTCCACCGCCTCGCTGAAGGTCTTGACGCGCACCACGGCCAGCACCGGGCCGAAGATCTCCTCTTTATAGATGCGCATGTCCGGGGTGACATGATCGAACAGGGTGCCGCCCATCCAGAAACCGCCGGAGGTGTTGGTGCCGGTGCCTGCGCGAGCCTTGCTGCCGTCGAAACCACGGCCATCCACCAGCAGTTTCGCGCCTTCCTGTTCGCCGATGGCGATGTAGTTGGTGATGCGCTGATGCGCGGCGCGGGTGACGATCGGCCCCATCTCGGCGGCCAGATCCTCGCCGTCGAGGATCTTCAGCGCCTTAGTGCGCTCGACCAGTTCCGGCATCAGCTTGTCGGCGGCATCGCCGACCATCACCGCCACCGAGATGGCCATGCAGCGCTCGCCGGCGGAGCCATAGGCCGCGCCAATCAGGCCGTCGATGGCCTGATGGGGAGCGGCGTCGGGCATGATCACCATGTGGTTCTTGGCGCCGCCTAGCGCCTGCACGCGCTTGCCGTGACGCGCGCCGGTTTCGTAGATGTAATTGGCGATGGGCGTGGAGCCGACGAAGCTGATAGCCGCCACCTTCGGGTGTTCCAGCAGGGCATCCACCGCCACCTTGTCGCCGTGGACCACATTGAACACACCGTCAGGCAGGCCGGCCTGCTTGAGCAGGTCGGCGATGAGCAGCGTGGCGCTGGGGTCGATGGGGCTGGGCTTGAGCACGAAGGTGTTGCCGCAGGCAATGGCCACCGGGAACATCCAGCTGGGAACCATCACCGGGAAGTTGAACGGCGTGACGCCGGCGACCACGCCCAGCGCCTGACGCATAGTCCAGTTGTCGATGCCGGTGGATACCTGTTCGGTGTAGTCGCCCTTGAGCAATTGCGGGATGCCGCAGGCGAACTCGACCACCTCGATGCCGCGGGTCACCTCGCCCTGGGCATCGGTGAACACCTTGCCGTGCTCGGCGGTGATAAGGTGTGCCAGGTCATCGCGGTGCCGGTTGAGCAGGTCGAGGAGCTTGAACATCACCCGCGCGCGCCGCACCGCCGGCGTATTCGACCAAGCTGGGAAGGCGGCAGCGGCGGCCTGCACCGCAGCATCGACTTCGGAGGCACTGGCCAACGCCACCTGCCCGGTGACTGCGCCGGTGGCGGGGTTGGTAACGGGTAGGCTCTTGCCCGACGTGCCTTCAACGCGGGAGCCGTTGATATAGTGCGGAATGGTGTTCATGCGGTGGCCTTGGGCGCAAGGCGATGTTGGTGGGGCGGGTTGGAGTCGCACATGATATTAGGGGCGTTGAAAAAATTTTACAAGATAGATTTTTTGTAAATTATTTGACAACATTAGCTATGAGGGATGGGTAATGGAGATTGGCGCTCGCCTGCAGCGTGTCCGCATCGGCAAAGGTCTGAGTCAGCGCGAACTGGCCAGGCGTGTGGGAGTGACCAACAGCACGATCTCGCTGATCGAGCAGGACAAGGTCAGCCCGTCGGTCAGCTCGCTGAAGAAGGTGCTCGACGGTATCCCGATTTCGCTAGCCGATTTCTTTACGCTCGACATCGAGGCTGCTGGGGATTCGCCCTTCTACGCCGCCGATGAGCTGCCCGACGTGGGCAACGCCGGCATCCATTATTTTTTGATTGGCCAGCGCCGTCCGCAACGCGCGATGTGCATCCTGCGCGAAGTGATCCCGCCGGGTGCGGACACCGGCGAGGAAATGCTCAATCACGACGGCGAGGAGGGCGGCATTATCGTGCAGGGCGAAGTGGAAATCACCGTGGGCGACCAGGTGCGGGTGCTGCGCGCCGGCGAAGCCTACTACTTCGAAAGTCGCATCCCGCATCGCTTCCGCAATATCGGCGATGTGGATGCGCTGATGTTCAGTGCCAATACGCCGGCGACGTTCTGAAGAAGCGCGGCTCGAAAGTCTGCATTCTCGATTCCGACTTCGACGGTCCGTCGGTGCCGCGCATGCTTGGCGTGAAGGACGTGAAACTGCGCGCCGACTGCAACCGAGGAGTTCTGCTCGAATGTCGACTACGGTGAGCTCGACTACTTAATCGTCGACCTGCCCGCGGGTACTGAAACCGAGACAGTCAGCCTGATGCAGTACATCCAGGATCTCACTGATGCGGTGGTCGTTACGATGGCGTCCGCAGTTGCACAGGCGACGGCGCGGCGGCCGGTAGCGACGAGGGCACGCCCTATGTGATCGGGGCGCCCGAGTCCGACGTCGCCAAAGCGTTCAAGAACGTGGTGGACAACTTCGAACAGAGTGTCGCAGCGCTTACCGCCCGGTGGCTCGGCAAGGTGACGAACTGACGCCCGCTGGGAATGCGAGGACGCAACGGTGTCTGAGTTCGATGAGTTCGAAGCTCAATGCGTGCTCGACGATGAGGCGGCGCTCCAGCTAGCCGATTCCGCGACCGCTTTGCGGTACTGGCGCAGGTTATAGGTCAGGCAGACTGCCGCCAGAAGCCCAGCTAGCGCTGAGATCACTAGTATCGAGTACCGCAGCATAAGATCATTTCGGAACACATAGTCCGTCATGAGTGCAATGCCTGTCGGTCCGAGGGTGAGGCCGACCAAATTGACGACGAGATAGTAGGCGGCCGAGGCCTGTGCACGCATTTGGTTCGGAGTGACGACCATCAGGGCGGTGAGCCCGGCGCCGGTTGCGGCAATCGTGCCTACGGATACCGGAATCAAGGCGAGGACAGCGATTGTGGGGGTGGGCGCCAGCGGCACGAGGATCGCGCCAAGTACGCCGACTGCGCAGGCCCACAGTGCAACTCGCATGTATACATCGGAGTGACCGCGAGAAGTGAAGTAGCGGGCGAAACCTGCGACGAACAGCACCGAGAGGGCGCCCGAAATGAGTGTGATGATGCCGTAGGCTATGCCGATCTGCGCAACCGACCAACCCCATGTCCGGATGAACATCTGGGGTATCCAGGCCAAGAAGCCGTAGGTGAGAATCGCGTTCACGGAAAGACCGAGGAAGTGGCTACCGTAGAGCCGCCACCGGGTGCCGAGGAAATGTATGACGTCCCGGACGGGAATCGCACCGTCTTTTCCGGGCTGTGCCACCAGCCTCTCCCGGCGCTCCGGTTCACGTACAGTCCACATGAGGATAGCCATGAGTAGCCCAGGCAGACCTACGAGGACGAAGATCTTTTGCCAGCCATAGAGTTCGCCGAAAACTGGCCAGGCGCTGCGCTCGGCCTCGCCCACGATTGCTATCAATTGGCCGCCGATGATCATGGCGAGCCCCGAGCCGAGCGAGATACCCATATTGTAGAACGCGATTGCGCGACCACGGCGTTCCGGGGGAAATATATCGCTAATAAGAGATAGCGCACTCGGACTCAGCGCTGCTTCGCCAACCCCTACGCCGATACGAGCGAGGAATAGCTGTGGATAGGTCTGGGCCATTCCGCAAGCCGCTGTCATGGCGCACCAGATGGCAATCCCCACCGAGATGATGGCGCGGCGGCTGTAGCGATCAGCGAGTCGGGCGATCGGCAGTCCCAGGAGCGTGTAGAACATTGCGAACGCAAGACCGATCAACAGGCTGACCTGGGTATCCGTGATTGCGAGGTCGACTCGGATTGGCCCGATCATCAGCGCCATGATCTGCCGATCTATGAAGGAGATCGTGTATGTGACGGTCAGGATTACCACCACATACCAGGCGTACGTTCTGCTCCCGTAGACCTTGCCTGCTGTCGAAGCGGAATTGACCTGCAGCGAAGTCGGCAGCCGGGTCATGGTGAGCCAGCCAGTTTGATGAGCTTGCGGATGGGGCTGTCCATGACTTTCCCGCTGGGGTCAACATGAGCCGACGCCAGATACTTCATCACTGCTCGTCCCTGTAGTGTGAGAGAGGCATAGGCGGAGTCCGATCGCTGAAGGCTGACATCCGAAAACATCGATAACCTAGTTATTTAGAAAGTGCCGTACCTCATATCATGCTGTCAAGACGGCGGGATGGAGATACTGATCTATCGCACCGCTAGAAGCGCAATATCAGGATCAGTCTCGGCTATGCTATTTCGCGCCGTGGCCCAGTTCGGGTGTGGCTCTGTTATCTAGGCGGCGTGGTCTTGGTGCCTGGCCAGTATCACGCGAGTAGAAAGACGTGGTGTTGGCGAGGAGATTCGTCTTTCACATACTTTCCTGAATGTCGTCGGTGCTTGACGCGCCGCGCTCGATTACAGGCAGTGGCCATCTTGATAGTGCAGAGGCAGGATCACTCCAGCGTCTTGATACGCATCGGGCCGACTAGGATGGGCTGTATGTTGGGGTCTCTGCCGCAGGGCGCTAGAGCTTTTCGAGGAGCGAGTCAGCGGTGGCTGTTCATACGAAGGGGCTGCATTGCTTGTTGTACTTGGTGACGAAGTGATCGACTTTGGCAACCAGGTCTTTGACGCTGTGGAAGGAGCCGCGACGGATGGCTTTGTCGCTGATCAGCGTGAAGAAGCGCTCGACCTGGTTGAGCCAGGAACTGAAGGTGGGAGTGAAGTGGATATGCCAGCGCGGCCTGCGCGCCAGCCAGGCCTTCACCCGGGCATGCTTGTGAGTGCTGTAGTTGTCCGCGATCAGATGGATATCCAGCCGTTGCGGCACGCTCTGATCGATCCGGGCGCAGGAACGCCAGAAACTCCTGATGGCGATGACGCAGCTTGCACTCGGTGATCACCTTGCCGTTGAGCACGTCCAACGCGGCAAACAGCGTAGTGGTACCTTGGCGCTTGTAGTCTGCGTGATGCCTTCGACGTAGCCCAGGCCCAGCGGCAACGTGGGCTGAGTGCGCTCTAGAGCCTGCATCTGGCTTTTCTGATCCACGCTGAGCCCCAGTGCATTGTGCGGCGGGTTCAGGTACAGACCCACCACATCGCGCAGCTTCTCGATGAAAAACGGGTCGGTGGACTACTTGAAGCTCTCGCTGCGATGCGGCTTGATGCTGAAGAGCTGGAAGTAGCGGTGAACGGTGGATTTGGAGATACCGCTTTCCTGCGCCGCCCGGCGCACGCTCCAGTGCGTGGCGCCATCCTTGGGCTTGTGTTGCAGGGTTCTTCGGATCAGACCGGCCACCTGTTCATCCCCCACCGTGCGGGGCCGACCGGGTCGCAACTCATCGTACAGTCCGCTGATGCGGTGTTGGATGAACCGGGCGCGCCACTTGCCTACCGTGGCATTGGTCAGCTGCAGGCCTCGGGCTACCGCGCTGTTGGACTCGCCTGTCGTGCAGGCCAGCACGATACGGGCGCGCTGCGCCAGCGCCGCCGGTATCGAACGCGAGCTGGCAAACGAGGTCAGTTCGACCTGCTCCTCTGTGCTCAAGAGCAGTTGTGCCTTCGGTCGGGCCATCGGGGATCTCCGTGTCCAAAGACACCCCTGAAGCATACAATTGACATGTTACGAATTAACGGGACGGGACACTAGCTGCCCACACACCCGCGCTTTCAGCGCGGGCGGCGCCGCCCGCGAGCGGCGGGGGCAGGCGCGGCCGAGGGAGCGCTGTCGGCTGCGGTGAGCATTTCCCGCGCGTGATCCAGCGCCTTGGCCGTGATCTGCGCGCCGCCCAGCATGCGTGCCAGCTCTGCCGCCCGTTCCTCGCCGGTGAGCTCCACCACCTGGATGCGGGTGGTCTTGCCATCGGTGAGCTTGGCGATGCGCAGATGCCGGTGGGCTTGCGCGGCCACCTGCGGCAGGTGAGTGACGCAGAACACCTGCCCGCGCTCGCCCAGCCCGCGCAGCTCGCGGCCGACGATTTCGGCCACGGCGCCGCCGATGCCCGAGTCCACTTCGTCGAAGACCATGCTGCGGCTCTCGCCGGCCGTGGAGGCCACTTGCACGGCCAGCGACAGCCGCGCGAGTTCGCCGCCGGAGGCCACTTTTGCCAGTGGACGCAGCGGCTGGCCGGGATTGGCCGTGACGCGGAATTCCACCTGGTCGAGGCCATGGGGCTGCGGTTCGGCAGAGGCGTGCGGCGAAACCTCGACCTGGAAGCGGCCACCGGCCATGCCGAGGGTCTGCATGCGCACGCTAATGTCCTTGCTGAAGGCGCGGGCAGCGGTGGCGCGGGCGGCCGTGAGCTTGGCGGCCAACTCGCGTAGCGCGGCCAGCGCCTCGCTGCTCTGGCGCCGCAGCGTGGCGATGTCCTGGTCGGCAGTCTCCATCTGCTGCAGCTCGGCGCGCAGCTGCGCATGGTGTGCGGGCAGTTCGGCCGGCGTGCAGCGGTGCTTGCGCGCCAGTTCCTCCATGGCGGCGAGGCGTTTCTCGACGTTGCCCTGACGGGCATTGTCCAGGTCCAGCGATTCGGCATAGCGGCCCAGTTCCCGGGCGGCTTCGGCCACGCGGATGGCTGCCTCCTCCAGCATGGGCGCCACCGCGGCAAGCTGCGGGTCAAGGTCCTGCAGCGGACGCAGCAGCGACTGCGCGCGGGAAATGCGCTCGTGCGCCGAGCCGGCTTCGCCTTCGTAAAGCAGATCGAGGCTGCCCTGCGCGGCTTCGAGCAGGCGGCTGCGGTTGCCGAGCCGGGAGGCCTCCTGCGCGAGCTGCTCGAATTCGCCCGCGTGCATGGCCAGCGCCGCAAGCTCGGCCTCCTGGTAGCGCAGCATCTCGATGCGCCCCTCGCGGTCGCGCAGCCGGGATTCCAGTTCCAGCTGCCGGTTCAGCAACGCTAGCCATACGCGGTGCGCGGCCTCGACCTGCCCGGTGAGGGCGTCGTGGCGGCCATAGGCGTCGAGCATCTGGCGCTGCGCGGCCGGCTGCACCAGGGACTGGAATTCGTGCTGGCCGTGCACGTCGAGGAGGCTGCCCACCACTTCGCGCAGCAGCTGTACCGGCACGCTCTGGCCGTTGAGATAGGCGCGCGAGCGGCCGTCGGCGCTGATGACGCGCCGTACCAGCAGTTCGCTGTCGGCGCTGATCGATTGCTCTTCGAGCAGATTGCGCAGCGGACGGGGGATGCTGCGGATGTCGAAATGGGCCGAGATCTCGGCGCGTTCGGCTCCGGCACGGATCTGTTCGGCGGCTGCGCGCGCGCCGCCGGCCAGCATCAGCGCTTCGACGAGGATGGATTTGCCGGCGCCGGTCTCGCCCGTGAGCACGGTGAGGCCGGGGGCCAGTTCCAGCTCCACCGCTTCGACGATGGCAAGGTCACGGATGTGCAGGTGCGTGAGCAAGGGGACTCCGGGAATTAGCGCTGGTGCTGCGTGCCGCCGCGGCCCCAGTGCAGTTTCGAGCGCAGCAGGCGGAAGTAGTCGTGGCCGGGCGGATGCAGCAACGTGATGCGGTGTTCGGAAGGGGCGATCTCCAGCTTTTCGCCGGGCAGCAGCTCGCTGAACACCACGCCATCGCAGGTGATCTGGGCGCGCGTGTCGTAGCGCTCGAGCAGCAGGATAGTCACGGTGCTGCGGCCTGAGACCATGATGGGCCGGTCCGCCAGCGTGTGCGGGCAGATGGGCACCACCACGGTCACGTCGAGGCCGGGGTGCACGATGGGGCCGCCGCATGACAGCGCATAGGCCGTCGAGCCGGTGGCACTGGCCACCACGATGCCGTCCGCGCCATGCGTGTTGACGTACTGCCCGTCGATGCGGGTTTCGAAATCCAGGATGCGGCCGGTGTCCCACTTGGAGAGCACCACGTCATTGAGCGCCAGCTGCTGGCGCTGCGGCTGGCCCTGGGCATCGACCAGGCGTGCCAGCATCAGCGGCCGCTGGTCGCGCAGGCAGCGGCCGGCGAGCGCATCGTCGACGCAGCTCAACATGTCCTGCGGCATGACATCGGTGAGGAAGCCGAGGCGCCCGCGGTTGATGCCCAGTACCGGGATGTCGTTGCCGGCGATGAGCCGGGCGGCAAACAGCATCGAACCATCGCCGCCGATGACGAAGCAGATGCCGGCGCGGGCCACCAGTTCCTCGTCGCCGACGGCCTGCACCTGGGCGGCAAATTTCTCGGCGGCCGGGCCGGCCTGGACCAGCACGCGCAGACCACGGGCGCGCAGGTGCGGCAGCAGCGCCGCGGCGCAGTCCGCCACGGATTGCTCCTCGAAACGGCCAAGCAGGGCGCAGGTGCCGGGGTCACGCGTCATGGGGCTTATTCTCCAACAGACCGGGTTTGCCGTCCCCGGGGAAATTGGGTGGCAGTTGGCGGATTCCGGGTCGCTTGACGACCCGGGCATGCCGCGGCTAGCGTCTGGCCGACTCCGATGAGCACCGACAGACGCGATGACACCCCGATCGGCGAACGTGCCCAGCAGCTGCTGAAGCTGCTGATCGAAAGCTATGTCCGCGATGGTTTGCCGGTGGGTTCGCGCAGCCTGTCGCGGGATTCGGGTCTGAATCTCAGCGCCGCCACGATCCGCAACGTGATGGCCGACCTGGAAGCAGCCGGCTTCGTGACCTCGCCGCACACCTCTGCCGGCCGCGTGCCTACGGCCAAGGGCTACCGCTTCTTCGTCGACACGCTGCTGCGCGTGCAGCCGCTGGAGGATTCCGCCGCCGACCAGATGCGCCGCCAGCTCACCAGCAATGCCGACGATTCGCGTGCGCTGGTGGCAACCGCCTCGCAGCTGCTCTCCAATGTCACGCAGATGGCGGGGCTGGTGACGCTGCATGCACCCCAGGCCGCATCGCTGACGCACATCGAATTCGTGCCGCTGTCGGAGAACCGCGCGCTCGCCATCCTGGTATTCGACGACCGTGAGGTACAGAACCGCGTGGTGCAGCTGGGGCGCAGCATTTCCCCGGAAGAGCTGCGGCGTGCTGCGGCGGTGCTGAATGGGGAATTCCGCGGCCGCACTCTGGAGCAGGCGCGCAACGGGCTGATCGAGCAGCTTTCCGAGATGCGCGAGCGGCTGCATCAGGCCATGGGGGACGCCATCTCGGTGGCGCAGCAGTTATTTGCCGCGCCGGCGGCGCGCAGCGATGTGGATCTGGTCATTGCGGGCGAGACCAAGCTCATGGGGTTCGCGGAGCTTTCCAGCGTGGAGAAACTGCGGCGGCTGTTCGAGGCCTTCAACGAGAAGCGCGATCTGCTGCAGCTGCTGGACCTGAGCCTGCACGGGCAGGGCGTGCAGATCTTCATCGGGCAGGAATCCGGCTACCAGATCCTCGATGATTGCAGCGTGGTCGCGGCGCCCTATGGCACCGAAAGCGGGGCAGTGGGCGTGCTCGGCGTCATCGGCCCCACGCGCATGGCCTACGAGAGAGTGATCCCGGTGGTGGATCTGACGGCGCGCCTGCTGGGGGCAGCCTTGAATTCACGCCGCTGAACCCCACATCATCCGCGGCCTGCTGGGCATAATGCTCGCAAGCCACAAGAAATAAGTATTGTAACTAACTGGTTTATATGGAGATCTGATGACAGATCCCTCGGAAGTAGCCGTATCTGACGAGATGGCGGGCGACGCGGCTGGCGGTGCTGTGCCGCTGGAGCAGCTGCGCGCGCAGCTCGAAGCGGCGCTCGGCCAGGTTGCCGCACAGCGCGAACAGCTGCTGCGTGTGGCCGCCGAGCAGGAAAACATCCGCAAGCGTGCCGCGCGCGACGTGGAGCAGGCGCACCGTTTCGCACTGGAAAAGTTCGCGCAGGAGCTGCTGCCGGTGCGCGACAGCCTGGAGCTGGCTGCGGCCAGCGCCGGTACGGCCGATGCTGCCAGTCTCGCTGCGGGACAGGAGGCCACCCTCAAGCTGCTCGCCAAGGCTTTCGAACGCTTTGCCATCCACAAGCTCGATCCGCTGGGTGAGCCCTTTGATCCGGCGCGGCACGAAGCCATCGCGATGCGCGCCACGCCCGCGGCCGAGCCGGGTTCGGTGGTGGAAGTGGTGCAGCAGGGCTACGACCTCAATGGCCGGCTGCTGCGGCCGGCGCGCGTGATCGTCGCCAGCGAAAATACTTGAAGCAACGGACATCCGCACCCAGATAGGGCGTCAAGAAACCTTTTTTTCGGGGTAAGAAACATGGCCAAGGTAATCGGCATCGATCTGGGTACGACCAACTCCTGCGTCGCGATCATGGATGGCGGCAAGCCGCGCGTGATCGAGAACAGCGAGGGCGACCGCACCACGCCCTCCATCGTGGCATTCACCAAGGATGGCGAAGTGGTGGTGGGACAGTCCGCGAAGCGGCAGGCCGTCACCAATCCCAAGAACACGCTGTTCGCCGTCAAGCGGCTCATCGGCCGCAAGTTCAAGGACGACGTGGTCCAGCGGGACATCAACATGGTGCCGTATTCCATCGTGGCGGCCGACAACGGCGATGCATGGATCGAGGTGCAGGGCAAGAAGATGGCCCCGCCGGAGATCTCGGCGCGCGTGCTGGCCAAGATGAAGAAGACCGCCGAGGACTACCTCGGCGAGCCGGTCACCGAAGCGGTGATCACCGTGCCGGCCTACTTCAACGATTCGCAGCGCCAGGCCACCAAGGATGCCGGCCGCATCGCGGGCCTGGAGGTCAAGCGCATCATCAACGAGCCCACCGCGGCGGCGCTGGCCTATGGCCTCGACAAGGCGGGCGGTGACCGCAAGATCGCCGTGTACGACCTCGGCGGCGGTACCTTCGACGTGTCCATCATCGAGATCGCCGAAGTGGACGGCGAGCGCCAGTTCGAGGTGCTCTCCACCAATGGCGACACCTTCCTCGGCGGCGAGGATTTCGACCTGCGCATCATCAATTTCCTCGCCGACGAGTTCCAGAAGGAATCGGGCGTGGATGTGCGCAAGGATCCGCTGGCCATGCAGCGCCTGAAGGAAGCTGCCGAAAAGGCCAAGATCGAGCTGTCCTCCAGCCAGCAGACCGATGTGAACCTGCCATACATCACGGCCGATGCTTCGGGCCCCAAGCACCTGAACGTGAAGCTCACGCGTGCCAAGCTCGAATCGCTGGTCGAGGAGCTGGTCAAGCGCACCATCGAGCCCTGCAAGGTGGCTCTCAAGGACGCGGGCCTTTCCGCCTCCGAAGTCGCCGAGGTGATCCTGGTCGGCGGCCAGACGCGCATGCCGCTGGTGCAGAAGTACGTGAAGGATTTCTTCGGCAAGGAGCCGCGCCGCGACGTGAACCCGGACGAGGCCGTGGCCGTGGGCGCCGCGGTGCAGGGCGGCGTGCTGGCCGGTGAGGTCAAGGACGTGCTGCTGCTGGACGTCACGCCGCTGTCGCTGGGCATCGAGACGCTGGGTCAGGTGATGACCAAGCTGATCGAGAAGAACACCACGATCCCGACCAAGGCTTCGCAGACCTTCTCCACCGCGGACGACAACCAGACGGCCGTGACCATCCACGTGCTGCAGGGCGAGCGCGAGCGGGCGGCGGACAACAAATCCCTGGGCCGCTTCGATCTCACCGACATCGCGCCGGCGCCGCGCGGCATGCCGCAGGTCGAGGTGTCCTTCGACATCGACGCCAATGGCATCCTGCACGTGTCGGCCAAGGACAAGGCCACGGGCAAGGAGCAGAAGATCGTCATCAAGGCTTCGAGCGGCCTTTCCGAGGACGAGATCAAGCGCATGGTGTCTGACGCCGAAGCGCATGCAGCCGAGGACAAGAAGTTCCGCGAGCTGGTCGAGACACGCAACCGTGCCGATGCGCTGGTGCACTCCACCGAGAAGACGCTGCAGGAGCTGGGCGACAAGGTGGGTGGCGAGGAGCGCGCTGGCGCCGAGTCGGCGCTGTCCGATCTGCGCACCGCGCTCAAGGGCGACGACAAGGATGCCATCGACCGCAAGGCCGAGCAGCTCGCCAAGGTGGCCTCGGGACTGGCCCAGCGCGCTGCGCAGGCCGGTGCCGGCGCGGCGGGCGGTGCCGAGCACGCGCAGGCCTCGGCCGGTGGCACGGCGAAGGACGACAATGTCGTCGATGCCGAATTCGAGGAAGTGAAGGACGACAAGCGCAACACCTGATTTCCGGCGGTCGCTGGTTGAAGGTGAGGCGCTGGCGGCAGGTGTATGGCCAAACGCGACTATTACAAAATACTAGAAGTGGCGCGCGATGCGTCGGAAGCCGACATCAAGAAGGCTTATCGGCGCTTTGCCATGAAGCTGCATCCGGACCGCAATCCGGGTGACCAGGCCGCCGAGGAGCAGTTCAAGGAGGTCAAGGAGGCCTACGAGGTCCTGACGGATCCGGACAAGCGCGCGGCCTACGACCAGTTCGGCCACGCGGGGCTCGATGCCCAGCGTGGCGCAGGCCGCGGCGGCTTCAGTCCGGGAGAGGCGTTCGGCGACATCTTCGGCGATGTCTTCGGCGACATCTTCGGCGGCGGCCGCCGTGGCGGCCGTTCGCAGGTGTTCCGCGGCGCTGATCTGCGCTACGAGCTGGAGCTGGATCTGAGCCAGGCCGTTTTCGGCACCAGCATCGAGATCGACATTCCGCGGCTCATCGAGTGCGAGACCTGTCATGGCAGCGGCGCCGCCAAGGGCAGCAATCCCGTCGAGTGCGAGACCTGCCACGGCAGCGGGCATGTGCGCGTGTCGCAGGGCTTCTTCCAGCTGCAGCAGACCTGCCCGCGTTGCCGCGGCAGCGGCAAGATCGTCAAGAATCCCTGCGACACCTGCCTCGGGCAGGGGCGCGTGCGGCGTACCAAGAAGCTGTCGGTGAAGATTCCGCCGGGCGTCGACAACGGCGACCGCATCCGCCTCGGCGGCGAGGGCGAGGCGGGGCGCAATGGCGGGCCCGCGGGCGATCTCTATGTGGAAGTGCGGGTGCGCGAACACGAGATCTTCGAGCGCGATGGCGAGAATCTCGCCTGCGAAGTGCCCATCAGTTTTGCAACCGCGGCGCTCGGTGGCACGGTGCTGGTGCCCACGCTGGATGGCCAGGTGTCGCTGAAGATTCCCTCCGAAACGCAATCCGGCCGCGTCTTCCGGCTGCGCGACAAGGGCGTCAAGCCGGTGCGCGGCGGTCCGCGCGGTGATCTGCTGTGCCGCGTGATGGTCGAGACTCCAGTGAGGCTTTCCGCAGAGCAGAAGGATCTTCTGAAGCAGTTCGAATCCTCGCTGAAAGAACACCATTCGCGCCACACGCCGCGCGAGGAAGGATTCTTCGAAGGCGTGAAGCGTTTCTTCGCCGGCAGCGGGAGCTGACGACATGAGCATTCGCGTGGCGATCATAGGTGTCGGCGGCCGCATGGGCAGAGCGCTGCTGTGCGCCATCGGTGAAACGCCTGACATGCGGCTCGCAGCGGCTGTGGCTCGTCCCGGCAGTGCGGTGATCGGGCAGGATGCCGGCACACTGGTGGGGCATGCGCCGTCGGGCGTGAGTATCGTTGCAGATCCCGTCGCGGTGCTGCCGCAGGTGGATGTGGCCATCGACTTCTCGCGGGTGGACGCTTCGGCGCGCAATGCGGCGGCTTGTGCCGCGGCTGGCGTGCCGCTGCTCATCGGCACCACGGGTCAGGATGCCGCGCAGCTGGCCGCCATCGATGCCGCCGCGCGGCAGACGGCGGTCCTAGTGGCCGCCAATACCAGCCTGGGCCTCAATGTGCTGTCTGAGCTCGTGCGCCGGGCGGCCGCGGCGCTGCCCGCGGGTTTCGATATCGAGATCTTCGAGACGCATCACCGCCACAAAGTCGATGCGCCTTCCGGAACGGCTCTGGCGCTGGGGGATGCCGCCGCCGCTGGACGCGGCCACGCCTTGCAGCGCCCCGTGCCGCTTACCGGCAGCGAGCCGGGCCCGCGTCAGCCTGGAGGCATAGGTTTCGCCGTGGCGCGTGGCGGCGATGTGGTGGGAGAGCACGAGGTGCGTTTCCTCGGAGCGGGTGAACAGCTGCGTCTGGCACATGTGGCCACCGACCGCGCGATCTTCGCCCGCGGAGCGCTTGCAGCTGCGCGCTGGCTGGCAGGGCGTGCGCCAGGCCGTTACCGGATGTCTGATTTTCTCTTTTAAAATCAATATATTATTTCATTCCCTGCAGCGGCAGGAAAATGCCATCCAGCGGCTCTGCGGCCGTTTTGGCATGGACAAAAAAGGCCTGAATCTCTAGAATTTGCCTCGAATCCGAACCATCCAGTTTCGGGTTTAGTCCGCGCAAGGCGGGAGGGCGTTCCCAAAGAACTCCTCCCGCTTTGTGCATCTACGTCTCGCAAGCCGGTGGGTAAAGATGGCAGGCAGCCAGGACATCTGTGGAGGTTGCTGAGTGAGTGTGAGCGCCGTTCTGGCTCTGGCCGATGGAACCGTGTTCCTGGGTCAGTCCATTGGAGCCAAGGGTAATACCACCGGCGAAGTCGTTTTCAATACCGCCATGACGGGTTACCAGGAGATCCTCTCCGATCCGTCCTACACACGTCAGATCGTCACGCTGACCTATCCGCACATCGGCAACACCGGCACCACGCCCGAGGACCAGGAGTCCTCCATGGTCACGCCGGCGGGCCTCGTGATCCGCGACCTGCCGCTGCTTCACAGCAGCTGGCGCGCCACGCAATCGCTGCAGCAGTACCTGGAACGCGGGCGCATCGTCGCCATCGCCGGCATCGATACGCGCAAGCTCACGCGCATCCTGCGCGAGCAGGGTGCTCAGTCCGGCTGCATCATGACCGGCGACAACGTCGATCCGAACGCCGCCGTGCATGCCGCGCGCCGTTTCCCGGGCCTCACGGGCATGGATCTGGCGAAGGTGGTCTCCACCAAGGAGCGCTACCAGTGGAACGACGGCAGCATCTGGCGCGATGCCACGCGCGCGCCACTGCGCGCACAGCAGCGGCTGCATGTGGTGGCCTACGACTACGGCATCAAGCGCAACATCCTGCGGTTGCTGGCCGATGTAGGCTGCCGCATCACCGTCGTGCCGGCGCAGACCCCGGCCTCCGAGGTGCTGGCCCTGCAGCCCGACGGCGTGTTTCTCTCCAATGGCCCCGGAGATCCGGAGGCCTGCGATTACGCCATCGCCGCAGTGCGCGAGTTACTGGCCACGGATCTGCCGCTGTTCGGAATCTGCCTCGGGCACCAGCTGCTGGGCCTGGCGGTGGGCGCCCGCACGGTGAAGATGAAGTTCGGCCACCACGGTGCCAACCATCCGGTGCAGGAGCTGGCCACCGGCCGGGTCGTCATCACCAGCCAGAACCATGGTTTCGCCGTGGATCCGGCCACGCTGCCGGCAAACGTGCGCACCACCCATGTCTCGCTGTTCGACGGCTCGCTGCAGGGCATCGAGCTCATCGACAAGCCCGCGTTCAGCTTCCAGGGCCACCCCGAGGCCAGCCCCGGACCGCATGATCTGCTGCCGCTGTTCGAACGCTTCGTGCAGCTGATGGTGCGCCGTCTCCAGAATCACCTGCGCGAACGCCGCGCGCGCTGAAACCCATGCCACGCCGTACCGACATCAAGAGCATCCTGATCATAGGCGCCGGCCCGATAATCATCGGGCAGGCCTGCGAGTTCGACTATTCGGGCGCCCAGGCCTGCAAGGCGCTGCGCGAGGAGGGCTACCGGGTCATCCTGGTCAACTCCAATCCCGCCACCATTATGACCGACCCGGAGATGGCCGATGCCGTCTACATCGAGCCGGTCAACTGGCGCACCGTCGCGCGCATCATCGAGAAGGAGCGCCCCGACGCGCTGCTGCCCACCATGGGCGGACAGACGGCGCTGAACACGGCGTTGGACCTGGTGCGCGAGGGCGTGCTGCAGCAGTTCGGCGTCGAGCTCATCGCGGCCTCCCGCGATGCCATCGACACCGCCGAGGACCGCGAGAAATTCCGCAATGCGATGACCGAGATCGGCCTCGAGACGCCGCGCTCCTTCATCGCGCACACCATGGAGCAGGCCTTCGTCGCGCAGGCCGAACTCGGCTTCCCGATCGTGATCCGCCCATCGTTCACGCTGGGCGGCAGCGGTGGCGGCATTGCGTACAACCGCGAGGAGTTCGAGGCCATCGTCACGCGCGGGCTCGATGCCTCGCCGACCAACGAGGTATTGCTCGAAGAGTCGGTGATCGGCTGGAAAGAGTTCGAGATGGAGGTGGTGCGCGACCGCAACGACAACTGCATCATCGTCTGCTCGATCGAGAACCTCGATCCCATGGGCGTGCACACCGGCGACTCTATCACCGTCGCGCCGGCGCAGACGCTCACCGACCGCGAATACCAGCGCATGCGCGATGCCTCCATCGCCGTGCTGCGCAAGATCGGCGTCGAGACCGGCGGCTCGAACGTGCAGTTCGCGATCGATCCGGCCGACGGCCGCATGATCGTCATCGAGATGAATCCGCGCGTGTCGCGCTCTTCGGCGCTGGCCTCCAAGGCCACCGGCTTCCCGATCGCGAAGATCGCGGCCAAGCTCGCCGTGGGCTACACCCTCGATGAACTGAAGAACGACATCACCGGCGGCCGCACGCCGGCCTCCTTCGAGCCCTCGATCGACTACGTGGTTACCAAGGTGCCGCGTTTCACCTTCGAGAAGTTCCCGGCGGCGAACAACCGCCTCACCACGCAGATGAAGTCGGTGGGCGAGGTGATGGCCATCGGCCGCTCGTTCCAGGAGTCGCTGCAGAAGGCGCTGCGGGGCCTCGAGACCGGTCTCGACGGGCTCGGCAGCGTGATGCCATTGCCGCTGGCGGGCGAGGACGCCGAGACGCAGCTGGCCTACGAGCTGCGCAACCCCGGCGCCAGCCGCCTGCTTTACGTGGCCGATGCCTTCCGTGCCGGCTGGTCGCTGGAGCGCGTGCAGGAGCTCAGCTACATCGATCCCTGGTTCCTGGCGCAGATCGAGGACCTGGTGCGCGAGGAGGGCCGGGTTGCCGCGCAGGGCTGGCCGGCGCTGGATGCCGCGCGCCTGCGTGTGCTCAAGCGCAAGGGTTTTTCCGACCTGGCGCTGGCGCGCCTGGCCGGCCAGACCGAAAAGACCGTGCGCGAGCGCCGCCATCAGCTCGGCGTGGTGCCGGTGTACAAGCGCGTCGATACCTGCGCGGCGGAGTTCGCCACCTCCACCGCCTATCTGTACTCCACCTACGAGGAGGAGTGCGAGGCCGCGCCCACGAACCGGCGCAAGATCATGATCCTGGGCGGCGGTCCGAACCGCATTGGCCAGGGCATCGAGTTCGACTACTGCTGCGTGCACGCTTCCATGGTGCTGCGCGCCGATGGTTATGAAACCATCATGGTCAACTGCAACCCCGAGACCGTGTCCACTGACTACGACACCTCGGACCGGCTGTATTTCGAGCCCCTGACGCTGGAGGACGTGCTCGAAATCATCTCCAAGGAAAAGCCCGAGGGCGTGATCGTGCAGTACGGCGGCCAGACGCCGCTGAAACTGTGCCGTGCGCTCGAGGCCAATGGCGCGCCCATCATCGGCACCACGCCCGAGGCCATCGATATCGCTGAGGACCGCGAGCGATTCTCGGATCTGGTGCGGCGCCTGGGCCTGCGGCAGCCTTCCAATGCCACCGCGCGCAACGAGGAACAGGCGCTGCGCATGGCGCGCGAGGTCGGTTACCCGCTGGTGGTGCGTCCCTCCTACGTGCTGGGCGGCCGCGCGATGGAAGTGGTCTATGCCGAGGAAGACCTCAAGACATACATGACGGACGCCGTGCGGGTGTCCAACGACAGCCCGGTGCTGCTCGACCGTTTCCTCGACCAGGCCATAGAAGTGGACGTCGATGCTATTGCCGACGGCACCCAGGTGCTCATCGGCGGCATCATGGAGCACGTGGAGCAGGCCGGCGTGCACTCGGGTGATTCCAGCTGCTCGCTGCCGCCCAACAGCCTGTCGTTCGAGCTGCAGCAGCAGCTGCGCGAGCAGACGCGCAAGCTCGCGCTGGGCCTCAATGTCGTGGGCCTCATGAACGTGCAGTTCGCCATCCAGAACGGCGTGGTGTACGTGCTCGAGGTCAATCCGCGCGCTTCGCGCACCGCTCCCTTCGTCTCCAAGGCTACGGGCCGGCCGATCGCGAAGATCGGCGCGCAGGTGATGACCGGCCGCAAGCTCGCGGAACTGGGCGCAACGCGCGAGCTGGTGCCGGCGTTCTACTCGGTGAAGGAGGCCGTGTTCCCCTTCGCCAAGTTCCCCGAGTCCGACCCCATCCTCGGTCCCGAGATGAAATCCACCGGTGAGGTGATGGGCACCGGACGCACCTTCGGCGAAGCCTACGCCAAGTCGCAGGCCGCTTCGGGCACGCTGCTGCCGCGGCGCGGCGTGGCGCTGATCAGTGTGCGCGAGCGCGACAAGCAGGGCGCGGTGGAGCTGGCGCGCCGCCTCGGGGGCAAGGGCTTCGATCTGGTGGCCACCGGCGGCACGGCCAAGGTGCTGGCGGGCGAGGGCATCGCCTGCCGGCGCGTGAACAAGGTGCACGAAGGCCGGCCGCACATCGTCGACATGATCAAGAATGACGAGATCGCGCTGATCGTGAACACCACCGAAGGCCGCCAGGCCACGCGCGATTCCCAGGCCATCCGCCGCGAGGCGGTGATGCGCCGCGTGACCTACTACACCACGCTGGCGGCGGGCCTTGCCAGCTGCGAGGCCATGGATCACATCGAGGATGTGGATGTGAACCGCCTGCAGGATCTGCATCGGGAGGTGCCGCGATGAAGCGCGTACCGATCACCGCCCGCGGCGCCGAGGCGCTGCGTGCCGAGCTGAGAAAACTCAAGAGCGAGGATCGCCCCAACGTGATCAAGGCGATCGCCGAGGCGCGCAGCCACGGGGACCTGTCGGAGAACGCCGAATACCATGCCGCGCGTGAGCAGCAGGGCTTCATCGAAGGCCGCATCCAGGAACTCGAGGGCAAGCTCGGCAATGCCGAAATCATCGACGTGACGCAGCTGCCGAACACCGGCAAGGTGATTTTCGGCGCCACTGTGGATCTCGAGGACGAGGACAGCGGCGCGCAGGTCACCTACCAGATCGTCGGCGAGGACGAGGCCGACATCAAGGCGCACCGCATCTCGGTGGCCTCGCCCATCGCGCGGGCGCTGGTGGGCAAGGCAGTGGGCGATTCGGTCGAAGTGGCCGCGCCGGGCGGCGCGCGCAATTACGAGATCATCGCGGTCCGCTACGTCTGAGTGACGATGCCGGCATTTGCGAAGCCGGCGCTCTTCAGCCGTTTGCCGGCGCCGTCCGGGGCCACACTCCCAAAGTGACCAGTTGCGCTGTTGCGGCGGCGGCCCAGCCGCGGTTGGCAGCGGGGCTGGCGGGGCTGGGGTGCAGGATGCTGCCGATGCGCACCCCCGCGTGGCCGTCCAGAGCTTGTCGGGCGCGCTGCTCGGCCCACTTGCCGACGCCGATCACCCATTCCGGCTGCAGCGCGGCGATCAGTGTTCGCAAGTGCGCGTCGCAGGCTGCGAGCAGCGGACGTTGCTCGGCTGCAGGCAACTTGTCCGGCGTGAGATTGCGGCTGCCTTCAAAGAAGGCGAGCGGGCAGTAGTTGGCCACGAAATGCGCGGCGAAGAAGGCTGTGGCCGTACCGAAGCGTTCGCGGAACAGGCCCCACAGGCGTTGGCCGCTGACTTCGGAGCGCGTGCAGGCAAAGCCCAGCACCGGGCGCTGGGGGTTGGGATCCCGTGGCTGGCCGACCGCACCGTCGAGCCCCAGCCAGTCCCGCACGCTGGCGACCTCGCCGAAGGGAATGCCGGTCTGCGCCATGCCGAAGGGGCCGGGGTTCATGCCGATGAACACCACGCGCTTGGGTGCCTGGCCAAAGCGTTCCAGATAGCGCCGATGCACCTCCCAAGCATAGTTCAGCGGGTTGTAGACATGGGTGACGGGCAGTGCGAAGCCCATCGCATCGACGGTGGCCGACAGCTTGCGGGCAGCTTTGACCAGCGTGGAGGCGGTCGCGGGTGTAGCCACTAGCGCCCGAAGGTCTCGCGCAGGTTGCGCCCCGCATCCTGCAGGCCCGACGCGGCAGCCTTGCTGAACTCGGCCGATTTCTTCTTCGCCATCTCCATCACCTCGCGCGCGCTCAATGCATCGCCACGCGCTGCGGCCATCTGCTCCGGAGTGCGTGCCGCAGGCATCACGATCAGCAGCGTGAGCCAGGCGAAGAACCAGATGCCGGTGAAGAAGGTCAGCAGCACGAAGGCCAGCCGCACCCACACCACGTCCACGGAGAAATAGGCCGCGAGGCCGGCGCAGACACCGCCCATCATGCCTTCGGTGGGCAGGCGGAACAGCCGCTTGCGGCGCGGCACCAGCGCCTGCGAGGGCGCAACGGGGCCTTCTTCCTCGGGCGCGGCCGGTTCGGCGCTCCAGGCGGAGGCCTGCGCGCCATCCACCGGTCCCATTTCAGCAAGGATCTGCCGTGCCTCGTGGGCCAGCACGACGTTCTTCTGCTTGCCGAGGAAAGCATCGCATTTGTCCGCGATGGCCTGCTCCAGATCGGCGAGGATCTCGATGCGGTCAGGGTTGCCTGCGAGCGCCTGCCCGGCCTGGTCCAGATAGGCGCGTACGGATTCGTAGGCCGCATCCTCCAGCTGGTAGGCGGTGCCATTGAGCGAGACGGTGGTGACCTTTCTCATGATTGCTTTCCAAGTCGGGTGAGGGTGTCGGTGAGGTGGCGCCAGTAGTCCTGCAGTTCGCCCAGGGCCTGCCGCCCCACGTCGGTCAGCCGGTAATACTTGCGTGGCGGCCCGGCCTCGGATTCCTGCCATTCGTAGTCCACCAGCTGTTCGCGCCGCAGCCGCGAGAGCAGCGGGTAGAGAGTGCCTTCCTGGGTGGCGAACTCCGTGCCGGCCAGCCGCTGCAGCATCTCAGCCACATACAGCTTTTCGCCGTCGATGACGCGCAGGATCACGAATTCCAGCAGTCCCTTGCGGATGGGGCCGAATTTCTCGCTTAGATGCATCGTGTGGTTCTGGGGAAGCTACCTTTTGTTAAAAAGGTACCAAGGAAATAAAAAGGGCGCAAGCCCGAAGGCCTGCGCCCGGAAGGGGCCCTGTTTCGGGGCCCTTGGGGGTCAGAACTGGTAGCGCAGGCCCACACGCAGCGTGCGCGGCTCCTCGGCGCGGCTCATCCGGCCCTCGGTAGGCGCCGCGTCGATGGCCGGCAGATAGGATTCGTACCAGTAGACGATGTCCTTGCCGTGCGAATCGAAGATGTTGAGCAGTTCGCCATAGAGCATCCACGCGCCGCGCTTCCATGCCGCGCGCATATTCACGACGTCCTCGGAACCCGAGCGCTGGCTGTTGTCCTCGATGAGCGGATAGGGCCCCAGATGCCGCAGGCGGCCGCTGAGTTCCCATGGGCCGTGGATGAAGGACACGCCAAGTTCGCCTGCCGACTCGATGGCGCCAGCGATATGCGTTTCCCCCGGTGCGGCCAGCGAGCCGTAGTAGCGTGCCCGTGAAGCCGTCCAGGTGGCGTCGAACGCCAGCTGTGGCAGCGGCCGCCAGAACGACACCAGCTCGTAGCCGCGGCGGCGGCTGGAAGGGCCCGGTTCGACCGAGTTGGAGTCGCCGACGAACTTCAGCTCGCTGTCCACGTTCAACCACCAGTAGGTGGCTGTGAAGGAGAAGCTGCCGCGCTGGTAGCGCCCGCCGACCTCCTGACCCGCGCCCCTCACCAGGCCCGGTACGGGAGGGTCGCTGGCAGTCACGCCGCGGGCGTCGTTGGAATGGAAGCCCCGGCCCCAGTTGGCATAGGCCTCCAGCGTATCGGAGATCTGCCAGGCCAGGGCGAGTTTGGGCGAAACGATGCTGTCGTCGGCGCTGCCGTCGAGGAAGCCGGACTGGGTGGCCCGCGTGCGGAATTCATAGTAGTCGGCGCGCAGCCCCGCCATCACGCGCAGGTGTTCCACCGGCCGCCAACTCGCCTCGGTGAAGGCTGCGCCCGACAGCTCGCTGGCGCGGTGCGCAGCGACGTAGTCGATGAACACGCGGTGATCGGTGTGGTCGACCTCCAGCCTGCGGATGTCGTCATAGCGTGTTTCCATGCCCGTGGTCAGATCGAGCGCATCGGTCAGGTGGAAGTCCTTTTGCGCCTTGCCGCCATAGATCAGGCGTTTGTCCCACTGCCGGATCTGGTAGTCGTAGGTGGAGTCCGAATACATGTTCCAGTTGTAGTACTGCGCATACGCCGTCGCCTTCCAGTCATCGCCCGCGAACCGCAGCGTGGCGACATGGCGCAGCGTGTGGCCGGTGGCCGAATCGTCGAGCGCGCAGTAGGCATTGGCGCAGATCGCGGTGCCGATGGCGCGTTCGGGGATCTGTTCGGTGGGGCGCCAGTCCGCGTTGTAGCTCGACAGGCTCGCCTCCCACTGGCCGAAGGCGGCCGGCGCCGCATATTTCAGGTAGGAGGACAGATGCTGCAGATGTTCGGCCAGCTGCCATGGACCATCGTAGGTCTTCCATTGCGCGGCGGCAGTCAGCTCACCCGCGCCCAGAGGGTGCGAACCGCCGGCCGCCGCGCGCATCCAGCCGTAGCTGCCATCCTCGATCGAGAGGAACGGATGCTCGAAGCGCTGCACGGTATGCAGGAAGGAAGCCCCTGCGAGCGCGTTGTCGCCGATGTCGGCGCGATAGGGACCCTTGCGGAAATCGATGCGGTCGACCAGCTCCGGGATCAGCCCGTTCACGTCCAGGTAACCCTGGCCATGCCCGTGGGTGCGCAGGTTCATTGGTACGTCGTCCACGTAGGCGGCGAAATCGGTGCCATGGTCGAGATTGAAGCCGCGCAGGAAGTACTGGTTGGCCTTGCCGCTGCCCGAGTGCTGGGCCGCGATGAGGCCCGGTACGACCTCCAGCAGTTCGGCCACCCGCAGCAGTGGCCGCACACCCAGGTCCGCGCCGCCGACCGTGCCTTCGCTGGCGGCCTGCGCCGCGCCGATGAGCCGCTCGCCGCGGCCGTAGACCACGACTTCGGAGAGCCCATCGTCGGACGTGGCGGCGGCCTGGGCTGCTGTTGCGGGGCGCGCAAGTACCAGCAGGGGCAGGGTGGCGAGGGCGCAGACGGAGATTTTCATTACAGGGGTGGCCAGGGTTGTTCTTGGGATATCCAAAGTGGCATGTAGACTGACCGCTGCCACGGGGCGATGGCACGAAGTTAACCGTTGGTAACGGTTTAACGGACGTTAAGGCAGGAGGGAGCGCCTCCCGCCGGCCGCCTCTCAGCTGGGCAGGAGGATCCTGGGAAGGTCTGGATGAGGGCGGTACAGTACCGCCACATGGCCGATGCGGGTGACCAGGGCACTGCCGGTGTCAGCAGCCAGCTGAGCCAGCCGGGCGTCGCGCTCCTCGCGGTCCAGTCCCGGCAGTCGCACCTTGATGAGCTCGTGGTCCTCCAGCGCACGCCGGGTTTCGGCGACCACAGCCGGAGTGAGCCCGGCATTGCCCATCAGGATGACCGGCTTCAGCGGATGAGCCAGGCCTTTGAGGTGCCGGCGCTGTTTTTCTGTGAGCTCCATGTCGCAGGTATTCTACCGGTGATGCGGTGCACCATGCACAAGAGGTGGCATCTTGAATCGGCAGTGAGCGCCCTCACTTATCCGTACGAGACTGTTCCATCCCTTGTCCTGACCCCTGTTCCTCGCCGTTCCCGGGCCCTGTCTGCTGGCGGGGGGGCGCGGGATGGTGTAGCGTGAAAGCCAAATGAATGATCTGACCAAGAACGTGTTGATCTGGGTGATCGTGGCGGCAACGCTACTGTTCATATTCAGCAGTTACATGCCCAGGTCGGCCCCGGCGCAGGAAATCCGTTATTCCCAGTTCCTCGATGATGTGGATGCCGGTCGCGTCGATTCGGTGGTCCTGCAGGGCGAGATGATCGAGGGCACGCGCAAGGACAAATCGGCCTTCCGCGTCTTCAATCCGGAAACCGACTACACCTCGCTGATCGGCACGCTGCACAAGGCCGATGTGACCATCGAAGGCCGTGCGCCGCGGCAGCCGAACTTCCTGGCGCAGCTGCTGCTGCAGCTGGCTCCGGCGCTGCTGCTGATCCTGGTGTTCGTCTACATGCTGCGCCAGATGCAGGGCGCGGCCGGTGGCCGCGGCGCGATGTCCTTTGGCAAGAGCAAGGCGCGGCTGCTGGGCGAGGATCAGGTCAACGTCACCTTCGCCGATGTGGCGGGCGTGGACGAGGCCAAGACCGAAGTCGGCGAGATCGTCGACTTCCTCAAGGATCCGGGCAAGTTCCAGAAGCTGGGCGGCAAGATTCCCAAGGGCGTGCTCATGGTGGGTTCGCCCGGCACCGGCAAGACGCTGCTGGCGCGCGCGATTGCCGGTGAGGCAAAAGTGCCGTTCTTCACCATCTCCGGCTCCGACTTCGTCGAGATGTTCGTCGGCGTGGGCGCTTCGCGCGTGCGCGACATGTTCGAGCAGGCGAAGAAGCACGCGCCCTGCATCATCTTCATCGACGAGATCGACGCCGTGGGCCGTCATCGCGGCGCAGGCCTGGGCGGCGGTCATGACGAGCGCGAGCAGACGCTGAACCAGCTGCTGGTGGAAATGGACGGCTTCGAAGGCAACGAGGGCATCATCGTCATCGCGGCCACCAACCGTCCGGACGTGCTGGACCCGGCGCTGCTGCGCCCGGGCCGCTTCGACCGCCAGGTGGTGGTGCCGCTGCCCGATGTGCGCGGCCGCGAGCAGATCCTGCGGGTGCACATGCGCCGCGTGCCGCTGGCCGATGACGTGAAGCCCGCGTTGATCGCGCGCGGCACACCCGGCTTCTCGGGCGCGGACCTCGCTAACCTGGTCAACGAGGCGGCGCTGTTCGCGGCGCGCGCCAACCAGCGCCTGGTCTCCATGGACCAGTTCGAGCGCGCCAAGGACAAGATCATGATGGGCGCCGAGCGGCGCTCCATGGTGATGAGCGAGGAAGAGAAGCGCATGACGGCCTACCACGAGGCCGGCCATGCCATCGTGGGCCTGTCGGTGCCCGAGCACGATCCGGTCTACAAGGTCACCATCATTCCGCGCGGCCGCGCGCTGGGCGTTACCCAGTTCCTGCCCGAGCAGGACCGCTACTCCATGAGCAAGCGCCGCATCGACAGCGCCATCGCAACGCTGTTCGGCGGCCGCATCGCCGAGGAACTGATCTTCGGCCGTGACGCGGTCACCACCGGCGCCTCGAACGACATCGAGCGCGCCACGGACCTGGCGCGCAACATGGTCACCAAGTGGGGCCTGTCCGACCGCCTCGGCCCGCTCACTTATTCGGAGGAGTCCGGCGAGGTATTCCTCGGCCGCTCGGTGACGCAGACCAAGCAGGTCTCCGATGTCACGGCGCATGCCATCGATGAGGAAGTGCGGCGCGTGATCGAGACCAACTATGCGCACGCGAAGGAAATCCTGCAGACCCATCTCGACAAGCTGCATGGCATGGCCGAGGCGCTGATCCGCTACGAGACCATCGACGACGGCCAGATCCGCGAGATCATGGACGGCAGGCCGCCGAGCCCGCCTGCGGGCTGGGACAGCGGCATCGGCACTCCTCCGCCTGCCGGGGGATCGCCCGAAGCCCGGCCGGCGTTCGGCCCGGCCACCCGCAACCAGGGCTGATTTTCCGCAAGAGCGCCCGTAACGGGGAGAGCGCTGTGCAGCTCGTTTGCGCCGGCCGCGTGCTGGATCTGTCTGCTCCGGTGGTGATGGGCGTGCTCAACGTCACGCCCGATTCCTTCTCCGACGGGGGCCGCTTCGCGCAGCGCGAGGCGGCGCTGGCGCATGCGCGTGCGATGGTTGCGGCCGGCGCCGGCATCCTCGATGTGGGCGGGGAATCCACGCGTCCGGGTGCGGCGCCCGTGGGGCTGCAGCAGGAACTCGACCGCGTGATTCCGGTGATCGAGGCGCTGGCGGGCGAGCTGGACGTGCCCCTCTCCATCGACACCATGAAGCCCGAGGTGATGCGTGCCGCAGTGGCCGCGGGCGCCGGGCTGGTCAACGACATTCTCGCGCTGCAGGCGCCCGGCGCCATCGCGGCTGTGGCGGCCGGTGGCGCTGCGGTGTGCCTCATGCACATGCAGGGCATGCCGCAGACCATGCAGCTGGACCCCCATTACGATGACGTGCTCGCCGAAGTGCGGGATTTCCTGCTGGCGCGCGCCGCCGCCTGCGCGCAGGCGGGCATCGGCCGTGACCGCATCGTGCTGGATCCCGGCTTCGGTTTTGGCAAGACAGTGACGCACAACCTTGAACTGCTGGGGCGGCTCGGTGAATTGTGTGCCCTGGGCTATCCGGTGCTCGCCGGCCTGTCGCGCAAGTCCATGCTGGGCACGTTGCTGGGCAGGCCTGTCGGACAGCGTCTGTCCGGGAGCCTCGCGCTGGCGACGCTTGCCGTGGCTGCCGGCGCGCGCATCATTCGCAGTCACGATGTGGGCGAGACCGTGGACGCGGTCCGGGTGGCGGCCGCCGTGCGTGCCGCAGGGGAGAACAGATGAGTCGCAGGTATTTCGGAACCGATGGTGTGCGTGGCCGCGTGGGCGAGTCGCCGATGACGGTGGATTTCGCCATGCGTTTGGCGAGCGCGGCCGCCAGGGTGCTGGCTCCGGAGGGGGGCGTGGCGCTCATCGGCAAGGACACGCGGGTATCGGGTTACCTGTTCGAGTCCGCGCTGGAGGCCGGCTTCGTGGCCGCGGGCGTGGACGTGCTGCTCACTGGTCCGCTGCCGACGCCGGCCATCGCCTTCCTGTCGAAGCGGATCCCGCGCGCTTTCGGCGTGGTGATCAGCGCGTCGCACAACCCCTACGGCGACAATGGCATCAAGTTCTTCGATGCCGAGGGCGGCAAGCTCTCCGATGAGCTCGAGGAGCGTATCGAGGCCGAGATGGAGCGCGAGCCACTCACGCTGACCTCCGACCGCCTGGGGCGCGCGCGGCGCGCCGATCATCTGCGCGATGAATATCAACAGTACTGCGCCTCCACGGTACCGCCCGGTTTCGATCTCGCCGGCATGAAGATCGTGATCGACTGCGCCAATGGCGCCGGCTACAAGGTCGGGCCGCGGCTGCTGGCCGACCTCGGCGCCGACATCATCCCCATCGGCTGCTCGCCCAATGGCCGCAACATCAATGACGGCTGCGGTTCCACCGCGCCCGGGCTGCTGCAGCTCACGGTGGCGGGTGTGGGCGCGCATCTGGGCATTGCGCTCGATGGCGATGGCGACCGGCTGGTGCTGGTCGATCATCTGGGCCGCATCGTCGACGGCGACCAGCTGCTGTACGTGATCGCGCGCGCGCGCCAGGAGACCGGCGAATTGCGCGGTCCGGTGGTCGGCACGGTGATGAGCAACCTGGGGCTGGAGGTGGCGCTGCGCGAGCAGGGCATCGATTTCCGCCGCGCCCAGGTGGGCGACCGCTATGTGCTGTCCATGTTACGGGAGACCGGCGGCATCATCGGCGGGGAGACTTCCGGCCACATCCTGTGCCTGGACCGCGCGACCACCGGCGATGCGCTGGTCAGCGCCCTGCAGGTACTGGCGCAGATGCGCCGCAGCAAGCGCTCGCTGGCGCAGCTGGCAGCGGGCATGTCGAAGTTCCCGCAGGTGCTGCTCAACGTCAAAGTGGCGCGCCGGTTCGATCCGCAGGCGGTGCCCGCCGTGCAGGCTGCGGTGGCCGAAGTGGAGGGGCAGCTGGGCGATGCCGGCCGCGTGGTACTGCGGCCTTCGGGAACCGAGCCGGTCATCCGCGTGATGGTGGAGGGCAGGGACGAGGGGCAGACCCAGGCCTGCGCGGAGCTGATCGCGCGGGCGGTGGAAGCCGCCGCTTGATGCGAATGGTTCCCAGGCGCGGTTTGCGCCCCGCACGGCTGGTCGCTATTATCGCGCGCCCTGCGCGGACCTGGTGAAAGACGGACCTATGACTTCAGATTCCCGGCGCCGCCCCATTGTTGCGGGCAACTGGAAGATGCACGGCTCGCGGGCCGAGAACCGCACCCTCATCGAGGGTCTGGTGACTTCCGCGAGCGTCGACGAGAGCGCGACCTGCATCGTTTGTCCGCCCTTCGTCTATCTGGGTGATGTAGCGCGCGAGCTGGCCGGATCCGCCATCCGTCTGGGTGCGCAGGACGTGTGCGCAGAGAATTCCGGCGCGTACACCGGCGAGGTGGCCGCTTCGATGCTCAAGGACGTGGGCTGCACCTACGTGATCGTGGGTCACTCGGAGCGCCGGGCGCTGTACGGCGAGAGTGACGAGCTGGTGGCCCGCAAATTCGCCGCGGCGCAGGCGCGCGGCCTCGTTCCCATCCTCTGCGTGGGCGAACTGCTCGCCGAACGCGATGCTGGGCGTACTCATGAGGTGGTCGGCCGGCAGCTGGATGCCGTGATCGCGTTGCGCGGCATTGCGGCGCTGGGCAATGCCGTCGTGGCCTACGAGCCGGTCTGGGCCATCGGCACCGGCCGCACGGCTACGCCCGAGCAGGCGCAGGACGTGCACGCCTTCATTCGCGGGCGGGTGGCGGCCCACGATGCTAATATCGCCACCGGCCTCGCGGTGCTTTATGGCGGCAGCGTCAAGGCCGGCAATGCGCGCGAATTGTTCGCGATGCCCGATGTCGATGGTGGCCTGATCGGCGGCGCTTCGCTGAAGGCTGAGGAGTTCCTCGCGATCTGGTCCGCGGCGGCGGCACACTGACGGTAGACCGATGCTACACACCATTCTCATGCTCATCCTGCTGGTCACCGCGGTGTTCATCATCGTGTTGGTGCTGATACAGCGGGGCAAGGGTGCCGATGCCGGCGCCGGTTTCGGCGCGGGTGCGTCGGGCACCGTATTCGGGGCGCGCGGCGCGACCACGGCGCTGTCGCGGGCGACGGCGATTCTCGCGGCAGTGTTCATGATCACCTGCCTGCTGCTGTCATATGTCGTCACGCGCACGGCGCGTGCGCCCGAGAGCGTGCTCGATCGCGTGGCGACGCAGGCGCCGGTGCCAGCTCCCGCTGCGGCTCCCGCGATACCCGATGCAACGCCGGTGCCCCCGACGCCCGCCGCGCCGGAGACGCCTGCACAGTAAGTTCGACGAAAAACCGGTTTGCCGACGTGGTGGAATTGGTAGACACACTAGCTTGAGGGGCTAGCGCCGCAAGGTGTGACGGTTCGAATCCGTCCGTCGGCACCAAATTCCGGTTTTCGTTTGCTACAATCCGCACCCGTCGCAGAGGGTCATTCAGCCCCATGAGCCCGGACGGTAAATGCTCGCCAACTATCTGCCCGTACTGATCTACCTTGTCGTCGCAACGGGCCTCGCCATCGTCCTGATGGGTCTGGGAACGCTGTTCGGCAAGCTGGGTGCCCGTCAGCCCACCGATGCCGAGAAGCTCTCGGCGTACGAGTGCGGCTTCGAGGCCTTTGAGGATGCGCGCGCGCGCTTCGATGTGCGCTACTACCTGGTCGCCATCCTGTTCATTGTCTTCGACCTGGAGATCGCCTTCCTGTTTCCCTGGGCGGTCTCGCTGCATCGCATCGGCACGCCGGGCCTCATTGCAATGGGAATTTTCCTGTTCATCCTCGTCGTCGGCTTCGCCTACGAATGGAAGAAGGGAGCGCTCGAGTGGGACTAGAAGAAGTGGAGCTGCCGCCGGACAACCCGGAGGCTTATTCGCAGCGCGGGTTCATGACCACGCAGCTCGACAGCCTCGTCAGCTGGGCGCGCACCGGGTCGCTGTGGCCGATGACTTTTGGTCTCGCCTGCTGCGCCGTGGAGATGATGCATGCCGGCGCGTCGCGCTATGACCTGGACCGTTTCGGCATCGTGTTCCGTCCTAGCCCGCGCCAGTCCGACGTCATGATCGTGGCCGGCACGCTGGTCAACAAGATGGCCCCCGCGCTGCGCAAGGTCTACGACCAGATGCCCGAGCCGCGCTGGGTGATCTCGATGGGTTCTTGCGCCAACGGCGGTGGCTACTACCACTACAGCTATGCGGTGGTGCGTGGTTGCGACCGCATCGTGCCGGTGGATGTCTACGTGCCGGGCTGTCCGCCCACGGCCGAGGCGCTGCTTTACGGCATCATCCAGCTGCAGAAGAAGATCCAGCGTACCTCGGTGATCGCAGGATGAGCGCCCATACCGAACAGATGGCTGCGCGCCTTGCCGCAAGATTCGGCGAGAAGCTTACCCGCCGTGCCTCGCTGCCCACAGAGCTGCACTACGACGCCGCCGCAGGCGACCTCATCGAGGTGGCGCGTGCGCTGCGCGATGATCCGGATCTGCAGTTCAAGGTGCTCATCGACGTCTCGGGCATCGACTACATGGACTATGGCCGCAGCGAGTGGCGTACCGTCGCCGCTTCGTCCAGCGGTTTCGGCCGCGGCGTGAACCGCGGCGGCCATGGCGGCCTGCACGAGGGGCCGCGTTTTGCCGTGGTGTATCAACTGCTGTCGATTGCGCACAACGAGCGCCTGACGCTGCGGGCCTATTGCCCCGACGACGATGAGCCGATGATGGATTCGGTGGTGGGCGTGTGGGCCAGCGCCAACTGGTTCGAGCGCGAGACCTTCGATCTGTTCGGCATCCTGTTCCCCGGGCATCCGGACCTGCGCCGCATCCTTACCGACTACGGTTTCATCGGCCATCCGTTCCGCAAGGATTTCCCGCTGGTCGGCAATATCGAAGTGCGTTACGACGAACAGCGGCAGCGCGTGGTCTACGAGCCGGTGGAGATCGTGCCGCGCACGCTGGTGCCGCGCGTGATCCGCGACGACAACCGCTGGTCGCCCGACCTCAAGGAGCGCAGCGGTGGCTGAGATCCGCAATTTCACGCTGAACTTCGGCCCGCAGCATCCAGCTGCGCACGGCGTGCTGCGCCTGGTGCTGGAGATGGATGGCGAGACCATCCTCAAGGCCGATCCGCACGTGGGCCTGCTGCACCGGGGCACCGAGAAGCTGGCCGAGCACAAGCCTTTCAACCAGTCCATCGGCTACATGGACCGGCTCGACTACGTGTCGATGATGTGCAACGAACACGCCTACGTGATGGCCATCGAGCGCCTGCTCGGCGTCACCGTGCCGGTGCGCGCACAGTACATCCGCGTGATGTTCGACGAGATCACTCGCATCCTGAACCATCTGATGTGGCTGGGCGCGCATGGCCTCGACATCGGCGCGATGAGCGTGTTCCTCTACTGCTTCCGCGAGCGCGAAGACCTCATGGACTGCTACGAGGCGGTCTCGGGTACGCGCATGCACGCCACTTACTACCGTCCTGGCGGCGTCTACCGCGACCTGCCGGATTCGATGCCCAAGTACCAGGCCTCGCGCTGGCGCTCGAAGAAGGAGGCCGACCGCCTCAACGAGGCGCGCTCGGGCTCGCTGCTGGATTTCATCGAGGATTTCACGCGCCGCTTCCCGGCCTGCGTGGACGAGTACGAAACCCTGCTCACCGACAACCGCATCTGGAAGCAGCGCACCGTGAACATCGGCGTGGTGTCGCCGGAGCGGGCCCTGCAGCTGGGCTTCTCGGGGCCGATGATCCGTGGCTCGGGCATCGCATGGGACCTGCGCAAGAAGCAGCCCTACGAGGTCTATGCCGACATGGACTTCGACATCCCGGTGGGCGTCAACGGCGACTGCTACGACCGCTACCTGGTGCGCATCGAGGAATTGCGCCAGTCCACGCGCATCATCCAGCAGTGCGTGGCGTGGCTGCGGGCCAATCCCGGCCCGGTCATGGTGGACGACCGCAAGCTGCGTCCGCCGCGCCGCGCCGAGATGAAGGAGGACATGGAAGCCCTCATCCATCATTTCAAGCTATTCACCGAAGGCTACAGCGTGCCGCCCGGAGAGACCTACGCCGCCGTCGAGGCGCCGAAGGGCGAGTTCGGCATCTGGCTGGTTTCCGATGGCGCCAACAAACCCTACCGGCTCAAGTGCCGTGCGCCCGGCTTTGCGCATCTTTCGGCCCTGCCGGAGATGGTCGAGGGCCACATGCTGGCGGACGTGGTGGCCGTGATCGGCACCCAGGACATCGTATTTGGTGAGGTCGACCGATGAGTGCGGCGCCAACAGGCAAGGCCGCGTTGCTCAACGAGCACACGCGCCACGAGATCGACGAATGGGTGGCGCGCTTTCCGGAAGGCCGGCAGCGTTCGGCGGTGCTGTCGGCGCTGCGGTTCACGCAGGAGCAGAACAACGGCTTTCTCACGCCGGACCTCATGGACGCGGTGGCCGAATACCTCGGCCTGCCGGCCATCCAGGTGTATGAGGTCGCGAGCTTCTATTCGATGTTCGAGACGCATCCCTGCGGCCGGCATCATGTCAGCATCTGCACCAACATCTCCTGCATGCTGAATGGCGCCGAGGATCTCGTCGCCCATGCCGAGAGGAAGCTCGGCATCAAGCTCGGCGAGAGCACTGCCGATGGCCGCATCTTCCTCAAGCGCGAGGAGGAGTGCTTGGCCGCGTGCACCGGCGCGCCGATGATGATGGTCGACCACATCTACCACGAGCACCTGACCCCCGCGAAGGTCGATGAAGTGCTCGACAAGCTGAAGTGACGCACATGGGCAAGTGGGACGACAAGATGAACCTCACGTGCTTCGAGGCATTGAAGCACCCGGAATCCTGGAAGCTCGACAACTACCGCAAGGTCGGTGGTTACGACGCCTGGGAGAAGATCCTTGCGGAGAAGACGCCGCGCGAGGAAATCATCGAGGCCGTGAAGGCTTCGGGACTGCGCGGTCGTGGCGGCGCAGGTTTCCCCACGGGCGTGAAATGGAGCTTCATGCCGCGCAATGCGCCGATCCAGAAATACGCGGTGTGCAACTCGGACGAATCCGAGCCCGGCACCTGCCATGACCGCGACATCCTGCGCTACAACCCGCACCAGCTCGTCGAGGGCATGGCCATCGGCTGCTACGCGATGGGCGCGACGGTGGGCTACAACTACATCCGCGGCGAGTTCCTCGGCGAACCCGTGCCGCGTTTCGAGGCGGCGCTGAAAGAGGCGTACGCGGCCGGCCTGCTGGGCAAGAACATCAAGGGCTCCGGCATCGACGTCGACATCTACTGCGCGGTGGGCGCCGGCGCCTACATCTGCGGCGAGGAGACGGCGCTGCTCGAATCGCTGGAAGGTAAGCAGGGCAAGCCGCGCTTCAAGCCGCCGTTCCCGGCCAACTTCGGCCTGTACGGCAAGCCGACCACCATCAACAACACCCAGAGCTATGCCTCGGTGCCCACCATCCTGCGCAAGGGCGCGGCCTGGTTCGCCGGGCTGGGGCCGCCGAATTCCGGCGGCACGGTGATCTTCTCCGTGTCGGGGCATGTGGCGAAGCCCGGCAATTTCGAGGTGCCGCTGGGCATTCCCTTCGCGGATCTGCTGGAACTTGCCGGCGGCATCAAAGGTGGTCGGCGCATCAAGGCCGTGATCCCCGGCGGCTCGTCGGTGCCGGTGGTGCCCGGCGACATCATGATGAAGACCAACATGGACTATGACTCCGTGAAGGCGGCCGGCAGTGCGGTCGGTTCCGCGGCGGTCATCGTCATGGACGAGACCACCTGCATGGTGAAGGTGCTGGAGCGCCTGTCGCGCTTCTACATGTCGGAAAGCTGCGGCCAGTGCACGCCCTGCCGCGAAGGCACCGGCTGGCTCAACCGCATGTTGAAGCGCATCCTGGCCGGGCAGGGCCGCCGCGAGGACATCGACCTGCTGGTGCAAGTGGCCAACCGCATCGAAGGCCACACCATCTGCGCGCTGGGCGATGCCGCCGCGTGGCCGGTGCAGAGCTTCGTCAAGCATTACCGCCACGAGTTCGAATACATGGTGGATCATGGCGGCCGCAGCATCGTCGGCGCCGCGCGGGAGGCCGCATGAGCACGCCCGCGCCCGTGTCCGATACGGTCAACGTGATCGTCGACGGCGTGCCGATGAAGGCGCGCAAGGGCGATATGATCATCCGCGTCACCGACGCGAACGATGTCTACGTGCCGCGCTTCTGCTACCACGAGAAGCTGCCGGTGGCAGCCAACTGCCGCATGTGCCTGGTCGAGGTGGAGAAGGCGCCCAAGCCGATGCCGGCCTGCGCCACGCCGGTGGCCGAAGGCATGGTGATCCACACCCGTTCGGCCAAGGCCATCGCGGCGCAGAAGTCCGTGATGGAATTCCTGCTCATCAACCATCCGCTCGACTGCCCGATCTGCGACCAGGGCGGCGAGTGCGAGCTGCAGGACCTGGCCATGGGTTATGGCCGCGACATCTCGCGCTTCAACGAGCGCAAGCGCGTGGTCAAGGACAAGAATATCGGTCCGCTGATCTCCACCGACATGACGCGCTGCATCCACTGCACGCGCTGCGTGCGCTTCGGGCAGGACGTCGCGGGCGTCCAGGAGCTCGGCACCACCAATCGTGGCGAGCACAACGAGATCGGCACCTATGTCGAGAAGAGCGTCGACCACGAGCTCTCCGGCAACATCATCGACCTGTGCCCGGTGGGCGCGCTGAACAGCAAGCCTTTCCGCTACCGTGCCCGCGCCTGGGAAATGACGCAGGTGCCGCTGGTCTCGCCGCATGACGGCCTCGGCACCAACCTCTACGGCCACGTGCTGCGCGGCCGGCTGATGCGCGTGGTGCCGCGCCAGAACGAAGCCATCAACGAATGCTGGGTCGCCGACCGCGACCGTTTCAGCTACGAGGGCGTCTACAGCGCCGACCGCCTCACCGTGCCCATGGTGCGCACGCGTGACGGCCAGTGGAAGGAGACCGACTGGCAGACCGCACTGCAGGCGGCAGCCGATGGCCTGAAGTCCGCGCCCGCCGAGCGCCTCGGCGTGCTGGCCGGCCCGTCGAGCACCGTGGAGGAATACGCGCTGCTGGCGCAGCTGGCCCGCGGCCTCGGCACGGCGAACATCGACCACCGGCTGCGGCAGGGAGATTTCAGCGGCGATGCGCTCGACCCGGCCCTGCCTTCGCTGGGCGGCGGCATTGCCGAAGTCGACCAGCTCGAAACGCTGCTGATCGTGGGCTCGAACCTGCGCCGCGAATTGCCCGTGCTCGCGCACCGCGTGCGCAAGGCCGCGCGCGCCGGCGGCAGCATCTGGTACCTCAACCCGGCGCATTTCGACGTGCTGTTCCCGGTGGCCGGCGAATTCATCGTGCCGCCCGCACAGCAGCTGGCCGAGCTCAACGCGCTGCTGCAGGCGGCAGGCGTCGCGCCGGCCGCAGGCCCGGTCGCCGCAGTGACCGCTGCGCACCAGTCGCTGGTGCAGCGGCTGCGCGACACCAGCCGCAAGGCCATCTGGCTCGGTGCGCTGGCGCAGCGTCATCCGCAATACGCGGCGCTGCGCGCCGCCGCCACCGCACTGGCTGCCGCGACGGGTGCGCAGATCGGCGTGCTGGCCGAGGGCGGCAATGCCGCAGGCGCGTGGCTTGCCGGCGTGGTGCCGCACCGGATGGCGGGTGGCGGTTCCACCCACGGCGTGGGCCGCAATGCCGCGCAGATGCTGTCCGCGCCCATGGATGCCTATCTGCTGTGGGATGTCGAGCCCTGGGCCGATTCGCTGCAGACGGGCGCGCTCGCGGCGCTGGCAGGTTCCACGTTCGTCGTGGCCGCGACGCCCTTCATCACCGAAGAGATTCGGCGTGTGGCGCATGTGCTGCTGCCCATCGGCACCTTCGCCGAGACTTCGGGCACCTACGTGAACCTCGAAGGCCTGTGGCAGAGCTTTGCCGGCGCGGCGCAGCCGCTGGGGCAGGCGCGGCCGGGCTGGAAGGTATTGCGTGTGCTGGGCAATCTGCTGGGCCTGGCCGGTTTCGAGCAGATGTCCTCCGAACAGGTGCGCGATGCGCTCAAGGCGCAGATTTCGCAGTCGGCCGGCGTATCATCCGCGCCTGCAGGGCAGGTGCCGGTGGCGGCGGTGGGTGCCGATGCCGCAGTGGTGGATCTGCCGGCTTACCAGATCGATGCCGTGGTACGGCGCGCCAGCGCCTTGCAGCGAACGCGTGAAGGGCGTGCATCCCGGGTGACCTATTCGGGGGCGCCGCGATGAACGCCATAACCGGATGGTGGGCGGCATTGCCCGAGCTGGTGCGTTCGATCGTGGTGTCCACCAGCATCATCTTGGTGCTCACCGTGATCGTGATCCTGTCGGTGGCCTATCTCACGCTGTGGGAACGCAAGCTCATCGGCTGGATGCAGTACCGAAAGGGGCCGAACCGGGTGCGGATCTTCGGGTTCCTGCCGGGTATGGGGCAGCCCTTTGCCGACGTGATCAAGCTCCTGATCAAGGAAGTGGTGGTCCCGTCGCGGTCGAACAAGGTGCTGTTCCGCATCGCGCCGGCCATCACGCTGATCCCGGCCTTTGCCACCTGGGCGGTGATGCCCATCGCGCCTGGCTTCGCCATCGCCAAGGTGGACGCCGGGCTGCTGTACGTGCTGTCGCTGACCTCGGTGGGCGTCTACGGCGTGATCCTCGCGGGCTGGGCCTCGAACTCCAAGTACGCCTTCCTCGGCGCCATGCGTTCGGCGGCGCAGATGGTGGCCTATGAAATCGCCATGGGCTTTGCGCTGGTGGGCGTGCTGATGGCTTCGGGGAGCCTCAATCTCGGCACCATCGTCGAGCGCCAGGACGGGAGCCTCCTCAGCTGGAACCTGCTGTGGCTGTTCCCGCTGTTCGTGGTCTATTTCATCTCCGGCGTCGCCGAGACCAACCGCGCGCCCTTCGACGTGGCCGAGGGCGAGTCGGAGATCGTGGCCGGCTTCCACGTGGAATATTCGGGCATCGCCTTCGCGCTGTTCTTCCTCGCCGAATACGCGAACATGATCCTGATCGCCGCGCTCACGGCGGTGTTCTTCGTCGGCGGCTGGCTCAGCCCCTTCCAGGGCATCCCGGTCATCGGCGACACCTTCCTCGGCCAGCCGCACACGCTGTGGCTGGTGATCAAGACCTTCCTGTTCCTGTCCATGTTCCTGTGGCTGCGCGCGACCTTTCCGCGCTATCGCTACGACCAGATCATGCGGCTGGGCTGGAAGATCCTCATCCCCGTGACGATCGTATGGCTCGTCGCCGAGGGGCTGATGGTGTACTTCAAGATCGGACCCTGGAGCGCCTGAAGATGGCCGTCGGCGATATCGTCAAGACTTTCCTGCTCACGGACATGCTGCGCGGCATGGCCGTGACCTGGCGCGCACTGTGGCGCCGCAAGGTCACCGTCAACTACCCCGAGGAGAAGGCTCCGCAGTCCTCGCGTTTCCGCGGCCTGCATGCGCTGCGCCGCTATCCCAACGGCGAGGAGCGTTGCATCGCCTGCAAGCTGTGCGAGGCGGTGTGTCCGGCCGCGGCCATCACCATCGATTCGGATGTCAGCGCCGACGGCACGCGCCGCACCACGCGCTACGACATAGACCTCTTCAAGTGCATCTACTGCGGTTTCTGCGAGGAGGCCTGTCCGGTGGATGCCATCGTCGAGACCCGCATCCACGAGTACCACATGGAGCACCGCGGGGAAAACATCATGTCCAAGGACAAGCTGCTGGCCGTGGGCGAGCGCTACGAGGCCATGATCAACGCGGACAAGGCCGCGGACGCGCGCTACCGCTAGGTAGGCGGGAGAGGGGAGAAATGTTCGTCCAGCTGCTGTTCTATACCTTCTCGCTGGTGCTGCTCGCAACGGCCTCCGGCGTCATCCTGCTGCGCAATCCGGTGCACAGCGCGCTGTGCTTGGTGCTCACGTTCTTCACCTCGGCGGCCATCTGGCTGCTGATCGAGGCCGAGTTCCTCGCCATCGTGCTGGTGCTGGTCTACGTGGGCGCGGTGATGGTGCTGTTCCTGTTCGTGGTGATGATGCTGGACGTGGACATCGAGGAATTGCGCGCCGGCTTCACCAAGTACGCCTGGATCGGCGGCATCACGGCACTGGTGCTGGTGCTGGAGATCGTGGGCGTGGTGGCCACGCGCGGGCTGTCGCCGGCCATTGAGCTCAAGGCGGGCATTGCCCCGTCCGACCCCGCCCTCAGCAACACTTCCGAGCTGGGTGCGGTGCTCTACACCAAGTATGTCTATCCCTTCGAACTCGCCGCCATGCTGCTGCTCGTGGCCATCATCGCCGCCATCGTGCTGACGATGCGCCACCGCCAGGGCCTGAAAGTGCAGGACGTGGCCAAGCAGGTGGCGACGCGCCGTGAGGACCGAGTACGGGTACTGAAGGTCGAGGCGGAGAAGCGCGAATGATCACGCTGCAACAGATGCTGGTACTTTCGGGTCTGCTGTTCGCGCTGGCGGTGGCGGGCATCTTCATCAACCGCAAGAACATCATCCTGCTCCTGATGTGCATCGAGCTGCTGCTGCTGGCTGCCAATTTCAACTTCGTGGCCTTTTCGCGCTATCTCGGCAACATCGACGGGCAGGTGTTCGTGTTCTTCGTGCTGACGGTGGCCGCGGCGGAGGCGGCGATCGGGCTTGCCATCCTGGTCTGCCTGTTCCGGCAGCGGCGCAGCATTGGCGTTGCCGACATCAGCACGTTGAAGGGTTGATCTGGATACCATGAACCACAACGCACTCAATCCATCGCTGCTGCTGGCCATTCCGCTGCTGCCCCTGATCGCCTCCCTGGTGGCAGGCCTCGCCGGCCGTTTCATAGGCCGGGCCGCGGCAGCGGGCGTGACCATCGCGGGCGTCGCCTTGTCCTGCCTGCTGTCGGCCATCGTGTTCCAGCAGGTGGTGGTGGGCCATGCGCCGGTGTTCAACGAGGCCGTTTACACCTGGCTGGTGAGTGACGGCATCCGCATCCAGATCGGCTTCCTGATCGATTCGCTCACGGTCATGATGATGGTGGTGGTCACCTTCGTGTCGCTGTGCGTGCACGTTTACACCATCGGCTACATGCACGACGACCCGGGCTACCAGCGCTTCTTCAGCTACATCAGCCTGTTCACCTTCGCCATGCTGATGCTGGTGATGTCCAACAACTTCCTGCAGCTGTTCTTCGGCTGGGAGGCGGTGGGCCTGGTTTCCTACCTGCTGATCGGCTTCTGGTACACGCGGCCGTCGGCGATCTTCGCCAACCTCAAGGCCTTCCTGGTCAACCGCATCGGCGACATGGGTTTCCTGCTCGGCATCGCGGGCGTGGTGTATTTCACCGGCTCGCTGCAGTACACCGATGCCTTCGCGGCGGTGGACCGCATCGCCTCGGAGCACCTCACCTTATTCGGCGGGCATGCCTGGAACGCGCTGACGGTGATCTGCATCCTGCTGTTCATCGGCGCCATGGGCAAGTCGGCGCAGATGCCGCTGCACGTGTGGCTGCCGGATTCGATGGAAGGCCCGACGCCGATCTCGGCGCTGATCCACGCGGCCACCATGGTGACCGCCGGCATCTTCATGGTGGCGCGCATGTCGCCGCTGTTCGAGGGCTCGGACACGGCGCTGTCGGTGGTGCTGGTCATCGGCGCGACCACGGCCCTCTTCATGGGTTTCCTCGGCATCATCCAGAACGACATCAAGCGCGTGGTGGCCTATTCCACGCTGTCGCAGCTGGGTTACATGACGGTGGCGCTGGGCGTGTCCGCCTATTCGGCCGGCGTGTTCCACCTGATGACGCATGCCTTCTTCAAGGCGCTGCTGTTCCTCGCCGCGGGCTCGGTGATCATCGGCATGCACCACGACCAGGACATCCGCAACATGGGCGGGCTGCGCAAGTACATGCCCATCACTTGGATCACCTCGCTGGTCGGTTCGCTGGCGCTGATCGGCACACCGTTCTTCGCCGGTTTCTACTCCAAGGACAGCATCATCCTCGCGGTGGAGAACAGCCACATCTGGGGCGCGGGCTATGCCACCTTCGCCGTGCTGGCGGGCGTGTTCGTGACCGCCTTCTACAGCTTCCGCATGTATTTCCTGGTTTTCCATGGCGAGGAGCGTTTCCGCCACAAGCCCTTCCCGGGCGAGCATGACGCGCATCATGACGACCATGGGCATGGCCACGCCCATGTGCACGTGCCGCATGAAAGCCCATGGGTGGTGTGGCTGCCGCTGGTGGCTCTTGCCATTCCGTCGGTGATCATCGGCGCCATCGCCATCAGCCCGATGCTGGCGGGTTCGTTCTTTGACGGGGCGATCTTCGTCGACCACGAGAAGCATCCGGCCATGCACCATGTCGCCGAGCATGCCGCCCATGCGATGGAGATGGGCCTGCATGCCTTCGCGACGCCGCCGTTCTGGCTGGCATTGGCGGGTGTGGTCATGGCCTGGGCGCTGTACCTTTGGAAGCCGGCAATTCCGGATGCCATCGCGGCACATCTGAAGTCGCTGATGCGCCTGCTGGAGAACAAGTACTACTTCGACTGGTTCAACGAGAACGTCATTGCGCGCCTGTCGCGCGGCATCGGCCAGGTGTTCTGGCGGGCCGGCGACCGCGTCATCATCGATGGCGCGCTGGTGAACGGCTCGGCGCTCGCGGTGGGCTGGTTCGCCGGCATCGCCCGGCGCGTGCAGACAGGTTTCCTCTACACATATGCATTCTGGATGGTGATCGGCCTGGCGCTGCTGCTGGGCTGGTTCCTGATCCGCGCGACCTAGGTTCCCATCATGCTGACCCATTCGTTGTTGTCGCTGTTGATATGGGTGCCGATCGCCGGTGGCGTACTGGTGCTGGCGCTGGGCGAGCAGCGCGTGGCTGCCGCACGCTGGCTGGCGCTGGCCACATCGGTGCTGGCACTGCTGCTGTCGGTGCCGCTGTACTGTGGCTTCGACGGCAGCACGGCCGAGTTCCAGTTCGTCCAGCGCCTGCCCTGGATACCGGCCTTCAATGCCGACTACTACCTGGGCGTGGATGGTATCTCGCTGCCGCTGATCCTGCTGACCACCTTCATCACCGTGCCGGTGATCGTGGCGGCGAGCGGCTCGGTCAGCCGGCGAGTCTCGCAGTACTACGCGGCGGTGCTGATCCTCGAAGGACTCATGGTCGGGACCTTTGCCGCCATGGATGCGCTGCTGTTCTACTTCTTCTGGGAAGCCATGCTGATCCCGATGTTCCTCATCATCGGCATCTGGGGCGGCCCGCGGCGCATCTATGCCACCATCAAGTTCTTCCTGTACACCTTCCTCGGCTCGGTGTTCATGCTGGTCGCGCTGATCTACATGTACCTGCAGTCGCATGACTACTCGATTGCGGCATTGCAGGCGCTGCCGCTGACGCTGACGGAGCAGCGCTGGATATTCCTCGCGCTGCTGGCAGCCTTCGCCGTGAAGGTGCCGATGTGGCCGGTGCATACCTGGTTGCCGGATGCCCACGTCGAGGCGCCCACCGGCGGTTCGGTGATCCTCGCCGCCATCCTGCTGAAGTTCGGCGGTTACGGCCTGCTGCGTTTCTCGCTGCCCATCGCGCCGGACGCGGCGCGCTATTTCGACGTGCTCATCATTACGCTGTCGCTGATCGCGGTGGTCTACATCGGTTTCGTCGCGATGATCCAGAGCGACATGAAGAAGCTCATCGCCTATTCGTCGGTGGCGCACATGGGCTTCGTGACGCTGGGTGCGGTGCTGGCCTGGAAGATCGTGGCCAACACCGGCCATGCGGCGGGCGCCGCCATGGGCCTCGACGGCGCCATGGTGCAGATGGTGTCCCACGGCCTGATCTCCGGCGCGCTGTTCTTCTGCATCGGCGTCATGTATGACCGCGTGCACAGCCGCGAGATCAGCGCCTATGGCGGTGTCATCAACACCATGCCAGTGTTCGGCGCCTTCATGGTGCTGTTCGCGATGGCGAACTCCGGTCTGCCGGGAACCTCGGGCTTCATCGGCGAATTCCTGGTGATACTAGCGGCCTTCAAGGCGAATTTCTGGTTCGCGGCCTTTGCGTCGATGACGCTGATCCTGAGCGCGGCCTACACGCTGTGGCTGGTCAAACGGGTGATCTTCGGTCCCGTCGCCAACCAGCATGTGGCGGAGATGAAGGATCTGGACGGCCGTGAATTCTTCATCATGGGTGTACTGGCGCTGACAGTGATCCTGCTCGGTGTCTGGCCTGCGCCGCTGCTCGACATGATGCACGGCTCCATCGAGCACCTGACCCAGCAGATCCTGGCCACCAAATTGAGCCTGCCATGAATGCCTTTTCCTCCAGCGACCTGATCCTGGCATTGCCGGAGATCTATCTGGCAGGCGCCATCTGCGTCGTGCTGCTTTTCGACCTGTTCTTCACGCGTGGCTCGGCAGCGCGCACGGCGACGTTCACGCTCGCGGTGCTGCTGGTGGGCGCAGTGCTCACCTGGTACACGGGCCCGCGCAACGTGCGCGTGACGGCCTTCTCCGGCATGTATGTGGCCGATGGCCTTGCGACACTGCTGAAGCTCGCGGCGTTCCTGTTCACGGCAGTGGCTGTGTTCTACGGGGGTCCGTTTCTCGGCCGTCGCGCTCTCGCCAAGGGCGAGTACTACGTGCTCACGCTGACGATGCTGCTGGGCGTGCTGGTGCTGGCTTCGGCTGCGAGCATGCTGACCATCTATATCGGCGTGGAACTGCTGTCGCTGTCGCTGTATGCGCTGGTGGCCTTCGACCGCGACTCGGGTCTCGCGGCCGAGGCGGCCATGAAGTACTTCGTGCTGGGTGCCATCGCCTCGGGCGTGCTGCTGTATGGCATGTCCATCCTTTACGGAATCACCGGCACGCTGGATCTCGCGCTGCTCTCCGCGCAGCTGCCCACGCACGCCCAGGGCAGCGGGGCAGGGCTGATCCTCGGCCTGTCGTTCATCGTCGTGGCGGTGGCTTTCAAGTTCGGCGCCGTGCCGTTCCACATGTGGGTGCCGGATGTCTACCAGGGTGCGCCGACCTCCTCGGCGGTACTGGTGGCGACGGTGTCGAAGCTCGCCTCCTTCGCCATGGTCTTCCGCCTGGTTGCCGAAGGTCTGTCGGGCCAGAGCGCGGACTGGTCGCAGATGTTCGCCGCGCTGGCGGTGATCTCGGCGGTGGCGGGCAATGTCATTGCCATCGCGCAGACGAATCTGCTGCGCATGCTGGCCTATTCGGCGATCGCGAACGTAGGCTTCATCCTGTTCGGTTTTGCGGCGGGTTCCATCCAGGGTTACGAGGCGGCGCTGTACTACACGCTGGCCTATCTCGTGATGACGGTGGCTGCGTTCGGCGTCGTGATGCTGTCGAGTCGGGACGGCTTCGAGGCAGACCAGCTCGATCATTACAAGGGTCTCGCGAGCCGCGACCCGCTGATGGCGGGTGTGTTCGCGGTGGTGATGTTCTCGACGGCCGGTGTTCCGCCGTTCATCGGCTTCTGGGCCAAGCTGCGCATCATCGAGGCGCTGCTGGCGTCCAACCTGCTGTGGCTGGCCATCATCGCCGTGGTGGCGTCGGTGATCGGCGCGTTCTTCTACCTGCGCGTCGTCTGGCTCATGTACTTCGAGGCTCCGGGCGAGCTGCCGGGCGCGAGCCGCGGCGCTGCGCTGCGCGCGGTGCTTGCGATCAACGGAATCGCGGTATTGCTGCTGGGCGTGCTGCCGGGCGGGTTGCTGGAGCTTTGCCGCCAGGTGATTCCGGGCGGCTGATTCCCGAGCGCATTGCTCGGGAGTTGGTAGCGGGGGCACGCTTTGTCCGAGCTTACGCCCCCACTGACCGCCTTATCGTGCCATTGCTACCAATCAAGGTTGCGTAGTTCGGCATCAGCTCGCTGAAAGCAAGAAGCCCCGGTTAAGTGCCGGGGCTTCTTGTTTGTGGCTTACTTCTTCGGCGGCGTAGATTTCGCTCTGTCCGAGTCACCGCGCCCCGGGTTGGGAATAATTTCCCGTTGCGTAGTGCTCTTGTGGCTGTTCGCGTACTTTTCAGTCACGAACTCGCCGGACTTGGAATCGCGATGCCCGTAGTGGCCTTTCTGTCCCATGGTCAGTGATCTCCTGTAACTATTCGAATTGCTTCTTGCAAAAGCACCTGCCGGCTCCCCACGGATAATTTACTGTACATTTGTCCAGTAATCTAGTGCCCATCACTTGACCTGCAAAAATCACCCAGAGCCTTCAGCACTTGTTGGAATGCCGTCTCGAACTCGCGTGGAAGCTCATCGGTAGCTCCTATGAAAAGCGCAAAAGCTAGGCCGTAGTAGCACTGCTAAGGCATTTCCACGAAGGTCGAGGCCGGTTCGAGTGCTTGCTTTGGCTGCGTAGTTGATATTTCTGTGGCCTCCTGTCTGTCCGTAATGTGTAAGCCGGTGCGCTTACGGTACGCGCTAAATCGAGCGTCGTAGCTATGATGGCCGCTCGTCGTACAAGGCCCACCGCTGTGCGGACTTTTTTGCGTTTGGACTTAACCCGTTGTTACTGTTGGCATTGTTTGCAATGCAGCTAATTGCGCTTGTAGTTTCATAAATGCTTGCCTATGTTGACGCGCAGCTACCCCGCAGGATGATGCGTCTACCCTGTGGTGCTGATCAGGTGGAACCGGGCATCGCATGTGTGACGACAACGCCGAACACATGAAACCGGGCTTCGGCGGTAGCTCCGAGTAGCACCATTGAGCGCAGCACGCACGACGCGCCGGAAGGAGCCAAATCACGCTGTTAAGCGTTGTGGCCCGCTCCGCTGAGCGTAAGAAACACCCGCCAAGAGGCGGACTACTGTGCGTCACCGGCAATGCGCGACGATACGGTCCGAGGACTGTTGGAGGTGGTCTCTGACAGAGGTGCTTGGGTGGCCGTCGAGATCAGTAGCCACAGTTCGGCAGTCCGTAAGGACACACGGCTATGCGGGCGCGATGGGAGCGCTGCGCGGCGTCCGTGCCAGGAACTGGGTAAGTGGCACGCAAGAAATTTGTTGAAACTCTAAAGCGCGAAGAGTTGGCGCCTTCCGACTCACTATCCGTCGGCCTTGTCGGTGCGGCGATGATCCTTCGCTGCGGTGAGGACACTGTTCGTCGCTTGGCTGACAAGGGCGAGCTGTCGTTCACAAGAGACCACGCTCGCAGAAGAGTCTTTCACGCCCCGGATGTGCTGGCGTTCGCCCGCAAGCGGCACGTCGAGGTGTCTGCGATCAGAAAACGGCGGTAAGGCGGTCATGCGCCCGCGTATAACGCAGCCGCCCGCACAGGCGGCTCCACCACCGTCGCGCCAGCACATACGGGCACTCGCGCTCGTGTGCGCTCATGCGGCGGTGGACCTAATTGAGCAACAAGGATCTGCACCTGCCAAGAAACCGGCACGCTGCAAAGCAAAGAACGAGGGTGAGCACAAATGAACCCCTATGGAACTAGAATCTGCATCGCTCTCCCCGAAAGCGATGTGCATAGCCTCTCAAAGATCGTGGCGTGTCCGAAGAAGCGGTGCATGGGTGTGACAGGCAAGCCATGCACACGGAAGGACGGAGAGTTGCTGCAATCGCCGAACAGTCTGCGACTTCAGGCTGCCGCTTCGCTCGTTATGCGGAGTTATCTGAAGGGCGAACACAAGGGCGGCGGAAGATGAGGCCATCCGAGAGGACGCTTGAGGACATGGCTCGTGGAGGGCTTAAGGAGAAGCACTTTCGCCAATACGGGTTCATGGAACGCAGCGCTGTGTACATGCGGAACCTGACTGGTCTAAGGGGGATAAGCGGCGCATACGAGATTCCGTATCCGGAAAAGAATTTTTCCAGATTCCGACTCCATGATCCTTACGAGTACATCAAGAATGGAAAGCGGCGAAAGATGCGGTATTGGCAACCGTCGGACGTATCGACGCCTTTGTACGTTCCTCGGGGCGTAACGCTTGGAAGCGGTATCGTGGTCTGCGAGGGCGAGAAGAAGGCGATTAAAGCCGTTACCTGCGGCATTCAAGCTGTCGCGGTAGGCGGCGTCAACAACATCAAGGAAAACGGTCAGATACTTCCTGAGCTGCACCGACTGGCTTACAGCGGCGCAACAATCTATGTCGTGTTTGACGGCGACGCCCGCACCAAGCCTCAGGTCGCAAAGGCGGAGAAGAAACTCGCCCGAGAACTGACTGATATTGGCGCCAAGGTCATATTGGTCCGTCTGCCCGCAGGTGTTGCGTTTGATGACTATCTGAACGTACACAGTAAGAAGGGGTTTGACGCACTACCAAGGGAGCTGTTCGAGGCATCGGCACTCGAAGGGCTCACGTTCAGCAAGAGACCGCCAGAGGTCTTGACCAAGACTCCGCAGCCGACGGACTTCATCGTTGACCCTTTGGTGGAGGCTGGAACGCTCGTGTTCTTCGCGGGTACGGGTGGCGTTGGCAAGGGCATGAACATGCTCAGCTTGGCCGTCCACATGGCGGCAGCAACACTGTACCCGTGCCACGGATGGCTTGGGTTCAAAGTCAAGCCCGGCAAGGTTGTAATCCTGGCGATGGAGGACTCGCTAGCCAAGATCGACAAGCGCTTACACTACATCGTCAAGCGGTACTGCGACGAGCACAAGATCAGCGGCGTAGCAAAGAAGGAGCTCTACGCCGCCGTGCTTGAGAACGTGCGCTATGAATCTCTCGACGACAGAGAGCTGCGCGTTATTGTCGAGCAAGAGCGGAACATTGTCCGAACCAAAGACCTTGATCGCCTCGCTAGGCTGCTGTCCCCGCTCAAGCCTGAGCTCATCATCGTAGACCCACTGTCGCAGCTACATACGCTCAATGAGAACGATAACAACGTAGGGAGTGCGCTGGCCGGGGCACTCCGGCAGTTGTGCAAGCACGTCGGCGCTGCCGTTCTTGTGCCTGCTCATACCAGCAAGGATGCCGACCGGCGCGCTGCGGACAACGCGGCTGCTTTGCGCGGGGCATCGGCGCTCAGCACTGCAGGCCGAAGCGTATTTATGCTGCGTGAGTTCTCTGCCAAGGAAGCCAGTGAGAAGCTGGCTGTCGAGTACTATGAGGCGCACCGCCGCTTCGGTCAGCTAACCCATGTAAAAACGAACGATATCTGGGCGGACCCGAAGTTCATCGAGCGATTCGCGCACGGCGTATGGGATGTCACCGAGGTTCCAGAGCGGAAGGTTTCGGAGGGCGAATGGGTGCTAAAGCTACGCGGCATTCTGGCCGATCTGCCGGGAAAGTGCATTAGCAAGAGGGCTCTGACGACCAAGCAGCGGAAGGAAGTGTTCGGCGCAGTGGGGGAGCAGAGAGCCAAGACGCTTGTAGATGCCGCGATAAGGGATGAAGTTCTTCTTGCCCTCACGAAAGAGGAACTCGACGCGCTTCCAAAAGGGGCGAAGCAGGGCGGCAGCATCCGACTCAAGCTGGCAGAAGTGGATCAGTGAGTAGAAAGTGATGGGCCACACTTACTCACTTTGGCACATAGCTAGCCACCACCCTGCACAAGTAGTGCAGTGGTGGTGTGCTATAGGTGCTGCACTTGTTGTTACGGCTACCCGCAAACCACTCAAAACGAGGCCAAACGACTGGTCTTGAAGTCCCACAGCGACAAATAACCGGGGGGAGGTGGCGATTCGAAAGGGCATCGCAGTCAAAAACGCCCCCTTCTTGCACGTGCTCCAAAAATAAACACAGGATGAGAGGCGTCAAGGGAAGACTTCCGGTGTGCGCATGGATCAGCGCGGCGGAATATCTGATGGATCAAGTCTTCTGCATGGCCTACCTCTTTTATGCGGTGGCAGGCGGTACAGGTTTGGTTGGTAGTGGGCGGTCGGGTCGTTTACTTGCGAGAAGCTCCCGAATTGAACCCTGTCGTCATTCCATCGGATTCTGGCTTGGGTGGCACTGGAGAAAACAGCTTGGCGAGAGCGATCTTGGTCAAGAGCCGTTGGCTGGTGTTTCCGGTGGATTCTGAGTATCAGCTCCCTCCGTCGCTATTGGGGCGGCGTCATGTACGGGCACAAGAGCGTCAATCCTGTCTGCCAGTGCCTTGCCGAGTGGTGTCCACATAAACATAGCATGGTTGTCGTTCGTGATCCCTGCTGTCCTGATGAGTTGCTTGTCGAGTAGGCGAGGAATCGCCGCCATCGTCGCGAGACCTTCCTGTGTAAACCAGAACTGATTACCAAGTGGATATCTTGAGAACGCCGCCAAGATCTGACGCTCCGTGCCGGTTAATGACGCGATAGCAACTTGCGCCCTGGCGTCATGCACTAAATCTATCTCTCGTAGACGGCCAAGCAACTCGTCTCTGAGTCGCGTGCGTGCGATTGTTGCATCTGAGAAGTCTAGCGTGACGTGTGGAATTGTACTCACGTCGAACAGAAAGTTGTCCTTATCGTCACGAATCAACAATACTTCTGCCGACTGCCTACACGCCAAAGCGACTCCGACCTCGTACATGACGTTGCCGTTGCGATACCTTTTCCCGGTTTTGGAGTCGTTCCCTACAGTCGATACGTCTGCAAGAACCATAGCCGAGTGCGCAATGCCGTCGACGATATCCGTCAGTATGGAATCCCCTGTTTTGGAAAGATCCACCCGCACCGCCTTTAGCGGTTGGTTGTTGAAGTAGATGCCTTCAATTGCCGGTCTGATGACATCCTCGAAACGTCTTGCATACGTATCGTCAAAGCTCATCGCCACGAATATTTGAGGTTTTATTTCACCGCGCCAGTAAGTACGAAGATAAGCGTTCGGATGCATAGGCACATCAACCTCTACGACAGATTATGGTCTTGATCGCAATATTCCTTTAGCTGTCCAGTGCGCATGGCCTCCGTTGGCTTGCCGTGGCAACTCGCCGTACCTGCTGCAAGATCGTCTTACGCTCGACTTTTTCCCCAGCATCTCCTGATCGTGCAGATTTGCGCTCACTTCGTCGCCTTCACTTTCTTCTTCTCATCTGCTGGGGCTGCTTTCCGATTCGGACAAGGTATGCATTTTACACGACTACGGATCTACCCACTCCTTGCCGTTTTGTTCGACGCGCGTTGCTTCGACTCGGCGAGTAACGGATTGGGGGTGTGCCGGCCCGCGCGTGCCTATTTGCTGGCTACCAGTGTTGGCGGGCTGTTGGGTAGTGCTATAGTTTCTCTCAGACCAGCCACGCTGGTCCGGGGCTTAAGAACCCCTCGGTTAGGCGGCGTGTGTGCTGCCGTAAAGCACTCCTCGACCTTCTATGGTCGGGGAGGCATGGGTCCATACAACAGGGCGAAAGCCTAAAGGCTCATGCGGCTCTCCTAACCGAGGCTTCTTAACTCCCCGATCACCCTAGGGAGAGAGAAACTTATGAGGAAAGCATCGTTAGTTCCGGTCGTGCTGGTGGCCGCAATGGGTAGTGCTGGCGCACTGGCCCAGCAACCTACCGGCCCGTACATTGGCGTTCTGGGCGGCAAGGCAGAATTCAAGGTCTCGGAACTGAACTACAAGACTGACAAGTTTAGTTGGGGCCTTTTTGGCGGCTATCAGTTCACGCCCTATATTGGGGCTGAGGTGGCTTATCTTCAGGCGAACAAGGTTAAGGAGAATCTTGGTGGCAGCCCGCCGATTACATTGGGCGTTAAGACGTCGGCCTATACGGGGTCTGTTGTCGGAACATACCCATTGGGTGACACATGGTCGTTGCACGGTCGTCTTGGCGGTGCGCGAACGAAACTTAAGGCATCGGTAACGGACGGAACCGCATCCGAATTTGCCAGCGACTCCAGCACGGAACTGATCTACGGCGCGGGTATCGGCGCCATGCTCGACGGGGCACGCATTAGGCTCGAATACCAGCACATAAACGGGGATGGCATTAAGGTCGGGCTCGTCTCGCTGGGAATCGTATGGTTCCTGCCAACCGGCAGGTGACCTAACCGGCCCGGCAGGCACAGGCACCCGCAGCGGCTCGCCTGCGCCTGCCTGCCGTACCCGTGGCTGCCCTGCCGGGCCGCGCCTACACCTACCCCTAGGGGCGGCCATGCGCCGCCCGTGGCCCCTTGTAGAAGGGCTGGCAGGGGTCTAAAACAGGGCGGGCCGGGCTGTGTAACTGCCTGAGCAGCTATCTACCATGAGCTATACTGTACTACTGGTAGTTAAGCTCCGCCCGTTTGAGGCTATGGAGTAGGGCAGTGACCAAGACCAAAAAGCCAAGTTTGTCGCCGTCGAGCATCGAGCGCGGACTGCGCCACAAGGAACAGATAACCACTGCGCTCGGTCTTGAGCAAATCGCGGCCATTAACGGGCTGATAGCGCCGGGCGGCAAGCGTGCAGGTGTGCCCAAGTCTGTACTGTTCCGTGAGGCTATCGACGATCTGCTGGCAAAGCATGGCGTAAAGGTGCGCGCATGAGTGTCGGAAAGCTCCGTGCTGCTATCTATGCCCGCCTTAGTAACGACGAGGGCGGTAAAGCAGATAGCATTGCGGTACAGGTGCGGCTCTGCCGCGAGTACTGTCTCGCTCGTGGTTATCGGGTCGCGGCCGTGTTCGATCAAGACAACGGCATTAGCGGTGGCGTGCCGCCAGAGAAGCGACCGGGTGGCGCAATGCTGTATGCCGGACGCGATGCCAAGGCGTTTGACGTGGCGGTTACTCGTGACACGGACCGCCTGTATCGCAGCGACAGACTGCCCGCCGAGCTGCGGGAATGGGATCGGTCTGGTGTGCGTATAGAGTTTGTGCGTGGCGCTATTGCCGAGAAGCCCGGTGCGCAACGTAACTTGCAAGCTGGTGTCGCTGGTCTGTTTGGGCAGCATTACCGTGAGCAGATTGGCGAACGCACCTATGACAAGCTCGTAGACCTGTTTAAGCGCAGATCGTGGGTTACTGGCGCTCCCTACGGCTATGACATCAAAACCATGCCGGAACGCAAGGTGCTCGTTGCCAACAGGCCGCAGAGCGCGATTGTGAAATTGATCTTCAAGCGCTGGAACGAGGGCGCTAGTGCCATCGTCATTGCGCGGGAGCTAAACCGCAAAGGTATCGCTTCGCCCGGTGCCCGTTGGAAGAACCGCAAAGTGCGCCGTGCCGATGGCAAGTGGATGGGGAGTGCGGTGCGCGCCATCCTTATGAACCCCGTGTATACCGGTCTCGTGCAGTGGAACAGGTCGGATTGGAACCTTAACGAGAAAACCGGTAAGCGTGAGCGCGTTGCCCGCGCCGCGAGTGAACTGATGCACTACCGCGAGGAAGCCTATCGGCTGGTGACGGACGCCACGTTTGCCACGGCGAAGGGGCGGTTTAGCGCCGTAGCTAATGGCGATCTGCGCCTTAAGTCGGGCGGCAGGCCGATCTATAGGTTGTCGGGTTTGCTTAAGTGTGGCGTTTGCGGCCATGCGTTCGTAATCGACGGCGCTACGCACTATTCCTGTAACAGCCGAAAGGAAGAAGGCTGCACCAACAATATCCGCGTCCGCCGCGACTTGGCCGAGCGCAAGATTCTCGGAGCCATCGACGACGCGCTGCTGGCCCCAAACATGGAAAAGGAAATGGTGGCGGAGATACAGAAGGAGTGGAACCGCCGGCGCAAGGCCAAGAGCACCAAGGACAGCGCCGAAACCGAACTAGAAGCGCGCCTGCGACGGCTGAAGAAGCGGCGGCAGGAAGGCGACCCGGACCTGGAGCCGGAGGAACTGGATGCCGCCATTGCCCGCGTTGAGGCGCAGATGCTGGAACTTGCACACTTGCCCACACCGAAGGAACTGGGCAAGGTGCTGGAAATGGCACCCAAGGCACGCGAGGCCTACCAGCGCGTAGTGCATGGAGAACTGGCGAAGAACCCGCAGCGGGCGGCGCAAGCGCGGACCTTGATAAAGGAAATTGTGGGCGGCGAGATTAAGCTGGTGCCGACGGCGGCATCCAAGACCCTGCCGGCGCATCTGGTGGCGCACTTGGGGGTAAACCGAACCGCGTTGTTTGGTGCCGCCGCTGGCAGCGGAAGGGCGGCACCCATAGGTTCAGTGGTAGCGGGGGCAGGATTTGAACCTGCGACCTTCGGGTTATGAGCCCGACGAGCTGCCAGACTGCTCCACCCCGCACCAGGAGGGCGCGCATCATACATCAATGCACCCTGCCGAATGCAAGTGCCGGCGTTGCCCCGTGAAGAAGCCATGAAAGCTGCCGCTGTCCTGATGATGTTCTGCGCCTGGGGCTGCATGTTCCTGGCGCCTCGCACTACGCTCAGCACGCTGCTGCAGCTCCTCGTATTCGGGGCCGCAGGCGCGCTGTTCACGCTGGCTGGCGGCTTTTCCTGGTGGTGGGCGCAGGGAAGGGAGGATCGCAGTGCCCTCATCATGGTCTGCGGATTGCTGACGCTGGCGCCCGTGGCGTGGGTGTGGCTGTGGGCCGCTGCCGACGCGGAGTTCGGGCCGGACCCGCGAGCAGCCCGGCGCCGTGACCGCGGCAAATCGCGCTGAGCAGGCTTTTGCAGTCCTGGCGGGGATTTACGCGGCACAGATAAAGGCCTAAACTGCGGCCCGCCCGCAGCAGGGTTTGCAGCAGCGGGTGAGAGCCAGAGGCCCCTGTCGGGGCTTTTCTTTTGAAGTTCCCGCCGGCGGGACGATTAGGAGGGCCTTTTGGGGCCCTTTTTTGTTTCCGCGGGCGGGCTCGGGGGCATGGGATGTTGCGCGAGCGCCTGCTGGAGCTGCTGGAACCGCTGGTGGCCCGGCTGGGTTATGAGCTGGTCGACATCGAATATGCGGCCACGAGGTCCGAGGCGACGCTGCGGGTCTACATCGACTGGCCGGACGGAAAGGTGCCGGAAGAGGCGCTTGCCGAGGCCGGTGAGGGCGAGCGTGCCCTGGACGGCATCGGCATCGATGACTGCGAGAAGGTGAGCCGCGAGCTGTCGGCGCTGCTGGATGTCGAGGACCCGATTCCGGTGGCGTATCAGCTCGAAGTGTCTTCGCCGGGAACCGACCGGGTGCTGCGCACGGCGCGGCACTACCAGCGTTTCCTCGGCGAGCGCGTGCACATGGAGCTGGCGGCGCCCCGCGACGGGCGGCGCCGTTACACCGGCACGCTGGTAGCGGCCGACGAGGATGGCATTGAACTGAATGTGGATGGCGTGAAGGTGAGCGCGAGACTGGCGCAGATCGGGCAGACCCGACTGGCGCCGGAATGGTCGAAACCCGGGCCGAAGGGCAGGAAGAGATGAACAAAGAGATTCTGATGGTCGTGGATGCCGTTTCCAACGAGAAAGGCGTCGACAAGGAAATCATCTTCGAGGCGCTGGAAGCGGCGCTCGCTGCGGCCACGCGCAAGAAGCATGGCGAGGACTGGGACGTGCGCGTGGCCATCAACCGCCGGACCGGTGATTACGACACCTTCCGCCGCTGGAAGGTGTTCGCCGACGATTCCACGGAGCTGGAGAATCCGGATCGCGAGCTGCGCCTGGACGATGCGCTGGATCTGGACAAGGATTCCGAGCCGGGCGGATTCGTCGAGGAGCCGATGGAGTCGGTGGCCTTTGGCCGCATCGCGGCCCAGCAAGCCAAGCAGGTAATGGTGCAGAAGGTGCGTGAGGCCGAGCGCGCCCAGGTGGTCGACCAGTTCAAGGATCGTGTGAATACGCTGATCAGCGGCGTGGTCAAGCGCGTGGACCGCAACGGCATCTACGTGGATCTGGGCGGCAATGCCGAAGGCTTCGTACCGCGCACCGACATGATTCCGCGTGAAGCGCTGAAGCCGCAGGACCGTGTGAAGGCTTTCCTCAAGGAAGTGCGCTCCGAGCCGCGTGGCCCGCAGCTGTTCCTGTCGCGTACCGCTCCGGAGTTCCTCATCGAGCTGTTCAAGCTCGAGGTACCCGAAGTGGGGCAGGGAACCATCCAGATCCTCGGCGCCGCGCGCGATCCGGGCATCCGCGCCAAGATCGCGGTGCGCAGCAGCGAGCCGCGCATCGATCCGGTGGGGGCCTGCGTGGGCATGCGCGGTTCGCGCGTGCAGGCGGTGTCGAACGAGATCGCCGGCGAGCGCGTGGACATCATCCCCTTCGACGACAACCCGGCGCAGTTCGTCATCAACGCCATGTCGCCGGCCGAGGTGCTGTCCATCGTCGTCGACGAGGATTCGCACAGCATGGACATCGCGGTGGCCGAGGAGAAGCTCTCGCAGGCCATCGGCCGCGGCGGCCAGAACATCCGCCTCGCGAGCCAGCTCACGGGCTGGGAACTGAACGTGATGACCGAGTCCGACGCCGAGGCCAAGAGCGAATCCGAGGCCTCGCGCCTGGTGCAGATGTTCATGAAGCAGCTGGACGTGGACGAGGACGTGGCGACCATCCTGGCGCAGGAGGGCTTCTCGACCATCGAGGAGCTGGCCTACGTGCCGGTATCGGAGCTGGCCTCGATCGAGGCCTTCGACGAGGAACTCGTCAAGGAGCTGCGCAACCGCGCGCGCGACGTGCTGCTCACGCAGGCGATCGCCAGTGAAGAGAGCCTGGAACAGTCGATGCCGGCCGATGACCTGCTGCAGCTTTCGGGCATGAGCCCGGACCTGGCGCTGCAGCTGGCGCGCATGGGCGTGCGCACGCGCGAGCAGCTCGCCGAGCAGTCGGTCGAGGATCTGTCGGAAATCGAGGGACTGGATGCCGGGGATGCCGGCGCGCTGATCATGCAGGCGCGCGAGATCTGGTTCCAGGCGGAGAAGTAGGCCGGAGGGTCCAGAACATGGCTGATGTCACCGTCGCGCAATTCGCCGATGTATTGAAGGTGCCTGTCGACAAGCTGCTGACGCAGCTTGAGCAGGCGGGAATCACTGTGTCCGGCGAGGACGACGTGATCAGCGACGAGGCCAAGCTCGAGCTGCTCACGCACCTGCGCCGCAGTCACGGCAGCGGCGATGAAGCCGCCGCGCCGCGCAAGATCACGCTCAAGCGCAAGACGCAGAGCGAGCTGAAGCTGGCGAGCACCCAGGGCCGTGCACGTACCGTCAACGTGGAAGTGCGCGTCAAGCGCACCTACGTGAAGCGCGACGTGCTCGAGGAGCAGAACCGCGCCCAGCAGGAGCAGGCCGACCAGGTGCGCCGCGAGCACGAGGAGACGCAACGCCTGGAGCGTGAGCGGGCCGAGGCCGAGCGCCGCGAGCAGGAGCGTATCGACCAGGAGAACCGCCGGCGCCTCGAAGAGGAGCAGAACCGCAGCCGCCTGGCCGAGGAGAACCGCCGCGCGCAGGAGCAGCGCGAGCGCGAGGAAGCTGAACGAGAGAAGGAGCGCAAGGCAGCCGAACAGGTGCGTGCGGCTCAGCCGCCGGCGGCACCGGCAGCGCCTCCGGCGCGTCCGCGTCATGAACCGCGTCCCGAAGTGCGCACCGAGACCCGCGCCCCGGCCGATCCGGGCCGTGGCGCGCCGACGACGCGCTATGGCCGGCAGGAATTGCACGTGGCGGGTGATGCCAGCCGCTTCAGGAAAGCCAAGCGTGTTCGGCTGCGCGGCCGCCCTGTGGTCGGCGAGGGCGAGCAGAAGCACGGCTTCGAGATGCCCACCGCGCCCATGAAACGCGACGTGCAGGTCGGCGAGACCATCACGGTGGCCGAGCTTGCGCAGCGCATGGCCGTCAAGGCCACCGAGGTGATCAAGACGCTGATGGGCCTCGGGATGATGGCGACCATCAACCAGCCCATAGATCAGGACACCGCGGTGCTGGTGATCGAGGAAATGGGCCATGCGGCCAAGCTGGTCAAGGAAAACGAGATCGAGGAGGACATCCAGGGCGAGGATGCCGAGGCGGAACTGCTGCCGCGGCCGCCGGTGGTCACCGTCATGGGTCATGTCGACCATGGCAAGACTTCGCTGCTGGACAGCATCCGCCGCACCAAGGTTGCGGCGGGCGAGGCCGGCGGCATCACCCAGCACATCGGCGCCTACCATGTCGAGACGCCGCGCGGAGTGGTTACCTTCCTCGATACGCCGGGCCATGCCGCGTTCACCGCGATGCGCGCGCGCGGCGCCAAGGCCACCGACGTCGTGGTGCTGGTGGTTGCGGCCGATGACGGCGTGATGCCGCAGACCATCGAGGCGATCCAGCATGCCAAGGCGGCCGGCGTGCCGATCGTCGTGGCGGTGAACAAGATCGACAAGCCCGAGGCCGATCCGGAGCGGGTGCGCACCGAGCTTTCCCAGCACGAGGTGATCTCCGAGCAGTGGGGCGGTTCGGACATCTTCGTGCACGTCTCGGCCAGGACCGGACAGGGCATCGACGAACTGCTCGAAGCCATCCTGCTGCAGGCCGAGGTGCTGGAACTCAGGGCGCCGCGCGAAGGTCTGGCCTCAGGCGTCGTGGTCGAATCCTCCATCGAGAAGGGCCGCGGCGCCGTGGCGACGGTGCTGGTCAAGCGCGGCACGCTGAAGCTCGGCGATCCCATCCTCGCCGGCCAGCAGTTTGGCCGCGTGCGCGCGATGTTCGACGAGACCGGCAGTCCGGTCACCGAGGCGCTGCCATCCATGCCGGTGGTGGTGCTGGGTCTCACCGGTGCGCCCAATGCGGGCGATGAGCTGCTGGTAGTGGAGAGCGACCGCAAGGCGCGCGAAGTGGCGCTGCACCGGCAGGGCCGGCTGCGCGATACGCGCGTGGCGCGCCAGTCCGCCAGTGCCGAGGACGTGTTCTCGCAGATGGAAGAAGCCAAGGCGGGCGTGATCCCGCTGCTGGTGAAGGCCGATGTGCAGGGCAGCGCGGAGGCGCTGCGCGATGCATTCTCGAAGCTTTCCACCAGCGAGGTGCAGGTGAAGATACTGGGTGCGAACGTCGGCGGCATCACCGCGTCGGACGTGCAGCTGGCGGCCGCCTCGCGCGCCCAGATCATCGGCTTCAACGTGCGCGCCGACGCGAGCGCGCGCGAGGCCATGAAGGAGACCGGCGTCGAGGTGCGCTACTACAGCATCATCTACGAGGCCATCGACGACGTTAAGCAGATGATGAGCGGCATGCTGGCGCCCGAGATCAAGGAGCAGATCGTCGGCACGGCACAGGTGCGCGATGTGTTCCGCTCCAGCAAGTTCGGCGTGGTCGCCGGGTGTCTGGTGATCGAGGGCACGGTCAAGCGCAACAACCCCATCCGCGTGCTGCGCGACAGCGTGGTGATCTTCGAGGGCGCGCTGGAGTCGTTGCGCCGCTTCAAGGACGATGTCGGCGAGGTGCGTGCCGGCACCGAGTGCGGCATCGGCGTGAAGAACTATCAGGACGTGCGTGTGGGCGACCAGATCGAGTGCTTCACGCGCGTGGAAGTGGCGCGCACGATCTGACCGGAGCAGCCATGGCCAGTGCCCGCCAGCAGCGCATCGAGACGCAGATCCAGCGCGTGCTGGCGGAACTGGTGCGCGGCGAGGTGAAGGATCCGCGTGTCGGTCCCCTGACCATCACGCAGGTGACCGTCACCCGCGACCGCAGTGTGGCGCGGATCTACGTGGTGCCTTTTGCCGAGGATGCCGCTGCGCATCCGGAACTGCTGGAAGGACTGCGCGCGGCCGCCGGATTCCTGCGCGGGGAGGTGGGGCGGCGCGTGGGCCTGCGCCATGCTCCGCGTCTGGAATTCGTGCTCGACGACAGCTTCGACAAGGCGGCCCGCCTCGAGGCATTGCTCGCGGCGGCGAAGAAATCCGAGCCATGACCTGCGGCATCCTGCTGCTGGACAAGCCGCAGGGACTGTCTTCCAGCACTGCGGTGCAGCGCGTGCGGCGCGCCTTTGGCCGCGTGAAAGGCGGCCACACCGGCAGCCTCGACCCGCTGGCCACGGGCATGCTGCCCATATGCCTCGGCGAGGCCACCAAAGTCGCCGGCTACCTGCTCGACGGCGACAAACGCTATGCGTTCACGGCCCGTTTCGGCGCGCGCACCACCACGGGTGATCTGGAGGGTGAGGTGGCCGCCACGGCGCCGGTTCCAGCGGATCTGCGTGCGGCGCTCGAGGCGGTGCTGCCGCGTTTCCGGGGTGCCCTGAGCCAGATCCCGCCGATGTATTCGGCCATCAAGCAGGCCGGCCAGCCGCTGTACCGGCTGGCCCGGCAGGGCATCGAAGTGGAGAGGGCCGCGCGCCAGGTCGTGATCCACTCCCTGACCCTGGAGGCCGTGCGGGAGGCGGAGGCCGATTTCACGGTGAGTTGCTCCAAGGGTACCTATGTGCGCACCCTGGCCGAGGACCTGGCCATGGCTGCGGGCAGCCTTGCGCATCTGGGGTTTCTGCGGCGCCTGTCCGTGGAGCCCTTTGCGGAGGAGGCCATGGTCACGCTGGCGGCTGTGGAGGCTGATCCGGGATGCGCCCGGCTGCTGCCCCCCGACGCGGCGCTGACCCACCTCGCGGCCGTGAGGCTGGAGGCGCAGGCGGCGCGCCGGCTGTGTCAGGGCCAGGCGGTGAGGACGCCGGAGCCCCTGCCAGCCGCCGGGATGCGGCTCAGGATCTACGATCCGCAGGATTTTCTGGGGATCGGCGAGGCGCTTCCAGATGGGTTGCTCCGGCCGGTCCGGCTTTTCAATCATTTAGACGCGCAATAACTTGAGAGCCCGGGGCTTCGCAGTTAGAATGCCGCGCTTTCCAGAAGGCCCAAACGAAGACAAGCAATGGCTCTATCGACCGAAAAGAAGAGCGGCGTTCTCTCGCAGTTTCGCCGTGACCCCAAGGACACCGGATCCCCCGAGGTGCAGATCGCGCTGCTTTCCGAGCGCATCAGCGGCCTGGGCGAGCACTTCGGCACGCACAAGCGCGATCATGCCTCGCGCCGCGGGCTCGTGAAAATGGTGAACCAGCGCCGCAAGCTGCTGGACTACCTGAAGTCCACGAAGCCGCAGAAGTATCAGGAAGTCGTCGAGCGGCTGGGTCTGCGCCGCTGAGCCGATTCCCCCGGGCCGCGCCGTTTCCTACAGCGCGGCCCGAATTCCATTCGGGGCATCGCAGGCGGTGCCCGTCCATCCTTGAGGTCATCCCCGTGAGTATTGCCAAGCAGTCGTTCCCGTTCGGTTCGCAGCAGGTCACCATCGAAACCGGTGAGCTGGCCCGCCAGGCCGATGGCGCCGTCGTCGTCTCGATGGGCGACACCGTGGTGCTGGTCACCGCCGTGGCGCGCAAGCAGGCGCAGCCCGGCAAGGATTTCTTCCCGCTGACGGTGAACTATCAGGAGAAGACCTATGCCGCGGGGCGCATCCCGGGCGGCTTCTTCCGCCGCGAGGGCCGTCCCAGCGAATCCGAGACGCTGATCTCGCGCCTCATCGACCGTCCCATCCGTCCGCTGTTCCCCGACGGCTTCTACAACGAAGTGCAGGTCGTGGCCACCGTGCTGTCGATGGATCCGGAAATCAGCGCCGACATTCCCTCGCTGCTGGGTGCATCGGCTGCGCTGGCACTGTCTGGCGTGCCTTTCGGCGGTCCCATCGCCGCGGCGCGCGTGGGTTACAAGGATGGCAAGTACCTGCTGAACCCGACCCGCAAGGAAGCCGAAGGTTCGCAGCTCGACCTCGTGGTCGCGGGCACTGCCGCGGGCGTGCTGATGGTGGAGTCGGAAGCCGACAGCCTGCCCGAGGACGTGATGCTGGGCGCCGTGGTGTTCGGGCACGAACAGCAGCAGGTGGCCATCAAGGCCATCAACGCGCTGGTGGCCGAGGCCGGCAAGCCGCGCTGGGACTGGCAGGCCGCTCCGGCCGATGCCGAACTGGTCGCGTTCGTGAAGGCGCAGGCCGAAGGCCCGCTGTCCGAGGCCTATCGCATCACCGTCAAGCAGGACCGCTACACCAAGGTGGGCGAGATCAAGGCTGCCGTGGCGGCTGCCGCGCCGCTGGTGGAGGGTGCGCCGAAGTGGGGCGCACAGGACATCGGCACGCAGCTGTTCAATCTGGAAAGCCGCATCGTGCGCGAGCGCATCCTCAACGGCGAGCCGCGCATCGACGGCCGTGATGCGTTCACGGTGCGCCCCATCACCATCAAGGCCGGCACGCTGCCGCGTACCCACGGTTCGGCGCTGTTCACGCGCGGCGAAACTCAGGCGCTGGTCACGGCCACGTTGGGCACTTCGCGCGATGCGCAGATCATCGACGCGCTGGAAGGCGAGCGTCGCGAGCCCTTCATGCTGCATTACAACTTCCCGCCGTTCTCGGTGGGCGAGACGGGCATGATGGGTTCGCCCAAGCGCCGCGAGATCGGCCACGGCAACCTCGCCCGTCGCGGCATCAGCGCCGTGCTGCCGCAGATGGAAGAATTCCCCTACGTGATCCGCGTGGTGTCCGAGATCCTCGAGTCCAATGGCTCGAGCTCCATGGCTTCGGTGTGCGGCACCAGCCTCGCACTGATGGACGCGGGCGTGCCGGTGAAAGCGCCGGTGGCCGGTGTGGCCATGGGCCTGGTGCTCGAGGGCAGCCGCTACAAGGTCATCACCGACATCCTCGGCGACGAAGACCACCTGGGCGACATGGATTTCAAGGTGGCCGGCACGGCCACGGGCGTCACGGCGCTGCAGATGGACATCAAGGTCGACAGCATCACGCCGGAGATCATGAAGGTGGCGCTGGAGCAGGCCCATGCCGGCCGCCAGCACATCCTGGGCGAGATGAACAAGGTCATTTCGGCGCCGCGCGCGAAGATGAGCGAATGGGCGCCGTCCATCATCACCCTGAAGATCGATCCGGAGAAGATCCGCGACGTGATCGGCAAGGGCGGTGCGGTGATCCGCCAGATCACCGAGGAAACCGGCACCACCATCGACATCGAGAACGACGGCACCGTGAAGATCGCCTCGGTGCAGGGCGCCGCGGGCCGTGAGGCGCAGCGCCGCATCGAACTGATCACCGCGGACGTGGAAGTGGGCCGCATCTATGAGGGCCGCGTGGCGCGTCTGATGGATTTCGGCGCGTTCGTCACCATCCTGCCGGGCCGCGATGGTCTGGTGCACATCTCGCAGATCTCCGACGAGCGCGTCGAGAAGGTCGGCGACAAGCTCAAGGAAGGCGATGTGGTGCGCGTGAAGGTGCTCGAGGTCGACCGTCAGGGCCGCGTGCGCCTGTCGATGCGGGACGTCGCCGCCGGCTGATCCCGCCGCGCCAGCGGTGCACCCCGCTGGCGCAGCTTTCAGGAGCCGGAACGCGTGGAATCCTGTCTGCGCTCCGGTTCGCCATTCTCCGGCCGCGGACGCGCCGCGCTGGTCAGCGCACCATGCAGCGTGCGGAAAATCTCGTCCTGCACGCTGCGCCAGCGCTGGAAATTGCGTTCGGCAAATCCCGCCACGGCATTGAGCGTGTCCGGCCCGGTCACCTGGCGGATGCGTTCGCGCAGTTCGTGCTGCTGCGAGGTGAACAGCCGCATGGCCTGCTCCAGGTAGCTGCTGAGCACGCCCTGCGCCTGTTCGGCATGGCTGCGGATCACCTGGGTGAGGAAGTCGCGGCTGAGCAGGGGCGGCGAGTGGCTTTCCTGCTCGGCGATCACCTGCAGCAGGATGGCGTGCGTGATGTCCGCCTGCGTCTTCTTGTCGATGACGACGAAGTCGATCCGCTCCATGACCAGCCGCCGCACGTCGGCCAGCGTGATATAGCGGCTCTCCACCGTGTCGTACAACCGGCGGTTCGGATATTTCTTGATGACCCGTGGTTCACTCATCGCCGACCTCGCGCGAATGGCGGGATACCAGCCAGGTGGCCCTACATTAGACCATCCGGGCTTGAACCCCAAATCGGGTCAGTCGCGGGCCGCGGACAGGTCGATATGGCGCTGCCGGGCGAAGTTTCCGGGAGCCCAGTGGTCGATGGCCCATTCCAGGATGGCCGCAGGCGCGGCGGTGGCAAGGTCCGGCGGCGGATGCTGCCGCAGCAGCCTCAGCGCGCGCAGCAACTCCCGGCCCGGCGCCAGCGCATCCAGCGGCAGGCTGTGCCGGGACTTGGCGAGCTTGCGGCCATCGGCGTCGCTGATCAGCGGAACATGCGCGTAACGCGGCGCAGGGGCGCCGAGCATTTCGATGAGCGCCAGTTGCCAGGGCGTGCTGTCCAGCAGGTCCGCGCCGCGCACCACGTCGGTGATGCCCTGGGCGAGATCATCCACCACCACGGCCAGCTGGTACGCCACGATGCCGTCCCGGCGCAGCAGCACCGGATCGCCCAGCTGCCGGCTGGAGAACCGCACCGGGCCCTGGAAGCGGTCGCTGAAGCACCATTCGCGTTCCGGCAGCCGCAGCCGCCAGGCTCCGGGGCGATCCTCCGGGTGCGCAGCGTCGCGGCAGGTGCCGGGATAGGGCGTGAGGGTTTCGCTGCGGCTGCAGGTGCAGCGGTAGAGCAGCCCGCGTTCGCGCAGCGCCGTGAATGCCTGCAGATAGCCGCCGCGCCGCTGCGACTGGTACTGGACCGGTTCGTCCGGCGTCAGGCCCAGCGCATCGAGCGTTGCGAGCAGGGCCGCGGCGCTGCCGGGACGGTTGCGGGGCCGGTCCAGATCTTCCATGCGGACCAGCCACGCACCGCCATGGGCGCGCGCATCCAGCCAGCTGGCAAGGGCCGCTGCGAGCGAGCCGATGTGCAGCAGGCCCGTCGGTGATGGCGCGAAGCGGCCACGGTAGTGGCCGGCTGCTTCAGCGGTAGCGGTCGTCCCGGTCGCCGTACTGCTTTTCACGGCGTTCTCGGCGCTCCTGCGCCTCGATGCTCAGCGTTGCCACCGGCCGCGCCTCCAGCCGCTTGATGCCGATGGGTTCGCCGGTCTCGAGGCAGTAACCGTAGCTGCCGTCTTCGACCCGGTTGAGCGCTTCGTCGATCTTGCGGATCAGCTTGCGCTCGCGGTCGCGGGTGCGCAGCTCCAGGCTGAATTCCTCTTCCTGTGTGGCGCGGTCATTGGGATCGGGGAAGTTCGCCGCTTCGTCCTTCATGTGGGAAACGGTGCGGTCGACTTCCTCCATGAGGTCCTGCTTCCAGCTGGTCAGGATGCGGCGGAAGTGCTCGAGCTGCTCGCGGCTCATGTACTGCTCGCCACGCTTGGGCGTGTAGGGCTGTACGTTGCGGGGACCGGACAGCAGCGCGCTGTCGCCGGTCTCGGTGTCGTCATGCAGGGGAACTGATTTCACTGATCTCGGCTTTTCGGCAGTTGTGACATGGGGCGCCGCGTGGGTGGCCCCGGCTTTGGGATGCACCTTCGGGGTGGCGGGCACGGCGACCACGGCCTTGGCCTTCCGCGGCGCGGACTTCGCGGCGGTTGCAGCAGGCTTGCGGGTGACAGCGGATTTGCTGGCGACCGTTTTCGCGGGTGCGGGCTTCTTCGCCCGCGTGGTCTTCGGCTTGGCTTTCTTAGCCGGCATCGCGCACTCCCCGCGGCCCACCGGGACCGCTAAAAGGACGCGGGATTATACCGGCGGGGCAGAGGCTGTACAGCCCGGGAAAATACCTGCAAAACAGGACCCGGAACCCGCCCAGGGCGGCCTTCAGGGCAGGCGGACATCCGCCGGAGGCGACCAGCCGGGCTGGATTTTCTGGGCTACCACCGTCGTGTAGAGGCCGCCGCGCACCAGGAATTCCGCCGTCAGCCGCATGAAGCGCGGCCCGATGGCTGCAGCCAGATGCTCGAGGATCTCGTTGGTGACCGCCTCGTGGAAGCAGCCCCGGTTGCGGAACGACCATATGTAGAGCTTCAGGGACTTGAGCTCTATGCACAGCTCGCCCGGCACGTACTCCAGCTTCAGCGTGGCGAAATCCGGCTGTCCTGTCTTCGGGCACAGACAGGTGAATTCCGGCATCGTGATGCGGATGGTGTAGTCCGTGTGCGGCGCCGGGTTGCGGAAGGTCTCGATCGATGTCTGCGGTTGGGTGCTCATGAGTGTGGCAGTTAATTTACACTACGGCCGCCATGCAGTCCCCCGAATCCATGACGAGCTTGCGATGCGCCTGACCCGGATCAAGATTGCGGGCTTCAAGTCCTTCGTCGATCCGACGAGCGTGCCGCTGCCCGCCAACCTCACCGGTGTCGTCGGGCCCAATGGCTGCGGCAAATCCAACATCATCGATGCCGTGCGCTGGGTGATGGGCGAGCTCTCGGCGCGCCATCTGCGTGGCGACTCCATGGCCGATGTCATCTTCAACGGGTCGGGCACGCGCCGTCCGGTGGGCACGGCCTCGGTCGAGCTGGTGTTTGACAACAGCGACGGCAAGATCGGCGGCAACTACGCTGGCTACAACGAGATCTCGCTCAAGCGCGTGGTGTCGCGCGACGGCGCGTCGGCCTATTTCATCAATGGCGCGCGCTGCCGCCGCAAGGACATCACCACGCTGTTCCTGGGCACGGGGCTGGGGTCGCGCAGCTACGCCATCATCGAGCAGGGCATGATCTCGCGCGTCATCGAGGCGCGCAGCGACGACATGCGCGCCTTCATCGAGGAGGCCGCCGGCATTTCGCGCTACAAGGAACGGCGGCGCGAGACCGAATCGCGGGTCGCCGACACGCGCGAGAACCTCGAACGCCTGCAGGACCTGCGCGATGAGGTGGACAAGCAGATCCGCCACCTGCAGCGCCAGGCGACTCAGGCGCGGCGCTTCCAGGAGCTGAAGAACGACGAGCGGCGGCTCACCGGCGAGGTGCTGGCGCTGCGGCTGCGCGAGATCGACAGCGGCGCGGCCGTGAACGACCGCGCCATGCGCGACTGCGACCTCACTCTGCAGCAGGAACTGGCCGCGCAGCGCAGCGCCGAGGCGGCGGTGGAGAAGCAGCGCGAATTCCAGTTCGCGGCCAGCGAACGCGTCAATGCCGTGCAGGGCAACTACTACCAGCAGGGCGCGGAAGTGGCGCGCGCCGAGCAGGCGCTGACGCACACGCGCGAGCTGCGCGAGCGGCGTCGCGAGGAGCTGGCGCGGGCGCGCTCCATGCTCGGTGAAGTGACCGGGCAGCTGGTGCGTGACGAAGGGCTGGTTGCGCAGCTGCGCGCGGAAATTGCCGTGCTGGAACCGGATGCCGAGGCGGTGCAGCAGGCCGAGCAGGCGCGGGTTGCCGAGAACGAGGCGGCCGAGCAGGAGCTGCAGCAGTGGCAGCAGCACTGGGAGGCTTTCAACCGCGAGCTGGGCGGCACCTTCCAGACCACGCAGGTCGAGCGCGCGCGCATCGAGCAACTGGATGAGCAGCTGCGGCGCTTCGGCGCCCAGCTGGACCGGCTCGCCGTCGAGCGCGAGCAGCTGGCAGCCGCCCAGTCCGACGATGACCTCGCGACGCTGGAGCAGCAGGAGCGCGAGGCACGTGAAGCCAGCGAGGCGGCGCTGCGGGGATTGCAGGAACATCTTGCCGCGCTGCAACAGCTGCGCGACAGCCAGCAGGAACTGGAGCGGGAAATCGAGACCGCGCGCCAGGCGCGCGATGCGGCGCGCGCCGAGCGGGTGTCGCTCGAGGCCATGCAGAAGGCTGCCCTGGGCGCGGCGGATCGCGAAGCCGGCGCGTGGCTGGCGGCCAACGGGCTGGCGGACCGGCCGCGGATCACCGCGCAGCTGGAAGTGGAGCCGGGCTGGGAGCGCGGCGTCGAGTCGGTGCTGGGCGACGCGCTGGAGGCTGTGTACGTCGATTCCCTGGATGCCGCGGCCGGCCGCATCGCGGACCTGGCGGGCGGGCATGTCATGCTGGTCGAGGGAGGCGCAGGCGGCGCGGCGGACGAGGGCTCCCTGGCGGCGAAGGTGCGCGGCCCCGAAGCCGTGCTGCGGCGCCTGTCACGGGTGGGCACGGTGGCGACGCTTGCCGAGGCGCTGGCACGCCGCCGCGACCTGCCGGCCGACGAATCCCTGGTCACGCCCGAAGGCGTGTGGGTGGGGCGGGACTGGCTGCGCGTGGCCCGCGGCGGTGACGTGCATGCCGGCGTGATCGAGCGCGAGCAGCGTATCCGCGTGCTGCGCGAGCAATGCGAACTGCGCGAGGGTGCGGTCGAGCAGCTCGGCGGCCGCCTGCAGGCATTGCGCGCCGAGGTCGGCGCCGGCGAAGCAGCGCGCAACGACCTGCAGCAGCGGATCCAGGCCTCGCATGCGGGTCATTCCGAAGCGCGCAGCCGCTTCGAGGCCATGCGGGCCCGCGCGCAGCAGGGGCGCGAGCGCCTGGAGCGCATCGAACGCGAGACGGCGGAAATCCTCGGCGAACGCGACCGCGCGCGCGAGGCTCTGGCCCGTGCGCGGCAGGCGCTGGAGCAGGCCTCTGCCGAACTGGAGCAGCTCGAATCGCGGCGCAGCGAGCTGGAGGCCGAAAGGGATGAGCGCCGTGCGCGTGGCCAGCAGGCCCGCGAGCAGGCCGTGGCAGCGCAGGCGAGGGCGCGCGAGGTGCTGATCCAGCTGGAAGGGCGGCGTTCCACCGAAAGCTCGCTGGCCTCGACGCTGCTGCGGCTGCAGGAGCAGCGCACGCAGCTGGCCGCGCGTGCCGAACAGCTGGATGCCGAAATCGGCGATGGCGAGCCGCTGGAGGAGATGGCTGCGCGCCTGGACGAGCTGCTGTCGCGGCGCCTGGAAGTGGAAGCCGAACTCGCCGCTGCGCGGCGCGATCTGGACGGCGTCGAGGCCGAGCTGCGCGAACTCGACGAGCGGCGCCTGGCCGCCGAACGGCGCGTGGCCGCGGCGCGCGAGGCGCTGGAAGCCGCGCGGCTGGCCGCCCAGGAATCGCGGCTGCGCCGCGAATCGCTGTACGAGCAGTTCACCCACACGCGCTTTGATCTCGAGGAAGTGCTGGCGGCGTTGCCGCAGGATGCCGGCATCATCGAGCGCGAGGACCAGCTCGCCGAGGTGCAGGCCAACCTGACGCGGCTGGGCAGCGTGAATCTTGCGGCCATCGACGAACTCAAGGAGCAGTCCGAGCGCAAGACCTGGCTCGATTCCCAGTGGCAGGACCTCACCGATGCGCTCACGGCACTGGAAGAGGCCATGCACCGGATCGACAAGGAAACGCGCAGCCGCTTCGAGTCCACCTTCGAGCGCATCAACGATGGGCTCAAGGAGAAGTTCCCGCGGCTCTTCGGCGGCGGCCATGCCTACCTGGAACTGGTGGGCGAGGATGTGCTCAGCGCCGGCGTCGCGGTGATGGCGCGTCCTCCCGGCAAGCGCAACAGCAGCATCTCGCAGCTTTCGGGCGGTGAAAAGGCGCTCACGGCCGTAGCGCTGGTGTTCTCGATCTTCGACCTGAATCCGGCGCCGTTCTGCCTGCTCGACGAAGTGGACGCGCCGCTGGATGAACACAACGTGAGCCGTTTCTGCGACATCGTGCGCGACATGTCCAGCCGCGTGCAGTTCATCTTCATCACGCACAACAAGACGACCATGGAGCTGGCTTCCCAGCTCATCGGTGTGACCATGAACGAGCCGGGCGTGTCGCGCCTGGTGACCGTGGATGTCGAGGAAGCCGTGCGGCTCGCAGCGGTGTAACGGACATGAACGATCTGCAGTGGGCACTGGCTATTCTCGGCGTGCTGTTTCTCGCCGGCCTGGGGTTCAGGGAGTGGCGCCGCGCCCGCGGCAGCGAACAGAAGGTTGCGCCCGCCGCGCCGCCCGAACCGCCTGCATTCACCGATCCCCCGCGGTTGTCGGAGATCTCCGGATCACGGCGCGAGCCGCACATTGCCGAGTTCGACGCCGAGGCCGATCCTCCCGTCTTGCCGCTGCACGAAGCCATGCCGTTGCAGGAAGCGGCACGATGGGATCTGGCGGATGATGACGGCGTGCCTGACGCGGGCGAGTTGCCCGAAGTGCCGCCACCTGCCGCGCCGACGCTGCGCGTGGGCATCGCGGCCGAGCAGGCCGTGGATATTCCGGGCGCCACCACGGTGGTGGCAGATGATCCCAAGCCCATCCGCTGGCCGCCCGAGCAATTGCCGGAACGGGTTCTGGGCCTGCGCGTGATCGCCTCCGGCGGCGTGTTCGGCGGCAAGCCGGCGCGGCAGGCGCTGCTGGCAGCCGGCCTGCGGCATGGTCCGCAACAGATCTTCCACAAGACCGACCGTGACGGCAATGTGCTCGCCAGCGTCGCGAACCTGGTGCGTCCCGGCAGCCTCATTCCCGACCAGATGGATGGCCAGGAGTTCAGGGGGCTGTCGCTGTTTGCGGTGCTGCCGGGTCCGCAACCGGCTGCCCGGATGCTCGACGGGCTGGTGCAACTGGCGCGGCAGCTGGCAAGCCGCCTGGGCGGCGTGGTCCAGGACGAACACGGCAGGGAACTGGATGCCGAACGCCTTGCCCAGCTGCGGCAGGCGGTGGCGGCAATCGAAAACGGAGACGGAGCCGACGCGTGAGCGCGCGGGCCGCATCATCGTCCGCGGCGGCCCGGCGCGTACGGGCGCTGCGCGAAGAGATCGGCCAGCACAACTACCGCTACTACGTGCTCGACGACCCCTGCGTCAGCGACGCGGAATTCGATGCGCTGATGCGCGAGCTGCGTGATCTGGAGGCCGCGCATCCGGAACTGGTGACCAGCGATTCGCCCACGCAGCGCGTCGGCGGCGAACCTTCCGCGGCGTTCACGCCGGTGACCCACCAGATTCCCATGCTGTCGCTGGAGAATGCCTTCAGCGCGCAGGAGGTCGAGGACTTCGACCGCCGCTGCCGCGAAGCGGCCGGCGGCGCCGAGGTGGATTACCTCGCCGAGCCCAAGCTCGATGGGCTGGCGGTGAACCTGGTGTACGAACGGGGGCGGCTGGTGCGCGCTGCCACGCGCGGCGACGGCGTCACGGGCGAGGATGTCACGGCCAACATCCGCACGCTGCGCGCCGTGCCGCGGGTGCTGCGCGGCGCGGCGCCGCAGCGGCTGGAGGCGCGCGGCGAAGTGTTCATGCCGCTCGCCGGTTTCGCGAAGCTCAATGAAGAACAGCAGCGCACCGGCGGGAAGCTGTTCGTCAACCCGCGCAATGCTGCAGCGGGAGCGCTGCGGCAGATCGATCCGCAGGTCACCGCCACGCGGCCGCTGGAAATCTGCTTCTACGGCATTGGCGCGCTGGAAGGAGTGCAGGAGCCGGATACCCAGGCCGCGATGCTCGCCATGCTGCGCGACTGGGGGCTGCGCACTTCGCCGCTGGCGCAGGCGGTGAGCGGCCCGGCGGCGCTGCTGGCGTACTACCAGAGCATGCAGCAGCGGCGCGCGACGCTGGCGTACCAGATCGACGGCGTGGTCTACAAGGTCAATTCGCGGCTGCTGCAGCAGAAGCTCGGCTTCGTGTCGCGCGCGCCGCGCTGGGCCATCGCCCACAAGTTTCCGCCGGAGGAGGCGCGCACGCTGCTGCGTGAGGTGGAGTTCCAGGTCGGACGCACCGGCGCGTTGACGCCGGTGGCGCGCCTGCAGCCGGTGCTGGTGGGCGGCGCCACGGTGAGCAATGCCACGCTGCACAACATGGGGGAGATTGCCCGCAAGGACATCCGCATCGGCGATACCGTGGTGGTGCGGCGCGCCGGCGACGTGATCCCCGAAGTGGCGCGCAGCCTGCCGGAGCTGCGTCCCGCCGACGCCCGGCTCATCCAGCTGCCGGAAAAGTGTCCGGTGTGCGGCTCGGCGGTGGAGCAGGTCGAGGGCGAGGCGGTGGCGCGCTGCACGGGAGCGTTGCGCTGCCGCGCGCAGCGACACGAGGCGCTGCGGCATTTTGCCTCGCGCCGCGCGATGGACATCGAGGGTCTGGGCGATGAGCGCATCGCGCAGCTGATCGAGCGCGAGCTGGTGCAGACGCCGGCGGACATCTACCGCCTGCAGGTGCCCGTGCTTGCCGGGCTGGACCGCATGGGAGAGAAGTCTGCGCAGAACCTCGTTGCCGCGATCGCCGCCAGCCGTAACACCACGCTGCCGCGCTTCCTGCATGCGCTAGGCATCCGCGAGGTGGGCGAGGCGACGGCCGCCACGCTGGCACGCCATTTCGGCAGTCTCGATGCCTTGCGCGACGCGGACATTGAAGCCTTGCAGCAGGCGCCGGACGTCGGGCCGGTGGTGGCAGAACGTGTCCATGCCTTCTTTGCCGATGCCGGCAACCGCAAGGTGGTGGCGGATCTGGTGGCGCAGGGCATTCACTGGCCCGCGATCGCCGCGGCGCGCGATGCGCTGCCGCTGGCGGGCAAGACCGTGGTGCTGACCGGCACGCTGCCGGGAATGCCGCGCGAGCAGGTGAAGGAGCAGCTCGAGGCGCTGGGCGCGAAGGTCGCGGGCAGCGTCTCGAAGAAAACGCACTATGTCGTGGCCGGCGAGGATGCCGGCTCGAAACTCGCGAAGGCGCAGGAACTTGCTATTCCCGTGCTCGATACCCATGGCCTCGCCGCGCTGCTGCGCGGCGAGCTGCCCTGATCAGCTCACGGGGATTTTTCCACCTTCGCGGACTTCATCAGGCCATCGGTATAGGCCTGGAACTTCTTCGCATCGACGATCTGCGCAACGCGTTCCTTCACCGATTCGAAGGTGGGCGCGGCCACCTCGCGGGTATCGTCGAGCCGGATCACATGCCAGCCGAAGGAGGTCTGCACCGGCGTGTGGGTGAACTCGCCTTTCTTCAGCGTGGCGACGGCATCAGCGAAGGGTTTGACCATGCGGTCCGGGGTGAACCAGTCCAGGTCGCCGCCCTTGTCGTGGCTGCCCTGGTCCGTGGATTCGCGGCGCGCCAGCTGCGCAAAGTCGCTGCCTTTTTCCAGCTGTGCGATGACCTTCTTCGCCGCATCCTCGGATGCCACGAGAATGTGCCGGGCGCGGTACTCGGTGTGCGGCATGGCGGTGACCTGCTGCTGGTATTCCTGCTGCAGCTCGGCGTCCGTGGGCTTGTGGTCCTTGAGGTAGTTCTGGGTGGCGGCCTGCTGCAGCACGGTCAGGCGCGACAGCTCCATCACGGCCCGCGTCTCGTCGCGCGCGGCGAGGCCGTCCTTCTCCGCGGCCTGGGCGACCAGTTCGCCGCGGATCAGGTTGTCCAGCAGCTCGCCGCGCTGCTCGTCGGTGAGATCGGCGGCCGCCTTGCCGGTGACGCCGCGCACGTAGTAGTTGAAGGTGTTGCGGCTGATCGCCTTGCCGTTGACGGTGGCCACCTTGTCCGCGGCCGCGGGCGGCGCAGCGCCGTCGCCTGTTTTCTGGGCGCAGCCGGCCACGGCGGCAGACAGGAGGATGAGGAGCGCGGATCGAATCGACATGGATACTCCAGGGTTCAGCTTGGACGCGCGGCAGCTTCTTCCGGCGTTTCGGTGTGGATCTGCAGGGCATGCAGCGGACCTGCGAGCAGGTCGCCGGCCGCGGCGTAGACCAGGCGGTGGCGCTCCAGGGGCTTGAGGCCGCGAAAGCGCGCGGCGACCACGCGCACCGTCAGGTGCGAGGATTCGCCGGCATGGGCATGGCCCGCGTGGGCGGCGCTGTCGTCGCGGATGCGCACTTCGCAGGGCGCGAGCGCGGCGCCGAGGCGCGCGCGCAGCTGTTCGATGTTGGCGCTCACGCCTGCTCGCCTTCCGGTGCGGAACCCTGCGGCGAGCGCGAGTGCAGCCACCACAGCTGCAGCATCAGGAAGACGAACATGGCTGCGGGCAGGCCGAAGAGCTTGAAGCGCACCCAGGCGGCTTCGCTGTAGTGGTAGGCGAAGGCCAGATTGGCCGCTCCGGCCACGGCGAGGAACACCGCGCAGGCGGTGTTCGCCACCAGCCACTGGCGGCGGGTGTGTCCGGCGTGGCCCAGGGCGGGCTGCAGCAGCCGCTGCGCCAGCGGCTGGTCGCCGATGAAGGCGCTGGCGAGAAAGGCCGCTCCCAGCAGCCACAGGAACACGCTGGGCTTCCACTGGATGAAATGGGCGTTGCGCAGGATCAGCGTTGCCGCGCCGAACACCAGCACCAGCGCGGTGCTGATGGCGCTGACCTTCGGCAGCTTGCCCTTGAGCTTCCAGCCCACGGCCAGCGTGAGGGTCATGGCGATCATGATGGTGGCGGTGGCCACGTACAGGCCACCCAGCCAGTAGGCGATGCCGAAGGCGACCAGGGGCAGGTATTCGAGCAGGGCGGGCATGGGAAGGTGTGGAAGCTCCGGACCGGTATCATATCGGAGTGTCGCTGTACCTCGAAGTTCATCCGGTCAATCCGCAGCTGCGCCTGATCCGCCAGGCCGTGGACGCGCTGCGCGGGGGTGGCGTGATCGCCTATCCCACGGATTCCTGCTATGCGCTGGCCTGCCAGATCGGCGACAAGGACGCCCTGGAGCGCCTGCGGCGCATCCGCGGCGCGGACAAGAACCACCATTTCACGCTGGTGTGCCGTGATCTGGCGGAGATCTCGCGCTATGCGCGGGTGGAGACCTGGCAGTTCCGCATGTTGAAGAGCTGCACGCCCGGTCCCTTCACCTTCCTGCTGCCTGCCACCCGCGAAGTGCCGCGGCGCCTGCAGCATCCCAAGCGCGCCACCATCGGCATCCGTGTGCCCGAGCATCCGGTGCCGCACCTGCTGCTTCAGGAGCTGGGAGAGCCGCTGATGAGCTCGACGCTGCTGCTGCCCGGCGACGAACTGCCGCTGACCGACGGCAACCAGATCCGCGAGCGCCTGGAACCTGCGCTGGATGCCATCGTCGATGGCGGCCACTGCGGCATCGAGCCGACCACGGTGGTGGACCTGGCGGTTAATCCGCCCGTGGTCCTGCGGCAGGGCAAGGGGCGGATCGCCTCCGTATAATGCGCGGATGACGGATCCCTCCCAGCCGGTGCGTGAGCCCGGCGTCGTGTTGTCGGGCATGCGCCCCACCGGGCAGCTGCATCTGGGCAACTATCACGGCGCGCTGAAGAACTGGGTGGGGCTGCAGCAGCGTTACGACTGCTATTTCTTCGTTGCCGACTGGCATGCGCTGACCACCGGCTACGAAGATACCTCGCAGCTGCAGAACCACCTGCAGTCCATGGTGATCGACTGGCTGGCGGCGGGACTTGATCCGGAGCGGTCGGCGATCTTCGTGCAGTCGCAGGTACCCGAGCATGCGGAGCTGCACCTGCTGCTGTCGATGATCACACCGCTGCCGTGGCTGGAGCGCGTGCCCACGTACAAGGACCAGCAGGCCCAGCTCAAGGACCGGGATCTGGCCACCTACGGCTTCCTCGGCTATCCGTTGCTGCAAAGTGCCGACATCCTGGTCTACCGCCCGGCGTACGTGCCCGTGGGCGAGGACCAGGTGGCGCATGTGGAGATCACGCGCGAGATCGCGCGGCGCTTCAATCATCTCTTCGGCCGCGATCCGGGCTTTGCCGCGCAGGCCAAGCAGGCGCTGCGGCGTTTCGATGCAGCCGGGCGCGAGCGCCTGCAGGCTTTGCGGCGCGGCTTCCTGGAAGCCGGCGATCATGCGGGCCTCGATGAGGGGCGGGCGCTGATCGCCGCCAACCACCGGCTGTCGGCAGAGGAGCGTCATCTGCTGCACGACTGGCTGCAGGGCGATCATCACCAGCTGCTGCCCGAGCCGCAGGTGCTGCTCACGCCCACTCCCAAGGTTCCCGGCCTTGATGGGCGCAAGATGTCCAAGTCCTACGGCAACACCATCGGACTGACCGAGGATCCCGAATCCATCGCGCGCAAGATCAGGGGCATGCAGACCGATCCGGCGCGCGTGCGGCGTACTGATCCGGGCGATCCGGAGAAATGCCCGGTATGGGATCTGCACAAGCTGTATTCCACGCCGCCGACGCAGGAGTGGGTGCAGGCCGGCTGCCGCAGCGCCGGCATCGGCTGCCTGGAATGCAAGCAGCCGGTGATCGACGCCATCGCCGGCGAGGCTGCGCAGATGCGTGAGCGGGCAGCGCCTTACCTCGCGCGGCCGCAGCGGGTGCGGGAGATCCTGGAGGCCGGCGCCGCGAAGGCGCGCGAGGCGGCCGGCGCCACCATGGAAGTGGTGCGTGGCGCCATGCACCTGCTGCCGGAGCAGCCCCCGTCATGACCACCGAGGCCATGCAAGTGGAAATGCCTTTTGCGGTGGTGCTGGGCGAGCCGCTCACCGAGCTGCCGCGCGACCTCTACATCCCGCCGCAGGCGATGGAGGTGTTCCTCGATGCCTTCGAGGGGCCGCTGGATCTGCTGCTGTACCTGATCCGCAAGCAGAACCTGAACATCCTCGACATCCCGATCGCCGAGATCACGCGCCAGTACACGCAGTACATCGAGCTGATGACCGAGCTGCAGCTGGACCTTGCGGGCGAGTACCTGGTGATGGCCGCGACGCTTGCCGAGATCAAGTCGCGCATGCTGCTGCCGCGCGCCACCCAGCCGGGCGATGGCATCGAGGAGGATCCGCGCGCGGAACTGGTGCGGCGGCTGCAGGAGTACGAGCGCTTCAAGCAGGCGGCGCAGGACATCGAGACGCTGCCGCGCCTGGAGCGCGACCACTTCATTGCCGTGGCCGAGTTCAACGACCGCCGCGTGGTGCGGGCTCTACCCGAGATCACGCTCAAGGAGATGCTGCTCGCTTTCCGCGACATGGCACAGCGCGCCGAGATGTTCGCTCATCACCACATCCAGCGCGAGCCGCTGTCGGTGCGCGCGCGCATGAGCGACATCCTCACGCTGGTGCGGCCGGATGCCTTCACCGAATTCCAGCGGCTGTTCCAGCCCGAAGAAGGGCGCATGGGCGTCACGGTCACCTTCATCGCCATACTCGAGCTGGTGCGCGAGGGGCTGATCGAGATCGTGCAGAACGAGGCCTACGCGCCGCTGTATGTGCGCGGCGGCGCGCAGCCGGCGCCGGGCCGCACGATCGATGTCGAGGCGCAGCAGCAGGCCGAGGCCGAGGATGCGCGCCTGCTGGCCGGCAGCGTGGCGGCGAATGACGACTCTGACGAGGATGCCGATGACGATGAACGCAACTGAACTCGCCGTGCTGCTGGAGGCGGCGCTGCTGGCCGCGGGGCGGCATCTTCCGGTGGCCGAACTGGGCGAGATGTTCGAGGAGGGGCAGCGTCCCGCCGCCGACGAGCTGCGCGAGGCGCTGCGCCTGGTGGCCGAGCGCTGCGAGGGCCGCGCATACGAATTGCTGGAGACGGCCTCGGGATTCCGGCTGCAGATCCGCCGCGAGTTTGCGTTGCCGGTGTCGCGCCTGTGGCCGGAGCGGCCGGCGCGCTATTCGCGCGCGTTGCTGGAGACGCTGGCGCTGATCGCCTACCGCCAGCCGCTGACGCGCGCCGAGATCGAAGCGGTGCGCGGCGTGGCCGTGAACCCCAACATCATCAAGACGCTGTTCGAGCGCAACTGGATCCGCGTGGTCGGGCACCGCGAGCTGCCCGGACGCCCCGAGCTGCTCGGCACCACGCGCGATTTCCTCGACTATTTCGGGCTCAGGACATTGGCGCAGCTGCCGCCGCTGGCCGAGCTCAAGTCGCTGGAGGATCTGGATCCGCAGCTGGCGCTGCCCGAACCGCTGGGTCCGGTCGAGGCGTCGAACGAGCCTGATCTCTCCGCCGAACCCGCCGTGATGGTGCCCGCCGTGCCCGGCAACGACCAGGAGAGCACCGATGCAGCGGCGCCCGGCGAAGAAGCGGCGAACGGCTGAGGCTGCTGCCGCGCAGGCACCGCCCGGCGGCGCGCCCGAGCGCGTACAGAAAATCCTCGCGCGGGCGGGGCTGGCGTCACGCCGCGAAGCCGAGGAGTGGATCCGCGCCGGACGCGTGACCATCAACGGCGCGCCTGCCGAGCTTGGCAGCCGCGCGCAAGGCAGCGACCAGATCCGGCTCGATGGCCGGCTGGTGCGCCAGGCCCCCTCGCGCGAAGGCGCCACTTTCCTGTGCAACCGTTCGCCCGGCGAGCCGCTGCTGCGTGCCGACGAAGGCAGTGGCCATGAGCCCTTCGCCGCGCGGCTGCCGCGCAAGGTGGGGCGGCGTTATCTCGCCATCAGCCCGTTGCCGCGCATCGACGGCGGCCTCGAGCTCGTGACTTCCGATGGCGCGCTGGCGGCGCGGCTGCAACGCGCCGTGCGCGGTCTTGCCATCTCGTTCCAGGTGCGCGTGCGCGGCGAGCTGACGCCGGAGCAGGTGGCCGGCGTGCTGGAGGGGCAGCTGGACAGCGGCGCGCGGCTGCAGGTGCTGGAATGCGAACCGGGCGGCGGCGAGGGCACGAACCGCTGGTACCGGGTCGAGACGCGCGGCGCCACCGGCGGCGATCTGCGGGCGGTGGTGGAGCGTCAGGGGGCGACGGTGAGCCGGCTCATGCGCGTTGCCATGGGAGCTCTGGCGCTCGACCGTTCGCTGCCGCGCGGGCAGTGGCGCGCGCTGGGTACCGAGGATTTGGCCGCGCTGCTGGAGCCTGCGGAGCAGGCGGTGCCCGGCTTCGCTGCCGACGCTACTGGCAGTCCAGAGCCTGGCCGGTGATTCCCGTGCCTTGCGGTCCCAGCAGGCGCAGGTAGGGGGCAGTGAGGGTCTCGGGCAGAGGCAGCGAGGCCACGTCTTCCGACGGGTAGGCCTGGCGGCGCATGGCGGTGCGCGCGCGGCCCGGATTGATGGTGTTCACGCGGATGGCCGTGTTGCCCGAGCACTCTTCCGCCAGCACCTGGGCAAGCCCTTCTAGTGCGAACTTGGAGACTGCGTAGGCGCCCCAGTACGCGCGGCCACGGCGCCCGACGCCACTGGAAGTGAAGATCACCGAGGCATCGGGCGAGCGGCGCAACGCCGGCAGCAGCACCTGGGTGAGCGCGAATGCCGCGGTGACGTTCACATGCATCACGCGGCACCAGGTGGGCACGTCGTAGTGTTCGATGGGGGTCAGCGGGCCGAGCAGCCCCGCGCAGTGCACCAGCCCGTCGAGCCTGCCGTAGCGTTCCAGCACGGCGTCGGCCAGCCGGTCGTAGTCGGTGGCCAGGGCTTTCTCCAGGTCCAGCGGCGCCATCAGTGCCGCGCCGGGGGCAATGCCTTCCAGTTCGGTGTGCAGCGCCTGCAGCCTGGGCGCATTGCGCGCCAGCAACACTAGCTGGGCGCCGGCGCGGGCGCAGTCGATGGCGAGCGCGCGGCCGATGCCGCCGGTGGCACCGGTGATCGCGATGACGCGGCCGGTGAGCACGGCGCTGCTCATCGCGCGTCGAGCCAGCGCAGCAGGCCGGCCGGATCGTCGATATGCGCATCCGGCGCCCAGGCATCCGGATCGTCCCCCGGACCGAGATAGCCGTAGCGTGCCACCAGCACCGGCATGCCCGCGGCGCGGGCGGACTGCACATCGCGTTCGGCATCGCCCACATAGACGCAGGTGGCCGGATCCAGCGCCAGCGCGTGCGCCGCATGCAGCAGCGGGGCGGGATGCGGCTTGCGCTGCGGCAGGGTATCGCCCGACACCACGATGCCCGCGCGGCGATCCAGGCCCAGCGCGGCCAGCAGCGGCGTGGTGAGGAAGGCCGGCTTGTTGGTCACGATGCCCCAGCGCAGCCCGCGGCGCTCCAGCTCCGGCAGCACCGATTCGAAGCCGGGAAACGGCGCGGTGGCCGTGGCGATGCGCGCTGCATACAAATCGAGCAGCCGCGTGCGCAGCGCCTCGAAAGGATCGCCTGCAAGCCCGGGGAAGGCCAGTTTGAGCAGGCCTGTGGAGCCATGCGATACCTGCGCGCGCACCTCATCGTAGGGCAGCGGCGCGGCGCCCTGTTCGGCGCGCACCTGGTTCAGCGCGGGGATCATGTCCGGGGCGGTGTCGAGCAGCGTGCCGTCGAGGTCGAACAGCACGGCCGCGATGCGTGCGCTCAAGCGGTCTCTCCCGCGCGGGTGAGGTGCGCGAGGTAGTTCACCGACACATCGCCAGTGAGTTCGCAGCGGTCGCGGAACGGGTCGTAGTCGAGGCCGGCCAGATGCTGCACGTCGAGGCCCGCCGCCCGCGCCCAGCGCGCCAGTTCCGAGGGGCGGATGAAGCGCTCGTATTCATGCGTGCCCCGCGGCAGCAGGCGCAGCAGGTATTCGGCGCCCACGATGGCCTTGAGGAAGGACTTGAGATTGCGGTTGAGCGTGGAGACGAACAGCGCGCCGCCGGGCGCCAGCAACTGCCCCAGCGTCGCCAGCATGGCCTGTGGCTGCGGCACGTGTTCGAGCATCTCCATGCAGCAGACCACGTCGAAGCGCGCTTCGCGGTCGGCGGCGAGCTCGGCTGCATCCTGCACGCGGTAGTCGATGGCAAGCCCTGATTCCAGCGCGTGCAGATGCGCGGTTTCGATCATGGCCGGCGCCAGGTCGATGCCGGTGACCTGGGCGCCGTGACGTGCCAGCGCCTCGGCCAGCAGGCCGCCGCCGCAGCCCACGTCCAGCACGCGCGCGGCCTGCAGCCGCGCCCGGGAGGCCACGTAGGCGGCACGCACGGGATTGAGCCGGTGCAGCGGGCGGAATTCGCCGTGCTCGTCCCAGAAGCGGGTGGCGGCGGCGTCGAATTTGGCGATCTCGGCCGGATCGGCGGCCGCGGGATGGGGTGCATTCACCCGTTGAAGTATAAGCGTCCGGAAGGGGACCGGAGAGGGTCTCTGTGCTAAAATTCGCTGTTCCACACAGCACTGCGGATCGGCTGCCGAATGAGCGAAATCGCCCGCGAAATACTGCCTGTTTTCCTCGAGGACGAGATGCGGCAGTCCTATCTCGACTACGCCATGAGCGTGATTGTCGGGCGGGCGTTGCCGGATGTGCGCGACGGCCTCAAGCCCGTGCACCGCCGCGTGCTGTACGCCATGCGCGAACTGGGCAACGACTACAACAAGCCCTACAAGAAATCCGCGCGCGTGGTGGGCGATGTCATCGGCAAGTACCACCCGCACGGGGATTCGGCCGTCTACGACGCCATCGTGCGCATGGCGCAGCCGTTCTCGATGCGCTACCTGCTGGTGGACGGCCAGGGCAACTTCGGCTCGGTGGACGGCGACATGCCGGCGGCCATGCGCTACACCGAGGTGCGCATGTCGCGCTTCGCGCACGAGCTGCTCGCCGACATCGACAAGGAAACCGTCGACTTCGTCCCCAACTACGACGAATCCGAGCAGGAGCCGGCGGTGCTGCCGGCGCGCATACCGAACCTGCTGGTCAACGGCTCCTCGGGCATCGCCGTGGGCATGGCGACCAACATCCCGCCGCACAATCTCACCGAGGTGGTCAATGCGCTGCTGGCGGTGCTGGATGATCCGCAGATCACCCTCGCGCAGCTGATGCAGCACATTCCGGGCCCGGATTTCCCCACCGCCGGCATCATCAACGGCGCGCAGGAGATCGTCTCGGCCTACAAGAGCGGCCGCGGCCGGCTCTCCATCCGCGGCCGCACGCATTTCGAGGATCTGGAAAAAGGCGGCCGCCAGGCCATCGTGATCACGGAGCTGCCTTACCAGGTCAACAAGGCGCGGCTCATCGAGCGCATCGCCGACCTGGTGCGCGAGAAGCAGCTCGACGGCATCGCCTCCGATGGCCTGCGCGATGAGTCCGACAAGGACGGCATGCGCATCGTCATCGAGCTCAAGCGCGGCGAGGTGGCGGAGGTGGTGCTGAACAACCTCTACGCGCAGACGCCGCTGGAGACGGTGTTCGGCATCAACATGGTGGCCCTGCAGGACGGGCAGCCGCGGCTGATGTCACTGAAGGAAATGCTCGATGCCTTCCTGCGGCACCGCCGCGAGGTGGTCACGCGGCGCACGATCTACGACCTGCGCAAGGCGCGCGAACGCGGCCATGTGCTCGAAGGCCTGGCGGTGGCGCTGGCGAACATCGACGAGGTCATCGCGCTGATCCGCGCCTCGGCCTCGCCGGTGGAGGCGCGCGCCGGTCTCATGGGCCGTGTGTGGCCGGCTGGCGGTGTGCCCGCGATGCTCGAGCGCGCCGGCGCGGTGGATTCGCGCCCGCAGGATCTCACCGCCGAGTTAGGCATGGTCGAGGGTGGTTACCGCCTCAGCGAAGCACAGGCCCAGGCCATCCTCGACATGCGGCTGCACCGCCTCACCGGCCTGGAGCAGGACAAGATCCTCGCCGAGTATGGCGAACTGCTCGCGCTCATCCGCGACCTGATGGACATCCTCGCGCGTCCCGAGCGCCTCACCGAGGTGGTGCGCGGCGAACTGATCGAGATCCGCGACCAGTACGGGGACGCGCGCCGCACCGAGATCTCGCTCGATCACCTGAACCTCACCACCGAGGACCTGATCGAGCCGCAGGATGTGGTCGTCACGCTGTCGCACAGCGGCTATGCCAAGTCGCAGCCGGTGTCCGACTACCAGGCGCAGCGCCGCGGCGGGCGCGGCAAGAGCGCCACCGCCACCAAGGACGAGGATTTCATCGAGACGCTGTTCGTCGCGCATACGCACGACACGCTGCTGTGCTTCTCGAACCATGGCCAGGTGTACTGGCTGCGCGTGTTCGAGCTGCCGCAGGCCGGGCGCGCCTCGCGCGGCAAGCCCATGGTGAACCTGCTGCCGCTGAGCGAAGGCGAGAAGATCACCGCCGTGCTGCCCATCAAGCAGTATGACGACGAGCATTTCGTGTTCATGGCCACGCGTGACGGCACGGTGAAGAAAACGCCGCTGTCGGCGTTCTCGCGGCCGCGTGCCTCGGGCATCATCGCGGTGGACCTGCGCGATGGCGACCAGCTGGTCGACGTGGCGCTGACCGACGGCGCCCGCGAGGTGATGCTGTTCACCAGCGGCGGCAAGTGCATCCGCTTCAGTGAGGGCGAGGTGCGCGCCATGGGGCGCGACTCCACCGGCGTGCGCGGCGTGAAGCTCGGGGATGGGCAGGAAGTCATCGCGCTCATCGTGGTGGGCGAAGGGCACATCCTCACGGCTTCGGAAAACGGCTACGGCAAGCTGACGCCGCTGGAGGACTTCCCTTCGCACGGCCGCGGCGGCCAGGGCGTGATCGCGCTGCAGACCACCGAGCGCAATGGCCGCGTGGTGGCGGCATTGCAGGTCACGCCGGAGCACGAGCTCATGCTCATCAGCTCCAATGGCACGCTGGTGCGCACGCCGGTTGCCGACGTCTCCGTCGTCGGGCGCAACACCCAGGGAGTGCGGCTGATCCGTCTGGACGACGGCGACCGCCTCTCCGGAGTCGAGCGGGTGGAAAGCCTGGGCGAGGAGGGCGACGGCGCGGCGGCGGGCGAAGGCATGGCGGATTCTCCGCCGCCCTGAGCTTTCAGGTTGCGGCCCACATCCGCAGCAGGTTGTGGTACACGCCAGTGAGCTGGACCACGGCCGGATGGTCGTGCGCCTGCTGCGAGAGGCTCTGGATGGCGTTGTCCAGGTCGAACATCAGCGCCCGCTGCGCATCCTCGCGCACCATGCTCTGGATCCAGAAAAAGGAGGCCACGCGCGCCCCGCGCGTGACCGGATTGACTCGGTGCAGGCTGCTGGCCGGATACAGCACCATGTGGCCTGCGGGCAGCTTCACGGTATGAGTGCCGTAGGTGTCCTCGATCACGAGCTCGCCGCCGTCGTATTCCTCGGGCGCGGCGAGAAACAGCGTCGCGGACAGGTCGGTGCGCACGCGGTGCGCCGTGCCGCGGATACGGCGCACGGCATTGTCCACATGCAGCCCGAATGCCTGGCCGCCGGTATAGCGGTTGAACAGCGGCGGAAACACCTTCAGCGGCAGCGCTGCCGAAATGAAGCGCGGATTGCGTTCCAGCGCATCGAGGATCATGTCGCCCAGCTGCCGCGCCAGCGGTGCATCCTCGGGCAGCTGCTCGTTGTCCTTAGTGCGGGCGGACTGGTAGCCGGCCGTGACTTTGCCATCCACCCAGGGTGCGGCGTCCATGGCGTCGCGCGCCTGGCTGACCTGCGCCGCCGTGAGCACGTCGGGAATCGTGATGATCATCTGGAGGGAATGGGTTGAGACCAGCAGGGATTTTGTATGAGAATCATTCTCGTTTGCAAGGCATGCCGGATCCGGCCCGTCGCGGCGCCCGACCCATGTGACCGGCACATGAGCTCATGTGCCGCTGCATGGGGGCGGTGCAATGACATCCGAACAGCGCTTGCCTAAAATGCCCGATTCGTTGCGGCGCAGCGCCGCAGTTGCCAAAGGATATCTCCAAGTGCGTGTGTTCAATTTTGCGCCGGGCCCGGCCACGTTGCCGCTGGAAGTGCTCGAACAGGTTCGTGATGAGCTGATCGACTGGCAGGGTGGCGGCATGTCGGTGATGGAGGTGAGCCACCGCGGCAAGCCCTTCGTAGCCATGGTCCGGCAGGCCGAGGCCGACATCCGGCAGCTGATGGGTATCCCGGACAACTACAAGGTGCTGTTCCTGCAGGGCGGCGCCACGGGCCAGTTCGCCGGCATCCCGATGAACATCGCGCGGCCGGATGCCACGGTCGACTACGTGAACACCGGCAGCTGGTCCAAGAAGGCCATCGGCGAGGCAAAGCTCTACTGCGCCAAGGTCAACGTGGCGGCGGATGCGAAGGCGGACGGTTACAACTCCGTTCCGGACCCGTCGCAGTGGAACCGCACGCCCGGCGCGGCCTACCTGCACTACACGCCCAACGAGACCATCGGTGGGGTGGCTTATCCGTTCATTCCGGATGCCGGCAATGTGCCGCTGGTGGCGGATTATTCTTCCTCGATCATGTCCGAGCCGCTGGATGTGTCGAAGTTCGGCGTGATCTACGCCGGCGCGCAGAAGAACATCGGCATCGCCGGCATGTGCGTGGTGATTGTGCGTGACGATCTGCTGGACCGCGCGCGGCCGGATGTGCCCTTTGTGTGGAACTGGAAGGTGATGGCGGAGGATGGCTCGCTGGGCAATACGCCGCCGGCCTTCGCCGTGTATGTTGCGGGGCTGGTATTCCAGTGGGCGCTCCGGCAGGGCGGCATTGCCGCCATCGGCGAGATCAACCGCCGCAAGGCGGCGAAGTTGTACGCGGCCATCGACGCCACGGGCTTCTACCGCAATCCGGTGGCGAAGCACTGCCGCTCGATCATGAACGTGCCCTTCACACTGAAGGATCCGGCGCTCGACAAACCCTTCCTCGAAGGGGCCGCGAAGGCGAGCCTGGTGAACTTGCAGGGCCATCGTTCGGTGGGCGGGATGCGCGCCAGCATCTACAACGCCATGCCCGAGGCGGGCGTGGATGCGCTCATCGCCTACATGCAGGAGTTCGAACGTCGTCATGGCTGATCCCTTCCGTATCCTCACGCTCAACAACATCAGCTCCAAGGGACTGGAGCGCCTGCCGCGCGACCGCTACGAAGTGGCCTCCGACATCGGCCGGCCGCATGCCGTGCTGCTGCGTTCCTTCAAGATGCACGACTACGCATTGCCGGAGAGCGTGCTGGCCGTGGCGCGTGCCGGCGCCGGCACCAACAACGTGCCGGTGGCCAAGCTCTCGGCGCTGGGCATTCCGGTGTTCAACACGCCGGGCGCCAATGCCAATGCCGTGAAGGAGCTGGTGATCGGCAGCATGTTCCTCGCGGCGCGCAACATCGGGCCGGCGTGGCTGTTTGCCCGCGGGCTCAGCGGCGACGACGCCGCCATCGACGCCGCGGTGGAGAAGGGCAAGAAGAACTTCGTGGGCTTCGAGCTGCCCGGCCGCACGCTCGGCGTGGTGGGCCTGGGAGCCATCGGCGTGGAAGTGGCGAACACCGCGCTGGGCCTTGGCATGAACGTGCTGGGCTACGATCCGCAGATCACCGTGCAGCGGGCCTGGACCCTGTCTTCGAATGTGCAGCAGGCGCTGTCGCTCGATGACCTGTTTGCGCGCTCGGATTTCGTCTCGGTGCATGTGCCTCTCAACGACGGGACGCGCAATCTCGTCAATGCGGCGCGCATTGGTCTCATGCGTCGCGGCAGCGTGGTGCTGAATTTCGCGCGCGGCGGCATCGTGGACAACGAGGCGGTGGTGGCCGCGCTCGATTCCGGGCATCTGCATGGCTATGTGTGCGATTTCCCCGTCAATGCGCTCAAGGATCATCCGCGCGTCGTCACCCTGCCGCACCTGGGTGCGTCGACGGGCGAGGCCGAGGAGAATTGCGCCGTGATGGCAGCCGAACAGCTGCGCGATTTCCTCGAGAACGGCAACATCCGCAACTCGGTGAACTTCCCCGAAGCGGTGCTGCCGCGGGTGCCGGGCGTCACCCGCCTGTGCATTGCCAACAGCAATGTGCCGAACATGGTGGGCCAGATATCCACCTGTCTTGCGGCCGCCGGCGTCAACATCGCCGATCTGCTCAACAAGTCGCGCGGCGACCTGGCCTACACGCTGATCGACGTCGACGGCGAGGTGGGCCGGGAGACCCTGGACCGTATCCGCGCCATCGAGGGTGTACGCACGGCGCGCCTGGTCTGACAGGCAATGACGAAAAAGAAGCAAACGGGGGGCGCGGTCCGCGAGGGTCTGGAGACCATCCGCGGGCAGATCGATGCGGTGGACCGCGAGCTGCATGATCTGATCAACCGGCGCGCCATGCTGGCGCGCCAGGTTGGCATTTCCAAGCACAAGGAAGGGCGGGTGGTGGACTACTACCGCCCCGAGCGCGAGGCGCAGGTGCTGCGCATGGCGCTGGAGCGCAACGACGGTCCGCTGCGGGACGAGGAAATACTGCGGCTGTTCCGCGAGATCATGTCCGCCTGCCTGGCGCAGGAAAAACCTTTGAAGGTGGCTTTTCTCGGCCCCGAGGGCACTTTCACGCAGCAGGCGGTGCTCAAGCATTTCGGGCATTCGGTGCGGGCGCTGTCACTGGGCTCGATCGACGAGGTGTTCCAGGAAGTGCAGGCCGGCAACGCCGACTTCGGCGTGGTGCCGGTGGAGAATTCGGCCGAAGGCACGGTCAACAACACGCTCGACCGCTTCCTCACCACCAGCCTGCACATCTGCGGCGAGGTGGAACTGCGCGTGCACCACAACCTGATGGGGCGGATGGCCGATCTGGCCGGCGTGGTGCGCGTGTGCGCGCATCCGCAGGCCCTGGCGCAGTGCCGCGTGTGGCTGGCCGAACATCTGTCCTCGGCCGATCTCGCGCCGGTGGCGAGCAATGCCGAAGGCGCGCGCCGCGCGCGCGACGAGAAGGGCACGGCAGCCATCGGCAGCGACGTGGCTGCGGAAATCTACGGCCTTTCGGTGCTCGCGCCGCACATCGAGGACTTCGAGGACAACACCACGCGGTTCCTCGTCATCGGCGGCAAGCGACTGAAGCCCAGCGGCAAGGACAAGACCACGCTGCTGGTGTCGGCCCGCGAGACCACCGAGTCGGGGGCGCTGTTCCGGCTGCTCGAGCCGCTTGCCAGGCACCGCGTCAGCATGACGCGCATCGAGTCGCGGCCGTCGCGGCGCAAGAAGTGGGACTACGTCTTTTTCATCGACATCGAAGGGCATGCCGAGGATGAATCCGTGGCCAATGCCCTGGCAGAGCTTGAAAGCCGCGCTTCGCTGTTCCGTGTGCTGGGGTCGTATCCCAAGGCCATACTGTGACGGCTGATCCGGCCGTGGCAGGCTGCGATCAGGCGCCCGGCCGGCTGGCCTCCGCGGCGGTGCGTGGCATCGCGCCCTATGCGCCCGGCAAGCCCGTCAGCGAGCTGGAGCGCGAACTGGGCATTGCCGAGATCGTAAAACTGGCTTCCAACGAGAATCCGCTGGGGCCCAGTCCCAGCGCGCTGGCGGCGATGCGCGCCGCGCTGGACGATGTGTGGCTGTATCCCGACGGCAGTGGCCATGAGCTGAAGGTGGCGCTGGCGCAGCACCACGGCGTCGGCATGGACCAGATCACGCTGGGCAACGGCTCGAACGACGTGCTCGTGATGCTGGCCGAAGCCTTTCTCACGCCGCAGACCAATGCCGTGGTTTCGCAGCACGCCTTTGCGGTCTATGAGCTTGCCATCCAGGCGACCGGCGCCCGCACCAGACTGGCCCCGGCCTTCGCAGCCGATGCCGCGATGCCCTACGGCCATGATCTCGACGCCATGCTGGCGCTGGTCGATGAGGATACGCGGCTGGTTTTCGTCGCCAACCCCAACAATCCCACGGGAACCTGGCTCACCACCGGGCAGATCACGCGCTTTCTCGATCGTGTGCCGAAGACTGCCATCGTGGTGCTCGACGAGGCCTACTTCGAATACGCGCTGGACTTCGACTGCCCCGATGGCGTGGCGCTCACGCGGCATTACCCGAACCTGGTTGCGGTGCGGACTTTCTCCAAGGCGCATGCGCTGGCAGGCGTGCGCGTCGGCTATGGGGTATCGCATCCCGATGTGGCGGATGTACTGAACCGCATACGCCAGCCTTTCAATGTCGGAGTGCCCGGACTGGCTGGTGCGCAAGCCTCGATCAGCGATGCCGAGCATGCCCGGCGCGCGGCGGCGCTCGCGGTCCAAGGCCGGGCGCAGCTTGCGGCGGCGCTGCCGAAGCTCGGCGTGCGTGGATTTCCCTCTGCCGGCAATTTCATGCTGGTCGATGTGGGCCGTCCGGGGCGCGTGATCTACGAGCGGCTGCTGCGGCGCGGTGTCATCGTGCGTCCGGTGAGTGGATACGGACTGCCCGACTGCCTGCGTATCACCTTTGGCACGGCCGCTCAGAATGAGCGCCTCATTGGCGCCCTGGCCGCAAGCCTCGGGGACGCATGAGCGCAGCGCGTCGCGATTACCTGGTACTGCCGGCGCGCAGCGTGCGCGGCCGCCTGCGCGTGCCGGGTGACAAATCCATTTCCCACCGCTCGCTGATGCTCGGCGGCCTTGCCGACGGGAACACCGAGGTCAGCGGCTTTCTTGCCAGCGCCGATTGCCTCGCCACGCTCGAAGCGTTGCGCGCGATGGGCGTATCCGTCACGCGTCACGACCCGACCACGCTGACCGTGCAGGGCGTGGGCGTGCGCGGACTGCGCCAGCCGGGCGGCGTGCTGGATCTGGGCAATTCCGGTACCGCAATCCGCCTGTTCATGGGTCTGCTTTCAGGGCAGAACCTGACGGCGGTGCTGACCGGCGATGAATCGCTGCAGCGCCGGCCGATGGAGCGCGTGGCGAAGCCACTGCGCCTGATGGGAGCGGACATTGCCACCCGCGATGGCTGTCCGCCCGTCACCTTGCGCCCGGTGGATGCGCTGCGCGCCATCGATTACCAGATGCCAGTGGCCAGCGCGCAGGTGAAGTCCGCGGTGCTGCTCGCGGCGTTGCAGGCGCAGGGCGAAACCCGGATCCTGGAACCGGCGCCGACCCGCGATCACACCGAGCGCATGCTGCGCGGCTTCGGCGTCCAGGTGCACACCGAAGGCCGCCGCGTGCGCCTGGTGGGTGGGCAGCGCCTGCAGGGCGTGCGCATCGATGTGCCGGGGGACATCTCTTCCGCGGCCTTCTTTCTGGTGGCTGGCTGCCTTGCGGGCCAGGAGGGCTTCGTCGTCGAAAATGTCGGCGTCAATCCCACCCGCACCGGCATCCTGGACATCCTGAGGCTGATGGGCGCCGACCTGCGCCTGCATCCGCGTCCCGATGCCGGCGGCGAACCCGTTGCGGACATCGAGCTGCGCCAGGCGGCGCTGCGCGGCGTCGAGATACCCCGCGAGCTGGTGCCGCTGGCCATCGACGAATTCCCGGTGCTCTTCATTGCCGCCGCCGCCGCGCAGGGCACCACCGTGGTCACGGGAGCCGAAGAGCTGCGCGTGAAGGAAAGCGACCGCCTCGCCGTGATGGGCGAGGGGCTCGCCAGGGTGGGCGTGGCGCATGAGCTCACGCCGGATGGCATCCGCATCGAGGGTGGCCGGCGGCTCGCCGGCGGCCAGATCGACAGCCGCGGGGACCATCGCATCGCCATGGCTTTTACCATCGCCAGCCTCATCAGCGATGGTCCCATCCGCGTCTGCGACGTGGCAAACGTGGACACCTCCTTCCCTGGGTTCGTCGAGGCGGCACGGGGAGTGGGTCTGGCCGTCGAGCCCACCGCCGGGACTCTGTGAGCCGGGTTATGGCAGGGGTGCCCGTCCTCACCATCGATGGTCCCAGTGGGTCGGGGAAGGGCACGATCACCCGCCAGATCGCGACCCGGCTGGGCTGGCATCTGCTCGACAGCGGGGCCCTGTACCGCCTGGTGGCGCTGGCCGGCCAGCGCCAGGGGCTTTCGCCGGAAGATCGGGAAGGTCATGCGCGGCTGGCGCTGTCGCTGCCCATCCGTTTCGGGATGGATGGGGCCGGCAATGAGCAGATCTGGATGGGTGAGCCTGGCGCAGACGTGACGGCGGCGATCCGCAGCGAGACGGCCGGGCAGGGCGCCTCCAGGGTGGCCGTCTGGCCCGAGGTACGCAGCGCGCTGCTGGACCGCCAGCGCGGCTTCGCGCAGCCCCCGGGTCTGGTCGCGGACGGGCGCGACATGGGGACGGTGGTCTTTCCGCAGGCGGGGCTCAAGATCTACCTCACCGCCAGTGCCGAAGAAAGGGCCTTGAGACGCTATAACCAGTTGAAAGACAAGGACTCTGGTGTTAGCCTTGCCGCCCTTTCGCGCGAGATAGCCGAGCGCGACAGACGTGATACGACGCGCCCCGTGGCGCCCCTGGTGCCGGCCCGCGATGCGGTGATCCTCGACACCACGGGCATGCCCATCGAGGCCGTCGTGGCGCGCGTGCTTGCCGAGCTGCAGGGCAGGGGCACGTCAATGTAACTGGAACCGGGGCAGGGATGCATCCGGATTTGTGCAAGACCGTGGAGCCGGCGGAGCCTGGTCCACGAAACGAAGTGAGTATATGAGCGAATCTTTCAGCGAACTGTTTGAACAAAGCCTGGCCAACCAGCGCATCCGGCCCGGCATGATCCTCACGGGCCTTGTGATCAGCGTTGGCGACGACATGGTCGTCGTGAACGTGGGCCTGAAGTCCGAAGCTGTCATCCCGATCGAACAGTTCCGCAACGAACGCGGCGAAATCGAAGTTGCCGCAGGCGATGAAGTCGAGGTTGCCCTCGATGCCGTGGAAGACGGCAATGGCGAGACCCGCCTCTCGCGCGAAAAGGCCAAGCGCGCCCGCACCTGGACGCGCCTCGAGAAGGCCTTCAACGATTCGGAAATCGTCACCGGCATCATCACCGGCCGCGTCAAGGGCGGCTTCACGGTGGAGCTGGAGAACGTGCGCGCCTTCCTGCCCGGCTCGCTGGTGGATGTGCGCCCGGTGCGTGACACCGCATACCTCGAGGGCAAGCCGCTCGAGTTCAAGGTCATCAAGCTCGACCAGAAGCGCAACAACGTCGTGGTGTCGCGCCGCGCCGTCGTCGAGCAGGAATTCTCCGCCGAGCGCAGCGCGCTGATGGAGAATCTGCAGGAAGGCGCCGTGGTCAAGGGCACGGTCAAGAACCTCACCGACTACGGTGCGTTCGTCGACCTGGGCGGCATCGACGGCCTGCTGCATATCACCGACATGGCCTGGAAGCGCGTCAAGCATCCGTCCGAAGTCGTGCAGGTGGGCCAGGAAGTCGAAGTGCGCATCCTCAAGTTCGACCGCGAGCGTTCGCGCGTGTCGCTGGGCCTGAAGCAGCTCGGCGCCGATCCGTGGGAGAACATCGCCCGCCGCTATCCGCCCAACACCCGCGTGTTCGGCAAGGTCACGAACATCGCCGACTACGGTGCGTTCGTCGAGATCGAGGATGGCGTCGAGGGCCTGGTGCACGTCTCGGAGATGGACTGGACCAACAAGAACGTCAATCCGTCGAAGGTGGTGCAGACCGGCGAGGAAGTCGAGGTCATGGTGCTCGACGTGGACGAGGAGCGTCGCCGCATCTCGCTGGGCCTCAAGCAGTGCAAGAGCAACCCGTGGAAGGAGTTCGCCGAGAACTACAACCGCGGCGACAAGGTGTCGGGGCAGGTCAAGTCGATCACCGACTTCGGTGTATTCATCGGCCTTGCCGGCAACATCGATGGCCTCATCCACCTGTCGGACATCTCCTGGGATCTGCCGGGCGAAGAGGCCGTGCGCAGCTACCAGAAGGGCCAGCTCATCGAAGCCATGGTGCTGTCCATCGACCCGGAGCGCGAGCGCATCTCGCTGGGCGTCAAGCAGCTCGCCAAGGACCCGTTCTCGGGCTACGTGGCCGAGCACCCGCGCGGCAGCATCGTCACCGGCACGGTGACGGAAGTGGACGCGCGCGGTGCGCTCATCGACCTGGGCAACGGCGTCGAGGGCCAGCTGCGGGCCACCGAGCTCGGCCGTGACCGCGTCGAGGACGCGCGCACCGTGCTCAAGGTGGGCGAGACCATCGAGGCGAAGTTCATCGGCGTCGATCGCAAGACCCGCTCGATCTCGCTGTCGATCAAGGCCAAGGAGATGCACGAGGAAGCCGAGGCGGTGCAGAGCTACCGTACGGAATCCGGCGGCAGTTCGTCGGGCACGAGCCTCGGCGACCTGCTGAAGGAGCAGATCGGCGGAGCCGACCGCGGCTGATCGCAAAGCCCGGGTGGCGTGGCCCCGCGGCCGCGCCACCTGTGCGCCAGCAGGAACGGATGGGAATGACCAAGTCGGAACTCATCGAAATCATCACGGCGAAGCAGACGCACCTGCCGGCCCGTGACGTGGAGCTGGCGCTCAAGCAGATCCTCGAAATCATGAGCGATGCGCTGTCGCAGGGCGAGCGCATCGAGATCCGCGGTTTCGGCAGTTTCTCGCTGCATTTCCGGCCGCCGCGCCAGGGGCGCAATCCCAAGACCGGTGAAGCCGTGGCGCTTTCCGGCAAGCACGTGCCGCATTTCAAGCCGGGCAAGGATCTGCGCGAGCGCGTGAACGAAGGCGCGGGCACTCCGATCCGCGACTGAAATTGCCGCAAAGCCGCGCGATATGCGTGCGGCGCGGATTCTTCCTTGCCTCTAGCCTCTGTTGCATCCGGGCGGTCCAGCCCGTTCATGCAGCAAGGAGGCTCTCATGTTTGCATCGTTGCGTTTTCTGCCGCCCGAGGTCATCGCACTTGTGGCAGTGTTCCTGGCCATTGGCGCGGATCCGGTTCTGGCCGGCCCGGTCGACATCAATACCGCCGACGCGGTGACTCTGGCGCGGGAACTCAAGGGAGTCGGTCTTGCCCGCGCCCAGGCCATCGTCGACTACCGCAAGAAGAACGGGCCTTTCCGCTCGGCAGAGGAGCTGGCGCTGGTCAAGGGCATCGGTCCCAAGGCCATCGAGAAGAACCGCGCTGATATCCGTGTCACAGCCCGGAGCGGCGCTCCCGCATCTGCCGTGGCGCCCGCCCCCAAATCCGCGCGTGCTCCCTGAGGGCGAGGTTCACAGTCTTCGATCCGGGCCCCTACGGCAGTGCAAGGGGCTCGTCTACAATAACCGGAGTTTGTCGCAATGACATGATGCAAGGAGTTCTCGTGGCTAAGGCAGCAATACGTACCGCCGTATTCCCCGTCGCTGGTCGTGGCACCCGATTCCTTCCTGCCACCAAGGCCAGTCCCAAGGAGATGCTGCCCGTTGTCGACAAGCCCCTGATCCAGTACGCCGTTGAAGAAGCGCTGCAGGCTGGCGCACGGCGCCTGGTTTTCGTCACCGGCGCCTCCAAGCGGGCCATCGAGGACCACTTCGATGCGGATCTCGAGCTGGAGGAACTGCTGGAGTCGCAGGGCAAGAAGGAGCTGGCAGAGCTGGTGCGCGGCGTGCTGCCCAAGGACGCCACCTGCATCTACATCCGGCAGCCGGCGCCGCTGGGTCTTGGTCACGCGGTGCTGTGCGCACAGCCTGCGGTGGGTGATGAACCCTTCTTCGTTCACCTGGCAGACGACCTGATCGATGCCAGGGTTAGCTGCCTGAAGCAGATGGCTGCGGTGTACCAGAAGCAGGGCGGCAGCGTGCTCGGCGTGGAAGAGGTTTCTCCGGAAGATACCGACAAGTACGGCATCGTCGACGTGAAGGGATCGAAAGAGAAAATCGCGACAATCCGCAGCATCGTCGAGAAGCCCAAGCCGGCGAAGGCACCGTCGAATCTCGCCGTCGTCGGGCGTTATCTGCTCACTCCGCGGATCTTTTCGCAGCTGGTCAATGTGCAGCAGGGTGCCGGCGGGGAGATCCAGCTTACCGACGGCATTGCGCAGCTGATGAAGCGCGAGAAGGTCTATGCCTACCGCTTCGAGGGCAAGCGGTACGACTGCGGCAGCAAGCTGGGCTATCTGCAGGCCACGGTGGAATACGGCCTGAACCATGCGGCTCTGGGAAGCCCGTTCCGGGAATACCTGCTGGGTCTCATGAGTTCTGTCGGACAACGACGCTGAAGCGTTCCTGGTCCGCTCTGGGTGCAGGGCGGATGGCAGGTGAGCGATAAAGCAGGAGAAGTCACATAGGATCTCTTCGCACTATCCATTATTTAACATAATATGTATTATGCGAAGTACTGGAAATGGGCAACTGTAGGAGGGGTTGTTCTCACCGGAGTATCCCAATGTCCCGTGTCTTCTCTCGACTCGACATCGCCAATTGCCCGCTCTATGGCATTTCCCCGCTGACTCTCACAAGCACGTTTCGGCTGCCGCCGGAAATTGGCGATGCATGGAAACAGCGTCTGCGTGCGATCCCGTCAGATGCTGCAGCGATTGCGCGCTATGTGAATCGTGACCTTGGTGCGTTCGATTCCGCATGGGTGGGTTGGATTTGCATGGACGGACTTTTGTGGCCTCCAGACTTCGTGCCCGTCGATCCTGGTCAAGTACGCGCCATCCCGCTTAGACAGGCTCAGCTGAAAGAGTACGAATGGGCGGCGCAGCGCAAGAGAATCAATGCAGCATCAGCGGGAGCGTGAGGAGCAGAGAACCAAAGTTCTGCAATTGCTGCGCTCGGCTATCAAAGCCTTGTGATTTTTATTTGATATATAACAATAAATATATTATTTAAATAATTGATAATATTAATATTATTAATGTTCATGGCTGATCTAACAACCGATACCCGGCATTGGGTACGGTCTCCAGCCAGCGCGGCTGCTCAGCGTCGTCCCCGAGCTTGATGCGCAGGCGGTGCACGAGCTGTTTGAGCAGTTGCCGGTCGCCTCCGCCGCGCTGGCCCCAGACATGCGCAAGCAGCCGGTCCGTCGGCACGACCTGCCCGGCATTGGCGAACAACAACTGCAGCAGCCGCGTTTCCAGTGGCGTCAGACGCAGTTCGCGTCCCTGCCCGGTGCGCAGGACGAGTGATTCCGCATCGAGTTCGAGTTCGCCAATCGACAGCACGGCCATTGGCGCGGCACTGCTCGAACTCGCGCGGCGGAGTAATGCCCTGACTCGCGCAATCAGTGTGCGTGGGCTGAAGGGCTTGGTGAGGTAGTCATCGGCTCCCAGCTCCAGCGCGCGGACCAGGTCGGCTTCGTCGCCGCGCGCAGTCAGCATCATGATGGGCACGGCGGATTCGCGGCGGATCGCGGCGCACAGGTCAAAACCCGAACCACCCGGCAGGTTGATGTCGAGGATGGCAAGCGAGGGTTGTTCGTGGCGGAACTCCGCCAGACCCGTGCCGTAGCTGTTGGCGGGCACCACCGTGAAAGCAGCCTGGCGCAGCGCAAAGCTGACCACTGCCAGCAGGTCTGCATCGTCATCGACGACCAGCAGCTTCATGCCGCGATCTCGAGCGGCAATCGCACGACGAAGCGCGTGCGTTCATTGGCGGTGCGCATCACTTCCACCTGGCCATGGTGACGGTCGACGATGGATTTGACTATCCAGAGTCCGAGCCCCAGGCCGGGTGCGTCGGGTTCGGTGGCATCCGAGCGCCGGAACCGTTCGAAGATATTGACGCTGCTGCCACCGGCAATTCCCGCCCCCTCATCTTCCACCCAGACCTCCACCCTGCCCTCCTGCACTTGAGCGCCGACGCGTATGGCGGTTTGCTCGGGTGCGAACTTGATCGCATTCGAGAACAGGTTGATGAACACCTGCAGCAACCGCAGGCTGTCGCCGCTCACCGTGATGCGCTGTTCCTCGGGCAGCGTGATCTCCAGCCTCAGTTGGCGCTGGGCCAGCAGCGGCTGCAGCAGTTCTCCTGCTTCCTGTACCACCTCAGCGAGATCGACCTGCTGCTGCCGGATGGCAAGCTGCCCGGCCTCGATGCGCACGCTCTCGAGCAGATTGTCCACCAGGCGCATCAGACGCAGCACACCGCGCTGCACATTGCCCAGCAGCTCCGCCTGCTGGTCCTGCGACAGGGTCGGCAATCCGTCGCGCAGCAGCTCGATCGAGGCCAGCTGCGCGGACAGCGGTGTGCGGAATTCGTGCGAGATGTTGCCCAGCACGCTGTCGCGGGCGCGGCGCGCGGCTTCCAGCTCGGTTTCGTCGCGCAATATCTGCACCTGCATGCCGCCCACCGGCGCTGCCGATACGATGATGGTCTGGCGGCGTGCCGAAGGAGAAAAACACAGGGTCTCGGGCGCGCTGGCCTGTCCGCTGGCGCGTGCAGCGAGGATCGGGCAGTGCTGCTCGCAGGGCCGGACGCCGTTGACGGGTTCGGGTTGCAGCACGTCGCCGCAGAAGCGGCCGATGATGTGCGGTTCCGGCAGGTCCAGCATCCGCGCGATCTGCGGATTGATGTAGCGGATCACGCGCTGCAGGTCGACGGCGTACACGCCCTCGACGATACCGTTGAGCAATGCCTGCGCCTCGGCTTCGCGCCGGCGCAGTGATTCGGTCAGCGACAGCAGGTTGTGGCGCATCTCGTCCATGGATTCGGCAAGTGCGCCGACTTCCAGCGGCGCCACCGGCGGCACGGAGGCGCTGAGCTCCCCGCGGCCGATGCGCTGGGCGACATCCCTCAGCTGTACTACGGGCCGTGCCAGCCAGCGGCCATAGAGCAGGCCGCCGACGCCTGCGATCAGCGCGACGACAACGGCGATCACCAGCAGCAGGCGGTTGAACCCTGCGGTGATCGCCGCGAATTCGCGTCCGGGTATCCGCGCATCCAGCAATGCGACCAGCTCGCCATTGGCCGTGGCGACCGGGATGCTGGCTGCATACTCGTCGCTCGCTTCAAGGTGCGTGGCGCTGGCGTTGGATCCACCCAGCGCCGCTGTGTGCAAGGCCGTCAGCGGATCATCGGGTGGAGCCTGATAGGTGGCGTAGTTGTGCAGCGTCAATGCGGCGTTGACCTGGCGTCCGAGATCGTCGATCACTGGCGCATTGGCCTGGCGCAGTGCGGCGACCTGCCAGCCGGGCAGATCCGCCATGTCGACGATGGATCCCCACCACACCGCCTGTCCGTCACGCGTTGCCAGCAGGAAGCGCTCGCCCTGCTCCCGGCGCGCCGTGGCGGCGGCCTCCCAGGGCGCCGGCGTGGCCGTTGCAAAGAGCTGCTGGTTGGGCCCCATGACGGCGCAGGCGGTGTTGCCGCTGGATTCGCAGTAGCGGGTAATGAAGGGCGTCACCCGGTCCAGCGGCTCCTCGCGCAGCAGCCGCTGCAGCGTCGGGCGTTCGGCCAGCACCTGGGCGTCGGTGAGGATGTCCTCCCCTACCCGCCGCAGCAGCTCGCGGGCGCTGGTCACCGCCAGCTGCGCGCGCGCCAGCGCCTGCTGTTCCACCAGCCTTTCGAGCAGCACGGCGCAACCCATTGCCATCGCCGCCACCGCCGCCGTCACGACGATGACGCTGCCGCCGCCCAGCCATGAGGCAAGGCCGATTCCCCGGCCCGTGGCGCCACGTTTGAACATCATGCGTTGCAGCCTACCTTGCCGCATTGGCGCGCTGCCAGCGCCGGCACTTCATCCGCTCAGGCCTGACGCAGAGTGCCGTGGCGCAGTTCCGGATGGCGCCGCTCCAGCAGCGATTTGGCGAGCAGTGTCACAAGGCCCAGCAGCGCCAGCAGCGACGCCGCGGAAAAGGCGCCCACGGCATTGTATTCGTTGTGCAGGATCTCGATGTGCAGGGGAAGCGTATTGGTCACGCCGCGGATGTGGCCCGAGACCACCGATACTGCGCCGAATTCGCCCATGGCGCGCGCATTGCACAGCAGCACGCCATAGAGGAGTCCCCAGCGGATATTGGGCAATGTCACGAGGCGGAAGGTCTGCCAGCCGCTGGCGCCCAGGGAAAGCGCGGTCTGCTCCTCGTCGGTGCCTTGTGCCTGCATGACGGGGATCAGTTCACGCGCCACGAACGGAAAGGTCACGAACGCGGTGGCGAGGATGATGCCCGGTACGGCGTACACGATGCGGATGTCATGGTCGACCAGCCACGGACCGATCCAGCTCTGCGCGCCGAAGACCAGCACGTAGATCAGGCCGGAAATCACCGGCGAGACTGCGAACGGCAGATCGATCAGCGTGATCAGGGCGTTCTTGCCGCGGAACTCGAACTTGGCGATGCACCAGGCGGCCGCGACGCCGAATACCAGGTTCATGGGTACGGTGAACGCCGCAGTCAGCAGCGTCAGCCGTATGGCCTGGCGCGTGTCCGGATCAGCAAGTGCCGCAAGATAGGCTCCGATGCCCTTCTGCAGGGCCTGCACGAATACCACCAGCACCGGCAGGCAGACCAGCACGAGCAGATAGGCCAGCGCCACGGCGAGCAGCAGCCAGGGGCCCATGTGTTCGGGTATGCGGGAAGGTTTCATCAGCGGCTGCGCTGCCGGCGCTGTGTCCACAGCTGCAGGCCGTTCAAGACCAGCATCATGGCGAAGGAGATCAGCAGCATCACCACCGCGATGGCCGTGGCTTCGCCGTATTCGTACTGCTCCAGCTTGGTCATGATGACCAGCGGTGCGATTTCGGAGACGCGCGGTATGTTGCCGGCAATGAAGATCACCGAACCGTACTCGCCCACCGCGCGCGAGAAGGCCAGTGCGCAGCCGGTCAGCAGGGCCGGCCAGATCGCGGGCAGTATCACCCAGTGGAAGGTCTGCCAGCCTGTGGCGCCCAATGTCTCGGCAGCGCGTTCCACTTCGCGGTCCAGGTCGGCGAGCACGGGCTGCAGCGTGCGTACGATGAACGGCAGGCCCACGAACATCAGTGCCACCACGACGCCGGCGGGTGTGTAGGCGATCTTGAGGCCCAGCGGTTCGATGATGCGGCCGATCCAGCCATTGGCGCTGTACAGCGCTGTCAGGGCAATGCCGGCCACGGCGGTGGGCAGCGCGAATGGCAGGTCGATCATCGCGTCGAGGTAGCGCCGGCCCGGGAAGCGCCGGCGTGTCAGGCTCCAGGCAATGATGAAGCCGAACACCGCGTTGACCAGGCAGGCCAGCAGCGCGGCACCGAAACTGAGCTTCAGGGCGGCCAGCACCCGTGGCGTGCTGATCACGGCCCAGAAGCGCTCCCATCCCAGATCCGCGCTGTAGATCAGCGTGGCCGACAGCGGGATCAGCACGATGGCCGAAAGATAGAACAGCGTGTAGCCCAGCGTGATCCCGAATCCGGGCAGCACGCGCAGGCGGGCGCGGCGTTCAGGCCGCGCCACTCCCGGCAGGTTGTCGGTGGCCGCGTTCATCGTCAGCGCGCGTAGATGCGATCGAAGCTGCCGCCATCGGAGAAGTGCGTTGCCTGAGCCTTGTTCCAGCCGCCGAACGCCTCGTCGATGGTGACCAGCGGGATCTTCGGGAATTGCGCGGCATAGCGCTCGGCGACTGCGGCATCACGCGGCCGGTAGAAATTCTGCGCCGCGAGCTCCTGCCCCTGCTTCGAATACAGGAACTGCAGGTAGGCTTCGGCCACCGCGCGCGTGCCGCGGCGGCTCACCACCTTGTCGACCACGGTCACGGAGGGTTCGGCCAGGATGCTGAGCGAAGGCAGCACGATCTGCAGCTTGTCGGCTCCCAGCTGCTTCATGGCCAGCTGCGCCTCGTTCTCCCAGGCCAGCAGCACGTCGCCGATGCCGCGTTCGACGAAGGTCACCGTGGAGCCGCGCGCTCCCGAGTCAAGCACCGGCACATTGGCGAAGATCTTCTTCAAAAATGCTTCGGCGCTGGCATCGCTGCCGCCGGGCTGACGCAATGCCCAGGCCCATGCAGCGAGGTAATTCCAGCGTGCGCCCCCGGAGGTCTTGGGATTGGGCGTGATCACCGAGACCCCAGGCCGCGCCAGATCGCCCCAGTCGCGGATGTTCTTCGGATTGCCCTTGCGCACCAGGAATACGATGGTCGAGGTATAGGGAGCGCTGTTGTCCGGCAGCCGCGTTGCCCAGTTCTGCGGGATCAGGCGCCCCTGCCGGTACAGCGCGTCGACGTCATACGCCAGTGCCAGCGTCACCACATCGGCCTCGAGCCCGTTGGCCACCGCCCGCGCCTGACTGCCGGAACCGCCATGGCTCTGGCGTATGGTCACCGTCTGGCCGGTCTTGGTTTTCCAGTCGGCGGCGAAGGCCTTGTTGATCGCCTCGTAGAGTTCGCGGGTGGGATCGTAGGAGACATTGAGCAAGGTGACCGGCGCCGGCGCGGCCGCCATCGCGCCGCCCGTGCCCAGTGCCGCGATGGTGAGCCACGCGAGCCAGGTGTGCCGCAGGGTTCTAGGGAAGATGTTCATGGGAGTGCCTCTGCAAGGGAAATTCAGTACTGGAACTGGAAGCGGGCCAGAAACACCTTTTCGGCTGGCGCATCTGCGCCGCCTGCTGCCCCGCCGGTGAACTTCGTGTGCTCGTAGTTGAGAAGGGTCTTGAAGTTCTGCGTCAGCGCCCAGTTGACGCCCAGCGTCAGCGCGGTTGCCTTGCTTGCCGAGCCCACCGGGTTGGTAAAGGACGCGGTGCCGCCGTCGAAGGCGGCATTGTCGATATCGAGCACGGCATAGCGCGCAACCAGCTCCAGTGAACCCCAGCCGCTGCCGCCGGCGACATAGGGGCGCTTCGGAGCCGGCGCGCGGTAGCCTTCGTCCTCGCCGGTGGCGAACCAGCTCAGCTGTGCCTGCCACGCGCGGTGGTTCAGCGTCGCTTCGCGGCTGGTGGCGCCAATCACACGCCGCACGTCCTGTCTGACGTCGACGTACTCTGTCAGGAACCCGAAGGGCCCATAGTAGTAATAAGCCTGCGGAGAGAGGCGCTGGCGCCTGCCCCAGGCGATGGTCGGCGTGGTGTCGCCGCGGTAGCTGAAGAAGGTCTGCTGGCCATTGGTCCGGTACGTCGTCAGCAGTGACTGTGTCGCGGCGCCGGTGCCATCCACCTGCCCATTCTGGTCCGTGGTGCTGCCGCCGATGCCGAGGCCGAGGCCACGCAGGGCGAACCACTGTGAATCGCGGAATGGCAGGGCGAACAACCGCAGCGCGTAATCCTTGTCGTCGTTGTTGTCGGCATCGGGGCTGGTGTTGCCATCGCTGCTGCCGCCATCGGCGCTGCCATTGAGATAGGCAATCTGGTAGCTCAGGCGGCCGTTCAGCAGGTCACCGCCCAGTTGCACGCCGATGTCGCGATTGGGGATGAGCTTGTCGGGCAGTGCGCGTTCGATGAAGCGCGTGTCGGTATCACCCTGCAGCCGCTCGAGGCCGATCGGCGACTTGAACTTGCCGGCCGTCAGCGCGAACGCGGGCTTGAAGCGCGCCACGATGTAGGCATCCTGCAGCACGGTCTTGCCTCCGGCGAAGTCCGGCATGATGCGGTAGTCGACCAGGCCGCCGAATGTACCCTCGATGTAAGGGCGCACCTGGCGCAGCAGGAATCCATCGGATCCCGGCGCCAGCGCGCGCCCGTTGGGCGCCAGATCATTGGCGTAGTTGCGGTAGTCGGCATTGAGTACCGCGCGGAACCGGATGGTGGTCTTGCCGTCGGCGCTTGCCAGCGAGAAGCGGTCGGTGCCGGCGCGCGTCACGGCTGTGGATGCCGCGGCTGTGGCGGCGGCTTCCTGCTGCAGCTCGAGCTTGCGCTCGATCACTTTCAGACGCTGGTCCAGGTCATCGATCAGTGCATCCGGCGCAGCGGCTTCCTGGGCCTGCGCGGCCAGTACGGCGCCGGGCAGCCCGGCGACCAGCAACATCGCCAGGCGCTTGTTGAGAGTCCAGTCAATCATTCGATGCTCCATTTCCTGTCAGGTGGTTCGTGGTGCTCGCCGCTGGCGCGCCGGTCGGCAGGACCGCCGTGGCCGGCGCGCGACTACACGAGAGCAACACGGGGCAGCGTCCGCTGAGCAAGGCCTGGTAACGGTCGAGCGCTGCATCGATCCGGCTGCCATCGCCGTCGAGGCCGAGCACGATCAGCGTCGTCTCCTCGGCCATGCTCAGGCGGGTCAGCCAGTCGGCCAGCTCGCCGATCTGCACGTCGGTACGCACGTCCAGGCCATGCGTCTCCTGCAGTTCGGCCCGTGCATCGAGCAGGCGGCGGTATGAGCTGGACACATCGCCGCGTGCGGCACCCGGCTGCTGCAGGCTGACGAAAGTGGCCTCGCCTGCCACATGGCGCAGGATGCTGGCCGTCAGCGCCAGCGTTGCCGGTCTTGCGGCCTCGGTGTCGGTGCAGATCACGATTCGTCGCGGCATCACCGAATCCGGCGGCAGGCACAGCAGCCGCTGTGCACCGCTGCTCACGGCTGCGCCGATGGCGGCCCTGGCCTTCAGATCTGCGGCCAGCACGGTCACGCCAGGTTGTCCGCCGGGTTGCCAGATGTCCTGGGCGGCGTCGATGACCCGGGCATGCATGCTGTCGGCAAGCCGCTTCAGCAGGGGCGCTTCGCGCAGCCAGGCAGCGGTTTGCGGGGAGCTGGCCAGGATGCGGAAACTCGATATCGGTGTGGGCAGCAGGTGCACGCGCCGGACGCCGACGGCAACGCGCTGGCCAACGGCTAGCGCAAAGGCCGCCTGCTCGCTGCTGTTGCGCGTGGCTTCGAGCAGCAGCGGCGCCGCGGCGCCCTCGGTTGAAACGGCCGATTGCAGCGTGGCATCGGCCTCCAGCTGCAGGCGCAGACGCTGACTGGCGCCCGCGAAGGCAAGGGAGTGGACGTGGGCATGGGCCAGCGCGCGGTGGCGCAGTCGCCCGGTGGAGTCGGCGATCTCCAGATCCTCGGGCCTGACCACCACGATGGCCTCCTGCCGGCCATTGGCGGGATGCACGCTGTCGCCGGCGCCCAGCAGCGCATTGCCCAGCCGCAGTCCCTTGGCCGAAACCTCTCCCAGCAGCAGGTTGGCGGCGCCCAGGAAGGTGGCCACGAAACGCGTTGCCGGATGCCGGTACAGCGTTTCGGGCCGGCCCGCCTCCAGGAGCCGCCCGTTGCGCATCACGCCAATGCGGTCGCCGAGCGCAAAGGCCTCTTCCTGGTCGTGGGTCACCAGAATGGTCGTCATGCCGATGCGCCTCTGGACCTGGCGTATGGTTTCGCGCAGCTCGACCCTTATCTGCGCATCCAGTGCACCGAAAGGCTCATCCAGCAGCAATACCGCGGGTTCATGCGCCAGCGCACGTGCCACAGCAACGCGTTGCTGCTGTCCGCCGGAGAGCTGGCCCGGCATGCGGCCGGCGAAATCCTCGAGCGACACCAGGCGCAGCAGTTCATCGCGGCGACGGGCCCGCTGCGCGCGGCGCACGCCGCGGACCCGCAGCGCGAACTCCACGTTTTCCGCCACACTCATGTGCCGGAAGAGCGCGTAATGCTGGAACACCAGCCCGACACCACGCTCGCGCGCGGGCACGTGCGTGACGTCCCTGCCGTCGAACACGATGCGTCCATGGTCGATGTCGCACAGGCCGGCGGCGGAGCGCAGCAAGGTGCTCTTGCCGCTGCCGCTCGGGCCCAGCAGCACGAAGAACTCGCCGGTGGCTATGCGCAGCGAGACGTCGTTGACTACCGCGTGTTCGCCGTAACGCTTCGAGACTTGTTCGAAATCAATGGACATGCCGCACTCCTGTGCGACACATCATGCAATTGAGCCTGCCGCCAAAGCGGTAACAGCAGGGTGACAATCCGGTGACATCGCCACCGGGCGCGGCCTTCAGGTCCCCGCTTTGTTCCTGCTTCGCGGGGTTGCCGGGCTGCAGTAGATGTCGTGCAGCGCTTTCATCACTGTGGCGGCAGGTCCCGGTGCCAGCGAATAGTGGATCGACTGCGCCTGGCGGCGGGTCCGCACCAGTTTCTCTTCGCGCAGCACCGCCAGGTGCTGGGACAGTGCCGACTGCGTGAGGTCGAGCAGCTTGTTGATTTCCCCGACCGGCCGTTCCCCGGCGGCCAGCAGACACAGCACCTGCAGGCGATTCTCGTTGGCCAGCGTCTTCAGCAGGCGCGCGGCCTCACCGGCATGAGTCTGGATGGCGGACAGGTCGGGAGTGTTTTTCGGGCCGCGCGCTTTCATGCCGTTGCAGGATATCAGGCATGCTCCGCACCATGAATCCCGAGGTCTCCCTGCCGGGCCTGGCTTCGGCCATCGGCCTGGGACTGCTGATTGGCGCCGTACGCGAACGCGCCGAACCGGCTCCGGGGCACGCGGTGGCCGGTATCCGCACCCATGTGATGGTGGCCGTGGCGGGAGCATTGGGAGCCGTGCTGGGTACGGCCGTGCTGGTGACGGTCATTGCCCTGCTCGGCGCTCTGGTGGTGGCAAGCCACATGAAGTCCGCTGCGCGGGATCCCGGATTGACCGGCGAGGTGGCGCTCCCGACCACGGCGCTGCTGGCAGCGCTGGCGCAGTGGCATCCGGCGCTGGCGGCAGGTCTTTCGGTGCTGGTCGCCAGTGTGCTGTTCGCCAAGCGTCCGTTGCATGAGCTGGTGCGCGAGCGCGTCAGCGAACAGGAACTGCAGGATGCGCTGCTGTTGGCAGGTGCCGCCCTCGTGGTGCTTCCCCTGTTGCCGGATGAACCCGTGGACCCGTGGGGAGTGCTGGTGCCCGAGCGTCTGTGGCGCATCGTGGTGCTGATTCTCGCAATGGGCATGGCCGGCCACATCGCGCTGCGGCTGATCGGCGCGCGCCGGGGGTTGCCGCTTGCCGGCTTTCTCGGCGGATTCGCATCCTCGACCGCAGCGGTGGCTGGATTCGGGCAGCGGGCGCGGGTTGAAGCCCAGCATGTGGCGGCGGCGGCTTCCGCGGCGCTGTTCGCCAACCTTGGGTCGCTGGTGCTGCTGGCAGCCGTGGTCGGAGCCGCTGCGCCTGCCCTGCTGCGGTCCGCAGCGGGCTTGCTGGCCGCGGCTGCGATTGCGTTGACGGCTGCTGCGGTGCTGGGATTGCGCGCCGCGGAGCCCATCGAATCATTGCCGCAGAACAAGGCTCCACGGGCGTTCAGGCTCAGTCATGCACTGCTGCTCGCAGCGCTCATGGCGCTGCTGTTGCTGGTTTCCGCGTGGTTGCACCGCCAGTTCGGTGCGGCCGGCGCATTGCTGGCTGCGGCCGCTGCGGCGCTGGTCGAAGTGCATGCGGCGACGGCCAGCATCGCGCAACTGGCCGCAACGGACGAGATGCCTCTGGCGGAGGCGCGCTGGGGTCTGGTGCTGCTGCTGGTGACGAGCACCGTGGCCAAGAGCGCACTGGCTTTTGCCAGCGGCGGCAGGCGCTATGGGTGGCGGGTAACCTGGGGCCTGATTCTCATGTCCATCGCGGCTGCCGTGGGTAATATTTTTTTAAACATAAAGTTATAGAATTTTTTTAGAGTAAAACTGCAGGCGTGGCGGGCACTGCCCCTCCCGCTTCCTGTGGCCACCTCTGCAGTGGAATTCCTCAATTTGCGCTCTCGTGAAGCGGGTGTATATTCCACTCGTACTTCCTTGACAGATAAGGAGGTTACTTCGGTGCAGACTTCAGGTTGTTTCTGAGGTCATGCGCGTAACACTCAAAGACACGACCTGGCGATAGGCGCAATGCCCAGCGACGAAAACTTCGACCGCCTGTACGGTGCGACACGCAGCTTCACGCGCGACGCACCCATCAAGGAGCGTCTGCTGGAAGCCTGGTCGCATGTGGCGGAGCTGGATGTGGAGTCGCTGCCGCAGGAGATGCGCGCCGATTACGCGCAGATGCAGCTCGCCTTCCAGAGCGTGCGTCCGCTGCGCGGCGAGACGGCCGTGCGTGCTTCGGTGCGCAAGATGTCCTGCGCCGACGCGGAGCGCCATGCCGCATTCATCGCTGACCTCTTTGCCGAGCTGGCGCGCAGCCGCGCGCTGGGCAATGCGCCGCGCCGGGCGCCCGCGCGGATGGCAGTGGGTTCACCGGTGGTGGAGTTGTTCGCCGCCGAAGGCTGACTCAGTCGAGTTTGAAATCCTTGAAGTCTTCCGGATTGAACTCGACCGTGTCGTAACGCGCAGTATTCTCGTGCCGCGCGAGGCGCCGGATGGCATCGACGATGCCGCGCTCCTCCCACTCCGTCACCTCATTGGCGCGGTCGGTGAGCAATTTCGGCAATTCCCGGCGCGCACCGAAGTGTTGCAGAAGCAGCACCGGCTTCTTCGCAGACTGCGCGTAGTTCATCTGGAAGATCGTCAGGTCCGGCTGCGTGCCATACAGTGAAGGCAGTGCCACCACCACCTCCGCGGCATTGATCTGGCGGCGCAGATCCTCGCGCACGGCGTCGGTGTCGCTGGAAGGCGGTTTGTCCGGAGTGCTGGTATTCCGGTAGTAGAAATTGCGGGCGCTCTCCAGGTATTCGAAGAGGCGCAGATAGTCGTCGGAGTCCTGCCAGCAATGCGTGGCGAAGATGCGGATAGGGTTGTTCTGCGACATGCGGCCCAGTGTACTCCAACACCCGATACACTAGTCCCGGGCCTGTCCTGTCGGGGTATTGCTTGCGTCTGGTCGTCTACAACATCCGCTATGCCACCGGCACTGGTCCGGCCTTTCACCTACCCCTGCCCGGCGCCGGCTACCTGCGCAGCAGCCGGCGGATCCTCGCCGGCCTGGTGGAGTTCCTGCGCGCACAGGATGCCGACATCATCGGCCTGATCGAGGTGGACACCGGCTCGATCCGCTCCGGCATGATCAACCAGGCCCAGCATGTCGCCGACAGTCTTGGACGCTATTCCATCTACCAGTGCAAATACGGCACGACCTCCATCAACCAGCACATGCCCATCGTGCGCAAGCAGGCCAATGCCTTCCTGGCTGCGCCGCGGGTGCGCGGCGAGCGCTTCCACTACTTCGACTCGGGCATCAAGCGGCTGATCATCGAACTGGAGCTGGACGAGGTCTGCGTGTTCCTCGTGCACCTGTCGCTGAAGTACCGCCATCGGCAGTACCAGCTGCGTTACCTGCACGACCTGGTGCAGAAGGCCGTGAAGCCGGTGATCATCGCGGGCGACTTCAACACGTTCTGGGGCACGCATGAGCTGTACCTGTTCATGCGGGCCACGCGTCTGCGCAGCGCCAATGCCGCCGGCCTGCCCTCCTTTCCGTCGCGCATGCCGCGCGTGGAGCTGGACTTCGTGCTGGTCAGCGAAGGCATCGAGGTGAACGACTTCCGCATCCCGGATGTGCGGCTTTCGGACCATCGGCCGCTGATCTGCGATTTCACCGTAACCGGAGAGCGCCATGAGTGACGCGGCATGGACCCTGGAGCTGGCACCCGAAGGCGTCGCGTGGCTGACTCTCGATGTGCCGGGCCGCAGCGCCAACACGCTGTCCTCCACGGTGCTGCAGCAGCTCGAGGCCGTGCTCGGCTCCATCGAGCAGTCGCCGCCGCGCGGCCTGGTGCTGCGCTCCGGCAAGACCAGCGGTTTCATCGCCGGCGCTGACGTCCATGAGTTCACGACGCTGGGCACGGTCGACGAGGCGCTGGTCATGGTGCGCCGCGGCCAGTCGCTGTGTGACCGGATCGCCGCGCTGCCCTGCCCCACGGTCGCGCTGCTGCAGGGTTTTGCGCTGGGCGGCGGCATGGAACTGGCGCTGGCCTGCCGTTACCGCGTCGGTGTGAACGATGGACGGCTGGCGCTGGGGCTGCCGGAGGTGCAGCTGGGCATTCATCCGGGCTTCGGCGGCACGGTGCGTTCAGTGCAGCTGCTGGGCGTGCGCGCCGCGATGGACCTGATGCTCACCGGCCGCACGATCCGCGGCGACAAGGCCCTGCGCATGGGGCTGGTGGACCGCTACGTGCCGCCGGAACAGGCGTCGTCCGCCTGCCAGGAGCTGATCCGCGAACGGCCCGAGCCACACCGTCCCGGCCTTGCCCAGCGGGCGCTGTCATGGCGGCCGCTGCGCGGTTTCTTGCGGCCGGTGCTGGAAGAACAGCTGGCCGCGCGCGTGAACCGCGACCACTATCCGGCCCCTTATGCCATCGTCGATCTGTGGTCGAAGCACGGCGCCCGCGGCCGCGCTGCCTACGATGCCGAAGCCCGCTCCATCGCGGGCCTGTTCCAGACCCCCACGGCACGCAACCTGGTGCGGGTGTTCGAGCTGCAGGACCGGTTGAAGGCGCTGGGCAGCCGCGAAGGCGCGCAGGGACTGCAGATAAAGCGCGTGCATGTGGTGGGTGCCGGCATCATGGGCGGCGACATCGCCGCCTGGTGCGCGTTGCGCGGGCTGAATGTGACCTTGCAGGACCGCAGTGCCGAGCAGGTGGAGCCGGCGATCGGGCGGGCTGCGCAGCTGTTCGCCAAACGCCTGCCCAATGCCGCCGAACGCGAGGCTGCGGCCGCGCGCCTGGTCGCCGATGTGCAGGGCGCCGGTGTTGCCGAAGCGGACCTGGTCATCGAGGCCATATTCGAGGACCGCGACGCCAAGTGCGCGCTGTATCGCACCCTCGAGCCGCGCATGCGCGCCGATGCCCTGCTCGCGACCAACACCTCGAGCCTGGTGCTGGAATCCCTGACGCACGATCTTGCTGATCCCGGCCGTTTCGTGGGGCTGCATTTCTTCAATCCCGTTGCCCAGATGCCGCTGGTGGAGATCATCGAAGGGCCGGCGACGCGTCCCGAAGTGTTCGCTGCCGCACTGGGTTTTGCGCGCCGGCTCGACAAGCTGCCGCTGCCCTGCCGCAGTGCGCCGGGCTTTCTCGTCAACCGCGTGCTCATCCCCTACATGCAGGAGGGCCTGGTGGCGGTGGAGCAAGGCGTGCTGCCGGAAATCGTCGATGCCGCCGCGACACGCTTCGGCATGCCCATGGGTCCCATCGAACTTGCGGACGTGGTGGGGCTCGATGTCTGCAAGCATGTGGGAGAGATCATCGGCGCGGCCATTCGCCGTGCACCCCCGGTGCCGCTGAAGCGCCTGGATTCACTGCTGGCCGTACGCCAGCTGGGCCGCAAGTCGGGCCAGGGGTTCTACCACTGGGTGGACGGCAAGCCGCAGAAGCAGCGCGTGGACCCGGCCGCGGTATCGGATGAACTCACCGACCGGCTGATGCTGACCTTCGTGAACGAATCGGTGGCCTGCCTGCGCAGCCGCATCGTGGCCGATGCGGATCTGGTCGATGCCGGCATGGTCTTCGGCGCGGGATTCGCGCCGTTCCGCGGCGGCCCCCTCAAATGGGCGCGGCAGAGCGGCCCGGCGCTGCTGCGCAAGCGCCTCGAAGTACTGGCTCTGCAACATGGTTCACGATTTGAGCCGGATCCGGGGTGGTCGCTCCTGTGAGGGGCTGTTACCATCTTTGATGGTGTTTGCGCTGCATCCATCCAGCGCAATTCAACGAGAGACGAGGGCCAGATGAGTCAGATGCGCCCCGCCGACGCGGCGCTGCTGCGGCGGTTCACGCCGCTGGACGGGATGAAGAAGGAAAACCAGGCTTCCCTGGCCCGCAAGGTCAGCGTGCGCTCGATGGAACCGGGCCGGCTGCTGTTCAAGGAAGGCGAAACCGACAAGCGCACCGTCTGGCTGGTGTCCGGCAGCGTGGAGCTGCGCGAGAACGACCGCATCGTCGGCGTCATCAAGGCCGGCACGCCCGAGGCGCGCAATCCGCTGGCGCCCGGGGCGCCGCGCAAGTTCAGCGCGCGGGCGCTGGACGAGGTGGAATACCTCGCCATCGACAGCGAGCTGCTCGACGTGATGATCACCTGGGACCAGACCGGCACCTACGAGGTCGGCGAGCTGCAGCAGCAGCTGCAGGGCAGCGAGGGCGACGACTGGATGACAACGCTGCTGCAGAGCCGCGCCATGCACCGCATCCCGCCGGCAAACATCCAGGCCATCTTCATGCGCATGCAGCGCACGCCCTGCCGCGCCGGCGACGTGGTGATCCAGCAGGGCGCGGAGGGAGACTATTTCTACGCCATCGTCAGCGGCCGCTGCGTGGTGACGCGCGAGACGCCGCTCAACAAGGACGGCATCCGTCTCGCCGAGCTCGGGGTCGGCGACACCTTCGGCGAAGAGGCGCTAATTTCCGAATCCAAGCGCAATGCGACGGTGACCATGCTCACCGACGGCGTGCTGATGCGGCTCAACAAGCAGGATTTCCGCGAGTTGATGAACGAGCCCATCCTGCAGTGGGTCACGGCCGACGAGGCGAAGGAGCTCATCGCCAGGGGTGGACGCTGGCTCGATGTGCGGCTGCCCTCCGAGTTCCAGAACCTCGCGATCGAGGATGCCACCAACATCCCGCTGTATTTCATCCGCCTGAAGCTCTCGACGCTCGACAAGCAGCGTCCCTACATCGTTTATTGCGACACCGGCCGCCGCAGCTCCGCCGCGGCGTTCATCCTGGTCGAGAAAGGCTACGACGCCTACGTGCTCAAGGGCGGGCTGTCGTCGATGGATACCGGGCTGCGCCGCGCGCTTTCACCCTGATGCGCCCTGCGGCGCAGCGCCACTACATGGTGTGCGTGGCCTTGTCGCCGGAGAGTGCCCCGGCGAGATAGTTCTCGATGCGCTTCTGCGTCTGGCCGCGGTCCTGCTCGCTGAACTGCACGCCTATGCCCGCGGTGCGCTTGCCTTGCGCGCCCTTGGGCGTCACCCAGATCACGCGCCCGGCCACGGGCAGCTTCTCGTCCTCGCCCATGAGGTTAAGCAGCATGAACACCTCGTCGCCGAGGCGGTAGTTGCTGTTGGTGGGGATGAACAGGCCGCCGTTGCGCACGAAGGGCATGTAGGCCAGGTACAGTGCGCTCTTGTCCTTGATCGTCAGGGTCAGCAGGCCGGGCTTGTTGATGCCGGAACGCGAAGTGAGATCTCTGGGCGACATGTCTATCCTGCAGTCCGCTAACGGGCCAGCGCAGCGCTCCAGCGCCACAGATGGCATTCCAGGGCCAGCGGCCGGTTCAGCGGGGCGTAGAGCTGCATGTGCAGCTCCCGTACCCCCTCCAGCAGCCGCAGGGCCGTGGCTATATTTATGTCAGGGAGGCGCCCTGGCAAGTGCGCGCCAGGACGCAGTTCCCGCCTTCCCCCCTCGCCCTCCACGCCATCCAGTACGCAGCGTGTGAGGCAGTTCTCAATGGCTGGCAGCCTCAGCGCCAGTTCGTCCTTTGCCCAGCGGTCGGCAATGCGCACGATGTCGAGGCGGCCGGCGGCAGCCTGCGCCAGCACCTGCAGGCAGTCGTCGCGCAGCGCCCGCAGGGCGGCCGGATCGTGGTCCAGCGCGGCCAGCGGCGCATTGCCCAGCACGTCGAGCGCGGCCTCCCAGTCACCGGGCGCCGCGGCACGCTGCCGTGCCAGCCATGCCAGCGCCTCGGTGCGCGAGGGTGCCACGGCGCGCAGTACCAGGCAGCGGCTGCGCACGGTCGCCGGCAGCCGTGAGGGCTGCGTGGTGAGCAGCACCAGGTGGGCACCGGCGCGCGGTTCTTCCAGGGTCTTGAGCAGCGCATTGCCGGCCGCGCGCGTCATGGCGTCGGCCGGGCGGATCACCACCAGGCTGCCGCCACCCTCGTAGGCCGTCATGGCTAGCAGTGCTGCGGCTTCGCGGATCTGGTCCACCGAGATCTGCCCGGACTTGAGCTCGGGATCCGGCACGATGTGGTGAATGTCAGGGTGTTCGCCCTGCTGCACGCGCCGGCAGCGTGGACACTCGCCGCAGGCCAGGCCCATGGCCCTGTGATCGCGGCACAGCAGCTGCCGGGCGAATTGCAGGGCCAGCAGTGAACCGCCGGCACCCGGGTCCTCGTGGATCAGCAGCGCGGCCGGCAGGCGCCCGGCACGCTGTGCACCGACCAGGCGGTCCCTTGGCCCCTGCAGCCAGTCAGGAAGGCTCACAACGCCTCTACGTGCGCCAGGGCCTGCCGGTACACGGCTTCGGGCGGCTGTGCGGCGTCGATGACCTTGATCCGCGCCGGCTCGCCTGCGGCGAGCTGCAGGTAGTGCGCACGCACGCGGGCGAAGAAGGCCAGCGTCTCGTCCTCGAAACGGTCGCCGGCGTCCTGGCGTGAGCGGGCGCGCTGCAGTCCCAGTTCGGGGGGCAGGTCCAGCAGCAGCGTGAGGTCCGGCGCGAGACCCGGATGCGCGAGACGGCCCAGCGATTCGATGGCTGCCGTGTCAACGCCGCGTCCGCCACCCTGGTAGGCATGGCTGGCGTCGGTGAAGCGGTCGCACAGCACCCACTCGCCGCGCGCCAGCGCCGGCCGGATCAGCTGTGCGACATGCGTGGCCCGCGCCGCGAACATCAGCATCAGTTCGGCCGCTGCCGGCATGCCTTCGCTGCGGCGCCTCAATACCAGAGCCCGGATGTCCTCGGCCAGCGGCGTGCCGCCGGGTTCGCGCGTGGCGCACAGACGCTGCCCGCGCGCGGTGAGGGTCTCGGCGAGGTAACGTTGCAGGCTCGACTTGCCGGCGCCCTCGATGCCTTCGAAGGTGATGAAGCGGCCGCGGATCATGGCGCTGCACCCTCCTCCACCGCGCTTGCCGGCGGTGCGCTCGGTGTCTGTAATGCCGGTGGTGCTTCGGGCTCCTCCTGGGGCGGCTTCTGGCGCAGGCGCTGCAGCAGGCGCTGCACGGCGCGGTTGTGTTCGCCCAGCGTGGCGGAGAAGTAGTGGCCGCCGCTGCCATCGCCGATGGCGACGAAGAAGATGGCGTCGGTATGTTCGGGATTCAGCGTTGCAATGATGGCATCGCGTCCCGGCAGCGCGATGGGTGTGGGTGGCAGGCCGGCGCGAGTGTAGGTGTTGTAGGGCGTATCAGTGGTCAGGTCGCGGCGGCGGATGTTGCCGTCGTAGTTTTCGCCCAGGCCATAGATCACGGTGGGGTCCGACTGCAGTTTCATGCCGCGCCGCAGGCGGTTGACGAACACTCCGGCAATGCGCGGCCGTTCGCTGGCAAGACCGGTTTCCTTCTCCACGATGGAAGCCAGCGTGAGCGCTTCATCGGGGGTGGTCAATGGCAGATCCGGCTGCCGCTGTTCCCAGGCCTTGGCGAGCTGGCGCTGCTGGGCTTCGAAGGCCATGCGGTACAGCGTCAGATCCGTGGTGCCGGGTGCGAACGAATAGGTGTCCGGCGCGAAGCGCCCTTCCGCTGCCAGCCCCGGCTGGCCCAGCGCCTGCATCACTTCGGCGTCGCTGCGGCCGGCCAGCGTTGCGACGATGGCCGGGTGCCGCTCCACCAGCGTCCGCGCCTGCGCGAAGCGCCAGCCATCGACGAGGGTGATCTGTTCGAGCACCACGCGGCCTTCGACCAGCTGGCGCAGGATGTCCAGCGGCGTCTGGCCAGGCGCGATGCGGTAGTGCCCCGCCTTAATGCCGGCACCATCGATGCGGGCGCCGGACTGGCAGCAGCGCAGGAAGTATTCCAGGCGCCGCGCATCGGTGATCAGTTCGCGGCGCTCCAGTTCCCGCAGCACCGCGCGCAGCGGCATGCCGGGCTCGATGTGAAGATCCTGCGTGACGAGCGATGCTCCCGGTGTGCGGGCCGCGATCTGCAGCGACTGCCAGTAGAGCCCGGCGGCCGTGGCCAGCGCGACGGCCAGCATCAGCGCGACGCCCACCACAATGCGGGCGCGCCTACTCATCCAGTTCTCCGATGCGCGCCCGCAGGCGCAGCGCCCAGTCGTCCTGCAGCAGCCGGCGCCCCTCGATCTGCGCCACCGGCAGCAGGCCCAGGCGCACATTGCTCAGGCACAGGGCCTCGCAATCCTCCAGCGCAGTGAACGGCAGCGCCGCGATGGTCACGGGTTGTCCGGCTGCGGCGGCCTCGCGCATCACCACGGCGCGCATGACGCCGGCGATGCCGCAGCGATCCAGTTCCGGCGTCATCCATTTTCCTCCGCGGCGGACAAAGACATTCGACATGGTGCCTGAAACCAGCTGTCCGGAGCTGCTGGCGAGCAGGCCATCGACCGCTCCATGTTCCGGCAGCTGCCGGGCGGCGAGCACCAGCTCCAGGCGGTTGCAATGCTTGATGCCGGCAAGCGCGGGATTCTCGCCCAGGCGCAGGTCGAGGCGTACCACGCTCGCAGGTGCTGCGGCAGGCTCTGCGGGGGGCGCAGCGGCAAACCGGTACAGCAGGCAACGCGGTGGTTCCCCGCCGCCGGGGCGGTAGCCGCGTGCGCTCGCCGTGCCGCGCGTAACCAGCAGCTTCAGCATGGCCTCGGGCCCGGCGGCGGCGAAGAGCACCGCCTGCCGCCACAGCCGCCCGGCGTCGAGCCGGATGTCGAGCCGCTGGCAACCTTCGGCAAGGCGGCGCTGATGCAGCGCCAGGAAGCGGATGCGGCCGCCGCGCACCATCATGGTCTCGAACAGCCCGTCGCCGTACTGCAGTCCGCGGTCCAGCGGCCAGCCTCGCCGGGCTCGCTTTGCCGTCGATCTGGATGGCGAGCAGGTCTTTCACGAGCGCAGTGCCAGCAGCATGCCGCGTGCCTTGGCGCGGGTCTCGGCCAGCTCGCGCTGCGGGTCCGAGTCGGCCACGATGCCGGCGCCGGCGCGCAGCTCCAGTTGCCTGCCCTGCAGCGACAAGGTGCGGATGAGGATGTTGAAGTCGCCGGAACCGTCGTGGTTCAGATAGCCCAGGCTGCCGGTATAGGGGCCGCGCGGCGCGCCTTCCAGTTCCGCAATGATCTGCATGCAGCGCACCTTGGGGCAGCCGGTGATGGTGCCGCCGGGAAACACAGCGCGCAGCACCTCGGCCGGCGAGACATCGCTGCGCAGCTCGCCGGTGACATTGGAGACGAGGTGATGCACATGGGCATAGGTCTCGACGGCCATGTACTCATCGACGCGGACGCTGCCGCCTGTACATACCCGGCCCAGATCGTTGCGTGCCAGGTCGATGAGCATCACATGTTCGGCCCGTTCCTTGGGATGGGCGACGAGCGCAGCGGCGAGCCTGCGGTCGGCCTCCGGCGTGGCGCCGCGCGGATAGGTGCCGGCGATGGGGCGCGTGTCCACGCGCCGGCCGCGGATGCGCAGCAGCCGTTCCGGCGAGGACGACAGCACGCGGAAATCGTCGAGCTGCAGCAGTGCGGCGAACGGGGCCGGATTGCTGCCGCGCAATCTTGAATACAGCGCCGCGGCACTGAAATCCTCGGGCAGCTGCGCCTGCCAGCGCCGCGAGAGATTGGCCTGGTAGATGTCGCCGGCCGCGATGTACTGCTGCGCGCGCTGCACGCGCTCGATATAACGCGCCGGCTCTTCCTCGACGGATTCCAGCGGCGGGGCCTGCGGGAGCTCTGCCCGCGCTGCGGCATGCAGATCGGCCCGTATCTGGCGGCGTTCGGCTGCGCTCACCTGGGCTTCGGTGACCAGCCAGCCTCTGCCGGAACTCTCCTGCACCAGCACCGCGGGAATGCGCAGCGCGCAGGCCACCGGCCGCTGGTCGTGGTGGTTGGCCGATGGCCAGTGGGCCGCAAGGCTGGGTTCGATCTGCAGGGCCAGCTCATAGCCCAGGTAGACGATCCACCCGCCGGTGAAAGGCAGCTCGGGAGCCGCAGGCGGGCCGGGCGCTTCGGCCGCGGCAGCGCGCCAGGCTGCATCCAGCGCATCGAGGAAGCCACCCTGCTCCCCTGCCCCCCCTGCATCGAGGCGCAGCGCTGCGCGCGGCAGTGCGGCCAGCAGCGTGGTCCGGGAGAGCGGGCCTTGAGCCGCGCTGTCGAGCAGCGCGGGATAACGGTCGGGAAACAGCGCGGCCAGCCGCAGCAATGCCCCTGCGGGAATCTCGACGGGCTCGACCTGGGGGCCAGGCGCGCGCATGGCGCCGCCCCTCAGCCCGTATAGCGGCGCAATGCGAGCGTGCCGTTGGTCCCGCCGAAGCCGAAGGAGTTCGACAGCACCGCGTCGATGCGCATCCTGCGGGCCGCGAGCGCAACGTAGTCGAGATCGCAGCCCTCGTCGGGGTTGTGCAGGTTCATGGTCGGCGGCGCAACCTGATCGCGGATGGCCAGCGCCGCAAAGATGGCTTCCACCACGCCGGCGGCGCCCAGCAGATGGCCGGTCACCGACTTGGTCGCGCTGATCGCGAGCTTGCCGGCGGCATCGCCGAAGGCGCCCTTGATGGCATTGGTTTCCGCGCGATCGCCCAGCGGTGTGGAAGTGGCATGCGCGTTGACATGCTGCACATCGCCCGGATTGAGGCCGGCGTCGCGCATGGCGGCCTGCATGGCGCGGCGGGCGCCATTGCCGTCTTCGGGCGGTGCGGTGATGTGGTGCGCATCGCCGCTCATGCCGAAGCCCACGACCTCGGCATAGATGCGGGCGCCACGGCGTTTCGCATGTTCGAGCTCTTCGAGCACCATGGCGCCGCCGCCATCGCTGAGCACGAAGCCGTCTCGGTCACGGTCGAAGGGCCGGCTGGCTTCCTGCGGCGCGTCGTTGCGGGTGGAGAGGGCCTTGGCCTGGCCGAAACCGCCCAGACCCATCACCGTGGTGGCCATCTCCGAGCCGCCGGCGAGGATGATATCGGCATCGCCGTGCTGGATGGTGCGCAGGCCGACGCCGATGGCATGGGTCGAGGTGGTGCACGCGGTGACCACGCCCAGGTTCGGGCCGCGCAGCCCGAAGCGCATGGACAGATGCCCGGAGATCATGTTGATGATGGTCGAGGGCACGAAGAACGGCGAGATCTTGCGCGGACTCTGTGCCGCCAGATACGCGTTGTGTTCTTCCTCGATGGTGTGCAGGCCGCCGATTCCCGACCCCATGACCACACCCGCGCGGTCCAGGTCGGTGTGGTTCAGGTCGAGGCCCGAATCCGCCATGGCATCGGCACCGGCAGCGACGCCGTAATGCATGAACTCGTCCATGCGCCGCGCTTCCTTCGCGGGCAGGTATTTCTCGAGATCGAAACCCTGGACGGCACCGCCGAAGCGGCAGGGAAAGGCGCTGGTATCGAAACGCGTGATGGGTGCGATACCGCTGATGCCGTTGATGACGCTGGACCAGGCGCTCTCCAGGGTGCTGCCCACCGGGGAGATGATGCCCATGCCCGTGACGACTACGCGGCGTTTGCTCAAGCGTGGCTCCGGAAGACGAAGGACCGGGCACGGCGCCGCTTGGATGCCGTGCCCCGCTGCGGCGGGCGGACGATCAGGCCTTGGCGCGCCGATCGTTGATGTAGTTGATCGCCTGCTGGACGGTGGTGATCTTCTCGGCCTCTTCGTCCGGGATCTCGATCTCGAACTCTTCTTCCAGGGCCATCACCAGTTCGACCGTGTCCAGCGAGTCAGCGCCGAGGTCATCGACGAAGGACGCGTCGCTCGTCACCTGCTCGGCCTTTACGCCCAGCTGCTCGGCAACGATGGCTTTGACTTGCTGTTCGACGCTGCTCATTAGTGTTCAATCCTCTGATTTATTGACCTTAACGTGCCTCAAGGTGCACGCATGGGGCGCGTATTGTAGGTGAAGGTCAGGCACTTGGCCACATGGAAACAGGTATTCGCTGCTCGTGCAAGCTTCTGTTTCTGAACGGTTATTCAAGGCATCAGCATTCCGCCGTTGACCGCTAGGGTCTGGCCGGTGACATAGGCCGCCCCCGGGGAGGCAAGGAACAGCACCGCCTCTGCGATCTCCTCCGGGCGCCCCAGCCGGCCGGCCGGGATCTGCGTTAGCAGCTCCGTGCGCACCTGCTCGCCCAGATTCTTCGTCATGTCGGTGTCGATGAAACCCGGCGCCACGGCATTTACCGTAACGTTGCGCGAGGCCAGCTCGCGTGCCATGGACTTGGTCATGCCGATCACGCCGGCCTTGGCCGCCGCATAGTTCACCTGGCCGGCGTTGCCCATCTGCCCAACCACCGAAGTGATGTTGATGATGCGGCCCTTGCGCTCCTTGAGCATGCGTTTGACGCACAGCTTGCTGAGCCGGAAGTTGGCCGACAGGTTGGTGTCGATCACCGCGCTCCAGTCCTCGTCCTTCATGCGCAGCAGCAGCGTGTCGCGCGTGATGGCGGCGTTGTTGACGAGGATGGTGGGCATGTCGCCGCTGGCCTCCAGGCGCTCCACCAGCGCCGTTATCGACGCCGTGTCGCTGACGTCGAGCACTTCGCCCCGGCCGCTGCCGCCCAGCTCCTGGCTGATGCGCGCGGCGCCTTCGGCGCTGGTGGCCGTGCCGATCACCTTCGCGCCGGCGGCTGCCAGCCGCCGCGCGATGGCCTGACCAATGCCGCGCGAAGCGCCGGTGACCAGCGCCGTCTCGCCCTTCAGCAATGAATCCATGTTGCTCGATCCCCGCTACTGCAATTGCGCCTGCACGGCGCGCAGCGACTCCATGTCCTGCAGCGCGAGGCAGTGGATTTCCGGCCGCTTCTCGATGCGGCGGTTGAGGCTGGTGAGCACCTTGCCCGGCCCGCACTCGATGAACTGTGTGAAGCCCGCGGCGGCGAGGCGGCGGATGAGCTCGGCCCAGCGCACCGGGCTTGCCAGCTGGCGCTGCAGCAGGCTGCGGATGTCCTGCACGTCGGTGTGGGCCGCGCCATCCACCGGGCTCCAGAAGGCCATCCGCGGCGCCGCGAGCCTGGCATCCTGCAGCAATGCCGCGAAGCTTTCGGCAGCGGGCCGCATCAGCGAACTGTGTGCGGGCACGCTCATCGGCAGCAGCACGGCGCGCTTGGCGCCGCGCGCCTTGCAGGCCTCCAGCGCGCGGTTCACCGCGCCGGCATGGCCTGCAATGACCATCTGCCCCGGCGCATTGAAGTTGACCGGTTCCACCACCTCGCCACCGGCAGCCTCCGCACAGGCTGCGGCGATGGCCTCGTCCTCCAGGCCCAGCACTGCGGCGATGGCGCCCACGCCAATCGGCACGGCGTCCTGCATCAGCTCCGAGCGGTGGCGCACCAGACGCATGGCTTCGGTGAATTCCAGTACGCCGGCGGCCGTGAGCGCGGCGAACTCGCCGAGGCTGTGGCCGCACACTGCATCGGGCATCGCGCCGCCGGCATTGCGCCAGCAGCGCCACGTGGCAACCCCGGCCGCGAGCATCGCGGGCTGGGTGCGGGTGGTCTCGTTGAGTGTTTCGGCAGGTCCGTCGACGACCAGCTTCCACAGGTCGTAACCCAGCACCTGCGAGGCTTCATGGAAGGTCTGTTCCACCACCGGATCGCCGGCGGCCAGTGCTGCCACCATGCCCACCGACTGCGACCCCTGCCCCGGAAACACGAAAACGCGACTCATCAGACCCCACCCTGAAACGGCCAGTGTTCAGTATAGCCTGCGCGCAAGGAGCAGTCCGGCAAGCGCTCCGCCCACCGCTCCGTACAGATGCGCGGCGGTGATGACCTGCGCAGTGCCGGAGAACGGCAGCGGTCCCTGCCACTGTTCCCACAGCAGCTTCGCCGCGAATACCGCTGCGGCCACCCAGCCCGCCGTGGGCTGCGTGCGGATCAGCGCCACGCAGCCGGCGGCGAAGATGCCGTGCAGCACGCCGGAAGCTCCGACATACCACTGCAGCTGCGGCTGCAGCCACCACAGGCCGGCGCCGATGCCGGTTGCAATGGCGGCGAGCACCAGGCACCACTGGCGTGCGCTGTAGCTGCGGGCGAACAGCGCCCACAGCAGCGCCAGGCCGGCCGCATTCACCAGCGCATGCCGCGCATCGAGGTGCACCAGATGGGCTGTCGCGAGGCGCCACCACTGCCCCGAGGCAATCTGGCTGCGCTGGTATTGCCAGGCATCGCGCCAGGCATCGCCGCCGGTCAGCGGCAGCAGCAGCAGCGCCAGCGCCGCGACCAGCCACAGGCCATACCGGCCGTCGCAATTCAGCGACCGCAAAAACCGGGCAAATCCGTTGTCTGCGTTCACGTACCGGACGGAACCCTTTGTTATGATCGGCCGCGACATCACCGGGCCAGGACACAGTATGACTCCCGTCTCACGCGCGCTGCAGCGCGGCTTCACGCTGATCGAGATCATGGTCGTGGTCGTGATCATCGGCCTGCTGGCGGCCATCATCGGTCCGCAGGTGGCCGGGCGCGCCGACCAGGCCAAGGTCACCAAGGCGCAGTCGGACATCGCGGCGCTGGAGACGGCGCTGACCATGTACAAGCTCGACAATTCCCGCTACCCCACCACCGAGCAGGGTCTGCGCGCACTGGTCGAGAAGCCGCAGGATGCGCGCAACTGGAAGGCCGGCGGCTACCTGCGCCGCGCGAGCAAGGATCCCTGGGGCAACGACTACCAATACCGGTATCCCGGTGAACATGGCGAGATCGACATCTTCTCGTTGGGCGCCGATGGCCAGCCCGGTGGCGAAGGTCTGGATGAGGACATCGGCAACTGGTCGGTCGAGAAGTAGCCCGCGCGGCTTCACGCTGATCGAGATGCTGGTCGTGGTGCTGATCATCGGCATCATGGCGGCCGGCATCACGCTGTCGCTGGGCGTGATGGGCGATGACCACGGGCTGCAGACCGAACGCGACCGCCTGCTCGCCCTCATGGGCCAGCTGCGCGAGCAGGCCGGCATGCAGAACCGCGAGTTCGGCATGCGCTGCTTCGATGGCGGGTACGAGTTCCTGGTGCTGGATGCAAGACATGCCCGCTGGGAAACACTGGAAAACGATCCGCTGATGCGCCGGCGCAAGCTGCCGGCGGGGCTGCAGCTGGAGCTGGCGGTCGAAGGACGCCGCGCCGAGCTGCCCAAGGCCGACGAGGAAAACCCCGCGCCGCAGATATTGCTCTACTCCAGCGGCGAGACCAGTTCCTTCGAGCTGACGCTGCGGCGCGAGGAGCAGGCCGGAAGCCGGCAGCGCGGCGAGGCGGTCAAGATCCTGCCCGATGCCAGCGGCAAGCTGGTGACGCAACCACCGGCCGTGGCCTCCTGATGGTCACGCGCCGGCTGGCAGGCTTCACGCTGATCGAGGTGCTGGTGGCCCTGGTGATCGTGGCTTTCGGCATCGGGGCACTGCTCACCACCCTGACCTCCTCCGCGGACAATCTCTCCTATTTGCGCGACAAATCCCAAGCGGAGTGGATTGCGCTGAACCGCATCAGCGAACTGCGCCTGTCGCGTGCGCAGCCCAAAGTCGGCGAGAGCAGCGGAGACATCGAATACGCGGGCTCGAAATGGCGCTGGCGGCAGAAGGTGGCCGATCAGGGCATGGCCGGCCTGTTCCGCATCGAGGTGGAGATTGCGCGGCTGCGGACCGCGGATTCGCGGGGCGATGCGGCAGAGCCGGCACTGGCTACGGCGATCGGCTTTTTCGGGCAGAGGGTGGCCTACCCCAGCACGCCTTTCGATCCGGACTGGTCGCTGTCGAGCCTCCCGGCGCCCGGCAGCGCTGCGCCGGGCGGCAATACACCATGAAGCGCAGCAGCGGCTTCACGCTCATCGAGCTGCTGGTGGCCGTGCTCATCACGGCCATTCTCGTCACGCTGGGCTACAGCGCGCTGGAGCAGGCATTGCGCAACCGCGAGACCGTGCAGGCCAATGCCGCAAGGCTCGCTGCCGTGCAGGGCGCCATGCGCGCCTTCCTGCAGGATTTCGGGCAGCTGGCGCCGCGGCCGGTGCGCGAGCCGCTGGGAGCAGGCTACCAGCCTGCGCTGCTGGCCGATGCGCACCACGCCGTGCTCACGCGCGGCGGCTTTGCCAACCCTGCCGGCGTGCAGCGCACCACCTTGCAGCGCGTGCGCTATGTGCTGGAAGAAGGCACGCTGTATCGCGAGCAGTGGCCGGTGCTGGATGCCCTGCTCGATCCGCCTCCGCAGCGCCGCGCGCTGATCGATGGCGTCAAGACTTTCTCGCTGCGCTTCCTGAACGATGGCCGCAACTGGCAGGACACCTGGCCGCCGGCGGTGCTGCAGGCGACGCCCGGTGACCGCGAACTGCGCTGGCTGCCCCAGGCGGTGGAGGTGACGCTGGAGCTCGAAGACTGGGGCCGGCTGATCCGCCTGGTGGAGGTCGCCGGATGAGGCGCCCGGGCATCAAGCAGCAGTCGGGCGTGGCGCTGATCACGGCGCTCATCGTGCTCGCCATTGCCACCGCACTCGCGGTGGCCATCGGCTACGACAGCGCTTTGACCGCACGCCGCAGCGTTGCCAGCATCTCGCTGGAGCAGAGCGTCGCGATCGCGCAGGGCGCCGAGGCGCTGGCCGCCTATGTCCTGCAGGAAGGCAAGAACGATCCTGCGGACACGCCCTCCGGGCGCTGGGCCACGCCCGTCCTGCCGCTCGAGGTTGCGCCGGATGTGACCATCGAGGCACAGCTCATCGACGAGACCGGCAAGTTCAATCTCAACACCTTGCTGGATGCCAATGGTGATCCCGACAAGGATGCGGTCATGGTGTTCACTCGCCTGCTGGAGCTGAGTCAGGTCGAGACGCACTGGGCGGCACTGCTGGTGGACTGGCTGGACCAGGACGACCGTCCTGCACCCGAAGGCGGCGAGGACAGCCTCTATACCGCCCAGATGCCGCCCTACCGTCCCCTCAACCGGCCCATCACCAGCGTGTCCGAACTGGAGCAGCTGCCGGGTTTCGGCCACGAGCGTTATCTCAAGCTGCTGCCGCATGTCACGGCGCTGCCGCCGATGGCCAATACCATCAATGTCTGCACTGCCGACGGCTATGTGCTCGATGCGCTCAATGCCGTGAGCGTGCACAATCCCAACGAGGTGCAGTACAGCAAGATGGAGCCGGAGCAGCTGGCCATGGCGCGCACGGGGGCCTGCTTTCCGCCGAAGAGCGTACTGGCAGACGAACCCAAGATCAAAACGCGCATCAGCGAGAAATCGCAGTTCTTCCAGCTGCGCACCTGGGTGCGTATTGGCTTCGCCGAATTCGCCTTGTACAGTCTGATGTACCGCGACAGCGCCGGCCAGGTGCGGCCGGTGATGCGCACCTTCGGCACGGAATAAATCTCGAGGTTCCCTCAGGCGTCATGGCAGATTGGCTGCTGTTCCGGTTACCGCGCGATGCTGCGCACACGCCCCACTGGCTGGTGGCGGACGAGCGCGGCCAGCTGCTCGCGGCGCCCTCCGTAGACACCGGGCCGGAGCTTGCCGCCGCAGCCCGGGGCCGGCAGGTGGCACTGGTGGTGCCGGGGGCCGATGTACTGCAGCTGGTGGCCAACCTGCCGCAGGCCGGCGAAGCGCGGCTGCAGCAGCTGGCGCCGTTCGCGCTCGAAGACCAGGTTTCCGAAGACATCGAGACCCTGCATTTCGCGCTCGGCGCGCGCAACGCGGCCAGCGGCGACACTCCCGTGCAGGTGGTCTCGCGCGCGCTGCTCGATGAATGGCTGGCGCGGGCGCGCTCCTTCGGGCTCGAGCCGGCTGCCGTGTATGCCGACAGCGAGCTGGCGCCGTATCTGCCTGCGCATCTCACCCTGCTCATCGACGAGGATCACCTGGTCCTGCGGCGCGACGGCGCCACGCCCGCGGTGCTGCCGGCGGCCGATCCCGCGCTGGCGCTGGATCTGGTGCTGGGCGCCGAAGCGGCGCCGGAAGATCTGCAGGTCGTCGTCTATGCCGCGCCCGAAGGCTGGCGCGAGCATGGAGCCAAGTTCGAAGCGCTGCGGCCGCGCGTCGCCACACTGAAAGTGCAGCTGTCGGCGGGCGGCGTGCTGCCGCTGCTGGCGCAGGGCCTGGCTGCGCCGGCTCGCATCAACCTGCTGCAGGGCAGTTACCGGGCGCGTACCGAATCCGGCACGTCATGGCGCCGCTGGCGCATGGCGGCCGCAGCGGCCGCCGTGCTGCTGCTGGTGCATGCCGGGGCCCGCATCTGGGAGCTGCAGCGGCTGCGCGGCGCCGAGCGCGCGCTGGATGCCGCCATCGCGCAGGCGGCCGCGGTGGCGCTGCCGGGTGAGCCGCTGGGCGGCGACCTGCGCCGCCGGGTCGAACAGCGCCTGCAGCTTGCCGGCTCCGGCGGTCGTGGCCAGGGCGAGTGGCTGCATGTGCTGGCAGCCGTCGCCGCGGCCCATGACAACGTGCCCGTGACGCGCATCGATGGCCTGGATTTCAAGCCCGGCGAAATGCAGTTGCGCATCACCGGTCCGGATGCCACCAGCCTCGAGCAGCTCAGCCAGGCATTGCGCGCCAGCGGCTACACCGCGCAGGTGACCTCGGGCGCCAATGAAGGCCAGGGCTTCCACGGCCGCGTCGAGCTGAAGGCGGGATCATGAACACCGCGGCGCTGCGCCAGTGGTACGAATCACGCGAGCCGCGCGAGCAGCGCATCCTGCTGATCGGCGGCGTGCTTGCCGTGCTCATCCTGCTGGCCGGCGTGCTGCTGCCGCTGAACCGCTCAGTGGCCGCCGCGGCGTCCCGGGTCGAGCGCAAACAGGCGGATCTGACCTTCCTGCGCGATGTAGGTCCGAGGCTGGCCAGCGCCGGACCTGCGCCGGTGGTGCCGCAGAATGTCGAATCCCTGGTGGTGCTGGTGGACCGCTCCGCGCGCGAATCCGGCCTGGGCCAGTCGCTGACCGGCAGCCAGCCCAATGGTGAAGGCCGGCTGCGGGTGGAGTTCCAGAAAGCGGATTTCAACGCCTGGGTGGCCTGGCTGGCGCGCCTGGTCAACCAGCATGGCCTGCGCGTGGAGGCCGCCACCACCGAAGCCACTGCCGAACCGGGTGTGGTCAACGCCACGGTCATCGTCCGCCTGCGCTCGTGAGCCCTTCCCTCCTGCGCTGGGCGCTGCCCGGCGTTGCGGCATTCCTGCTGGTGCTGCTGGTGCGTCTGCCCGCCGCGTGGCTGCTGCCGCTGCTGCCTTCCGCGCTGACCTGCACGGCCCCCGAAGGCACGGTGTGGAATGGCCGCTGCATGGGCATGCAGCTGCGCACCGGCGCGCCGGACCAGGCGCTGGCGCTGGATCGCGTGGGCTGGGTGCTGCGGCCCACCGCACTGCTGCGTGGCCGCCTGGCGGCGCAGCTGCAGCTGGCGCGGGCCGGTGGCGAAGCCAGCGGGCTAGTGAGCTGGCGTCCGCGCAGCCTGCAGGTGGATGCTCTCAGTGGCCGCCTGCCCATGGACCGGCAGCTGGCGCCGATGCTGCCGGCAGGCTGGCAGGGCCAGCTCCTGGCCGATGAGCTTTCCTTCACTGTGGAGGGCGGGCGCATCGCGCGCCTGCAGGGCATGGCCGGCGTGCAGCAGCTGCAGGATGCCCAGGGCACCGCGCTGGGCAGCTACGAACTGAAGTTCGCCGCGGATCCGGCCGGTCCGCCGTTTGCGGGGCAGCTGCATGACAGCGGCGGCCCGCTGTCCGTGCAAGCCGCGGTGCGTGTCGAGCCGCAGGGCGCCTGGCAGGTCGATGGCCGCGTGGCACCGCGCGCCGATGCAGCGCCAGGCCTCGTGAAACAGCTGCGCCTGCTGGGCCTGCCCGCCGCCGATGGCAGCTATCCGTTCTCGCTTGCCGGCGAGTGATCGAGTTCGACCCATTCGCGCAGCCACGGGAAATACAGCGCCGCCCTGACCGGTTCGGGTCCCAGCCGTGCCGCAAGCGCGCGGTACAGCTGCAGCTGCGGCCGGTAGCGCGCCAGTTCGCTCGCCAGGAATCCGGCCAGATCGCCGCCGCCGTGGGTGCTGGTCTTGTAGTCCACCACCCAGCGCTGACCGGCTTCATCGACAAAGCTGCGGTCGATGATGATGTTGCGCAGCCGGCCGTCAGCGAGACCGGTGAGCCGCAATTCGCAGTGGCTTTCGCGATGGCCGGGTGACAGCAGCCAGCGCGCGCGCGGGTCGTCACGCAGATTCCGCAGCCGCGCCAGCACATCGGTGGCCACCGCAGCGGCCCGCGTTTCGGGCAGGCCCAGTTGCCGCAGCTGGCGCTGTACGCCGGCCAGCAGCTGCGGCGATTCCAGCAGATTCCAGTCGCCGCTGCGGGCGATGGCTTCCAGCACGGCATGCACCACGGTGCCTTCGGCGCGCGCCTGCGGTCCGACCCAGGTGAACTCGGGCCGCTCCAGGGTCTCGTCGCTGCCGGCATCGAGGCTGGGCAGCGTGCCCAGGGGTCTGCGGTTCACATGCGGATCGAAGTCGGTGGTACTGCGCAGCAGCGGATACACCGGCGGGACCGGCGCCGCAGCGGATGGCGTCGGGGTGTCCGTTGTTGCCTCGACCGGAGCAAAGCTGCGACGCAGTGCGGGCCACAGCCGGCCCAGCAGCGAGCGCATGTCCGGGCGTGCCTCGCCGCTGTGCGGATCGCGCGCCGCCCAGGCTGTCAGCACCAGCCTTTCGCGCGCGCGGGTGAAAGCCACGTACGCCAGCCGCAGCTGTTCGTTGCGCTGCCGTTCCTGCTGCAGATTGCGGATGTAGGCGCTGAGCGCGTCCGAATCCGCCGTGGCGCCGATGCTGTGCACGGCAAGCAGCAGATCCTGGTGCTCGTCCGCCGCGGGCAGCTCCAGATAGCGCATCAGCGGCGCGCGGTCGGGCGGTGCCGGCTGCCCGATGCCCGGGACGAACACCACATCCCATTCCAGTCCCTTGGCGTGATGGATGGTGAGCACTTCGACGGGCGGTGTGCCCTCGGCGGCGGCCGCGGCAGGCGTGTCGCGCAGGCGGGCAGCGAGTTTGCGCAGCGCATGGCCGTCCACCGCCGGGTCATCGCGCAGCAGGCGGCGCAGCGCGCCGAGGTACTGGGCCGCGGCGTGACGCTGCGCTTCACCGGCGAGCGCCTCGCCGCCCAGTGCGCGCCACAGGGTTTCGATGGCATCGGGCAGTTGGGCGCGCTGTCGGTTCCGCCAGGCCGATACCAGCAGCGGCGCCGCCCGCTGCAGGCGCCGGCGGCCATCTTCCGACACGCGCGCCCATGAGGCCGGATCCGCGAGGCGCGAGACCAGCAAGGCATCCGCATCCTCGCCGGCCAGTGCTGCCAGATCGGCGAGCAGCAGGCCGCAGGCCGGCGCACGCAGCACCGCCAGCCATGCCGTGCGGTCCCCGGCATGCAGCAGCGCGGCGCCCAGCGCCACCAGATCCAGCACGGTCTGGTGCTGCGCGAGCGAGGCCAGCGCCACACCGCGTACGGCAATGCCGGCTTCACGCAAGGCATCGAGCAGCGGCGGCGCGAGACGGCGGTCGCGCACCAGTATGGCGATGCGCTGTTGGGGCGCGGTGGCCTGCTGTTCGCGGATGCGCGCGGCGATCCACTGCGCCTCGGTTGCCGCGTCATCCCCGGGCAGCGGCCACACCTGCACCGCGGGACCATCGGCTCCGGGAGCGCGGGCTGCTTCGGAAGCCAGGAAGCCCACTGCTGAAGTCCGCAGGTTCTCGCGCCGCGGGAAACACGCGGCGAAGACTTCATTGGCCCACTGCACCAGCTCCGGCCGGGAGCGGAAATTGCTGCGCAGCTGCAGGGCTTCCAGCGGCACCGCGCCGATGCCGTGCATGCGGGTGCGCAGGAACAGCCCGACTTCGGAATGGCGGAACAGGTAGATCGACTGCATGGGGTCGCCGACGAGGAACAGGCTGCGTCCGTCGCCCCTGCTCCACCCGGCCGTCAGCGCGGCAATCAGTTCGACCTGCGTGGGCGAGACATCCTGGAATTCATCCACCAGCAGATGACGGATGCGCAGCGTGTGGCGGATGGCAAGCTCGGTCGGCTGGCCCTCGGCGATCAGCGCCTGGCGCGCCGTTGCCGCCACCTCGGCGTGATCCACCCGTCCCTGTTCGCGGAACACCAGCTGCAGTTCGGCGGCTGCCACGATGAGAATGCGCGCCAGCGCCGCTGTGGCCGCGCGGTCGGTGTCGCCGAGCTGCGCCTGCGGCAGCGCGCGCAGCCGGCGCAGGATGTCCTCGCAGTCCTCGACGGCGGCCAGTTCCTCCATCCACTCCTTCCAGCGGTTCTTGAGCTGCTTCTCGTGGGGAGGGAAACCGGCGGCGACCGTGATCTGCCTGCGCAGTGTTCCAGCTGCCGTCAGCGCCAGGTCCGCCATGGTCTGCCAGGCCGCGAGCGCCGGAGCCTGCGCCGCAAGCGTGGTTTGGGGCTGCAGCCACAGCCGCCAGCGGTCCGGCGCGTGGCCGGCCGCCTCGCGGTGCCGCGCACTGTCCTGCAGCAGCGCGGCCGCTTCGGCGAGCAATGATGGCGGCAGCAGGCGCGCGGTTTCTTCCAGCGACTCGGTGACGATGCGCTCGAGGCTGGCAACCACGGCCGCGGCCAGCCCCTCGGGGCGGTTGTCCACCATCAGCGGCAGCCAGCTGGCGCGCGCGTCCAGCAGGTCGGCGATGAGCTCCTCGGCGCGCTGCAGATTGTTGTCGAGGCGCTCGAGCAGCACGTCCGCATCCGGCTGCAATGCGGCATCCGCATCGATGAGGCGCAGCGTGCGGCGCGCCGCAGTGCGGTACAGCGCCGTGGCATCGTCCACGACCTGCAGCGATCCCTGGAACCGGCCCAGCACTGGCATGGCGCGGGCGATCTCGTGATTGAGCGAATCGATGGTCTGGATGCGCAGCCGCGCTCCCAGCTCGTCAAGCGGCCAGCCGCGTCGCGCCGCCTGCGCCAGCGCTGCGGCTCGCAGCCGTGACCAGGTTGCGCCAACGGGGCCGGCTGCATCGAGCCCGCCTTCCAGCGCCAGCAGCACGCGCTCGCGCATTTCCGCGGCGGCCTTGCGGGTGAAGGTGATCGCCAGCAGTTCCTCGGGTTCATCCACCTGCGCCAGCAGGCCGAGGAAGCGTTGCGCCAGCACGGTGGTCTTGCCCGAGCCGGCCGGAGCCTGCAGCAGGATGGAGCGCGACGGATCCAGTGCCAGCTCGCGGATGGCGGCGTCACTCATCCGCAGTCTCCTGCTCCTCTTCCGGCGGCAGCGTGGCCCGCTCGCCGATGCGGCACAACGCCGGCAGATGGCAGCGGCGGCAGGCACCCGCGGCCGGCGCCACGGCGGCGAAACCGGCCAGATGTCCGGCCAGCAGTCGCTGCACCTCCTGCCGCCACTGGGCCGTCCACAGTTCCCAGTCTGCCAGGGGTGCAATGCCCGGCACGCCGGCATCGCCCTCGCTCACGCCCTTGAACGAGATCCTGCCCGGAACCAGCCGCGCCAGGGCCAGCGCCTGCACGCTCTGGCCCTGGTTCGCCAGCGCCGTGGCATACAGCGCCAGCTGCAGCGGGCGCGGTGATTCGCGGTCCATGGACACCACGTCGGACTGGCCGGTCTTGTAGTCGATCAGTAGCCGTCTTCCGTCCGCGAGGCGGTCGATGCGGTCGACGCGCAGCCGCATGTCCACGCCGTCGATGGCGACGCGCAGCTGGTGCTCGCGCTGTACCACCTCGAAGGCGTCGCGGGCCGCTTCGAGCTCCAGCAGCCGCGCGAGCAGCGCAAGGCCACGCCGCTGCTCGCGGGCCAGCACGCGTTCATCCGGCGGCAGGGGACGCTTCGCGAGCACCAGGTGTTCGGCGCGGTGCCAGTGGTGCTGGATCAGCGCTGCGCGCGCTGCCGGGTCGAGCGCTGCGAGCTGCCGGCTGTCGCGCAGTTCGCCCCACAACCCATCGAGGGCGGCATGCAGCAGGTCGCCGCGCAGCCGCGGATCGATGCCTTCGGCCGGAACCTCCAGATTCGCGGCGCCGAGCCGCATTTCGGCCTGGGAGCGGAATGGACAATCCTGCTGCAGCTGCAGGCGGCGCGAGGTGCCGCGCAATGCCGTACCCGGCCTCGTGACGAGCGCAGGCAGCGCGGAATCGACGATCTGCTCCATCCCTTCGTGCTGTGGCATAGCCGCTTCGGCGGGCAGCGGCAGCGGTTGCCAGGCGTGCACGGGCAGCAGCCGCGATGGTCTGCGGTGCAGGTCGCCATCGGTGGCGGCATAGCTCAGTACCAGCTGCCTGCTGCGCCGGCGCCAGCCCGCCAGCTCCTCCATGGCCTGCTGCCGACGCAGCTCCGCGCTTGCCTCGGGCCAGAGCGCTGCGCGCTGCGCCGCGAGGGCGAGGAAAGCGTCGGGGCGCGGCGGTGCGGGGAAGGCCTCTTCGGTCAATCCCAGTACCCAGATGCCGTCGTGGGTGGCGAGCGGATCGCCGCGGTCGTCCGTCAGGGTGATGGCCGCATCGCCGCTGGCAGCCTCGTGTGCGCCATGTCTTGCCAGCTGTTCGAGTTCCTGCCACGCGGCGGGCGCATCGAGCCGCAGCGCCAGTGCATCCAGTGACGCGAATTCATCCAGCAACTCGCGCCAGCGGGCATGGCACTGCGCGTCGCGTGAATCCAGCGCCCGGACACCCGGAAAATCGAGCGTGGCCAGTGCGCGGTCGAAGCGCCCTGCCCACTCGCCCGGCGTCCGGGTCTCGGTGGTTTCGGCGCCGAGCGCGGCGCTGGCGGCGCGCAGACGCGTTGCGCATTGCAGGGCCGCGGGATGTGTGGCGGCGAGCCCATCCAGTGCCGCGAGCAGCGCCGGCAGTGGCCAGTTCGTGCGTCCGAGGTCGCGCAAGACCGGTTCCAGCGCCGCGGGATCCTCATCGCTCCAGCGGAACCAGGGGCTGAGCAGCAGGCGCGACAGGTCCACCATTTCCAGGGGCGCCAGCAGCCCGCGCAGCAGGGTGATGGCCTGCTCGAGCATCGGGTGCTGCAGCAGCGGCTCGCCGCCGGCCACCGCCAGCCAGTGCGCATCGCGCAGCGGCGTCAGCGCTTCAGCCGTATCGTGTGTCAGGTGCCGCCACAGTGTGGCGGCAAGTTCGGACAGCGGCATGTCATCCCCGCCCTGCACCAGCAGCAGGCGCCGCGCGGGATCCGCGGCCAGCTGCTCCCGGCACCATGCTGCCGCGGCGCGGATCTCTTCCCCGGGGTCCTCTGCCCGCCATTGCTGCAGAGCTGTGGCGGAGGGTTCATCGGGCATCAGCAGCAGGGATTGTCCCGGCCACAGCAGCTCGCCCAGGCGGGCCTGCAGCGGTGTGAGGCCTGCCGCACCGGCAAAGCCCGGTGCCGGCGCGGCGAGTGCCGCCAGCGTTTCGGGTGCAGCGAGGCCCAGGATGATGGCCGATCTTGCCGCCGCGCGCTGTTCGACGCCGCGCAATGCGCGCCACAGCAGCTCCTCTTCGGCCGTCAGCCGCGCGTGCGGCGCGGCGAGCAGCCATTGCCGGGCACGCGTTGCGGCACGGCGCAGCGCCGGCGCATGCAGGCGCAGCAGTGCGTTGCCAGGGGATGACTGTTCCAGCTCGTGCAGCGCATCGCTCCACAGGCGCCGCTCCTGGGCGCGGTTGAGCACGCGCAGCCGGGCTGCGGGATGCGCGGGATCCACACCGCGCTGCCACTCCCGTGCCAGCCAGGCTTCCCAGGTGAGGACGTCGGGGCTCGCCCACACCTTGCGGCCGGCAGCGATCTGCCGCCGCGCCCAGGCCAGGCGCAGCCTTGCTCCGGCCTGGGGGGTGGGAACGATCACGCAGCGCCCCTGCTCCAGAGCTGCTGCCACACTGCGATCCATGAGCGCCGTGCTCACGGCCTGCGCAAGGAGCTACTTGAAGCGGCTGCTGGCGTCCACCACCCGCGCAGTGGGGGCTGCCTGCGGCGCGTGGCGCAGGGCCCAGGCCTCGAGATGGGATTCGATGCGCTCGAAGGCCTGCGTGAGCGTGGCCGCATCCGGCAGCAGCGTGGTGCGGAAGTAGTTCGTGTACGGCACGTTGAAGGCGCTGCCCGGCGTCACCAGCACATGCCGTTCTTCCAGCAGCTCCATGGCGAACTGCAGGTCATTGAATTGCGGCACGCGGTCTTCGCGCACCTCGATGAAGGAGTACAGCGCGCCTGCCGGAGGCGTGAAGCGCAGGTACTTGCTGCCTGCCACGGCGTCGATGACGGCCTTGCGCGATGCGTACAGCCTGCCGCCCGGCGATGCCAGCTCGATGGAGCTCTGGTGGCCGCCCAGCGCGCCCTGCACGGCCCATTGCGCCGGCACGTTGCTGCACATGCGCATGGAGGTGAGCAGTTCGAGCGACTGCAGATACTCGGTGGCGCGCTGCGTGGTTCCCGCAAAGCTCACCCAGCCGACGCGGTAGCCCGCCGCGCGATACACCTTGGACAGGCCCGAGAGCGTGCCGCACACCGTGTCACGTACCAGCGAGGCGATGGGCACATGCCTGGCACCGTCGTAGGTGATGCCGTCGTAGATCTCGTCGCTGAGGATGAGCAGCTGGTGCTTCTCGGCGATGCGCACCAGCTTCTCGAGCGTCTCGCGCGAATACACGGCGCCGGTGGGATTGTTGGGGTTGATCACCACCAGCGCGCGCGTGCGCGGCGTGACCAGCGCCTCCACCTCTTCCGGGTCGGGGTTGAACTGGTTCTCCGGCCGGCAGGGATAGTGCACGGCCCGGCCGCGGTTCAGCGTGACGGCCGCGGTCCACAGCGGATAGTCCGGCTGCGGGACCAGCACCTCGTCGCCATCGCTGAGCAGCGCGCGCAGCGTCATGTCGATGAGTTCGGAGGTGCCGTTGCCGATGAACACCGTATCGGTGCTCACGCCCTTCACGCTGCGCTGCTGCTGCTGCAGCACGATGGCTTCGCGCGCCGGATAGATGCCCTTCTGGTGGCAGTAGCCTTCGGCCTGCGGCAGGTTCTCGATGAGGGCCAGGCGCATGAACTCCGGCGTGCGGAAGCCATAGGCGCCCGGGTTGCCGATGTTCAGGGCGATGATGTCGTAGCCCTGCCGTTCCAGCTCCAGGGCGCGGCGCGCCAGCGCTCCGCGGATCTCGTAACGCACGTGGCGGGTATTGTCGCTGGGGCGGATGTGGCTCTCGGTCTTCATGGGGGCGCCTTCATGCGGATTGGTGAGTGTAGCGTGATCCCCTGGTTTGCGGGTACCTCGGGTTATACTGGCGGTCCCGGAATTACCTCGCAAGACCAGCACAAATGAAGCGCATTCTCGTCGGCATCAAGCGCGTGGTGGACTACAACGTACGCATCCGCGTGAAGCCGGACAACACCGGCGTGGTCACCGACGGAGTCAAGCTCAGCATCAATCCCTTCGATGAAATCGCCCTCGAGGAGGCCCTGCGCCTGAAGGAGCGCGGCGCCGCCGACGAGGTGGTGGTGGTTTCCATCGGCCCTGCCGATGTCCAGAACCAGCTGCGCACCGCGCTCGCCATGGGGGCGGACCGTGCCCTGCTGGTGGCAAGCGATGCGCCGGTCGAGCCCCTCGATGCTGCAAGATTGCTGCTGAAGCTGGTGGAGCGCGAGCAGCCTTTCCTGGTGCTGCTGGGCAAGCAGGCCATCGACGACGACAACAATCAGACCGGCCAGATGCTGGCGGGGCTGTGGGACCGCCCGCAGGCCACCTTCGCCTCGAAGGTGGAAATAACCGGCGAAGCGCTGCGCGTGACGCGCGAAGTGGATGCGGGCCTGGAGACGCTGGAAGTCGATCTGCCTGCCGTGGTGACCGTGGACCTGCGTCTCAACGAGCCGCGCTACGTGAAACTGCCGGAGATCATCAAGGCGAAGAAAAAGCCGCTGGAAACGCTCGATCCGGCGGCGCTGGGCATCGCGCCGCGCGCACGCGTCCGGGCGGTACGCTACGACGCGCCGGCGGCCCGCGCGCGCGGCGTGCGTGTCAAGGATGTCGCCGAGCTGGTTGCGGCACTGGAATCGCGGGGGCTGATCTGATGAACAAGGTACTGCTGATCGCCGAGCATGATGGCCGGCACCTGAATCCCGCCACCGCCAAGGTGGTGAGCTGCGCCATGGCGCTGGGGGATGCAGAGATCACCCTAGCCGTCTTCGGCCGGGATCTGGCTGCCGTGGGTGCCGAGGCCGCGCGCCTGGCCGGCGTCACGCGCGTGCAGCTGTTTGACGATCCGGCCCTGGCGCCGCCGCTGGCAGCGGTGCTGGCGCCGGTGGTTGCCGCCCGCGCCGCCGGCTGCTCGCATGTGTTCGCGCCCTCGACCACTTTCGGTAAGGATCTGCTGCCGCGCGTGGCCGCGCTGCTGGACGTGCCCGCAGTCAGCGACATCATGGCGGTGGAGTCACCCACGCGCTTCCGCCGGCCCGTCTATGCAGGCAATGCCATCCTCACGGTCGAGGTCACCGGCGTTGCGGTGGTGGTGGGTACCGTGCGCACGGCCTCTTTCGAGGCTGCCGCCGCGACCGGCAATGCGCCGGTGGAAACGGTGGGCGTCGCCGTCCCGGCCGTGACCCACAGCCGCGTGATCGCCCAGGCTCAGGCCCAGGAGGGTCGCCCCGACCTGCAGACCGCGCGCCGCGTGGTGTCCGGCGGACGGGCGCTGGGCAGTGCCGAGCAGTTCCAGATGGTGCAGGAGCTTGCCGACGTGCTGGGCGCCGCCGTGGGCGCCTCGCGTGCGGCCGTGGATGCCGGTTATGCCCCGAACGAACTGCAGGTAGGCCAGACGGGCAAGATCATCGCGCCGGAGCTCTACATCGCGCTGGGCATTTCCGGCGCCATCCAGCACATGACGGGGATCAAGGACGCGCGCACCATCGTCGCCATCAACAAGGATGCCGACGCGCCGATCTTCGAATCAGCCGACTACGGACTGGTGGGTGATATCTTCGAGCTGGTGCCGCAGTTGCGCGCTGCGCTTCAGAGCCGCGCCAGCAGGTAGTCCGCGGCCGAGACCTCGAACTTGCCGGGCGCTTCCACGTACAGCTGTTCGACGACGCCGTCCTTCACCACCATGGCAAAGCGCTGCGCGCGCTGACCCATGCCGAAGCCGCTGGCGTCCAGCGTGAGGCCCAGCGCCTTCGCGTAGTCGGCATTGCCGTCGGCGAGCATGACGAGCTTGTCGCCCACGCCGGAGGCCTTGGCCCAGGCCTTCATCACGAACACATCGTTCACCGACATGCAGGCGATGGTGTCCACGCCCCTGGCGCGGATCTGGTCGGCATGTTCGACATAGCCCGGCAGGTGCCGCGCATCGCAGGTGGGCGTGAAGGCGCCGGGCACCGCAAAGAGCAGCACCCGCTTGCCATCGAACAGCTGGCTGGTGCTGATCTCCTGCGGCCCATCCGCGGTAGGTGTCTTGAACTTGCCGGCCGGAACCCGCTCACCTACCGCGATGGTCATATCAGGACTCCTTGTTTCAGGAAGCGTGCAGCGCCCAGAGCTTCGCAATGCGCTCCAGATTCGCGTCGGCGGTCTTGACCGCATTGAAGCTTTTCACGGCGTTGGCATTTTCCTTCTGCCGTAGCTGTGCGACGCCGAGCAGTATCTGCGCATCCGCCGGGTTCTTCAGGCCACCTTTGCCGATGCCGCGAGCCAGCGCCTCTTCAGCCTGGGCGTTCATGCCGTAGCTCAGATAGCCACGGCCCAGCGCGATGTCCGCCTCGCCGTTGGCTGCAGCCTTGGCTTCGGCTTCGAATTTCGGCAGCGAGGCCTTGTCGGTAGCCGCGGCCTTCTTGGCGGCATCCAGCAGACGCTGGTTGCGGTCCTTGCTGGTCTTGTCGTCGAACACGTTCGCGGCCATGCCGGCCTCGAGCACGGACACCGCCTCGCCCGGCGTGCCCTGGTCCATCGCGATCTGCGCCATCTCGGTGTAATCGCTGCCCTGCTTCAACGTCCCGGTGTCATACATCAGGCGGTAGATGTGCAGGGTGTGTTTGTCGGTGATGCCGTCGGCGCGCATCATCGAGTACAGCAGGTTGTTCCAGTAGATGGGCTTCGGGTAGTAACGAACCAGCTTTTCGAGCGTCGCCGTGCTGGCGGCGTTGTTGCCCAGCTTCAGGTAGGAATCGCTGATGAGCTGCAGCGACTGCTCCTTGGGCTGCTGGCCGTTGCGCTCCTGGTTCGCGACGTAGTCGCCGAGGAACTTGGCCGCATCGCCGTACTTGTTCTGCAGGTAGTAGGACTGCGCGACCAGCGTGTACGTTTCGGCATCGCCGCCGCCGGCGCTGATCAGCTGGCGCCCCATGTCGACAGCCTTGGCGTAGTTCTTGTCCTGGTAGGCGACCGATGCCAGGTTCTTCAGGATGTTGTTCTTCTCCGTTCCCGTGACGAAGCCGGATGCCAGCTGCGCCTCCATCGCCTTGGAGAGGTTGGCGGTGTCGCGCTTGTTCGCGTAGGCGAAGGCCAGCATCTGGTTGGCCACGTACTTGTCGTAGGCCGTGGCCTTGGGCAGAGCGAGGGCTTCCTGCGCCTTGGCGATGGATTCGTCGAATTTCTTCGCCTGGGCGGCATCCTGGGCAGCCTTCAGCGGCTTGGCCGCATCACGGCTGACCGTGGGTTTATCCTGCGCCGCAGCAATGGGAGAGGCAGCATAGCTGCCGACGGCGAGAGCAACTGCCGCGGCAACCGCAGCTACGAGCGACTTCGTCATATGTGACCTCGGCTGAACGATCTGAGTCATAACCTTACCCCCAGGATTGCGTGAGGCAAGTACAAATTTCCGGCAGAAACACTGAACGGGGGCTGAAAGCCCCCGTTCGTGGATATCCAAAGCGTGAAAACAAGCCCTTCAAGACCTATTCGCGGAACTCCGCCACGTTGGTGAAGCCCATCTTCACCATCTTCTGGCGTTGGGCAGCGGCCATCACGTTGGCCACGACATCGTAGCGCGCGCGGCTGTCGGGACGCAGGTGGATCTCCGGCTGCGGGTCCTTCTGCGCCTCGGTCCGGAAGTACCCGTCCAGAGCCGACAGCGGAACCGGCGTGCCATTCCAGACCACCGTGCCATCGAAATCCACTTCGATGTTGATGACCTCCGCCGGCGGCGGTGGCTCGGTGTCGTTCGGGTTCGGGCGCGGCATGTCCAGTTTCACCGCGTGCGTCATCAGCGGCAGAGTCACGATCAGCATCACGAGCAGCACGAGCATCACGTCGATGAGCGGCGTCGTGTTGACGTCGCAAACCGGACTGTCGGCCCCCGAGGTGGATACATTCATCGACATGTGTGTTTTCTCCGGCGATCAGCCAGTGCGGTTCTTGGGCTCGGTGAGGAAACCGACCTTGACCAGACCACCCTGCTGGATCACGTACAGCACGCGCGCGATATCCCTGTAGCGCGCCTGCTTGTCACCCTTGATGTGGATCTCGGGTTGCGGGACCTTTATGGCCTGCGCAACCACCAGTTCCAACAGCTTGGCGCGATCCTTGACCAGACCACCGTTCCAGTAGACTCCGCCGTCCGCGGTAATCGAGACGACGATGTCCTCCGCCTTCGGTGCCACCGCAATATTCCGCGGCTCCGGCATATTGACGGACACCGAAGGAATGACGACTGGAATGGTGATCAGGAAGATGATCAACATCACCAGCATGATGTCCACCAGCGGGGTGGTGTTGATCTCTGACAGTACCTGATCGTCTTCGCCGCCGACATTCACTGACATGATCTGATCCTCGGATGCTCGCCGATGTTACTTGCGGGCCGCGGCGGGGGCTGCGGCAGCCGGACGGGCACCGGGCAGTTCCGGACGCACGCCGCCGATGAGGTTGGCCTCGAGGTCCGCGGCAAACTCGCGCATCACGTCCTGGATGCCCTTGTTGCGCTTCAGCAGCATGTTGTAGCCGAACGCCGCGGGCACCGCGACCGCCAGACCCAGCGCCGTCATGATCAGCGCCTCACCGACGGGGCCAGCGACCTTGTCGATCGAGGGCTGGCCGGACAGGCCGATGGAGATCAGCGCCTTGAGCACGCCGTACACCGTTCCGAACAGACCCACGAAGGGCGCCGTGGAAGCCGTGGCAGCGAGGAAGGACAGGCCATTGGAAAGACGGCTATTGAGCGCGTCCACGGCGCGCTGCACCGCCATGCTGATCCAGTCGTGCAGGCTGATGCGGTCGCTGAGGCGGCCTTCATGATGCGCGGCAGCACGGATGGCGCCGTCGGCGATCAGGCGGAAGTCGTCATCCTTGGGCAGACGGTCCGCGCCTTCGCGCGCCGTGCCGGCGGCCCAGAAGTTCTTCTCCACCATCTTGGCGGACTTGCCCAGCCGGTACTGGTCCCAGAACTTCGAGAAGATGATGTACCAGGACACCACCGACAGGATCAGGAGGATGCACAGCACGGTGTAAGAGACCGCGTCGCCGTGGTTGATCAGCGCCTCGAGACCGTATGGGTTATCTGCAGGAGCAGCTGCAGCGCTAGCTTCGTTTTCCATTAGTTTCCTCGGATGTAGATACTCGAACCTGGCACAGACTTTCTATATTTATGGATATCAGTTCTTCAGCTTGAAACGCACCGGCAGCACGTTGCAGACCTCTTCGGAAATCGCGTCGAAACGATAGAGTTTCGCCACCTTCACCGCGGCCTCGTCGAGGCGCGGGAAGCCCGAAGTACCGTCAAGCTTCGCATCGGTCACGCGTCCGTTCGTGCCCACACAGATGTGCACGCGGGTGACACCCTCCTCTCCCAGGCGCTGTGACGCCGGCGGATAGTAGTCGTCCATGTTCGGCTGGTTGGCGCGAGCATTGAGCTTGAGTTGCGGCTTGGGAGCCGGCGGCGGCGGAGCCGGCGGCGGCGGCGGCGGACGCGGGCGGTCCGTCACGTTGGAAATGGTATTGACCGGTGCCTCGGTGGGCAGGGTGATGTCAACGACCGGCGGCGGCACTTCCACCGGCGGCATCTCCATCTTGGGTGGCGGCGGGGGCGGCGGAACGTCCTCTTCCTTCACCTCTTTGATGATGTCGGCAATGATGGGCGGCGCCACGGCCTGCACCATCTTCATCGCGAAACCGCTCTTCAATCCCCAGAACAGGAGGAGGTGGAAGACGATCAGGCCGCCAATGACGATGGCCCGGCGGGTTGCCCAGTTATTGTCGTGTACGTATACGCCCATATATACCCAGCTGGTTCTTGAGATCCGAGCTCTTGCCCCCAACACCCCGATGCATTGCAAGGTAGCGGCGTTTACCGCGCCGTGCAAGCGCAACGGACTCCTGAAACTTCTTGCCCGGCGCCCCCCGATGCATGATTGCCTGCGCGCCCTTACGTTCGAACTCTACATCCTGTCGTGCGAGTCGCACAATAGCTTCACGTGTCATGCACTCCGGTGCGGCCGTGCTTCATCATGTTGAAACCTACTGCACCAGCGATGGTCATGGCCACGGGCAACAGCAGTGCAAAGCGCCCTGCTCCGGCCTGCAGCCGCTCCAGCCAGCCATAAATCAGCATGCCCAGCGGCGGTGCCACCAGGCCGCGCATGCCGGTCAGCGTGACGTTGACGCCCATGTATTGCTGCACCTTGCCCAGGGACGCGAAATCGTTGTGGCCCAGGTTCCATCCCAGGTGCGCCCCCGCGGTGGACAGCCCCCAGAATACTGCGGCGATCCACATCAGCCAGTACTGCCGCGTGAATATGGCGAGGATCATTAGGCACATGGCGGCGACCAGCGCCCAGCACTGGCGGGCGCGGAATTCGATCACGTGGCCGGCGTCGAACATGCGGGCCCACAGCGGCGTGAACACCGGGATGCACAGCAGCGGCACGATGGTGAGCACGGCCAGCTGGCGGGCGGCGGGCAGGTGCAGCTGGTCGGAGAAGATGACCACCAGCTGGGCGCCGATCATGAGGTTGCCTGCCCCGTAGAAGGCAAGGCAGGTCATGAAGCGCCGGTAGGTCGGATCCTCGCGCAGCACCTGGCGCAGGCTTGCGAGGCTGAAAGCCTGTGCCGGGCCGCCCTCGCCCAGCTCGGCCCGGCGCAGCCGGAAAGACTGGCGCACCCGCATGCGGCGGTACAGCCATGCGGCCAGCAGGCTCGCCGCCGCCGCCAGCAGGTACAGCCCGCGCGCGAGCCGCGGCTGCATCTCCAGCACCATGCCGGCCAGAGTGGCCGCGGTGACCAGGCCCAGCGAGGTGAGCACCACGATGCGGCCGGTCGCGCGCGCCAGCACTGCGCGTGGATAGTTCGCGCTCCAGACCGTGGAGCGGACGGTCAGTACCCCTGCCCATACGGCGCGCGCGGCGATCACCGACAGCACGGTCATGGCGAGGCCGCCGCTGGCGCGCGGTGCCAGGCCGATGGCGCCCACCAGCAGGCCGAACAGTGCCAGCAGCAGCACGAGGAGTCGCACTTTTTCGCGGCCCTGCGCGAGATTGGCCCACACGAAGCTCGTCATGTTGGACAGGGCCGGCGCGCCGCTGACGAAGGCCACGGCAAGATTGACGGCATCCCGGGACGCAAGGCCTGCAAAGCCGCGTTTGACCAGCACGGCGGCCGTTGCGCCCTCGACCAGCCCCAGCGCTAGGCCGGAGAGCATCCACGGCGCCAGCTCGCGGCGGTACAGGGCGCGTGCCAGCGGGCCGGGTCCGGCGGCGCTCATCCGTAGCGCTGCTGCAGCAGCGCGGCGACGGCCCGGATGCACTGGGCTTCTGCACCCACCGGCCTGCCAGGGCGTTCCCTGCCGTTCCAGGCATAAAGGTCGAGATGGATCCACTGCGCGGGCCGCGCGATGAAGCGGCGCAGGAACAGTGCTGCCGTGATCGAGCCCCCGAGGCCGCTGGCCGGAGCGTTGTTGAGATCGGCGAGCCGGCTGGCAAGCTCCTCGTCGTAGCCTTCCCACAGCGGCATGGGCCACAGCGGATCGGCCAGACGTCCGCCGGCGCGCGCAAGTTGCTCGAGCAGTGCCGCGTCACCGCTGTAGGCGGCGGGCAGCTCGGGCCCCAGCGCGATGCGTGCGGCGCCGGTGAGCGTTGCGAAATCGATGATGAGCTCGGGCTGCTCCTCGCTGGCGGCCGCCAGGGCATCGGCCAGCACCAGGCGTCCTTCGGCATCGGTGTTGCCGATCTCCACCGTCAGGCCCTTGCGCGATGGCCAGATGTCGCCGGGCCGGAAGGATTCCCCGTCGACGCTGTTTTCCACGGCCGGCACCAGCACGCGCAGGTCCACGGGGACCGCGAGTTCGCGCAGCAGCTGCGCCGTGGCCAGCGCCGCGGCGGCGCCGCCCATGTCTTTCTTCATGAGCAGCATGCCGGCGGCCGGCTTGATGTCGAGCCCACCGGAGTCGAAGCACACGCCCTTGCCTACCAGCGTGACACGCGGCGCGCCGCGTTGCGGCAGGCGCAGGTCGATGAGCCGCGGCGCGCGCGGGCTGCCGCGGCCGACGGCGGCGATCAGCGGATACTGCGAGTCGAGGTCGGCGCCCTGCACCACCGTGAGGCTGCCGTCCAGCGCGGCTGCGAGCTCGCGGGCGGCCTGCGCCAGCTCCTCCGGCCCCAGGTCGTTGGCCGGCGTATTGATGAGATCACGCGCCAGGGTGGCGGCGCGCGTGGCCGCCTGCACGTAGCGCAGGTCGGCGCCGGCCGGGGGTTGCAGATGCGCCTGACCTGCAGCGGCGCTGCGGCCGCGATAGCGCGAATAGCGGTAGCTGCCGTAATGCCAGCCCAGCGTGAACAGCTCGGCCTCGGGGGCGTCCGCGAGCTGGTAATTGCCCGATGGCAGGCGGTCGGCAAGGCCCGCTGCGAGCCAGAACCAGCCCTGCGGTCCGGGTGGGGCTGCGCCCAGTCCTACCGCGACGCCGGCGGCTTCGCCATTGCCATCGGGCAGGATGAGCCAGCGGCCCGCTTCGGCCTTGAAGGCATTGCAGTCGAGCCACGAGCGCACCGAAGGCGGCTGGGCGTGCCGCCAGGCGGCGAGCGTGGATTCGTCGAGGCAGTAAAGCGGCAGCGAGGCGTCTTGGGGTTCCACGGTGCGGAATTCTAGCGCCAAACAGAACCGCATCGCGTTGACAACCCATTCGCCGCTATGGTCACATTAACGGCTCTCGCGAGGATGCGGTGCATATGCAAACCCCGCACCGGTCACTACCGGTCTTGCGGGGTTTTTTGTTGGTCAGTTTTCCCAATGGGGGAGTTTTCAATGCGTCTATTCGGACCCAAGGATGTCGACAAGAAGGCCCTGCGCAACGCGAGGATCGCCGTCCTCGGTTATGGCAGCCAGGGCCGCGCCCATGCGCTGAACCTCAAGGACAGCGGCTTCGATGTAGTGGTCGGTGTCCGCAAGGGCGACAGCTGGAACCAGGCCAAGCGCGACGGCCTCGAGGTCAAGGCGCCGGCCGATGCCGTGGTGGGCGCGCAGCTCATCGCCGTGCTGGTGCCGGACACGACGCAGAAAGCGCTGTACAACGAGATCAAGGACGTCATCCCGAAGGGCGCGACGCTGCTGTTCGCGCATGGCTTCAACATCCACTTCAAGCAGATCAAGCCGCGCAAGGACCTGGACGTGGTGCTGATCGCGCCCAAGGGCCCGGGCGGACTGGTGCGCCGCCAGTACCAGCAGGGCCGCGGCGTGCCGGCGCTGATCGCGGTGGCGCAGGATGCGAGCAAGTCGGCCTTCGCCAAGGCGCTGGCCTATGCCCACGGCATCGGCAGCACCCGCGGCGGCGTGCTCGCGACGACCTTCCAGGAAGAGACCGAGACGGATCTCTTCGGCGAGCAGGCCGTGCTTTGCGGCGGCACCTCGGATCTGATCCTCAAGGGTTTCGAGACGCTGGTGGAAGCCGGCTACCAGCCCGAAGTGGCCTACTACGAAGTGCTGCATGAGCTCAAGCTCATTGTCGACCTGCTGCACGAGGGCGGCCTCGCGAAGATGCACAAGTACATCTCCACCACCGCCAAGTGGGGCGACATGACGCGCGGCCCGCGCGTGGTCAACAAGGCCACCAAGCGGGAAATGAAGAAGATCCTCGGCGAGATCCAGTCGGGCAAGTTCGCCCGCCAGTGGATTGCCGAGAACAAGAAAGGCCTGAAGAAGTACAACAAGCTGATGAAGGTCGATCTGAACCACAAGATCGAGAAGGTCGGTGCCAAGCTGCGCGAGCGCATGCCCTGGCTTTCCGACGAACGTGCCTAGGAGGCTCAGGTAAGACGCCATGCCCATTCCCGCAACGCAGTACATCTGGTTCAACGGCAAGCTGGTTCCCTGGGAGAGCGCGACGGTGCATGTGCTGTCGCATGCCCTGCACTACGGCTCGTCGGTGTTCGAGGGCGTACGCGCGTATGCGACTCCGAAGGGTGCGGCGATCTTCCGTCTGCGCGACCACACGCGGCGGCTGTTCGATTCGGCGAAGATCTACCGCATCGCCATGCCGTTCACCGAGCAGCAGGTCAATGCGGCCTGCTGCGAGGTGGTGTCGGCCAATGGCCTCGTCAACGGCGCCTACATACGCCCGGTCGCTTTCCGCGGCTACGGCGAGATCGGTGTGGCGCCGAAGATCGACCCGCCGGTCGAGGTGGCCGTGGCCGCCTGGGAGTGGGGCAAGTACCTGGGTGCGGAGAGCGAGGCCGAGGGCGTGGACGTGTGCGTCTCGTCCTGGCAGCGCGTAGCGCCCAACACCCTGCCCGCCCTCGCCAAGGCCGCAGGCAACTATCTTTCCAGCCAGCTCATCAGCATGGAGGCCAAGCGTCTGGGCTTCGTCGAGGGCATCGGCCTTGCGCCCGATGGCACGGTGAGCGAAGGCGCCGGCGAAAACCTGTTCCTGGTGCGTGACGGCGTGATCCACACGCCGGGCTTCGCGCATTCGGTGCTGGGCGGCATCACGCGCGACAGCGTGATCCGCCTGGCGCGCGAGGCAGGCTACGAAGTGCGTGAATCCTCCATCCCGCGCGAGATGCTCTACATCGCCGATGAGCTGTTCTTCACCGGCACCGCCGCCGAGATCACTCCCATCCGCTCGGTGGACCGCATCACCGTCGGCAGCGGCCGGCGTGGCCCGGTCACCGAAGCGCTGCAGAAGCTGTTCTTCGGCCTGTTCACCGGTGCCACGGCCGACCGGCATGGCTGGCTGGAGCTGGTCGAACCCGTCACCAGACGCGCCGCTTCGGCGTAAGGGGTGTCCGCTTGAGCAGTCCGAAGACACTTTTCCAGAAGGTCTGGGAGAGGCACGAGGTCGTGCCCCAGACTCCTGACACGCCGGCCGTGCTCTACATCGACCTGCACCTGATCCACGAGGTGACCTCGCCGCAGGCCTTCAGCGTGCTGCGCGAGCGCGGCCTGAAACTGCGCCGCCCCGACCTCACGCTGGCCACCATGGATCACTCCACGCCCACCCGCACCGAGCAGGTGTTCGGTGGCGCGCCCATCACCATCGAGTCGGCCGCGAAGCAGGTGCGGCAGCTGGAGCTCAACTGCGCCGAGTTCGGCGTGCAGCTGCTGGACCTGGCCAGCGACAAGCGCGGCATCGTGCATGTGATCGGGCCGGAGCTGGGTGCGACGCAGCCGGGCAAGACCATCGTCTGCGGCGACAGCCACACCAGCACGCATGGTGCCTTCGGTGCGCTGGCCTTCGGCATCGGCACCACCGAGGTGGGCCATGTGTTCGCGACGCAGTGCCTGCTGCAGAGCAAGCCCAGGACGCTGGCCATCACCGTGGATGGCCGGCTCGGGCCGGGCGTCACGGCCAAGGACGTGGTGCTTGCCATCATCGGCAGGATCGGCGTGGGCGGGGGCACCGGCCAAGTGATCGAGTTCCGTGGCGAGGCCATCCGGGCGCTGTCCATGGACGAGCGCATGACCATCTGCAACATGTCCATCGAGGCCGGCGCGCGCGCCGGCATGATCGCGCCGGACGAGACCACCTACGCCTACCTCAAGGGCCGTCCCTTCGCGCCGCAGGGCGCAGCCTGGGAGCGCGCCGTGGCGGACTGGAAGGCGCTGCCGGGCGATCCGGGCGCCGTTTTCGACCGCGAAGTGAAGCTCGATGCAGGCGGGCTCGAGCCCATGATCACCTGGGGCACGCATCCGGGCATGGTCACGGGCATCACCGGCAATGTGCCGGCGGCGAGCGATGATCCGGTGTTCGACCGCGCGCTGTCCTACATGGGCTTCGAGGCCGGCCAGAAACTGGCCGGTTCGCGTGTGGACGTGGTGTTCGTCGGCAGCTGCACCAACTCGCGCCTCACCGACCTGCGCGCCGCGGCCGCGGTGCTCAAGGGTCGCAAGATCGCGCGTGGCGTGCAGATGCTGGTGGTGCCGGGCAGCCAGCAGATCAAGAAGGCCGCCGAGGCCGAGGGCCTCGACCAGATCTTCAAGGCCGCCGGCGCCGAATGGCGTGAATCCGGCTGCTCCATGTGCCTGGGGATGAATGGCGACACGGTCGAAAAGGGCCGCTATGCCGTGAGCACCAGCAACCGCAACTTCGAGGGGCGCCAGGGCGTGGGCGCGCGCACGCTGCTGGCAAGCCCGCTCACCGCCGCGGCTTCGGCCGTGCGCGGTTCGATCACCGATCCGAGGGAATTGCTGTGAGCGCCGCGCTGAAAGGCTTCGAGGCCATCACTTCGCGCACCGTGGTGCTGCCGCGCAGCGACATCGACACCGACCAGATCATCCCTGCCCGCTTCCTGCGCACCACCACGCGCGAGGGGCTGGGGCAGCAGCTGTTCGCCGACTGGCGTTACCTTGCGGATGGCACGCCCAATCCCGAGTTCGTGCTCAACAAGCCCGAGGCGGCGGGTTGCCGCATCCTGGTGGGCGGCCGCAATTTCGGTTGCGGTTCCTCGCGCGAGCATGCGCCCTGGGCCCTGGTGGATTTCGGCATCCAGGCGGTGATCAGCACCGAGTTCGCGGACATCTTCCGCGCCAACTCGCTGAAGAACGGTCTGGTGCCGGTGATCGTGGATGAAGCCACCCATGCCTGGCTGCTGGCGAACCCGGGCGTGGAGATCACCGTGGATCTGCGGACCACCAGCGTGCGGCTGCCGGATGGCCGCAGCGCGCCTTTCCCGATTGATCCTTTCGCGCGCTACTGCCTGATGCAGGGCGTGGACCAGCTGGGCTACCTGCTGTCGAAGAATGACGAGATCACGGCCTGGGAACAGCGCCGTGCCGCACGAGGCTATTGATGAAGGCGAAGATCACGGTTCTGGGCGGTGACGGCATCGGTCCGGAGGTCACGAAGGAAGGCGTGCGGGCGCTCACGCGCGTGGCTGGGCTCTTCGGTCACGAGTTCAGTTTCGAGCGCTGCGATTTCGGTGGCATTGCCATCGACAATCAGGGTGATCCCCTGCCCTCTGCCACGCTTGCGTCCTGCCTGGCCAGCGACGCCATTCTGCTCGGCGCCATCGGCGGGCCGAAATGGTCGGCACCGGATGCCAAGCTGCGGCCTGAAGCCGGCCTGCTGAAACTGCGCCGCGAACTGGGTGTTTACGCCAACCTGCGGCCGGTGGCCGTGCATCCGGCGCTGGCCGATTCCACCACACTCAAGCCCGAGGTGGTGCGCGGCGTGGACCTGGTGTTCGTGCGCGAGCTGACGGGCGGCATCTATTTCGGCGCCAAGACGCGCACTGCCACGGAAGCCACCGACCTGTGCAGCTACAGCGTGGCCGAGGTGGAGCGCGTGACGCGCGTGGCCGGCCGCCTCGCGCAGGCGCGGCGCGGCAAGCTCACCTCCATCGACAAATCCAATGTGCTCGAGACCTCGCGCCTGTGGCGCGAGACCGTCGCGCGCTTGATGAAGGCGGAATTCGCCGATGTGCAGCTCGAACACATCCTGGTCGATGCCGCCGCGATGCATCTGATCCGCCGTCCGGCCGATTTCGACGTGATCGTCACCGAGAACATGTTCGGCGACATCCTCACCGACGAGGCCTCGATGCTGGCCGGGTCGCTGGGGCTGTCGCCGTCGGCGTCGCTGGGCGACGGCAGGCACGGCCTGTACGAGCCCATCCATGGTTCGGCGCCCGATATTGCCGGCAAGGGCATTGCGAACCCGGTGGGTACCATCCTGTCGGCCGCCCTGCTGTTGCGGCATTCGCTGGGTCTCGAAGCGGAGGCTCGAGCGGTCGAAACCGCCGTAGCCACTGCGCTGGCCGATGGTCTGCGCACTGCGGACATTGCCGCCGGCGGCAAGGTCGCGAGCACCGTCGAGGCTGGCGAGATCATCGCCGGTCTGATCCGCAAGGTTTGAGGCGGCGGCGGGCACCGCTCGCGGGTACCGCCTGCTCCGCTCCCCGAAACTCCAGCCGCTGTCGTCCGCGCTGGCCGGGTTGCGCGATGGGCGACGCGCTGAATTCGACTGTGCAGAGAAATGCAGTTCCACTATAGGAGACATCTTGTCCACTACAGTAGAAACGCGATTTTCCAGACTCGACAGCCCCTCCCCCTCCTCGTCGTCGTCCTTGGGTAGCGCTGGTGTCGGGATATGCGCGGGTCTGTCTCAGCCGCGTGCGCGGGAGAGTGCAGCCGCCAGGTCGCGGCGTAGGTCCTCCAGCGCTTCGATGCCGATGGAGAGCCGCAGCAGGCCGTCCACGAGGCCAGCCGCTTCACGCGCCTCGGGCGCCATGGCGGCATGCGTCATCGACGCGGCATGGGCCACGAGGCTTTCCACGCCGCCCAGTGATTCGGCCAGCGAGAAGAATTCCAGGCCATCCAGGAAGCGCTTCACCGCCGGGATGCCGCCTTCCAGCTCGATGCTGATCATGGCGCCGAAGCCGCTCTGCTGGCGCTTGGCGAGCTCATGGCCGGGGTGATCGGGCAGGCCCGGGAAATAGACCTTCTTCACGCCCTTCTGTGTGGCGAGCCAGGCCGCCAGCTCCGCAGCATTGCGGCCGTGCACGGCCAGGCGCGCCTCCAGCGTGCGCAGGCCGCGCAGCGTCAGATAACTGTCGAAGGCGCTGCCGGTGAGGCCCATGGCGTTGGCCCACCACGCCAGCTGATCGTGTACTTCCCCGTCCGCCGCGATGACGGCGCCGCCGACCACATCGCTGTGGCCATTGATGTACTTGGTGGTGGAGTGCACGACGATGTCGGCGCCGAGGGCCAGAGGCTTCTGCCAGGCCGGCGACAGGAAGGTGTTGTCCACCGCAACCAGCGTGCCCTTGCCTTTCACCTTCTTCACCAGCGCTTCGATGTCGGTGATGCGCAGCAGCGGGTTGCTGGGTGTTTCGATCCACAGCAGATCCGTCTTCTTCGCCAGCGCCGCATCCAGCGCAGCGCTGTCTGCGAAGCGCACGAAATCCACCTGCAGCTCGTTGCGCTTGTTCCAGGCCGTGAACAGCCGGAAGGTGCCGCCGTAGCAGTCGTGCGGGGCGACGATGCGCGCACCCTGCGGCAGGATCTGTCCCACCAGCGCGATGGCGCTCATGCCGGTGCCGGTGATCACGCAGCCGGCGCCACCCTCGAGGTCCGCCAGCGCATTGCCCAGCAGGTCGCGCGTGGGGTTGCCCGAGCGCGAGTAGTCGTAGGCGCGCTTGTCGCCGTAGCCGCGGAAGGCGTAGGTGGAACTCAGGTGGATGGGCGGCACGACGGCGCCGGTGACCTCGTCGGTATCGAGGCCGGCGCGCACGGCGCGGGTGGTGAATTCGGGGCGATCGGTCACGCGGACTCTCCTGGCGAAACGGTGCTCAATATGGCTTTGAGCTGCTCGGCCTCCTTGAGGAAGGCGTCATGGCCGAGCAGCGATGAAATTTCATGCAGGCGGGCATTGGGCAGGCGCGCGGTCATGGCCCGCATGTCGGCCAGCGGCACCAGTTGGTCCTCGCGCACGGCCACCACCTCGGTACGCACTGTTACCCGCGTTGCATCCACCTGGTGCAGGTCGATGGATTCGGACAGGCAGATGAAGGATTCGGGACGGTTGCGCGCCGCATAGTGGCGGCCGCGGGCGCCGAGATAGTCCTCCACCGGGAATACATGACGGCCCTGCTCCTGCCGCGCGTTGCCGCGGAATCGCGCCGCGAATTCCTCGGGGCTGCGATAAGTGGACATGGCCAGCGCCCGCGACAGTTCGAGCGCCTCGACTGCACAGCCGGCCTTGAGCCCCAGCCGCGCGATGTTGCGCTGGACGCTGCGCCAGGCCGTGGCCATGGGGTGCGGCATGTCGGCGGCGCTGATCACGACCAGGCGCTGCACGCGTTCCGGGTGACGTTCACCGAAGGCCAGCGCCACCATGCCGCCGTAGGAGGCTCCGACTATGGCCGCCAGGCGCTCGATGCCCAGATGGTCCAGCAGCTTCAGCGCGGCTTCGGCCTGGTCATAGCTTGAAATGCTGGGGAATGGGGTACCCGGTTCAGGGCCGGTGCTGAGGCCGCTGCCGCCGATGTAGTCCATGCCGAGGACCGTCAGGCGGTCGGTGTCCAGCGCCTTGCCGGGGCCGACGATCTCGTGCCACCAGCCTTCGCGGCTGTCCTCGGGATCGAAGACCTTGCGCGAGGCGGAAATTCCGCCCAGCGCCAGCACCACCGGGCGATCCAGGGCGCCGGACAGGCTCCAGCCGATGGCCAGCGACGGCAGCGCGCCCCCATGGTGAAGGGGCACGGGACCGGGTATCCGAAGCACCCCCTCCTGCATGACTGGATCCATGACGCTGGAGAATTTGCGTGGCGAAAAACCATGAATTCTAGGGTTCATACGGGTTTACAGCAACCGGCCTGACCGCGTATGATTGTTCCATCGTATTAACGTGTTAATACATTAGATGAAAGCCAACCGCCCCCTTTCCTCCCGCCAGGAGGCCCAGGTCGAACGCAGCCTGGTTGCCGCGCTGCTGACTGCGCGCACGCCCGAGGAAATGCGCGCCTTCCTGCGCGATCTGTGCACGCCGGCCGAGTTGCAGGCCATGGCCGACCGCTGGGCGGTGGTGGAGTGCCTGCAGAAGGATCTGCCCTATCGCGAGATCCACCGGCTTACCGGTGTCAGCGTCACCACCATCGGGCGCGTGGCCCGGTGTCTCGCCGCGGGCAACGGCGGCTACTCGGTGGCTGTGCGCCGCCTCGACGGCAACCGCAACGGATGAAGACCATGGACAAAGACACCCGCCTCAAGCTTGCCGTGCAGAAGTCGGGCCGGCTCACGGAACACTCGCTGGATCTGCTGGGACGCTGCGGCCTGAAGCTCTCGCGCGGCAAGGACCAGCTCATGGGCTTTGGCGAGAACCTGCCGCTGGATGTGCTGTTCGTGCGCGACGACGATATTCCCGACCTGGTGCAGGAGGATGTCTGCGATCTCGGGCTGGTGGGTCTCAATGTGCTCGAGGAGCGGCGGCTGGAGATGGCCGAGCGCGGCGCCGCCGCCCGCTTCGAGGTGCTGCGGCAGCTGGATTTCGGCCATTGCCGGCTGTCGATCGCGGTGCCCGAGGGCCAGCCGTGGGAGGGCCTTGGCAGCCTGCAGGGCCGGCGCATCGCCACCACCTACCCTGCCATCCTTGCGGATTTCCTGCGCCGCGAGCAGCATCGAAGCCGAGATCGTCACGTTGTCGGGAGCGGTGGAGATTGCGCCGCGGCTGGGGCGCGCCGACGTGATCTGCGACCTGGTGTCTTCGGGCTCCACGCTGCAGGCCAATCACCTGCGCGAGGTGCACACGGTGCTGCCGAGCCAGGTGGTGCTGATCCGCACGCCGGTGAAGCTGCCGGTGTTCAAGGAAGAGTGGATCTCGCGCCTGCTGCTGCGCATCGACGGCGTGGAACAGGTGAAGGAGAGCAAGTACATCATGCTGCATGCCCCGCGCGCGGCGCTGCCGCGCATCCGCGAGCTGCTGCCCGGCAGCGAGTCGCCCACCATCATTCCGCTGGAGGGTTCCAGCGACAAGGTGGCCATCCATGCGGTGTGCCGCGAGAACGTGTTCTGGGAAACCCTGGAAAGCCTCAAGGCCGCGGGGGCCAGCGCATTGCTGGTGCTGCCGGTCGAGAAAATGCTGAGCTGAGCCATGCAGATACTGGACTGGAACGGGCTGGATGAAGCCGGCCGCGCCGCGGCGCTTGCCCGGCCGCGAATCGGGACGCGCAGTGATGTGGAGCAGCTGGCGCGCTCCATCATCGGCGAAGTGCGCACCGACGGCGATGCGGCATTGCTGCGCTTTGCCGGCGCGCTTCGATCACGCCACGATGAGCGCGGTGCAGGTGGGAGCGGAGGAGTTTGCCGCCGCCGAGAAGGCTGCTCACTGCCGTACAGATCGCTGCCATCGAAACGGCCATCGACAATGTGAAGCGCTTCCATGCCGCGCAGCGTCGCCGGGCCGCTGGATATTGAGATCATGCCTGGCGTGCGCTGCGAGCGCGTGTTCCGCCCCATTCCGGCGCGTGGGCCTCTATGTGCCGGCAGGGTCGGCTCCCCTGCCCTCCACCGTGATCATGACGGCGGTGCCGGCGCTGATCGCCGGTTGTCCCGAGCGCGTGCTGTGCACGCCGCCTGCGGCCCGATGGCCATGCCAATGCGGCCGTGCTGGTGGCGGCAAGGCGCTGCGGCATCGACAAAGTGTTCAAGGCCGGTGGCGCGCAGGCCGTGGCCGCCATGGCCTATGGCACGGCTTCGATACCGAAGGTGGACAAGATCTTCGGTCCAGGCACGGCGCTGACCACGGCTGCGAAGCAGTTGGTGGCGGCAGATTCCGAGGGCGCGGCCTGCGATCTGCCGGCCGGGCCTTCCGAAGTGCTGGTGATCGCCGATGCGGCAGCGAATCCGGCCTTCGTCGCCGCGGATCTGCTGGCGCAGGCTGAGCACGATGTGCTGGCGCAGGCGTTGCTGGTCACGGATTCGCGCGCGCTGGCCGAAGCCGTGGCCGTGGAATTCAGCGTCCCAGCTGCAGCGTCTGTCGCGCAGCGCGGTGCTGGCGCAATCCGCACGCAATTGCCGCGCCGTCATCGTGAGCGATATCGCCACGGCGCTGGCTGTTTCGAACCGCTATGCGCCCGAGCACCTCATCATCCAGACTGCTGCGCCGCGCGCGCTGCTGGACGGGGTGCAGAACGCCGGCTCGGTGTTCCTCGGCGCCTGGTCTCCCGAATCCATGGGCGACTACTGCTCGGGTACCAACCACGTGCTGCCCACCTATGGCTATGCGCGCGCCTACAGCGGCCTGTCGCTGGCGGATTTCCAGAAGCGGGTCACTGTGCAGGAGCTCACCGCCGCGGGGCTGGCGCGGCTGGGACCGGTGGCGCAGACGCTGGCCGACCTTGAAGGCCTGGATGGTCATGCGCGCGCCGTGACGGTGCGGCTCGCCACATTGGCGCAGGGAGCAGCCTGATGAGCGGCATCATCGAGCGCGCGCGGCCGGAAATCCTCGCGCTGGACGCCTTACCGGCACGCGGCGTGGGAGCCTGCGCTCACGCGCATGCATGCCAACGAGCTGCCATGGCGCGTGCAGGGCGATGTGTCGCAGGCGGGCCTCAACCGCTATCCCGAGCCGCAGCCGCCGTCGCTGGTCGAGGGGCTGGCGGCGCTTTATGGCGTGCGCGCCGCAGCAGCTGCTGGTGGGGCGCGGCAGCGACGAGGCCATCGACCTGCTGGTGCGCGTGTTCTGCCGCGCCGGACAGGACAATGTCATCCACTGTCCGCCCACCTTCGGCATGTACGCCGTGGCCGCGCGAATCCAGGGCGCCGCGCTGCGCGCCGTGCCGCTGCAGGCCGCAGCGGGCTTCGCGCTGGATGTGGAAGGCATCCTCGCTGCGGTGGATGACAACACCAAGCTGGTGTTCGTCTGCTCACCCAACAATCCCACGGCCAATGCACGTGCCCGTGGAGCAGCTGGAGCGGCTGGCTGCGCGCGCTCGACGGCCGCGCGCTGCTGGTGGTGGATGAGGCCTACATCGAGTTCGCGTCTGTGCCGAGCCTGTGTTCGCGCCTGGATGCGCTGCCGAACCTCGCCATCCTGCGCACCTTGTCCAAGGCGCATGGCCTGGCCGGCGCGCGCTGCGGCGCGCTGATTGCCCTCGGAGGCCATCATTGCGCTGGCGCACAAGGTGATTCCGCCCTACGCCATCACGGAGATGACCGTCGAAGCGGTGACGCCGCTGCTTGCGCCTGCGGCACTGGCGCGCATGCAGTGAAGGCGTTCAGCGCTTGCTGGCCGAGCGTGCACGGCTTGCCGCGGCTCTCGCTGCCCTGCCGGGCATCGGGCGTGTGTGGCCGTCGGATGCCAATTTCCTGCTGGTGGACTGCGTCGATGCGGACGAAGTGCTGCGGCGTGTGCGCGGTGCCGGCCTCATCATCCGCGACGTGCGCCAGAATGCGCTGCCGGGGAGCCTGCGGATCTCCGTGGGCACGCCGGAGCAGAACGACCGCCTGCTGGAGAGCCTGCGATGAGTGCCGATGCCCTGCCCGTGCTGTTCGTGGACCGCGATGGCACGCTGGTCGAGGAACCCGCCGACGAGCAGGTGGACAGCCTCGACAAGGTGCGCTTCATGCCCGGTGTGTTCGCCGCCCTGCAGCGGCTGGTCGCGAGCGGTTATCGCCTGGTGATGGTGACCAACCAGGATGGCCTGGGCACGGCCTCGCTTTCCGCGCGAGCAGTTCGAGCGCGTGCACGAGTTCATCGTGCACAGCTTCGAGAGCCAGGGCCTGAGCTTCGACGAGACTTTCGTGTGCCCGCACCGGCCGGCCGATGGCTGCGCCTGCCGCAAGCCCGATGCGCGGCATGTGGGTGACTACTTCGAGCGCGTACGCGTGGACCGCGCGCGCAGCGCGGTGGTCGGCGACCGGGATACGGACCTGGAGCTGGCGCAGGAACCTCGGCTTGCGGGGCCTGCGCGTGCGGCGCGATGGCAGCCTCGCCGAAACCTGGCAGGCCATCGCCCAGGAACTGCTGGCGCGCCGCGCGCACCTTGCGCGCGAGACGCGCGAAACCGAAGGTCGCGCATCGACATCGATCTGGATGCCGAGACGCCCATCCTGATCGCCACTGGCCATGGCTTCTTCGACCACATGCTGGAGCAGCTGGCCAAGCACGGCGGCTTCTCGCTGAAGCTCGAGTGCCAGGGCGACCTGCACATCGACGAGCATCACACGGTCGAGGACTGCGCGCTGGCGCTGGGCAGCGCCGTGCGCCAGGCGCTGGGCGACAAGCGCGGCATCGGCGCGCTACGGCTTCCTGCTGCCCATGGACGAGACGCGGGTGCAGGTGGCCATGGACCTTTCCGGCCGCCCCTATTCGGTGTTCGAGGGGCGCTTCCCGCGCACCGAGGTCGGGGGGCTCGCCACCGAGCTGGTGCCGCATTTCTTCCGCTCCTTCGCCGAGACGCTGGGCGCGGCGCTGCACATCAGTGTGTCGGGCGAGAACACGCACCACATGGTCGAGGCCTGTTTCAAGGGCGTGGGCCGTGCGCTGCGGCAGGCCTTGCGCCGCGAAGGCAGCGAGCTGCCTTCGACCAAGGGAGTGCTGTAGACCATGGCGGAAGTGGCCGTCATCGACAGCGGCGGCGCCAACCTCGCCTCGCTGCTGCATGCGCTGCAACGCCTGGGCGCGCGCGCCGAGGTCACCACAGACTTGGCGCGCATCGAGGCGGCGACGCATGTGCTGCTGCCCGGCGTGGGCGCGGCCTTCGATGCCATGGAGCGGCTGGAGCAGGCGGGCTTGCGCGGCGCATCGCGACGCTCAGGCAGCCGCTGCTGGGCATCTGCCTCGGCATGCAGCTGCTGTTCGAGAGTTCGGATGAGGCGCCGGCCGGCGAGCCTGCAACGCGCTGCCTGGGCGTGCTGCCGGGTCATGTGTCGCGCATGCACGCCGATGCCGATCATCCCGTGCCGCACATGGGCTGGAACACATCTTGAACTGCTGCGGCCGGATCCTTTGTTCGCCGGTTTCGGTGCCGCGGACTATGTGTACTTCGTGCACAGCTATGCCGCGTCCGTCGACGAGGCGACGCTGGCCGTCACCGACTATGGCGCGCCCGGTGCCGGCCGCCGTGCGGCGCGGCAATTTCCGTGGCGTGCAATTCCATCCCGAGCGCTCGGCCAAGGCCGGCGCGCGGCTGCTTGCGAATTTCCTGGCAATTGAAAACTAGATGATCGTCATTCCTTCGATAGACCTGCGGGGCGGCCAGTGCGTGCGCCTGCTCAAGGGCGAATTCGGCGCCGAGACGCGCTACGCCATCGATCCGCGCGATCTGCTGGCGCGCTATGCGGACCATGGCGTGCGCTGGCTGCATGTGGTGGATCTGGATGGCGCGCGCGATGGCACGCCGGGCAATCATGCGCTGATCCGCGAGCTGGCTGCGATGGGCCGGCTGTCGATACAGCTGGGCGGCGGGCTGCGGCACCGCGCCGCCATCGACCAGGCGCTTTGCCTGCGGCGTGGCGCGCGTGGTCATCGGCAGCGCGGCGGTGGAGAACCCGGCGCTGCTGCGCGAGGTGCTGGCGGCGTACGGGCCGCAGCGCATATGCCTCGCCATCGATGTGCGCGTGGACGAGGCCGGCGTGCCCCGCGTGCGCACCCGCGGCTGGGTGAACGAAGTAGCCGCTGTCGCTGTGGGAGTTGCTGGAGGGCTTCGCCGACACGCCGCTGACCCATGTGCTGTGCACGGATATCGAGCGCGATGGCGCGCTGCAGGGCCCCAACCTGGACCTGTACCGCGAAGCGCTGCGGCGTTTTCCCCTCATCCGCTGGCAGGCTTCGGGCGGTGTGCGCGATGCGGGCGATCTTGCGCAGCTTGCCGGTCTCGGCATGCCGGCGGCCATCAGCGGCAAGGCACTGCTCGAGGATCGCATCAGCATGGAGGAGTTGCAGCCATACTTGCGCGCCGGTTGATTCCCTGTCTGGACGTGCGCGATGGCCAGGTGGTCAAGGGCGTGCGTTTCCGCGACCACCGTGTGGTGGGCGACATTCTGGAACTGGCCGCCCGCTACCGTGACGAGGGCGCGGACGAACTGGTGTTCTACGACATCACGGCAAGCCCCGAAGGCCGTTCGGTGGACCGCGCGTGGATCGCGCGCGTGGCAGAGGTGCTCGACATCCCTTTCTGCGTGGCCGGTGGCATCCGCTCCGAGGCCGATGCCGAAGCCGTGCTCAATGCCGGCGCCGAGAAGGTTTCCATCAACTCCCCTGCCCTTGCCGACCCGCCGCTGATCGAACGCCTCGCGCGCCGCTTCGGTTCGCAGTGCGTGGTGGTGGGCATCGACAGCCAGACGCTGCCCGACGGGCGCTTCACTGTGTACCAGTTCACCGGCGACCCGGATCGCAGCCGCGATTCCGGCCGCGATACGCTGGCCTGGGTGGATGAGGTGCAGGCGCGCGGCGCCGGCGAGATCGTGCTCAACTGCATGGCCAGCGACGGCGTGCGCCGCGGCTATGACCTGCCGCAGCTGAAGGCCGCGCGTATGCGCTGTTCGGTGCCGCTGGTGGCCTCCGGCGGCGCGGGCGCGCCGGAACATTTCGCTCGATCTGTTCGAGCAGAAGGCCGCCGATGCGGCGCTGGCCGCCAGCGTGTTCCACAGCGGCCAGATCGCCATTCCCGATCTCAAACGCTATCTGCGCGAACGCCATATCGAGGTGCGCCTGTGAGCCAGACTGCGCTGGATATCGACGCGCTCGACTGGAGCAAGGGCGACGGCCTGCTGCCCGGCATCGTGCAGGATGCGCGTACCGAGGCCGTACTGATGCTGGGCTACCTGAACCGCGAGGCGCTGGAAGCCACCCTGCAACGCGGCCGTGTGGTGTTCTGGAGCCGCTCGAAGCAGCGGCTGTGGGAAAAGGGCGAGACCTCGGGCAACACGCTCAAGCTGGTTTCCGTGCAGGCTGATTGCGACAACGACACGTTGCTGCTGCGCGTGCAGCCGGCGGGTCCTGCCTGCCATCGCAACACCACCACCTGCTTCGGCGATGGTTCTCTGCCCGCCAGCGACGGCATCGGCTTCCTGGCGCGGCTGGAAGAAGTGATCGAATCAGCGCATTGCCGAAAACCCTGAAGGCAGCTACACCGCAAAGCTCTACGCCAGGGGCACCAAGCGCATGGCGCAGAAGGTGGGTGAGGAAGGCGTGGAAGTCGCCCTCGCCGCCCAGGCCGGGGACAATGCCGAACTGGTGAGTGAATCGGCCGACCTGCTGTTCCACCTGGCGCTGCTGCTGCGCGCGCGGGGGTTGTCGCTGAATACGGTGGTGGCTGAGCTGGCGGCGCGGCATCGTGCCCGTCTCGGCGCCGGACCATAGCTGTAGGCCGCCCCTGCTCCGCGTTCAGCCCAGCAGCAGTTCTTCCGGCGGCTGCCGCAGGTTGTAGCTCGAAGCCATCGAACGCCCGTAGGCGCCGGCGTTGGCGATGAGCAGCACGTCACCTTCGTGCGTGACCGGCAGCAGCCGGTCATGCCCGAGCACATCACCGGTCTCGCAGATCGGCCCCACCACATCGAAGCTGCCGACCACCGGGTCATCCTGGCGCGACAGGTTCACGATCTGGTGGAAGGCCCCATACAGCGCCGGGCGGATCAGCGCGTTCATGCCGGTGGCCACGCCCACGTAGCCCTGTTCGCCCTTCTGCTTGAGCTGCGTGACGCGCGCCAGCAGCACACCGGCCAGCGCCACGAGATAACGGCCCGGTTCGATCCACAGTTCGAAGCGCGGCTGCTCGGCCTTGAACGCCAGCAATGCCTGGTCGAGCGCGGTCAGATCCACCGGCTGGCGCTGCCGGGCATCCGGTACACCAAAGCCGCCACCGATATTGAGTACGCGCACATCGGGGAAATGCGCGGCGGCATCGGCAAGGTCGTCTGCGGTCTGCGTCCAGTTCTGGATGTCGAAGATGCCGCTGCCCACGTGGGCATGCAGCCCCGTGATCTTCGCGCCGGCGGCGCGGGCCTTTTCGGCCAGTTCCGGCAGCTCCGCCAGCGGCACGCCGAACTTGGCGTAGGTGCCGGCGGTGCGCACATGATGATGGTGGCCGCGGCCGGTGCCGGTATCCACGCGCGCCAGCAGCTCGCGGCCGCGGAACAGCTCCGGCCATTCGCGCAGCGCATGCAGGTTGTCGATGGTGACGTTCACGCCGCGCGCCAGCGCCCATTCGTATTCGGAGCGCGGCGCAAAATTCGGCGTGAACAGCACCTGCGCCGGCGGCAGCTGCGGCAGCGTACGAAATACATGCTCGAGTTCGGCCTGCGACACGCATTCCATCGCTACGCCGGCGGCGTGCAGCAGCTTCAGGATTTCGGGGTGCCAGTTGGCCTTCACCGCGTAGTGCACGCGCTGCACGGCCTTGAGGCTGTTGAGTTCAGCCGCCGCCTTTCGCAGCGTCGCGCTGTCGTAGACATAGGCGGCCTCGACGGGCGCCCAGTGCGGCGATGAGATCGGCGCTGCGCTGCTGCCACCACCATGGCTCGCGCGGTGCGTTTTCTTCCGGCTTGCGGAACAAGTCCTCCCATGTCGGGCCCAGCACGCGCTCGCCGGGCTGCGGGTGGATCAGCAGCGCGTGCAGCTGGTTCACGAGGCGGTCGGCCTGCCCTTCGTCCACGACGAAGGTGAAGTTCAGGTCGTTGGCGGCCTGGCTGACCAGATGGATCTTCTGGTCCGCAAAGAATTCCAGCGCCTCGCCGAGCCGGTGCAGGATGCCGCGGATCTTGCGGCCCACCAGACTCACCGAAGCGCAGGGCCCGATGATCTGCGCGCGGCACAGTGCCGACAGGTCCTGCAGCAGCGCATCCATGACCTGCTGGTCCATGGTGTTGGCCTGCGGATCCAGCGACACGGTGACATTGGTCTCGGAGGTGGACACCAGGTCCACCGACAGCCCATGCGACTTGAAGACCTGGAAGGCGTCGGCGAGGAAACCCACTTCGTGCCACATGCCGGGGCTTTCCAGCGACACCAGGGTGATGCCCTTCTTCACGCACACGGCCTTGACCTTGGCCGAGCTGTCGATGGGGTTGGCCGAAATGTGCGTGCCTTCCATGTCCGGCATCTGCGTGGCGTACACGCGCAATGGAATGCCGTACAGGCGCACCGGCAGGATGCAGCGCGGATGCAGCACCTTGGCGCCGCTGCTGGCGATCTCCTGCGCCTCGTCGTAGTGCAGTTCGCGCAGCAGGCGCGAAGCCGGCGTGGAACGCGGGTTGGCGCTGAACATGCCCGGCACGTCGGTCCAGATCTCCAGGCGTCGCGCCTGCAGCTTGGCCGCGAAATAGGCACCGGAGGTGTCCGAACCGCCGCGGCCCAGCAGCACAGTGTCACCGGCCGCGTTGCTGGCGATGAAACCCTGCGTGATCACCACCGGCGCCAGTGCCTCGAGGCGCGCCGCCAGAGGCGCATCGGGCGAGAAATCGCAGGTGGCGGAAAGCCAGTTGCCGCGCGCCGAGGCATGGCTGCGCTCCTCGGCCGCAAGGCCAGTGCGCGCGTCCCACCAGGCCACGTCGATACCCTGCGCCTTGAGGAAGCGCGAGCCGATCTCGGTAGACATGAGTTCGCCGTTGCCCATCACGCGCGCCCGCGTGCGGTCGCTGATCTCACGCGTGAGATGAATGCCCTGCGCGATCTGCCGCAGCTCGGTGAAATAACCCTCGAGCTGCGGGCTGCGGCCCACGCCCAGCTCTTCGCACAGCTGCAGGTGCCGCGCCTCGATGGCGCCCAGCACTTCTTCATGTTCGCCCAGCAGCGCGGCGCCCAGCAGTTTCTCCAGCTGGTCGGTGATCTTGCTCACCGCCGAATGCACGATCAGCACCTGCGCGCCTTCGGCCTGGCGCTTGCGGACCACGGCGCCGATGTTGCGCCAGTTGGACAGGGTCGAAACGCTCGTGCCGCCGAACTTCAGCACGATCCAGCGCGCATCGCGGCGCTCATTCATGGGAATCTCCGCAGCAGAGATTGGGAGCGAAAGATCAACCGTCCAGGTCTTCGTAGTCCTGCAGATCCTTCTGCAGCTTGCGGTCCGCGAGCACCTCTTCGAGCTTGCTCCAGGCCGCCTTGCCCTTCTTGCCCTTGTCGCGCACGCGTTTATCCACCCGGTCAAGCAGACGGTCGTAGTCGTTGCCGTCTTCCTGGTCGGTGAGGAATTCGTCGTCTATTTCGAATCGACCGTTGTCGCGTTCAGACATCTGGCTGGGAGTTCTTATGCCAAATCAGAGAGTTAGCCCGACCATCGGGCTAACGGGCAGCGAACTATAGCGAATTCGCCGCCGCGTTCAACTCCATTGGCTGGGCAGCCAGTCCGACGACCACTGGCATTCCCCGCGCCTTGCTCAGTTCCGACCTCGCCAGATCCCAGTGGATGGCGACGGTATTGGCACCCAGGGCGTTGTCCAGCAGGCCTTCAAAAACAGCCAGATCCGGCTCCATGGACTGTCCCTCGGCGTTGACCGGGGGGTGGGCTTCCAGCACCAGCTGCCCCGCCACCCAGGCCACCTTCACGGGCTCGTTGACGAGGTAGACGGGGGTCCCCACCGCCACCATGGGGAACAGCTCCGCGATGTCTTCCGGGTACATCCGGATGCAGCCGTGGGTGACGGCCATGCCTACCGCGATGGGGTTGTTCGTGCCGTGGATCAGGTAGGCGCCGCCCGGGATCCCCAGGCGCATGGCATACAGTCCCAGGGGGTTGTCGGGGCCGGCGGGCACCACGGCCGGCAGCGGGGGGTCACCGCGCTCCCGGTGTTCGCGCCGCACTGATTCCGGCGGCGTCCAGGTGGGACGCTCGCGCTTGTTGACCACAGTGGTGCGCCCCAGCGGCGTGTGCCAGTCCATCTTGCCGATGCTGACCGGGTAGGTATAGACCTTGCGTTTCTGGCCGGGCGCCGCCTTCGGGAAGTAGTACAGGCGGTGCTCGGGCAGGTTTACCACAATGCCCTCGCGCGGACCGGAGGGCAGGATGCGCTGCCCGGGAATCACGATGGGCTTGCCTGCTCCCGGCAGCCAGGGATCCAGGCCCGGGTTCACGCGTACCACCTCCTCCGAGCCGAGGCTGAAGCGCCGGGCGATCTCGTAGAGGGTGTCCTCGTAACGAGTGGTCACGCGCTCCTCGCGGCCGAAGAGGCCATTGGCCGCCTCGTCGAAGTCGTATACGGTCGCGGCGGCGGGCAGCGCGGCCAGCACAGCGGCCAGTGCCAGGGCCTGTCGAAACAGGTGAATTCGGGGGCGCATCATTGCGGTGCAATCTCACCGATTCCGCGGTCCGAGGCAAGCACAGGCCGCACAGTTGGAACCGGGGGATGGCGGACGCATCGGTCCGCCAGAATGTGCCGCCGGAGGCGCAGGGCCAGCCGGAACCGGCCCTCGTCGCGCAGTGGCTTGCGATGTAGGCCGCGCGCGGGCGCGGCGGCTCGCTACAGGCCCGAGACGGGCTCGTCCGCGGCGCCGGCGCCGAGGATCTGCTTCCAGCTGGCTTCGTGGCCATTGCGGCGCCCCTTCTCCACCAGTTTCAGGCCGGCGGCGTCGATCGTGAGCGTGTACGGCTTGTCGTCGATGAGGATTTCGCGCTTCAGGGGCTTGTCGAGTTTGGTCGTCATGTGTCGGCCTCTCTTCTCGTCATCAAAGGTTGTAGAGGCGACGAAGGGTACCACAGGGGTCCGGCGGGGGCCGATTATGTGCCCTGCGGCTGGCCTGGGCCGGCTCGCGGCCCTAGACTCGCGCGATGAGCAAAGCAAGGAAGGTGGCGCCCGCGGCCACACCCGGCGCGGCGGTTTCCGAGCGCATCCGCCGCCGCATCCAGCGCGCCGGCCGCCGGTTCCACGCCAATGACAACATCGCCGAGTTCGTCGAACCGGGAGAGCTCGACGAGCTGGTGGGCGAAGTGGCCACGCGCATGCAGGCCGTGCTCGAAAGCCTCGTCATCGACACCCGCAGCGATCACAACACCCAGGACACGGCGCGGCGTGTGGCGAAGATGTACGTCACCGAAGTGTTCCGCGGCCGCTACGTGGCCGCGCCCGCCGTCACCGAATTCCCCAATGCCGAGCGGCTCAACGAGCTGATGATCGTAGGTCCAGTGAAGGTGCGCAGTGCCTGCAGCCATCACTTCTGCCCCATCATCGGGCGCCTGTGGATCGGACTCATCCCCAACGAGCATTCAAACCTCATCGGCCTGTCGAAATACGTGCGTCTGGCCGACTGGATCATGAGCCGGCCGCAGATCCAGGAAGAGGCCATCACGCAGGTGGCCGAGCTGCTGCTGCACAAGGTCAACCCGGACGGCCTTGCGGTGGTGATGGAAGCCGACCACTACTGCATGCACTGGCGCGGCGTGAAGGACGACAACGCGCAGATGATCAACAGCGTGATGCGCGGCTCCTTCCTCAAGGACCACACGCTGCGCCGCGAATTCCTCTCGCTCATCCGTCTGAAGCAGTGAGGCCGCCATGTTAGTGAGACTGCTCTATGCCAGTCGTGCGGCCCAGCCGCCAGGTGCCAAGCTGGTCGCCGGCGTGCTCGCCGAATGCCAGAAACACAATCCCGCGCATGGCATCACCGGCATCCTCTGCTACAGCGACAAGGTGTTCCTGCAGGTGCTGGAGGGTGGCCGCGATGAAGTCTGCGAGACCTTCAACGCCATCGCGCGCGATCCGCGCCACACTCAAGTGCGGCTGCTGTCCTTCGAGGAGATCCACGAGCGGCGCTTTGGCGGCTGGACCATGGGCCAGGTGAACGCGGACAAGGTGAACCCTTCGCTGCTGCTCAAGTACGCCGAGAAGGCTGAACTGGATCCCTTCGCGCTGTCGGGGCGGGCATCGCTGTCGCTGCTGGAGGAGCTGGCTGCGACCGCCTCGGTGCTGGGCCGCTCGGTGTGACCATGCTGACCCGCAGGACGCTCTCGCTCGATGACGCCAGGAAGATCGCTGCGGCCGCGTCGGCGAAGGCGCGCGCCGAGGGCTGGAATGTCGTCATCGCCGTGCTCGACCAGGGTGGCCATCTCCTCTATCTCGAGCGTGCCGATGGCGCCCTGCCCGGCTCGGTGCCGGTGGCCCAGGACAAGGCGCGTACCGCGTTGCTGTTCCGCCGTCCGACCCGGGCATTCCAGGACATGTTGGCCGAGGGCCGGATGCACATGATGGCCCTGCCCGGTGTCATTCCCGTCGAGGGCGGATTGCCGCTGACCAGCGATGGAGAGGTGGTGGGCAGCATCGGCGTTTCCGGCGTGCAGTCCATCCAGGACGGCCAGGTGGCCGCAGCCGGTGCCGCGGCAATGGCCTTGCTGTGAAAGATCCGCAGCCTCCGCTTCAGCGTGGATTTTCCGCCTGAGCCGCGCGCTGCTCGCGCCGGGCGCGCAGCACGGTCCATGCGATGCCGGCTCCGAAAGACAGGATCATCACCACCGCCACGGTCATCACTGGTCCGGCCATGTGGTAGCCCTCATAGACACCCGCTGCAAGGCCAACCGGTGTCGTCACCAGCATCATCGGCTTGCCGATCCTCATCCTGTCCTCGTCTGTCGATCTGCGCCGTTGCATGATATATCTGCGCCATCCAGGAAGGGGATCGATCATGCATGACTCCATAGCCCGTTCGGTGCGGTTCGCATTGCTGCTGGCAGCCGTGCCGCTGGCGCTGCCCGCGCAGCAGGCCGGTAATGACAGTACCGTGCTGGAGGAAATCGTCGTCACGGCCCAGAAGCGCGCGGAGTCGCTGCGCGATGTGCCGCTGTCGGTGAATGCAGTCTCCGGCGACAAGCTCGCCGAAGCCGGCATCGTCCGCATGGACGACCTCAAGGCCTACGTGCCCAATCTGCAGATGACCGAAACCGGCATCGCGAACAACATCTACATCCGCGGCATCGGCTCGGGCCTGAACCAGGGCTTCGAGCAGTCCGTGAGCGTCTATTCCGACGGCATCTACCGGGGCCGCGGCACGCAGTCGCGCCTGCCCTTCTTCGATCTGGCCCGCATCGAGGTGCTGCGCGGTCCGCAGCCGGTGCTGTTCGGCAAGAATGCCGTGGCCGGCGCGGTGAACCTGGTCAGCAACCAGCCCGGTTCCGAGTTCGAGGCATTGCTGCGCCTCTCGGATGACTTCGAGACCCATGACCGCATCGCCACGGCCGTGATGTCGGGGCCGCTCAGCGAGACCTTCGGCGCGCGCGGCGCCCTCTACTACCGCAACGCCGACGGCTATGTGCGCAATCTCACTCTGGATCGCAGCGAGCCGCAGCGCCGCGACATGGGCGGCCGCGTCACGCTGACCTGGACGCCCTCCGACGCGCTGAAGGCGGCGCTGCGCATCGAGAGCGGCAGATACCAGACCAGGGGACGCCAGATCGAGATCTTCGGCGAGACGCCGATCACCGCCGGGCCACTGACGGGCCTGCGTTACAGCCAGATCATCGCCGGCCCGCTCCCCGCCTTCCCGCAGGGCCAGGACGCTTCGGCGGCCAACAATGTCATCGACTACCGCCGCTCCTCCAACGGCGACAGCAGCGAGATCACCAACGCGGAAGTCGCGCTCACGGTGGATTACACCTTCGCCAATGACCTCACGCTCACTTCGGTCACCGGCTACAGCCAGTACCAGCTCGATGAACTGTGCGACTGCGATTTCGTCGGTGCGACGATATTCAACGCCGGCATCATGGAGGACTATCACCAGTTCAGCCAGGAGCTGCGGCTGGCCTCTCCCAGCAGCCAGCGCCTGTCGTGGATCACCGGCCTGTTCTTCCAGGACTACGCCCTGGACGAGAGCGATTACCTGTACGTGCCGCCGAACAGCCTGGTGGTCCCGGTGCTCACCAGCGCCTTCCAGCAGCAGGGCATCTGCAATTCGCTGGCCACCTGCGCCGGACTTGCCGGGGCCTTCCGCAATGCCGCCAATCCGCGCGCGTTCACGCAGAACAGCCGGCTGTGGTCGGCGTTCGCGCAGCTGACTTTGCGCCTCACCGATTCGCTGCGCCTCACCGCCGGCGGCCGTTACAGCAATGAGGACAAGGACGGCACGCGTGTCACGCGCCTGACCAGCGGCCTGGGCGGGCCGGATCTGCCGGCGCAGGTGCGGCCGCTGTTCGCGCAGGTGCTGGGCATCGTGCCGCACAGCCTCGCGGGTTCGCGCTCCGAGAACAATTTCTCGCCTCTGGTGAACCTGCAGTACAACTTCGCGGGCGACGCGCTGCTGTATCTGTCCTGGTCGCAGGGTTACAAGGCCGGCGGCTTCGACGCCCGCTCCAACAAGCCTCCGGTGCCGGGCGGCACGCCGCTGACCAGCGGCAGCTTCATGTTCGAGGACGAGAAAGCCACGACCTACGAACTCGGCCTCAAGACCGCCGTCGGCCGTTCGGCCGAATTGAGCGCCGCCGTGTTCTACACCGACTACAAGGATCTGCAGACCACCGCCTTCGACGGCGCCATCGGTTTCAACGTCGGCAATGGCAGCGCCGAGGTGCGCGGCGTGGAGCTGGAAGGCCGCTGGCGTCCGGCGCCGCGCCTGCTGCTCTCCGGCTCGCTGGCCTACCTCGATTTCGAGTGGACCGACTATTTCGGGCAGTGCTACTACGGCCGTGCGCCGCTGGCGAGCGGCCCCAATGCCGGCAACTGCGACTACGCGGGCTATGGCAACCAGCTGGCGCCCAAGGTCACGGGCGTGCTCTCAGCCAGCTACAGCTGGCCGCTGGGCGGCAGCCTGATGCTGTCGGCCACTACCGACGTGCTCTACAGCAGCAAGTTCCTGCAGTCGCTGACGCTGGATCCGGTCACCACCCAGGACGCGTTCTACAAGCTCAATGCACGCCTCGCCCTGGGCCCGGCTGCCGGCGGCTGGGAGGTGGCGCTGGTGGGCCGCAACCTGACCGACGAGACCACGGTGAGTTACGCGGGCGATACCCCGCTGGCGAGCCGCCTGTTCGGTGCCCGCAGCTACTATGGCTTCACCGACCCGCCGCGCGGCATTGCGCTGGAGGGCACACTGCGCTTCTAGCCCGCGGCGGGCCGCGGGGCGGCGGCGATTGATTCCGGCTTTGCCGGCGTCCTACCTGCATGGGTATACGACGCCTCCTGGCCCTGCCGCGCCTCAGTGATGCCGGCTTTGCCGTCCTCGCCGCCGTGCTGTGGCTGCTGTTCTACAACCAGCGCTTCTGGGTCCAGACCGTCGCCGCGATGGGGTCGGGCGCGGCGCCGTGGCTGTTCTATGCCGCGCTGGCGCTGCTGCTGCTGTTCCTGCATGCCCTGCTGCTGCTCCTGATGCCGGGGCGCAATGCCATGCGCGTCTGCGCCAGCCTGATGTTCATCATCGCCGCGCTGTGCGCCTACTTCACGGATGCCTTCGGCACGGCCTTCGACCGGGAAATGATCCGCAATGTGGTGGAAACCGACCACGCCGAAGCGGCGGACCTGCTGAGCATCGGGCTCTTTGCCCGGCTGCTGCTCATGGGCGTGGTGCCGGCCGTGCTGCTGTGGTTCGTTCCGCTGGAGCCGCAGCCGTGGCGCCGCGCACTGCAGCAAAGAATGACGTTCCTGGGTGCAGGAGCCCTCGCCAGCATAGTGATGGTGCTGTGCACTTCGGCGAGCTTCGCGGTGTTCCTGCGCGAGCACAAGCCACTGCGCTCACTGCTGAGTCCGGGAGCCGCCATCGTCAGCAGCATTGGCTACCTGCGCAGTGCGTCCCTGGAAGCGGTGCCGCGCGTGGATCCGGGCGGCCAGCCCTGGCGCGTGGCGCCGGCGGGCCCCACGGCCAATCAAGCCAGCACCTCTTCCCGTTCCGCGCCGCTGCTGGTGGTGGTGGTGGTCGGCGAGACCACCCGCGCAGCCAATTTCGGGCTCAATGGATATCCGTGGCCCACCACGCCGGAGCTTGCCGCAAGGGATGATCTGGTCTACTACCCGGATACCCAGTCCTGCGGAACCGCCACGGCCGTTTCCGTGCCCTGCATGTTTTCGCACCTGGGGCGCGAGCATTTCAGCCACACCGAGAACCAGCGTTATCTGAACCTGCTGGACATGCTGCAGGCGGCCGGCGTCCACGTACAGTGGATCGACAACAACTCCGGCTGCAAGGGCGTGTGCGAGCGGGTCGCCAGCGTCACTCCCTGCCCGCCCGAACAATGCCGCGATGAAGTCCTCGCGCAGCAGCTGGCACAGCAGCTGCCCGACATCAGGCAGGACTCCCTCATCGTGCTGCACCAGAATGGCAGTCACGGGCCGGCCTATTTCCAGCGCTATCCACAGAGCGCGGAGTACTTCCGGCCCGCCTGCCATTCCAGCCGCCTCGACCTGTGCAGCAGCGAGGAGGTCGTCAATGCCTACGACAATACCGTGCGTTACACCGACAGCCAGCTCGCCGCGCTGATTGCCCAGCTGCAGGCCGCTTCGGGGCTCGACACGGCGCTGCTGTATGTCTCGGACCACGGCGAATCGCTGGGGGAAAGCGGCGTCTACCTGCACGGCATGCCCTACCGCTTCGCGCCGCTGGTGCAGAAACAGGTGCCCATGCTGCTGTGGATGTCATCCGGGTATCTCGCCCGCAGCCATATGGACCTGGGTTGCCTGCGTCAGCGGACCGTGCCCGCTTCCGCCAGCCAGGACAACCTCTTCCATACCGTCATGGGGCTGCTGGGCGTGCGCAATGGCGTGTATGCCGAAGGGCTGGATCTGACGCGTGGTTGCAGTGCCGGTTATGCGCCGCTGATCGCCGGGGCCGGCCAGTCACCAGGACCAGCGCACTCCCAGCGACGGCAGCAGCGGCAGGCCATGTAGCCTGCGCAGCCGCAGACTGGTGCCGTCGGCGACCAGGTCGGTGCAGCACTCGTTGGGCTGCGCCAGCGCATTCTGCAGCTCCACGCTGTAACGCAGTATTCCCCGCGCCAGCGGCTTCTCGTAATCCATGCGCAGGTTCAGTTCGAGAAATCTCTCGAGGTGGATGGCATTGCGTGTACCGAGTACGGCCACGCCGTCCGCATCGAGCAGCTGTGTCGTGGGAAAGCCGCGATGCAGATTGAGGCTGGCCGTGAACTGCCACGGACCGGTGCGGCGGCTGGTGCCGGCATTGAAACCCCAGCCCAGGTCCCAGCTGCGCGCCACGCTGTGGCCGTCGGATTCATCCTCGGCACTGGCGTGCTGGGCGGTGAACCATGATTGCCAGCCGCGCCAGCTGTGGTCAAGGGACAGCTCCACACCGCGCAACTCGGCATATTGCGGCTGTATGGCGATGCGATCCGGCGCGATCTCGGGAAGTATGGTGCGCCGGTTGAAAAGATTCTCGAAGCGTTCGCGCGGCTGCGCCTGCTGCTTGGAATAGGCTTCCAAGCGCAGCGACAGCGCGTCGGTAAGATGCTGACGCCAGCCGACGATGAAATGTTCCGAGCGCTGGGTCCGGGGGAAATCCACCAGTCCGTCGCCGACATCGATTTCCTGCACCTCGTCGGCCTGGTGGTAGCGGCCCCAGTTGAAGTGCAGCTGCGTACCCCGCCTGGGTTCCCAGCGGATGCCCAGCCGTGGCTCCACGTACATCCTGATCGCCTGTCCCGGCTGCGCGAGCAGCTGCGCGCGCATACCGGTCTCGGTGGTCACGGCATCCGTCAGCCGCCACCGCCAGGAGCCGAACACGGCTGCGCGGTCGCGTTGGGGCTGGATGCGGGTCTGCCGCTGGCGTTCGGCCGGCAGGCTGAAGAGCTGCCGCACCGGCGCTGTAAAGAACGCCGACGAGGCATAGCGGTAATTGGCTGACTCATGCGTGTACTCGCCGCCGAATTCCAGCCGCCGCTGCTGGTCCGGCTGCCAGGCCACCAGCGAGCGCAGGTCCCACAGCGTGGCGGCGCGCCGGTCGCTGACCGCGCCGGAGGCGATGCCGGGATTGTCCACTGTCCCTTCCCGCAGGCTGTCGATCACGGTCTGCCCCAGCCACATTTGAGCTTCCCATGTTTCTCCGAAGGACTGATGGGCCTGGAGCCAGATGTAGCGCACGCGATCCTCGATGGTTGCGTCTTCATCGCGGCGCCGGTCGGAGATGTCCAGTTCATCGCGGGCCCACAGCAGATTGGCCGAGAGCGCGAGGCCGGTGGCAATGGTCCGCTGGGCGCGCAGCAGCACGTCGGCATAACGCGGATTGCCGACCGAAGGCGCAAAGGCCTGCAGCAGCGGTGACAGCGTGCCGATCCGTCCGGCCGCCAGGTAGTCCAGATCGGCCGATTGCAGATGGCCGGTGGTGTAGCCGCCGGCATTGAAGAAATCGATGCCGAGCTGGTTGTGCGGAGCACTGCGGCCCTCGAGGGTATGCAGGTCATAGACCGCCGACATGCGGTTGCCGTAGCGCGCCGGGAAACCGCCGGTGTAGACATCGGCACTGGCGAGCAGCTGGGCGTCGACCACGCTGAAGGGGCTCTGGTAACCGGCCATGTGGAAGGGGCGGCGCAGCGCGAATCCATCGAGCAGCATCAGCACTTCGCTGCCCTCGCCGCCGCGCACATGGCTCATGGCCGATAGGCCATCGAGCACTACGCCCGGTATGCGCGCCATCGCGCGCAGGGGATCCTCGCCGATTCCCGGCTGATCGGCGAGCTGGTCCGCCGCCAGTATTCCCACCGCAGCAGTGTCCGCTGCCTCGAACCGGTAACGGCTTGCGGTCACGACCAGTTCGTCCAGTGCCACCGGGGGCAGCCGCGCCGCGGCAGGCGGGGCAGCGCGGATCACGGCATACAGCCCCTGCCCCACGCGCTCCAGCGCCAGGTCGTGTCCGGCGAGCAGGGTCCGGGCAAGACCGAGCGTGCCCGTACCCGGCGGCGACGAGGGCTCTTCCTCGACCAGAAGCCTGTCGGGCAGCAGTTCGGAGCTGAACAGGAACTGCACTTCGGGTGTCGCGAGCTCGCGCAGCAACTGCGCCAGCGGCCGGCCCTTGTAGGGCGGAGCCGCAGCCTGCACGGTATGACTGATCATCACCAGGGCGCACAGCAGCAGTCGCCGTGACCGGGAGCGGCATCGCATGCGCAGATTCTAGACGCTGCGCGTCCGGCGCGTCGCTCAACGCGGACCGATCAGTATTTCATCCCCGGTGGAGGCTGGCAGTACACGCAACCCGGCCGTGGCCAGCACTGCGCGCAGGGCTTCGGGTGGCGGCAGTTCGATGGCCGGCCCATGCAGCACTGTCACTGCAGCGCGCGTTTCGGTGCCGGCTTCATCAAAGCGGATCACGAAACCGGCCTGATAGGCCATTTCCTGCAGCACCGAACGCAGGTCGCGCCCCTCGACCCGCAGCGGCGGCGCCAGCGCATCCACCCACTCCCACTCGGCGCCGCTGCTGGCGGCCGGCTTCTGCTCGATGGCCATGCCTGGATCGAAGCTCGCGGTGGCGGCCTCGCCGCGTGCGAGCTGCACTACCTCGCTGCCGCGGCTCATCCTCACGAGGCCGTCGCGCACCAGCACCTGCACGCCATGGGTCAGATGCTGCGCAACGAACTGCGTTCCCACGTGCGTGATGCTCACCGGCCCGGCCTCGATCTGCAGCGCAGGAGTAGTGCTGCCATGTCCGGTATCCACGTAGACCTGCCCTGATAGGAGCTCCACGTCGCCCGCGGCACGCCAGCGAAGCCGCGTGCCGGCTGCGAGCCGCAGGCTGGTGCCCGTTTCCGGCACGCGCACCAGCACCAGGCCCGAGGCTCCGGCCTGCACTTCCTCGCCCGCATGCAACAGTCTGCCTGCCGCAGGCGCTTCGCTGCTCACGCGCGCGACCGCCAGCGCGGGTTCGGCAGTACGGTAGCGATTCAGCAGCAACGCGCCGGCGGTGACCAGCAGCAGACTGGCCGCGGTGGCGAGGAACCGATACCGCCTGCGCCGCGCCGCCAGCTGTGCCTGCCAGGCCGCGTGCGTCGAGACATGCAGGCGCTCCAGCATCGCTGCATCGGGGGCCTGCCGCCGGCCCGCATCGCGGATCAGGTCGCCGAGCTTGCCGGATGGAGGGGTCATGGGGTTGCGTCCTCCCATTCGAATCTGGAATCCGCGGCATCTGCGCCGGCAAGGGTGGAGAAGATGTCGCGGAACGCCAGCCGCGCGCGGGCCAGCAGCGACTGCGTGGCCACAGGATTGAGCTGCAGGCGCGTGGCGATCTCGGCGACCGAGAAGCCGTCGATGTACTTCCACTCCAGCGCATTGCCGTAGTTCATGGGCAGGCGGTCCAGTGCCACCTGTACCAGCCGCAGCAATTCGGCGCGGGCACTCTGGCTTTCGGGGCGTTCCAAGGCATTGACCTCGATGGCTTCGACCGCCGCGGCGATCTGCGGATTGTCCTCGCTGAGCACTTCGAACCGCTCGCGCTGCGCCGTTCGCCGCCAGTGATCGGTCAGCTGGTTGCGGGCGATCTGGCACAGCCAGGTGAACAGCGACGCTTCGCCCCGCCACCCGCCAATGCGCTGCATCGCACGCCCCAGCGTTTCCTGACAGATCTCCTCCGTCAGGGATTCGTCGCCGCGCGCGCGCGGCAGCACGAAGCGGTACAGGCGTGGCGCATAGTCGCGGAAGAAGCGGTCGAAAGCCGCCTCATCCCCACGACACATGGCCTGCACGAGTTGTTGCTCTGCTGTCAAGAAAGCTTCCCAACAGGACCACTGACCCTTGAGACGCCGCTGCGGGGCAAATCAATCGCCGCGGTTCATATCCCGCGGGGCCGTGCAAGGGGCGCTGACGGCCAGCTGGCCGCTATACTGCGCGCCCCCGTTCCGGTCCCGCCATGTTCTTCAAGAATCTCTGCATCTATCGCCTGCCCACGGCCTGGAATATAGCGCCGGCGGAGCTCGAGGCGCAGCTCGAGGCCCGGCCACTGCTGCCCTGCGGCCACTTCGACATGGCCTCGCGCGGCTGGGTCCCTGTGGGCCCCACGGCGCGCATGCTGCACACCGTCGGCAATCAGCAGATGGTTGCGCTGGGCGTTGAACAGAAGCTGCTGCCCGCCTCCGTGATCCGCCAGGTTGCCGCAGACCGTGCGGTGGAGATCGCCGCCGAGCAAGGCTATCCCGTGGGCAAGAGGCAGATGCGCGAGCTGAAGCTGCGCGTGGCGGAGGAACTGCGGGCGCAGGCGCTGGTCAAGCGCCGCATCACCCATGCCTGGATCGACCGCGACAACGGCCGGTTCGTGGTCGAAGCCGCCAGCGCCGCGCGGGCCGAGGAAGTGGTCGAGACCCTGCGCGAAACGCTGGGCAGCTTCGCGGTGACGCCCATCGATGCCGCCCGCTCACCCAGGGCCGCCATGGCCGCTTGGCTCACCACGGGTGCAGTGGGCAGTCATCTTGCCATCGACCAGGATCTGGAGCTGCAGGCCACCGACCAGTCCAAGGCCAGCATCCGCTATGCGCGTCATGCCTTCGACAACGCCCAGGTCCGCCAGCATCTGGCCGCAGGTTTCTCGGTCTCGCGGCTGGGCCTGACGTGGAATGGACGAATCGCCTTCCTGCTTACGGAAAAGATGCAGGTCAAGCGCGTGCAGTTCCTGGAGCTCGAGAAGAGCAGCGACGATGCGCAGGGCGTCGATCCGCAGGAACAGTTCGACATCGATTTCACCGTCATGAGCGGTGAAATCGCGGCGCTGCTGGGTGATGTGCTGGAAGCGCTGGGTGAAGAGGTTCGGCAGCAGGTGGCAGCCTGAGCTTGCCAGTGCTCCGGAACCTGTCACTGGGTTTTTAACTGGTCGGGGCGAGAGGATTTGAACCTCCGACCCCTTGCACCCCATGCAAGTGCGCTACCAGGCTGCGCCACGCCCCGACCGAGGACGCGCATGATACCGCCTGGCGGCGGAAAAGGGGCGGCGATCGAGCCCCTTTTCCGGTCATCCGTCAGCCGGCTGGCTTGGCAGAGTTGGGATACCAGAAGCGCAGGTGGCAGTTCTCGCAGGCCTCGTCGATAGCGCCGCCTGCATTGAGGAAGGCGTCGGCATCGTGCTTGTCGATGGTGGGAAGCAGTTCGCCAGTGGCCGACTGCAGCGCCAGTGCAAAGGCATTGAAGGCCGCGCGCTCCTTTTCGACGGCTTCATTGGCCTGATCGGGGGTGTAGTCCCCGTCCCCACTGGGATTGATGAGCTTCTGTCCCGGATGGCCGACGGGACGGCCTTCGGTGACCAGCAGGTTGGAAGCTTCCATCAGCATCACGGCCTTGGCGCGCAGCGCCTCCCAGTCCTCGTCGGTCTTCGGATTGGTATCCCCTCCCACTGCACCCCAGAGCTGGGCGGAGAGAGGATCCACGAAGTAGTGCATGAGGTCTATCACGCTGGCTACGGGCTTGAGCCCGCCGGGCAGCGTGCCTGCTGGCGGTGCAGGAGGCGGTGCCTTTGCCACGGAAGCCGCTTCGTTGGACCCGCTGCACGCGGAAAGCGCAAACAGTAAAGCTGCCGGCCCGACGACTGTCAGGCCTGGGATGATACGCAGGAATTTCATCGTTGCCCCGATGCCGCGATCAGCGGCGGAGAATCTTCAGCACTTCTTCCAGTTCGACACGAATCTGGCGCACGATCTGCTGGCTCTGGCTCACATCACTGCGCGCCTCTTCGCCTTCAAGTTTCTGCCTGGCACCACTGATTGTAAAGCCCTGCTCATAGAGCAGGCTGCGGATCTGCCGAATGACGATGACATCTTGACGCTGGTAGTAACGGCGGTTGCCGCGGCGCTTTACGGGCTTGAGCTGCGGGAACTCCTGTTCCCAGTAACGCAGCACGTGCGGCTTCACGCCGCAAAGTTCGCTGACTTCGCCGATGGTGAAATAACGCTTGCCGGGAATCGCCGGCAGTTCGTTATTGTTCCGGGCTTCCAGCATATGCCTCTACACGCGCCTTGAGTTTTTGTCCGGGACGGAAGGTCACGACACGCCGCGCGCTGATCGGAATCTCCTCGCCGGTTTTGGGATTGCGGCCGGGCCGCTGGTTCTTGTCGCGCAGATCGAAATTGCCGAAGCCTGAAAGCTTGACCTGTGCGCCGCTGGAGAGTGCGCCGCGCACTTCCTCGAAGAACAAGTCCACCAGTTCGCGCGCCTCGCGTTTGTTGAGGCCGAGCTGGTTGAACAGTGCTTCGGCGATTTCCGCTTTCGTCAAAGCCATCACTTCCTAGTCCCTGATCTTCGCACCGAAACTGCGGTCGAGGTCGGCGGCAACGGCCGCCATGAGACCATCGGCCTCGTCATCTTTGAGAGTGCGATTATTATCTTGGAAAATCAAGCCCAAAGCGATGCTTTTTCGTGTTGGTTCTATGCCTGGGCCCTGATAGAGATCAAAGACCCGGATATCGCGCAGCAGGCTCCCTGCGGCAACACTAACACGATCCAAGATGGCGCTTAAAGGCGTGGCCTCAGGAATGGTGATGGAGAGGTCCCGGCGCACCTGCGGATAGCGCGAAACCGGCGTCAGCTGCGGCAGCGGCGCTTCCAGTGCCGGAATTATGTCCAATTCGAACAGCAGGCAGGTGCCGGCAAAACCCAGCTCCGCGGCCAGCGAAGGATGCAGCTCGCCCAGCGAGCCCACGCGCGCGCCACCGCGCAGGATGGCGGCGCTGCGGCCCGGATGCAGGCAGGCGATCTCGGCCGCCTCCCAGTTCAACGTCGCGCCAGGTCCGGCCAGCGCGAGCACCGCGCCGACATCGGACTTGGCGTCGAAGAAATCCACGCTGGCGCGCGCACTGCCCCACTGTTCCGGCAGACGCGCTCCGGTGGCAAGGCCGGCCACGCGCCGCACTTCGCGCACGCCTGCTCCTTCGCGCAGGAACACTGCGCCGCATTCGAACAGCCGCACGCGGTCCTGCTGCCGGTTGAGGTTTTCGAGCGCGGTCTTGATGAGGCCGGGCCACAGCGACACGCGCATCACCGACAGATCCGCGGCGATGGGGTTCGCGAGCCGGATACCCGATGCTTGAGGGAACAGCCTCTGCTGCAATGCCGGGTCGACGAAGGTGTAGCTCAGCACTTCCTGGTAGCCGCGGCCCACCAGCGTATCGAGCAGCGCGCGTTCGTCCACCACTGATTCGGGCCGGCGCCTGAACTGCTGCGGCAGGGCCTTGGGTGCTTCGGGTATCTGGTCGTAGCCGATGATGCGCATGGCCTCTTCGGCAAGATCGGCTTCCAGCGTGATGTCGAAGCGCCAGCTCGGCGGCGTGACACGCCAGCCGTCGCCGGTGGCTTCCACCTGCATCTGCAGCGCGTGCAATGCGCCTTCCACCTGTGCAGGCGGCAGCTCGACACCCACCAGCTGGCGCAGGCGCGAGCGGCGCAATGTGACCGGCGCGCGTGCCGGCAATGCAGCAGGTTCGAACTGTTCGACGATGGGTCCGGCCGCGCCGCCCGCGATCGCAAGCAGCAGTGCCGTGGCGCGTTCCATGGCGCGATGCTGGCCATGCGGATCCACGCCGCGTTCGAAGCGCTGGCTGGAATCGGTCTGCAATCCATGGCGGCGCGCGCGGCCGTTGATGGCGTCGGGGGCGAAGAAAGCCGCCTCGAGCAGGATGTCGCTGGCCTCCTCGGTGATCGAGGTGCCCTCGCCGCCCATGATGCCGGCAAGGCCGATGATGCGTTCGCGGTCCGCGATCACCAGCGTGTCGCCATCGAGCACGACATCGCGGCCGTCGAGCAATTTCAGCGGCTCGCCCTGACGCGCCATGCGCACGCGCAGCTCGCCGGCGAGGCGCGTGCGGTCGTAGGCGTGCATGGGCTGTCCCAGTTCGAGCATCACGAAGTTGGTGACGTCCACCGCGGGACTGATGGCGCGCAGTCCGCTGCGGCGCAGCCGCTCGCGCAGCCAGGCCGGCGAACGGACGCGGTTGTTCACGCCCTTCAGCACCCGCGTGAGCAGGCGCGGCGCACCGCGCGGGGCATCGACAAAGGAAGGATGGGTGGCGTCGATGGCCGCCGGCACCGCAGCGACCTCGGGGCCGGTGATGGCACCGCCCGTCAGCGCAGCCACCTCGCGGGCCAGGCCCTGTACCGACAGCGCGTCGCCGCGATTCGGATACACCTTGAGCTCGATCACCGGATCGTCGAGATCCAGGTACTGGCGCAGGCTGGCGCCCGGCGGCGCATCGGCGGCCAGTTCGATGATGCCCTCATGCGCGGTGGAAAGACCCAGTTCGCGCGCCGAGCACAGCATGCCGGCGGATTCCACGCCGCGCAGCTTCGCCGCCTTGATGTTGAGGTCGCCCGGCAGCACGGCGCCCACCTGCGCCAGCGCCGTCTTCAGGCCAGGGCGTGCATTGGGTGCGCCGCAGACGATCTGCAGCGGCGCACCGCTGCCCGCCGAGACCTTGCACACCTGCAGCTTGTCCGCCTGCGGATGCGGCTGGGCCTCGAGGATCTCGGCGACGACCACGCCGCTGAAGGGCGGCGCCGCGACTTCCGAGCCCTCGACTTCGAATCCGGAGAACGTGAGCCGGCGCGCCAGCTCCTCCGCAGACCAGGGAACGGCAACCCAATCTTTGAGCCAGGAAAGCGGCAGTTTCATCTGTTGCTCCGCTATCCGCCGCGGAACTGCCGCAGGAAGCGCAGGTCGTTCTCGAAGAACAGGCGCAGGTCGTTCACGCCGTAGCGGAGCATGGCGAGCCGGTCGATGCCCATGCCGAAGGCGTAGCCGGTGTACTGCTGCGGATTGACGTCACAGGCCTCGAGCACATTCGGGTGCACCATGCCGCAGCCCAGCACCTCGATCCAGCCGGTGTGTTTGCACAACCGGCAGCCCTTGCCGCCGCATTCGACACAGGTGATGTCCACCTCTGCGCCCGGTTCGACGAAGGGGAAGTACGAAGGCCGCAGGCGCATGGCGAGGTCGCGCTCGAAGAACGCTTCCATGAAGCCGTGCAGGATGGACTTGAGGTTGGCGAAGCTCACGTCGGTATCCACCAGCAGGCCTTCCACCTGGTGGAACATGGGCGTGTGCGTGGCATCCGAATCCACGCGATAGACGCGGCCCGGCGCGATGACGGCGAGCGGCAGCTTGCCGGCAGCGGCCCGCAGGCTGCGGATCTGTACCGGAGAGGTATGTGTGCGCAGCAGCGCGCCCTCGGGTGCATCACCCTTCTGGATGTAGAAGGTGTCGTGCAGCGCGCGCGCCGGATGATCGGGCGGATGGTTCAACGCCGTGAAGTTGTGGAAATCGTCTTCGATCTCCGGACCCTGCGCGACGGTGAAGCCCACGTCCCGGAACAGTTGCTCGATGCGCAGGCGCGCGCGCGTTACGGGATGCAGGCCGCCCGGCTCTTCGCCCCGCCCCGGCAGCGTGACGTCGATGCGGCCGGCGGTGAGCTTACGCTCGATCTCACGCGCCTCGAGCTCTGCGCGTCGCGCGTCGATGGCTTCCTGTACGGCGACCTTGGCCTCGTTGATGCGCGCCCCGGCGGCGGGGCGCTCGGCCGCCGGCAGTGTGCCCAGCTGCTTGAGCTGCTCGGTGAGCAAGCCCTTCTTCCCCAGCCAGTGCACGCGCACCTCGTCGAGGCGCGCAAGGTCGGCGCTCGCGGCAGTTTCCGCGAGCGCGCGCCCGGTCAGGTCGGAGAGGGATTCCATGGCCGCCACCTCAAGCGCGAACGCTCAAGGCGTCAGGCGGCCTTGAGCTGCGCCTTGGCCTGTTCGCAGACCGCTGCAAACGCCGCCGCGTCATGCACGGCGAGCTCGGCCAGCACCTTGCGGTCGATCTCGACCTGGGCCTTGAGCAGGCCGTTGATCAGGCGGCTGTACGACAGGCCATGCTCGCGGGCCGCGGCATTGATGCGCGCGATCCACAGCGCGCGGAACTCGCGCTTCTTCGCGCGGCGGTCGCGGTAGGCATACTGCCCGGCCTTGATGACCGCCTGCTTGGCGGCGCGGAAGACCTTGCGGCGGGCGTTGTAATAGCCCTTGGCCTTGGAAAGAACTTTCTTGTGACGGCGTCCGGCAATGACGCCACGCTTGACTCGTGCCATGGTTTATTTCCTCGCGTTGACGTCGTTTCAGGAGTTCGGCAGCAGCTGGGTCAGCCGGCCGACATCGCTCTCGTGCACGAGGCTGGAGCCGCCGGAACGCAGCTGGCGCTTGGTCTTGCGAGGCTTGTGGCCGAGGTTGTGGCGACGGCCGGAGGAATAGGCTTTGAACCCTTTGGCGGTTTTGCGAAAACGCTTCGCTGCCGCCCGGTTCGTCTTGAGCTTGGGCATGACGATCAATCTCCTGTTGTGTAGCCCCGTTCACAAACATGGCAGAACATCCGCCATGCCGCTTACGGGCGGATCGCCTCGCGCACCTTGCGGTGCTTGAAGGCGATCACTTCTTTTTCGGCGAAAACACCATGACCATCTGCCGGCCTTCCATCAGCGGGTTCTGTTCGACCACCGCGTGTTCCGCGAGGTCGCCCTGCACCCGTGTCAGGAGCTTGCGGCCGATATCCTGGTGCGCCATCTCACGGCCACGGAACCTCAGGGTTACCTTGGCCTTGTCACCCTCGGTCAGGAATCGGATCAGATTACGCAGCTTGACCTGGTAATCCGCCTCATCCGTACCGGGACGAAACTTCACTTCCTTGACCTGGATCTGCTTCTGCTTGCGCTTGGCAGAGTGGGCTTTCTTGTTCTGTTCGAACAGGTACTTGCCGAAATCCATCACCCGGACCACTGGCGGCTCGGCGGTGGGCGAAACCTCCACCAGGTCGAGCTGTGCATCCAGGGCCAGTTGCAGTGCCTGGGCGCGGGTCATCACGCCTGCCTGCCCGCCATCCGCGTCGATCACGCGCAACTGCGGCGCGGTGATCTCTTCATTGCGACGGATGCGCTTCGATGATGTAGCTATAAATCAATCCTCCCAAAAGGCACGCCCGCGACTGTCCCGGTCGATGCGCAGGCGTTCGATGAACGTTGCCAGCGGCATCGTGCCCAGGTCCTTGCCGTCGCGGGTGCGCACGGAAACCAGGTTCGCTGCAACTTCCTTGTCGCCCGCTACCACGAGGTAGGGGACGCGCTGCAGCGTGTGCTCGCGGATTTTAAAGCCCACTTTTTCGTTCCGCAAGTCAGAGATGGCCCGAAATCCCTGATTCTTAAGGCCTTCTGTCAGCGACTCCACGTAGGAGGATTGACGGTCCGTGATTCCCATCACCACGCACTGCACCGGGGCCAGCCAGGTGGGCAGCCGGCCCGCGTGATGTTCGAGCAGGATGGCGAAAAAACGCTCCAGCGAGCCAAAAATGGCGCGGTGCAGCATGACCGGTGTCTGCTTCTGGCCAGCCTCGTCGATGTAGTGGGCGCCCAGCCGGCCCGGCATGTTCAGGTCCACCTGCAGCGTGCCGCATTGCCAATCCCGGCCGATGGCGTCGCGCAGCACGAATTCCAGCTTGGGACCGTAGAAGGCGCCCTCGCCCTTGTTCAGCGTGAATTCGATGCCGGCGGCGACGGCCGCGGCCTTCAGCGCGGCCTCGGCCTGGTCCCAGACGGCATCGGCGCCCACGCGCTGCGGTGGCCGGTCCGAGAATTTGATGCGCACGTCGTCGAAGCCGAAATCCCGGTAGATGTCGAGGATCAGCTGCGTGACCTTCACCGACTCTTCGGTGATCTGCGACGGCTGGATGAACAGGTGCGCGTCATCCTGCGTGAAGGCGCGCACACGCATCAGGCCGTGCAGCGCGCCCGAGGGCTCGTAGCGATGCACCTTGCCGAACTCGGCAAAGCGCAGCGGCAGGTCGCGGTAGCTCCTGATGCCCTGCTTGAAGATCTGCACATGGCCCGGGCAGTTCATGGGCTTGATGGCGTACAGCCGCTCGTCCGGCGTGCGCGTCAGGAACATGTTCTCGCCGAACTTTTCGAGGTGGCCGGACTGCTGCCACAGCGAGACATCCATGATCTCCGGCGCGTTGACCTCCTCGAAGCCTGCCTTCGCCTGCACCTCGCGCATGTAGGCGATGAGGCGCTGGAACACGCTCCAGCCCTTGGGGTGCCAGAACACGGCGCCCGGCGCCTCCTCCTGCATATGGAACAGGTCCAGCTCGCGGCCGATCTTGCGGTGGTCGCGCTTCTCGGCCTCTTCCAGCCGGTGCAGGTAGTCCTTGAGATCCTTCTCGTTCGTCCAGGCGGTGCCGTAGATGCGCTGGAGCATCTCGTTGCGGTGGTCGCCGCGCCAGTAGGCGCCAGCCACCTTCATCAGCTTGAAGGCCTTGAGCTTGCCCGTGGAGGGCACGTGCGGGCCACGGCACAGGTCTTCCCAGTCGCCCTGGCCGTAGAGGCCGATGGGCTCGCCGGCGGGGATGCTGGCGATGATCTCGGCCTTGTACTTCTCGCCCATGCCGAGGAAGTGCTGCACGGCGGTATCGCGCGGCAATTCGCGGCGCTTCACGGGCAGGTCGGCCTTGGCGAGCTCGCCCATGCGCTGCTCGATCTTCGCCAGGTCCTCCGGCGTGAAGGGCCGCGAATAGGCGAAGTCGTAGTAGAAGCCGTCCTCGATCACCGGGCCGATGGTCACCTGCGCTTCCGGATACAGCTGCTTCACGGCCTGCGCCAGCAGGTGCGCCGTGGAGTGGCGGATCACGTCGAGGCCCTCCGGATCCTTGTCCGTGACGATGGCGAGCTCGGCGTCGCCGTCGATGAGGAAGGAGGTATCGACCACCTTGCCGTTGACGCGGCCGGCGAGCGCGGCCCGGGCCAGGCCCGCGCCGATGCTGGCTGCCACTTCGGCGACGGTCACCGGATGGTCAAAATTTTTCTTGCTGCCATCCGGCAGGGTAATGACGGGCATGGTTGTCTTGAGTTGGTAGTCGCGAGTGGGATCGAACCACCGACCACCTCCATGTCAAGGAGGTGCTCTACCACTGAGCTACGCGACTACTGTTGACCACCACAGGGGCCCGGAACGATACCGGCGTCCATTGTAACCCGCAAGGCCGCCGTAGCGGGTAGGATGAATCCGAAATGGCCGTGACGCTCTATTACAACCCTCAGTCCCGCGCCCAGCTCGCCCGCTGGCTGCTCGAGGAAATCGGCATCCCCTACACCATCGCGCCCGTCGGCTACGAGGATGGTTCGATGCGCACGCCGGAGTTCCTCGCCATCAGTCCGCTGGGCAAGATCCCGGCCATCCTCGACGACGGCCAGGCGGTCAGCGAGCAGGCGGCCATCGCCATCCACCTGGCCGACAAATACAAGGCGCCGCATGATCTGGCGCCGGCCATCGACGATCCGCAGCGCGGCGAATATCTGCGCTATATCGTCTTCAACGCCAACGTCGAGGCCGCGATGACGCAAAAATTCGCCGGCTTCGAAGTGAATCCCCGCCAGGCTGGCTGGGGCTCATACCAGCTCGTAGTCGATGTGCTTCAGAAATGGTTGAGCCGGGCTGATCCATGGCTGCTGGGCGAGCGATTCACCGCGGCCGATGTGGTTCTGGGCGGCGGACTCAACTATGCCGTGATGTTCGGCGCCTTCCCGGCGCTGCCGGAGTTCACGGCCTACACCGGGCGGCTGACGGCCCGGCCGGCGTTCCTGCGGGCACAGGCGCCAAGCTAGCGATGGCGCTTACCACACCCTGACCCGTTCAGCTGGCGCCAGGTACAGCTGCTGTCCGGGCTGCACGTCGAAGGCCGCGTACCAGTCATCCAGGTTGCGCACGGTCTGTGCCCGGAAGCGCGCCGGAGCGTGTTCGTCGGTGGCCACCTGCGCGCGCAATGCCGCCTCGCGGACCTTCTCCCGCCAGGACTGCGCATAGGCGAGGAAGAACCGCTGATCGCCGGTGAGGCCGTCGATCACCGGCGCCGGCTTGCCGCCGAGGGATTGATGATAGGCATCCAGCGCGACTGCGAGCCCGGCCAGATCGGCAATGTTCTCGCCCAGCTCCTGCCGGCCGTTCAGATGCAGGCCCGGCAGCGCCTCGTAGGCATCGTACTGCGCCGCCAGCCGCTGGCCGCTGGCATCGAAATGGGCTGCATCCTCAGGCGTCCACCAGTTCTTCAACCTGCCTTCGGCGTCGAACTGCGCGCCCAGATTATCGAAGCTGTGGCTGATCTCGTGGCCGATGGTCGCGCCGATGCTGCCGTAGTTGGCGGCGTCGTCGGCTTCGGGGTCGAAGAACGGCACTTCGAGAATGGCCGCCGGGAAATTCAGCGCATTCTGCAGCGGCAGGTTCACCGCGTTGACGGTCTGCGGCGTCATCCACCATTCGTCCCGGTCGGGCGCCTTGCCGAGCTTCGCCAGCTGGTGACGGTATTCGGCAAGCTGGGCGCGCTGGTGGTTCCCCAGGGGATCGTCCGCATGGATTTCAAGCTCCGAATAGTCGCGCCAGCGGTCGGGATATCCCACGCCCACGCGGATCGTCGCCACCTTGGCTTTGGCCTTTTCCTTCGTCGCGGCGCTCATCCAGTCCAGCTGATCGATACGCCGGGGAAATACCGCCAGCAGGCTCGCCACCATCTGCCGCACATGCTCGCGCGAGGCGGCCGGGAAATACTTGGCAACGTAGGCCTTGCCCACCGCGTCGCCCAGATCGTTGCTCAGTAGTGCCAGTGCGCGCTGCGGCCGCTCACGCTGTTTCGGCGTGCCCTGCAGCACCGTGCCGTGGAAACCGAAAGCCAGTTCGCCGAAGGCGCGCGGCAGAAAAGCGGCAGCCTGGTCGATGGCGTGGAAGGTCAACCAGTCCTTCCACGCCTGCAGGGGCTCTCGCGCCACCAGCTTCGAGATTCCCTTCACCGCCTCCGGCTGCCAGACATCCACTTGCGCCTGCTGATCCAGTCCCGCGGCGTGGAAGAAAGTGTTCCACTCCATGCCCGGCGCCTGCCGCGTGAAGTCCTTCGTTGCCCACAGGGTGCCGGCCTTGTGGATGTCCTGGGTGTCGGTGATGGCGGCATGCGCTCGGGCGATCTTCTCTTCCAGCGCATAGATGGCCTGAGCCTTCTCCGGCGCATCGGCGATGCCTGCCTGCCGCAGCAATGCCGCGATGTAGTCGCGGTACTTGCCGCGCACTTCGCCCATCGATTGGTCCGCGGAGAGATAGTAGCTTCGGTCCGGCATGCCGAGGCCGCCCTGCAGCAGATAGGCGATGTTGCGCTCCGGCGCATCCAGCCCCTGGCTGACGAACAGGCCGAACAGGTTGTCGGTGTGGAAGTTGGTCGCGTTGAGTGGATCGACGTCGGCGCGCAGCGTCGCGCCCAGCGTGCGGGCCAGTGCGCTGCGGTCGGTGATGGCGGCGATGGCCGAGAGCTGTGGCTGCAGCGGCGCCATGGCGCGGGCTTCGATGCCGGCCTCGTCCATGAAGGCGCGGTAGTAGTCCGCGATGCGGGCATCGTCGCCGCCGGCGGCGGGCTGGCCCGCGACGAGGGTCTGCACCAGTTCCTGCTGCCGCCGTTCAGCCAGTTCGAGCGTCTGCAGGAAGGAGCCGGTGCGGGAGCGGTCTTCGGGAATCTGTGCCGTGTTTCTCCAGCCGCCGTTGGCGTAGTTGTCGAAGTCCTCTCCCGGCGCGACGGCCCGATCCAGGCCCGCAAGATCCACGCCGACCGTCGGCGCAGCGGCGGGGGTGGCGCCGCCGGATACCGGCGCACGATGACAGGCCGTCAGCATCAGTGCACCGGCGGCAATGAAGATCGCGGAACGGAGGGTATGGTGCATGAGGATTCCCCGAGGCATGGGTCGCAATTATCGCGCCGGGCTTCAGCCCAGTTCGAGCAATCTGGCCTTGAGTCCTTCGATGGCGTCGCGGCAGGCGGCCGCCTCCTCGAACTCCAGGTTGCGGGCGTGCTTGAGCATTTCGCCTTCCAGCCGGCGGATCTCCCGCCCCAGCTGCTCCGGCGTGAGCGCTGCGGCATCGCGCACGGGTGCCGCCCTGCCCTTGCCGCGCCGCGCCGGGGTTTCGGGCTCGGAGCGCGCACCCTCCAGCACGTCGGTGACGGCCTTCTGCACGCCGCGCGGCGTGATGCCGTGCTCGGCATTGAAGGCCAGCTGCTTGTCGCGCCGCCGCGTGGTCTCGGCCATGGCGCGCTCCATGGAGCCAGTGATGCGGTCCGCATACAGGATGGCGCGTCCGTTGAGGTTGCGCGCCGCGCGGCCGATGGTCTGGATCAGCGCGCCTTCGGAACGCAGGAAACCTTCCTTGTCCGCATCGAGAATCGCCACCAGCGACACCTCGGGCATGTCCAGGCCCTCGCGCAGCAGGTTGATGCCGACGATGGCGTCGAACTTGCCGAGGCGCAGGTCGCGGATGATTTCCATGCGCTCCACTGTATCCACGTCCGAGTGCAGGTAGCGCACCTTCACGCCGTGTTCGGTGAGGTATTCGGTGAGGTCTTCGGCCATGCGCTTGGTCAGCGTGGTGACCAGCGCGCGCTCGCCGTGCGCCACGCAGAGATTGATTTCCGAGAGCACGTCGTCGACCTGCGTGGCCACCGGGCGCACCTGCACCTGGGGGTCGACCAGGCCCGTGGGGCGCACCACCTGCTCCACCACCTGCCCCGACTTGCGCGCTTCATAGGGGCCGGGCGTGGCGGAGACGAAGATCATCTGCGGTGCCACGGCCTCCCATTCCTCGAACTTCAGCGGCCGGTTGTCCAGCGCCGAGGGCAGCCGGAAGCCGTACTCCACCAGGGTCTCCTTGCGCGAGCGGTCGCCCTTGTACATGGCGCCCAGCTGCGGAATGGTCTGATGGCTCTCGTCCACGATGAGCAGCGCATCGGGCGGCAGATAGTCGTAGAGACAGGGTGGCGGTTCGCCGGGCTGGCGCCCCGAGAGATAGCGCGAATAGTTCTCGATGCCCTGGCAATAGCCGATCTCGCGGATCATCTCCAGGTCGAAGGTGGTGCGCTGCTGCAGGCGCTGGGCTTCCACCAGCTTGTTGTTCTCGTACAGCGCAGCCAGCCGCAGCCGCAGGTCCTCGCGGATCTCGTCCATGGCGCTCACGAGCCGCTCGCGCGGCGTCACGAAGTGGGTGCCGGGATACACGGTGTAACGCGGAATCCTGGCGCGTACCTCGCCGGTGAGCGGATCGAAGCGCGAGAGGTTCTCGATCTCGTCGTCGAACAGCTCGACGCGGATGGCATCGCGGTCGGATTCGGCCGGGAAGATGTCGATCACATCGCCGCGCACGCGGTAGCAGCCTTGGGTGAAGTCCACGTCGTTGCGGGTGTATTGCATCTCGGCCAGGCGCCGCAGCAGGTTGCGCTGGTCCAGCCTGTCGCCGCGCTTCAGGTGCAGCACCATCGCCAGGTAGGCCTCCGGATCGCCGAGGCCGTAGATGGAGGACACCGTCGCCACGATGATGGTGTCGCGCCGTTCCAGCAGCGCCTTGGTGGCCGACAGCCGCATCTGTTCGATGTGCTCGTTCACCGAGGAATCCTTCTCGATGTAGGTGTCCGAGGACGGCACATAGGCTTCGGGCTGGTAGTAGTCGTAGTACGAGACGAAGTACTCCACCGCGTTGCGCGGGAAGAAGGACTTGAACTCGCCATACAGCTGCGCCGCCAGCGTCTTGTTGTGCGCGATGACCAGCGTCGGCCGCTGCACGGCCTGGATCACGTTGGCGATGGTGTAGGTCTTGCCCGAGCCGGTGACGCCCAGCAAGGTCTGGGCGGCAAGGCCGGACTCGATGCCCTCGACCAGGCGCGCGATGGCCTGCGGCTGGTCGCCCGCCGGCTGGTAGCTGGCTTCGATGGAAAATGCGTCTGTCTGCATGGGTTGAACCACCTAATATACCGTCCGCGGCCACCTTTCGCGCCGTTCAACAACGGCGGATTCCCCGTGCCCCTGCAGATCGCCCAGCGTGTCGCCCGTGTCAAACCCTCCGCCACCCTCGCCGTCACTGCGCGTGCCGCCCAGATGCGCCGTGAGGGCAAGGACGTCATCAGCATGTCGGTCGGCGAGCCGGATTTCGACACGCCGGCGCATATCGGCGAGGCCGGCATCGCCGCCATCCGCGAGGGCTTCACGCGCTACACCAATGCCGACGGCATGCCGGAACTCAAGGACGCCATCATCGCCAAGTTCCAGCGCGACAATGGCCTCACCTACGAGCGCAACCAGATCCTGGTCTCCACCGGCGCCAAACAGACGCTGTTCAACCTGTGCATGGCGGTGCTGAACCCGGGCGACGAGGTCATCATCCCGGCGCCGTACTGGGTGTCCTACCCCGACATGGCGCTGCTGGCCGACGGCCTGCCCGTCACACCCGATGGTCCCGCCTCGCAGGGCTACAAGATCACCGCGCGGCAGCTGGAAGCGGCCATCACGCCGCGCACCCGCCTTTTCATGCTCAATTCGCCCAGCAACCCCACCGGCGCCGCCTACACCCGCCCGGAGCTGGCAGCGCTGGGCGAGGTGCTGCTGCGGCATCCGCGCATCCTCATCGGCACCGACGACATCTACGAGAAGATCTACTGGGGCACCGAGCCCTTCTCGAGCTTCGCTCAGGTGAACCCCGCCCTCTACGGCCGCACCATCACCATCAATGGCTGCTCCAAGGGCTATGCCATGACGGGCTGGCGCATCGGCTACTGCGGGGGACCGAAGGAAATCGTTGCCGCCATGGCCACGGTGCAGGGGCAGTCCACCACCAATGCCTCCAGCATCAGCCAGCGCGCGGCCATCGCGGCGCTGACCGGACCGGACGAGCAGATGCGGCGCATGAACTCCGTGTTCAAGACGCGGCACGACTTCTTCGTCGCCGGCCTCAACGCCCTGCCCGGCATCACCTGCCTGCCCGCCAGCGGCACCTTCTATGCCTTCTGCGATGTGCGCGGCGCCATGGAGCACCTGGGCCTCAAGGACGACAATGCCCTTGCCGAGTTCATCCTCAACGAGGCGCTGGTGGCCGGCGTCGCCGGTTCCAGCTTCGGCGCGCCGGGACATCTGCGGCTGTCTTTTGCCTGCAGCACCGAAACACTGGAGAAGGCGCTGCAGCGCATGGGCAAGGCCCTCGCGGCATCCTGAATTTCCTCTACCAGACGGGTACGGCGCAGACTTATGATCTGGCCGACAGAGTCAGGGGGGAAGCTGACATGAAGGATGAAACCGAAGGTTCCGCGGAATCCAGTGGCACGGAACCGGAACCTGCAACGGCTTCGCGCCGGGTATTTCTCGGTGCTGCCACGCTGGCGATGGCGGGCGTGGGCGGCGCGGTAAAGACCCGGACCGCCGCGGCAACACCGGATGATCCGCCGATCAAGGTCCAGGAGCTGTTCACACAGTCATTGAACGCCGAGCCGCGCCGCGCCGACTTCAGCGGGCCGCGCGGCATCTCCGGCGCACAGGTTTTCGCGAACCTGTGTGCCGACGAGAAGCTGGCGGCCATGTTCATGGCACCCGGCAACTACACCATCACCCATGAGATCGCGCAGGTGGGCATTCCCAGCTACGGCGGCCGTTCGGAGGGGTCGATGTGCGCGGCCGCCGATGGCTTCACCCGTGCCAGTGGCGAAGTGGCGGCCTGTTCGGGGACCGAGGGGCCCGGCTTCGCGCACATGATCATGTACATGGGGAGCGCGCATTTCGCCAATACGCCACTGCTGTGCCTGGCCAGCAACCGCACGCTCGCGTCCGAGGATTCGAACAAGAGCATCCAGTTCCTGTACCAGCAGAACCTGAGCCAGGGACTGCGCAAGTACGGCAAGCGCATCACCGCTCCCGAAAGGATCTACGAATACGGCAGCTATGCCTTCCGCAACCTCAAGAGCGGCGTGCCGGGGCTGGTGCACCTGGACTTCCCGGCGGAGGTCGCCGAGGCGCGCTTCACCGATCCGGCAAAGCTCGTGAACCGGTTCGAGGCCAGCCGCTACCGGACCGATTCCCGCGCCGCGGCGCACCCGGCGGAGGTGCGCAAGGCCGTCGAGATGATCGCCAAAGCCGAGCGCCCCGTGATCGTCGCCGGATATGGCGTGATGTGGCGGCGCGCCTGGGAGCCGCTGTGGCGCGCGGCCGAGCGCAACGACATACCGATGGTCGGCGCCGGGCCGGTACGGGGTGCTGTGCCGGACGATCACCGCCTGTCGGCCAACATGGCAAACGAGGCGTTGCTCAGCGCCGACCTGGTCGTGGTCATCGGGCAATATCTGATGCCCAGTGTGGGCGACTGGACCTTCGAGCCGGGCGTGCCCACGATCCGCGTCCATCCCGAGGCCGAGGATATTGGCCGCAACTGGCCGGTGGATCTGGGCATCGTCAGCGATGAACAGTACTTCCTCGAGGCGCTGGCCGATGCGCTGCCGCGGCGCAAGCGCGACAGCTGGGTGGCCGAGGTTCGCGCGGCGACGGCAAAGCGCGTCGCGTATCTCGACGGCATCTACAAGTCCGGACTGGACCACAGCCAGGCGACCAACACGATCCATCCGTCGGTGTTGTGCCAGGAAGTCCACAATTTCCTCTACAAGGGCAGGATCGATCCCAGGCAGACCGTCACCGGCTATGACGGCATGGCTACCGGCTTTTACGCGGGGCAATGGCTGCGCGCTTTCCGTCCCGCACAGGAGATCGTGCCGCTCTACCAGTTTGGTGCGATGGGTCCGGCCATGGCCATGATGCTCGGCGCTTCGGTTGCCGTGCAACGCGGTGTGGGCAACCAGGCCAGCCACTCCGGCGCTCCGGTCTTCGTCCTCACCGGCGATGCCTGTGCGAACTACAGTCTTTTCGAGATCGATACGGCCCAGAAATACCGGATCCCGATCATCACGCTGGTCTACAACAACGATTGCTGGGGCAGTTTCGGCACCGCGGCAGCCACGCCGCGCGCCACGCACCTGCATCTGTTCCAGGAAAAGGTCCGCTACGACAAGATGGCCGAGGCCCTCGGCGCCCGCGGCGCCTATGTCCACACGCCCGAGCAGCTGCGCGCGGCTCTCCAGGCCGCCTATGACGAGGCCGTGCGTGACAAGACCTCCACGGTCATCAACTGCCAGGGCCTGCGGGACTTTTCCATCGCCTCGAAATTCCCTAATACGCTGGGTTTCTCGCCGGAGCCGGGTGTCGGCGCCCTGATGCATTGAGTGCGACATGACGGGGAGAATCAGGTGATGCGCAGCGTGAAGTTCCTGGTCGCGGCCGGGACGATGGCGGTCGCGGTTGGCGGAGCCAGCGGCTCATTTGCCCAGTCGCCCGAGGATGGCAACGGGAAGAGTCTGTTCGTCCGCGCCTGCTCCGATTGCCACGACATCAACACCACCATCCAGCGGCGGATGAGCGAGAGCGAATGGCTGGCCATGGTCAACCGCATGGTCGATCTTGGCGCCAAGGCAAGTCCCGAGGAGATCGAGGCCATTGCGGCCTATCTCAACACCTACTACGGACTGACGCCCAGGAAACCGGCCAGCAAGTGAGCATGGCCGCATCGATGCAGAACGCCGGCAAAGGGGCAACCCTCGTCGAGGGGGCTGCCGCTGTCGACCAGGTGCTGCGTTCGTTCGCCGATCGCGGTGCGTTCCGCAGTTTCGACGCCAGCCGGGGCAAGGGCGGTACGCATGTCTTCCGGTTCGGCTGGTTGCGCGACCGCGTATTCACGCTGGTTTACGATCCACGCGGCAGCCGGATGAAGATGCCCGGGTTGTTCATCGCGGCGCCCCGGAATCCGCCGATGGCGGCCAATCTGCGCAGCTACCTGAAGACGATGGCTGCAGAGGATCGTCCGCCACATCGCAGGGTGGACCCTGCCCGCATGCGCGTATCGGTGCGCAGTGCCGCCAACGACATCGACCTGCTTGCCCATGTCACGGAACCCGACGCCGGCTGGGCAGCGAGGAAGCTGATCTCCCTGGTCAACGAGATCTACATGATGTTCCTCAGTGACCCGCTCTACTACGAATACCGGGTCAAGATATTCAACGCCCACCCGGATTGGGGCTGATGATCGCCGGCTGCCTGGCCGGGCCACCCTGAAATCGCCGCCGATCGAGCATGATCCCTTGACGGGACCGGCCGGTTCTTGAAGAATCGCGGCCTCTTTTGAGCGGGCTTCCTGCCCGAACCGTTCCCCGGTAGCTCAGCGGTAGAGCGTCGGACTGTTAATCCGTTGGTCGTTGGTTCGATTCCAACCCGGGGAGCCAATCAAAACAACCGCTTAGGATTTCGGGTCGTGCTGCCATCGCACACCGATTGCTTGCGCGCCCGGGTCGTCAGCCCGCAATCCGCAGTTTGACGATCCATCCCAGTCCGTGTGGCGAGTCGTTGATCAGCCGCGGCCGTTCCAGCAGTTCAGTGTTCACCTCGTCGACGACACCCTCAAGCGGTGCGACCACGTCGACAACCGTCTTGAGCGTCTCGACGGTTCCGATGGTTTCGCCTGCGCAGACACGCCGGCCAGGCTCTGGCAATTCCACGAAGATGAAGTTTCCCGTGGCGTCGACGATTTCCCGGGTGACACCGATCGTCACTACATCGCCACTACTGCGGACCCACATGTGCCCGCTCATGGGCACGGATGGATCCGCGTCGATATCGATATCCTGACCCAATGGAGTAGAGCGCTCACCACCGAATGGTGGCAAGCGCCCGTCCTCGCAATGCAGGGTTATCGGCTGCCCGCGCCCTTGCCCGGACCACCGGCCGGCATCGGCCGATCGAAATCAGGGCACTCTGCCGAGTTCTCAAAGACCTTCTGGAGGTGTTGCTGATACTCGGGCTCGAAATTGCGCTCGGCGAATCCGCGCGGAATGCGCTCCCAGTAGTAGCGCGGCGGACGCATTCTCTTGCCGGGTTTCGACAGCGCGTAGCTGAAGCAGTCGTAATACTTGCCGTCGTCACCCTTGACCGTCAGGTAGATGATGTCGAAGTCGTCATAGTCCACGGAGGCACGGGAGTCATCGACGATCATCACCTCGCCGCGCGCAATCTTTCCGTATGTGCCCACGTCGGCCAGGTGGCACCACCCGCGGTCCTCGCGACCACTGGCAGTGCGGAATTCGATCTCATGATTGACCGCCGTCGCCTTGGTAACGCGCTTGGCTTCGGGATAGTACTTGTCCAGTTCATCCTGGGGCAGGAAGGTGCAGTAGGCGAAGTAGTACATCTCACACTCCTTAAATCGGAAGATCAGCTTTCCATTAATATGTATATATTATCGTATACGACGGGCGCGGCGCCAGAGTCTCTCATGTCTGCGGGCGGGCAGCGCCATGGCGCCACGCCAGCGCTGGCAACACGCACAGGTTGAGGAAGGTCGACGAGACCAGGCCGCCGAGCACCGCGACCGCCATGGGCCCTTCTATCTCCTGCCCCGGCCGGTGGATGCCCAATGCCAGCGGCGCCAGCCCCAGTGCGGTGACGGCAGCCGTCATCAGGATGGGAACCAGCCTTTCGCTGGCACCCCGCAGCACGGTCTCGATGTTCCAGGCCGCGCCCTCCTGATCCACGAGATGCTCATAGTGAGCCAGCTGCAGGATGGCATTGCGTGCACTTACGCCAAACACCGTCACGAGTCCGACCACTGCGCCGAGAGAAAGACCGATGCCGGTCACGGCGATGGCCAGCACACCTCCGATCAGACTGAACGGCAGGTTCACCATGACCAGCCAGCTGTTGCGCCGCCGGTGAAATGCCATGAACAGAATCATGACGATGACGCCGAGCACCGCACAGGAATAGAGCAGCAATTGAGTGCGCGTCCGGCGCTCTGCCTCTGCCGCACCGCTGAACTCCACGAAGACACCGGCGGGCAGCGCGACGCCTTGCGCAATTTTTTTCTGGGCCTCGTTCACCACGGACTGCAGCGCGCGGCCTGAAACATTGAAGGTGACGGTGACCCGGCGCTGGCCACCTTCGTGCTCGATGCTGTACCGGTCAGCGCCCATTTCGATTCCGGCGACCTGGGACAGCGGCACCGGCCCCAGGGGGCTGGCGACCGTCAGTTTCGCAAGCTGCGCTGGCTGGGCACGCAACTCCCGTGGCAGCAGCACCACCGCATCAACCGTGCGGACTCCTGCGAAGGTCTGGCCGACCGTGTTGCCGGCATAGGCCGTTTCTATGGTTCCGAGTACATCCTGGCTTTTCAGGCCCATTGCGGCCATGGTCGGTGCCGACAGAGTAATGGCCATGGTGGGCGTGCCACTCTGCCGCTTGAACTGCAGATCCACCACGCCGGAAATGGGGCCGACTACCGCCGCAATCCGGTCGCCCACCCTGTCCAGCGTATCCAGGTCACTGCCGAACACCTTGATGGCCACCTGGGCTGTCTCGCCACTGAGGCTCTCGCCGATGCGATCGCCCAGAAACGTCACCACTTCGGACTGCAGACCTGGATAGCCCGAGACGATCTCGCGCAACTGTTCCTGCGCCACGGATTGATCGATGGCGGCATCGGGCTTGAGCTCGATGTGGAACTCGCTGTGATGCGGGCCCCAGGTATCCTCGCTCAGCTCGGCGCGCCCCGCCTGCTGCTCGATGCTCTGGATATAGGGGAGCTTCAGCACTTCGGCGCTGATGCGCCCGCCGACATCCATCATTTCGCCGAGAGAGGTTCCGGGAATGGAACTCGTTGCCTGCATGACGAAATGCCCCTCCCGGAAGTCGGGCATGAAGGTACCCCCGAGAAATGGCAGCAGGGCGAGTGCGGCGACGAACAGCACTGTCAGCGCCACAGCGACCCCGCGCAAATGCCGGCCCACGGAATCGATGGTGCGCCGCTGCCAGGATTTCATCCAGGCGATCCAGCGCGGCTCGGGCCGCTCCGCGTGCCCGCCCAGCAGCAGCGCGCACAAGGCCGGCGTGGTCGTCATGGCGATCAGGAGCGAAGCACTGACGGCCAGAATGAAAGACAGCGCCAGAGGGCCCACGAAATGACCCTGTACGCTCTGCGTGAAAAGCTCGGGAAGGAACACGGCGATCACCACCGCAGTGGCATAGATCACTGGCCCCCGCACTTCCAGCGAGGCCTCGCACAGCACCTCGAGCCGGGGCAGTGGCGCTGCCTGGGCGGCGTTGAGGCGCAGCCGCCGCAGGATGTTCTCGATGCCGATGATGGCGTCATCCACCAGCACGCCCAGCGCCACGGCAAAGCCGCCGAGTGTCATGGTGTTTAGCGTGTGACCCATCCGGTTGAGCACCAGCACGGCGCCCAGCAGTGACAGCGGGATGGCCGTGAAAGCAATCAGTGCCGCGCGCGCATCGCGCAGGAACATGTACAACACGACGAGGATCAGCACCGCGGCAATGATCAGCGACTGACTCAGGTCGCCGAGCGCGCGCTCGATGAAGTTTGCCGGCCGATGCAGCCCGGGATACAGGGTGATGCCTTGTGCCGCCAGTGCCGGTTCCAGGTCCGCCAGCGCTTTCTCCACAGCCTGGGTGGTGGCCAGGGTGTTCGCGCCGTACTGGCTGGCCAGGGAAAGCAGCACGCCCGGCCTGCCCATGACCAGCGCATCACCGGACTTCAGCGCCGGCGCCATCTTCACTTCGGCCAGGTCCGCAATGCGCAATGGTGTGCCATTGCGCATGCCGATCACCGCTTCGGCGATCGCGGACACATCCGGGGTCGGCGTCGGGGATGTCAGCAGCACGCGCTGTGCCTTCAGATCGATGAATCCCGCCCCGTGCAGTGACAGCGCAGCACGCGCCGCATCAGCGACCTCCGCCAGCGTGACATTGAAGCTGGCGAGCCTCGCCGGATCCGGCAGGATCTGGATCTGGCGTACTTCGCCGCCGAAGACGATGACGTGTGCGACGCCGGGGACGGCCAGCAATCTCGGCTTGATGATCCAGTCCGCCGCATCGCGCAGCGCATAGGCATCCGCCTGGTCGGAGACCAGACCGATCTTGAGCAGATCCATGGTGCTGGACACCAGCGGCGAGAGTTTCGGCGTTCCCGCGCCGGCCGGCAGGCTGCTGCCCAGCTCCGACAGCCTTTCTGCGACTCCCTGGCGCGCGACATGCAGATCGATCCCGTCCTCGAAGGTGATGGTCACCACCGACAGCCCGGGAATGGACTCCGATCGCAGCGTGGCAAGGCCTGCTGCGCCATTGACCGCGTTTTCGACCTGGCGCGTGACCAGTTCCTCCACCTGTTGTGGCGCAAAACCGGGCGCTTCGGTCTGTATGTCCACCTGCGAGGGAACAAACTCCGGGAAGACGTCGAGCGGCGCCTGCCGCGCGCCCGACAGGCCCAGCAGCAGCGCCAGGGCGCTCAGCGCGCTGATGATGCCGTAGCGCCGCACGCACAGCGCAACCAGTGCACGCATCATTTACTCGGCTTCCGTACTGGGGTTGATCTCGCGCGCCAGCAGCAATCCGGCCGACGACGTGACCAGCAGGTCACCGGCCTGCACCCCTTCATGGATCAGGTAGCCGTCGGCTCTGGGCTGACTGCCATCCACGGCCACCCGCTCGAAGTGCCCCGGCTCGCGCTCGACGTAGCACCAGATCCTTCCCTCGTGGATGAGCACCGCGGCGTTGGGAATCAGCACGCCGGCTGCGGGATCGCCTGTCGGTATCCAGGCCTGCAGCCGCTCGCCCTCCCCGATCTGGCTGGTGTCGAGCAATGCAAAGAAGCTGCGCCCGGGGACGCTGGGATCCGCCGGCGCATCCCACACTCGGGGGCTGCTCCAGCTCTGCGGGGCGCTACCAGTATCCAGCGGACTGAAGCGCAGGTATTGCGGCGCGGGCCCGCGCAAGCCCAGCGGAAAGGTCGCGCGCAGGAGCTTGGTTCGGCCACTTGCCAGCCGCTCCAGCATGCTCTCTGCCTGGCTGGGGCCCCAGGCAGGCCGGGAACCCACTGCCGTGGACAGTCTGCGCTCGGCCAATGAGAGACTCGCGGCATCGGCCGCCGCCTGCCGCTGGGCCGCTTCCAGTGTCTCGGCCGGCAAGGCGCCTGGGGATCCGGCCAGCTGCTGCGCGCGTGCCACCACGGCCTGGCTCTGGCGCACGGCGGCATCGGCCGTCGCCAGTTCCGCTACCACCTGCGCCAGCGTGTCGTGGCCGATGACCTGCGCATAGCCGGCGCCTTCGGGCACAAAGGTCGTGGCGGCCGCTGCAACCGTCTGGATCCCCATCCTCTGTACTTCGTCCGGCTTCAGCGTGACGCTGGATTCGGCTTCACTGGCTTGCGCTTCGGCTGCGGGTGTGTCGGCTTGCGGCGCCTTCTGGCAGGCCGCGAGACTCAGGGCAATGCTGCAGAGAAGGGATCTGAGAAAGATGGATTGCATGGCTAACACCGCAAGACTCGATCTATTGCAGGGGCTCGTCGGTCCAGCCGCCGCCCAGTGCCTTGAAGACGCCGACCAGGGCTTTCAATTGGGCGAGCCGGAACTGACTGCGCTGGTCGCGCGCGGCGCACAGTGTGCGTTGCGCCTCCAGCATCGCGAGGTAGTCGCCGTATCCCGCCTGGTAGCGCATTTGCGCGCCCTGGAATGCCAGCGAACTCTGCTGCAGATTCTGCTGCTGGGCGTCGGTCTGTGCCTGCAGCCGCGCCACCGACGACAGCGAGACTTCGACATCACGCAGTGCTCCGAGGACGATGCCGCGATACGTGGCCAGCAGTTCCTGCTCGCGTGCGGCGGCTGCGTCGCGCGTTGCGCGCCGGCGTCCCCCGTCGAAGATGCCCTGAACCACCGAGGCACCCAGTACGACGGCGGAGCCGGTGCCTGCCAGCGTATTGACCGCCGCCTGTACCGCGGGATTCTGTACACCGCCATTGCTGGTCAGCGTGATTCGGGGAAAGAAGGCTGCGCGGGCGGCCTGCAGATCGGCATGCGCGGCTTGCAGGCTCCACTCCGCGGCACGCAGATCGGGCCGCCGCCGCAGCAACTCGGAGGGAAGACCTGCCGAAATCACAGGTTCCGATAGGCCATCGAGATTCACGCCGGCGACCTGGAAATCTTCCGGCGTCTCGCCTACCAGCACGGCGAGCGCCGCGCGCAGTTCCAGTTCGCTCTGTCTGAGAGGCTCGACCGCCAGTTCCGCGCTGGCCTGCGCCGCCCGCTGGGTCGCGAGTTCGAACGGACTTGAAAGGCCGGCGCCATAGCGCGCCTCGACCGCGCGCAGCACCTGACGGGCGTTGTCGACATTCGACTGCGCCACCGCCAGTCGCTCGCGCGCCGACAGCAGTTCGAAATATGTGGTCGCCACCGATGCCACCGTGGTGAGCCGTATGACCCCCTGCTCCGCTTGCCCGGCGGCGGCCAGGAGCTTCGCCGATCGTGACGCCTGCCGGTTTGCACCCCAGAAATCGATCTCGTAGCTGGCCGACACCAATGCCGACCAGTCGGTTTCATGCAGGGATGCGCTCCCCGCACGCCCATGGGTATCGGTGACCGTACCGTTGGCGTCTATGCCGGGAAGCAGTGCCGCGCCGGCCAGACGTGCGCGTGCATTGGCCTGCAGGACCCGGGCTTGAGCCGCGGCCAGATCCAGATTGGCGCTGGTCGCCCTGACGATGAGCGCAGCCAGCTCCGCATTGCCAAAGCCTTGATACCAGTCTGGCCGTGGCCACTCTCCGTCGGGAAGTGCCTGTTCATAGGCGGCGGGCATGCGTGGCGCGGCCGGTTCAGCCGGCGCCGTGGCACAGGAGGCGCAAACCAGTGCCGCACCACATAGAGCCACCGCAAGTCTCGTCCTGCACAGGCGTAAACCCATGCCGGCACGCTAGCAGCCGCCTCCCAGTGGCTTGTGTATATTTAAGTAAGGATTGCCGCCCGCCTGCCACCCTACAGTTCCGGCACGCGATGAGAATATTGCTGATCGAAGACGATCAAGAGGTTGCTGCGGAGCTGATCACCGGGCTGCGCGAGCAGGGTTACGCCGTGGAACACGCCAGTGACGGACTGGCCGGTCTGCAGATGGGCCGTCATCCTTCCCTGCAGGTGATGGTCGTCGACCGCATGCTGCCGGGCATGGACGGCCTCACGCTGGTGAAGCAGCTGCGCCGCGACGGCGTCAACACTCCCGTCCTGTTTCTGACCACCATGAGCGGCATAGACGATCGCGTGCAGGGCCTCGATGCCGGCGGTGACGACTATCTGGTCAAGCCCTTTGCCTTTGCCGAACTGCTCGCCAGGATCCGGGTTCTCGCCCGCCGTCCCGGCAGCGCCGCGGAGGCCGTCACGCAGCTGCGTGCAGGTGATCTGCAGCTGGATCTGCTGCAGCGGACGGCGCGCCGGGGCGTGCGCAGTCTGGAGCTGCTTCCCCAGGAATTCCGGCTGCTGGAATACCTGATGCGCCACGCCAACAGTGTGGTAACCCGCACCATGCTGCTGGAGAAAGTGTGGGACATCCACTTCGATCCGCACACCAGTGTGGTGGAGAGTCACATCAGCCGCCTGCGCGGCAAGCTCAATGCCAAGGGTGAAGACGAACTGATCCAGACCATTCGTGGTGCCGGATACCGCCTGCATGCCTAGCCTGCGGATATTCCGCACGGAGAGCTTCCGCCTCGCCACCCTGTTCGCGGTGCTGGTCCTGTGCCTGACCGCCGTGCTGATGACGGTGACCTACTGGATAGTCGAGCGCACCCAGACTGCGACCCTGATCGATGCGGTCGACGCCGACATCGCCACCATCAACAACGGCATGCGTGAAAAAGGGCTCGAGGAAGCCATCGAGATCGTGCAGCAGCGTCTGGGTCCGCCGGATGACCGGCGCGGCAATTCGCCGGGTGACTACATTCTGCTGCAGGATGCAGCCGGGCTGCGCCTGGCGGGCAATCTCCCCATGATGCCGGTCCGTCTGGGAGTGTTCGGGCAGCCGGCACCGCATTCGGGACGGCAGCATTCCCGATCCATGCTGGGCCGCGGGGAAATGCTGACTGCGGGTGTCTATCTGTATGTGGCGCGCGATACGGCGTCAATCACCGCAGTCCGCGCACGCCTGCTGACGGCGTTCCTGTCGATAACCGGGGCCGTGCTGCTGCTGGCCGTAGCCGGCGGCATGTTCTTCAGCATCCAGTTTCTGCGCCGCATCGATGCCATCGCCAGGACCTGCGATGCCATCGTCAAGGGGCATCTGGGCAACCGCATTCCCCTGCGCGGCAGCGACGATGAGCTGGACCGGCTTGCAGCCTCCATCAACAGCATGCTCGACCGAATGGCTGCACTGATGGAGAACATCCGCCAGGTATCCAGCGATGTGGCGCATGATCTGCGGACTCCGCTGACCCATCTGCGCCAGCGCCTCGAAGCCGCGCATGTCCGCGCCAGTTCCATGGCGGACTACTCGGACGCGGTATCCCAGGCCATCGCCGACACGGATGAACTCCTCGCGATCTTCGCAGCACTGCTGCGCATCTCGCAGATCGAGTCCGGTTCGCGACGGACGGCTTTCACCGCCCTGTCGTTGAGCGATCTGCTGCAGAAGGTGTGCGATCTCTACCTTCCCGTCGCTGAAGACCAGGGACAGATGCTGGAACGTGATGTCGAGACGGGTGCCAGCATCCATGGCGACCCGGAACTGTTGACGCAGATGTTCATCAACCTGATCGAAAATGCGATCCGGCACTCGCCGCGGGGCACCGCCATTAAGGTCTCGCTGCGGCGCCGGGGCCGGCGCCTGCAGGCCATCGTTGCCGACACGGGCCCCGGCATTGCTCCCGATGAGCGCGGCAAGGTCTTCCAGAGGTTCTACCGCGGCGCGGCCAGCCGCTCGACGCCCGGCAACGGCCTGGGACTGGCGCTGGTGGCGGCCATCGCCAATCTGCATCAAGCGTCCATCGAGCTTGCGGACAACCATCCCGGCCTGAGAGTCATTTTCGAGATGGATTGCGCCGCCGGCTGATCGCCAGATCCCTTACTTTTTTGTAAATCGGCACTGCGTGGGATCGCCGCATACTCGCGTCCATCACAGCCAGGCGCCCAGCCGATGAAAACCCAGCATGTTCCCCAAATCGACGCGCGATACTGGATCGGCATCACGCTGGCCAGTGTCTTCGGCACGAACACCGGCGATCTGTTCGCGTTTCGCAGCGGCCTCGGGATCCTGGGCGGGATACCGATCCTCGCGGTCGTAGCCGCCTTTGTGTACTGGCTGGAGCGCCGCGACTCGTCGGACCGCGAGACCTGGTACTGGCTCGCCATCATTCTGATCCGCACCGGTGCAACGAACATTGCGGACTTTGCCTGCGGGCGGCGGTTCCTGGGAATCGACCGGGTCGTCTTCTCGACAGTCCTGGCGGTGGTCATCGCACTCATGGCCGTCTGGCAGTACCGCAGGACCGGCAGCGCGCTGGCGCAGGGCCGCCCGCCTTCCACCGATGCGAACTACTGGATCACCATGCTGGCCGCCGGAGTGTTCGGAACGGCTGCCGGAGACGCGGTGCTCGACGCCCTGGGCGGACCGGAGGGCGCGGGCGGCGTGCTGGCTTCAGCCATACTTACCGTGATTCTGCTAGGGGTGTTGCTGGCGGGTCGGGGACGACTGATGCGGACCATCGGCTACTATTGGCTGACGATCTGTGCTGCCCGCACCGCGGGTACGGCCATCGCAGACATGCTGGCCGAGAACCAGGCCATGAACATCGGATTGCCGCTCAGCACGGTGATCACGGGCATCGCCTTCTTCGCAGTGGTGATGCTGTGGCAGCCCCGGCAGTGTGAGGGCTTGTCGAAAGGCTGAGAAAAATAAAAAAATATATAAAAATCATGCGATTATAAGATATTCTTCCAGATTTATAGAATTTCCGCCTGATTTGTAGAGTTTGTTCGTCTCACGCCCCCATGGGATATCTAAAACTGCTCCGGGTCCGCCTTGCGCTGGCTGTCTTCGCTGCGGTTTCCCTGCTCTTCCTGATCTTTCCGGATATCGACCTGTCGGTTTCCCACCTCTTCTTCCACTCAGGCCGCTTCCCTCTTCAGGACGCCTGGTGGACACAACTGCTGCATTTCAGCGTGGGCTATTTCATCCTCGTTCTCATGATCGGTGTGCTGGCCGTCTATGTGGTCAACCGGCTCCGCAACAGCGAGCTGCTGGACGTGGACGGGCGCGTGGTCAGCTACCTTTTCCTGGTGCTGATCGTCGGTGCCGGCGGCATCGTCAATCTGGCTTTGAAGGACAACTTCGGCCGCGCACGGCCGCGTGACATCACGGAGTTCGGCGGCACCAAGCAATTCACGCCGGCGTACGTCATCAGCGACCAGTGCGCCAAGAACTGCTCCTTTTCCTCCGGCGATGCGGCCGGCGCGTTCTTCATGATCGCTCTTGCCCGGGCTCTGAGCCGTTCCCGTCGTGCCCTGGCGGCCGCTGTTGCCTTCGGTTTGCTGGTCTCGGCCGCGCGAATCGTCTCGGGGGCGCACTTTCTTTCCGATACCATCGTATCCTTCTTCATCATGTTCTTCGTGGGCGACGTGCTTTATTACTACCTCATCGCGCCCGGCTGGGCGCCGCGCACCGCGGCCGCGATCGAAGTTCCGGAATCCTGACGGCGCCCGCGTGATCCGCCGCCCGCAGATCAGTCATGCCGGATTCTCTCTGGCTTACTGCGCATTGCTTTTCGTTGCCTGCAATGCCGTCAACATCGACAAGCTCGTCCGCTGGTTCCCTGCCAGAGACGGCGTGGACTACCCGGCGCTGCTGGCTTATCTGGGCTGCGGGCTGGGGCTGTTCATCGCCTTTTTCATGCTGGTCGCACATCCCCGCATCCTCAAGCCTGCCGCGATCCTGATCGTCCTTCTGAGCACTGCGGCGACGTATTTCATATCCAAGTACGACGTCGCGATCGACCGCTCCATGATCGTCAACGCCGTCCACACGGATACCGTTGAGGTGGGGCAGCTGCTCTCCTGGCAGATGGTGCCGTATGTCGCGCTGCTCCTCATCCTGCCCGTGGCCGTCATTCTCTGGGTGCAGGTAACCTTTCAGCCCGCCGGCCGGTATCTGCGTGCCTCGGCGCTGCTGTTCGCGGCCGCAATCGGTGTCTCCCTGGTCTGTCTGTACGCCAACTTCAACACGATCAGCCGCGCCGCCAACGTATCCAATCGCTACATCGTGTACTCGCTGGTGCCGGTCAACGTGATCAGCGGTTCCATCGGCGCGGCTTCCCATGCTCTCGCGCCCTTCATCACCTCGGCCCGCCGCGAGGTGCCGTTTTCGGCCGAGGTGGTCACGGCGCGGGATCTTGTGGTGGTCCTCGCCGTCGGCGAGGCGTCAAGGCAGAAGAGCTTCGGTCTCTACGGTTATACGCGGCGGGACACCACCCCCAACCTGAGCAAGGTGCCGGACCTGCATGCGCTCAACGGCATTGCAAGCCGGGGTTCCACGATCGACGCCCTGCCACAGATTCTCGCCAAGCGCGGCATCCACCTCGTTGCCGCCACGGCCAAGGCCGGCATACCGACCCGCTGCTTCGTCAACTACACGCTCTACGACAACTGCGCGGCCGTGGGTGAGATCACGAACCCCAGCTGTGGCCACGGCGGCAAGTGCTTCGACGAGGACGTGATTCCGCTGCTGGCAGAGGATCTGAAGAGCTACCGTTCGGGATACCGCCTCGAAGTGCTGCACCTGGGCGGCGGCAGCCATGGTCCGATCTACCGCGACCGGCATCCGCCGGAATTCCTGAAATTCCAGCCGACCTGCAACGATGCCGACGTGGCCAACCGCTGTTCGCTGGACGAGCTGTACAACTCCTACGACAACACCATCCTCTATGTCGATCATGTGGTCGACGGCATCCTGAAGACCCTGGACGACGCGCGCGTTCCCTATGTCTTCATCTATCTTTCCGACCATGGCGAATCGCTGATGGAAAACGGGGTCATGTTCCACGGCATGCCGCCGGGGATCGCGCTGCCTCCCGAGCAGGCCCAGATTCCGCTGCTCGTCAAAGCTTCGGTGCCGATATCCATTGCGCGTCGCGCACAGTACCCGCAGCCGGATGTCTTCGACACGGTGCTGTCCCTGCTGGGTATCCGCTCGGCGGAGCTGGATCTGGCTGACAGCTTCGTCTCGCTGGAGGCGCCACCGGCTCCGGCCTCGCCCTAGTACGCGGCCCCTCTGCGCAAGGTCCGGATATCTTGAAAATTCCTCATGCGGCTCCCTCCGGCGGCAACCTCCGTTGGGAGGTGGCTGGCCTGGCGGTTCTCTCCCTGGTGGTTCTCGGCGCCAGCTGGGGTCTGCGTGGTCCCTGGCCACCCGACGAGCAGGTCTATGCACTCATTGCGCGCGACATGCTCTTTTCGGGAGACTGGCTCATTCCCCGCGTCGGGGGCGACATCTTCCAGGACAAGCCGCCGCTGCTGTTCTGGCTGATGGCCCTCGGATACTGGCTGACGCACTCCATCCGGTACGGATTCCTGCTGCCCGTGATCCTCAGTGGGGTGGGGACGGTGCTGCTGGTCCACGATCTCGCGCGGCGGCTTTGGGGCCGTGAGGCGGCACTGGCGGCCGCCGCGCTGCTGCTGTTCACCGTCCATTTCACCTTCCAGGCGCAGCGCGGCCAGATGGATGGCCTGCTGACTTTCTGGCTCACCGCGACCACCTACTGCCTGCTGCGGTTCCTGTTCCTGGACGGGCGGTGGTACTGGTACGGTCTGGCGGGCATCGCGGCTGGACTGGGTATCCTCACCAAGGTAGTCGGATTCATTCCGTTCTTCCTGGTGTGTCTGTACGCGCTCGCGGTCTGGATGCGCTGGCCGGGCACTCGGGCTGGTGCCACACCGCTGTGGCTGTGGCCGGTCGCTCCCCTGCTGATGATCGCCGTGGTGTGCGCGTGGCTGCTGCCGCTTCTGCATCTGATCAATGCAGAAGGCACTCCCCAGCTGCTGGCCTACCGCGACGAACTGCTCTTCCAGCAGACCGTCACCCGTTTCCGGACACCCTGGCATCACATCCAGCCCTGGTACTACTACCTGGTCACGATCGCGACCCAGTGGCTGCCGTTCGCGGCGCTGCTGCCCTGGCTGTGGCCGCATTGGCGCGATGCCCTGCGCAAGCGGGATACCGTGGTGCTGTCGCTGCTGTGCCTCACCGTTGCCGTGCTGGTGGCCTTCTCCTGCAGCGCCGGCAAGCGCGATGTGTACATTCTCCCCGTCCTGCCCTGCGCCATTCTGGCGGCCGCCCCTTACCTGCTGCGGATATTCGATCGGCCGCCGGTTCGCTGGACGCTGCTTGCCCACAGCCTTCTCATCGGGTTCGGCACGCTCGGTGCCTATCTCTACCTGGGCCAGGGCGACCACCTGGCGCAACTGGAACACCGCGACATCGGTCTGCACCTGGATGCCATGCCTCTGCTCATGGTGGCGCTTGCCACATTGACGGTGGCGGGATTGACCCGCGTGCGCCATGCGCCGCTGGGATTGATGGTGGCCCTGTTGCTGACCTGGCTCATCATCGGCCGCGGCATTTATCCGCAGCTCGACGCGTCGCGTTCCGGCCAGGCTCTCATGCAGGAAGTCGAGCGTCGGGTCGATCCGCAGCTGGAGCTCGGGTTGATGGAGTACCACGAACAGATGCTGTGGAGCGCCACGCGCAGCACCGTCAATTTCGGCCATCGCCGGTTCCGCGAAGGACAGCAGGAACAGTACGACGCGGCCCGGTGGCTCAACGCCGGAGGGCAGCGCCGGCTCGTCATTCCCGTGGAATCGGCGCAGCCCTGCTTTGCAAATGCCCGGCAGACTGTGCTCGGCCATCCGGAGCATGCCGAGTGGTTGCTGGTGAGCGGTATGGCGGAGGCCAGCTGCGCCGAGCGCGGCCACGAATCCGCCGCCCGCAGCTATACGCCGCCGCCGGCGTCATGGCTCGCGCACCCCGGACGGTAACGAACGCCACGTGGGGATAGAATCGGCCGGGTCATGTCCCCCCTTGCCAGATCCGCATTCGCCGCCATCGAGACCAGCCCGGTTTCGCAGTGGCTGCGCGAGAATGACTACGCCTACTTCGTTGCGCTGATCTTCCACGCCTTCGGCATGGTGATGCTGGTAGGGGCAGCCATCGGCATCTGCCTGGGCTTGCTGCGCGCGAGCCGGCCGGACGAACTCAGGTTCTACCGCCCGTTCTACCCCGTGCTGTGGGCGGGCGCCGTGGTCGCTGGCTTGTCCGGGATGGCCCTGCTGCTCGCCTATCCGGCCAAGGCAATGACCAATCCACTGTTCGCAGTGAAGTTCGCCTGCTTCATTGGCGCCTTCCTGCTCATGCGTTCATCTGCGGCTGGTCACACCCACGGCCGGCGCATGGCGGCGATCTCCCTGCTGCTGTGGCTGGCGGGAGTCGCAAGTGGAAAACTGCTGCTGCATACCGCCAGCATCCTCACCGTCACATGATGTCCGCCGATCCCCTCTTTGACACCGTGCAGATCGGGCGCTGGGCCGAGCACGTGGGTATTGCGCCGCTGATGGCCATGCGCTGGAGCTGGCCGGTGGCCGAAGTGCTGCACTTTGTCGGCATCTGCCTGCTTTTCGGCACCGTAGGTGTGCTCGATCTGCGTCTACTCGGCCTGGGGCGCGGCCTTTCGATGCAGCGGCTGCTGGCGCTGGTTCCCTGGGGAGCCGCGGGTTTCGCGCTGTGTGTTGCGACCGGCCTGTGCTTCGTGCTCAGCATGCCGGGTCAGTACCTCTACAACCCCGCCTTCCAGATCAAGCTCGCTTTCATGGCCGCCGCGGGATGCAACACGGTCGCCTTCTACCTGATTTCAGCAAAGACGATCCGCAGTTCGGCTGCCGATGCCCTTGCGCCCTCCCATGCCCGTGCGATCGCCTTCGTTTCGCTGTTCTGCTGGCTGGCGGTCATTACCTGCGGCAGGGTGATCACCGCCTTCCGCCCGCCGCAGCACTGGTGCGCCTGGTGCTCGCCGTAGAGGCGCAACCAGGCCTGATGGAGCTTGTGCTTACCCCTGCTTCGCGGCAGCAACCGGCGCCTGGGGCGCCACGAACGGCAACACGCGGCGCGGATTGTCGACCATGATGGTGTGGATGATCTCGTCGGAAACTCCCTTGGCCTTGAGGCCCGGGATGATGATGTCGTGAATGTAGGTGTAGCCGCCGCCGCCGTTTTCCTTCAGCTGCGGCTGGGTGCAGATGTCGTGTGACATCACTATCTGCTTCGCATGGCCGGCCTGGATCGACGCATAGATGCTCTCGATGCGCTCCACATCCTTCTCTTTCGGCAGTGGCGCCTGGCCGAAGTAGTCCCACTCCACGTAGGCGCCGCGCTTGAATACCGCCTCGCGCGTGGCGAAGTCACGTTCGCCGGTGTGCGACATCACCACCCGGTGCAGATCCACGCCTTCGGATTCGATGACATCCAGCACCTTCATCATTTCATCGAGCGTCTCGAAGTTGTGGATGGTCATGGGAGCGCCCGTGATGCGGGCCGCTCGCGCGCTGGCGCGCAGGCTCTTGAGCTCATTCTTTTCCAGCGGCTTGCCGACGATGCCCACCTCGCCAATGATTCCGGCGCGGATCGTGGTTCCCTGCGCGCCCACGGTGACGTCGTGGACGATGATGTCGGTGAGCTGCTCGACAGTGAGCTGGTCCATGTCGGCCGGATGCATCTGCCGCATGTAGAAGCCGGCCCCCATCACCACGTTCAGGCCGGAGACGCGCGACACCAGCTCCAGTGCCACCGGATCGCGAGTCAGGCCGAACGGCGATACATCGACGATGGTCCTGCCGCCGATCTTCTTGAACTCCATGATGGCGTTGAGCGACTGGTTGAAGTCGGTGAGGCCCGCGTCCATGCCCTTGGGAATCTCGGCCGGCACCCGCACCACGGTGATGTCCGTCGGCGGGGGAACCATCGGCGGCGCCTTCTGGAAGTTGATGAAGATGTGCTCGTGCATCAGCGTCTCGCCCAGCGCTGCAGGGTCGATCGGACCGTTCACGGTCATGACTTTGCCCGCGATGTTGGGAATGCCGCTGGGTGCGGCGCCCTGCGCCGCGGCAGCCAGCGACATGCCCGGAGCAGCGACCAGAACAGCGGCCAGCGCAACGACAGTCGAAAGGCGCAGCCGGAAAACGGATGTGTTCACGGGATTCCCCTTGGTGGTTTCCTGTTGGTCGTGGCCGACGGCAGACTCGTACCGGCAAGAATGAACAATACAGGGGGGCAGCACAAGTAGTTGGAGACCCCGCTATACTCGGCCGGTCCGGGAGCAGGCGGCACCGCAGCCAACGGCAGCCGCCATAACGGAGGTTGGACCTCGATGAAGAGCAGCCGTTTCATGGTCTGGGGCGTGGTTCTGGCCGCCATCCTCGTCCTGCCGCTGCAATCCACAGCCGCCGATCGCGGCACCTCCGGCAAATGGATCGCCACCTGGGCGGCGAGTCCGCAAGCTCCGTTCGGTGGCCCGGGAGGGGGGCTTGTCGTTGAGGGGCAAACCATCCGCGAGCGTGCCCGGGTGTCGGTGGGCGGCAGCCATTTGCGCCTGCGGCTCTCCAATGAGTACTGCAGCCGGCCACTGGTGCTAGGCGCCGTCACGGTAGGCCGCCCGCTGGATCCGGCCACGGTGGCAGAAGGGTCATTGCGGCAGGTCACTTTCGGCGGCCGTGACTCCATCACCGTGCCGCCCGGCGCGCCCATCGTCAGCGATGCCCTCGATTTTGCCGTGAAGGCCGGCGAGGAGATCTCCATCAGCATCTTCCTGCCGGAGAAGGTGCAGTCGCCCACCGAGCACAACCTCGGCCTGCGCACCGCCATCATCACGCCGCCGGGCGATTTCACACGGCAAACACAGGTGCAGGCTGCGGCGAGAATCGAGAGCATGCTGCTGGTCACTGCGATCACCGTGCCGGCGAAGGCCGGCCAGAAGCTGGTGGTGGCCTTTGGCGACTCGATCACCGACGGCAATACCTCGACCGTGGATGCCGAGCGCAACTGGCCGGGCAATTTCCTGCGCAGACTCCGCAGCAAGGGACTGGGCGATTCCATCGCCCTGGTGAACCACGGCATCGGCGGCAACCAGCTGCTGAAGGATGGCGCAGGGCAAAGCGCCCTCGCCCGCTTCGACCGCGACGTGCTCGGGCTCCCCGGTGTCACGCATGTGATCATTCTGGAAGGCATCAACGACATCGGCTGGCCCGGCGCGAGACTGGGCGATTTCGAGCTGGCGCCGCTGTCGGCACTGCCGGCGGCCGGAGATCTCATCGGCGCCTACCGCCAGATGATCGAGCGTGCGCATGAACATGGCATCAAGGTGATCGGCTCCACGCTCACGCCTTTCAAGGGCACGGACGCGCCCGGCTACTACATGGATTCGAAGGAGCCGATCCGTCAGGCCGTGAATGAGTGGATCCGTACCAGTGGCGCTTTCGATGCCGTGATCGACTGGGACAGGACGCTGCGCGATCCGGCCGACCCGCAGCGCATGCTGCCGCGCTATGCCGCGCGCGACAACCTGCATCCCAGCGACGAGGGTTATCAAGCCATGGCCGACGCGCTGGATCCGAAGCTGTTCAGGTAGGGGCGGCTTCGAGCACACCCTGCTCGGTGACGACGGCATCGAAGGGGATGTCGTGCGGCAGCGGATGGATGGAGTCGAGCAGTGAGGCCGCATAGGCCAGCATGACGGCCCGTGGCCTGCCGGTGGCGAGCCGCGCAGCCAGCGTGCGGTCGAAGTAGCCGCCGCCATATCCCAGCCGGAACCTTGCCCGGTCGAAACCCACGCCGGGTGCCAGCACCAGATCCGGTTCGACCTCGCGGGCCTCGGCCGGCTGCGGAATGTTCCAGAAACCGCGTTCCATGCGGCAGCCGGGTTCCCAGAGCCGGAATTTCAGCGGTGCGCCCTTCTCCGACACCAGCGGCAGGGCGGCGCCAACGCCCGCCTCTTTCAGCTGCGCCAGCCAGGGGCGCAGATCCGGTTCACCGCGCAGGGGCCACCACCCGCTCACCACGCTTCCTGGCCGCAGCCATCCTTGCGCGCGGCACAGGCCATCCAGGTGCCCGATCATCTGCGCCGATGCCTGTTCGCGCTCGGCGACGCTCATCTGCATGCGTTCGGCGACCAGGCGTTCACGCTGGGCGCGGCGCCACTCCATGATCTGCTCGCGCGGCATGCCCGTCATTCCCGCTCAGAGCCATCCGTAGTTGAAGCTGATGCTGATGCGTTCGCCGGCCACGGGGTTCGGCGGCACCTCATGCCGCAGCCAGCTTTCGAACAGCAGCAGCTGGCCGGCCACTGCGGGCAGCGTCACCCACTGGCAGTTCTCCTGGCGTGCCTGCGGATGCCGCGGCGGCGCGCCCATGTAGCGGTCGAGCCGTGGATCCTCGAACTTCAGCCCCGGTGCGCCCCGCGGCGTGCGCACGTAGTAGGTGCCGCTCACCACTGAAAGCGGATGCAGGTGCAGGCTGTGCGTGACGCCTCTAGGCATCACGTTCACCCAGCAATCCGTCATCGCGAGCTTGCGGTCGCCCAGGTCGAATTCCAGCTCCGCGGCGAATGAGCGCACATGCCGGTCGATGCGCCGCTCCAGCTGGGCAAACACCGGCGACATCTGCTGCATCCGCGCTACTGAAGCGTAGGAGGTATAGCCGCCCGGATAGTTGCGCGCCGACCAGCGCTGTCCCGCGACGTCATCGGCTGCAAGCTGCCGGCACTCGCGCAGCAGCCGCATATTGAGCGGATGATCCGCGGCGCGCAGCAGGCGTGCCGCATGGATCCGCGTGGGAAAGAGCGCATGCAGGCTCAAGGCTTCAGCTGCCCGATCTCGATGGTGACGCGCTGCGAATCACCGGCCGTCACCCGCGCGCTGCCGAAGGGGTCGCCGGTGCTGGAGCCCGCACTGCCGCCATTGGCGATGCGCGCTTCGATCTCGAGCTGCTGCCCGGCCGCAAAGGTGCGGTCGGCAATCATGGCGTCGCTGCTGCGAAGTTCCACGTCCTGCGGGAAGTGCGCATCCAGCCGGAGTGCCGCCAGCGGCGGCCCTGGCTGTCCCGGAACCCGTGCCAGCACGAACAGCGGCGCGCCCGCTGCTGCCTTGTCCGCCATGGCGCCGGAAAGCGTGATGCGCAGCGGGATGGATACGGGTGCGGCAGAGGCCACGACCTGCGCGGCCGGTGCATCCAGCATGCGCACCTGCTCCTCGATGAGGCGGCGCACCTCCGGTGGCGGCTTGCCCACTTCGAGCAGCCGCGTGAAACGCTCGCGTGCCAGAGGGCGTTCACCGCGCTCCATGGCGGCGATGGCGGCATAGAACAGCGCCCGGTTGGAACTGGGATCCAGTTGCAGCGCCTGCTCGAACAGCCTCCCCGCACGGCCATCAAGACTGCTGCGCTCGCCCATCACCAGTGACTCGGCAAGGCCCATCAGCGCTTCGGCGTTCTTGCCGCCGGCAAGCTGGTCGGCGCGCTGGTAGGCGCGCGCCGCCAGCGGAAACTGCTGCAGTTCGGAGTACGAGCGCCCGAGCTGCAGCCAGCCCGGAAGGTCGTCGGGGTTGCGTTCCATGCGGCGTGCCAGCCGCCCGACCATGGCTGCAGGGCTGTCCGCTGCCGCGGGCCGTGCCCAGTCCCACTCGCTCCACAGCGGATACAGCAGTGCGGCAGCCGCTGCCAGGACCAGCGAGGCCGCCACGGCCAGGGTCACGGCGGGCGGAGAATCGCTGCGGGGCCGCAGCAGCGGCAGTGCGATGGCGGCCACGGCGATCAGCGTCAGCAGCGCGGCGACGGCGATGAATGCACTCATCCGGACGAGGTCTCGTCCACCGGCGAATCGTCGCTGTCCAGCAGCTCGCGGCGCTGCCGCAGCACGCGCCAGGCCACGATGCCCCCGCTCAGCAGAAAGATTCCGGGGGCCAGCCACAGCCAGGCATTGTGCGCCGACCAGCGCGGACGCAGCAGGATCACTTCGCCGTAACGGTCCACCATGTACTGGCGGATCTGCTCGTCGCTGCGGCCGGCAACGATCATCTCGCGCACCTGGCGCCGGATGTCCACCGCGAACATCGCCGACGTGTCGGCGACCGTCTCGCCCATGCACTTGAGGCAGCGCATTTCGCGCGTCAATGCCAGATAGCGCGCCTGCTGGCCTTCATCCGGCAGCGGTGGCACGGCATCGATGGCCCATGCCTGCGGGGCCGCCAGCAGCAGGCACAGCAGCACGCGCGCAAAGGCGGGCATTCTCATCGAGAACGCCCCTCGATGTGAGGCAGCAGGCGCGTCGCCCAGTTCTCCGGCGTCACCACGCCGACGATCTTTTCCACGACCACGCCCTGGGGGTTGACGAGGAAAGTCTCGGGCGCGCCATACACGCCCCAGTCGATGGCGACGCGGCCTTCGCGGTCCTCCGGCACCGAGGCGTAAGGGTTGCCTAGCTGCGCAAGCCAGGCGCGCGCCTCATCCGGCTCGTCCTTGTAGTTGAGCCCCACGATCTGGACCTTGCCGGTCTTCTGGATCTGCAGCAGCGTCGGATGTTCGGCCCGGCACTCGACGCACCAGGTACCCCACACATTGAGCAGGTACCACTTGCCGGCATAGGCGCCATTGCTGACCTGCTGCTCCTGCGCCAGCAAGTCGGGCAATTCGAACTGCGGCGCCGCGCGCCCGATCAGCGCCGAGGGCACCACTTCCCGGTCTGGCACATGCTTGAGCGTCACGGCGAACAGCACTACCAGCAGCAGGAACCCCACCAGCGGAATCGCGAAACGATTCATGCCCGCTGTCCTTGCACCGCCGCTGCCACGGCGGCCGGCGCTTCGCGGCGCTTGCGGTAACGCCGGTCCACGGAAGCGACCAGGCCGCCCAGCGCCATCAACGCCGCGCCCAGCCAGACCAGGCGCATCAGCGGCCGCACCTGCACGCGCACACTCCACGCGCGGTCGCCAAGCTCCTCGCCCAGTGTGGCCAGCAGGTCGCGCTGCCATGACACTCCGAGCGCGGCCTCCGCCAGCGACTGTCTCTGCACCCAGTAGTTGCGACGCTCGGGCAGCAGCACCGATTCGGTCCTGCCGTTGCGCAATACCTCGATGCGCGCCTGCTTGGCGTCATAGTTGGGGCCCTCGACATCGCGCACGCTGTCGAAGCGGAAGGTGTATTCGCCCAGCTGCACGCTGTCGCCGGGCCGCAGGGCCACATCCCGCTCCAGCATCCGTGTCTGCATGGTGGTGATGCCCACGGCGATGATGCCCAGACCCAGATGCGCCAGCGTCATGCCGACGATGGCCGGCGGCAGCGACAGGCCGCGCCGCAGCCGGTCGAGCGGATCCACCAGCGCCGAGAGGATGATCCAGAGCCCCAGCACCGCGCCCAGCGGCCCCAGCAGCGAGCGCTCGCCATACAGGCCGACGATGATGGCAAGGCCCAGCGCCAGCGCCAGACCCAGGCTGCCGAGGATGCGGCGGCGCGACTCTCCCAGCGCCCCGCGCTTCCAGCGCGCGAACATGCCCAGCGACACCAGCGCCAGCAGCGGCAGCATGGGCAGCAGGAAAGTGGGATTGAAATACGGCGCGCCCACCGAGATCGTGCCCAGCCCCAGCCCGTCGGCGATCATGGGTGCGAGCGTGCCGCCGAAGACCACGGCCGCGGCGATCACCAGCAGGATGTTGTTGAACAGCAGGAAGCTCTCGCGCGAGCTGAGGTCGAAGCCCGCCTGCGAGCGCAGCAGCGGCGCCCGCCAGATGTACAGCGCCAGCGCGCCGCCGATGGTCAGTGCCAGCAGTGCCAGGATGAAGATGCCGCGCCCCGGATCGGCCGCGAAACTGTGCACGGACACCAGCACGCCCGAGCGGACCATGAAAGTGGCCAGCAGGCAGAACGAGAACGCGATGATGGCCAGCAGCAAGGTCCAGCTCTTGAACAGGCCCCGCTTGTCGGTCACGGCCAGCGAATGGACCAGCGCGGTGCCCAGCAGCCATGGCATGAGGATGGAGTTTTCCACCGGATCCCAGGCCCACCATCCGCCCCAGCCCAGCTCGTAGTAGGCCCACCAGCTGCCCAGCGCAATGCCCACCGTGAGGAACATCCAGGCCACCGTGGTCCATGGCCTTGTCCAGCGCGCCCAGGTCTGGTCCAGGCGGCCTTCGAGCATCGCGGCGCAGGCAAAGGCGAAAGCCACGGAGAAGCCCACATACCCCACATAGAGCATGGGAGGATGGATGGTCAGGGCCAGATCCTGCAGCACGGGGTTCAGGTCCACGCCATCGGGCGGCGCCGGATACAGGCGCGCGAAGGGGTTGGAGGTCGCGAGCGAAAACAGGATGCTGCCGGTGCTCACCAGACCCAGCACACCCAGCACACGCGCCGAGAATGCCGCGGGCAGGTTGCGCGAGAAGGCCGCCACCGACAGCGACCAGACCGACAGCACCAGCACCCAGAACAGCATGCTGCCTTCGTGGTTGCCCCACACCGCGGCAACGCGGAAGTACAGCGGCAATGCCGAGTTCGAATGGCTTGCAACCAGCCGCACGGAGAAATCGTTGTGCACGAAGGACCAGGTGAGGCAGCCGAAGGCCAGCGCCAGCATCACGAACTGCCCGCTCACTGCCGGCACCACCGCCTGGATCAGGCGTGCATGGCGCCGCCACGGACCGATGAGGCCGAAAGCGGCCTGGGCAGCCGCCAGCAGCAGCGCCAGGATCATGGCGAATTGACCGACTTCGGGCAGCATGGTCTAACTTCCCTGCGCTGTATCCAGACGCGATTCGCCGCGCTTGAGCGAGCGCGAGACTTCGGGCGGCATGTATTTCTCGTCGTGCTTGGCGAGGACTTCATCGGCGACGAAGGTGCCGCTGTCGTCGAGCCGGCCATGGGCGACCACGCCCTGCCCTTCCTTGAACAGATCCGGCAGCACGCCGGTATACGTGACCTTCAATTCGTGCTTGAAGTCGGTGACGACGAAGTGCGTCTCCAGGCTTCCCGATACGCGCTGCACGCTGCCTTGCTCGACCATGCCGCCGAGCCGGAAGCGGGTGCCTTTGGCCACTTCGCCGGAGGCAACCTGCGTCGGATCGAAGAAGAACATCACATTGCTGCGGAAAGCCTGCAGTGCCAGCACCGCAGCCAGCGCCACGCCCGCCAGGATGCCCAGCACCAGGTACAGGCGCTTGCGCCGGTTCGGTGTCATGGCGTCTCCCGGGATGCGAGCTTGCGCGCTGCTTCCTGCCGGGCGCGCTGCAGCAGCCGCTGTGCGCGCCAACCCTCGAACACCAGGCCCGCCATCGCGAGCGCGTAAGCCGGCCAGACGAAAGGCCAGTAGCCGCTCATTTCCATGAATTCACGCATCAGGCCGCACCTCCCGAAGCCGCATCGGCCGCCAGCGCCGTCCGCACCCACTGCCCGCCACGGTCGCGACGCAGTACTTCGGCGCGCGCGCGGATGAGCATGATCCAGAAGAAATACAGCGTGTACGCCAGCGCCATCAGCAGCAGCGGCCAGAGCATTTCCCAGGGCATGGCCGGCTTGTCCAGGCGCATCACGCTGGGTGCCTGGTGCAGCGAATTCCACCAGTCCACCGAGAAGCGCACGATGGGCACGTTCACCACACCGACGATGGCGAGCACGGCGCTGGCGCGGTCGGCGCGGTCCGGATCGTCGATGGCGCTGCGCAGCCCCATGTAGCCGAGGAAGAAGAACAGCAGGAACAGCTGCGAGACGATGCGCGGATCCCAGGCCCACCAGGTTCCCCAGGTCGGCTGCCCCCAGATCATGCCCGTGACCAGCGACACCACGGTGAAGCTCGCGCCGGCCGGCGCGCAGGCCACCGCCACCGCATGCGCCACCTTGATGCGCCAGATCAGGCCCACCGCCGCCGCCACGGCCATCCAGGTATAGGTCATGAGCGCCAGCCACGAGGCCGGCACGTGCACGTAGATGATGCGGAAGGCATCGCTCTGGTAGTAGTCCACCGGGGCCTGCACCAGCCCGCCATACAGCGCCGCCAGCACCAGCACCAGGGCGGACCAGCCGAACCAGGGCGCAAGCTTCCCGGCCACCCGGTAAAAATACGGTGGCGACCCGAAACGATGGAACCAGGCCCAGCTCATCCGGCCGATTTTACTCCAGGCTGATGCGCACGGCCGCGGCGGCTGCCAGTGGCGACAATGTCAGTGCCAGCACCGTGAGGGCACCCAGCAGGTACAGGGCGCCGGCCGCGCTCTCGCCCGCGATGGCCAATTGCGTGGCCCGCGCGCCGAATACCAGCGTCGGCATGGCCAGCGGCAGCACCAGCAGCGAAAGCAGCGCTCCACCGCGCCGCGTGCCCAGGGTGAGGCCGGCGCAGATCGAGCCGATCAGGCTCATGGAGACACTGCCCAGCAGCAGCGGCCACAGCACCGCCAGCGCATTCTGGGGCGGCGCCCCGAGGCTGATCGCCGCCAAAGGTCCCACCAGCGCCAGCGGCAGGCCGGTGAGCAGCCAGTGGGTTGCCGTCTTGGCGAAGATCAGCAGTGCGAAGGGCTGCCCTGACAGCGCGAACTGCTCCAGCGTCCCGTCGCGCGCATCCTCGCGGTAGAGGAAATCCAGTGCCAGCAGCGTCGCCAGCAGCAGCGCCACCCACAGCGCCGCCGGCGCAAGGTAGCGCAGGCGCGCCAGTTCCGGATCCAGCGACAGCGGAAACAGCACGGTCACGATGACGAAGAAGGCCAGCGGCTGCAGCCATTCTCCCGGCCGGCGCAGGGCCTGCAGCAGGTCGCGCCGCAGCGCGCTGCCGAAGGCGGAAGTCGCCGGCAGCAGCTTGCGGTTCATGGCGCCTCGCCGGGCTGTTGCCAGATCCGGCCGTCAACGCCCTCCACCGCCAGCGGCAGATGGGTTGCGACGATGGCGCTGCCTCCGTTCTGCATATGTGCGGCCAGCAGACCGGTCAGCGCCGCCTGTCCGCGGGCATCGAGGTTCGAGGCCGGCTCATCGAGCATCCAGAGCGAGGCGCCCCACAGTCCCAGGCGCGCCAGTGCGGCACGGCGCTGCTGTCCGGCGGAAAGGCTCCGCACCGCGCGCTCCCGGGCCGATGCGGCAAGCCCGAGCCGGTCCAGCTGGGCTTCGATCTCTCCAGGCTGCGCGCCGCAGCGCATCGCACAGGCCAGGCGCAGGTTTTCCATTACGGTCAGATCCTGCTTCAGGGCTGTCTCGTGGCCCAGGTAGGCCAGGTTCTGGTACAGCCCCTGACGGCGGCGCGATATGTCCAATCCATGCCAGTGGATGACGCCCTCCTCGGCATGCAGGAAGCCCGCAAGGCAGCGCAGCAGTGAAGTCTTGCCGGTGCCATTGGGCCAGGTCAGCTGCAACAACTGCCCCGCACCGAGCCTGAAGCCGATGCCCCGGAGAAGATGTGTGTCACCGCGCCACAGGTGCAGGTTGCTGACTTCGAGCACGGAATTCCTGTTGAAAATGTCTGGTACGGACGGCGGGAATCGAACCCGCACTCCCTTTCGGGAAGCAGATTTTAAGTCTGCTGCGTCTACCGGTTCCGCCACGTCCGTCCATTCTTCAATACACTTCCCGGCCGTCGCCCAGCAGGAACGCGTGGCAGTCGTTGCCGGCGCGCACGCAGTTCTTGAGCCAGGTGTTCATGACATCTTCATTCCAGTTGAACCAGATGTCGCCGTGGAAGCTGTAGCCAGCCGGGATGCTTTCCGGGTACATGTCGCTGGAGAGGCGCCAGCGCGAAGTATCGCTGCCTGCCGGGACGGCATAGGCGATGTTCAGCGTGACGGTGGGAATCGCCACCGGGTGCGACGCCGGACACAGTCCGTTCTCCGGGAAGCTCATGTGGGAGCGATGGTCCGGCGAGTCCAGGCTTACGCCATCCCAGCAGTTCGGGAAGATCAAAGACAGCGACAGCTTGCTGCCCGCCGGACAGTTGGGGATGGTCTCGGACACCTCGCCCTGCTCGCCGTTGACATCGCAGTGGAAGCGCTCGCGCCGGTCCCACTTCCAGTCGGGATCGCCGGCCGAAGCCGTCGGCTTCTTGCCCGCGATCATGCGCAGGCCGGCGGGGATGGGCTGGATGCGGTCCCTGGGAATCGAGTTGTAGCCGGACTTGTAATAGAACAGCGCATCGCTGGGCACCAGCGCGGTGTGGGTGGCCGCATCGATCATCGACGGGATCCAGTACGAAGTGCGATTGGCGATGCCGCCCCTGCAGGTGCCGGCTGTCGCATTCGCGAGATCCTTCTCGGTGGAGTGGCTGTTCGTGCTCGAATTGCCGAAGAAGGTATGCAGATGACTCTTGCCCGGCTCGCCGGGCAGCAGGATCGGGTCGTCATATGCCATGTGCGAATAGCTGCAGGGGATGCGGAATGCGCCCACGCCGTCGCTGGCGGGTGCCACGCTCAGGCTCGTCGCGCGTACGCGAAGCTCAGGGCTGCCAGGTTCCTCTGCAGGTACGACAATGGGCGGGCTCACAACGGCGTCCGCCACCGCGGGCAAGGTCACCTGCTGCGTCTGCTGGCGCCCTGAAATTGCAGCGGTTGCGGGCGGACTCGATGCGCTCGATGCACATCCCACGAGAAAGACCGCGAGCGCGAACACTATTGCCGGCAGGCGGCAGGGCCGGTCTGCGGAGAGGATCTTGCGGATGGCAGCGTCAGTCGGCATGGGAACACATTTCCTGCGTTCTGGAGGCTAGGGTCGGAATCGAACCGGCGTACACGGCTTTGCAGGCCGCTGCATGACCACTCTGCCACCTAGCCAGGCTGCGAGAAAGCGGAAGCAAAACTAGCCATCCATGATACTGGATCGGTCCCGGGCGCGGGCAATTTCTTGCAGCGCAACAGTGCGCCGTGCGCGCACCAGGTGGGGCTGGTCGAGCATGCGCCCTTCGAACGCCACCACGCCGCTGCCCGCCGCCTCGAATGCCGCAATGATGCGTGTTGCCTGCGCCACCTCGTCGGGGTCCGGCAGGAAGGCGCGATGGATGATCTCGACCTGGTCGGGATGAATCGCCAGCTTGCCGGCGAAGCCATCGCGCCGCGCCGCCGCGGCGCTGCGCGCCAGGCCGGCGTGGTCATGCAGATCGGTGAATACCGTGTCGATCGCGGCGATACCTGCGGCGGCGGCGGCAATGAGGCACAGTGAGCGCGCCAGCTGGTACGGCGGCAGCCACTGTCCGTCCTCATCCACATTGTCCAGAGCTCCCAACGCCACGGACAGGTCTTCGGCGCCCCAGGTCAGCGCCGCCAGGCGCCCTGCACGGTGCTGATACTCATCGAGCCGGAGTACGGCGGCCGGTGTCTCGGTGGCAATGGGCAGCAGGCGCGTGGTGCCAGGGCTGACATTGAAGCGCTGCTCGTGGGTATCCAGCCACTGACCCAGTTCAACAATGTCCTGTGCCCGCGCCTTGGGCACGATGAGGCCATCGGAGCCAGCGGGCAGCACTGCCGCCATGTCCTGTGCGCATTCGGCCGTACCGGGCGCGTTGATGCGCACCCACACCGCGCGCGGGCGGGAACGTCCGCGCAGGAATTCCGCCACCAGTCCGCGAGCCTGCGCCTTGCGTTGCGGCTCGACGGAATCCTCCAGATCGAGGATCAGCGCATCGGCGGCCACGGCCTCGCACCTGGCGAGCTTCTTCTCGCTGTCACCAGGCACGAACAGCATTGAGCGTGGCGCCGGCCGGAGTGCAGGATTCATCGTCACATCCGCAGCACGCCCAGCGGCGTCTCGGCAGGCAGTGGCGCATTCAGCGCGATCATGAGGCTGGCGCCCAGCACGTCGCGGGTGTCGGCCGGGTCGATGACGCCATCGTCCCAGAGCCGCGCGCTGGCGTAGTAAGGATGCGACTGGCGCTCGTAGTTCGCCCGTATCGCTTCGCGCTGCGCGCCCTGCGGATTGCGGCGCTCGCCCACGCGCGCCAGCACTGCACCGGCCTGTTCGCCGCCCATGACGGCGATGCGCGAGTTGGGCCAGGTCCACAGGAACCGCGGTCCGTAGGCGCGCCCGCACATGCCGTAGTTGCCGGCGCCGAACGAACCTCCGATGATGAAAGTGATCTTCGGCACCCGCGCGCAGGCCACCGCCGTGACCAGCTTCGCTCCGTCCTTGGCGATGCCGCGGCGTTCGGCGTCCTTGCCCACCATGAAGCCCGCGATGTTCTGCAGGAACACCAGCGGGATGCCGCGCCGGTTGCACAGCTGCACGAAGTGCGCACCCTTCAGGGCGGCCTCCGAAACCAGGATGCCGTTGTTGGCAACGATGCCGATGAGCTGCCCCCACACCCGCGCGAAGGCGCACACCAGCGTGGTGCCGTAGCGCGGCTTGAACTCGTCGAACGCCGAACCGTCGACGATGCGCGCCAGCACTTCGCGCACGTTGTAGACGTAGCGCAGGTCGGCCGGCACGATGCCATGGAGCTCTTCGGCCGGGTAACGCGGCGTGACACCGGCCGGGAGGTCCCGGGCTGCTCCGGCGGCGAGATTCGAGTGCATGATGATGTCGCGCGCCATCTGCAGTGCCTGCGCATCGTCATCGGCCATCTGGTCGGCCACACCCGAAAGGCGGGTATGCACGTCGGCGCCGCCCAGCGTTTCCTCGTCCACTTCCTCGCCGATCGCCGCCTTCACCAGCGGCGGACCGGCGAGATAAATGGTGCCCGTTCCCTTGACGATGATGGTCTCGTCGCACATGGCGGGCACATAGGCGCCGCCGGCGGTGCATGAGCCCATCACCACAGCCACCTGCGGGATGCCGCGCGCGGACATCTGTGCCTGGTTGTAGAAAATGCGTCCGAAGTGATCCCGGTCGGGAAACACCTCGTCCTGCAATGGCAGGAATGCGCCGCCGGAATCGACCAGGTACACGCAGGGCAGACGGTTCTCCAGCGCGATTTCCTGGGCGCGCAGGTGTTTCTTCACCGTCAGCGGATAATAGGTGCCACCCTTCACGGTGGCATCGTTGGCAATGACCATGCAGCTGATGCCTGCGATCTGGCCGACGCCGCAGACCAGCCCCGCGGCAGGAACCGCCTCGCCATACACTGCATGGGCCGCAAGACGGCCGATTTCCAGCCACGGCGACCGCGGATCGAGCAAGGCCGCGATGCGCTCGCGCACCAGCATCTTGCCGCGCTGCAGATGCCGCTCGCGCGCGGCCTGGCTGCCGCCGGCCTCGATGGTTTCGCTGGTCTGCCGCAGCTGCGCCGCGAGCTCGCGGTTGGCCGCGGCGTTGGTCCTGAACTCCTCCGACTCCGGATCCACTCTGCTGACAAATTCACCCATCAGCCTTCCCCATCCGAGGCTGCGAACAACTCGCGGCCGATGAGCATGCGCCGTATCTCGTTGGTGCCGGCGCCGATCTCGTACAGCTTGGCATCGCGCCACAGCCTGCCGGCGGGATACTCGTTGGCGTAGCCATTGCCGCCGAGGGCCTGGATGGTCTGGCCCGCTACCCAGGTGGCGCCTTCCGAGGCACGCAGGATGGCGGCCGCGGCGTCATAACGCGTACGTTCGCCGCGGTCGAAAGCCGCGGCCACGGCATAGACGTAGGCGCGCGCGGAATTCATCGTCGCATACATGTCCGCGAGCTTGCCCTGCATGAGCTCGAAGCTGCCGATGGGCCGCTCGAACTGCCGGCGCTGGTGCAGGTACGGCAGCGCCACGTCATGACAGGCGCGCATGATGCCTAGCGGCCCTCCTGCCAGCACCACGCGTTCGGCATCCAGCCCCGACATCAGCACCTCGGTGCCATTGCCCGGCAGTACATGCGTGGCCGGAATGCGGCAGTCGTGGAACACCAGGCCCGAGGTATCCGAACCGCGCATGCCGAGCTTGTCGAGCTTGCCCTCGGCGGTGAATCCCGGCATCGACTTCTCGACGATGAAGGCCTTGAGCAGCGGCGCGGCGCCCTGTGCAGCGTTCTCCTGCGCAAGCCGCGCGTATACCAGCAGCACATCGGCTTCGGGACCATTGGTGATCCACATTTTCGTGCCGTTGAGGACATAGCCCTCCCCATCCGGCACGGCCGTGGTGCGCATGCCCAGCACGTCGGAACCGGCGCCCGCCTCGCTCATGGCCAGTGCGCCCACCTGCTCGCCGCTCACCAGCGGCGGGAGAAAACGGCGTTTCTGTTCGTCCGTGCCCCAGCGCCGGATCTGGTTCACGCACAGGTTGGAATGTGCGGCATACGAAAGCCCCACCGAAGCCGAAGCGCGGCTGATCTCTTCCATTGCGACCACATGCGCCAGATACCCCAGGCCCGCACCGCCCCACTCCGGTTCCACCGTGATGCCCAGCAGGCCCAGCGCACCCAATTCGGGCCACAGGTCGCGGGGAAAAAGATTGCGGGTATCGATCTGCGCGGCCCGCGGCGCGATCCTTTGCGCGGCAAAGCGCGCCACCTGCTCGCGCAGCAGCTGTATTTCCGCCGGCAGCCCGAAGTCGAAATCGCGCATGGCCCAAGCCCCCGAAAGAACCGCCAGAACGCTTCCGGATCAGTGTAGCTCTGAAATTCCAGGGGCTACAATCAGCCCATGAGCGGCCACTACTACGACGAGTTCGAGGTCGGCCAGATCTTCCGGCATGAGATCCGCCGCACGGTCACCGAGACCGACAACCTGCTGTTCAGCGCGCTGACGCACAATCCCGCGCCGCTGCACATCGATCACGAGTACATGCGCACCCACTCGGAGTTCGGGCGGCCGCTGATCAACAGCTTCTTCACGCTGGGCCTCATCGTCGGCATCTCGGTCAACGACACGACGCTGGGCACGACCGTGGCCAATCTGGGCGTGGAAAGCGCGCGCTTTCCGGCGCCGCTGTTCGTGGGCGACACGGTGCATGTGGAGACGCAGGTCATCGCCATGAGACCCAGCCGCTCACGGCCGCACAATGGCATCGTCACCTTCGAGCATCGCGGCTACAACCAGCAGGATGTGTGCATCGCCGTGTGCAGCCGCAACGCACTGATGCAGCGAAAGTCCAGAATTTAGATACAAATATTATTGTAATATATTGATATTAATTTAAATTTATATCAATTCCAGCGCCTCTTTGGCCGCGACCCACTCTTCGTTGGTGCGTTCCACGCCAACCACCACGCGGCTTTGCGGAGCCGATATCACTTCCGAGTTGCCGGCATTGGCTTCTTCGTCCAGGCAAACGCCGAGAAAGCCAAGTCCTGCGGCGACCCGCCGCCGTACTTCAGCGACGTGTTCGCCGACGCCCGCGGTGAATACCAGCAGTTCCAGACCGCCCAGTATCGCAGTCAGTGCGCCGATCTCGCGCACGATGCGGCGCACGTATAGCGCCATCGCCATGCGTGCGCGTTCTGCCTCCACTCCTGCGCCGCCTTCATGGCGCAGCAGCACCCGCGGCTCGGACGACAGCCCGGATACGCCCAGCAGCCCCGACTGGTGATAGAGCAGCCGGCCGAGGTCATGCGGCGTCAGCTGCTCGGTTTCCATCAGATAAAGCAGCACGCCCGGATCCAGCGCACCGCAGCGGGTTCCCATCATCAGTCCGTCCAGCGCCGAGAAGCCCATGGTCGTGGCGACGCTGGCGAGCTCACGCATGGCACACAGGCTGGCGCCGCTGCCCAGATGGGCAACGATGGTGCGGCCACGGGCCAGATCGCCGTGCCGCTCGGCAAGTCTGACGGACATGTATTCGTATGACAGGCCATGGAAACCATAGCGGCGCAATCCGCGCTCCCAGAACTCGTGGGGCAGAGCCAGCATCTGCTCGACCACCGGCATCGTGTGATGGAACGCGGTGTCGAAGCAGGCCACCTGCGGCAGATCCGGCAATTGCTGCAACAGGATTTCCACCGCCTGCAGCGCGAAGGGCTGGTGCAACGGCGCGAGCGGCGTGTAGCTACTGAGGTCGGCGAGCACGGCGGCGTCGATGCGGACCGGGGCGAAGTAGCGGCCTCCGCCGTGCACGATGCGGTGAGCCACCGCGGCGATGCGGCGCCCGTCCAGGCGCTGGCGCACGCGTTCGCGGATCAGCGCCAGTGCAGAGGCATACGGCCCGCCGGCATCGAGCTCGACGGGAAACGGAGCCACGCCGGTTTCGCCGAAATCCGGCGCCGGGCCGCCGATTCCCTGCACCTTGCCGTTCCAGACCGGTATGCGGGGCAGCGGGTCGGCCGCGGCTTCGAACAGCGCGAACTTGATGCTCGACGAACCACAGTTGAGGACCAGGACCAGGTCCTGCGGCCCGCGCGTCATGGTGGCGTCTTGCGGTACTGGTGCGCCAGCATCAGCGCGATGGCGCAGGAGGCGATGCGCGCCTGGCAGCTGTCGGCGCGGCTGGTCAGGATCACCGGTACCTTCGCACCCAGCACGATGCCGGCGCTGGCGGCCTGGCCGAGGAAGATCAGCTGCTTGGCCAGCATGTTGCCGCTCTCCAGATCGGGCACGAGCAGGATGTCGGCCTGTCCGGCCACCGCTGAGACGATGCCCTTGGTGCGCGCCGCAGCGATGGAAATGGCGTTGTCGAAGGCCAGCGGACCGTCCACTACGCAGCCGCTGATCTGGCCGCGGTCCGCCATCTTGCAAAGCGCAGCGGCATCCAGCGTCGCCGGCATCGACGGATTGACCGTCTCCACGGCTGCCAGGATCGCGACGCGGGGTTCCGGCACACCCAGAACATGGGCCAGATCCACGGCATTGCGGATGATGTCGGCCTTCTGGGCAAGATCCGGAGCAAGATTGACCGCCGCATCGGTGACGATGAAGGGTCGCGAATAGTGGGGCGTCTGCAGCACGAAGCAATGACTGATGCGGCGCTTGGTACGCAGGCCGCCGTCTGGGGATATCACGGCGGCCATCAGCTCGTCGGTGTGCAGGCTGCCCTTCATCAGCGCTTCCACCTGTCCTGCGGCGGCCATGCCGACGGCCCTTTCGGCAGCGGCATGGCTGTGCGGGACATCGACTATTTCGATGCCCGACAGGTCCACGCCGCACTGCGCCGCCACCGCGGCGAGCTTGGCCCGGGGCGCCACCAGGATGGGCATGAGCAATCCGGCCTCTCGGGCATCCAGTGCCGCAGACAGGCTGGCTTCGTCGCAGGAGTGAACCACCGCCACCCGAATCGGTTCCAGCGGCCGCACATACGCCAGCAGACGCTGCATGCCGTTGTCCGGACCGACATGGATGCCTCCCTCCGGAATGCCGCTGAGGCCCTGCCCGCTGGCCGGTGCCACCTCCACCTTGCCGTCAAGGATCGGTTCACCGTCCTGATTGACGCCACTGCACCGCAGGTCCAGGCAACCGGCGGCGGGCTCTCGCCCGGTGACGATCACCTCCAGCCGCACGCGGTCGCCGATGCCGATGGTCTTGAGGAAGCGCAATTGCTGGCTGTGCAGGACCACATCCGCGCCGGACAGGCAGGCATCGATCGCCGTGGCAACCAGCGCCTCGAGCCAGGTGCCGATGCCGGCGAAAACTGTGCCGCGGGCGGACACCGCCGCTGCGGCGCTGGCTTCCGGCGGCTCCGGGTTGCCCGCGAGAGCCGAAAATAGCTGCAGGCTTTCCTGTGTCAGCATCCGCTCGATGCTGGCCCGCTCGCCCGGCGCGATCTGGTCGAAGTGACGCCCTGGCTTGCGCGGCGGATCGGCTGCGCAGGGATCGGTGATTGTCATAGGGACCCTTGGAGACCTCGCGGATTCACTGCGCTCCAAGGGTGCGCAGTATACGCCCACGCTCCAGATCGAAAGAACCTTGCATCGGCGGAATCTTTTTTATTAGTTTATTCTAATATAAGATATGACTAATTTAATTCAACCGGGTGTGGAGGAAGACAGTCATGAATATCGACCGCGCCGTCCTCGCCTTCGCAGGCGTACTGATATTGGTGAGTCTCGCTCTGGCGCACCTGATTTCGCCGCTGTGGCTGTGGCTCACCGCCTTCGTTGGCTTGAACCTGCTGCAGGCCAGCTTCACCGGGTTCTGCCCTGCCGCCCTGATATTACGCAAGCTGGGCGTCTCCAGCGGCTGCGCGTTCAGGTAAGGAGGCCGCAGTGAGGCCTGACGCGTTCCGACCCCGCTTCGCTCTGCCGCTGCTGCTGGCCGGTTCGCTGGCAGCCTGTGGCAGCACCGAGCCTGCGCGCCCTGCCGCGGCCATCGAAGGGCTGGATACCCTGGTGGTGCGGGTTGGCGATGCCGCAGATGGAACTGCATGGGACGGTGTAGTCGAGGCCGTGCACCAGGCCACGCTGTCGGCGCAGACCAGCGGCCGCGTCACGCAGGTGCATCATGATGTCAACGACAAGGTGGCTGCGGGCGAAGTGCTGCTACGCCTGTCCGCAGTGGAACAGCAGGCCGCAGTGGAATCCGCACGTGCGCAATTGCGCTCCGCCGAAGCCGCCGCCGCGGAGGCCGAGGCCACCTATCGGCGCTACCTGGAGTTGTCGCAGGAGCACTATGTGTCCCGGCTGCAGCTCGACCAGATGCGTACCGCCCGCGATGCCGCGGTCGCTGCGCGCGATGCTGCCCATGCGCAGATTGCCAGCGCCGGCCAGCAGACCGCGTACACCACAATACGCGCGCCGTATGCCGGCATCGTCGCCACCCGGGATGTGGAGCCCGGGGAGAGCGTCGGCACCGGGCAGCGCCTGATAACGCTGTTTTCTCCCGATGCGCTGCGCATCGAGGTCAGCGTGCCGCAGTCCCATGCCGATGCCGTGCGTGCGGCGCCGGTGGCACAGGTGAGGTTCGATGACGGGCGCAGCGTGGATGCCGCGAGGGTCATCGTGTTTCCTGCCGCCGATGCCGCGACCCATGCGGTGAAGGTGCGGGTGATGCTCCCGGACGTCGATCCGGTACCGCAGCCCGGCCGAACCGCCAGGATTGTGTTTCCGGCCGTGGTGGGCGAAACATTCCCGCGCATTCCCGTCTCGGCGCTGGTGCGCCGCGGAGAAGTCAACGCGGCCTATGTGCTCGCCGGCGGCCGGCTGTCGCTGCGCCAGTTGCGCCTCGGCGCCCGTTCGGGCGACGAAGTCGCTGTGATCGCCGGCCTCAGGCCGGGTGAAACCGTTGCCGCCGATCCGGTGGCCGCGATGCATGCGCTGGCCGACGCACGCAAGGGCGGCGGCTGAAGTGTCGTTGCTCGATACAGCCCGCCTCGGCCTGTCCGGGCGCGTCGCAGCGATCTTCCAGGCCAATCCGCTGACACCCGTCCTGGCGCTGCTGGGTCTGCTGCTGGGGCTGGTCGCAGTGTGGGTCACTCCACGTGAGGAAGAGCCGCAGATCGACGTGACCATGGCCAATGTGATCGTGCCCTTCCCGGGCGCTGATGCACTCCAGGTCGAGCAGATGGTGGCGTACCCGCTCGAACAGCGACTTTCCGAGATCGAGCAGGTCAGGCACACCTACTCCGTCAGCCGCCCCGGGATGGCTGTGCTGACCGTCGAGTTCGAAGTCGGCGTCAAGCGCCAGACCGCACTGGTCCGGCTGTACGACAAGGTGTTCTCGAACCAGGACTGGATGCCGCGCAATGTCGGTGTCGGCCAGCCGATCGTGAAGCCCAGGGGCATCGACGATGTGCCGGTGATGGCGCTGACGCTGTGGACGGATGATCCGCAGCGCGGTGCACGGGATCTGGCCGAAGTTGCCCACACACTGGAAACAGAGCTCAAGCGCATTCCCGGCACCCGCGACATAGTTACCATTGGTGCGCCGGTGCGTGCCGTGATGGTGGAACTGGATGCGGCGCGCCTCGCGAGCCACGGTCTCGCGGTCAACGGGCTGGTTGACGCATTGCAGGCAGCCAACCTCGCGCGGCAGTCGGGCGAGCGCATCGGCGCCGAAGGTGTCGTGCAGGTGAACTCCGGCCGGTTCCTCGCCGGCCGCGGCGACGTGGCCGACCTGGTGCTGGGCGCCGCGGGAGGTCAGCCTGTGCGGCTGGAAGACGTGGCGGCCGTCACCGACGCCGCCGATGCCCCGTCGAGCTATGTCTGGCATGGAGCCCCCGCCGGCCGTGCCGGTCCGCAAAGCGGTGTGGCACCCGCGGTCACGCTTGTCATCGCCAAGAAGCCGGGCAGCAATGCCTCCGACATCACGCAGGCCGTGCTGCAACGTATCGATGTGCTGCGCGGACAGGTCATACCGGAGGGCGTACGCGTCGAGGTTACCCGCGACTACGGCGCGACGGCCAGCGACAAGGCCTGGACGCTGATCAAGAAGCTGGTGTTCGCCACCGGATCGGTGGTGCTGCTGGTGTTGTTTGCGCTCGGCCGCCGTGAGGCCTTGGTGATCGGCTCGGCGGTTATCCTGACTCTGGCGGCAACGCTGTTCGCGTCGCTGGCGATGGGTTTCACCCTCAATCGTGTCTCGTTGTTCGCGCTGATTTTCTCGATCGGCATCCTCGTCGACGACGCGATCGTCGTGGTGGAGAACATTCACCGCCACATCGCTCAGGGCAGCAAATCGCTGCGCGAGGCCATTCCTGCGGCAGTGGATGAAGTCGGCGGCCCGACCATCCTCGCCACCTTTACGGTGATTGCGGCGTTGATGCCGATGGCCTTCGTCACCGGATTGATGGGGCCGTACATGCGGCCGATTCCGGTCAATGCGTCGGTGGGCATGCTGCTGTCATTGATGATTGCACTGGTGGTAACACCTTGGCTTTCGCTGAAACTGCTCGGGCGCCACGCCGCCGGGCATCCGGCAGCCCACGGCGAACACGGCCACGCCCAGGGCGCCATGGCCGCGCGCCTGCGCGGTCTGTTCGAGTGGATGATGTCGCCATTCCTCGATGCCCGGCGGGGCGCACGCCGTCGCCGCGGGCTGTTCATTGCGATGGCGGTGCTGGTGGTGCTGTCCCTGGGTCTGGCGGCATTCAGGCTGGTGGTGCTGAAGATGCTGCCGTTCGACAACAAGTCCGAACTGCAGATCGTGGTTGACCTGCCTGAAGGCCGCACGCTCGAGGACACCAGTGCGCTGCTCACGGAGCTGTCTGCGGTGCTGGAGCGTACGCCCGAAGTGCTGCACTACCAGGCGTATGCCGGCACCGCCGCACCGATCAACTTCAACGGACTGGTACGGCAGTACTCTCTGCGCGCAGGCGCGAACGTCGGTGACCTGCAGGTCAATCTCGTCGATCGCCACGACCGCCATCGCAAGAGCCACGACATAGCCGCCGCGTTGCGCCCCCAGGTCGCCGGGATCGGCCGCCGCCATGGCGCATCGGTGAAAGTGGTGGAAGTGCCTCCCGGACCTCCGGTGCTGTCACCGATCGCCGCCGAGATCTACGGACCCGACTACGACCGCATGCGCCGCATCGCTCTGGCGCTGGAACAGCGTTTTCTCGCCACCGAAGGCATCGTCGATGTGGATACCAGCGTCGAGGCCGATGCCAAGCGTGAAGTGCTGGCCGTCGACCGCGTCCGGGCGGCGCGCCTGGGCGTGAGCCAGTCGTCCATCGTCGAGACCATCGCTGCCGGCCTGTCGGGCATGGATGCGACCTACCTCATTGACGGCAGCTCGAAGTATCCCCGCCCCATCCGTCTGCGCCAGACCGCTGCGGATCAGGCCTCGCTCGAGGGAGTGCTGGCCCTGCGCGTGCCCGGCGGCGGCCGTCTGGTACCGCTCTCTGAAGTGGTGCAGGTGCAACGCACCGGCTGGGACAAGGCGATCCACCACAAGGACCTGCTTCCGGTGGTCCATGTCATGGGAGACGAGAGTGGAACCGTTGACAGCCCCCTGTACGGGATGTTCGAACTGGCCGGGCAGGTATCGGACGAGGCCATCGATGGCCAGCGCCTCTCGCAGTTCTTCATCCGTCAGCCGCCGGACACCGCCACCTTCGCCATCAAGTGGGATGGCGAATGGCAGATCACCTACGAGACTTTCCGCGACATGGGCATCGCCTACGCTGCCGGCATGGTACTGATCTACCTGCTGGTGGTGGCCTACTTCCGCAGCTACGCAGTGCCTCTGGTGATCATGGCGCCCATTCCGTTGACCGTGATCGGCGTGATGCCGGGCCACGCGCTGCTCGGTGGGCAGTTCACTGCAACCTCGATGATAGGCATGATCGCGCTGGCCGGCATCATCGTGCGCAATTCGATCCTGCTGGTGGACTTCATCAATCATCTGGTCGAACAGGGACACACTGCGGAGCGGGCCGTGGTCGATGCCTGCGCGGTGCGGGCACAGCCGATCGCGCTGACTGCGCTGGCGGCGATGGCCGGCGCGTTCTTCATCCTCGATGACCCGATCTTCAACGGGCTCGCGATCTCGCTGGTCTTCGGAATTCTGGTATCTACCGTACTGACCCTGGTCGTCATTCCGCTGCTCTACTATGCGCTGATCACGCGCCGCCGCCCTGAACCGCCTCGAGCTCACCGGGCGTCCGTGGAGCCGGCAGCTGGCTAGCGTGCGGACTCAGCCGCAGCCAGCGGCGCAGGCGCTGCTCGAAGCCGTCCACATAGGTGAACACCACCGGCACTGCGAGCAGGCTGAGTGCGGTCGAAGTCACCAGGCCTCCGATCACCACGATCGCCATCGGCTGCCGGAAACTCGAGTCGGCTCCCAGGCCAAGAGCGATCGGCGTCATGCCGGCGATCATCGCGACGGTGGTCATGACGATCGGCCGCGCGCGCTTGTGGCAGGCATCGACCAGAGCGTCATGCACCGACAGGCCGCTCTTTGTCCGGCCCATGATCGCGTAGTCCACCAGCAGGATCGAGTTCTTGGTCACGATGCCCATCAGCATTACCAGACCGATCATCGCCGGAAGGCTCAGCGAGCTGCGCGCCAGGAGCAGCGCGAGGAAGGCGCCGCCGATCGACAGGGGGATGGCCGACAGGATGGTGACCGGCTGGAGGAAATCCTTGAACAGCAGGACCAGTACGCAGAAGACGCAGAGAATGCCCACCACGATCGCCATGCTGAAACCCGACATCAGATCCCGGGCGATCTCGGAGGTGCCCCCGTCGATCACCTGCACGCCCGAAGGCATGGCTTTGACCGATGGCAATGCGTCCACTGCAGCCTGGGCGGCTCCAAACGCCGTGCCGCCCAGATCAGCGGACACGGTGACGTTGCGCAGGCGGTCGTAGCGATCGATCTGGGCGGGGCCGCTCTCCATCGACAGGGTCGCGACACTCGACAACGGCACCGGCCCGTCACGCCCCTCGACGTGCAGGTTGGCGAGCGTGTCGATGTCCTGGCGGGCCGCATCGCTGATTCGCGCGCGGATGTAGACCTGGCGATTGTCGAGATTCAGGCGCGCGACCCGGGTGTCGAAGTCGCCGCTGGTGGCCACCCGCACCACCTCGCCGATCGCGGCGGTCGTGACCCCGCGCTCGGCGGCGCGTTCCGGGTCGGGACGGATGATGATTTCGGGGCGTTCCAGGCTGGCGGTGGACGTGACGTTCGACAGGCCGGAAACGCCGCGCATCTCCCGCTCGATCGCCTGTGCGGTTGCCTTGAGCACGGTCGCATTGTCGCTGGCCAGGATCATCCCGAGGGTCTGCCCCGGCCCGCTGCCGCTGAGTGTGAAGCGCGCGCCGGGAACCGTCAGCAGCCGTTGACGGACGGCTTCCTCTATCTGGATCCGCTTCGGCCGTTCGCCGCGCGGCGCCAGCGCCAGGGTCAGCGATCCTCTGCGAACCTCGCCTGCCAGGGTCTGGCCCCGCCCCGCCTCCTGGGCGTTGCCAACCGTGGTGAACACATAGGCGATGCCTTCCACATCGGCGAGGGCAGTCCTTGCCGCCTCGGCAGCCTGCTGGGTCTGCTGCAGCGAGCTGCCTGGAGGCAGCTCGACGCTGACCGTCGTGTAGCCGCTGTCGGAGGCGGGAAAGAGGCCGGTCTCCAGGAAAGGAATCAGCGCGAGCGAAGTCAGCAGGAACCCTACCGCACCGGCGACCGTCGTCTTGCGATGGGCCAGGCACCAGCGCACTGAGCGCATGTACCAGCGCATGATCCGGCCATCCTCGTGCGCCGCCACCGGCTCAGGCTTGAGGAAATGGGCCGCTATCATGGGTGTCAGCAGGCGTGCCACCAGCAGCGATGCGAGCACCGCGATCACGGCCGTCCAGCCGAACTGCTTGAACAGCAGGCCGGGAATGCCGTTCATCATCGCGGTGGGCATGAAGACGACGACCAGGCTCATGGTCGTGGCGATCACGGCCAGGGCGATTTCGGTCACGGCGTCTTCCGCCGCCTGCCGGATGGGCTTGCCCATCTGCCGGTGCCGCTCGATGTTCTCGATCTCGACGATGGCATCGTCGACGAGGATGCCCACGATCACGGCCATCGCCAGCAGTGTCAGCGTATTGAGAGAGTATCCCAGCCATGCCATCACCGCGAACGCCGGCAGGATCGACAGCGGCAAGGCGGCTGCGGCCACGACGGTAGCGCGCCAGTCGCGCAGGAAGAACCAGACTACAAGGATCGCCAGCAGCGCTCCCTCGTACAGCATGGTCATCGAACCTTGATACTGCTCGAGCGTCTGGCTGAGTGATCCGGAGATCAGCGTCAGCGACAGTGACGGATCGGCCTGCTGAAGGCGCGCCAGCGCTGCCTGCACACCTTCAGCGACCCGCACCTCGTCGTATCCCCTGGCACGATAGAAACTGAACCCGACGACGGGTTCGCCGTCCAGCAAGGCGACCTGGGTGCGTTCGGCTGCCGCGTCGGACACCGTCGCGATCTGGTCCAGCCGGAAGCTGCGCCCGCCCGCTAGCGTGATGCGCAACGCCGCAAGGTCGGCCGCCTGGCGGACGGTGGCGATGGTACGTACCGACTGTTCCTGACCACCCAGCTGTCCGCGTCCGCCCGAGGATTCCTGCTGGATCTCGCGCAGCGCGCGGGATACGTCCGCCGTGGTGATGCCAAGTGCCGCCATGCGCACCGGATCGACCTCGATCCGCACCTCGCGCTGGACGCCGCCGACCCGCTCGAAGCGGCCGACGCCGGGAACACCCAGCACCGTCTTCGCGACCGTGTCGTCGACGAACCAGGACAGGCCTTCCTCGTCGAAGCGCGACGAGGAGATGGCGTACGACAGCACCGCATCGCCGATGGTGGTGGCGGCGCTCACCGTGGGCTGCAGCAGATCCGCTGGCAGGTCGGAGCGGACGCTGTCGACCGCATTGCGGGTCTGGATCAGTGCGTCCGACAGGTTTTTCTCCAGTACGAACTCTGCCGTGATCGACACCACGCCGTCGGTCACCGCCGTGCGCAGGTGGTTGAGCCCGTCCAGCGTCGCCAGTGCGTTCTCGACCCGGCGCGCGACCTCGGTCTCGAGCTGGGCAGGCGCAGCGCCGGGCTGCGCCAGCGTCACCGAGATCGTCGGAAGCTGGAGATCCGGCAGGTCCTGCTTCGGCAGACGGCCAAACCCCCAGAAGCCGGCCAGCGTCAGCAGGATGAACAGCAGGACGACGGGGATTGGGTTGCGGATGGACCAGGTGGCGAAGTTCATGGTGTTCCCGCGACGCGGACCACATCGCCCTCGTTGAGGAAGCCGGCGCCCTGGACGGCGATGCGCTCGCCGCTGCCCAGGCCCTCGACGATTTCGGCCTCTTCGCCATTGCGCCGGCCGACCGTCACGGACTGCAGCGACACGCGGGAAAAGCCGCCGTCATCGGACAGCTTCAGAACATGGCTGCGGCCATCCCGGATGACGATGCTCTGCGCCGGCACGATGAGCGCCGGGCTGTGCTGGAGCACGATACGGCCAGAGGCATACATTCCGGCGCGCGCCCGGCTGCCAGGGCGGATGTCGGCGTAGACGGTGGCCAGACGTGATTGGCTGTCCAGCATCGGCGCAGTCTGACGAATGGTTGCGGCGGCAGCGCTGCCGTCGGGCAGTCCGAGCACGATCTCCTGCCCGGCCTGGATCTGCGCAAGCTGCGCTGCAGTCAGCTCTCCCCGCCATTCCAGCCGGTCCTGCCGGATGAGACGGAACAGCTCCTGCCCCGGCGGTACCACGGCGCCCAGGGTGGCAGTGCGTGCGCTGATCGTCCCATCATCCGGTGCAAGCACGTCGGTGTAGCGCAGTTGCAGGCGTTTGCCCTCCAGGGAGGCGGCAGCGGTCCGGGCCTGCGTCACGAGCCCCAGCACGTCCTGATCGCTCATCGCACCACCGCCCTGCAGTTCGAGCGCCCGCTTGCGGTTGGCCTCGGCCTGCTCGAAGCTGGCAAGCAGCTGCGCTTCCTCGGCGCGCAGCAGCGCGGGATCGAGGCGCGCCAGCACTTGTCCCTTGCGAACCCGGTCGCCGACATTCACGCGCACGTCGATCAATTGATAGCTGCCGATCTGCGTGCCGATGCTCGCTTCCTGCCACGGCGCGATCGCTCCTGATGCGCTTGCTGTTTCCGGCCAGTCCACGACGCGTGGTTCGGCGGCGGTGACGGTCAATGCGGGGGTCGTCTTCTGTTCGGCGGCCGGTGTATCGGCACCCTTGCCGCCGAACAGTGTGGCGGCGGCTATGCCCCCGATGACGACCAGGATGATGGCTATCAGCAGCGGGCGACGAAAACCTGCGCGCGTCGGCACTGGGCCATCGCCTCGTGTGTCTGGTGCCGCTTCATCCATCGGATCGATCGTCTTGGTCATGGGGCACGCTCTGCTACAGGGAGAAATGGGCGGCTCAGGTCAAAAGCGTTGCCTGAGAGCCGGACAAGGTCGACCCACGCTTCGGCATGATCCCTCGCGGCGGTGATCGCGCTTTCCTGCGCGCGGTTGAACTGGCGCCGCGAATCTTCGAGCTCGAAGAGGCTGATTGCTCCCGCACGCCACCGCGCCTGGTTGGCATCCAGCGCGAAGCGCGCGGCGTCAACGGCCTCCTGCGACGTGACCATGCGTTGTTCGGCCGATTGCTGGGCGGAAAGTCCGCTCTCGATGCCCTGGATGGCGCTGCGGACGGTGGCCTGGAGCGTTGCCACGGACTCGCGGTAGCGGGCCTCGGCATAGCGGACATTGGCCGCACCCGCACCGCCATCGAAGAGGGGGCCGCTGGCCTGGGGGCCCACCGACCAGGTCGTCAAGTTCGCCGTCGATCCCAGGGTGCGGATCCACTGCCCCGTGAGGATCGCGGCCAGGTCGATCCGCGGCAATCGCTCGGCTTGCGCGACGCCAATCTCCGACCAGCGTGCCGCAGCCTCCCGTTCCGCGGCCACGACGCTCGACTGGTTCAACAGCACCGTGGCGGGCAGAACCGGCTGCATCGGCGGTGCCTTCGGTATGACCCCGGCAATCCCCTCGCCATCCTGTATCGATTCCGACGCAGCCGCATCACCCGCAACAGGCGGCGGCTCCGGCAGCAACTCCCGGATCGTGGCCGCCTCGAGCCCGCTGACTGCGACCAGCGCGTCGGTCTCGCGCGTGCATTCCTCCTTCTGGCTGATGCGGTCGGTCTGGGCGCTGGCCAGATTGCTGCGGGCATTGGCGACATCCACCGGCGCCACATTGCCCAGAGACTGGCGCCTGCGCATCAGGTCCAGCTCCGTGGTCCGCGAAGCAATGTCCCGCATGCGCACCGCGAGCGAGTAATGGCAGGCCCGCAGCCTCAGCACGCCCGTGGCAAGTTGTGCGGCAATGGACAGACGGGCATCGCGGGCATCGGCGGTACGCGCATCGAGGCGGCTTTGGGCGGCTTGGGCCGTCCTGCGGACGCGTCCCCACAGGTCGATCTCCCAAGTTAGGCCGGGACTGATTGATGCGCTCGTCGTGTCGACCGCATTTGCCCCGCCCGCGCCGGTATTCTGCTGGCCATAGGCGATGCCGCCACTCACGTCCACGCGCGGCAGGCGGGCGGCGCGGCCCGCATCCCGCGTTGCCCGGGCCTGATCGACTCGTGCCAGCGCCTCCCCCAGGGTCGGATTGTCCATCATGGCTGCATCGACGAGCTGGTCGATCACCGGATCTGCCAGCCGCGTCCACCAACGCTCGTCCATCTCGGCAGCCCGTGAAAACGGTGCTTCGGTGTTGCTCCAGACGGCAGGCGTGGGCGTTGCCAGGGCCGGACCGACACGTGGACTGGCGCATCCGGCAAGCAGAGCGACTCCACCCAGCGCCACCGCAGCGATTGTCGCGGCGTAGTTCTTCGCCGCGGTGAAGTCCGAGCCCACCACAGGGCCGCCCGTCGAGCTGCTCATGCCAATCTCCGCTGTGAATCACTCGCACCGTGCCTGGGTTGGCGGCATGGTGCGACAGGCAGGCGGCCATTTTGGGTGGTGCCCGGACCCTCTTGATTGCGGCACGATTTCAGAGTGTTACGTTTTGTTTCAGTCGACGGACAGACTCGCGAGTGGGTTAACGTACGGCCATGATGTCGCCGGATACTTCCACTGTGTTGCTAGTCGACGACGACCAGCGCATCCGCGGGATGCTGCGGCAGTTCCTTGCCGAGCGTGGCATGCAGGTGCACGAAGCGCCCGATGGCAAGTGCATGTTCGCCTTGCTCAAGACGCTGAACGTCGATGTGATTGTTCTCGACGTCATGCTCCCTGGCGAAGATGGCTTCTCGCTGTGCCGGCAGCTGCGATTGAACAGCACCGTTCCGGTGATTCTTCTTACGGCGATCAACGATGCCGCGGACCGCATCGCCGGGCTTGAGCTGGGAGCGGACGACTATGTCGCCAAGCCGTTCGATCCTCGTGAGCTGCTGGCGAGGATCCGGGCCGTCCTGCGCCGTATGGGTGGCACCGGTGCGGTTTCGCGCGACCGGAATGTCTACAGGTTTCTCGGCTGGACGCTGGATCCCAGCCGGCGCACATTGCGGACCCGGCACGACGTGCTCGTCGATCTCACCAGCGGCGAGTTCGATCTGCTGCTGGCATTCATCGAATATCCGCAGCAGATCCTGCATCGGGACCGCCTTCTCGACCTGGCACGCGGCCGTACCAATCAGGCCTACGATCGCAGCATCGACGTGCAGATAAGCCGCCTGCGGCGCAAGATCGAGACCGACCCTGCTGATCCGCAACTGATCAAGACCGTGCGCAGCGAGGGCTACATTTTCACGGCGGACGTCGCGGCCCAGCCGCCAGGGCGCGAGTCGTGATCCAGCGACTGTGGGGGCGCGTCGGGCTGATCCCGCGGTTCGGCATCATCATCGTGCTGGCATTGATCGGTACGCAGGTGTTGAAAGAGGGGGTGATGCTCCGGCTCGCCTCACCGCCCAAGATTGCATTCTTTACCCGCGACTGGCTGGCAGAGCGCACGTTGGAGGCAGTCCGAATCGCAACCGCCGCCGCGCCCGATCGGCGCGCGCAGGCTTTGGGGGCCCTCGACTCCAAATGGCTGGCGTTTTCTCCGTTGTCCGGAGAGGTTCAGGCTGATGCCAGCCCGCCTCCCGCAGTCGAGTCGCTACGGAAGGTTCTGGAAGAAAAGCTCGGGAGCAGCGTGCGGCGTGTTTGCGTCTCTGCAATGCGCCCCCATGATCCTTCACGTGCGGCCAGCGGCGTGAGTTTCGTAATTGCCGAGATGCCGGCGCTGGCGGATATCGTCCATGACAATCTCGAAGAAGGAGTCATGATAGTTGGCCAGCTGCAGATCGGGCTGCAGCTGACAGATGGAACCTGGATCGCCGTCACCGAGTCCGGCCGCGAATACTCCACTGCTTACCGCATCCGCAATCTGCTCACTCTGGTGGCCGGCCTGAGCCTGATCGCGGGCTTGTCGCTGCTCGCAGCACGCATGATCATGCGCCCGCTGCAGCGTCTGGCCGAGGCTGCGGATCGTCTCGGCCGTGAACGCGAATTCACGCCCGTTCACAAGACCGGTCTGCCGGAGCTGGATGCCATTGCCGACAGCTTCAACCAGATGCAGCAGCGCCTGAAGCGTTTTATCGATGAACGCACGCACATGCTGGCGGCGATTTCACACGACCTGCGCACGCCGCTGACGCGAATGAGGCTGTTTGCCGAGGTCGTGGGCGACAAGCAGCAATGGGAACCGATGCTGAACGACATCGGCGAGATGGAGCAGATGTTGCGGGCGTCGCTGGTTTTCGCCGGCAACGAGGCACGCCGCGAGCCGCACAGTCGCGTGGACATTGCCGCCTTGCTCATCAGCCTGTGCGACACCATCAGTGATGCGGGCGGACGGGTTTCGTACGAGGGTCCGAACCACGCGGAACTGCCCTGTCAGCCCGTCGCGATCCGCCGTGCGTTCTCGAACTTGATAGACAACGCCTGCAAGTACGGCGAGCAAGCCTGCGTACGATTGATCGATGGCGCCGGCATGATGGAGGTCACCATCGGAGATTGCGGGCCGGGCATTCCCGCGGAGCAGGTGGAACTGGCCTTTACGCCGTTTCGCCGGCTGGAAGGCTCGCGTAACCGGGAGAGCGGCGGCACCGGCCTGGGGCTATCCATCGCGCGGGACATAGTGCATGGGCATGGCGGTTCGATCGAACTTGAAGCAAACCAGCCACAGGGTCTGCTGGTGCGAGTCCGGTTGCCGAAACCTCATGCCGCACTGGCTGGCCGCCGGCAGGTTTCTTCTTGAAATTTGGAGCGGGAAACGAGGCTCGAACTCGCGACCTCAACCTTGGCAAGGTTGCGCTCTACCAACTGAGCTATTCCCGCGTCGCGTAAGGGGGGCGATTGTAAGTGGCGGCCCGGACAAGTCAAGCGAGCTCCGCGCACCCTCGGGAGGCACACCGCTGCCATTGACCCCAGGGGTTAGTCCTGCTCCGCCCGCAGCACCGGCCAAGCGGCGCGCAGGTAGCTCACCATCGACCACAGCGTGAGCACCGCGGCCAGCACCGTCAGCCACAGGCCAACGCGGTAGATGTCCACCCCGCCCAGGGGATAGCGGAACAGCATCATCGACAGTCCCACCATCTGCAGGATGGTCTTGTACTTGCCGAGCTGCGATACCGCCACCCGGGTCCTCTGGCCTAGCTCGGCCATCCATTCGCGCAGCGCCGAGATCGCAATTTCCCGGCCGATGATCACGCAGGCCGTGAGCACCAGCACCGGTTGAGGATCCTTGCTGACCAGCAAAACCAGCGCCACGGCCACGATGAGCTTGTCGGCCACCGGATCGAGGAAGGCGCCCAGGCGGCTCGTCAGGCCCATGCGGCGCGCGAAGTAGCCGTCCAGAGAATCGGTGATCGCCGCGGCCGCAAACAGCAGGCCGGCAAAGCGGTCTGACCAGTGATGCGGCAGGTAGAACAGCGCCACCATCAGCGGAATGGCGACGATACGCATCCAGGTGAGTATGTTGGGCAGGTTCCAGTTCATCGCAGGGTCCGGATCAGGCTCCGGGATGCAGGTGATCATAAATGACGCGCGCCAGCGCCGCTCCGATGCCGCGCACCTGCGACAGGTCGGCGACCCCCGCGCGCAGCACGCCCTGCAGCCCCCCGAAATGCCGCAGCAGGTTGCGGCGCTTGGCCGGCCCCAGGCCCGGTACGGTCTCCAGGATGGATTCCTGGTGGCGCCGCGCCCGCCGCCGCCGGTGCCCCTGGATGGCGAAGCGGTGCGCTTCGTCGCGCACCCGCTGGATCACCCGCAACGCCGGGGAATCCGCCGGCAGCACCAGCGGCACCTGCACGCCGGGGCGGTGCAGCCGCTCCTGTCCGGGGCGCCGGTCCGCCCCCTTCGATACGCCCAGCACCGGCAGGGCCGCAAAGCCCCGCTCTGCGAGCACCGGCAGCACTGCCGCCAGCTGGCCGGCGCCACCGTCGATCAGCAGCACGTCCGGCGCGGGGAATTCGCCGGCCGCGATGCGCGCATAGCGCCGCCCCACGGCTTCGCGCAGTGCGCCGTAGTCGTCCCCGGCGGCCACGCCTTCGATGTTGTAGCGGCGGTATTCCTTGCGGGCCGGCCCTTCGCTGGTGAACACCACGCAGGAGGCCACCGTGCCCTCGCCGCCCGTATGGCTGATGTCGAAACACTCCAGCCGCGAAGGCGCCGCGGGCAGACCCAGCGCCTCGCCGAGGGCCGAGAGCAGCGCACCGGCATCGGCACGCCGCGCGCGGCGCATGTTCAGCGTCTGGGTGGCATTGTCGATGGCCACCCCCACCCAGCGCGCGGCCAGTCCGCGGCCGGGCCGCGAGAGCGCGACGCGACGCGCATGCTGTGCGCCGAGCGCGGCCTCGGCCGCGGCGGCGTCGGGCAGCACGCGGTCCAGCAGCACCTCGGCAGGAGGTTCCTCGCGCGCATAGTGCTGCAGCAGGAACGAGGCCAGCACCTCCTCGGGCTCTCCGGGGGAACGCGGAAAATAACTCGTGGTGCCCAGGCTCCGTCCGCCGCGCACCAGCAGCACGGTGATGACGTAGTCGCCCGGTTCGCCGACGATGGCAAAGGCATCGGCATCGCGCGTGGGCCCTGCGGCCATGCTCTGCTCGGCCTGCATCTTGCGCAGCGCCACCAGCTGGTCGCGCAGCTGCGCGGCGCGCTCGAAATCCAGCTGCTCGGCGGCCTGCTGCATCTGCTGCTCGAGTGTGCGCGTCACCTCGCTGTCGCCGCCCTCCAGCACCATCACCGCTGCGTTGACGTCGCGCGCATAGGTCGCGGCGTCGATGAGTCCGACACAGGGCGCCGAGCAGCGCCCGATCTGGTACTGCAGGCAGGGGCGCGAGCGGTTGGCGAAAAAGGTGTCGCGGCAGTTGCGCAGACGGAACAGCTTCTGCAGCTGGTGCAGCGAGGCACGCACCGCGCGCGCATCGGGAAACGGGCCGAAATAGCGGCCACGCGGGCTGCGCGTGCCGCGGAACAGGGCCAGGCGCGGAAACTCGTGCGGCAGCAGCTGGATGTACGGGAAGCTCTTGTCGTCGCGCAGGATCACATTGAAGCGCGGCCGGTGCTCCTTGATGAGGTTGTACTCGAGCAGCAGTGCCTCGGTCTCCGAATCGGTGACCGTCACTTCGATGTGGCGGATCAGCCTGACCAGCGCCTCCACCTTGGGCGCCAGCCGTCCCTGCTGGAAATAGCTGCCGACGCGGTCCCGGAGGCTCGCGGCCTTGCCCACGTAGAGCAGCGCCTCGGGATCGGCCTGCTCCTCGGCATACATCCGGTAGACCCCCGGACGCCGGGGAAGGCGGGACGCGAATTCGCGGCCGTCGAAGCTCAGGACGACCTGGCCTTCTTGCTGCGCTCGGCAATCATCAGCGCCAGTTCCAATGCCTGCTCGTAGTTCAGCCGCGGATCCACTTGCGTGCGATAGGCGCGCGCCAGGTCCGAATCCGACAGGCCACGCGCCCCGCCGGTGCATTCGGTGACGTCCTCGCCCGTCATTTCCAGATGCACGCCGCCGAGCCGTGATCCGTTGGCCTCATGCACGGCGAACGCCAGCTCCAGCTCCTTCTGGATGTTTTCCAGGCGCCGTGTCTTGTATCCGCCCACGGTGGTTTCGGTGTTGCCGTGCATGGGGTCGCATACCCACAGCACGGTCTGGCCGGTTTCCCGCACGGCATCGATCAGCCGCGGCAGCGAGCGCTCGATCTCTTTGGCCCCGAAACGATGTATGAGGGAGAGCCGGCCGGGCTGGTTGTTGGGATTGAGCGTGGTGACCAGGCCCTGCAGCCACTCCGTATCCATGGCGGCGCCTACCTTCACGCCAATGGGGTTGGAAATGCCGCGGAAATACTCCACGTGCGCGCCATCGAGCTGCGCGGTGCGCATCCCGATCCACGGCAGGTGCGTGGAAAGGTTGTACCAGCGCTGGAAGCGTGGGATGAAGCGCGTCTGCGCCTGCTCGTACAGCAGGTGCAGTCCTTCGTGGCTGGTGTAGAAGTCCACGCGCCCGGTTTCCTGCACCGTGCCGCCGGTGAGCGATTTGAAGAAATCCAGCGAATCGGCGATGGCGCGCAGGATGCGCTCGTAGGCATCGCGCGCCGGCGAATGTCGCAGGAAACCCAGCTCCCAGTATTCGGGATGGTGCAGATCCGCGAAGCCGCCATCCACCAGCGCGCGGATGAAGTTCAAGGTCAATGCCGCCCGTTCATGGCCACGCAGCAGCAGCACGGGGTCTGCGGCGCGTGCTTCGGGAGTGAACTCGGGGCGGTTGATGGTGTCGCCCCGGTAGCTCGGCAGCGTCACGCCCTCGCGGGTCTCGGTGTCGGCCGAACGCGGCTTGGCATACTGCCCCGCAATGCGTCCCACGCGGATGATGGGCCGCTTGAGGCCGTGCAGCATTACCAGGCTGCACTGCAGTATCACCTTGAGCTGCTTTGCGATGCGGTCGGATTCGCAGTCGGCAAAGCTCTCGGCGCAATCCCCCGCCTGCAGCAGGAAGGATTCCCCGCGCTGGGCGGCGGCAAGGCTTTCGCGCAATCCCTCGATCTCCCACGAGACCACCAGCGGCGGCAACCGCGAAAGCTGGGCAACCGCGGACTGCAGTGCTGCAGGGTCCGCGTACTGGGGCTGCTGCTGCGCCTTGCGCGCCTGCCAGCTGGCCGGATTCCATGAGGTGATTTCGGGGGAACGCATGCCGGACATGCTACCCGATCCGGCCAGGCAGCCGAAGTTCGACCCGCGCGCCGCCCCAACGCGACTCGCCCAGTTCGAGGCTGCCGCCATACAGCTCCACCATCTCGCGCACCATGGCGAGCCCCAGGCCATGCCCAGGCGTGTGCAGATCGGCACGCGCGCCGCGCTCCAGCACCCGGTCGCGATCGGCCGCAGGGATTCCCGGCCCGTCATCCTCGACCAGGACCTGCAGCCGCTGCCCCGCTCCTGCCGATGTGATGCTGGCCGCCACGCGCACCCGTGCGCGGCACCACTTGGCGGCGTTGTCCATCACGTTGCCCAGCGCCTCGAGCAGGTCGTCGCGGTCGCCCACGAACATCACCGGCGCCGGCACGGCCAGCTCCAGCAGGAAGTCCTTGTGCGCATGTACCTTGAGCAGCGCGCTGCGCAGGTCCTGCACCAGAGGCAGCACCGCCACGGCCTGCGCGCCCACGCTGGCGCCGCCGCTGGTGGCAGCGCGGCGCAGCTGGTGTTCGACAATGGCGGTCATGCGGTCGACCTCGGCGTTCACGGCATTGGCGATCCGGCCATCGCCCGACACCGCCGTGCGCAGCACGGCCAGCGGGGTCTTCAGGCTGTGCGCAAGATTGCCCAGGGTGTCGCGGTAACGCGCGATGCGCGTGCGTTCGGCCTGCAGCAGCGTATTGAGATTGCCCACCACTCCCTCGAGCTCCACCGGCCAGCGCTGGTCCAGCGCCGCACGCCGGCCATGCTCCACATCCCGGATCTGTGCCGCCAGCCGGCGCAGCGGAGACAGCGACCAGCGCAGCAGCAGCGCCAGCGCCAGCAGCAGCAGCGCCGTGACCACGGCGAAGCCGCCGTAGAGGCTCCGCCTGAAATTGTGCAGCTGCCGGTCGTAGCTCTCGAGGCTGGATGCCACGGTGAAAGTCAGGTTGCGTGCACTGCCGGTCTCGTCTTCCCAGCGCAGGCCGCGACTTACCGCTGCAAGACGCTCGCCGCGCGCGCTTTGCAGGTAGTGGAACTCGCGGTCACCCGGAAGCTGTGCCGCGCCGAACTGCGACAGGCTCCCGGCTGCCGAGGGCGAGCGCCACAATATCCGTCCACCCCCATGCACGGCGGCGTACAGACCTGATCCGGGCGTCTTGAGCCGCGCTTCGGCAATCTGCAGGCTGGGTACTACGGCCCCGGTATCGTCCGTTTCCGCCGATGCGATCAGCGCGATGATCTGCGCATCCAGCAGTTCGCGCAGCGACGCCTGAGCCATGTCACGGAAACGTGCATCCAGCACCGCGACCATCACGCCGAAGAAGACCAGCAGCAGCAGCGTGACGGAGACCAGCAGCCGCCGGCTGATCGAGTGGACGCGCATCGGCGCTCAGCTGACGTTGCGGCCCAGGGCGAAGCGGTAGCCCCGTCCGCGCAGCGTCTCAATGGGTTTGATGCGGTCGTCCGGATCGAGCTTGCGGCGCAGCCGGCCTATGAAGACCTCGATCACGTTGCTGTCGCGCTCGAAATCTTGTTCGTAGAGATGTTCGGTGAGGTCGGTCTTGGAAATGACTTCACCGGCCTTGAGCATCAGGTGTTCCAGAATGCGGTATTCGAAGGTGGTCAGCTCCACGTGCTGGCCTTCCACAGTCACGGTCTGCGCGCGGGTGTCCAGCACCACGGGGCCGCAGGCAAGGCTGGAGGTGGCCCAGCCCCCACTGCGGCGCAGCAGCGCCTGCAACCGCGCCATCACCTCCTGCAGGTGGAAGGGCTTAGCGACGTAATCGTCGGCTCCGGCATCGAGCCCCTCGACCTTGTCCTGCCAGCGGTCGCGCGCCGTGAGCACCAGGATGGGAAAGCGCTTGTCCTGCGCACGCAGCCGGCGGATGACCTCGAGCCCCGAGAGCTTCGGCAATCCCAGGTCGATGATGGCAATGTCCACCGGATATTCGCTGCCGGCGAACAGCCCCTCTTCGCCATCGGCGGCAAGGTCCACAACATGGCCGGCGGCCACCAGCTCACGCTGCAGGCTTTCGCGCAGGGCCGCCTCGTCTTCGACAACCAGTACACGCATGGGATTCCCGTTGCCTAGAACATGCTTCCCGTGGCGGCATCCACCCGGACGGTCCACACGCGCCCTTCCTCGGAGAGCAGGCGCAGCATGTAGACGCGGCGCTGCTGGCGCTGGTCCACTTCGGCGCGGACCACGCGGGCCTTGTAGCGCTGTTCGGCCATGGCCACCGCCTGATCGAGGGAAATCCCCGCCGCCGCACCCGGCGCTTCACGCAGGTGCATGCCGCCGGGCTGCAGCGCCGGGGCCGCAGCCGGAATCAGGTACAGGCCGAGGCACAGGCATATCAGCGCCAGAATGCGCCCGGCTCCCATCGCCGGGAGCCGGGCTGCTGCCTCGACCTGTGCCTGCCTGCGCATGCGCCTATCGTAAGTGATCAGCGCAGGGGATACACATCCACGCCCACCCGCAGGTAGCTGCCCGGACGGTAGGGCAGCTGCGTCACCTGCCGGTGCCCCCGCCAGTCGTAGGTCACGCGGTAGGCCACGATGCGCTCGTCGTAGCGCGTATCGCGCACCGTGCCGCAGCGCTGCACGGCCCGCCCGCGCGGCTCCACGTAGTACCCGCCTGAATTGTTGCGGGCCACCTGGTTGCCGATGGTGGCGCCGATCGCGGCGCCGGCCACAGTGGCGGCAGTGCGGTCACCGCCGCTGCCGAACTGGCTGCCGATGAGGGCGCCGGCAACGCCGCCGACAATGGTGGCTCCCGTGCGGTCCGCGTGGGCCGGCACGTAGGCGTCGTGATAGCGCACTTCATCCCAGCAGCGCTGCACCGGGACATCGTAGCGATAGCGCTGCACGACGGGTTCGACGCGCACCACGCGGGCGTATTCCTGACCGTACCCCGGCCTTGCTCCGTACCCATCATTCCAGCGGCCGCCGGCCGCGGCCGTCTGCGCCGCCAGCGCCAGCACCGCCGCACCCAGGCCCATCAGGATCTTGTTGTTCATCGCCGCCTCCTCCAGTTTCCCGGCTTTCCGGGAGCCTGGGTGCCACTGTAGGGGTGGGTCGATGAATCAGGACTGAATGTCCCTTTTGGCCCTGCGCCACAGGGCATCCTGTTCCGCGGGTGTCAGATCCTGCAGCCGCTGTCCCTGTCGGGCCGCCTGCTGCTCCATGCAGGTGTAGCGCGCTTCGAACTTGCGGTTGGCCGCGCGCAGCGCCGTTTCCGGATCCACTTTCAGATGCCGGGCAAGGCTGGTGACGGCCAGCAGCAGGTCGCCGACCTCCTCTTCCAGTTCGCGCGCATCGGCCCTGACACTGGCTGCGTGCACCTCGTCAATCTCTTCGAGGACCTTGGCCATTGCGCCGGCCGCGTCGGGCCAGTCGAATCCCGCCTGGGCCGCACGCCTGCCGATTTTCGCAGCGCGCCCCAACGCCGGCATCGCGGCCGGGATGCCGGCGAACGCGCCCTCATCCCCGCGCGCGGCGCGCTCCTGCGCTTTCAGCGATTCCCAGTCCGCCTGCGACGGCGTGGCATCACCGAATACATGTGGATGGCGGCGCTGCAGCTTGTCCGCGATGCCGCGAGCCACCTGGTCAAAGTCACCGCAGCCGCGCTCGGCCAGCAGCTGCGCATGGAACACGACCTGGAACAGCAGATCACCGAGTTCATCGCGCAGCGCGCGCTCGTCTCCGGCCTCGATGGCATCGACCAGTTCGTAAGCCTCCTCCAGCGTGTAGCGCGCAAGGCTGCGTGCATCCTGCGCGCGATCCCAGGCACAACCCGACACCGGGTCACGCAGCCGCTGCATCACGGCAAGCAGGCGCCGCAGTCCTGCCAGAGCCTCTTCTCCGCCGCTCATTCCTGCACCAGCTCACGCAGGGCCAGCAGGATGCCGGCCGTTGCGCCCCAGATGCGATAGCTGCCGTAGCGGATGTCCTGCGTCATCACCTCGCGTCCGGCAATGCGCCGCACCGTCTCGCCCAGACTGGCGTCGTCCAGCAGAGTGGACCAGGGCAGCACGAAGCTGTCCTGTACCTCCGCCGGATCGTAACGGGGCTCGAAATCGCCCGCGATGCGCGCCACCACCGGCGTGACGCGGTAACCGCTGAGCAGCAGCTGGTCGGGCAGGAAGCCGACGATCTCGGCATCGCGGGCCTCCAGTCCCACCTCCTCCTGCGCTTCGCGCAACGCGGCCGCCGCAGGTCCCGCATCACCCGGCTCGATGCTGCCGCCGGGAAAGGAGATCTGGCCGGCGTGCCGCCGCAGGTGGGCGGCACGCACCGTCAGCAGGATGCCCGGATCGCCTTGCCGAGAGGTCATCCCCACCAGCACCGCCGCCGGCTGCGGTGCGCGCAGCAACAGCGCTTCCATCGAGGAGGCAAACAAGGATGCCGCCTGCGGCGCCTGCAGGGCGCCGATGCGCCAGTGTTCCGGCCGGTGATCCGGCCGTGTACCGGCCAGCCGCTCGATCACGCGGTTGCAGGCCAGCCTTGCTGCATCCCCGTCCATCAACCTCCGCCGCTGGTGCCACCCTTGATGCCGCCGCGGGTCAGCTCCAGGGGATCCAGCAGCTCGCGCAGCTTCTCCGGCGGCAGGTCGGTGTTCTTCGCCGCGACCTCCATGATGGGCTTGCCTTCGGCATAGGCCTTCTTCGCGATGGCAGCGCCCTTCTCGTAGCCGATCACCGGATTCAGCGCCGTCACCAGGATGGGATTGCGGTCCAGCGCATCGGCAAGTCGCGCCTGGTTCACCGTGAACCCGGCGATGGCCGAATCGGCCAGCACGCGCGACACATTGGCCAGCAGCCGCCCGCTCTCGATGAGCTTGTAGGCCACGATGGGCAGCATCACGTTGAGCTGGAAGCTGCCGGACTGCCCGGCGATGGTGATGGTGGCGTCGTTGCCGATCACTTCGGCGGCCACCATCGCCGTGGCTTCCGGAATCACCGGGTTCACCTTGCCCGGCATGATGCTGCTGCCCGGCTGCAGTGCCGGCAGTGCGATCTCCGCCAGGCCCGCCAGCGGCCCGCTGTTCATCCAGCGCAGGTCGTTGGCGATCTTCATGAGGCTCACGGCGATGGCCTTGAGCTGCCCGGAAAGCTCCACCGCCGTGTCCTGCGTGGCGAGCCCCTCGAACAGGCTCACGTTGGGCCGGAATTCGATGCCCGTGGCGCGTTGCAGCTCGGCACAGAACCGGGCGCTGAAATCCGGATGCGCGTTGATGCCGGTGCCCACGGCGGTGCCGCCCTGCGCCAGCTGGGTGAGCCGCGGCTCCACCGCCGTCACGCGCTCGATGCCCTTTTCGATCTGCGTGCGCCAGGCCCCGATCTCCTGTCCCAGCGTCACCGGCATGGCATCCATCAGGTGCGTGCGGCCGGTCTTGACGATGTTGCCGACCTGGGCCTCCTTGTTGCGAAGCGTCTTTGCCAGGTGCTGCAGCGCCGGCCGCAGCGCCTCGCGCCACAGCAGCGCGCTGCTCACGTGGATGGCGGTGGGAATGACGTCGTTGCTGCTCTGCCCCATGTTGACCTGGTCGTTCGGGTGCACGGGACTGCCGAGCCGGTGCGAGGCGAGATGCGCGATCACCTCGTTGGCATTCATGTTGGTGCTGGTGCCGGAACCGGTCTGGAACACGTCGATGGGGAACTGCGCGTCGTGACGTCCCTCGGCGACCTCGCCAGCTGCCGCGACGATGGCTTCGGCCACCTTGGAATCCAGCAGGCCCAGCGCCGCATTGGCGCGCGCCGCGGCCGCCTTGACCAGCGCCACGGCGCGGATGAATTCGCGCGGCATCGGCCGGCCGCTGATGGGAAAGTTCTGTACGGCACGCTGCGTCTGCGCACCCCACAGTGCGTCCGCAGGCACCTGCAACTCGCCCATGCTGTCGCGTTCGGTCCGGAATCCTCTCTGTGTCATGACTGCAAGCTCCGCGCTTCACACGCTTCGGTTATGATTTGCGAATCCTATCATTCGTCCGCAAGGACCCGATCACCGCATGGATTCCAGCCTGACCGCCCTGTCACCGGTCGACGGCCGCTATCGTTCGGCCACCGCCCCGCTCGCCGCCCTGCTGTCCGAGAGCGGCCTGATCCGCGAACGCGTGCGCGTCGAGGCGCTGTGGGTGCTGCAGCTGGATGAATCCGCACCCGGGCTGCCCGCGCTGCCGCTGGCCGGTCCGGTGAAGCAGCGCCTGGCGGCCCTGGCCGGGGATCCTGGCGAAGACTGTCCCGCTGCGGTCAAGGAAACCGAAAAGCGCATCAACCACGACGTCAAGGCGGTGGAGTACTTCGTACGCGACGCGCTGCGCGCGGCCGGCGCCACCGATGCCCAGCTGGAGCTGGTGCATTTCGGCTGCACCTCGGAAGACATCAACAACCTGAGCTATGCGCGGCTGCTGCTCGCCGCCCGTGACACGGCGCTGCTGCCGGCAGCCGATGCGCTGGCCGCACAGATCGAAGCGCTGGCCGATGCCAACGCAGACCTGCCCATGCTGTCGCGCACCCATGGCCAGACCGCCTCCCCGACCACACTGGGCAAGGAATTCCGCAACATTGCCGCGCGGCTGCGGCGCGCGCAGCACCGCCTGCAGCGCGTTGCCATCCTCGGCAAGTGGAATGGCGCCGTGGGCAATTTCAATGCCCACCAACAGGCCCTGCCCGAGGTGGACTGGCTGGCGGTCTCCGAGCGCTTCGTCGTGCGCTGCGGCCTTGAATGGAATGCCCACACCACGCAGATCGAGCCCCACGACTGGATCGGCGAATACTGCGATGCACTGGCTGCGCTGAACGTCGTGGCGCTGGACATGTGCCGCGACATCTGGGGCTATGTTTCGCTGGGCTACCTGCGCCAACGCCCCGTGGCAGGCGAGGTCGGCTCGTCGACCATGCCGCACAAGATCAATCCCATCGACTTCGAGAATGCCGAAGGCAATCTCGGCGTGGCCAACGCGCTGCTGCGCCACTTTTCCGAGAAGCTGCCGGTGTCGCGCTGGCAGCGCGACCTCACCGACTCCACGGTGCTGCGCAATCTGGGAGTGGCGCTGGGCCACTGCCTCATCGCCTGGCGCGCCGCGTCGCGCGGTCTGGGCAAGATCGCGCCGGATCCGCAGCGCCTTGCCACCGACCTGGATGGCGCCTGGGAGGTGCTCGGCGAAGCCGTGCAGACCGTACTGCGCGCGGCCGGTGTGCCCAACGGCTACGAACTGCTCAAGGATTTCACCCGTGGCAAGGCGCTCGACCGCGCCCTGCTGGCCGATTTCATCGCCTCGTTGCCGCTGCCGGTAAGCGCGCGCCAACGGCTGATGGCGCTGACGCCGGCCACCTATATCGGCCTCGCCCCGGAACTGGCGCGCCGCGGCGATTAGACATAAGTCCGCACCCCGTGTGACCGGGAGCGCAGTTTCCTCCGCGCCCCGCTTCCCTGAGCCCGATCCGTGACGGGCGACACAAGCCGCAGCCGGCCGGCCGGCCCACACTCGCCGCATGTCCTCGGCCCTGCAGCACTTTTTCTCCGGAGGCTTCAACGCCAGCGCGCCGCTGCCGCAGCTCGCACGCGGCGGCACCGAAGCTCCCGCCGAGGCATTGCAGGTGCTCACTTCCATCGAGGATGTACGCGCCGCCGTACGGCGCGCCGCCTCCGGCGCCCGGCGCCTGATGTCCATCTACACCGCGGACCTGGAACCGCAGGTGTACGACGAGCCGCAGTTCCTCGAGATCGTCAAACGCTTCGTGCTGGGCCGCAACTTCGCCAAAGTGCGCGTGCTGGTGCACGAGCCGCTGCGCCTGATCGGCAACACCAACCGCTTCGTCGCCATGTCACGGCGGCTCTCCAGCTACATCGAGATCCGTACCGCGGCACCGCGCTTCGCGCACGACCGCAGCGCCATGTTCATCGCGGACACCAACGCCATCGTGTTCCGCACCCAGGCCGCACGCTGGGAAGGCGTTGCCGGCTTCAGCCAGCCGCCCATCGCCCGCCTGCATCTGCAGGATTTCGACGAGATGTGGATCGCGAGCGCGCCGGAGAGCTGACTTATACTCGGCGGATGAGCTGGCGCCCCGATCTCACCGTAGCTGCCGTGGTGCAGCGCGACGGCCGTTTCCTCATCGTCGAGGAACACATCCGCCAACAGATCCTTTTCAACCAGCCTGCCGGGCACGTCGAAGACCGCGAATCCGTGATCGACGCAGTGGTCCGCGAGACGTTCGAGGAGACCGCATGGCATTTCGTGCCGCGTCATCTGCTGGGCCTGTATCTGTGGCGCAATGATGGCAGTGGCGACACCACCCTGCGCGTGGCCATCTGCGGCGAGGTCACGACGCGCGACCCCAACGCGCGCCTGGACCGCGGCATCATCGATGCGCACTGGCTGCGGCGCGAGGAGCTGGTGGCGCGGCAGTCGCGGCTGCGCAGCCCGCTGGTACTGCGCTGCATCGACGACTACCTCGCCGGCGCCCGTCACGACCTCTCCGCGCTGAGCCATATCCTGGCTCCCGCCCGGCCGGCCTGAAAACCATGAGCGGGCGGATCATCGTCGCACTTTCCGGCGGCGTGGACTCGGCCGTCACCGCACTGCTGCTGGTGCGTGCCGGCCACGACGTGCAGGGCCTGTTCATGCACAACTGGGAAGAGGACGACCAGGGCTACTGCAGGGCAGCCGAGGATTTCCAGGATGCGCGGCAGGTGGCGCAGGAACTGGGCATCCCGCTGCACCGTGTCGACCTGTCGCGCGAATACCGCGAACGCGTATTCGCCCATTTCCTGCGCGAATACCGTGCCGGCCGCACACCCAATCCGGATGTGCTGTGCAACCGCGAGATCAAGTTCGGTGATTGCCTGGAACACGCCTTGCGCCTGGGTGGCCAATGCCTTGCCACCGGGCACTACGCGCGGCTCGAACAGACACCGCAGGGGCCCGAGCTGCACAAGGGTGTGGATGAGGGCAAGGACCAGTCCTACTTCCTGCACGACGTGCCGCGGGAGCGTTTTGCGCGGGCGCTGCTGCCACTGGGCGGCCTGCACAAGGAACGGGTGCGCGAGCTCGCCCGGGAGGCAGGCCTGCCGGTGCACGACAAGCGCGACAGTACCGGGATCTGCTTCATCGGCGAGCGGCCGTTCCGCGAGTTCCTCTCGCGCTACGTCAACTCTGCGCCAGGCCCCATCCTCACGCCGGAGGGCCGTCAGATCGGCGAACACATCGGGCTGGCCTTCTACACGCTGGGTCAGCGCAGCGGCATCGGCATCGGCGGCCGGCGCGAAGGCGATGGCGAAGCCTGGTACGTGGCAGCCAAGGATCTGGCGCGCAATGCTCTGGTGGTGGTCCAGGGCGCGCAGCATCCCCTGCTCTTCAGCAGCAGTGTTCACGTCGTGGCCTGCAACTGGCTGTGCGCCGCGCCCGGCACACCCTTCGATGCGGCGGTACGTCTGCGCTACCGGCAGCAGGACCAGCGTGCGCACATCGAGCCGCTGGAGGCCACCCGGCTGTGTCTGCATACCCTGGAACCGCAGCGGGCGGTGACTCCGGGCCAGTCCGCGGTGTTGTACCAGGGCACACGCTGCCTCGGAGGCGGGGTCATCGACCGAACCGATGTATAATTCCCCGGAATTTCCCGGGAGAGTGGTATGGTCGATAGTTTCAAGGCCCGCACGACGCTTCAATCCAGTGGCAGGAGCCACACCATCTGGAGCCTTGCGGCGCTGCCGGCCGAAAAGGTCGCGCGCCTGCCCTATTCGCTGAAGATCCTGCTCGAGAACCTGCTGCGCTTCGAGGACGGCGTCAACGTCACGCGCAAGGACATCGAAGCGCTGCTGGACTGGGATGCCAAGGCTGCCCCCTCCTACGAGATCTCCTTCACGCCCGCGCGCGTCATCATGCAGGACTTCACCGGTGTGCCCTGCGTGGTCGATCTCGCCGCGATGCGCGAGGCCATCACGCGTCTGGGCGGCGACCCGGAGAAGGTCAATCCGCTGGCTCCGGCGGAACTGGTGATCGACCATTCCGTGCAGGTGGATGAATACGGCACGCCGCAGGCGCTGGCGGACAACAACCGCATCGAATTCCAGCGCAATGGCGAACGCTATTCCTTCCTGCGCTGGGGCCAGACGGCGTTCCGCAACTTCAAGGTGGTACCACCGAACACCGGCATCGTGCATCAGGTGAATCTGGAATTCCTCGGCCGCGTGGTGTTCTCGAAGGAAGGCGCCCAGCCGGAAGCCTATCCGGACACCGTTGTGGGCACCGATTCACACACCACCATGATCAACGGCCTGGGCGTGCTGGGCTGGGGCGTGGGCGGCATCGAAGCCGAAGCCGCCATGCTCGGCCAGCCGGTGACCATGCTGATCCCGCAGGTGATCGGCTTCAAGCTCGTAGGCCAGCTGCAGCCGGGCGCCACCGCCACCGACCTCGTGCTCACTGTCACCGAGATGCTGCGCAAGAAGGGCGTGGTGGACAAGTTCGTCGAGTTCTTCGGCGACGGCCTGGCGAACCTGCCGCTGGCCGATCGCGCCACCATCGGCAACATGTCGCCGGAGTTCGGCAGCACCTGCGCCATCTTCCCCATCGACGAAGAGACCATCCGCTACCTCAAGCTCTCCGGCCGCCCGGCCGAGCAGGTGGCACTGGTGGAGGCTTATGCGAAGGCGCAGGGCCTGTGGCGCGTGAACGGCCAGAAGGCCGCCGACTACACCGACGTGCTGGAACTGGATCTTTCCACCGTCGAGCCCAGCCTCGCCGGTCCCAGCCGTCCGCAGGACCGCGTACCGCTGAAGAGCGCCAAGACGTCCTATGAAAAGGCCTTCGCGAAACAGGCCGAGGAGCGCGCCAAGAAGAATCCTGGCGCCACCGGCAAGGGGACTGCCACGGTGGGCGACCGGACCTTCGAGGTAAAGGATGGCGCCGTGCTGATCGCCGCCATCACCAGCTGCACCAATACGTCGAACCCCTATGTGCTGATGGCTGCGGGTCTGCTGGCGCGTAATGCGCACCGCGCCGGCCTCACCAGCAAGCCGTGGGTGAAGACTTCGCTCGCGCCGGGCTCGCGCGTGGTCACCGACTACCTCGCTGCTGCGGGACTGCTCGATGAGCTCGCCGGCATCGGCTTCAACCTGGTCGGCTACGGCTGCACCACCTGCATCGGCAACTCCGGTCCGTTGAAGCCCGAGATCTCTGCCGCGGTGAAGGCTGGCGATGTCATCGGCTGCTCGGTGCTGTCGGGCAACCGCAACTTCGACGGCCGCGTGCATCCGGAAGTGAAGCAGAACTACCTGGCCTCGCCGCCGCTGGTGGTGGCCTATGCGCTTGCCGGCTCGCTCGACATGGACCTGAACAAGGAGCCGCTGGGCATCGGCAGCAACGGCCAGCCCGTGTTCCTGAAGGACATCTGGCCCACGCCGCAGGAAGTGGCCGATGACGTGCACAAGTACATCACCTCGGAGATGTTCAAGAAGAGCTATGCCGGCGTGTTCGACGGCGATGAACGCTGGCGCGCCATCAAGGTGCCGGCCGGGCAGATCTACGCCTGGGATGCCAAATCCACCTACGTGAAGAATCCGCCCTACTTCGACGGCATGACGATGAAGCCTGCGGGCAGCGGCGACATCCACGGCGCCCGCGTGCTGGGCCTGTTCGGTGATTCGATCACCACCGACCACATCTCGCCGGCCGGCAACATCGCCAAGACCAGTCCGGCGGCCCGCTACCTCATGGAGCAGGGTGTGCAGCCGGCCGATTTCAACCAGTACGGCGCGCGCCGCGGCAACCACGAAGTGATGATGCGCGGAACCTTTGCCAACATCCGCCTGCGCAACCTGCTGCTGCCGGGCACCGAAGGGGGTGTGACGCTGTACCTGCCCTCCGGCGAACAGATGTCCATCTACGACGCCGCGATGAAGTACAAGGCCGACGGCACGCCGCTGGTGATCCTCGCCGGCAAGGAATACGGCACCGGCTCCTCGCGCGACTGGGCCGCCAAGGGCACCATGCTGCTGGGCGTGAAGGCCGTGATTGCCGAGAGCTTCGAGCGCATCCACCGCTCCAACCTCATCGGCATGGGCGTGCTGCCGCTGCAGTTCCTGCCCGGCCAGAGCGCCGCATCGCTGGGCCTCACCGGCCGGGAAACCTTCGCCATCGAAGGCGGCAGCGATCCGGCCCGCAAGACGGTGATGGTGACGGCAACGCCGGAGAACGGCGGTGCGCCGGTCCGCTTCGAAGCCCGGGTGCGCATCGACACGCCCAAGGAGCGGGACTACTACACCCACGGCGGCATCCTGCACTTCGTGCTGCGCCAGCTGGCCGCCAGCGGCAAGGCCGCTTGACGGCATGACGTCCGGGGAGGAGCAACCTCCCGCATCGAAGACCGCGCGGCGCCTGGCGGTCTTCGATCTGGATGGCACGCTGACGCGGCACGACACCTTCCTGCCCTTCGTCGGCGGGCTGCTGCTGCGCGAGCCGGGGCGATGGTGGCGCATACCCCTGCTGCTGTGGCCCGCCGTGGGCTATCTCACAGGACGCGTGGACCGCGGCGCCCTCAAGGGGGCCGTGCTGCGCCTGCTGTTCCGCGGACTGCCCCGTAAGCGCATTGCAGACTGGGCCGAACGCCATGCGCGCCGCGTGATTGCCGCAGGGATGCACGAGGAAGGACTGCGTGCATGGCGGGCGCACCAGGCGGCCGGCGACGAGCTGATCCTGCTCTCGGCCAGCCCGGATCTGTACGTACCGCGCATCGGCGCGGCGCTGGGCGCTGCGCAGGTGCTGTGCACTCCCGTACTGTGGAAAGACGGGCGGCTGGATGGGCACCTCGCTGGCCCCAATCACCGCGGCGCGGTGAAAACACAGGTGCTCGCGGCGCTGCGTGCGCAGCGGCCGGACATGGCGGTGATCGCCTACGGCAACAGCCCCGCAGATCTGGACCACATGCTGGGCTGCGAGCAAGCCGTGTACGTGAATGGCGGCGAGGCGTTGCGGCGTGCCATGCCGCAGAAGAACCTGCGCTGGGTACGCTGGCGCTGAATCAGAGCGAGGTCCGCACCTGCCAAAGTTCAGGGAACAGACGCAGGTCCAGCACCTTGGAAAGATAGGAAACGCCGCTGGTGCCGCCGGTGCCCGGCTTGTTGCCGATGATGCGCTCGACGGTCTTCATGTGCTGGAAGCGCCACAGCTGGAAGCGGTGCTCCAGGTCCACCAGGCCCTCGGCCAGTTCGTACAGGTCCCAGTCCTTCTGCGAGTTGTGGTACACGCCCAGCCATGCGGCAGCCACGGCCTTGCTGGGCACGTAAGGTTCGCTGAAGTCGCGGTCGCGCACCTCCACCGGGATGCCATATCCCCGCCGGCTCAGCAGCCGCAGCACCTCGTCGTACAGGCTGGGGGCATGCAGCGCGCGTTCGAGCCGGGCATGGTCCTCGGCATTCTTGCGGTGCACACGCACCATGTCGGCATTCTTGTTGCCCAGCGTGAACTCCAGCAGCCGGTACTGCGCCGACTGGAAGCCCGATGAGCGTCCCAGCGCATTGCGGAAGGCGGAGTAGTCCGCCGGCGTCATTGTGGAGAGCACCGGCCAGATGCCGACCAGCTGGTCCTGGATGTTGGAGATGCGCCGCAATACCTTGAACGAAGGGTCCAGGTCGTCCTTCACCACGCACTCGATCACGAGCTTCAGTTCGTGCAGGAACAGGCGGATCCACAGCTCCGAAACCTGGTGCACGATGATGAACAGCATCTCGTCGTGCTGGAAGGAATTGGGCTTCTGCGCCGCGAGCAGCTGCGAGAGCTGCAGGTATTCCCCATAGGACTGGGAGCTGCCCAGATCCCAGTGCACCGCCTCGCCGGTCAGATCGACGCGGCTGCTCGATGGCGGCTTGTCGCTCACGATTCACCCGCCCGCTGCAGCAGCCATTGCGGCACCCGGCGCCAGCCCTCTGCCAGGCTGCGGTCAAGACGCTGCCACTGCGGCTCGCAGGCCGCAACGCAGCGCCAGAATGCCGCCGAATGGTTCATGTGGCGCGTATGCGCGAGTTCATGGCACATCAGGTAACGCAGGACCTCGGGTGTCTGGAACAGCAGGGCAAGATTGAGGGAAATCGTGCCGCGCGTCGAGCAGCTGCCCCAGCGGCTGCGCTGCAGGCGCACGCGCAGCAGGCGGTAGTCGAAGCCGAACTGCCTGGCCAGCTCCGCAAGGCGCGGCTCGAAGGTCTGCTGCGCGCGCTCGCTGAGCCAGCGGCGCAGCGCCTGCTGCAGGGCCCTTGCATCGCCCTGTCCGCGCAGGCTGAGCCAGCCTTCGCCCTGCTGCGTGATCCGGGCACGGCCAGGGCCGGCGCCCAAGTGCAGCTTCCAGCGTTCGCCGATGGCCGGAAGATCCAGAACCCCGGGCGGGAATGGCGCTGGCGGCTGGGCCAGTGCGCGCCGGCGCCGCACCTGCTCCTGCACCCATTGCCGGCGGCTGTCGAAGAATGCCCGGGCACGGCGCTCGGACACGCCGCGCGGCACTACCAGCTCCACGCCGCCGTCCAGGTGCACACGCACCGCCACGCGCCGGGCGCGCGCGCTGAAACGCACACGCGGAGCGTCCGCGCCCGGTGCCTCCCACAGCGCAAGCTGCGCGGCGGGCAGCGGGTTGTCGGCTATCCTCGCGCGATGGTCCACTCCCAGATGATAGCAGCCGGCCGCAACCCCCAACTGATCGACATCGGCGCCAACCTCACGCACGAGAGCTTCCAGCCGGATTTCGCCGCCGTGATGCAACGCGCCGCGGACAGCGCCGTGCAGCGCCTCATCGTCACGGGCACCAGCATCGAGGCCACGCGCGCGGCGATCCACTTGCACCGCCACTGGCCCGATCGCCTGTTCGCCACCTGTGGCATCCATCCGCATCATGCCGCCGACCTCGACGACGCCGCGCATGAGACGCTGCGGGAACTGTCGGCGGCGGCCGGCGTCGTCGCCATCGGCGAGTGCGGTCTCGACTACTACCGCAACTATGCGCCGCGCGAGGCGCAGATCGCAGCCTTCCGCCGCCAGCTGGAGCTCGCGGTGCAGGTAGGCAAACCCGTGTTCCTGCACCAGCGCGATGCGCATGCGGATTTTGCCGCCATCCTGCGGGAATACCGCCCTGCCCTTGCCGGGGGCGTCGCGCACTGTTTCACCGGTCATGCCGCAGAGCTGGAGGAATGCCTGCAGATGGACCTTGCCATCGGCATCACCGGCTGGATCTGCGACGAGCGGCGCGGGCGGCATCTGCTGCCGCTGATGCCGCACATACCCCGCGGCAGCCTCATGATCGAGACCGATGCGCCCTACCTGCTGCCGCGCAGTCTCAAACCTGCCCCGCGCAGCCGCCGCAATGAGCCGGCGTTCCTGCCCGAAGTGGCACGGATGGTGGCAGAGGCCAGGAAGGAATCCTTCGAAGAACTGGCGGCGCATACCACGGCTGCTGCGCAGGACCTGTTCGGCCTGCCGGCGCCGGCCGGGTGAGCGGCGGGCTGCTCCCCGCGGCTACTCCAGGAACACCTCTGCCAGGAAATGCGGGTGCCGCCGCAGCGGGCTTTCGGTCACGGACGCACACAGCTGCCGCCATTGCTCGCGGTAGCCATCCACCCAGCTCTGCGTGGCCTCGCTGTCCGGAGGCGGAAATTCCGTGCGCAGCGAATCCACCATCAACGTCCAGCGCGGCAGCCCCTTGGGGAAGCGCCCCTTGCGGGTGAACAGTATCCGTCCCTCCACCGGCAGTTCCCCCGCAAACTGCTTCACGGCGGCCACGCGGTCGTAGAGGGCGTGCTGCGGATTGGGAAAGGTCGTGCGGTCCGCACCGCTCATGACCGTCCACTGGGTCATCTGGTCGCCGCCGAAGATATTGCCCTTCACGTCCCTGAGATCGATCACCACGACGCCGCGGGAGGTGAGCAGCAGGTAATCGACGTGCATCGAACCTTCCATGCCATCCGGCACCAGCACGTCCCGCAGGTATTCCACGCCCGCGGCGACTATGGCCTCGTGCAGCTGCCGCCGCTGCCGGCGGCGGCGGATCGCGCGCAGCGCGTATGCCAGCGTGGCGGCCGTGCACACCGCCAGCACCGACGCACCGATCAGACGGTTCTGCGGTGAGTCGATGCGCTGCAGGATGTCGTCAACCGTCAATGGCATGCCGCAGCGCGTTCAGGGTCGGGTCCAGTTCGCCGAAACTCGAAGGCAGATCATAGAGCCGGCGCAGGTTCTCCGGAACTGCCATCGGTCCCACCAGCGGTTCGACGATCTCGCGGAACTTGGCCGGATGGGCGGTTGCGACCAGCACCCACTGCCGGCGGCGTTCGGTTTCAGGAAGCTGCGCATGCACTTGGGCCGCCGTCGCGGTGTGCGGGCACCAGATTTCCCCGTAGCGCCCGTAGTCGGTGCGGATGCGGGCGCGGATCTCCTCGTCACTGACACTGAAGGCGGAAAGCTGCGCGCCGAACCGCGCCGCATCCGGATACAGCGCCAGCAGCCGTTCGAGATTGCTGGGATTGCCCACGTCCATGGCCGAGGCCAGCGTCGCCACGCTGGGCCGGGGCAGCAGCTGCCCCGTGGCCAGAAAGTCGGGCACCGTGCGGTTGGCATTGTGCGCCAGCACGATGCGGTCGATGGGAAACCCCATCAGACGCGCCCAGACGCAGGCGGCCGAATTGCCGAGATTGCCGCTGGGGATGATGTAGGACGCCTTGGCGCCGGTCTGCTCGCGGATGGCAAGGCTGCTGGCAGCGTAGTACACCGCCTGGGGCAGCAGGCGTCCGAGATTGATGCTGTTGGCCGAAGACAGATCGACCCTGGTGCGCATGCTGCTGTCGAGGAAGGCTTCCTTCACCAGTCGCTGGCAATCGTCGAAGCTGCCGCGCACGGCAAAGCTGCGGACATTGTCGCCCCAGCAGGTCAGCTGCTGCTGCTGCGTGGGAGAGACCAGGCCCTTCGGAAACAGCACCACGATCTCGATGCCCGGACGCCGATGGAAGGCGGCCGCCACGGCGCCGCCGGTATCGCCGGAGGTCGCAACCAGGATGCGCAGCACCCGGCCACCCGGACGCCGGATGCGCACCAGGCTGGCTGCGAGAAAGCGGGCCCCGAAATCCTTGAACGCGGCAGTGGGGCCGTGGAAGAGCTCCAGCACATGCAGATGCCCTTCACTGCCGACGGACTTCAGCGGTGCCGGAAAACTGAAGGCGTCGGCGTCTATCGCGGGAACCTCGGCAGCCAGGGAGTCGCCCGCGGCGAACGCGCCGATCAGAAGGTCTGCCAAGTCGCGCAATGAGCCAGGCCTGGCGCTGGCGCCGATCCCGGGCCACTCCTCCGGCATGTAGAGGCCGCCATCCGGCGCCAGGCCCTGCAGCAATGCATCACTGAAGCCGACGGCGGGCGTCTGGCCGCGGGTACTGAGAAACTTCATGTGCCGCTCACCACGTGGGCGCCACGCGCCTGCAACGACACGCTCCAGTGGTCGGTCTGGGTGCCCTGCGCGGCGAACGCCTTCACCATCACCTCGCGCACCGCCGCAGCGTCGTCCTTCAGGCACAGCGCGAACATCGTAGGCCCGGCGCCGGAAATGGAGCAGCCCAAGGCGCCGCCGGCAAGCGCCGCCGCACGCACATCATTGAAACCCGGAATCAGCACCTGCCTCTGCTTCTCGATGATGACGTCCTCGAGCGAGGCCTTGATCAGATCCAGGTCATCGGTATAGCAGCCCGAAATGAAGCCGGCGAGATTCGCCGTCTGCCATACGAAATCCGACAGGTGCACGCTGTGCGAGAGGATGGCGCGGGCCTGCTTGGTCGGCACCTGCAGGTGCGGATGCACGATCACGGCGTGGATCTGCCCCGGCACGGGAATCTGCTTCACGCGCGGCTGGTCTATGCCCACGGTGAGCACCAGGCCGCCGAACAGCGACGGGGCGATGTTGTCGGCGTGGCGCGAGCCGCTGGCCACGGCCTCTCCTTCCATGGCTGCCTTGAGTAGCTCGATGCGCGTCATCGGCTCGGGCAGCATGGCATTGGCCGCGACCACGGCCGCGACCGCCGACGCCGCCGACCCTCCCAGGCCCGAGGCCAGGGGAATTCCCTTGTCGATCTCCATCTCGAAGCCGAAATCCAGATTGCGCGACTCGATCAGCGCCAGCAGCGCACGGCCGGCCGTGTTTTTCTCCGCCTCCAGCGGCAGATCCTCCACCACCCCGCGGATGGTCTTCACCCGCACCTCGGGCCGCGGCAGGCGCTGCAGCCTGACGCGATCGCCGAGCGCATCGACGGCGAAGCCGAGGATGTCGAAACCGATGGCGACGTTCGCCACCGAGGCGGGCGCGAAGGCTGTCACGGTCGAATGGTTCACAGACGGGCTCCAAGATAGGCGGAAAGACGCAGCAGATCGGCAAACACGCCCCCCGCGGTCACCTCGGGACCGGCGCCCGGACCTTGCACGATGAGCGGATTATTGCAGTAGCGGGCCGTGGCGAAACGCACCACGTTGTCGGTGAGGGCGATGTTGGCGAAGGGGTGCCTGGAATCCAGCTCCACCACCCCCACCGTAGCCTCGCCCTGCGCGGTGATGCGGCCGACGAAGCGCAGCACCTTGCCGGCCTGCTTCGCGGCGAGGAAGCGCTGCCGCATGGCGGCATCGTACTTGGTGAGGCCGTCAAGGAATTGCTCGATGGAGCCGCCAGTCAGATCGTTTGGCACCAGGCTCTCGACCTTGACTTCACCCATCTCGATCTTCTGGCCCATCTCGCGCGCCAGGATGATGAGCTTGCGCGCCACGTCCGTGCCGGACAGGTCGTCACGCGGGTCGGGCTCGGTGTAACCCAGCTTCTTCGCCTCCCTCACGATGGCCGAGAACGGCACGGAACCGTCGTAGACATTGAAGAGGTACGCCAGCGTCCCGGAGAAAATGCCTTCGACACTGTCGATGACGTCCCCGGTCTCGCGCAGGTCGCGCAATGTCTGGATCACCGGCAGGCCGGCGCCCACCGTGCCCTCGTAGAGGTAGTGCGAAGCGCCGATGCGGCGCGCCTCGCGCAGGGATTCGTAGTACGCCATCCCGGCACTGTTGGCCTTCTTGTTCGGTGTGACGATGTGGATGCCCTGTGCCAGCCACTGGCTGTAGCGCGACGCGATCTTCTCGTCGGCCGAGCAGTCGATGATCACCGTATGCGGCAGGTAGTCGACGCGCACGTGTTCGACGAACCTGTCGAGGTTCGCAGTCTCCGCGCCGGCTTCCAGCTCGGCCTTCCAGTTGGCAAGGTCGACACCGCGCTCGGACAGCAGCATCTTGCGGCTCGCGAGGATGCCGCGCACCCGCAGATCCAGCTTGAATTCGCGCGCCAGGCGCGCCTGCTGCGAAGCCAGCTGGTCCAGCAGCACGCGCCCGACCGTACCCGGGCCGATCACTCCGATGGACAGCGTGCTCGGCGACAGATAGAAGCTCGAGTGGGTGGCGCGCAGCGCGCGCGTGGCCTGCCGCCCCTCGACCACTACGGAAATGTTGCGCTCCGACGCGCCCTGGGCGATGGCGCGCACGTTCACGCCTGCCTGCCCCAGCGCATTGAAGACCTTGGCCGACACGCCGGGCGTACCCGCCATGCCATCGCCCACGACGGCCAGGATCGCAAGCTCCCTTACCGCCTCGACGCTCTGGATCTGGCCTTCGTCGAGCTCGCGCCGGAACGCGGCGCGCACCACGCGCTCGGCCCGTGCGGCTTCGCTCGCGGGAATGGCGCAGCAGATGGAATGCTCGGAGCTGCCCTGCGAGATCAGGATGACATTGATGCCTTCCTCGCGCAGCGCGCCGAACAGGCGGTGCGCCGTGCCCGGCACGCCGATCATTCCGGCGCCTTCGATGTTGACCAGCGCAATGTCCTCGATGGTCGTGATGCCCTTGACCGTGAGCTCCGAAGCCGGCTGGGCGCAGATCAGCGTGGCAGGCCGCTGCGGCGCGAAAGTGTTGCGGATCCAGATGGGAATCGCGCGGCCCACGGCCGGCGCCATGGTCTGCGGATGGATCACCTTGGCGCCGAAATAGGCCAGCTCCATCGCTTCGCTGTATGAAAGCTGGTCGATGACCCGCGCATTGGGCACGCGCCGCGGATCCGCCGACAGCACGCCGTCGACATCGGTCCAGATGTGGATTTCGGCCGCTTCGAGCAGCGCCCCGAAGATCGACGCGGAGAAATCGCTGCCGTTGCGGCCGAGCGTGGTTTGCACTCCCTGCGGAGTGCGGGCCACGAAACCCGGGAGGATGAGGGTGCCGCCGAAAGCCGCCGCCCCGGACTCGGCAAGGTGAGAGCGGCTTGCCTCCCACTGCACGGCCGGCCCCAGCGGTCCCCAGTCCGCAACCACGATCTGGCGCGCATCCAGCCACTTCACGCCCGAGCTGTCCTTGCGCCGTGCGACGAGATACGCCGAAAACAGGGTGGTGGACCACAGTTCACCATAGCCTGCCACCAGGTCCCGGACATTGCGTGCAGCCGAACGCAGCAGGCCCGTGGTCTGCAGGATCCCGGCCAGATCCGTCCGGTCCTTGTCGAAGCGGGCAAGCCATGCCTCGCTGCCGGTCTTGTCGAGCAGTGCCTGCGCAATGGCCTGATGGCGCTCGCGCAGCGCATCCAGTCCCTGGGCTACGGAAGGATCCTGCCGCTCGGCGGCGGCCACGAGATTGAGCAGCGCGTCCGTGACGCCCTTGCAGGCCGACAGCACCACACCCAGGCGCCGCGAAGGCTGCGCCTCGATGATGTCGGCCACCCGCCTGAAGCAGTCGGCATCGGCGACGCTCGAGCCTCCGAATTTGTGCACGATCCAGGCGGAAGCTGCGGAAGATTTCATCGCGGTGACGACCGAAGTTGCTGTTTAATAGGAAAAAACCTGAGAACTTTACGGGGGTTGCCCGCGCGAGGCAAGACGGACCACAAAATCCGACTGCATGGGCGCCAAGGCCACGGACCGGACCGGTACGCGGCGGTCGGCATAGCACAGCTGGTGCCAGGGATCGGCATCCAGGCGCCGCAAGGCGGCAATCATCATTTCGGCTGCAAGAGGAACGATCAGGGGATGACACCAGGTGGCCGCGATGCGCAGCACATTGGCTTCCTGCAGCGAAATCCCGCTGCGCTCCCCGACACGCCGGCTGCGCCATTCCAGCGAATCATTGGGAATCACCCGCCTACCCTGCCTCTGCACTGCAAAGTCCGCGGATTCCTCCGCGCCCGGGCCCAGGACCTGTATCCGTGAATACAGGGCAAACGCCGGCGCCGCGGCTGCCTGCGCGGCCAGCACCCGGCCGGCGACATTGCCGGCATCGATGCCGCCGGAGGTTCGCACCAGCAGCGGACTCAGCGCTGCTTGAAAGACCTGGCGCATGCGCTGCGCATCGCCACCCGCGACCGCTCCGGCACGGGCCGCCATGAAGGCAGCCAGATCGACCTGATGATTGGCGATCAGCAGCAAGCCGGTCTGCAGGATAGCGGCGCACAGCGGTATGACGGCCAGCAGAGCCACCACGTGGAATTCCGCAGTGGCTGCTCCGCCACTTCTGGAAAGCATGGCGCTCAGCATGGGCGGATCCGGTCTCCCAACTGCCACCCCCACAGCGCAACCCCGCCGCCACGCAATTCCCATGCGCAGCAGGCACCAGGGTGCCGCGCCATTCTCCAAGGAGGAATCCTCTCGACGATCTTCACGATGCGTCCATCGGCATCGCAGAACAGCACATCTATCGGGAAAGTCATGCCGAAGGTATGGATCGCCGAGCAGGGCCGCAACAGGAAAGCGGTACGCGCATCCGGACAGCGGCGCAGCAACAGCCCGCGCCCGCGCTCGGCCCGGCTTTCACACACGCACACCTCCATGGGCAGGCGCCTGCGGTTGTGCTCCACGCGATGAATCATCATGATGCCAGAGCCTCCCTGAGCCGGACGATGATCGGGACCGCAAGCACGATGAACGTGCACGGAAAAATGCACAGGATGAGAGGCCCCAGCAGCTTCACGGGCGCCTGCATGGCAAGCTTTTCGGCCGCGGCAAAGCGTTCCGCCGTGCGCTGCGCGCCCTGTGCCCGCAGCACATTGCCGAGGCTCATTCCCGCCGCCTCGCCATGCACCAGCGCGGTTGCCAGCGAAGACAGCGCCGGCACGGCATACAGATCGGCCACTGCGGAAAAGGCTTCGGCGCGTGTCCTGCCGCTGCGTATCTCGCGCAATACCCTCTCGAAGTAGTCCCGCAACGGACCACGCGGCGAGCGCTCGACGATGAGCCGCACGCCGGCGGTCAGCGCAGCCCCTGCCTCCACACTGACCGTGAGCAGATCAAGATAGGCCGGCAACTCGCGGCTGATGCGGCGGTCGCGCCCGGCCAGCAGCCGGCCCAGCCAGATTTCGGGCATGAAGACGGCTGCAACACCCGCCACGCCAGCCGGCGCCCACGCCGCCATGCCGGCGAAACGACAGGCGATGCACACGATGCCAGTGGCAGCCATTCCCATGACGGCGCGCATCGCAAGCCAGCGCTCCGGCCTCAACCCCGAATCCAGATCCGCGCTGGCGAGCCTCTTCGACATCCGTCCGCGCCAGCGCGGCGGGTACAGACGTGCAAGGGGCGCGGCCAGCATGCAGGAAGGTCTCCACGTCCATCTCAGCCACAGGGGAAGTGAGCTCTCCGGACAGGGCAACCCCGAAGGGGCACGCATCGCCCGCAGCAGCAACAGGAACATCGCGGCGCCAGCCATGCAGGACAGGGCAAGGATCATGCAGTAGCCCAACATTCACACCTCGATGGCCACGATGCGCCGTATCAGCAGAAAACCGGTGATCTCTAGAATGGCGATCATGCCCAGCGCCACCCACCCCAGCGGATGAGTGAACAGCATCCGCATTGCGCCCGGATCCATGAAAGAAAGCACCAGCATGAGGAGCAGCGGCAGCGCACCGACGATGGTGCCCTGCAGGCGTCCCTGGGAGGTCAGCGAACGGATGCGCGCCTCCATGGCAAGGCGCGTACGCAGCAGATCGGACAGCCGCAACAGCGACTCACCGAGATTGCCGCCCAGTTCGCGCGAAACGTGCAGCAACGAAGCCAGCATCCGCAGGTCTGCAACACCCAGGCGCAGGCACATCTGCTCCACGGCAATGTCCGCGGAGACACCCAGGCGGCACTGGCGAGTGACCACCCGCAGTTCCTCGCCCAGCGGACGTGGCTGCCGCTCCGCGAGCTGGTTCAGTGAGGGATGCAACCCCTGACCTGCCTGCAGCAGACCGGCCCAGAACGCCAGGGCATCGGGTAATTGCTCGGCAATCCGGCCGAGGCGCCGCCGCTGCAGATGGCGGATCAGCATGCGTGGCACGTACAGGGCCATGATGAATGCCGGCACGGCCACCGGCCACAGGCCGGTGATGGCCCAGGCGAGCACAGTCAGCACTGCGGCGCAGGCCGCAGTGAGCAAGGCGAGATGGAAGCCCGAGGCGAAGATGAACAGGGAGGCCAGGTCGCGTTCCGCAGTCAGGCGCTGGGCCGAAACGAAAGCTCGTGTCGTTCCCCGGATGCTGCGTACGAGAAGCAGGAAGATCATGGCGCCCAGAATCACGGCGGCAAGAGCAAGGCCCATACTCATCGCAAATCCTCCCCGCCCTTGCCCTCTTGCGCCGCGCAGGAGCGCGCATCAAACAGCGCGGCGACCCGCGGCCGCTCCTGCGGCGCCAGCCCGTCGAGAAACACCGGCAGGTTCCCCGTGGCGACGAACCGGCCGCAGCCGGCGCCGCAGGCGGATTCATGGCGGAACAGCTCCTGCATCTGTATGCGTCCGGCCTCGGTGCCGGTGATTTCGGCGATCTGCACCACGCGGCGCGTGCCGTCGGCCGAACGCGCCAGTTGCACGACCACCTGCACGGCCGCGGCAATCTGCTCCCTGACCGCCAGCAGCGGCAGATCCATGCCCGCCATGAGAACCATCACTTCCAGCCGCGACAGCAGGTCGCGCGGCGAGTTCGCATGCGCGGTGGTGAGCGAGCCGTCATGACCGGTGTTCATGGCCTGCAGCATGTCGAGCGCTTCGCCGCCGCGGCACTCTCCAACGACAATGCGGTCCGGGCGCATGCGCAGCGCGTTGCGCACGAGGTCGCGGATGGTCACGAGGCCCCGCCCTTCCGCGTTCGCCGGGCGCGCCTCGAGCCTGACGAGATTCTGGTGCTGCAGCCGCAGCTCGGCCGAATCCTCGATGGTGATCACGCGCTCGCCGGGCGGTATCAGCGCCGACAGGCAGTTGAGCAGGGTGGTCTTGCCGCTGCCCGTGCCGCCGGAAACCACGATGTTGCGGCGCTGGCGTATGGCACAGGCCAGGTAGCCCGCCATCTCGCTGGAGAGCGCACCGGCAGCCAGCAGGTCCGGCATGCCCAGCAGGCCGCGGCCGAATTTGCGGATCGTGATTGCCGCGCCTGCCAGCGCCAGCGGTGGCACGATGATGTTCACCCTTGATCCGTCCGGCAGCCGCGCATCGACCATGGGCGAGGATTCGTCGATGCGGCGCCCAGTGCCCTGCAGCAGTCTCTCGATCACGCCTCCCAGCGATCGGCGGCTGGAGAATCGCGCATTGCAGCGCTGCAACCTGCCCTGGCGTTCCACGAACACCTCACCCGGCCCGTTGATCATGATCTCGGTGATGTGTTCGTCGCCGAGCAGGTCTTCAATGACGCCCAGACCCACGACCTCGCGCAGCAGCTGCTGTTCCAGCTCCCGGGTCTGCGGCGCATCGGCGGGCAGCCAGTTGCCGAGCACCTCGCCCAGATGGCGCTGCGCCAATGCACGCAATTCGTGGTCCGGCATGCGGTCGATGTCGTTGCGCCGCAGATCGAGCCGGCGTATGAGCTCCTGGTGGATAGCCTCCAGCGCATCGTCGGACAGCCTCATGGCCGCGGTTCCTGCAGCAGTCCCTGCAGTTGTCGGGCCCACTCCTGCTGATCCGTGGTCGCAGCCTCCGGAGCGGCGGACGGCAATTCCACGCGGCGCGGTGTGATCAGCACCAGGAGGTCGGTCTGCCGGTGCTGCTGACGGCGCGAAGAGAACAGGCGTCCGGCCACCGGCAGGCGGCCAAGTCCTGGCAGCCCCTGACGGTCGGAGCTGGACTCGCTTGCTGCAAGTCCTGCGATCACGATGGTCTCGCCCGCCATTACATTGATGGCCGTGCTCGAGCGGCGCTTGATGAATCCCGGAAAGTCGCGCACGCGGATGGCGGCATCGATCTGGCTCAACTCGACGTCCACCTCGGCGGCGATCGGGCCCGTCCGCGCGGCCTCCGGCCGCACCTCCAGGATGATGCCGTATTCCTTGTACTGCACATCTGTGGCACCCAGCCCGTCGGTCACCGGCAGCGGAATTTCCCCACCCGATATGAAGCGCGCCACTCCACCGCTGCGGCAGCTGAGTACCGGCTCGGCTATGGTCCTCGCCAGCCCCTGCTGCTCCAGCAGGTCCAGCTGCGAACCCAGTGCACCCGACCAGGCGAGCCGTGCCATGGCCCGGCCCGTCCCGACGGCGACAGCGGCCTCTGGTCCCGACGCCGTAGTAGCCCAGCGCACGCCGAGTTGTTGCAGACGGTCCCGGCGTACTTCGACCAGCCGGGTTTCGAACTGGATCATGGTTTCTGCACCGACCCTGCTGACGAAGTCGAGCACGCGACCAGGATGCAGCGCGGCGATGTCGGCGGCACGCTGCCGGTCCGCCGCCCCCGCATCGCTGCCTTCGAGCAGGATCCGGCCGCCGGCGAGACGGGCGCGGATTGCCGGCATGCCCTCGATCAAGGTCGTGACCTCGGCGAGCAGAGCCTCGGGATCGTCCTCCGTCACCACCAGGCGTATCCGGTGCCGGGTACCATCCCGCAGCCACAGCTGGGCCGTCGTGACACCGGCGGCTTCGCCGATGACCAGCAGTTGCCCCGGCTCGGGACTGGACAGCGACACCACCTTGCCATCGCCGAGCGCAGCGCGGCGCAGGTCCGCGTGCAGCACCCGCGTGTCCCCCACCGTCAGCGACAGCTCGTCCGGCAGCTCCGCCGCCACAATGACCTCTGCAACGAGGGCAAGCACAGCCAGCCATGCCAGGCGCATCATGACCGCGCCCCGATCTGCAACCACACGCGGCGCGGCTGGGGATCTCCCTCTCCACCCAGCAGCACTTCGATGGTCTTGCGCGCCTGCAGTGTTGCCGCCGGCGCAGCGTCCTGCATCAGGTCGTGGCTGTCCCGCACCGACAGCAACGCCGGCGCGCTGTCGCCCTGTCCGCGCAGCGCGATCGCCAGCGAACCGGCCTGCTGGGCGAGAATGATGCGCGCCGCATCGTCGACCGATGTCCTGAGCGTGATCGTCCCATACGGTGCGTCTGCTGCAGAGCCATCGGGGCGCAGCATGCGGGACCCCGTCGCCAGCACGGGCACCCGCTGCAGCAGCAGCGCCAGGCGCGCGCCGGAAGCGCCGCGGTTCTGCGCCAGGTACAGATCGACCTCGTCACCTGGCGCAAGCATCCCCGCGTGCGAGCTGATGTCATCTACGGCAAGCGTCAGCGCGCGATATCCACTGGAAAGCTGGGCCGAGAGGCTGGCCGCCCGCTGCGGCGCCAATACCCCGCGGGTAACAGGATCGCCACGTCGCAGCGGCACCAGCAGGCTGCGCCCGACCAGCTCGGCAGCCGCGCTGTCGGCAATGACGCCACCAGGAAGATAACCGGCCGGCATGCGCCGCATGGCCAGCGATGCGGCGGCCAGAGGCTCGCCGGGGCGCAGGTCTTCACCCGCGACCACCACGGGCGTCGGCTGGTAGCGTGCCTCGGCACCGGCCTCCATGCGCCGTACCTGGCCATCGACGTAGTGGCGCGCCGCGACCACGGCGCCCAGGCCCGCCACGGCGGCAAGCGCCGCCAGCACCGCGTTGCTCCCCGCGAGCTTCAGCATTCCCTGCTTCCAGTTCACTGACATCGGCTCCTCAAAGAATGGATGTGACGAAGGACAGGCCGCGCAGGTACTCGACCAGAGCCGAGGCCAGCAGCGCGGCAACCGAATGTCCTTCTGCATAGGGCAGGAACAGCGCCGCGGTCAGTGCGGCACAGACGATCAGGTATTCGGCCAGCGCCTGCCCCCGGACCTGCGATCGCGGCAGCGTGCTCATTGCTGACCACCCGGCAGCAGCCTTTCCAGGGTCACGAACTGAGTGCTGTCTGCCGTGGCGATGACCATGACCAGCAACTGGGTTGGTGGCTTCATGCCCACGGCCTCGAAACCCTGCACCCATTGCCGCTTTACCATCAGCCCGGATCGCATGGCGTCAAGCCGCGCACCGTCGAGCACTGCACCGGGCGTTCGGCGGCATATAGCCGTCCGCTGCCGGAACCGCTGGCCGCCCTCGGTTCCCTCGACCTCGGGCCCGGGACGGCAACCTGCCGGCGGTGACCACAGCGATGGCCGCATGGCCGGCATCGCGCCTCCCAACGGCATCGCGGACCAGATCGCCACCTCTGCGCCTGCCGACTCCCGCACCTGCAGTACTTCCGAACGCGTGCCGTCCAGCAGCGAGTGGACACGCCAGCCCGCGGCATCGGCATGCTGCAATGTCTCGCCGCGGTGAAGGTCGAGCCAGCGTTGCACCAGCACTTCCACATCCGGCCCCATGAACTGCACGGCTTCCAGTGCAATGCCGTTGAACCATGTTTTTCCGGGAATGGCCTCGGCTCGCACCTCGAGACCGCGCCACAGGGCGGAGTCGGCGGCCGGCGCGCTCGCCGCGGCCACAAGAACACCGCACAGCACGCACACCCTGTGAAGCCAGTTCAATGACATGTGCCCACCTCTGCCCGCACCACGCCCTGCCCCAGCCGATCCTCGGGTACACCCTCCGGCTCGATGAGTCCGGGACACAGGCGATCGAGGTTCGGCTCCAGCAATGACAGAGGAGCCGCAATGCCCTGCCACAGCGACGAGAAACCCGCCAGAGCGGAGGTCGGCACCAGCCCTGCAGTGCGTTGCCTCACCTGCCGGCTGCCTGAGGCATTCCATGCATCGCCCAGCAGCGACACGGCATGCGAGACGGACAGGTCCAAGGCATCGAAAGGAGCCGGCAGGCGAACCGAAGGCCGCAGCTGCACCGTCACGCGGGCCGATTGATATCCGCCGGGGGAAAGATCGAAATCCGCATTGAGAAACCCGCTGGAGAGCTGCAGCGGACGCAGCAGTGCGGATGCCGCCGTACCGGCAACACCCTGCACAGCGGAGCCTTGGGTCGCAGCCGCAACACTGCCGCGCCCGATCCACCGCTGGCTGCCTGCCGGCCGCGTGTATCCCGGATCATCGAAATGCAGCGCATGCAGGCGGGCTGCCAGCGCTTCGTCATTGCGCTCGCCCCACATTTGCAGGAATGCGGCATGGCGCGCGGCAGAGAGGGTGCGTCGCTGGGCTTCCTGAAAACCGGAGAGTACCAACGTGCCCGTCAACAACAGCACCAGGGTTGCGGCTCCGGCGGCAAACTCCACCGTACTCTGACCCTGCATGTGCGATGCCCTGCTCATCGCGTTGCCACGAAGGGATCGACTGCAAGACCACGATCGGCCAGTGTGAGCGCCTGATCCGTGAGCGGCGTTGCCGTGAGCCGGGCCTGCCAGTAGGGACTGAAGAGACTGGCATACTCCTCCCGTCCGTCGTGCCTCGGTTCCGGACGCTCGAACCGGACCAGGGCCGATGCCAGGGCATGCAGCGACTGCGCAGCAAGCGCAGGCGCCACGCTCAAGGTGCTGCCGTCCGGCAGCGCCAGTCCTTGCGGCATGAGCAGCCGGTCTGCCGTCGGCACTTCATTGCCCGGAATGCGCAGCGCCAGCGAATAGACCAGTGTCCGCACATCCCGCCGCTGCGGCTGAGATACATCGCGGATCTCCGGCAGCCCGCGGTACCCCTGCCGCGGCGCCAGCGCGCGCGTGGCCAGTCGCGATGCACGCGGATTGCGCCGCAGGCTGCCGCCATGCGTGCCCCGCCCCGCCACCGGCCGCAGCCGGTTCTCGGCCGCACCCCAGCCCAGCGGAGTCTCGGCATCGGTGATGAGAAGGTTCAGGTGCGTGGACAGGGTATCCACGCCGCGCCAGCTGTACTCGCCGATGAGATCCGTGCCGCCGCGGCGCGATACCTGCAGCGGCGAGCCGGAAGGCAGCAGGTCACCGCTGCGCTGCGCGCTGAACCCGTCCCGCGAACTGGCAAGCAGGGCCGAGAAGCGGGCAAGGTCGCCGCCACCGCGCCGGTAGGCCTGCGTGAAGCGGTTCAGCCAGGTGTTGCCATTCCTCGCCTGCAGCGCACGGCTGGCTGCGGCCAGCAAGGCACGCGGCTCGTTGTCGCGCACTACCTGCGCGGCGAGGTCCGCCGCGACGATGGGCGCCTGCACATGCGCCAGAGCCTGCATGCGGGTCAGGACCTCCACGTTCCATCCACTGAGCCCGCCCTCCAGCGGCGGAGCGCCCGACTGGATGCCGCGATCGACAACGGCCCAGCCACGCTCGACGGCCCGCATGGCGGCCGCCAGCGGCGGCACCACGGTCGTCACACGGGCGGCATTGCGGGTGGTGGTGGCGACATAGGCCGACCAGGAGCGCAGGCTCACCAGCTGCGCTATCGCCACTTCATTGGCAACGATGGCGCGGTTCAGGTAGGCCTGATAGTTGAGGCTGCGCGCCTGCCACTGCGCGGCAGCGAGCACGGCAGCGTCGGACGCATTCAGCAGCTTCATCTTGTCGTTGACCGTCTGGCCCGCGCTGAAGACGATGGCGAACGTCGCGGCAAGGCTGGCGGCAAAGGCCAGCATCACCACCATCGCCTGCCCTGAATGCGCCCGGCTGCCCATCAGCGTGGCTGGTCGTAGTTGTCGAGCTGGACCCGGCGACCAGCCTGGGTCACGGCATCGTCACCGGCGTTGTTGGCTTCGGTGCGGGCCTGGTTGGCGCTGTTTCCGGCCAGCGACTGCGCCGTGACCGCCATCTGTGCCCGCAACGTCTTGCCGAAAGCCGTGTAGACACCGATGGCTGCAATGGCGACCAGGGCCACCACGATGATGTACTCGGTCATGCCCTGACCGCGCTGGAGTTCCCTCTGCTTCATCCCGTTCTCCCGTGAAAAGACGACGGGATGCATTCAAAGCCACGGCGTCCACTGCAGCACTTCCGAAAACTCACGCGAAGGAGCACAAACGCCGCAAGTCCGGCTAACATGCACGCCTGTGCGGTCTCCACATTCCATGCGCCCCCTGCTGGCTCTTGCCCTGCTGCTTGGCCTGATCCCGCCCGTCCATGGCGCGCAGGAAACCACCGACCGCATCATCGTCAAGTGGCGCAGTGCGGCCGGTGAGTGGCTCGATGACGCCGCCGAAGCCCGCGCACTGCGCTCCCGCAGCGGCCGCGCGATAACACTGATGCGCGGGCTGGGCGGCGGCATGAGCCTGCTGCGGCTGGACCGCCCCGCCGCTGCCACCGAGCTCAAAGCCACGCTGAACGCATTGCGCGCCGATCCGCGTGTGCAGCTGGCCGAGCCGGACCGCCGCGTGCACGCCCACGCCTATACCCCCAACGACCCGCTGTACAGCCAGCAGTGGTATCTGAAGGATGGCGAAATCTCGGCCATCCGCGCCGACAGCGCCTGGGACATCACCCATGCCGGCGACACGCCTGCCACCTCGCCGGTGGTGGTGGCCGTGATCGACACCGGCGTGCGTTTCGATCATCCGGACCTCGCGCGCGCCGCCGACGGCGGCAAGCTGCTGCCCGGATACGACTTCGTCTCCTCGGATTCATGGAACGGCGGGCAGGTTTACGCCACCGCCAATGACAACGATGGCTGGGATGATGATCCCTCGGATCCGGGCGATTTCATCTCGGAGGAGGATCTAGCCAGCGGTCCCTTCGCCGGCAAGGGTTGCGGCCGCGATGGCTCGGATACGAAACCCGTGCCCAGCAGCTGGCATGGCACGCGCGTCGCCGGACTGATCGCGGCCAACACCGACAACGCCCAAGGCATCGCAGGCACCGGCTTCAACCTGCGGGTGCTGCCGGTACGGGCGCTGGGCAAGTGCGGCGGCTACGACTCCGATGTCATTGCCGCCATGTACTGGGCGGCGGGCCTTGCCATCCCCGCGCCCCTGCTGCTGGTACCGCCGCCGGTCAACCAGCATCCGGCGCAGATCATCAACATGAGCCTCGGCAGCACCGGTTCGTGTTCGCCCCAGTACGCCGAGGCCATCCGCACGCTCTCGCAGCATGGCGTTCTGGTCGTCATCTCGGCCGGCAACGAAGGCAAGGCCGTGGATTCCCCTGCCAATTGCGCCGGCGTCGTCGCTGTGGCGGGGTTGCGCCACAGCGGCACCAAGGTGGGCTACAGCAACCTGGGGCCGGAAATCACGCTGGCCGCGCCCGCCGGCAACTGCGTCAACCTCGCGGGCGACTGCCTGTATGAACTGACGACCACCACCAACTCCGGTGCCCGCGGCCCCACGGGCTACAGCTTCACTACGCCGCAGAGCCCGAACATCGGCACCAGCTTCTCCGCGCCGCTGGTAGCTGCCACTGCCGGCATGATGAAGGCGGTGAACCCGGCGCTGACCCCTGCGGCGCTCACCGCGCGGCTGCGCGCGACCGCACGTCCCTTCCCCACGGGCTTTCCGGGGGTGTCCGCGTGCCCGGCATCCAATCCAGACGACGAATGCATCTGCAGCACCTCAGTCTGCGGCGCGGGAATGCTCGATGCCGCGGCAGCCGTCGGCGAGGCACTGCGCCCCACAGCCGCCGCGCAGGTCAATGGTGTCGTGGGCCCGGCACGGGTACTCACGCTGGACGGCACGGGCAGTGGTGCGGCGGCCGGCCGCAATCTGGTGTCCTACACCTGGACCGTGGTCAGCACCGCCGGCGGCGCGGTCATGCCCAGCATCTCCTCGGCCAACCAGGCCAGCGCTGCGGTCGAATCGCCAACCCGGGGCAGTTACACGCTGCGTCTGACCATCGCCGACAACCACGGTGCCACCGACAGCGCCGACGTGACGGTAACAGCCAGCGGTTCCACCGACAGCAGCAATTCGCCACCGGCCAAGAGTGGCGGCGGCGGCAGCAACACGCCGGTTTCGCTGCTGCTGCTGGGCATGCTGCTGTGCATCCTGCTCCGCCGCCGCACCATAGCCTGAGAGGATTGTTCGCATGGACCTGCTGCAGGCCCTGATACTGGGCATCGTCGAAGGCATCACCGAATACCTGCCGGTCAGCTCCACCGGCCATCTGCTCATCGCACAGCGCCTGCTGGGCATTGCGGAAGGCGAAGCCGCCAATGGCTACGCCATCGCCATCCAGGCCGGCGCCATCATCGCCGTGCTGGGCACCTACCGGCAGCGGGTAGCCGGCATGGTCCGGGGCCTTGCGGGCCAGGATCCCGCCGGATTGCGCCTGGCGCTGAATATCGTCGCCGCCTTCATTCCGGCCGCAGTCCTGGGCGTGCTGTTCGATGCCCGCATCGAGCAGTACCTGTTCGGCGTGAAGCCCGTCATCGCGGCCTGGGTGGCCGGCGGCCTTCTCATCCTCGCACTGGGCAAATGGGTGGCCGCCCACCGCAATGCGGCCGCGCTGGATACCCTGACCTGGCGCTCGGCCGTCATCATCGGCTTCATCCAGTGCATCGCCATGTGGCCGGGCACCAGCCGCAGCCTGGTCACCATCCTGGGCGGTCTCGCCGTGGGTCTTTCGCTGGCCGCGGCGGTGGAATTCGCCTTCCTGCTGGGCGTGCTCACGCTGACGGCAGCCACGGCCTACACGCTGCTCAAGCATGGCCACGGCATGGTGGAAGCCTACGGCTGGCCGGCGCTGCTCACCGGCTTCATCGCAGCGTGGGCTTCGGCGGCGCTGGCCGTGAAGTGGATGGTGGCCTGGCTCAACCGCCATGGCCTGGCATTGTTTGCCTGGTGGCGTTTCGCGGCCGCCGGGCTCGCCGTGCTGCTGCTGCTCTAGCTGCCCGCCTAGGATTCGGTGATGAACTTGGTCACGAGACAGGCTTCCAGCCCCTCGATGCCTTCCTCGGAACCGTAGCCGCTTTCCTTCACACCGCCGAACGGCGCCTCCGGCACGGCGATGGTGAAGCTGTTGATGCCCAGCATCCCCGATTCGATCTGTTCGCCCAGCAGGTTCACCCGCCGCGCATTTTGCGTAAACGCATAGGCCGCAAGTCCGTATGACAGGCGGTTCGCCTTGACGATGGCCTCCTCGAAACTGCCGAAGCGGTCGAGCACGGCGACGGGACCAAACGGCTCTTCGTTCATGATGCGCGCGGCTTCCGGCACATCACCCAGCACCGTGGGCTGGAAGAAGAAACCCTTGCCCGGGATTGCATTGCCGCCTGCCAGCAGCTTCGCTGCGCTTCCCATGGCCTCCTCGATGAGCGAGGTCACTGCCGGCAGCCGCCGTGCATGTGCCAGCGGTCCCATCCTCACGCCCTCATCAAGCCCATTGCCCACAGGCCAGTTGCGGGCGCGTGCGGCAAAACCCGCCGCAAATCTGTCATAGATCGCCTCGTGCACCAGGAAACGCGTCGGCGACACGCAGATCTGCCCCGCGTTGCGGAACTTTGCGGCTACCGACAGATCGAGCACGGCATCCACGTCAACGTCATCGAATACCAGCACCGGCGCGTGGCCGCCCAGTTCCATGGTGGTGCGCTTCATGCCGGCGGCGGCCAGTGCAGCCAGCCGTTTGCCCACCGGTACCGAGCCGGTGAAGCTGACGGCGCGGATCACGGGCGATGCGACGAGGTGCTGCGAGACCTTCTCGGGATCACCGAACACGATGGCGATGACACCCGCAGGAACCCCCGCATCCACCAGCGCCTGTGCAATGGCCAGCGCGCAGGCCGGCGTCTCTTCGGCCGCCTTGACGATCACGGTGCAGCCGGCGCCCAGCGCGGCACCCAGCTTGCGGGCCGGATTGCCCAGCGGGAAATTCCACGGTGCAAAACCCGCCACCGGCCCCACCGGCTCCTTCACCACCGTCATGCGCATGCCGGAGCTGCGCTGCGGCAGCACCCGTCCGTAGGCGCGGCGCCCTTCCTCGCCATACCACTCGAAGGTGTCGGCCGCGATGGCGACTTCGATGCGTGCTTCACGCAGGGTCTTGCCCTCTTCCAGGGTCGCCAGCCGGGCAATCGCCTCGGTACGCTCGCGCAGCAGTTCCGCAGCCTTCTTCAGTATGGCGCCGCGTTGCTGCGGGCCCAGCGCGCGCCATGCCGGCCAGCTGCGCCGGGCTGCCTCCAGGGCGCGGTCCAGGTCATCGCGGGACGCCAGCGGCACCTCTCCCAGAGGTTCCTCCGTGGCCGGGTTCACCACAGTCCGGGTGCGGCGGCCCTCCCCCGCAAGTTTGCAGCCGTCGATGAGGAGGTACAGATCGGGATGGGTCATGGCGCTAAGATGCTGGTTTTGCCGCCACGGATTTTCCGGGCGAACCCGGGAGGTGTCCACCATGAGCAAGCATGTCTGTGTACGCGAGATTCCGCGCCCCGATCCTGCCATCGCCCAACAACTCGCGAGCTACGGTGTCGCCACCGTGCATGAAGCCCAGGGCCGCACGGGGCTGCTAGCCCACTACATGCGCCCCATCTACTCCGGCAAGTCCGTTGCCGGACCGGCGGTCACGGTATCCGCACCTCCGGGCGACAACTGGATGCTTCACGTGGCCGTGGAAGTCTGCAAGCCCGGCGACATCCTCGTGGTCGCACCCACCTCGCCCTGCGTCGACGGCTATTTCGGCGACCTTCTGGCCACCTCGCTCAAGGCGCGCGGCGTACAGGCCCTGGTGATCGACGCCGGCGTGCGTGACGTGGCCACGCTCAAGGAGATGGACTTTCCGGTGTGGAGCAAGGCCATCTATGCCCAGGGCACCATCAAGGCCAGCCTGGGGTCGGTGAACGTGCCGGTGATCTGCGCCGCGCAGGCGGTCAACCCTGGCGATGTCATCGTCGCGGACGATGACGGCGTGTGCGTGGTGCGCTTGGGCGAGGCTGCCACGGTCGCCGAAGCCGCCGCCAAACGCGTCGCCAACGAGGAGGACAAGCGCCGCCGCCTGGCTTCCGGCGAGCTCGGCATGGACATCTACAAGTTCCGCGACAAACTCGAAGCGCTGGGCCTCAAGTACATCTGAACGCTCAGTTCAACCGCGCCTTGAGCCGTGGATAAACGCGCAGCGCATTGCCTTCGAAGATGCGCTGTTTGTCCTGGGCGGAGAGATTCGAGGCGTCGATGTAGCGCCGCGTGTCGTCGTAGTTGAAGCCGGTGGTCGGATCAACGCCGCGCACCGCACCGACCATCTCCGAGCCGAACAGGATGTTCTCCACCGGTATCACCTTGAGCAGCAGGTCGATGCCTGGTTGGTGGTATACGCAGGTGTCGAAGAACACGTTCTTCATCACATGGGTATCCAGAGGCGGCCGCTTCATGTCCTGCGCCAGGCCGCGGTAGCGGCCCCAGTGGTAGGGCACTGCACCGCCGCCATGCGGGATGATCAGCCGCAGCGTCGGGAAGTCCTTGAACAGATCGCCCTGGATCAGCTGCATGAAGGCCGTGGTGTCGGCATTGATGTAGTGCGCGCCGGTGGCATGGAAGTTCGCATTGCACGAGGAGCTCACATGCACCATGGCGGGCATGTCCAACTCCACCAGTTTCTCGTAGATCGGATACCAGTAACGGTCGGTCAGCGGCAGTGAAGTCCAGTGTCCCCCCGACGGGTCGGGATTGAGGTTCGCACCGATGAAACCCATCTTCGCGCAGCGCTCCAGCTCCTTCACGCTGCCGGCGAGCGTGGCGCCGGGCGACTGCGGCAGCATGCACACGCCGACGAAGTTCTGCGGATAAAGTCCCACCACGCGCTCGATGAGATCGTTGGAGATCTGCGACCACTCGAGGCTCGTAGCCTCGGTGCCAATGTGATGCGCCATGGTAGACGCGCGCGGCGAGAAGATGGTCAGATCCGAGCCGCGCTCGCGCTGCAGCTTCAGCTGGGCCTTTTCCAGGCTGTCGCGGATCTGGTCATCGGATATTTTCAGCGAAGCGCGTGAGGGCGTCTGCGCCGGATCCTTCAGCGCCGCCTTCTGCCCATCGCGAAAGTCCGTAAGGGCCTGGGGAGCCGTGGTGTAGTGCCCGTGGCAGTCGATGATCATGTTTAAAACCCCGTCTGGAATTGCACTGCCGCCTATGCCCCCATAGCGGTCCGTTGCACATGATACCTTCCCGTGCATGAATACGACGACTGCAATGCGGGCTCTCGGCAACTCCGGGGCCACTGTGTCCGCCGTGGGCTTCGGCTGCATGGGCCTCGTGGGCTGGTATGGCACCCGCGACGACGAAGAATCCCGGGCCACGCTCACCATGGCTCTGGACCAGGGTATCAATCACTTCGACACCGCCGCCAGCTACCAGCTGGGCGAGAATGAGCGCTTCGTGGGCAGCGTGCTGCGGCCGCACCGCAGCCGCGTGTTCCTGGCCTCCAAATGCGGCCTGTCGCGCGGCCCGGGCGGCGCGGCAATCGCCGACAATCGGCCCGAAACCATCCGCCAGTCGCTGGACGAGAGCCTGGCGCGGCTGGGCTTCGACACCATCGACCTCTTCTACCTGCACCGCATCGACCGCACCGTGCCCATCGAGGAATCCGTCGGCACGCTCGCCGATCTGGTGCGCTCCGGCAAGATCCGCCATGTCGGCCTGTCCGAGTGCAGCGTCGGCACACTGCGCCGCGCCGCAGCTGTGCATCCGGTGGCTGCCGTGCAGAGCGAATACTCCATCTGGTCGCGTGATCCGGAGCAGGGAATGCTGGCCACCTGCCGGGAATTGGGCACCACCTTCGTGGCCTACAGTCCACTGGGCCGCGGATTTCTGGCGGGCAATTTCCGCCGACTTTCAGAACTGCCTGCCAATGACAACCGCCGCAACCAGCCGCGCTTCCAGGATGCCAACGCCGAGCGCAACGAGCGCCTGGTGAATCTGGTGCATGCCATCGGCACCGAGCATTCGGCCAGTGCCGCGCAGGTGGCCATCGCCTGGGTGCTGTCACGCGCGCCGAACATCGTGACCATTCCCGGCATGAAGACCCGCAAGCACCTGGAAGACAATCTCGCCGGCAGCCGGCTGCAGCTGACGGCGGCGCAGTTGCAACGCATCGATGCCCTGCTCGCCGAGTCGCCCGTGGCGGGCGAACGCCATCCGGCGGCGATGATGCAGATCATCGACCGGGATCAGACCTGAGGAACGGACCCATGAAAGTACTCATCACCGGAGCCGCCGGCCGCCTGGGCCGCGCCAGCCGCCCCGCACTGCATGCCGCCGGACACCGACTTCGCAGCACCGACCTGCCCGGAACCGCCCTGGAAGCACTGCATGACGAGACGTTGCTCACCGGCAATCTCTGTGACCCGGCCTTCGTGGACACCGCCCTGCAGGGCATGGATGCCGTCGTGCACTGGGCCGCCACCAGCAATGAACAGGCCTTCCCGCTGGTGCTGGAGAACAACCACCGCATGTTGTTCGAACTCTACGAGGGCGCGCGGCGGCATGGCATCAGGCGCATCGTCTACGCCAGCTCCAACCATGCCTTCGGGCTGCACGAGGTCAGCGAGAAGCTGCGCCTCGATGCGCCCTATCGCGCCGACTGCTTCTATGGCCTCTCCAAGGTATGGGGCGAGGAGCTGGCGCGCATGTACTGGACCAAGCACGGCATCGAAACCGTGGCGCTGCGCATCGGCACTTTCATGAACCTGCCGCCGCGCAACACGCGCGAGCTCGCGAGCTGGCTGGGCCTCGAAGACCTGCAACAGCTGGTGCGCAAGTCGCTGCAGGTGCCGCGCGTCGGCTTCGCGCCGGTATGGGGAATTTCTGCAAACACCCGCGCCTGGTACGACATGAGCGAGCCCAATGCCATCGGCTACGTGCCGGCGCAGAATGCAGAGGTGTTCGCCGAAGCCGTCGCCGCACTGCCGGCTGTGCCCGCGGATCCGGTGGCCGAGCGCTTCCAGGGCGGACGTTTCGTCGTCCAGTCATGGACGCCGGAGGGTTCGCGGCCAAGATTTGGGCGGTAACCACCGCCAGACTTCATGCAAAGGGGCCGGTGCCTATCCAGTGGCACCCTGGTCCGCTAGGACGCCGTAACCGGCCATTTCTTCCTCAGCTCCACCAGCGACCTGCTGATGATTTCCTTCAGGCAGGTGGTCTGCACATCTTCCAGCTTGTTGATGTAGAGGCATTGTCCTGATCCGACCTTGTGCTTGCCGAGCTGTTCCAGCAACTCCTGCCTGCCCGGAAAGTCGGCGACATAGACCGCAAGACTGGTCTTTCTCGGGCTGAAGCCCGCCGCGCACATGGATCCGCAACGGCCACTTTCATATTTGTACTGGTAAGCACCGAAACCAATGATCGTTGGCCCCCACATGCGCGGCATCCAGCCAGTGACTTCCCAGAATATCCGCACCAGGGCCCTGGCATCCGCGCGACGCCTATCGTCCTCGACGGAGGAGATGAATTCGTCAACGCTGGCCTGGGTGGCCCCGGTTTTCGTCTTGTCCCTGCGCGTTGCCACAGACTGTATCGGCGCAACTCAGGCTAGCGATCTCTCTATGGTGTCGAGCGTGCGCATCGCCGGCAGCACCTGCTGCACGCTGGAGTTGGGCTCGCGGCCCTCGCGGATGGCCGCGAAGAACTCCCGGTCCTGCAGCTCGATGCCGTTCATCGACACATCGACCTTGGAGACGTCGATCTGCTCGTTCTTGCCGTTGAACAGATCGTCGTAACGGCACAGGTAGGTGCCGTTGTCGCAGATGTAGCGGAAGAACGTGCCCAGTGGGCCGTCGTTGTTGAATGACAGCGACAATGTGCAGATGGCGCCGCGGCGCGTTTTCATCTGGATGGATATGTCCATCGCGATCTTGAGGTCGGGATGGATCGGGCCCTGCACTCCGCGCGCCACCGTCACCTCGTCCCGGGTCTGGTAGCCGAACAGGTCGACCGTATGGCAGGCATGGTGCCACAGCAGGTGGTCGGTCCAGCTGCGCGGCTTGCCCAGCGCATTCATGTTGGTGCGGCGGAAGAAGTAGGTCTGCACGTCCATCTGCAGCACGTTGAGTTCACCGGCGACGATCTTCCTGTGGATCCACTGGTGCGAAGGATTGAAGCGGCGGGTATGGCCGGCCATGGCGATGACGCCGGTTTCCTTCTGCACCTTCGCGATCTCCTCGGAATCCTTCAGGCTGTCCGCCATCGGGATTTCCACCTGCACGTGTTTGCCGGCACGCATGCACTGGATGGCTTGCGCGGCATGCATCTGCGTGGGCGTGGCGAGGATCATGGCCTCGAGACCAGGCTGTCTGAGACTTTCGGCCAGGTCGCCGGTGTAGTGCGGAATGCCGAATTTCGCGGCGACTTCCTTCGTGGCTTCCTGGTTGCCGCCGGTCAGCGTGACGACCTCGATCCCGGGGATATTGCGGATCGCCTCAAGATGCTTGATGCCAAAGGCGCCCTGCCCGGCCAGTCCTACTTTCATGATGTCTGCCCTTGTTGATCTCGGTTTGACAATGGAAAAGACTATTCTAACACCCCCCGTCTGACTGGACCGCGGTGCCCCATGACCGACTTCACTCCCCCTCTCACGCTCACGATAGACGGCCAGGCGGCCACCACCGCTGAGCGCATCGAGGTCGTCAATCCGGCAACGGGCGCAGTTTTCGCGCACTGCCCGGCAGCCGGCCCGGCGGCGCTGGACCGTGCCGTGAACGCCGCGCGCGCCGCGTTCCCCGCCTGGCGCGCCCTGTCCTATGCCGAGCGCGCGCAATTCATCGCGCGCTGCGCCGAGGCACTCAAGGCCCACAAGGAAACGCTGGCGCAGCTGCTCACGCTCGAACAGGGCAAGCCGCTGGGCCAGTCGCGCGACGAGATCGAGCGCGCAGCCACGCTGTCGGTGGGCATGACGAAAATCGAAATCCGGCCGGAGGTGCTGGTCGACGACGCCGAGCGCCACATCGAACTGCGTTACGTGCCGCTGGGTGTGGCGGGCATCATCACGCCTTGGAACGCGCCGGTGAATCTTGCGGTGGGTCCGCTGGCCTCGGCGCTCTACACCGGCAATTGCGCCATCATCAAACCCTCGCCTTTCACGCCGCTGACCACGCTGCGCATCGGCGAGATACTGCGCGGCATCCTGCCGCCCGGTGTGCTCGGCGTGCTCGCCGGCGGCGACGAACTCGGCGCACTGCTCACTGCCCATCCCGGCATCGACAAGATTTCCTTCACCGGCTCCGTGGCCACGGGCAAGAAGGTGATGGCTGCCTGCGCCGGCACCCTGAAGCGGGTGACGCTGGAGCTGGGAGGCAACGATGCCGCCATCGTACTCGAGGACGTCGATGTCGCTGCGGTCGCGAAGAAACTGTTCTTCGGCGCCACCGTCAACAGCGGCCAGGTATGCATGGCCATCAAGCGCATCTATGCCCACGAGAAGATCCACGACGCACTGGTCGCGGCGCTGGCCGCGGAGGCGCGCTCGGCAAAGCTCGGCAGCGGCCTCGATGCCGGCACGGTTCTGGGTCCGATCCAGAACTGGCGGCAGTTCGAGCGTGTGCAGGAACTCAAGGCTGATGCGCGGCGCGCCGGCGGCACCCTCCACGAGGGTGGGCCGGCTCCGCAAGGAAGCGGCTATTTCGTCATCCCTGCGGTGGTCACGGGATTGCCCGAAACCAGCCGCCTGGTGGTGGAGGAACAGTTCGGCCCCGTGTTCCCGGTGATGAAGTTCAGCGATGTCGAAGATGCCATTCGACGCGCCAACGATACCCGCTATGGCCTCGCCGGATCGGTGTGGAGCCGCGACGTGCAGCGCGCCACGCAGATCGCCGCGCGCCTGGAGGTGGGCACGGCCTGGGTGAACCAGCATCGCGCCACGCTGCCCAATGTGCCCTTCGGCGGCGCCAAGGAATCCGGCATGGGCCGCACCTATCACCGGCTGGGGCTGGAGGCTTACCTGGAACCCCAGGTCATCAGCGTGCTCAGGACCTGAGGGCCGGTCGTGTGATTCTGGGCCGTGCGCGATTCGAACGCGCGACCAACTGGTTAAAAGCCAGCTGCTCTACCGACTGAGCTAACGGCCCGCCGTGGGGGGCGCGCATGATACCGCGTCAGGCATAGCGCGTGGGGTCCGGGATGCCGGCTGCCGCGAACCCCTCCTTGCGCAACCGGCAGGAATCACAGCGTCCGCAGGCCGCCCCGGCCTCCGTGGCCTGGTAGCAGGAGACGGTCCGCGAATAGTCGACGCCCAGACCCGCGCCAAGCCGGATGATCTGCGCCTTGCTCAGCTGCTGCAGCGGCGCATGGATAAGGAAGCGCCTGCCCTCGACGCCGGCACGCGTGGCGAGGTTGGCGAGGGCCTCGAAGGCCCGGATGAACTCGGGCCGGCAATCCGGATAGCCGGAGTAGTCCACGGCATTCACGCCCACGAACAGGTCCTGTGCCCCCAGCACTTCCGCCCATCCCAGCGCCAGAGACAGCAGCAAAGTGTTGCGCGCCGGAACATAGGTGACCGGAATGCCCGCGCCGCCGGCATCGGGAACCGCGATGGCCGTGTCGGTGAGCGCCGAGCCGCCGATGCCGGCCAGGTCCACATTCATCTGCCGGTGTTCGGCAGCGCCGAGCATCGCCGACACGCTGCGCGCCGCCACCAGCTCCGCGCTGTGGCGCTGGCCATAACCCACGGCGAGCGTGTGGCAGATGAACCCGTCGGCACGGGCGCTGGCCAGCACTGTGGCCGAATCCAGGCCACCGGAAAGCAGCACGACGGCATGACGGGTCGCGCCGCTCATCGCCCTGGCTCGTTGCCCCAGAGGATCTTGTGCAGCTGCACCTGCATGCGCACCTCCAGCCTGTCCTCCAGCATCCAGTCCGCAAGGGTACGGGCCGGCAGCTGCTCGTGGCTGGGCGAGAACAGCACCATGGCGGTTCGCGCCAGATCCAGTTCGGCCACCTTGGCGCGGCTCCACTCGTAGTCCGCGCGGTCGCAGATCACGAACTTCACCTGGTCATGGGGGGCAAGGCCGGCAAGCTCGGAGTAACGGTTGCGACGCTCTTCGCCCGAGGCAGGCGTCTTCACGTCCACGACCTTGGCCACACGGGAATCGATGCCCGCCAGCGGCAGCGCGCCGCTGGTCTCCAGCGACACCCGGTAACCGGCATCGCAGAGCCGTTCCAGCAGCGTCAGGCATTCACGCTGCGCCAGCGGCTCGCCACCGGTCACGCACACATGGCGTGCCGCGAGCCCGGCCACGCGTTCGAGGATGGCCTCCAGCGTCATCCATTCACCACCGCCGAAAGCATAGGCCGTATCGCAATACTGGCAGCGCAGCGGACAGCCCGTGAGCCGCACGAACACCGTCGGGAACCCGACTGCGTCACCCTCTCCCTGCAAAGAGCGGAAGATCTCGGTGATCCGGAGCCGTGCCGGGGAAGCACCGGCAGTCATGGCAGTTTCCGCTCAGCGCGTGCCGGCAGGCAGGCGCTGCAGACGCTCGCGGGCCAGGCGCGCGGCGTCGGAATCCGGATGGCTTGCCACCAGCTGCTGCAGCGTAGCGCGCCCCTCGGCAACCTTGCGCTGCTCGATCTGCGTATAGCCCAGCTTCAGCATGGCATCCGGGGCCTTGCGCGACTGCGGCCAGACAGTAAGCACGCGCTGGAAGGCCGCCGCCGCCTGATCGTATTCCTGGTTCACGTAGTAGGCTTCGCCGAGCCAGTACTGGGTGTTGTCCGCCAGCTGGCCATTCGGGTACGCCGCCGCCAGCTCGCGGAACTTCTGTACCGCGGCCGCGTAATTGCGGTTCTTGAGCTCGTTGAAAGCCTGGTCGTAGCGTGCCTGCTCGTCCCCACCGGAAGCCGTGGCTGACTCCGGCGCAAATGCCGAAGGAGCCGCAGCACCCGCCTTGAGGCGGCCATCCAGATCCGCGTACAGGTCGCGTTGTTCGCGGCGCAGCGTCGCATTCTCGTTCTGCAGCTCGTCCAGGCGGCCCTTGAGGCCACGCACTTCGCCCTGCAGCGACTCGACCTGCTGCGCCAGCTGCACCAGGCTCTGGTTCGCCACGATCCGGTCGATGCGGCCCACACGCGCGTCGAGGTCATCGAGGCGCAGCTGCACCGGATCCTCTTCGGGAGCCGTGGCGCAGCCTGCTGCCAGCAATGCCGGCAGCAGCAACAGCGCGGCCAGCGGCCGCCGGGCTTTAGTTGATGTAGACGATCTCGACACGGCGGTTCTTCGAGTAGGCATTCTCGTCGCTGCCGGCGGCGGCCGGACGCTCTTCACCATAGCTCACGGTGGTGATCTGGGATTCCTGCACGCCCTGCAGGGCCAGCGCGCGGCGCACGGTCTGCGCACGGCGTTCGCCCAGGCCGATATTGTATTCGCGCGATCCGCGCTCGTCGGTATGCCCTTCCAGGCGCACCCGCACGGTGGGATTTCCTGCCAGGAAGCGGCCGTGTGCGGCGATCACGTCGACATATTCGCCGCGGATCTCGCTGCTGTCGAAGTCGAAATAGATCACGCGCTGCGAACCCAGCGCTCCGCTGGGACCCAGGGCGCCCTGGTTGCCATTCTCACCGGCGGTCACCGTGGTCACACCGGAGCTCTCGGCGCCGCTGCCCGCGTCCGCCGTCACGGCCTCGCTGCCCGCGCCCGCGTCCGTCTTCGCGCGTTTGCCGGCGCAGCCGCCCAGCATCAGGACCGAAGTGAGGACGATCAGCAGGACTTTGCGATTCAATGGATTCTCCTTTGGAGGGCGGCTGCCCGCATTATGACACGAAGCTCAGTTCGCAAACGGCCCCCACACGGGCTCGCGCACCTCGCCACTGTCGGACTTGAGCTGCTGCGTGACCTGGCCGTCGATGGAAACGGTGGCCAGCACGCCCTGTCCGCGATCGCGGCCGGCGTAGATCAGCACGGCGCCGTTGGGCGCAAAGCTGGGGGATTCGTCGAGCCCGCCGCGCGACAGCGTGGCCACCTGGTTGCTCGCCAGATCCATCAGGGCGATACGGTAGCCGCCGGACTCCTGGGTGACGAAGGCCAGCTGCCGGCCATCGGGCGAGACGCGTGGCCGCGCCACATAGCCCGAGCCGAAGGTGATGCGCCGGGCCCGCTGGCCCTGGCGCGGCGCCACCGCGTAGATCTGCGGGCCGCCGCCGCGGTCGGAAGTGAAGTACAGCGTCTGGCCATCCGGCGACCACACGGCCTCGGTATCGATGGCCGGATCGTCGGTGATGCGGGTCAGCGCCTGGGACGCGAGGTCCAGCACATAGACATCGAGGTTGCCGCTGCTGCCCGACAGCGTCAGCGCCAGCTTGCTGCCATCGGGCGAGAACGCCGGTGCGCCATTGACGCCGGCGCGGGCCGACACCTGCCGGCGCTCGCCGCTGCTGACCCGCTGCACGAACACGGCGGCCACGCGGTTCTCGAAGGATACATAGGCCAGCCACTGGCCATCGGCGGACCAGGCCGGCGACATGATGGGCTGCGGCGACTGCATGGCCACACGCGCATTCTCGCCGTCGGCATCGGCCACGATGAGCTGGTAGCGCTGGTTCGGCGGCCGGCCATCCACCGAGATGTAGGCGATGCGGGTGGAAAACGCGCCGCGGATGCCGGTGATCTTCTCGAACACCTTGTCGGCGACGCGGTGGGCACCAAGGCGCACTGAAGCCTGCGGCACGCTGACGGATTCCTGCAGCAGGGTCTGGCCGGTGAGCACATTGAGCAGTTCGAACTCGATGCGCACCTGCGCCGCACTGCCTGCCCCCATGCGCCCGACCACCACATAGTCATTGCGCAGCGCGCGCCACTGCGCGGCATCGACGTCGGTGGCGCGCGCCGGCTGCGCGGGCATGCCCGTACGCGCCATGCCGCGGAAACGTCCGCTGCTTTCCAGATCGCGCTGCACGACGGCAGCCACGTCCACGCCGCCATCGGCCGGCACCGAGCGCGCAAACGGCACCACGGCCACCGGGATGGGGTCGGTGACACCGCGGGTGATGTCGATGCGCAGTTCCGCATGCGCGGGAACGGCCAGCACGGCCAGCACGGCCAGCACGGCCAGCACGAGCCACGGCAGCAGACGATCCAGTCGCAGCGGGAATTTCAGCAGCGTCGATGACATCGATATCAGTCCTCAGGCCGGAATGTAAGGATCAGGTTGCGTTCGAACAAGGCCGGATCGGAGGGCAACGGCAATGGGGAGGCACGATACACCGCCGCCTCGATGGATTCCCGTACCGCCTGGTCTCCGTTGCAGCGGCCCACCTGCACGCCCGTCACGGTGCCGTTGGGCACCTGGGTCACGCGCACCTCGCACTCCAGTCCAACGCGGGCCGACGGCGGCCGGATCCAGGCGCGCTGGATGCGCGCGGTGATCTGCGCGATGTACTGGTTCATCTGTCCGCTGGAGCGCAGCGCTGCCGAGCGTTCCTCGGCCTGCAGCTGCGCATTGAGATCAGCCTCGCGCCGGCGCTGCTCGGCCGCCTGACGGTCACGTTCGCGCTTCTCCTGCTCCTCTTTTCGCGCGCGGCTTTTTCCCGCGCTTCCTTTTCCTTCTGGGCCGCTTTTTCACGGGCGACCCGCTCGCGCTCGGCCTTGTCGCGTTCGGCCTTGGCGCGGGCATCGGCTTCGCGACGTTGCGCGGCCTCGCGCTCCTCGGCAAGCCGTCGCTCTTCGGCAACGCGGGCCGCCTCGGCTTCGCTCCGCAATTGTTCCTCGTCCACCTGGGGCGGCGGCGCAGGCGGTTCGGGTTCCGGCTCGACCACGGGCTCGGGCTGCGGTTCCGGCAGCGGCTCGGGTTCAGGTGCCGGCGTCTGCACAGGCGCGGGCGGCGCGCCGCCTGTGGCCGTCACGACCGAAGCCTCTATGGCCAGGCGCTGCACCGGCGGCTGGCGCTTGGGCAGCAGGAACATGCCACCGGCGATGAGCGCCACCAACGCGCCATGCAGCAGTACCGACACGACTACCGCGCGGCCAGTACCCGGCTTCGCGCCTGGCTTCATTTGCGCCTGCCCGGAGGCTCCGGGACCGGATCAGTGAGAAAACCCACCTTGGTGGCGCCGGCACGCTGCAGCAGTACCATGGTCTCCACCACCCGGCCGTAGGCCACCCGGGTATCGGCCTTCACCAGCACGTCGCGCTGCGGATTGCCGGCCAGCGCCGTGCGCACGCCATCGAGCAGCGCGTCGGCATCCAGCGGCGCATCCGGCTGCGGCGCGAGATTGAGGAACACGCGCGCCTCATGATCGATCGAGACGATCACCGGCTGCAGGTCTTCGCGGTTCTGCACGGGAATGGGTTCGGCCGCGGCCTGGGGCAGCTCCACCTTCACACCCTGCGTGAGCATGGGAGCCGTGACCATGAAGATGATGAGCAGCACCAGCATCACGTCGATGTAGGGCACGACGTTGATTTCGCCCATCAGCCGCCGCTTGCGCCCCTGAGGTGCCGGCATGGCGCTACTCCACCACCGGCGCCGGCCGCGAGGCGTGGCGCTGCAGGATGGTCGAGAACTCCTCCATGAAAGCGTCGTAGCGCATTTCGATGCGTCCCACCTGGTCGGCGTAGCGGTTGTAGGCGATCACCGCGGGGATGGCCGCGAACAGGCCGATGGCCGTGGCCACCAGCGCCTCGGCGATGCCCGGCGCCACCGTGGCGAGCGTGGCCTGCGGCGCGCCGCCCAGCGCGACGAAGGTGCTCATGATGCCCCAGACCGTGCCGAACAGGCCCACGTAGGGACTGATGGAACCGATGGTCGCGAGCGTTGCGAGACTTTGCTCCAGGCGGTCCACCTCCTTGAGCTGCGCCACCTTCATCGCGCGGCGCGAACCTTCGAGCAGCTGTTCGCCCGGCACGGAGGCCTGCCGCAGGCGGGCAAACTCGCGGAAGCCCATCTCGAAGATGCTGCTCATTCCGGTGGCGCCGCCGCGCTGCTGGATCGTGCGGTAGAGGCTGCCCAGGTCTCCGCCGGACCAGAACGTGGTTTCGAAGCCGTCGGCCTCGGCGCGGGCAGCCGACAGCAGCGAACGCTTGTTGAAAATGATGGCCCAGGAGCTGATCGAGGCCAGGATGAGCAGCGCCAGCACGATCTGCACCACGAGACTGGCGTCGATTATGAGACGCAGGATCGACAGGTCGGAAGGCATCTACTTGAACTCCTGGCGCAACGATTGGGGAAGACGGCGGGGCCGGAAACTCTTCGCATCGAGACAGGCCACGCGCACCCGGCCTGCGGCAATGCGCGCACCTTCGGGCTGGCGCAGGATCTGCTGCTCGAAGGTCACCGTGGCACCACCCGTTTCGGCGATGCGGGTATGCACGATGAGCTCGTCATCCAGCCGCGCGGGCTGGATGAACTCGGTGGTGAGCTCCACTACGGAGAACAGCACACCGGTCTCCTCGGCCATGCGCGCCTGCGAAAACCCCAGCTGACGCAGCCATTCCGTGCGTCCGCGCTCGAAGAAGCGGATGTAGCCCGTGTGGTAGACCACGCCACCGGCATCGGTGTCCTCCCAGTAGACGCGCACCGGCCACTCGAAGGCGCTCACGGCGCTTCCTCGAAAAACGGCAATCTCCCGCCGCTGCCCTCCGGCGCCGGCCTGCCCAGATGCAGCCACGCCGCGCGCGTGGCCACGCGGCCGCGCGCCGTACGCATCAGCAGACCCTTCTGGATCAGGAAAGGTTCCACCACGTCCTCGAGCGTGCCCCGCTCCTCGCCGATGGCCGCAGCCAGGCTTTCGATACCCACCGGCCCGCCGTCGAATTTCTCGATGATGGTCGTGAGCAGCCGCCGGTCCAGCGCATCCATGCCCTGCGGATCGACGTCGAGCAGGTCGAGCGCCACGCGCGCCACCTCGCTGTCGATGATGCCCTGGGCACGCACCTGTGCGTAATCGCGCACGCGGCGCAGCAGGCGGTTGGCGATGCGCGGCGTGCCGCGCGAGCGTTCGGCGATGCGCAGCGCGCCCGCCGCATCGGCGGGCACCCCGAGAATGCCGGCCGAGCGCGCGACGATCTGCGCCAGCTCGCCCTCGGAGTAGAACTCCAGTCGCTGCACGATGCCGAAGCGGTCGCGCAGCGGCGAGGTGAGCAGGCCCGCGCGCGTGGTGGCACCCACCAGCGTGAACGGCGGCAGCGCCAGCTTGATGGAACGTGCCGCAGGACCCTCGCCGATCATGATGTCGAGCTGGTAGTCCTCCATTGCCGGATAGAGCACCTCTTCGACCACGGCGCTCAGGCGGTGGATCTCGTCGACGAACAGCAGATCGCGCGGCTGCAGCTTGGTGAGAATGGCGGCCAGATCGCCCGGGCGCTCGAGCACCGGGCCCGAAGTGTGCCGCAGATTCACGCCGAGCTCGCCGGCGATGATCTGCGCCAGCGTGGTCTTGCCCAGGCCCGGCGGGCCGAATATCAGTACATGATCCAGCGCCTCGCGGCGCGACTTCGTGGCTTCGATGAACAGGCCCAGCTGCGCCTTGACCGTCTGCTGCCCGATGTACTCCGCGAGCCGCCGCGGGCGGATGGCGCGATCGAGCGTCTCCTCGTCGCGGCCGGCAGTGGTATCCACGAGACGGGTTTCGCTCATGCCAGACCACCAGCCGCGCGCTGCAGCGCTGCGCGGATCAGCTCTTCGGTGGATGCCGCGGCGGCATCCACGCCATCGAGCAAGGTGCGGGCCTCGGCCGGCTTGTAGCCCAGCGCCACCAGCGCATACAGCGCTTCGGCCTCCGGCCCGCTCGCAGGCTCACCGGCGATGCCGCCGATGACCGGGGCATCCTTGAAGTGGTCGCGCATCTCGACGAGCAGCCGCTGCGCGGTCTTGCGGCCCACGCCCGGGATGCGCGTGAGCACCTGGGCATCTTCGGTGACGATGGCCGACTGGAAGGCCTGCACGCTGACACCGGAAAGCACGGCCAGGGCCACCTTCGGCCCCACGCCGGACACCTTGAGCAAGGCGCGGAACAAGGACCGCTCGTCCGCGGTGGCGAATCCGTAGAGCAGCGAGGCATCCTCGCGCAGCACGTGGTGGATCATCAGGCGCAGCGGCTGACCCGCCGCAGGCAGGCCCAGCCAGGTGGACATCGGCGCCTCCACCTCGTAGCCCACGCCGCCGACCTCCAGCAGCAGGTGCGGCGGCTCCTTGGCCATGAGGATGCCGCTCAGGGTGCCGATCATCCCAGCACCTGCAGGCGCCGCGCCTGGCCATGGCAAAGCCCCACCGCCAGCGCATCGGCCGCGTCGGCTGCCAGCGGCCCTTTCACCGCCAGCAGCGCCTGGATCATGAACTGCACCTGCACCTTGTCCGCCGCACCGGTGCCGACCACGGCGAGCTTGATGGCCCGCGGCGCGTATTCATACAGCTGCGCGCCCGAGAGCCCCGCGGCGCAGATGGCGGCACCGCGCGCCTGGCCCAGCTTCAGTGCGCTGTCGGGATTGCGGTGCACGAACACGCGCTCCACGGCCACCTCCTGCGGCCGATACTGCTCCACCAGCGCGGCCACTTCACGGTAGATGAGCTGCAGGCGGTGTGCCAGCTCACCGCCGCCGGTGCGGATTACGCCGCTGGCCACATGACGCTCGCCCTGCGGCGTGCAGTCGATGACGCCGAAGCCGGTCCGCAGCGACCCCGGGTCGAGCCCCAGGATGCGGCAGCTGGCCGCATGCGGACGCAGGCCCGCCGGTGCAGCCATCTGCAGTGGATCGAAGGAACGCCATGAACGGCCGGCAGATCTGGGCATCCCTCGTATGATAGCGTGACTGGCCAGCTGCCACGTTGCACCTATGCGCCCTGTCCCGACATCCCAGCCGTTGCCCGTTGCCGACGCCGCTTTCGCAGCGCTGCAGCAGGAATTGCGCGAGTCGGGAATCCCTGACGCCGCGTTGCTGTTCGGCCGTGAAGCAGCGCAGCTGGTGTGGGAGATCACCCAGGACGCGGACCTGGCGCGGGCCTGCCTGCTGGACGCGGCCTGCAACCGCACCCAGGACGCGCAGTCGCTGCCGCTGGCCATGCGCCAGGCTGCAGGCGCCGAAGCGCTGCAACTGCGCGAGGCCCTGCGGCGCCTCGGCGAACTGAATCTCGACGAGCACTGGGCGGCACAAAGCGCGCTGGAGCCGGCGCAGTCGGAAACCCTGCGCAAGATGCTGCTCGCCGTGGTGGGCGATCCGCGCCTGGTGGTGGCGCGCCTGGCGCAGCAGCTGGTGCGCGCGCGGCATTCCCGCGCACTGCTGCCCGAAGAGCGCCGGCGCATCGCCTGGGAAACACGCGAGCTGTATGCACCGCTCGCCAACCGTCTCGGCGTCTGGACACTGAAGTGGGAGCTGGAAGACCTGGCCTTCCGCGAACTGCAGCCCGGGGCCTATCACCGCATCGCCACCGCGCTCAATGAAAAACGCGCCGCACGCGAACAGTTCATCGAGGAGGTGCGGGAGACGCTCGCAGCGCGGCTCGCCGAAGCCGGCATCGAGGCCACGGTGCTGGGCCGCGCCAAGCACATCTACAGCATCTACCGGAAGATGCAGCGCAAGCAGCTGACCTTCGACCAGGTATTCGACGTGCGTGGTGTGCGTGTCATCGTGGCAAGCGTCGCGGACTGCTATGCGGCGCTGGGCATCGTGCACGGGCTGTGGCCCTTCCTGCCCAGCGAATTCGATGACTACATCGCCACACCCAAGGGCAACGATTACCGTTCCATCCACACCGCCGTCACCGGTCCGGATGGCCGTCCGCTGGAAATCCAGATCCGCACTGCCGAGATGCAGGCCCAGGCCGAACTCGGCGTCGCGGCCCACTGGCGCTACAAGGAAGGCGGCGCTCCGGACCGCAAGTACGAGCGCAAGATCCAGGAGGTGCGCGAACTGCTGTCGGGTTCGCGCACGCCGGCCGAAGGCGACAATCTCGATCGCCTCACGCAGGGACTGTTCGATGACCGTGTCTATGCCATGACGCCCAAGGGTGAGGTGGTGGACATGCCCAGCGGCGGCACACCGCTGGACTTTGCCTTCCACCTGCACAGCAGCCTCGGCGAGCGCTGCAAGGGCGCCAAGGTCAATGGCCGCATCGTGCCGCTCACCCACCAGGTGCAAAGCGGCGATGTGGTGGAGATCCTCACCGGCAAGACGCCGGCACCGAGCCGCGACTGGCTGTCGGCTTCGGCAGGCTATCTCGTGTCCACGCGCGCACGCTCGAAACTGCGGGCCTATTTCCGGCGTCTCGACGCGGCCGCCGAGGCACCCCCGGCGCCACAACCCGCGCCGCAGCCATCCAGGAACCGGACCACCGCTCCGCGCCCGCGCAGCGGCGGTAAGGCACGCTCTCCGGTCGAAATCGAAGGCGTCGGCGACCTGCCCATCACGCTGGCACGCTGCTGCGCGCCCATACGCCCGCAACCCATCCGCGGGTACCTGACACTGGGGCGCGGCGTGACCATCCACCGCGCCGACTGCGCCACCTTGTCCGGCATGCTGCGCCAGAAGCCGCAGCGCCTGCTGCAGGTGGAATGGGCCGCACGCAGCGACACCCGCCTGGCGGCACGCATCCAGATCGAGGCTTTCGACCGGCGCGGCCTGCTGCGCGACATCTCGGATCTCATTGCCGAGGAACACCTCAGCATCGAAGGGGTATCCAGCGACACGGATCCGCAGGACCGCATCGCGCGCTTCGAAGTGCGCCTTACGGTGCAGGACGCAACCGAACTCTCGCGCCTGCAGCGGCGCCTGGCGCGCATCCCGAACGTATTCCGGGTGCGGCGGGCGCGCTGACGCCCGCCGCGGCGGATCAGCGGTTCAGCGTGTCGATGGCGCGCTTGTCGGCGGCCAGCGCCGCTTCATGCACGGCTTCCGACAGCGTCGGATGCGCGTGGATGGTGCGCTGCAGGTCTTCACAGGTGGCGCCATATTCCATGGCGAGCACGCACTCGGCGATCAGCTCGCCGGCCATGGGGCCGATGATGTGCACGCCCAGGATGCGGTCGCTGGCTGCGTCGGCGACGATCTTGGCGAAACCGGCCGTGGCTTCCATGGCACGCGCGCGGCCGCTGGCAATGAACGGAAAGCTGCCGATCTTCACCTGCACGCCGGCCGCCTTGGCCTGCGCCTCGGACTGACCCACCCAGGCCATCTCCGGCGCCGTGTAGACCACCGAGGGGATGATGTCGTAGTTCATGTGGCCGTAGCGGCCCGCGATCAGCTCGGCCACCATCAGGCCTTCATCCTTGGCCTTGTGCGCCAGCATCGGGCCGCGCACACAGTCGCCGATGGCCCACACGCCCGGCACGCCGGTGCGGCAGTGGTCATCGACGGTGATGAAACCGCGCTCGTCCACCTTCACGCCCGTGCCGTCGGCCAGCAGGCCTTCGGTGTATGGGCGGCGGCCGATGGCCACCACCAGGCGGTCAACGGTAAGCTGGTGCTCGCCGGCGGAATCGGTGTAACTGACCTGCACGGCACCGCCCTTGACGCTGGCGCTGGTGACCTTGGCGCCCAGCTTGATCTCCAGGCCCTGCTTGCCGAACTGCTTCAACGCCTCCGCAGCCAGCTGCCGGTCCGCGACGGAAAGGAAATCCGGCAGTGCTTCGAGGATGGTGACCTTCGAGCCCACGCGCTGCCACACGCTGCCCAGCTCCAGTCCGATGACGCCGGCGCCGATGACGCCCAGCCGCTCCGGCGCTGCCGGCAGTTCCAGTGCACCCCAGGAATCGATGATGTGCGTACCATCCACCGGCGCGCTGCGCAGCGGCGTGGGCACCGAACCCGAGGCCAGCACCACCTGCTTCGCGGTGAGCTTCTGCACCTTGCCATCCGGCGCGGTGTACTCGACCACTCGCGCTGCATCGGGGCCGGTCTCGGCCAGCAACCTGCCCTTGCCGGGCAGACCCGTGACACCAGCCGCCTTGAACAGCGACGCGATGCCACCCGACATGCCCTTGACGATCTGCGCGCGGCGCTTCTGCATCGCGGCGATGTCGATGGCAAGGCCGGGCACGGCGATGCCATGCGCCTTGAACTCATGACCGGCGCGGTGGAAGAGTTCGGAAGACTCCAGCAGCGCCTTGGAAGGTATGCAGCCCGCATTGAGGCAGGTGCCGCCGAAGGCATGGCTGCCATCGTGGTTCTTCCAGGCGTCGATGCAGGCGGCCTTGAGCCCGTTCTGCGCGGCGCGGATGGCAGCCGGGTAGCCGCCGGGGCCGCCACCGATGACGATCACATCGTAGGAATCGGCCATCGTCAGACTCCCAGCAGCAGCCGGCCCGGATCCTCGAGGCAGTCCTTGATGGTGACGAGGAACTGCACGGCCTCCTTGCCGTCGATGATGCGGTGGTCATAGCTCAGGGCCAGATACATCATCGGCCGGATCACGATCTGGCCATCCACCACCATCGGCCGCTCCTGGATCTTGTGCATGCCGAGGATGGCGCTCTGCGGGAAGTTCACGATGGGCGTGGACAGCAGCGAGCCGAACACGCCACCGTTGGTGATGCTGAAGGTGCCGCCGGTGAGGTCTTCCATCGTCAGCTGGCCGTTGCGGGCCCGCGTGGCGAAATCACCCACTGCCTTCTCGATCTGCGCGAAGGTCAGCGTATCGGCATCGCGCAGCACGGGCACCACCAGACCACGGTCGGTGGAGACGGCAACGCCGATATCGTAGAACTCGCGGTAGACGATGTCCGAACCGTCCACTCCGGCATTGATCACCGGGAAGCGCTTCAGCGCCTCGATGGTCGCCTTGACGAAGAAGGACGAGAAGCCGAGCTTCACGCCCTGCGTCTTCTCGAACTTGTCCTTGTGGCGCGCGCGCAGTTCCTGCACCGCGGCCAGATCCACCTCGTTGAAGGTGGTCAGCAGCGCCTGCGTGGACTGCGCGGTGACCAGGCGCTCGGCAATGCGCGCGCGCAGGCGGGTCATGGGCACGCGGCGTTCCACGCGCTGGCCCGGCATTGCCGGCAGGGCCGCGGCGGGCAGCGCTGCAGCCGGCGTAAACGCCTGCACATCGGCCTTGGTCACGACACCGCCCTTGCCGGTGCCGGGCACGCTGGCCGGATCCAGGCCCTTCTCCTCGGCCACACGCCGTGCCGCAGGCGATACCTTGCCGCCGGATTTTGCCGCATCGGCCGGAGCCGCAGCCGCAGCGGGCGACGCGGCCGGCGCCGTGGCTGCTGCCACGGCACCCGGTTCGATCAGCGCCAGCAGCTGGTCGCTGGTCACCGTCGTGCCAGCGGCCACCTTCACTTCCTTGAGCACACCGGCCACCGGCGCCGGTACTTCGAGCACCACCTTGTCGGTCTCGAGATCGGCCAGATTCTCGTCCCGCGCCACGGCCTCACCCGGCTGTTTGTGCCACTTCACCAGCGTGGCATCGGCGACGGATTCGGGGAGCTTGGGAACCTTGATTTCAGTTGTCATGGATATCTGTTCTTGGGCGGATCAGAGGGATTGGCGTACCGGAGCAGGCGCCGCGGCGCCGGGGACCAGCCGCGAGGTTTCGCGGCTGCCGCTCTCGCGCACGGTGGCATTGAGCGCGGCTTCGACCAGTTCGCGCTGCTCGGTCTCGTGGATCTTGGCAAGTCCCGTGGCAGGCGCCGCCGCGGGACCGCGGCCGGCATACAGCAGGAACTGGCGGTTCTTGTCGAGCGACTCTTCGAGCCGATGGCGGATCTGGTACCAGGCGCCCTGGTTCTGCGGCTCCTCCTGGCACCAGACGATCTCGTCCGCACCGCGGTAGCGCTGCAGCACGGCCATGTAGGCCTGCGCCGGGAAGGGATAGAGCTGTTCGATGCGCACCAGCGCCACGTCGCGCTGGCCGGCGGCGCGGCGCGCCTTGAGCAGGTCGAAATAGACCTTGCCGCTGCAGAACACCACGCGGCGCACCTGCGCCGGCGCGAGGTCATCGACCTCGTCGATCACCGAGGCAAATCCGCCCTCCGACAGGTCCGTCAGCGAAGACACCGACAGTTCATGGCGCAGCAGGCTCTTGGGTGTGAACACGATGAGTGGCTTGCGCAGGCTGCGCAGCATCTGCCGGCGCAGCATGTGGAACATCTGCGCCGGCGTGGAAGGCACCACCACCTGCATGTTGTTCTCGGCGCACAGCTGCAGGAAACGCTCGAGGCGCGCGGAGGAATGCTCCGGCCCCTGCCCTTCGTAGCCATGCGGCAGGAACAGCGTCAGGCCCGACAGGCGCCCCCACTTGGCCTCGCCCGCACAGATGAACTGGTCGATGATGACCTGCGCGCCGTTGACGAAGTCGCCGAACTGCGCCTCCCAGATCACGAGCGCCGAAGGGTCGGTGGTGGAATAGCCGTATTCGAAGCCCAGCACCGCTTCTTCGGAAAGCACCGAGTCGGTGATGGCCAGCCGCGGCTGGTTCGGATTGACATGTGCCAGCGGCGTCCAGATCTCGCCGTTCTCCTGGTTGTGGAGCACGGCATGCCGGTGGAAAAAGGTGCCACGGCCGCTGTCCTGGCCGGTGATGCGCAGCGGCACCCCCTCGTCCAGCAGCGAGGCGTAGGCCAGCGTTTCGGCGCAGCCCCAGTCCAGCGGCATTTCGCCCGCCAGCATCTTGCGCCGGTTGGCGTACACCTGCGCGACGCGCGCCTGCAGCTTGAAGCCCTCGGGTATGGCGACGATGCGGGCGCCCAGCCGCTGCAGCCGGGCGTTTTCCAGCGCAGTGCTCACCGGCTCGGACCAGTCGTTGGCGAGGAAGCGCGACCAGTCCACGGTGTACTGGTTGCCGATCATCCCGAGCGCGGCGCGCGCCTGCGGCTGACCATTGTCGAGGCCCGCGCGGTACTGTTCCATGAAGCCTTCGGCCTGCTCGGCCGTCAGCGTGCCGTCGCGCACCAGGCGGTCGGCATAGATCTGGCGCGCGGTGGGATGCTTGCGGATGGCCGCGTACATCACCGGCTGCGTCGCGGCCGGCTCGTCGGCCTCGTTGTGGCCGAGGCGGCGGTAGCAGACCAGGTCGATCACCACGTCCTTGCGGAACTTCATGCGGTAGGCCAGCGCCAGCCGCGTGACGAAGACCACCGCTTCGGGGTCGTCCGCATTCACGTGGAAGATCGGCGCCTCCAGCATCTTCGCCACGTCGCTGCAGTACATGGTCGAGCGCATGTCGCGCGGATCGCTGGTGGTGAAGCCGACCTGGTTGTTGATGATGAGGTGCACCGTGCCGCCGGTGTAGAAGGCCCGCGCCTGCGACAGCTGCAGCGTCTCCATGACCACGCCCTGGCCGGCAAAAGCCGAGTCGCCGTGGATCAGCACCGGCAGCACGCGGGCGCCGGTGGTGTCGCCGCGGCGCTCCTGGCGCGCGCGCACCGACCCTTCGACCACGGGGTTCACCACCTCCAGGTGCGAGGGGTTGAACGCCAGAGTCACGTGCACATTGCCGCCCGCGGTACGCAGGTCGGCCGAAAAACCCTTGTGGTATTTGACGTCGCCCGAACCCTGCAGGTGCGCGGGCTCATATTTGCCCTCGAATTCCGAGAACAGCTGCGAGGGCGCCTTGCCCAGCACATTGACCAGCACATTGAGGCGGCCACGATGTGCCATGCCGATGACGATTTCCTCGAGGCCGGCCTCGCCGCCGCGCTGGACCAGGTCGTCGAGCATGGGAATCAGCGAGTCGCCGCCCTCGAGCGAGAAACGCTTCTGGCCCACATAGCGCGTGTGCAGGTAGCGCTCCAGGCCTTCGGCCGCGGTGAGCTGGCGCAGGATGTTGACCTGCTCCTCGGTCGAGAACTTCTGCTGCAGGCGGCCGCGCAGGAATTCATCCTGCAGCCACAGGCGCTCGTCGGTGTCCGACACATGCGCGAACTCCGCCCCCACGGGCCCGGCGAAGATGTGGTCCAGCAGCGCGACGATCTCGCGCAGCTTGGCCCGCCGCGGCACGGCATCCACGCGGCTGCCGGTGTAGAACTCGGTGTCCAGGTCTGCCGCTGACAGGCCCATGTACTCCAGCTCCATGACGCGCGGCTTGACCCGCTGCATCAGCCCCAGCGGATCGACTTTGGCAATCAGGTGCCCGCGATTGCTGTATATCTGCACCAGACGCGACACCGCCGCCTGCTTCTCGCCTTGCGGCGCGCCCGCGACCGCCGCAGCGGCACGCGGCAGGCTCGCCCGCTCGGTCAGCGCGCGGACGATGGGGCCGTGGGCGGTGTCTGCCCGTCCCACCGACAGCCCGGTGAAATACTTGTGCCAGTCTGCCGGGATGGATTCCCCGGCCAGATAGCGCTCGTACAAGTCTTCGACATAGGTCGAATTGCTGCCTGCCAGAGACGTGCTGGCTGTGTGGCGCGCAAGATCGCCGGCGCCGCCGGTCGAGCCGTTACTGTTCATGGATCTCTTGTTGTGACTCAACGTATACAGTTTAGTATATTCTGATGCGGGACAGCAGCCAGACCTCGTAGCAAACCAGCGCCACGTAAGCGCCCAGAAGTACGTACAGCACTGCACCGACCCGGATGGGCCCGAACAGATGCAGGCGCGCCAGGGCCGTCAGCACGATCACTCCGGCCACCGTCAGTCCCATTTTCCAGTAAGCAAAATTCCCGCCTTCTCCCGTCACCAGCGCCGCCATGGCGGGGTTGACTTCAGTCGCCCCAATGGCAATCAGACGGATGGTAAGCATGCCATCTACGCCAGAGAGAATCACTATCAACATGGCCACCAGCAGCCACTGGGGGTGATGCCAGTCGACCACTGCCAGATAGCGGTCCTGGCGGCGGCGCGGGCCCTGGCGGCGGTGCTTTTCATGGCCCACCAGAAGGCCGTACCAGTGGCGCCGACGACGATCCGGACCTTCGCGTCTGTCGCTGGTATTGGAGGAACCGGAACCGCTTGGCCGCGAATCGTTCATGAGTGCGGGAATTCTACGTACCCCGCGGCGCCGGCTGACTTATAACCCAGTGAACAACATCACATTCCCGGCACGCGGGGTCTCTCCCGAGCCTCATGGGCTAGACTTCGCCGCCTGATGCCTCCACCCAAGCCCGCCCGCCTCACCCACCTGCAGCGCCTCGAAGCCGAGGCCATCCACATCATGCGCGAGGTCGTGGCCGAGTGCGAACGGCCGGTGATGCTGTATTCCATAGGCAAGGACAGCTCGGTGATGCTGCACCTGGCCATGAAGGCCTTCTACCCGGCAAAGCCCCCCTTCCCCTTCCTGCACGTGGACACCACCTGGAAGTTCCGCGACATGATCCGCTTCCGCGACGAAACCGCGCGGCGGCTGGGACTGGATCTGCTGGTGCACGTGAATCCGGAGGGGCTGGCACGCGGCATCGGCCCCTTCACGCACGGCTCGTCGGTGCACACCGACGTGATGAAGACCCAGGCGCTCAAGCAGGCGCTGGACCAGCACGGCTTTGATGCCGCCTTCGGCGGCGCGCGGCGCGACGAGGAGAAATCGCGCGCCAAGGAACGCGTGTTCTCGTTCCGCAGCGCCCAGCACCGCTGGGACCCCAAGCGCCAGCGTCCAGAACTGTGGCACCTCTACAACGCGCGCAAGCACAAGGGAGAGAGCCTGCGGGTGTTCCCGATCTCCAACTGGACGGAGCTGGACATCTGGCAGTACATCCACCAGCAGGACATTCCCATCGTGCCGCTGTACTTCGCCGCGCCACGGCCGGTCGTGGAGCGCGACGGCGCACTGATCATGGTGGATGACGAGCGCATGCCGCTGCGGCCGGGCGAGAAGCCGCAGATGAAGAGCGTGCGTTTTCGCACGCTGGGCTGCTATCCGCTCACGGGCGCTGTGGAGAGCACGGCTGCCACCCTGCCCGAAGTGATCCAGGAAATGCTGCTGACCACCAGCTCCGAGCGCCAGGGCCGCGTGATCGACCACGACCAGGCCGGCTCCATGGAGAAGAAGAAGCAGGAAGGGTATTTCTGATGGCCCACCACATCGATCTCGCGGGCCAGGACATCCTCGGCTACCTGCAGACACACGAGAACAAGGACCTGCTGCGGTTCATCACCTGCGGCAGCGTCGATGACGGCAAGAGCACGCTGATCGGCCGCCTGTTGTACGAATCCAAGCTGGTCTACGAGGACCAGCTGGCACAGCTGGCCGTCGACTCCCGCAAGGTGGGCACCCAGGGCGAGGACTTGGACTTCGCGCTGCTGGTGGATGGCCTCGCCGCCGAGCGCGAGCAGGGCATCACCATCGATGTGGCCTACCGTTTCTTCTCCACGGAGAAGCGCAAGTTCATCGTGGCGGACACACCCGGCCACGAGCAATACACGCGCAACATGGTCACGGGTGCCTCGACGGCCGACCTGGCCGTGATCCTCATCGATGCCCGCAGGGGCGTGCTGACGCAGACGCGCCGCCACAGCTACATCGTCTCGCTGCTGGGCATCCGCCACGTGGTCGTGGCGGTGAACAAGATGGACATGGTCGACTACGCGCAGCCGACCTTCGAGGCCATCGAGAAGGATTACCGCGAATTCGCCAAGCAGATCGGCCTGGAGAACATCCTGTGCATCCCGCTCTCGGCCCTGAAGGGCGAGAACATGATCGAGCGCAGCCAGGCCATGCCCTGGTATCGCGGGCCTTCGCTGCTGGAACATCTGGAAACCGTCGAAGTGCAGGACGCGCTGTGCGATGCGCCCCTGCGCATGCCGGTGCAGTGGGTCAACCGGCCGAATTCGGAGTTCCGGGGCTTCGCCGGCCAGATCAGTTCCGGCCAGGTGACCGTGGGCAGCCGCGTGCGTGCACTGCCCTCCGGCAAGGAAGCACGCATCGAGCGCATCGTGACCCAGGATGGCGACCTGCCGCAGGCCGTGGCGGGGCAGTCCGTCACGCTGACGCTGGACCGCGAGATCGACATCTCCCGCGGCGATCTGATCGCCAGCGCCGATGAGCCGGCCAGCGTCGCCGACCAGTTCCAGGCCGCGCTGATCTGGATGCACGAGGATGCCCTGCTGCCGGGTCGCCCTTATCTCATGAAGATCGGCACCCGCACGGTGGGGGCCAGCGTCGCGCCGCCGCGCTACAAGGTCAACGTCAACACGCTGGAGCATCTGGCCGCGCGGCAGCTGGAACTGAACGAGATCGGGGTGTGCAACATCAACCTCGACCGCGCCATCGCCTTCGATCCGTACGCAGACAATCGTGACACCGGCGGTTTCATCCTCATCGACCGCCTGAGCAACGACACCGTCGGCGCCGGCCTGCTGCAGTTCGCGCTGCGGCGCGCCGACAACATCCACTGGCAGGCCCTGGACGTGAACCGCCAGGCGCGCGCCCTGGCCAAGGGCCAGAAGGCCTGCATCCTGTGGTTCACCGGGCTGTCAGGCGCGGGCAAGTCCACCATCGCCAACCTGGTCGAGAAACGGCTGCACGCCATGGGGCGGCACACCTACCTGCTCGATGGCGACAATGTGCGCCACGGCCTGAACAAGGACCTGGGCTTCACCGATGCCGACCGGGTCGAGAACATCCGGCGCGTGGCGGAAGTCTCGCGGCTGATGGTCGATGCGGGGCTCATCGTGCTGGTGTCGTTCATCTCGCCCTTCCGCGCCGAGCGGCGCATGGCGCGCGATCTGGTCGGCGACGGAGAATTCATCGAGATCCACGTGGATACGTCGATCGAGGATGCCGAGCGCCGCGATCCCAAGGGGCTGTACCGCAAGGCCCGCCGCGGCGAACTGAAGAATTTCACCGGCATCGACTCGCCCTACGAACCGCCGGAGAACGCCGAGATCACGTTGCCGACCCGCGATCTCACGGCCGAGCAGGCCGCCGAGCGCATCATCGAGTATCTGGACAAGACCGGCATCACCCATGTCTGGGACGCGCCTCTTGCCGCCCTCTGAGCTGCTCACGGCCGTTGTCGACATTGCCCGCAATGCCGGCAACGCCATCCTCGACGTCTATGGCACGGACTTCGGGATCAGTGCCAAGGCCGATGCCTCGCCACTGACCGACGCCGACCTGCGCGCCCACGAGATCATCGTTGCCGGGCTCGCGAAGCTGACGCCCGGCATGCCGGTGCTCTCCGAGGAGTCGGCGGACATTTGCTTCGCCGAACGCGCCGCGTGGCGGCGGTACTGGCTCGTGGATCCTCTGGACGGCACCAAGGAATTCATCTCGCGCAATGGTGAATTCACGGTGAACATCGCGCTGATCGAAGGGCATAGCCCCACGCTAGGCGTGGTGCATATACCCGTCAGCGACACCACCTACAGCGGCATTCCGGGCACGGGCGCCTGGCGCGAAACCAGCGCGCGTCCACGCGCGCCCATCGCGGTGCGCCGCGTACGCCGCCCGCCGCTGCGCGTCGTCGGCAGTCGCTCGCATGCCAATCCCGCGCTGGCGCAGGCGCTGGCTGCGCTCGGCCCGCACGAGCTGCTTCCGGCGGGAAGCTCCCTCAAGCTGTGTCTCGTGGCCGAAGGCACGGCGGATCTGTATCCGCGGCTGGGGCCGACCTCGGAATGGGACATCGCCGCAGGCCAGGCGGTGGTCGAAGCCGCAGGCGGGCAGGTGGTGCGGCTCAGCGACGGCAAGGCCCTGGCTTACAACACCAGAGCCGAGCTCCTGAACCCCGAGTTCCTCGCCTACGGCGATCCGGACTGCTGGCGCAGCTGGCCCCGCGGCTGAGACTTCATTGCGCGACCCGCGCCGCGTCGATCCGCAGACGCACCGCCTGCAACTGCTCGGCTGTGAGGCCGGAAAGACCCGCATCGGCAACCGCCTGCTCATTCGGCTGCACCGGGCCGCGGATCGTCACTGCACGCCCCTGCTGCACGATCTGCCCGGCGCCGTTGACCAGCACCGGAGTGACCGAGATCGACCCCAATGGCACCGGCGCCCGGTTCTGTACCACCAACACGGGCTGGCCATTGCTGCCGGCGCGCAATGCAGCGGCCACATAGTTGCCGGGATTGCTCGGCAGGTCGAGCCGCACCGCCTCGCGGGCCGCCTCCTCACCCACATTGCCCTGCGCCGAGGCGGCCTGCTGGTAATGCTTGAGCGCGGTCTGCGCATCGCCCGAATCGCGCGCGATATTGCCAAGGAACAGCGCCGCCGGCGCCGTGGGCAGCAGATCCATGCTGCGCGCCAGCCATTGCTGCGACTCTGCGCGGTTGCCGAGACGATACTGCGCCACCCCCGCACCCAGCCAGGAGCCGAAATAACCGGGACTCAGCTCCATGGCCTTGCGGTAGTGGGCCAGTGAATCCTGGTTGCGCTTCTGGTTCAGGTCGATGTCGCCCAGCAGCTGGTGGAACCGCCCCTCGCGCGGCACCAGGCGCGCAGCCTCCTGCGCCAGCGAACGGGCCGTGGCCACGTCCTTTTTCTCGAGGGCTGCAAGGGCCTGGTCGTACTTGTCGTACGCGGGTTTGATCTGTCGCAGCGGCGTGATGCGCGCGGCGTAGCGTTCGGTGCCCAGATCACCGCCCGTGCCCAGCTCCTGCACCGTCTCGCGGTTGCGCGCCACGCGCTCCTGCGAAGGGGGGTGCGACGCGAAGAGCCCTTCCAGCCAGCTGGTCTGCCGCCCCTCGGAAAGGCGCACGAAGGTTTCCTGCAGCGTGACGGCCGCCATCGGATCGTAGCCCGCGGCCTTCATCAGGCGCGTGCCGTAGAGATCGCTCTGCAACTCCGCTTCGCGCCCATAGCGGGTGTGCACCAGCTGCGCACCGACGCTGGCGCCGCTGAGCAGCAGGCCCGCCAGCTGCGGATTCACATCGCCCATGGCCGCGCCGATCTGCGCCGCCGCGAGCCCGCCCTGCAGCAACGTGCCGCGCTCCTGCGCCTGCGCACCATGGCGGGCCGCGGCATGGACGATCTCGTGCCCCAGCACGGCGGCCAGCTCCGCTTCGTTCTTCAGCTCCGTGAGCAGCCCGCGGTTGACGGCGATCTTGCCGCCGGGCAGCGCCCAGGCATTGGGCACGGAGCTGTTGAGCACGTGAAATTCGTAAGGCAGGCGCCGCTGGCTGACGGTGATGCTGTCCGAGGCTGCCGCAAGCTTCTGACCCACTTCGTTCACGTAGGCCGTGAGATCCGGCAGCACTTCATAGTCGCCGCCCTCGCTCTGGCGCATGGGCGCGTAGTTCTGCTGGCCGATCTGGATCTCCTGGCCCTCGGAGATGAACTGGATCTCGCGTTTGCCGGTGACGGGATTGGTGCCGCAGGCCGCAAGCAGCGCCAGCAGCAGCACCGAACAGGATTGCAGAACTCCAGGTTTTCCGCGCATGGCCCCTCCTCTTCCATTGCAATCATCCCGGGGACAACGATACTGCCGCCCATGCATACGGAAGACAACAAGGCCGGCCTGCTGCGTGCGCTGGAGGAGATTGCGCCGCTGGTCCGGCGGCAGGCGGCCGAGGCAGAACAGTCGGCGGCGTTGTCGCAGGAAGTCGTGGGGCAGCTGGTCCGGGAGGGGCTCTTCCGCCTGTGGATTCCGCGGCGCTACGGGGGCTTCGAACTGAGCCTGCCGGCCGCGCTCGAGGTGTACCAGGCTGCCGCCCGCATCGATGGTTCCTTCGGCTGGGCCGTGATGATCGGCGCCGGCGGCGGATTGTTCGCGGCCTTCCTCGGCCCGGAGGCAGCCCGCGAAATCTTCGGCCCCGCGCCCGCAGTGATCGCCGGTTCTGGTACACCGGAGGGACGCGCCGAACGCGTGCCGGGCGGCTATCGCGTGAGCGGCCAGTGGCGCTATGCCAGCGGCGCCCCTTACGCCACGACGTTCACGGCCAACTGTGTCGTCACGCGCGGCGGTGAACCCGAACAGGATGCAGTCGGCCAGCCGTTGATCCGCGCGATGGCCTTCGCACTCGACGACGTGAGGATTCTCGCCACATGGAATCCGGTGGGGATGCGCGGTACGGCCAGCCACGATTTCCGCGTCGAAGACGCATTCGTGCCGGAACGGCACAGCTTCAGCCTGGCGACGCCGCCGTTCGAACCGGGTCCCCTGTACCGGCTGCCTTTCATGGTGCTGACGGAACTGCCCCTGTCCGCCGTGGCGCTGGGCATCATGCAGCACGCGCTGGATGCATTTGCCGCCACCCCGGCGGATGACCCGATGATCCACTCCACGTTTGCACGCGCGCATGCCAGCTGGCGGCTCGCCCAGTCGGGTGTCACGACGCTGGCTGAACGCACGTGGTCTGCCGCGATGGCGGGCCGTGAACTCACTGTCCTGGAACGCGCGGACATCACCGCAACCTGCGTGCAGAGCGTGAGCAGCCTGCGCCGCGCTGCAGACGAACTCGCTGCACTCGCCGGGATGTCGGCCATCCGGCAGGCCTCGGACCTCTCGCGCGCCTGGCGCGACCTGATCACGCTGGCCGCACACTTCTCGGTGTCGCCCCGCCAGCTCGCTGCCGCAGGTTCCGGACTGCTCAATGGCGCCCCGGGCAGGAGTTGAACCTGCGACCCCTCGCTTAGGAGGCGAGTGCTCTATCCACTGAGCTACCGGGGCTCGAACAGGGCTTCAGATGCGCGCCCCTGCAGAAGCATCAATCATAGCAGTGGCCGCAGCGCCAGTTCGACGGCCGCCGGGCTCAAGGTTCCCGTGGTCAACGGACCGAAATGCCCGCGTGGCTTCGGCCGCCCGTCCCAGCGGACGAGCAGAGCCAGCATCCGCTCATTGAGTTCATCGATGCGCGGACGCAGGACGCCGTCCAGGTCCTGCACCTGGGAGAACTTGCCGGCGCCGGCAGCCCGCCAGCGTGTGAACAGATCCCTCTGCAGCTGTTTGGCGGCATCGATCTGCGCTGCGAAGTAGCCCTCCACGGCAACCGGGGATTCGCGGGCAGCGGCAGCGGAGCGCAGCCTGTCGAGCAGCAGGCGCTCGCGTGGCAGGTCCTCGATGGGCGCTTCGTGGTTCCACTTCCAGCGCGCCACCTCCACCACCACCGCCAGCCTTTCGTCGGCCAGCAGCGCCAGCTGCAACGGGATGTCGCTGGAGGCTTGCGCCCAGGGCGCGGCAACCCATCGCTGCAGGCGCCGTGAATAGGATTCACGCCGCAGTGCCCGCGCCAGTGCCGCATCGATCGCGGCGCGCTGCGTTGCGCCGGCGGCAATCCACCAGGCTTTCTGCATGGGCTCCCAGCGTGCCCGGGCACCGGCGGCGCACAGGCCGTCGCGCCGTGCCTGCAGCACCTTCGCCTCCGTGAGGTCGGTGACCATCACATCGGCACGTCCGGCCCGGATTTCATCGAACACGGTGGCGTTGTCGGCATGTACCCGCAGCTGTGCCAGCGGGAAGTACTGGCGAGCGAAACGCTCATTGGTACCGCCGGGATTGACGATGACGCGCGTATGCGGCGTGTTGATCTCCCGCAGCGTATCGAAACGCGCCTGCTCGCCACAGCGCACCACGGGCGATTTGTAGTCCCGGTGCAGGTTGCGGGAAAAGGGATGCAGCGCGGCGCGCGGCGCCGTGACACTCACCCCGCCGGCCGCAATGTCGAAGCGTCCGGCGTCCGCATCAGCCTGCAGCGCGGACCAGGATGTGGTGACCCATTCAAGGCTCTGGCCCATGTCCACGGCCAGCTCGCGCGCCAGCTCCACATCAACGCCTCGCAGCACGCCCGTGCCGCCGTCCTTCAGTGCATAAGGCGCATAGTCGGCCGCTGTGGCCACCCGCAGTACGCCGGGGGCCGCGCCGGCCATGGCCGGCGCGAGCAACAGGATCAGGAGAAGGTGGTGGAGCGGAAGGGGATCGAACCCTCGACCTTCGCATTGCGAACGCGACGCTCTCCCAGCTGAGCTACCGCCCCACAGCAGGCCGCGCATTCTAGGGAACCCGGGCGCGCGTGTCACCTTCCAGCGCAACGACCTGGATCTCCACGCGGAACTCCGGCGCGGCCAGCTTCGCCTCGACCGTGGCGCGCGCGGGCTGGGCCCCGGCGACCACCCAACTCTCCCAGGCGCGGTTCATGGCCGCGAAAGTGCCGATGTCGGCAAGATAGATGGTGGCGCTGACCACCCGGCTCTTGTCGGTCCCGGCGGCGGCCAGCAGCCGGTCGATCTCGCCCAGCACCTGCAGGGTCTGGCTCTCCACATCGGCACCGGAAGGTTCCGGCGCAATCTGCCCCGCCAGGAACACGAAGCCATTGGCGACCACAGCCTGGGACATGCGGGCGGAGCTTTCGATTCTCTTGATGGTCATGGCGACTCTAGTGCTGGGACTCATTGCGGGCCGGCATGGGAATCAGCCACAGGCACACGACAGCCAGCAGCGAACCCATGGACAGCAGAATCGACACCGGGAACAGGCCAATGCCGGCCTCGAACAGGAAGCCCGCCATGACCGGCGCCAGCACGGACCCACCGCGACCGACGCCGATGGAAAACCCTGTGCCCGAGGCGCGCATGTGGCTCGGGAAGACCTGCGCGAAGATGGCGTACAGGCCGTTGATGGTGCCGTTGGTGAAGAAACCGGCGCAGGCGCATACCAGCGACAAGGTCACAAGATCCGGCCAGCCGCGGCCGAAGACCATGATGGCGATCGTCGATCCCACCAGCATCACGGATACCACCCACCGCAGGTTCAGCCTGCTGGCGAGCAACCCCACCACGGCACCGCCCGTGGCGCCGCCGACATTGGCCCAGACCAGCACACCGGCCGCGGACGATGCCGCGAAGCCCATGTCCACAATGATCTTCGGCACCCACTTGATCAGGTAGTAGAACGTGATGATGTGGCAGAAATAGGCCGCCGCCATCAGCAGCGTGGTGCGGATCATGCGTGGCGAGAAGATGGTTTCGGTGCCCTCCCGCCGGCCCGATGCGTCGGTGGCGAGCATGGGCAGCGCCTCGATGGCGGCATGCCCCATGCGGCGCAGGGTGGCGTTGATCTTCTGCAACGCGCCCGCCGGCTGTTTCATCGTCAGCCAGGAGACCGACTCGGGCACCAGGAGCCAGGTCAGCGGGATGAACACCGCCGTGGCGGCTGCGCCGAAGTGGAACACTCCGCGCCAGTCACCGCCATCCTTCAGGATATGCGCCGCCGCCATGCCGCCGAAGATCGCACCCAGAGGATAGCCCATGGCCATCAGCGCGACGTTGAGATTGCGATGCCTGGTGCTGGAGAACTCGGCAGCCACCGCGTTGGTCGTGGCCAGCAAGCCGCCGATGCCGAGGCCGGTGAACACCCGCCACAGGGACAGACTCACCACATCGTTTACCGTCGAGGCCATGTACATGCCGATGGCCATGAAGAAAAGGCAGCCCAGCATGGTATGCCGGCGCCCTATCCTGTCGGCGATGCGGCCCAGCACTATCGAGCCGACCGCCATGCCGACCAGCTCCATGGACAGGACGATGCCCAGTGCCCCGCGGTCGATGCCCCACTCGGTGGCAATCCCGGGCGCGGCAAAGCTGATCGACATGACATCGAAGCCATCCAGCGCATTGAGGCAGACCGTGACCACGACCACGATGATCTGCAGGGCGCTCATCGGCGCATCGGTCATGATCCGGCGCGGATCCGTGCTCATGGTCTGACCCCCGGGGCAGCGTGTCTGGCCGCGATGTTTTCCTGCCTGCGGCGACGGTTTTTGCCTGCGCCAGCCGATGCCGGCGAGAATAGCATACCGCCCGCAGCCGCCTGCGGCCCGAAGGACGCCAGAGACCGGAACATCGCATGGCCAAACTGTCAGACCGTCTGGGGCTGATGCTGCTGGGGCCGCTGGCCCATGAGCCGGCTGTGGTGCGTGAACGCATGCTGGCCACGGTGCTGCAGTCACGAACCTCGCTCATCATCACATCGAGCAGCCTGCTGCTGATCACACTGACGGCCGCACTGGTCAGCGGTGCGCGCTGGACCTGGGCGTGGGCGCTGTGCTCCAGCGTCATTGTCCTGTGGCGCCTTCTCTATCCGGTACTGGCCACGCGTCACGGGGCGACCACCCGCCTGGTCAACATCATGGTGGCCAGCGCCCTGCTGTTCGTCATCTTCGGCGTAGGCTGTGCGCTTGCGATCCGCAGCCGCAATCTCGCGCTGGTCACGATGAGCCTAAGCGCCACGATAGGCATCGCCGCGGGGCTCTCGTCGCGCTGGGCCGCCGTGCCGCGCGCCGCCATCAGCACCATGACGCTGATCAGCCTGCCGCCCGTGGCTGCGCTTGTGACGCTGGGCGGTGCGCACCTGGTGGCGGCGTTCGCGACCGCGCTGGTCATCACCTCCATCAGCGCATTCACGCTGCAGAATCACCGCAACCTGCTGGCCGGCATCAGCGCCGAAGAGCACAGCGCGCAACTGGCGCGCACCGACGCGCTGACCGGGCTCCACAACCGCGCCGAGCTCACGCGGCGGCTGGAATCGGCCTGCGCGGCGTTGACTGCGGCACCGGCCTCGCGATTGCAGCGCTTTGCGCTGCTGTATCTGGACCTGGATGGATTCAAGTCGGTCAACGACGGCTTCGGGCACGCCGCGGGCGATTCCCTGCTGCGCAGCGTGGCCGACGGCCTGCGGGAGGTGGTAGGTCCGGACCATACCATCGCCCGCATCGGCGGCGATGAGTTCGTCGTACTGCTCCGGGAAGTCGGCGAGGCCGATGCCCGTACCATGGCCGACCGCATCATCGACCGCATTACGCGTGATCACGTCCTCGCAGAGGAAGGACACCGGGTGCGCGTCGGCTGCAGCGTGGGCATGAGCCTTGCGCCGCTGCAGGGACGCGAGCCGGCGCTGCTCATGGCACGCGCCGATGCGGCGCTCTACGCCGTGAAGAACCAGGGCAAGGGCCAGTCGGGCCTGTGGCGGTCCCTGGGTTAGCAGTCAGTAAACAACGCGCCTAACCTGCACGCCCTGCTCCGCGAGCTGTTCCTGCACGCTCTGCGGTCCGGCCAGGTGCCCGGCGCCCACGGCCACGAACACCGTGCCGGGCGTGGCCAGGCGCTGCACGATGTACTGCGCCCAGCGGTGATTGCGGTCGGTGAGCAGGATGCGCCGCGTCTGTTCGGCGTTGCGCGTCTCCTCCTGCAGCAGCTCGCCGGTGCGCTCGGGATCTCCGGCCGCCCAGCTGTCGACCAGCTCGCTTACCGTGGATACCGCCCCGGCGGGATCACCGAGCACCTCGATCAGTCCGTCGATCTGTTCCGATTCCGGTGTGCCGTCGATGAAGGCCATCTGCTCCTCGGGGGTTTCAAAGGCCGTGACCGGCTTGCCGGCCGCCTTCGCCGACTGCGTGAGCACGGCCTCGGCACCGCTCGCCGGATCAAGTCCCGAAGCGGCCGCAACCAGCTGCGCCAGCTGCAAGGACACGAACCAGGGCTTGAACGGCTCCAGCTGCTCCACCGGCAGCCCAAGCCGCTGAGCCGCAGCGAGGAAGATCTTCCGCTGGCCATCGTTCATCTTGCTGGTGAGCGGGCGGCCCTGCGGATCGCGCGCCAGCTCCAGCACGTGCTGCGCCAGTGCCGCAACATCCTCCGGCAGCACTACTTCCATGCGCAGCTCTTCGGAAGATTCGAATGCCCTGGCAACCGCCGCGTTGAACCAGCCCATGTCCGGGCGCAGCAGGTGCACGGTGCCGAACAGCCAGATCGTCGTGTCCTCGTCCTGCACCACCCACAGCGCAGGACGGGCACCGACCCTCACGTCGGGCGCGGGAGCCGCAGGCGCCGGCAGGGCCAGCGCCGCGGAGGCCAGCAGCCCCCAGGTCAGGCGTTTCATGTGCCGGGCCGCGCTGCGAGCCACTGTGCGATGGCGGCGGGCACGGTGCCGCGCGCCCGGGAGCTGACGTACATGCCTATGTGACCCACCTCGACCGGCATCGCGGTGTAGTCGCGGCTGCCCACGTGCCGCGCCAGCGGCAGGCTCGCGCTCGGCGGCACGATGTGGTCCTGGGTCGCAAAGATGTTCAGCACCGGCTGGGTGATGTCCTGCATTGACACCTTGCGCCCACCCAGCTCCAGCGTACCGGCGACCAGGCGATTCTCCTGATACAGCCATTTGACGAACTGCCGGAAAAATTCCGCCGGCAGCTCCGGGCTGTCGAAGATCCACTGCTCCATGCGCAGGAATTCGGCCACGCGAGCAGCCGACGCGCCGCCGCGCACCAGATCGACGTACTTCTGCTGCGTCAGGCGGAAGGGACGCAGGGCAAGGTAGGCATTGTTCAGCACCTGCCCGGACACATTGCCGTTGGCGACCATCAGGTCCACATCGATGCCCGACACCCATCGAGACAGCAGGTTCTCCGGTGTCTTGAAATCCACCGGCGTGACCATCGTCACCAGGTTGCGCACCGCGCGGCCATGCAGCGCCGTGTAGCACAGGCTGAACGTGCCGCCCTGGCAGATGCCGAGCAGGTTCAGTGCCGGGATGCCATGGGTGGCGAGTATTTCGCGCACGGCAGCATCAAGATAGCCGTTGATGTAGTCCTCGAAGCGCAGATAGCGATCCGCGCCGTCGGGACACCCCCAGTCGATCAGGTACACATCCAGCCCCGCAGCGAGCAGACCGCGGATCAGGGACCGGTCCGGCGCCAGATCGAGAATGGTGGGACGGTTGACCAGCGCAAAGACCATCAGCACCGGCGGCAGTCCGGCAGGCCTCGCCGTGGCGCGGTAGCGGTACAGGGCCACTTTGCCACTGCGCCATACCTCATCGCGCGGAGCATGATCATCGACCTGTGCGGCAGCCGCGCGCAGCGCCGGCAGCAGCTGAGCGGCATGGCGCGTGAATTCGGCCAGCTCCTCGGCCGCACGCGCCGCATCGAAGGCACCCGGATTCATGGCCGGGACCTCTTGGCGCTGCCGCGGCGCGGCGCCGGGCGCGGCTTTTTCTCCGGCGGCCGCGCGCCCTCCAGCGCGCTGATCCGCTGGATCAGCGCATTGACCTCGGTGCGCGTCGGCAGGTCCAGGACACGAGCCCACTCCTCGATCTGCGAGCGCTGCTCCACCCGCAATGCGTTGAGCGTGTTGGTGAGCTCGGCCTGCGCCTGGCAGTAGTCCTCACGATGGGCGCGCGAGGCATAGGCTTCCTCGGCGCAATCGATCCAGGCGGCATACAGCGACGACAGCGCAGCCGCCGGATCCTGCGCGGCACGCGCAGCGAAACGCTGCATGGCGTCGCGGGCGATCTCGGCGCCGTGAGCCAGCATGCGCCCCTGCAGCTCCAGCGCCCGCGCCTGCAGCGCATTGAGCCGGCGCAAAGTCTCCACCTGGGCGTGGCCGGAAGGCACTCCGATCGTGCCGAGTTCGCGCAGGATGGCGAAGGGGTCGACCCCGGCCCCGCCGGCCTTCCCCTGCCAGGCGCTGAGACGGTCGAACAATGACGATCCTCCCGAAGCACCCGCAGTAATCTCGGCGGCCATGCTCTGCATCAGTGCAATGTGCTGCTCGCAGGCCGCAATAAACTGCTGCAACGCTGCGCCACCGGCACCCCCCGGCGGCGGCGCCATCTGGCCCATTGCCTGCCCCATGGGCCCCATCCCCATGAACGGCGCCCGGGTGAACAATGACCACCAGTCGGGCTGGCCCCCGAACGCAGAAGTCATGGCCCCACCCGCCCACCGGAACCGCTACAGGGATACGGCAGGTGCAGCGCAAAATAGAGGCACTGGCCAGCCCATGAATTAGACGTAATCGGGATATTCACGGTACTCCCCTGATAGAGCATGCTTTTTCTTTAAGGGAAATGCGGGTAGTCGGGCAAATTTCCATCGTGCTACATTGCACTGCAAGAAGTTCCTGACAGAGCTGAGACAGTGACCGAACCACGTGTCATCAAGAAATACACCAATCGCCGCCTCTACGATGCGACGGCAAGCCGCCACGTCACCCTCGAGGATCTGCGCAAACTGATCGTCGGCGGCGAAAAGATCAAGGTCGTGGACGACAAATCCGGCGAGGACCTGACCCGGCAGATACTGTTGCAGATCATCTCCGAGCAGGAGCAGTTCGGCACGCCGGTGCTGTCCACCGAGCTGCTCGAAGCCATCGTGCGCTTCTATGGCAACCCGGTGCAGGAAGTATTCACGCGCTACATCGAGCAGAGCCTGGGCGGGATCATGCAGCAGCAACGCGTGATGCAGGACGAAATGGCACGCGCGCTGCAGACGCCGATGGCACCGCTGGCGGAGATGGCGCGGCAGAACATGCAGCTCTGGGCACAGATGCAGGCCTCGATGCTCTCCAGCGTGAACCCGCCGCAGCCGGCCGAGCCCGAGTCCGCCGACCGCCCCAAGAAATCCGACCGTTCCCACAAACGTTAACTGCCGAGAGTGATCGCATGCATCTGACTGGTTGTACTACTGTCGTCACTGGCGCCGCCCGCGGCCTGGGCCGCGCAATCGCCCTGCGTTTTGCCAAGGAGGGTTCGAACCTCGCGCTGATCGATCTGCGCCTGGAAGATCTGGCCGAAACCCAATCGCTGGCACGGGCACATGGCGTCGAGGCCCGCACCTACGCCGCCAATGTCGCGAACGAAGCGGCCGTGTGCGCCGTGATGGAAAAGATCGTCGCCGATTCCGGCCGTCTCGACGTGCTCGTGAACAACGCCGGCATCGTCAAGGACGCCATGCTCGTCAAGGTCAAGGATGGGCAGGTCGTCGACAAGCTGTCGCTGGCCAACTGGCAGGCCGTCATCGACGTGAACCTCACGGGCGTGTTCCTGTGCGGCCGCGAGGCGGCCACGCACATGGTCAAGCTGGGCCACGGCGGCGTGATCATCAACATCTCTAGCGTCTCGCGTCACGGCAACATGGGCCAGACCAACTACAGCGCGGCCAAAGCCGGCGTCGAATCCATGGCTGTCGTGTGGGCCAAGGAGCTGGCGCGTTACGGCATCCGTGCCGGCGCCATTGCGCCGGGCTACTCCCGCACCGACATCCTCTCTTCCATGAAACCCGAGCTGCTGGAGCGCATCGTCGCACCGGTACCCGTGCGGCGTCTGGGTGAACCGGAGGAGATCGCCGAGGCAGCGCTGTTCATTGCACGCAACGATTTCTTCACTGCCCGGTGCCTGGACCTGGATGGCGGCCTGCGCATCTAGGATCTGTATGCGTTGCGTTACAAGAATCGTGAATACGCCTATAAAAATAATAAAATATCTTATAAATCAATAAGATAAAAAATTACTGTCGAGGCAAAATTTTTCTTGTGCAGTGCATACAAAATGCGCTAGGATACGTCCACCTGATCGATGACGTATCCCCGCACCCAAGGAGCAATGACATGAACGACAAATTCGACGTGAACAGCTGGCTGAAGATCTACCGTGACGCGTTCGCCCCCGCGCAGCGCGCGCAGGCCGAAGGCCTCAAGGCTTTCGAGCGTCTGGCCCGCCACCAGTACGCCGTTGCCGGCGACTATCTCGAGTTCTCGCTGCACGCGGCCAAGGTCGCGCTGGCCGCGAAGCCCGGTGACGACATCACGGCCGTGCAGCGCGAGCTGGGCGCCGAGCTCAGCACCAAGCTGCAGAAGCGCGCCGAGGAACTGGCCACCATCGCCACCGAGGTCCAGACCTCGCTGACGAACGTGCTGACCGAAGCGGCGGACACCGTCACGACGGCCACGAAGAAGAAGGTTGCCTGATCGAACCGGCAACGCTGACTGAAGCTGAGTAATATTGGGCCGGAGCGGGCAACCGCCCCGGCCCATTTCATTCCGGAGTATCCCCCAAGTGAGCACCGCCCGGCCCAAGCGCAATGATTCGACGCAGCCCCAGACAGAACCTTCTCCTGCCCCGGAGGGCGAGGCGCAGGAGCTGCATCGGGAACTCCGTGCACGTCTGGCCGCATTGACCGGCGGTCTTGCCCCTGAGGAATACACCCAGGCCTGGTGGGACTGGTTCCTGGGTCTCACGCGCGCGCCTGACCGCAGCGCGGCGCTCGCCGGCAGCGCCTTCGACAAGGCCATGGACAGCTGGCTGTTTGCCGTGTGCCCCGACGAAGCCAAGAAAAGCTCCGCGCCTGATCCGCGCTTCGCGCATGAGGCCTGGCAGGTGTGGCCGTTCAATGTCTATGCCCGCGCCTATTCGAACTGGGATGCATGGTGGAAAGAGGCCCTTGCCGCCCCTGCGGACATGCCGGCTCGCAGCGCCCAGCTGATGGAATTCGTCGGCCGCCAGGCGGCCAACGCCCTGTCGCCGGCGAACTACCTTGCAACCAACCCCGAGCTGCTTGAAATCACCCGTGCAGAGGCCGGACAGAATCTGGTGCGTGGCTTCGGCAACTTCGTCGAGGACCTCACCCGGCTCGTGGAAGACCGGCCACCGGCCGGCACCGAGGAATTCGCCGTCGGCGAACGCGTCGCGGTCACGCCCGGCAAGGTGATCCTGCGCAACCGCCTGATCGAGCTGATCCAGTACACACCGCAGACTGCGCAGGTACAGGCCGAACCCATACTGATCACGCCGGCCTGGATCATGAAGTACTACGTGCTCGACCTGTCGCCGCACAATTCACTGGTGCGTTATCTCGTCGAGCGTGGACATACCGTGTTCCTCATCTCGTGGAAGAACCCCACCGAGGCGGACCGCGAACTGGGCATGGATGACTACGTGCGCGAAGGCTTCATGGAGGCGCTCGACGCCGTCACCACCGTCGTGCCAAAGCGCAAGGTGCATGCACTGGGCTACTGCATCGGCGGCACCCTGCTGAGCATCGCTGCCGCGTCGCTGGCCCAGGCCGGCGACAAGCGCCTTGCCTCGCTGACCCTGCTGGCTGCGCAGACGGATTTCTCCGAGCCTGGCGAGCTGTCGCTGTTCATCAGCCCGCAGCAGCTCGACATGCTGGAAGCCGTGATGAACCGAGCCGGAGTTCTGGACAGCAAGCGCATGGCGGCCGCGTTCTCGCTGCTGCGTTCCCAGGACCTGCTGTGGTCACCATCGGTGAAGAAATACGTGCGCGGCGAGGCCGATCGCCCCAATGATCTCATGTCCTGGAACGCCGACGGCACGCGGATGCCGTGGCGCATGCACACCGAATACCTCACGCGCCTGTACCTCAACAACGAACTCGCCAAGGGCCAGTTCACGTTCGCCGGCCAGAATATCGACCTGGCACGCATCACGCTGCCCATGTTCGTGCTCGGCACCGAGACCGATCACGTTGCACCCTGGCAGTCGGTCTACAAGGTGCGCTCGCTGACCCGTTCCAGCGACTACACCTTCCTGCTGACCAGTGGCGGCCACAACGCCGGCATCGTCACCGGCGCGCAGCATCCGCGGCGCCGCTACCGCATGCACACCTGGCACGATGCAGCCACCCTGCTGCCACCGGACAAATGGTTGAGCACGACGCCGGTCGAACAGGGCGCGTGGTGGCCGGCGTGGGACCGCTGGCTGACCGAACACTCCAGCAAGAAGCTGGTTGCGCCGCCGCCGACCGGCAATGCCAGCGCCGGCTATGCGCCGCTGGGCGCGGCACCGGGAGAGTACGTACGGGCGCGCTAAACCGCATGGATGGACGCGGGCTGTCCCGCTGAACCGATGACGAGCCAGATCGGCATGGTTGGCGTCGCGCTGCTGCTGGTGGTCGTGATCAGCCTGGCGCTGGGTCTGCTGCGGTTCCGGGAACGCTTCCGGCGCCGCGATTCGCTGCTGACCCGCTCCGAAGTGTCGTTTCTGTGGGCACTGGAACAGATCCTCGCCGGCAACGAGCGTGTCATGGCCAAAGTGCGGCTGGTGGACGTGCTCGAGCCGGCAGGGCCTGCCCGGACCTTCATCCGCTCACGCCGGCGACTGCGCGACACCTACGTGGATTTCGTCGTGTGCCACCGCGACACGCTTGCCATCCGCTATGCCATCGAGCTGGACCAGCGCCAGGAGGACTCGCCGGCGCGCCGTGAACGTGACGCCTTCCTCGACATGGCCATGAAGAGCGCAGGCATCACCCTGCACCGCGTTCGCGCCAGGGAGCGCTATCGGCCGGAAGACCTCAGCCTGATGCTGGGAATCCGCTCGAAGGACGCACCCGTCCGCCGTGAACCCACCATCGGACCGTCCTTCTGAGTGAAGAGCCCCGCGGGCCCTGGCTCTACGGCTTCGGGGCATCGAAGCGGATCAGGACCGCAAGCGTCTTGTCGATGTGCTCCACCGTCTTGCTGAATGCCGGGCTGTCGACGCTGGTGTAACGGCTGCGGAACTGCTCCTCGCTCATGCCCTCGGCCAGCGCCAGCGCACTCACCGGCAGCAGGTCCTCCTGCCGCGCCTGCGCAAGCCAGGCTCTGGCGTCACCGGCCTGCTCCGCCTGCGCACTCTTCTCCGCGCAGAAGACGCCGGAACGGTCGGCGGCCAGATCCACCAGCGAGAAGCCCGAACCGCCATCGCCGCTGTCGGAAATCTCCTTCCAGATGCCCACCGAGATCGAAGCCTGCGAGCCGAAGGCCGCCGCCAGCGCCGCCGACACCGACCAGTGCTTCACCAGGTCGCTGCGGCCCAGCAGTTCGAACTCCTGCTCGTCGGGCTCCCCGCAGCGCTGCGTCAGCTGCCTGCGCTCCGCCGCCAGCAAACCCACTTCTGTGCCGGCCACCAGTACGGCCAGGGCCATGAAGGCCGCGCGATTGTCCGCCGCAGTGCCATCGGCCCCACCGAACACCCTGCGCACCAGCACGGCGAAGTCGCGCTGCGGATCGGCATGATGAGCCTCGACGAGACGGCAATAGTGAGCCGCGACACGCCCGGTATCGATGCCTTCCTCGCGCAGTGCGCTCAGGGTCCTGAGCATGCGCGCGCTGCCAGGCAGACGCATCCGAGCGGAAAGCCCCCGATCCCCGACCGCGAAGTCCATCACCAGTTCGTCCAGCGGCGGGATATCCGCCCCTTTGCGGTGCAGGTGATTGCGCGAGAGTTCAATGGCGGCATGCACCAGCCGCGCGGGCACGGGCAGCAGGCCGAGACGGCCGCTCACGCGCAATTGACCTTCCTGGCCGGCCGCCAGAAAGGCGCGGGCGTTGAGCCACAGATGAGGCGCCAGGGGCAGGCTTGCCACCAGCACACCCCGCTCCCCGTCGCGCAGGAATGTCGCATTCGCGAATCCCGCCGTGCGGCCGCCCAGTTCGGCGACGGCCGCAAGCTCGCGCCAGCTCGCGGCAATGGGCAAGGGGCGGGAGGCGCCGCGTAGTGCGTTGACGCGTGAGTAGACCTCACGGGCCGCCGCCACGTCGGCAGCCGTCGGCGACAACGGTTGCGCCGCCGGAGAGCAGGAAAGCAACAGGAAGGCCGGTGCCAGCAATACCGCCAGCAGCACCCATGGCCACCGGCGTCGCATGATCGACATGGGCACAGGATACGCGATCGCGCGGCGCAACCCCTGCGAAGTCGGCATGCGGCCACCTCATGCATTATGTGACCTGGTGCGCGCCGGATGCTGAACACGCCGCCGCATCGGCGTTATCCTACCGGCTTGTCAGGCTGCACCCCTCCTCCATGAACCACGGCAATCTGCGGGCGACCGCCATCGTCGCCCGGAACTCCCTGTCCTACGTCGAGCTGGTGCTGGAGCTCAACGCCACGCACCAGCCGCTGGTCGCAGTGGCCAGCGAGGCCGCCGCCCGCGACCTCGGCGGCATCACGGTCGAGCGGGTGGTGGTTCCGGAGGAGCGCAGCGGCTGGTACGAACGGCACCATCCGCTGATCCACCTGGACGAACCCGCCCAGGTTGCCTACACCTCCGGCACCGAGGGCAAACCCAAGGGCATCGTCCTCACGTACGCAAACCTTGCCGATGCCGCCGAGCGCATCATTGCAGTAATGGGCCTGGATGCCGGGGTGCGCGAGTACGTAGGCGTTCCGGCGACCTACAGCTTCGGTATGGGCCGTTTCCGCGCCATCAGCGCCGTGGGCGGACGCGCCTATCTGCCTCCCCGGGGCTTCGATCCGCTGGAGCTCGCGCGCATGCTGGCTGCGGGCGAAGTGAATTCGCTGGCAGCCGTTCCCACGCTGCTGCGCATCCTGCTGGCCTCGCCCGAGGTCATCGGCAATGCCGGAGCGAAGCTGCGCTGGATGGAGATCGGCTCGCAGTACATGTCGGCGCAAGAGAAACTCGCCATCCGTGCAATGTTCCCCAATGCCCGGATCGTGCAGCACTATGGTTTGACCGAGGCTTCCCGCACCACATTCCTGGAAATTTCCGATGTGCCCGCGGAGCGGCTCGAATCCGTGGGCAGAGCCACCGGCGGCACGCATGTCCGGATCACCGACGACGGCCGTGTGCAGATACGCGGGCCGCATGTGGCCCGATGGCGCATCGACTCCGAGGGACTGCACGCACTGCAGGACGCCGAGGGGTGGCTGCTGACGAACGACCTGGGGCATTTCGAAGACGGTTATCTGCACTACGACGGCCGCGCGGACGACCTCATCAACATCGGTGGCATCAAGGTGCTGCCTGACCTGCTCGAAGGCAGGATACGCGGCCTGATCGGCCAGGGAACGAAACTCGCCGTTGCCCGTGTACCGGACCCGTTGCGCGGCGACGGAGTACTCGTGGTTGCCGAGCCCGGCGATGCCGACAGCAGCCGCATCCGGACCGCCGCCAGCACCGCCCTGCGCGAGTTCGGTGTCGAGGCGGGCAATGCACTGCACGTGAACATGGTCGAGGCCATTCCCCGCACCGCCACCGGCAAGGCGCAACGTCGGTTGATCACCGAGCAGTTCCGCGCCGAACAGCCGCTCGCTGCCCCGGCGCAGCCCGATGCCGCGGACGACCACAGCGTTCTGGCCTTCTTCCAGCGCTCGTTCCCGGATCACACCGTCACCCCCGAGGACAGCTTCGAGACGCTGGGCGGAGACTCCCTGCAATACATCCGCTTCTCGATGGATTTCGAACGCCGTTTCGGAACGCCGCCATCACATTGGGAAGGAATGAGCGTAGCCCAGCTGCAGGCCGGGATGGCGGGCCGGAAGAAATCGTTCTGGCGGCGGCTGGAATCCTCGATCTTCACGCGCGCGATGTTCATGACCTTCATCGTCGCGCTGCACGTGGATGCGTTCATCTACAGCAGGAATTGGGGCGCCGCCTACTTCCTCGTGCTGCTCGCCGGCTACAGCGTGGTGCGCTTCCAGCTGCCGGAAATCAACCGCAGCGGCCGCGTCAGCACCATCCTCGGCACGGTGCTGCGCGTAGCCATCCCCACCATACTCGTGGTGGCGCTGCTGCAGCTGGCAGCGCGGACATTCGAGCTCAAACCCCTGCTGCTGATATCCAATTTCTTCGATCCCTCGCAGTACAAGATCGTCACCTACTACTTCGTGGAGTTCTACATCCAGCTGCTATTGCTGGCGGCACTGCTGTTCTCATTCCCGGCAGTGAGAACCCAGTTCAACCGGCAGCCCATGCTCAGCGCCCTGGTGCTGCTGGCGGTGGTCGAGATCATCAATTTCGTGATGGGGCGGTTCTGGAATACCACCTACATCTTCGACCGCACACCCCAGAACTATGCCTGGGCATTCGTCTGCGGCATGGTCATCGCCAGCGCCCGCAGTTTTCCGGCGCGCACCATCGCCATGCTGACCGTGGTCGCGGCCACCTGGATCAAGTGGGGTCCGTCCTCGGCGATGTACTGGGTGGACGGTGGAACTGCCCTGCTGCTGTTCGTGCCCGAGTTCTACGTTCCGGCACCGATAAAGATACTGGCCGGCGAGATCGCGGGCGCATCGATGTTCATCTTCCTCAGCCACTGGCATGTGCATACCGTGGTGACCCGCCTCTTCGGTCACGAAATGCCCTGGGTGTCGCTGGTCGCGGCCCTCGCGGTCGGAATCGTGTTTGCCCGCTGCTACCTGTGGATGGAGAACCGCGTACGCGCCCTGCTTGCACGGCGCAATGCCAGAATCCCCGCAGACCAGACAGCCTGACCCTGCCTCGGCCGATCGGCGACAATGCCGGCACTGACTGGCCTGGCGTTGTCGCATGTATCACTGGTTCGAAACCCGCCTTGACCCCTTTCCCGGCGATCCGCCCGCGCAGCCGCCGCGCACGCTGTATGCCTTTTGCCGTCACTACACGCGAGGCGCGGAAAAATGGCTGCTGCTGCTGGCACTGACCACTACCGGCATTGCCGTCGCCGAGCTGCTGCTGTACGCCTACGTTGGATCCCTGGTCGACCGGCTGGGAGCCAGCACTCCCGCCACCTTCCTTGCCGAGGAAGGCCGGCGCCTGCTGTGGATGGGCGTGCTGGTGGCGGTGGCACTGCCTGCGACGGTGCTGCTGAATTCCCTCGTGCAGCACCAGACCCTGCTCGGCAACTTCCCGATGCGCATCCGCTGGAACGTGCACCGCTACCTGCTGCGCCAGTCCATGGGTTACTTCCAGGACGAGTTCGCCGGCCGCATCGCCACCAAGCTGATGCAGACTTCGCTCGCGGTCCGCGAAACCGTCATCAAGCTGATCGACATCGGCAACTACATCCTGGTGTTCTTCCTCGGCACCCTGGCCGTGGCAGGTGCATCGGATCTGCGGATGACGCTGCCCTTCCTGGTCTGGATTCTCCTCTACAGCCTGCTCATGCGGTATTTCGTGCCGCGCATGGAGCGCATATCGCGGGCCCAGGCCGACGCGCGCTCGGAAATGACCGGCCGCATCGTCGACAGCTACACCAATATCGCCACCGTCAAGCTGTTCTCCCATTCACAGCGCGAACAGGCGTACACGCACGAGGCCATGGACGGTTTTCTCGCAACCGTGTATCCGCAGATGCGGCTGTCCACGCGCGTCTGGAGCCTGCTGTATGGGCTGAATATGGCGCTGCTGTTTGCGACCGTGGCGCTCGGGCTGTGGCTGTGGCATCAGAACGCGGTGAGCGCGGGCACCATCGCCGTGGCGCTGGCACTGGCACTGCGCATCCTCGGCATGTCGCAGTGGATAGTGTGGGAGCTGTCGGCGCTGTTCGAGAACATTGGCACGGTGCACGATGGCATCACTTCGATCTCGCTGCCGCCGACCGTGGACGATGCCCACGAGGCGCCCGCAATGGCGCCCGCAGCCGGCGACATCCGTTTCGAGGGTGTCGGTTTCCACTACGGCAAGGCCGGCGGCATGATGGAGCGCCTCGACCTGCATGTGCGCCCGGGCGAGAAAATCGGCGTGGTCGGTCGCTCCGGCGCCGGCAAATCCACGCTGGTGAACCTGCTGCTGCGATTCCACGACTGCGAAAGCGGCCGCATCCTCGTCGATGGCATCGATGTTGCCAGCGTGCAGCAGGACACACTGCGCGCGCAGATCGGTGTGGTCACGCAGGACACGTCGCTGCTGCATCGCTCGGTGCGCGACAACATCCTCTACGGTCGCCCCGACGCCAGCGAGGCGGAAATGATCGAGGCTGCGAAGCAGGCCCGCGCGCACGACTTCATTCTGGAGCTGAGCGACAGGGATGGGCGCCGCGGCTACGACGCCCATGTCGGCGAACGCGGCGTGAAGCTCTCCGGCGGGCAGCGTCAGCGCATCGCCATCGCACGCGTGCTGCTCAAGAACGCACCGGTACTGGTGCTCGACGAAGCCACTTCGGCGCTGGATTCTGAGGTCGAGGCCGCCATCCAGGAAAACCTCTACCGGCTGATGCAAGGCAAGACCGTCATCGCCATCGCCCATCGGCTTTCCACCATCGCGGCAATGGACCGGCTGATCGTGATGGACCAAGGCGCCATCGTCGAGCAGGGAACGCACGAAGCGCTGGTTGCCGCGGGTGGAATCTATGCGCGGCTTTGGCAGCGGCAATCGCGCGGCTTCATCGACAGCGGCGACCAGGAGACGCTGCGCTGAGATTCAGGCCGACATGTCGAGCACGATGCGGCCTTCGATATCGCCGCGGTGCATGCGGGCGAACACATCGTTGATGTTGCCGAGCTTCTCGGTGGTCACCCTGGCCTGCACCTTGCCTTGTTCGGCGAATTCCAGCGACTCCTGCAGGTCCAGCCGCGTGCCGACGATCGAGCCGCGCACGGTTATGCCATTGAGCACCATGCCGAAGATGTCGAGCGGAAAACCACCAGGCGGCAGGCCGACCAGCGACACAGTGCCGCCGCGGCGCAGCATGCCGGTAGCCTGTTCAAATGCCTTCAGCGAGACCGCGGTCACCAGCGCTCCATGAGCGCCGCCGATCTCCTTCCTGAGAAAGGTTGCCGGATCGGTGGTGCGGGCATTGACCGTGACTCTCGCGCCCAATCTCTCGGCCAGCCGCAGCTTGGCATCGTCCACGTCCACTGCGGCCACGTTCAGGCCCATGGCTTTCGCATATTGCACCGCCATGTGGCCCAGGCCACCGATGCCGGAGATTGCCACCCAGTCTCCTGGCTTGGTGTCGGTGACCTTCAGACCTTTGTAGACGGTCACGCCTGCGCATAGCACCGGCGCGATTCCGATGAAATCCACACTTCGCGGCAAATGGCCCACGTAGCCGGGATCGGCCAGCACATACTCGGCAAAGCTGCCGTTGACCGAGTAGCCTGTATTCCGCTGCGATTCGCACAGCGTCTCCCAGGCACCGAGGCAGTGCGTGCAGTGGCCGCAGGCCGAATACAGCCAAGGCACGCCTACGCGGTCGCCTTCCCTCACATGGGTCACGCCTGCGCCAACCGCAGCCACATGGCCCACGCCCTCGTGGCCGGGGATGAACGGCGGACGGGGTTTCGCCGGCCAGTCGCCCTCGGCCGCGTGCAAATCCGTGTGGCAGACACCGCAGGCCGCGACCTTCACCAGGATCTCGCCGGCCCGCGGGCGCGGCACCGGAACCTCCTCGATGACCAGCGGCTTGCCAAATTCCCGCACAACAGCGGCTTTCATGGTCCTGTCCATCGCAATCTCCTCAACCTGTGGCTGCAGCATGAGGCTCCCCGCCATCGGCCGTATTGATTGCGGTCAATCCGCGGGCAAACCCGCCAGCAGCGCATCGAGATTCGCGCCGTCCCAGTCCGGCGAGTCCTCCATCTGCGTCAATACGCGCTGGGCCGCCTCCGCCACGCGGCCGCCATGCGGATTGTAGGCCACCGAGCGCAGATCCTCCCGAGCCTCGGGAAACTGCCTGCGCCGGATGAGTTCAGCCGCCAGCATCAGGCGCAGCGACGAATCGAAAGGCGCCAGTTCTGCAGCGCGGCGCAGTCCGTTCACGGCATTCTCGGGGGGCTGCCGATGCTGCGCCGTAAAGACCAGATAGTTGTAGATGAGTGGAAGCGGATGATCGGGTTCCAGCTTGTTCAGCGCCAGAAAAGGCTCGCGCGCACGGGTGTAGGCGGCGGCGTCCGCCTCCCCTGCCGCAAGACGGAACAATGACAGTCCTTTCTGGATGTACGCATCGACCAGCGACGGATCCAGGGCCAGAGCCGCATCGGCAGCGGCGATCGCCTCTGCATAGTTCTGTGCATCGTGCTCGGCCTCCGCCAGCACGGCCAGGACCGCAGGATCCTGCGGGAATCGCGCCGCAACCGCCCGTGCCTCCGGCAGCAAGGCACTGGCCTGCTCCAGCGTGACACCGCGGCGCGAACGGATGCGAACCGGCATGGCGGCTGCTTCGCCCTCCCGCAGGACTCGCACCGCGATCGGCCCTGTCTCCAGCGCGGCCGCAGACAGGGTGAAGGCCAGGATCTTCCCCCTGTGCAGGTAGGCATCCAGTTCCTTCTCGAGCTTGTCCAGGTCGCCGAAAGCCTCCCGGCCAGCATCCAGCGAACCGCTCCCCCGGGACAGCAGGCGCAGATAGTTCCTCAGTTGACCTGCACGCGCCTTTTCGAAAGTCAGATAGTGGAACAGCAGCCAGCTCTTCCCGTAGAACGCATCGCCTCCCTTGCGCGTACGCTCCGCCCGAGTATCCAGGAGCTCCGAGACTTTCACGTCGCGCGCGTAGACGAACTCGGCTGCGCGATGCTGTGCCGGCCGGCCGATGCCTACGCGGCCGTCCGGGAAGAAACTCGCGGAGGCGAAGAACTCCGCGGCCCCTTCCGCATACCAGCGCGGCATGGCGAAGCTGCTGCTGGTGAACATGAAGTGATGGGCATATTCATGCAGCAAGGCGATCATCGAGAAGTCCAGATCCGTGGTACCCGTCTTGATGCCGGGCACGATGGCCAGGGAACCACCAGCCCGCGGCACATAAAACGCACCGATATCCGCCTTGCGGTCCCCATACAGCTTGCGGACCTCGACCGGATTCTTCACCACATAGACCGTTACCCGGTTCGATGGGCTAGGAGTTTCCGGGCGCGTGTTGGTCACCAGGCTGATTGCGGCGTGGAAACGCTCGAGCTGCTGGGAGAAGGTACGGATGTCCCGCTCGCTGTCGTCGGCATACACGACGAAATTTGGACTCGACGCCACGAACCACTCGGCGCGGCAGACAACCGGCATCAAGGATACAAACAGCGCTGTCAGCAATGCCTGCCGCATGAAATCCCCCTTTTTTCGCCCAAGTTACCTTCGGGCACCGTCGCGTGGCAAATCAGGTTGGCGCAGCCCGCTGAGCTTCGTAGGCCTGCAGATGCGCGAGGCTCACGCGCAGCAGCGGCGCCCCGATGTCCGCCGCGCGCGCACGGGCGAGCATGTCGCCCATGATGTGCTCGTGCTCGGTGGGTCCGTGGCGCTGCACATCGCGCAGCATCGACGAAGTGCCCGCGGAGCCCCGTTCCGTCAGGGTCGACACCATCCACGACAACGCTTCGGGCCGTGGCCCGTGACCGTTTGCCGCCGCGGTGGCGCTGCATTCCTGCAGCATCTCCCGCATGAGGGCTTCCCCGTCATCCGCAGCGAGGATGGCGCCCACGGGAGCGCGCATCAGTGTGGTCATTCCCGCATAGGCGGTGAGAAAAACGAATTTCTCCCACATTTCCTGCACGATCGCATCGCTGAGCACAGGTTTGAATCCGCCGCGAGACAATACCTCGTGCAGGGCACTCGCGGCCTGCTGCTGCACGGGCTGGCGCGCTCCCAGGACAAGACGCTGCAATGTACCCATATGCCGGACTTCTCCCTCCGGCCCCAGGGTCACATGGATATGGCACAGGCCACCGAGCACACGGGCCGCACCGAAGCGGACATCGAGCGCATCCAGATGACGCAGGCCGTTCAGCAGAGGGAGAATGAGCGTGCCAGGCCCCACGGCGGGAGCGATGGCCTGCATGGCGCCCTCGAAGTCATATGCCTTGCAGGCCAGCAGCACGGCGTCGAATGTGTCACGGGCCTGGGTCAGCGTCCGGACCGGAATGCGCAGATCTCCCATAGGGCTTGCAACGACCAGTCCGTGCCGGGCGAGAATCTCGGCACGCGCCGGCCTCACGAGAAACCGGACGTCGACTCCGGCTGCCGCCAGCCTCGCTCCGAAATAGCCGCCAATACCTCCGGCGCCCAGCACGAGTATCCGCATTCCACCACTCCCGCAATCATCACGCCGCACACAGTATCGCTTCCGCACTCATTCCCAGTCCCATCAGCCGGCGGTCGCTGCCCACCGGCCCATCCAGCGCAATGCCGACCGGCAGCCCGCCAGGCGTGGCTCCTGCAGGAACGGTGATGCCCGGCAAGCCTGCCGTACTGCCCGCATCGGTATTGCGGATCGCCGCCGCAAAGAAACCCGGCACCGAACCCCGGACGGGATCTATCACCGGCGGCGGCACGGTCACGGTGGGAAAAACCAGCGCGTCGAGCGCATGCTCCGCGAAACACCGGGCATAGATACCCTGCATGCGCGGACGGCCCTGGGTGATGGCAAATTCGTATTCCCGCGCGAGATCGCCACGCATGACATCATCCATGATTGCCCTCACGTCAGGACTGGCGATCTCGCGGACCACGTCCGCCAGAGTCACCCGGTTGCCCGGTGCTCCCGATAGATAGGAAGCAATATCCTCGCGGGCTTCATGGGCGGCGATGACGAACGCGGTCTCGGCAGTCAATCCGCCAAGGCCGGACAGATCCACATCAACGAGTACGGCACCTGCAGACTGCAAACGGACCAGCGCGCGCTCCATGACGGCCGCGACCGCGCCATCCGCATCCTCCCAGAACAGGCGCGCCATCCCGAAGCGCGCCCCCGCAACTGCAACAGGCTCGATCAACGGTTCGCCGCTCATGACGGAGTCGAGCAGCGCCACATCCTCCATCATGCGCGCCATCGGTCCGATCACATCGCGTGTATGGCTGATCGGCAGCACTCCCCGGCCTTCATAGCGCCGCTGCGCGCCGCCATTGCCCACGGAGGGACGCAGTCCGGCGAGTCCGCAGAACGAAGCCGGAATGCGCACCGACCCTCCCGTATCCGTACCCAGGCCTGCCGGCGCAATGCCAGCGGCTATCGCGGCGGCGGTGCCTCCGGAGGAGCCGCCGGCAACGCGCGCGATATCATAGGGATTGCGCACGGCGCCCGTGAAGGGCGCGAAGTTCGTGCTGGTCACGCCCAGAGCCAGTTCATGCATGTTCGCCTTGCCCAGAACGATCGCTCCGGCATCGAGCAGCCGCTGCAGCGCCGGTGCGGTTGCGGCCGGCCGGAAGTCACGCAGCGCCGGCGTACCGCCCGTGGTCGGCATGCCGGCGAAGTCGATATTGTCCTTCACGACCAGGGGCAGTCCGGCCAGCGGCGGCAGCCTCGTACCCTTCTTGCGCAACGCGTCGATCCTGCGCGCCGCCGCCAGCGCGCCCGAGGCGTTCACCGCAATCAGGCTGTTCAGCTCCGCACATCTGCGCGTCCGCTCCAGCAGCGACTGCACGTAGGCCCATGCAGTCAGGTCACCGCCATCCAGGAGACGCAGGGCCTGCGACGCGCTCAGACCCGGAAGTTCGATCGACATGAACGCGGACACCCGCAATACGGCAGTTCAGTCCAGATATGCAGGAAACTTCGGCAGCGCGGCGAAATCGTCGCGATCATGCTCGATCACCAGGCGGGCCTTGTTGTTGACGACGATCCTGTCGATGCGGTCGAAGGAGGCCAGAGTGTCTGGGCGGCTGTAGTTGCCGCCGGGAACACGATGAAACTTGCGGTTGTCGCGCATGTGGTAGAGATCTCCTGAAAGCACGACCGCGCCGGTTTTTTTCAGTTTCACGATCAGTGACTGGTGACCCGGCGTGTGGCCGGGGGATTTGAGTATGCGCACCGAACCATCCCCGAACACGTCGAAATCTCCGCGGATCACTTCCTGTTTCGCCGCGGTGAGCGCCTTTCTGAAATCGTCGCTGGCGGCGACCACCGGCGGATTTGCGTTGACCGCGTCCACTTCCAGCTTGTTCACGATCCAGGTGGACTTCGGAAAATTCTTCGCATGCCGCTGTTCCACAACAACGTGCCCTGGGGATGGCGGATCACGAAGCAGGGGGAAATGCCTGCATGGCTCTGGCCATCATATTCGCCGGTGTCGGAGAAGAACCCCTTGTTCTTCGTGTACATGTCGCCGCAGTTGAGGGCATACAGCCGCAGCTGTCCGACGGGTTCGGCGGCAATGGCCGATGCACTCCACCCCAGCAGCCACAACCCCGCCAGGATCATCAATGAAGCGCGAGGCATGGGGAGGCTCCTGGGCATGGTCTCCACTCCTACAGTTGCGGAAACGCCTGACGTGCGCCGTCCAGCTTGTGCACGACGCCGCGATGCATCACAAAACGTACCCGCTCGAGCTCCGTGACATCGCTCAGTGGACTCGATGCCACCGCGATGATGTCCGCATCCTTGCCCGGCTCGATGGTGCCGATGCTGTCGACGCGGCCGAGCAGCGTGGCGGCATCGAGCGTCGCGGCGCGGATCGCAGCGCCGGGAGTCATCCCCGCCTTCACCAGCAGCGCGAACTCCTGTGCGTTCTGGCCATGCGACGAGACACCCGTATCGGTCCCGAAGGCAATGCGCACACCCGCCTTCAGAGATGCCGCGAAATTCGCGTGATGAACCCGAGCGCTCTCCTCCGCCTTCGCGAGCACGGGGGGCGGACGCGCGCCAGCGCGCGCCTGGGCAACCGCCGCTATCGGGGCGAGCAGCGTCGGGACCAGCCAGGCATCATGCTTCTTGAACAACGCGTTGGTGGCGGCATCGCTGAAGGTGCCGTGCTCGATGGAATCCACGCCGGCTTCCAGCGCCGCTTCGATCCCATCCTTGCCATGCGCATGCGCCGCCACCTTGCGGCCGAACATATGGGCGGTATCGACTATGGCCTTCATCTCGTCCGGGAACATCTGCTGCCGGAGGCCGCCCGCGACATTGCTCAGGACACCGCCGCTGGCCGTGAACTTGATGACATCGGCTCCCTGCGAAATCTGCTCGCGCACCGCCCGGCGGCAATCGTCGGCACCATTGCATACATTGATTCCGCGCTCACGGGCCAGCGCCGCGTAATCCCGGTTCAGGTTGTTGGCGCCATCGCCATGGCCGCCGGTGATGGAGATTGCCCTGCCGGCCGCAACGATCGTCGGCCCCTGGACGAGTCCAGCGGCAATCGCATCGCGCAGCGCGGTAACGCTGTGGGTGTCGGAACCCAGATCGCGGATCGTCGTGAAACCCGCCTCCAGCGTGCGCCGGGCATTGTCGACGGCAATGAGCAGATTGTCCTCCACATCACGCGTGGAGGATTCGATGCGCGCACGCATCTTGTCGTCGTCCGTGAAGATGTGCACGTGCATGTCGATGAGTCCCGGCAGCACGAATTGATTGCCGAGGTCGACCAGACGGGCACCTGCCTCCGGCTGCACCAGACCTTCCCGCACCGCTTCGATCTTGCCGCCGCGAATGACGATGGTGGATGGACCGCGGGGCGCCTGACCGGGCTTGTCCAGCAGCGCGCCGGCATGCACATACATCACGGAGGGAGTCTGGGCACTACCCGGCGAAGCGATGCAAAGACTCAAGGCCGCAATGGCGGCTCCGCTGATCAGGCGCATCCGACTCCCCTAATTGAACAGCCGCTGTTTCCGGGCCAGCCAGAGACTAGCTCTGGCTGGCCGGCGCGATCAACCCCGGGGCCGCAGCTTCACGGCCGGAAAGTCCACGGGCACCGCGAGCGCGACATTGACGTAGTTGGTGAACAGGTTCAGGGCCACGTGGGCGACGATCTCCACGATATCCTGATCCGTGTAGCCCGCCGCGCGCAGCTGCTGCACGTCGGCCGCACTCACCTGGCCGCGGGCCTCGACCAGTTTCAGCCCGAAACGCAGTGCTGCGGCGGTTTTCGCGTCGCTGGCTTCGCCTGCCTGGGCTGCGCTCATCTCGGCTGCCGTGGCGCCGGCGTTGCGGCCCAGCGCAGTGTGCGCCGCCAGGCAATATTCGCAGGCATTGCGGTCGGCCACGGCCACCGCAATCTGCTCGCCGAGCTTTGCGCCGAGCACGCCGCCGCCCAGCGCGCCGAATGCGCCCCACATGCTGCGCAGGGCCGCGGGAGAATTGGCAACGGCACGGAACATGTTGGGAATGGTGCCGAAGGCCTGCTCGATCTGGCCCAGCAGGGCGCGGCGGTCTTCGGTGGTGTTCTGCGGATCGATCAGGGCAACTCGGGACATGACGGACTCCTTGGGTGTTGAGGTCGGGTTGCATCCTGCGCCCTGCCGCTGGATGATGGGTGTCATGAAGTCCACTAAAGTTGCCGTTAAGTCCAGAAACCATCGCAACAGGGAACCGCTCGACCGGCTCTCCACCTTGCTTGCACGTTTCCACGTGCGCGCATCACTGTTCCACACCGGCAGGCTGTGCGGCACGACGACCTTCCAGGCCCGGCCTGGCCGCGCCTTCCTGCACGTGCTGCGGCGGGGTGTGATGACGGTCCGCAACCGCCCGGAAGGTGCGCGTGCCGCCACCCTGCGTGTCACCGAACCCACGCTGCTCTTCTATCCACGGCCGCTGCATCACGAGTTCATCAATCCCCCGCGCGAGGGAGCGGATCTGACCTGCGCCGCGCTTGATTTCGACGGCGGCGACCGCAATCCCGTGGTCAGCGCCCTGCCCGGCTTCATCAGCGTGCCGCTGCGCGAGATCGATGGACTGCTGCCCACGCTGGAGCTGCTGTTCGCCGAAACCGATCAACCCCGCTGCGGCTCGCGCCTGATCGCCGACCGGATGTTCGAAGTGGTGCTGATCCAGCTGCTGCGCTGGATGGTGGATCATCCCGCCCGGGCCGGTGTGGGCAGCGGATTGATCGCCGGCCTGTCGGATGCACGCCTGGCGCGCGCACTGGTCGCCATGCACCGCGCACCCGAGGAGGACTGGCAGCTTGCAAGGATGGCGGCCGTCGCCGGCATGTCGCGCAGCGCCTTTGCGGAAAGCTTCAAGACGGCCACCGGCACTACGCCTGCCGCCTATCTCACGGACTGGCGCCTGACGCTCGCAACCTCGATGCTGCGCGCCGGAGAACCGGTGAAGCTGATCGCCGCGGAGCTGGGCTTCGCCAGCACCTCGTCGCTGTCCCGGGCCTTTCGCCAGCGGCTCGGCGCCTCGCCGCGGGAGTGGCGCGCTTCAGGTTAACCCGAGCGCGTAGTCCACCAGCTTCACGCCGTCGGTATTGAACTTGCGGATGCCCTCGGCCAGTTTCTCGGTAGCCATGGCATCCTCATTGTGATGCCAGCGGAACTCGGCTTCGTCAAAGTGCTGGCGCTCCAGCGTTGCAGTCCGCGCCTTTTCGGCGGTGAGGCGCGGCGATACATCGCCCTCGGCCTTCTGCAACGCAGCGAGCAGTTCGGGGCTGATGGTCAGCAAATCGCAGCCGGCCAGATCCAGGATCTGGGTGGTCTTGCGGAAGCTCGCTCCCATCACCTGCGTGGCATATCCGAATTTCTTGTAGTAGTTGTAGATGCGGGTGACGGAGGCTACTCCCGGATCTTCTTCCGGGGGTATTTCTCGCCCGCCATTGGCAGCCTTGTACCAGTCGTAGATGCGGCCGACAAAAGGCGAGATCAGCGTCACCCCGGCATCGGCACAGGCCAGCGCCTGCGCAAAACTGAACAGCAGCGTCAGATTGCAGCGGATCCCCTCGCGCTCCAGCCGGCCGGCGGCGGCTATGCCCTCCCAGGTACTGGCAATCTTCACCAGGATGCGCTCGCGGGGAACTCCGGCCTGCTCGTAGAGTTCGATGAAACGTTGCGCCTTGCGCACCGTACCGGCCTCGTCGAAAGACAGGCGTGCATCCACTTCGGTGGAAACCCGCCCCGGAACCAGATCGAGGATGCGGCGGCCGAAGGCCACGAACAGCTCCTCCACCAGCCGGCTGGCGCGCTCCTCGCGTCCGCCGATGCCGTGGACCTTTTCCAGTGCGGCATCCACCAGTGGCCGGAAGCGCGCATCGCGCGCAGCGGCGTAGATCAGGCTGGGATTGGTGGTCGCATCCTGCGGGCGGAAACGTTCGATGGCGTCCAGATCGCCGGTATCGGCAACGATCACGGACCAGCGCTGCAGGGATTGGAGTTGGTTGCTCATCGCGGGTAAAGATAACTCATTGCCGCCGGCGCAGATCCAGGGTCGACGGAAACTCGTCCGCCGTCCTCTCCTCCACCAGGCGATAACCGCCCGGTGTATGGCCGGTGGGGACGAAACGCGCCAGCCGGCGGGCCTCGGCTTCATTGCCATTGACAGGGAAGGTGTCGTAATTGCGCCCGCCCGGATGCGCAACGTGATAGACGCAGCCGCCGATGGAACGACCCGACCAGCGGTCGTAGATATCGAAGGTCAGCGGCGCATCCACCGGCAGTACCGGGTGCAGGCCCGATGCCGGCTGCCAGGCCTTGAAGCGCACGCCTGCGACCGTCACCCCGGCGACGCCGCTGGCCTGCAGCGGCACGAGGCGGCCATTGCAGGTGACGGCATACCGGGCAGGGTTGTCGGTGGTGAACCTGACCTGCAACCGCTCGACCGAGGAATCCACGAAACGCACCGTGCCGCCGATGGCGCCCTGCTCACCCATCACATGCCAGGGCTCCAGCGCCTGCCGCAGCTCCAGGTGCTGGCCCATGTGGGTGACCTCGCCGCAGAAGGGAAAGCGGAATTCCAGCTGGGCCTCGAACCACTCGGGCTCGAAGACAAATCCATGCGCGGAGAGATCAGCGAGCACATCGAGGAAGTCGCGCCACACGTAATGCGGCAGCATGAAGCGGTCGTGCAGGCTGGTGCCCCAGCGCACGAAACCGCCTTCCAGCGGCGCCTTCCAGAAGCGCACCAGCAAGGCGCGCACCAGCAGCTGCTGCGCCAGGCTCATGCGCGCATCAGGCGGCATCTCGAAGCCGCGCAGCTCGACCAGCCCCAGCCGGCCGGTGGGACCATCGGGCGAATAGAGCTTGTCGATGCATATTTCCGTGCGATGGGTGTTGCCGGTCACATCCACCAGCAGATTGCGGAACAGCCGGTCCACCAGCCACGGGCTGGGCGCCGCACCAGTACCCGGAGCGGGCACCTGACGCAACGCGATCTCCAGCTCGTAAAGGCTGTCATGGCGCGCCTCGTCGATGCGCGGCGCCTGGCTGGTGGGGCCGATGAACAGCCCCGAGAACAGATAGGAAAGCGAGGGATGACGCTGCCAGTACAGCACCATGCTCTTGAGCAGGTCAGGACGTCTGAGAAACGGGCTGTCAGGGGGAGTGCGGCCGCCGACCACGACATGGTTGCCACCGCCGGTACCGGTGTGGCGGCCATCGATCATGAACTTGTCGGCTCCGAGACGGGACTGGCGCGCTTCCTCGTAAATGGCCGTGGTGATGGCAACGCAGTCGTTCCAGCTGGCGGCCGGCTGGATGTTCACCTCGATGACACCGGGATCCGGCGCCACACGGATGACATTGAGGCGCGGATCGTAGGGAGGCGGATAGCCCTCGATCTGTACTGGCAGATGCACTTCCCGGGCGGCGGCCTCCGTGGCGGCCACGAGTTCGAGATAGTCCTCGAGGCTGGAAACCGGCGGGAAGAAGACGCACAGGTGCCCATCGCGCAACTCGGTGGTCAGTGCCGTGCGTACATGCCCCTGGATCTCGTCGAGGACCTGCTCGTTGATCTGCTGCTGGCCGCCGGGATCAGCCGTGAAGGAAGCGCGGCGCTGGCTGTCAGCCTCACGCGCCTGCTCCTGACGGGACCGCAGGGCATCGAAGTCCGGCAAGGCTTCCAGCGGCGCATGCGGGTCGGCCGGCACCACATGCGGATAGGAAGCCGGCGGGATGAAGCGCAGCGAGGTCAGCGGCAACCGGTAGCCGGCTGCCGAATCCCCGGGAGCCAGATACAGCCGGTCGCGGCGGGTGCGCCATTTCTCGCTGATCCAGCGGCGCTGCGCGGCATGAGCGTTCCAGCGCTGTACCGGCATCACATAACCGATAGGCGTGGCAAGGCCACGCTCGAACACCCGCGCCATGCGGGCACGGGCCTCGGGATCGGCAAGGCCGGAATTGGCCGGATCGACATTGTCCGGCAGGCGTACCTCCTTGAGCAGCCACTCGGCCGGATCCTCGAATACTGGATCGATGGTGGAGCCATCTAGCCCCAGATTGCCGGCGATGGCCTCGAGCAGGCGGCCGGCGTCTTGCGCGGTCGCTTCCGTCAAGGCATTCTCGCGGGCGATGAGATCCGCGTTGCCCCACAGCGGCACGCCGTCCTGCCGCCAGTAGAGGGAAAAAGTCCAGCGCGGCAGGCTTTCACCCGGATACCACTTGCCCTGTCCATGGTGCAGCAGCCCCTGCGGCGCAAAGCGCTGCGCCAGGCGCCGGATCAACGTATCGGCCAGCGCCCGCTTCTGCGGACCCACCGCCTCGCTGTTCCATTCGGGGCTCTGGAAATCATCGATCGAGACAAAGGTGGGCTCGCCGCCCATGGTCAGACGCATGTCGGCGGCTGCAATCTCGGCATCGACCTTGTGGCCCAGCGCGTCGAGCCGGCTCCAGCTCTCGTCGGAAAACGGCTTGGTGATGCGCGGATGCTCGGCGAGGCGGCTCACCCGCATGTCGAATTCGAACGCGACTCTGGCGGTGCCGGAATAGCTGCCCGCGATGGGGGCCGCGTTGCGGTAGTGCGGCGTGGCGGCAAGCGGGATGTGACTCTCGCCGGTCAGCAGTCCCGAAGTGGGGTCGAGCCCCACCCAGCCGGCGCCGGGGATATACACCTCACACCAGGCATGCAGGTCCGTGAAATCATGGTCGGTGCCCGGCGGGCCATCAAGGGAAACGAGATCCGGCTTCAGCTGGATCAGGTAGCCCGAGACAAACCGGGAGGCGAAACCCAGATGGCGCAACACCTGCACCAGCAGCCAGCCGGAATCGCGGCAGCTGCCCTGGGCACGTGCCAGCGTCTGCTCCGGAGTCTGGACGCCGGCTTCCATGCGCACGATGTAGCCGATTTCGCGCTGCACGCGGGCATTGAGGGCGGTGACGAAATTCACGGTGTTCTGGCGCGAGCGGTCGACGCCCTGCAGAAACCTCTCCAGCAGCTCACCGGCCGGCTCGGCGCGGCGGTAGATGGAAAGATCCTCGCGCAGCGCCTCGGGATACTCGAACGGCCAGGTTTCCGCCTCCTCCTCCACGAAGAAGTCGAAAGGGTTGTAGACCGTCATGTCGGCGACCAGATCGACCTCGATCTTCAGCTCGCTGACCGGCTCGGGAAAGACGAAACGCGCCAGCACGTTGCCGTAGGGATCCTGCTGGATGTTGACGAAGTGCCGCTGGGGTGTAACCCGCAGGGAGTGGCTCAGCACTTTGGTGCGCGAATGCGGCGCCGGATGCAGCCGCAGGATCTGCGGCGCCAGCACGACGGGCTGGTCGTAACGATAGTGGGTGAGGTGATGGAGGGCGGCTTTGATCGACATGGGATCGCTCGCTCGATACGCCGGATTTGCCTGCCGCCAGCCTAGAACATTTTCGCACCAGCGGGCGCAACTTCGCTGGCAACCCAGCCGCGGCTAAACTGCAGGAAGGATTCCAGCCGGGCCGACAGCAGTTTGTTGCGATGATGGACCAGGTAGAAATGGCGCTGCAATCGCGGCAGCGCCGTCTGCAGCTCGACCAGACGGCCGACCTGCACCAGATCAGCCACCACCAGCCGCGACAGGCAGGCCAGTCCCAGCCCGGCTTCCGCCGCATGTTTGATCGCCTCCGAGTTACTGAATTCGCCGGCTGAGTGCAGCATGTGCAGATGCGGCAGCAACGCATGCTCGACCGCCTCGCGTGTGCCGGACCCGGTTTCGCGTAGCAACCACCGCGCCTGGCGCAAACCGGCCAGCGGCACCTTGCCGCCAAGGGCTGCGAGCGGATGGCGCGGCGCGCACACCACCGCCAGCTGATCCGTCAGCCAGGGCTCGGCACGCAGCTGGGGTTCGTGGCACGGCCCTTCGATTAGCCCGATATCGACATCAAATGCCGCCACCGCCGCAGCCACGGCGCGGGTATTGGCAATCGTCACCTGCGGCGCCGCCGGCGATCGCCCGGCAAAATGCGCCAGCATGCGCGGCATCAGATAGATGCCGATGGTCGTGCTGGCCCCGATGCGAAGACCTGCCCCATCCGCGGTATCGGGCCGGCGGAACTGGGCCTCGATCGTCCCTGCCGCATCCAGCATCTGGCGCGCCTGCGGCAGCAGCATGCGACCGCTGTCATTGATGACAAGCCGCTTGCCGACACGGTCGAACAGGTGGATGCCGAGCAGGGTCTCCAGCTCGTTGAGCGCCGCACTGGTGGCCGATTGCGATAGCGCCACCGCCACGGCCGCCGCGGTGGTGCTGCCATGGTCCGCAATGGCAAGAAAGATTTGCAGCTGGCGTAGAGTGATGCGCACGGGCTCGTGGCTATATATCTATTTATTAGGTTAATAATACGATATTAATCTGTTTTATTGAAGATACAGCGCCTCCTAGACTCCCGGCAAGCAACCACTTGCAGGAGTCACATGCAATCTTTCGGCTTGATGCTGACGCGCAGCACGTCCGTCCTGCTGCAGAGACTGCCCGGCCTCGCGTTGGGAGCTGCGGTCGCGCTGGCGGCGATCCGGCTCGGCAATCTGCCCTGGCTGCAGACGCATGGCATGAGTTCCCTGATCATCGCCATCCTGCTGGGCATTGCGCTCGGCAACACGTTGTATCCACGCCTCGGCGCGCGGTGCGGGCCAGGTATCGGCATGGCGAGGCAGACGCTGCTGCGCACCGGCATCGTCCTGTATGGCTTCCGGCTCACCTTCCATGACGTAGCGGCCGTGGGTTTCAGCGGCATTCTCATCGACGCGCTGCTCCTCTCCTCCACCTTCGGCATGGCGCTGCTGCTGGGAAAAAGGGTATTCGGGCTCGACGGGCACACGACGGTGCTGATCGGCGCGGGCAGCGCAATTTGCGGCGCGGCTGCCGTGATGGCCTCCGAGCCGGTGGTCAAGGCGCGCGCCGAACAGGTGACGATTGCCGTCTCGACTGTGGTCGTGTTCGGGACACTCGCCATCGCCGTCTATCCGTTGCTGTATCGATGGAATCTCGCCTGGCAGGTGGTACCGGCCGATGCGCACGGGTTCGGCATGTACATCGGCTCCACCGTGCACGAAGTCGCGCAGGTGCTGGCCGTCGCACGTGCCGTCAGTCCCGAAGCGGCCGACAGCGCCATCATCGCCAAACTGGTGCGCGTGATGATGCTGGCGCCCTTCCTGCTGATGCTGTCTGTGAGGATGCGCCGCCGCGAGACCCACTGCAGCGACCATCCCGGCACGGCCTCACCGCTGGCGATCCCGTGGTTTGCCTTCGCCTTCGTCGGCATGACGGGCCTGAACACACTGCTGCCGCTGCCGCCCCGCCTGCACACCGACCTGGTCAGCGTCGACACCTGGCTGCTGACGATATCCATGGCAGCGCTTGGCCTCACCACCCACCTGTCGGCGATCCGCCAAGCAGGAGTCAAGCCGCTGCTCCTCGCCGCACTGCTGTTCGGCTGGCTGATCGCCGGCGGCGCGGCGGTCAACCGCATCGTTCATGGATGGGTCACTTGACTGCTCATGCGTCTCTCCGGCGACTCTGATAGCCTGCCCGTATTACTACGCGAGGATTCCGCCATGAAAATCGCAGCTGCGCTCCTGTCCGCTGCCCTGGTTGCTCCGGCCACAACACTTCCGGCACCCGCCACTGCACCCGGCGCCGCTCCCGCGGCCACCTGCGCGAAATACCTCGATTCCACATTCCGCAAGCTGCACTCCTCGCAGTCCGTGAATCTGTGCCAGAGCTTTGCGGGCAAGCCGCTGTTGATCGTCAACACCGCCAGCCATTGCGGCTTCACGCCACAGTTCAAGGGGCTGGAAGCTGTGCACCAGAAATACAAGGATCGCGGGCTGGTCGTGGTCGGCTTCTCGTCCGACGATTTCAACCAGGAAGACAAGGACGAGGGCAAGGCGGCCGACACCTGCTTCCTGAATTATGGCGTCACGTTCACGATGCTCGCTCCGCAGCATGTGAAAGGCGCGGACGCAAACGGCGTCTTCAAGGAGCTTGCACGCCAGACGGCGGAGCCGAACTGGAACTTCAACAAGTATCTGGTGCGCGCCGACGGCACCGTGATCAAGCACCTGGGCAGCCGCGTCACGCCGGAATCAGCGGAATTCAACGAGGCGATCGAAAGCCTGCTGAAATAGCTCCGGCGCGACCAACCGCTCCGGGGGATGGACCCTCCGCCGGCAAGGGCGGAATCAGTAATGCGGCGGCTTCTCGTCTTCGAGCGAGTAGCCAGTCGGCTGCGACTGCGCCGCCTCGAAGCGTTCCGTCAGCGCTGCAATGGTCTGGCGCAGCGCCTCCAGTTCCTGCCGCTGCCGGAAGATCACATCGCTCAATTGCGCATTGGCCTGCTCGAGATACGCGATCTTGATCTCGATCTGTTCCAGTCGTTCACTCATAAGCGGAAGATCACCATCTGGCCAGCCCAGGCCCGGTACCGCAAACGCGGCACCGGGCCGGAATCCGGCAAAGTCAGCGCGGCGTGATGCCTTCGCCCGAGACGATCACCTCGACGCGCCGGTTGCGCGCACGGCCCTCGGCCGTCGCATTGTCCGCAACCGGGTTCGACGGCCCGAGACCATCGACATCGATGCTCGAAGCCGGCACGCCCAGACTGGCCAGGTAGTCGCGCACCGCAGTCGCCCGCTCGTATGACAGCCTGGAATTGGTCTCGGCACTGCCGACATTGTCGGTATGCCCCTCGATCTTCAGCTTCAGCTCCGGATAGGCCGAGAGAATGCCTGACAGACGCGCCAGACTTTCGCGTGCACCGCTTTCCAGGGTGGCCCGGGCCGTGGCGAACTGCACACCGCCGATCTCGGCGACGAGGCCGCGGGGCGTATCGCGGGTCGGCAGCACCTGATTCATCCGCTGCAGCAGCTCGGCCCGGGCCCTGGCCGCTGCGCCCTCGGCGTTCTTGGCCCGCTCGGCTTCGGTGGCCGCGAGCGCCGCCGCGCGTTCGGCATTGCGCGCGTTCTCCTCGGCGAGCCGGCGTGCCTCTTCGGCACGCCGCTGCGATTCCTCGGCATCCTTCTGTGCCGCCTCGCGCTTGAGTTCCTCGGCGCGGCGTACCGCCGCAATGCGCGCATCCTCGCCCGCCTGCATGGCAACCCGACCCAGTTCCGGAGCGCGCCGCCGCTCGGCCGAAGACTTGGCCCGCCATGCCGCATCGGCCGCATCCAGCGCCTGCTTCGCGGTAGCGAGCGGCCCTGGCGCCAGCGTTGCCGCGCCCGCAGCCTCTGCGATCTCCACTGCATAGGTCGCCTGCTCGACCTGCACCGGACGCTTGGAGGCCGGCGCCAGCTTGGCGAGGCCGCTGTAGTCGGCGCGGTCCGCCAGTGTGGTCACCGGCTGCGTACGCCCCTCGAACTCCACCGCGATGTTACGCATCACCACCTGCATCGAGGGCACACTGACCAGGAAGTGCGGCTCGGCGGTGACGATCATCGCAAAGCCGTTGAGCGGCGTGACCGTCTCGATCTTCGCCTTGCCCGAACGCGACAACTGCAGCACGCCCAGCGCATTGCCGCGCCCCTCGGGAGTGATCGCCCAGAGCATGTAGACCGTATAAGGCCCCAGCGTGCCGGGCTGCGGCAGGTCACGGAAATCCGCCTCGATCGAGGTGCGCGTCGCCTCGGTCACCACCCGCGCCGTGCCGACCGCGCGCCCGGCTAGGGTTGTGCCGCGGAACTCCAGCTTCGAGCGCGTACCGGCCTTGTAAATATAGGCGTCGACACGGTTCGAGATCTGCTCGCTGATGATTGCTGCGTCGCGCTCGATGCCTTGCGAGTACGCGGCCGTGGCCGTGAAGGCTGCACCCAGCACAGCCAGGCAGATTGTCGAAACCGGCAGGCCCGCCTGCCGCGGATTGGATCGGCTCATCAGTAGTCTCCCGTGTTGCCCGCTTTCGCGGAACCGCCATTCACTGTCATGTAGAGGCCATTTTATCCGCGGCGGCATCAGAAGTCGCGCCATGCCCATTGCCCGGCCTTCCGGGAGTCCAAACAGGGGCTACAAGTCGACCTTCTCGAGGTAGGGGAGCTCGCCGCCACCGCGCGCCAGACGCAGCACGAAACCGAAGCGGTCCACGTCCGTGCACAGGTCGAAATCCTCCTCGGGTGCCCAGGTGGCCGCGGGATCGAAGAATTTCCTCGCAGCGGGAGCCGAGCGCAGCGCGTCACGAACACGGCCGGTTTCGAATGGCCTGCCGCCAAGGCGCGCGCACAACAGCTCCGCGCACAGATCATCTTCGGCGCAACGTTCGCGCGCAGCAAGCCCCATGCGCACGATGCTCACCTGCCGCGGCGCAAGTTCCGCTATGTAGTGGCAGATTGCAGCGGCATTGACGAGGCTGCCGGTCAGCACGATATCCGCGCCAGCGGCATTCGTGAGGCCCTGGGTGCCGGCGCTCGTGGTGTGGAGTATGGTCCTGCCTCGCACATCCGCCCGGCAGATCTCCGTGGGCGAATTGCCGAAATCGAACCCGTCCAGCATGCGGCCATCGCGTTCGCCGATGGCGATGTACTGCGGGTGTGCGCGCTTCAACGCCAGCGATTCAGCGATTCCCGACAGCGGAATGATCCGCTCGGCCTCGCGCGCATAGGCATAGCATGCCACCGAAAAGGCGCGGAACACGTCGATGATCACCGCGACACCTCTGGCCCGGCGCGCACCTTCGACGAAGTCCGCTACCTCGATCCGCGGACGGAATATATGAGCAGTCATATTGCGGAACCACAGCCTAGCGCCCGCGCACCTGGGTCGGCAAATCCGGTGACAGCATGCCCGACCCAAACCCCGGAGGAAGGCGCCGCCTTGGTAGCCTGTAGGAGACAAACTACAAGAGCAAGGCAACGCTGTCCGATACCCCTTCCTGTGCACAGGGTCTTCAATAGTCACGTCGGAAGCATGGCGCTTCGCACCGACAACGTCCGCTCAGTACACAGCGAACTGGCCGTCAAACCCGAGGAGAAACACATGAACTGGGATCGTATCGAAGGCAACTGGAAACAGTTCAAGGGCAGCGTACGCGAGCGCTGGGGAAAGATCACCGAAGATGATTTCGACATCATCAACGGCCGGCGCGAAAAGCTGGCCGGGCGGCTGCAGGAACAGTATGGCATCACCAAGGATGACGCCGAAAAGCAGATCTCCGAGTGGGAGCGAAATCTGAAGTAGTCAAACCCATATTCGCTCAAAACGGGCCGGTCACTGGTGACCGGCCCGGCCCTTCAAGTCAGGGTGACGTGGAGATCACCAATCTTTTCGATGGAAGTCACCATCTTGTCCCCTGGCTTTAGCCAGACCTGCTTTTCCGGCGGATAGCCAGCGATCACACCCTCGCAGGTTCCGGTGAAAATCACGTCCCCGGGCTCGAGAGTGAAACACCTGGAGCAATAAGCGATGATCTGCGCGCAACTGAAGATCATCAGCCTGGTGTTGGTACTCTGACGCACCTCCCCATTGACTATCATTTTCATGTCCAGGTTGTTGACGTCGACCTGGTCAGCGCTGACCAGCCAGGGACCAAACGGACCGGCTCCGTCCTGGGTCTTGCCCAGCATCCATTGCGCGGAGCGGTTTTGCAGGTCACGGTTGGTGAAATCATTGCCCGATGCATAGCCGAACACATAGTCCAGCGCACTCGATTCCGGAATGTTGCGGCCGCCCCTGGCCATGACCAGAACCAGTTCGGCCTCGTAGTCCCACTTCGGCGGAGCCGTCTCCTTGCTGACTTCTATGACGCCATTGTGATGATTCACCGCCGTATTGAATTTGTTGAACAGGATGGGTTCTTTGGGAGGCGGGCGCCCGCCTTCTGCGGCATGAGCCGCGTAGTTGAGGCCTACGCAGATGATCTTGCCCGGCTTCTCGATGATGTTGCCGAATTTCACCTGTGTCTCGCTGAACAGGTGCTTGGCCGGAGCAGTCGCAGCGCCGTTGGCCAGCAGCGCAGCCAGGGCGGACTGGTTGCCGCGCCCTTCGACCACGTCGATCGCCTTGGTGGGCAGTCCGAGCCTGCGTTCGCGCTCCACCGCTCCGATGTCGAGGACTCCACGCGGTGTCCGCACTGCCAGACTCAGACCCGCCGTTGTCTGGATATTGGTGATGTCGATCTTCTTGAGGCGCGGCTGGCCGGCCGGCTGGCCCGGCGCTTGCGCTTGTGCGCTCAGGCCAGCAGCAAACGCTGCTCCAGTGCCCAAACCCATGCCGGCCAATTTCAGGACGCTGCGTCGATCTGTTTTCATGTGATCTCCATGATTGTCATCACACGCACCGCTTCAATCCTGCCCATGGGGGAATACGCTGTCCGGCTACAAGGGGCTCCAGGCAATGCCATCGGGCCAGCGGCCGCCGGCAATCACCTTGTCGACAGTCCAGTTCTTCATGTCGATGCGTGCTATCTCGTCCGTTCCCACGCAAGTGACGAACGCCATGTCCCCGGCGGGACTGATCACGATCTCCTGCGGCTTCTTCGGTGTGGGGATGCTGCGCAGCAGCTTCATCGATTTCATGTCGATGACCGAGACGCTGTCCGCACCATAGTCCGCGGTCAGCATGAAGCGGCCATCGTGGGTGGCGGCCATGCCGTAGCAGGGAGCGGGAATCTTGACACGGTGGACAATCTCCAGGGAGCGGGTATCGATCGCCACCAGTTCCGAAGTTTTCCAGTCGCAAGTCATGACCAGCCTGTCGTCATTGGACACGACGATGCGCTGCACCGCCCAGTTTACCGGCCCGCCGCTGGGATCCTTGCCGCCCACGGCTACCGGAACCACCATCTCGAGCTTGCGCTTCGGGATGTTGATGACCGAGACCGTGCCGACATAGACATTCGACGTATAAGCCCGCTTGCCGTCGCGCGAGACGGCAACGTTGTGCGACTGGGGCTGGCCGGTGGGCAGAATCGCCGTCACCTTGAGCGCCTGGGGGTCGATGACCGTAACCGTGTCATCCAGCTCCGTGGTGATGTAGACGAGCCCGTCCTTCTCGCCGAGGACTCCGAAGTGCGGCCGGTTCTTTCGGCCCAGCTCGATGTAGCCGGTCACCTTGCGGGCAACGAGGTCGATGACCGCAATGCTGTCCCCATCCGTACCCGGAGTGCCCACACCGCCGCTGCCGAATACGGGAGCGAGCGCACGCTTGCCATCCTTGAGCACTATCAGCTCATGCGGCGTGATGCGGTCGATGTCGATCTGCCCGCGCTTTGCCCCGGAGACCGGGTCATACATCGCTATGTAGCCCGCCCCTTCGCGCACCAGCGGCGCATCATGTGAGGTCACAACCAGGACGGTGCCGGTTGCCGGCGCCTCCGCCACTGCAAACGATCCGGCCCCAAACGTGGCGGCGCATGTCGCCGCTGCAGCCCAAAGAGACAGTTTCATGTTCCCTCCCCCGGGTTGATCACTGGTTTTTTTCGGTCGCGCGATCGTAAGCGATAGTAGCAGATGGAAAACGTACCGGCGGCTCATGGCGGAAGGGGTGGGATTCGAACCCACGAACGGTTGCCCGTTGCCGGTTTTCAAGACCGGTGCAATCGACCACTCTGCCACCCTTCCCGGTGAGGGATTCTAGCAAAGCCTCCCCTGCTGGGGCTTGGCGGTAGGGACTGAATCTTGCGACACTCGGCCGCAGTAACGGGGGAGCAGCTTCCATGCTGACAAGAATCATTGGCGTGCTTGTGGCACTGGCCGGCGCCTTTGCCCTGGGTGGCATTGCGCTGCACCGCGATGAACCGATCAACTCGCTGTGGCTGGTCACGGCGGCGATCTGCATCTATTTCCTCGGGTACCGCTTCTACGCGAAATGGCTGGAAACCCGGGTTCTGGTCGCTGACGCCATGCGGGCCACTCCGGCCGAACGCCTGGAGAACGGCCGCGACTACCTGCCCACACATCGCTGGGTGGTATTCGGGCATCACTTCGCCGCTATCGCCGGGGCCGGCCCCCTGGTCGGACCTACGCTCGCCGTGCAGTTCGGGTACCTGCCGGGCACGCTGTGGATCCTGGTGGGTGCGGTACTCGGCGGCTGCGTGCAGGACATGATGATCCTGTTCCTCTCCACACGCCGCGACGGCCGCAGCCTCGGGCAGATGGCGCGCGACGAGCTGGGACGGATCGGCGGCATGGCCGCCATGGTCGCCACGCTGATGATCCTGGTCATCATCATCGCGGTGCTGGGGCTCGTGATCGTCAATGCCATGCGGCACAGCGCCTGGGCGACGTTCACCGTGTTCGCGACCATTCCCATTGCCATCCTGGTGGGCTTCTACATGCGCAGCTGGCGCCCCGGGCGCGTGCTCGAAGGCTCGCTGCTCGGCCTCGTGCTGCTGATCCTGGCCGTGGTCGGCGGCGGCTGGGTGGCCGGGCACGACATCCTGGGCCGGTATTTCAACTGGGATGGGGTGCCGCTGGCTTCGTTCGTGATCGGCTATGGATGGATCGCCGCCATCCTGCCCGTGTGGGTGCTGCTGGCGCCGCGGGACTACATCTCCACCTTCCTCAAGATCGGCGTGGTGGTACTGCTGGCACTGGCCATCCTGCTGATCCAGCCCGACATCAGGATGCCCGCCTTCACCCGCTTCACCGATGGGTCGGGTCCGGTGTTCGCGGGCAAGATATTCCCGTTCGTGTTCATCACCATCGCCTGCGGCGCGGTCTCCGGCTTTCATGCGCTGGTCAGCAGCGGCACCACGCCCAAGCTCATCGCCAGCGAAGCGGACATCCGCCTCGTCGGCTACGGCAGCATGGTCATGGAGTCGTTCGTGGCCATCATGGCGGTGATTGCTGCAGCGCTGCTGGATCCGGGCGTGTACTTCGCCATCAATGTCGGCGCCGGCGCAGTCGGCGGCACGCCGCAGGCCGCCGTGGACACCATCACCGGCTGGGGCTTTCCGGTCACTCTCGAGCACATGCAGGCACTGGCGCAGCAGATGGGTGAGTCCACCCTCTTCCACCGCACCGGCGGTGCGCCCTCGCTGGCGGTGGGCATGGCGAGCATCTTCGGCAGCGCCTTCGGCCAGGGCCTGCTGGCGCTGTGGTACCACTTCGTGATCATGTTCGAAGCCATCTTCATTCTCACCACGGTGGATGCCGGCACACGCGTGGGCCGTTTCATGGTGCAGGATGCGCTGGGGCAGATATGGCCCGCCATGGGCCGCACCTCCTGGTATCCATCGGTGCTGGTTGCCTCCTCGCTGATGGTGGCGGCCTGGGGCTACTTCCTGTACATCGGCGTCATCGATCCCAATGGCGGCATCAACATCCTCTGGCCGCTGTTCGGCATCGCCAACCAGATGCTGGCGGCCATCGCGCTGACCGTGGCCACGGGCGTGCTCGTCAAGGGAGGCAAACTGCGTTACGCCTGGGTGCCGGGCTTGCCGCTGGCCTGGATCGCGGCCGTGACCACCACTGCCGCCTTCCAGAAGGTGTTCAGCGCCGATGCCAGGCTGGGGTTCTTCGCCGCCGCCCAGGACATGGCGGCGAAGCTCGCTGCGGGCACCCTTGCTCCAGAACGCGCCGCCGTGGCGCCGGAGCTGATCTTCAACCAGCGCCTGGACGGCTGGCTGACGATATTCTTCACGCTGCTGATGTGGGTGATCATCGTCGAGATGCTGCGCATCTGCGCCCGCTGCCTGCGGGGCCAGCCCGTACCGCGCAGTTCTGAAGTGGCCCGCATTGCCACGCAGCTGGGTACTCCGGCACTGCATGGATCGAACTGATGCGGCAGTTCCTCTCGGCTGGCCTCACCCTGCTGCGCGGCGTCACCGGTGATGACGCCTACCAGAAGTACCTCGCGCACATGCAGCGGACCCGGCCGCAACAGCAGCCCATGAGCGCCGAGGCCTTCTTCCGCGCCCAGCTCGAACGCAAGTGGAGCTGCCCCAACGGCTGCTGCTGAGCCTTCAGGCTACATTGCGTACCGGTTCATAGCCCAGATTGGGCGCGAGCCAGCGCTCCATCTCGGTCACGCTCATGCCCTTGCGCGCGGCATAGTCCTCCACCTGATCCCGGTCGATACGGCCGATGTTCAGGTAGCGGGACTCGGGATGCGCGAAGTACCAGCCCGCCACGGTGGCGCCGGGATGCATGGCGAAGGATTCGGTCAGTGACATGCCGGTGCGCTCGCTCACACCCAGCAGGTTCCACAGGGTGCCCTTCTCGGTGTGGTCCGGACAGGCCGGGTAGCCGGGCGCCGGGCGGATGCCGCGATACGCCTCCCGGATCAACGCGGCATTGGTCAGGCTCTCATCCGCCGCATATCCCCAGAATTCGCGCCGCACGCGCTCGTGCAGCCGCTCGGCGAAAGACTCGGCGAACCGGTCCGCGAGCACCTTCAACGTGATCGCCGAATAGTCATCATGGGCCCCCTCGTAACGGCGCAGCGGCTCCTCGATGCCCAGGCCCGCGGTCACCGCGAAGGCGCCGATGTAGTCGGGCACGCCCGAAGCGCGCGGCGCGACGAAGTCCGACAATGCACCGTGGCGCTTGCCCTCCGGCAGGTCCTTCTGTTGCCGCAGGAAGTGCAGGCGCGCGATCACCCGGTCGCGCTTCTCGTCGGCGTAGACCTCCACGTCATCGTCCACGCTGTTTGCGGGGAACAGCCCGAAGATGCCGCTGGCCTTGAGCCAGCGCTCCTCGATGATGCGCTGGAGCATCTGCCGCGCATCCGCGTACAACTCGGCAGCCTGCTCGCCGCACACGGGATCCAGCAGGATGTCGGGGAAATGCCCGCGCAGCTCCCAGGCCTGGAAGTACGGCGTCCAGTCGATGTAGCGCGCCAGTTCCCGCAATGAATAATCATCGAAGGTGCGCACGCCCAGCATTTTCGGCACCGGCGGCTGGTACTTTTTCCAATCCGTCACGATGTGGTTGGCGCGCGCCTGGGCCAGCGTCAGCTGCGGACCTTTGACGCTGCGGCCCGAATGCTGCTCGCGGCGGGTGGCGTTCTCGGACTTGGTCCGCTTGACGAAGGGATCCCGCGACTCCGGCGACACCAGCTGCTGGCACACGCCCACGGCGCGCGAGGCGTCCTTCACGTAGACCACCGGACCGTCGTACTGCGGGTCGATGCGCACCGCCGTGTGCGCCGGCGAAGTGGTCGCGCCGCCGATCAGCAGCGGCATGGTGAAGCCCCCGCGCTGCATCTCCTGCGCGACATGCACCATCTCGTCCAGCGACGGAGTGATGAGGCCGGAAAGGCCGATCATCGAGGCCTGCTCGCGCTGCGCGGCTTCGAGGATCTTGGTCGCGGGCACCATCACGCCGAGATCCACCACATCGAAGTTGTTGCACTGGAGCACCACGCCCACGATGTTCTTGCCGATGTCGTGCACGTCGCCCTTGACGGTGGCCAGCACGATGCGGCCTGCCGACTGGTGCGTGGTGCCGGTCGCCGCCTTCTCCTGCTCGATATAGGGAATCAGGTAGGCCACCGCCTTCTTCATCACGCGCGCACTCTTGACCACCTGGGGCAGGAACATCTTGCCGGCGCCGAACAGGTCGCCGACCACGTTCATGCCATCCATCAGCGGCCCCTCGATGACCTGCAGCGGCCGCGCGAACAGGCTCCGTGCCTCCTCGGCATCGGCGACGATGAACTCGTCGATGCCGTGCACCATCGCATGCTCGATGCGCTTGTCCACCGGCCAGGTGCGCCAGGTGCGATCCTCGGTGCGCTTGGCACCGCCCTCGCCCTTGAAGCGCTCGGCGATCTCCAGCAGGCGCTCGGTGGCATCGCTGCGGCGGTTCAGGATCACGTCCTCGACGCGCTCGCGCAGCTCCGGGTCGATCTGCTCATAGATGGCAAGCTGGCCGGCATTGACGATGCCCATGCTCATCCCCGCGCGGATGGCGTGGTAGAGGAACACCGAATGCATGGCTTCGCGCACCGGCTCGTTGCCGCGGAAGGAGAAGGACACATTGCTCACGCCGCCGCTGATGAGCGCATGCGGGCAGCGCTCGCGGATCAGCGCGGTGGCTTCGATGAAGTCGCGCGCATAGCCATTGTGCTCCTCGATGCCGGTGGCGACGGCGAAGATGTTGGGATCGAAGATGATGTCTTCCGGCGGCACGCCGGCCTGCTCGGTGAGCAGCCGGTAGGAACGCTCGCAGATGCCGACCTTGCGCTCTACGGTATCGGCCTGCCCCTGTTCGTCGAAGGCCATCACCACCATCGCGGCGCCATAGGCGCGGATGGCACGGGCGCGCTCCAGGAACTCCGCCTCGCCTTCCTTCAGGCTGATCGAGTTCACGATGCCCTTGCCCTGCAGGCATTTCAGGCCCGTCTCGATGACCGTCCACTTGGAGGAGTCGATCATCACCGGCACGCGCGCGATGTCGGGCTCCGAGGCCACGAGGTTCAGGAAGCGATGCATGGCGGCTTCCGAATCCAGCATGCCCTCGTCCATGTTGATGTCGATGATCTGGGCGCCGCTGGCCACCTGGTTGCGCGCCACATCCAGCGCGCCGTTGTAGTCATCCGCCTCGATCAGCTTGCGGAACTTCGCCGAGCCAGTGACATTGGTGCGCTCGCCCACGTTGACGAACAGGCTGTCGGGGCCGATCTCCATGGCTTCCAGGCCCGAGAGGCGGCAACGCACCGGACGATGCGGCAGGCGGCGCGGCGGCAGGCCGGCAACCGCCTCGCGGACATGCGCGATGTGGTCGGCAGTGGTGCCGCAGCAGCCGCCGACGATGTTGACGAGGCCGCTGCTGGCGTATTCGCGCAGGATCTCGGCCGTCTGGCAGGCCTGCTCGTCGTATTCACCGAAGGCATTGGGCAGGCCGGCGTTGGGATAAGCGATGACCGGCACATCGGCGATGCGCGACAGCTCTTCCACATAGGGTCGCAGCTGCCGGCCGCCCAGCGCACAGTTGAGGCCCACGGCCGCAGGCTTCGCGTGACGGATCGAATTCCAGAATGCCTCGACGGTCTGGCCCGACAGCGTGCGGCCCGAAGCATCCGTAATCGTGCCGGAGACGATGATCGGCACGTCCACGGCCAGCGCCGCCATGGCGCGGCGCGCAGCGAACAGCGCAGCCTTGGCATTGAGGGTGTCGAAGATGGTCTCGATGAGCAGCAGGTCCGCCCCGCCTTCGATCAGCGCGCGCGCGGCTTCCTCGTAGGTGGCGGCGAGCTGGTCGAAAGTGACTGCCCGGAATCCCGGATCGTTGACATTGGGCGACAGCGACGCGGTGCGGTTGGTCGGCCCCATGGCCCCGGCGACGAAACAGGTGGCGCCGGTGCGCGCTGTGTGGGCATCGGCCACCTCGCGCGCCAGCCGCGCTCCCGCAAGGTTCAGCTCCGTGACCAGACCCTCCATGCGGTAGTCGCCCAGCGCCGGCGCATTGGAGCTGAAGGTGTTGGTCTCGATGATATCGGCGCCGGCATCCAGGTAGCGCGCATGGATGTCACGCACCAGCTGCGGCTGGGTGATGGTCAGCAGGTCGTTGTTGCCCTTGAGATCGCAGGACCAGTCGCGGAAGCGCTGGCCGCGGTAGGCCGCCTCGTCCGGCCTCTGCGCCTGGATCATCGTGCCCATGGCGCCGTCGAGCACCAGGATGCGCTCGGCCAGCAGCCGCCGGAAGGATTCAACGCGTTTTGCCAGGATCATGCTCAGGCCTCCGCAGCCAGCGCCGGCAGTACCGGCCGTACCCCCAGCGCATGGCAGATGGCGAACGTCAGTTCGGCGCGGTTGAGGGTGTAGAAATGGAATTCGTTGACGCCATGGCGCCGCAGAGCTTCGACCTGCTCGATGGCCACCGCGGCGGCAATGAGCCGGTGGGTTTCAGGATCCGTATCCAGCCCCTCGAAGCGGCCATGCAGCCAGGCCGGCACACTGGCGCCGCAGCGTTTGGCAAAGCGCGTCAGCTGCGTGAAACGCGTGATGGGCAATATGCCGGGCACCAGGCTCGCGCTGATGCCGGCCGCCGCGCAGCGGTCACGGAAGCGCAGGAACACGTCGGTATCGAAGAAGAACTGCGTGATCGCGCGGGTCGCGCCGGCATCGATCTTGGCCTTCAGGTTGTCCAGATCGGACTGCGCATCCCTGGCTTCCGGGTGTGTCTCCGGATAGGCCGCCACCGAGATGTCGAAATCACCCACCGACTTCAGGCCGCGCACCAGGTCCACGCCGTAGGCAAAGCCCTGCGGGTGCGGCTGGTAGCCGCCGCCGCCCTGCGGCGGATCACCACGCAGCGCGACGATGTGCCGCACGCCAGCCGCCCAGTAGTCGCGCGCAATGTCCAGTATCTCGCCGCGCGGCGCGCCCACGCAGGTCAGGTGCGGTGCCGGCGTCAGCGCGGTTTCCCGCTTCAGCCGCGTGACGACATTGTGCGTGCGCTCGCGTGTGGAGCCATCGGCGCCATAGGTGACCGAGACAAAACGCGGGCCCAGCGGCGCCAGGCGCAGCAGCGACTGCCACAGCGTCTGCTCCATGGCCGCATCACCGGGCGGAAAAAACTCGAAGGACACCACCACATCCCCGGTATTGCCGGGAACCGGAGCAACAGATGCCGGCTGCAGGCTCTCCTTGCTCATGCGGCAGCCTGCTGCGCTTCGGGGCGCCCCGCCAGCGCGATCAGGTAGTGGCCGCTCTGGAGGTAACAGGGATGCAGGCGCTGGGCCTGCAATCTGGCCGCGGCGATCCAGCGCCTCAGCAGCATCAGGGGATTGTCGCCGCGGGCGGCGATGTCATCAAAGCTCTCGACGATCAGCAGGCGGCCGCCGGACTTCAATGTGCGCGCCGCTTCGGCAATGGCAGCCTCCGGACGCTCGGCCTGAGCCAGCACGCGGTCCAGCGACACCAGGTCGAAGCTGGCATCTGCGCTCGGCAGGCGGTACATGTCGCCGCGCTGGAACTCCACATGCGCCAGGCCCGCGCCATGCACGCGGGTGCGCGCCAGCTTAAGAGCTGAGGTGGAGATGTCCACGCCGACGGCATGCTGCGCGCGCCGGCCGAGCACTTCGATCATCCGTCCCGTGCCGGTGCCGATATCCAGCAGCGAACCGATGCCCACCGGTCCGATCTCCTCGAGCAACAACGCGGTCAGATCGTCCATTGCGGTGCCTTCCTCCGGTATCGCGGCGGTGCTCGACGCATGCAATTCATCCTGCGCCGCCCTGGCACGGGCGGCAGCAACGGCGGCCATGCGCTGCCGGTCCTGCTCCAGCTGCGCATCGTCAGTGCGCAGCATCTGCCGCAGCAGTTCCCACCACGCGCGGCCCTGGCCTTCCGCGGGGGGGCGGTAGTAGACCTGCTTCTGTTCGCGGAAACGGACCAGGAAGCCCGCCTCGGTCAGCAGCCGCAGATGGCGCGACACCCGCGGCTGGCTCTGCCCGAGAATTTCGCAGATCTCGTTCACGGCCAGTTCGCCATGGCTCAGCAATGCCAGCAGCCGGATCCGCGTGGGATCCGCGGCGGCCTTCAACGCATGGACCACCCTGGCCAAATCCGATGGATGAACAGGATTATTCAACATATAAGCAAATCTTTATGTGAATACCCAATTTAACATGGGCGACACCCCGCTGCCAGCGCCCCTCCCAAGAGGGGCGCTGGATGGCCTGAGAGGCAAATACCCTTCACCGCGGACTGCGGTGCAACACGATCAGGGCGCGGCAGAGCCCCTTTTCAGGATGAAGCCAGGCTCAGCGGGGAATGATCGGCAACACCACATGCGAGGGATAACGCGCCGAGTGGTAGATGGTCTGCGAAGCCTTGACCAAGCGCGTCCCCGTGGCCGGATCCTCGCCCGTGTTCAGGTTGCGGTCGAAACGCGGGAAATTGCTGCTGGTGATCTCGATGCGGATGCGGTGCCCCGGCAGGAACACATTGCTGGTCGCCCACATGTCGATGTCATACCCATAGACCTTGCCGGGATCCAGCAGCTTCGGTGGCCTGGCGTTCCCGCCGCGGTAGCGGGCGCGCAGGATGCCGTCCTGGAGGTTCTGCGCGAGCCCATCCGGATGCACATCGATCAGCCGCACCACCCAGTCGGTGTCGCGTGCATCGGTGGCGGCGAAAAGCTGGGCCTTGATCGGACCGGTCACCTCCACTGCCTCGGTCAGCACGGGCGTGGTGTACACCAGCACGTCCGGCCGGGTCTCGATGGAGCGATGATCGTGGCTGCCCGTGGGCACCGAACTGCAGCAGACATTGCCGCCCAGGCTCGGCACCGGATCGGCCGGATCGTAGACGTAGTGGTCCGGTTCCTGCGTGTCGGGTGCCCGGGTGTTCAGCGTGCCATCGCCGCCGGCGGTGTTGGCCTTGCCGCCGCTGTGCAGGTAGTACTTGGTATAGCGGGTGCGCTTCAGCGGCCATTCCTGTTCATTGCGCCACTTGTTCTCGCCCATCACGAACAGCGTCACCGGCGGACGCTTCTCCACGCCATTGGGGATGCCGAGCAGCCAGTGATCCAGCCACGCCTGGTAGATCTTCGAAGTGTCCAGATCCGCCTCGGGGCCGAAATCGATGCTGCCGCCACCCTTGCGGGTTCCCAGGTACTTGTTGTGCACCCAGGGGCCGATGATCAGATGCTTGTTGCGGTTGCCCGCCCTGGTGATGTTGATCTGGTCGTCCAGTGCGCCGCGCAGGAAGATGTCGAACCAGCCCGCCACCGTGACGAAGGGAACCTTGATGTTCTTTGCCTCCTTCTCGAAGCTGATGCCCTTCCAGTAGGGATCGTTCTGCAGGGGATGCATGAGCCAGTCCCGGTAGTGCGGGGTGACGTTGCCCATTACCTGATCGGCCTCGATCACGGGCAGGTGCTGGTAGTCGACCTTGCCGACATTCTGGCCGGAATTGCCGTACACCACGCCGGCGCCCCAGGGCAGCGCGAATCCCAGATGAAAGGCGCCATCGACATAGGTCCAGCCCTGGTGGATCGCGGAGCTGGTGACATCGGCGGCCATCGCGACCAGGTGCGGATTGCGGCGCGTTGCCTGGCTGACCTGGGTGTAGCCCAGGTATGAACCGCCCAGTGTGCCGATCCTGCCGTTGCTCCAGGGCTGCTTCGCAATCCACTCGTCGGTATCGACGCCATCGTCCGCCTCGTGCCGGTAGGCGTAGTAAGGCGCCTCCTTCGAGGCAAAACGGCCGCGCACATCCATGAGCACCATGACATAGCCACGGTGGGCATAGCGCCTGGCGTTCTCGATGTCGTCGGGTGAGCTCTTGTTGTAGGGCGTGCGGATCAGGATGGTCGGGAACTTGCCGGCGGCATCCGGACGGTAGATATCGGCTGTGAGGCCGACGCTATCACGCATGGGCACGCGCACGGCGTTTTCCACGATGATGTTCGCGTGCGCCTCCTCCTTCGAAAGGAGCGACGCGTCATAGTGATCGAAAGTGCTCTGGGCGCGTACTGCGACCGGGATTGCGAATGCGAGAAATCCTGCTCCCGCGCACAACATCCACAACGTCGATGATCTTCTCATTCTGGTTCCCCTTCAGGAAATGGCACGACGTCCACCTTCCTGGCCGATCGACCAGAACGCCCCCCGGCGGTGAATCCCGGATAGTCTACATCAGGCTCCGCCGGCACCGGCCGGACGCAGACGCAGCAGCGTGGATTGCGGACCATCCGCCAGCACATAGAGCGCGCCATCCGGTCCCTGGCGCACGTCGCGCACGCGCATGTTGCGCTGTTGCAGCAGCCACTCCTCGCCCACCACGCGGTCGCCATCCATCTGCAGCCGCACCAGCTTCATGCCGGCAAGACCGCCGACGAAGATGCTGCCATCCCACTGCGGGAACAAGGTGCCGCGATAGACCACCATGCCCGACGGCGCGATGACCGGATCCCAGTAATACACCGGCTGTTCCATGCCCGCCTTCGCGGTAATGCCCTCGCCGATGATCTCGCCGGAGTAGTTGATGCCGTAGCTGATCACCGGCCAGCCATAGTTGCGGCCGGGTTGCGGCTGATTGAGCTCATCGCCGCCGAGCGGGCCATGTTCCACCGTCCACAGCTTGCCCGTGCGGCTGTCTATGGCGGAGGACTGCACATTGCGGTGACCATAGGACCAGATCTCCGGCCTGGCATCGCTGCGGCCGACGAAGGGGTTGTCCGCCGGCACGCTGCCGTCCGGATTCAGGCGCACCACTTTGCCGAAATGGCTGTTGAGGTCCTGAGCGTGCACTCTGGACTGCGGCAGCGAGCGCTCGCCCAGGGTAAGAAACAGCTTCCCGTCCGGAGCAAAGACGATGCGCGACCCGAAGTGCAGGTTCGACTGGAAGGTCGGCATCTGCCGGAAGATGACTTTCACGTCATCGACACGCGCCTTGCCGCCCTCTTCCACCAGCACACCGCGGGCCAGCGCAGTGCCATTGCCTCCCTGGCGCGGCTCCGCATAGCTCCAGTAGATGGTGCGGTTGGCCGGGAAATCCGGATCCAGCGCGACGTCGAGCAAGCCACCCTGCCCGGCGTGATATACCGGCGGCACGCCGGCGATGGGCGCGGACTTGCTGCCGTCGGCGCCGACGATACGCAGATTGCCGGGCCGCTCGCTGATGAGGAAACGGCCGTCGGGCAGAAAGGCCACCGCCCAGGGATTGTCGAGGCCGCTGGCCACGACCTGCACGTCGAGCTTCACATTGCTGTTTGCAGCGGGCGCGCGCGTTTGCCCGTCGAAGGCAGGGCGGAAGCCGGCACCATTGTTCGGACGCGTCTCCAGCGGCGCGGCGGCCGAAGAAGTGGCCGCAGCCGCCTGCCGCCCGCTCTCCGCGGAACAGGCGACCATGACGGGCGCGGTGGCCAGCGCCAGCAGCAATGCAATCATGCTGTTCTTCATGTCAGGGGTGCTTCGATGCGGTGAGATCCGAAATAAGGATGCAATGCGGCCGGCAGGCTGATCGAGCCATCCTCGTTCTGTCCGTTTTCCAGCACCGCCACCAGCGCACGCCCCACCGCGACGCCCGAACCGTTCAAGGTGTGCACGGGCTCAGGCTTGCCCGTGGCGGGGTTGCGCCAGCGCGCCTGCATGCGGCGCGCCTGGAAGGCCTCGAAGTTGCTGCAGGAGGAAATCTCGCGGTAGCGCTGCTGGCCCGGCAGCCACACTTCGAGGTCGTAAGTCCGGCTGCTGGAAAAACCGGTGTCGCCGCTGCACAGAGCAACCACGCGGTACGGCAGTTCCAGCCGCTGCAGCACCGTCTCGGCATGAGCCGTGAGCTCCTCGTGCGCGGCGCGTGATTTTGCCGGCTCGACGATCTGCACGATCTCGACCTTATCGAACTGGTGCTGGCGGATCATGCCGCGCGTGTCCTTGCCGTGTGAGCCGGCCTCGGAGCGGAAGCATGGCGTATGCGCCACCAGCTTCAGCGGCAGCTCCAGCGGATCGAGGATCTGGTCGCGCACCAGGTTGGTGACCGGCACTTCGGCCGTCGGAATGAGGTAGTGGCCCTGCTCGCTGCGCACGGCGAACAGGTCCTGCTCGAACTTGGGCAGCTGGCCAGTGCCCGTCAGTGACGCGGCGGATGCGAGATAGGGCACGTACACCTCGGTGTAGCCATGCTCGCGGGTGTGCAGGTCGAGCATGAACTGGCCCAGCGCGCGATGCAGCCTTGCAATGGCCGAGCGCAGCACCACGAAGCGCGCGCCGGCGATGCGCGCACCGGCTTCGAAGTCGATGCCTCGCGCCAGGCGTTCGCCCAGATCCACGTGGTCGCGCGGCGTGAAACCCAGATCGCGCGGCGTGCCCCAGCGGCGCAGTTCGACATTCGCTGATTCATCGCGGCCATCGGGTACTTCTTCCTGCAGCAGGTTCGGGAGCCCGAGCTGCAGCGCATCGACCTCGGCCTGCACGGCGCCGATGGCCGATTCCGCGGCGGCCAGCTCTCCTCCCAGGGCCTCGGCCCGCGCCAGCAGCGGCGCGGCATCCTCGCCCCTGCCCTTGGCGATGCCTACCTGCTTCGACACGGCGTTGCGCTCGGCGCGCAGGCGGTCCGCCTCGACCTGGGCCTGCTTGCGCCGCTCCTCGAGCGCGCGCAGCGCGTCCAGGTCCAGCGCAAAGCCGCGGCGGGCGAGATTGCGCGCCACATCCTGCGGTGCGCTGCGCAGCAGTTTGGGGTCGATCACGGTTCCTTTTTCCTCTCGTCGTCCAGTGTCCTGCGGCGCGCCATGGCCTCGCCTACCTTGATCTCGAAGCCGCGCGGCGCAGGCGAATAATAGCGCCGCTGCGGCAACTCATCGGGCAGGTAGCGTTCGCCGGCAGCGTAGCCCTCTGCCTCGTCGTGCGCATAGCGGTAGCCGGCGCCGTGGCCCAGCTCCTTCATCAGCCGCGTCGGCGCATTGCGGAAGCGTGCGGGCACCTCCAGCGTGCCGAATTTTTCGGCATCCTCGCGCGCCTGGCCAAAGGCCTTGTAGACCGCATTGCTCTTCGGCGCCACGGCGAGGAATACCACGCACTGCGCCAGAGCCAGCTCTCCTTCGGGACTGCCGAGCCGGTCGTAGGCCTCCCAGGCTTCCAGCGCCATGGGCAGCGCACGCGGATCGCCGAGACCGATGTCCTCGACCGCCATGCGCACTATGCGGCGCGCGAGGTAGGCCGGATCGCAGCCGCCATCGAGCATGCGCGCCAGCCAGTAGAGCGCCGCATCCGGATCGCTGCCGCGCACCGCCTTGTGCAATACCGAAATCTGGTCGTAGAACTGGTCGCCGCCCTTGTCGAAACGCCGCCGCGTGCCGGAGGCCAGCTCCGCCACGCGTTCGCGCGTCAGCGTGCCGTCCTCGGAAAGGTCCGCCAGCGTCTCCAGCATGCCGAGGGCGCGGCGCACATCGCCGTCGGCGGCCTGCGCCAGCGCTTCGAGCACTCCCTCGTCAGCGGTCAGATCCGCCCCACCCGGTCCGCGGCCGCCCAGCCCCCGATCCCGGTCGGCCAGCGCGCGCCGCAGCACCAGCACGATGTCCTGGGCGCCAACGGCCTTGAGCACGTACACCCGGGCGCGCGACAGCAGCGCCCCCACGACCTCGAACGAGGGATTCTCGGTGGTGGCGCCGATGAAGACGATGGTGCCATCCTCGACGAAGGGCAGGAACAGATCCTGCTGCGCCTTGTTGAAGCGATGCACCTCGTCGAGGAACAGCAGCGTAAGGCGGCCGGCGGCGCGTTGCGTGCGCGCCTCGTCGACCGCGGCACGGATTTCCTTCACGCCCGACATCACCGCCGACAGCGCGATGAAATGCGCGTCCATAGCGGCGGCGAACAGGCGCGCCAGCGTGGTCTTGCCGGTGCCGGGAGGCCCCCACAGGATCATCGAATGCGGCGGGCCGCGCTCCAGTGCCGCGCGCAGTGCCCGCCCCGCAGAAAGCAGATGCGGCTGGCCCACCACCTCATCGAGGGTCCGCGGCCGCATCCGGTCGGCAAGTGGCCGCCAGGCCGCCCCCGGAGCACTGCTCATGTCCGGCGACCACCCGGGAAAATGTTCTCGACCCAGTGCGGCCAATGGCCCAGCGGAGTCAGCACCAGGAGCACACCGAGCAAGGCGCCGATGCCATCGGCGAGCAGATCATGCCAGTCCGCCTGCCTGCCCAGCCCCATGGCGCCCTGCGCCACCTCGATGGCCGCACCGAATATCAGCAGCGCGATGACCAGACCCGGCAAGTCGCGCCGGAAGATCACGCTGCCGAACCAGAAGGCCAGCAGGAAGTAGGCGCCGGCATGCTCGGCCTTGTCCCAGACATGCACCTTGGGCAGATCGGCGGGCGGCAACAGGCTCATCACTGCAACCAGGCCGGCCAGCAGCAAACCTGCGGCGAACCACAGCCGCGGATACTTCAGGTCCTGCTGCAGTACCGGCTTCAAGGCCGCGCAGTGCCGATGACGTCTGCGCCTGCCGGCGGCTCGAAGGTGACGAGCGCAGGATCCACCGGCTGGTTGCGCTGAACCTGCATGAACTGCAGCTGCGAACGCTGGCCCAGGCGGTCCAGCACCACCATGCGCGCCAGCTGCGTCCCCTGGAAGCCGAACAAGGCTTCACGGAAATCCGATGCCGGGTCACGCGGCAGCACCTGCACCCAGTCCAGGCCCTCGCGGCGTCCAGTGCTGCGCACATCGAAAGCCGAACGCAACTCGGCGCCGCCCGCGAGCAGCATGGCCGGCGACTGCGGCAACGCGTCGGAAAGTGCCCGTACCGTGACCTGCTGCAGGTCGCGGTCGTAGAACCAGAGATTGCGTCCGTCGGCAACCAGCAGCTGGGCCCCGGGATCCGCGCCGGCGGGCGTGGATTCCCAGCGGAATCTGCCCGGACGCACGATGATGAGACGGCCCTCGCCATCCTGCATCTGGCGCCCCTTCGCATCGGTGACGCTCTGCCGGAAGGTAGCGGACCAGGTGCGCAGGTCGTCGAGATAGCGGTCCAGCGGAGTGGCCACATCGGCCGCGACGAGGTGCATGGCCGGCAGCAACAGTGCCGCCGCCACGAGCCGCAGACCCAGACGCCGGGAAATTCTGCTCTGGCTGCGCATGATCAGTCGCTGCCGTGAGGTGCCGGCGCCAGCACTTCACGCCCCCCATTGGATTGCAGCGGCCCCACGAGGCCCGCAGCCTCCATGGATTCGATCAGGCGCGCCGCGCGGTTGTAGCCGATCTTCAGGCGACGCTGCACATAGGAGATCGACGGCTTGCGTTCGGTGAGCACGATCTTCACAGCTTCGTCATAGAGCGCATCCTGCTCGGCATCGGCCGCGGTGGCGTACTCCTCCTCGCCACTGATGCCGGGCAGCGGCGCCGACGGACCCGAGAGCACGTCTTCCAGGTAGTTCGGCGGCGATGTGGACTTCAGTGCCTCGACCACGCGATGCACTTCCTCGTCGGAGACGAAGGCGCCGTGCACGCGCGTCGGGATCGCCGTGCCCGGCGGCAGGTAGAGCATGTCGCCATGGCCCAGCAGCGATTCGGCGCCGCCCTGGTCGAGGATGGTGCGCGAATCGACCTTCGCCGACACCTGGAAGGCGATACGCGTGGGAATGTTGGCCTTGATGAGGCCGGTGATCACATCCACCGACGGGCGCTGCGTGGCGAGGATCAGGTGGATGCCCGAGGCGCGGGCCTTCTGCGCCAGGCGCGCAATGAGTTCCTCCACCTTCTTGCCCACGATCATCATGAGATCGGCGAGCTCGTCGATGATCACGACGATGTAGGGCAGCGGCGTGAGGTCCTGGATGCTCTTCTGATCGAAGGTCGGATCGTTGGCGGCATGCTGCATGGCCACCGGATCCTTGATGGGCTTGCCCGCGTCGAGGGCTTCCTTCACCTTGCGGTTGAAGCCGGCGATGTTGCGCACGCCCAGCGCCGCCATGAGCTGGTAGCGCCGCTCCATCTCGGCCACCGACCAGCGCAGCGCATTGGCGGCCTGCTTCATGTCGGTGACCACCGGGGCCAGCAGGTGCGGGATGCCCTCGTACACCGAAAGCTCCAGCATCTTCGGATCGATCATGATGAGGCGCACGTGCTCGGCGGTGCTCTTGTACAGCAGCGACAGCACCATGGCGTTGATGCCCACGGACTTGCCCGAGCCGGTGGTACCCGCGATGAGCAGATGCGGCATGCGGGCCAGGTCCGCCACCACCGGTGCTCCGCTGATGTCCTTGCCCAGCGCCAGCGCCAGCGGCGAGTTGACCTCTTCGTAGGATTTGGACTTGATGATCTCGCCCAGCGTGACCATCTCGCGCTTTTCGTTGGGGATCTCCAGCCCCATCACCGACTTGCCCGGGATCACCTCCACCACGCGCACGCTGATCGCCGACAGCGCGCGCGCCAGATCCTTGGCAAGCCCGCTGATCTGGCTGACCTTCACGCCCGGCGCAGGCCGCATCTCGAAGCGCGTGACCACGGGGCCGGGATGCACCGCGACCACCTCCACCTCGACGCCGAAATCCTTGAGCTTGATCTCCACCAGCCGCGACAGCGCCTCCAGCGCCTCCTCGGAATAGGCGACAACGCGCGGCGGCGGATCGTCCAGCAGCTTCAGGGGCGGCAGTTCGCGCGAATGCGGCCCGTCGAACATCGCGACCTGGCGCTCCTTCTCGACGCGCGCGCTCTTCTCGACCGGCGGCGGCGGCTGCTCGATGACCGGCGCCACGCGCGCCGGTTTCTTCTGCTGCTCGAGCTGCACGGTTTCCTTGCGCGCCCGCTTGCGCTCCTGCCCGGCAGCCACTTCGCGGCGTGACGACAGGCTCTCGCGCAGCCAGCTCAGCCCACGCCAGAAGCCGCGGCCCACGGCATCCATCACTTCGAACCAGGAGACGTGGAAGGCCAGCGTGGCGCCGGCAAGCCAGGCTGCAAGCAGCAGCAGCGTTGCGCCCAGTGTCTGCAGTGCACCGGCGATGCCGCCGCCGACCAGCAGCCCCAGCACGCCGCCCGCCGACTGGCGCAGCGCGCCGTGATCCCAGTGCAGCGTGGCAAGACCGCAGCTTGCCGCCAGCAGCAGCAGGAGCCCGCCGGTACGCACCGCGGCGTTTGCCCGGGTGACGGGCTTGAGAGCCTGCGCGCGGCGCAGCAGCAGCCAGGCGGCCGCGCCCAGCAGCACGGGAAACAGGAAGGCCGGCCGCCCGAAGAGGAAATACAGCAGGTCCGCCACCCAGGCCCCCAGCCAGCCGATGCAGTTGTGCACACTCTCGCCGGAGCCTGAGTAGGAGAAGCCCGGATCGCGCGCATCGAAGCTGGCGAGCGCCACCAGCAGCACCAGCGCCAGCACGGCCAGGCCGATGGCGGCGCTCTCCCTGGCGGCCTTCGCCACCGCATGGGTGAAGCGTGCGCCGCCGGTGACAGACGTCGTCGGGCTCAAACCAGGATATTCCTCGTGGGTGTCTGGGCAGTCATGGCAGGTTGCGCCGTGCGCCGGCACAATACTTCTCTGCCGGCAATTCGGATGGAGAAGTATACATGACCGAGTTCGTGCACAGCCCGCTCATCATCCTGGGATCAGGGCCTGCCGGTTACAGCGCAGCGGTCTATGCTGCGCGCGCCAACCGCGCGCCGCTGCTGATCACGGGGCTGGAACAGGGCGGCCAGCTGATGACGACCACGGATGTGGACAACTGGCCGGGCGACGTCGAGGGTCTACAGGGGCCGGCACTGATGGAGCGCATGCAGCGCCATGCCGAGCGCTTCAACACGCGCATCGTCAACGACCACATCCACACGGCGAGGCTCACCCAGCGCCCTTTCCTGCTGGAGGGCGATGCCGGCAAGTACAGCTGCGATGCCCTCATCATCGCCACCGGCGCGGCCGCCCGCTATCTCGGCCTGCCCTCCGAGGAGGCCTTCAAGGGCAAGGGCGTGTCGGCCTGCGCCACCTGTGACGGCTTCTTTTTCCGCGGCCAGCGCGTGGCCGTCGTCGGCGGCGGCAACACGGCAGTGGAAGAAGCGCTGTACCTGTCGAACATCGCCGCGCACGTGACGCTGGTGCACCGCCGCGACCGCCTGCGCAGCGAGAAGATCCTGCAGGATCACCTGATGGAACGCGTGAAGGCCGGCAAGGTCAGCATCCGCTGGAACCATGCCGTGGAGGAAGTAGTGGGCGATGATGGCGGCGTGACTGGCCTGCGCATCCGTGCCACCGACGGCAGCGGCAGCGACACGCTGGATGTCACCGGCGTGTTCATCGCCATCGGCCACTCGCCCAACACGGCATTGTTCACCGGGCAGCTGGACATGCGCGGCGGCTATCTCACGGTGAAAAGCGGCACCGAGGGCAACGCCACGGCCACCAGCCTCCCGGGCGTGTTCGCCGCGGGCGACGTGGCCGACTCCATCTACCGGCAGGCCATCACCTCCGCCGGATCCGGCTGCATGGCGGCGCTCGACGCGGACCGTTACCTGGAATCCGTGCCGGGTCATTGAGCGGGAGAGCCTGGACCAGGAATGACGGCCGGCAAACCAGCTCTGGTGGCGCGCGAACTGGCCTCCATCGACGAGGTGGATGCGGCCGCGTGGAACCGGCTCGCAGGCACCGACTGCCCCTTCCTGCGGCATGAATTCCTCGCCGCGCTGGAACACAGCGGCTGCGCCACGCCGCGCACCGGCTGGACAGGCGCCCACCGCGCGCTGTTCGACGGCGACACGCTGGTGGCGGCAGCGCCGGCCTACCGCAAGGACCATTCCTGGGGCGAGTTCGTGTTCGATTTCGCCTGGGCGCAGGCCTGGGCGCGCGCCGGCCGCGCCTACTACCCCAAACTGGTGTGCGCCGTGCCTTTCTCTCCCGTGGGCGGGCAGCGCCTGCTCACCCTGCCCGGCCGCGATGCCGCGCAGCTGCGCAGCGCGCTGGTGCGCGACCTGGCCGCGGCGGCGGTGGACGATGGGCTGTCGTCGGCGCATGCGCTGTTCATCAACGCCGCCGAGCATGAATGCTTTGCCGCGCAGCAATGGCTGCTGCGTCGGGATGTGCAGTTCCACTGGTACAACGCGCACTATCGCGATTTCGAGCACTACCTGGAAGGCTTCACAGCCGAAAAACGCAAGAAGCTGCGGCGTGAACGGCGGCGCTGCGCCGAGGCGGGCATCGAGTTCATGACCCTGCATGGGCCGCAGATCGACGCGGCCACGCTCGGGCAGATCCACGCGCTGCACGCGGCGAATTTCCATCGTCATGGCCACGAGCCTTATCTGAACCTCGCCTTCTTCCGCGAGATCCGCACCACGCTCGGCGAAACGCTGATGGTGAAGCTGGCGCGCCATCGCGGCCGCGTCGTCGGCGCCGCAGTGTTCTTCCGCTCGCCCACGGTGCTGTATGGCCGCTACTGGGGCGCATGCGAAGACTTCCACAGCCTGCATTTCGAGACCTGCTACCACCAGGGCATCGAGTACTGCATCGCCGAGGGCCTGGAACGTTTCGAGCCGGGCACCCAGGGCGAACACAAGGTGGCGCGCGGCTTCGCGCCGCAGCTGACCTGGTCGGCGCACTACATCGTCGAGCCGGACCTGCGGGCCGCACTCGCCGAACATCTGCGCCGCGAGGGGCATGGCGTGGACGCATACGCCGGCGAAATCGGTCTGCACACGCCTTTTCGCCGCGGATGAAGGGCCTGACCTGGATTGCGGCCGACGCGCCGCCGGATGCGTTTCCGCCCCTCGACGCGGCCCTCGACGATCCCCCCGGCCTGCTGGCCGCGGGCGGTGACCTCTCCACCGCACGGCTGGTGGCCGCCTACGCACGCGGGATCTTTCCCTGGTACATGGAGGGACAGCCGGTGCTGTGGTGGTCGCCCGATCCGCGCGAAGTGCTGTTCCCGGCGCATTTGCACCGCTCGCGCAGCCTGCTGAAGCAGTTGCGCCGCGGCGACTTCAGGATCACCGAGAACCAGGCTTTCCTCGAGGTAGTGGAAGGCTGTGCGGCGGCGCGCAGCGCCAGCAACGGCACCTGGATCACCCCTGCCATGCAGGCTGCCTATGTGCGGCTGCACCGTGCCGGCCATGCACACAGCATCGAGGTATGGCGGGGAGCGACGCTGGTGGGCGGGCTGTACGGCGTGCGCAGCAGGCGGGTATTCAGCGGCGAGTCCATGTACAGCCGGGAAAGCAATGCCTCGAAGGCGGCGCTGTCCTGGCTTGCCGCCGGCTGCGCCAGCCGCGGCATCGAGCTCATAGACTGCCAGATGCCCTCGGCCCATCTGCGCAGCCTCGGCAGCCAGGCCCTGCCCCGCAGCCGCTTCCTCGCCTTGCTCGAAAATGGGCGCTCCGCAAGCTGAAATTGCATTGCCGCGCCGGTTTATGCAGAATTCGGCCCCCTCAAGCATCCGGGATACTGCTGCACACATGGCCAAAGACGACGCGATCCAGATGGAAGGCGAGGTCATCGAGACCCTGCCCAACACCACATTTCGCGTGCAGCTGAAGAACGGCCATGTCCTCACCGCCCACATCTCGGGCAAGATGCGCAAGAATTACATCCGCATCCTCACCGGGGATGCCGTGACGGTCGAGATGACGCCCTACGACCTGACTAAGGGACGCATCGTCTACCGCGGCCGCTGAAGATCAGTCGCTCTCGACCGACTGCGGCAATGCCGGCTGCGCCGCCGGCGTGCACCGCAACGACAGCGACTGCCCGTCCTCCGCCACGCTGACCAGCACCTGTCCGCCGCCGGCCAGCTTGCCGAACAGCAGCTCCTCGGCCAGCGGGCGCTTCACCTGCTCCTGGATCAGCCGCGCCATCGGCCGCGCACCCATCTTCGGGTCGTAGCCGCGCTCGGCAAGCCAGGCGCGCGCCGCATCGTCGACGGCAAGCTGCACGCCCTTGTGCTCGAGCTGCGTTTCCACCTCGACGAGCAATTTCTCCACCACCCGCTCGATGGTCTGCCGGCCCAGCGGCGCGAACTGGATGATGGCGTCGAGACGGTTGCGGAACTCCGGCGAGAACAGCCGCCGGATGGCCTCCAGCCCATCGCTGGTGTTGTCCGCCTGCGTGAAGCCGATGGCCGGACGGCTCATCTCCTGTGCGCCGGCGTTGGTGGTCATCACGATGACCACGTGGCGGAAGTCGGTCTTGCGCCCGTTGTTGTCGGTGAGCGAGCCATGGTCCATCACCTGCAGCAGCAGGTTGAACACGTCCGGATGCGCCTTCTCGATCTCGTCCAGCAGCAGCACGCAGTGCGGATGCTTGGCCACCGCCTCGGTGAGCAGGCCGCCCTGGTCGAAGCCCACGTAGCCCGGCGGCGCGCCGATCAGCCGCGAGACGGTGTGGCGCTCCATGTATTCGGACATGTCGAAGCGCAGGAACTCCACGCCCAGCACCACCGCCAGCTGCTTGGTGACCTCGGTCTTGCCCACGCCCGTGGGGCCGGCGAACAGGAAGCTGCCCACCGGCTTGTGCTGGTCCCCCAGCCCCGAACGCGACATCTTGATGGCGGCGCCCAGCGCCTCGATGGCGGCATCCTGCCCGAAGATGACCAGCTTGAGATTGCGCTCCAGATTGCGCAGCACCTCGCGGTCCGACAGCGACACGCTCTTGGCGGGGATGCGGGCGATGCGCGCGACCACGTCCTCGATCTCCTCCACGCCGACGCTGGCAGGCCGCTGGTCGACGGGCTTCAGGCGCGCGCGCGCGCCGGCCTCGTCGACCACGTCGATGGCCTTGTCCGGCAGATGGCGGTCGTTGATGTGGCGTGCGGCAAGTTCCGCAGCGGCGCGGATGGCCTCCTCGGTGTAGACGATGCCATGGTGCTCCTCATAGCGGGGCTTGAGCCCGCGCAGGATCTCCACCGTCTCGGCCACCGTGGGTTCCACCACGTCGATTTTCTGGAAGCGCCGCGCCAGCGCGTGGTCCTTCTCGAAGATGCCGCGGTATTCCTGGTAGGTGGTCGAGCCGATGCAGCGCAGCTCGCCGCTGGTGAGCACCGGCTTGATGAGGTTCGAGGCATCCATCACGCCGCCCGAGGCCGCGCCGGCGCCGATGATGGTGTGGATCTCGTCGATGAACAGGATGGCGCCGGGCTGCTTGCGCACTTCGGCGATCACGCCCTTGAGCCGCTTCTCGAAATCCCCGCGGTACTTGGTGCCGGCGATGAGGCTGCCCATGTCGAGCGCATAGATGGTGCAGTCCGCCAGCACATCCGGCACCTTGCCCTCGGTGATCAGGCGTGCGAGGCCTTCGACAATCGCCGTCTTGCCCACACCGGCCTCGCCCACGTACAGGGGGTTGTTCTTGCGTCGGCGGCAGAGGATCTCGATGGTGCGCTCCACTTCGAGCTTGCGCCCCACCAGCGGATCGATGCGGCCATCCAGGGCCGCCTGGTTGAGGTTGTGGGCAAAGCGCTCCAGCGCGCCGCCACCTTCGACTTCCTTCTCGCCCTCCACCGGGCTCTCGTCCTTGGGCGGCTCCTCCTTGGGCAGGCCGTGCGAGATGTAGTGCGTCACGTCCAGCCGCGTCACGCCGTGACGCCCCAGCAGGAACACCGCGTGGCTCTGCTTCTCGCTGAACACCGCGACCAGCACATCGGCGACCCCCACCTCCTTGCGGCCGCTGGACTGCACCTGGAACACGGCCCGCTGCAGCACGCGCTGGAAGCCCAGCGTGGGCTGCACCTCGCGTTCATCCGGAGGCTGCACCACCGGCGTGCTCTCGTCGATGTGGCCCCGTAGGTCCTCCTCGAACCGCGCGAGGTCGGCGCCGCAGGCACGCAGGATTTCGCGCACCCGCGGCGCGACCAGAATGCCGAGCAGCAGGTGCTCGACGGTGAGGTATTCGTGCCGGGCCTCCCTGGCCTGCGCGAACGCCTGGTTCAGGCAGTTCTCGAGTTCGGTAGACAGCATGTGGACCTCTCAGGCCTCTTCCATCGTACACATCAGCGGATGCTGGTGCTCCCGCGAGTAGCTCATCACCTGGGCGACCTTGGTCTCCGCGATCTCGCAAGTGAAACGGCCGCAGATGCCGCGCCCCCGGGTGTGCACTTCCAGCATCACCCGGGTCGCGGAGTTGCGGTCCATCCGGAAGTACCGCTCCAGCACGTCGACTACGAACTCCATGGGGGTGTAGTCGTCATTCAACAAGACCACGTTGTACAACGGCGGCTGCCGCACCTCCGGCCGCGCTTCCTCGACCAGCAGGCCGGAGCCGCCCTCGCCACCGCGGGGTTCTGCCGGACCGGCCCGGAAAGTCCCCGGAAACGGTCGCCGGACAGCGACAGTCGCACAGGGAAAAATGTGATCGTTTTGTGAAGTCAAAACAACTGCTTGAGCGATGTTTGAACGAGACGTCATAATACTTTGATCGTGGCATCCATACCTCAAGCATTGCGGTTGGACGGCGAGTCCCTCGGCCGCCTGGCTGCCAGTGCGCCGCGGTGGGTCACGGGTCTGCTGGTCGTCCTCATCGGCGTGCAGCTGGCCTGGCTTGCGACTTCCCGCGCCCCCGTGGTGCCGCAGGCCTCCGCCGCTGCGCCGGCGGCGGTGCGCAACGAGGTCGACCTGCCCTCCATCCTGCGCGCCAACCTCTTCGGCAAGGCGGCCTCGCCGGCCGTGGACGGCGCCAACGCGCCCATCACCAACCTGGCGCTGGTGCTCACCGGCGTGGTGGCGGCCACCAAGCCCGAAAACGGCTTCGCCGTGCTGGGGCCTTCGGCCACCGCCACCCGGCTCTACGCCGTGGGCAGCGTGCTGCCGGGCGGCGCGACCCTGCGCTCGGTATATGCCGACCGGGTGCTGCTGGACCGTGGCGGCGCCGTGGAGGCGCTGATGCTGCCCAAGCGCAATACCGCGGGCGTCGCCCCGCCTCCGCCGCCGGCGGCGAACAATAATGCGCTGGAACGCGTGCAGCAGCTGGTGCGCGACCACCCCGGCATCATCGGCGAGATCATACGTCCGCAGGCCGTCATGGCCGACGGCAAGCAGCGCGGCTACCGGGTGTACCCCGGCCCCAACCAGCAGGCCTTCAACCGCCTGGGGCTGCGGCCGGGCGATCTGGTGACGGCGATCAACGGCACCACACTGGACGACCCCAACCGCGGCGGTGAGGTCTTCAGCACACTGGCCTCCGTGGCCGAGGCACGCATCACGGTGGTGCGCAACGGCAGCTCCCAGGATCTGGCGCTGAATCTGGCCGACGTTGCCAACGAAGCCGAGAAACTCACCCAATTGCCGGCCGGCGGGCCGGACGCGGCTGCGGGCCCGGTTGCCCAGTCGCCTGCAGCGAGGTAGGAATGAACAATAGGCGCGCAATGCGATCGGCGTGGTTGGCTTCACTGGCACTGGGGGTGTGCGCCACCCTGCAGGCCCAGACACCGGCCTCCGGCAGCCAGCGCATCACCACCAACTTCCGCGACACCGACATCGGCACCATTGCCGAGGCCGTGCACGCTGCCACCGGCAAGACCATCATCCTCGACCCGCGCGTGCGCGGGCAGGTGACGCTGATCAGCTCCACGCCGATGACGCCGGCGGAGTTCTACCAGGCCTTCCTGTCCATCCTGCAGGTGTACAGCTTCGCGGCCGTGGAAACCGGCAACATCGTCAAGATCGTACCCGAAGCCAATGTGCGCACCGTGCCGGGCAACGACCTGCCCGCGCGGCTCAACTCCGGCTCGGACGAGATGGTCACGCAGGTGATCACCGCCCGGAACATCAACGCCGCGCAGCTGGCGCAGGTGCTGCGGCCGCTGATCGCGCAGTACGGCAACCTCGCGCCGGTGCCGGGCACCAACACCCTCATCATCACCGACCGCGCCAGCAACGTGGCGCGCATCATGCGCATCATCAGCCGCGTGGACCAGGTCGGTGACGCGAACATCGAAGTGATCCCGCTGCAGAATTCCACCGCCGCGGACATCGTGCGCACCCTGAGTGCGCTGACCGCCGGCCAGGGCGCGCAGGATGCGGCGGGCCTGGCGCCGCGCGTGGTGGCCGACGAACGCTCCAACAGCGTGCTGGTCAGCGGCGACAGCGCGCAGCGCCTGCGCATCACGACGCTGATCGCGCACCTGGACACGCCGGTGGAAAACGGCGGCGATACCGAGGTGCGCTACCTGCGCTATGCCTCGGCCGAGAAGATCGCCCCCAAGCTCAAGGAGCAGATGACCGGCGTCGTCGCAGCATCGGGCGCCGCGGGCGGCGCGGCCGCGGCCGCCGCCGACCGCAGCACCACCATCTGGGCCGACACCGACACCAACGCCCTGGTGATCACCGCGCCTCCCAAGACCATGCGCTCGCTGCTGACCATCGTCGACAAGCTGGACATCCCGCGGCTGCAGGTGCTGGTGGAAGCCATCATCGTGGACGTGAGCACAGACAAGTCCGCCGACCTCGGCGTGAACTGGGCGGTGTTCTCGAACGAGGACGGCACGAATGTACCGGCCGGCGGCTTCATCTCGCCGGTGGGCGGCGCGAACAACAATGGCGTGTCCATCGTCGATCTTGCCCGGAGCATCGCCAGCCCCGCCTCGGCGACCAGCGTGCCGCTGGGCGCCACTTTCGGCATCGGCCGCCTGCGCGACAGCGGCATCAACTTCGCCGCCATGATCCGCGCGCTGCGCTCGGACGCGAACACCAACGTGATCGCGACCCCGACCACCACCACCTCCGACAACCAGGAAGCGGAAATCCGCGTGGTGCAGGAAGTGCCCTTCATCACGGGGCAGTACACCAGCACCGGCAGCGGCAGCACCGGATCGGTGAACCCCTTCACCACCGTCACGCGCGAGGAAGTGGGCACCATCATGAAGATCACGCCGCAGATCAACGGCGGCGACAAGATGATGATGAAGATCGACCTGGAGAGCTCGGAGCTCGCCGGCACCACCGGCGATGCCAGCAGCCTCATCACCAACAAGCGCGCGCTGAAGACCCAGGTGCTGATCGAGGACGGCGGCACCATCGTGATCGGCGGCCTGATCCGCGACGCGAAGATCGGCGGCGAGAGCCGCGTGCCGGTGCTGAGCCGCATCCCGCTCATCGGCGAGGCCTTCCGCAGCCGCTCGGGCAAGCGCAACAAGTCGAACCTCATGGTGTTCATCAAGCCCACCATCCTGGTGGACGGTGCCCAGGCCAGCTACGAGACCAACCGCAAGTACAACGCCATCCGCAACGAGCAGCTGGGCCAGCGGCCGCGCGGCGAGGTGATTCCGATCCTGCCGCGGGAGGCTCCGCTGCTGCCTGCGCTGCCGGAGCCCGCGGCGCCGGCGCCCGGCGCGACGACCCAGCCGGTGCCCAGCGGGGATCCGGCCCGGCCGTGAACGCCCGTCCCGATTCCCCGGCCGTGGCGCGCCGGCTGCCGTTCGCCTTCGCCAAGCGGCACGGCATCCTGATCTGCGACGACGCGGACCAGCCACGCTGCGCGGTGCGCGCCGGCGTTGCCCCTTCGGCCATTGCCGAAGCGCAGCGGCTGCTGCGCCGCCCCCTGAAGCTGGAGCGGGTCAGCGACGAGGAATTCGACCGCCTGCTGCGCCATACCTACGAAGCCGGCGCCGAAGCGCTGTCCATGGTGGGAGGCCTGGAGGAAACCGAGGACCTGGCCCACCTGGCACAGGAACTGCCGGAACAGGCCGACCTGCTGGAAAGTGATGATGACGCGCCCATCATCCGGCTCATCAATGCCGTGCTCGGCCAGGCGGTGCGCGAGAACGCCTCGGACATCCACATCGAGCCGTTCGAGAACCGCCTCGTGGTGCGCTTCCGCATCGACGGCGTGCTGCGCGAGGTGCTGCAGACCAAGCGCGCCGTGGCGCCGCTGGTGGTGTCGCGCATCAAGGTGATGTCGCGCCTCGACATCGCCGAGAAGCGCCTGCCGCAGGACGGGCGCATCAGCCTGCGGGTGGCCGGCCGCGCCGTGGACGTACGCGTTTCCACCATCCCTTCCGGCCACGGCGAGCGCGTGGTGCTGCGTATCCTCGACAAGCAGGCCGGCCGCCTGGAGCTCGAGGCGCTGGGCATGGATGCGCGCACCCGCGGCATGGTCGACGAGCTCATCCACAAGCCGCACGGCATCCTGCTGGTCACCGGTCCCACCGGCTCGGGCAAGACCACCACGCTGTATGCGGCGCTGGAGCGCCTGAACGACAACAGCCGCAACATCATGACGGTCGAGGATCCGATCGAGTACTACATCGACGGCATCGGCCAGACCCAGGTTACCCCGAAGGTGGAGATGACCTTCGCCCGCGGCCTGCGCGCCATCCTGCGCCAAGACCCGGACGTGGTGATGGTGGGCGAGATCCGCGACCTGGAGACGGCGCAGATCGCCGTGCAGGCCTCGCTCACCGGCCACCTGGTGCTCTCCACGCTGCACACCAACACCGCCGTGGGCGCGATCACGCGTCTCAGGGACATGGGCATAGAACCCTTCCTGCTGTCCTCCAGCCTCATCGGCGTGGTCGCGCAGCGCCTGGTGCGCGTGCTGAACCCCGAAACGCGCGATCCGGCGCCGGCCAGCGACTACGAGCGCCGGCTGCTCAACGTGCCCGCGGATGCGCCCTCGCCCACCGTCTACCGCCCGGGCAGCGAAGGCGGCAACGGTTACCGCGGCCGCACCGGCATCTACGAGCTGGTGCTCATCGACGACCGCATGCGCTCCATGATCCACGACGGGGCGGCCGAGCACGAACTGGAGCGCCACGCCCGCACCCTCACGCCCTCGATACGTGACGACGGCCGCGCGAAGATCCTGGCCGGCGAAACGACCATCGAGGAAGTGCTGCGCGTGACGCGCGAGGACTGAGGGCCTACCCGATGGGCGCCTTCGCCTACACCGCACTGGACGCCTCGGGCCGCGAACGCCGCGGCGTGCTGGAGGGCGACACGCCGCGGCATGTGCGCGCACTGCTGCGCGAGCAGCAGCTGCTGCCGGTCAGCATCGAGGAAGTCGCCACCCAGGAGGCCAAACGTTCGCGCCAGCCGCTGCTGGGCGGCGGCGTTTCGGCCGCCGATCTCGCCCTCGCCACGCGCCAGCTCGCTACCCTGGCGCGCGCGGGCCTGCCATTGGAAGAGGCGCTGCTTGCCGTATCGCAGCAGACCGAGCGCCCACGGGTGCAGACCGTGCTGCTGGGCGTGCGCTCGAAGGTGATGGAAGGCCACACCCTAGCCAGCGGCCTTGCCGACTATCCGCGCGTATTCCCGGAGATCTACCGCGCCACGGTGGCTGCCGGCGAACAGGCCGGGCACCTCGACCAGGTGCTGGAGCGGCTTGCGGACTACACCGAGAACCGCGAGCAGACCCGCCAGAAGGTGATGGGCGCGCTGCTCTACCCCATCGTGCTCACGGTGATGTGCTTCGGCGTCATCTCCATCCTGCTGGTCTACGTGGTGCCGAAGGTGGTGGACGTCTTCGACAGCCACGATGCGAAGCTGCCCATCCTCACGCAGATGCTGATCGGCGTGAGCGGATTCCTGCGGCAATGGGGCATCTGGCTCCTGATCGGCGTTGCGGCGCTGGTCTGGCTGTTCCTGCGGCGCCTCAAGGATCCGGCCTTCCGCATGCGCTTCGGCCGTCTGCAGCTGCGGCTGCCTCTGGCGGGCCGCATGGTGCGCGGTTTCAACAGCGCGCGTTTCACGCGCACGCTCTCCATCCTCACCGGCAGCTCGGTGCCGGTGCTGGAGGCGCTGCGCATCGCCGGTGAAGTGGTGACCAACCTGCCCATGCGCGACGCCGTGACCACCGCCACCCAGCGGGTGCGCGAAGGCGCCCCGATCGGCCGCTCGCTGGGGGCTAGCCGCCTGTTCCCGCCAATGACCATCCACCTCATCGGCAGCGGCGAGGCCAGCGGCGAGCTGGAGGAGATGCTCGAACGGGCGGCCCAGAACCAGGAACGGGAGCTCGACGGCCTGCTTTCGGCCCTGGTCGGGCTGCTGGGGCCGCTGATGATCGTCGGCATGGGCCTGTTCGTACTGATGATCGTTTTTGCGATGCTGTTACCGATCTTCCAGATGAACTCGCTGATCCGCTGAGGTATATATCGGCCCCGTGGGGTGTTTCTTATTCCGGACCAACGGTCATGAGCGAGAAACCTGAAACGGACGACTTCGAGGAAGACCTCGACGAAGCAGTGCTCGACGCGGACGACGTCGATCTCGAGCTGACCCAGGAGCTGGAGCTCGTGCGGCAGCCCGACCGCGGCAAGGCCGGCGTGCCGGCCTGGCGGCGCCTGGAGCTGCTCATGGAGCAGAAGCGCACCGCCGAGCTCACTTCCGATTTCGACGACTACGAAATCGACGAGCCCCGGACCGTATCCCGCGGCGCGCGTCGGTAAAGGCCCATCAGTGGAATTCGTGGACCTCGATATCGAGGCGGCCCAGCCATGCGCTGCGGTCCACGAGCGTGCGCGCGATCACATGCGTGACCTCTGATTCGCGCTGCAGTTCGCCGCGCACTTCCATGAGCCGCGCATTCACCAGCGCCGCATTGCAGCGCTCGGCGGTCCGCAGCCACACGATCACGTTGACCTGACCGGTCTCGTCTTCGAGCGTGACGAAGGTGACGCCCGAGGATGTACCGGGCCGTTGCCGCGCCGTGACAATGCCCCCTACGCGCACCAGGCTGCCGCCGGGACAGCCCTGCAACTGCTCCGCAGTGAGGAAACCCAGCGGGCGCATGCGCTCCCGCAGCAATGCCAGCGGGTGGCGGCCCAGCGTGAACCCCAGCGCGCGGTAGTCGGCATGGATGTCGCCGGCCTCGGTGGGAGCACGCAGCATGGGCAGGGCTTCGTCGCGGGCATCGGGAGCCGTGGGCAGCGGCGGCAGATAACCGGCCACCCGCCAGAAAGCCAGGTGGCGATGGCCCGCGAGCGCGGCGAGCGCCCCGGCCGCCGCGAGCGCCTCCAGGTCGCGGCGCGCGAGCCGCGCGCGGTCGCCCAGGTCCTGCACATCGGTGAACGGCGCCATCTCGCGCGCCATCACGATGCGTTCGGCGGCGGCCGCGGACAGCGAGCGCACACGGTCCAGCCCCAGGCGCAGCGCGGGGCGCAATGCGCAACCCTCCGCTGCCGGTGCCCGGCTCTCCAGCGTGCTCTGCACGGCGCTTTTGCACACGTCCACGCCATGCACCACGACGCCATGATCGCGCGCATCGCGCAGCAGCTGCGCCGGCGCATAGAAACCCATGGGCTGGCTGTTGAGCAGCGCGGCGGTGAAGGCTTCCGGATAGTGATGCTTGAGCCAAGCCGAAACCCAGGCCAGCAATGCGAAGCTCGCCGCATGGGCTTCGGGAAACCCGTAGTCGCCGAAGCCGCGGATCTGCGCCACGACGCGCTGCGCGAACCCGGGGTCGTAGCCATTGCCCAGCAGGCCGTCCATGAGCTTGCGCTCGTATTTCTCGATGCCGCCGCGGCGCTTCCAGGCGGCCATGGCGCGGCGCAGCTCATCCGCCTCGCCGGGTGTGAAACCCGCCGCGACGATGGCCAGCTGCATCACCTGCTCCTGGAAGATGGGCACGCCCAGCGTGCGCGCAAGCACGTTCTGCACCTCCCGGCTCGGATAGGTGACCGGCTCCCGCCCATCGCGGCGGCGCAGGAAGGGATGCACCATGTCGCCCTGGATCGGCCCCGGACGTACGATGGCCACCTGCACGACCAGGTCGTAGTACCGCCGGGGTCGCAACCGCGGCAGCATCGACATCTGCGCGCGCGATTCGATCTGGAACACGCCGATGGTGTCGGCGCGCTGGATCATCGCGTAGACGTCCGGGTCGCCATCGGCGATGCCATCCAGCTGCAGCCGCGGACCTCCCATGCCCTGGATGAAATCGAAGCAGCGGCGGATCGCGGTGAGCATGCCCAGCGCCAGCACATCGACCTTCAGCAGCCCCAGATCCTCCAGATCATCCTTGTTCCACTGGATCACCGTGCGTTCGGGCATCGAGGCGTTTTCCACCGGCACCAGCTCCGCCAGTGGCCCCGCGGAAATCACGAAACCGCCCACGTGCTGCGACAGATGGCGCGGAAAATCCACCAGCTGCTCCGCCAGATCGAGCAGGCGCGCCACCTCGGGCCGGGCCACGTCCACGCCGCCCGCTGCGAGCTTGGCGCGGTCGATGCGCCCTCCATACCAGCCGCGCATGGCCAGATGCAGCTGCCGCTGCGTTGCCATGTCCAGAGCCAGCGCGCGCGCCAGATCGCGCACCGCGCTGCGCGGCCCGTAACTGATCACTGTGGCGGCGAGCGCGGCACGGTCGCGGCCGTACTTTTCGTAGATGTGCTGGATCACCTCCTCGCGGCGCTCGTGCTCGAAATCCACGTCGATGTCCGGCGGTTCGTTGCGCTCCTTCGAGACGAAACGCTCGAACAGCATCTGCAGGCGCTCGGGGCCGACCGCGGTGACGCCGAGGCAGTAGCAGACGATGGAATTGGCGGCCGAACCGCGTCCCTGGCAGAGGATCTTCCTGCCCTTGGCCCAGCTGGTGATCTCCTCGACGGTCAGGAAGAAAGGCTCGTAGCGCAGTTCCCGGATCAGCGCGAGTTCCTTCTCGATCAGCGCGCGCTCGCGCGCCGGCACGCCGCCCGGCCAGCGCCGCCGCGCACCCTGCTCGGTCAGCTCCCGCAGCCAGCTGGTGGCGTCATGACCTTCGGGAACCAGCTCTGCCGGATACTGGTATTGGAGCTCGTCGAGACTGAAACGGCAGCGCGAAGCGATGGCCGCCGTCTGCGCCAGCAGCTCCTGCGGATACAGCCGCGCCAGCTCCGCCAGCGGCCGCAGATGCCGTTCGCCATTGGAGAACAGGCGCTGGCCGGCCTGCTGCAGCGTCACGCCGTGGCGGATCGCCGTGAGCGCATCCTGCAGCGTGCGCCGCTCCCGCTCATGCATGTGCACGTCGCCGCAGGCCGCCAGCGGGATGGCGAGCGCCGCACCCAGCGCCTGCATCTGCCGCAACCGCTGCGCATCGCGGCCGCCGCGCAGCAGGCTCACGCCCAGCCACAGCGCGCCGGCATAACGGGCCGCGAGCCAGCGTCCCGCCTCCTGCTCGGCCGCGCCCTGCGGCAGCCACAGCAGCAGGCACTGGCCATCCGGCGGCACGCAGTCCTGCAGATCCTCGCGTGTGAGCCGGTAACCCCCTTTGGGAGCGGCGCGGCGGCCGCGCGTGATGAGCCGGCAGAGCTGCCCGTAGCCCTGCCGCGAAGTGGCGAGCAGCACCAGCTTCAGACCGCAGCAGAGCGTGAATTCGCTGCCGATGATGAGCGGCAGCTGCAGTGGCCTGGCCTGCACATGGGCGCGCACCACGCCGGCCACCGAGCATTCATCGGTAAGGGCCAGCGCGCGGTAGCCCAGCGCATGCGCACGCCCCACCAGTTCGGCCGGATGCGAGGCGCCGCGCAGAAAACTGAAATTGCTCAGGCAGTGCAGCTCGGCATAACCCGGCAATGCGGCTTCGGCCTCAGGCAAAGCAGCCATGCAGGAACCAGCGGCCGGGCTCGCCACGCTCCCGGAAGACCCACAGCAGCGCGCCCTGGTCCGTGCGCGCGATGTAGTAATCGCGCCTGATGTCACCGCCATCCCACCAGCCGGACTCGATGCGCTCGGGGCCGCTGACCAGCTGCAGCGCCGCGCCCTCGTACCACAGGCCACGCACGCTGCCGGCTGCATCCTGCTCCACGGCAAGCGCCAGCGGCTGCGGCAGCAGTCCCAGGGGACGGGCTGGCCCGCCTGTCATCGGTGCCGCTTCCGCATGCTGCGGCAGCCAGGGTACGACACCGCGCCACTGGCGCTCCGGCCGGTGCTCGGCCACGGCTGCCAGTCCGTACACGGCGCCCTCACCCAGCCGGGCCAGCAGGGTCTGCAGGAACTCCGGCAACTGCGCCTGCAGCGCACCGCCCTGCTCACCCGGCTGCCACAATCCACCGCTCGCGGCAGCGAAGCGGCGCAGACGGCCGGCGGTCAGCTGCAGGCGCCGTACAGGCTGATCCAGGCGCAACGACTCCAGACGCGCCGCCAGCAGGGCCGTGAAACGGGCGGCCCGGTACTCGGCCACCACACAGCGCAGCATGCAGATGGTGGGCGGCCCCGCGCGGTGCACCAGCATCACGCGCAGCGCGATGATGCCGCGCTGGCGCGCGCGTAGGAAATCCTCGAGACGCCCGAAGGACGGCGCCAGCGCCGCGAGCAGGCGGTCACGGTCGAGGGTTTCCCCATCCGGATCGATGCGCTCGAAGAATCGCTCCGCGGGCGCCAGCGCCACGCGCGGATCGGCGCTGAGCCCCACCAGGCAATCCAGCTGACGCAGATGTTCCGGGCCGATGCGCCGTGCAAGCCCGGCGCGCGGCAGACGCAGCAGATCTCCCACGCAGGTCACTCCCATGTCATGCAGCCTTTCGAGCACCTCTTCCGGCCAACGCAGCGTGGCCAGCGGCAGCGGCGCCAGGCGGCTGTGCAGGCGCACCGGGCTCGTGATGCAGCCATTGCAGCCGGCGCGGGCCAGAACCAGCGCAGCCAGCGGCGTGGGCGCCATGGCCAGCGGCAGCGGTGCGGGAAATGCGGTACGCAGCGCGCTGAGCAATGGCCTCAAGCCACCGAACAGGCGCTGGCTGCCGGCCAGCTCCAGCAGCAGTGCATCGGGCGGCTCGAGCGCCATACGCGGCGTGAAGCGGCCGGCGCTGCGCAGCAATCCCGCCCGCTGGGCGTCATCGGCGATGACGGCTTCGCCCACCTGCACAGCCAGCCACAGCTCGGCTGCAGGCTGGGCGGCAGCGGGCTTCGCCGCCACGAGTCCGACCTTCTTCCCGGAATGTGAACCGACCGCAGCGGGCAGCAGATCGAGCTCGGCCTGCGCAGGGATGTTCATGACGGCGCCAGATCGACATCCAGGCGCTGCGGCATCACGCCGCGCCCCTTGAGCAACCGCAACAGGGGCTTCTGGCCCGTGCCCTCCAGCGCCAGGCGCAGCACTGCCGTGGAATGCTCCCGCTGCGCTCCCGGCGGGCGGATCAACACGCCGAGCGCAGCGCCTTTCTCCGCGGCCAGCGCCAGGCGCCGCAGCTGGTGCATGGTCAGGCGCGCGATCCAGCCGAACACCAGCGCACAGGCGCCCGACAGCAGCCCCTGTTCCATGGACCATGCCGGCTGTGCGCCGCGCACCACGAGCAGCCGGTCGGTGCGCGCACCGCATGCCTGCCAGGCCGGCGCGAAAGGTTCGAAAGGTGGCGCGACGAAAGCGCACCAGCGCGCCTCGGGCGCCTGCGTGAGATGTGCGACCAGCGGCGCCCACAGGCGCAGTTCACCGCAGCCCGGCGCGGGTGTCAGGACCTCGACCAGCCCGCGGCGCGGCCAGCCGCCGCCGGGAAACACGGCATCCAGCGCCGCGAAGCCGGTGGGATATGCCTCCCGCACCGCCGCATTGCCGCCGCGCCACAGCGCGGGATGCTGCAGCAGTGCTTCAAGCCCTGCATGGTGAGCCGCTCCGGACATGGCTTCATCGCGACTACAGACCCAGGCCCTTGCCGCGACGGACCACGCCCACCACCACACCCTCGATGAGCATGGACTGCTGCTTGAGATCGACCTTGATTGGCTCGAACTCCTCGTTCTCGGGCAGCAGCCAGGCGATGGGCCCTTCCTGGCGGTAACGCTTGACCGTCACTTCGTTTTCCAGACGCGCGACGATGATCTGCCGGTTGCGCACATTGGGCGTGCGGTGCACGGCGACCAGATCGCCATCGAGGATGCCGGCATCCTTCATGCTCATGCCCACCACCTTGAGCAGGTAGTGCGGCTGCGGATGGAAGATGGAAGGATCGATGGTCAGGTGATCCTCGATGTTCTGCTCGGCGAGGATGGGGCTGCCGGCGGCGACGCGGCCGATGAGCGGCAGGCCCATCTGCTCGCGCAGGGTGTCCTTGAGCTGGATGCCGCGGGAAGAACCCGGCAGCAGCGTGATGGCTCCTTTGCGCGCCAGTGCGCGCAGATGCTCCTCGGCGGCGTTGGCCGAGCGGAAGCCCAGCTCGTCGGCGATCTCCTGGCGCGTGGGCGGCATGCCGGTTTCCTGCACCGAGCGCCGGATCAGCCGCAGGATTTCGGTCTGGCGGGGCGTGAGATTGGATTCGGACATGAGCGTGCAGCTCCCGGACTGGTTTTCCGTACAGTGTGCTGTATATAAACACAGCCTGCAGGTAATGGCAAACTCTCCCCCATGAGCCCTGCCTCCCCCGCGCTCGACGTGGCCTTCATCGGCGCCGGCCACAATGGCCTGACCTGCGCCGCCTATCTGGCGCGCGCCGGCATGAAGGTGGCGCTGTTCGAGCGGCGCCATGTCGCCGGTGGTGCGGCGGTCACGGAGCAGTTCCATCCGGGCTTTCGCAACTCCACGGCGAGCTACACCGTGAGCCTGCTGCACCCGCGGGTGATCCGCGATCTGCGCCTGGCCGAGCATGGCCTCAAAGTGCTGGAACGGCCGCTGCTCAACTACGTGGTCGAAGGGCCCGGACGGGGCCTTGCCATCGGACCCACCGGCGCCGATACCAAACGCCGTCTTGCCGCACGCTCCCCGCGCGATGCCGAACGCTACGACGCCTACCACGCACAGCTCGGCGCCGCGGTGGCGCTGCTCAAAGACCTGCTTCTGGAAACCCCGCCCACCGACCTGTCGCGTTTCCCGGATCTGTGGAGCGCCCTGCGCTTCGGCCGGCGCTGGCGCGCGCTGCCCCTTGAAACACAGCGCGCGGTGCATGAAGTCTTCACCCGCAGCGCCGGCGACCTGCTCGACGGCTGGTTCGAGGACGAGGGCCTAAAGGCCGCCTACGGCTTCGACTCCGTGGTCGGCAACTACGCCAGCCCTTACACGCCGGGCAGTGCCTATGTACTGCTGCACCATGCCTTCGGCGAGGTGAACGGCAAGCCCGGCATCTGGGGCCATGCCGTGGGCGGCATGGGCGCTATCACCCAAGCCATGGCGCGCGAGGCCTGGGCACAGGGCGCGCACATCGAACTGGAGGCACCGGTCGAAAAGGTGCTGGTGCAGAACGGCCGCGCCTGCGGACTGCTGCTCGCCGACGGGCGCGAAGTGCGCGCCACGCGCGTGGTCGCGAACGTCAATCCGCGCTTCCTCTATCTCCACCTGCTCGAAGCCGCGCACGTGCCGCCGCCCATCCGCGCCCGCATGCAGCGCTACCGCGCCGGCTCGGCCAGCTTCCGCATCAATGTGGCGCTGTCGGAATTGCCCGCCTTCGATCCCGGCGGACTCGCGGGTGCCAGCCCGGCCGGCTCCGACCTGCACCGCTCCGGCATCCTCATCGCACCCACGCTGGGTTATCTGGACCGCGCACACCTCGATGCGCGCCGCGACGGCATGTCGGCCGAACCGGTGATCGAGATGCTGATCCCCAGCACCCTGGATGATTCGCTCGCGCCCCCCGGCGCACATGTGGCGAGCCTCTTCTGCCAGCACTTCGCGCCGCAGCTGCCCGACGGCCGTGGCTGGCATGAGGCACGCGACGCCGCCGTGCAACGCATCTTCGAGACCATCGACCGGCATGCGCCGAATTTCACACGCAGCGTGCTGGGTGTTTCGGCGCTGTCGCCGCTGGATCTGGAAGAGCGCTTCGGTCTGCCATCGGGCGACATCTTCCATGGCGCGCTGGGCCTGGACCAGTTGTGGGCAGCCCGGCCGCTGCTGGGACATGGCGATTACCGCACGGGAATTCCCGGGCTTTACCTGTGCGGTTCGGGAGCGCACCCCGGCGGCGGGGTCACCGGCCTGCCCGGATTCAACTGCGCGCGCGAGATATTGCGGGATCGCCGGCGAAGACATTTGTGAATCCGGTTTTTTTCTCCGCCGGCATCATGTCGCTGTAGGCCGACACCTACATCAAAAAGCGGTTGCCTTGCAGCATGAAGTTATGGTCAAGTTGCGCACCCGCCGAATAAACAGGGTCGTCAGCTGTTGATGTCCCAAAGCGGTACGTTCTGGTTGTTTGGTTTTTTTTGACACTTGGTTTGTGGGACCTCCACGAGCAGAAGGGGAATACAATGAAGAGCTCTATCGGAATCAAGATTGCCGCCGTGGCCGTTGTTGCTGCGCTGGCTGGCTGCACCGACCTCAAGCCGCTGCAGGCCCAGGTCGATGACCTGAAGGCGCAGGTCGGCCGTCTGTCGTCGGACCTGGCCGCCCATAGGGCCGACCGCACGGATGCGAACGCCGCCGCGGCTGCGTCGCAGAAGGCCGATGCCGCCCAGGCGACGGCGAACCAGGCTCTGGCTGCCGCCCAGTCGGCCCAGACCGGTGTGAACGAAGTGAACGAGAAGATCGACCGCATGTTCCAGCGTTCGGTTTCGAAGTAAGCCTCGAAAGCACACTTCGGAAAACGCCGCCTCCGGGCGGCGTTTTTCTTTGGCGGCGCCGTCAGACCCGGATGTCGATGTAGCCGGCGGCGCGGCTGTCGGGAAAGACTTCTGATTCCAGGTACGGCTGCGGCACGCCCAGGTGGTCGCGCAGCACGGACTTGAACACGGCGCGCAGATCCATGGTGGGCGCCAGATCGCGCCCGTCCCGCAGGGCCGCCGGCCCAAGACCCGGCCAGTCGCCGATCACCCGGCCGCCCCGCACCGCGCCTCCGAGCAGGAAAGCCGCTGCACCGGTGCCGTGATCGGTGCCGCGCGTGCCGTTCACCGCCACCGTACGGCCGAACTCGGTGGCAGCAAGCACCATGGTGTGCGGCCACGCCGTATCCAGCGATTCACGCAGCTGCTTCAGCATGGCATCCAGCGCCGCGAGGCGTAGCGCCAGCAGGCCCTGCTCCGCGCCCTGGTTGGCATGCGTATCCCAGCCGGTGGTCTCGAGCACGGCCACCCGCGGCCCCACCGGCTGCGCCAGAAAACGCGCCGCGGCCCGCGCGGCTTCGGCCAGCTGCGCACCGGGGCCGCCGCCCGCCGGCTGCATCGCGCCGCCTGCCATGGCATCGGCCGCGAGGGCATCGGCGATGCGCACCGACAGCAGCGGGTCTTCGGCATACAGGTCGACGATGCGCGCCAGCGTATCTGCATCCAGATCCGGCAGGCGCTTCGGCGACCACGAGGCCACCTCCACCTTGCCGCGCATCACGAGCGGAATGCCGGCGCCGACGGCCACGCCGCCCTGTGCCGCGCCGGTTGGCGGCAGTGCGGCGAGCGCGCGGTTGAGCCAGCCGGAACGGCTCGCCTGCGGCCGTGCCAGACCGGTCTCGAGCACATCCTGCGCATCGAAATGCGAGCGCTCGCGGTAGGGTGTGGCGACCGCAGGCAGGACGGCGAGCTGGCGCTGCTGCCACAGTTGCCCCAGCTCCTGCAGCGCCGGATGCAGTGCGAACAGATCATCGAGCCGCAGTGGCGCGGCGGCAGCCGCGGAGGTGGGCAGCGCGAGCGCACCGCGCAGCGCGGCATAGTGCGGATCCCCGAGCGGCGGCACGGCTGTGAGTCCGTCGAGCGCTCCGCGCAGGATCACGAACACGAAGCGGCTCTCGCCGGCAGCCGGTGCCGCCAGACTGATGCGACTGACTGCAAGGCCGCCGCTGGCCGCAAGCGCGGCGCCCGCGAGGCCATGACCGAGGAAGGTTCTGCGATTGATGTTCATCTGCGCATGAACTCCGGTGCGGCAAGCAGGAGGGTAAGGCCCTGGACGGCATCCTGGGCGCGGGCGATGGCAAGCACGCTGGCGCTGTCCGGCGCCGCATCCCAGCCCGCCGCAGCCAGCAGCGGCGCCTGCCGGTCGCGCGCGCCGCGCACCAGCTGCCCGGCCCATTCCACGCGCTTGAGCAGTGCGGCGGGACCATCCCAGTCCGCACTGCGGTCGGGCCAGCCGGCCGGTGAGGCCGGCTGAAAAGGCCTCTGGCCGAGCCGGTCCAGCATGCGCGCCAGCGCCGCACCGTCGGGCGCCGGAAACTCCAGCAGGCGATAGGAGGAAATCAGGTATTCGCTCGGCGTCTTGAACTTGGTGCGCGTTTCGCGCCAGGCCTCCGGCCTTGCGAGCAGCGCGCGATACACCGTCGGCAGGTGGCCTTCACTGTCGAGCCAGGCGCGCGCCAGTGCGTCGACTGCAGCCGGCGGCGGGTCGTCGGCGATGAAATGACGCGCGAGCTTGGTGGCAAGATGCCGCGCCGTCGATGCATGCCGGGCCAGATTGCGCAACGCCGCCTCGCCCTGCGCGAGGCCGTCTTCGGCGTAACGCCGTCCGAGCAGACGCTGCGCGCCGGGCTCATGCAGCAGCTCGCGGAACCGGAAGCCGGCAGGCTCCTCGTCCGCCGCGGCACCGATGCCCGCCACCGACCAGCCGCTGATGATCTTCGCCAGCGCGATGACATCGTCCTGCCCATAACCGCCGCCGACACCCAGCGTATGCAGTTCGAGGATCTCGCGGCCGAGATTCTCGTTGAGCCCCGGCTCACGTCCGCGCTGCGCCGCGCGCAACGCCGCACGCGATGCAGGCCCCATGGAACGGACATTGTCCAGGTACAGCAGCATGGCCGGATGCTGCTCCACTGCGGTCAGCAGATCGGCAAAGCGGCCGTTGACATGCGGACGGATGGCCTCGCGCTCCATGCAGCCGGCAAGGCCCAGCACCGCGGGCTTGTCCACGCTCACCGCGAAGTGGTTGCTCCAGAAGTGCACGATGCGTTCGTGAAAGCCGGCTTGCGGCAGCAGTGCGAGACGCACCCGCTCCTGCACGTCGGCAAGATAGGCCGGCAGATGGATCTCGCGCGGCTTCATCGCGACACCGGCCGCCGGTTCCTGCCCCTGCCCGGCCGCGGCACGGCGCGTGCCGGTGCGCTCGCCCAGACGCGTGAGCAGTTCGCCCGACGAGATCAGCGTGGCAGGCTCCGCGCCAGCGCGGCCGATATCCTCCTGCAGCGCTTCGCGCGCGTGCGCGCTGAGCCGCTCGAGCTCTCCGGGGTACGCGCCGAATCCGAAGCGGTTGGCGGCAATGACGGCATCGGCGAAAGCCAAGATACCTCCTCATGCGGATGGGGTCCGCAGGGTATGTAACGTGGCAGCGAGGGGCCGGTTGACATGGCCCTTGAGAAGTCTAGAAACGAACCAGAGCCGAGCCCCAGGTGAAGCCGCCGCCGAAGGCCTCCAGCAACAGCATGTCGCCCCTGCGGATGCGGCCGTCGCGCACGCCGGCATCCAGCGCCAGCGGCACCGACGCCGCCGAGGTATTGCCGTGATCCTGCACGGTCACGATCACGCGTTCCATCGGCAGATCGAGCTTCCTGGCCACGGCCTGGATGATGCGGATGTTCGCCTGGTGAGGCACCAGCCAGTCGATGGCCGACTTCGGCAGGTTGTTCTTTGCCAGCACCTCGTCCACCGAGTTGCCCAGCATGGTCACGGCGATCTTGAAGGTTTCCCGCCCAGCCATGCGGATGACGGCCCGCGCACCGGAATCGGCCAGGAAGCCGCGGGATACTCCGCCCGTGCAGTAGAGCAGGTCCTGGTAGCTGCCGTCCGAATGCAGATGGGTCGAGAGGATGCCGGGTTCCTCGGAAGCGGTGAGCACCACCGCACCGGCGCCATCGGCAAACAGGATGGCCGTGGTGCGGTCGGTGAAATCGGTGATGCGCGTGAGCGTCTCGGCGCCCACGACCAGCGCATGCCGCGCATCACCGGAGCGCACGAATTTCTCGGCGATCGACAGCGCATAGATGAAACCGCTGCAGGCCGCCTCGACGCTGAAGGCCGGCGCGCCGGCGCAGCCCAGCCGCCCCTGCAGCAGCGTGCCCGAGTTCGGGAAGACCAGGTCCGGCGTCGCGGTGGCAAAGACGATGAGATCGATGTCCCCGGGCGCAAGGCCCGCGGCTTCGATGGCACGGCGCGCCGCGTGCTCCGCGAGGTCGACCGTGGTCTCGCCCTCGGCGGCATAGTGCCGCCGCTGGATGCCGGTGCGTTCCCGGATCCACTCATCCGAGGTGTCCATCATCTTCTCGAGTTCCGCGTTGTGTACAACGCGCTCGGGAAGGTACGACCCCGTACCGGAGATTCGGGCGTACAGGCGTCAGTCCTGGTCGGCGGCTTCGGCGGGCGCCTCGATCACGCGGCGGCCCCGGTAGAAACCATCCGGCGTGATGCGGTGGCGCAGATGCGTCTCACCGGACTGCGGATCCACCGACAGCGCAGGCCGTGCGGCCTTGTCGTGCGAGCGGTGCATGCCGCGCTTCGAGGGAGTCTTGCGACTCTTTTGTACTGGCATCGGTCAGTTCTCCAAATCAATTCCTGCGGTCACGGCCACCGAGCATTTCGCCCAGCTGCGCAAACGGCCGCTGCGTCGGCGCAGTGGTGTCGCCGGCAGTCGGACTGCCGGGCGCTGCACCACACTCGCCCTCCGGATGCATCGGCGCAGCCGGCAGGGCAAGCAGCAATTCTTCTTCCACCAGCTCGCGCAGGCGGATCCGCCCTTCCGGGCAATGTGCCGTCTCGAACTCCTCCGGCACGCGGTCGACTTCGGCTTCGGAGCCGACCAGCGCCACCTCGGAAGCGCCCGCCACCCTGAGCACGAAGGGCGCCAGACAGCGCTGACACCGCAGCAGCAGATCCGCGCTCACTTTCACCGCGGCAACGACCTGCCCCCGCTCGCGGCGGAAGGCGATGTTCGCGTCGGCGGTGCCCTCGGTGGAAGCCAGCAGAGGTTCGAGACGTTCGAGACCCCTCACCGGAACCACGAGCCCGACCTGCGCATTCGTCTCGGCGAGCGCGTCGACGTCGGCAAGTTTCGAGCCGTCCTCCGGCATGGGGCGCGTATCATAGGTTTGCGCCCCACCCAAGTCAAAACAAGTCCTTGATTGCCGATGAACTTCTGTCCCCGGCCGCGCCGCGTCTGATCCTGGCGTCGACCTCCCCGCACCGCCGCGCCCTGCTGGCGCGCCTGGGCCTGCCCTTCGAATGTCAGGCCCCCGGAGTGGAGGAAGCGGCGCTCCCGGGCGAGAAACCCGCGCAGCGTGCCCTGCGGCTGGCGCACTCCAAGGCCGCTGCCGTCGCCCACCGGCAACCCGGAAACTTCGTCATCGGCAGCGACCAGGTGGCAAGCCTCGCGCACGCGGGCTGGAGCGAATGGCTGGACAAGCCCGGCGACCGCGCGACCTGCGAGGCACAGCTTGCGGCCATGTCCGGCCGCGAGGTCTCCTTCCACACCGGCGTGGTGCTGCTGGCTCCCGGCGGCCGCAGCGAGCATGTGGATCATACCGTGGTGCGCCTGCGCGCACTGACGGCGGCCGAAATCGCCGCCTACATCGACCGCGAACCGGCCTTCGACTGTGCCGGGGGTTTCAAGTGCGAGGGGCTCGGCGTGACCCTTTTCGATGCGGTCGCGACGCAGGACCCGACGGCCTTGATCGGCCTGCCGCTGATCTGGCTGTGCCAGGCGCTGCGCGTGGCGGGCGTCGAGGTTTGAGCGGACGCGCCTGCGCCGCCTGCACCTGCACCGCCGCCGTGGCCATGGCGCTGACGGCCCCGGATGGCTTGAGGCTGCCCGCACGGGCAGAGAGCGCATCCACGACCGCCTTGAGCTCGGCGGGCAGCGGCGCGCTGTAGCTCACGTCCACCTGGCGCTGCGGATCGAGGAAACCCACGCTGTGCGCGTGCAGGAACATGCGCGTGAGACCGAAGGCGCGCAGCTGCTCGTTGAAGGCGGCATCGCCGTATTTGTCATCGCCAGCCACCGGATGTCCGGCGTACGCTGCATGCACGCGGATCTGATGGGTGCGGCCGGTGAACAATCGCACCTCGACGAGCGTCGCCAGGCGGCCGAAGAACTGCACCACGCGGAACTCGCTGGCCGCAGGCTTGCCATGGGCATCGGGCTTCACGGTGCGTTCGCCGCCCACACGCAGATCGGTGCGCAGCGGCACGTCGATGCGCTTGCGGCCCAGCTCCCACTTGCCGCGCAGCAATGCCAGATAGCGCTTCTCGAAACCTCCGTCCGCACCCTCCTCCGTGCTCTGGGCTTCCTCGCGCAGCAGCGCATGCAGGCTGCGCAGCATGGAACGCTTGCGGGCAATGAGCAGGCAGCCGCTGGTATCGCGGTCCAGTCGATGCACCAGTTCCAGCTCCTCGTCGGGGCGTGCGGCGCGCAGCGCCTCGATCACTCCGAAGCCGATGCCACTGCCGCCATGCACCGCGACGCCGGCGGGCTTGTCGATCACCAGCAGGCGCGGATCCTCGTGCACCACTGCGGCGGCGATCCGGGCGACCAGGGCCGCGGGCACGGGCCGCCCCGCCCCTGTCTCCACCACCGGCTCATCGCGCACCGGCGGCACGCGCAGCCGGTCGCCGGCGGCAACCCGCGCATCGCCCGCCACACGCCGGCCGTTGAGGCGTACCTCCCCCTTGCGCAGCAGCCGGAACAACCGCGTGCGCGGCACGCCGGGCAGCAGGCGCGCGAGCACCTTGTCCACCCGCTGGCCCGCCTCTTCGGGGCCCAGGACCTCCTGGCGCACTGCAGTACGCGGTTCTGTGCTCATGTATGTACGTAACGCCTTGTTTTTGAAGCAGCCATGAGTATACTTCGCGGCACGTGCCCGGGCGGGCCCGTGCCGCACCGGCATTGAACCCGCCAATACGAGGCACGAAACCCGCGGCGCATGTCGCCGTTTTTCAATCGTACGGCAGGCCAGGTGAGCAACTCCCGGGCCGGCAGATTTTTAAGGATTGCTTCGGATCCCGCGTCAGAGTCGGGGTCTCACGCCAACACCCAGTGCAGGCCACAATCCAAGCGTTACTCACCAGTCTTCTGGCGCAGCTGGACGCGCTCTTCTGCCTGTTTCAAGACGTTGCAACGCCCGCTCCGGCGCGCGTTGGCACCTGCCATGCCGCTCATATCTCATTGAGTGGAATTCATGAAAAGATTGCTCGTCAACGCGACCCAGCAGGAAGAACTGCGCGTCGCCTTGGTAGACGGACAGAAGCTCTACGACCTGAGCATCGAGATCCCGTCCCGCGAACAGAAAAAGGCCAACGTCTATAAGGCGCGCATCGCGCGCATCGAGCCCTCGCTCGAGGCCGTCTTCGTCGACTATGGCACTCCCCGCCACGGCTTCCTGCCGCTGAAGGAAATCTCCAAGGAATATTTCCGCGACGGCCAGGCGCAGGGCAACCGCAACATCCGCGACATCCTGTCCGAAGGCCAGGAGATCGTCGTCCAGGTCGAGAAGGAAGAGCGCGGCAACAAGGGCGCGGCGCTGACCACCTTCATCAGCCTCGCCGGCCGCTTCCTGGTGCTGATGCCCAACAACCCGCGCGCCGGCGGCGTGTCGCGCCGCATCGAGGGCGAAGACCGCGACCAGATGCGCGAGACCATGTCGCAACTCAACATCCCCGACGGCATGGGTGCCATCATCCGCACCGCCGGCGTGGGCCGCTCCGCCGAGGAGCTGCAGTGGGACCTGGACAACCTCAAGACGCAGTGGGATGCGATTGCCGCGGCCATCGACTCCCGTCCCGCCCCCTTCCTGGTCTACCAGGAAAGCGATGCGGTCACCCGCGCGCTGCGCGATTACCTCACGGACGATGTGGGCGAAATCCTCGTCGATGACGGCGCCGCGTTCCTGAAGGCCCAGGAATACATGCAGCGCTTCATGCCGGCCGACGCGCAGCGCCGCCTCAAGCTCTACACCGAAGACGTGCCGCTGTTCACGCGCTTCCAGATCGAGAACCAGATCGAATCGGCCTATGCGCACAAGGTGCAGCTGCCCTCGGGCGGGAGCCTGGTGATCGACTACACCGAGGCGCTGCTTTCCATCGACATCAACTCCGCGCGCAGCACGCGCGGCAGCGACATCGAGGCCACGGCGCTGAACACCAACCTCGAAGCGGCCGACGAGATCGCCCGCCAGCTGCGCATCCGCGACGCCGGCGGCCTCATCGTCATCGACTTCATCGACATGGAATCGAGCAAGAACCAGCGCGAAGTCGAGGAGCGACTGCGCGAAGCCATGAAGCCGGACCGCGCGCGAGTGCAGATCGGGCGCCTGTCGCGCTTCGGCCTGCTGGAACTCTCGCGCCAGCGCCTGCGCCCCAGCCTCGATGAATCCAGCCACATCAACTGCCCGCGCTGCAATGGCATCGGCAGCATCCGCGGCGTGGAATCCATGGCGCTGTCCATCCTGCGCCTCGCGGGCGAGGACGCGCGCAAGGACCGCACCGGCCGGCTCATCATCCAGGTGCCCATATCCGTGGCCACCTACCTCATGAACGAGAAGCGGCTGGCGCTGCGCAACATCGAGGAAAAGTGCGAGATCGATGTGGTCCTCGTGCCGAACCCGAACATGGAGACGCCGGAGTTCTCGATCAAGCGCGTGCGCGAGGACGAAGCCGGTCTTTCGGAGAACTCGCAGCTCAGCTACAAGATGCCCACGCAGCCCGAACCGCCCGACGTGACGGCGCTGCAACCCAAGCGCCCTGCCGCACCCGTCGCGGCCGTGGCGGCCATCATGCCGAGCGCGCCGGCACCGGTTGCGCCGGAGAGCCCACCGCGATCCGCGGCCCCCTCCGAGCCCGCGTCCGCGCCCGCCGCCAGCGGCTTCTGGAACCGCGTGAAGCGCTGGCTGGCCAGCGACGAGCCCGAGGCGCAGGCCTCAGCCCCAACCTCACAGCGCGAATCCGGCAGCGGGGAACGCCGTCACCGCGACGACCGCGGTCGCGGCGGACGCGGTGGCCGCCGCACACGCGGCTCCGGTGAAGGCAATGAACGCAGCCAGGGCACCGAGCGCCAGCGCGACCGCGGCCGCCGTGACGGCAACCGCGAGGGTGGCCGTGACCGCGAGCGGGACGCCGCCCGCAGCGATGGCCGCCGCAACGAGGGCAGCCGTCCGGATGGTGCACGCCAGGACGGCAACCGTGGCGAGGGACGCGAGCGGGAGCGCAGCCGCCGCAACGCTCCGCAAGCTCCGGCCGCAGCCGAATCTGCGCCGCGCGATACTGCTGTACACGAGACGCGCGGACCGGCAGAGGCCACGGGCGAAGGCATGCTGGCGCGCGCCGATGGCGAGCGCCGCTCGCGGCGCGGTGGCCGCCGCCGCCGCCGTGGAGGCGCCGGACGCGAGGAAGCCGGTGCGCTGGCCGCAGGTGCGGTCGCTGCCGCCGACATGCCTGCGGTGGACGGGGCCGACGCTCCGGCCGCCGAAACCTTCGCGCTTCAGCACAGTGCCGGACCGGCTGATGTTCCGGCATTCGAGCCCCGCCCCAGCGAGCCGGCAACGTCCATCGAAGCACCGGTCGACATGCCGGTGGCCGCGGCTCCCGAAATAACCGCAGCGCAGACAGCACAGGAGCCTGAAGCCCCCGTGCGTCCTGCCGTGGTCTGGTCCTCCTCAGCGGTCAGTTCGGGCAGCAGCGCCCTGCGCAGCGACCGCGACGAATAAGGCGCGCGATCCGGCTTCGGCCAGATCCAGCACCTTCTGGAAATCTTCCGGACCCCCGTAATAGGGGTCCGGAACGTCCGCTGACGCGGCCTTCCCAAGCAAAGACAGGAACAGGCGTACCCGGTGGCGTTCGCCCGCCGGCGAGAGCTGCTGCATGGCCGCGAGATTGTCGCGGTCCATCGCCAGCAGCAGATCGAAACGCGTGAAATCCTCCCGTTGCAGCTGCCGCGCGCGCAGCCCGGAAATGTCATAGCCGCGCCCGGCGGCGGCAACGCAGCTGCGCGGATCAGGCGGACTGCCGATGTGGTAGCCGGCGGTGCCGGCAGAATCGAACTGCAGATCGAGCTGCGGCACTTCGCGCGCAGCCAGTATGCGCGCGACGCCTTCCACCGTCGGCGAGCGGCAGATGTTGCCGAGACACACGAAGAGGACTTTCACGCCGCCGTCCTCGGAAGCCCGGTGCCAGCGCCCCATCTCACGGCAACGGATCGCCGCCACCATCCAGCGTCAGCAGCGGTGCATACAATTCCGGCCGCCGGTCGCGGAACACGAACCAGTTGTCGCGCATTTCGGCGATCTCGGCCAGGTCGAACTCGGCGAGCAGCACGGCCTCCTCCTCCTCGCCCGCCTCGGCGCGCTTGGCGCCCATGGGGTCGGCAATGAACGAGGAACCGTAGAAACGGATGAACAGCCCCTCCGGGTCCTGCAGCGAACGCTCCACGCCGATGCGGTTGGAAGCGACGAGCGGCATGAGATTCGCGGCCGCATGCCCCTGCTGCGTGCGCTGCCAGTGGTCGCGTGAATGTACGGGCAGCGCCGGCGGCGGCTCGCTGCCGATGGCCGTGGGATACAGCAGCAGCTCCGCGCCCTGCAGGGCCATGACACGCGCGCATTCTGGAAACCACTGGTCCCAGCAGATGCCCACACCGAGCCGCCCGAAACGTGTGTTCCAGACCCGAAAGCCGGTATCGCCCGGACTGAAGTAGGTCTTCTCCTGGTAGCCCGCACCGTTGGGGATGTGGGCCTTGCGGTACACGCCGAGCACCTCGCCATCGGCATCCACAATCGCGATGGAATTGAAGTAAGCCTGCCCGGCGCGCTCGAAGAAGCTCACCGGCAGCACCACGCCCAGCTCGCGCGCCAGCCGCACCATGTGGGCCACGGCCGGGTTCTCCTGCAATGTGGTGGCCAGCCGCAGATGGCGCGAATCCTGCTCGATGCAGAAATACGGCGTCTCGAACAGTTCCTGCAGCAGGATCACCTGCGCGCCGCCGTGCGCGGCGCGGCGTACCAGGGCATCCGCGCGGGCGATGTTCTCATCGCGATCCCAGCCGCAGGCAAATTGCGTAGCCGCCACGGTCACGCAACGCGCAGTGCGCTGCAGGTGCGCCGGAGCATTCATTGGCCGCTCCGCGAACTCATGATCAGCGCCGTGATACGCGACGCGGTTTCCAGCGCCGCGAGGCCGTCCTCGCCCGACACCACGGGCGTACGCCCGCTGCGCACGCAGTCGAGGAAGGATTCGATCTCCGCACGCAGCGCGTCGCCCTGCTCAAGGTTCTGTTCCTCGATGGTCACAGGCAGGGGCGCCGGCGCCGCGTCCGCCGCGCGCTTGCGGATCACGGTGAGCACCTTCTGCTGCAGGTCCATCGACAGGTAGGCATCGTCCTGGAAGATGCGCAGCTTGCGCTCAGTCTTCAGCGACACGCGGCTCGCCGTGACATTGGCGACACAGCCATTGCCGAAGCGCAGCCGCGCATTGGCGATGTCGATCTCCTCGGAAAACACCGGCGTGCCCACCGCATCGATGGAGGCCAGCGGCGACTTCACGATGCTCTGCACGATGTCGATGTCGTGGATCATGAGGTCCAGCACCACATTCACGTCCGTGCCGCGTTCGCGGAACGGCGCCAGGCGGTGGCATTCGAGAAAGCGCGGATTGCGCAGCTGCGGCTCGGCCGCGAGGATCGCGGCATTGAAGCGCTCCAGGTGCCCCACCTGCAGCACGCATCCGGCCGACCGCGCCAGTTCGATCAGCCCGCGTGCCTGTTCCAGTGTCTCGGTGATCGGCTTCTCCACCAGCACATGCGCGCCGGAGCGCAGGAAGTCCGCGGCGATCGCGAAGTGCGAAGGGGTATGGGTGACGACGCTCACGGCGTCGACCTTGCCGAGCAGCTCGCGGTGATCGGCGACGGCGGGCACACCCAGTTCCGCGGCCACCGCCTGGCGGGCGCGCTCCTGGCTGTCGGCCACGGCCACCAGGCGCGACCCGGGCAACTGGGCGTATTTCTGTGCGTGGAAGCGGCCGAGATAGCCCACACCCACGACGGCTGTCCTGAGTTCCTGCATGGTCCGGTATTATGCCCGCATGCCCAACCAGATCCTCAAAGCCTGGCAGCACTATCGCTCGCTGACCGGCCTGCGCTACGAACTGGCCACCCTGGGACTGTGCCTCGCGGCAAGCCTCGTGCTGCTGCCCATCGTGATCTGGCTGGCCGGCCAGTTTTTCCTCGGCGACTATGTGCGCAGCCCTTCCGGCGCGCCCACCGGCGGGCCGTTCGCCCTGTGGGTCGACTATTTGCGCGGCCTGGCCCAGGGTTCCCTGGGCTACTGGATCACCCTGCTGGGCCCCTGGCTGCTGCTGCTCGGCCTGCGCGGCAGCCGCTGGCTTCTCAGGATGTGACGCCGTTCACACTCCGGTTTGACGCCACCCCAGCCCCCGGGAACCGCTTCCCGGGTTATGCTGTTCCAGCATGCAGAACCCCGGGACCACAGAAGTCGACCTCCCTGACGACTCCCTGGACAGCGAGCCGCGCAGCGTCATGGCGCAGATCGAAGCTGCAGTCAGGCTCGGCGTGCTGGAATTGACCGGAGAGAACACCGGTACCGATCCCTACAACAGCGGCCGCGCCGCCCGCGGCAATGCCTGGGACAAGAGCCGTCCGCGCTGAGCCCCTGTCAGGGCCAGTAGGCCCAGGCGAACGCCACCAGCGTGGCAGCCGCCACCGCCAGCATCAGATGCCGTTTCGGGTACTGACGCAATTCAGAGACAAGGGCCCCCGCAACCGCAGCCACCAGCACCGCCGACCAGCCCACTGCCTTGAGCAGCGGCAGGAACTCCTGCGACAGCCGGTCGTGATATTCCGGCAGGAACAGATAGACCACCAAGGTAAGCGTCAGGCCGGTGAAGATCGCCACCGCCGAACCCAGCAAGACACCCAGCAGCGCCGCCAGTGGTCGCAAGAGAAAGTTCCCCTGAAAATGTTGGGCCGCAGACCCCACGCTCCGGCCGCTGCACTTGCTGTGGCGCGCCGGCCCGTCTAGCCTCACGGACAGGACTTCAACCGGGATTTTAACCCTAAAGGGCCCGCAGCCCGGATGGGCATCACGCCAATGCCACGATCACTCCGCCAGCCGCTGGGCTGGCTTGCCGCCTCCTCCCTCGCACTGCTGCTGCTCACCGGCGGCAGTTCCACCAGTGCTCCCGCCGCCGTCGCGCTGCCTCCGGGCGCGGTCGTGCCGGTCGAACGGCAGCGCCTGCTGGCGCGCCGCATCGGCTCCATCCTCGAGGAGGCGCACTACCGGCGCGCCACCATCGACGATCGCATGTCCGAGCAAGTCCTGCAGCACTACCTAGACTCCCTCGACAGCCAGCGCAGCTACTTCCTCGCCAGCGACATCGAGGAGTTCTCGGCGCTCAAGCACCGCTTCGACGACATCATCCACACCGGCCAGCTCGAACCGGCCTTCCTGATCTTCTCGCGCTTCCAGCAGCGCAACCGCGAGCGCATCGCCTATGCGCTCGGACTGCTGAAGAGCGAACCCGACTGGACACTGGACGAGAGCTTCGAATTCGACCGCTCGAAGGCTCCCTGGCCCGCCGACGCGGCCGAGCTCAACGAGCTGTGGCGCAAGCGCGTCAAGAGCGACGCACTGTCCCTGCTGCTGACCGGCAAGACATGGGCTGAAGCCACCGATACGCTCAAGAGCCGCTACGAGCGTGTGCTCAAGCGGGCCGACCAGGTCAATGCCGACGACGTGTTCGAGAACCTGATGAATGCGTATGCGCGCACCTTCGATCCGCACTCGAGTTATTTCTCGGCGCGCAATTCGGAGGAATACCGCATTCAGATGAGTCTTTCCTATGAAGGCATAGGCGCGACGCTGCAGTCCACCGACGACTACGCCAGCATCGTGAACCTGCTGCCGGGCGGACCGGCCGCGGTCAGCGGCGCACTGGGCATCAAGGACCGCATCACGGCCATCGCACAGGGTTCCGGAGCGTTCCAGGATGTGATCGGCTGGCGCCTCGACGACGTGGTGCAGCTGATCCGCGGCAAGGGCGGCACCCAGGTGCGCCTGCAGATACTGCCGGCCGGCGCGGCGCCGGGCACACCGGAGAAGATCGTCGAGCTCACGCGCGGCAAGGTCACGCTGGAGGCCCAGGCGGCCAAGAAGCAGCGCAAGCTCGTCACGCGCAACGGGCGCACGCTGAACCTGGGAGTGATCAGCGTGCCCGGCTTCTATCAGGATGTGCAGGCACAGAGCCGGGGCGATGAAAACTACCGCAGCACCACGCGCGACGTGCAGCGCCTGATCGGCGAACTGCGCCAGGAAGGCCCGCTGGACGGGCTGATCCTCGACCTGCGTGGCGATGGCGGCGGTTTCCTGCCCGAAGCCACGGCGCTGACGGGCCTGTTCATCGATCAGGGACCAGTGGTGCAGCTGAAGGACACCACGGGCCGCGTCGAAGTGCTCGACGACCCCGACCCCGGCATCGTCTACGACGGTCCGCTGGTGGTGCTCATCGACCGCCTCAGCGCGTCGGCGTCGGAGATCTTCGCCGGCGCCATCCAGGACTACGGACGCGGCTACATCGTCGGCCAGCGCAGCTTCGGCAAGGGCACGGTGCAGAACCTCATACCGCTGGACCGCTGGTCGCAGCGCCCGGTGGACGGGCAGCTCACGGTCACCATCGGCAAGTTCTACCGCGTGACCGGCGAGAGCACACAGCACCGCGGCGTCGAACCCGACATCCATCTGCCCTCGCCGATCAGCCTCGATGAGGTGGGCGAGAGCGCGCTGGACGAGGCGCTGCCCTGGGACCGCATTGCTGCCGCTCCGTTCACGCCGTTCCGCCAACCGGCCGCACTGCCCACGGCGCTGTCGCTGGCCCAGAACGACAATGCGCGCAGCCAGTCGGACCCGGACTACCGGCTGCTGATCGAGGACATCCAGTCCTTCGAGGCACAGCGGCAGAAGAAGACGCTGTCGCTGAATCTGGAACAGCGCCGCGCGGAACGTACCAAGCTCGAGGCCGAGCGTCTGGCGCGCGAGAACGCGCGGCGCACTGCCCACGGCAAGAAGGCGCTCACTTCGCTGTCTGCATCCGGCGAAGACGAGGCCGCTGAGGGCGCCGCGGCTGACGACCAGGATCTGCCGGATACGCTGCTGAACCAGACTGCGCAGATACTGGGCGACATCCTCTCAGCCGAGAGCCGCGCACAGCCGGCAATAGCACGGGAGCAGCGCCCGGCGGCCGCGGCGCCATAGCGGGCGCTCAGAGCAGCAGCTTCTCCAGGTGCCAGAGGTCCTCGCGCAGGACATTCTGGCGCCACGGGCTGCCGGCTGCGCCGCTTTGCTCCAGCAGCACCGGATCCAGCGAATCGGCCGCCGGCACCGTATCGGTGTCGCTGGCGTAACGCGCCACTTCGCGCAGGCGGTCCGCAATCTGCTTCACTTCGATGGCCGAGGCGCCGCAGGCCTGCACGATGCCGCATGCCGAAGCGATCTGGGTCATGCGGTTCAGCAGCACCATGCCCTCGCCGGCACCTGAATAATCCGGTTCGCTGCGCCGCATCGCCATGGTGACGGGGTCGATCAGCTGCGTGGGCACCAGCCGCCGCGCAATCAGCTGCGCATAGGCAATGGCCACGCGGTTGATGGCACGGCGCGCCTCGATCGACAGTCCTGGGAATTCCACGGTGCCGGAGCGCTCCAGATCCTCCACGGCCTGGCGCGCGGCATGCAGGTCGGCCTGCGCCGCAACCTGCTCGGCCTGCATGGCGTGGCGCCGCCGCTGCAGGGCGCGGCGCTGGAAATATTTCCACCAGGCGCCATTTGCCGCCAGCTGCTGCTGCAGGGCCGCGAGTTTCATGCGCACGTCGGCGCTGTTGCGCTCGGCTTCAGCCAGCGCCCGGTGCAGCTTCTGCTGCGATTCGAACACCAGACGGTTCTGCTCGGCGGCATGGGCGCGGCGTTCGAGGTCCTCGCGCTGCGCGGCCAGCTCCCCGACCAGCGTCCCGATGCGCGCCTCGGCAAGGCTCCACAGGCCGCGCAACTGGTAGTGGACCAGCGCCTGCAGTCCGGAAGCCGGCACGGCCAGACGCGCCTCCAGCGATTCGAGCAGCTCGCGTACCCGCGACGTGGCGGCTTCCTGCAGCTTGATGCGGTCGCGCAAACGGTGGATTTCATCCTGGGCCTCACCGTAGGCCTTCTTGAGCTGCGCGCGATTGTGGAACAGCTGCAGTACGCGGCCATCCTCCGGTTCCTCGGGAGGAGACAGCACCAGGCGGCTGCGCAGCAGATTTCGGACAGCGGCGTAGGACGTCAGCAATCTCGGCTCCATGACCCGCAAGGCGCCGCCCCGCTGGCCAGCGGCCGGTTCAGCCCAGGCGGTGCCCCAGTTCGAGGCAATACTCCAGCCATTTGTTTAACATGATGTTGTACGTCCAGCGCTGATGCAGTTCACGATCCCCCGCCCGGCAGGCCGCGCCGCGGGCCGCCGGCACAGCCTCGGCCCATTCCCGGGCTTGCACCAGACGCGCATCACAATAGACGCTCAGCATCACGTCGGGATAGGTGGAAAGCTCTGCCGCCTGCGCAGGCACTTCCCGGCCGGCGCCGAACAGGTGGGTGAGATTCAGCGTCACCGTGTAGGCGGAACGCTCCAGCACGCGGACCCGCAATGAACAGCCCCGCTCCACATGCGACAGGCGCTCACCCGCAAGCCGTGCCGGATCACCGCAAAGTGCGCGCAGGCGCAGGTAGTTGCTTTCATACAGCTGCATCAGCGCGATGAATCCGCGCGGCTTGGCGCGCCAGCTGGATGGAAGAAGGAGATCGCCCTGCATCGGGGCGACTATATCACGCGTCTGCGGCGGGTCCTGCCGGCGGCAGGCGCGCCGCTTCGATGAACAGCTCGCTGCGGTAGAAGCGCAACTCGCGGATCGAATCGTGGATGTCGGAGAGCGCCAGATGCGCCGCCTCCTTCGTGAAGCGCGTGCCGATCGCGGGCGCCCAGCGTCTTGCCAGCTCCTTTACCGTGCTGACATCGAGGTTGCGGTAGTGGAAGTAGCGTTCCAGCTGCGGCATCTGCCGTGCGAGAAACCGCCGGTCCTGGCAGATGCTGTTGCCGCACATCGGCGACACGCCCCCGGGCACCCACTGGCGCAGGAACTCCAGCGTGCGCGCCTCGGCCTCGGCAAGCGGCACGCCACCGGCGCGGATGCGCTCCACCAGGCCGCTGGCGCCATGCTGCCGGGTGTTCCACTCATCCATCGCCGCGAGCACGGCATCGGGTGTGGCAATCGCCATCACCGGCCCCTCGGCCAGCACCTGCAGCTGCGCGTCGGTGACCACGGTTGCAATCTCGATGATGGAATCCACGTCGGTCTTCAGACCGGTCATTTCCAGATCGATCCAGATCAGGTTGTCGCGATGCTGCATGCGGCCGTCGGTCCCCAGGTGAGTCTGTGGCATTCTAGCAAGCAGAATGTCCGCCATTGCTGATCCGGCTGATCCAGCCACGGAAGTGATCGCCACTTTCGGACGCTTCCTGCTGGTCCGGGACCGCGCTCACGGTCCGCAGCTGGCACGGCCGCGTGGCCGCAACCTCGACATCGTCTGTGGCGACTTCGTCATCTGCGAGCGCGAGGCCAGCAGCGACGAGTTGCTCGTCGCTGGCGTGCTGCCGCGCCGCACGGTGCTCCGGCGCAGCAACCTGCGCGGGCGCAGCGAGGCCCTGGCGGCCAATCTCTCGCTGCTCATCATCGTCATCGCGCCGGTACCGGTGCCGGATTTCTTCCTCGTGGACCGTTACCTGTGCGCAGCGGCCTGCGCCGGCCTCGAAGCGCTCATCGTGATGAACAAGAGCGATCTGGCTCTGCCGCAGGACATGGAGGCAGAGCTGGAAGGCTACACCCGCATCGGCTACCGCGTACTGCGTGTCGCCACGCGCGGGCCGGACAGCCTGGATCCGTTGCGCGCGGCGCTGGCTGGGCACACCGCTGCGCTGGTCGGACAATCCGGCGTGGGCAAGTCCTCGCTGATCCGCCACCTGGCCCTGGATGCCGATGACGTGACGGTGGGCGCACTGATGCGCGCCGAGGAAGGCCGGCACACCACCACCGCCGCCCGGCTCTATGACTGCAGCCATGGCGGCCGCATCATGGATTCTCCCGGGGTGCGCGACTATGCGCCGGCCATCGACGACCTCGACGCGGCAACGCTGGGCTTCCATGACGTGGACCAGCTCGCCACCGGCTGCCGCTTTCTCGACTGCCGCCACATGCAGGAACCGCAGTGCGCGGTGCGCGAAGCCGTGAGCTCGGGACGCATCAGCCAGCGCCGCTATGAAAGCTACCGCCGCCTGCGGCGCCTGTACGAAACCTTGTGGAGCCGGCGGCCCGCCACCGAGCAGGCACGGCGTCCCACCTGAGACGCAAAGGCTGACCTGCTTCAGCCCAGGCTCTGCCGCCCCTGCAACGCATGCGCGAGCGTGCCGCCGTCGACATACTCCAGCTCGCCCCCGAAAGGCACGCCATGCGCGATGCGGCTGGTACGGATGCCACGCGCGCGCACCAGCTCGCCGATGAAGTGCGCCGTCGCCTCGCCCTCCACGGTGGAATTGGTGGCGAGGATCACCTCACGCACCGCGCCTTCCTCCAGCTGCAGCAGCAGGTCCGGCAGCCCCAGTTGCTCGGGACCGACGCCGTCCAGCGGCGACAGATGCCCCATCAGCACGAAGTAGCGCCCGCGGAAGCTGCCGGAATTCTCCACGGCCATCACGTCGGCCGGTGACTCCACCACGCACAGCTGGCTGGCATCGCGCTCCGGTGCCGCGCACAGCGTGCACAGCGGACCCTCGGCCAGCATGCGGCAGCGGCCGCAGCGCCCCACCGCATCCAGCGCCTTTTCCAGCGCGCCGGCGAGCTCGCGCGCCGCGCCGCGCTGCTCCTGCAGCAGGCGGAAAGCCAGACGCTGGGCCGTCTTCGGCCCCACGCCCGGCAGCGCATTGAGGGCTGCGATCAACCGTGCCAGCGCCGGAGGATGCTTCACCGCGCGCAGCTCAGAACGGCAGCTTCATGCCCGGCGGCAGCGACATGCCCGCCATCGCGCCGGCCATCTTCTCGTTCACCGCCGTGGTGACGCGGTGCACGGCATCGTTCACCGCCGCGGCGACCAGATCCTCCAGCACCTCGCGCTCCTCGGTGAGCAGGGCCTGTTCGATCTGCACCCGCGACACCTCGTGCTTGCCATTCATCGTCACCTTGACCATGCCTCCGCCGGCCTCGCCCGTGACGCTGATCTGCGCGACCTGGGCCTGGGCCTTCTGCAGGTTCTCCTGCATTGCCTGGGCCTGCTTGAGCAGATTGCCGATGTTTCCTCGCATGATGTTCTAAGGCTCCTCGGTACGGTTCGGACGGACGGATTCGCTGAAGATGCTGGCGCCGAGCTCGTTCTGCAATGCCTGCACGGTGGGATCCTGATCCAGCCGCGCGCGCGCCGCAGCCTGCGCCGCCTCGGCATCGCGGTCGCGCTGCCGCGCAGGGGTTGCAGGCTCGGTCTGCGTGGCCACGCTGATCTGCACCCGCAGGCTCTCGCCGGCATAGCGCGACAGCGCCGCAGCGAGTTTCTCTTCACTGGCAGCGGAGCGTATCGACTGGCTGCGTGGGTCGAGCTGCAGCTGCAGCACGGCGCCGCGCCGCTCCAACAGTGCGCAATGCGTCGCGAGCTGGCGAGCAAGACCGGATATCTCCAGCTGGCTGACGATGCGGCTCCAGTTCTCCGGCACAAACGGCAGCGCATCCCCCGCCGCCCCGGTCTGTATCGCCGCGGCACCGGTGCGCGGCACAGCAGCCGTGCCGCCGGATCCGGAACCATCGGCCGAAGCGCCCATGCGTGCGGACGCCGGAGCCGCTCCCGGCAACGATTCAGTGCCCGGGCGGAACACCAGCATGCGCAGCAATGTCATGGCAAAGGCGCTGCGCGCATCGGCTGCGAACGGCAGATCGCGCCGTCCCAGGAGACCGATCTGGTAGTACAGCTGCAGGTCCTCGGCCGCGATGGCTCCGGCCAGCTGCGCCAGCGCCTCGGCCGGCACATCGCCTTCCTCGTCGAAGACACTGCCGGTGGTCTGGTAGAGAGCCACCTGGGCCAGCAGGCTCAGCAGTTCGTCCAGCAGCTGCGCATAGTCCGGCGACCATTGCTCCAGCGCGCGTGCTTCGCCGAGCAGCGCGGCGGGCTGGCCCTGCGCCAGCGCACGCGCCAGTCCCAGCACCTGCTGGCGGTCCACGGTCCCCAGCATCGATCGCGCATCGGCCTCGGTCACGCCGCCATTGCCGAAGGCCAGCAGCTGATCGAGCAGCGACAGCGCATCACGCAGGCTGCCGTCCGCCGCCACGGCGAGCAGCCTCAGCGCCGCAGCCTCCGCCGCAATGCCCTCGGCCGCGAGGATGTGCGCGAGCCTGTCGGCGATCAGGGCAGCGGGCAGACGCTTGAGGTTGAACTGCAGGCAGCGCGACAGCACCGTGACCGGCAGCCGCTGCGGATCGGTGGTCGCCAGCAGGAACTTCACATGTGGCGGCGGTTCCTCCAGCGTCTTGAGCAGCGCATTGAAGGAATGCTGCGACAGCATGTGCACTTCGTCGATGAGGTAGACCTTATAGCGGCCCCGCGAAGGCATGTACTGCACGTTCTCGAGCAGGTCGCGCGTGTCCTCGACCTTGGTGCGCGAGGCGGCATCCACTTCGATCAGGTCGACGAAACGGCCTGCGTCGATGTCCTGGCAGGCGCTGCACTCGCCGCAGGGCGTGGCCGTGACGCCGGTCTCGCAGTTCAGGCACTTGGCGAAGATGCGCGCCACGGTGGTCTTGCCGACGCCACGCGTGCCCGTGAACAGGAAGGCATGGTGCACCCGCCCCTCGCGCAGTGCGTTGGTCAGCGCACGCAGCACATGCTCCTGCCCCGCCATCTCCTCGAAGGTGCGGGGGCGCCACTTGCGGGCAAGGGCCGTATAGCTCATCGGTGGTCGCGCGGCCTCATCGGCATGTGGGGGGGTGGAGGCGGCCCGCACCAGCTTGATCTCCGGCACCCGGCCAATCCGTTACCGTTGCTCCCTTCCGGGCCTGGCGGGATTCACGGCGAGCCGTCGCGAAGGAACCGATGCGGGCCACCGCGGAAACCTGCAGACCCTTACGCTGACCTGGCCGGCGCCCGGATCTGGGCGACCGGAACCCGGCCGCGCGCGGATTATAGCCAAGCTCTACCTAGAGATGCGGCCCACCGAAAGTCGTTTGGGAATCTTTCTCGATTGCAAATGCGAATTGTTCTTATATACTTCTGCGCATTCCGCACAACAAAGTTGCGATTTCACAACGCATAGTCAGGAGTGTTCGTGTCAAAGATCGAAGACCGCGGTTCGCCCCGGACAACATCGCTTTCCGCCCCCAAGCTGTTTGCAGCCACCATGGGCGTCACCCTCGCCTCCACCGCCGCTTCCATGTACGCGGGCGCCGCCGAGGTCAAGGCCGATGAAGATGCGGCCCAGCTCGGCAAAGTCTCGGTCCAGGACGAGGTCGAGGACAACTTCAAGTCCGACGTGGCCTCGTCACCCAAATACACCGCACCCCTGGTCGACACGCCCAAGTCGATCACGGTGATCACCGAGCAGGTGATGCAGAGCACCGGCGCAACCTCGCTGGTCGAAGCGCTGCGCACCACGCCGGGCATCACGCTGGGCGCCGGTGAAGGCGGCAACCCGGTGGGCGACCGCCCCTTCCTGCGCGGCTTCGATGCGCAGAGCAGCACCTACGTCGACGGCGTGCGCGACATCGGTGCGCAGTCGCGTGAAGTGTTCAACCTCGAGGCCATCGAAGTCACCAAGGGCCCGGATGGCACGGTCGGCGGCCGCGGCAGCGCCGGCGGCAGCCTCAACCTGGTCAGCAAGACGCCGAAGCTGGAGCCTTTCCTGCGCGGCAGCGTGGGACTGGGCAGCGCGGACTACAAGCGCGCCACCATCGACGGCAACCTGCCGCTGGGCGAGACCACCGCGCTGCGCCTGAACGCGCTGTACCACGATGCCGATGTCGCCGGCCGCGACGAGGTCTACAACAAGCGCTGGGGTGTAGCGCCCTCCATCGCCTTCGGCCTCGGCACCGATACTCCCATCACGCTCAGCCACTATCACCTGCAGAGCCACAACCTGCCCGACACCGGCATTCCCTACGACAATCCGACCTACCGCGCGCGCGCCGACGTGACGCGTGTGCTCGGCACTGGCCGGGGCACTGCGGTAGACGTGGACTACAGCAATTTCTATGGCCTGGTCGACCGCGACTTCTACCGCGATCACGCCGACATCACCACGCTGCGCGCCGAGCACCGCTTCAGCGACGCACTGACGCTGCGCAATACGGCGCGCTACTCGCGCACCGCGCAGGACTATGTGTGGACCCAGCCCGACGACAGCCAGGGCAACATCTACTACGGCTATGTCTGGCGCCGCATCAACACCCGCGCCACCACCGTGCATACCATCGCCGACCAGTTGAGCCTGTCGGGCGTATTCGCCACCGGCGCGCTGCAGCACTCCTACGCCGCGGGCGTCGAGATCAGCCGCGAGGATGGCGAGAATTACTCCTATGTCGCAACGCCAGGCACCGGCAGCGGCGCCAGCCTCACCGGCACGGCACCGAACCAGGTCCCGAACCCGGCCTGGAGCTGCGGCCCGAACGTCGGCGCTCCCGGCGGCTACAACTGCACCAGCCTGTTCGACCCGAACCCGCACGATCCGTGGGCAGGCACCATCTCCCGCTCGCCGAACCCATCGAGCACGGCGGTCGCCAACACCCGTTCGCTGTACATCTTCGACACCATCACTCTGACGCCCAAGTGGCTGCTGAATCTCGGTGTGCGCGGCGACCACTACGAGACCGAGACGCTCGGCGCCATCGCCAACAACACCCGCCCGCAGATCAACTACAGCGATGACATGTTCAACTGGCAGGCTGGCCTGGTGTTCAAGCCGGCGGCCAATGGCAGCATCTACGCCTCGTACGCCACCTCCTCCACGCCACCCGGCACCACGCTGGCGCAGGGCAGCGAGACGCAGGGCCTGACGCTGACCACACAGGATCTGGCGCCGGAGGAAAACCGTTCCTACGAGCTCGGCACCAAGTGGGATCTGGCGGGCAATCGCCTAGCCGTGACCGCAGCGCTGTTCCGCACCGAGACCACCAACGCGCGCATCACCCTGCAGGACGGCACCGTCCAGATGGCCGGCGAGAAGCGTGTGCAGGGCTTGGAACTGGGCGCTTCGGGCAACATCACCGACAGATGGCAGGTCTTCGGCGGCTACACCTATCTCGACAGCGAGCTGGTGCGCGCCGGCGGCAGCGGCGCAAGCTTCGGGCTGCAGGACGGCATGCAGTTCCCCAATACGCCCAAGCAGAGCGCCAGCCTGTGGACGACGTTCAACATCCTGCCGAACCTCTCGGTGGGTGGCGGCGGCAACTACATGGCGAAGGTCTGGGGCAGCCAGGCCAGCAACAAGTGGGCGCCGTCCTATGTGCGCTGGGATGCCATGGCGAACTACGACATGAGCGAAACCTGGGGCTTCCAGGTCAACGTGCAGAACCTGACCAACAAGCGCTACTTCGACCGCGCCTATCCCACGCACTACCTGGGCATCGCACCGGGCCGTTCGGCAACCATCACGGCCAACGTGAAGTTCTGATGCCCAGCATCGAGCAGATGCGGGCCGTGCTGACGGGGCCGCCGGACGCGGCGGCTCCGTGGCTGGAACTGGCCGCAGGACGCGGCTCTGCCGAAGCGCAGACCGCCCTGGGCCAGTTCCTGCTCACCGGACACGGCGTGACTCAGGATGCCGCGCGCGCCGTGCACTGGTTCAGGCGCGCCGCACGCGCGGACTATCCCATGGCTTTCAACATGCTCGGCCGCTGCTACGAACTGGGGCTGGGTGTGGAAGCGAGCCCCTTGGTCGCCACCTACTGGTACCACCTTGCCGCGCAGGCGGGACTGGACTGGGGCATGTACAACTACGCCACTTCGCTGATGCTGGGACGCGGCGTGGACCAGGATCGTGCCGCCGCGTTCGGCTGGTTCCGCAAGGCGGCTGAACAGGGTCACACCAAGTCCATCAACATCGTCGGGGGTTTCCACGAGGACGGCTGGGAAGTGCCGGCGGACCGTGACGCGGCCTTCCGTTGCTACCGGCAGGCCGCCGAAGGCGGCGACTTCCGTGGCCAGTTCAACTATGCGCGCCTGCTGGCCGGCAACGGCTGCATCGACGAAGCCCTGCACTGGCTGCGGGAATCCACGCGCACCGCCACGCCCCGCTTCATCAGCCAGATGCGCGACTTCCTGCGTACCTGCAATGACGAGCGGTTGCACGCCTTCGCGCTGAGTCTTCCAGATACGCCCTAACCCGCCCGCGAACCGCCGCGAGCTGTTGTATCGCCGCACCCGCGCCATGGATACTTGTCCTTTGAGCCGGGAGGCGGGGCATGTACAGCGGCGGAACGAAACATCACCCATGGCTCGTCCTGGCGGTTGCACTGGTCCTGTCTGCATGCAGCAGCGCCCCGGTCTCCAACCCAACTGCCGCGCCGATGCCCGGCAGACCCCAGCTCCCGTCCGGCTATCTCTCGGCCAACCAGCTTCCGGACAGCTCGAAGCTGCTCCCTGCGCCTCCGGCTGCGGGCAGCGCCGCCAAGGCGGCGGATGAGGACATCCACCGTCAGGCCGCCGCGCTGCGCGGCACGCCGCGCTGGGATCTGGCGGCGCAGGATGCCAACCTCGGGCCCGATGCCCTGCGCGCGTTCAGCTGCGCAGTGGGGCTCGAACTGAGCGAGAAACAGACACCGGCCACGATCAAGTTGTTGCGCGGGGCCACCTCCGACACCGCCCGCTCCACCGATGCCGCAAAGAACCTGTACAAGCGCGTCCGGCCCTTCGTCGAACACGACGAATCCACGTGCTATGCGCCGCAGGAACCGATGCTGCGCAACAATGGCTCCTATCCCTCCGGCCATACGGCCTTCGGCTGGGGGGCGGCACTGGTGCTGACCCAGGTGGTGCCCGAGCGGGCCGGACAGATCCTCGCCCGGGGCCGGGCCTTTGGCGAGAGCCGCCTGGTGTGCAATGCCCACTGGCAGAGCGACGTGGTGCAGGCACGGTTCATTGCCGCTTCCACCATCGCGCGCCTGCAGTCGGTGCCGCAGTTCCAGCGTGATGTCGCGGCTGCAAGCCGGGAAATCGCCGCTGTGCGCAAGCGCGGCGCAGACCCGGCGCAGAATTGCGAGGCCGAGGCGCGGGCACTGGCCCAGTCCATTCCCGGAGCGCAGTAGGAGCACGCCGATATGGAACCTCCGCCCGCACCTCAACTGCGCACCGCGAGCTACCTGCTCGCGGCTGCGGCCCTGCTCATCATCCTGCACCTGCACCTGCTGCCGGCCCTGCTTGCCGGCCTGCTGGTGTACGCGCTGATCCATGCGCTGGCGCCCGCGCTGCAGCGGCATCTGCCGGGAGCACGTGCGCACTGGCTGATCGTCGCGTTGCTGAGCGTCCTCGTGGTCGGCCTGCTGACGCTGGCCATCATCGGCGGCATCGACCTGCTGCGCAGCGAGCTCGGCAACCCCAGCGCCCTGTTCGAACGGCTGATGCCCCTGATCGAACAGGCGCGCGCACAACTGCCGCAGGTGGTCGTCGACCACCTTCCCAGCAACATCGACAATTTCCGTGCGTCAGCGGTCGAATGGCTGCGCGAACACGCGGCCCAGCTGCAGCTGGCCGGCAAGGCGGCCGCACGCCTGATCGCGCACCTGCTGATCGGCATGGTGCTCGGCGCCATGGTCGCGCTGTACGACACGCGCCCAAACACCTCGGTCGGCCCTTTGGCAGACGTGCTCACGGCACGCTGTGCCAACCTCGTCGGAGCCTTTCACGACATCGTGTTTGCACAGGCGAAAATCTCGGCCCTGAACACCGCTTTCACCGCGATCTTCCTGCTGGTCGTGCTGCCGCTGTTCGGCGTCAACCTGCCGCTGACCAAGACCCTGGTCGCGGTGACCTTCATCGTCGGCCTGCTGCCGGTGATCGGCAACCTGATCTCTAACACGCTGATCTTCATCGCCGGCCTGTCAGTCTCGTTCGGCGTCGCGATCGCGGCCCTGGTGTTCCTGATCGTGATCCACAAGCTCGAATACTTCCTCAACGCGCGCATCGTCGGCACGCAGATCCGCGCGCGCGCCTGGGAGCTGCTGATCGCGATGCTGGTGATGGAATCGGCGTTCGGCGCCGCGGGGCTGATCGCGGCGCCGATCTACTACGCCTATCTCAAGCGCGAGCTGAAGGACGCAGCGCTGCTGTAGACCACGGCACCCGTGGTCCCGCTTCTCACACTTCTGACCACTCCCGCAGAAGGTTGTGGTAAAGACCGGTCAACTGCAGCACGGCCGCCGAGTCTGCGCCCGCGCGGCGCAGGGTCTCGATCGACGAATCCAGCTCGAGCAGCAAGCGCCGCCGCCCATCCGTTCGCACCATGCTCTGCACCCAGAAAAACGATGCCAGCCTCGCGCCGCGCGTAACCGGCATTACTTTGTGCAGACTGCTCGACGGGTAGAGAATCAGATCGCCTGCCGGCAACTTCACTTCGTGCTCTCCGTAGGTGTCGCTGATCACCAGCTCGCCGCCGTCGTAATCTTCCGGTCCGGCTAGGAACAGAGTACAGGAGACATCCGAACGCAATTGCGCGCCGCTGCCGAGGCGCATCACGGCACCATCGATGTGAAAGCCGTACTCGCCGCCGCCGGTGTACCGGTTGAAACGCGGCGGAAGGATTTTCAGAGGCAGCGCCGCCGCAAAGAACAGCGGATTGCGTTCCAGCGCCGAGAGAATGATGCGGCCCATCTCCGCCTTCACCGGCGCGGCATCCGGAAGCTGCTGGTTGCGTTTGACCTGCGCGCCCTGCACTCCGACGGTCTCGCGACCGTCGGTCCATTCGGCGGCATCCAGTGTCAGACGGATGCGCGCGACCTCATCATGCGTCAATACATTGGGGATATGCAGCAACATGGTATTTCCCGTGGAGCAAAAAATGCGGCGGAGGAGCCATCCTCCGCCGCCGCAGTTTGCCTCAGAACGCGTCTGCGTCAGAAGCGCCAGTCGGCGCTGAGCAGGTAGGTGCGCGGCTGGCCCGGCGTATACCGGTAGCCACTCTTGTTGATCGCCGCCACATAGTGCTTGTCGGTCACGTTGTAGGCATTCAGGCGCAGAGTGAAACTCCGGCTCGCATCGTAGCTGGCAACGACGTCGAACACCCCGTAGCCGCCGGTGGACACCGGCGTGCCCGCCGCGCCGTCGGTGCCGCGATGCAGGCCGTCCATGAAACGCAGGCCACCACCCAGCATGAGCCCGAAAGGCAAGCGGTACGTACTCCATGTGGTGAGGCTGTCGCCAGGCGTGTAGCTGAGGTTCGATGTTCCATCCTGCGCCACGTTCGGGCCTTCGACCACCTTGGCATCCTGGTGACTGTAGCCGGCAGAAACCATCCAGTTGTCGGTCAGATTGCCGGCAGCGGACAGCTCCACACCCTTGACTCGCTTTTCGCCGGTCTGGGTCGGATTGCCGAAGTCGTCGAGAATCTGGCTATTGATCTCGTTGGTGACCCGGGTCTGGAACAACGCGAGGTTCAGCGCCAGCCGCTGATCCAGCAGGCTCCACTTGCCGCCCACTTCGATGGTATTGGCTTTTTGCGGATCCAGGTTCGGGTTGTTGGCGTTGTTGGCCGCAGTGCTCAACTGGAAGCTGGCGCCACCCGGCGGTTGCTGCGACAGGGCGTAGTTCGCATACAGGCTCAGCGCCTCAACCGGCTTGTAGACCGCGCCCAACTTCCAGTTCAGGAGCGTGTCCTTGCCTTGCAAGGGAGCCGCCACGAGGACGGAGCCTATGGGATTCGTGCCGCAGGCCGCTGCAGTGGTGCAAACTGAGCTGCTGTTGTAGGTCGTCTTGTAGCGGTCGGCGCGCAGCCCCGCCGTGATAAGGAGCCGCTCGCCAAACTTCAGCGTATCGAACACATACACCGCGGCAGTATCGGTCTTGCCATGCGTGCCGGAACCGTTGCGCGCATAGGCGAGCGTGCCGGCATCGTTCCAGTCCGGGTTGTACAGACTGGCAGCGGGCCGGGTACCGGTCGCAGTCACTCCGTAGCTCTGCTGCTCCTCGCGAATCACTTCCACGCCGGCGCTCAAACTATGCTGCACGCCGCCCGTGGCGAAATCAGCACGCAGGTTGAGCTGGTCAGTCAGGATCTTGTTCCACTGATCCTTGAAGTTGTTAAGGCTGCGGTTGAGTGTATAGGAGGACAGGTTGTTCGGATCAGTCCACCTGACGTTGCCCAGCGCCGAAGTGCTGGCATTGATGCCGGTTGTCATGAAGGAGCTCAGCAGATAGTCCTGCTTGTTCCTGCCCCAGCGCGCGGTGTTGGTCAGCCGCAGCGAGCCTGAGAAATCGTGCTCCAAACGCACCGTGGCCATCGCTGCAGTGGCGTCGTCGTGGTCATCACGGGTGCCGTAGAAGTTCTCCGGATCCACTGGGTGGCCGACGAGTTGCTCAAGGCCAAGCTGCGGCGTCCAACGCGGCAGACCGATGGTCGGCACGAATCCGTCCGGCACGTTGTCCTGCTTCACGTACAGCAGATTTACGTAAAAGCGGGTTGCGCCATCGAGACCAAAACCCACGGACGGCGCCACGCCCCATCTCTTGTTGTTGACATGATCGCGCCCGGGCACGTCGCTGTCCTGCCACACGGCGTTGAAGCGCACCGCGCCGCCCGCAAGACCACCCAGCGTCTGGTTCCAGTCGGCAGTAACGCGCTTCTGGCCATCGATACCGCCGCTCGCGGTACCGGACAGGGCGTTCTGGAGAAAAGCCTGCTTGGTCACCGTATTGATGGCGCCGGTGGGGGCGCTGCGGCCATTGTCGGTGCCGGCTGGTCCCTTCTCCACCTCGACCGACTCGGTATTGAACAGGTCACGGGAAATGGACCCCAGATCGCGGATGCCATCGACGAAGATGCTGTTGGAAGTGTCGAAGCCGCGCATGTACACCGCATCGCCGGTGCTGGTATTGCCGTTCTCCCCGGCATAGAACGTGCCGACACCGGCACTGTTGCGCAACGCTTCGGTAAGAGTCGTGGCGCCCTGCTGGTTGAACAACTCCTTGGTGATGATCTGGATCGTCTGCGGCGTGTCCTGCAGCGGCTGGGTGAACTTCGGCGAGGAGGCGTTATCGGCCTTGTAACCCCCGTCCACAGCTTCCGCGACGGAGATCTTGTCCAGCTGCTGCTCCGCTGCACCGGCCTGCGCGGCGAACACGAAGCTGGGCAACGCAGCCAGAACCAATCCCAGTGCACGCGTATCTGTTTGATTTGAAAAGCAGTCAACCGCCCGCTTACGGCTCTTTATGTACATGGTGGACCTCTCCCAAGGAACTTAAGACAACACAGGGAGAGGAATTCTAGGATCAGATAACAGGAATGTAAATGATAATGATTCGTATTAGCAAATCTATGGTGTACCGTGGCCCCGTCTGGACTGCAGCGCTCACCCGCCGCAGCAGCTCACTGGCAGGCGGAATTCAGCGTTCGACCTTCACATATCCTCGGCTCTGCAGATCGATGAACGTGGTCGTCGCAGACATGTTCAGGTGCGCCAGGGGAAGAAGGTCCGCAGCGGTGTAGTTCTGGTTCCGCGCTGATACTCCGCAGACCACCATTTTGACCCCCGCCGCAGCCAGCTCCTGCAGCAGCGCAACATTGGGATTCGCCTTCGCACCGGTGCGATTGCGGTAGGTCTCCTCCCGCGTCACGAGCACGATGGTCGGACCATGGAAGACAGCGGTCGCTTCGATATGGTCGGCAGGCACGCCCTGGGCCCGGTAGGTATTGATCAGCCGCGCGATCCCCGTGAGCGCCGGGCTGACGGCGTCGGCGGTACTGGCCATCGATTGCACATCGAACGCCAAGCGGTAGGTGCGGGACGGATCGGGTTTGTCGGTGGCGCCAGGCACGTCCGGCACCACTCCAGCGGAAGGCACCGGAAGTTGCTGGGCACTGGCGGCAGTGGCAAACACTGCAAGAACGGCAACCGTCATGGCAAGACGGCGGGCGGATCTGCAATTCAGCCTGATGGCATTCATGGGAATACAAGCTCCATTCGCGGATGGGAGACAACCGGTGCGGATTATCACTCGCCCGGAAGCCGAGTGGCATGCCGTCGCGGTGCCTTGCGCAGCGCCGGCTCCAGTACCCTGTACCACCACATCAATGCGCCGGTCACGGCCAGCGCGGCAGGCACCAGGCCGAGCACGATCCACGTGATACGCACACCCGGCCCGCCAAAGCGCCCGAAATGCAGGCTGGTGAATTGCGCAAGCAGGAAATCCCCCGTCTCCGCCCGGTCCGAATCCGGCGGGAAGAAAAACTCCTTGGCCGCCTCGAAAGGATCCGGAAAGGCAAAGTAGACGCCACTGAGCGTCCACAGCAGCAACATCAGGAACAACCAGAAGCCACATGTGTTGTGGATCTGGCGCAGCTGCGTGCGCCACGGCGCGCCCCACCTGATCCATATGCTGCTGCGCCACCGGCGTGCGCCGGCCGGCCACCAGACGGCAATTCCGGTCAGCAGCAACAGCGTGACGACCGCCGCGATGGTGCCGTTGATCATTCTGCCCGTACGTCCACCCAGGAGGTCGTTGTGCAGGTCGATCAGCGCCATCAGGGCACGGTATGGCGCGGGAAACAGTTCACCGAGATCGCTCCCCGTGTAGGGGTCGAAACGGCGGGTAAAGGCGGTGTCATCGCGCTGGAAAGTGATTTCCACTGGCGCCGCCATCGAACCTGCCGGATACGGCACATACGCGCCCCCGGGGCGGCTGCGGTATCTCGGGGTGCGGTTCTCGCGGAAATCGACGATCTCGTAATCCGGGTAGCGGGCCTGCGCCAGCCCGCGCACCACCTCGGTATCCAGCGCCGCCCGGCCTTCTGAGGCAATCACTTCGGGAATCCAGTAACGGGTGAGCTCGCGGCGCGCGACGATCGCGCTGCCCGTCAGGCTCATCATCACGAGATAGAGACCGAACGTAACACCCAGCCAGAGATGGACCTGAACCAGTACCCGGCGCACATCAGTTTCCGTCAGAAGTGCCTGCGAACAGCCAATCCGGACGGCCGCTCATTTCTGGTCTTGTTCGCGCGGACGGCCATAGTGACACCGAGCCTACCGGCTACTGACCTTGCCCGGCAAATGCCGCCCCGTTCCTGAAGAGACCCCTACCCACTGCCAGGCGCTCAAAGGCGCCGACAGCCTCCTGTTGACTGAAACTTTATATATGTGCTAAAAATAACCATATATAGAAATCCCCGGGGTCGAGCTTGAGCAAGACATCCATCCTCGGCGTACTTCGTCACGTGCTGGCCCCCCTGGTCCGCATCCTGCTGCGCAACGGTGTGACCTGGAGCGAGTTCGCCGAAGCCAGCAAGGAAGTGTTCGTCGGCATCGCACGCGACGACTACGGCATCCAGGGACGGCCGACGAATTCCTCGCGCGTGGCGCTGATCACGGGCCTGAGCCGGCGGGAGGTGATGCGCGTAAAGGCGGTGCTGCTCGGGGAACGGCCCGCCGATCCGCCGGCACCGGGCCGCATCTCGCAGATCCTCACCGCCTGGCATATCGACCCGCTGTTTCTCGACGCAAAAGGCCTGCCAGCCGTGCTGCCGGCGGCGGGCGAAGAGGCAAGTTTCGCGTCGCTGCTGAAGCGCTATGCCGGCGACTCACCGCACGTCGCCATCACCAAGGAGCTCGAGGAGCTCGGGCTGGTGGAGCACACAGCGGAGGGTTTCCGCGTACTTGCGCGCGACTACATCCGCAGCGCCGCCGATCCGGACCAGCTCATGCAGGCTGGTGCTGCGCTTCACGACCATGCGGCCACCATAGCCTGGAACCTCGATGCACAGCGGACGGCGCCGGGGCGCTTCGAGCGCATGGCATCGCATCGCGCATTGCCGCGGCGTCACCTGCGGGATTTCGAAGCTTTCGTGCACAGCGAGGGACAGGCCTTCCTGATCCGGATCGACCAGTGGCTGGCCGAGCACGCCGCCTTGGCTGCAACGGCTCCGGCAGCCACGCGCGAGCGCACGGTACGCGCCGGTGTCGGCGCGTACCTGATCCACGAAGAACAAACCGGGGAAACCACGATATGAAACGCATGCTCAGGTTCACGCGCCGGCCAGCCTGCTGGCTGCAACTGCTCATGACCGCATTGCTTGCCGCCTGCGGCGGCAAGGATCTGCATGTGGGCATCGATGGCACCGGCTCGAAGTCGCCGCCCCTGCCCATCGTCTCCATTGGCCGTGTACGCAGCTTCGGCAGCGTGGAAGTCAATGGTGTGCACTACGACACCGCCGCCGCCAATGTGCTGATCGACGGCAGCGCGGCTTCGGTGACGGACCTGCGGCTGGGTGACGTGCTGTACGTCGAAGGTACGCTCGACGCCTCCGGCGGGCGCGGCAATGCCACTCGCGTGCAGTCGGATCACCTCGTGCAGGGCCGCGTGCAGTCCATCGATCTTGCGGCCCAGCGTTTCACCGTCCTCGGCCAGAACATCATCATCGGCAACGACACGCTGTTCGATGCCACGGTTGCAAGCCTCGCGGGCCTTGCTGTCAATGATGCGGTGGAGATCTCCGGTTTCATCACCGCGGAAGGCAGCGTTGCCGCCACGCGCGTCGACCGTCAGGCGGCCGGCTCCGACCGGATCAAGCTCATCGGCACCGTGACGGCCAGCGATCCGGCCACACACCGGCTCGAAATCAATGGCCTCTCGGTGGACTATTCGGGCGCCGTGCTGCTGCCCGCAGGCCCGCTGCCGGCGATCGCACGTGGCGACTCGGTCGAACTGCAGGGCACACTCGATCCGGCGCAGCAACTGGCGGCCACCCGCGTAAGGATCCGTGGCAAGCGCCTGCAGACCAGCGCCAACAGCCAGGCCAGCATCGAGGGCTATCTCACCGCAGTGGATCCGACCGACCACAAGCAGCTCGAGGTGGGCGGCCTGCAGGTCACCACGAGTTCCGCCACGGCTTTCACCGGTACGCCGACACCCGATGCGCTGCTGTCGGTGCGGGGGACCGTGGACGCCGGTGGCGCCGTCGTCGCCAATGACATGAAAAGCAGTTTCGTCACACCTCCGGCGCCGCCGACGGACATCCGCATACAGGCGTTCGATGCCGTCCAGGGGCCCCTTGCAGGCGTTCCGGCCAATCTCTGGATCAACCTCGCAGGCGGGAACGGCTATTCATACACCTGGGCGACGGGCCGGACTCCGGCCACCGGCGCGGATGGCAGCGTCACTGTCAGCGTGCCGCTGGGCAGTACCGTCAGCGTGTGGGCGAACGCGCCCGGCTTCGTGCAACCATGCGCCGCGCAGGCCACCGTCCACGCACCGCTGTCGATCGACGTCGAGCTGGTGTCGGTCTCGAGGCTGGACAATCCCCTGCCGCCACCACCGCAGTCGGCAGCACCTCCGGTGTTGACCGGCCTGGTGTACGAATTGACGGCCGATGGCCAGCAACGCCCCGTCCCGGGTGCCTTGATCACGGTATCCAGCTACCTCGACCTGGTGGATGCGACCACGGTCACGGATGCAGGCGGGCACTACCTGCTGTGCAGGTTGCACGGCGCGCCGCATGACAGCCACATCGAGCTTCACGTGCAGAAGGCCGGCTATGCGGCCGCGGGGCTCTGGCCCGTGGATCCTCAGGCCGGCGTGCGGGACGTGGAATTGCAGCGCCTGCCCTGACTTCGGCAAGAATCACGGCGTCGTGACCACCCAGTACAAGCAGTCTCAATTTCACCATAAACACATGCAGGCACGGCAATGATGAACAGCAAAGCCATCAATTCTCCCGGTGCAGCCACCGTAGGCCCCTACTCTCACGCCATGGAAGCCGCCGGTCTGGTGTTCTTTTCCGGGCAGACACCCATCGATCCCGAAACCGGAAGGCTCGTTGCCGGTTCCATCAGCGAACAGACCACCCAGTGCCTTCACAACCTGTTCCGCGTACTCGAAGCCGCAGGACTTGCGCCCACCGATGTGGTCAACGTGCAGGTCTACCTGATCGACATGAACGACTTTGCCGCAATGAACGAGGTGTATGCGGCGCACTTCGCCAAGCCGTATCCGGCCCGCACCACCATTGGCGTTGCCAGCCTCCCGCTGGGTGCGCGCATCGAGATCGGCATGACGGCACGCTCCCCAAAGGCCTGCGGATAGTGGCTAGGATTCAAGCTGGGCCACCCACAGATCCCAAGCTCAATCAGCCTGCCCTGTGATGGTCTTCTCGCAGGCAATGGCCTCTTCGTCGGAAAGGTACTTCGGCCCGCCGAGAAGCAGCGCCGCCTGTTGAATCTCGCTGTTCCGGCTCGTGTAAACGGCGCGAAACACGGCCTGCGGAACCGAGCTGCCCACCGCCGTGAAGCCATGGCCGCGCATCAGGGCGACCGCAGCGGTTCCCAGATGCTGTGCGAACTCCTGTCCCAGTGCAGCATTCCGGATCAGCAGGTCGCTTGCGGGACCGCGTGATCAGCCACGTCGAAGAGAGCTTTCAGTCCAGCCAGGAAACCACAGACGTGACAGATGGGCCTCAATCGGGTTTCCGACACGGTAAACGGGACCACGCTCGCGACATGAAGAACTGGCCGGGGATCTCGGGATTGCGCCGGCTGGCCTGTGAAACCTCCTGCTGAATCCGGATCATCCGCCGGCTTCCAGATGGCGTTTCAGAAATTCAGCGGATGCTTCGTCCGCTCTGGCCGCGGCAGTGGCGATGAAACCCGCTCCACCCGCTCGCGCAAAGGCGTGGCCTGCACCCGCATAGCTCATGATGGCCGCAAGCTTCGTCGCACCCAGCGCCGACGCGATCGCCGCCTGCGCCTCCGGCGGACAAAGATGATCTTCTTCAGCGACATGAAGGAGCAAGGGCGCACGCACTCTGGAAGCAATGTCGAGCGCCCTCTGGATTCCAACGCCGTAGTAGGACACCGCTGCATCCACAGCCGGCTCCATGGAAAGCAGGTATGCCAACTTTCCTCCCATGCAATAGCCCACGACGCCCACCTTGCCGTTCTCTCCGGAAATGCTCCTGCCATGACTGGCCGCGGCCAGGCTGTCCTCGACAGCCAGCCGCTCATCCAGGCCCTTCATCAGCGCCGTCGCCTGTTCACGATCGGCAGCGGAAGCCGGATCAAGCGATACGCGGCGCTGCTGCCTCCAGAACAGGTCCGGCGCAATGGCGATGAATCCCCTCGCCGCCAAGCTGTCGGCAACCGCCCGGATGTTGGGATTGATGCCGAAAATCTCCTGCAGGACGACTACAACCGGCCCTCTCGGCTTGGCCGGGACAGCAAGGTAGGCTTCAAATTTTCCGCCATCCCTGGCGGAGATCTCTACAAATGACGAATGCATTGTCTTCCCTCTCCTGGGCTCGTCGTATCCGGGCGGATCAGCCGGAATAAACACTCACGTCATCGGGAACGCCGGTGAACGGTCGAGGCGGAGAAACCTGCAGGCCGTGAGGCGTACGGCCCATGCGCACGGCACCGGCCTTGGTGACCCGCACTGTGTCACCCCAGGCGAACTGCCATTTGCCGTCGGACGTGGCAACGGCGGGTTTGCAGATGTACACCCCCCCTTCAGGCATCGTTTTGCCGAGGGATCTTGATGTCGCTTGGTAAAACGGTTTGCCGTCCAGATGCGTGAGCACCAGAGGCGTGTCATCGCCGAGCCCCCGGCCGTGGAGGATCAGCGAAGCCCGCATTCCCGCCAGAGGCCCGGTACGCGGAGCATTGCGCGCAGTTATCGAAACAGTGTGGTCGATCAGCTCCTGCACGGTAACCCCGGGGCGGAAGCGCTCCAGCAGCTCGGAGTACATGTCGTTGTGCGCAGCGGAGAGCTGATGGAAGATCTCCTCGCATCTGTTCACGGCCACGACCGGAAGCCGCTGGGCGCGATAGCCGATCACCGATGATTCGATCTCGCCAAGGATGAGATCACCAGCTTGCAGCGGCCGAGCCGTGGGCCGCGTCAGGGTCCGGCCCGGATTGCGGCCGCTGATCCAGTTGAAGTGCACGGAAAGCTCCGACCCGCGCCGGAACATCGCATGCATGGTCTCTGCCCACACCACATAGTCGGGAACACCAGGCTGGGCCGCCACGAGCAAGGCGTCCAGGGCGCTCTCGATCAGGTCCACCGATCTTTGCAGAACCGCGATCTCTTCCGGACTCTTGACCTCCCGGACCTCCTGCAGCAAGTCGGAGCAGTCGACAAATTGCGCCTGGGGAACCGCGCGGGCGAGCGCCTCGTAAGTGCCGTGGATGATCGTGCCTTCGGGCGTGCGTGTGCCCCCGACCAGTCCGCATATGCCGATCCTGCGGCCGTCGAGGCCCAGCTCGACGAGCCTGTCTCCCATGGCGGCACCAAACTGCCGGTTGATCGAGCGCACGTCCTGCACCCAGTCCTGCACCAGCCCTCCCCAGCGCTCCCGCGCCGAGGCAGCCACGACCGTCACCTCGCCAACCAGCGGAAACACGACCCCGATGGAAGTGTCCGCCCCGCCACCGCAATGGGACAGGTAACGCGCATCGGCCTGCCAGTCGGTGGAATTGCCCGGGTTGGGCGGAGCGATGATCGCATCCAGGCCATCACGCTCCATCAAGGCGCGCACCGCGGACCAGCGCCTGTCTCGTTCAGAGATCGAGAACCGTCTATAGGGATGAGGAACTGCGCGGCCGTCCGGTGCGTTGTGCTGCATTGTGTTTGTCTCAGTGAGGAGCAAGTGTGGCCTGGCGGCCGCCGGATGACGGGAGCCGCTGTCTCAGGAAATCGAGGGAACGCTTCCAGGCGAGCTGGGCCGACGCAGGATCGTACGACCCTCGTTCGTCGCAGTTGAATCCGTGTCCTGCGGGGTAGAGGTGGATATCAAGCGCTGGCTGGGCGCGATGCAACGCTTCCACGGCTTCAACCGGGATGTGCCTGTCGTGCTCCCCGAAGTGCAGCAGCACTGGCGCCTTCGGCGTCAGCTTTCCCAGGGCAGCAATGCCGCCGCCATAGTAGCAAACAGAGGCGCTGATTCCGGACAGCTGCACGGCAGCGAGGTAGGCAAGATCACCACCCAGACAGAAGCCCATGACCGCCACATCGAGGCCGTGCAATGCACCGATGGCAGCATCCACGTCATCCAGCATCTGCTCGCGGCTCGCCGACTTTGCCAGTTCCCTGCCCCGCTCCACGTATTCCGGGGAATAGCCCAGATCTACGCCGGTCATCACCCGGTCGAACAGGGCTGGCGCGACAATGGCGAACTGCTCGGCAGCAAGCCGGTCGGCGACATTCCGGATGTGGCCGTTCACGCCCTGCACTTCATGCAGAAGGACCACCCCGCCGCGCGCTGGTCCATCAGGCTCGGCACGGTAGGCCGACGGCCGGAACCCGTCGGCCGAACACAAGGACACCCAGCAACCCATCCCTATTTCTGCCTGTCGGCAACAGTCACGCTCAACCCGTCCAGATCCTCCCGCATCCTGATCTGGCAGGACAGTCGTGAGTTGGCCCTGACGTCGAAGGCGAAGTCGAGCATGCCTTCCTCCTCTTCGCCTCGGGCTGAAAGCTGGGCAAGCCAGGATTCGTCAACGTACACGTGGCAGGTGGCACAGGCACAGGAACCGCCGCACTCCCCGATCACTCCTGGAACGGCGTTCTGCAGGGCAGCCTCCATCAGGGTCGTGCCATCCTCGACCTCCACGGTCACGGCGCGGCCGCTGCTGTCCCGATAGGTCACCTTGCCCATGGCGAGCTCACGCGCTGATCAATCACTCGTCACCCGGCCGCTCGGAAAAGAAGCGGCTGAACTTGTCGGGCTGCCCAAGAAAGGTCTCGGCCTCCGGAAGCGGATCCTTCTTCTTCGGGATGTTTGGCCATACGGCCGACATCTTTGTGTTGAGATCCAGCCAACGCGAGGCCTCCTCGGCATTGTCCGGGATGATGGCTTCGGCCGGGCACTCCGGCACGCAAACCCCGCAATCGATGCATTCATCGGGGTTGATTGCCAGCATGTTCTCCCCTTCGTAGAAGCAATCGACCGGACAGACGGAAACGCAATCCGTGTACTTGCATCGAATGCACTTTTCCGTGACGACATAGGTCATTTTCTAGGCCACTCCCAGCTTCTTCTGCAGACTTGAGGAGCTTGTCGTGTACTGGAAAAGCATTTTCTTTCCCGGATAGACGTACCTCGCGACTTTCTGCGCGGCCAAAGCCGCTTCATGAAATCCGGAAAGGATGAGCTTCAGTTTTCCGGGATAGGAATTGATGTCGCCAATCGCGAATATTCCAGGCTCGCTGGTTTCGAATTTCTCGGTGTCCACCACGATGAGGTTCTGCTCCAGATTCAACCCCCAATTCGCAATGGGACCGAGCTTCATGGTCAGACCGAAAAACGGCAGCATCCGTCCCGCGACAATGCTGATCTCGTTTCCTTCCATGGTGCGCACCCGGACGCTGTGCAACTGTCCAGCCTCCCCTTCCAGAGCGATGACCTGGCCGAGAACCAGATCAATCTCCCCGCGCGCTGCCGCCTCCCGCATCGCATTGACTGAATGCGGGGCCGCCCGGAAATCATCGCGGCGATGCATCAGCGTGACCCGACGCGCGACGCCGCGCAGGTTCAGCGTCCAGTCCAGCGCCGAATCGCCGCCACCGACGATGAGAATGTCCTGTCCTCTGAAATCCTCCATGCGCTTGACGGAATAGAAGACCGAACTTCCTTCGTACTGTTCGATGCCTGGCACAGGGGGACGCTTTGGCTGGAACGAGCCTCCGCCTGCGGCGATGATGAGGGTCCTGGTCTCGAACATCTTGCCGGCGTCGGTCTTGATTCGAAACAGCGGCTGGGCATTGCTCCCCACCGGCCGCACTTCTTCAACCACTTCCCCGAAATGGAAAGCCGGATCGAAGGGCTTGATCTGCTCGAGCAGCGCATCCACCAGACCCTGTCCCGTCACAACCGGGCATCCCGGAATGTCGTAGATGGGTTTTTCAGGGTACAGCTCCGTGCATTGGCCTCCTGACCTGGGCAACACGTCGATCAAATGGGCTTTCACATCGAGCAGGCCAAGCTCGAAGACCGCAAACAGACCTACGGGGCCGGCGCCGACGATGAGGGCATCGGCCTGAATGACGGGCTCAATTGGAGTTGTCATCGCCGCTTCCAGGGAATCAGCACCTTGTCGATCCAGTTCAGCAGGGCCGCCGAGACAATGCCCAGCAGGGAAGACGTGGCCAGGCCGACATACATCTTCTCCACCTCGAACACCTGCCAGGAGGTCCAGATCAGATAACCGATACCGCTCTTTGCTCCCACGAATTCCGCCGAGACGATGACCAGCAACGCCACGCCCAGTCCGAGCTTGGCCCCGGCCATGATCATCGGCAGGGCACCGGGCAGTGCGATGTTGGTGAAGGTCAGCAGACGTCCGGCCCCGAAATTCCGGCCGACCTCGAGGTAGATCTTGTCGATATTGCGTACGCCGGCGGCTGTATTGATCAGCATGAGATAAATCACCGCCGTCGCGATGATCATGTACTTGCTCATCTCGCCCAGGCCGAAAAGCATGATGAAAATGGGCAGAAGGGCAATCTTCGGTATGGGAAATGTGGCATCGATGAGCGGCTCGATCACGGCTCTGACCGGCTTCCACAAGCCCATGGCGAGCCCCAGAAGGATGCCCGGAACAGCGCCCATCACGAAGCCCACCAGAATGCGCTGGATGCTCACGAAAAGATGGGTGGCCAGCTCTCCGTCAAGGATCATCGCCTTGGCGGTTTTCAGAATGCTGCTTGGAGCCGGGAAATAGCGCTGATCGATATACCCGACGCGGGCGCATATCTCCCAGATCGCCAGCAGGATGAATGGCGACGACAAGCGAAGCAGGCGATCGCCATCGATGAGCCCGTACGGTCCGAACAAGGGGCGAGCCTTCCTCGATCCGGTGGCCGGGGCTGAAGTGGTGAGTGAATCTGTAGTCATTGGTTCTACTCCGCCGCCGTTGCCACGACGTCGTGCTGCAAGCTGGTCCATATGCGGCGAAACAGTTCGCCAAACATGGGGCTGGCCTTGGTGTCCTCCACGTGGCGCGGCCGGCTGAACACGCTGTGCACGTCGATGATCTCCTTGATGCGCCCCGGATGAGCGCTCATCACCAGTATCCGGTCCGAAAGCAGGATCGCCTCATCGATGCTGTGCGTGATGTAAAGGACTGTCTTGTGGCTGCCCTCCCAGATCCTGAGCAGCTCCTCCTGCAGGACAAACTTTGTCTGCTCGTCCAATGCTCCGAACGGCTCATCCATCAGCAGGACGTCCGGATCGTTGGCAAAGGCACGGGCAATCGAGACCCGCTGCTTCATGCCGCCGGAAAGCTGATGCGGATAGGCATCGCGCACCCTCGCCAGACCCACCTTGGTGATATACACATCGGCAATGCGCCGCCGTTCAGCCTTGGGAACGCCACGGGCCTTGAGTCCGAACGCGACGTTGTCGAGGACGCTCATCCAGGGGAACAGACTCTGCTCCTGGAATACCATGTTGCTCAGCGGCAGGCCGGCACGCTCCGGCCGCTTCGAACGGATCATCTCGATGGAGCCTGAACTGGCCTCCTCAAGCCCGGCGACGATACGCAGCAGCGTGGTCTTGCCGCATCCCGACGGTCCGACTATGCAGACGAACTCGCCCCGATGAACCTCCAGATTGATCTCCGACAGCGCCGTGATTTCGCGATCGGCTGTCTGGAAGCGTTTGCCGACATTGTCTATGCGGATCTTGATGTTCTGCGTTTCGCCCGTCATGCGACGCCCGCTTCACGGCTGGCTCGCCCCAGCACCTGCAGTGCCTGTTCGAGCGGCGCCGTCTCCACGTACTTCGCCACGTCCGGAACCGGCCCCGAGATGTCGCCCAGCGACTTGTAGAGCTGCGCCTGGCGGATGACATCCGCGATGTTGACCTGGCCATTCAGATCCATGTGCTGCGGCGAGGCCCGGCGCCAGACCTCCGGATCCTTGACATCCATCGTGCTCGTCAGCAGCTCAATGGCCTCCTCCTGCTTCTGCTTCAGGAAGAAAGCCGCGTAGTAGTCACGCACCCCCATGAGATATCCGGTAAGGAACCTCGCCGCCACATCCGTCTGCTTTGCGAACTCCGGCGAACCGAACAACATTGCCAGTTGCGCCCCTTCCTCCACCGAACCGCCGGTGATCAGCGTGGATGCCATGCCACGCAACGTGGCCACGGTACGCAACGGCTCGATCACGTAACCCGCATCTATTACATTGTTTGAAAGCGCGACGATGACATCGGACAGGCTCATGTTTCTGAGCTCTATGTCATTCCAGCTCATTCCGTTCTTCGTCAGAACCGAATTCATGAGCACGTACGAGAAATTGCCTCGTCCGGTCCCCAGGCTCACGGTGCGCCCCTTGAGGTCCCTGGCGGTCTTCACGGCGCCGGACTCAGCCAGATCCTTTCTCACCATGATCGAGACGATGGCGTCATCAGGCCCGCCTACATGAGCCTTGTCGGCCAGGATACGGACATCAACCCCACGGTTCAGCGCATTGAAAAAGGTGGCGTTGGGTGATGTGCTGACCACCTGGATCTGGTTCAGGGACAGCGGCGCAATGGCATCGCTCCCACCTACATGGACGGTGCTGACATCCAGGTTCTGCCGCTCGAAATAGCCCCGCTCGAGCGCCAGTTGCAGGAACGCTTCGTCCGGCCGGCCACTGACCCCCATCACCACCTTTACCCCTTTTCCGGCCGGTGGCGATTTACCGCAGCCAGAAAGAAGCAAGCCGCCCAGTGCGGCGCCGCCGCCCATGATCAGTTGACGCCTCAACATCAGGTATTCTCCTGTCGGCACATCAGCCGGCGGCTGTTTCTTGTTGCAGTTCGCTGGTGAGATCCGCGTAAACGCGCCCCTCGTCGATCTTGACCGGATAGGTCCGCAGGCGGGGGCGCTTGTCCCGGGCTGCCACGCATCTGCCATCGACCAGGCTGTATCGAAAGCGGTGCCAGGGGCATATGACCTCGAGGCGCTCAACGCTCACCTGCCCCCTGGCCAGGGGACCGTTCCAGTGCGGACAGACGGCATCCACCGCATAGACGCTCGCGCCGATCCGGTAGAACGCAATCAACCTCTCGTCACGGCGTACCAGTTTCGCCTTGGCCGGAACGAGATCGTCGAAATCACAGATGAATTCAGCGGACATGGGTCACCAATCCTGCCCGTCTGGGGTCGACGCGGCACCCTGGCTGCGGAAGGAATAAGCTGGAGGATGAACCTCTCCGCAGCCGGGGCACTTGCGGTTCGCATCCGAGGCGTTGAACGCATTGACTGCCGCGCATTCGGCCTCCTGGAAGCTCGACGGATTGCGCCGCTGCGAAACAACCTCGACTTCACCAAACGAAGTTGCGCAGGCCGGACAGATCCAGTGCAGCGTGTCACGCAATGTGGGCGTGGTCCGATCCCCGCCCATCAGGATCACGTGATGAACGATGCCCTCCCGCTGGATCCGGAACCAGATCGTGTCGGCGGCACTCCTGCGCCAATAACCGAACAGATTGGCGACGTGGTACGAGGTACCGGCACTGATCACATGCATGAGAGTCTTGTTGTCCGGCACACGCACGACGCCGCGGCCATGCTGCTCCCAGAGCGTGAGCTCCCCCTGCCCTACGGGCCGGCGATCAGTCCAGATCTGGTAGTCGTCGGAAACCCTCCACTGCCCCAGTGTCTTGCTGTCGGGCCACAGCGAAAAGACATTCAACAGCGACGCAGGCGCCGTCACGGAACTCACCAGGCACGTCTTGCTGCTGCCTCTTCGGCAGAGTCTTTTGCGCTGTTCCAGCAATAACCATGTGGATTCACATGGCCGCACTCGGGGCAGGTTCTGAGATTCACATCGGCGTTGTAGATATCCACTGCCTCACGCTCACCTTTCCAGAAGACGGCGAGCCCGTATTTGCCGGTGTCCACAACGTGGTCATAGAGGATCGTGTGGCACTTTTCGCAGAACCAGGCAAACGATTCGGATTCCTTGCCCGATGGGGCACCCATCACCACGATGTAGTGGCCGAGCTCCCCCGTCACTTCCGCCGGGATGGGAACGTAAAGCTCGTCCTTGTCGTTGATGTGCCAGTATCCGAAGTTGTGCCTCACGCGATGGGGAACCCCCGCGGCGGTCAATCTCAATTTGAGCGCTGCGGAGATTCCCTCCGTCAGCCCTTGCGGACCCAGCTCTATGAACTGCCCGGTGTTACCTTTGCGTGGATCGGTCACGCCCTCGGGGGTAATCAGGCGGCGACGGATGCCAAAAATATTCTGGCCCGCCGGACGGAAGCCCGCGAACCGCGACAGCACCCGGTCCTGAAGATAGTCCCAATCGTCGGCGATTTTCTCAATCGGCTCAGCGACTTCGATATGCTGGAACATGAGGCAGCCTCCACTTGGCCACAAACAAGGGATAACTCACCGCAAGCATGGAAACATTGATTACGAGGCTAGCCAGCCACGGAAGTCCCCCGGTCACACTCTTAATTTATTCTCATAATATAATAATTCTGCAATCCTTCAAGGAGTATTTGCCGATGCACCCCGGAAGTTCCCTTTCCCGCACAGGCACCGGTAGTTGGCCGGTTGCAGCCTCCGTGGTTTCGTAAGAAAACCCAACACCGCGCCGGGAACGCACATCCGTGACCACATCCGATCGCATGCTCTCAGTCCTGGATTTGTTCGATCAGTCCACGCCTCAGTGGTCTGTGGAGGCAGCCGCGGCCGAGCTTGGACTCGCGACCAGTACCGCATACCGGTACTTTGCCAGCCTGACAGCAGCGGGACTTCTTGCGCCATTTGTCAGCGGCCGTTACATCCTGGGCCCGACGATTCTTCGCTACGATCGGCAGCTACGACTGACCGACCCTCTCATATCAGCCTCATCCGGGCAGATGCGGAAGCTGGCTCGCCTGGAGCCGAATCGAAGCGTGGTTTTTCTTTGTCGACTGCTGGGTGGCCAGGTCATGTGCGTCCACCAGGTTGCAGAGGGAGAACCTACGTTTGCAGTCGGATATGAGCGTGGCCGGCTGATGCCGCTGTTCGCCGGGTCCGCCTCCAAAATCATATTGGCGCACCTGCCGCTGCGGCAGTTGCGAAGCCTGTTTGCACGAGAGTCCGAATCCTTCGCCAACGCCGGCCTTGGCAAAGACTGGGATACGGTGAGACGCACGCTGAGATCGATCCGCAGTGACGGATATGCCGTCACCCACGGAGAGGTGGATCGGGGAATGAAGGGTTTTTCAGTGCCCCTTCCGGTGGAAAACAGCGCCATGCTGGCGAGCCTGACCATCGCAGGACCGGCAAACCGGCTGCCGGACGACGCGTCAGATATCTTTATCCCTGCGTTGCATGCAGCCGCTGCGCGGATCGGCAAAGTGCTACAGAAAACGATCGAGGCGCAAGCCAGCGACGAAGGCACGCCCCCGGGACCATAGCGGGCATTGCCCGATCAGCGCCACGGATGGCGCAATTGCCGTTCTCTTGATATCCCGCCCTCCCTTCTTCACTACGGAAAAATTTCGCATATTCCGAGAATATTTCTATCTACTTGCATCACTCTTCCCATTATGTGATAAATAATGCCAGCAGCCGAACGAGCTGCAGGATTTCAATAATCCAGCTTGGAAGGGGGATGACGCATGAAAACGCTGCTCATGAACGCTTCCGCGATCGCGCTGACAACCTGCTGGGGAGGTCTTGGCCAGGCGGCATGGGCGCAAACAGCGCCTCAAGGCGCGGCACAACAACCGTCGAAAGGCGCATCTGCCACCGACAATAGGGCCGAGTCTGCGAGCGCTTCGACGGTGGACGAAATTCTCGTAACCGCCCAGAAGCGAAGCGAACGGCTGCAGGACGTTCCAGTAGCCGTGACTGTGGTGACCTCCGAACAGCTCACCGACGAGCAGGTGAACGACACCTATGCGCTGGTGAAATCCGTGCCGGCGCTGACATTTCAGCAGGGCAACAACCCCGCCAATTCGTCGCTTCGCATTCGCGGCGTCGGCACTACGACCTTCGGACAGGGTGTGGAACCTGCGGTCTCAGTCGTGATCGATGGCGTCGTCGCGGCACGGCAGATGCAGGGGCTATCGGATCTTGCTGACATCGAGCGGATCGAGGTGCTGCGCGGACCGCAAGGTACGTTGTTCGGCAAGAACGCGACCGCAGGCGTACTCAATGTAGTGACCGCGGCGCCCACAGCTTCCTTCTATGCAAGCAGCGAAGTGACCGTCGCGCAGCACGATGAGTATCGGGTGAAAGGTACAGTCTCGGGGCCGCTGTCGGAGACGTTTCGTGCGCGGCTTTCGGCGTACTACAACGACGTGGGCGGCCATGAATACAATGTGACCACCGGCAGCGACTATGGCGGCAACAAGGGCCATGGGGTTCGCGGCAAGCTGGCCTGGAACCCGACGGATGTGCTCGACCTCACGCTGTCCGTCGACCATGGCCGGACCGAAGCGGATTGCTGCCGACGGTTGATCATCGCCACCAACAACCCTGATCTCGCCGCGCTGTATGCGCCCGTGGTGCCGTCTCCGAAAAATCGTTCCGTTGCGGACAATGCGCGCAGCGGCTTCGTCGACGAGCAACAGATCTACTCACTGCAGGGCAACCTCGATCTGGGCGCAGTGACGGCGACCTCCATCACGGCCTATCAGGTATTCAAGAACGCTGCCTACCAGGACATTGATGGCCTCAATACACCCACGCCAATCTATGTCGGCGGAAACAGCGGTGCGTTCTTCGGCCAGTTCGACATGAACGATGCGAAAACAGATCTGAAGAATTTCACGCAGGAGCTGCGTGTCGCATCCAATGCCTCCGACGCGGTGGATTACGTCGCAGGCGTGTTCTACTCGAATCTCGACTTGCGCCGCACAGTGGAGCAGCGCAGAGCCTATTGCACGACCGGAGTGCTCGGCCAGCCTTGCGCACCAGCAACCGTCAGCAACCAGTCGCAAGGCGTCTTTGGTGATCTTACCAACACCAACATGGCCGCGTTCGGGCAGGTGGGCATGAAGATTGCCGGGGGACTGAAGATCATAGGCGGCCTGCGCATTCAGCGCGAGACACTGAAACTGGTGGGCAACCGCATTGCTCCGCTGGTGAGCGGAGACATCGCTCTTGGAGGGACCGCGCCGAACAGCGGGACCAGCCGGACTTCGGATTCGGCGATCAGTGGCAAGGCGGGGCTGCAATACGAATTCAGCCGCAATGCCCAGACGTACGCAAGCTACACGCGCGGCTACAAGGGTCAGGGTTTCGAAACCGATATCGGCGCGAACTTCATCTCACAGGAGCCGATCCGGCCGGAGAACGTCAATGCCTACGAAATAGGATTCAAGGGCCAGACGTCGGGCGGAGCGTTGCGATTCGGCGCCGCGCTGTTCCTGGCCGACTATACCGATCTGCAGATACAGGCCAATCGCTCTGATCCGACAAATGGCACGCTGGTGTTCGAGACCACCAATGCCGGGTCGGCACGGACGCAGGGCATCGAACTCGAAGCGACGGCGCGCCCCACACAACAGTTCTCGGTATCGGGTTCGGTAAGTTACACCGATGCTCACATGAACGTTGATGGCCTGAATTGCCCGATCCAGTCCCGGGGTGCGGCCCCCACGCTGACCAGCGATTTCCCGGTGAATACCTGCTTCCGCTCAAGACTTCCCAACACCGCCGGAGTCCTGGTGACGTCCGATCCCATGCAGAACATCCGCAATGGCGATCTGGTCGCTTCGCCCAAGTGGCGCATCATGGTCGCACCGCGAGTGGATCTGCCAATCTCGTCCGGTCTGGCACTGTTCACGCAAGCGCGGCTCTCCTACATCAGCGAGCAGCAATATACCGTCGAGCAGGATCCCCTCACCGTTCAGGGCAGCTATACGCTGCTGGATGCCAGCGTCGGTATCCGCTCGATCAACAGCGGCTTCACGCTCACCTTCTACGCCAAGAACCTGCTCAACCAGAACTACTTCTCCACGCTGTCGAGATCTCAGTTCATGAACACGCCTACTGCCCGGAACGCTTTCGACCAATATGCGACCTTCAACAAGGACTCGCGGCGTTATTTCGGTGCAACCGCGGCATTCAAATTCCAGTGATGCTGGAGGCAACATCGCAACCGGCCGCACCCCCGGCCCGGACTGACTCCCTCATCATCGTCGCGCTGCTGGCCCTCGCACTGGCCTGGCAGGCCGCGCCCGCGCGGGCGCAGGAGGCTGTCGCTGCTGGGCGCGATGATGCGGCCCAGGACCGCATCATCGTCACACTGCTGGGGACTGGCACGCCGGATCTATCGGCCGACCGCTTCGGCTTCTCGAATCTGGTGCAGGCCGGCGGCCTGAACCTGCTCTTCGATGCCGGCCGAGGCACCGCAATCCGCCTGCATCAGGCCGGCCTGCACCCCGGAAAACTGGACGCTGTGTTCCTGACGCACTTCCATTCGGATCACGTCAGCGGTCTGGCCGACGTGTGGCTGACAGGCTATATCGGCAACCGGGAACAGGCATTCAAGGCACCGATGCAGCTCTATGGCCCCCGAGGAACCGCGCGGATCGCCCAAGGATTGATGTTCGCGTTCCGGGCCGATGCGCAAATCCGTTTCGGCGAGGAAAAGGACTGGCGGCCAGGAGCGCACATCGAGGCACACGAGCTCTCGGACAGCGTCGTGTTCGAGAAAAACGGCGTCAAGGTGACCGCGTTCACGGTGGATCACGGACAGGGGATCGAGCCATGCCAGGGGTACCGGATCGACTACAGTGGGCGCTCAGTCGTGATCGCCGGCGATACGGTCTACGACAAGCGGGTCATCGCGCAGTCGCGGAACGTGGATCTGCTGATCCATGAAGCAGGATACGGCGCAGAAGGCGCGACGCTTCCCCCGGCCGCTCGGCAGATTCTGGGCCATCACACCAGCCCGGAGGACGCCGGGCGCGTATTTGCCTCGGCGGCGCCCAAACTCGCCGTGTTTTCGCATGTCGTTCGGCTACCCGTGGATGGACAACTGCCATCAATAGGGGAGCTGATCGACCGGACCCGCCGAACCTATGGCGGGCCGCTGTGGGTCGGCGAAGACCTGATGCGGTTCGTCGTGACTGACTCGATCGCGGTCTACTCCGCTGAATCAAAAGCAAGATAAGATCTAATTTATTGATTTTATTATTGAGCGTGGGATTCATACCGCTCTCCAAACCGTTGATCTGAGTGGGTGATTTGCGCGCCGCAGGTACCGATACCCTCAAAAGTACCCTCACCGCCTGCCCCACCAAATCACCCACGTCGCCGGCCCGAGACTGCTCCCGGCCCGGGCCGCCACGATACTGTGTGCGTGACCACTGCCAGCCCATGCGCCAAGGCTGCCGCCGCGCGAACAATTGCCGACAAGGCAATATCGGCGCGAGGCTGCTCGGCGTAGCGGGGCAGCAGCGTGGAATTCCTGCGGCGCAGGATTTCGATGCAGATATTTGGTGTCGAGCAGCAGCCGCAAGGCGACTTGCAGGCGAAGAAAAATCGTCTAGGGTCAGGAACAGGTATTCCGGCCCGGCTTCGCTGGTCTTCTTCCACGCCGCGCCGAGATCGTAGCCGGCCGGCGGGGATGAGCGGGCCGCACCGCGCAGCGGCGGGGAAAATGTTTTCGCTGGAAGGTTGCGGCCATGAAGCTCAAGGCGAAGCCGCGCCCTCGCCAAGATTCACAACAAACCAAGGACGCACAGGCGGCGAACCGCCAGCGTCGAGGACGGCACGCATTGGCACAACCTGCCGCAGCAAGCCGGGGCGTAGCCCCACCAGTCCCGCCGATTGCGGCGGGGCGCCATCGAAACCCCGCGACTAATGTGCAGAGAACAGTTCGACCACGCTTTGGGGCGCGTGGTTGCCGAAGAAACGCCGATGGTTCTGGGCAGCCTGGTCGGCGACAGCGGCACTGCGCGGAAATAGCGTCTGTTCATACGCCGCGAGTGCTGCCTCGATGTCGCCAAGATGATCACACAGCGCCAAACCCAGCAGGGCGCCATCTAGAATGGCGAGGTTGGCGCCCTCACCCGCAAACGGCGACATCAAGTGGGCTGCATCGCCCACGAGAGTGACGCCTGGAATGCGCTCCCATCGATGATGGATCGGCAAGGCGTAGATGGGCCGCATGATGGGCAACGTATCGCTATCGGTGACCAGGGCCAGCAGCGGCGGCGCCCAACCCTCGAATTCGCCGGCAAGGCAACGCAGCGCGACCAGCGGCTGGCTGAGGTCGATAGTGCCGATCCACGCCTCCGGCTTGTTCAACGCGACATAGGTATGCAGGGAGCCGTTCGCGTAACGGTGGGCCAGGATGCCTTGCCCCGGCTCGACCGCCATCAGTGTGCCGCTGCCTATCATCTCGGCGCTGGCCTTGTACCGCGTGTCGCCATCGAGGAGATTGGTTTCGATGAAGGTTGTACCGATGTACGCTGGCTTTTCGACCGACAGCCGTGGACGAACCTTCGACCAAGCGCCATCGGCGCCGACCAGCAGATCCGCCGTGATCCTCGAACCGTCGGCGAAAGCCAGTTGGTGCCGCCCATCGGCAAGGCGACTCGCCTGCACAAGTTTGCGGCCCCACTGGATGGCATCGGCAGGCAGGGATTCGATCAGCAGCCGACGCAGGGCGCCCCGATCTACTTCGGGCTTGGCCGTGCTGCCCGAGCCAGGTTTGTCGAACAGGACGTTGCCATGCCTATCGACCACGCGCTTGGCATCCTCGCCCGGAAGTGCGAGGGCAAGAAACTCGTCGTAGAGGCCCGCGGCCTTCAGCCCGAGTTGGCCGTTGTATTCGTGGATGTCCAGCAAGCCGCCCTGCGCCCGCGCATCGGGCGAAGCTTCGGCTTCGTAGATCGTTGAGCGAATGCCGTTGACGTGAAGGACACGGGCAAGCGTCAAGCCGCCAAGACCCGCGCCGACGATGGTGATGCGGGGATGTGCGGAGGGGAATGAAGAGTCGAGGCGTGTGTTCATGGCAGCGCTCCAATGGCTGCGAGCGTTCGCGTCAATACGCGACAGTTCGCAGAAAGGCCAACAGATGTCTGGGGAAACGCTGGCCGACCTCGCTGAGCTGCTTGGTGGCGTGTATTCGGCTGTCCGATGCCTGTGGCATGAATACAGCCGTTTTTCGCGGTCTTCGAGAGCGAAGTGTCGCACCGATTCCGGCCGTTGAGCAAGTCCCGCCACCGTGGCGGGACTTCGTCGAAACCTCGACCGCGTCAGCGGGCACCGATTGCCGTGCAGCGCGTAAGGCCGTTGCGCGCCCGGCTCGGGAAAAGTCCTAGTGAGTCGCGCCGGGACCATGTTGGCGAGCTTCAAGCGCAGTTGCACCCCCAGCGGGGACACACCGAAGTCGGCGACAATGTCTTCGATGAGGCGGTCTTCCTTCACCAGCGCGGCGAACACCTCTATCAACCGCCATCAGGCGTAGCCGACCCTTCCGCGCCAGGTGAAAGCCGCATGGAACATATGCGACAGTCGAGAAACCCGCTTTACGCAGGATCGCCTCATCCTGGTCGGGGTCGAGCATCGGCAAATGCGCACCCACCCCTGCGCACTTCGGCGATTGCCGGCTGGCGCCGGCTCAATCCGCTGTTCGCCACGCTGGCTGCATTGCTGCTGTCGGTCGCTAGGGCATTTTTTTGAGGAGTAAAGACGGGGCCTGACCCTCAGCGACTGGCAAAAACTTGTCGCCGGTGCGCCGCTCAGCGCCAAGCCTTGACGAACACCGAGGCGCCTGCGGCGAGAATGGGTTTGTCGCCTTTCCGCTTGGCTGAGAATCCGACCACGATGTACTCGGCATTGTTCCCGAGCGGGACCGTGGTGTCGTCGTACGAGCACGTTGGCTGCCCGCCCAGCTGACCCCGTGTCGGGTAGACGGTGAATGCGTAGCCGCCGACGCCGGCGAACGGGCCCGAGTACCCCGTACGCCGCAGCAACTCGTAGCGCGCCACGTCGGGCTCACAATTCCAATTCAATCGCGCGCCCCCACCGGCGTCGACAGCGGTAAGCCCGATGTTGGAAGCCGGTGGGACCGCGACCTGGGCGATCGCTTCGTAGTTGATGCCGTTGGGATATGAGACGGCCACTTTGTAGTAGCGGTTGGATCCGAACGCCGCCACCGCGCGCCAATTGCTGTTCGAGACATTTCCCTCGGCCGTGACATCGTTGAACGGACCGGTCGCTTGGGTGGCCGACAGGACGCGAACCGTAGCGCCCGGCCAGACGCCGCTGAAGTTCAAATCCACGGTGACGATGTTCAGGGTCGATGCCTGCCAGATCCTCACGGCCCCAGTCGTCACGGTGAGAGGCGTTCCCTTTTCGCCGTCGATCGCCTCGACGAGATACTGGTGCGTGCCCACGGGTACGCCGTTGTCGTTGTAGAAGTTGTCGGGACTGTACGGAACCGTGGCGATCTGGCGGAACGCCGACTCGCCCGCCAGCTTCCGCGAAACCACATGCCCCTTGGCAAATAGTATGTTGGCTCGCGACCACTCCCACCCTATCGTAACCTGGCCAAGATTGTTGGTCGGCCCGGCTCTGAAGGTGGGGGCTGGGAAGAGCGGACGAACGGTTACGGGCAACGAATCCGCCGGGCCGCCACCCGCGTAGAGCGCCCGGACGACGTACGTATAGTCGTTACCGGGTTTCAGCCCTCGTTGACTGAAGTCTTGCGAGTACGTCGCCTGCGCCGCAGAGCCTGGCACGCGCAGCGACGGGTTGAGTTGAGCAAGGTCCTGGACGCAGTTCGGATTGAGCGGCGTCGGGGTGATCTTCACGGACTCGCCGCCATTCATGCTCGAGAACACCTCGTACCCGGTCGCTCCCAGGACGCAGTTCCAGTGGAGAGCAACATCGGTAGGTGAGGTGGCGCGCGCCGCCACACCGCCCACCGGCGCTCCGCCGGCTGCCGGCAAAGCCTCGGTGAACGTGCGGCCGCTGCTCCGCGCTCCCGCAATCGCGGACGCACCCGCGGGCGTGGAAGCAGCCGAAACCGCGGGCGCGGGATCGACGATTCCCGCGGCACGGACGTCGATCGGTTGCGAGCCGATCACCTGCGTGCCCTGCTGCACATAGCGCAGCTCATAGCGGCCCGGCTCCTTGGGAGCCACGAGCGTTGCGGTGCGGCGCCCGGTCGGGTCGCTTGTCCGACCGTTCAGCGCATCCACGTACGAGGCGTAGGTGCGCGCGGCCGCGCCCGCCGCCACGATCGTTACCCAGTCCCCGCGGCCGTTCGGGCCTTGCCACGCGACTTCGAATCGCGATTCCGGCGCGAGGCTCGCAGGCCCCTCGATCGTCGCCGTCGCGGCGGTGACCTCGTAAGGTACGGTCGCGAGCACGGCGCGCGGGGTCCCGCGCACGTAGCGAACCTCATAGGCGCCCGTCTGCGCAGGCAGCATGAGACTGACGGGGTTCAACGGCTTGCGCTCGCCCCCGGTTTCCCGATAGTCGAGATAGTCGGCCTGACGCGCACCCTGGCGAACGACGGTGATGTAGTCGCCCGGACCGTTCGGCCCCGTCCACCGGACGTTGATCGTGGTGCCGGCGGGCGCGGTAGCCGGTGGAGTGATCTCGAGCGTCGCATCCTGCGCGACGGCGCATCTCGCGACGAGAGTCGCCGCAAACAGCCAAGCCGTCGCGACTGAGCGAGCCCGGGAAACCGCCGGACGGCCTCCTGCCCCGGCACCCCCCGCCTGGTGCCCGGCCAGCGCAAACGCCCTCCGTTCGGCGCTAAAGCCGGCTCGCCTGCTCCGGCGGCACCCGCGCGCCGAGCGGCAACTCGGCCTGGTAGCGCTCAGGAACAGTATTCTCCAGGTGCGCGCGATTGCAGCAGACATGCTCCTTCTCCCATTCCTGCCTTTACTATTCGATAAGGCGCGAATGGGAGGAAAACCGGCTCACTCCGCAGAGAACTTCCAGCTGCCGGTGATGGTGCGCGGGCATCGGCAGGCATTGCGTACGTCGCCGCGGCCACACCTGCCACTGCGCCCGCCAATGGCGCAGGGTCGCCTTCTTGATGTTGAGGCGCTTCCCCTCATCGCTGAGTGCCCGGAGGACCAGATGCACATGCGGATGCGGCTCAGCGGTGTGCAGCACCATCGCGTAGCGATGCTGCCCGTAGAATTCCTCCCGCGCAAAGTCGCGCACGGCTGACAGCACCTTCTGCGGCGGAGTGCTCTCCGGCATGGAGAACACCAGCTTGTGGACCCGCTTCATGGGCTTGCTGCCGCGCGTGTCGATGCGATCCATCTGTGGCCGCAGTTCGTCGATGTCCAGGTCCCAATCCTCGACCAACTCATTCCCAGTCTGCCTGTTCAGTTCCCAACCCTCATCGCCTTCCAGCGCCCGGTCGCCCTGCCTGCTGATGGAGTCGAAATGCCGGGCGACAGCCATCAGGTCGCTGCCGCCTTTGGACAGCACCTTCACCATCACTTCGGGCGCGTGATTGACCGTCAGCTTAACGCGACGCCTTGAGATCGAATTCCGGCCAGCGGGCACCGATCAACTCCGAGGTCCGCACGAACGTCAGCGCCATCAATTGCAGAGCGAGGCGCGTGTGCTCAGCGTCCACGTAGCTATCAAGCGCGTACAGCAAGCCCGGCCGTTCCTTTGCCGTCACACGCGGATAGTTGCGCTTCTTGCGTGGCTTGAAGATGTCCGCCGGCCGGATATCTGTCACCGGATTGCGCTGGATCAGGTCATGGGCAATGGCCTAACGCATGATCTGTCCACAGGTGGTTAGTTCCGCCACCGGCCGGGCACCAATGGCCGGGAACATGTCCGCTTCCAGCCGGGCCTTGACGTAGCCCACATACCGCTCGCTGCGACCAGACCGCCAGTGCGCCAACCAATCCCGCGACACGGCCTCGAAAACGCGGCTGGTGGCCTGTTTCACCGTGCCGGGGTCCATCCCCTCGGCGAGTAGCCGCCTCGCCTCGTGGTGGCGCTCCCTGGCCCGGACCAGCGGCACATCGGGCTAGGTTGCCCAAGGCCAGCGTCTTGCGCTTGGTGTTGAAGCGGTAGTCGAACCGCCAGTATTTCCCGCCACTAGGCATTACGGGAGGTACAGCCCGCGCGAATCGGCGAGCTTCCGGGGGTGCAGCGTGGGTTTGGCGCTACGAATCAAGCTATCCGAGAGCATTTTGACGGTATCTCCAGCACTCGCCAGCGCCGATACCGTCAGAAGTACCGGCACTTCGTTGAGACACGGTGAGAGCTTGGAAGATGCCGCGAACGCCGGAAACCCTAGGTTTCCCGGCATTTATGGCCGATTCGAGACCGCCTGAGCAGGCTTGGCATGGAAAATTGGCGGAGAGGGTGGGATTCGAACCCACGAATACCCGTTGAGGTATTACTGGAATTCCAGTCCAGCGCCTTCGACCACTCGGCCACCTCTCCGCGAACCGCGAAAGCGGCGGGATTCTATCAGAGGAGCTCCCCTCCTCTGCTGCGTATTCAGCCTCCAGGAGGTCTGCCCGGCGCCGGCGGAGCACCGGCAGGCGCAGGCACGGGACCGGCGGGCGCTGCGGGCGTGCTGGCATACGCAGGAGGCTCATCGAGGCAGGGATCTTTCTCGCTGCGGGGCGCGACGGGAGGCTGGTCCAGCGGCGGAATGCGCAGCGCCGCGCGGGTGTCCGGCGCATCGAGTCCCAGCGGGACATGCAATGCCGGCAGATCCTGCGCCTGCTGATATTCCTGCGGCTTGTTGCAGGTATTGCTGCTGCCCAGCACCCGGCAACCCGGCAACATGACGACTGCGGCCAGCACAAGGCCGATGACAGGAGATCGAAAAGCATTCATCGGGATGACAGATCCTCGAAAAACTAGGCCGCAGCGGCCAGGGTGATGCCGGCCTGCAGCAGCGACTGCTCGACCGCAGCATAGTGGCGCGGCGACATTGGCACCAGCGGCAACCGCAACGCGCCGCGGGTGAGCCCCATCCTCTCCAGCGCCCACTTCACCGGAATCGGATTGGACTCGACGAACAGGGTATGGTGCAGACCGGCAAGCCGGGCGTCCAGCTCCGCTGCCTCTGCTTCATGGCCGGCCAGGGCGGCACGCATCATCGCAGCCACCTGCGCCGGCGCGACATTGCCGGTCACCGAAATCACGCCGCGGGCCCCATGCCGCACGGCCTCACGCGCCGTGGCATCGTCGCCCGAGAGCACCAGGAAATCCGGCGGACAGGCCGCGATCAGGTCACGGATGCGCGACATCGACGTGACGGCCTCCTTGACCGCCACGATGCGCGGCAGCACGGCAAGGCGCGCCACGGTCTCGGGGAGCAGATCGACGCCGGTGCGCGAAGGAACGTTGTATAGCACCACCGGAACGGCAGAGGCCGCAGCGGCTGCCTCGAAGTGCCGGAACAGGCCTTCCTGCGGAGGGCGGCAGTAGGCAGGCGCAGCCAGCAGCAATCCATCCACCCCAGGCAGGCGGGAAAACTCGCGCACGCGCGCAACGGTACCGGCCGTGGAACTGGTGCCGCAACCCACGACGATGCGCAGCCGGCCGGCAGCCTGACTGGCCGCGTGCGCCGCGAGCTCGCGCCGTTCGGCATCGGTGAGTGCGGCCGATTCGCCTGTGGAACCACCGACGATGAGTCCGTCCGTACCGCTCGCCAGGTGCAGGTCGATGAGCCGGTTCCAGGCCTGCCAGTCGATGGCGCCATCGTCGCGGAACGGCGTGACGACAGCGACCTGGGTGCCGGCCAGGGCCTCGGAAGACATGCGGGAAAGAGCTCCTCGGAATGGCTGCGGATGGGCGCAGATGGGATGAATGTTACGGGTCGCGTGCGATCCCAGGCAAGCGCGGCTAAACTGGCCTGTGTCCATGAGACTCCTCCACGCATGAAGCAGTTCCTGGCCGTACAGGCCATCGGCAAGGACCGTCCCGGTCTCGCCCATGAAGTCGTCCGCATCATTGCCGACTGCGGCGCCAGCCTCGCCGAAAGCCGCATGCTGCCGCTGGGCGCGGAACTGGCCATGCAAATGTTGGTCTGCGGCAACTGGCATGCCGTGGCCCGCCTGGAATCCGAACTCACGCGCCTGGCCGACAGCACGGGGCTGGCGCTGACGCTGCGCCGCACCGAGGCCCGCGGCCTGCGCGAGGATCACATCCCCTACTCCATCGATGTCATCGGCCCGGACCAGGCCGGCATCGTCGCAGGGCTCACAGGCTTTTTCGCCAGCCGCCAGGTGGAAATCGGTGAGGTTGCCACCCGCGGCTATGTGGCCCAGCAAACCGGGGCCGCCATGTTCGCCGTGCAGATGGGAATCAACGTGCCCACGCGGCTGCACATCGCGCAGCTGCGGGAGGATTTCATGGACTACTGCGATTCGCAGAACCTCGATGCCATCCTAGAGCCGGTCAAGAACTAGAAACCCGGGAAGCGAAGTCAGGAAACGTCATGGCCAGCATCACCGTCGGAAAGAAGGTACCGGACTTCTCCCTGCCCTCCACGGGAGAGGACTTCCGGCTGTCGCAGCTGCGCGGCTCGGCCGTCGTCCTCTATTTCTATCCCAAGGACATGACTTCGGGTTGCACGCTGGAGTCGCAGGATTTCCGCGACCTGCATGCGAAATTCCGCCGCGCCGGCGCGCGCGTCTTCGGCATCTCGCGCGACAGCCTGGCCTCGCATGCGAAATTCCGCGAGAAAGAAGGCCTGCCCTTCGATCTGCTGTCCGATGCGGACGAGAAGGCCTGCCACCTGTTCGACGTGATCCGCGAAAAGAACATGTACGGCCGCAAGGTGCTGGGCATCGAGCGCAGCACCTTCCTCATCGATTCCCAGGGTGTGCTGCGCCATGAATGGCGCAAGGTGAAGGTTCCCGGTCATGCCGAAAACGTCCTCGAAGTCCTCCGCGCGCTCGACTGAAGCCGCCACCGCGGCCGGGCGCCGCGTCTACGTGCTCGACACCAACGTGCTGATGCACGACCCGGCGGCCATCTTCCGCTTCGAAGAACACGACATCTACCTGCCCATGGTCGTGCTCGAAGAGCTGGACCACAACAAGAAGGGCCTGTCGGAAGCGGCGCGCAACGTGCGCCAGGTGTCGCGCTTCCTCGACGACCTGATGCGCGATGCCGGCAAGGCCGACATCGAGCGCGGCCTGCCCATCCCTTCGGCGCTGGGATTCAATGGCGGCACCGCCAAGGGCGAACCCAGCGGCCGGCTGTTCTTCCAGACGCGCATGCTCACCGGTAAGCTGCCGGCCGAGCTGCCCGGCACGGCCGCGGACAATGTCATCCTCGCGCAGACGCTGGCGCTGCAGGCCGAAATGCCGCGGGTGCGCGTCACGCTGGTGTCCAAGGACATCAACCTGCGCATCAAGGCCGCCATCGTCGGCATCCACGCCGAGGACTACTACAGCGACCGCACCATCGACGACGTGGACCTGCTCGAGTCGGGCACGCGCGCGCTGCCGGCCGATTTCTGGGAGCGGCACGGCAAGGACATGCGCTCCGGCAAGGAGGGCGACCGCACCTGGTACGAGCTCGAAGGCCCGGCCGTGGCCGAGTGGCGCGTCAACGAATTCCTGTACGAGGACGCCGCCGAAGGCATCGAGGCCATCGTGCGCTCGGTGGCCGGCGACCATGCCCGCCTGGAACTCACCCGCGACTACCGCAGCGACAAGCACAGCGTTTGGGGCATCACCGCCCGCAACCGCGAGCAGAACTTCGCATTGAACCTGCTGCAGGATCCGCTGATCGACCTGGTCACCATCCTCGGACCGGCAGGCACCGGCAAGACGCTGCTGACGCTTGCCGCGGGTCTTGCGCAGACGCTGGATGCGAACCGCTTCGCCGAAATCATCATGACGCGCGTGACCATCCCGCTGGGCGAGGACATCGGCTTCCTGCCCGGCACCGAGGAGGAAAAGATGGAACCATGGATGGGTGCGCTGATGGACAACCTCGAAGTGCTCACGCAGAGCGCCGAAGGCGGCAACTGGGGCCGCGCCGCGACCCAGGACCTGCTGCGCAACCGCATCAAGATCCGCTCCCTGAACTTCATGCGCGGCCGCACCTTCATGAACCGCTACGTGATCGTCGACGAGGCGCAGAACCTCACGCCCAAGCAGATGAAGGCGCTGCTCACGCGCGCCGGCCCCGGCACCAAGATGGTCTGCCTCGGCAACATCGCGCAGATCGACACGCCCTACCTCACCGAGACCACCTCCGGTCTCACCTACGTCGTGAACCGCTTCCGCGGCTGGCCGCATGCCGGGCACATCACCCTAAAGCGCGGCGAGCGCTCGCGGCTCGCGGACCAGGCCTCGGAGGTGCTGTAGCCGGTCCGCGCCAGGGGGGCCACGTGGCCGGGCGGCGACATTTGACACCCGGGGCCGGACTGCGGAAACCTCCGGTGACGCCCATGGTCCAACACGCCACATGAGCTCCCGCAAATCCGCCTTTCTGCCTTCCCTGGTCTCGATCGCGCTGCTGGCGGCCCCTGCAGTCCATCCGCAGACCAATGGCCAGAGCAGCCCACCCGCCGGCAATGGCCCGGCGGAAGTGCCCCTGGGCCCGCCGCGCAGCGCCGCCGCCTCACTGCCGGACCTGGGCAGCGGCGCCAACGCCATGATCAACCGGCAGGACGAGTACCAGATCGGCCGGCTCATGATGCACAACCTGCGCGCCGAGAACATGCTGCTCGACGACCCCGAGGTCAACGCCTACCTGCAGAACCTGGGGTCGCGCATCGGCGTCGAGGCCCAGGATGGCGAGAGCCGCCTCACCTTCTTCGCAGTACGCGACCCTGCGATCAACGCCTTTGCCCTTCCCGGCGGATTCGTCGGGGTCAATACCGGCCTCATCCTGCTCACCAGCGCCGAGTCGGAGCTGGCCGGCGTGATGGCGCATGAAATCGGCCACGTGGTGCAGCGGCACATCGTCCGCGCCGTGCAGGCGCAGGGGCGCAGCAGCCTCACCACCATCGCCGCCATGCTGGGCGCCGTGCTGATCGGCGCGCTGTCGGGCAGCGCCGACGCCGCGCCCGGCCTCATCGCGCTCGCGCAGGGCGCCACCATGCAGCAGCAGATCAACTTCACGCGCATGGAGGAACAGGAGGCCGACCGCGTGGGCATCGGCTTCCTCGCGGCCGCCGGTTTCGATCCCAACGGCATGCCGGGATTCTTCAGCACCATGATGCGCGAACGCGGCGGCTCGACGGACCTGGTGCCGCGCCTGCTGCTCACCCACCCGGTGGATTCTGTGCGCATCGCCGAGGCACGGGCCCGCATCGCGACGCTGCCGCCGGCCGTGCGCAAAGCGGATTCACCCGGCTACGAGTTCATCCGCGAGCGGCTGCGCGTGCTGTCGGCCACGTCGGACAACGATCTGCGCGGTTACTACGAGAAATCGCGCGAGCGCGATCCGCAGCGGCTGTCGCTGCGCTACGGGGCGGCACTGGCCGAGCTGCGCTGGGGTTCGCCTGCGGCCGCCGTGCCGCTGCTGAAGAAGCTGCTGCAGAATGATCCCGGCATGCCGCTGCTGCAGTCCTCGCTCGCCCAGGCGCAGCTGGCCGCCGGCGACAAGGACGCGGCGCTGGCGACTTTCGAAGCCGCCCTTGCCCTCTCGCCACGCAACCTGCCGCTGTCGGTGCGCTACGCCGAAGCGTTGCTCACGCTCGGCCAGGGCGCAAGAGCCCATGCGCTGCTGCTCGACCTGTTCAACAATGTTGCGCCCTCCCCCGAACAGATCCGCCTCATCGCGCTGGCGGCAAGCGCTGCGGGAGACACGGGCGACGCCTACTACTACATGTCCGAATACCACATCGCCAGCGGCGACCTGATGCTGGCCACCACCCAGCTGGACATGGCGCTGGCCGCGCCGGGCCTGACCGACGTGCAGCGCAAGCGCTTCCTCGCGCGGCGCAACGAGATCCGCGACGTGCTGCGTGAACAGCGTGGCGCACGCCCCATGCAACAGCCGCAGGGCTGATAAAATATCTGGATGTCACCCTTGCGTACTGCCTTTGCCGGCCTTGCCGCCGCCCTGCTGCTGACCGGTTGCGCTGCACTGCCTCCGGGCGAACGCGATCCGCGCGACCGCTTCGAGCGCATGAACCGCTCGGTCTACCGCTTCAACGACGCACTGGACCGCGGCATCGCCAAGCCCGTGGCCACGGCCTACGTCAAGGTCACGCCGCAACCGATCCGCACCGGCGTGAGCAATTTCTTCGCCAATCTCACCTACCCGGCCACCATGGCCAACGACCTGCTGCAGGGCAAATTGCGGCACTTCGCGCGTGACACCACCCGCTTCGTCGTCAACACCACCCTCGGCATCGGCGGCCTGTTCGATCCGGCAACCAGGATGAAGCTCGCCGCGCACAAGGAGGATTTCGGCCAGACGCTGGGCCGCTGGGGCGTACCCGCCGGACCCTACCTCGTGCTGCCCATTCTCGGCTCCTCGACGGTGCGCGACAGCTTCGGGGATCTGGCCGACGAATTCGTCGACGCCAAGAACTACATCAAGGACCAGCGGGTGCGCTACGGCCTGTGGGCCCTGGACATGGTGGACCGGCGCGCCGGACTGCTGTCGGCCGGCAATGTCCTGGAGAAGTCCTACGATCCCTATGTCTTCATCCGCAACGCCTATCTGGAACGGCGCGCGTATCTGATCAGGGATGGAGTCACCACCGGCGACGAGGTGGAGATCATCGATACCGGAGACGACAGCGCCGGCGAGTAGCCGTCGGAACGTCCGGCGGCACCTTTACACGTCGAGCAGCGACTGGGCCTCGGTCAGGCGCGCTAGCGCCTGCAGGCGCTCCGGCACCCCCTGGAACCGCAACGTACCGCCGGCGCGCTCCCGTGCCGCGCGCCAGGCGACCAGCAGCGCCAGGCCCGCGCTGTCGGCCGCCGTCACCGCGGAAAGATCCGCGCTCTGCGCCGACTTCAGCCAGCCGCCGGAAGCGAGCCCCTGCCACACCTGGGCCACCGAGGCAAAATCCAGCGCGCCGGCCAGCACGCAGCGCCCGTCGCTGCCGTCGATGCGCGCCGCTTCGGCCATTACTGCGGCGCCTTGGCCACGCCCGAAGTTTCCAGCCGCTGCAGCAGCGCATTGAGCCCCTTCTGCTGGATCTCGAGGCCAAAATCCTCGCGGAAGCTCTTCACGTAGCTGATGCCTTCTATCACAACGTCCCAGACCTTCCATTCGCCCGAATCCAGCTTGCGCAGGCTGTAGTTCACGGCCACTGCGGCGCCGTTGCTGCGCTTGATCTCGCTGCGCACGCTGGCACGCGGCGCGGCCGGATCGCCCTGGAACGGCAGCACGCGCATGCGGTCGCCGGTGAAATCCAGCAGCGCATCGCCGTAGGTGGTGAGCAGCGACTTGTAGAACGCGGCGACGAAGCGCTTGCGCTGCTCCGGCGTGGCAGTGCGCCAGTTCGTGCCCAGCACCTGCTGTGCCGCGAAGGTCACGTCCACATGCGGCAGGAAGACCTCATCGATGACCTTGTACAGGCCGGAGATGTCCTTGCGGTACTGCGCGCGGTTGGCATCCAGGTCCGCAAGCAGCGCCTTGGAGCTGGTCTCGATCAGCGCCTGCGGCGAGCTGGTGTCGATGGTGGGGGTTGCCGCAGCGGCCGGCCGTGACACGAAACCCAGCAGCGCGGCTCCCGCCAGAATCGCTGCCGCAACTGAACGCCGACTGAACAGGGTCATGCTCACTTCTCCTCCGAACTTCCCGAAGACCCGCGGCCCGCGAATGCCGAGAACAGGCGGTTGACCAGCTTCTCCAGCACCATCGCCGACTGCGTGTTGTCGATTTGACTGCCGGCGGCCAGATAGGTTTCCGACCCGCCCGCGTCGATGCCTACATACTTGGCGCCCAGCAGGCCCGCGGTCTCGATGTTGGCCCAGCTGTCGTCGGGGATCCGGTCGTAGGTGCTGTCGATGGACAGGGTCACCACGGCCTTGTAGTCGCTGGAATCAAAGCGCACGGCGGTGACGCGCCCGATCTTGACCCCGGCCATGCTCACCGGCGCACCGGCCTGCAGGTCGCCCACATTGTCGAAACGGGCGGTCACTGCAAACCCCTTGGCCTGCCCCAGCACACCGACCTTGCTGCCGGGCAGCTGCGTGGTGAGGAAAGCCAGCGCAAAGAACCCGAGCAGCACGAAGAGGCCCGTGCCGATTTCCAGACTGCGTCCGTTTTTCATGCCTTTTGCTCCGCCTGCGAATGCCGCCTCACAGGAAGGCGGCTGTCAACATGTAGTCGAATACCAGCACCAGCACCGACGAGGCGATCACCGTGCGCGTCGTGGCAAGGCCCACGCCCTCGGCCGTCGGCTCCGCATGGAAGCCCTGGTACACGGCCATCAGCGTGCAGACCACGCCGAACACCAGGCTCTTGACGATGCCCTCGGTGACGTCGCCCAGATCCACCTGGTTCTGCATCTGCGACCAGAAAGTGCCCGCATCCACGCCCATCACCTGCACGCCGATCAGCTGCGTGCCGAAAATGCCGAGGATGTTGAAAATGGCCACCAGCAGCGGCATGGCGATCACGCCGCCGAGGAAACGCGGCGCCACCACGTGGCGCATCGGATCCACCGCCATCACCTGCATGGCCGTGAGCTGGTCGGTGGCCCGCATCAGGCCGATTTCCGAAGCCAGCGAGGTGCCTGCACGCCCCGCGAACAGCAGCGCCGTGAGCACCGGTCCCAGTTCCTTCAGCAGCGCCAGGCCCGCGGCCACGCCCAGTGCCGACTCGCTGCCGAAGCGCGACAGCATGTCCGCAAAGGCCAGCCCCATGATCATGCCCACCACCAGGCCGCAGAGCATGATGATGATCAGCGAGCGGGCGCCGCTGTTGTAGACCTGACGCACGATGAGCCCGGGCCGGGACAGCGCCGGCAGGCAGGCGCCCAGCACGCGCAGGAAGAACAGCGTCACCGCACCGATGCTGCGCAGTGCCGCGTTCATCGTCCCGCCACCCGCGCCAGGTCCGCGCCATCGAGCAGCGCGGCGCAGTAGTCCGACGCCGGATAGTGGAAGGACACCGGACCTTCGGCGCTGCCCTGCATGAACTGCCGCACGGCCGGATCGGCGCTGGCGTTGAGTTCGGCCGTGGTGCCGCGCGCCACCGCACGGCCGCCGGCCAGCAGGTAGCTGTAGTCAGCGATACTGCCCACTTCGGCGACGTCATGCGACACCACGATGCTGGTGATGCCGAGCGCATCGTTCAGGCGGCGGATGAGGCGCACGATGATGCCCATCGATATCGGATCCAGGCCCACGAAGGGCTCGTCGTAGATGAGGATCTCCGGATCCATGACGATGGCGCGCGCCAGCGCCACACGGCGCGCCATGCCGCCGGAGAGTTCCTGCGGCATGAGCTTCTCGGCGCCGCGCAGGCCCACCGCCTCGAGCTTCATCAACACCAGCCGCCGCAGCACCGGCTCGGGCAACCGCGCGTTCTCGCGCACCGGAAAGGCCACGTTCTCGAACACGTCGAGGTCGGTGAGCAGCGCGCCGTTCTGGAACAGCACGCCCATGCGCCGGCGCAGCGCAAACAACTCCGGCCGCCGCAGCGAAGCCACGTCCTCGCCCAGCACCGTGACCGTGCCCGCCTCCGCCCGGATCTGGCCCGTGAGCAGCCGCAGCAAAGTGGTTTTGCCCGTGCCGCTGGGGCCCATCACGGCGGTGATGCTGCCACGGGCAACCTTCAGGTCCAGCCCGTCGAAGATCCTGCGCGTGCCGACCGAGTACAGCGCATTGCGCACATCCACGATCAGGCTGGCGGGGGAATCAGCAGTCGCGTTCAGGGCGTTCATTCCAGGGAAGCCAGCCCCTCGAGGCCTGGGAAAGGCCGGCGATGATAGCAAACAGCAATTGGTTCGGCAGGCAATCCGGACTAGAATAGTCCTGTTTCCAGATTTCCAGCCGGATTGTCCGTGCTCCGCATCAGCAAGCTCACCGATTACGCCACTGTCATCCTCGCCCGCCTGGCCTGCGGGGAGGGGCAACGGCACACTGCGGCGGGCCTGGCCCGGGACAGCGGCCTTGCGGCCCCGACCGTCAGCAAGCTGCTCAAGCAGCTGCATCATGCGGGCCTGGTCGAATCCACACGCGGCCTGCGCGGCGGGTACCGCCTCGCCCGCCCGGCGCGCGAAATCAGCGCTGCCGCCATTCTCGATGCGCTGGAAGGCCCGCTGGCGCTGACTGAATGCGCCACCAGCACCGGCCAGTGCGAGATCCGCGCCAGCTGTGTGGTGGGCGGCAGCTGGCAGCGCATCAACCTTGCCATCCGCCAGTCCCTGGAGGAAGTCACCCTCGCGGAACTGGCCGGTCTTGAAAACAATCCACGCCATTTCGCACTCTTCGACGTGCGGCTGCGCAATGGCGTCGCCGGAGGAGTTGCACGATGAGCACGGCCACCGAAGGACTCGAGGCCGTGCTGGCGCGCGGCTACCAGCACGGGTTCGTCACCGACATCGAATCCGACACCGTGCCCCCCGGGCTCGACGAAGAAACCATCCGCTTCATCTCGCGCAAGAAGAACGAGCCGCAGTTCCTGCTCGACTGGCGCCTGCGGGCCCTGGAGCGCTGGCGCACGATGAAAGAGCCGCACTGGGCCAAGGTGCGCTACGCGCCCATCGACTACCAGGCGATCTCGTATTACTCCGCGCCGAAGTCCAAGGCCGACGGCCCCAAGAGCCTCTCGGAGGTCGACCCCAAGCTGCTGGCCACCTACGAGAAGCTCGGCGTGCCATTGCACGAGCGGGCGCGCCTCGCGGGCGTCGCGGTGGATGCCGTCTTCGACAGCGTCTCGGTGGCCACCACCTTCAAGGACCGGCTCGCCAAGGCCGGCGTGGTCTTCTGCCCCTTCTCAGAAGCCGTGCAGTCGCATCCCGAACTCATCGAACAGTACCTCGGCAGCGTCGTGCCCTACGCCGACAATTTCTTCGCGGCGCTCAATTCGGCGACGTTCACCGATGGGTCCTTCGTCTACATCCCGCCGGGCGTGCGCTGCCCGATGGAGCTGTCGACCTACTTCCGCATCAATGCCGCAAAGACCGGCCAGTTCGAGCGCACGCTCATCATTGCCGATGCCGGCAGCTACGTGAGCTACCTCGAGGGCTGCACCGCGCCGATGCGCGACGAGAACCAGCTGCATGCCGCCGTCGTGGAGCTCGTGGCGCTCGACGATGCGCAGATCAAGTATTCCACCGTGCAGAACTGGTACCCGGGCGACGAACAGGGCCGCGGCGGCATCTACAATTTCGTCACCAAGCGCGGCGAATGCCGTGGCCGCAACTCGCGCATCTCGTGGACGCAGGTGGAAACCGGCTCGTCCATCACCTGGAAATACCCCAGCTGCGTGCTGCGCGGCGAAGGCGCCGTGGGCGAGTTCTACTCGGTGGCCGTGACCAACAACTGCCAGCAGGCCGACACCGGCACCAAGATGATCCACCTGGGGGCCAACACCCGCAGCACCATCATCTCCAAGGGCATCTCGGCGGGCCGTGCGCAGAACACCTACCGCGGGCTGGTGTCGGTGATGCCGGGCGCGCATGGCGCGCGCAACTTCACCCAGTGCGATTCGCTGCTCATCGGCGGCGACTGCGGTGCGCACACCGTACCCAGCCTGGAAGTGAAGAACCCGGAAGCCATCGTCGAGCACGAGGCCAGCACCTCGCGCATCGGCGAGGACCAGCTCTTCTACTGCCTGCAGCGCGGCCTCTCGGAAGAAGACGCCGTCAACATGATCGTCAGCGGCTTCTGCAAGAGCGTGCTGCGCGAACTGCCCATGGAATTCGCGGTCGAGGCACAGAACCTGCTGGCCGTCAGTCTCGAAGGAGCCGTTGGATGAACTCTGCCCTGCTCGAAATCCACAACCTGCACGTGAAGGTCGGCGACCGCGAAGTGCTGCACGGCATCGACCTTGCCGTGCCCGCCGGCGAAGTGCACGCCATCATGGGCCCCAATGGTTCGGGCAAGAGCTCGCTCGCCCATGTGCTGGCCGGCAAGCCGGGTTATGAAGTGACCGCGGGCAGCGTGCACTACGACGGGCGCGATCTGCTGGCATTACCCCCCGAAGAACGCGCCCGCGCCGGGGTCTTCTTGGGTTTCCAGTATCCGGTGGAAATCCCCGGCGTGAACAACGCCTACCTGCTGCGCGCCGCGCTCAATGCCGCGCGGCGCGAGCGCGGCGAGCCGGAGATCGACGCCTTCGACTTCCTGAACCTGGTGAAGGAGCGCATGCAGCGCATGCGCATGGACGAGTCCTTCATGTCGCGCGGCGTCAACGAAGGGTTCTCCGGCGGCGAAAAGAAGCGCAACGAGATCCTGCAGATGCTGGTGCTGGAGCCGCGGCTCGCCGTGCTCGACGAATCCGACTCCGGGCTCGACATCGACGCCCTGAAGATCGTCGCCGAGGGCATCAACAGCCTGCGCGGGCCCACGCGTTCCATCGTGCTGGTCACCCACTACCAGCGGCTGCTGGACCATGTCCAGCCGGATCATGTGCACGTGCTCGCGCGGGGCCGCATCCTCAGGAGCGGCGGACCCGACCTTGCGCGTGAGCTGGAGCAGCGCGGCTACGACTGGCTGCTCGAAGAGGCGGCATGAGCGACGAACCGGCAAGCAGCCAGGGCGCATGGGAAAAGCATCTGCGCACGGCCATCATGCAGTCCGCGCCGCTGCTGGACGCGAAGACGCTGCCGGTGGATGCACGCAGCCGCGCCATCGAGAAGGCGCTGGCCGCGGGGCTGCCCGGGCTGCGCAGCGATACCTGGCGCTATTCAGACCTGCGCTACCTCGCCTCGGTGCCGCTGGCGCCGCTGCCGCTGGCGCCGGCCGACATACCCGAGGCCACCGAACTGCCCGAACGGCTGGAAGGCTTCACGCGCCTGGTGTTCGCCAATGGCCGCTACATCGAGGATCTGTCCGACCGCTGCCCGGAACTGCTGCGGCGTTCCGCCGCGCTGCTGCCGGAACGCACGCTGCATGAGCGCTTCGGGTGGCTCAACGACGCCTTCGCCACGGACGTGGCCCGCCTGGTCGTGGGCAGCGAGCGCCGCATCGAGCTGCTGTTCGTCACTACTGACAGCATCGACGCGCAGTCCTTCTATCCGCGGCTGGAAGTCACTCTCGAAGCCGGCGCCGCCCTCACGCTGGTGGAACGGCATCTGGGAACGGCATCGCCCTCCTCGGTGGTCAATGCCGCGGTGCAGGTATTCGCCGCGCGCGGCAGCCACTGCCGCCACCTGCGCTGGCAGCAGCTGGCCAGCAACGCCCGCCTGCTCGACACGCTGCAGATCGCGCTGGACCAGGACAGCACCTATGAGCTTGCGCAGCTTGCCCTCGGCGCGCAGTCGGCGCGCAGTTCGGTGCGGGCGGCGCTGTTCGGCGCCGGCGCCCGGCTCGCCATCAGCGGCGTGAGTCTCGGCGCGGATCGCCGCCGCTGCGACACTTCGCTGCGGGTCGACCACATCGCCCCGCACACGGTGAGCGACCAGATTTTCCGCGCACTGGCGAATGAGCGGGCGCGCATTGCCTGCGCCAGCCGCGTGGAAGTGCTTGCCGGCGCCCGCGGCGCCTCCTCCACGCAGTCATTGCGCGGCCTGCTCGGCGCCGGCAGCGCGGAGATCGACCTGCGCCCGCAGCTGGAGATCCACACCGACGAGGTCAAGGCCACGCACGGCGCCACCACCGGCGCGCTGGACGCCAATACGCTGTTCTACCTGCTGTCGCGCGGCCTGGAACCGGCCACGGCCCGCCAGCTGCTGGAATGGGCATTCCTGGAGGATGCGATTTCACGCATCGGCGATGCCACGCTGCGGCGTCTCACCGAACGCGCAGTGCTGGGCCAGCTGGGCAACACCGCTGCCAGCGAGGCCCTGCAGTGAACCTGCCGGCCCAAGCCGCCATGGCCGCGGAAGCGGCCTATGACGTGGCACGGGTGCGCGCGGATTTTCCCGTATTCCAGCGCCAGGTGAACGGCCGGCCGCTGGCCTACCTCGACAGCGCCGCCTCCACGCAGCGTCCGCGCGCCGTGATCGATGCGGTCGATTACTACGAGACGCATCTGCATTCCAACGTGCACCGCGGCGTGCACACGCTGAGCCAGCTGGCCACCGATGCCTTCGAGGCCGCGCGCGAGCGCGTGCGGGCCTTCCTCAATGCCGCCTCCACGCGCGAGGTCGTGTTCGTGCGCGGCACCACCGAGGCCATCAACCTGGTGGCGCAGAGCTGGGGCCGCACGCGGCTGCAGCCCGGCGACGAGATCCTGATTTCGGCGCTGGAGCACCACGCCAACATCGTGCCCTGGCAGATGGCCGCCGCCGCCACCGGTGCGCACCTGCGCGTGGCGCCGCTGGATGCCTCGGGACAGCTGCGCTTCGACGAATTCGAAGCCCTGCTCGGCGAGCGCACCCGGCTCGTCGCCATGGCGCATGTATCGAACGCGCTGGGGACGATACTGCCCGTGGAACGCGTCGTGGCCGCCGCGCATGCGCGCGACATTCCCGTGCTGCTCGACGGCGCACAGGCGGTGGCCCACGGGCACGTGGACGTACGTGAGCTCGGCTGCGACTTCTACGCCTTCTCCGGCCACAAGCTCTATGCCCCCACCGGCATCGGCGTGCTCTACGGGCGCGAATCGCTGCTCGAAGCCATGCCACCCTGGCAGGGTGGCGGCGACATGATCCGCACCGTCACCTTCGAGCGCAGCACCTGGAACGAGCTGCCGCACAAGTTCGAGGCCGGCACGCCGAACATCAGTGGCGCCGTGGGCCTGGCCGCAGCCATCGACTACCTTGAGGGGCTGGACCGTCCGCGCGTCGCCGCGCATGAGCAGCAGCTGCTGCAGGCGGCAACGGCTGCGCTCGAGACCATCCCCGGCATCCGCATCCACGGCACCGCCGCACACAAGGCGGCCGTGCTTTCCTTCACGCTGGAGGGCGTGCATCCGCACGACCTGGGCACGGTGCTGGACCACGAGGGTGTGGCCATCCGCGCCGGTCACCACTGCGCCATGCCGCTGATGCAGCGGCTGGGCGTGCCCGCAACCGCCCGCGCCTCGTTCGCGTGCTACAGCACGCTGGTGGAAGTGGCGCAGCTGGAGCGCGCCGTGCTTCACGCCCGCGGGATCTTCGCCTGATGGAACTCACCGACCTCTACCGCGAAGTGATCCTCGATCACAACCGTCACCCGCGCAACTTCGGCCGGCTGGATCCTGCCGACGGCCATGCCGACGGCCACAACCCCCTGTGCGGCGACCGCCTTGCCATCACGGTGCGCAACGCCGGCGACCGCCTGCAAGATCTGCGCTTCGAGGGCAATGGCTGCGCCATTTCCATGGCCTCGGCCTCGCTGATGACCGAGGCCGTCAAGGGCCTGAGCCACGCCGAGGTCGATGCGCTGTTCGCCCGCATGCACGCGATGCTGACCGGCAGCGCAGCACCGGCAGCGGACCTTGGCAAGCTCGCCGCGCTGGCGGGCGTGCGCGAGTTCCCCGTGCGCGTGAAGTGCGCCAGCCTGTGCTGGCATACCCTGCAGGCCGCGCTGGCCGACGCTGCGTCCGGCCATGCCGCGCCCGCTGCGCCGGTATCCACCGAGTAAGCCATGGCCCATCGCCACGAACCCTTCGTCATCCAGCGCGAGGTGGAGGCCGTGATGGTCCCCTCAGGCCATGCCATCAAGCTGCAACCCGGTCTTGCAGGCTTCATCAGCCAGGCCCTGGGCGGCAGCTTCACACTGTACATCGAGGGCAATCTCTACCGCCTTGCCGGCACCGACGCGGACGCCATCGGCAAGGAGCCCGTGAATGCCCCCACCCTGCCGCCCGACGCCACGGCCGATGACGTGAAGCAGCTGGCCTGGGAACAGATGAAGACCTGTTACGACCCGGAGATCCCGATCAACATCGTGGACCTGGGTCTCATCTACGAATGCGAGGTGCGCACCAACGATGACGGCACACACCGCATCGACGTGCAGATGACGCTCACCGCGCCCGGCTGCGGCATGGGCGACGTACTGGTCCAGGACGTGCGCGACAAGCTCGAGGCCATCCCCACCGTGCACGAGGCGCACGTGGAGCTGGTATTCGATCCACCGTGGCGGCGCGAGATGATGTCGCCGGCGGCGCAGCTGCAGACGGGGATGATGTGACGGCTCCAGCCCGCACGGTGCTGCTGCTGCGCCATGCGCATGCGGAATGGCCGGGCTACACGGGCCGCGACTTCGATCGCCCCCTGACAGCCAACGGCGAAAGCGATGCCGCTGCGGCCGCGCGCGCCATCCGCGCGGCCGGCCATCGGCCGACGCTGATCCTCGCCAGCCCCGCCCGTCGCACACGCCAGACCGCCGAGACCCTCGCCACGACACTGGGACTCTCGGGCACCTCGATCATGTATGTCGAAGCCCTGTACAACGCCTCCGAGGACGCGCTGGAGGAAGCCCTTCACAACCACGGCGCGCAGGCCGCCCATGTGGTGCTCGTCGCTCACAACCCTGGTATCTCCGCACTGGCCCGGCGCCTCTGCGGCAACAAGGCGCTGCCCGCACTCCAGCCCGGCGACTGGCTATGCGCAAGTCTTCCCGCCGACTGATTCCCGCGGACTCAAACATAGGTTAGCCGCTGTGACGGGCGCCTGGCGCCTGTCATCTACCTTTCCATGTTCGTCCGCCCGGGACCTCTGCGGACACGTACTTGTCAACCTACGCCGCCGCCAGATCGCGATTGGCGTTGCGGTATCCTCATACACCGTTGTGTTTCGCTCAGCTGTTCAGCGCAACCCATGAGGCGCGACTGTACGGCTCGGCCACCACCGCCTTGATGTAATACGGCAGCGCTGCCTCCTCATCGCCGCTCTTGGAAATAGCGTCACCCAGATAGCGGTAAGCCGTCTCGACATTTGGATCGATATCGATGGCTTTCTGGAACCATTGCCTTGCCAGCTCGACATCTCCCTTCACGAAATACACGTCGCCTGCGAACAGATGAGCGCCATAGGAACGGGGGTTCGCTGCGGCCACTGCGAGATATCCTTTCAGCGCCTCATCATAGTTACCGCTCGAAAATGCTTTTTCCGCCGCCAACAACTCCTGCTGCTCGTGACTCGACTTCAGCGCCGAATCAGAGGACAGGTAGTCGAGCATCACACGCAGCAGATCACTGTCGTCACCGAGATCACGAGCCCGCTGGGCCTGCTCTCTGGCACGTACTACCAGGTTACTGCGCTCTGCGGATCCTGCTCGGCGAGACGCTCATACAAAGGCAGGGCCGAACAGGAAACCGGGCTCTGATACGCCTTTTCACGCGAGATTATGTCTCGTCCCTAAAGCGCTTTGACGATTTCCTCGACCATCTTCTTGGCGTCCGCCAGCAGCATGATGGTCTGATCGAGGTAGAACACCTCGTTGTCCACGCCCGAATAACCCACACCGCCCATCGAGCGCTTCACGAACAGCACCGTCTTGGCCTTCTGCACGTCGAACACCGGCATGCCGTAGATGGGCGAGGATCTGTCGGTGCGCGCCGCCGGGTTCACCACGTCATTGGCGCCGATCACGAACGCGACGTCGGTCTGGGCGAATTCGCCGTTGATGTCTTCGAGTTCGAACACTTCGTCATAGGGCACCGAGGCTTCGGCCAGCAGCACGTTCATGTGCCCCGGCATGCGGCCGGCCACGGGGTGGATGGCGTACTTCACGCGCACGCCATGCTCCTTGAGCTTGTCGGCCATCTCGCGCAGCACGTGCTGGGCCTGCGCCACGGCCATGCCGTAGCCCGGGATCACGATCACTTGTTGGGCTTCCTTGAGGATGAACGCCGCATCCTCGGCCGAGCCACGCTTCCAGGGCCGGTCGGTCTTCGCGCCCGCTGCCGTATCCGCCGCGGCCGCACCGAACCCCCCGGCGATCACGCCGAGGAAACTGCGGTTCATCGCCCGGCACATGATGTAGGACAGGATGGCGCCCGAAGAGCCCACCAGCGCGCCGGTGATCACCATGGCCACATTGTGCAGCGTGAACCCCATGGCGGCCGCAGCCCAGCCCGAATAGCTGTTGAGCATGGACACCACCACCGGCATGTCCGCGCCGCCGATGGGGATGATGAGCAGGAAGCCGATGACGATGGACAGCACCGTGACCGTCCAGAACACCCAGGGGCTCTGGTCGAACACAAACCAGGCGATGAGCCCGAGGATGGCGGCGAGGATCAGCAGATTGAGCGCATGTCGCGCCGGCAGCAGTATAGGCGCGCCGGAGAGATTGCCGTTGAGCTTGAGGAAGGCAATGATCGATCCGGAAAGCGTGATGGCGCCGATGGCCACACCCAGCCCCATCTCGATGCGGCTGGCGGGCAGGATCAGGCCATCGCCACCGACGATGCCGAAGCCCACGGGCGCAAGGTATGCGGCCGCAGCCACCAGCACGGCCGCGAGGCCCACCAGCGAGTGGAAGGCCGCAACCAGCTGCGGCATGGCCGTCATGGCGATGCGGCGCGCCACCAGGATGCCGACCAGGCCGCCGATCACTACGGCGGCAAGAATCTCGGGCAGTGTGGCGAGGTCATGGATCGCAAGCGTAGTCACCACTGCGATCAACATGCCGGCCATGCCGAAGCGGTTGCCACGCCGCGACGAAGCCGGCGACGACAGCCCCCTCAAGGCCAGGATGAACAGCACGCCGGCAGCCAGATAAGCCAGCATCGCCCAGGCCGGGACTGCGTGTGCGAGCGGCATGTTCAGCGCGCCTTCTTCTTGTACATGGCCAGCATCCGCTCGGTCACCGCGAAGCCACCGAAGATGTTGACGCTGGCGAAAGCCACCGCCGCCAGCCCCAGCCACTTGCCCATGCCGCCTCCGGTGGCGGCGATCAGCGCGCCCACCACGATCACCGAGGAAATGGCATTGGTCACCGCCATCAGTGGCGTATGCAGCGCCGGGGTCACCGACCAGACCACGTAGTAGCCCACGAAGCAGGCCAGCACGAAGATGGAAAGGATGGAGAGGAAATCCATGCCGGGCTCCTTCAGGATTTCAGCCGCGGATGCACCACCGCACCGCCGCGCGTCAGACGCACGGCCTGGACGATCTCGTCGTCGTCCGGCAGCGCGGGCGCGGAACGCTCGCGGTTCCAGAAGGCGGCGAGGAAGTTGTACAGGTTGCGGGCATAAAGCGCCGAGGACTCGGCGGCCAGGTGCGAGGGCATGTTGCGGTAGCCGATGATCGTCACGCCATGGCGCACCACGGCCTCGTCGGGCTGCGACCCCTCGACATTGCCGCCCTGGGCCACTGCAAGGTCGAAGAGCACGCTGCCGGGCTTCATCGTCGCCAGCTGCGCATCACTTACCAGCCGCGGTGCCGGCCGCCCGGGAATCAGCGCAGTGGTGATCACGATGTCCTGCTTGGCGATGTGCGCGGACACCAGTTCGGCCTGCGCGGCCTTGTATTCGTCGGACATCTCGCTGGCATAGCCGCCCGTGCCCTCACCCGAGATGCCCGCCACCTTCTCGACGAAGATGGCCTTGGCGCCCAGCGACTCGATCTGCTCGCGCGTGGCCGCGCGCACATCGGTGGCCGACACCTGCGCGCCGAGCCGGCGCGCCGTGGCAATCGCCTGCAGTCCCGCCACGCCCACGCCCATCACGAACACCCGCGCTGCGGGCACCGTGCCGGCCGCGGTCATCATCATGGGGAAAACGCGCCCGTAGGCCGCGGCTGCATCGATCACGGCCTTGTAGCCGGCCAGGTTCGACTGCGAGGACAGCACGTCCATGGACTGCGCCCGGGTGATGCGCGGAATCCACTCCATCGCCAGCGCCTCGATGCCGGAGGCCGCATAACCGGCGATGCGTTCCGGTGCACCTGCGGGATCAAGAATGCCGATCAGCAGGCCGCCAGAGGCCATGCCCTGCAGCTGCTCCGGCTCCGGTGCCTGTACCGCCAGCACGATGTCCGCGCCCTGGGCCGCCGTGCCGGCAGGCGCGATCGTTGCCCCTGCGGCGGCGAAGGCCTCATCGGCGATCGAGGCCGAAAGCCCCGCGCCGGTTTCCACCGTTATTCCGGCGCCCAGCGCCGCCAGCTTGCGCACCGTCTCCGGCGTCGCCGCCACGCGCCGCTCGCCCCCTGTTCTTTCCCCGAGTACGGTGATCCGCGTCATGGGCCATTTGTACCGCAGCGCAGCGCCGGCGTCACGCGCAACGCGAGGTCACCCCGCCGCTTCGATACGCAGCGCCTCGGTCCGCTCGCCGCCGAGATAGCGCCGCACGGCCAGGTGCACCAGGTACAGCGCCGGGATCATCGCGACTGCCGCCAGCATCTTGTAGACATAGTTCACCATGCCCACGGCCAGGAACTGCGGCACGGGCCACTTCTGCGGCCCGAGCACGAAGGCGATGTAGAGCACGATGAAGCTGTCGAACAGTTGCGAAACCGCTGTGGAGCCGGTTGCGCGCAGCCACAGCCAGCGCTCCCCCGTGGCGCGGCGGATGCGCTGGAAGACCATCACGTCGATGAGCTGGCTGACCAGAAAAGCGGTGATGGACCCCATGATGGTCCACATTCCCTGGCCGAAGATCAGCTCGTAGGCCCGCTGGATGTCGGGTACGCCAAGCTGGGCGTTGGCTTCGACCCAGAATGGCGCCGGCGCCAGCGAGATCGCAAGGTACGCGGCGATGAAGGCCCAGGCGATGAAGACCACCGCCAGCCACGACACCAGCCGCACACCACGCCGTCCGAAATACTCATTGATCATGTCCGTCAGGACGAACACCACGGGCCAGTAGACGACACCGGCGGTGAAATTGAGGGTGCCGCTGATGCCGAGCAGGCTCCAGGTGAACTCGCCGGTACCCAGCGTGCGCTCCAGCGAGAAGATCTTCACGCCGACGAACTCGGCCAGCAGCGCATCGGCGATGAAGAAACCGGCCAGCGCGACGAACAGGCGGGTGGCGCGGTCGTCGGCCAGATGTGCGCTTCGCGGCGTCACGTCCCGCCCCTCAGGCTACTGGGCGCGGCAGAAGCAGTAGGCGAGAGCGCCGCGGGAATCGAGGAGCCGCCGCAGCCGCTGCAGCTCTGCCACCGGACGTTCCGGCAATCCGGCCAGGGATTCCAGAGGCGAATGCAGGGCAGAAAGCGTGGGGCCGAGAATGCGCCCGCTCAGGCGTGCGGCACCCACACGCAGCCGCAGCGCCAGCTGCTCGGCCCATGACAGGTCCTGCTCCACGCGCTGCACGTCATAGCCTTCCGGCAGGTTCGCCAGCTGCGCAGCTTCGCGGACGGCGTCTGCGTAGGTGCCCAGCGAATCCACCAGCTTGTTCTCCAGCGCATCGGTGCCGATCCACACCCTGCCCTGTGCCACCTGGTGCACCTCGTCGCGCGTGCTGCCGCGCCCCTGGGCCACGTGATCAAGAAACTGCTCGTAGCCGCGCTCGATGGTGAGCTGCACATAGTCGCGCAGCATGGGATCCATGGGCCGGTCCACACGCAGCTTGCCCGACAGCGCCGTGGTGCCGACGCCATCGACGGTGACGCCCAGCTTGCCCAGCGTGCGGTCGACCACCGGCAGCGCGGCGAAAATGCCGATCGAACCAGTGATCGTCATGGGGTGGGCGATGATGCGGTCGGCCGGAGCCGCGATGTAGTAACCGCCCGATGCCGCGACGTCCCCCATGGAAACCACCACGGGCTTGCCCGCCTCCTTCAGCGCCTTGACCTCGCGGTAGATCTGTTCGGAGGCAAAGACGCTGCCGCCGGGGCTGTCCACGCGCAGCACGACCGCGGCTATGTTTTCATTGTCGCGCGCACGGCGCAGCAATTCGCCCGTGGTCACACCGCCGACGGTGCCCGGCGGCTGCTCGCCATCAAGGATCTCGCCGCTGGCCACCACCACGCCGACGCGGCGCGAGCCCTTGCCATGCAGACCTTCTTCGGCGTGACGTACGCGCAGATAGTCCGCGAACTCCACTGCGGGAAACTCGGCCGCCTGCTCCTCCTCGCCCATCAGCTCGGCGACATGCGCATTGAACTCGCTCTCGCTGGTCAGATCGGTGATGAGGCCCGCCGCCTTTGCCACTTCCGCGGTGTCGCCACGGTGCTGGCGCAGCGCCTCGATGTAACCGTTGGCGTAGTCGTCGATGGCCTGCGGATCGAGGCCGCGCGCGGCCGCCACCGCCTGCCGGTAACCGCCCCAGAGGGCATCGAGATAGGCCTGGCTCTCGGCGCGGTCCTCGGGCGACATGTCCTTGCGGACCAGGTCCTCGGCTGCCGATTTCCAGGCGCCCACGCGGAACAGGTGCACGTCCACGGCCAGCTTGTCCAGCAGGCCCTTGTAGTACATGCGGTAGCGCTCATACCCCTCGAGCAGCACCTCGCCCATCGGATCCATGTGGATTTCGTCGGCCTGGGCCGCGAGGTAGTAGCGTGCCTGCGTATAGGACGTGGCGCGCGCGATGACCTGCTTGCCGGTGGCGCGGAATTCCTGCAGCGCCGCGGCTATCTCCGCCAGCGTGGGCTGGCCGGCGCCATCGAGGTAGTCCAGGTCCAGGACCAGCAGCCGCACGCGCCGGTCATTGGCTGCATAGCGGATGGTTTCGGTGAGATCCCAGAGCAGGGTCTGGCTCTGGCCTTCGCCACGGGCCTCGTCGAAGGCGCGGCGGATGGGATCACCATCCAGCTGCTCGACAATCGTGCCGCGCGGCTGCACCAGCAGCGCGGTCTTGCCGGGGACATAGGGCACATTGCCGCGCAGCGCCCCGACGATGAAACCGAATATGAGCAGCAGCAGGACGAGGTGGAGGATGCGGCGCAGCCCGTCAAGGCCGCGCCACACGCCCCTGAAGAATCGTCCTGCCGTACTCAGAAACTCAGACCTTCTCTTCGATGCGGGCAGCCTTGCCGGACAGGTCGCGCAGGTAGTAGAGCTTGGCGCGGCGCACGTTGCCGCGGCGCTTCACGACGATGTCCTGGATGCTCGGGCTGTGCAGCTGGAACACGCGCTCGACGCCCTCGCCGTGGCTGATCTTGCGCACGGTGACCGAGGAGTTGAAACCGCGGTTGCTGCGCGCGATCACGACGCCTTCGTAGGCCTGCACGCGCTCGCGGTCGCCTTCCTTCACCTTCACGTTCACGACGATGGTGTCGCCCGGCTTGAACTCGGGGACCTTGCGCGTGGCGCGTTCGGCTTCGATCTGCTGGATGATGTGGTTCATGACTGTGTCTGCCTTTCCTGCAAGAACTCGTTCAACAATTGCGTCTCTTCATCGCTCCCGGTGCGCGACAGGAACAGGTCCGGCCGCCGCAGCCAGGTCCGGCCCAGCGCCTGTTTCAGGCGCCAGCGCCGGATGTGCTCGTGGTTGCCGCCCAGCAGCACCTCGGGCACCTTCAAACCTTCGTACTCCTCCGGCCGGGTGTAGTGCGGCCAATCCAGAAGACCGGTCGCGAACGACTCCTCGACCGAAGAGCGCGCATCGTTCAGCGCGCCCTCCTTCAACCTCGCCAGCGCATCGATCACCACCAGCGCCGGCAGTTCGCCGCCGGAGAGCACGTAGTCTCCCACGGACAGCTCCGCATCCACCGACGTCGCGATCACGCGCTCGTCGATGCCCTCGTACCGGCCGGCCACCAGCACCAGCCCCGGCAGCTCCGAGAGCTGCTGCGCCCGCGCCTGCGTGAAGCGCTCGCCCTGCGCCGAGAGGTAGATCCGGGGACTGCCCGGGGCCACTCTCGCCGCCGCCGCACCGATGGCCGCCACCAGCGGCTCCGGCTTCATCACCATCCCCGGGCCGCCGCCATAAGGCCGGTCGTCCACGGTGCGGTGCGGATCGCCCGTGTGGTCGCGCGGATCCTCCGTGCCCACTTCGAACAACCCGCGCTTCTGCGCCCGCCCGACGATGCCGTGGGCCAGCGCCTCACGGATCATCTGCGGAAACAGCGTGACGACCTCGATCCTCACAGCCGGCTCACTACAGCTCCGACGGCCAGTCGACCACCAGCCGGCCGGCCACCACATCCACCTGCTTCAGGTGCGGCGGACCCGCGGGCACCCAGTGCTCGCGCGAACCCTTCGCCCCTTCGCTTATCACCATCACCGACCCCGTGGGCAGGTCGACGAAATAATCCAGTTTCCCGAGCCGCTCGCCTTCGAGGTTCCACACTTCGAAGCCGAGCAGGTCGTCGCGATAGTGCTCCCGCTCTCCCAGCGGCGGCAGCTGCTCGCGCGGCACCTGCACCCACCAGCCCCGCAGCACCTCGGCCGCATTGCGATCGTCGATGCCCTCGAGCTTTATCCGCAGCCGGTCACCATGCCAGGCCGCGTGCTCGATCCGGACCGTCCGGGGCTCACCCCGGGGCGGCACGAGCCGCCAGGGCTCGTAGTCCAGCACTGCCTCCGGCGGATCCGTGAACGAACGCACCGTGAGTTCGCCGCGGATGCCGTGGGCACTGCCCACCTGCCCCACCGTCAGCGGGGCCGGGTCCGGTTCAGGCTGCTGCGGCAACCGACTGCTTGCGATAGGCCTTGACCAGCGCGCTGACGCGCTCGGACTGCTGGGCGCCCTTGCTGACCCAGTATTCGATGCGGTCCAGATCCAGGCGGATCTTGGTGTCGTTCTTGCGCGCGACCGGGTTGAAGAACCCGACCATCTCGAGGCTCTTGCCTCCCTGGCGCTTGCGATGGTCGGTGACCACCACGTGATAGAAGGGCTGGTTGCGCGCGCCACGGCGCGTAAGACGAATGGTCACCATAATCGGGTCAAGGCCTCAAACAGTTAGGGCTACCGAAAAAAGAGCGCGGATTCTACGCAGATCAAGGCTTTGGAGCAAATGGGCCGGCGCCCAGACGCCCCGCCATGGCTCCCATCATGCGCTGCAGCTTGCCGCCCCCCAGCTGCTTCATCATCTTCTGCATCTGCTGGTGCTGCTTGAGCAGGCGGTTGACGTCCTGCACCTGCATCCCCGCTCCTGCTGCAATGCGGCGACGGCGCGAGCCATCGATGATCTCGGGGCGGCGGCGCTCGCGGGGGGTCATGGAATCGATCAGCGCGATCTGGCGGCGCAATTCACGGTCGGCGGCGCCCGGGGCCATCTGGCGGGCTGCGGCCGCGGCGCCTGGCAGCTTGTCCATCAGCGAGGCCATCCCGCCCATCTTCTGCAGCTGCTGCAGCTGGCCCTTGAGGTCGTTGAAATCGAAACCCTTGCCCTTGGCGACCTTCTTCGCAAGACGCTGGGCTTCTTCCTGATCGACGCTCTTGCGCACCTCCTCGACCAGCGCCACCACATCGCCCATGCCGAGGATGCGGCGGGCCATGCGGTCCGGGTCGAAGGGTTCCAGTGCATCGGTCTTTTCACCGGTGCCGAGATAGAGAATGGGCGCGCCGGTGACCTCGCGCACGGACAGCGCCGCGCCGCCGCGCGCATCGCCATCGGCCTTGGTGAGGATCACGCCGGTGAGCGCCAGCGCGGCGCCGAAAGCCTGCGCGGCGTTGACGGCATCCTGGCCTGCCATGGCATCGACCACGAACAGCCGCTCGTGCGGGCTCACCGCCATGTCGATGTCGCGCACCTCCTGCATCAGCTCGGCGTCCACGTGCAGGCGGCCCGCAGTGTCGACGATCAGCAGGTCATAGACGCCGCGCCGCGCCTCGGCCAGCGCAGCGGCCGCAATGCGCGGCGGCGCCTCGCCTGCAGGCACCGGAAAAAAGTCCGCGCCCACCTGCCCGGCAAGCCGCTGCAGCTGCAGCACGGCGGCCGGCCGGCGGATGTCGGTGCTGACCAGCAGCACGCGCTTCTTCGCTTCGACCAGATTGCGGGCCAGCTTGCCGGCGGTGGTGGTCTTGCCCGCACCCTGCAGACCGGCGAGCAGCACCACGGCCGGCGGCTGCACACGCAGGTTCAGCTCGCGGCGCTGGCCGCCCATGAGCGCCACCAGCTCGTCGTGGATCACGCCGATCAGCGCCTGGCCCGGCGTCAGGCTGCCGACCACCTCGGTGCCTAGCGCCTTGACCTTCACCGCCTCGATGAAGCGCTTGACCACGGGCAGCGCCACATCCGCCTCGAGCAGCGCCATGCGCACTTCGCGCAGGGACTCGGCGATGTTGTCTTCGGTGAGGCGGCCGCGGCCGCGCAGCGCATTGGCGGCCTGCGTGAGCCGCTCGGTCAGCTTGGTGAACATCGGCGGATTATATCGGGCGTTGCTGGAATACGGCCGCCAGCGCCTCGTCGATGCGGCTCACGCCCCGGAGGTCGATACCCTCGACCTTGCCGCGGGGCAGGTTCTCCTGCGGCAGCAGCGCGCGCCGGAAGCCCTGCTTGGCCGCCTCGCGGATGCGCTCCTCGCCAAAGGGCACCGGCCGCACCTCGCCAGTGAGCCCGAGCTCGCCGAACACCACCAGGTCCGGCGGCAGCGGTTCGTCGCGCAGGCTCGAGGCCAGCGCAATGGCCACCGGCAGATCCCAGGCCGGCTCATCGACGCTGAGCCCCCCGACCACATTGGCGAACACATCGTGCTCCTGCAGGCTGATGCCGCCATGGCGGTGCAGCACCGCGAGCACCATCGCGAGCCGGCCGGCATCGATGCCCTGCGCCACGCGCCGCGGCGTGCCGAAGCGGGCCGGATCGGTGAGGCCCTGCACCTCCACCAGCAGCGGCCGGGTGCCGTCGCGGGTCACCATGACGATGCTGCCGACCACGGGCTGCGGCGCGCGGGCAAGGTAGATGGCCGCGGGGTTGCGCACTTCGCGCAGGCCGTTCTCCTGCATCAGGAAGAAACCCAGCTCATTCGCGGCACCGAAGCGGTTCTTGGCCGCCCGCACGCGGCGGAAACGGCTGCCGGCATCGCGCTCGAAATACAGCACCGTATCGACCAGGTGCTCCAGCATGCGCGGGCCGGCAATGGCTCCATCCTTGGTCACGTGGCCGACGATGAGCACGGCCGTGCCCTGCGTCTTGGCCAGGCGCACCAGCGCGGCGGTGCATTCGCGCAACTGCGTCACGGCGCCAGCACTGGCGGACACGGCGGCCAGCTGCATGGTCTGGATCGAATCGATCACCAGCAGCGCCGGGCGCATTTCTGCGGCCAGCGCGAGGATGGCATCGAGGTCGGTTTCCGCCGCGAGCTTCACCGCGCCGAACTCGCCGCCCAGCCGCGCCGCCCGCAGCGCGATCTGCGCGGCCGACTCCTCGCCGCTCGCATAAAGCACGCCGCCGGGCTGGGCCAGGGATTGCGCCAGCTGCAGCAGCAGCGTCGACTTGCCGATGCCGGGCTCACCGCCCAGCAAGGTCACCGATCCGGACACGAGGCCACCGCCGAACACCCGGTCCAGCTCCTCGATGCCCACCGGCCAGCGCCGGACGGGCTCGCCCGCGGCAGCCACGGCGTCAGCCAGATTGCTGGCCTGGCCCGCCGCTGCCGTGACGCCATCGCGCGACCGCCCGGGGCGCCCCTGGCGGCCTGCAGCCACGGGCTCGGCGGACAGGCTGTTCCACGTGCCGCAATGCGGGCACTGGCCCTGCCAGCGAGGCGTCTCACCGCGGCATGCGTCACAGATATGAACGAGCTGGGGACGGGCCACGGAGCAGTGGTATGCGGGAAAGCGGCGGCGGGAGGGAGCCGCGATGCTAGCACGCGACGTGGGCCACAGATCGGAAACAAAGGGTGTCGATAACAAGCCCATGTCAGTGCAGGCCAGAGGCAAGTTAAGTACGATCCATGACTCACAAGGGAGCACCCGGGAAAGCGTCTCCGGATGAGTCTGAAAGGCAAACTGCTCTGCGTGGGTCAGACCGACACCGGCAGGGTCCGCGAACACAACGAAGACACCATCGCCTGCGACAGTGAGCTCGGGCTGCTCGTGCTCGCCGACGGCATGGGTGGCTACAACGCGGGCGAAGTGGCCAGCGGCATTGCCGTGAAGACCATCGTCAACCTGGTGCGCGAATCCCTCGAACAGCAGGACCTTTCGCTGGACGACCGCAGCAGCGGGCTGTCGCGCACCGGCATCATCCTGCGCGATGCCATCCACCGCGCCAACAAGATCATCTTCCAGACGGCCCGCAGCCAGCCCAATTGCGAAGGCATGGGCACCACCGTGGTGGCCGCCCTCTTCTACGACAACCGCATCTCCATCGCACATGTCGGCGACTCGCGGCTGTACCGCCTGCGCGGCGGCCAGATCGAGCAGCTGACGCTGGACCACTCACTGCTGCAGGAGCTGGTGGACCGCGGCTTCTACTCTCCCGAAGAGGCGCAGCGCGCGTCGAACAAGAACTACGTGACGCGGGCGCTGGGCGTGGACACCAACGTGGAGGTGGAGCTGCAGGAGCAGCCGGTCCACAAGGGCGACCTGTTCCTGCTCTGCTCCGACGGCCTGTCCGACATGGTCGAAGACGACGACATGGGCATCACCGTGTCCACCTTCGGCAGCAACCTCAATACCGTGGCCCAGCACCTGGTGCAGCTGGCCAACGAGAATGGGGGCAAGGACAACATCTCCGTGGTACTCGCCCAGGCGGTGGATTCCTTTCCCGCCCGGCGGGGTATATTTGACAGAATACTGAAATGGTTCAGCTGAACCCCAACAGGTGATCTATGGCGCGCTTGATCTTGAGTCTGGACGGCCAGGTAATGGCCGAATACAACATGAACAAGGAGCGCTATACCGTCGGGCGCCTTCCGGACAACGACATCCGCATAGACAACCCGGCGGTCAGCGGCCATCACTCGCTGATCATCAACATCCTCAATGACTCCTTCCTCGAGGATCTCAACAGCACCAATGGCACCTACGTCAACGGCAAGCTGATCAAGAAGCACGCGCTGCAGCATGGGGACGTGATCACGGTGGGCCACCACCAGCTGCGCTTCGTCGAGGACGACGACTCGCAGCAGGACGAGTTCGAGAAGACCATGGTGATCCAGCCCTCGCAGCGGCCGCTGGAGAAGCTGCAGACCTCGCGCGCCGTGGAAAACGCCGCCACCGGTACCACCCAGAGCCGGCGCGCGCTGCCTGAAGGGGCCGCCCCGGTGAAGAAGGCGCGGCTGCAGGTGCTCTCGGGCGCCTTCGCGGGCCGGGAACTGGAGCTGACCAAGGCGTTGACCACGCTGGGCCGGCCCGGCGTGCAGGTGGCGGCGATAACCCGCCGTTCGGACGGCTTCTACATCGTCCACGTGGACGCGGACGCGCCCGACAACTATCCGCTGGTGAACGGCCTGCCCATCGGCTCGCAGGCGCGCCGCCTGGCGGACAACGACGTGATCCAGCTGGCTGGCGTCAAGATGGGGTTCTTCGAGAACTGAGCCAGGAAGGCTCTGGCCTCAAGACCGCAGGGGGTCAGGGACGACCCACCCCCTGCTTCAGCCCCGCCTGATCAGGCGGGGACGGCGTGCATCAGATGGCCCAGCCGCGGCGGCTCGGCCGCCCGGGCCTTCTGCTTGCCCGCGCACTCCCGGAGGGTGTCCCTGGCGCAGGACTCGCAGGCACCGCAGGCCCGGCCCACCTGCAACTCTTCCTGCAGGGATTCGAAGCTGCAGCAGCCGGCGGCGGCTTCCCGGGCGATGTCGCCGGTCGATACGTTGTAGCAGAGACAAACGATCATGGCGGCATGGTAATGCGAATGGTTCTTGTTAGCAAGCTCAGCCGCTTCCCGCCCAAAACCGCTCCGACCTGCTAGCTTTCGCCTCGCCGGGCCATCTGGCGCCCGAACCTCGAAGGTCATTTATGCAAGGCGACAAGCAAGTCATCACTTATCTCAACGGCCAGCTCAAGGCCGAGCTCACGGCCATCAACCAGTACTACCTGCACTACCGCACGCTGAAGCACTGGGGCTTCGATCGCCTGGCCAAGTTCGAATACCAGGAGTCCATGGGCGAGATGAAGCATGCGGACATGCTCATCGAGCGCATCCTCATGCTCGACGGCCTGCCCAACCTGCAGGATCTGGGCAAACTGCTCATCGGCGAGAATGCGGTGGAGATACTCGGCTGCGACCTGAAGGTCGAGAAATCCGCGCAGAGCTACCTCAAGGAGGCCATTGCCCATTGCGAGGGCGTGAAGGACTACGTCTCCCGTGAGCTGTTCGAGGTCATCCTGAAGGACACCGAAGAGCACATAGACCATCTGGAGACCCAGCTGGAACTGGTCGGCAAGGTGGGCGAGCAGAACTACCTGCAGTCGCAGATGCAGGAAGGCTAGCCGGCTCTTTTTACAGCAGGACCAGCGGCACCCGCTGGCTCACTGCGCACAGCAGCTCCCAGGCGATGGTGCGTGCGGCGGCAGCCGTACGCTCCACCGGGAGCTCCGGCCCCCACAGCACCACCGGATCGCCGGACTTCACCCCCGTCCCGGTCACGTCCACGGCGATCATGTCCATGGAAACCCGCCCCACCAGCGGCCGAGGGCGCCCATCCACCATCACCGGCGTACCCGAGGGCAGCGACCAGGGCAAGCCATCGCCATATCCGGCCGCTACGATGGCAATGCGCGCATCACGCTCGGCCCGCCAGCTGCCGCCATAGCCCACGGTTTCGCCGCGCGGCACATCGCGCATAGCAATGACGGTGGAGACCAGACGCATGGCAGGCATGAGACCCAGCGACTGGCCATCGCGATCCGCAAACGGCGAAACGCCATACAGCGCAATGCCTGGACGCACCCAGTCGCCATGGGAATCGGGCCGGGAAAACAGGGCCGCGGAGTTCGCGATGCTCACCTCTTCCGGGCACCCGGCGCGCAGCAGTGCAAAACGCCGCAGCTGCTCGTCCGTCTGCGTGCTGTCAGGACGGTCGGCGCTGGCCAGGTGCGTGAGCAGCCGCAGCCGGGCCAGCCGCGGCCCCAGCGCGCGCAGGCGCTGATAAGCCGCCGCGAAAGCCTCGACCCGGAAGCCCAGGCGGTTCATGCCCGTATCGATCTTCAGCCACACCGTATGCAGCCAGGCCGGATCGGCGGCTTCCAGCAGCGCAATCTGCGCCTCGTCGTGGACCACCAGCTCCAGCTGCTGCCGCGCGGCTTCGGCCAGGGAGGCCGCATCGAACACGCCCTCGAGCAGCACGATGGGAGAACGGATTCCGGCTCTGCGCAATACCAGCGCCTCTTCCAGCCGTGCCACCGCCAGCGCATCGGCGCCTTCCAGACAGCGTGCCGTGGAGACCAGTCCATGCCCGTAGGCATTGGCCTTGATCACGGCCAGCACGCGGCGCCCCGGCGCCACAGCGCGGATGCGCGCCAGGTTGCTGCGCAGCGCCGCGCTGCTCACTTCGGCACGCAGCAGCGAGCTCACCGCAGGATGCCCATCCCCTCGGCGTACGCTTCGGGCATGTAGTTCTGGAAACGCGTGAACCGCCCCTGGAAGGTCAGCTTGAACTCGCGTGTCTCGCCGTTGCGGTGCTTGGCGAGGTTCACATCCGCCTCGCCTTTGCGCGGGCTGTTCTGGTCGTAGTACTCCTCGCGGGAGATGAAGAGGATCATGTCTGCATCCTGTTCAATCGCTCCCGATTCGCGAAGATCGGACATCACCGGCTTCTTGCTGTCGCGCTGCTCCACCGAGCGGTTCAGCTGCGAGAGCGCGATCACCGGGACATCGAGCTCCTTGGCGAGCGCCTTGAGGCCGCGGGAGATCTCCGAGATCTCCGTGGCACGGTTCTCCTTCGAGCCCGGCACGTGCATGAGCTGCAGGTAGTCCACGACGATGATGTCCAGTCCATGCTGCTCGCGCTTCACACGCCGCGCCCGCGCACGCAGCTCCGTGGGTGAAAGACCCGACGTCTCGTCGATGCTGATGCGCGCCTCAGCGATCTGGCTGGTGGCGCTGGTGATGCGTACCCAGTCCTCGTCGCTGATGCGGCCGGAGCGGATGTCCTGCAGCGGCACGCCGCCCACGGAGGAGAGCATGCGCATCATCAGCTGGTCGGAGGGCATCTCCATGCTGAAGATCAGCGCCGAACCCTTCACGTTCGGATCCAGCGCCACATTCTCGGCCATGTTGATGGCGAGCGTGCTCTTGCCCATGCCGGGACGGCCCGCAACGATGACGAGATCGCCGCCCCGCAGGCCGCCGGTGGTGCGGTCGAAATCGACGAACCCGGTGGGCGTGCCGCGCAGCTTGTCGGGATTGCTGTGCCAGTAGTCGATCTTGTCGATAAGCTCAGGCAGCATGGCGCGCACCAGTCGCGCGCCATCGCTGCGCCGCGCGCCGCGCTCGGCGATCTCGAACACCCGCTGCTCGGCACGGTTCACCAGCTCGCGCGCCGAAAGCCCCTCGTCACTGAACACCGACGAGGCAATCTCGCTGCCGGCGCTAATCAGCGCGCGCAGCAACGCGCGCTCGCGCACGATCTGCGCATAGGCGCGCACATTGGCCGCGGTGGGCGTATCGCGCACCAGCGTGGAAAGATAGGCGAGCCCGCCCGCATCCTGCAGCTGGCCGCGGCGCTCGAGCCGCTCCGAGACGGTGACGGCATCGATGGGGAGGTGCTCGGCAGCCAGCTCGGTGATGGCACCGAAGATCAGGCGATGGTCGGGACGGTAGAAATCCTCGACCCCGACGCTGTCGGCCACCTGGTCCCAGGCCGTGGTGTCGAGCAGCAGCCCGCCGAGCACAGCCTGCTCGGCTTCGACGGAATGGGGGGGAGTGCGCAGCTGATCCATGCCGGGGATTCTGACCCAATGCCCGGTGGCCAGCCAGACGACAGCCTGGGGATTTCCTGTGGAAATCCCCAGGCGCCTTTTCAGTGCTTCAGGCCGACTCTTCGGCGCTGATCGTGATGGGCAGTTCGACGTCGATGTCGGTGTGCAGGTGCACCACCACGACATGCTCGCCGACGGTACGCAGCGGACCGTTGGGCAGGCGCACCTCGCTGCGCGCGAGCTCCTGCCCGGCAGCCGTTGCCGCCTCGGCAATGTCCGAAGTGCCGATCGAACCGAAGAGCTTGCCTTCGCTGCCCGCCTTGGCGGTGATCTGCAGACGGAAACCTTCGAACTTCGCCTTGCGGCCCTCGGCACCGGCCAGCGCCTCGCGCTGGGCCTTTTCCAGCTCGGCGCGGCGCGCCTCGAAACGCTCGACGTTCGCCGGCGTCGCCAGCGTGGCCTTGCCCTTGGGCAGCAGGTAATTGCGGGCATAGCCCGAACGCACCGCCACGCGGTCGCCCAGGTTGCCTAGGTTCGCGACCCTCTCCAGCAGAATGACGTCCATGATGGCTGACCTCAGTGCTGATCGGTGTAGGGCAGCAGCGCGAGGAAGCGCGCCCGCTTGATGGCCACTGCCAGCTGGCGCTGGAAGAAGCTCTTGGTGCCCGTGATGCGGCTGGGGACGATCTTGCCCGTCTCGGAGATGTACCCCTTCAACGTGGCCAGATCCTTGTAGTCGATCGACTTCACGCCATCGGCGGTGAAGCGGCAGAATTTCCTGCGGCGGATGAAACGCGACATCTGTGATTCTCCGTTTGCGTTCAGCGCATGCCGATGCTGTCGTCATCGTCACCCAGCGGCGACTCGCGATCGCGGCGACGATCGCCGTCCTCGTCCTCACCCCGCGCCATCGGCGACGGATCGGTGACCGCACCTTCCATGCTCACGACCAGGTGCCGCAGCACCGCATCGCTGAAGCGGAATGCGCCTGTGAGCTCGGCCAGCGTCTTCTGGTCGGTCTCGATGTTCATCAGCAGGTAGTGCGCCTTGTGGACCTTGGCGATGGGATATGCCAGCTGGCGCCGGCCCCAGTCCTCGACACGGTGCACGGCACCGCCGCCGGCGGTCACCATGCCCTTGTAGCGCTCGAGCATGGCCGGAACCTGCTCGCTCTGGTCCGGATGCACCAGGACCACGATCTCGTAATGCCTCATGTAGCCTCTCCTTGTGGATGAAAGCCACCCGCCGAGGGCTGGGCGGTGTGGCAAGAAGGGGGCGGAACTCTACCGGACCAGCGGGAGCGCCGCAAGGCGCCACGCCAGGGAGCTTCAGGCTCCGAGCACCCTGCCGATGCGCGCGAGCACGCGGGCGCACAATTCAGCCGTTACGCGCCCCAGCCGCGTGGCATGGGCAGCTTCTATCGTCGCGATCTTTGCCGGTCGGATCACGGAGGGGACCGGCAGCCCCGCCTCGACAAGGCGCGTGACGGGCAGATCGTCGGGCCAGCCGCGATTCTGCGCACTGGTGATCATCACGACCCACAGCAACCCGTGCCGGGCCATCGCCTCAGGCACCGAGACCACCAAAGCTGGCCGGAATTGCCGTACCGGGCGATCGGTATAAGGAAAAGGGACCTTGACTACGTCGCCCTGCTCAAAGCTCGCCATAGGCCTCACGATCCGCCTCGCTGTCCCATTCCTCGAAAGTCAGGAACGGATCATCGGCGACGCCGGCCCTGGCGGCACGCGTCAAAACCACCCTGTTTCCCTCGATTCGATACGCCAGCTCATCGCCCTCTTTGAGCCGCAGCGCGTTGCGGACCGGTTGCGGAATGGTGGTCTGCGCCTTGCTCGTCAGCTTGCTCGTGATCATTGCATGACGGTAAGGAAATTCCTTTCCGCCGTCAAGAAGTCAGATGAAGGTGTTCTCCAGCACCATCACGCCGGCACCCGTATTGGAGATGGGCGCGTGGTAGTGCTTGTGGATGATCCTGACGTTGTCCTGCAATGCGCCACGCATCACCAGCCACATGATGGTCTCGATGCCCTCAGATCCGGCGCGCGCAACCAGCTCGCTGTTGGAGAACTGCGTCATCCACTCGGGGTCGCTGGCGATGCGCTCCATGCATTCCAGATCGAAATCCACGTCGATGATGCCGGCGCGCTCGCCCTGCAGCTGATGCGACATGCCGCCGGTGCCGAGGATGACGACCTTGACGTCATCGGGGTAGGACTCGATGGCCTTGCGCAGCGCCTTGCCGAGCTTCAGGCAGCGCGCCGCAGTGGGCAGCGGGTGCTGCACCGTATTGACGGCCAGCGGAATGGACCTGAATGGCCAGACCTCGTGCGTGCCATAAAGCGCGCGCAGCGGATTGACGAAGCCGTGATCCACCTTCATCTCCTGGCAGGTGCAGATGTCGAACTCCTGCTCCACCAGCTTCTCGGCCAGGTGCCAGGAAAACGGCGCATCTCCCGGGAACGGCGCCAGGGGCTTGAGCGCCCAGCCCTCGTCGGTGTGGCAGTAGGCATCCGCGCACCCCAGCGCGAAGGTGGGCACCTTGTCGAGGAAGAAATTGAGGCCATGGTCGTTGTAGACCACGATGACCACATCCGGCCTGTGTTTCCCGAGCCAGGCCGTGGCCGGCTGGTAGCCGTCGAAGAAGCGCTTCCAGTAGGGCTGCTGCTGCAGGCCCTGATCGATGGCATTGCCCACCGCCGGGATGTGCGAGCTGGTCACACCGCCGATGATCCTAGCCAACCCAGTACCCTCCCCGCGCCTTCAGCTTCTCCACCAGGCCATCACTCTTGGCAAGCAGCTTGTCCTGGAACTCCCGGGTCGTGATGCCCTGGAACGCCGCACCGGCATCCTGCACCGAGACGCCGTTGGGCACGGCCATCTTGGCCATGTAGTAGATGTTGGCGCCGGCGCGCAGCATGCCGAGGAAATCCTTCCTGAGGACCAGCTCCTTGTACTGGCCCGCCACGCCGTACTGGTCGCAGTAGGCTGCCGGGTCGCGGGCAAACTCGTCGCGATTGGCCTGCTCGCAGAACGAATACAGCATCTTGTTCAATGCGTACGCGCCATGCGCATGCCTGCCGTCGAACACATAGGTGCCGGGGATCGCGTCGTAGTCGTGTTTGGTCCATGCCATGCGGGTTATTCCCGGCGCCCTCGGGATGGGCCGATAGTTGGAATATTAACTATCTGAAAGCCGCCGCCATTGATGCGCGGCAAAACCTGCCCCGTCAGGCAAGTCATCCCTGGCGCTGGCGCAAGGCCTCGTAAAGCAGCATGCCGGAGGCCACGGACACGTTGAGGCTCTCCACTGCGCCCACCTGGGGCAGGCGCACCAGCAGGTCACAGCTGCGGCGGGTCAGATCGCGCAGGCCGTCGCCCTCGCCCCCCATCACCAAAGCCAGCGGTCCCTTCAGATCCGCTTCCCAGGCCAGCTTTTCGCCCGCCATATCCGCGCCGGCCACCCACAGACCGGCCTCCTTCATCAGCTTCAGCGCGCGGGCCAGGTTGGTCACTGTGGTAACCGGCGTAGTCTCGGCCGCGCCGGCCGCCACCTTGCGCACCGTGGCATTGACGCTGGCCGCACGATCCCGCGGCACCACCACGGTCAGTGCGCCGCAGGCATCGGCGCTGCGCAGACAGGCGCCGAGGTTGTGAGGGTCCTGGACACCGTCCAGCACCAGCACCAGCGGCGGCGTGGCGCAGCCCTCCAGCGCAGTGAAAAGATCATCCTCGCTCCAGCCGGCAAGCGGCTGCACTTCGGCGACCACGCCCTGATGGGCCATCTCGCCCACCCTGCCGGCCAGCTGCCGCGCCTCCACGCGCTCCACGCGCACCGCGGCGGCGGTGGCCCGCTGCAGCAGCTCACGGATGCGCTGATCATCGCGTCGGGTATCGAGCAGCAGCTTCTGCACACGCTCCGGCGAACGCTCCAGCAAGGCCCGCACGGCGTGCAATCCACCCACAGCGACCAGGTTCATGCCACGCGCGTTCACCGGCGCCGTTCCCGGGTTCTGGCCGGAACTTCCACTGGCACCAGGTCCAGATCGATCAGCCCTTCGACCGGATTCACTGCCGTGACGATCACCCGCACCCGGCTGCCCAGCTGCAGCCTGCGCTGGCTGTGCTGTCCCACCCAGGCATGCAGCGCATCGTCCTTGACGTAGTCGTCATCGCGCAGATTGTCGATGTGCAGCAAGCCATCCGCCGCCGCATCGAGGATCTGCACGAAACAGCCGAAATCCACCACGGCGGTGATGAGACCGTCGAAGGTCTGCCCGATGCGGTCGCGCAGGTACACGCATTTGAGAAAACTGTCGACGAAGCGGTCTGCCTCGTCGGCACGCTTCTCGCACTCGGAAAGCTGCTGGCCCATCACCTCCATTTCGGCCTGCGTGTAGGCCCTACCCGCCGGATCATCGGCCCTGAGCATGGCCTTGATCGTGCGGTGCACGACGAGATCGGGATAGCGGCGTATCGGCGAGGTGAAGTGCGCGTACTGCCTGAGCGCCAGGCCGAAATGGCCGATGTTCGCAGGCGCATAGACCGCCTGCATCATCGAACGCACCACCAGCTGCTCGATGAAGGGCCGGGCAGCCGGATCCTTGATGCGCGGGGCGATCTTCTGCAGGTCGCGGGTGGTGATTTCCGGAGGCAGCTCGATGCCCACGCCCAGCGCGCGCAGCGTGGTGGTGAGGATCTCGAGCTTGCGTTCATCCGGCTCGGCATGCACGCGGAACAGTGTCGGCCGGTGGTGAGCCTCGAGCTCGCGCGCCGCGGCGACATTGGCCAGCACCATGCATTCCTCGATGAGCCGGTGCGCATCGTTGCGCAGCGGCAGATCGATGGCGGAGATCTGTTCGGTGGCGCTGATGCGGAATTTCGGTTCCGGGGCATCGAAATCCAGCGCGCCGCGGCGCTGCCGCGCCTTGAGTAGCGCGCGGTAGAGGTCCACCAGCGGCAGCAGGCGCTCCACCAGCGGACCGATCTCGCGGCGCGCCTCCGGCCGCCCTTCGAACAGCGCCGCGAACGCCAGGTTGTAGGTAAGCCTCGCCGCCGAGCGCATCACCGCCGGATAGAGCCGCGCACCCTGCAGCAGGCCGGCCTTCGACACCTGCATGTCGGCGACCAGGCACAGCCGGTCCACCCGCGGCTGCAGCGAGCACAGCTCGTCGGAAAGCGCCGGCGGCAGCATGGGCAGCACCCGCTGCGGGAAATACACCGAAGTGCCGCGCCGCTGGGCCTCGGCATCCAGCTCGGTGCCTTCGCGCACGTAGTGGCTCACGTCGGCAATGGCCACCACCAGCCGGAACCCCTCGCCCACGCGCTCGGCGAAGACGGCATCGTCGAAATCGCGGGCATCCTCGCCATCGATGGTGACCAGAGGCAGGCCGCGCAGGTCCTCGCGCCGCGCCGCCTCTGCCGGATCCACCTGCGTGCCATGCACCTCGGCATCGCGCACGGCAGCCGGCGGGAAATCCCTTGGCAGGCCCATCTTCGCGATCGCCGCTTCGGTGGCCAGCGTCACCGGCCGTTCCGGATCCAGCACCCTTTCCACCCGTGCCGACCCTGCCATGCCCTCGGCCGGATACTTCAGCACCCGGGCGATCACCCAGCTGCCATGGCGGGCGCCGGCCAGATCCGCCGGCTGCACATGGCAATAGAGGTTCAGCTTGCGGTCGGCCGACTGCACCGAGGCGTTGCGGCCGTGGATGGCGACCGTAGCCAGAAAGGCCGTCACTCCGCGCTCCAGCACCTCCTCCAGTTCGCCGGACCAGCGCTGGTCAGCGGCCTGCGAGGCCCGCACCCGCACCCGGTCGCCGTGCATCAGGCGGCCCATCTCGCGCGGCGGCAGGAAAATGCTCTCCGGCATCTCGTCGCTGCGCACAAAGCCGAATCCGCCGCGATTGGCCGACACGGTGCCGGTGACGGTACGGGTGCGGCCGGTTGAACGGGGTGGCGGGGAACGGCGGCCACCAAACTGGGCCGGGCGGCGGGGCGCACCCTTGTCGGGGGGCTGCCTGGAGCGGTTTTTCTTCATCTGTGGCCAGGCAGTGTAGCGGCAAACGCACTTCACGGTGGCCGCGCATTGACTTCCGCCCTTCCCGCTCGTAAATTGCCGCGCCCACCGTGCCCAGGTGGCGGAATTGGTAGACGCACTAGTTTCAGGTACTAGCGGGTAACACCGTGGAGGTTCGAGTCCTCTCCTGGGCACCAGACCGAAGTTTCAGGACATCCGGGGCTGTCTCGGGAACGAGTGCGCCAGCCCTGCGCTGCCCGCCTGAGGTCTGCAAGCGGCGCAGGCTGACACACCGGGGCTTTCACCGAGCGGTACCCTAGGGGCGTGTTGCGTCAACCATCGTCACAACACCTCCACTCGTCGTGACATTGATGTGATCGCCCTGCTTGAGCTCCTTGAGCGATGCGTGCTTGCCATTGACCATGTAGTGGGTCTGTTCGGTCACCTTGTGGGGATGCTCGTTCTGGCCACCGACGGTCATGGTGAACCCCCCATCATTGGCTTTGACGAACTCGCCAGCATGGGTCTTCGCAGCATCCTGCGCCCAGACGGCTGGAGCCGCCATCCAAGCCACCGCGGCAGCCGCGACGGTCAGCCGTCTTATAGAGAAGCCTGCATGTTTCATGAGTGCTTTTCCTCTTTTTGCATGTGCAGATATCAACGCACTTTGTCACGTTGAACCGAGTTGATCCTCCGGTCAAGCAGCTGCGCTTGCCTGGAAGGCGCAAGCCCGACATACACTGCCCGCCATGAATGCTCTCGTCACGGCAGACTGGGCCCTCCGGGCGCGTACGCTCGTGACGCGCTGGCTGATCCTGTCGCACCGCTGGCTCGGGATTCCTTTGAGCCTGATCATCCTAGTGTGGTTCCTCTCCGGCATCACGATGATGTACGCCGGCGGCATGCCCCGGCTCACGCCGCAGGGGCGGCTCGACCATCTGCCGGCACTGGATCTGGCCCGTGTGCGGCTGACACCGGCGCAGGCGGCCGAGCCGCTCGGCGGCGAGGAAGCCCTGCCCGGCGCGCCGCTGCTGCTGATGATCCAGGGCCGGCCGGCCTACCGTTTCCCCTATGCCGGCAATGCCACCGTGCATGCCGATGATGGCTCGCTGCTGGAGCCACTGGATGCGGCCGCTGCCATGAGCGTGGCGCGGCAGTTCCTGCGCGAACCTGCGCCGGGGCTGCGCCTGGTGGGGCTGGTTGAAACGCCGGACCAATGGACATTGTCGCTGGGCCGGCAGCTGCCACTGATGAAGTTCGCCGCCGGCGATGCCCGCGGCACCGAGCTTTATGTCTCGACGCTCACCGGCGAAGTGGTGCTGAAAACCACCCGTCGCGACCGCGCGCTGGCCTGGATCGGCACCATCCCGCACTGGCTGTATTTCTCCGCGCTGCGCGCCAACCAGCCGCTGTGGTATCGCATCGTGGTCACGCTTGCGGCACTGGCCTGCGTGGTGGCCGTGCTGGGTCTGGCGCTGGCATTCACGCAGTGGCGCCGCACCCGGCCGCTGAACCTGCGGCGCTCGATTCCCTATCGCGGCGGCATGCGCTGGCACTACATCGCAGGGGCAATCTTCGGCCTGTTCGTGCTGACCTGGGGCTTCAGCGGTCTGCTGTCGATGGAGCCCTTCGCATGGACCAACACCCCTGATATCCGTGTGGACCCGGAAGCATTGACCGGCGGTGAACCGCAGCTGGCGAGCTTCGACAGCATCGACCTTGCTGCGCTTCCGGCGTTGGTGGCGCCACGCCTCATCAAGGAAGTGGCCTACCTGCGCATCCACGGCGACCACTACCTGAGCCTGCGCACTGCCGCGCCGGCGGATGCCCCGACCGCCTCGGCGGAGCGCCGGCATGCACCCTATGGCGTGGGCGGCCGCGCGCAGGAGGGGCATGTGCTCGTGGATGCGGCGACGATGGCGCGCCATGACATGCCCTTCGACAGCAGCGAGATCGTTGCGCGCATCAGCGCGGCGCTGCCGGATGCGCACATGCAGGAGCAGGCGCTGCTGCAGGACTATGATGACTATTATTACTCGCGCGCGCAGCAGACACCGCTGCCCGTGCTGCGCATCAAGCTGGACGATCCGCTGCAGACCTGGCTTTACATCGATCCGCGCACCAGCCAGATCGTCGCCAACATCCACCGTTACAGCCGCATCGAGCGCTGGCTGTACAACGGTCTGCATAGTCTGGATTTTCGCTTCTGGTACGCGAAGCGGCCATTGTGGGACCTCGTAATGCTGTCGCTGCTGGCCGGCGGCGTCGTCAGCAGCAGCCTCGGCCTGTGGTTCGGGATACGGCGGCTGTGGCGCAACCGCGAGCCCCATGCAAGACATTTCGACCGGCCTCGAAACGATGTCCCGTGAGCACGAACAGCGCATCCATATCGGCGTGGGCGGATGGAGCTACCCGCCATGGCGGGGCGTGTTCTACCCCTCTGATCTGGTGCAGAGACGCGAACTCGAATACGCGAGCCGCAGGCTCACCTCCATCGAGATCAACAGCACGTTCTACGGCTTGCAGAAACCTGCCAGCTTTGCGAAGTGGCATGCCGAAACGCCGGCTGAGTTCGTGTTCTCGCTCAAAGCGCCCCGCTTCGTCACGGGCAGGCGCAGGCTCGCCGACGCCGGTGAATCCATCCGGCGCTTCTTCGACAGCGGCGTGCTGCTGCTGCAGGACAAGCTCGGGCCGGTCAACTGGCAGCTGGGCCCCGAAAAGGCATTCGACGCCATGGACCTCGAGGCGTTCTTCACGTTGCTGCCCCGGAAGCTGGAAGGCCGCGCGATCCGCCATGCCATCGAAGTGCGCCACCCCAGCTTCCTTGTGCCCGGATTCCCGCAGCTGGCACAGCGGCACGGCATAAGCGTCGTGCTCGCGGGCGATTCAGAATACCCCGCCATCGCCGATGACTCCGCATCAGTGGTCTATGCACGCCTCATGGGAACCAGCCGGAAGTGGAAGAAGGGATATCCGCAACGCGACCTGGAAAACTGGGCACTGCAGGCCCGGCAATGGGCAGATGAGGGGCGGGAGGTCTTCCTCTACGTGATCGGCGGCTTCAAGGAGCGCAATCCTGCAGCTGCGATGGCGCTGATCGAATTGACCAAGATTTGAGCTTTCTCATTCGAGTCCGCGTGTTCCGAGGTATGGTGGAACATATCCAGGCCATACCGGGAGATCGTCATGCTCGCGTATCAGGACATCCTGCTGCGGCTGCTGCTCGCCGCAGCGCTGGGAGGGGCCGTGGGGCTGGACCGCGAGCGCCTGGAGGCGGTCGCCGGACTGCGCACCCACATGCTGGTATGCGTGGGAGCCTCGCTCATCATGGTGGTGTCCGCATTCGGTTTCCACGACATCCTCGGCACGGCCAACGTCATCCTGGACCCTTCCCGTATCGCCGCTCAGGTGGTCAGCGGCATCGGCTTTCTCGGCGCCGGCACCATCCTGTTCCTGCGGCATGAAGTCATCCGCGGCCTGACGACGGCGGCGAGCCTCTGGGCCGTGGCGGCAGTAGGCCTCGCAGTGGGCGGCGGGCTCTACACGGCGGCGCTGACGGCAACGGTCATCGTCGTCGTCATCCTCGCCGTCATGAAACCCATCGAGCGGATGATCTTCCGCCGCAACCGCACGCGGCAGATCTCCATTTCCATCGAACCAGCGCGCACTTCGGTTCTCGACATCACGGCGGAGCTGGATGCCGCCGGCGTCACCGTGACCGACATCAACATCCGGCGCCAGGACACGCCCGACACCGATCAGCTGCAGCTGAACCTTGCGCGCGGCATCGAACGCAAGGTGCTGCTCGCCGCGATCGACCGGCTCAAGGCTCGGGAAGGCGTCCGGGACATCCAGTACCGGCCATGATGAACCAGAACGCACCGGCGGCTCCGCCCCTCCAGGTCAGTCAGTGGCTGAACACGTCCGCGCCGCTGACGCTCGAGGGCCTGCTGGGCCGTGTGGTGGTGGTGGAAGCCTTCCAGATGCTCTGCCCAGGCTGCGTTTCGCATGGACTGCCGCAAGCCACGCGCATTTGCGAAACCTTCCGCATGGAGGATGTGCAGGTCATCGGCCTGCACACGGTGTTCGAACACCACGAGGCGCAGACGCCCGTGGCGCTGCAAGCCTTTCTGCATGAATACCGGATCGGCTTCCCGGTGGCGGTGGACATGCCCGGCGAGGGACGCTATCTGCCGCGCACGATGGCGGCCTACGACATGCAGGGCACGCCCACGCTGGTACTCATCGACCGCGCGGGGCGGCGGCGCGCGCAGCATTTCGGCGCCGTCCCGGATCTGCTGCTGGGAGCCGAGATCATGTCGCTGCTGCGCGAAGCGCCGGCCGATGCGCAGGGCTAGTTCGCGAAGGGGTGCTCCAGCACGATGGTCTGGTCGCGGTCCGGTCCCGTCGAGATGATCTGAATGGGTACGCCGACATGCTCGGCGAGCCGCGCCAGGTAGGATCTGGCCGCTTCGGGAAGGGCCTCCTGCCGCGTCACGCCGACGGTGGATTCCTTCCAGCCCGGCATGTCCTCGTACACCGGCTCCACCTCGGCATAGGATTCCACCGCCAGCGGCGGCTCCTGCTGCACGCGCCCGCCGATGCGGTAACCGGTGCAGATGCGCACGGTCTCCAGCCCATCAAGCACATCCAGCTTGGTAATGACAAGGCCCGTGACGCTGGAATGGATCACTGCGCGCCGCAGCGCCACGGCATCGAACCAGCCGCAGCGGCGTGGTCGCCCCGTCACCGAACCGAACTCATGGCCCACGCGCGAGAGATGCTCGCCCATGGCGTCGAAGAGTTCCGTCGGGAAGGGACCCGAGCCCACGCGCGTGGTGTAGGCCTTCACGATGCCGAGCACGGCATCAAATGCCCGCGGCCCCAGGCCCGTGCCCGTGGAAGCGCCGCCCGCCGTCGTGTTGGAGGAGGTCACGAAGGGATAGGTGCCGTGATCGACGTCCAGCATGGCGCCCTGCGCACCCTCGAAGAGCACGTTCGCGCCGGAAGCACGCAGCACGGCCAGCTCCTTGGTCACGTCCACTACCAGCGGCAGGACGGCTTTCGCCTGGGCGAGCAGATCCTCGCCGATCTGCGCCGCATCGACGCGTGGCTGGCCGTAGAGCTTTTCCAGGAGGAAATTGTGATAGTCGACCACTTCGGCCAGCAGCGACAGGAAGCGCGCAGGATTGAACAGGTCCGCCACACGCAGCGCGCGCCGCGCCACCTTGTCCTCGTAGGCCGGACCGATGCCGCGGCCGGTGGTGCCGATCTTGCGTTCGCCGCGCTGCGCCTCGCGCGCCCGGTCCAGCAGCACATGTGAAGGCAGGATCAGCGGGCAGTCTGGGGAGATGCGCAGGCGCTCGAACACCGGCACGCCGCGGTCGATCAGCGTCTGGCTCTCCTTCAGCAGCGCCTCGAGCGACAGCACCACGCCATTGCCGATGTAGCAGCGCGTGCCCGCGCGCAGGATTCCCGAGGGAATCAGCGACAGGATGTGTTTCTGGCCGCCGATGACCAGCGTGTGGCCCGCGTTGTGGCCGCCCTGGAAGCGCGCCACGGCCGCGGCGCGCTCGGTGAGCAGGTCCACCACCTTGCCCTTGCCCTCATCGCCCCACTGGGTGCCGATGACGATGACGAATCGTCCCATGTGACTCACTTCGAATATCTGACGAAGAACAGCAGCAGCACACCGGCCACCATGCTGGCGAACCCCGCGACGCGCAGGTCGCGCTGCGCGAGGTTGGCCAATTGCTGGTAGAAGCGGCGCGCCGAATCAGGCTTCAGGAACGGCAGCAGCCCTTCCAGCACCAGCAGGATGGCGACCGCCGCCAGCAAATCCCCCCATGCGAGGTTCACGCCCCCTGCTCCAGGCGGCGCTTCAGCGCCGGCCCGACGAACCCAGGTACTTGAAGAACTCGCCTTCGGGTGCGACCACCCAGATGTCCCCGTCGCGGGCCAGGGAATTGCGGTAGGCCTGCAGGCTGCGGTAGAAGCCATAGAACTCGGGCGATTTGGAATAGGCCGCGGCATAAGTGCGCGCCGCCACCGCTTCGCCCTCGCCGCGCACGCGCTGCGCGTCGCGCTGCGCGTCGGCGAGGATCTCGGTGCGCTTGCGGTCGGCCTCGGCGCGGATCCTCTCGGCCTCGGCGCTGCCTTCGGCGCGCAGCCGGTTGCCGAGCGCGCGGAAGCTCTCCTGCATGCGCTGGTACACCGAGTCACTCACCTCTTCGGGCAGATCGATGCGCTGGATGCGCACGTCGATGAGCTCGATGCCCAGTTCCTTCACCGCCTCGCTGGCACGGCTGAACATGTCGCCGGTGAAGGCGGCACGCTCCGCGATCACGATCTCCTGCAGCGTACGGCGGGCCACCACGCCCTTGATGCCGTCCTTGACGATTTCGCCCAGGCGCGAGCTCGCGGCCTCTTCGCTGCCGCCCGTGGCCCTGTAGTACAGCCCCACATCCGCGATGCGCCACTTGATGTAGAAATCGGCGATGAGACCCTTGTTCTCGCTGGTGAGGAAGGTCTCGCCCTGGTAGTTCTGCGTCACGATACGCCGCTCGAAGTGCCGCACCTGGTCGATCAGCGGCAGTTTGACGTGCAGGCCCGGGCCATATTGCGTGCCGACGATCTCGCCGAAGCGCGTGCGCAGCGCCACCTCGGTCTCGCGCACCTGGAACAGCGACAGCACGGCCGCGAAGGCCACGATGCCCGCCAGCACCACCACCGGTCCGATACGGGTAGCCATTACCTGCTCCCCCGGGCGCGGGCCCGGCCGTCGATCGTGATGGACGGCAGCTCGTTGGATACCTGTGATGCCGGCACGGCGGTCTGGGCTCCCTGCTGCGCAGCGCCGGCATGCGTGCCGAGGCGGTCCAGTGGCAGGTAGATCATGTTGCCGGCACCGCCCTTGGCATCGAGGATGACCTTGTTCGACTGCTGCAGCACCTGTTCGATGGTCTCGATGTACATGCGCTGACGGGTAACCTCGGGCGCCTGGGCATAGGCCGAATAGACGCTGTTGAAACGCGCCACATCGCCCTCGGCGAGCGCGACCACCTGCGCCTTGTAGGCCTCGGCATCCTGCAGCTGGCGCTGCGCCATGCCCTGCGCCTTGGGCAGGATGTCGTTGGTGTAGGCCTGCGCTTCCTTGCTGAAGCGGTCGCGGTCTTCGATGGCCTTGTTGGCGTCGCGCTGCGCGGCGATCACGGCCTCGGGCACCTGCACGTCGGTGAGGTTCACGCTGGTGACGCGGATGCCGCTGTTGTAGGTGTCGAGCGTGCGCTGGATGAGGTCACGCGTGCTCTCGGTGATCTGCTGGCGCGCCATGCCGAGGACCTGGTCGAGGTTGGCCTGGCCGACGACCTCGCGGATGGCGCTCTCGCTGATCTCGCGCAGCGTGGACTCCGGATCGCGCACCTGGAACAGCACCTTCACCGGATCGGCGTACTGGTACTGGATGGCCGAGCGGATCTCCACAAGGTTCACGTCGGCCGTGAGCATGCGCGAGCGGTATTCGACGCTGTTGACGCGCGAGATGTTCAGCTTGGTCACGGTCTCGATCGGCCAGGGCAGCTTGTAGCCCCAGCCCGGCCCGCGCACTTCGGTGAACTTGCCGAAACGCTGGATCACGCCCGCATCCGAAGCATTCACCTGGAAGAACCCCGAGCCCAGCCACAGCACCACCAGCGCGCCGATGGCGAGGAACAGGAAGCCCGAAGAACCACCCTCGCCGCGCGGCGCACCGCCGTCCGAGCCGCCATTGCCGCCCAGCATGGCCTCCAGACGCCGCTGGAAGTTCTTCAGGGCAGCATCCAGGCCGCCGCCGTCCGAAGGCGTCTCGGGACGCTTGCCCCAAGGTGAATCCTTCCGGTTTCCGGGCTCGTTCCAGGCCATGTCTGTGCTGATTCTCCGGGGGTTGGCGAGCTGCGCAGCGGCGCGCAGGCAAACTTGAAGTTTAAGGCAGTGGGTTGCCGGTTAACAACCGGCGCACCCCTCAGGACGCTGCGCTGACGATGGTGTCGGGCAGCCGCTCCAGCGCAGCAAGTTCCTCGGCCGGCAGGTCCACCGTCAGGTCGAAACCTGCTTCGGAACTGTGCTCTGCACGCACCACACCGGCTGCATAGAGCCGTGCGCGGGTCGCGCCGGCCGTCAGCGGCAGCTGCAGCCGCCTGCGGCGCACCGCGCATGACAGTCTCTCGGCCACGGCCCTCAGCAACTCATCCAGCCCCGTCTCGCCGCGGGCCGAAATCCAAACGGCCACGGGCTGGCCGTCCTCGCCCAGATCGACACGCGGCTGGATTTCCAGCCGGTCGATCTTGTTGAAGACTTTGATCTGCGGGATGTCGGCGGCACCGATCTGCTGCAGCACGCGCTCGACCTCGGCGATGTGTTCAGAGCGGCGCGGATCACTGGCATCGATGACATGCAGCAGCAGATTGGCCTCGCGCGCTTCGGTGAGCGTGGACTGGAAGGCCGCGACCAGTTCATGCGGCAGATCGCGGATGAAACCCACCGTGTCGGCCAGCACCACGGGGGTGCCTCCCGGCAGCGCAAGACGCCGCACCGTGGGATCGAGCGTGGCGAACAGCTGGTCGGCCACATAGGCCTGCTCGCCCGTCAGGCTGCGGAACAGCGTGGACTTGCCGGCGTTGGTGTAGCCCACCAGCGCAACCGAAGGCACCGGGATCGACACCCGCGCGCCGCGCCCGGTTTCACGCTGCAGCTTGATCTTCTCGAGCCGCCGCGTGAGCACTTTCACGCGCTGGCCCAGCAGGCGGCGGTCGGTTTCCAGCTGCGTCTCGCCGGGACCGCGCAGGCCGATGCTGCCGCCGCGCTGGCGCTCCAGGTGAGTCCAGCCGCGCACCAGGCGGCTGGCGATGTGCTTGAGCTGCGCCAGCTCCACTTCCAGCTTGCCTTCATGACTCGCGGCGCGCTGCGCGAAGATGTCGAGGATGAGGCCACTGCGGTCCAGCACGCGGCGGCCGATGAGATTTTCCAGGTTGCGCTCCTGGCTCGGCGACAGCGGGTGATCCACCAGCACCACTTCGGCCTCGTGCGCGGCGGCCTCGAGGCGGATCTCCTCCGCCTTGCCGCTGCCGACGAAATAACGCGGATCCGGCCGGTCGCGCCGGCCGGTGATCGTGGCCACGGGAATGGCTCCGGCGGAGGTGGCGAGCTGGGTCAACTCCTCCATGTCCTCCGGGTCGGCTGGCGCGCCGATGCCGAGCCGCACGAGCACGGCCCGCTCACCGCTGCGGGGACGCTCGAACATTATTCGGCAGTGGGCTCCGCGCCGGCTTCTTCGCCAGGCACGCGCACATTGCGCGCCGGGACCACAGTGGAAATGGCGTGCTTGTACACCATCTGGTTGACGGTGTTCCTGAGCAGCACGACGAACTGGTCGAAAGAGTCGATCGTGCCCTGTAGTTTGATGCCATTGACCAGGTAGATGGAAACCGGCACCCGCTCCTTGCGCAGAGCATTCAGGAATGGATCCTGAAGTGACTGGTTCTTGGCCATGGGTTCTCCTTGTTATGCTGCAGTGCAGCTTATCATGGGGGCAAAACGGATTGGATCAAGGCCAGGGCAAGTTGTTCCCTTGCCTCGTCATCTTGAGCGTCGATCCTCTCCGGAATCGCGGTATCGGGGAGAACTGTCGCTGAACGCAGCCAGGTCAGTTGCCGTTTGGCCAGCTGCCGGGTGGCGGCCAGCGCCTGGGCGGCCGCAGCCTCCAGGGACATCTCGCCGAGACAATGGGCCGCCAGCTGCCGGTAACCCACCAGGCGCAATACCGGGCTGTCGCGGGTCAGCGTGCCCCGTGCCAGCAGCGTCCGCACCTCGGCCACGAAACCCTGCGCCAGCATGGCCTGCAGGCGTACCTTGAGCTGCGCATGCAGCTGCTCACGGCGCTGAGGCTCGAGGATGACGCAGCGCCACTGCGCGAAATCCTCCGGCGGGGGCTGCTGCCGCCAATGATCGGTGAGCGCCCGGCCGGAGAGATTCAGCACTTCCAGCGCACGCTGGATGCGCTGCGCATCATGCGGATGGATGCGGGCCGCGCCGGCAGGATCAAGCCGCGCGAGCTCGGCATGCAACGCCGGCCAGCCCTCGCGCAAGGCGCGCTCGTCCAGCGCCGCGCGCACGGCCGGATCCGCAGTGGGCAGACCAGCAAGGCCGCGAAACAGTGCCCGGTAGTAGAGCATGGTGCCGCCCACCAGCAGGGGGATGCGGCCGCGCGCGCGGATCTGCGGCAGCAACGGCTCCACATCCGAACGGAAGCGGCCGGCGGAGTAGACCTCCTCGGGTTCGAGGATGTCGATGAGGTGGTGCGGCACGCGGGCACGCTCTTCGCGGGTCGGCTTGGCGGTGCCGATGTCCAGCCCGCGGTAGACCTGGGCCGAATCCACGCTGACGATCTCCACCGGCAGGCCTGCGGCCAGCCGCATCGCGAAGGCGCTCTTGCCGGACCCCGTGGGGCCCAGCAGCGCGATGGCCGGCGGATGGCCCGCGCTGTGCGCGCGGCTGCTCATCGCCCGCGCAGGAACAGGCGATCCAGTTCACCCAGCGTCAGCCGCGCAAAGGTGGGGCGGCCGTGGTTGCACTGGCCGGCCCGCTCCGTCTGCTCCATCTGACGCAGCAGCGCATCCATCTCGGGAAGACTCAGCCGGCGCCCGCCATGCACGGCGCCGCGGCAGGCCAGCGTCGCGAGCAGCGCATGCTCGGCGCCTTCGATGTGGTGCGTGCCCTCCTCGCGCGCCACCGCCAGCGCACATTCACGCACCAGCGAGGCCACGTCCGAACGCGCCAGCAGCGCCGGCACGCTGCGCACCGCAAGGCTTTCCGGGCCCAGGCGGTCGAGCCGGAAACCGCAGCGCTCCCATTCATCCAGCGCGGCGAACACCTGGTCGAGCACCGGCTCGGGCAGCTGCACGGCCACCGGCTCGAGCAGGTGCTGGGAATCGGCCTGGCGCAGCGCGTGTTCGGCCTTGAGCTTCTCGTACAGCACCCGCTCATGGCCGGCATGCATGTCCACCAGCACCAGGCCCTGTTCGTCCTGCGCCAGGATGTAGATGCCATGCAATTGCGCGATGGCGGTGCCGAGGCTGCCGGCCTGCGGTGCAGCTTCAGGAGCAGTGGGGGCAAACGCCGCCGTCGATGCACCGGCAGGCGACATCGGCGCCCCAGGCACCGAGTCCTGCATTGCCGACGCGGCCAGGCGCTCGATGGCTTCGCGCACACCCCAGGCATCGTTGCGCGGAAAATCCAGGTTCTGCGGCACGGGCACGCGCGTCGCAAAATGCGGCGGAATGATGCGCGCGGCATCCACTGCACTGGCCTGCGCCGCGGGACCGGCCTGTGCCAGCTGCCGGTGCACGATGCGCAGGATGTAGTCATGCACGGCGCGCGGATCGCGGAAACGCAGCTCCTGCTTGGCCGGATGCGCGTTCACGTCCACTTCGTGCGGATCGATCTCGAGCCACAGCACATAGGCCGGATGGCGGCCGCCGTAAAGCACATCGCGGTAGCCCAGCTTCACTGCGTTCTGCAGCAGGCGGTCACGCACCGCGCGCCCGTTGACGAACCAGTGCGCCATGTCGGGTTGCGCGCGCGAGAAGGTGGGGAGGCTCAGCCAGCCGGCCAGCTGCAGCGGCCCGCTGGTGGCCGGCAGCTCCAGCGCACCGCGGGCGAACTCCTCGCCCATCACCGCGGCCACGCGCTCAAGCTTCTGGGCCGGCGTCGAAGCCGGCTGCACGCGCAGGATCTCGCGCCCGTTGCTGGTGTAGCGCAGCGCCACATCGAAGCGCGACAGCGCCAGGCGCTCGACCAGGCGCTGCACATGGCCGGCCTCGGTCGCTTCGCTGCGCAGGAAACGCCGCCGCGCCGGCACATTGTGGAACAGCTCGCGCACCTCGACCACGGTGCCGGCGGCCAGCGCTGCCGGGCGGATGTCGCCGATGGTGCCGTTCTCGGCCGCGACTTCGAACGCTGCTTCGCTGTCTGCCGCACGCGAGGCCAGGCGCAGCCGCGCCACTGCCGCAATGGAGGGCAATGCCTCGCCGCGGAAACCCAGCGTCTGCACCGCCGCGAGGTCATCGAGGCTGGCGATCTTGCTGGTGGCGTGGCGCGTCAGCGCCAATGGCAGCTCGTCACGGGCAATGCCGCGGCCATCGTCGCGGATGCGGATCAGCGCGATGCCGCCCTTCTCGATGTCGATCTCTACGCGCGTGGCGCCGGCATCGAAGGCGTTCTCGACCAGCTCCTTGACGACGGAGGCCGGCCGTTCGACCACCTCGCCGGCGGCGATCTGGTCGATGAGGTGCGAGGGAAGAATGCGGATCGACATGCGGTCCGCATCTTACCGGGTTTGCGTCAGGGACCCGCGCTGCCTGCGATGACCGGCAGCCCGCTGCGCGAACGCTGCTGACGCGCGAACAGCGAACCATCTGGCGGACTGCGGCGGAAATGCTCGCGCACGCCGCGCAGGATGGCCTCGGCCAGCTCCGCCTGGTACGCCGGGCTGCGCAGTTTGCGCTCCTCGCCGGGATTGGAGATGTAGGCCGTCTCGATCAGCATCGAAGGAATGTCGGGCGACTTCAGCACCACGAACGCCGCCTGCTGCACCTGCGACTTGCGCACCGTTCCCACCTGATCGAGCGAGGCGAGCACGCGCTCGGCCGCCTCCATGCTGGAGCCGATGCTGGCCGACTGCGACAGATCCATGAGCACCGAAGCCAGCTGGCCGTTCTTGTCGCCCAGCGAAACGCCGCCCTTGAGGTCGGCCGCATTCTCGCGCTCGGCTAGCCAGCGTGCCTGCTCGCTGGATGCACCACGCTCGGAAAGCACGTACACGGAGGAGCCGCTCACATCGCGGTCGCGGATGGCATCGGCGTGGATGGAAACAAACAGGTCGGCGCGCGCCGCGCGCGCGATGCCGATGCGGTCGCGCAGTGCGATGAAGCGGTCGTCGCTGCGCGTCAGCACGGCGCGCATGCCGGGCTCGGCATCCACGCGCTTTTTCAGCTCGCGCGCGATGGCCAGCACCACGTCCTTCTCGTGCGTGCCGCTCTTGCCCGTGGCGCCGGGATCCTGGCCACCGTGTCCGGCGTCGATCGCGACGATGACCTCGCGCCCCGAATCCTCCGGCGCATGCTGTGGCCGCACGGCAACGGGCGCCACTGCAGCCGGCGCCACCGATGGTGCAGCCACGCTGCCCACCTCGACCACCAGCTGCGTGCCGGCGTTGCCCGTCATATACCGCACCTGGCTGGGAAGCGCCTCGCGCAGCTGCAGCACCAGACGCAGCGTGTTCTTCGGCTGTACGCCGCTGCGCACCGAGATCACCGGACCCATCGCCCGCGGCAATCTTGCCGCCCGGTCCATCTGCGTGCCGGGCAGATCGATGACCAGCCGATGCGGGTTCTCGAGTGTGAAAACCTTCTGCTTCACCGGAGCCGACAGTTGCAGCGTGAGCCGGGCGCCGCGTTCACCATCGGCTTCCAGGCCCACACCGCGCAGCGCGGCTGCGGTGGCCAGCGGCGCGAAGACGAGGGCGAACAGGGCTGCCACGCCCGCCCAATTCGAGCGTCTGGATTGTTGTCGGGCAGGTCGGATTCCCATTGCGCCGTAATCTAGGTCGCGATAAGTCAAATATCAAGGAATATAGAAAGATAGGCGTGTTTCATGAGGAGGGGCCTGCAGCAAACCCCGCAAGCCATTGTCGGCCGGCCTCGCTTCGGGGCAATGCCGAAAACCGCCGCCCCGCTCCCTCGACCTGCAGGCCCAGCTCCACATCCGGTGGCGGCAACAGTCCGCTGCCCCGCTCGGGCCACTCCACCAGCCACAGCCGCGTGTCCGCCAGCAGATCACGCAAGCCCAGCTGCTCAAGTTCCTCCGGATCCCGCAGACGGTACAGGTCGAGGTGGATCACGCGCCCGCCGGGCAATTCGTAATCCGCCACCAGGCCATAGGTCGGACTGCGCACCGGACCGCGCTCGCCCAGCGCCTGCAGCAGCCCGCGCGCAAAGCTGGTCTTGCCGGCGCCCAGATCACCGCACAGGTACACGATGAGAGGGGCATCGGCTGTGGGCAGCGCCCGCGCTGCCTGTGCCGCCAGCGCATGAGTCGCCGCCTCGTCGGGCAGGTAGCCGCCGGTCATGGATCGCTCTGCGCCAGCACGGCACGCAACTCCGTGGCGACTTCCAGCGCGAGGATGCCGCGCCGCCCCGCCTGCGCGCAGCGGTCGCCCGCCGTGGCATGCAGGAACACGGCGGCGGCGGTAGCGGCCAGCGGTTCGCGGCGCTGCGCCAGCAGCCCGGCCAGCGCGCCCGTCAGCACATCGCCCATGCCGGGCACGGCCATGCCGGGATTGCCGCGATCGCAGATCAGCGTCGCTTCAGCAGCGCCGATGAGCGTGCCGGCACCCTTCAGCACCACCACGCCGCCGCGCTGCCGGACCAGCTTCTCCAAAGCCGCGGGGCGATCCTGCTGCACCACCTGCCCCGTGACGCCCAGCAGGCGCGCAGCCTCACCGGGATGGGGTGTCAGCACCCAGTCATCGCGATGCATGGGGGCACCGCGCGCCAGCAGGTTCAAGGCATCCGCATCCACCACCAGCCGTTGATGCGGCAGGCGGGCGGACAGCACCGCATCCAGCATGGCCTCACCCCAGGGCTGCTGGCCCAGCCCGGGACCGACTGCCACCACATCGAACTGCGGCAACATTGCAGCCAGCCGGGCGGCATCTTCGACGCCGCGGAACATCAGCTCCGGCCGCGTGCCGGTAATCATCGCCGCATGCTGCGGCAGGCTTGCCACCGTGACGAGGCCCGCGCCCACGCGCAGTGCGGCTTCACCGGCAAGCCGCGCAGCGCCGGCCATGCCTTCACCGCCGCCGACCACCAGCACCCGGCCGAACTCGGCCTTGTGCGCATCACGGCGGCGCGGCGGCAGAAAGCCCGCAAGATCGCTGTCGACGATGCGCCGCAGGGAAGCCGGCACAGCCGGCGTCACACCCAGTGCATCGAAATGCAGCTCTCCGCAGCTCTCGGGCCCATCGCCAAGAAAGGCCCCCTGCTTCAGCGCCAGAAAACTCACTGTGGCCGTGGCCCGCACTGCAGGCAGGGCCGCACCGCTGTCCGGATCCAGCCCCGAAGGCAGATCCAATGCCAGCACCGGCCGCGCACAGCCGTTCAGCGCATCGATCAGGTTGCGGGCCTGCGGTGAAAGCGGAGCGCGCACGCCGATGCCCAGCAGCGCATCCACCACCACATCGGCGGTGGCAAAAGTTTCGGCCAGTTCAGCGGCTGAACAGCCACGGATGCAGGCACCCTGCCCCTGCAGATCCTTCCACGCCGCGGCAGCCTCGCCCCGCAGCTGCGGGGGCTGGAATGCCGTGAGCACCGTGGCGGCAATGCCCTGCGCCGCCAGCAGCCGCGCCAGCACCAGGCCATCGCCGCCGTTGTTGCCGCCGCCGCAGAGCAGCGCCACACGGCGTGCCTGCGGCCAGCGCATCTGCAGCACGCGCTGCGCCGCGGCCGCGGCCCGCTGCATGAGCTCGTAGCCCGGCGTGCCGCAGGCAATGGCAGCAGCCTCCACTTCGCGCACCTGCGCCACGCGATACAGATCCCGGGGAAGATTCATGGGGAAAGTATACTTTCGCGCGATGTCCGCCTCGCTGTCGCGCCCGGAACTGCTTGCCATGGCCCGCGCCCGGGGCTTCGCCGACGTGGGCGTGACCGGCGTGGACCTGCCCGAGGACGAAGGCTTCCTGCTCTCCTGGCTGGAACGGGGGCATCACGGCGAGATGCAATACATGGCGCGCCACGGCCTCAAGCGCAGCCGCCCGGCACTGCTGCAGCCCGGTACGCTGACGGTGATCAGCACGCGCATGGACTACTGGCCGGGCGAGGCACGCAACGCCGAAGAGGTGCTGGCCGATCCCGCCCTGGGGTATGTCTCGCGCTATGCGCTGGGGCGCGACTACCACAAGGTGATGCGCGCCGCGCTCGCGCGCCTGGCCGAGGACATCGCCCTGCGCGTGGCGCCCCATGGACATCGCGTGTTCGTCGATTCCGCGCCGCTGCTGGAAAAAGCGCTGGCCCGCAACGCAGGGCTGGGCTGGATCGGCAAGCACACAAACCTCATCGCGCGCGATGCCGGCTCATGGTTCTTCCTCGGTGAAATCCTCACCGACCTGCCTCTTCCCGCCGATGAACCGGCCACCGCGCACTGCGGCAGCTGCAGCGCCTGCCTGCCCGCCTGCCCCACGCAGGCCATCGTCGGTCCGCGGCAGCTCGATGCGCGGCGCTGCATTTCCTATCTCACCATCGAGCTCAAGGGCGCCATTCCCGAGCAATTGCGCCCGGCCATCGGCAACCGCATCTACGGCTGCGACGACTGCCAGCTGGTCTGTCCGTGGAACAAGTTCGCGCACGCCGCGGCACACCCGGATTTCAGGATCCGGCACGGGCTGGATGCTCCGCGCCTTGCTGATCTTCTGGGCTGGAGCCGCGAGCAGTTCGAGCAGCGCTTCGAAGGCTCCGCGGTGCGGCGCATCGGCCATGCACGCTTCCTGCGCAACGTGGCGGTGGCGCTGGGCAACGGACCTGCAACACCGGAAGCCATCGGCGCGCTCGCAGCGCGGCGCGGCGATCCCGATCCGCTGGTCGCCGAACATGTGGACTGGGCGTTGCGGCGCCTTACAGGCTGACCTGGAGATTGTCGATGAGGCGCGCCTTGCCCAGCCGCGCTGCGGCCAGGATCACCACCGCCGCACTGTCCGCGCGCGGCGGATCGAGCGTCGCGGCATCCCGCACCTCGCAATAGTCGGGATCGAAACCCGCCTCGCGCAGCTGCTGCAGGCCCAGCTGCCCGATGAGCGCGAAGTCGCGTTCGCCGGCATCGATGCGCGCAGCCAGTGCGCGCAGCGTGACGTACAGCCGCGGCGCCAGCGCGCGCTCCGCCGCCGAAAGGTAGAGATTGCGCGAACTCATGGCGAGGCCATCGGGCGAACGCACCGTCGGCGCGCCCACGATCTGCACGGGCAGGGCCAGATCCGCCACCATGCGGCGGATGACGGCCAGCTGCTGGTAGTCCTTCTCGCCGAACACGGCCACATCCGGCTGCACGATGCCGAACAGCTTGGCGACCACCGTGGCAACGCCGTCGAAATGCCCAGGCCGGTGCGCGCCGCAGAGGATGCCCGCCAGATGTGGCACTGACACCGTCGTGGCCGACTGTCCGCCATCGGGATAGATCTCCGCCACCGGCGGGCTGAACAGCAGATCGCAGCCGGCATCAGCAAGCAGCTGGCGATCGTTCTCCGGCGTGCGCGGATAGCGCTCGAAATCCTCCCCCGGTCCGAACTGCAGGGGATTCACGAAAATGCTGGCGACGACCCGGTCGGCGCGGGCACGCGCCGCCGACAGCAAGCTCAGGTGCCCGGCATGCAGGCTGCCCATGGTGGGGACGAAGCCGATGCGCTGGCCCGCGGCGCGCCAGCTGCGCACCTGTTCGCGCAGTTCCGGAATGTGGTCGATGACGATCACTGTCTGCGAAGGGTCAGAAGCAGTGTTCGGGCGCGGGATATTCGCCGGACTTCACGGCAGCCACATAGGCCTTGAGCGCCGCGAGCGGCGTTCCGTTGCCGGTCATGAAGTCGCGCACGAACCGCGGCTTGCGCCCGGGCGTGATCTCGAGGATGTCGTAGAGCACCTGCACCTGGCCGCTGGTGCCCGGTCCCGCGCCGATGCCGATCACCGGCACGTCGAGCGCTTCGGTGACAGTCTGGCCCAGCGCGGCAGGAATGCATTCCAGCAGCACGACGTCCGCGCCGGCGGATTCAAGGTCACGCGCATCCTGCAGCAGACGTGCAGCCATCTGTTCCTCGCGCCCCTGCACGCGGAATCCGCCGGTCTTGTGCACCGACTGGGGTTTGAGCCCCAGATGCGCGCAGACGGCGATGTCGTGCCCGGCGAGGAATTCGATGATGCGGATCTGCTCCGTGCCGGTTTCCAGCTTCACCATGCGCGCACCACCCTCCTGCATCAGGCGCACGGAATTCTTCAGCGCCTGATCGGCCGAGGCATAGCTCATGAACGGCAGATCGGCGACCAGGAAGGGGCGATGCAGCCCGCGCGCCACGGCGCGCGTGTGGTAGATCATGTCTTCCATGGTGACGGGCACGGTGGTGTCGTGCCCCTGGATCACCATGCCCAGGGAATCCCCCACCAGCACCAGATCCACACCGGCCTCGTCCAGCAACACGGCGAAGCTTGCGTCATAGCAGGTGAGCGCGGCGATGGCCTCGCGCTCCTTGCGCATGCGCCGCAGCGTCGTCAGGTTGACCGGCGGACGGGCGGCATCACGGAATTGCAGCTGCGTATACATCCGCGGAGCTTGACGGAGCGCCCCGCGGTAATCAACCCGCGCGCCGCGGCAGCATTTCGCTGGCCGGCACGCTCACAGATCCGCGTGCCGCATCGGGTTGTAGTACAGCCTGCCGCGCGTGGCGCGCGCCATCTGGTCCAGCAATTCGACATAGTCCGCCTCGTTGTGGACCGGGTCGATGGCGGCCGCATTGACGATGAGCAGCGGCGCCGCGTCGAAGGCGTGGAAGAAGCGTGCGTAACTCTCGTTGAGGCGCGTGAGGTAGGCGCGGTCGATGAGGCTCTCGTAGGCGATGCCGCGCCGCGCGATGCGCTCCAGCAGCGCATCCACCGGCGCCTGCAGATACACCACCAGGTCGGGCGCAGGCGCATCGATGGCCAGGCGCTCATGGACCTGGCGGTAGAGCCGGTACTCCTCGTCGTCGAGCGTGAGCCGCGCGAACAGGTCGTCCTTGGCGAGCAGGTAATCCGCCACACGCTGCTCGCCGAACAGATCCTGCTGATGCAGCGCAGTCTGCTGCTGCGCGCGCTGGAACAGGAAGTACAGCTGCGCCGGCAGCGCGCCGACCCTGGGGTTGCGGTAAAAGCGCTCGAGAAAGGGATTCTCCCCGGCCTGTTCCAGCACGGTTTGCGCGCCGAGCGTCGCGGCAAGCTTGCGCACCAGGCTGGTCTTGCCGACGCCGATGGGCCCTTCGACCACGATGTAGCGCTGGCCGGGCGTATTCATGCAGCCACCCGCGCGACGATGCCGTCGCCCGGCAACCGCGCCAGCAGATCCGCGACCCGGCCCACACCGGGCACTTGCAGCTCCGGTGCGATATCCGCCAGCGGACGCAGCACGAAGCCACGCGCGGCAATGCCCGGATGCGGAACGCTGAGTTCAGCGGAATCGATGCGCTGCGAACCGTACACCAGCAGGTCCAGGTCCAGCGTGCGCGGACCCCAGCGCTCGGTGCGCACCCGCCCCTGCGCCGTTTCGATGGCGCGCAGCGCCGCGAACAAGTCCTGCGCCGGCAGCCGCGTCAGCAGGCCCGCCACCGCATTGATGAAATCATCCTGGGCCACCGGCCCGAAGGGCAGCGTGCGGTACAGCGGCGAAGTGGCGACGAGGCGCGTTGCGGGCAGCGCCGCCAGCGCCGCCAAGGCGGCACGCACCTGCCCTTCAGGCTCACCGACATTGCTGCCCACGCCGACGTAAGCCGGCACCCAGCAATTCACTCGCCGCCCGCAGGCCGGGAGCGCCGCCGGCGCCGGCGCGGACGCTCTGCGCCGCCCTCGCGCCGGCTGCCGCCGGCATGGCGCTCCAGCGCATCGGCCATGCGCGCGCGCTCATCGGCATCGACCTGCTGCAGACGAGTCCACCATTCGGCCACCTCGCGCGGCGCCATGCCGATCTGCGCCCGCAGGAGCAGCAGATCGAAAGCGGCGCGGAAACGTCCCTGCTCCAGCAGGCGCAACGCGCGCCGGCCGCGCGGATGCTCGAGCTTGGGCTGCAGCGCGAACATCTCGCGCAATCCCAGCGCGAAGCGCCGGGGAATCTGCACCCGCTCCTGCGCCTCGCGGATCGCATGGTCGCAGCCATCGAGGATGGTCCCGACGTCATCCCACTTCTGCGGCGGCTGGCGCTCGATGTATTCGGCAATGGGCCCGTAAAGCAGCAGCGTGAAGAGAAAGGTGGGCGTGACGGTCCTGCCGGCCGCCACCCGTCCATCGGTGTTTTCCAGGCCCGCCTTCAGCAACTGCTCGACGAGGCTGCCCGGATGCTTGCGCAGATAGCGCTCGACACTGGGATACAGCACTTCCAGCAGTTGCCGCCGGCGCAGCACCTCGAACGAACGCGCACCATGGCCGGTGAGGAAGAGCTTCAGCGTCTCGTCGAACAGCCGAGCCGTCGGCACTTCGTTGAGCAGATGCCGCAACGGACCCATCTTCGATCCGGTCTCGCCCTCGAGGGTGAAGCCGAGCTTGGCCTCGAAACGCGCGGCGCGCAGCATGCGCACCGGGTCTTCGCGGTAGCGCTGCTCCGCATCACCGATGAGCCGCAGGCGGCGCGCCTCAATGTCTTGCATCGCGCCGACATAGTCCCAGAGCGAGAAATCGTCGATGTTGTAGTAGAGCGCATTGCAGGCGAAGTCGCGCCGCCACACATCGTCGTCGATGGTGCCGTAGGTGTTGTCGCGCAGGATGCGGCCACCCTCGTCGAGCACGCGGTCGGTTTCCCCGTCCTCATCGGCCTCGTCCCCGGCCTCCTCGGGCAAAGCCGGCGGCTCGACGCCATTGTCCTCGCTGGCTCCCACCTCCGGCAGGATGTCCGGATCCTCCTCCGGCTCCTCGCCCTGCGAAGGGGCGCTGGCCGCACGGAAAGTCGCGACCTCGATGATCTCCTGCCCGAAGAACACATGGGCGAGGCGGAACCGCCGTCCGATGAGCCGGCAGTTGCGGAACAGGCGTTTGACCTCCTCAGGCCGGGCGCTGGTCGCAACGTCGAAGTCCTTGGGTTCCACCCCCAGCAGCAGATCGCGCAGGCAGCCACCCACGAGGAAGGCCTGGTGGCCCCCGTCGCGCAGCCGATAGAGCACGCGCAGCGCGTTGGGCGAGATGTTGCGGCGGGAGATGGAGTGTTCGGCACGCGCAATGATGCGCGGCGTGCCGGGCGCGGCGGCGCCCGAATCAGGCTCTGAGTTCAATGCAGGAGGTCCAGGGCGAGGTGAGACTTGAGCTCATGGGTTGGACGCCTATAATACCGCGCCCCGCCCGACCTGCGGGTCTACGCTCCCTTCGTCTAGAGGCCCAGGACATAGCCCTCTCAAGGCTAGTACACCGGTTCGAATCCGGTAGGGAGCGCCATCCGTCCTGTTGCCCGTCCGGACTTCAGCCCGTCCGCGGCCCTCTTGCAATGCGCCGCCCGGCAATCACGGCGACCACGACGAGCGCGGCAAGCTTGGCCAGTTCAATGCCGATGTAGAGGTTGTGAAGCCCAGACGGCGGCACCGGCAAGCCTGCCATGATCATCCCGACACGCCGATCCAGCATCGGCAGCAGCCACAGGGCTTCCACTACCACCACCGCCACAGCGGCCGCCGCGGCGGCAAGGGCAATGCGGCTTCGCGGACCAGACAGCAGGGCCAGTAGCAGGCCGGCCGCCAGCAGCCATTCCACCTTGTTGAAGATCGCGAAGGTCTGCCGCCCCACATCCAGCGCCACCGGCAGCGACAGGCTCGGCGCCAGGAACTTGGCCGGCGTTGCAAGGAACGACACACCGGTCAGCAGACCCGTCCAGAACAGAGCCACCGTGAAACCGGCAATGGCGCTGCGCTGCAGCGGTGAATGATCCATCTGGATAGCCTCCGGCCGGAACCATAATATTTATCTATAATAGATCTTAATGTTCCGCTGAGGGTGGTCCACACCGGAGGCACGGCGATGCAGATTGAAATCGGGGATGACGGCATCGTGGTCGATGCAGCCCTGCTTGCGCCGCTGCTGCAGGTTGCGGCCTGCGACGTGCCGGGGATGATGCGCCGGCAGGAGATCACCAGCCTCTGCGAGCGCGGTGTCGACACCGACGAAGGCCGGTATCGCCTGAGCTTCTTCCATCGCAGGCGCTGCGTCCGGCTGAAAGTCGATTCCACGGGACGGGTGCTGCAGCACAGCACCATCGACTACGGAAAGCAGGATGAGATGGCGTCCCCAGGGGGATTCGAACCCCCGTTACCGCCGTGAAAGGGCGATGTCCTGGGCCTCTAGACGATGGGGACGTCGGAGGGGGCGGCATTCTAATCGCAATGCCGTCCGGCTTCCTATCCCCGAGGAGTTGGTGGAGCTAGACGGGATCGAACCGTCGACCTCTTGCATGCCATGCAAGCGCTCTCCCAGCTGAGCTATAGCCCCACATGCCGGAAAGGGGCGCGACGTTACGCGGCGCCCCGGAACCTGTCAAGAAACGCGCTTCAGGCCACCTTGCGCGGTCGGCCGCGGGGACGGTGCCGGGAAACCGGCTCCACGCGATAAAGCGCCGGCTCCTCGTGAACCTCGGCCAGGAACGGGTTCACGACCCGCACGCCATTGAAGATGGCGCCGTGCTGGAGGTCTTCGGTGTAGAGCACCGCACACCCCTGCAGCTGGGCGGCGGCGACGATGAGGCAGTCCCACCAGTTGAGCTGGTAGCGCTGCTCGATCTGCCGCGCACTCTGCAGCAATTCCGGATCAAGCGGTCGCGGGTTCCACTGGAAAAAATTTTCCAGTTCCGCCCAAGCCTGGGCTCGATCAACCCTCACGGCAAGCTTGCAGGTACGTACCGAATAAAACTCGTTCAGGGCCTGGATGCTGGTTCGCCCACTGCTCTCCCGCCAGAGACGGGAAAGTAGTGCCGCCGCGACCTCGCGCTTCAGTGGCTCGGACGGATCGTAGGCGTAAACCAGGACGTTAGCGTCGACGAAGCACGGGGCGGTCATAGATCTCTTCCCGGGTCGGCAGCTTCTCGCCAGGCTTGCGCAGCGGCTTGAGGCTCCTCTGCTGGCTGGCAAACCACCGATTCATGGCCTGCTCATAGGCCAACGCCTGAGGCAGCTGCCTGCGCAGCACCTCGCCCACATAGCGCGACAGGCTCAAACCCTGGGCGGCAGCCTCGGCGCGCGCCCATTCGGCCGTGTGCTCGTCGAGGGTGATGGTGATGTTCTTCATGGCCAATCAAATACACGGGGTCAGTGTATTTATCAAGCCATTTTCAGCACTCCGTCCAGCCGCGCCAGCACCCGCTCCCGCCCCAGCAGCGCCAGCGTGGCATCGATGGGCGGCGACACCGTCCCGCCGGTGACCGCCACCCGCAGCGGCTGGGCAACCTTGCCAAGACCCAGCGAGCGGCTGCCGGCAAAATCGTTCAGCAACGCATGCAGGGCCGCAGCCGACCAATCCTGCTGCCCAGCCATCTGAGTCCGCAGCTCGGCCAGGAGCGTCCGTGCGTCGGCCGTGAGGTGTTTGGCCACGGCCTTCTCGTCCATCACCGGCTCGCGGAAGAAGAACAGGCTCGACGCCGCCATTTCCTTCATCGTCTTCGCGCGCTCGCGCAAGGCCTCGACCGCGCCGGCAAGCATGGCCGGCGCGGCATCCCTCACGCCCAGCGCCGCCAGCTGCTCGGCCAGCGCCGCAGTGAGCACCTGCGGCTGCGCCTTCATGATGTGCTGCTGGTTCAGCCACAGCAGCTTCTCGGGATTGAATGCCGAGGCCGCCTTGTTCACGTCGGCGATGTCGAAGGCGGCGATCATCTGTTCGCGCGTGAAGAATTCCTGGTCGCCATGCGACCAGCCCAGCCGCACCAGGTAGTTCAGCAGCGCATCGGGCAGGTAGCCCTCCTTCTGGTACTCCAGCACGCTCACGGCACCGTGACGCTTGGAGAGCTTGGCGCCGTCGGCACCGAGGATCATGGGCACATGCGCATACGCCGGCGGCGTCGCGCCCAGCGCACGCAGCATGTTGATCTGCCGCGGCGTGTTGTTCAGGTGGTCGTCGCCGCGGATCACGTGCGTCACGCCCATGTCCCAGTCATCCACCACCACGCAGAAGTTGTAGGTGGGGTTGCCGTCCGAGCGCTGGATGATGAGATCGTCCAGCTCGGCGTTCTGGAACACCGTGCGGCCATGCACCAGGTCATCCACCACCACCTCGCCGGCCAGCGGGTTCCTGAAGCGGATCACCGGCGTGACGCCGGCCGGAGGCGTAGCCGTGCTGTCGCGCCAGCGGCCGTCGTAGCGCGGCTTTTCCTTGCGCGCCAGCTGCACTTCACGCATGGCGTCGAGCTCCTCTTTCGAGCAGTAGCAGCGGTAGGCCAGCCCCTGGTCCAGCATCTGCTGGATCACCGCGCGGTAGCGGTCGTAGCGCTGCGTCTGGTAGTACGGCCCCTCGTCTTCGGCAAGGCCCAGCCAGCGCATGCCCTCGAGGATCACGCGCACGGCCTCGTCGGTGGAGCGCTCGCGATCGGTGTCTTCGATGCGCAGGATGAACTTGCCGCCGTGACGCCTGGCCTGGAGCCAGGAAAACAGCGCCGTACGGACGCCGCCGATATGCAGCATCCCCGTGGGGCTCGGAGCAAAACGGGTTGTGATGGTCATGGGGCGCGTAGCCTAGCCGAAGCTGCCCCGGCAGCCCATCGGCGCCACGGGCAGGGGCACGAGCCTCAAACCCTCGGCGGGCGCCTTGCGAAGCCCTTCCGGGGGTGACCGCCTGAGCGGTCCGGAATGGTGGGCGGTACAGGGCTTGAACCTGTGACCCCTGCCGTGTGAAAGCAGTGCTCTACCGCTGAGCTAACCGCCCCTTCCGAAGGGAGCGCAAGTCTACGGATCGAAGGGCCGGCAGGCAATCTCCCATCCCGGTTTGCCATCCCGCGGCACTGGGTCCAGCATCTGACCATGAGCTTTCTCCTGCTGACCCGCCGCCGCCTCTGCGCCAGCGGCGCGATGACCCTCCTCGCGGGATGCACCGGCATGCACGACGCCTCTGACACCTCCTCCACCGCACTGGTGCGGCTCGAGGGCACTGCCATCTACCGCGAACGCATGGCGCTGCCGCCCGGAGCCACTCTGGAGGTGGTCGTCGAGGATGTTTCCCTTGCGGATGCGCCGGCCCAGGCGCTGGGGCGCGCCACCGTACATCCGCTCGGTGCGCCGCCCATCCATTTCGCCGTGGAGTACCCCGCCGCGCGCATCCTCGCGGGGCACCGCTACGGCGTGCGGGCGCGCATCGAGCATGAGGGCACGCTGCTGTTCGTCACCGATACCTTCAACTCCCTGCCGCCGCCGGGCGAGGCCGGCACCGTGGAACTGATGCTGGTGCGTGTACCCGGCCCACCCGCCGCGGCGCTGGAAAACACCTACTGGAAGCTGCTGCGCCTGGACGACACCGAGGTCCCCGTCGCCGAAGACCAGCGCGAACCGCACATGATCCTGCGTTCACCCGATGACAAGGGCCAGCGGCAGGTATCGGGCTTTGCCGGCTGCAACACCATGGGGGGCGGCTACACGCTCGAGGATGAGCGCATCACCTTCACGCACATGGCCGGTACCCTGCGCGCCTGCGAGCAGCAGGCAATGGATACCGAATATGCCTTCCACCAGATGCTGCTCGCCGCCCGGCGCTGGGCGATCCGCGGCCAGCAGCTCGACCTGTTCGACGCCGACGGCCGGCGCATCGCCCTGTTCGAATCGCGCTACTTGCGGTAGTTGCCCGGGATCGGCGTCGGGATCAGGAAGAAGCTGATGGTCGTCAGCACCGCAACGCCTGCGACGAACAGGAAGAACGAGTTCACGGGCGGCTGCGGCTGCATGTTGAAGTAGAAGGTCGCCGCGCTGGGGCTGAGCACCCCGCCCAGCCGCGAGAAAGTCTGCGCCATGCCCACCGCCGAACCCCTGATCTCCGTCGGATACGAATGCGCGGCCACTGCATACATGAAGGCCTGCATGCCGTTGACCGAAGCGCCCGCGAGCAGGCAGTAAAGCAGCAGCTGGCCGGGGGACGCACCCGCCACCGCCGCCGTGGTACCGATCAATGCCGTGCCGAGCGCGCCCAGGAAGGCGATGCCCGATCCCACCCAGCGGGACCCGAACCAGGAGATCAGGAAGCCGCCGCCGATCGAACCGAAGGCCGCGCCAAGGGTGAAGCGCTGCAGGCCCATGGAGGCGATCTCCGCGCTCTGGCCCGCATCCCTCAGCAGCACGCTCAGGTAGTTGGTGAAGATGTACAGCACGAAACTGTTGGCGGCGAAGGCAAACCAGATCAGCGCCGTGCGCTTCCAGAAATCCTGGTTCCACAGCGTCGCGAACCAGTTCGCCGAACGCTTGCCCTCTTCCGTGACCACGAAATCCTCAGTGCCATCGAAACGGTTCTCGCCGAGCAGCCGGTTCAAGGCCTTCGCGAGCCGCTTGTGATAAACCGGATGCTGCGCCATGAACTTGGGCGACTCGGGCATCAGGAACCACAGGAACACGAACAGCACCAGCGGAACGATGGCGCCCACGAGGAACATCGAGCGCCAGCCATACTGATGCACGATGACCTGCTCGACGATGCCGGCCATCGAACCGCCGAGGGGAATTGCGACGATCACGCAGGCCACTACCGCGCTGCGCACGCGCTTGCTGGTCCATTCCGAAATCAGCGTCGTGGCCAGCGGCGTCACCCCACCCAGCCCCAGGCCCGTGATGCTGCGCCACAGGGCTAGCTCGCCCACGTTGCGCGCGTAGTAGCAGAGCATCGAACCGGCGAACAGCAGGATCAGGCAGGAAACGTAGGCACGCTTGCGGCCGATGCGGTCGGCGAACCAGCCCATCGCTACCGATCCCACCGCCATGCCGATGAGGCCGGCCGTGTTGACCGGGCCCAGGTCGCCGCGCGTGATGCCCCAGTCCTCGATCAGGTGCGGCCCCACATACCCCATGGTGAAGAGGTCGAAGCCGTCGGACAGCATGATGAGAATCATCATCACGGTGATCCCGAACGGCACCCAGAAATACTTGGCCGAATCGATCACCGCCCCAACGTCGACTGTCTTCTTTTGCATGCTCATGGCTCTTTGGTTGTTGTGCCAGACCGGGGCGGCTTCCCCCCGGAACGCCGCGACGTACCCCCCGATCGTACCGGATTCAGGCGATCAATAGCCGATGGTAAAGCGGGAGTTGACGAACCGTGGCTTCTCGACCTCGTCGAGCATGGCCACCGCGTAGTCTTCCATCGAAATCGCGCTCTGGCCGGCGGCATCGACCACGAGCTGATCGGTGCCGATGCGGAACTTGCCGGTCCGGGTACCCGGCTGGATGCTGCGCGGGGGGCTGAAGAAGGTCCACGATACGTCATTGACCGTGCGCAGCCAGTCGAGCGCCAGTACCGCACTGCCCGCTTCATTGGAAACCGGGCCGGTGAAGCTGTCGATCAGGCGCTTGCCATTGGCGTCGTAGAGACTGCTGGCCCCGCCCACCACGAGCAGGCGCGTCTTCTGTGTACCCGTCTGGGTACGCAGACCCTCGACCATGGCCTGCACCACGCGCAGCGAGAAATCAGGCGTGGGCGTCGGCCGCACGATCACCGACGAGATGATGACATCCTGGCCGGCGATGTTCTTTGCGATGTCCTTGGAATCGAGTGCGTCGCCCTGCACCAGCTTCACATGGCCGGCATGAGGACCCTCGATGGGCCGCGGATTGCGGTCGACGATGGTCACCGAATGCCCGCGGTTCATCGCCTCGTTGACGATGCGGCTGCCGATGTTGCCGCTGCCCCCGTACACCACGATCTTGAGCGGCTTTTCGGCTTTGGTTTGGGCAAATGCCGCCGGCGCAAAGCCGGCCGCCAGCAGCAGGCAGGTGGCACCGGCCAGCAGGGTTCGGAAAGTTCGCATCTGTCCTCCTTGGAAATACCGGGAAAGCCTGCGCCGACTCTAGCGGGACTGCAGATTGCTGACTACTGTGTCGTCGACGTTCTGTTCGGTGTCCAGCACCAGGCGTTCCTGGCGCAGCTGCAGCTCGTGGATCACGTACATCAGGATGATGCTGGTGATCAGTGCCACGAAGGTGGAATTGAAGGCGATACCGAGGCCGGAAGTCACCGGACCGGTATCGCCCTTCAGCGCCGTCTGCGCGCCCGCAAGCGCCTCGCCGATGCCGCGCACCGTCCCCACGAAGCCGACGGCGGGAATGGCCCACACCGAGAAGCGGATCAGCGCCAGCTCCGAATCCAGCCGGGCGGCTTCGGATTCGCAGTAGTCGTGCACCGCCGTTGCGGCGTCCTGCACATTTTCCGTCTCCCCGAAGCGCTTCAGCGCACGGCGGGTCACCCGCGCCGGGATCAGGTCGCGTTCGGCCGGCGGTAGCTCATCGAGCCGGCGCGTGTACTCGCGTACATCCGTCGGGAGGATGCGGTAGCCCGGCGGCACCTTCATCAGGCCACGGTCGAGCTGGCGGCGATGCCGCGACAGGGCGCGCGCCTTGAGCACGGACAGGCCCAGCGCCCACAGCCCCAGGATGATCGCCACCTCCTGCTCTGCATCCTTGAGGACCACCGACAGCGTGCGGCGCGGCTTGTAGTCCGGATCCGCCTCCCGCAACGCCACCTGCTCGGCCAGCCAGGCATCGGCATGGGGGCGGATGTACAGCGCATAGGCGGTCTGGACGATGACCGCGACGCCGAGCAGCAGGCCGATGGTCCACAGACGGTCCCGGGCGTAGCTTTGTCTCACTGCGCAGCCCCCAGGTCCTGACGCCGCTCAGGATTCCATCAGCTTCAGAAGATCGGCGGTCCGGGCCTTCATCAGGGCCTCGTCGCCGCGGGATTCCACATTCAGCCGCACCAGCGGCTCGGTGTTCGAAGCCCGCAGATTGAAGCGCCAGTTGTCGAACTCCATGGACAGCCCATCGGTGTGGTCCACGGATTTCGCCTGTGCCGCATAGTGCTTCTGTGCCTTCTCCAGCATGGCTTTCGCACCGCCCGAAGAAGGGTCGAGCTTGCGGTTGATCTCGCCGCTGGCCGGAAACAGCCTCATGCGCTCCCCCACCAGCTGGGAAAGCGTCTTGCCGGTCTCGCTCATCACCTGCAGCACCACCAGCCAGGGGATCATGCCGCTGTCGCAGTAGGCAAAGTCACGGAAATAGTGGTGCGCACTCATCTCGCCGCCGTAGGCGCCGTCGCACTCGCGCATCACCTGCTTGATGAAGGCATGGCCGGACTTCGACAGCACCGCCTTGCCGCCGTTCTTCGCGACGATGTCCAGCGTGTTCCAGGTGAGGCGCGGGTCATGGACGATGCGGGCGCCCTTCTCGCGCTTCAGGAACACCTCGGCCAGCAGGCCCACGAGGTAATAACCCTCGATGAAAATGCCCTGCTCGTCGAAGAAGAAGCAGCGGTCGAAATCCCCGTCCCAGGCCAGGCCCACATCGGCCTTGTGCTTGAGGATGGCATCGATCGTGGGCTGGCGATTCTCTTCCAGCATCGGGTTCGGCACGCCGTTCGGGAAGGTGCCGTCCGCCTCATGATGGATCTTGATGAAGTGGAACGGGAGCTTCGGCTCCAGGCGGTCCACCACCATGCCCGCGCCGCCATTGCCGGCGTTCACCACCACCTTCAACGGCTTGAGCTTCGCCGCATCCACATAGCCCAGCAGGTGGGCGTCGTACTTGGCGCGGGTATCGAGCTGGGTAAGCCTGCCCGGCTTCGCGGCCTTGGGCGGCAGCTGGCCGGTCTCGATGAGCCGCGCCATGTCCATCAAGCCAGTGTCCGCGCTGATGGGCTTGGACTGCTCGCGCACGAATTTCATGCCGTTGTAGTCCGGCGGGTTGTGGCTGGCCGTGACCATGATGCCGCCATCGAAACCCTCGGCGAAGGTCGCGAAGTAGACCCCCTCCGTACCGCAGAGGCCGATGTCGGCCACATCGACCCCGGAATCGGTCAGGCCGCGGACCAGCGCCTCGCAGAGCTGCTGGCTGGAAAGGCGGATGTCGCGCCCTACGCAGACCCGTTTCGGCCGGATGAAGGCGGCATAGGCCTGGCCGATCTTGTAGGCCAGATCCTCGTTGAGCTCGGTGGGAATGCGGCCCCGGACGTCGTAGGCCTTGAAGGCGGTAAGGGTGGTCATGCGGACCAGTCTAACAGTTCAAATCCGCTGTGGCGGACCGCCTCGACGCCTAGTAGCTGCCCCGCCCCTGCAGGTAACCGCCATTTTCAGGAAGCGTCGACCCTGCGCAGCCACACGGGGAGATAGGCCACAAGCCGGTCGGAAGCCCGGATGAAGGCAAGCCAAATCGCGAAGATCGCCACGAAGCCGGCAAACAGCACGGAATCAGACACGTCGGGATGTCCGCTTGCCCATACACCCAGGCTGCAGCACGTGGCCGAAACCAGCAGATAGATGGCACAAATCGCTCTCACCGAAAATCCGGCCTTGACCAGCACGTGGTGAAAATGCCCACTGTCGGCCTGCATGGGCGGCATTCCCTTGACCAGCCGCCGTATCGTGCTGGTGAACAACTCGAATATCGGTATGGGCATCAGCCAGAGAATCACGATGGGGCTCAGCGAGATGGGCTTGGGCTGAACCAGCGTCAGCCCCAATCCCGCAAGAACGAATCCCAGAAGCGTGCTTCCCGCATCCCCCATGAATGTTCTGAAGGGTCTGTTGAACTGGACAGGAAAATTGAAGAGCAGGAACGCCAGAATGGCTCCAAACATGCTCCCTGCAACGAGCAGCAGGGAAACGGCATCGACTCGCGCCGCAATGAACATGACGCCGCCGAAAGCCACCATTCCCACCGTCCCCGCGAGGCCATCCAGACCATCAAGCATGTTGAAAGCATTGATGAGCGCCACGGTGGCAATCACCGTAAAGGGAACGGCGAATATCCCGAGATTGATCTGCCCCAGCGAGAACAGATCGCCCAGACTTGGGACGGAAAAACGCGTGGCATACACGAGAGCGAACGCCGACGACAAGTGGGCAAACAGGCGCACGCCGGGAGGAAGATTGAACCGGTCGTCCAACGCGCCGATGAACACCATGAAAGCGGCCACGACCAGAAGACTCAGCCCGCCGTGCCCCAGACCTTCTCCACCGACGGCGGCAATCACCAGTCCGGAGAACATCGCGATACCCCCCACCACGGGGACCTCGCCATGATGGGTTTTGCGCCCACCGGGCTTGTCGACGAGCCCAATGACTTCGGCGAATGGCCGGAGCACAAAAAGCATCGTACATGCGACAAGAAATGAGGCTACGGAAGCGGATATGGTGGTCATTTCACATGTTCTTCGTATCGCTGCTCAACATAAGGACGCCCTTACCCAGCTGCGGTATACGAATTATGACACTGTGCGTTGCGTCCCGTTAGATATGTCTCCTTTCCGCGACCATCCCTCGCAAAACCGCCTATTGACCCGGCTTGAATTGACTGACCTTGCTCCAAAAACCTGCCAATTCGAGACTTGAATCTTCTGGCTTCTGAGATCCCTCAAGGGAAGACAAACGCAAACGAGCAGCTCACCCACGCACTGAGGCGGGCGCAAGCCGATACATCGGTACCGATCGCAGCGGAACATGGCACGAAGTCTGCACCGGCATAACCGGTGCCGCCGCTGACAAGAATCACCACCTCATCTCGCCCATCAAAGCCTTGATGTACGAAGCAGCTATCGCACTTCTTGTGTACTTGGAGCGCAGCCTGCGACGGGACTCCACTTCACTCGATCCCGCGCCTCGAATGACTTCATCAATCCTTTGAGAAAGTTCGGCACTGTCCGAAAAATAGCTGGCGCTACCGTCAGCAGTGACGCGATTGTAAGTAACATCGAAGCATATCAATGCACAGTCGTAGTACAGCATTTCGACCAGAGATGGATTCGTACCGCCAACGCTATGGCCATGCAGATAGATGGCGCACCCTTCTCGCAAATCTGCAAGTTGGTGTGGCTCGTAGATCGGATCCACCAGAGACAGTCTTGGCTCAAACTGGTAGCGCTCGCGCAATACACGGCCATATTTGCTGTTCTTCCAATTGCCGACGATCGTGTACTTCTCGATATTGGATTGCAATGCCCCTTCTATGAGCATGTCCAAGTTATTTTCCGGCTCAATACGACAAATTGTAAGTGCCGTGGCAGGCTTCGGACGCCCTCCAGATCGCAGCACATGATCGCCCGGATAACCAATTTCGATGGCTCGGCTTCTTGCAAACGGACGAACAAAGGGCGCCAATCCTGCGTTGTCATAGACGACCACATCTGAAAACCGCTGGGCCAGATAGTCGAACACGCGCAGAACCAGCTGCTTGTTGCGACTGAACTTGGTGCGCCGCCATTCGACACCATCAATGTTTACCCCCAGGCGCTTTCCACCCAAGCGGCACATCAACAGAAAAAAAGGGAACCAAGGCCCGCCAGAAACACCCAAAACCAGAATGTGGGTGCTTTGCCGATACACTCGAAGAAAGGCCAGCAGATCGTGCAGGATCGAGGCAACGCCATTCGCCTTGACACCCACGAAGATGCGCCGCACGCCACAGCAATCCCCAGCCCGATCTTCCCTGTATAGCGAGGCATCACAGGTAACAAGGGTAGAATGCGTAAGCTTGCTGAAGACTGGGCCACAATGCTCGAGAAAGGACTCGAATCCACCGTAGCGATTGGGGATACCAGCACTACCTATAAATGCAATGCGCATGGCCTCCCAACTATTGAAGCGCAAGGATATACCCCTTCAGCGTCATCTCCGCCGCCTTGCTCCATGTGTACTCAGATCGGATGCGGGCTTGCAACTCTGGATTTCGTGGGGCAGCGAGCGCTGCTTGTAGTACGGTCCGGATTGAACTAACAGATTCAGGGTCGCAATAGTATGCGTCGTCGCCAAAATAGTCTCGCGTATCCCCCTTTTCCGTAATGACCAGATTACAGCCCATGACCCCAGCCTCCAGAGAAGACAAACCCGGTGTCTCCATCCAGCTGACCAACGCGTGGACCTTCGCAACCGCATAATACCGGGCCAGCTCTGCATGATCGACTTGCCCAACAAAATGCACTCTTTCTGAAGCTTCACGTTTTATGGCTTCGTAGTAACGAAGGTGATTGGGCGCTGGCTTGCCAATGAGAACCAACTCCGTGTCAAGGTCCCTGACTGCACGCACCAACTCAAGCTGACACTTTCGTCCTTCAATTCTTGCAGCGCTAAGGACACAGCCTTCAAAGCGCCTGAGTGACTCAGGAACCGTAACCCGACACGGGTCGAACACAACTTCATCAACCGCGTTTGGCACCACTACAAACGGCTTCTGACGTGAAGGCGAGAAATCGGCGTGCACACGCGACATTTCGGAACTTGAGTTCGGCAGAAAAACATCCGCCAAATCAGCCACGCGGCTGCACAAGCGCTGGTAACCGAGTGTGGCGACGAGCAGGCTGCCACGCCCCACTTCACCGTTGGCAACGATACGCGCCATCACCTTTAGACGCTCCACCTGCCACGGCGACAAGTGACGACTAACGAAACCGGCCAGACCTGGACGCGCCTTTTGCTCGTACTCCGTATATAGACCGTAAATGGTCGACAGCGCGACGCGCTTTCCCTGACGCTTGGCATTCTCAGCCTGCACGTAAACTTCCTGGGGACGCATCAGATTAAACAGATGCACCAAATCGTAGCCATCAAGACATGGTTTCAAGTCAGTCGAGATATCGACCAATACGCCCAATTTGCGCAGCGACTCAGCGGTCTTCATGAGTTGGACCGTGTCACCGCCCGGCACGCTAAAAAGCGTTGAGCGAGATTGAAAAAGTACTTTCATGGCGTACCCAGTTGAGACCGGAGATTTGACCTCGCTTTTTCAATGCGGCGCGGTCTGGACAAATGGATTCCCGTTGCGTTCAAACCACCTTCGCAACACACAGCGGCTCAATCAATTTGAAGCAATGTGACCGGGCGGAAGTTCCACTTATCCCCGCACTCGCTTAACGGAGCCAGGCTCCAAACCAATAGTGTCCGAAAATTGAATTTCGAGAGCTTCACGAATGCGTGAACATGCTTTGCCATCCCCGTATGGATTATGAGCACCGGCCATATTCGCATAGGCAACCGGATCATCTAGCAGCACCATTGCTCTGCTGACAATTCGATCGACATCAGTGCCGACCAGACTTACTGTCCCAGCCGTTACCGCCTCCGGGCGCTCAGTGTTATCGCGCATGACCAATACCGGCTTCCCGAGCGAAGGCGCCTCTTCCTGGATGCCGCCGGAGTCCGTTAGGACCAGATGGGCACGCTGCATCAAGTAAGTGAAGGGAACATATTCAAGCGGATCGATCAGCAGCACATTGTCCGCTCTGTCCAATAGACGATAGACCGGTTCCTTCACGTTCGGATTCAGATGAACCGGATAGACGATCACGACATCCTTGCGCTCGGCCAGTTTGCCCAATGCACGGCATATATTCTCGAAACCTCCGCCGAAATTCTCCCGGCGATGTCCAGTCACAAGTATCAACCGCCTAGAGGGATCAATGAAGCTGAATCGCTGCTCCAGGGAAACGATCAACTCCCGGTCGCTTTTGAGCAGGGCGACGACGCTGAGCAGGGCATCAATGACCGTGTTACCGGTCACTTGAATGGTATGGGCCGCAACCCCCTCCGCCAACAGGTTTTCACGCGCCAGCGCGGTCGGCGCAAAATGCAACGCTGCCAAGCGGCCAACCACGCGCCGGTTCATTTCTTCCGGCCAAGGTGAGCAAATATCGTTGGTGCGCAAGCCCGCCTCTACATGGCCGATGGGAATTCGCGCATAAAAAGCCGCCAAACTTGCAGCCATGGCAGTCGTGGTATCGCCATGAACCAACACAACATCCGGGCGAGAGTCGGCAAGTACGGAACGCATCTCCAGGATCACGCCCGCAGTAACATCGGACAGATCCTGCCCGGCACGCATGAGGTTTAGATCATAGTCCGGAGTGATATCGAACACGCGCAGGACCTGGTCGAGCATTTCACGGTGCTGAGCAGTCACGCAAACCTTGACGCTCAAGTGGGGGCTACGTCGCAATGCGCTGACCAGCGGCGCCATTTTTATGGCTTCCGGGCGGGTTCCAAATACGACTAATACCGTCTTCATATCAAATGGGAAAATTTCTTTGATCCATTCAGGGTCGAATGCCCCGGTCTACCGCCATCAATGCGGAAATACAGCAACACCAGCGCGATCAGCGTCGTGACCTGCGGTGAGAACAACACATGGCCTGCCATGAAGGCGTGGACCAGGACGCCAAGAATCGCGATCTTGATATCCAGGGGAATGCGGTAAGGACCGGCCTTGCGAAGCATGGTGACGACAACGGCGCCGAACAATACCAACCCGACTACGCCATACGCACCCACGAGGTCGAAGAGATCCATCTCAAACGTCGTGCCTTCACCCTGGTCCAGCATCAGCGGACCGACGGACAGCTCCCGAATGAAAAATTCGCCAGCGCCAAAAAGCAGGAACAGCCAGTTCAAACCATGCTCGACGAGTTGAGGGTAGATTGCGGATAGGTAGTCCTGCCGGCCCCGAAAGAGGAAAGCCACCATACCATCATTCAATAGTGCAGAGAAAAAGGTATCTAGTGCAAATGCCTCGATCGAATCCAGATTCCGGAGAAGCAGCACCAGAAGATACGCGGATACGCCAGCCACAAGAATTCGCACCAGCCATTTCGCACAACGGCCGCGCTCGATGAAGGCTCTATAGACGGAGAATGCCGAAGACAACACAGCAATCAACGACGACTTGGTGAATACGTACAGTCCGGCCAATGCATACACGACCAACTGAGCCAGCCCGCCCAACCATACGCTGCGCATGCAGCGCATCATGTCAGCACCCACGAAAGGAGCCGTCAGCAGCAGCATCAGGCCCACTTCGTTGGCGCCTGTCATGAAGCCCTTTCCGCCTTCAATATCCGTGCCGCGCCCGGCGATGACACCGCCCAGACCGGTAAGCTGACCCAGCACTAGCGAGGCCAGAATGAGCCAGCCATAAAGCGACAGCATGCGACGCACGCTGCTGCGCCCCACTCTCCCCCTCGCAATCTGGCAGTGAAGATAGGTGTACAGCAACGGGAAATACAACAGCCTGAAAGTGGCGCCAATCTGCAAGGACAATACCTGCAAGTCCAGCGAGACAAAGTAGTCCACCAGTACGCGAATCAACAGGTAGCTGACCAGTGCCACCCACAGGATCCTGATGCCCTGGCGCAGGGTCGGCAGCAACAAGACGTAGGCAAGCAGAAAGCCGACCATGGCTGTGCGCAACAGCAGCGTGGCCGGAAAGACGCCCTGCACCAAGCCGCCAAACGTATCGGCTACGGCAATCACACTCACTAGCGCCGAGGGCATCACGAGGGCGGAGCGTCGCCCTGGCCGTCTGATTACAGCCCCACCCAACCCGGCGGCCCTAGTTGCGCACATAGTTGATGAAGTGCTGCACGTGGTTTTCCAGAGAATAGCGGCTCAGCACCTGGCCGCTGCTCTCAATACGCCTGCACATCTCGGCCGGGTCAGCTTCCACTCTGGCAAAACTGCGCGCCAGTTCATCAATATTGTTTTCATCGACAAACAGCGCCTGATGGTCATCGAGAACCTGTTTGTAGATCGGAGAATCCCACGCAATGACCAAACGCCCAGCGCCTATAAGCTCAAGCATGGCATTGGACACTCCACCACCACCCGACGCCTTGGAATAGGTCAGATTGACGCCCGCATCTATGGTGGAGAGGTAATCCGGAATTTTCTCGTTTGAAATTGGACCCAGATAACGTACGGAACGCCCCGGATGGGCTGCAATGAAAGCTTCGGCCAGCGTGCGCAAAGGCCCGTCACCGACTATTTCGTACGACAGCGTAGATGAAGTATGTACGGTAAAATAGGCAGCGACAGCATCCAGAAAGCTGCGAAATCCCTTTTCTTCACTCAGGCGGCCAATATAAGCGATAGTCTTCCCCTCGCCTTGGAAAGCCGGGCGCGTCATCGCGGCAAACTTCTTGAGGTCCAGCGCGTTGGGAATGGCCTCCACATGACGATCAAGCAGGGCTTCATAGAATTTCTTAGTATCGTGGCCGTTCGAGATGATGTAATCCGAGCGGCGTATAAACAGCTTTTCAGAAAAGCAGATCAATTGCTTTAAGAAATAGCCGTGCCGGTGATTGATTTCCTTGGACCACACGCCGCGAATCCATGTAACCAGAGTCGGAGGCCGCCGCAAGGACAACCTGAGCAGCGCCAAGACCGCACCTTCGTAAAACGTGCCGACTGCAACCACGCAATGCCCTGGCGACGCAACCCGGCGCAGGCGCCGAACCACCACGGAACAAAATATGGCAACGCGCCGCACCGACGTCAATTTTCCACTACTGACCGGAAGTCTGGTCTCAAAAAAATTGATGCGGCGATCCGAACAGATCTGCAATTTATCGTGCGCATCGGTTTCCGCATCAGCGACGTAGTGAACATCGATGTGTTCGAATGCACGCAGCGCCAGCAACTCCGGCAATATATTGCTTAGCCAGGTTTCCCGACCGCCGCCGTGACCTAGCACGGCAGAAAACATCACGACGCTAAGGCGGGTCTGATTCATTGCGTCGCCGCTGACTCAATTTCCCCAATGCCAGTCTGAACGGCCGGCACCCCCGGAACGACAGAATAGTTCGCCATGCCGTGAGCGGCCACGACGCCGGCTACGATCGTGCAACCTCGCTCAATGACCACGCCAGGCACGATGATGGAGCGCGCAGCTACCCAAGCGTCGTCCTTGATCGTGACCGGAAGCAGCGTTCTATCTTGGCGAAAATAGGTACGTGCCTTCGCGTAGCAGCCCAGCGATTGGCGTGCGCAGCCCGGCAGCGGTTTTGAAAGATGGAAAAGAGCGCTGTAGATCTTCTTGAGCATGGCGGGTACCGCGTCAGGCCGACGACCGCGCCAATGCGGGAGCGACCACCGATCTGATCAGCCTGATTTCCCTGTCGATCGTAGCTTCATACCCTGTGCTTGCACGTATAGCCCGCGCGGCGGCCCTCGCCTTTTCCATGAACAACATATCATTGTCTGCCAGTTCCACCAGTGCCGCTGCAACTTCGTCGACCGACTTGCACAAATAACCTTCTCGCTCGGAAAGAAACTCCGGTATGGCAGTATTGTCAGATGCCACCGGCACAAGCCCGCTGGACATTGCTTCGCACATAGAAACACCTTGAGCATCCTGGCGCGTCGGACAAAGAAATACGCCGTGAGCTGCGTGCAGACTGCGGATCTCCTCATGATCTAGACTACGGTTGACCAGGATGACGTTGGGGAAGCAGATGCGCGCCGTCAATTCATCCCACAACTTGCCTTCTCCGACAATCGTAAACTGCAACCGCTCAAAGCCGTTGTACTCCCGGCTCAACTTTTCAATGGCCGCCACTGCAATGTCATTGGCGTACTTAGCCGAATTGAACGAGCGGATCAATAGAATTCTGCAATTGTCTCCAGGCCGCTTCGCGACCTGCTGAAAAAAATCGCTATCGACGAAGTTCGGGATGATGTTGCAGTGCTGCAGGCGCACCCCCACATCGGCTTCAGCAACGCGCCGCATCCATTCCGAAACGAAGACGAATTGCGTATGGCCCGTTGAACGGTTCGAGCGGCGAAACAGCTTGGCCATTTCGTGGCGCTGAACCGTATTGGCGGCAACGTACTTCAGGAAACCCTTTAGGCCTAGCGTACGAAGGTAGAAAAGGCGGCGTGTCCAGGACAGTGCCTCCTCGCCGTGCACCCAGGTCAGCAACGGGGCATCGGTCAGCGCGGGCAAGGTACGACAAAGATACGCCTGAATGAAATGGGCCAGCACCACATCCGGCTGAAATGCTTTCAGCAAATCCGGCAGGCTTTGACGCGTATGATGTTGGACCTTGACTCCGTTGAACACATAGTTTTCTTCGCCTGCTGCCACACGCCGAAGTTTAACCACGACGATATCGGCCGCCAAATTGCGCAGGTATGACTCCAGCCGCACGCGGACGAAGGAGTCGGCATATCCTGGACCGGGACGCGGGTAGTTGTCGCAGAAAACCAGAATCTTCATCGCGCCATCTTCCGCTACGTTCGGAGCCTGCGCAGACGCTTCAGAGTTCGGCCACAGAAATCCCAGAGCGGGCGTTCACTTCCATATGCGTCGTGCGCAACCTCCGGGCGAGCCAAATAGGCCTGCAGATCCGCCTCGGTCCAATTCATCTTTTTCAAGAAATACTGGCGATCTTCAGTCAACTGCCCCTGGCTCGGATAGGGAATCCGCTCCAAATCGGCGAGCGCCTGTGCCCTGCCCATCTGCCCTGACGCCACTAAGGTGCTAAGGTGGAGCTTGCGCTTGTCCACTCCGAATTTGGTCGGCAGGATGTAGCCTTGATAAAAGCGCGTGAATATCGACTCGTAGTGTTTGTACGGGTAAGGCTTGTATCCGTATTTCTCCTGCAACTCACCCAACACGGACGCCTTGTTGTAGGGCATCAGGTCGAGAATGGACGTCCAACGGATGCGGTTGATGAACCGGAAGCGGAAGAAATCCAGTGTGCCTATGGCCGGGAAGGTGGAAAGACGCATGTTGCCGAACTTGCTCGCAATGGCCTTGATATTCTTCTTGTCAAACTTCAGCCAGTTCCATCCATCCGGCATGCGCATACCCTCCGTGGCCGAGTTGGTGCCAGCGAGAATGAAGTGGATCCCGTATTTGGCGGCTTCCCGGTAGTTGACGGCGAGCATGGCGTTGTCGTAGAGGAGCTCAACATCCAGCACATCGGCGTCGAAGAACGACTGCATCAGCCTGCGGTATTCGTGCCAATCAATGACATGAGTGTGCAAATCCACTCCCAACCGCTGAACCAGCGACGCGATATTGTGCTGCGCCAATTCCGAATTCCAGCCGTTGTCCATGTGCACGGCCAGCGGCCTCAATCCCAATTCGATCACGCGCACCAATACCCATGAGCTGTCAACACCGCCTGAAACGCCGACGATGCAGTCATAGGGCTTACCCTTACCGGCCTTCTTCACACGCGCAACCAACGACCGCAGCCTGACCTCTTTTTGCCCGTCATTGTCATCCAGGACATGGCTGCATTGTTGGAGATACTCGCGGCAGTAGTTGCACACCCCGTGATCGTCAAACGTTATATTCGGCACGCTGCTGTCCATGATGCAGCGCGTGCATATTGTCTTGGAGTCAATCACTTCTTTACTCCGATAATTTCTTCCAGCTCCTCGTAGCGAGGATAAGTAATCAATACGGCCCGATGAGGCCCGTGAAAGACAAACATGGCCCCGGCCGCCACGGCCGACGCGCCGGCGGCGATTGCGGCCTTAAAATCATCCAATTTACCGGCGCCCCCCGATGCGATGACGGGCACTTCAACCATACCGGCAGCCTGGCCGATGACTTCCAGGTCATATCCGTCAGACTCTCCGTCGTGATCGACGGAATTGACGATGACTTCGCCCGCCCCCGCCTCCACCCCGATTCGAAGGAAATCTGTCCAGAGTTGCGATGCGATACTGCCACTCTTCGCGTTGTACAGGCGCGCGCGGCGCAGCCAGTCCCGCTTGATATCGACCGACAGCACGACCGCTTGACTGCCGAAACGCCTGGCTATCTGGGTAATGAGGCTGGGATTTTCGAACGCTGCCGTTTGCAAGCATACTTTTTCGACACCAGAGTCGAAAATGCGGGCTGCCATTTCAACAGTACATACACCGCCCCCATAGCAAAGCGGCATGAAACACTCGCCGGCAATTTCGCTGATCAGCGCATAGTCGGGCTCGCGCCCCTGCTTCGACGCCTGAATGTCCAGAACCACCAGTTCGTCGACCTCTTTCTCGTTGAAGATCCGGATGGCATTTACAGGGTCGCCGACATATTTCGGGTTCCTGAATTTTCTGGTCTTGACCAAACCGCCGTCCTGCAGCAGCAGTGTCGGAATAACGCGGTTACTGAGCATGTTCCCATTCCACAAATTTCTTGAGCATGGCCATGCCGAAGCGGTGACTTTTTTCGGGATGGAACTGAGCGCCAAACAGGTTGTTGCGCTCGAATGCGGAAACGAAGCGCTCCCCATAAGTCGTCCTGGCCACAACATCGGCAGCGTCATTGCATTGGATGCGATACGAATGGACGAAGTAGTAGCGGGTACGCGGCAATTCGTTGTCAAGCAGCCTGTTGGGACGCACCAATTCAAGCGTATTCCAGCCCATGTGCGGAATCGGTAGGCGATTGTTGGAGTCGAACTGGAATTTCAGCACCTCGGCGTCAAACCAACCCAGCCCGGGCATCTGACCTTCCTCGCTGCGCTTGCACATTAATTGCATGCCAAGACAAATTCCCAGGAAGGGAATGCGGCGCTCAAGGGCCGCCTCGTGCAACGCCTCTATCAGGCCACTATCGGCCAATCGCTGCATGCCATAGTCGAATGCGCCCACGCCCGGCAGGATCGCGATCTTGGCTTCGGCCAGCTCGTCGGCCGTCGAGACACGACGCGCGCTCCCTCCGACCTTTTCTATCATCCGAATCACCGAGCCGACATTGCCGGCACCGTAGTCGATTACTGAAAGCATGGTTTTGCCCTTGCCGTTCAATCTGCAGCGGACGTATACGGCGACGCCTGGGCCGTCCCCGCGCGTCCTGCCAGACGGAGTTTCGCGAGCACATCCTTGAATGTTTCCAGATTCATGGAAACGATCAACAGGCCTGCGCCAGCCCAAACGACAGCGGCCGATTTGGGATAGGTTGCGCCTGCTAGTGCGAACAGCACTGCCATCGCGGTGATTGCCGCAATCGGCGCATAGAGCGCCGAGCGCCGCATCGGTGCCCAACAACGTATCGAAATTTCGGTGCGCAGCACGAACAGAAGGAAATACGCTATAGCCGTAGAAATGGCTGCCCCATGGGCTCCTAGCCGAGGAATCAACAACCAATTTGCGCCGACGTTGAAGGCGCTGACGACGATGGCAGTGCTCATGACAGGAAAGCTCTTTCGCGTGATGCCCGAGCCTATGCCCGTAACCTCTGCTACGGCATACAGCACGGGCGGCATCATGCAGGCACATACCAGGTACTGCACCGCAGCGTATTCTTTTGGCAAGAGAAAACCCAATAGCCAGGTAGACGATCCAGCCAGGCAAACCAGCAGGCTACCCGTGACGACGAGCTTGCGTGCGACGGCCTCTATGCGCTGGGCGCAATCAGGTTCATCTGCCCAGCGATAGGCTGTCGGAACCCAAATGGTCGTGAAAATCAAGGAGAGGGTGCCCGCTATCGAGGCAATTCCTGCGGCGACCGAGTATATGCCCAGGCCGGCAAAGCTGCCGAGGTAGCGCAGCATGACCTTGTCGATGGCCTCCAGCCCCCAGAACGCCAGCCCCGCCAACATGAGCGGTAGGCCGAAGCCCAGCAGCTTCCCCAATTTCGGCGGATCGTCTGTGGCGACTCCTCGAGGGCTCAGCCAGACATGCCGGGTATTCCAGGCAAAAATCAAAGTAGTGGCCAGAATGCTCGACAAATGGGCCGCAAGCAGCCATGCAAAGATGCGATGTCCATCGCTCAGATACATAAGGAGCAAGGCGCCAAGGAAAATGATCTTTGGCAGCAGCTGGCTCATTGAAAATGCCAGTCCGCGCTCTTCCATGCGCAAGATTAGCGAAAAATAGCGAGAGCAGTATGCAGCCAGCACGGCGAGCATGGCCGCATAGGCCAAGCCAGCCTCTGGGCTCCCAAAAACCGTCATGGCAAATCGCTCGGGCGCGATCACTAGCACGCCAATGCCGCCCAGCAAACAGACAGCGAGGCCTGGTGCGGTCACCTGGCGGAACAGCGCTGGTCGATTGCTCGCCCGGTGATATTCGCGCAAGTAACCCTGATCCAGTCCCAGGCCGAACAAGATGATCAGCAGGCTGGTCACGGTCTGCAACATCGCGATGCGGCCGATATCCTGTGCACCAAACATCCATGTGGAGGCCGGCAGGGTGATGGCGCCCAATATTGCAGCGCCGATCGGCCCTACAGCGAAACCCAGAATCTTGCCTGCTTTCATGAGCGTTTTTTTCCGAGCGCTCGCGAGGCCTGCTTCAGCTCAAACTCTGGCGCACTACCGACACTACTTGATGCAGCGTTTCCGGCGTGATATCTGGAGACATCGGCAAACTCATGACCTTGTTGGCCATGGCTTGTGCAACCGGTGTCGAATCACCGCGGGACAGGCCCCTGTAAGCCGGTTGCTCATTGAGAGGCACGGGGTAATGGATGGCCGTCGGAATGCCAGATTCCTGCAGCGCCCTGACGACCGCTTCGCGGTTTTGCACGGCCACGGTGTACTGCGCAAAAACACTGGTGCGATCCGCTCGTTGCTCAATGCGGGGCACTCCTGCCGAATCCAGCAGTTTGTTGTAAGCGCGCCCCATCGCCAACCGCTGCACGACCTCCCAATCGAAGCGCTCAAGCTTTGCGAGGACAACCGCGCATTGCATGGTATCCATCCGTCCACCGACGCCAATGCGGGTATGGACATAGCGCCGGCTCTGGCCGTGAACGCGAATTTCCCGGCAGGCCTGCGCGAGGGCATCATCGCTGGTAAATATCGCACCGCCGTCGCCATAGCAGCCCAGCGGCTTGCTCGGAAAAAAACTGGTACAGCCGATGGCACTGAGGTTGCAGCTCCTCCGGCCTTTGTAGGTCGCGCCAAAACTCTGTGCCGCGTCTTCAATGACGGGAATGTTGCCATACCGCGCTGCAATGGCGTTGACCTCATCCATGTCGGACGGCTGGCCATACAGACTCACGGGCATGATGGCCCTGGTCTTTGGCGTAATGGCAGCCTCAATCAGGCCAGCGTTGATGTTGCAGGTTTCGACCTCGATGTCCACATACACCGGCGTGGCCCCGAGCAGCACAATCACCTCTGCCGTGGCCACAAATGTGAACGGAGTGGTGATCACCTCGTCTCCCGGACCTACGCCAAGAGCCATCAGGCTGATTAGCAGAGCTTCGGTGCCGCTGGCGACGGTAATGCAGTGTTTGCTTCCGGTATAGGTCGCGAGTTTTTCTTCGAGCTCTTTGACTTCAGGCCCCATGATGTACTGGCCATGCTCCAACACCCGGTTAATCCGCCCTTGGATCTGCGGCTTGAGAGCCTCGTATTGGGCCTTGAGATCAATGAACGGAATGGTCATGGATAGACTCGCTGAATCTGGTCGTTGTGTAGTCGGTATTTCTGGTTGCTATGCGGGCAGGTGTATTCACCCTCTCCCTCAAGCTGCAGCGGGATCCGCTCACCGAATTCACTCATCCATCCGATCTGTCTTGCCGGCACTCCAACCATCAACGCATAGGGCTTTACATCCTTGTTGACCACGGCACCGGCCCCCACAAAAGCGTATTCGCCTACTGTTAGGCCGCAGACAATGGTGCAGTTGGCACCCAGAGTAGCGCCTCTCTTGATGAGAGTATTGCGGTATTCGCTTTTTCGCTCAATGAGTGAACGGGGATTGTAGACATTGGTAAAGACCATGCTGGGACCACAGAAAACGCCTTCTTCCAGTGTGACGTTGTCGTAGACAGAAACATTGTTCTGAATCTTGCAGCGGTCACCGATGACGACCTTGTTGCCGACAAAGACATTCTGTCCCAAGGACACGCCCCTGCCGATTCTGGCTCCCCCACATACATGGACCCAATGCCAAACGAGGCTACCTTCCCCAATTAGGGCACCTTCATCAACGACCGCGGTGGGATGGATGGTGATGTCGGTCATAGTCCCTCAATGAATCGCATGGCTGAATTTTTCGCCAAAACCGAGGCTGCAGTCCATCTGCCATCTGCCATCTGACAGAGTAGCGAGGCTCTCTAAACGATGAATGGCATACTTCCGTGCGGCATTGCCCACGATGTCAATGCTTGCCCCGCTCAATACTCCAGCGGCAGCGATACTGTTTTGCCATCCCGGGCTGACAAATAGGCGGCAATGAGGAGTTCCAGAGATTTCAAGCCCTCGCGGCCGTCGGTTTCTGGTTCAGCATTGCCCCGCAGCACATCGATGACGTTCTTGTAGTAGAGCGGATGCCCAAAGCCATAGACCGAGGTGGTTTCATAATTGGCGCTCTGGATCTGCTGATCGTAGTCCTTGGGTTCATCAAACAGCCAAAGCTGTATGTCGTTGACAGCGACCCCGCCAACACGAACGGTACCCCTCTCCCCAAGGACAGTGATACTACCTTCCAGGTTCTTCGGATAGGTGAGCATGGTGACGCTCATTGAGCCGAGCGCGCCGCTACGCCATCTGACGTTGAGAACCCCCGTGTCTTCGACCTCGATATCGCGGGTAGTACTCATCATCGCCTGGACCTTTTCGATCGGACCGATCAGCCAATCAAGCAGATCAACATAATGACTGGCCTGATTCATGAAAGCGCCACCGTCAAACTCCCATGTGCCACGCCAACCGTTGCCCTGGTCATAGTAGGTCTGCGGCCGGGTCCAGAACACGTTGAGGTGGACCATGTGAATCTTTCCGAAGCGCCTTTCGGAAACGGCACGCTTGAGCAATTGCAACGTGGTGTTGAGGCGATTTTGTTTGACCACAAACAAGCGCACTCCAGCTTCGTCACACGCCTTGACCATGCGCACACCATCATTCCAGCGCGTGGCCATGGGCTTTTCACTGATCACATGGACTTGGTGCTTCGCTGCCAGAACGGCTTGATCGGGGTGAATGCCGCTTGGCGTACATAGAGCAACCAGGTCGAGCTGCTCTTTCTGGAGCATTTCTTCCATACACCGGTAAGCCGGAACCTTGTACTTCCCTGCATGCTCCGCAAGAACAACCGGATCGATGTCGCAGATGGCGGACAGCTCAAACTCTTCCTTGTGTTGCTGGATGGATCCGAAGTGGTTCTTTGAAATGCGGCCACAACCAACAACGGCAATCCTGATCTTGCGGCCTGTGATGGGTGGATAGTGCTGCATGAATGCTCCTTTGCCGATTCTCAGAAGCGAAAAACCGTGAATCCAGCATCGGCTGCATCATGCCGGCTGTACAGGGCTTTTATATCAGCCAAGACGGGCTTTTCAGTGGAGCAGAATTTCCTGAGCTGCCTGGGCGTCATCGCGCGAAATTCGCTGTGACCAACCGCCACCACCAAGGCATCCACTTTGTTTGATTCATCAATGGACCCGAGGCGGATGCCATATTCATGATCAACCTCCTCCGAGTTCGCCCAGGGATCCGCAACCACCACGCTTGCCCCCCAGTTTTCGAGTTCCTTCACTAGATCTGCAACTTTGCTGTTGCGGATATCCGGGCAATTTTCCTTGAACGTAATTCCCATCACGCCCACAGTGCTACGTGCGACGTCAATACCATTCTTCAGCATCAGACGAATAACGTTGCGAGCGGCATAACGAGCCATGTTGTCGTTAATGCGCCGCCCAGCCAAAATGACCTGAGGGTGATAGCCAATTTCCTCGGCCTTGTGGGTCAGATAGTAAGGATCAACTCCAATGCAGTGACCACCCACCATCCCTGGACGGAATGGCAGGAAATTCCATTTGCTGCCCGCCGCCTCAAGTACTTCAATCGTATCGATTCCCAGCCGATCAAAGATGACGGAGAGCTCATTGACGAAAGCGATATTGAGGTCGCGCTGGCTGTTCTCGATGACCTTGGCGGCTTCTGCCACTTTGAGGCTACTGGCTTTCCACGTGCCGACCTTGATGATGCTCTTGTACAGCGCATCGACCGCCTCGGCTACCTCGGCCGTACTTCCACTGGTGATTTTCTTGATGGTAGTGAGCGTATTGACCTTGTCGCCAGGGTTGATGCGTTCAGGACTGTAGCCGCAAAAAAAACCTTCATTGAATTTGAGCCCGGATTCGCGCTCAAGAATGGGGACACAGACCTCTTCCGTACACCCGGGGTAAACTGTCGATTCGTAAATCACGATCGCACCAGCTTTCATGGCACTTCCCACGGTTTCGCTGGCCTTGATGAGAGGCGTCAAGTCGGGACGGTTGGCTGTATCTATAGGGGTCGGGACAGTCACGATGAAGATACCGCAATCCGCGAGTTTCCCGCGGTCACTGCTGTATTCGAGCTGCGTGGCAGCTGCCAAGTATTCCGGAGTCACTTCGAGCGTGCCGTCTTTACCTGCACGCAACTCGGCGATACGAGTGTCGTTGATGTCGAAGCCCAGCACTGGACGAACCTTGCCAAACTCAACTGCCAAGGGAAGACCGACATAGCCCAGGCCGATCAAAGCTATTTTTTTATTTTCAACTTTCATCCAAGTAACCTGAATTTAGTTTGCTCAACGGCTGCTTGACCGGACCGCCTTGCCCGCCCCGGGAGAACGGCTCCGCCAATCGAACACAGACCAAACGGTCTGACGCTCAGTCGAATCAGATCACTGTCCGAAAGAGCTCGCTACTGGAGCCGACCCGAACAACCTGCAGCGAAGAAACACGCCCCGATCGCTCTCGAATATCGTTTTCAACTGTGCAAAATCGACGCGCACCTGCACGCGTGGAAACGGCTCGTAGTAGTGCTCGGAATGAACCGTGCTTGCTTGCCGACCGCACTTCGCGCAATGACGAACCTGACCATGACCGACCCGCGTCTGCTCAACCATTCACTTCCCTTGCCCCGGGCTCAACGCCTTTTGCACAACGACGCACATGACACCCAAAAAAAACCCAGCAAGCGTACCCACCGCAATGACAAGCATTCGCCTTGGCTTGGACTTGGTCTTGGGAACCGCTGCTGCATCAATCACTCTAAATGCGAAGTCGTCACTCGCGCGTGCAAGCATGTAGGTCTGCATCTCATCTTCAATCAACCTCCCCAAGGCCTGCTGCAGTCCGACGACATTTGTCTCGCTCAATTCCGTCCGCAGATAGGCCAAATTGCTCTCGGATCGCAACAAAGCACGCTGCTGCATCTTGCGGTTAATACGCTCAACCAGATCTGTTGCCCACTTCGCAGCAAGACGAGCATCCGTCCACTGCACTGAAAGCGTTACGAGCCGTGTCTTGTTGTCCTGAACAACCGACATGACATTTCGATGGAAATATTCGGCACCATCTCGCTCGTCCGGACGCTCGCGCGGATCCGAACTACGCCAATCCTTCTTGCCGGAATCCCACTTGTTTTCGAACAATACAGGCAACAGGTTGTTGTCTTTGATGAACTCCCGGGCAAACTCTCTGGATTTCAAGACGGCAATCGCATCCACCGAGTTACCATCGGTACCCAAATTCACGCCTGCAAGAGCTGCCAGACCCGCCAGACCTCCCCCGAGGGCAGGCATCCTATTGCTTTCCACCGGCGACAGGACCACTTCTGACTTCCACCACTCAGTTGCCAGAAATGCGTAGGCAGCCGAGATGCTCGCAAGCACAAGCGCAGCAGTCAGGATGATCCACTTGCCATTCCATACCAACATCCACAGCTCGCGGATGCTGATATCACCCTCGACGTGCTCGATCATCTCCGCTTCGCGTGAAAACCCACTCACATTACTCTCCTGAAAGCGGAAGCTTTCGCTCAACTTGCGCCATTGGATTTGCTCGTGGCAGAAACCATTCAGAAGACGCGGACTGCCGCCACCGAAATCGCAACGTTGTACAAGATCTGCGTCACCGCTTGCCAGAACGGCAGGCGTGGCATCCTCTCAGTATCCAGTGGCACAACGATGGTGTCGCCCGGCTTGATAGATCTCTCGTAGCTTCGGGTTAGAAAGCCTCCCTCCCGATTGGCAACGCTGCCATCCGCGCGAACCACATAAATGCGGCCAGCATCGGCCTTCTTGGTGGTACCGCCACTCATCTCGATATAGTCACTGCGCCGCAACTTCGGCAGGAACAAGTGTGAAGTCGCGTTCTGCACCTCACCGATCACGGTTACTTCCTGGCGTTGCCTGGGTATGACAAGCTCGTCACCGTCGCGCAGAACAACGTCCTTCTGACCACCCACCGGCATTGCCAGCAGGCCCGGGAGATCAATCACGAACCGCCCTACCGCCTTTGAACTCTGCAACTGAGTCAGCAATGCCTGTCCGGATTGCAGGGATCGAGCCGCCTCCCCTTGACCCGCGTTGGCGGCGGAGAGCGCCAGCGCTGCGACGTCAGCACGCAGTCGATCGGCCAACCGGTCCAGCTGATTCTGCTCAAGCTCTCTCAGATCCCGACGTGTAAACGCACTACCTTCCGGAAATGCGAAGGTGGTCAACCCCCCCGCGCGAGTGAGAAGCTGATGAAGCGTTTCACCCTTGCGGATGGGGTATGTTCCTGGGAACCGTACTTCGCCGCGCAGGGTCACGGATTCACGATCTGCCCAGTTTGGAGTTTCCTTGATGAGCAAGTAGTCGAAAGGCTGCAGCTCGAGATTGGCGGCAGGATCCCCGCTACGTACAGCCGCAAGGTCTATCTGCAGCAACTGCGTACTGCGACCGCCATCTCCTGCGAGGACGTATCGGGCCAGCTCTGCCATGCCGCCGTAGGCAGATGAATCCAGACTGCCGCCTGCCCTTATGAGATCGCTGATGCGCATACCCGGTTCAAGCGGATATTCGCCCGGCACCTTCACGTTACCTCCCACCTGCACCGTTTCTGTTGGGCGGGAAAGAGCCGACTGAAGCTTCAGCTCTTCCATCAGAGGCCGAATGACCCGTTCACGGCTGGGGCCGAGATCGAGCACAGTCACGCGATCACGCGGCATGAGCCGTACGTTGGCATTCGAATCGGGCGCAGCCAGCGCGGCGCTCAGATCGGCGGAAAGCACGGATACGCGGCGGTCAACACCGCCTTCGCGGCGGATGAGTATGTAACGCTGGTCCGCCGTGGGCTTGAGCTCGTCCACTGAACCGATCACATCCGTCAGTCGCAGCCCCTCACGCCAGGCCGCAACCCCGGGCCGGTAGACAAACCCCTCCAGCGTCACGCCTGAATCCAGTTGAGGCTTAAGTGCCGCAACATGCAGCACATCGCCATTGCGGGATGCCTGAGCTCCGCCAGCATCCTGCGCGAGGTTCAGATTGATGACCCTTCTCTGCCCATTTGCATCGATGCGTGTGACACTGACACGGCTGGCATCGCCCTCCGGAGTCAGGCCCCCAGCAAGCCGCACCAGATCTGCCAGACTGGTTTCACCCCGGGTTTCATAGATCGCAGGACGCTTGACCTCGCCATGCACCGACACCACGGGACCGGAAGGAGGAATGAAAATGACATCCCCTGGCAGCAGCTTGGCATCGTCGCTGGTATCGCCGCGAATCAGCAGATCGTAGAGATCCAGCTGCCGCACTACATTGCCCTGCCGCTTCAACTGGATATTGCGAAGCGAACCAATCGGCTTCACGCCGCCAGACGCGAATAGCGCCGTCGTCATTGTGGCAAGACCGCTCACCGTGTAGGACCCGGGCACACGCGCTTCGCCCAGCACGAACACGCGTATGGAACGCATGTCCCCCATGGAAACACTGGCTTGCACGCCGATCATCTGCTGGGAAACCCGAGCCTCGATGGCGCGTTGCGCGGCAGCGAAGGTCATGCCGGCGACCCTGACTGGACCAAGCTCCGGCAAACTGATCGCACCATCGCGGTTAACAGTCAACGCCAGATTGCGATTCTGACTGCCGAAGAGTTGCACCCGCAATTGATCGCCCGGCCCCACGACGTACTCGGCCGGCACAGGAACATCAGTGACGGGGGAAAACGTAGAGGGCGCATTGTCAAAAAGGTCGTAACCAAAGGGCTTGAGTCCGCTGGCGTCTGTCCTTGCCAGCGGCAGGCGCGAGAGATGAATCTCCAGCGGCAGGAGCATGGGTTCCAGCGACAACCTCTGCGTGGCCTGCTCCTCTGTCAAACCGCCGAGCTCAATCGGGGTGAACCCGGGCAGATTCAATCTTGCATTGCGATCCAGCTCATAAGGATTACGGGAAAGTATCGCCTTGATCAGTTCATCGAGTTTCAGACGCTCTGCCGGCGTCAACGCCTCAACCATGCCCAGGCGGCGTTGCTGGGCGGCTTGCTCCGCAGGCGTCGGCACCGATGCCTGGATGCCGGGAAGCCCTGGAGCTTGTTCCTGGCCCTGGGGCTGCAATTGGGCGGCAGACTTGCGCGGCAAGCCAACCTCGATGACTACCGTATCACTGGCGCGGAAAGTCCGATCATCGAATTCTGTTTCTGCTGCAGAACGGCGACGTCCCTGATCCTTCTGCTTCAACGTTTCCTGCAAACGCGCACTACTACTGGCATCTGATGAGGCGCTGCCATCTGATCGCGCGCCCCCAACCCGCTGCAGAATGCTCTGTTGCTGCTCCGGCGTGAGGTTATTGAAGATGTCCAGCTGCTCGGCGGACACCTGCGCCATTGAAAGCTGCGTTAGCAGGCACAACGCCGCTCCCATCAACCAAGACCGCCACTGAAAGGCTGCAACTGCATGCATAGTGAAAAGCTCAGATGTCATGGCTCATTGATATTACAGAGACTTGCGCCACTGCAGAAAACCGAACGGGCGGGTTTCCCGGGACCCGCCGCCGGGCTCCCTCCGTTCCACGCCTGCCTGCAGGGCAATATCCTGACCAAGGACAGCCCCACTCCATGAAAGCTCGACGGCATGGTACTTGCCTGCTCCCTTGGTCAGGGGATTGTAATTGTCGACTTCCCCATACCTATCCAGGGAGGCACGCCGCAGATGAACACCCCACTGCTGCCCATTCGCCCGGCGCAAACTGAGGGAAGCACCGACCGATTCGGAATCCGAATCCGTAGAATGACCTATATTCAGGCCGCGGTAGCGGTAGCCCGCGTAGAAAATATGGTGCCGGTAGGCGCAGTCCGGATTCTCGTTGGGCGAGTAGTACTTGCAACTGGTATTGGCATATTCCAAGCGCGCCCTCAACACGCTGCCATTCTCACGCATCCACCACCCCTCGGCACCGAACAACCCTAGGTAACGTTCAGGAATGCCGGTGGAAGAATTGTCCTCGCCGATCAGCTGGGTATAGATGGCCACGGGCACAGCCTTGATGGGCGAGACCAGGCGTAAATCAACACCGGCCATCTGGTTGCCAGGCTCAAGCGCTGGGTCGACCCGAATGCCGGTATTGTCTGAACCAAATAGAACGCGCCGGAATTGCCCGAGGTTGCAGCGGGGCCGAGTACCTGCCTCGTTCTGACCACAGAACTGAGCTGTGCGCGACAAGCCGATCTCCATGATTGGAATTGGCTTGAATGACAACCGCATACCCGTGAATAGAGGGTGATCAACGTCCGGCCGATTGGATTCCATGGCGTTCACGAAGCCTGTGAACCGCCAGGGCCCCAGCCAACGCAACACGGGCAGCCTGAAAGGCTCGCTGTTCATACGATCTAGCGAAAGACCTGGCGTTGGGCGTGCGTTGGTAGAAAGAATGAGACTTCCATCCCGCCCTGGCCCCCACCAGCGCGGCAGAGCATTCGCACTGAAAAGCCAATTACCCAGGCGCACGGTCAATTCCGTGCCATCCAGCCGCCAGTTCTTCCCGTCCTGCGGTGAGACAACACCTGTCACCTGCAGCGCCAAACCCCAGCGATCAGTGGTCGCGCCGCCTCGCGAAGACACTTCGAGATGATCCCGTCCCAGCGTGGCGCTGTCCCGCAGCAACCCCTCTTCTCCGGCCGTAACGGAAACCTCACGCAACTGCCAATCACCGGCATTATCCGTCGGCCGTGCCCGTCTCTGCACATGCAGCAGAGCCGCCTGAAGCCCGGGCTCCAGTATCGAACTCGCATCGACACGCTCCACCGCATCCGCCACATCCCGCGCGGGCAGCGGCCAGGCATTCGCCGGCAGGTTGATCACACCCTCATCGACGAGCAATGCCACATCATCGCGCAGGCGGGAATCGGTCGCAGGAAGAAAGAATGCCTGGGCTGCCGCCATGGGCGCAGCCAAGTACAGCAGGCCGCCGAGGGCAACCGCCACTGCCGGACCCAGCCGCATCATCGCACCGCACCGCGAGCAGCCGGATCCATGATCCGAAGAGGAAGACGCAATGCCTTCGCAGCCGCTGCCAGATTGCGATCCAGCGTAGCGAAAGAGTCCGCGCCGGCCTCCATTGCCACAGCCAGGTGCAGCGCATCCCCCGCCCGCAGACCCTCACGGAACCGGGCCGCAAGAGAAACGGCATGGGAGCACGCAGCCCGGGTAGGTGCTTGCATGACCAGGCTGTCGGCCGCCAGCGTGCCCAACGTTCCGATGGCCTCCTCGGCCTGCCGTGCCTTGAGCGCTTTCTGCCGGACCTTGATTCCCATGGCACTGGCGAACTCGACCAGCGCCCAGTCGCTGGTGGTCAGAGCCTCATCCAGCTGCCCTTCGATCCAGTTGCGCACAACCGGGGAATCGGCCTCCGGAATCAGCAAAGACACCAGCACGCTGGTATCCAGATAAAGCATCAATATTTCTCGTCGCGCAGCCGCCGGAGCAATTCGGCCGCTGCCTGCTGCTGGGCGGGGAGACTGTTGCGGAAAGCATCTATGGCATTGAGGTTCAGGGGGCGGCGGGCACCCTCCACACCTGAAATGCGCGCAATCGGCTCACCTCGGCGGGTGATGACCACATCGCGCCCGGCCTCCACCTTGGCAAGCACTTCGCTGAATCTGGCCTTGGCTTCGGCCACGGAATACCGCTGCATGAACAGCCCTGCAATATGGTCATGGAAATGACCATATTGTCTCATCGAACAGATTAGCTCCGCAACGTATCCTCTTGTCGCAATTCGCGGACTTTCGCCAGCGACACCGCAAGCGATGCGCTTTGCGCAGGCCCCTGCCCTGCCACCAGCGGCGCGATCGACTCCGCCAGCTTCTTGCCCAGCTCCACGCCCCATTGATCGAAGGCGTTGATGCCCCATACCACGCTCTGCGTGAACACCTTGTGCTCATACAGTGCAATGAGTCGGCCTAGCGCCGCAGGGTCCAGCTTGCGGAACAGCACCAGGCTGCTCGGCCGGTTGCCCTCATGCACTTTCTGCGGCAATGGCGATGCCTGCCCGAAGGCAAAGGCCTCGGCCTGCGCAAGGCAGTTGGCGATGGCGAGATCCTGCGCGTTCTGGTCGCCGCAGGAAGAGATCGCCGGCAGCAGGAAATCCAGCGCCGCGCGCAATGTGCCCTGATGCAACATCTGGAAAAAGGAGTGCTGGGCATTGTTGCCGGGCTCGCCCCAGATCACCGGCGCAGTCGCACAGGCAACGGCGGTGCCGTCGCGGCGCACGGACTTGCCATTGCTCTCCATCTCCAGCTGCTGCAGATAGGCCGGGAAGCGCCCCAGACGGTCGTCATAGGGCAGTACGGCAAGCGTGGGCAGCTTCAGGAAATTGATGTTCCACACGCCGATCAGGCCCATCAGCGCGGGCAGGTTCTGTGCCCACGCCGCGCTGCGGAAGTGCTCATCCACCTGCGCCCCGCCGGCGAGCAGCTCCCGGAAATGCGCTGGCCCCACGGCGATGGCCAGCGACACGCCGATGGACGACCACAGCGAATAACGGCCACCCACCCAGTCCCACATCATGAACCGGTGCTCGGGGTGCACACCAAAAGCGTCCATCGCCGCGGCATTCACGGACACGGCGGCGAAATGGGGCGGAACCGCTGCCTCTCCGAGCTGCGCCTGCAGCCAGCGGCGCGCAGTCTCGGCGTTGGTGCGCGTCTCGAGCGTAGTGAAAGTCTTGGAGCAGATGATGAACAGAGTGCGCCGCGGATCGGCCACGGCGAGCACGTCGGCCAGCCGGCAGCCATCGACGTTGGAAACGAAATCGATATAGGGACCACCCGCGGCAAACTGGTGCAGTGCCTGTACCGCCATCGCCGGTCCCAGATCCGAGCCGCCGATGCCGATGTTCACCACGCGCTCGAAGGGTTCGCCAGTGCTGCCGCGGATGCGGCCGCTGCGCACGCCTTCGGCGAAGTCCAGCATGCGCTGGCGCTCGTTGCCCACCTCCTTGGCGAACGGCGCGCCCTGCCGCCGCAGGGCGGTATGCAGCACGGCGCGGTTCTCGGTGTTGTTGATCAGCTCGCCACGGTACATTGACTCGATGCGCTCGCGCAGCTTCACCTCATCGGCCAGCCGGCACAGCAAGTCGAATGCCGCATGATCGAGGCGCTGGCGCGTGAAATCCAGCACCAGCCCCGCGCCCTCGACGATGAACCGCCCCGCCCGCTCGGCATCCGCGCTCCACAGATCCGCAATCGAGGTACCTGCCAGCGACTCCGCTGCAACACCGAGGGCACGCCAGGCAGGAACCGAAGGACCGTCGATCCACGAAGAGGTGCTCATATTGCCCCTCAATGAGTGCGGTAGAACGCGGCGATGCAATCCACGACGTACTGCAGCTGCGCCGTCGTGAGCTCGGGATAGATGGGTAGCGCCAGCGTTTCGGCTGCCGCCCGTTCGGATTCGGGCAACTGTCCCGTCCTGTAACCCAGGTACGCAAAGCACTGCTGCTGGTGCAGCGGCACCGGGTAGTACACCTCCGTACCCACGCCAGCCTCCGCCAGGTGCTTGCGCAGTGCATCGCGTTGCTGCGCGCGGATCACGTACTGGTTGTAGATGTGCCGCACGCCCGGGCCCGCGGCCGGCGTGATCACCTTGCCGCCGAGCTGCGCGTCGGCAAACGCGCCATCGTAGTACTTCGCGTTGCGCTGACGTCCCGCAGTCCACTGGTCCAGCGCCTTGAGCTTCACGTTGAGCACCGCGGCCTGGATCTCGTCGATGCGGAAATTGCCGCCGACATAGGCGTGGTAGTACTTGGGCTCCATGCCATGCACGCGCAGGATGGCCATGCGCTGGGCCAGCGCGGCATCGTTGGCGACGCAGGCACCGGCATCGCCGAAAGCACCGAGGTTCTTGGTGGGGAAAAACGACAGACAGCCCACCTCGCCAAAACTGCAGGCGCGCTTGCCCGCAGCATCGGCCGCACCGATGGCCTGGGCGGCATCCTCAATGACCTTGAGCCCGAACTCACGCGCCAGCGGCATCAGCGCCGCCATGTCGGCGAGCTGTCCGTACAGATGCACCGGCATCAGCGCCTTCACGCGTCCGCCGGTGGTCTTGTTCACCAGCTCCGTGCCGCGCCGCTCGCACTGTTCGCGCAGGAACTTCCCGACCAACGCCGGCGAAAGATTGAAGCTCACCGGATCGATGTCCAGATACACCGGCCGCGCTCCGGCACGGGCGATGGTGCCGCCGGTGGCAAAGAAGGTGTAGGAGCTGGTGATCACCTCGTCCCCGGCGCCGATGTCCAGGGCCATCAGCGCCAGCAGCAGCGCATCCGTACCCGAAGACACTCCGATGCCATGGGCGCACTGGCTGTAGGCGGCAACACCCGCTTCCAGTTCCTTGATCGCCGGCCCGAGGATGAAATGCTGGCTTTCGCAGACGCGGGCGATGGCCGCATCGATGTCGCCTTTCAGCGACTGATACTGGGGCTTGAGATCTAGCAGCGGGACTTTCATCCCGCGATTCTAGCCAAGACCGGAGCCGGGAGTACTGCCAGCCAATCCCCGCATTGCAGCTACGCCGTCCAGATCGCCTTGCCCCCGCTCGCCTTGCGGATCACTTCCATGAAGGCATCGTGGGCCGCCACCTCCTCCGCGGAGGCCGCGACCACCGCCAACGGCGCCGCCGGCCGGGAGGCGGCCGCCTGGGCACCGCCGCTGGCGAACCCGGCCGCGCGCACGGCCTCATCCAGCGCCAGCGAATTCTGGCCGCCCGTCATCGCCAGATACACATCGGCGAGGATGCGCGCGTCGAGCAGCGCGCCGTGCAGCTGGCGGTGTGAATTGTCGATGGAATAGCGCTTGCACAGCGCATCGAGGCCGTTGCGCTGCCCCGGATGCAGCTCGCGCGCCAGGGCCAGCGTATCGAGCACGCCGCAGCGGCTGCGGATCGAGAAAGCCTCCTTGCCGGAGATCCTTGCCCAGCGCTTGATTTCCATGTCGATGAAGCCGACGTCGAAGGGCGCGTTGTGGATCACCAGCTCCGCGCCGTCGACGAAGGCCAGGAACTCCTCGGCGACCTGCTCGAAGCGCGGCTTGCCAGCGAGCTTCTCGAGGGTGATGCCATGCACGGCCGCCGCGCCAGCATCGATGTCGCGGTCGGGGTGGATGTAGTGGTGCAGATGCCGGCCGGTGGCGCGCCGGTTAACCACCTCGACGCAGCCGATCTCGATGATGCGGTGGCCGCGCTCGGCTTCGAGGCCGGTGGTTTCGGTATCCAGGACGATCTGTCTCATGGACGCAATTCTAGTCCAGCAGACCGCGTCCCAGCAGACGGTCGATCGCCGCATTGGCCAGCGCATCGACGCGCTCATTGCCTTCGTTGCCGGCATGCCCCTTTACCCAGCGCCACCGCACCGCATGCGGCGCCGCAGCGGCATCGAGGGCCTGCCACAGATCGATGTTCTTTACCGGCTTGCGGTCGGCGGTCTTCCAGCCGCGCTGCTTCCATTGCGGCAGCCACTCCTGGATGCCGGTACAGACGTATTTCGAATCGGTATAGAGCGTGGCGCTGACGGGCCGGCGCAGGGCGCGCAGCGCCTCGATGGCGGCCATGAGCTCCATGCGGTTGTTGGTGGTGTCGGCCTCGGCGCCGGAGAGCTCGCGGTGGGTATCGCCCGCGATGAGCAATGCGCCCCAGCCCCCCGGCCCGGGATTGCCGCGGCAGGCGCCGTCGGTATAGATCGTCACGTCGGTCAAACAGGCACTCCGCGGTTGTGTCACGGTCGGTTGCGCGTGGTCGGCGCCGGCGTTGCGCCGATCACCGGCCGCCGCTCGCGCAGGAAGCGCAGCCGCAGCGGCGTCATGCGGTAAACATGCTTGCGGGCCCGCAGCAACCAGGCTGCCGCGGGCATGGGGTTGAAGAGGCCGCGCCGCAGGATGCACCGACTAGCTTCGGGGTGCGCATTCCACGGACGGCTGTACAGATAGCTTTTCTGCGTGACGACTTCGTAGCCCAGCAGCCGCAGCCAGTCCTGCACGCGGCGCGGACTGAGCATCTGCCGCAGCCCCGCCGGATAGCCCTCGCGGGAGGCCGCCGAGCGTAGCCCCCACAGGCTCGCGGGCCTGAAGCCCAGCACGATGAGCTGCCCCTCGCCGGTGAGCACGCGGTCGGCCTCGCGCACGATGGCCTGGGGGTCGTCGGCGAATTCCAGCGTGTGGGGCAGCACGACCGCATCCACGGTGGCGGTCTGGATGGGCAGCTGGTCCAGGCGCGCGATGATGTCCGGAGCGCCCTCGCTCCCCTCGGCAATGATGCTCTGGCGCCGCGTGCGGCTGGCGGAGAGCAGCTCGCGCGACATGCCCCAGCCGCCCAGCTGCAGCAGCTCCAGGCCGAAGACCTCGTCGAGCAGGCCGCGCAGCAGTTGGGCCTCGCCCTCCAGCAGCTGCCGCCCCAGCGGCGAGGAAAGCCACCTGGCCCGCTTCCCGGCCTCCCGGGGCTTGTGGAAAAGACTTGGCAATTCTGTGACCGTGCCGGTTAAATACCGCCCGGTCAAATCTTAGGCTGGCTGGGACGCGGACTGCCATCCGCAATTGGGGAATCCGGAACGGGTACGCAACCCCGGGGGTGAGTGTTGAGGCGATCGAAAGCAGGAGCCTGCGCCGGGCTCGCCTTGGGTCTTAGTACCCTGCTGGGGGGCTGCGCAGCCCTCCCGGGCACCAGCGCACGTACCGCAGACACCGGCGCCGCCTCGACGCCACCGGCCGCCGGCGCCCCAGCCTCCGCGGTCATCCCGACACCGGTCCCGGTCAATGTCCCTGCCAACAACCCCCTGTTGAACCCCCTGTCCTTCGACCTGAGCTCGGGCCTCGGCCTCACCGACGTCCCGATCGTCACCCGCGACATCTTCGACCGGATCCGCGCCGGCCTCGCCATCTCGGGGGTACGCAACCCGCGCATCGACAGCGAAGCTAAGTGGTATGCCAGCAACCCTGAATTCATCGAGCGCACCTTCACGCGTGCCGCCCCCTACCTGCAGTACATCGTCGAGCAGGTGGAAGCGCGCGGCATGCCCATGGAGATCGCGCTGCTGCCGGTGATCGAGAGCGCTTTCGAGCCCTACGCCTATTCGCGCGCGCGGGCCGCAGGGCTGTGGCAGTTCATTCCGGCCACGGGCAGCCGCTTCGAGCTCAAGCAGGACTGGTGGTACGACGGGCGGCGCGACCTGGTGGCCGCCACCCAGGCCGCGCTCGACTACCTGCAATACCTGCACGACATGTTCGACGGCGACTGGCTGCTCGCCATCGGCGCCTACAACTGCGGCGAGGGCAATGTGAGCCGCGCCATCCGCAGCAACCGGGCGGCGGGGCGCAAGACCGATTTCTTCAGCCTGCGCCTGCCTGCCGAGACGCGTGGCTACGTGCCGCGGCTGCTCGCCATGTCGCGCCTGGTAGCGAATCCGGAACAGTATGGCCTCGTGATCGAGGGCATTCCGGACCTGCCGTATTTCCGCCGTGTCGAGACCGGCGGCCAGATCAACATGGCCGTGGCCGCGGAACTGGCGGGCATCACCACCGAAGAGATGTACGTGCTGAATCCGGCGCATCACCGCTGGGCCACGGACCCCAGCGGCCCGCATTTCCTGCTGGTTCCGGAGGACGCGGCCGACACCTTCACCGAGGGGTTGCTGCAGCTCACGCCGGACCAGCGCATGCGCGTGGAGCGCTACACCGTGCGCGAGGGCGACACGGTGAATTCCGTCGCCAGCCGCTTCGGCACCACGGCCCAGCATCTGCGCGAGCTCAACGGGCTCAACAATGCCAATGCCCTGCAGGCCGGCAGCGAGCTGCGCGTGCCTTCTTCGGTGACGCAGCTGCCGGAGAAGGTGCTGCAGGCCGCAGCCCGCGTCGACCGGCGCCCGGCCGCCGGAGTGCGCGCCGTGCACGTAGTGCGCAAGGGCGAATCCATGTGGATCATCGCGCAGCGCCATGGCCTGACCGTGAACCAGCTCGCGCGCCTGAACCACCTGAGCCAGAGTGCCACGCTGCGGCCGGGCCAGCGCCTGCGCCTGAGCGGCGGCACGGCCGCCGACACGGCGCAATCCGCGGTGATCGCCGGTGACGGCAAGCAGGTCACCTATGTCGTCCGGCGTGGCGACACGCTGTCGCAGATCGCAAGGGCGCTGAAGGTCTCGGTGGCCAGCCTGCGCTCGTGGAACGGTCTTGCAGGCGATGCGCTGCAGCCGGGCCAGCGGCTGGTGGCCTACGTGGCGCCCAGCAGCTGAAGCCTGCCCGCGCCGCAGGGTATGATGCGGCCCCGGCCGCGTCCCGGCGCAGACATCATTCAGGGGAACCCATGAGCATTCTGGCAGGCAAGCGCGCACTGATCGTCGGTGTGGCCACTGACCGTTCCATCGCCTGGGGCATCGCGCAGGCGATGCATGCCCATGGCGCGGAACTGGCCTTCACCTACGGCAATGAGCGCTTCAAGGAACGCGTGGCTCCGCTGGCCGAATCGCTGGGATCGAAGATCGTGCTGCCGCTGGACGTGACGGTCGATTCGCAGATCGAGGCGGTGTTCGCTGCGCTGCGGCAGCAGTGGGGGTCGCTGGACATCCTCGTGCACGCCGTGGCCTATGCACCGGCCGAGGCGCTCGCCGGAGACTTCGTAACGGCCACCACGCGCGAAAGCTTCGCCGTGGCCCACGATGTGTCGAGCTACAGCCTCACGGCGCTCACCCGCGCCGCCGCGCCGCTGATGGAAGGCCGCGACGCCGCAGTGATCACGCTGAGCTACCTGGGCGCCGTGCGCTCGGTGCCCTCCTACAACGTGATGGGGCTGGCCAAGGCCAGCCTGGAAGCCAATGTGCGCTTCCTCGCCGCAGACCTGGGGCCAAAGAAAATCCGCGTCAACGGCATCTCCGCGGGCCCCATCAAGACGCTGGCCGCAGCAGGGATTCCGGGTTTGCGCAAGATGCTGGGGCATGTGGCGCAGACGTCGCCGCTGCGCCGCAACGTGACCACCGAGGACGTGGGCAAGGCGGCGACCTTCCTGTGCTCCGAACTTGCCAGCGGCGTGACCGGCGAGATCCTGTACGTGGATGGTGGCTACAGCACGGTGGGCATGAGCTTCCCGGACTAGGCACCGTCCTCGCCCGGGGCGAGGACGGCCTTCTCCCCCGTGAGGCGCGCGACGATGGTGGTGCCGACGGCATCGGCCAGCACATTCACGCCGGTGCGCAGCATGTCGAGCAGGCGGTCCAGCACCAGCAGCACACCCACCGCCTCCACCGGCAGCCCCACCGCCGCGAGAATCACCGTGATGCCGACCAGCGAGGCCGCCGGAATGCCGGCGATGCCCATGGAGGTCAGCAGCGCCAGCAGCACTACGACCAGCTGCGTGGGCAGGGACAGGTGCAGCCCGTAGGCCTGGGCGATGAACAGGGCCGCCGCGCACTCGTACAGTGCGCTGCCGGCGTGGTTCACTGAAGTCCCCAGTGGCAGCACGAAGCCGCTGACCCGCGCCGAGACGCCGGCGCGGCGCTGCAGGCAATCCAGCGTCAGCGGCATGGTGGCGGAGGACGAGGCCGTCGAGAAGGCGGTGAGCAGCGCGGGCGCCAGCGCCGGGAAGATGGCCCAGGGCCGCCGTATGCCGGCAAGGCGCATCAGCAGGGGCAGCACGACCACGGCGTAGACGGCAAGGCTCGCCACCACGCACAGCGCAAACAGCAGCAGCGGCCGCGCCGCATCCAGCCCCGCCTCGGCCGCCACCTTCAGTGTGAGGCCGAAGACGCCGAGCGGAGTAAGCCGCATCACATACCCGGTCATGCGCATCATCACCTGGAATGTGGCCTGCCAGAAGTTCGCGAGCGTGTCGCGCAGCGGCGGCTCCAGTTGCGTGATGCAGTAGCCGAACAGCAGGCCGAAGAAGATCAGCCCGACGAGCCGCGTGCCGGCGGCGGCTTCGAACAGGTTGGCGGGAATCAGGCCCAGCAGCACGTCGCCGAGACTGCGGCCGGCCTGGCCCTGCACGCTCGCGGCCACTGCGCCGGAGTCCGTGTGCAGCGCGAGCAGCCGCCCTGCCGGTTCGCCGTCGATGATGCCGGGCGCAATGCCATTGACGAACAGCAGCGCCAGCACCACGGCCAGCAGTGTGGTCACGAGGTAATAACTGAAGGCGAGCCCGCCGAGCCGGCCCAGATCCCGCAGACCGCCCATGCCGGCCACGCCCGCGATGATCGAGGCGATCACCAGCGGCACCACCAGCATCTTGAGCAGGTTCAGGAAGGCGGCGCCGAGAAAGCCGCCGAAGGCCACCAGCTGCAGGCCATCGAGCGGCCCGCCCGCCCTTGCCAGCCAGCCCAGCAACGCGCCGGCGGCCATGGCCCCGAGGATCAGGGCCATCGAGGCGGAGCGCTCTGTCACCTCCGCCATGGCCGAAACACTACTGCGCGAAGGCCTGCGGGTTCTTCGTCACGCGCGCCGCCTTTATCACCTCGGTGAAGTAGGCATCGACCTCGCGCAGGGCGTAGCGCTGCAGCTCGCGCTGGCCCCGCAGCGCAATCACCTGCGGGTTGTCGCTGGCAGGCTGGTTGCGGACGGCGGTGACTTCGAACAGCGCCGTGACGCCGCCCTCCAGCGTCGCCGTTCCGCGCTGCACCGCACCCGGCTTGGGAGTGAGGAATACGGCCGTGCGCAGTTCCACCGGAAGCTCCGGATCATCGCGACCGACGAAGCGCGGCGCTTCGGGCTTGAGCTTCAGATCCTTCGCCACCTGTGCGTAGGAGGTGCCCGCCTGCAGTTTTGCCAGCGCAGCCTGTGCGGCCTTGGCCGCCTCCTCGCTGCCCCGCTGGCGCGTGAGCGTGGCGACTATGCTGGCGCGCACTTCGGCCAGCGGCTGCACCTGCGGGGCAAAGTGATCCACCACCTGCACCACCGTCAGGCGATCCTCTCCCAGCGGTATGGGGCCACCGACCTGGCGCTGGTTCAGCACGCGGTCGCTGAAGACCTCGCGGTTGAGCTCGGCATCCGAACCCAGAGGCAGGCCTCCGGTGCCGCGCTCGAAGCGCTCGATTTCGCCGGTGTGGAGGCCGAACTCCTGCGCCAGCTGCGCCAGCGTGCTGCCGCCGCGCTCGATGCGCGCCTGCAGTTCTTCCTGGCGGTTGCCGAAAGCCTCGGCCGCCAGATCGTTGCGCAGCTGCGCGGCCAGCTCGGCGCGCACGTCTTCGAAGGTGCGCACATTGCCCGGCCGGATCCCCTCGAGCCGGATGATGTGGTAGCCGAACTGGGTCTTCACCGGAGCGCTGGTCTCGCCCTCCTTCAGCGCAAACAAGGCATCGGCGAACGCCGGCACATAGGCATCGCGGCTGGCCCAGCCCAGATCACCGCCCTCGGCAGCCGAGGCGCTGTCCTTGGAGCTGGACCGCGCCAGCGCGGCGAAATCCTCGCCCTTCTGCAGGCGCTGGTAGAGCGCATCGGCCTCGGTCTTCGCCTTGGCGTCGTCGGTGGCAGCGTCCACGGCGATGAGGATATGGCGGGCGCGGCGGCGCTCCGGCTCCATGTAGCTGTCCTTGGCTTTCTCGTAGCGCTCGCGCAGCGCTTCTTCGCTGACCACCACGCCCTTGGCTGCGTCGGCCAGCGTCAGCTCTGCGTAGGCCAGCTTCACGGCCTCGGGCGGCGTGAACTCCGCGGCATGGGCGTTGTAGTAGGCCTCGATGTCGGAATCGGCAATGGCAGGGCCGGGCTCGTAGGCCTCTGGTTGCAGCAGCAGGTAGCGCACCTCGCGCTGCTCGTCCTGCAGGGCCAGCAGCCGCCCGGCCTCGGCCGGCGTCAGGAATTCCGTGCCGCCGATCGCGGCCGCGAGCTGCTCCGACAGCAGGCTCTTCTGCAGGTCGGCCTCGAAGGCCGCTTCAGTGATGCCCGCCGACGCCAGGCGCGAACGGTAGGCCTGGGCATTGAACGCGCCGTCGATCTGGAAGGCCTGCTCGGTCTGGATGGCGCGCAGCAGCTGGGCGTCGGAGACCCTGAAGCCCAGCTGGCGGGCCTGCTGCGTGGAGGCAAGGTTCAGTATCTGGCCGTCGAGCAGCCGCTGCTGGAACTGCGTGCGCTGCTCGGGCGTGAGCTGGCCACCGGCCAGTTGCGCCAGCTGTGCCTGCTGGCGCTGCCACAGCTCATTGGCTTCGTTGAGAGAGATCTTCTCGCCGTTGACCTTGGCCGCATAGGTGCCGCCGCCGAACCCGACATCGACGATGCCATAGGCGCCCCACGCGGCGAACACCAGCGCCAGTGCACCCAGCACGAGGTAGGCAAGCCATCGCTGGGCCTTCAGTACGTCGCCAAGGTTCTGCAGCATAGGAAGTCGTATAGGTCGCCAAGGTCCGGGGGGTCGGCAGTCTACTACACCCCAACCCCGGGCCGGACCTTGCGACCTGCGACTATGGCCGCGGTTCGGGGATGACCGTCGGCTTGCCCGTCACCGGGTTCGGGTAGTGGAACGGCAGCACCTCGATCTCGGGGAACGGCTTGATGCGCCGGGTGGGCGGCGCGTCCGGCGGGAAGCGCTGGTTGAGGTTTGCGCCCTGCACCACGCTCGCCTGGCCGGCAGCGCCCGGCGAACCGGCCGGCGCAGCGGCCGCCACCGGCGTCGCACCCGGTACAAGCGATTCTTCCTGCGCCGTCAGCGGACGGTCCCAGCCCTGATGGAACTCGGCATTGAGCATCGGATCCCAGCGCATGGTCTGGAACATCCACCTGCCGTTGTACTTGCGGTAGGTGATCTCGTAGACGCCCTCCGACCACATGCCGAACCCGGGCTTGCCATTGCGGCCGGCCGAACCCAGCATCGCAAAGGAGCGCCAGCGGCCCTTGGCGTTCTTTCCGTCCGGATCCACGTGCACCACACCCTGCAGCTGCATGTGGGTGTTGACCCGGCCGAACCTCAGCCCGTTCTCGCCCTCGCCCATCGCGCCCTTGAACAGGTTGCGGACGTTCTTGCCCTTGTAGACGCCGCGCGCGTTGATCTCCACCACCGCGTCATCGGCGAACAGGTCCGACACGTCGTCGAACAGGCTGCGGTCGAGGTAATAGCCATAGGCGTTCTGCAGGTTGTAGATGTCCTGCACGTCCTGCACCAGGACCACTTTCTTTTCCAGTTCCGCGATGCGGGCCTCGAGCGACGCCGTGCTGCCGGAAGCGGCTGCCTTGCTCTGCTGTGTCACGGCGGACCAGGTTCCCGCGACACCCACAGCGAGCGTGGCAACGGCCAAAGCCAAAGTACTTTTCTTCATCTGTCTGTGCCCTCTGCAACCATAACAATGATGCGAGCCACGCCCCCCGATGGACCCGGCGGCAGTATAAGCGCCGCGGAGGGCACAGACGATGAAGACCGGGGAATCGGGACTACTTCTCCGCGAAGCAGTAGAACAGGCCATCGCCGCCGGAGGGCCGTAGCTGTTCCTGTGCACAGCCGCGGGTGCGGTGCACCGAGTTCCACGAAGTGTTGCCGCCCCCGATGCGGTCGTGATGGCCGACCAGGGCCGCACCGCCCTCGGTGCCACGGGTCCAGTTGCTGCAGCTCATGTCCTCGGGGCCGGCCGGCGCGCGGCCCAGCGAATCCGAGCCCGTGAGGATGTCATGCCGGTTGGGCGTATCGCCGCTGCCCGCCACGGGCTCGCCCTTCTCGTTCAGCGCAGTGTTCTTCTGGATGTTGTTGCGGTCGCGCTCGATGTCGCCATGCAGGTCGGCAACGTTCTTCGCGATGAGCACGCCCTTGGCGTTGTACCAGGGGCCAGGGCCGATGCGGTCGCGCGCATTCACGGCCGGCTGGCCACCGCTCGCAGAGGTGGAAAGATAGGCGCGCCAGGTGCGGTTGCCGGCGCCCACTGCCGTGGCCAGCTTCTGGCAGTGCGCATCCGCGCCGGCGAGACCACCGAGATCGCCGCCCTTGCCCGGACCCTCACTGGTGATGAAGAAACCCATGGGTTCGGGCGGAGCCGCTGCCGGCGCCTGCTGCGCATCCGCCGTCATCGCAAAACCCGCCGCAGCCACCAGAACCGGTGCATACCAGCCAGAATGTTTCATTTCGCCCCCTCGTTGTATTGACTTCGGGGGATTAGGGCGCAGGCACCCCTGGCTGTCAATCAGACATCATCTTCTCCCGCCGGGCCGCCTTCACCTTCCCATTTGTTCAATGCGCGCACATCGCGGCGCGCGGCACAGGGAACAGCCGTGATTCTCGCGCAATCCGCCGGCGCCTGCCTTGAGGGATCTGCCAGCTCTTCACCGACTGAGGCAGCGTGCACCCGGCAGCTCGATGCGCTCGCCGCTGCCCTCCCGGCGCAGCACACAACCCTGCCCTACACGCCACAGCGTGAAGCGTTCGGCCCGCCCGCCCATCTCGCGGCCGTCGATGCGCCGGCCGTCCGTGCGCGCAGGCACGGGCTCGATCACGAGCTGGGTGTCATTGACCAGAGCATCCGGCGCCAGCGTCACGTCCCGGCCCAGCGTGCGCTGCAGCGCAGCCTGCAACGCCGCATGGCTCCCGGCATCGCCAGCCTCGAACACGGCAGGCTGCGCAGCCGGCGCGCGCGCCTGCATGCAGCCGGCGATCACGCCGGACAGCAGACAGGCGGACAGGGCACGCCGGGACATCAGCGATAAATGCGGTTGTTGCGCCAGGGTTCAGTGGGCAGGCTCAGCGGGATGCCCTCCCCGTCAGCTGCTGCAGCAGCCTTCACACGCGGCGCAGCGCCTGAACTACTCATCGCCAGTGCGCAGGAGCCGCCGGTGGCGCGATAGTCCAGCGCCACCTTGAACATGCGTTCGGCCGAATCACCGAGATCATGGTTGTAGTCGTCGCCGACCTCGCAGCCGGGAAGCTTCGCGCCGGGTTGCTGGCCGGAGCGCACTGCGGGCGAGAAACCGGCGGGATAGTCGCCGAAGCCCAGCGCGTTGACGCCCTTGAACTGGATCGAGAAGTAGGTGGTGCCACAGTTGTCCTGCGGATAGAAGCCATAGGGCTTGCCGCAGGTATCTGCGCCGATCTGGATCACTTCGACACCGATGCCGCGCAGGCTGTTGATGATGGACTCGCTGGCCGAACAGGTGTCCTCACTGGTCAGCACATAGACGCGCGACAGGCTCAGCGTAGGCAGCGCCTGATTCTTGCTGACGGAAAAGCCCTGGGCCACGTCGAGGAAGGGATATGGCGCAATGGATTCGCCGGTCACCGGGTTCGTCACCGGGTGCTTGCCGTTGAAAGCAACGCGCTCGAAAGTCTTGCCGCGGGTCTGCGCAGAGCCTGCAATCATGTAGGCCACCTCGCTGGCAATGGCGAGATAGCCGCCACCGTTGTAGCGCAGGTCGAGCACCAGATCCTGCACGTTCGCGGCCTTCAGCTGATCAAAGGCTTCCACCAGCGCCTTCTCGGCCGTGGCGATGTGGTCCTGGAACAGCAGATAGCCCACGGGCCCGGATGCAGTAGCCTGGGTGCGTACCACCGGCACCGGATGCAGCGTGATCGCGGCAGGAGCCAGCGACACCGTGCGCTGCGCGCCGGTGATGCGATCGGCGAAGACGAAGTTGTGGCGGACATCCGGCGATGATTCGGACAGCGCCTTGTTCAGCACATCGACGCCCGCCTGAGTACCATCGTTGATGAAATCCACGTTGTCGATGCGCAACACCTGGGCGCCTCGCGTGACACCGGCCATGGCGGCCTGGGAACCCTGCTCCACGTATTGCACCAGCAGCTGGCGCGGCGGCCTGGAGCTGACCATGTCCCAGTTGATCCCGTAGCCCACGCTGACACCGGACTCGGACAGCGCGTAGTACGTGGCCGTGTCGTAGGTGAAGTGGTACCTGTCCTTGGCACTGCCATCGGGCAGGATGGCGGTGGTCTTCTGGGTATCGAAATAATCGAGCACCCTGGCAACCGAATTCGGATCGCGGTCCGTCACCTCGTCGTACCAGAGGTAGAGGTTGTTGGTCCAAGAGCGCAGGAAGTGCTTCTCGGCGAGGCTGCTGCCCTGCACGTCCGGATAACTGCGCCCGGTGGCGGGATTGATGCCGGTACGCGGGGTCTGGCACTGGTTCGCGAACGTCGAGGCAGCCGGAAATACGCCGGGCGTGTAGGTAATGCTGGGTGTGATCGGCGTAGTGGGAGCCATCGGTGTGGAACTGCCGTCACCGCCTCCGCCACAGGCCGTCAGCAAAATCGTCGCGCATGCCGGCAACAGCCAGCGCAGGTTCGTCCGCATCGATGCATCCCGGGTTCTATTTGTTCTGGAAGCCCGCACTATCCATCATTGCCGCGACCGGCGCGAGTAAAACCGCGGCGCGCAGCGAATCGCGCACATTATGTTTCGCGTCGTCGAGGCTGATCCTGCCGGCGGCATATTCATCGGCCAGCCGGAACAGATCGGCATAGGCGCCTGACCGATCGCTGCTGGCGCGCAGGCTCACGGTACGAGTGCCGCTCCAGATCTCGTCCCAGACGGCCATCACCTGGTTCCAGTAGGCGCGCGTGGACTGATAGTAGGCAGTGGCCTCGACAAAGTAATTGCCGCCGATCCGCTCGTAGCGTGCAACGCCGTACTCGCGCCCGACGTAGGGAGTCGCGGCACCGGGCGCGGCCACCTTGAGATTGTTTTCCTCCTGCAGCCAGCCCGCCGGCATGATGGTGTGGCGGTTGGTGCCGAGCAGGAAGGAATAGTCATCGCGCACCGTCCATTCGCGGCGCGGCAGCGGCCGGGCGGTCTCGTTGCCGATCCAGCTGGAAAACGCGGCGCTGTGCTGCCACCGGCCCAACGCCCCGTAGCGCGGCGCCTCGTCCACCTGATAGACGGTCTGCGACCATTTCCCCTGGCGTTCGGCGGCGGAGAGTTCACGCCGCGCCCACCGCTCGGCGCCCTGGTACTCGACGACATGCTCAGGTTCGTAGCGCCAGTCCTGCCGCCAGTGCTTGGTCACCATCGGCGCCATGGGTTTACCTGCAGCATCGATCATGTGCATCTCGAGCACGTGCACCAGGCTGATGTGATGCGGCTCGTCGAGATCGACGAACACACGCTCGGTGCCCCAGGACTGATAGGGCTGCGCCCTTGTGCCATCACCGGTGAAGGCCGCCACCTCGAAGAATTCGAAGCTGACGCGGAAGTCACCCGCCATGGCGAGGATGGCGCGGCGGTCGCGCTCGACGGGCGCGATGCCCTGCTCCTGCAGGGCCTGCCAGGCGGGAGATGGCCGCGTGTCCAGTTCGACCGGAGCACCCCGCGTGGTGCCGCCACGCGGGGCATGCGATGCGTCGGCGGCCCGGGCAGCCCGCAGGTCGACGCTGCCTCCCCAGGCAACCATCAGCAGCAGGCTGGCGGTCACCGGGATCAGGACTCGCAAGGCGCGTCGGCTCATCGGTCATTCCCCTGGACAGGGTCATGCAGGTTGAACGAGCCTGATATTATTGATAATGATTCTTATTTGCAATTCTGGAAGGCGGGGACAGCCTCGCCAGGCTTCGCGCCGCAGTGGCGCTTCCCCTGCCTTGTCGCGCGATTAACCGTTATTGGCCACGTTAAGGAAGGCGGCAGCCGCGGCCGTTTGGCGCCGTGGGCAATCGGCGTAACAATTATGGCAACCTGTTTTAACCGTAAATCACTGGGGTGGAGACACACACTTCAAATAGCATTCTTGCGGCCCGGGGATCGACCAACCGATGCGCTTGCCGTGATCTGTTCATGACACCCCTGAAGAAACTCGCTGTACCCGCCATTGTGCTCCTGAGCGTGCTGGCGCCCTTGCTGGCGCCGGTCGCAGCGTCGATGGACCAGCCGCCTGCCCGGGAATGGAATTGCGAACCCAGCACTCGAATGAACCGGACAGTGACCCTGCACCGGACCGATCTGGGCAAGAAATTCCTGCTGCAGGTCAGCTACGAACGGCGGCGATACGGCCGGCACGACTTCATGACCAGCCGCAGCCACATCGTCACCTTCGCGCAGCGGGGTGGCGTCGTGCAGATGCTCGAGGACGTGCGCGACCCAGGCGCCTCACCAGCGCCGCTGGCCAGCATTCCTGTGCAAGGCATGACGCAAGACGCATTGCTGCTGGACTTCAACACCGGGTTCGACAGGATCCTCAACGAGGAAGACCGGACCGGCAAGGACTATTACCAGGGCGAGGAGACGCGCGACGCCTCCTTCTTTCCGGTTCTCCAGTGCGCAGCCGCGCGCGTCTCGCGCGCCGGGCCGATACTGGTCATCGAACAGCGTGCGCTCTCCGGCGACGACCCGGTCTCGGTCTACTACTACCTGAGCCCGTACCGGCCGGACCCGCAATTCGAGCCATTCGAGCTGGAAGACCTGGACCACTTCGGCTTCTACCAGACCTACCCGCGCCTGCTGTCAGGGCGCAACGTGTTCCATGCGACGAAGTTCGACGGCCGCAAGCCCATCGTCTTCGCCCTGTCCACAGCCATTCCCGCTGCGCGCCGTGCCGCCGTGCGCGACGGCGTGCTCTACTGGAACAGGGCGATGGGCCACGAGATGTTGCGGGTGATCGACGCGCCGGCCGGCGTGACCGTACCGAACCCGAGCTTCAACATCATCGAATGGATCACGGATGGAGCCCTGGGATCCAACTCCCATATCCAGGATGACCCGCTAACCGGCCAGATCCTGCATGCGCACATCTTCCTGGATGCGCACGGCCTCCCCCGCCGCCTCGACGAGCAGGACGATTTCCTGCGCTACATCGTGGCCCACGAGGTGGGACATGCACTGGGCCTGCGGCACAACTTTGCCAAGGGCCCGCCGACGACGGTGATGAACTATTTCAATTTCACCGAAGGTGCAGCGCTGGGCCGCGCGATCCGCATGGGCACGGATGGGTTCGAATACGACCGGAAGGTCATGCGCCACGTCTATCTGGACGAGCCTCTGGACCTTGCCTCGCTGCCGCCCTTCTGCACGGACTACCAGCCCGGCTGCCGGTTCTTCCCCGTCAAATCGGATCTGGATGGACGCAAGAGCGTTCACAGCGGGCCAGCCGGACACTAACCCGCGGAGTCAGGACCCGCTCCGGCGGCTGAATGCAGTTTGAGGACGGCGAGCGTTGCGGCCGCAAAAAAGGCGCCCGCCAGGAAAGTCAGCGGCGCACCCATGCGATCCCACAGCAGTCCCGCAACCACGCTCGCTGCCAGCATCGCGATGCCACTCGCCAGATTGAAGAAGCCGAAGGCGGTGCCGCGAAGGTCGGTCGGGGCCGTGTCGGCCACCATGCGCGCCAGCAGACCCTGGGTAATCCCCATGTGCAGGCCCCACAGCGCCACGCCGATGAACACGATGCTCCAGTTGCCGGCGGCGGCGAGCACCAGGTCCGCGGCAATGAGCACGCCCAGACCGATGGCGAGCATTCGAGTGTGGCTCATGTTGTCGGAAAGGCGCCCGAAGGGATAGGCCGAAATGGCGAAGACCAGGTTCATGCCCACCATGACCAGAGGAACAAGTGCCAGGGGCACTCCGCTCTGCTGCGCACGCAGCACCAGAAACGCTTCGCTGAAACGGGCCAGCGTGAACACGCCGCCGACCCCCACCACCCGCCAGTAGGAAGCCGGGAGCCGGCGCAGATTCTCCCGCCGGATCGGATTGGAGCGGCGCGCGGACTGCGCCTGCGCCGGCTCACGCAGCCCGAAGGCCAGCAGCGCGACCGCCAGCACACCGGGAACGACGGCCACCCAGAACACTGCCCTGAAATCATTGGCCCAGAGCAGCATCAGCGCGACAGCCAGCAAGGGCCCGAAAAAGGCACCCACCGTATCCAGTGCCTGGCGCAAGCCGAAGGCTGCGCCGCGTATCGCCGGCGGCGTCAGGTCGGCCAGCAGAGCGTCACGCGGCGCCCCGCGTATGCCCTTGCCCACGCGATCCGACAGCCGGGCTGCAAGCACGACGCTCATCGACGGAGCCGCGGCGAACAGCGGCTTGGTCAGGGCGCCGAGTGCGTACCCACATACCGTCAGCCACTTGCGCTTGCCGATGCAATCGCTCAGCACACCAGAGAAAATCTTGACGATGAGCGCGGTGGCTTCGGCCAGCCCTTCGACCAGACCCACGACCAGTGCACTGGCACCAAGAGTGGTGACCATGAACAGCGGCAGCAGACTGTGGATCATCTCCGACGAGACATCCATCAGCAGGCTGACGAAACCCAGAACCCACACACCGGCGGGAATCTGCTGCAAGGCGGATTTGCGGACGGTCATCGGCAATGAAAGTCGGGATTGCAGATCCAGTGTCGATGACGGCAGTGGATCATAGCGTACCGGCCGACCGGATCGGACCGGCCGCGGAGGATCCACCTTACGAAATGGTATAGCGCCGCGGGCTCACCGAGACGCGGGCATCGGCTATGGTCACCGCCATGCGCAATGTATCCCTGCTGCTTGTCCCACTCGCGCTCGCAGCGTGCAGCCGTGAGCCGAGTCCTGCCGCCGATCATCCCGCGGCCAGCGAAGTCATCGCCAGCGAAACCGAGCTGCTGCGCCTCACGCTCAACGACGAAGCGCAGCAGCGGCTGGGCATCGAAACCACCGCGGTCACTGCCGGCTCATTGAATGCAGTCCGGCAGGTCGCCGGCGAGATCGTGGTGCCACCGACCAGCGCCGGCGGTATTCCCACCGGCTCGAAGACGGACTTGCAGCAGATCGGCGCTCTGCAGGCTGCAGCCGACAGCGAGCTGGCCCGCGCCGAGGCCCAGGCCCGGCTGGCCAGCACCGTGCTGGAGCGTGCAGAGGGGCTGGTGAATGCAGAGGCCGGCAGCATCCGGGCAAGGGATGAAGCGGCAGCCGCACTGGCCAGCGCGCAGGCTGCCCTCACGGCAGCACGCGAACAGCGGCGGCTGCTGGGCCCTTCAGTCTCCACGATGAACCAGCAGGCCATGCTGTGGGTGCGCGTCTCCGTGTACGCCGGCGATCTGGATGTCGTGCAGCGCAATGCGAACGCCACCGTGCGGACGCTGGGTGCAGCGGGGGCGCCGCGCGAGGCCAGGCCGGTGCAGGCGCCGCCCTCTGCCAACAATGTCGCCGGCACCATCGACCTCTTCTATGCCGTGCCGAACACCGACCGCGCCTTGCGCGTCGGCCAGCGCGTGGCCGTGGATCTGCCGCTCGGCACCCGTACCTCGGGGTTGTCCGTACCCCGTTCGGCCATCGTGCGGGACATCTATGGCGGTGAGTGGGTGTACGTCCAGACCGCGCCCCGCACCTACGTGCGGCAGCGGATCGAAGTGGCCGCAGAACGGGAGGGTCTCGCCCTCCTGGAACGGGGCCTGGCGGAAGGCGTGCAGGTCGTCACGGCCGGAGCGGCGGAATTGTTCGGTACCGAGTTCGGCGCGGCGCACTGATGCTTGCCGCAATCGTCCGCTTCGCCCTTTCGCAGCGGGTGCTGGTACTGGCCCTGGCCGCCCTCATGCTCGTGCTGGGGCTGCGCGCGGGCAGCAATGTTCCCGTGGATGTGTTCCCCGAATTCGCGCCTCCGATGGTGGAGATACAGACCGAGGCGCCGGGCCTGTCCACCGAGGAAGTGGAAAGCCTGATCACCGTGCCTCTGGAAACCGCGGTGAACGGCGTGCCGGATCTGGCGACGCTGCGTTCGAAGTCGGTGCTGGGACTCTCGTCGGTGCAGATCCTGTTCGAGCGGGGCACCGACCTGATGCGGGCGCGCCAGATGGTGGGCGAACGCGTGGCCCAGGTCCAGCCGCGGCTGCCGCTGGCGGCCCGCCAGCCGGTGGTGATGCCGCCGCTGTCCTCGACCAGCCGCGCGATGAAGATAGGCTTGTCCTCGCCCACGCTCGACGCGATGCAGCTCTCCGAGCTGGTGCGCTGGACCATCCGGCCGCGGCTGATGGCCGTGCCCGGCGTTGCCAATGTGGCGGTGTGGGGGCAACGCGACCGGCAGCTGCAGGTGCTCGTCGATCCCGAGCGGCTGCGCGCCGCCGGCGTCACGCTGGCAGAAGTGCGCGCCGCAGCCGGCAATGCCGTGCTGGTGGGCGGCGGCGGATTCATCGACACGCCCAACCAGCGCCTGAGCGTGCAGCAGGCGGGAGTCGTCGGCAGCGCCGCGGACCTCGCGCGGGCCGTGATCAGACACAGCGGCGACGCTGCGATCCGCCTGGGAGACGTCGCGGACGTGACGGAGGGGTACGCTCCGCCGATCGGCAACGCCATCATCGACGATGGCCCCGGCATCATGCTGATCGTCGAGAAGCAGCCTACCGCCAACACACTGGCTCTTACCCATGCGGTGGAAGCCGCCGTCGCGCAGCTGCGGCCGGGCCTCGGTGACGTCAAGGTGGATACGACCATCTTCCGTCCGGCGACTTTCATAGAGCGCTCCATCGACAACCTCACGCGCGCATTGCTCGTCGGCTGCCTGCTGGTCGCCATCGTGCTGTTCGTGTTCACGCGCAATGTGCGCCAGGCGGCCATCAGCCTCATCGCGATACCGCTGTCGCTGCTGGGAGCGGGCCTGGTGCTGCTGTGGAGCGGCGCCACCATCAACGTGATGGTGATCGCGGGCCTGGTCATCGCACTGGGCGAGATCGTCGACGATGCCATCATCGACGTGGAGAACATTGCGCGCCGCCTGCGCCTGAACGGCGAATCCGGCGACCCGAAACCGCCTTTGAAGGTGGTGCTGGCCGCCTCGCTGGAAGTGCGCTCCGCGGTGGTGCTGGCGTCGCTGATCGTCATGCTGGTGTTCCTGCCCATTTTCTTCCTCGGCGGCCTGGCCGGAACCTTCTTCCGGCCGCTGGCGCTGGCCTATGTGCTGGCCATCGGCACATCGCTGCTGATCGCGCTGAGCGTCACGCCGGCTCTGTGCCTGGTGCTGCTGCCCGCGTCGGCACTGAAAGAGGAGCAACGCGAGACGCGGCTGGTGGCATGGCTCAAGGCACGCTACATCAAGGTGCTGCCACGGTTCATCGAACGGCCGCGCCTTGCGATGGGCATCGTCGCGGGGGGATTGCTCCTCGCCGGCATCGGCTATGCAAGCTTCAAGGACCAGTTCCTGCCGGACTTCCGCGAGACCGATTTCCTCATGCACTTCGTCGAGAAGCCCGGAACGTCCATCGAGGCGATGGACCGCATCACGATCCGCGCCTCGCAGGAGCTGCGCAGCATCCCCGGCGTACGCAACTTCGGCGCGCACATCGGGCGCGCCGAGGCAGCCGACGAAGTCGTCGGACCGAACTTCACCGAACTGTGGATCAGTCTCGACGAGAAGGCCGACTACGATGCGTCGCTGGCACGGATCAAGCAGGTGATCGCGGGATATCCCGGACTGTTCCGCGACGTGCTCACCTACCTGCGCGAACGCATCAAGGAAGTGCTGACGGGAGCCGGCGCCACCGTGGTGGTGCGCATCTTCGGACCGGAACAGAACGAACTGCGCGCGGCGGGGCAGCGCGTGCGCGAAGCCGTGTCCGCAATCCCCGGCGTTGCCGACCTCAAGGTGGAAAGCCAGGTGCTGGTACCGCAGATCCGCATCCGTCCCCGGCCCGCGGAGCTGGAGCGCCTGGGCCTGTCCGCCGGCGAGCTGCGCGCCCAGGCCCAGATGCTGGTCGCGCAGCAGAAGGTCGGCGAGATCTACCGCGACCAGAAATCCTTCGAGGTCGCGGTCTGGGGCGTTCCCGAAGTGCGCAACAACCTGCACGCGCTGCAGGATCTGCTCATCGATACCGCCCATGGCGCCCCGGTGCGTCTCAGGGACGTGGCGGAAGTCGAGGTCGTTCCGGCGCCCAACGAGATCAAGCGCGAGAACAGCCAGCGGCGGCTGGATGTCACGCTCAATGTCAGCGGCGCCGATCTGGGTAGCGTGGCGCGCCAGGTCGAGGCAGCGGTGGGCAAGGTGCCCTTCGCCGCCGGATACCATCCGGAAGTGCTGGGCGAATATGCGGCACTCAAGGAATCGCGCAACCGCCTGTGGACCGTCGGCGCGCTGTGCCTCGTCGGTGTGCTGCTGCTGGTGTGGATGGAGTTCCAGTCGGCCACGATCACGACGCTGGTTGGCGCGAGCCTGCCTTTCGTGCTGGTGGGCGGCGTGGTCGCCGTGCTGCTCTCCGGCGGCGTGCTGTCGCTGGGTTCGCTGGTCGGCTTCGTGACCGTGATCGGCATCGCGGCGCGCAACGGCATCATGCTGCTATCGCACTACCAGCACCTGGAGCATCAGGAAGGGGTACCCTTCGGCCCGGGATTGATCCTGCGCGGCGCCGCCGAGCGCCTGGTGCCGATCACGATGACCGCCACCTGCGCCGGCCTCGCGCTGGTGCCGCTCATCGTCGCCGGCAATGCGCCGGGCCATGAGATCGAACACCCGATGGCCCTGGTCATCCTGGGCGGCCTCGTATCCTCCACCCTGCTGAACCTGTTCCTGATGCCGGCACTGTATGCGCACTTCGGTGACAGACGATCGGCGGCCAGCCATCAGGCGGTGACACCATGATGTGCCGCAGATTGCCGGCCATTGCACTGCTTGCGCTGGCCGGCTGTGCCGTCCCGACTCAGCAGCCCGATCCGGCGCTGTTGCAGCGGGCCTCGGCACCGTTCACGGCGCAGGGCACAGCGACCCGCATGGAGCCGGCTCCCGACTGGTGGCGCCTGTATTACGCGCCGGAACTCGATGCACTGGTGGCGGCCAGCCTCGCTGCCAACGCCGACCTGCGCGTGGCCTTTGCCAATCTGGATTCCGCCCGCGCCGCGCTCGCCGGTGCCCGCATGAGCCGGCTGCCGCAGACCACTATAGAGAGCGGCCTACTGGTCGACCATACCAGCACCCAACCCAGCGCCTCGGCGATCCCCTCCACCGACTGGGACATCGCGCTCACCGCCAGCTGGGATCTGGACTTGTTCGGGCGGCTGCGAAAAGCAGCCCTGGCCGCGCGCGCGGACAGCGAAGCCCAGCGGGCCGCGCTGGATGGCGCAAAAGTGGCCGTGGCGGCCGACACGGTGCAGGCATACTTCGACCTGTGCGGCGCCCAGCATGCGCTCGTGCAGGCCACTGAAGCTGCCACGGCCGCCGAACGCCTCGTGGCACTGGTGCGCGAACAGCTGGTTGCAGGAGAAGTCTCGGCACTGGAGCTCTCCCAGGCCGCGACACTGGCCGCATCGAACCGTGCGGCAATCACCCCCTTCGAAGCCCAAAGCACCAATGCCCTCTTCCGTCTGGCAACGCTCCAGGGGCGCACACCGGCCGAAGGGCCCGTGCCGGTTCCGACCTGCACGGCGCCGCCCCGGCTCTCGACACCGCTGCCGGTCGGTGACGGCATGGCGCTGCTGCTGCGCCGGCCGGATATCCGCGAAGCCGACCGGCGCCTGGCTGCCGCCGCAGCGCGGGTGGGCGTCGCCAGAGCCGACCTGTATCCGCGGGTCAGTCTGGGTGGTGCTGCGGGGTTGATCGCCCGGTCCTTCGACACGGCCGTGACCCCCTTGCTGACATGGGCGTTCCCCAACGCAGCACCCGCAAGGTCCAGGCTCGAACAGGCCCGAGCAGGTGAACGTGCGGCGCTGGCAGGCTGGGACGCGGCTGTCCTCAAGGCACTGCGCGAGGTGGAGACCGCGCTGTCGGCCTATGATGTAGAGATGCGCAGAAACCATGAATTGCTGACTGCCGAAGCGCAGGCCGGACAATATGCGCGCCGCGCCGAAGCGCGTGTGCGGCTTGGCGATGCCGCGGGGCTTGTCGGCGTCGACGCCCAGCGCACGCTTGCCACGACCCGCCTGCAACGTGTGCAGAGCGATCTGGCGATTGGACAGATCCAGGTGGCGCTGTTCCGCGCACTCGGCGGCGGCTGGAATCAGGGACCTGACCCCCGATAGCCACGTCCATGAGGATACTGGTCGTCGAGGACGACGCGGATACTGGCCTCTTCATCGCGCAGGGACTGCGCAAGCTGGGCCACGAAGTGATCGTCTGCAACAATGGCCGCTCCGGCCTCGAGAAAGCCAGGCGCGGCGACATCGACATACTCATCGTCGACCGCATGCTGCCGGAGCTGGATGGACTGTCCCTCGTGCGCAGCCTGCGCGGCGAGAACACCACCACCCCCATTCTCATGCTCACCGCGGTCGGCGGCATCGCCGACCGAGTGGAGGGGCTGGATGCCGGAACCGACGACTACCTCGTAAAACCCTTCGCGCTCTCCGAGCTGACGGCCCGCATCCATGCACTCGCGCGCCGCACTTGCGGACGGGCCGATCCGCACCGGCTGATCCTGGGCGACATCGTGCTGGACCTGCACCGGCGGACAGTGGAACGCTCCGGGCGGCGCATACTGCTGCAGCCGCGCGAGTTCGACCTGCTGGCAGAGCTGATGCGCAACCCGCACCGCGTGATGACGCGCACGATGCTGCTGGAGCGGATCTGGGATTTCGACTTCGACCCCAAGACCAATCTGGTCGAGACGCACGTGAGCCGGCTGCGCGCCAAGCTCAACGAGGGCTTCGAACACGACGTCATCGAAACGGTGCGCGGCGCCGGCTACATCATGCGGGCGGAATGATGCTCCGGCGCATGTGGCGCTCCACTTCGGGGCTGGTGGCGATCGTGGCCATGGGATTCACCGTGGCGACGCTCGGCATAGGAATAGCCGCCTACGGAATCACGCACGAGGCGCTCGAAGAGCAGCTGGATCACCGGATTGCCAACGAGACGGCCGCCCTCCTCGGAGCCAGACCGGCTGGCATCGCCGACCTCGCCGCAGAGGTGCGGCGGCGCGACTCGGCACGATCGACGGCAAGCCTCGAATACCTGCTGATCGATACAGCAGGCAGCAGGCTTGCCGGTTCGATGATACCGGACAGCGCCATCACCGAAGGGTACGAGGAATTCTTCCGCTACCATCGTTCCGGCAAGCGCGGCGTCGCGCAGGCACTGGCCACCCCGGTCCCAGGCGGCACGCTCGTCGTCGCGGCGGACCGCGACGACCTGACCGAGATCGACCGCATGCTGGCAACACTGTTCACGGGAGCGTTGATCGCCATGCTGATCACCGGCATCGGTTCCGCGACCCTGATCGGCCTAGCAACGCGGCGGCGGTTCAGGCGCATCGAGACCACGGCCCGCGCCATCATGGCCGGAGAGTTCGCACGGCGGGTTCCGCGCGATGGATCGGGCAGCGAGTTCGATCGTCTTGCCGGCGTGCTCAACCAGATGCTCGAGCGCATCGAAGGGCTGCTGGAAAATCTCCGTGAAGTATCCAGTGACGTCGCCCACGATCTGCGCACGCCGCTCACGCGGCTGTACCACAGCCTGGACAGGGCCCTGCTCGATTCCGCGCCGGAATCGCGGATCGCGAGGATCGACGAAGCGAGGACCCAGGCGGCCGAACTGCTCGAACTCTTCTCGGCGATCCTGCGCATATCCGAGATCGAGAGCCTGTCCGAACGCCTGCCCCGCCAGGAGCTGAACCTCTCGGAACTCGTCGAGCAGATGGCGGACAGCTACCGGCCCGACATGGAGGACAGCGGCCATCTGCTGCGCAGCGAGGTGGAGCCGGGGCTGAGCGTGAGCGCAGACCGGCGGCTGCTCAGCCAGGCCATCGCCAACCTGCTCGACAACACCCTGCGGCATACGCCGCCCGGTACTGCGATCACGCTGCGGGCACAGCGCGCCGGCGCAGCCACACGCATCGTGGTCGAGGACGATGGGCCGGGAGTGGATGCGGCGGAACTGGAACGCCTGTTCCGCCGCTTCACGCGCTCCGAGCGCTCGCGCTCCACACCGGGCCACGGCCTGGGCCTGGCACTGGTTGCGGCGGTGGCTGCCGCGCATGGCGGCAGGACCTGGGCGGACAGCAGCGGCGGGTTCCGCGTGGTGATCGAGCTTCCCTAATCCGCTTGCCGGCAGTTGCGGAAGAAATCCCGCTCCGGGCGATATGCCGAAGTCTCGATGTCCAGCACGCCAAGCACCGAATGAAACAGGTTGTCGTGTGAAAGCGCCTGGCCCGCCCCGGCCTTGAGACAATTGCCGTCCACATGCTGGTCGGCGGCAAACTCCGGGGACATCCAGGTGACCATCGGCACATGCTTCTGCGTATCGGGCGCGATCGCATAGGGCATGCCGTGAAGATAAAGGCCGGCTTCGCCCAGCGACTCGCCGTGATCGGAAACGTACAGCAGCGCCGAGGCCACCTGCGCCGAATGCGCCTGCAGCACGCCAATCAGCGACGCGAGCACATGATCGGTATAGCGGATGGCATTGTCGTAGGCATTGACGATCTGCTCCCGCGTGCAGTCGCGCAGTTCCGCGGTGACGCACTCGGGCATGAAATGACGGAACTCTGCCGGGTAGCGCCGGTAGTAGGCAGGCCCGTGATTGCCCATCATGTGCAGGACGATCACCGTATTCCCCGTCACTCCATCGAGTTCGGCCTCGAGTTCCCGCACCAGAATGCCGTCCTGGCATTCTGAATCACGGCAGGAGGCCGGATCTAGCGCGGGATCAGGGTTTCGTGTGCGGATGCCGGCGCCCTCGCAAACGCCCTTGCACCCGGCCTGGTTGTCGATCCAGGTAACCGCCAGTCCTGCATGGACCAGGACGTCCAGCAGCCCTTGCGAATCCCGGATGAGCCGCTCGTCGTAGTCGGCACGGCCGTAGGCAGAGAACATGCAGGGCACCGATACTTCAGTCGACGTGCCGCAGGAGCGCACATTGCCGAACGCGGTGACATCGAGCCGGCCCAGTTCGGGTGTGGTGTCGCGCGGATATCCCAGCAATCCGAAATTCTGCGCGCGGGCCGTCTCGCCGACGATCAGCACGAAGACTCTGGACCGGCCTGCAACGGAAGCCGGATGGCGCTGCCGGGCATCCACGCCAACCGCTCTTTTCGGACCGCTGGGCGCCTGGGCCTGGCGGACGGACTGCCGCGCGAAGCCAACGAGAAAGTTGCCGGGCGTGATGAGATAGCGCAGCTCATGGTGATTGCGCATCATGGAAACCAAATCCCTGTTGACCGGAAGGATCGCCAGCACGGCAATGGCGAGCGATGCCAGCAGGAAGCCGGACCGGATCAGCACGGCCCGCAGAACCGGGCGCTGCCTGACCCTGACCCACCACAGGAACGCCAGCGGCAACGCAGATCCAAGCGCCACCCGGCCGACCATGGGCAGGGAGACCAGCTCCGAGGCCTCGCGCACATCGGTCTCCAGAATATTGCGGATCATCGTCGGATCCAGCATCACGGAGTACGCATCCGTGAAGTAGGCCGCCGCGGTGGCGAGGACGACGATGACGCTGAGCAATGGGCGCATGGTCCAGCGGTTCATGAACGGCGCCAGCACCGCGAAATGCAGGGCCACCAAGGCGATGCCGACCGCGGCGAGAAATCCCCAGCTCGCGGGGTTGCGAAGGCTGTGGCTGGCGATCAGCGCAGACCACCAGCGCGCATTGAGCATCACGATCATCCAGATGACGACCAGAAGGATGACCGTCTCGGCATGAAGCGCCGGGCGTCCCGGGAATATCCGGGACGCAGAGTGGGTTCTTGCGAACATTTTTTGTTGGACGTCACGGGATGAACTTTCCCGTCGCCCACCGGGCGCTACCCGCCCTTCCTCGGCCGGATCAGACTGTCGATCCTCATGATCCAGACGCGCTTCTCCTCGCGTCTCTGCTCCGCCTGCAAGGGAGCGAAGCCCAGCTCCGGCGCCAGCCAGATCCTTATGGAATGCTTGGCGCCATCCCGCCGCGAGACGAACACCTGCGTGTCATACGTACCGAAGGGTGTCTGCAGCCGTTCGGCACCGCCGGATGAATAGTCGTAGGTCGTCAGCGAAGTCTTGTCCACCAGCTGATAGCTTTGCGGCTGCCGGCCGGCGGCAAGATCGGCCATCAGCGCCACCTGCGCCGACATCGGATCCTGCACTCCGGCAACCAGGGCAAGATCGACGGCGACACCTTCCTGAACGCCGGTAACCCTGCCCGCCGCCCAGTCGAAGCGGTACTCGATGGTTGCCTCGGCGCTGTGCTTGCCGTCGTCGCCGGCATAGCGCAACGGATGGACGCCCTGCTCATCGATGCTCATCCAGCTCTGCTGGACGAGCTCCCGGGACAGAAACAGCCTGAAAGGCCCTCTGGCTTTGCTGCGGGAAACATAGGAAAACGTTCCATCAGCCTCGGCGCGCAGATCGAATACGGCGGTCCCGGCGGGAATCCCCTTGTACGTCACCGAATACGTGGCCGTGAAGGGCTCGATCAGGCTCCTGGCCGCGTCCTCGGCGGCCACCACAGACGAGGTCGGCCACAGCAAGACAGCCCACATTGCATGCGATGAAGCCCGAAGCCACCCAGTCACTGCGACGAAGCTTCCCTTACGCGAAGCGCTCCATCGCGCAACTCGTAGACCAGTGAAGTGGTGGACATGACTGCCGACAGTGCCTCGGCCAGCGGAATGCCACGCAGGTTGCCATGCATGCGGATACCGGCGGCCATCGCCCGGGTCCGGTCATCGATCTGCAGCCGCCGCCCGGTTTCCCGGGCATACCACTCCAGATACTCGATCAGCGGGCGGTCTTCAATGTCCATTTCCGCGGACAGCGACTCCACCCAGACCCAGTCCTTCCCCGCTGTGGCGATCGGCTTGCGACTTGCCCCGCCACGCGCATCGACGAACATTTCAGTGCCGGCCGATACGGTCAGCGCAGGATCGCCCGTACCAGCAGCCTGCCATAGCACCTGCCCTTCACGTACGCGCAGCCGCGTCTTGTCCGCGATGACGGCCACGCTGAACTGGGTACCCACGTGACGGAACTCGCCCGCATCGGTCACGATATGCAACTCCCCTCCGGGGCGCACTCCGGGAGGAATGTCCACATACAGCTCGCCGCTGCGCAGGTGAATGGCATCCGGACCGACCATTTCCAGGTGGGTCCCTTTCGCGATGCGCAGGTCGCCGCCGGCGTCGAGATTCACCCTGGCGTCGGCGAACGCGGCGATCTTCTGGCCTGCCCGCACCGCCGAGCCGGAAACCAGCGCACTGCTTCGACGAAAGCCCTCAACTTCCACCAGACCGGGCGCGGCAATCGCCACAATGTGCCCTACTTGCACTCCTGGCGAAGCCAACCAGGTCCGGTCAGCGATTCCCCAACCCATGGCGATGGCAAGGATTGCGGCCGCAGCGGCCGCGAGCCATCGCCGTCCACCCAGGCGAGGCTTTGAACGCGCGGTCAAGCGCCATTCCCGTTGTACCGCCCCGCGAATGCGCTGCATGGCTTGCACGGACAGGCCGGGAGTCTGCAGGCCTTCCCGAAGCATGCGCTCTTCGTCGATGGGATCATTCATGCCTGCTCCCTGGAGGATGCACCCGGATCGGCATCACCGCTTCTCTTCCATTCTTCCCGGAATGCCTGCCGGGCACGGGCGAGCCTCGACTCCGCCGCATCCTCGGAGATCTGGAGCAGCCTCGCGATTTCCGGTACCGTGAGATCGTCTCCATAGCGCAGTTCCAGAATCCGGGCATGGTTGGCCGACAATGCATTGATGGCGCGCCTCACACCGGCCCGCGTGGAATCCTCCGTGCATTCCTGCAGTGGGTCGCGGTGATCCGTGAGATGCATCATCTCGGCGCCAGGACTTGCCAGCAATCCGTCGAGGCTGCCCATGCGCGGTTGCCGCTGCTCCTTGCGCCGCGCATCGGCGAGCAGATTGCGGCAGATCTGGCACAGCCACGTGAACAGCGTCGATCCGCCCCGGAAAGAGGGCAGACCGCGGACTGCATTGATCATCGTCATCTGCACCACGTCCTCCACCGCCGCCGGCTCCAGGGCGCTGCGGCGCGCGGCGAATGCCGCGAGACGAGCCGAATAGGCATCGAAGAACTCGTCGAACGCCCGTTGATCCCCGTCGAGCATCCTGCGCACGAGGGTCATCTCGTACGACAACGGTTTGCCTCGTTGCTGCAGCCCCCTCGAGAGAACGCCATGGCTGCTGAGACGTCGCAATCCAGCCGTTTCCGTCGGCGATGGATTTGGGCGAGAAAATACGTCCAACCTTATTGGCCATGCGCATGATCATTCCGGTTGAACCCGCCAGCGGGACCTTCACGAGAAACCACCTGTGGGTGCCGCTGATCCTGTTCGCGGTATCACTGGCGACCATCGAACTGCTGGGTCTGGACCGGCTCATTGCACATGCCTGGTACTACGACGAGACCACCCGGCAATGGCTGGGCAGCGGCAGCGGCGAGTGGTGGGCGCGCACACTGCTGCACCAGTGCGGCCGCTGGGTCGTACGCGGCGTCGTGATCTGCGCCGCCGGCATCTGGGCGGCGTCCTTTGCATTTGGCCGGCTGCGTACGCTGCGCCGGCCGGCTGGCTACGTGGCGGCATCGATGATCGCGGCAATGCTGGTCGTGGGCGCCCTCAAGGCCGTGACCAACGTGGACTGCCCCTGGGATCTGAGCGACTTCGGCGGCAAGAATCCCTACATCGGGATCTTTGCCGCGCGTCCCGACGGGCTGCCTCATGCCGCCTGTTTCCCCGGCGCCCATTCCTCGTCGGGATTCTCGCTGATGTGCCTGTACTTCCTGTGGCGCGAGAAATCACCGCGGCTTGCGGCGTGGGGCCTTGCAGCCGGCATCGCGGTGGGAGTGGCCTTTTCGATCGGTCAGGAGGCCCGCGGTGCCCACTTCCTGTCCCACGACCTCACCAGCGCGGCGCTCGTGTGGTTCGTGCAACTGGGCCTGTACCGCCTGCTGCTGTGTCCCGCGGCAACAGCATCGGCGACCGGCCGATGAAAGGCCAGCCCTTTGCACGACGGCTCGGTTTTGCGCTTGCAGGTCTGCGGGATGCACTGCGCCGGGAAGCCAGCTTTCGCGCGCAGATGGCGGCGGCGGTTGCGATGTACCTGGTGCTTGCAGTGACGCGGCCGCCGGCAATCTGGTGGGCCATCTGCACACTGGCTGCCAGCATGGTGCTGGTAGCAGAGCTGCTCAACACCGCGCTGGAAGCGCTGGCCGATCGACTGCATCCGGAGCAACACCCTGGCATCCGCTTCGCCAAGGATGTCGCCGCCGGTGCGGTACTCATTGCGGCGACTTGCGCGCTGGTGATCGCCGTCTGCCTTCTGGTGCGCTGAAGCGGGCACTGCACATGTAAAGACGGGCCAGGTACGGCGGCGACGTCTCACCGCCGGCCATGAAACAACCTCTTCTGATTGCCACAGCGCTGGCCTGGCTGGTGCTTCCCGTTGGCACTGCCCAGGCGAAATCACCCTCCGACTATTGGGAAGACGTGAAGGACTACGCCACGTCGCCTCTGCGGTGGGAACCTCGTCAATGGACCGAGATGGGTGGTGTGGTCGCGGGAGTGGCTGCAGCGTATTCCCTGGACCAGACCGCGCATGGATGGGTCGCGCCGAATGCGGCGCAAGGCATCCGCGCGAACAACTCGCGCGACTCCCTGCCGCTCGCCGCGATGTTTGTCGGCACATTCGCCACCGGCTTGCTGGGAGGCGACAAGCCGCTCGTCCACACCGGCCTCGACATGGGCGAAGCCGTTGTCCTGAGCTCGGCCACCGTGCAGATACTCAAACCCGCCTTTGGACGGCTGCGCCCGTACGAGACCACCTCGCACGGCCGGTTCGGTCAATCGGGAAGCAGCTTTCCCTCCGGCCACACGACCGCTGCATTTGCAGCGGCACAGGTGCTGGCCGATGAGCTTCCCCGCGAACAATGGGGATGGCGCATGCTCGCGTACGGGTTGGCCGGCGCCACGGCCTACATGCGCATGGACAGCAATGCGCACTGGCTGTCGGACACGGTCGCCGGAGCGGCCCTCGGCATCGCTACCGGGCGCTTCGTATCCAACCGCAGCGACCACGCCGATTCGCGCCTGTCATTCGGGGTGACGCCCCTGCACCACGGTGCGATGTTGACCTTTGCCCTCACAGGGTCGAACCCGACGCAGTAATCATCAGCGCGCTCGCTTGCTGAATTCAGAGGGCCGCAGGGAGCTCGCCACTCCGGCTCCTTCGCGACTGGTACCGGCTCCCGCAGCCTGTCCGCCTTCCCCCGGACGGAGAAGGCGCCACCGTTGACATGAATTTGACATTGCCTATGCAACCATCACACCGGTTGATGTGAATGATTATCAATCGTATCTAAATCCCCCTCATTCCTTTTGTTGACCTAGCTGAGCGCTCCTGATGATCAAGAAGATCTGGTTCCAAGTGCACTGGTTCGCCGGCATCACGGCCGGCGTGGTGCTGGCCATCGTCGGACTGACAGGCGCCATCATGTCCTTCGAGACGGAGATCGTTGACTGGCTCAATCGGGATGTGCGCCGGGTAGAGGCTCATGAGGCGGCTCCGCTGACGCCTTCCGCGCTGATCGAGGCAGCCCAGCGCCAGCTACCCGGCAGGCAGGTCATCCGGCTGTCGCTGGACGCCGATCCACGGCGCAGCGCCCGGGTGGTTTTCCAGGAACCGGCCAGCGCTGCGCCACAGGGGCGCCGGGGCCCGGGTGGCGAGACCCGCTATGCCGACCCCTACACCGGCCGGCTGATGGACGGCTCGGGCGATCGCGGCCAGGGGTTCTTCCGCGGCGTGCTTTCTGTGCACCGCTTTCTGACTCTGGGCACTTTCGGCAACCGCGAAATCGGCAGGCATCTGACGGGCGCCTCCGCGCTGCTCGGGGCAATGCTGCTGCTCAGCGGGCTGTATCTGCGCTGGCCGCGCCGCGCCGGCAACTGGCGTACCTGGCTGACCTTCGATCCAGCGCTGAAGGGCAGGAGCTTCCTGTGGCACCTGCATGCGGTGATCGGTACCTGGGTACTGGCCGTGCTGCTGCTGACCAGCCTCACCGGCCCATACTGGTCCTACGAGTGGTATCGCAACGGCATGTATGCGCTGGCGGGCGTCGAGCGGCCGGCACCGCGCGGACCGGCCACCGGCGGGCGCGCCGCGGGCGAGCGACGCCCGGAGGAGCTGTCGCTGTCGGAGCTGGATGCAATCTGGGCGCGCTTTCGCGAGCAGACCGCGCAAACCGGATTCACCGCGGCAACACTGAATCTGCAGGCGACACCCGCAGGTGCGGTGGAGATCAGCTATCTCGACGCCGATCCGCCGCACGACCGCGCCAGGAACACCATCGCCTTCGAGCCGCGTACGCGCGCAGTAGTGCGCCACCAGCGATATGCCGAGCGGCGCCTGCCCGAGAAGATCATGGCCAGCATCCTGCCGCTGCACACCGGCAGCTTCTTCGGGCTGCCGGGCAGGATCATGACCCTGATGGGTGCACTGGCGATGCCGGTGTTCTGCGTGACGGGCTGGATGCTCTATCTGGATCGTCGCCGCAAGAAACGCGAACTGGCGCGCGAACGGGGTGCGGCGGCGCCTGCAGGTGGCGTGCCGCTGGCTGCGCAGGCCGAAACGCTGTTGCTGGCCTTCGCCAGCCAGACCGGCTTTGCATCCCGGCTTGCGTGGCAGACGGCGGGCGCCCTGCAGGCTGCCGGCGTGCCGGTGGATGTGCAGCCATTGCAGAAGATCGGTCACGACAGGCTGCGCAGTGCAAAGCGTGCCCTGTTCGTCGTCAGTACATACGGTGAGGGTGAGCCGCCCGAACGCGGTTCGCGGCTTCGCGCGCACATTGATGCGCCAGGCCCTGCCGCTGGATCACATGCGCTTCGGTCTGCTGTCGCTCGGCGACCGGCAGTACCAGAGCTTCTGCCAGTTCGGCCGCTCGCTGCACCAGTGGCTGGCGCAGCAGGGTGCGCAGTCGCTGTTTGCGCCCATCGAGGTCGACAAGACGGATCCGGATGCGCTGCAGCGCTGGCGCTCTGCGCTCAGCCAGCTTGCCAATGGCGCCGCGATCGAGGCGCCGACCGAGCCGCAGTTGCAGGGGTGGCGCCTGACAGGCCGACGGCAGCTGAATCCGGGCAGCGTGGGTGCGCCGACCTGGCTGGTCGAGCTGGAGCCTCCCGCCGGTGCGATATGGCAGGCGGGGGACATCGCCGTTGTCCAGCCCGGCAACGAAGGCACCGAGCGGCGCGAGTACTCGATCGCCTCCATACCCGAGGACGGCAGCCTGCAGCTGGTGGTGCGGCAGGTGACGCGGACCGATGGCACCGCCGGGTCCGGATCCGGGTGGCTGACGGCCGGCGCGCCGATCGGCTCCGAGGTGATGTTGTACATCCGCGAAAACCCGTCGTTCCACGCGCCTGGGGACTCAAGGCCGGTGATCCTCATCGGCAATGGCACCGGCATCGCCGGCCTGCGCAGCATCCTCAAGAGCAGGGTGCACCGCGGCGAGCAGCACAACTGGCTGCTGTTCGGCGAGCGCAATGCGGCGCACGACTTCTACCTGCGCGATGAGATCGAGGCATGGCGCGCCGCGGGGCTGCTGCCACGGCTGAGCCTGGCTTTCTCGCGCGACCAGGTCACGCGCCTCTATGTGCAGGATCGCCTGCGCGAGGAGGCCGCAGCGCTGCGGCAGTGGGTGGACGACGGGGCGGCGATCTACGTGTGCGGCAGCGCCGAAGGCATGGCGCAGGAGGTGGACCGGGTGCTCGAAGAGACGTTGGGGCGGGAGCGTCTGGATGAGCTGGCGGCAGCGGGAAGCTATCGGCGCGATGTGTATTGAGTTCGCTGACGCAGAGATTCGTGTGAAGACAGGGAGAACACGGTGACGTATCACAGACAGATGGCCCGCAGTACTGCATGGCTGGTGTTGCCGGTCATTGCAATGACCGGACATGCGGCAGAGGAGGACGTGGCGCAATTGTCCAAGGTCGTTGTTAGCGACTCCGGCGAGGAAACCTACACCACGCCGTCCAGCAACACCGCGACCAAGCTCGATCTGAGCCTGCGGGAAACGCCGCAGAGCGTCACGGTGTTCACCCAGCAGCAGATAGAAGACCAGGCCCTTACGGATACCAGCAGAATCCTCGAGGAGACGCCGGGCTTGAGCAAGAGCCAGCTGGGACACGAGGGAGCGGGATTCGTGAGCTACTATTCCCGCGGCTTTTCGGTGAACAATTTCATGCGCGATGGCATACCCACCAGCGCGGCGTCGTTTGGTGACGCGTACAGCATCGGCCTGGATGACACGGCAATCTACGAGCGCGTCGAAATCCTGAAAGGGCCGTCCGGGTTGCTCGGGGGCTCGGGAAATCCCAGTGCCAGCATCAACTACGTGCGCAAGCGCCCCACCCCGGGCGCGGCTTCATCCTTCAGGTTCCTCACCGGAAACTGGCAACGGTACCGGGGACAGATCGATGTCTCGGGCGCACTCAACGGGGATGGAACCCTCAGGGGCCGCAGCGTTGCGGTCTATGCATCCGGCGGCAACCAGCAGGATCGCTATCACAAGGACACGGCGCTGTTCTACGGCACCGTGGACTACGCTCTGGGCAAGGAGACGCTGCTGACGGCGGCGGTCACGCTGTCGCAGAACAAGCTGCTCAGGGCGGCGCAGCACGGTTTCGTATTCATCACCGACGACGGCTATGAACAGACCACGTTTGGTCCCAGGGACAATCCCGCGACCAATATTTCCAACTCCACCGTGAAAAGCCTGTCCGCCGTTCTGGGAGTGGAGCACCAGTTCAACGACGACTGGAGAGTTGCGGTCAATTACAGCTACACCAGGACCGACGCCAGCCGCCTCAGAAGCCTGGCCGGTTTCAAGATGAACTACTTCGACCCCAGAGGCGTGCGCGTGGGCGGAGTGGTCATAAGGCCCGGTCAGATGAGTGTGCATGGCGCCCGGTTCGAGAACTCTCCGGCCGTGCATGCCCTGGATACCTATGTTTCGGGGATATTCCACGCCCTGGGGCGGGAGCACCAGCTGAGTTTCGGCCTCAATGGGTATCAGGTGAAGGCGGATGATCCCAGTTTCCCGGGATGGCAATACCAGGTGGTCCCGATCGCCGGCTATGACGGCAGCGTCACGAACACGCCGGACATGAGCCCGAACGGCCGGCGCAACGTCACCGACGAACGCCAGTTCGGCGGGTTCTTCGCGGCCAAGATCCAGGTGGCGGATCCCCTGAAGCTGATTGTGGGTTCGCGCCTGAGCACCTGGGAGCGCATGGATCTCGGCAACGAACAGAAGCAGGCCGGCATATTCACCCCGTATGCCGGCGTGGTGTTCGACCTAACCGCCAATCTGTCGGCCTATGCCAGCTACACGTCCATCTTCAACCCCTCCACCAGAAAGGACGTGGAGGGCAAGTACCTGAACCCCGAAGACGGCAACAGTTCCGAAGTGGGCCTGAAAGCCGAATTCTTCAACCGGCGCCTGAACATCGCCGCCTCCTACTTCCATACCCGGCAGGACAATCTCGCCGTTCGTGATGGCGACAACATCACTCCGGAAGGCGACAGCGCCTATATCGCGGTAAGCGGGGCCAAGGTGAAGGGTGCGGAGTTTTCCATTGGCGGTGAGCTGTTGCCGGGCTGGAATATCTCGGGTGGGTACACCTATACCGATGCAAGAGACCGGGACGGCAACGCGTTGCAGACCAGTGTGTTGCCCAGGAATACGTTCAAAGTATTCACCAGCTATCAGTGGGACCGGCTTACCCTGGGTGGGGGCGTGAACTGGCAAAGCGAAATCTATGATTCAACGGCCACCGGCCTCGCCGCCCAGCTCAAGCGCCAGAATGCGTACGCCCTGGTCAGTCTCATGGGCAGATACCAGGTCAATGACGGGATGAGCATCGCACTCAATGTCAACAACGTGCTGGACGAGGTCTACAAGAAAAGCACGACCAATACATGGGGCGAGCTGCGCAATTTCATGGCAACACTGAACTACAGATTCTGATCCTCCGATCAAGCGCGCTACCCCGCCATGGCGGGGTAGCGCAATTGGATCAGTGGCCCCTCTACGGGCAGTGGATTGGCCAGTAGAAGCCCTGGAGTCAGGGAAATCAGGGCAAGACATGTTCAGCAAGGTCTTGCCATGGACTGGCGGAGCGGACGGGACTCGAACCCGCGACCCCCGGCGTGACAGGCCGGTATTCTAACCAGCTGAACTACCGCTCCGTTGCGTGCCCCCGCAGGGGTCGTCATTGCGGATGGTGGGTGCTGAGGGGATCGAACCCCCGACATTCGCCTTGTAAGGGCGACGCTCTACCAGCTGAGCTAAGCACCCTCGCCAACAGGCCCACTTCCGCACCCGCACCGGCGTCCAGAGCCGGCGCGAGGGCGCGTAGTCTAGGGGAGCACCGCAAGGGCCGCAAGCGTGGCGCACCCCTGCGCCCCCCAACTTTTCCGATCGCGCCTCTGGCTTATTTTAGTAACACTTGTTATAGTAACAAAAGTTACTTTATTCTCCCGCCCCTCTTCCCCCGCCACGCTCCAATGGACCGGCAACAGAACTGCGGCTTCCTGCTGAGGGAAACCAGCCGCCGCTACGCGGAACGATTCGAACAGCATGCCAGGAGCATCTGCCTGACCTTGAGGCAGTGCAAGGTGCTGGTGCGCCTGAGCGAACACGAGGGCATCAGCCAGGCGCGCCTGGCGCAGGTCACCGACATCGAGCCGATGATGATCGTGCGGCTGGTGAACGCCATGGAGCAGGAACGGCTGCTGGAACGGTGCCCTGACCCGGCCGACCGGCGCGCCCACCGCCTGTATCTGACGGACAAGGCGCGGCCGCTGCTGGAGGAGATCTGGCGCCTGGCCACGGTGACGCGCGCGGAAATGTTCCGCAACGTCAGCCGCCAGGACCGCGACACCTTCCTGCGTGTGCTCGAACAGGCGCAGCTGAACCTCGCCGCACCGCAATCCGGTGATGCCGCCGCACCCGCGGCGCCACAGATTTCGTCGACCCGTCATTCCAGAATTTCCAACCAGGTGAAATCATGACCGCTGCCCGCAAGAACCACTCCGCTGCATGGCGCCGCATCAGTCCGCGCCTCGCCCTGCTCATTCTGGGCCCGGCCATTGCGGTGGCATTGGCGCTGTACTTCTACTTCACCGGCGGGCGCTACGAGAGCACCGACGACGCCTACGTGCAGACCGCACGCGTCGCGGTCAGCTCCAATGTCGCGGGCCGCGTGGTGGAACTGGCGGTACGCGACAACCAGCCGGTGCACCGCGGCGACCTGCTCTACCGGCTCGAGGACGCGCCGTTCGCCATCACCGTGCAGCAGGCCGAGGCACAGCTTGCGGCTGCGCGCCTGCAGGTGGAATCGCTGAAGGCCAGCTACCGGCAGTACGGCTCGCGCATCGCCGCGGGGCGCCGCAACCTGGAATTCCTGCGTAATGAGCTCGACCGCCAGCAGCGGCTGCTGCGTTCGGGCATCGCCTCGCAGGCTGCAGTGGACCGCGCCCGCAATGCCCTGGATGACGCCAGCGGCGCGCAGTCCAGCCTCGAGCACCAGGCCGATGGCGCACTGGCGCAGCTCGGCGGTGATCCCTCCATCCCGCCGGAAAAGCATCCGGCCTTGCTGCAGGCGCAGGCGGCGCTGGATGCCGCCCGCCTGGACCTCTCCTACACCACCGTGCGGGCGCCGGCCGACGGTGTGGTCACGCGCGTGGAAGAACTCCAGGTCGGCGATTTCGTTGCTGCGCATGCGCCGGTATTCGCCCTGGTGGCCACTGGCAAGGTGTGGGTCGAGGCCAATTTCAAGGAAGACCAGCTCGCCCACATGCAGCCGGGCCAGCATGTCACCGTGAAGCTCGACAGCTACCCCGGCCACACCTTCGACGGTACCGTGGGCAGCCTGTCTCCCGGCACCGGCTCGCAGTTCTCGGCGCTGCCGCCCGAGAACGCCACGGGCAACTGGGTGAAGGTGGTGCAACGCCTGCCGGTGCGCATCGAACTGCAGCTGCCTGAGGCCACGCCGGCACTGCATGCCGGTCTCAGCGCCACCGTGCGGGTGGATACCGGCTACAGCCGTCTGTGAAGCACCGCGGGCTCATAACGCTGTCGGTGATGGGCGCGTCCATCATGTCGGCGCTCGACACCACGATTGCCAACGTGGCGCTGCCCCACATCCAGGGCTCGCTGTCGAGCACCCAGGAGCAGATGGCCTGGGTGCTGACCTCCTACATCGTCGCCACGGCCATCATGACGCCGCTGTGCGGCTGGCTGGCCGGCCGCATCGGCCGCCGCCGCGTGTTCCTGGCCTCGGTGCTGGGCTTCACGCTCACCTCGGCGCTGTGCGGCCTCGCGCAGTCGCTGCCGGAGATCGTCATCGCCCGCACGCTGCAGGGCATCTGCGGTGCCGCACTGGTGCCCATGTCGCAGGCGGTGCTGCTGGACATCAACCCGCCGGAACGCCATGCGCGCGCCATGAGTGTCTGGGTGATGGGCGTGACGCTGGGCCCCATCATCGGCCCGGCCCTGGGCGGCTGGCTCACCGAGGTCTATGACTGGCGCTGGGTGTTCTTCATCAACGTGCCGGTGGGCGCGCTCTGCTTCCTCGGCATCGCCGGCTTCATGCCCGAAACCACGCTGCGCAAGTCGCGCTTCGACGTCTTCGGCTTCGCCATGCTGAGCCTTGCCATCGGTTCGCTGCAGATGATGCTGGACCGCGGCCAGACGCTGGACTGGTTCAGCTCCACCGAGATCCGCATCGAGGCGGCCATCGCCGCCGTCGCGCTGTGGATGTTCGTGGTGCACGTGATGACCACCAAGCATGCGCCGTTCATCACGCTGTCGATGTTCCGCGACCGCAACTTCCTCACCGGCAACATCTTCATCTTCGTGGTGGGTGTGGTGCTGTTCGCGACACTGGCGCTGCTGCCGCCGCTGCTGCAGGGACTGATGGGCTATCCGGTGGTGCTCACCGGCCTGGTCACGGCCCCGCGCGGCTTCGGCACGCTGGCGGCGATGCTGGTGCTCGGCCGCCTGATGGACCGCATCGACGCGCGCTGGCTGATCGGTGCCGGTTTCGTGATGACGGCGATCTCGCTGTCGATGATGACGGGCTTCTACCTGCAGATGCCCAGCGACATCGTGGTCTGGTCCGGCGTACTGCAGGGCTTCGGCACCGGCTTCGTGTACGTGCCGCTGGCTGCCATCACCTTCGCCACGCTGGCGCCGCAGTTGCGCAACGAGGGCACGGCCGTGTTCAGTCTGGTGCGCAACATCGGCAGCAGCATCGGCATCTCGGCGGTGGTGGCGCTGCTGACACGCAACACGCAGATCCTGCATTCGCGGCTTGCCGAGCACATCACGCCCTTCGGCGACGCTCTGAACCCGGGGACGTCAATGCTGCTGCCGGGCAGCTCCCTCGCCGCGGTGAATGCCGCTGTCACGCGGCAGGCCTCAATGCTGGCCTACAACAACGACTTCAAGCTGATGCTGTGGCTGACCGTGGTCACCATGCCTCTGATCGTATTGCTGCGCCCGGCGGCGCGGCGCTCCTCCGAACCCGCACCGGTGATGGAATGACTTACGCCCGACTCCTGCTGCCTTGCACGCTCGCCTGCCTTGCCGCCTGCGCGGCCGGACCGGATTTCCAGCGCCCCACCTTGCCTGAGGGCACGCGCTACAGCGGCACCGAAGTGCCGGCCACACTGGGTGGTGATGCCGCGACTCCGGACGTCGCCGCCCAGCATCTGCTGCCTGGCGCGCCGCTGGATGAGCAGTGGTGGAAACTGTTCGGATCCGAGGCCATCGACCGGATCGTCGAGCAGGCGCTGGCCGGCAACCGGCCGCTGGAAGCCGCCGTCGCCGCGCTCGACCAAGCACGCGAACTGGCTCAGGCCAGCGCCGGCGGCCTGCTGCCGCAGGTAGGCCTCACGGCCGGCCTCGGCCGGCAAAAATACGGCGCGCAGTTCCTGGGCAGCCTGCCCAAACCGCCGCCGTTCACGTACTTCGCCATCGGCCCGCGCATCAGCTACGCACTGGACTACACCGGCGGCGCAGCGCGTTCGGTGGAGCAGCAGCGTGCGCTGGCCGAAGTACGCGGGCATCAACTGGAGGCGGCGCGGCTGGCGGTGAGCGGCAATGCCGTGCTGCAGGCGCTGCGCATCGCAGCCCTGCGCGAGCAGATCGCCACCGTCGAGGAACTGCTGGGCCGCGACCGTCAGAACGTGAGCCTCGTGGAAGAGGCCCGCGCGGCCGGCTCAGTGTCGCAGCTCGACGTGCTCACCGCGCGCAGCCAGCAGGCCAGCGATGCAACGCTGCTGCCGCCGCTGCAGCAGGAACTGCAGCAGGCACGCCACGCGCTGGCCGTGATCGCCGGCGTGGCGCCGGCCGATGCTGCACTGCCCGAACCGGCGCTGGCCGATATCACGCTGCCCGCCCAGCTGCCTCTGGCGGTGCCCTCGGAACTGGCGCACCGCCGCCCCGACATCCTCGCTGCCGAAGCGCAGCTGCATGCCGCCACCGCAGCCGTGGGTGTCGCCACCGCCGATCTCTATCCGCGCATCACGCTGACGGCCTCCACCGGCCAGGAAGCCATCCAGGCAGGTGACATCTTCAACAGCAGCAGCAATGTCTGGGCACTGGGAGCGGGCCTGGTTGCACCGATCTTCGACGGCGGCACGCTGCGGACGCGCCAGCGCGCCGCACAGGCGGCGCTGCGCGCGAATGCCGCCAACTACCAGCAGACGGTGCTGGAGGCTTTTGCGCAGATCGCCGATTCGCTGCAGGCTCTGGACCACGATGCCCAGGCCCTGCAGGCCCAGCGCACTGCGGCGGCCACGGCCCGCGAGACCGCCGATCTCACACGCAGCGCTTATCAGGAAGGCGAAACCACGGTGCTGCAGGTACTGGACGCCGAGCGCCGCTACCAGCAGGCGCAGCTGGGCTTCGTGCGCACCGAAGCGCAACGCTACCTGGACTCCATGCAGCTGCTGCTGGCGCTCGGGCCTGGCGCCGCACGCTAGGGCCTGCCCCACCGGGAACAGGCCCTGCAGCGGCTAGTGCGCCCGCACCATCTTTGCGCCGCGGCGGGAGCGCCGGCCACGCTTGGCAGCCACCGGACCTGCCACCTTGGCGGCCGCCACCGGCAGCGGTGAAGGCTGGCGCACCAGCGCGTGCGCCAGCACTTCGTCGATCCACCGCACCGGCTTGATGTCGAGATTGCCCTTGATGTTGTCGGGGATCTCGACCAGGTCCTTTTCGTTCTCGACCGGGATCAGCACCCGCTTGATGCCGCCGCGGGCCGCTGCCAGCAGCTTCTCCTTGAGGCCGCCGATGGGCAGCACCTCGCCGCGCAGCGTGATCTCGCCCGTCATCGCCACATCCGAACGCACCGGGATCCGCGTCAGCGCCGACACCATGGCGGTGCAGATGCCGATGCCCGCCGAGGGGCCGTCCTTGGGCGTGGCGCCCTCGGGCAGATGCACGTGGAAGTCGAGGCTGGAATAGAAGTCCTTCTCCAGACCCAGCACATCGCTGCGGCTGCGCACCACGGTCATCGCGGCCTGGATGGATTCTTTCATGACCTCGCCGAGCTTGCCGGTGGCCACGGGGCGTCCCTTGCCGGGCAGCACGGCCGCCTCGATGGACAGCAGTTCGCCGCCCACTTCGGTCCAGGCCAGGCCCGTGACATGGCCCACGCGGTCGGTCTCCTCCGCTTCACCGTAGCGGAAGCGGCGCACGCCGAGGTATTTGTCCAGGTTCTTCGCGCTGACGGTGACCGCGGCGCCTTTCTTCTTCTCCAGCAGCAGGCTCTTGACCGCCTTGCGGGAGATCTTCGCGATCTCACGTTCCAGGTTGCGCACGCCGGCCTCGCGCGTGTAGTAGCGCACGATGTCGAGCAGCGCATCGTCGGTGACCTTGAGCTCGTTCGCCTTGAGGCCATTGGCCTTGACCTGCTTGGGCAGCAGGTAGCGCTTGGCGATGTTGAGCTTCTCGTCCTCGGTGTAACCCGGCAGGCGGATCACCTCCATGCGGTCGAGCAGCGGCGCCGGGATGTTCATGCTGTTGGCGGTGCAAATGAACATCACCTCGGAGAGGTCGAAGTCCACCTCGAGGTAATGGTCGCTGAAGGCCGCGTTCTGCTCCGGATCCAGCACTTCCAGCAGCGCCGAGGACGGGTCACCGCGGAAATCCATCGCCATCTTGTCGATTTCATCGAGCAGGAACAGCGGATTGTGCACGCCGGACTTGACCATGTTCTGCACCACCTTGCCCGGCATGGAGCCGATGTAGGTGCGGCGGTGGCCACGGATCTCGGCCTCGTCGCGCACGCCGCCGAGGGACATGCGCACGAACTTGCGGTTGGTGGCGCGCGCGATGCTCTGCCCCAGCGAGGTCTTGCCCACGCCCGGAGGCCCGACCAGGCACAGGATGGGACCCTTGATCTTGTCCACGCGCTGCAGCACGGCCAGGTACTCGACGATGCGCTCCTTGACCTTGTCGAGGCCGAAGTGGTCCTCGTCCAGCACCTTCTCGGCGTTGGCGATGTCCTTGAGCACCTTGGTGCGCTTCTTCCACGGCACCTTGACGAGCCAGTCGATGTAGTTGCGCACCACAGTGGCCTCGGCCGACATGGGCGACATCATCTTCAGCTTGTTGAGCTCGGCAGTGGCCTTGTCGCGCGCCTCCTTAGGCATGCCGGCGCGGGCAATCTTCTGCTCCAGCTCCTGGATCTCGTTGCCGCCCTCCTCCATCTCGCCGAGCTCTTTCTGGATGGCCTTCATCTGCTCGTTGAGGTAGTACTCGCGCTGCGACTTCTCCATCTGCGCCTTGACGCGCCCGCGGATGCGCTTCTCGATCTGCAGCACGTCCATCTCGCCCTCGATGGCGACCAGCACATGCTCCAGACGCTTGCGCACGTCGAGGATCTCGAGGACCTTCTGCTTCTCGGACAGCTTCATGGCCATGTGCGAGGCCACGGCATCGGCAAGGCGCCCCGACTGCTCGATGCCGGCCAGCGCCGTGAGCACCTCGGGCGGCACCTTCTTGTTGAGCTTCACGTACTGCTCGAACTGGGAGATGACCGACCGGGTCAGGACGTCCATCTCCTTCTCTTCGTACTGCTCGATGTCCGACTGCAGCGAGATGTCGGCGGTGTAGTAGTCGCTGCCGTGGATGGCTTCGACGGTGGCACGGTCCACCCCCTCCACCAGCACCTTCACGGTGCCGTCGGGGAGCTTCAGCATCTGCAGGATGGTGGCCACGGTGCCGAAGCGGTACAGGTCGTCCGGCCGGGGGTCGTCGATGTCCGGCTGCTTCTGCGCAACCAGCACGATGCGGCGCGGATCGAGCTTCATGGCCGCATCCAGCGCCTGGATGGACTTCTCGCGCCCCACGAACAGCGGCATGACCATGTGCGGGTAGACCACCACGTCCCGCAGGGGCAGGACCGGTATGTTCTTTTCCGCCGGGATAGATTCCGTCACTTGAAGCGCCCTCGACACGGATCGACTGATCCGAAGTCTAGCCGACATGGGGGCGGCGGGGCGTCGGTTCAAGCCCCGCGGCGCTCAACCCGCTTTCAGTGGGTGGACCCCGAGACGCGGCGCGGCTCCTCCGCCAGCGCAGGCTTTTCGCTGCCCTCGGATTTGTAGACCACGTAGGGCGGCGAATGCCCCTGCACCACGCTCTCGTCCACCACCACCTTGCTGACGTTCTTCAGCGACGGCAGCTGGTACATGGTGTCGAGCAGGATGGTCTCCATGATGGTGCGCAGGCCGCGCGCGCCGGTCTTGCGGTCCATGGCCTTGCGGGCGATGGCCGCGAGGCCGTCGTCACGGAATTCCAGCTCCGCGCCGTCCATCTCGAACAGGCGGCGGTACTGCTTGGTCAGCGCGTTCTTCGGATCCTTGAGGATGGAGATCAGCGCCGGCTCGTCCAGTTCCTCCAGCGTCGCGACCACCGGCAGGCGGCCGACGAACTCGGGGATCAGGCCGAACTTGACCAGATCCTCGGGTTCCACGTCGTGGAACACATCGGTGCCGTGCAGGCGCGTGTTGACGCTGCGCACCTCGGAGGTGAAGCCGATGCCGCTCTTCTGCGTGCGGTTGAGGATGATCTTGTCCAGGCCCGCGAACGCCCCGCCCACGATGAACAGGATGTTGGAGGTGTCCACCTGCAGGAATTCCTGCTGCGGATGCTTGCGGCCGCCCTGCGGCGGCACCGAGGCCATGGTGCCCTCGATGAGCTTCAGCAGCGCCTGCTGCACGCCCTCGCCCGACACGTCGCGCGTGATCGACGGGTTGTCGGACTTGCGCGAGATCTTGTCGATCTCGTCGATGTAGACGATGCCGGTCTGCGCTTTCTCGACGTCGTAGTCGCACTTCTGCAGCAGCTTCTGGATGATGTTCTCGACATCCTCACCCACGTAGCCGGCCTCGGTGAGCGTGGTGGCGTCGGCAATGGTGAACGGCACGTTCAGCAACCGGGCCAGTGTCTCGGCCAGCAGCGTCTTGCCGCAGCCGGTGGGGCCGATCAGCAGGATGTTGCTCTTGGCGATCTCGACCTCTTCCTTGGGCCGGGGGCTGCCGGTACCGCGCGTCTGCAACCGCTTGTAGTGGTTGTAGACCGCGACCGAAAGCGTCTTCTTCGCCCGGTCCTGGCCGATCACGTACTCGTCGAGTACGGCCTTGATCTCCTCGGGCTTGGGCAGCTTGTCGCGGGCGCGCTCGGCCTTGTCCTCGAGCTCCTCGCGGATGATGTCATTGCACAGTTCCACGCATTCGTCGCAGACGAATACGGAGGGGCCGGCGATGAGCTTGCGCACTTCGTGCTGGCTCTTTCCGCAGAAGGAGCAGTACAGCAGCTTGCCATCATCGCCGCGCCCACGGGTGTCATCGCTCATCTAGCCATTCCTCTCGGGCAGGAAATCCCGATGCAGTTCTATATAGCAGACGCGCGCAGCAGGCGCAAAGCAGCACGTCACAGGCAACGCCTTGTAACTGCTGGAAATTTTGAAACCGGCGGACTTATTTGGCGCCTGCGTCGATCTCGCCGCGCCGCGACAGCACACGGTCGATGAGGCCATACTGCACTGCATCATCGCCGTTCATGAAGTTGTCGCGGTCGGTGTCGTTCTTGATCTTCTCCACCGGCTGGCCGGTGTGCTGCGCGAGGATGTGGTTGAGGCGGTCGCGCGTGGAGAGGATCTCGCGGGCGTGGATTTCCATGTCCACGGCCTGCCCCTGCATGCCGCCCAGGGGCTGGTGGATCATCACGCGCGAGTGCGGCAGCGCATAGCGCTTGCCCTTGGCGCCGCCAGCCAGCAGCACGGCACCCATGCTGGCCGCCTGCCCGATGCAGATGGTGGAGACATCCGGCTTGATGAACTGCATGGTGTCATAGATCGCCATGCCGGCCGTCACGTGGCCGCCGGGCGAATTGATGTACAGCGCGATGTCCTTGTCCGGGTTCTCGGACTCCAGGAACATCAGCTGCGCCACGATCACGTTGGCCATGTAGTCCTCGACCGGACCGACCGCAAACACCACGCGGTCCTTCAGCAGCCGGGAATAGATGTCGTAGGCACGTTCGCCGCGGGAGGTCTGTTCGACCACCATCGGCACGAGATTCAGCGCGCGTTCGTTCATGGGGCTGATTCTACGCCTGCCGGTTGAAACCCGTCAGTTCCGTGAAGCTGGACGGGCGGTCCGTCACACGGGCCCGGGACAGTACCCACTCCACCACCTGGTCCTCCAGCACCAGCGTCTCCACCTGCTGGAGCGCATCGGCCGACTGCAGGTAAGCTTGGCGGACCTCGTCCGGATTCGGGTATGCGGAGGAGATCTCCTCCAGGCGCGCGAACACCTTCTCGCGGTCGACCTTGAGCTGCTCACGGCGCACGATCTCGCCGATCAGCAGACCCAGCTGCACGCGGCGGCGGGCCGGCTCCTCGAAGGGCTCACGCGGCGGAATCTGGCTGGCTTCGGTGCGGCCGGTGCGCTGCATCATGTCGATCTGCAGCCGCTGGACCTGCTCGTCCACCAGGGCACGTGGCAGATCGATCGGGTTTTCGCGCTGCAGTGCGTCGAACACCTGGCCGCGCAGCCGGCCACGGACCGCTTCGCCGGCCTCGCGTTCCATGCTCTTGCGCACTTCCTCGCGCAGCTTGGCAATCCCGCCCTCGCTGATGCCGAAGCTCTCGGCGAACTTCTCGTCGATGGCCGGCAGCACCTCCTCCTCGACGCTCTTGAGCGTGAGGTCGAATTCAGCGAGCTTGCCCGCCAGGTCCTTCACGCCGTAGTTCTCGGGGAAGGTCACCGGGGCCGTCTTGCTCTCGCCGGCCTTCATGCCGATGAGCGCCGCTTCGAACTCGGGGATGGCGCGGCCCTGGCCCAGCACGAAGGGGGTGTCCTTGCCCTCACCGCCCGCGAAGGGCGTGCCGTCCAGCCGGCCGAGGAAATCGACCACCACGCGGTCGCCTGTCTGCGCAGCGCGGTCCACCGCGCTGTAGGTCACGCGCTGGCGGCGCATGCTCTCCAGCATGGCGTCGATGTCGACCTCGGTCAGCGCGAAGGTGGGACGCTCGATCGCGAACTCCTCCACCGGCTTCACGTTCACTTCCGGCAGCACTTCGAACACCGCCGCGAACTTCAGGTCATCGCCGGGCTCGACCTGGATGGGCTCGATGCGCGGACCGCCCACCGGGCGCAGCTTCTCCTTGGTCACCGCGTCCGAGTAGCCCTGGCGGATCAGCTCGTTGACGGCATCGCCATGGACCTGGCTGCCGAACTGCTGCTTGATCACCGGCATGGGCACCTTGCCCTTGCGGAACCCGCGGATGCTGGCGGTCCGCGACAGGTCGCGCAGACGACGCTCCACTTCGCCGGCAACGCGCGTGTGCGGGATCTGCATCTCGATGCGGCGCTCGAGTCCGGAGGTGGTCGTCAGGGTGAACTGCATCGTCATCGTTCCTCGACTGTAAATTCCCGTCCGTCAATTCCTGGTGCGAAAGGAGGGACTCGAACCCTCACGGGTTGCCCCGCTGGAACCTAAATCCAGTGCGTCTACCAGTTCCGCCACTTTCGCGCCGCAGGGGGAAATGGTGGGCCGTGTAGGATTCGAACCTACGACCAATTGATTAAGAGTCAACTGCTCTACCAACTGAGCTAACGGCCCATTGAAGGGTTGGGGTGGACGACGGGACTCGAACCCGCGACAGCCGGAATCACAATCCGGGACTCTACCAGCTGAGCTACGTCCACCATCGTACACATCGCAGCAACCAGCCTGGCGCGCCCGGCAGGAATCGAACCTGCGACCCTCGGCTTAGAAGGCCGATGCTCTATCCAACTGAGCTACGGGCGCCCAATGGTATTGCATCAGGTTCGACACGGCCATGCCACGGGGCTGATCGTCACGTCCCCCGCGCCTGCCCCACCCTTTCGAGTACGGGCCCGCGCGGGGGCGGGAGTATATACGAATTGGTCGGGGCGAGAGGATTCGAACCTCCGACCCTCTGGTCCCAAACCAGATGCGCTACCAGACTGCGCCACGCCCCGACCCGCGAATGATACCCTAGCGCCCCTTTCCGGGCGGCCCTCACTCACGGGCGGCCTACAAGCAAAGGGGAACCTAGGACCATGACGGCCCGACTGATCGACGGCAAGGCGATCGCGCAGTCGTTGCGCGAGAACATCAAGGCGCAGGTTGCGGCACTGGCCGCCGATGGCCGGCGCCCGCCGGGGTTGGCCGTGGTGATCGTCGGCGAGGATCCAGCCTCGCAGATCTACGTGCGCAACAAGCACCTCGCGACCGAGGCCGCCGGCATGCATTCGGTGATGAGGGTGCTGCCGGCCACGGTCACGCAGGCCGCGCTCATCACCGTGGTCGAGGAATTGAATGCCGACCCGGCGGTGGACGGCATTCTAGTGCAGCTGCCGCTGCCCGGGCACATCGACGGCCGGGCCGTGATCGAAGCCATCGCCGTGGAAAAGGATGTCGATGGCTTCACCCCCGAGAACCTCGGCCTGCTGGCGCAGCGCACACCGCGCCTGCGGCCCTGCACGCCCTACGGCTGCATGAAGATGCTCGAGGTTTCGGGCATAGACCCTTCGGGCATGGACGCGGTGGTGCTGGGCCAGTCGAACATCGTCGGCCGCCCGGCAGCACTGGAGCTGCTGATGAAGGGCGCCACGGTGACCATCTGCCACAGCCGCACGAAGAACCTGCCCGACCATGTGCGGCGTGCCGACCTCGTCGTCGCCGGCATCGGCAAGCCGGAATTCGTGCAGGGCGAATGGATCAAGCCCGGCGCGGTGGTGCTGGACGTGGGCATCAACCGCCTGCCTTCAGGCAAGCTCGTGGGCGATGTACAGTTCGAGGCGGCGAGGCAGCGTGCCTCGTGGATCACGCCGGTGCCCGGCGGCGTCGGCCCCATGACCATCGCCATGCTGATCCAGAACACTCTCGAGGCTTATCAGCTGCGCGAAGGCCTCACGCGCTGACGGCCGCCTACTGGCGGCGCCACAGCGTGGTGCCGTCAGGACGGTCTTCCAGTATCACGCCCTGCTGCGTCAACTCCTGGCGCACGCGGTCCGCCTCGGCAAAATCGCGCGCCTTGCGGGCCGCAAGGCGTGCGGCGATCCGCGCCTCGATCTCTTCTTCCGGCAGGCCCGCCGACTGGCCGGGCGCCGGCAGGCGGAACCACTGCTCGGCATCCAGCTGCAACAGGCCCAGCACGCCCGCCAGCTCGCGCAGCAGCGCGCCCAGTGCAGCCGCGTCGCGCTGCGCCGCATCGCCACGGGCCTTGGCTTCATTGGTCGCGCGGGCCAGGCCCTGCAGCACGGCCAGCGCGCGGGGTGTGTTGAAGTCATCGTCCATCGCCGCGTGGAAATCCGCGAGCCAGCGCTGCGCCTGCGCAGCCGACGCCGCCGAACCCGGGAGCAGACCACGCAGCGCGGTGTACAGGCCACCCAGTGTCGCATCAGCCTGCTGCAGGGTATCCAGCGAATAGTTGACCGGCCCGCGGTAGTGGCTGGACAGCAGGAAGAAGCGCAGCACTTCGGGGTGGCGCAGCTGCGGCAGCACCTCGCGGATGGTGAAGAAGTTGCCCAGCGACTTGGACATCTTCTCGCTGTCCACATTGACGAAGCCGTTGTGCATCCACACGCGCGCGAAGCCGGCTTCGCTGGCGCCGCAGCTCTGCGCGATCTCGTTCTCGTGATGCGGGAATTTCAGGTCCATGCCGCCGCCATGGATGTCGAAATCATCGCCGAGCAGCGCCGTGGACATGGCTGAACATTCGATGTGCCAGCCCGGCCTGCCCTCGCCCCAGGGAGAAGGCCAGGACGGTTCGCCGGGCTTGGCGCGCTTCCACAGCACGAAGTCCAGCGGATCGCGCTTGGCAGCATCGACATCCACGCGCGCGCCGGCGCGCAGATCCTCCAGCCGCTTGCCCGACAGCCGCCCGTAGCCCGGGAAGCTCGCCACCGAATACATCACGTCGCCGTCGGCGGCGACATAGGCGTGGCCCCGGTCGATGAGGCGCTGCGTCATCGCGATGATCTGCGGCAGGTGCGCGGTGGCGCGCGGCTCATGGTCGGGCGGCAGCACACCCAGTGCCGCGCAATCCTCGTGCATGGCGCGGATGTAGCGCGCGGTGAACTCGTCGATGGGCACGCCCTGCTCGGCTGCGCGGCGGATGATCTTGTCGTCGATGTCGGTGATGTTGCGCACATAGGTGAGCGAATAGCCCAGATGACGCAGGTAGCGCTGCACCATGTCGAACACCACCAGCATGCGCGCATGGCCGATGTGGCAGTAGTCGTAGACGGTGATGCCGCAGACGTACATCCGCACGCCGCCCGGCGACAGCGGCTCGAAAGTCTCGACGCTCCCGGTGAGGGAATTGTGGATCTTCAGCATGGGACGCGGATGTTACGCGAAGCGCGCCAGAGGCTGCTCGGTGAGCGCAGAGGACGCGAAACGGGTGACGATGGCAGCCGTGGACATCCGTACACTATATTCCAACCATGCCAGCCGACCCGCTCCTGTTCGTCTCCGACCTGCACCTCGACGGGGCGGCGCCGCAGGCCATAGACCAGTTCGGGACCTTTCTGCAGCAGCGAGCCATGCGGGCCGCGGCGCTGTACATCCTCGGCGACCTGTTCGAGAGCTGGGTGGGCGATGACGACGATGAACCCTCGCGCGATGGCGTCTGCCGCGCCCTGCGCCGCTACACGCAAGCGGGCCGCCCGTGTTATGTCCTGCGCGGCAACCGCGATTTCCTGCTCGGCGCCGGCTTCGAGCAGCGCACCGGCTGCGTGCTGCTGCCCGACCCGGTGCGCATCGAAGCCGGCGCCCTGAAGCTGGTGGCAACGCATGGCGATCCGCTGTGCACGGCGGATCACTCCTACCAGCAGTTCCGCAGCATGGTGCGCAACCTGGACTGGCAGGCGCGCTACCTGCAGCTGCCGCTGGCCATGCGGCATGCGCTGGCCGATGCCGCGCGCTCCGGCAGCCGCCGGCACACCGGCCGCACCCAGAGCTACATCATGGACGTGGCGCCCGATGCCGTCGCAGCGGCGTTTCGCGTCGGCGGCTGCGACCTGCTGGTGCACGGCCACACCCATCGTCCGGCCATCCATGAACATGAGGTCGACGGGCGGCGCTGCACGCGCATCGTGCTCGGCGACTGGTACGACCAGGGAAGCCTGCTCACGCTCGAGATGGACGGCACCTGGAACCTGGAGTCATTGCCGCGCGGGCCGTGATCCCCGCGGGGCAGCGGGATCGACACTGAGCGTCGCCTGCAGCAGGTTGCGCGTGAAGGGATGCTGCGGCTGCGCGAGCACCACCTCGGTGGCGCCCTGCTCGACGATCTGCCCCTGGTGCAGCACCGCCGTACGCCCACACAGATAACGCGCCGAGCCGATGTCGTGCGTGACGAACAGCAGCGCCAGCGAACGCTGCCGCTGCTCGGCAGCCAGCAGGTCCAGGATCTGGATGCGCAGGCTGGCATCCAGCGCCGATACCGGCTCGTCGCAGACCAGCAGTTCCGGATCGCCGATCAGCGCGCGGGCGATGGCCACGCGCTGCGCCTGGCCGCCGGAGAGCCGCTGCGAGCGCCGCTGCAGGAACTCCTCTCCCAGCCCCACCTCCGCCAGCTGCGCGGCGACGCGCTCCCTGATCTCGCGTTCACCGGGAGGATCGGGGAGCACGCGCAGCGGCTCGGCCACCACCTGCTCCACGGTCTGCAGCGGATCGAGCGAGGCCAGCGGATCCTGGAACACCATCTGCATCCGGCGGCGCTGGGCGCGCAGCTCGGCCGTGCTGAGGATGGCGAGGTCCATCCCGCCCAGCAGCACCTGCCCGGCTGCAGGCATATGCAGGCGGAACAGCGCCCGCGCCAGCGTGGATTTGCCACTGCCGGACTCACCCACCACCGCCAGCGCCTCGCCCCGCGCCAGCTCCAGATTCACGCCGCGCAGCGCCTCGAAGGACACGCGGGGTTGCAGCAGCCCGGCGCGGCGCCAATGCCGTACGCAAAGATCCCGCACCTGCAGCAGCGCCGGCGCGCTCATGGCGTGCCTCGCGGGCGTTCCAGCCGCCGGACGGCGTCCAGCAGCTCGGCGCCATAGCGGCTTGCCGGCGAAGTGAGCAAGGTGGCCGTATCGCCCTGCTCCACGATCTGCCCCTGACGCAGCACGATGGCACGGGTGGCCATACGCGCCACCACGCCGAGATCATGGGTGACAAGCAATATGCCCATCCTCATGCGTTCACGCAGCGACAGCATCAGATCGAGCACCCTGGCCTGCGTCGTGACATCCAGCGCCGTGGTGGGTTCATCGGCCAGCAGCAGGTCCGGCTCGACCAGCACGGCCATGGCCAGCATCACGCGCTGGCGCATGCCGCCGGAGAGCTCATGCGGATACTGGCGCAGCACCTGCATGGGATCAGGCATGTCCACGGCACGCAGCGCCTCGACCAGCCGCGACTGCAGCGCCGCGCGGCCGATGCCACGGCCATCGCGCAGCACTTCCCCGAGCTGTGTGCGGATGGTGAGACAGGGATTCAGTGCCGTCTTCGGATCCTGGAACAGCATCGCGATGCGGTTGCCGCGCAGGGCGCGCAGCCGCCGCTCCCCGGCGCCCACCAGCTGCTCACCCTGGAATTGAAGGTCGCCCCGCAGAACGGCGCCCGGCATGGCCAGGCCCAGCATCGACAGCAGCAGCTGCGACTTGCCGGAGCCGGACTCGCCCACCACGGCCAGCACCTCGCCCGGTGCCATGTCGAAGCTGATGTCGCGCAGCACGGCGCTGCCATCGGCGCGCGTCAGCGATACCTCCCGCAGCGACAGCAGCAGCGCCTCAGGCGACATAGCGGTCCCTCAGGCGGTCGCCGATGCGGTTGCAGCAGTACACCAGCGTGACCAGCAGCACTGCCGGCAGCACCAGCATCGCCGGCCGCGAACGCATCTGCGCGGCGCCGTCGGCCAGCATCACGCCCAGCGAGGTCAGCGGCGACTGCGCGCCGAGGCCCAGATAGCTCAGGAAGGCCTCGGTCAGCACCACGGTGGGAATGGTCAGCGTCAGATACGCGATCACGATGCCCATGAGATTGGGAACGATGTGGCCGAACATGATGCGCCGCGGCGCGGCGCCCGCGATCTCGGCCGCAACGACGAACTCGCGGTGGCGCAGCGCCAGCGTCTGGCCGCGGACGATGCGCGCGATGTCCAGCCATGACACGGCGCCGATGGCGACGAACAGCAGCACCAGATGACGTCCGAACAGCACCGTGAGCACGATGACGAAGGGCGTGAAGGGCACCGAGTACAGCACATCGACCGCGCGCATCATGAGGGCGTCGGTGCGGCCTCCGAAGTAACCCGCGGTCACGCCCCAGCTCACGCCGATGACGAGGCTGATGAGGCTTGCCACCAGCGCCACCAGCAGCGAGATGCGGCAGCTCCACATCAGGCGCACGAAGAGGTCACGGCCCAGCGCATCCGTGCCCAGCGGATGCGCCCAGGAAATGCCCACGGGCAGGTCCGCCTGGTCCCACTGCGGCGTGTAGTAATCGAAGGGCGAGAACCACGGCCCCGCAACGGCCAAGGCAAGGAGCAGCGCCAGCGCGCCGATGCTGAACCAGGGCGGGCCGGGCTTCATTGCAGTCTTACCCGAGGATCCAGCAACGCCTGGCACAGGTCGGCGACCAGATTGGCCATCACGATCAGCACGCCGTAAAGGATGGTGACACCCATCACCAGCGTGTAGTCGCGGTTGAAGGCTCCCAGCACGAAGAACTGTCCGATCCCCTTGAGACCGAAGGTGGTCTCGACGACGATGGAGCCGGTGATGGCGCCGACCACCGCCGGACCGAGGAAGGCGACCAGCGGCAGCAGCGCGGGGCGCAGCGCATGGCGGAACAGCACCGCGCGCGGCGCGAGCCCCTTGGCGCGCGCAGTGCGGATCCAGGGCTGCTCGAGCACGTCCATGAAACTGGCGCGCATGATGCGCGTCACGTAGGCGATGTAGGGCAGCGACAGCGACATCACCGGCAGCACCAGGTAGCGCAGCGCCCCCCCGCCCCAGTCACCCGCCGGCAGCCATTGCAGCGTGACGGCGAACAGCAGGATGAAGAGTGGCGCCGCCACATATACGGGTATCGAAATGCCCACCAGCGACAAGGTGCCGGCGATGCGGTCGAAGAATCCGCCGCGCTTCCAGGCCGCCAGCGCGCCGAGGGGAATGCCCAGCAGGCAGGCCAGCAGCAGCGCCAGGCCGCCGATGGTCAGGTCCACCGGCAGCCCCGCGGCGATCAGGCTGTTCACGGATTCGTCCGGATACTGGAACGAAGGCCCCAGATCCCCGCGCAGCAGATCACCCAGGTAACGCAGGTATTGTTTCGGCAGCGGTTCGTCGAGGTGATAAGTCTTCTCGATGCCGGCGCGCACCTCGGGCAGCAGTTCCTTGCCGGTGTCGAACGGACCGCCCGGCGCGGCGCGCAGCAGCAGGAAGGCCAGCGTGACGATGGCCAGCAGGGTCGGAATGGCGCCGAGCAGCCGCGACAGCAGGTAGCGCCACATGCCGTTCAGCGCTCCGGCTTCGGCGCGAGATACAGGTCGCGCGAAGGATGCAGATCGTTGGCATTGTCCTGCCAGCCCTGCACATAGGAGCGCAGCAGATGCCGGCTCTTGTAGAAATAGATCGGCAGGAACGGCGCCTCGCGGTCGAGAAGACTCTCGGCCTCGCGGTAGAGCCGATGGCGCTCGGCCTCGCCGGTCTGCCGCATGGCCTCGGCCATCAGGCGCTCGTACTGCGGATCATCGAAGCGCATGTAGTTCTGCGGATTGGAGTTCAGTGCCAGCGCAAGGTAGGTGGTCGGCTCGGGATAATCGCCGATCCAGGCATTCCAGAAAAACGGCAGCTTGCCGATGCGCCGGTTCTGCTGGTGGACACGGAACTCCTCGGTGATCACCCGCACCTCGGCCCCGAGGTTCATCCTCCACATGGCCGTCAATGCCTCGAACACGCGCCGCATCTCGGGGCTGCCGAGGGGCACCGAAAGCTCCACCTCCAGCGGCTTCGCCCGCGAATAGCCGGCCTCGGCGTACAGGCGGCGGGCGAGTTCATGGCGCGCGTCCGTGTCCAGATCCGCCCACTCGGGCCGCGGCGGAACGTAGCCGGGCAGCGGCGGCACGATGCCGTAGGCCGGCTCATACAGCCCCTTGAGCAGCTGGTCGGTCAGCAGCGGCCGGTCCAGCGCCAGCACCATCGCGCGGCGCAGTCTCGCATCGTCGAAGGGCGGACGCCGCACATTCATGCCCAGCATCACGGTGCCGTTGTAGGGCGCCGTGCGCACCTGGTCACCGAGGCTGGCGCGCAGCCAGTCCAGATCCTCCACCTGGAAGCGCTCGGTTTCATCGAGGTCGCCGGCGAGGAAGCGCGCCGTGGACGCGGCACTGTCGGTCAGCGGAAACCACGTGAGCGCGGCAAGCCGCACCGCTGCGGCATCCCAGTAACGCGGATTGCGGATCAGATCGATCCGGCCGTTGACCTCGCGCGACTGCAGAAGGAATGCGCCGTTGCCGACCAACTTGCCGGGCTGCGTCCACGCACGCCCCTCGCGCTGCACGGTGGCGGGATGCACCGGCATCATGAAGCTGTTGATGAGCAGCGAAAGGAAGAACGGCGTCGGCGACTCCAGGTGCACTTCGAGCGTGCGCGCATCGATCGCCGTGGCGCCCAGCGACTCGGGCGGCAGACGGCCGGCCGCGATGTCCAGCGCGCCCGCCACCGGCGCCATCTGCTGAGCCACCGGCGAGGCCGTGGCCGGATCCACCACACGCCGCCATGCGAACACGAAATCCCCGGCGGTCACCGGATCGCCATTGGACCACTGCGCCGCACGCAGGTGGAATTTCCAGCTCAGGGCGTCGGCGGACACTTCCCAGCGCTCGGCCATACCGGGCAGCAATGCACCGTCGGCACCCTGGCGCAGCAGGCCCTCGAAGAGGTCACTGTCCACGGACAGCCCCATCACGTCCTGGACCAGAGCGGGATCCAGCGTCGCGGGCGAGCTCGACAGATGGCGGCGCAGATGCGCCGAGGCGATGCGCCCGGCAATGACACTGTCCGGCAGCGCACCGGAAGGATGGCTTTGCGTACCGCCACTGCAAGCACCGAGCAAGGCGGTCATCAGCAGCATGCCGACCCGCAGCACTTGCCAGCCGCGATTCACGCAGGCACCCCGGAGTGGAAGCGGAACTGCTCATCCGGCGTGGTGATGAGCCTGGCCTCTTCCCGCGCCAGCTGCGCCAGCCGCTGCTGCACGCCTTCACGTTCGTCCTGCCCTGCCGCCTCCTGCGCCAGCTCCAGATACAGCACGCCGTGCCGGCGCTCGGCCTCGGCCAGATCCCCGTAAAACGTGCCCAGCGGCGCGGGCAGGCGCGAGGCCAGCAGCTCGAAGCGCTCGCAGGAACGCGCCTCGATCAGAGCGCCGCACAGCATGAGATCCACTTTGCGCTGTGGATCGGCAGCGGCGAGATGGCGGCGCAGGCCGCCGGCATAGCGCCCGGGGCCCATGCGCTGCGGCGCCACACCCAGCCGCAGCATCCATTTCTGCACCTGCTCGAAATGCCGCAGTTCCTCTCGCGCCAGGCGCGCCAGCGCCAGGCCCAGGCGCTGGTCCTCGGGATAGGCAAACAGCAGCGCCAGCGCTGTGGAGGCCGCCTTCTTCTCGCAGTTGGCATGATCCACCAGCAGCTCCTGCCAGCGCTCCACCGCCGCATCGACCCAGGCTTCGGGCGTGGCCGCGGCGAGCATCAGAGCGCCGCGACCCGCGCCTGCTCGGCCGCCGCCCGCAGCACATTGCCTGCCTGCGCAGCCGTGCTGCAGCGGTCCTCGGGACGCTTGGCGAGCAGCAGGTCCACCAGCTCCTGCCAGCGCGCCGTCGCCGCGGGCAGGCGCGGTATGGGCTGGTTGCGGTGCTTGTAGATGATGGCCATGGGATTGGGATCGGTGAAGGGCTTCTCGCCGGCCAGCATCTCGAAAAGGATCACGCCGAGACTGTACAGATCACTGCGCTCGTCCACCGTCTCGCCATGGCCCTGCTCCGGGCTCATGTAGTGAGGCGTGCCGAAGATGATGCCCGGATCGGTGATCTCCATCTGCACGGCGGCATGCTTGGCGAGACCGAAGTCCGTGAGCACCACGCGGCCGGCGCCGCGCATCAGCACATTGCCGGGCTTGAGGTCGCGGTGCAGCGCGCCGGCCTCGTGCAGCGCACCCAGCGCGCCGGCCACCTGGGCCGCCAGATCCAGCGCCTCGGCCGGCGTCACGCCGGCGCGGATGCGGCGCCGCAGGTCGCCATCGGGAAAATACTCCATGGCCAGATACGCATGGTCGTCGGCCACACCCAGCTCATGGCAGCGCACGATGCTGGGATGATGCAGCCGGTGCGCAATATCGTATTCCTGCAGGAAGCGCTCGAAGGACTGGTCCACTCCCGACTCGTCGCGCATCGAAGGCGTGACCTTGATGACCAGCAATGAGCCTGCTTTCTCGCTCTCGGCCAGGTACAGCTGCGACACCGAGCCGCCCGCGAGGCGCCGCACGCAGCGGTAGCCGGGGATGCGCACAGCGCCGAAATGCCGCGACTGCTCGGCCTCGGTGGACACGCGCCAGTCCGCCAGCTGCCGGCGTCGCACGCGCGCGGCCTCCTGCAGCACCTCGATCAGGCTGTGATGCGAGAAACCCTTGCGCGCCAGCACGCCGAAGGCGCCGAAAATGCGCGCCCGGCGCGCCGTCTCGTCGTCCACGTGTTCGGCGAGGAACACCACCGGCGCAAAGCCGCGGCGGCTCGCCAGGTCCTGCAGCCAGCCCAGCCCCTGCCCGCCCAGCCAGGCCTGGTCGATGAGCACGGCATCGTAGCCCTGGGCCAGGAATTCCGGCGGCAGCTGCGCGCCGTGGCGCGGGTTGTGCTGGTCGAGCACCGCCTGCGGCCACTGGCAGCTGACGTGATGACGGATCAGCGAGCGGAAGCGCGCATCCTGGACGATCAACAGCAGACGCATGGCAGGGCCGCCGCCGGACGCGCGCGCCGGAACATTCAGCTGACGATCTTCAGGGCGCTGTCGCGGCGCTGGGCCTTGGCGCCATCCGAACGCTCCTGCTCCAGGCGCGCCAGATATTCGGGCGTGACATCGCCGGTGACGTACACCCCCGAGAAGCAGGAGGTGTCGAAATCGGTGATGTTGGCGTTGTCGTGCCGGCAGGCCAGCACCAGATCCTCCAGATCCTGGTAGATCAGCCAGTCGGCGCCGATCTGGCGCGCGATCTCGTCCACGTCGCGCCCGGCCGCCACCAGCTCCGACGCGGCCGGCATGTCGATGCCGTACACGTCCGGATAGCGCACCGGCGGCGCGGCCGAGGCGAAATACACCTTGCGCGCACCGGCCTCGCGCGCCAGCTCGATGATCTGCGCCGAGGTGGTGCCGCGCACGATGGAGTCGTCCACCAGCAGCACGTTCTTGCCGCGGAACTCGAAATCGATGGCCGAGAGCTTGCGGCGCACCGACTTCAGCCGCTGCTCCTGCCCCGGCATGATGAAGGTGCGGCCGATGTAGCGGTTCTTGTTGAAGCCCTCGCGGTACTTGATGCGCAGCTTCTGCGCCAGCTGCAGCGCGCAGGTGCGGCTGGTGTCCGGGATGGGGATCACCACGTCGATGTCGTGGTCCGGGCGCTCGCGCTTCAACTTCTCGGCCAGCCTCTCGCCCATGCGCATGCGCGCGCGGTACACCGAGATGTTGTCGATGATGGAGTCCGGGCGCGCGAAGTAGACGTACTCGAAGATGCTGGGCGTGTGCGTCACCGGCGGCACGCACTGGCTGGAATGCAGCCGGCCCAGCTCGTCGATGAAGATGGCCTCGCCCGGCGCCACGTCGCGCACTAGCTCGAAGGAGAGCATGGTCAGCGCCACGCTCTCGGAGGCCAGCATGTACTCCATGCCGCGCGCACTGCGGCGCTGGCCCAGCACCAGCGGGCGGATGCCGTGCGGATCGCGGAAACCCAGGATGCCGTGGCCGATGATCATGGCGATCACCGCATAGGCGCCACGGCAGCGGCGGTACACGCCATTGGCGGCGGCGAAGATGTCACCGGGCGTCACGCGCGGCGTGCCGACGCGCTGCAGCTCCGAGGCGAAGACGTTCAGCAGCACCTCGGAATCCGAACGCGTGTTCAGATGCCGCCGGTCCTCGCGCGTGAGCACCGCCGAAAGCTCGGCCGGGTTGGTGAGATTGCCGTTGTGCCCCAGACAAATGCCGTAGGGGGCGTTGACGTAGAAGGGCTGCACTTCCGAGGCGCTGTTGCTGCCGGCGGTGGGATAACGCACATGGCCGATGCCCACGTTGCCGCGCAGGGCGTCCATGTCGCGCTGGCTGAACACATCGCGCACCAGCCCGCGGCCCTTGGCGGCAAACAGTTCGCCGCTCTCGACCGTCATGATGCCGGCAGCATCCTGGCCCCGATGCTGCAGCACCGTCAGCGCGTCATAGAGCTGCTGGTTGACGGGACTGCGACCGACGATGCCAACGATGCCGCACATGACGCCTCCGACTCCGGGACCTGACCGGGAGCTACAGGTGACCGCCGGCCAGCGAGCGCAGCAGGCCCGCCACCGGTTCGATCTGTTTGACCAGCCGCGAGTGCTCCCACCAGCGCTCGCCCTGCAACTGCACCGACTGCCCGAGGATCACGAGCACGGCCATCGCCACGATGCCGCGGGCCACGCCCATCAGGAAGCCGAGAAAGCGGTCCATGCCGGAAAACAGCGACAGGCGCACCATGCGGGACACCAGCACGCCGACCAGCGTTCCGGCGATGAGCACCAAGAAGAAGACGATGCCGCGCCCGGCCCACAGGCCGAAGGGCGCCTGGCGCAATGCACCGCCCATCCACGGCTCCAGCGCCGGACCAAAATGCGAGGCCAGCCACACCGCGAGCACCCAGGTGACGAGGGAGCAGGCTTCCCGCAGGAAACCGCGGACTGCGCCCACCAGCGCTGAAACCACTACGACGGCCAGGATGACGTAATCGAGCCCGGTCATGCTTCTCGCGCGGGACGGATGTAGGAGGCGCAATTCTACACCACCGCTGCGCGGCGTACGTCGTCAGGGTGCGACGAGGGAGCCCTTATGACCCGCCGCCGCGAGCCGCTGCTGCAGGGCCTCGGCAGCCTGCCGGTCCGCCACCGGACCGGCACGGACGCGAAACAGTTCCTTGCCTTTGCTTTTCATCGAAGAGACCTGGGCGGCAATGCCCACGGCAGACAGTTCACGTTCGATGCGCCGGGCATTGGCTGCCTGGGAGAAGCTGCCCACCTGCACCCACCAGGCCGCCGCACTGGCCGTCTTCGCGGCGGGCGCAGGCCGCGCAGAGGGTGCCGGTGGCGATACGGGCGGTAATGAGGGGCGCGCTTCGGCGGCCACTGCGGGCGGTTGCACGGCTTGCGCAACCGGCGGCGCGGCAGGCTCCGGCGGCGCTGCAGCAGGTTGCGGTGCGGGTTGCGGCGTTGCTGCGGACTGCGGCACCAGTGCGGACTGGTCCACCTTCACGTCGCCCAGTTCCATGGTGTAGCTGCGCACCGGAGGACCATCGTCAGCGGCCGGATCCGCGGGGGCTGCCGCGGGCGCGGCACGGTCCGTACGGCGCGCGGGACCAGTGAGCATCTCCGGCACCACGATGACGAACAGCGCGACGAGGATCAACGCGCCGGTCAATCGTTCTTTGACATGAGTATCCACAATCGGGTCGGATCCTGGAGCGCGCGAGGGCGTCAGTATAGTCCAAGCCATTCAAGCGCTGGCGCCACGGTCAGGAAGGAGCCGCAGACCACGATGCGGTCTCCCGGCACTGCCATCTGCGCTGCCAGCGCCATGCCGGCAGGCACATCGTTCGCCAGCAATGCATCGGACCAGTGGGGGGAACGCTTCGCCAGCTCCGCGGCCCGCTGGCCGCGCGGCGCAGCGATGCCGCAGAGTATCCAGCGGTCGGTGCGCGGCGCCAGCGCCGCCGCGATGCCGGCGGCATCCTTGTCGGCCAGGATGCCGGCGACGACCAGCGTGCGCCCGCTGCAGGGACGCGCGGCGAGGTTTGCGGCAAGCACCCGCGCCGCGGGCTCGTTGTGGGAAACATCGAGGATCCATTCCACCGGGCCGGGAACCACCTGGAAGCGGCCGGGCAGACGCAGCGAACGCAGCGCACGCGCAACCGCCGCCTCCTGCAGCGGCAGGCCAATCGCCTGCAGCAGCGCGATGGATGCCGCCGCATTGGCGAACTGGACGGCACCGGGCAGCGCCGGCGGCGGCAGACTCCCGAACACCAGCCCGTCCATCGAGAAGGACCAGCTGCCCTCTGCGGCCGTGTAGCGATAATCGCGGCCGGCGAGCAGCGCGTGCGCACCCACGCGCGCGGCTTCGGCGGCAACCACCGGCGTCATCTGCGGATCCGACAGCACCACCTGCTGGCCCGCGCGCAGCACGCCGGCCTTTTCGCGCCCGATGCTCTCGATGTCCGGGCCCAGCCAGTCCATGTGATCGAGGCCGATGGAACAGATGACGACACCCTCGGCGTCGACGATGTTCACGGCGTCCAGCCGGCCGCCCAGCCCGACCTCCAGCAGCGCGAAATCCACCGCGCAGGCGCGGAACACGTGCAGCGCGGCCAGCGCGTTGTACTCGAAGAAGGTCAGCGTGATGTCGCCGCGCGCGGCATCGATGGCCTCGAAGGCCGCGAGCAGCTGCTCGTCGGCGGCTTCGGCTGCGTCGATGCGGATGCGCTCGTTGTAGCGCAGCAGATGCGGCGAGGTGAAGCTGCCGACGCGGCGGCCGTGCTCGCGCAGCAACGCGGCAAGACAGGCCACGGTCGAGCCCTTGCCATTGGTTCCGCCGACGATGAGGCAGCGTGCCGCGGGAGGCAGCAGGCCCAGGCGCTGCGCCACCGCGCGCACACGCTCCAGGCCCAGATCGATGGCAAGGCCGTGGATGGCCTCCTGCCGCTGCAGCCACTCGGCCAGACTGCGCCCGACCGCCATTGCGACACGCCCCCCGGTCAGGATGCTTCGGTCACGAGCGGCGCCTGCTTGTCCAGCATGCGCAGCAGCCGCGCGATCGAATCGCGCATGTCGCGCCGGTCCATGATCATGTCGATGGCGCCCTTCTCGAGCAGGAACTCGCTGCGCTGGAAACCATCCGGCAGCGTCTCGCGCACGGTCTGGGCGATCACGCGCGGCCCGGCGAAACCGATCAGCGCGTGCGGCTCGGCGATGTTGATGTCACCGAGCATGGCGAGGCTGGCGGAGACACCGCCGGTGGTCGGATCCGTGAGCACCGACACGTAGGGCAGACGATGCTCGGCCAGCCGCGCCAATGCCGCGCTGGTCTTGGCCATCTGCAGCAGCGAGAACAATGCCTCCTGCATGCGCGCACCGCCGGTGGCGGAAAAACACACCAGCGGCGCACGGTCGGCAATGCAGCGCTCCACGGCACGGTGGAAACGCTCGCCCACCACCGACCCCATGGAGCCGCCGAGGAAGCTGAACTCGAAGGCGCAGGCCACCACCGGCTCGGCATGCAGCAGGCCCGCCATGGCGATGAGCGCATCCTTCTCGCCGGTGGATTTCTGTGCCGCGACGAGGCGGTCCTTGTAGCGCTTGCTGTCCTTGAAACGCAGCGGATCCTCGGGCGAGACATTCACGCCGATCTCGGCAGCCGAACCCGGATCGAGGAAACGCGTGAGGCGCTCGCGCGCGCGCATGCGCATGTGGTGGCTGCACTTGGGGCAGACGTAGAGATTGCGTTCCAGCTCCGCGCGGTACAGCACCGCATCGCAGGCCGGGCACTTGATCCACAGTCCCTCGGGCACCGAGCGGACACGGCGCTCGGTCTTGATGCGCGAGGGAACGATTTTCTCGAACCAGGACATTATCGAATGTGATCCAGCAGGTCCCCGGGACACCCGGTAGGTGCGGGCATGATATCGGAATCATCCGGCAGGCCGAACACGGCTGGATAGCGTACGCGCCAGAAGTACAGCCCCTCCGCCGGTGCTGTGGCGGGCGCGATACGCCGGTCGCGCGCCGCCAACACTTCAGCGGCGAAGGCTGGCGGCGCCTGTCCCTGGCCGATGTGGATCAACAGCCCCGCGATATTGCGCACCATGTGATGCAGGAAGGCATTGGCCGTCACCTCCAGAACCACGAAGTCGCCGCTGCGGACCACCTGCAGGGCCATGAGTTCGCGCACCGGCGAGCGCGCCTGGCATTCGGCGGCACGCAGGGCACTGAAGTCATGTGTACCCAGAAGCAGCCGTGCAGCTTCACACATGGGGTCCACCTCCATGCGCCGGTGGATGAACGCCGCGCGGGCGCGCGCCAGGGGACCGCGCACCGAGCGGTTCAGGATGCAGTAACGGTAGCTGCGCGACAGCGCGCTGTAACGGGCATGGAAGTGATCGGGAACGCGGCGCGCCCACTGCAAGGCGATGGCCGGCGGCAGATGGCTGTTGCCCCCCAGCACCAGTGCGCGCTCGCTGCGCGCGGCTTCGGTGTCGAAATGAGCCACCAGCGAACGGGCATGCACGCCGGCATCCGTGCGGCCGGCGCCGGTAATGGCCACGGGGTGATCCAGCACCCGCGACAATGCGCTCTGCAGCTGCGCCTGCACCGTGGCGAGGCCTTGCTGCTGCTGCCAGCCGCAGTAGCCGCTGCCGTCGAACTCGACGCCGACGGCGTAACGCATCATGCGGCTGCGCCCGCGGCGCTTATCCCGGGATGGAATCGATGAGGCGCTGCGCTTCCTGACGCTGGCCCGGCGAACCTTCCTGCAGCACCTCGTTGAGGATGCTGCGGGCACCGTCCGGATCGCCCATATCCATGTAGGCGCGAGCCAGATCAAGCTTCGTGCCCACCTCGCTCATGGTGATGGGCTCGAGGTCCGCGACCGGCGCTGCCCCACCCGGGGTTGCGATCTCCTCCGGCCCGATGCGCTGCGTCTGCACGTATTCGCCGCCCTCGCCCTGCTCCGGCGCGCCCACGTCCAGATCGAGGCCGACGTCGGTGGCCACCAGTACGGGCCGCGTACCGGTGACCTCGTCCCCATCGAATGCTGACTCTGCGCCGAGATCGAAGTCCAGCGCAGCCAGCCGCGACGTCGCCCCGGCATCCTCCGACACCTGGTCGAACTGCAGGATCTGTGTCACCTGGGTCGACGACGGCTGCGACAGCGGATTGCCACCCCGGCCCGTCACATCGCCCAGCGGCAGCAGCTCGGTGAGCTGGTTGCCCACATCCCCGGCATCGTCCATGAAGTTGCGCGAGGTGTCCCCCAGACCCGCAATCAGCGTCGGAGCGTCCGGTCCATCCGGAGCATCCAGCGCGCGCGTGAGGCGCGAATCGTCGAGCAGGTTGGTGCCCGTGGCATCGAGCTTGCCCAGATCCAGACCCAGGTCATCGATGGCCAGCTCCGCGGTCTGGTCCACCGAACCCAGATGCAGCTGCGCATCGAGCTTCTGGCGCATGGTCTGGCCAGGCTCCAGCTGCGGCTGTTCGACGGTGGGCCCCTCCGTGTCCATGCCGACGCGTACCGTCTGAGCCGCGTCGCCAAAGCCGGGCTGCACCATCTGCCGCGTCGTGGCCGTGACGGCCGAGTCATTGCCGCGGTTCGGATCGTCCAGCGAGAAATCCAGCGCCACCGAGTTGCCGGTGGGATCACGGTCGCCCAGCACGCTGCTGAGATCCAGATCCACTCCGCCATCGGTGGTGATCGACACTTCCGGCTCGCCGTGCAGGTCGAAATCGACGAGGTTCTGGCCGCCCTCGAGATTCAGGTCGATGCCGCCATGGCCCACGCCCGCAGCGCTCTGCGAGAACAGCGGCTCTTCGGGAGCCAGCTGCTTACCCATGATGACGACCTTCTCCCATTCACCGGGCTCGGCCTGGTCGCGGGTTTCGGCCAGTTCGTGCGCGGTCTGCAGGAATTGGTCCTTGTTGCCCCAGACGAAGAACACCTCGAGCAGCTTGAGCTTGAGGTCACGGCGCTGCGGCTCGCGCTCGATGGCCAGCCGCACCAGATCGGCGGCCTGGTCATACAGCCCGTAGGCCATGTGGAAATCCGCTTCGGCCAGCGGATCGCCCTGCTCCAGCGCAGCGGTGGCGTCGAGCTTGGGCAGCGAATCGGTGGCCGCCGCCTCGTCGATGTCGACCCGGCGCGAGGCGGACCTCTCGGCGAGATTTATGCGCTGATGGGTCCCTGACTCCTCGACGAGGAAACCGGCTTCGTCGGCATCGGCCACCGGCTTGCGCAGCGGCAAGGTGTTCGAAGAGGACTCGCGGAACTCCGGCCCGGCACCGGCGCCGAAAGCGCCAAGACCTGCATCCAGCTCCTGCTCGCGCTTGCGGCGCGCGGAGCGCAGGCCGAGCCAACCCAGCAGCAGAACCAGCAGGCCCACGGGGATGTACCACAGCGCCTTGAGCCGGTCGATGAGGGTGGGGCCCGCTTCCGGAGCCGACGCCGGTGCAGCGGCCGGCTGCTGGGGCGGCGGCGGTGCCTCGGCGGCAGCCTCCGCAGCAGGCGGTTCAGCCGGCGCTGCGGTTTGCGGAGCTTCGGCCTCGGGAGTGGCCGGCGGCGCTTCGATTTCCTCTGGCGACGCCGGAGCGGCGGGCGCAGCCGTGCCGGACTGCAGACGGGCAAGCTCCGCATTGCGCAGTTCGAGCAGGCGGCGGCTCTCGGCCAGCTCGCCTTCGAGACGGGACACCCTGTCGCGCAGCGCTGCGACCTCGGCACCCTCCGCACCACCACCCTGGGTGGCCGTGCCACCCGGAGGCACCAGGCGCAGCCGCGGGTCCGCGGAGCCCGAAGCCGATTCGCCGCGCGCACTGTTCCATGAGACGGACTGGCGGCGCACTTCGCGGCGCGCCTCACCCGGATCCACGGCGGCAATCGCACCGGCATCCGGCACGCGCAGCACAGCGCCGGAGCGCAGCAGGTTGATATTGCCTTCGAAGGCCGACGGGTTGGCGCGATAGATGGCCATCATGGCCTGATCGCTGCCGTCGGACACGCGGCGCGCCACCAGGGACAGTGAATCGCCGCGCTGGACGGTATAGCTTCCCTCCCCGCCGCTGGCTGCCGCCTGCGGCGCCGGACGGTCGATGGTGGCGCTGCGCTCGCCGGCACCGGTGGCAGGCGCCGCCACCGGCGGCGGCGCACCGCTTCCGGCCGCAGCCGGCGCAAACACCGGCGGATCGAACAGCACGGTGTATTCACGCACGATGCGCTGCCGGGCCACGTTGGCCTCGACCAGCAGCGTCGCAAAGGGTTCGGTCATCGGCGCGCTGGAGGACAGCATGATCACGTCGCGGCCATCGGCGCTGCGGCCGGTGCGCATCTGGATGCCCGCAATGAAGGCGGGGTAATCCAGGCCGTAGCGCGCGAACAGGTCCCGCGACGCCATCTGCACCCGCAGGCCCGCCAGCTCCTCGGCGGTGGCGCCGATGAGCTCGATTTCCGCATTCAGCGGCGAATTCAGCGGTGACTTGAGCTGGATATCTCCCAGCCCCAGCGCATGGGAAAGACCGGGCAATGCCACCAGCAGCGAGACTGCTGCGCTGCGAACTTTAAGACGCATCAGGACTCCCACTGCCGTAGAAGGTCATAAATCCCACTGAGAACATGGGGTTAGGCTCTGTTTCTGCGGCTTCCCAAACTTGCGGCAATATAACTTAACTCAGAGGTACTCGCGAACCAATATCTCCGCGATCTGCACACTGTTGGTCGCAGCGCCCTTGCGCACATTGTCCGAGACGACCCACAGGCTCAGACCGCGGTCATGCGAGATATCTTCGCGGATCCGCCCGACATAAACCGTGTCGTGGTTCGCTGCCTCGGTGGCCGCGGTGGGGTATCCGCCCGGCTTGCGGTCGTCCAGGACCGTGACACCCGGCGCCTTTTCCAGCAGCTTGCGCGCCTCGGCGGCCGACAGCTTGCGCCGCGTCTCGATGTGCACCGCCTCGGAGTGGCCGAAGAACACCGGCACGCGCACCGCCGTGGCGTTCACGCGGATGGTGTTGTCCTCCATGATCTTCTGGGTCTCCCAGAACATCTTCATCTCTTCCTTGGTGTAGCCGTTGTCCTGGAACTTGTCGATCTGCGGCACGCAGTTGAAGGCGATCTGCTTGGCGATCACCTTGGCCTCCGCGTCGCGGCCGTTGAGCAGGTTCGCCGTCTGCGAGGCGAGCTCGTCCACGGCCTCCTTGCCCGCACCGGAGACCGACTGGTAGGTGGCCACGTTGATGCGCTCGATGCCCGCCGCGTCATGCAGGGGCTTGAGCGCCACCAGCATCTGGATGGTGGAGCAGTTGGGGTTCGCGATGATGCCGTGCTTGCGGTACTGCGCAATGGCGTGCGGGTTGACCTCGGGGATCACCAGCGGAATGTCATCCTGGTAGCGGAACTCCGAAGTGTTGTCGATGACCACGCAGCCGGCCGCGCCGGCGATGGGCGCATACTTCTTCGAGACCTCGGCGCCGGCGGAGAACAGGCCGATGTCGGCGCGGGAGAAGTCGAAAGTCTCGACATCGAGCACGGGCCAGTCCTTGCCGCGGAATTTCACCGTCTTGCCCAGCGAGCGGTTGCTCGCCAGCGGAAACAGCTCGCTCACGGGGAAGTCGCGCTCCTCGAGAACGGTGATCATCGTGTCGCCCACGAGGCCGGTGGCCCCCAGGACGGCTACTCGATAGCCCTTGCTCATCTTCATCCTCTGTCGGTAATGACGGGTACGGATGATCGCACATCCGCGTTCTGCCCCCGGTGGCGCAGGTAGTGGTCCATCAGCACCAGCGCCAGCATCGCCTCGGCGATGGGCGTGGCACGCAGGCCCACGCAGGGATCATGACGGCCGGTGGTGACCACGTCCACGGCATTGCCGGCAAGGTCGATGGTGCGGCCCGGCACCTGGATGCTGGAGGTGGGCTTCAGCGCCAGGTGCGCAATGATGTCCTGTCCGGTGGAAATGCCGCCCAGGATGCCGCCGGCATGGTTGGAGGCAAAGCCCGTGGGCGTGAGTTCGTCGCGGTGGGCGCTGCCGCGCTGCGCTGCAACCGCCACGCCGTCGCCGATCTCCACGGACTTCACCGCGTTGATGCTCATCAGCGCATGGGCGATGTCGGCATCCAGGCGGTCGAACACCGGTTCGCCCAGCCCCACGGGCACGCCATGGGCAATCACCGTGACCTTCGCGCCCACCGAATCGCCGGCCTCGCGCAGCTTCCAGATGTAGTCCTCCAGCTCCTGCACGCGTGCCGGATCGGGGCTGAAGAAGGGGTTGTCGTAGGCCGCCATGGGATCGCGCGGCTGCAGCAGGATTTCACCCACCTGGCTCACATAGCCGTGGATGCGCACACCGAGCCGGTCTGCCAGAAACTTGCGTGCCACCGCACCGGCCGCCACACGCATCACCGTCTCGCGTGCCGAGGAGCGGCCACCGCCCCGGTGGTCACGCAGGCCGTATTTCTGCTGGTAGGTGTAGTCCGCATGTCCGGGGCGGAAGCGGTCCTTGAGCTTGTCGTAGTCGCGCGAGCGCGCGTCGCTGTTCTCGATGAGAAGGCCGATGGAGGTGCCCGTGGTGCGGCCCTCGAACACTCCCGACAGGATGCGCACCTGGTCGTTCTCGCGGCGCTGGCTGACGAATTTCGAGGTGCCGGTGCGGCGGCGGTCCACATCGGCCTGGATGTCGGCTTCGCAGAGCGCAAGTCCCGGCGGACAGCCGTCGATGATGCAGCCGAGGGCCGGCCCATGGCTTTCGCCAAAGGTCGAAACGACGAACATCCTGCCGAAACTGTTGCCTGACACGAACTCCCCACTCACCCGCCGGCCGCGCGCGCCAGCTGCTCCGCCGTCAACACGAACACACCGCCACCGCCGCGCTCGAACTGCAGCCAGACGAAAGGCAGCCGCGGATACGCCCGGCGGACAGCCGCTTCGGTATTGCCCACCTCGACCACCAGCACACCCGAAGGCGCCAGGTGATCCGCAGCTTCGCGCAGCAGCACGCGCACGGCGTCCATGCCATCCGGGCCCGACGCGAGCCCCAGTTCGGGTTCGTGCCGGTATTCGGCCGGAAGGCCACGCATTTCCGCCGCACCGACATAGGGCGGATTGCTGACGATGATATCGTAGCGCTGCCCCTCCAGGGCCTCGAAATGGCTGGATTGCAACAGCCGCACGCGCCGCGACAGGCCCAGCTGGCGCCGGTTGATCCGCGCCACCTGCAGCGCAGCGGCGCTGATGTCCACCGCATCGACCCGAGCGCGCGGAAAGGCCAGCGCACTGGCGAGCGCAATGCAGCCCGAACCGGTGCCCACGTCGAGGATGCGCCGTACCCGCTCCGGCTCTACCCAGGGCGCGAAGCGCGCCTCGATCAGCTCGGCAATCGGCGAGCGCGGCACCAGCACCCGCTGATCCACGAAGAAAGGCACGCCGGCGAACCAGCAGCGGCCGGTGAGATACACGGCCGGCACGCGTTCCTCGATGCGCCGCTGCAGCAGCGCCGCGAACTTCCCGGCCCGGGACTGCGGAACCCGGCGTGCCAGGTCCTTTTCTTCCAGCGGCCGGTCCAGGCCCAGCGCGAAGGCCAGCAGCGCCGCCGCCTCGTCGCCGGGATTGTCGGTGCCATGCCCATAGTGCAGCCGGGCGCGCTGCAGGCGCCGCCGCCCGCGCGCGAGCAATGCGGCGACGGTCTGCGGTTGCGCCGGAGTCCGGCGGGTGCTGTGGGATAATCGCCTGATGTCCAAGAATCGCTCCGTCCTCTACTTCAGCCTCGTGGCGCTGGCGGCACTGGCCTTCGGCTTCATCGTGTCGCGCCAGTTCGCCACACCTGCCGAACCGCTCGAAGCCGGCACGCGCCTGCCCCAGCCGCGCGAGCTTGCGGCATTTTCGCTGACGGATCACCTCGGCGCCTCCTTCACGAACGCCCGGTTGCAGGGCGAGCCTCATCTGGTGTTCTTCGGTTTCACCCACTGCCCGGACGTATGCCCCACCACGCTTGCCCTGCTGGCGCAGCTGGCGCGCGATCCGGCAGCGCACACGCCGGCCACATTGTTCGTGACCGTCGACCCTGAGCGCGACGACCTGCTGACGCTGCACCGTTACGTGGATGCCTTCGACGGGCATTTCATCGGCCTGCGCGGCGAGGACGCGCAGCTCGAACCGCTGCTGCAAAGCCTCGGTGTGGTGCGCGCCATCCAGCGCACACCCGATGGGCTTTACACGGTGGACCACAGCGCCACGCTCTTCTATCTCGACGGGCAGGGCCGCCTCGCTGCCGTGTTCACCCCGCCCTTCTCGCTGCCGAAGCTGCGCGCGGACCTCACGCGCCTGGCCGCCGCGGGCTGACTGCCATGCCGGGAGCCTTTTCACTGCTGCAGTACATCCTGCCCCACCATGCACTGTCGCGCTTCGTCGGTGCCTGCGCTGCGCTGCGCTGGCGGCCGGCGAAGAACCTGCTGATCGGCGCCTTCATGCGCGGTTACCGGCCCGATCTCGCCGACGCCGCGCAGCCCGACCCCTTCGCCTATCCCAGCTTCAACGCCTTCTTCACGCGCGCGCTGCGCGAGGGCGCGCGGCCACTGGCCGGCGGCGAGGATGTAGCGGTATCGCCGGTGGACGGGCGCGTGAACCAGGCCGGCCCCATCGCAGCCGACCGGCTGCTGCAGGCCAAGGGCCACGACTACACGCTCGAAGCACTGCTCGCCGGCGCCGCGCCCGGCTGGGCTGGCCGCTTCCGCAACGGCGCCTTCGCCACGCTGTATCTCGCCCCCATCAACTACCACCGCATCCACATGCCCGCGGCCGGCACTTTGCGCGAGGCCTGGTACGTGCCGGGAAGGCTGTTCAACGTGGGGCTTGCCGCTTCGCGCGACATTCCCGGCCTCTTTGCGCGCAACGAGCGCGTGGTGCTGCTGTTCGACGGCGCGGCGGGCCCCTTCGCGCTGATCTTCGTCGGTGCGCTCAACGTGGGAAGCATGGATACGGTCTGGCATGGCAACGTGGCGCCGCGGCGGCCGCGGCGCGTGCAGCGCCTGCCACTGCCTGAGGACCGGCCGCTGCACCTGCCGCGCGGCGCCGAGGCCGGACGCTTCAACATGGGTTCCACCGTCATCGTGCTGTTCGGCCCCGGCCAGGTCGAGCTGGAGCCCACGCTCACCACCGGCGAACCCATCCGCATGGGCACTGCGCTGGCGCGTTTCACCACGCCGCGATGAGCTGGCGCCCCACTGCCCCGCCCGCGGCCCTGGCGCTGCGCGCACGGCTGCTGGAGACCACGCGCGCGTTCTTCCGCGAGCGCGGCGTGCTCGAAGTGACTACTCCGGTCGCGGTGCGCCACGGCGTCACCGATCCGCAGCTGGCAAGCTTTGCGCTCGCCGGCGATGGCCCGCGCTACCTGCAGACCTCACCCGAGTACGCCATGAAGCGGCTGCTGGCGGCGGGCAGCGGCGACATCTTCCAGGTCTGCCAGGTATTCCGGGACGATGAGCGCAGCCGGCTGCACAACCCGGAGTTCACTCTGGTGGAGTGGTATCGCGTCGGCTTCGACCTGCCGCAGATCATGGAGGAGACGGCCGGCCTCGTCGCCCGATTGCTCACCACTGCGGGCGCCGCGCCGCGGACCCTGCAGCCGCTGTCCTACCGCGAGGCCTTCGCGCCGCTGGGCATCGATCCGCTGACGGTCGAGGAAACGCGGCTGCGTAAGCTCGCCCGCGACCGCGGGCTTGCGGCGCCGGCCACGCAGGCACTGGACCGCGACGGGCTGCTGGATTTCCTCATCGCCGTGGTCATCGGACCGACTCTGGGACGCAATGCGCTGTGCGCGCTGCACCACTATCCGGCCTCGCAGGCCGCATTGGCCCGGCACGATCCGCAGCAACCCGGCACCGCGCTGCGCTTCGAGCTGTATGCCGACGGCATCGAGCTCGCCAATGGCTATGTGGAGCTGGCCGACGCCGCCGAACAGCAGCGCCGCTTCGAAAGCGACCGGCAGGTGCGCGCACGCCTGGGCCGCGCCGACATGCAACCCGATGCCTCACTGCTCGCGGCCCTGGCCGCGGGATTGCCCGACTGTGCCGGCGTGGCGCTGGGATTCGACCGCGTGCTGATGCTCGCCGCCGGTGCGGGCAGCATCGATGAGGTGATCGCCTTTACCTGGGAGAACGCCTAGCACACGCCCGCGCGAGCGATGCGCGAGTCCCGGTGCGTTATTTGGCGCGCGAAATGTACTCGCCGGTGCGGGTGTCGATCTTGAGCACCTCGCCCTCGTTGATGAACAGCGGCACGCGTACCACGGCACCGGTTTCCATCTTGGCCGGCTTCTGGCCACCCGTGGCCGTATCGCCGCGCAGGCCCGGATCAGTCTCGACCACTTTGAGGTCGATGTGCGCCGGCGGCGTGACCTGCAGGGGCACGCCGTTCCACAGCGTGACGATGCAGGTGATGCCGTCCTTGAGCCACTTGGCGTTGTCGCCCACGGCGGCGGCGCCGGCGGTGTACTGCTCGAAGTTGTCGGGCACCATGAAATGCCAGAAATCGCCATCGGCGTAGAGATACTGCATGTCGGTATCGACCACGTCGGCAGCCTCGACGCTGTCGCCGGACTTGAACGTGCGCTCGACGGTACGCCCCGTCTTGAGGTTGCGCACTTTGACGCGGTTGAAGGCCTGGCCCTTGCCCGGCTTGACCATCTCGTTCTCGACGATCGTGTAGGGATCGTTGTCGAGCAGGATCTTGAGGCCGGACTTGAACTCGCTGGTGTTGTAGGTCGCCATGTCGCTACCGCAGAATGCAGCCCATGAAAAGGGGCGGCGAATGATAGCGGCTCAACCTGCGGGCCGCCACACGGCGTCCTCGACCTGGCAGCGGGAGCTGGCCGAGGCCTTCTCGGACCCGGTCGAGCTGCTGGCCGCGCTCGGCCTCACCCCGGAAATGCTCGATCCGCCGCAGACGGCCGGCCGGATGCGCACCGCCGCCGGCCAGTTTCCGCTGCGGGTGCCGCGCAGCTACGCCGCCCGCATGCGCGCCGGCGACCCGCGCGACCCGCTGCTGCTGCAGGTGCTGGCCCAGGGCAGCGAGCTGGCCGCGGCGGCGGGCTATGGAACCGATCCTCTGGAGGAGCAGGCCGCCCGCAAGGCTCCGGGGCTGCTGCACAAGTACGCCGGACGCGCGCTGCTGGTAACCACCGGCGCCTGTGCCGTGCACTGCCGCTACTGCTTCCGCCGCCACCACGACTACAGCGCCGACCAGCCGGAACAGGACCTGCCGCGCTGGGCACCGGCCCTGCAGGCATTGCAGTCGGATCCCAGCATCGAGGAGATCATCTTGAGCGGCGGCGATCCGCTGTCGCTGGCGAATCCACGCCTGGAAGCGCTGCTCACCCAGCTTGCCGCCCTGCCGCAGATCCGCCGCATCCGCATCCACACGCGCACGCCCATCGCGCTGCCGGCGCGCGTGGATGTCGGCCTGCTGCAGCTGCTCGCGCGCGTGCCGCGTGAGCTCATCATCGTGGTGCACGCCAACCATCCGCGCGAACTGGATGCCGATACTGCCGCGGCATTGCAGAAGCTGCGCCAGCACTGCCGGCTGCTGCTGAACCAGTCGGTGCTGCTGGCCGGCGTCAACGACGATGCCCACACGCTCACCGCCCTGTCGCAGCGACTGTTCGAATGCGGCGTGCTGCCCTACTACCTGCACCAGCTCGACCACGTCGCGGGAGCCGCGCATTTCGAGGTACCCGACTCCCGCGCGCTGGCGCTCGTCGCCCAGGTAAACGCCAGTCTGCCCGGCTACCTGGTGCCGAAACTGGTGCGCGAGGTGCCGGGCGCAGCGGCCAAGTTACCGGTGCAGTCGAGCCTCGATCCCGCATAGGCCGCTCCGGGCCGATGAGCCTATGGCCGGAGCCGTTCCGTCCCTGGCCCGAATGTGTCCGAGCTCACAATCGCGGCGGCGCCGCTGGCTTAACATTTTCCCCTTCGCCGCCCGCGTCCAGGCTACCTCAGAGGTCTCTCAAAGTGTCCGAGTCCGTCGCCGTTCCGCTGGTCGTGGCAAGCCAGGCCCGAGATCCCGTCGAAGCCCTCAACAGTCTGCTGCGCCGCAACGGCATTCCCGCCCACTGCACGTGGATTCCGGGCCTGCAGGATCTGCCGGAAGCCCTGGAGCAGTTGAATCCCGAACTGCTGATCTGCGTGACCCACGACGGCAGCGAGCTTGCCACCGTCGCCGGACTGCGCGAGAAGGCGGCGCCCGATGTGCCGCTGCTGGTCGTGCGCCCGCAGATCGATGAGGAAATCATCTCCGCGGACCTCGCGCTGGGCGCGCGCGACAGCCTGTCGCTGGCCTGCCCCGCGCGCATGCAGGCAGTGATCGAGCGTGAACTCAAGGCCTGCCGCATGGAGCGTGCGCTGAACCGCACGTTGCGTTCGGCCCAGGACTACCGCAAGCAGCTGGAAACCGTGCTCACGCGCTCCAACGACGCCATCGCCCGGGTGCAGGAAGGCATCCTGGTCGACGCCAACACCTCCTGGCTGGAGCTCATCGCGGCACCCGATGCCGACAGCATCGTTGGCCAGCCGATCATGGATTTCTTCGACGAGGCCAACCATGTCGCGCTCAAGGGCGCGCTGGTCGCCTGCCAGCAAGGCCGCTGGAGCGACCATTCATTGCGCGTGGATCTGCAGACCGGCGACGGCAGCGCGCTGTCCCTGGAACTGGTGCTGTCACTGGGCGAGCATGACGGCGAACCCTGCGTGCACCTGATCGTGCCTGCGCAGAAACGCGACGAGCGCCGCATCGGCGATGACCTGGCCGAAGCCGTACGCCGCAATCCACACAGTGGTCTGCTCTACCGGCGCCCGCTGCTCGAAACCCTCCAGTCACGCACCGCGGCGGCCCCCCAGGGCGGCGCGCGCTATCTGGTCGGCATCCAGCCGGACAGATACGAAGAGCTGGAGCGCGAGCTGGGTATGTTGCGCAGCGAGGAGTTCATTGCAGCGCTCGCCGCCGTGCTGCGTGCGCACGCGGCTCCCACTGACGTCCTCGGCCACTTCAACGGCGCCGGCATGCTGGCGCTGATCGAGCGCGGCACCGCCCGCGATGCCGAGCTGTGGGCCGAGCGCCTGGTGGAAAAGGTGCGCCAGCACCGCTTCGAGATCGGTGACCGCGGCTTCAACGCCACGATCTCTAGCGGCCTTGCCGTGGTCCCCAGCACCAGCACACGGCTGGAGGATGCCATCGCCGATGCCATCGAATCCATGCGCCGGGCCGCCAAGCGCGGCGGCAACCAGCTGGCCGCGACCGCACGCGCCGACACCGATGCCCGGGTACAGTCCTACGACTCGGTGTGGGTCAAGCACATCAAGGCGGCCCTCGAATCGGGCCGCTTCCGCCTGGTGCAGCAGCCCATCGCCAATCTCGCCGGCGAAGGCATGGCCATGTCCGACATGCTGGTGCGCATGGTCGATACCCAGGACAAGGAAGTGCTGCCCTCGGAATTCATGCCGGCCGCCGAACGCAACGGCCTGCTGCGGCCCATAGACCGCTGGGTGCTGGCCGCGGCGGTGAAGTTCTCGCGCCGCAAGCCCTGCTGCCTGTTCGTACGCCTGTCACGCGAAAGCGCGGCGGACACCACACTGCTTCCCTGGCTCACCGGACTCTTCAAGGAACTGCAGGCCGATCCGCAGCGCCTGTGCATCGAGATCACTGAGGACATCGCCAGCAAGATCCCGGGCGAGGTCGGCCGCCTCGCCCTGGGCCTGCGGGCCCTGGGCGTGAAATTCGCGCTCGAACACTTCGGTGTCGGCCTGGAGTCGGCGAACCTGCTGACCTCCCTGCCGCTGGATTTCGTCAAGATCGACGGCTCGCTGATGCAGGGCCTGACCGAAGACCAGATCCTGCAGGACAAGGTGCGCAGCCTGGTCGAAGCCGCCGCTGAACGGCATATCGGCACCATCGCCGAGCGCGTGGAAGACGCCAATACCATGGCGGTGCTGTGGCAGATCGGCGTACAGCATCTTCAGGGGTACCTCATTCAGGCGCCTGAAGAGGTGGTCATTGGGGCTAAAGGCTAGATTCCTTGGCGTTGTGCCAGGGGGCGGTCGCGCTCAAAAGTTTTTCGCGCGCTCAGACACGCGGCCCTTATGCGCTGGCGTAAAACCATAGGTGCGCAGAATGGGGCCGCAAACTCGCGCGCGAAAAACTTTTGAGCACGCCCGCCCCTTCCCGCAATGCGAATGCATCCATAGACTTTCACCTCAAACCATCGGCGTCTGATTCTGGCCTGAGTGTTGCTGAACGTAGCGTGGGCGTGCTGTGTGCGGGTTTGCGCGCGCAGTTTGCGGCCCTCACTGGATGCCGCATGCCCCGCCGCCAGCGCCCAAGGGCCGCATGTTTGAGCACGCGAACCCGCATACAGCGCGACCGCGCGGCAATCAGGAGCCTTCCGACCGGCTTCAGGCACCAGGCTCGATGCGATCCACCTTGCGGTAATTGCGCGACAGCAGCGCGCCGCGCTGCGCGCGGGCGCCGAGATATTCCTTCAGCTCGTTCGCATTGAGGGTCATCGAGCGCTCGCCGCACCACACCACGAGCTTCTGGCCCGGCTGCAGCGCCGTCACGGCGACCAGCATTTCCTCGCGGGCCTCGGCCTTCTTGGTGGGAATGCCGAACAGCTTGTTGCCCTTGCCCCGCGGCAGTTCCGGCACTTCACTGGCCGGGATCACCAGCAGACGGCCCTCGTCATTGACCAGCGCGATGAGCGTGTCGGCGGAAGGCACCGGCACCGGCACCGGCGGCAGCACCAGCGCGTTCTCGGTGACCCGCAGCACCGCCTTGCCGGCCCGCTGCCGCGAATGCAGTTCGCCGAGCTTGACCGTGAAGCCGTAGCCGGCGTCGGTGGCGAGCAGCCACAGCTCCTGCGGATCGCCGATGGCGCAGCCGCGGAATCTCGCGCCGTCGGGCGGATCCAGCCGCCCCGAAAGCGGCTCGCCCTGGCCGCGCGCCGAAGGCAGCGTGTGCGCCGGCAGGCTGTAGCAGCGGCCGGTGCTGTCGATGAACACCGCCTGCTGCGTGCTGCGGCCGCGCGCCGCGGCGAGGAAAGCATCTCCGGTCTTGTACGACAGCGAACGCGGGTCGATCTCGTGGCCCTTGGCCGCGCGCACGAAGCCGCCCGTGGAGAGCACCACGGTCACCGGCTCGTTGGCGACCAGTTCGGTCTCCTCGATGGCCTGCGCCTGCTCGCGCTCGACGATCGCCGAACGGCGGTCGTCGCCGTAGGTCTTGGCATCGGCCTCGAGCTCGTCGCGCACCAGTTTGGTGAGCCTGGCCTTGCTCTTGAGCAGGCCCTCGAGCTTTTCCTTCTCTTCGGCCAGCTGCGTCTGCTCTTCGCGGATCTTCATCTCCTCGAGCTTCGCCAGATGGCGCAGCTTGGTCTCGAGGATCATCTCGGCCTGCTCCTCGCTGAGCTTGAAGCGCGCCATCAGCTTGGGCTTGGGCTCGTCCTCGCGGCGGATGATGCGGATCACCTCGTCGAGGTTCAGATACACGATCAGCAAGCCATCGAGCAGATGCAGCCGGCGCGTGACCTTCGCGAGCCGGTGTTCCAGGCGCCGGCGCACCGTGCCGGTGCGGAAGCTCGAGCCACTCGGTAAGCAGCTCCTTCAGCCCCGTGACCTTCGGCCGGCCGTCGAGGCCGATGACGTTGAGATTGACGCGGTAGCTGCGCTCCAGGTCCGTGGTCGCGAACAGGTGCGCCATCAGTTGCTGCGTGTCCACGCGGTTCGAACGCGGCACGATCACGATACGGGTCGGGTTCTCGTGGTCGGACTCGTCGCGGATGTCATCGACCATGGGCAGCTTCTTGTCGCGGATCTGCTGCGCGATCTGCTCCTGCACCTTGGAGCCGGAGACCTGGTGCGGCAGCGTGGTCACGACGACATTGCCGGTGTCCTCGTCGATCTCCCAGGTGGCGCGCGCGCGGTAGCTGCCGGTGCCGGTGTTGTAGAAGTCGTGCAGCTCGCTGCGCGGCGAGACGATCTCGGCACCCGTGGGCAGATCCGGGCCCTTCACGTACTTCATCAACTGGCGCGTGGTGGCCTCGGGCTCATCCAGCAGATGGATGCAGGCGCCGGCCACCTCGCGCAGATTGTGCGGCGGAATGTCGGTGGCCATACCCACCGCGATGCCGGAAGCACCATTCAGCAGCAGGTTGGGCAGCCGCGCTGGCAGGATCAGCGGCTCCTCCAGCGTGCCGTCGAAGTTCGGGCCGAAATCCACCGTGCCGGCGTCGATCTCCGCCAGCAGCACCTCGGAATAACGGGTGAGCTTGGCTTCGGTATAGCGCATGGCCGCGAAGGACTTGGGATCGTCCGTGGAGCCCCAGTTGCCCTGCCCGTCCACCACCGGATAGCGGTAGGTGAAGGGCTGGGCCATGTGCACCATGGCTTCGTAGCAGGCCGAATCCCCGTGCGGATGGAACTTGCCGATCACATCGCCCACGGTGCGCGCGGACTTCTTGTGCTTGCTGACCGCCGACAGCCCCAGCTCGCTCATCGCATAGATGATGCGCCGCTGCACCGGCTTCAATCCGTCGCCCAGCGCCGGCAGCGCGCGGTCGAGGATCACGTACATCGAGTAGTCGAGGTAGGCCTTCTCGGTGAAGACGCGCAGCGGCTGCCGCTCCACGCCCTCGAAATTCAGTTCCTGGTCTTTCATCGGTCCCATGTCATGCGGTCACGTCCGCGAGATTGCCCTTCTGCTCCAGCCACTCGCGGCGGTCGGCGGCGCGCTTCTTGGCGAGCAGCATGTCCATGAGCCGGTCGGTGTCGTCCTTGGCATCCACGGTGAGCTGCACCAGCCGCCGGGTGGCCGGATCCATGGTGGTCTCGCGCAGCTGCAGCGGCGACATCTCGCCCAGCCCCTTGAAGCGGGTGACCACGGGCTTGGCGCGCCCCTTGAGCTTGGCGATGAAAGCATCGCGCTCGGCATCATCCAGCGCATAGCCGACTTCCTTGCCGGCATCGATGCGGTACAGCGGCGGCATGGCCACGAACACATGCCCGCCCAGCACCAACGGCCGGAAGTGCCGCAGGAACAGCGCGCACAGCAGAGTTGCGATGTGCTGGCCGTCGGAATCCGCGTCCGCGAGGATGCAGATCTTGTGGTAGCGCAGATCGTCGAGCTTCTGGGATCCCGGATCCACGCCGATCGCGATGCTGATGTTGTGCACTTCCTCGGAGGAAGCCACCTGCCCCGCCTCCAGTTCCCAGGTGTTGAGGATCTTGCCGCGCAGCGGCATCACAGCCTGGGTGTTGCGGTCGCGCGCTTGGCGCGCCGAACCACCGGCCGAATCGCCCTCGACCAGGAACAGCTCGGAGCGCTTGGGGTCCTGGCTGGAGCAGTCGGCGAGCTTGCCAGGCAGTGCAGGCCCTGCCACTGCGCGTTTGCGGGTGACGCGCTGCGCCGCCCGCAGCCGCTCCTGGGCATTCTCGATGGCGAACTGCGCGATGCGCTCGCCGGCATCCGGGTGCTGGTTCAGCCACAGTGCCGTGGCATCGCGCGCATAGCCCTCGACCACGGCCGCCGCCTCGCGCGAAGCCAGGCGCTCCTTGGTCTGGCCGGCGAACTGCGGATCGCGCAGCTTGATCGACAGCACGAAGCTCACGCCGCTCCAGATGTCCTCCGGCGTCAGCTTCACGCCGCGCGGCAGCAGGTTGCGGAATTCGGCGAACTCGCGCACCGCAGCGGCGATGCCGGCTCGCAGCCCGTTCACGTGCGTGCCGCCACCTACAGTGGGGATCAGGTTCACGTAGCTCTCGGCCACCGCCTGCGGCAGGTTCGGCGCCCATACCAGCGCCCACTCCACCGCCTCGGCCTCCGAACCCAGCTTGCCGGCCAGCGGCTCTTTCGGCAGGCACTCGGTCTTGCCCACCTGTTCGGCGAGGTATTCGGCGAGCTGGCCGGTGTAGAACCATTCGTCCTTCTCGCCCGTGGCCTCGTTCTCGAAGCGCACCTTGAGGCCCGGACACAGCACCGCCTTGGCCTTCAGCGTGTGGCGCAGTTCGCTGACCTGGAAGTGGTCGGTGTCGAAGAATTTCGGATCCGGCCAGAAACGCACCGTGGTGCCGGTGTTCTTCTGCCCGACGCTGCCGATCTCCTCGAGCTTGGAGGCGATGTGGCCATTGCGGAAGCCGATGTTGTATTCCTTGCCGCCGCGCCGCACCCAGCATTCCAGCTGCTTCGACAGCGCGTTGACCACCGACACACCCACGCCGTGCAGGCCGCCGGAGAACTTGTAATTGGCGTCGGAGAACTTGCCGCCGGCATGCAGCCGAGTGAGGATCAGCTCCACGCCGCTGACCTTCTCCTTGGGGTGGATGTCCACCGGCATGCCGCGGCCGTTGTCGGTCACCTGCAGCGAACCATCCTTGAACAGCACGACCTCGATGAGGTCGCAGTGACCCGCCAGCGCCTCATCGACGCTGTTGTCGATCACTTCATGGGCGAGGTGGTTGGGGCGGCTGGTGTCCGTGTACATACCCGGGCGGCGACGCACCGGATCGAGGCCGGACAATACCTCGATGTCAGACGCACTGTAGGACGGGGTCATTCCGGATCGGCGATCGTGGCCTTGGGGTGGGAAAAAGACAAAGCTTCAGGACCGCCTTGGAGTGCGGACGGGCGGACTCTAGACTTGCCATCTGGCAACGTCAACGCGGCGCAAGGTTTCTCATGTCACGCAAACCCCGATCCGACAGCACGGCAGAACCGGATTTCGAGCAATCCCTGCAGCAGCTCGAGGAACTGGTATCGCGCCTGGAGCGCGGCGATCTGCCGCTGGCTGAGGCGCTGACAGTGTTCGAACGGGGCGTCGCGCTCACGCGCCAGTGCCATGACCGCCTGGCCGAGGCCCGGCAGCGTGTGGAGATCCTGCTGAAGGAAGGCGGCGCAGCGCGTACGGAAACTTTCGCACCCGGCAATGGCGGCGGCAGTGACTGAGGCGGCGCGCGGGCTCGATCAGCGTCTGACGGACTGGCGCGTACGCTGCGAGCGCGTGCTGACGCAGTATCTGGCCACCGACGATGCGCCCACGCAGCGCCTGCACGAGGCCATGCGCTACAGCACGCTGGGGGGCGGCAAACGGCTGCGGCCGGTGCTGGTCTACTGCACCGGAGAGGCCTGCGGCGCGGCGCCCGAAGCGCTGGACGAACCGGCAGCGGCGGTGGAACTGATTCACGTCTACAGCCTGGTGCACGACGACCTGCCGGCCATGGACGACGACGACCTGCGGCGCGGCCGACCTACCTGCCACAAGGCCTACGACGAAGGCACGGCAGTGCTGGTGGGCGATGCGCTGCAGGCGCTGGCCTTCGAGGTGCTGGCCGGCCAGGGCACGGGCGGCGCAAGCCCCGCGCAGCGGCTGCGGCAGATGCAGGTCCTGGCCTGCAGCATCGGCACCTTCGGCATGGCCGGCGGTCAGGCCATCGATCTTGCTGCGGCGGGCCGCCAGATCCAGGCCGCCGAACTTGAAATCATGCACCGGCGCAAGACCGGCGCACTGATCAAGGCCAGCGTGCTGCTCGGCGCCATCGGCGCCGGCGTGGACGACGGCCCGCAGTATGCCGCGCTGGAGCGCTACGGCGCGGAGCTGGGCCTGGCCTTCCAGATCCAGGACGATGTGCTCGATGTGGCAGGAGATGCGCAGTTGCTGGGCAAGCAGACCGGCGCCGATGCGGCCCGCGGCAAACCCACCTACCCCAGCCTCCATGGGCTCGCAGCCGCTTCGCGGCTGGCCATCGCGCATCGCGACGCCGCCATCGATGCCCTGGCCCCGCTGGGCAGCCGCGCGCGGCTTCTGACGGAGCTGGCGCACTATGTCGTCAGCCGCAGTCACTGACCTCGCCGCTCCCGCCATCCGTGTAGACTGCAACGCATGGGAGCAGGCCGTTATCCATTGCTGGAGCGCATCGGGTCGCCGGTCGACTTGCGCAACCTCGCATTGCCCGAGCTGCAGCAGCTGGCGGACGAACTGCGCGAGTTCCTGATCCAGACCGTCGCCACGCGCGGTGGCCATTTCGCGGCCGGCCTCGGCACCGTCGAGCTCACGGTGGCCCTGCACCATGTGTTCGACACTCCGCAGGACCGCATCGTCTGGGACGTGGGCCACCAGGCCTATCCCCACAAGGTGCTGACGGGCCGGCGCGAACGGCTCGAATCCATCAAGCAGTCCGGCGGCCTCGCGCCCTTCCCCAACCGCGCCGAAAGCCCCTACGACACCTTCGGCACCGGACATTCCAGCACCTCCATCAGCGCCGCGCTGGGCATGGCCATCGCCGCCGGTACGCAGGGCGCCGAGCAGCGTACGGTGGCCGTGATCGGCGATGGCGCCATGAGCGGCGGCATGGCCTTCGAGGCGCTGAACCACGCGGGCACACTGCCGGCAAACCTGCTGGTCATCCTCAACGACAACGACATGTCGATTTCCGAGGGCGTGGGCGCGCTGTCGCAGTACTTCGCGCGCGTGCTCTCCGGCCGGCTCTATTCCACGCTGCGCGCGGGCGGCAAGAAGGTGCTGTCGCAGATGCCCACCATGCGCGAGCTGGCGCGGCGCTCCGAGGAGCACATGAAGGGCATGATGCTGCCGGGCACCCTGTTCGAGGAGATGGGCTTCAACTACATCGGCCCCATCGACGGCCACGACCTCAAGACGCTGGTCGCGGCGCTGCGCAACATCCGCGACCTCAAGGGGCCGCAGTTCCTGCACGTGGTGACGCGCAAGGGCAAGGGCTACGCGCCCGCGGAGGCCGACCCGATCAAGTGGCATGGCCCGGGTCCCTTCGATCCGGCGAGCGGCACCATCTTCAAGGAAAAGGCCACCAGCCCCACCTATTCGCAGATCTTCGGCGAGTGGCTGTGCGACATGGCGCAGGCCGACGAACGCATCATCGGCATCACGCCGGCCATGCGTGAGGGTTCGGGCCTGGTCGAATTCTCGCGGCGCTTCCCGGAACGCTACTACGACGTGGCCATTGCCGAGCAGCATGCCGTCACCTTCGCGGCGGGCCTGGCCTGCGAGGGACTCAGGCCCGTGGTGGCCATCTACTCCACCTTCCTGCAGCGCGCCTACGACCAGCTGATCCACGACGTGGCGCTGCAGAACCTGCCGGTGGTGTTCGCGCTGGACCGCGCCGGGCTCGTGGGCGGCGACGGCGCCACGCACCAGGGCAGTTTCGACCTCTCCTTCCTGCGCTGCATCCCCAACATGGTGGTGATGGCGCCCTCGGACGAGAACGAGTGCCGGCAGATGCTCTACACGGCCACCACGCTGCAGGGGCCTTCGGCCGTGCGCTATCCGCGCGGCACCGGGCCGGGCGCCGCCGTGCAGGCGCAGATGACGGCGCTCCCGGTGGGCCGCTCGGTCACGCGGCGCGAAGGACATTCGGGGCTTGTCATCCTCTGCTTCGGCGTGCTGCTGCCGGCAGCGCTCGCGGCCGGCGAGGACCTGGACGCTACGGTGATCGACATGCGTTTCGTGAAACCGCTGGACCGCGAGGCCGTGACGCAGCATGCGCTGCGGGCGCGCGGCATCGTCACCGTGGAGGAAAACGCCGTGGCAGGCGGAGCCGGCGCTGCAGTGGCCGAGCTGCTGCTGGCCTCGGACCTGGCGCTGCCGCAGCTGATGATCGGCATTCCGGACCGCTTCATCGAGCACGGCAGCCGCGAGGAGAATCTCGCGGCGGCGGGACTGGATGCGGCATCGATACGAACACGCATCGCCGCCTGGTGGCACGCCCACGCGCTGCCCCACAAGGTGGCTCGGGCCTGACGCCCCCGGGCTGTGCGAATCAGCGCGCGGCCGCGAACTCGGACTTCTGCAGGCGCTCGATCAGCGACCGCAGGAACATGCGGTTGAAGCGCAGCTGACAAGCCGAGGAGACCTGCTCCAGCAGCGTCGCCCCGACCTTCAGCACGGTCACATTGCCGGCCGCCCGCACGGTGGCCGAGCGGCGCGCGCCCGGCAGATAGCTTGCCTCGCCGAAGCAATCGCCCGGCCCCAGCTCGCCCACCACTCGCCCATGGCGCTCGACGGTGCAGCGGCCGCCGACGATGACGTAGAAGCGGTCGTCCATGTCGCCTTCCTTGACGATCTCCTCGTTCGGCGCGCACTCGTGCCAGGCGCTGGCCTTGAGCACCTCGCGGATCTCCGACTGCGAGAAATCGTGGAAGAACTTGAGCCTGCGGGCCAGCGCGAACTGCTCCGAGTGCTCCATCTGCCCGGCCTCGGCCCGCAGCTTCTGGTGCACGCGCGTCAGTGCCGCAGCGAAATCCAGGCCGCTGCGGTAGCGCTTGTCCGGGTCCTTCTGCAGCGCCATCGCCACCACGTGCTCCAGTTCCTCGGGCACGTCGGCGCGCAGGGTGTGGATGGGCGCGGGCGTGGCGTAGACGATCTGGTGCATCAGCTTGGCGAGGTTGCCGGCACGGAACAGCCGCGAGCCGGTCAGCAGTTCGTACATCACGGCGCCCAGCGAATACAGGTCCGAGCGGTTGGTCAGGTCATGGCTCTGCACCTGCTCCGGCGACATGTAGCTGGGACTGCCGGCGATGCCCTCGATGCGCGAGATGTCGGAATTGGCGACCAGCGCAATGCCGAAGTCGATGATGCGCACGTCGCCATCCTGCGTGTACATGATGTTCGACGGCTTGATGTCGCGGTGGATCACGCCGCGCGAATGCGCGTAGTGCAGCGCCTTGGCGCACTTGAAGATCACCTCGACGACCATGTCGATGCGCAGCAGGTCGTCGGCGCGGCAGAAGGCGGCCAGCGTGCGCGCGTTGTGCACGTATTCGGTGACGATGTAGCAGTGCTCGCCCTCCTCGCCGGCATCGTAGATGGGCATGATGTGCGGATGCTGCAGCATGCCCACCATGTGGGCTTCGGAGAGGAACATCTTGCGCGCCACGCGCGCCTTCTCGGGATCGGCGCCGGCATCGCTGTGGTAGACCTTGATGGCGACGTCGCGGCCGTAGTAGGGGTCGTGCGACAGATACACCACACCGGTGCTGCCGCGGCCCACTTCGCGCACGATCACGTACTTGCCGATGCGCTCGGGCGCCGGCTGAGCGGGACGGGTGGGTCTGGCGATGTTCCTGGTCATGGGGGAGCGCATGCTGCTGGCGGCTCCCGGAGAATAAGGATTCGTGCCCGCACCCTACTGTGATGCGCCTCGCGGATCGCTCCCGGGGGAGAAATGGTCAAAACCGGTGCGCGCCAGCGCATGGGGCCGGCCATTGCGCAGCACGCGCAGACCGGGTTCGGCCTCGACGACGCCAACGCAGGTGGCCGCGCAGCCGCCCGCCGCCAGCCGCGGCGCCAGCTCGGCCAGGCGCTCCGCGGGAACCGTGAAACACAACTCATAATCGTCGCCGCCGGAGAGCGCGTGAACCAGCGCGGCTTCCTCGCCGCTGATGGCGCGCAGTGCGGCGCTCAGCGGCAGATCTGCGGCCTCGATGCGCAGGCCGCAGCCACTGGCCTGCGCCAGACGCAGCGCATCGGCCGCGAGTCCGTCGGAGACATCGATGCAGGCGCTGGCAAGGCCACGCAGGGCGCGCCCCAGCGCCAGACGCGGCATGGGAAAATGCAGGCGCCGCAGCAGCTGCCGGGCAGCAGGATCCGCCGGCGCGGCACGGCCGGCATCTGCGGCAAGCTCGATCGCAAGACCCGCTGCCGCTTCGCCCGGCGATCCGCTGACGAACAGCAGGTCGCCGGGACGCGCTCCGCTGCGCAGCAGCGCCTCACCCGGCCGCGCAAAGCCCAGTACCTGCACGGACACGGCCAGCGGTCCGCGCGTGGTGTCGCCACCGACGAGCGCAATGCCGCTATCACGCGCCAGCTGCCGCAATCCGGATGCGAAACCGGCCAGCCAGCGCTCATCCACCTGCGGCAAAGTCAGCGACAACAGGTACCAGCCGGGATCCGCACCCATGGCAGCCAGATCACTGAGATTCACCGCCAGCGCGCGATGGCCCACCGAAGCCGCAGGGCTGCCCGGCAGGAAGTGCCGGCCCTCCACCAGGGTATCCAGCGCCGCCACCAGCATCGTGCCGGGCGGCACGGCGAGCACCGCGGCGTCATCGCCGATGCCGGCGAGGACGCCATCACCGCCGTCCCGCCCCAGCGGAGCGAAGAAACGTTCGATCAGCTCGAATTCACCCAGCGCCATGGCGGGTCGCCGCCCGGATCAATGCTCGTGCGGACGCAGCTCGCGGGCCGCGCGGTCCAGCACTGCATTGACGTACTTGTCGCCGTCGGTGGCGCCGAAACGGCGCGACAGGTTGACGGCCTCGGTAATGGCGACGCGGCGCGGCGTCTCGGGATGCGCGCGCAATTCCTCGACGCCGATGAGCAACGCCGCGCGCTCGACCGGATCCAGGTCCTTTGCCGGACGGTCGCACCATGCCGCCAGCTGTGCATCGAGCGCGGCCTCGTCTTCGCAGATGCCGCGCACCAGCGACTGGAAGTGGCCGCGATCGGCGCGCGGCGCCTCCTCGGCCAGATCGAATTCCTGCATGAGGTCCTGCCACGGGCAGCGGTTCAGCTGCCAGCGATACAGCCCTTGCAGGGCCAGCTTGCGCGCCAGCTGACGCGCCGCGTTGCCGCGTGGAGCACGCGGCTTGCCGGCCTCGGCGTTCATGGCCGCGCGATCTCGCCCAGCGCCAGCGCCATCTCCAGCGCCGACTCCAGTGCTTCGCCGCCCTTGTCCATCCTCTCGGGCAAAGCCCGCTCCAGCGCCTGCTCCACGTTCTCGGTGGTGAGCACGCCGAAGGCCACGGGGATGCCCGTATCGTAGGCGGCACGCGCGATGCCACGGGCCGCCTCGCCCGCGACGAAATCAAAATGCGCCGTATCGCCGCGGATCACGCAGCCCAGCGCCACCACGGCATCATAGTGCCCGGTTTCGGCAAGGCGCCGCGCAGCCAGCGGCAGCTCGAACGCGCCCGGCGTGCGCACGATGGTGAGATCCTCCGCCGCGCCGCCCTGACGTTCCCACGCGGCGATGGCTCCGCGTAGCATGGCGTCGACGATGTCGGCGTTGAAACGCGCCGCGGCAATGGCCGCACGCCGGCCGCGGGCGGCTTCGCCCGGCCGGCCGGCGCGGCCGGTGAGCGCAGCCGCGCCATCGATGATCCTGTAGTTCGGCACGGCGCCTCAGCCCTGTTCCTGGCCGACGTATTCGACGATCTCGAGATCGAACGCGGAAATGCCGTGCATCTGCTTGGGTGCCGACAGCACCTGCATGCGGCGCACCCCCAGATCCTTGAGGATCTGCGCACCGATGCCGAAGGTGCGCAGCACCGAATCATCACCGCGCGGCATGCGCGCCGGCCGGGGCTCGCGCACCAGGCCCTGCACGGCATCGGCCAGCGCACGCGGGGACTCCTGCTCGCGCAGCACCACCAGCACGCCGCTGTCGGCCGCCGCAATGCGTGACAGCGCCGCCTGCAAGGTCCAGGCGCGACCCTCGCCCTTCACGCCCAGCAGGTCGCGCAGCGTATCGGCCAGGTGCACGCGCACCAGCGGCAGCGAATTGCCGGTGAGTTCGCCGCGCGCCAGTGCCAGATGCAGGTCGCGGTTGACGTGGTCCTCGTAGCAATAGAGCCGGAATTCGCCGAACTCGGTCTGCACCGTGCGCTCCGCGATGCGCTCCACGCTGCGCTCGTTGCGCAGCCGGTGGCGGATGAGGTCGCGGATGGTGCCGATGCGCAGGCCGTGCAGCCGCGCGAAGGCCTCCAGCTGCGGGCGGCGCGCCATGGTGCCATCGTCGTTCATGATCTCGACGATGACCGCCGCGGGCTCCAGGCCCGCGAGCCGCGCCAGATCGCAGCCCGCCTCGGTGTGTCCGGCGCGCGTAAGCACGCCGCCGGGCTGCGCCATCACCGGGAAGATATGACCCGGCTGGCGCAGATCCTCGGGCCGCGCACCCTTACCCACCGCCGCGCGCACAGTATGCGCGCGGTCGTAGGCGGAAATGCCCGTGGTGATGCCCTCGGCCGCCTCGATGGAGACGGTGAAGTTGGTGCGCCGCTCGCGGTCCGTGTCGCTGACCATCAGCGGCAGCCGCAGCTGCGCGCAGCGCTCGCGCGTCAGCGTGAGGCAGATGAGGCCGCGCCCGAAGCGCGCCATGAAGTTGATGTCCTCGGGCCGCACGAACTGCGCGGCCATGAGCAGGTCGCCCTCGTTCTCGCGATCCTCGTCATCGACGATCACGACCATCTTGCCCGCGGCAAGATCGGCGAGGATGTCTTCGATTCGGTCAAAGGGACTGGACGGATCGGCCAGTCGGGGGCCTGCGCTCATGGGTTTATTCTACCCCGCCAGCGCCCGCTGCACGTAGCGGGCCAGCATGTCCACCTCGATATTGAGGCTCCGCCCTACGGCGAGCTGCCGGAATGTGGTCACGGTCACGGTGTGCGGAATGAGGTTGACGCCAAACCGCGTCCCCTGCACCTCGTTCACCGTGAGGCTCACGCCATCCAGCGCCACGGATCCCTTGGCCGCGATGAAGCGTGCCAGCGCCTGCGGCGCCTCGATTTCGACGCGCAGCGAGCGTGCGTCCTGCTGCAATCCGGTGACCTTTGCGATGCCATCGACATGGCCGGACATCAGATGCCCGCCCAGCGGATCGCCGGCCCGCAACGCCGCTTCCAGGTTCACCGCCGTGCCCACGGTCACAGAACCCAGCGTCGTGAGCTGCAGCGTCTCGCGCGACACATCGGCGACGAAAGCCCGGCCATCGAAGGCCACCACGGTGAGACACACGCCACTGACCGCGATGCTCTCGCCCACGGCAAGGCGCGTGGCCGCAACGCAAGCCGCCAGGTCCGCGACATCCACCGTGAGACTCAGATCGCCGCCACGCGGCTCCACCGCCGCCACCTGTCCCGTTGCCTGAATGATCCCTGTGAACATGTGTCAGCCCCGCACTGCCGTAAGGCGCAGATCATCACCCACCGAGCGCGCGTCGACGAAACGCAGCGGCCAGCGCTGCGCAAGGTCGGTGATCGCCGGCAAATCCAGCAATGGCCGCGCACCGCCTCCCAGCAGCGCCGGCGCCACATAGACGATCAGCTCGTCGAACAGCCCCTGCGCCACGAAGGCGCTGGCTAGCCGCGGGCCGCATTCCACCCACACCTCGTTGCAGCCGCGCGCCGCCAGGTGCTCCAGCACTGCGCGCAGATCGGGGCGCTCGCCGCCGGGCAGGATCTGCACCTGCGCGCCGCTCGCACGCAACGCAGCTTCGCGCTGCGGTTCGCCCGCACTGCCGATCACCAGCACATGGCCTTCGCCATCCAGCAGGCGCGCCGCCGGCGGCATGCGCAGCGCGCTGTCGAGCACCACGCGCAGCGGCTGCCGCCACGTACCGGGCAGACGCACATCGAGCCGCGGATCATCGGCGAGCACCGTGCCCGCGCCCGTGAGGATGGCCGAACTGCGGGCGCGGAACTGCTGCACGTCCGCACGTGCCGCTTCGCCGGTGATCCAGCGGCTGGCGCCGTTGGCCAGCGCCGTGTGGCCATCCAGGCTCATCGCCAGCTTCACGCGCACCCATGGCAGGCCGCCGCTCATGCGGCGCAGGAACCCGGCATTGAGCGCGCGCGCCGCATCCATCATGAGGCCGCTGCATACCTCGACACCCGCCGCGGCGAGCCGCGCCAGGCCGCCGCCGGCCTCGGGGTTGGTATCACCCACGGCACTGACCACGCGGACAACGCCAGCCTCGATCAGCGCAAGGCTGCATGGCGGCGTGCGGCCATGATGGTTACAGGGATCCAGCGTCACATAGGCCGTCGCGCCGCGCGCCCGCGCTCCCGCCATGGCAAGCGCAGCAGCTTCGGCATGCGGGCCGCCAGCCCGCTCATGCCAGCCCTCGCCCACACGCTCGCCATCGCGCATCAGCACGCAGCCCACGCGCGGATTCGGATCAGTGGTGAAAAGACCGCGTTCAGCCAGCACCAGCGCGCGCGTCATCGCGAGCCGGTCCGCATCGGTCCATGCCGGCGAAGCTGTCACTTGCGGCGGTCTCCCGCGCCGGCATCGCCGCCACCGGGCAGCAGCGACAGTTGCTCGCGGTCCGCCGGCAGCTTCTGCCGGCGGCGCAGCTGCTCGACCTCGTTCCTGAAGGCCTCGACGTCCTGGAAGCTGCGGTAGACGGAGGCAAAGCGCACGTAGGCGACCTCATCGAGCTGGTGCAATTCGTCCATCACCAGCTCGCCGACCAGGCGCGCGCCCACCTCGCGCTCGCCCAGGCTGCGCAGCTTGTGGCCGATGCGTCCCACGGCCGCATCGATGGCCTCGCTGCCCACGGGACGCTTCTGCAATGCCCGCTCCATGCCGGCGCGCAGCTTGGCCTGGTCGAAGGGCTCGCGGCTCTGGTCGCTCTTGACCACCAGCGGCATCACGAGCTCCGCGCTCTCGAAGGTGGTGAAGCGCTCGCCACAGGACAGGCACTCGCGGCGGCGGCGGATCTGCGCGCCGCCGCCGGCCAGGCGCGAGTCGGTGACCTTGGTCTCCTCGTGCGAGCAGAAGGGGCAATGCATCGCAGGCTCCCCCGCCGCAGGCCGTCAGCCGCCGGTCACGCCCGGTAGACCGGGAAGCGCTTGCACAGTGCCGCCACCTCGCCGCGCACGCGCTCGATCACCGCCGCAGCGCCATTGCTGTCGATGATGTCGGCGATCCAGCCGGCGACCTGCGTCATCTCGGCTTCCTTGAAGCCGCGGGTGGTCGATGCCGGCGAACCGATGCGGATGCCGCTGGTCACCATCGGCGGCCGCGGATCGTTCGGCACGGCGTTCTTGTTCACCGTGATGTGCGCCTGCCCCAGCGCGGCGTCGGCTTCCTTGCCGTTCATGCTCTTGTCGCTGAGGTCGAGCAGGAACAGGTGATTGTCGGTGCCGCCGGAAACGATGCGGTAGCCGCGGCGCTGGAAGGTCGAGGCCATGGCTCGCGCATTGGCCAGCACCTGCTGCTGGTATTCCTTGAACTCGGGCGACAGCGCCTCCTGGAAGGCCACCGCCTTGGCGGCGATCACGTGCATCAGCGGCCCGCCCTGCGTGCCGGGGAACACCATCGAGTTGAGCTTCTTCTCGATCTCGGGATTGGAGCGCGCCAGGATCAGCCCGCCGCGCGGGCCGCGCAGCGTCTTGTGCGTGGTGGTGGTCACCACATCCGCGAACGGCACCGGATTGGGATACAGGCCCGTGGCCACCAACCCCGCCACATGCGCCATGTCCACCACCAGGTACGCGCCGACCAGATCGGCAACGCGGCGGAAGCGCGCGAAGTCCAGATGCCGCGAATAGGCGGAGAAGCCGGCGATGATCATCTTCGGCTTCTCGGCCAGCGCGACCTTTTCCATCTGGTCGTAGTCGATGCGGCCGTCGTCGGCCCTGAGGCCGTAGCTCACAGCCCTGAACAGCTTGCCGGAGAAGTTGACCTTCGAGCCATGCGTGAGATGGCCGCCATGGTCGAGGCTCATGCCCAGCAGCGTATCGCCGGGCTGCAGCAGCGCCAGATACACGGCCGCATTGGCCTGGCTGCCGGCATGCGGCTGCACATTGGCGTAATCGGCGCCGAACAGGCGCTTGGCGCGGTCGATGGCCAGCTGCTCGACGACGTCGACGTACTCGCAGCCGCCGTAGTAGCGCCTGCCCGGATACCCTTCCGCATATTTGTTGGTCAGCACCGAACCCTGCGCCTCGAGCACGCGCGGGCTGGCGTAGTTCTCGGAGGCAATGAGCTCGATGTGCTGCTCCTGCCGTACGCGTTCGCCGGCCATGGCCTGGGCCAGGTCCGGATCGAACCGCTCAATCGTCATCGAATCGGAAAACATGCGGGGAGACCGTGAAGCGGAGATGGGCCCCCTATGGTACCCGAAGCGGCACCCCGGCCGCTCGTTCAGGCCCGATCAGCAATCCAGCAGCGCCTGCAGCACGGCGTTCCAGCCACGGGCCAGATTGCCGCGGTTGTATCCGCCGCCACCCAGCGCCAGCACGCGCCCATGCCCCAGCCGGTCGGCAAGCCGGCACAGATCGGCGGCCGCGCGCGCATGGCTGGCCTCGGTAAGGGCCAGATGCGTGATGGGATCTCCGCCCAGGCTGTCGGTGCCGCACTGGAGCAGGATGAACTCGGGACGATGCCTCTCCAGGTGTTCGATCACTCGCGGCCATTGCTCTGCAAAGCAGGCGTCGTCGGCGCCGGGAGGCAGAGGCAGGTTCAGCTTCAGGCCTGCCGCGGCATCGAGCCCGTTCTCCGACGCATGGCCGGTGCCCGGATACAGGTAATGGCCGTCCTCGTGCAGGTCGGCAAAGATCACGCCGGGGTCGCTTTCGAAGGCGTAGTACACGCCATCGCCATGATGCGCGTCGATGTCCACATAGGCGATGCGCGTGAGCCCGGCCTCGCGGCGCAGCAGCTCGATCAGCACGCCGCAGTCGTTGAAGATACAGAAGCCCGCCGCGCCATCGCGCGCCGCATGGTGCAGACCCGCGATCGGCACCAGCGCGCGCTGCGCGCGGCCGGCCATCAGGGCCCTGCCCGCCTCGAGCGTGGCGCCGACCACCGCACACGCGGCTTCATAGCAGCCGGGAAAGGCCGGCGTATCGCCCGCATCGAGGCTTCCCCGCCCCTCCTGCGAACGGCGGCGCACCAGCTCCACATAGCGCGGCGTATGGAACAGCGTGAGCTCGGCCACTGTCGCCGGCCGCACCTCGGCGGTGGTCAGGCAGCGGCGATGCAGGCCGCGCTCGCGGCATTCGCGCAGGAAGACGGCCTGGCGGTCCGGACCGAAGGGATGCCCGTCGGGAAACCCGTAGCGCGCCGTGGCCTCGTCGGCGATCACGAGCACGCGTCGATCCGGCCTGCCGGCGTTGGCGGGAGTGGGATTCAAGCCGGGCCGAGACTATCACGCACCCCGCCCGATCGCGGATAATTCGCGGATGGCCCAGTACATCTACACCATGAACCGCGTCTCGAAGGTGGTGCCGCCCAAGCGCATCATCCTGCGTGACATCAGCCTGTCCTTCTTCCCCGGCGCCAAGATCGGCGTACTGGGACTCAATGGCTCCGGCAAGTCGACCCTGCTGCGCATCATGGCCGGCATCGACAAGAACATCGACGGCGAGGCGCGGCCGCAGAGCGGCATCCGCGTCGGCTACCTGCCCCAGGAGCCCGAACTCAACGAGGCGCACACGGTGCGTCAGGCCGTGATGGAAGGCGTGGGAGAAGCCTTCCGCCAGGTCGCACGCTACAACGAGATCAGCGACAAATTCGCCGAGCCGATGTCGGATGACGAAATGAATGCGCTGCTCGAGGAGCAGGCCAAGCTGCAGGATGCCATCGACGCCGCCGGCGGCTGGGAACTGGAGCGCAAGCTCGAGATCGCCGCCGATGCGCTGCGCCTGCCGGAGTGGGATGCCCTCATCGGCAAGCTCTCCGGCGGCGAGAAGCGCCGCGTGGCGCTGTGCCGGCTGCTGCTGTCCGCGCCCGACATGCTGCTGCTGGACGAGCCCACCAACCACCTGGATGCCGAATCGGTGGCCTGGCTGGAGCGTTACCTCGAGGAATATCCCAGCACCGTGGTCGCCGTCACCCACGACCGCTACTTCCTCGACAACGTAGCCGAGTGGATCCTCGAACTGGACCGCGGCCATGGCATCCCGTGGCATGGCAATTACTCCTCGTGGCTGGAACAGAAGGATGCGCGCCTGAAGCAGGAGGAGCGCCAGCAGGAAGGCCTGAAGAAAATGCTCGAGAAGGAACTCGAATGGGTGCGCCAGAACCCCAAGGCGCGCCAGGCCAAGAGCAAGGCGCGCATGCAGCGCTTCGAGGAGCTCTCCTCGCAGGAATTCCAGAAGCGCAACGAGACCAACGAGATCTACATCCCGCCCGGCGAGCGCCTCGGCGATCTGGTCATCGAAGGCAAGGGTCTCACCAAGGGCTTCGGCGACCGCCTGCTCATCGACAACTTCTCCTTCAACCTGCCGCGCGGCGGCATCGTCGGCATCATCGGTCCCAATGGCGCCGGCAAGACCACGCTGTTCCGCATGCTCACGGGCCAGGAAAAGCCCGATGCCGGCGAGATCCGCATCGGGCCTTCGGTGAAGCTCGCCTATGTCGACCAGTCACGCCAGGCGCTGGACGACAAGAAAACCGTCTGGCAGGAGATCTCCGGCGGCCTCGACCTCATCAAGGTGGGCAACTACGAGACCTCCTCGCGCGGCTATGTCGGCCGCTTCAACTTCAGCGGCACGCAGCAGCAGCAGCTCATCGGCGAGCTTTCTGGCGGCGAGCGCAACCGCGTGCACCTGGCCAAGGTGCTCAGGACCGGCGGCAACGTGCTGCTGCTGGACGAGCCCACCAACGACCTCGACATCGAGACGTTGCGCGCGCTGGAAGAAGCGCTGCTCGCCTTCCCGGGCTGCGCGGTGGTGATCTCGCACGACCGCTGGTTCCTCGACCGCATCGCCACGCACATCCTCGCCTTCGAGGGCGACTCGCAGCTGGTGTTCTTCGAGGGCAACTACCAGGAATACGCGGCGGACTACGAGCGCCGGCATGGCGAAGGCGCGGCCCAGCCCCACCGCATCAAGTACAAGAAACTGACCCGCTGAACGGGCCCTGGGGCTTCTCCCGCGGGATGGCGCCCGAAAGATATACATCAATTAATTATTTACAACTGAAATATTCAGTACGAAAATAAGCCCATGTCGTACGCGCAGGTCTCGCAGATCCTCGAAGCCGCCCAGCGCGTCTCCACGAGCTGCCCGCAAATGCGCACCGACCTTTCGGTGCTGTGCCGCACCCTCATCCTGCTGGGGCAGGACATGAGCGCCCGGTTCAACGAGCAGATCAGCCCCTACGGCGTCTCGGACAGCGAAGCCCGGCTGCTGCTGATGCTGCACTCGCACGGCGGCTCGGCCTCCCCCGGCGATGTCTGCGCGCTGCTCACTCAATCCCCCGCCAACCTCACGCGCATCAGCGACATCCTGGTCGGGCGCGGCCTGATCACCCGCGCCCCGCACGCCGAAGACCGCAGGCGGCTGGTGATGTCCATAACCCCTCAAGGCGAAGACCTCGTGCAGCGGATCCTGCCGCATCTCACCACCGCCCTCACCCGGCTCTACAGCGGCTTTTCCCCGCAGGAACGCGATCAGCTGCTGGAATACCTGCTGCGCCTGTTGCGTGCACTCGACGACCTGCCCGGATGCCTCCCTGCAAAACACCCATCATGAAGTGCCGATACCCTCTCGCGTTGTCGCTGCTGCTGTCCGGCTGCGCGCTCGGTCCCCCGCCCTTGCCTCCGAGCCCACCACTGGTTGCCGCGCCCTTGGCCCTGCCCGATTCGCAGGCCCCGGCCGAAAGCCAGTGGCCGCAAGGCAAGTGGTGGCAGGCCTATGGCGACCCGGCCCTTGACCAACTGATCGAACAAGCCCTGGCCGGCGCGCCGGGCCTCGACGCCGCCGAAGCGCGCTTCGGCGCCGCGCGGCAGAACGTGCGCGCAGCCGCCGCGGCAGCCGGAGTGAAGGTGGATGCCAATGCCGGCTACCAGCGGCTGCGCCTCAGCGAGAACGGCCTGTTTCCCACCGAATTCCTCGGATTCACCCAGTACGGCCAGGCAGACATCGGCATCAGTGCCCGCTATGACTTCGACTGGTGGGGACGCAAGCGCGCACTGATCGAATCGGCACAGGATGCCGCGCTCGCCAGTGCGGCCGAGACCCAGGCCACCGCCCTTGCCCTGGCCGCCGCGATCACCGAAAGCTGGTTTGGCTGGCAGGCGGATGCAGCGCGCATCGGCCTGCTCGACCAGCAGCTGCAGACCCTGGAGCAATCGCTGCAGCTGGCGCAACGCCGCGAGGCCGCGGGCCTGGATCGCGGCGACAGCACGCCGCGCCTGCGCCAGGCGCAGGCCACCGTGCGCGAACTGCGCGCACAGCTGGAAGGCTCGCAGCAGCTGCGGCGCCTGCAGATCGCGGCGCTGCTGGGCGTGTCCGAACAGACACTGCCACCCTTCGAGGCCCGGCCGCTTCCCGCCATCGACGCCCGCTGGCCCGCCGATGCCAGCCTCGATCTGGTCGCGCGCCGTCCCGACATCGCGGCCAGCCGCTGGCGCATCGAATCCGCGCGCCGCGACCTGGATGCCATACGCGCCGAGTACTACCCGGACATTTCCATCCAGGCGCTGGCCGCGCTGTCGAGCATCAAGCTGGACAAGCTCTTCGAGTCTTCCTCGGCCGCGCCCAGCCTGGGCGTGGCGCTGCACCTGCCGCTGTACGATGGGCTGCGCAATGCCCGGCATGATGTGGCAGGCGCCCGCCTCACCAGCGTCATCGCGCAGTACAACCAGGCCGTGGTCGACGCCGCGCGTGAAGTCGCTACCTCCGCCGCTGCAATTCTCCAGGCGCGGGCCCAGCGCAGTCAGCGGGACGAGGTGCTCACCGCGGCGGAGCAATCGCTGCACCTGGCCCGGACACGCGCGCGCTCGGGCCTGACCGATGCGCGCCCCGAACTCGATGCCCAGCTCGCACTGCTGCGCGAACAGGACACCCGCATCCTCCTAGATCAAGCCGCGCTGGTCGCAGACGTCCAGCTGCAGGAAGCCCTCGGCGGCGGCTACCACTACCCGGCAGATACCCCATGAGCGACACCGACATCAGCAATCCCTCCGCGCCACCGGCTGCAAACGGCAACCGCCGGCGCATCCTCGTGATCATCGCAGTCATCTTCCTCGTGCTAGGGGCAGCATGGCTGCTGCTCGACAGGCTGGTGCTGTCCCAGCGCGAGAGCACCGACGATGCCTACGTCGCCGGCAACCAGGTGCGCATCTCCTCGCAGCTCGGCGGCACCGTGGTCGAAGTGCTGGCCGGCAACACCTCACGCGTGGAAGCCGGACAGGTGCTGGTGAAGCTCGATCCCACCGATGCGCAGCAGGCACTGGACCGCGCCTCCGCTGCGCTCGCCCAGGCCGTGCGCCAGGTGCGCGCCAACGTGCAGAGCGCCGACCAGTTCGATGCGCTGATCAAGGTGCGCCGCCTGGAGCTCACGCGTGCCGAGGCGGATCTGTCGCTGCGTGAGCCGCTGCTCGCCGAACGCGCCGTGGCCGACGAGGAAGTGCGCCATGCCCGCGAGGCCGTGGCACTGGCGCAGGCCCAGCTCTCCCAGGCCCAGCGCCAGGCCGCGGCATCGCGCGCGCTGGTCGATGCTACCACCGTTGCCGACAACCCCGCCGTGCTGGCGCAGCGCGCAGCCTACCGCGATGCGTGGATCGCCGTGCACCGCACCGCCATCGTCGCGCCGGTCGCCGGCTATGTGGCGCAGCGCAGCGTACAGCTGGGCCAGCGCATCGCGCCCGGCGAACCGCTGATGACGGTGATTCCGCTGCAGGATGTGTGGCTGGACGCGAACTTCAAGGAAAGCCAGCTGCGCAACCTGCGCATCGGGCAGCCGGTGCGCATCACCAGCGACCAGTATGGCCGCTCCGTGGTCTACCACGGGCAGGTGGTCGGCCTGCAGGCCGGGACCGGCGCCGCGTTCTCGCTGCTGCCGCCGCAGAATGCTTCGGGCAACTGGATCAAGGTGGTGCAACGCGTGCCGGTCAAGATAGCGCTGGACCGCGATGAAGTGGCCGCGAATCCGCTGCGTATCGGATTGTCCATGGACGCCGTGGTCGACACCCATGAACGCGGCGGGCCGGTGCTGGCCGCCGAGCCGGCCTCCGACGTGCAGGAAATCACGGCGGCCTATGCCGCGGACCTGGCGGCCGCCGATGCCGCGGCCACTGAGATCGTGCAGCGCAACTCCGGCGGAGCCTGAGCAAGGTGTCCGGCACAGCAGCCCCGGCGGCGGCGCAAGAGCCCCTGCCGCCGGGCGAATATCCGCCACTGCAGGGTGCGGCGCTGGTGCTGCTCACACTGTCGGTGGGCGTGTCGAGTTTCATGGAAATCCTCGACATGACCATCGTCAATGTTTCGCTGCCCGCCATCGCGGGGAGCCTCGGCGTCAGCCCCGCCGAAAGCACCTGGTCGATCAGCTCCTACATGCTGGCCGCTGCCGTGGTGCAGCCCCTGGCGGGGTGGATCGGCCGCCGCTACGGCGAGGTGCGCACCTTCGTGGTGTCGAACCTGCTGTTCGTGCTCTTCAGCGCGCTGTGCGGCCTTGCCACCAGCATGCCCATGCTCATCGGCGCACGGCTCATGCAGGGTCTGGTTTCAGGACCGATGATGTCCGTGGCGCAGGCCGTGCTGCTGCGCAACTACCCGCCCCACCTGCGCGGTCTGGCGCTGGGGCTGTGGGCCATGGTGATCATCGTCGCGCCCATCGTCGGCCCCATCCTGGGCGGCTGGATCACCGACAACTATTCCTGGCCCTGGCTCTTCTACATCAACGTGCCCATCGGCATCGCCGCCGCCACGATCGCCTGGCTGGTGCTGCGCCGCCGGGAATCCGAGCGCGTGAAGGTCCCCATCGACTACATCGGCCTGGCGCTGCTGGTGGTCGGTGTGGGCGCGCTGCAATACGTGCTCGACAACGGCAACAACAAGGACTGGTTCGGATCCACCGAGATCGTGGTCGCCGCCGTCGTCGCGGTGGTGGCGCTGACCTTCCTGATTCCCTGGGAGCTCACCGACCGGCATCCCATCGTCGACTTGCAGCTGTTCCGGCGGCGGAATTTCCTGATCGGCACGATCGCGGTCGCCGTGGGTTATTTTGCCTTCACCGGCGTCAACATCATCTACCCCCTGTGGCTGCAGACCACACTGGGCTACACCAGCACCTGGGCAGGTCTTGCCACAGCGCCGGTGGGCGTCATTGCGCTCATCATGGCGCCGGTGCTGGGCCGCAATATCGCGAAGGTGAACCTGCGCGTGGTGACCTCGCTCGCCTTCCTGATCTTCTCCTTCTGCCTGTTCTGGTTCGCGAGCCAGACCGAAGCGGCTTCCTTCTGGCAGCTGGCGGAGCCGCGCTTCCTGATGGGCGCCGGCATCGCCATGTTCTTCCTGCCGCTGAACCAGATCATCATGGCAGACGCCACCGAGGCGGAACTGGCTTCCGCAGCCGGCCTGTCCAACTTCGTGCGCACGCTTTCCGGCAGCATCGCCACGGCCTACTGTGTGTACCTGTGGACCGAGCGCACCGAATACCACTACGGCACGCTGGTGGAGCATGTGCGACCGGATTCTTCAGCCTGGACGGACTACCAGTCGGCGCTGGGGCAGGCAGGCATTTCCGGCGATCACGCGTTCGCGGCCACGGCGCAGGTCATCCAGGCGCAGGCTTCCACCATGGGCGCCAACGACCTGTTCCATGCACTGGCGATACTGTTCATCGCCCTGGTCCCGGTGGTGTGGCTGGCCCGGCCGCCGTTCCGCACCATCGGCACGGGCGTGCACTGAGCGCGGCAACACGCGCCGCGTTGCGCGAAACCTAGCCGGCGAAGCGCCGCGCGTTGCGGAACAGACGCATCCAGCCGCTGAATTCACCGCCCCCGCGCGGATGCCAGGAATGCTGCACCGTGCGGAACGCACGCTCCGGATGCGGCATGGTGATCAGCACGCGGCCGTCGTCATTGGTCACCGCTGCGATGCCCAGCGGCGATCCGTTGGGATTGGCGGGATAGTGCAATGCGGCGCGCCCCGCGCCATCCACATAACGCAGGGCAATCTGGCTCGCACCCGCCAGAGCTGCCTGCTGGGCCACGTCGGCGAACTCCGCCCTGCCCTCGCCATGCGACACGACCACGGGCAGCAGCGATCCAGCCATCCCCTCCAGCAGCACCGCGGAGGACGGCAGGATCTCGACCTGGCTGAGCCGGCCCTCGAACTGCTCGCCGCGGTTGCGCACGAAGCGCGGCCAGTGCGCGGTGCCGGGAATCAGGCTCTTCAGCGCCGCCAGCATCTGGCAGCCATTGCACACACCCAGCGTGAAGGTCTCCGGCCGGGCAAAGTAACGCTGGAACTCTTCGCGGGTGCGCGCATGGAACAGGATGGACTTGGCCCAGCCCTCGCCGGCGCCAAGCACATCACCATAGGAGAAGCCGCCGCAGACGACGAGTCCGCGGAACTGTGCCAGCTCGCGCGCATCGGAGAGGATGTCGCTCATGTGCACGTCGTGGGCCTCGAAGCCTGCCAGCTCCAGCGCAGCGGCCATCTCGACCTGGCTGTTCACGCCCTGCTCGCGCAGCACGGCAACCCTGGGGCGCCCGCCACGCGTGATGAAAGGCGCGGCGATGTCATCCTGCGCATCGAAACCGAGCCTGACCTGCAGGCCCGGATTCGCCGGATCGGTCTGCGCTGCGAACTCCTCGCGCGCGCATTCCGGATCGTCGCGCAGCAGGCGCATGCGGTGCGAGGTCTCGCTCCAGGCGCGGCGCAGTGTGACCCAGTCGCTGTCGAAGCGCTCCCCGCCGCAGATGAACATCATCTGCAGATCCCCGCGTGGCGCGCCGATGTCGTGCAGCAGCGCGCCGATGCCCTGCGCCGCAAATGCGGTGCGCAGCGCCCCGACATCTGCCGCGCGGACCTGCAGCACAACGCCAGGCTCTTCGGCGAACAGCCGCGCGGCGAGCCCGCCCTCGCCGGCCGGCAGCGAAACATCGAGGCCGCAATGCGAAGCAAAGGCCATCTCGGCCAGCGTCGCGAACACGCCGCCGTCGGAGATGTCGTGGTAGGCCAGCACCAGGTCGCGCTCACGCACTGTCCGCAGGGCCGCGACAAACCCGCGCAGTGCGGCGGGCTCGTCCAGATCCGGCGCCACATCGCCCAGCCCGCCATACACCTGCGCAAGGATGGAACCACCCAGCCGGCTGCGGCCGGCGCCCAGGTCCACCAGCAGCAGACGTGTGGGCCCCGCGTCGGTCGCGAGCTGCGGCGTGAGCGTGCGGCGCACATCGCCCACCGGCGCGAAGGCCGAGACGATCAGCGACACCGGCGCCACGACGGACTTGTGCTCCGCGCCCTCGCTCCAGGCCGTCTTCATCGACAGAGAATCCTTGCCCACCGGGATGGCGATGCCCAGCTGCGGACACAGCTCCATGCCCACCGCGTGCACGGCGGCATACAGCGCGGCATCCTCGCCCGGTTCGCCGCAGGCGGCCATCCAGTTGGCCGACAGCCGGATGTCCGACAGCGAGCGCACATCGGCCGCAAGGATGTTGGTCAGCGCCTCGGTGACCGCAATGCGCGCCGCCGCGGCCGGATCCAGCAGCGCCAGCGGCGTGCGCTCGCCCATCGCCATGGCCTCGCCGCAGCAGTGGAAGTAGTCGCTGGTGGTCACCGCAACGTCCGCCACCGGCACCTGCCAGGGCCCCACCATCTGGTCGCGGCTCACCATGCCGCCCACCGAGCGGTCACCGATGGTGATCAGGAAGGTCTTGTCGGCAACGGCCGGATGCTGCAGCACGCGCAGCGCCGCCTCGCCGATCTTGTGCGCCGGCAGCGCAAATGCCGCCGCCGGAAGCCGGGTGGAGCGCACATCGCGCTTCATGCGCGGCGGCTTGCCCAGCAGCACGTCGATGGGCAGATCCACCGGATGATTGCCGAACTCGCGGTCGTGCACCTTGAGCAGGCCATCGTCGGTGAGGCGGCCGACGACGGCATAGGGGCAGCGTTCGCGCTGCGCGATGCGCTCGAAGGCGGCAAGCCCGCGTTCCGACACCACGAGCACATAGCGCTCCTGGGCCTCGTTGCACCAGATCTCCATCGGCGACATGCCGGGTTCCGCATTGGGGATGTCGCGCAGTTCCACGCAAGCCCCGCGGTTGCTGTGTGCCACGGCCTCGGGAATGGCGTTGGACAATCCGCCCGCGCCCACGTCGTGGATCAGGTGGATGGGGTTGTCCGCGCCCAGCGCCCAGCAGCGGTCGATCACCTCCTGCGCGCGGCGCTCGATCTCCGGATTGCCGCGCTGCACCGACGCAAAATCCAGGTCCGCCGAGGACTGGCCGCTGCCCATCGACGAGGCCGCGCCGCCGCCGAGGCCGATCAGCATCGCCGGGCCGCCGAGCACCACCAGGTGCGCGCCGGGCGGCACCTCGTCCTTCTCCACGTCCTGGCGCCGCACATTGCCCAGGCCGCCGGCGATCATGATGGGCTTGTGATAGCCGCGCGCCCGGCCGGCCGCACCAGGCACCGGCTGCTCGAAGCTGCGGAAGTAGCCCGCGATGCAGGGCCGGCCGAATTCGTTGTTGAAGGCCGCCGCGCCCAGCGGCGCCTCGATCATGATGTCCAGGCTGCTGACGATGCGCTCCGGCTTGCCGAACGGCCGTTCCCAGGGCTGCAGGAACCCCGGGATGCACAGGTTGGACACCGAGTACCCGACCAGGCCCGCCTTGGGCTTGGCGCCCTTGCCGGTCGCACCCTCATCGCGGATCTCCCCGCCCGAACCCGTCGAGGCCCCGGGAAAAGGCGAGATCGCCGTGGGATGGTTGTGCGTCTCCACCTTCATCAGGATGTCGACGGGCTCGCGATGCGCGCCATACACGCCCGTGAGCGGATCGGGAAAGTAACGCGCAGCCACCGGGCCTTCGATCACGGCGGCATTGTCGCGGTACGCCGAGAGCACGCCCGCGGGCGAGACCGCATGCGTGTTGCGGATCATCGCGAACAGCGAGCGCGGCTGCTGCTGCCCGTCGATGACGAACTCCGCGTTGAATATCTTGTGCCGGCAATGCTCGGAGTTCGCCTGGGCGAACATCATGAGCTCGACATCCGTAGGGTCGCGGCCGAGGCGCGCAAAGGCCGCTGCGAGATAATCGATCTCGTCGTCGCTGAGCGCCAGGCCCAGCGTGCGGTTCGCGGCATGCAGCGCAGCGGCATCGCGTCCCACCGTCGCCAGCGGCCGCGGCGCATGGCGCACGAAGAGATCGGCGCAGGCCTCGGGCGCAAGCAGCACGGCCTCGGTCATGCGGTCGTGCAGCACCGCGCAGAGCCGCTGCAGCGCCGGCGCCGGCAGGACTTGCGCGGCGACGATGTAGAAGGCCACGCCGCGCTCGATGCGGCGGATCTGTGCGAACCCGCAGGCCCGCGCAATGTCGGTGGCCTTGCTGGACCAGGGCGAAGTGGTGCCGGGACGTGGAGCGACCAGCAGCCACTGGCCCGCAGGTGTGCCTTCCGCGTAGCGCGGCCCGTAGGTCAGGAGCTGCGCCAGCCGCGCGAGCTCGTGGTCCGAAAGCTCGGCATTACTGTCCACCAGATGCAGGTAGCGGCTCTGCAGCGATCGCACACGCGGCTCGATGGCCTGCACCTGCGCCAGCAGTTTGGCGAGACGGAATCCGGAATGGGCGGGACCGCCCGGCAGCTGCCGTATCACGTCAGGACTTGTGGCCCGGATCGGGCGCCTGTGTGTAGAAGGGCGCGGGGAACTGCGCCACATTGCCCTCGAACTGGCTGATCTTGCTGGCGCCGCGCTTGCTCACTTCGTCGATGCGCAATACCGAGTGCATAGGCAGGTAGCTGCGCCTGACGTTCTCGAACTCGGCCTTGATGCGCTCCTCGGCCGGATCGAGCACCACGCCCGAGCGCTCGCCGAAGATCAGCTCCTCGACCTCGACGAAACCCAGCATTGCGCCGTGACTGACCTTGCGGGCGTAGATCTCGTAAACCTTGCCCTGGTTCACGAACAGGACCTTGAAAATGTGATGGGATGCCATAGTGACCCGGGTGGCGGCGCCAACTTGGGCCGCCCCCCATTATAGTGCAGGTCGGGCAACTCAAGGGTCCGGAGGATCCTGCGGCTCATGGCATTGCGCCTCGAAATCATCAGTGATCATCGCCGGGAGCTTGCGGAACGCTCGCGCATCGTTTTCGGCGTGACGGGCGGCAGCATCGGCCGCGCGCTGGACAACGACTGGGTGCTGCCGGATCCGCAGCGCTACCTGTCGGGGCACCATGCGCGCGTGCTGTTCCGCCAGGGGGCCTGGTACATCGAGGACACCAGCACCAACGGCGTCTACGTCAACGATGCCACGACGCCGGTGGGCCGGCGCGGCCCTCATGCCTTGCGCAACGGCGACGTGCTGCGCATGGGCGAATACCGCCTGCAGGTCAACATAGAAACCGGCGAGGCGCTGCCGCCGCCTGGCACCGGCACGCTGTCGCAGATCGCCGTCGAGCACGTCACGCCGGTGCGCGCCATGGGCGCCGGCACCGACGATCTCGGCGCCTCGCTGAACATCGAGGCGCTGATCCCGGAATCAGGACCTCGCGGCGGCCGCATCGGCGCCGCCGTGCCGGAAGCGCCGATGTCGGCCCGGCAACGCCTGACGCGGCTGCGGGCTGCCGCACGCGCACGCCTGGAAGGCGGCCCTGCGGCGCTTGCCGACGTGCGCAACGGCCTGCAGGCTTTCTGCCGCGGCGCCGGCATCGATCCGGCGCGCATGCCCGTCGAGCACGAGGCCCGCGCCCTGCACCTGGCCGGCCAGCTGCTGCGCGAGGCCCTGCTGGGCCTCAAGGAAGTGCTGCGCGCCCAGAAGGTGTTCCGCGACCGCTATGGCATCGAGACCGATGACGCCGACACGCTCTCACCGCTGAACCGCGCCGCGGACGAATACCTGCTGCAGCTGCTCAGGGGCCACGAGAAACATGAGCTCGACGCCGTGATCCAGCTGCGCAGCAACTTCAGTGACGCCAGCGCCCAGACCAGCGCCGTCGATCCGGCGCTGCGCACGGCGCTGGCGCAGTTCCTCGCCCATCTGGCGCCGGCAAACGTCGAGGCCCGGGCACGCGACCGCACCGGCGAGGTCTCGCCAGCCGTGGTGTGGGAACGCTACCGGGATGTGTACATGACGCTGCTGCACGCCACGGGGCAGGAGCTGCCGCACCTGTTCACCGAAGCGCTGGCGCAGGCCTTCCGCCACGAAATCGACAACCAGTCCATCGATACCTTCAAGCCCCTGCGGGACTGAAGCGGCGCGCGCCTCAATGGCGTAGTCTTCCGGCAGGCCTGACAGGAGCCTCCCGCAACCGTGACCGACGATACCGGACCACTGCCCCCCCGAAAGAAACGCCACAGCCTCGCGCGCACGCTGCTCACCGGCATGCTGGCTGCGCTGCCGCTGCTGGCCACGCTGTGGCTGCTGTCCATCGCCATCGATTTCCTGCTGAAGTGGTTCGGACCCGACAGCCGCATGGGGCATGTGCTGGGCATGCTGGGCGTGGGCATCTGGGGCAGCGGCTGGTCGGGCTACCTGATCGGGCTCGCGATCGCCATGGCCCTGCTGTTCGGCCTGGGCGTGCTGATCGAAAGGGGCCTCGCGGCATGGCTGGTGTGGCTGGTGGATGCCGTGGTCGGGCGCATTCCGGTGGTGCGTACCATCTACGAGACCATCGAGAAATTCGTCAGCGTGTTCTCCCAGCGTGACCGCACCAAGCTGCACTCCATGAGGCCGGTGTGGTGCCACTTCGGTGACGGCAGCGTGGCGGCACTGGGGCTGCTGTCCTCTCCCGAATCCATTCTCGTCGGCGGCCGCCCCTGCTATGCCGTGATCATCCCCACGGCGCCGGTGCCCATCGGCGGCGGCCTGCTATTCATGCCGGTGGAGTGGATCACTCCCGCGGAGATCGGCATGGAGGCCGTGACCAGCATCTACGTATCCATGGGCGTCACGGCGCCACAGTTCCTGCCGACGCAGCCGGCGGCGAAGTAGCTGCGGCCGCCGTTGCGGCCGCGCCCACCGACGAGACGATGATGAGCCCGATGGCCAGCCACTGGCCCGGAAGCAGCCGTTCGCCCAGGAACGCCAGGCCCATCAGCGCACCGACCGCCGGCTCGGCACTGAGCAGGGTTCCGAAGGTATGCGAGGGCAGCTGGCGCAGCGCCAGCATCTCCAGCGCAAAGGGAATGGCGGTGGAGGCCACGCCGACCAGCACGCCCAGCGTCAGCACCTTGGGCACCAGCAATGCGGCCCCCGCATGCGCGACCCCCACCGGCGCCACCAGCACCGCGGCGATGATGGTGCCAGCCGCGGCGGTTGCCGGACCATGGATCTGTCCGGCCCGTTTGCCGGTGAGGATGTACAGCGCCCAGCAGCACCCCGCCAGCAGCGCCAGCAGCAGGCCGCGCCAGTCCAGCTGCGCGGCCTGGGCGCGCAGCGGCAGCAGCAGGAGCAGCCCCGCGACGGCGAGCCCGACCCACAGCAGGTCCAGCCGCCGGCGCGAGGCCAGCACGGCAACGGCCAGCGGGCCGGTGAACTCCACCGCGATCGCAATGCCCAGAGGGACGTAAGCCAGGGATTTGTAGAAGGCGAAGTTCATCACGCCCACCACCACGCCGTAGGCGGCCAGCGGCCGCCAGCCCCCCCGGCCCAGCTGCAGGCGCCACGGGCGCAACACCAGGGTCAGCAGCAGCGCCCCCACGACCAGGCGCAGCGCCGTGGCCCCTTCGGCCCCTACCACCGGGAACAGGCTCTTGGCCAGCACCGCGCCCGCAGTCAACGACACCATGGCAAGAAACATGGCGCCGATGGCGCCGGAATTGGAGACCTGCATGCAGGCAGGCTACACGCTCCGGCGCTTCACTGCCTCAATGCTGCGCCGCCTTCTCCGCGCCGATGCCGGTGTTCTGCCGCACATAGAGCTCGTCCCACTTGTCGCGGGCATGGCGGTCGCGCCGCCACAGCAGCGAACCCAGCAGCACGCACAGGAAACCCAGTGGAATGGAATAGATGCCCGGGTTCTTCAGTGAAATGAGCGGTTTTTCCAGGCCCACCAGGCTGGTCTCCCGGCCCTCGAGGCTGCTGACCGTGGTGCGCGCCGTCGCCAGCGCCGCCTGCGCATCCCGCAGTGCGGATTCGGCCTGTTGCTTCGCCGCCCCGTCGGCCGCGCGCGCGAGTCCGGCCTCCAGATCCGCGATCCTTGCCGGCGCAGCGTCGATGACTTTCTGCGCCGCCTCGCGCTCGATCTTCGGATAGGACATGTTCGGCGAGACCAGCACCAGCGTGACCGCGGCAATCGTGCCCACCGTCATGCCGAGCACGATGCCGCCGGTATTGCAGCGCTTCCAGTACAGCGTCAGCAGCACGCAGGGCAGATTGCTCGACGCCGCGACGGCAAAGGCAAGCCCGACCAGATGCGCCACGTTCTGGCCCTTGGCGAGAATGCCGATGGCAATGGACACGGCGCCCACGACCACGGCGCTCACGCGCGCGGCGCGTACTTCCTCGGCGGGCGTGGCGTGCTCGCCCTTGATGACTCCTACCCAGATGTCATGCGACATCGCCGATGCCGAGGCCAGCACCAGCCCCGCGACCACCGCGACGATGGTGGCGAAAGCCACCGCCGCAACGAAGGCCAGGAAGAAATTGCCCAGCGCCGATTCGGCGCCGCCGCCGATGAACTGCGCCAGCAGCGGCGCGGCAAGATTGCCGCCCTTGTCGAAGCTCGCGATGGTCGCGGCGCCCACGTTCAGCGCCGCGCCATTGCCGATGATCAGCGTCAGCACGTAGAACCCACCGATGATGCCCATCGCCCAGATCACCGACACGCGCGCCTGGTGCGCATTCGGCACGGTGAAAAAGCGCATCAGGATATGGGGCAAGCCCGCCGTGCCCAGCACCAGCGCCATGCCGAGGGAGATCTGGTCGATAGGGTTCTTCAGGTACAGGCCGGGCTCCAGGAAGCGCTGGCCCAGTTCGGCCGCCGTCATGCCCCCATCGCCGCCCAGCACCTTGGCCACCTGCGCGTGGACTTTGGGATCGCCGACCACGGCATCGAGGAATCCGGGCAGGCTGAAGCCGTACGGCGCCCAGGTGAGTATCACCAGCACGATGGAGGCGATCACCAGCAGGATGGCCTTGATGATCTGCACCCAGGTGGTCGCGACCATGCCGCCGAACACCACGTACGCGAGCATCAGCACGCCGACCACCGCCACCGAGATCTCGTAGTCGATGCCGATGAGCGTCTTCACCAGCACGCCGCCGCCGACCATCTGCGCGGTGAGGTAGATGGTCGAGACCGTGACCGTGGACACCGCGGCCAGCACCTTGGAAGTCTTGTAGTGGTTGCGGTACGCGAGGATGTCGCCCAGCGTGTACTTGCCGATGTTGCGGCAGGGTTCGGCGATGACCAGCAGCACCGTGATGTAGGCCACCAGCCAGCCCACCGAATACATGAAACCGTCGTAGCCATACAGCGAGATCAGGCCGGCGATGCCGAGAAACGACGCCGCCGAGAGATAGTCGCCCGCAATGGCCCAGCCGTTCTGCAGGCCGCTGATCGAACGCCCCGCTGCATAGAACTGCTGGGCGGACTTGACGCGCTTGGCGGCGAGCCAGGTCACATACATCGTCAGTGCGATGATGGCGGCGAATACGCCGATCGTGAGCCCGGCGAAACGCTCGGGAACGGCACCGCCTGTGAACGCGAATGCGCCCGGGCTCGCTGCCATTGCGGCCAGCGCCGCGGCGGCCTTGCGGTTCATCGGCCCTCCTCCGCCGAGCGCGCGATTTCCCGCGCCATGGCATCGAAGCGGCGGCTGGCATGCCGCGAATAGATGAAGGCGATGGCCCAGGCGACGATGAACTCGGACAGCGCGAACAGCAGCCCGACATTGACCGGCCCCCAGACCTGCTTCCTGAAGAGATCGACCCAGTACACCGCGCCCACCGGCAGCAGGAAGTAGTAGACGACGGAGAAGGCCATCAGCCCCCAGAGAAAACGGCTCTTGCTCCGGTGCAGCGCTTCGAAGCGCGGATCCCTGGCTATTGCAACCCAGTCGACGGAGGAAGTTGTCATGGCGAGGCACTCGATGAGAGGTTGGAATTTGTTCGAGCTGAGCCCGTCTACGCCCTGCAGCAATGCCGCATGGCCGATGAACACCAGTCCCCCCGCACCCGATGATACACAGGAGCCGCGGATGCGTCTCTTTCAGTGCAGCTGCGCCTTCTCCTGCCGCGAACGCACAATGGCCGCGCCGAACAGCACTGCGGCGACCAGGCCGACGCCGGCGGCCGAAACCTGCGCGTACCGCAGGCCCTGAGAACCGTATTGCGGCGTCAGCGCATCACTGACGAGCCCCACTGCCAGCGGCCCCAGCCCCAGTCCAATGAGGTTGACCACGAAGAAGAACACCGATGAGGCCAGCGCGCGCATCTCCGGCACCACCATGCCCTGGATCACGGCGACGCTCGGCGCCAGCATGAAGACGACCAGAACGTGGGCAACGAAGAGGGCAGCCACGGCCGCATGCAGCCCCGGACTCAGGTAGGCGATCACGCTGAAGGGCACCGAAAGCGCCTGGCCAACCAGGCAGATGCGCAGGTACCAGGCCGGATCGCGCCGGCCCAGGCGGTCGGCGAGTACGCCGCCCAGCCAGGTGCCGATGATCCCCGAGACGCTGGAAGTCACGGCCAGCACGATGCCGGTAGTACCCAGCGGGAGGCCATGGCTGCGCATGAGGTACGAGGGATTGAAGCTCCCTGTGCCGTAGATCACGAAGGTTCCTGCTGCCGTGGCCAGCGTGACCAGCCAGAACATCGGCTGCCCCGTGAGCGCGGCCACGGCCTGCCCGAATCCCGGCGGCGCCGTGGCCGAAGGTGTGCGCAGCGGTTCGGCAACGGTGAAGCGCAACAGCAGCGCCAGCAGGATGCCGGGAATGCCGGCGATCAGCAGCGCATGGCGCCACCCGATGTATTCGCCGAACTGGCCGCCGAACACGTACCCCGCTGCAACCCCGAAGTACAGGCCAATGGTGAACAGCGCAAATGCGCGAGCGCGCTCCCCCGGGGCAAACAGGTCCGAGATCATGGAATGCGATGGCGGGATGCTGCCCGCTTCGCCGATACCCACGCCGATGCGCAGCAGCACCAGCTGCAGGTAGTTCTGCGCCGCGCCGCACAGCATGGTCATCGCGCTCCAGAACGTGACCGCCAGCGCGATGATGTTGCGCCGGTTGCCGCGATCGGCGAGGTAGGCGATCGGAATGCCCGCGATGACATAGAAGACGGCGAAGGCGAAACCGGTCAGCAGGCCCAGCTGCGCGTCGCTCAGGCCCATGTCCGCCTTGATCGGCTCCTGCAGGATGACAAGGATCTGGCGGTCGAGGAAATTGCAGCCGTAGACGAGCATCAGCACGCCGAGCACGTAGCCACGCCGCGGAGCCGCTGCGCTCAACGCTCCTCCGAGTGCCGGCTGCGCCGGCTCACGTAGATGCTGCCGTGCACACCCGAAAGATCCCGCTCCAGCTCGAACACGTCCCCCTCCAGCGGGCGGGCCCGGGCGAGCACGGCCTCTATCGCCGCCATCTCGGCGGGTGCGAGCTCAAGGCTCATGGCGGCACGGGCCTCGGCGATCTGCGGCGTGGAATGCGCACCGACAATGGCACCGGCCACGGCCTCCTGCTGCAGCACATAGCGTGTCGCAATACTGGCGATGCTGCTGCCGCGGGCCAGCGCCACCGCGTGCAGCACCTGCAGCAATTGCTGCAGCAGCTCCCAGCCGCCGGCCGAATCGATGATGCGGCTGTACTTCTCGCGGAACGGACGCTCGGGGGCCGGCTTGCCCAGCCAGCGATCCGTCAGGAACGAGCCGCACAAGGTGCCGTAACACAGCAGGCCGACCCCGTACTGCGTGCACACCTTGGCCAGTTCACCGCCCGGCCGCCGGTCCAGAAGCGAGTACTGCACCTGCGTGCTGGCGATGGGAAAGCCGGCCTCGAGGATTTCGCGCGTGCGGCGGGCGCTGAAATTGGTGAGACCGATCTGCTCGATGCTGCCCCTCTCCTTCAGCTTCACCAGATGCCCGAGCACATCCATCCAGCCCGGAACCTCGTAGTCCCACCAGTGGAACTGGACCATCGGGATGCGCTCCAGTCCCAGCCGGGTCCGCGAACGCTCGACGATGTTTTCCGTGAACCGGAAATCCACATTGCGCAGGTCCGCGACGTCCGGAACGAACTTGGTGAGCACGACGACGTCATCGGCAAGCCCCTGGCGCCGGCGCCGCCGCAGGAACTCGCCGATCTTCTCCTCGACGCCGAGATAGATATCACCGCAATCGAAGGTGCGGATGCCCGCCTCGACGGCGGCCTGCATGCCGCCGAGGTCGTCCTCGACATTCTCCGGCCCGACACGGTTGGCGTACTGGCGCGCGAGCTGATATCCGCCCTTGATGACGCGCGTGATCCCGAACCCGTCCCGGAGCCGCACCGTCTGTCCGGTGATCTGCATGCGCAGCCCCCTACTCGAACCGCTTGGTCACGGTCAGCGCCAGGGTCCGCGGCCGGTTGATGATGATGCCGTCCGGATACAACCCGGCGACGATGCGGAACACGTCGATCTGCGTATCGTCGTTGGTCACATTGTTGATGTTCAGCACCGCGTCCCAGCCGCTGTCGCTGCGCAGTCCGAAGCGCAGATTCAGCAGGGTGTAGGCATCGAGCCTGACGTAGGAGGCATTGTTGGGGCGGTATTCCGTATTGCGTCTGCCGACGTAGTTGAGGTCACCACCCACATGCGCCCGCAGCAAACCCAGCGGCCATTCGTAGCGCGTGGACAGCGCTGCGGTGAAGTCCGGCACATAGGGCACATGGTCGCCATCCAGGCCGCTGGCGGGCAGCGGGTTGTCGCGCACCAGCTGCGCATCGGTCTTCGCAAGGCCCAGCGAGATCTCCCAGGAGTCGACCGGGAACCATGCGAGATCGAGCTCCGCGCCGCGGATCTGCGCGCCACCGCCATTGGCTCGGTAGGGAAAGCGGCCGCCGGGACCGACGGCCTCGGCGGAGAGCTGGATGTCGTCCCAGTCGATCAGGTACACGGCCGGGTTGAAGCGCAGGCGGCCGCCCAGCAAGGTCGCCTTGTAGCCCAGTTCGTAGTTCACCAGCGAATCCGAATTGAACCCCTGCGGGATCGTGACGCCAGCAATCAGCGCGGCGACCTGGTCGTTGGTGCCGCCGGGGCGGAAGCCTTGCGCCACCTGCAGGTAGGCCATCTGGTCCTCATCGAACTTGTAGGCCGCATTGGCGCGGAAGATGGTGCCGTTCTCCTCCGAGTGCAGCTTGTTGCCGAGGCCGGTGCCTGCGGCGCCGGAAAACCCGGCAATGTTGTTGGCGATCTCGTCGATCCCGAAGTGGTAGTAGCGCGCTCCGGCCGTCAGCGTCAGACGGTTGGTGACCTCCCAGGACAGCTCGCCGAAGGCCGCGTATTCCCTGAGATCGGTATCGATGATGCGGTTGAGCGAGTATCCCGGCGTGTACACCACGTGCCCACCCGGCGCCGGCTGGATGGAGCTCCTGAAATCGCGGTCCTCGCGCTGGCTGAAAAGACCGAAGAGATAGCCCAGACGCTGCGGCTGCACCGAAGCCAGGCGCAGTTCGAAGGTATCGAGCGTCGTCTGCTTGGGCTGGATGATGGCGCTGCGGCCGGCGCCGTACGCCGGCCTGCCGACGAAGCGCTGCATCACCATCGAGGAATCGCGGCTGAACTCGGCATCGCGGTCCATGCGCGAGGCAACCGCCGTGAGGCGTCCGGCCGGCAGGTCGAATTCGAAGGTGGCGTTGTACAGACGCATCTTGTCGACGAAGGCCGTATCGACGATGTCCGCCTGGAAATAGTCCTTGCCCGGCGACAGCGCCGCGCCCAGGTAGTCCACACGGTTGAAATACACCGGGCCCTCGGCCTGCATGTCCTGGATCATCGCCATCAGCGAGAAGCGCCAGTTGTCGGCAGGTTCGAAGCGCGCCGTCAGGCGGCCCGCCCTGACGTCCGAGCCATTAGCGTTGCGGCGGAACATGTTGTCGATGTACCCAGCCGAGTTGCGGTACATGCCGGCAGCGCGCAGCGCGCCCTTCTCGCCCAGGGGCACGTTGACGGCACTCTGCAGCTGCCAGCCGCTGTCGCCGCCCTCGATGCTCTCGACACCAAGCTGCACATAGCTGTCCGTCACGCCGAGCTGCGGCTTGCGGGTGATGTAGCGGATCGTGCCCGCCAGCGAACTGGAACCGAAGGTGGTGCCCTGCGGACCCTTGAGCACTTCGACGCGGTCGATGTCGAACAGGCGCACGTCGGGCTGGCGGCCACCGCCGTCCTGCGCGTTCTCGCCCGTGATGATGACCTCGTCGAGGTACAGTCCCACGGTACCCGCACCCGCGGAGTTCACGCCGCGCACGATGTAACGCCGGTCACCCGAACCCTGCTCCAGAATCGACAGGCCCGGCACCAGGCGGAAATAGTCGCCGAAGTCCACAGCGCCGATGTCCTGCAGCGTTGCGCCGCCAAGGGCCTGGATGGAAAGGGGCACGTCCTGCACATTGGCGTCGCCGCGCTTGGTGGCGCTGACGACGACCTCCTCCAGCGGCGACTCCGCGGCCAGCGCGGCAGCGGCGAATGTCATGGAAACAAGACAGGCCGGAATCCCGGCCTGGAGGCGCGAAAATCTCATGAGGTGACCTTGCAGAAAGCCGCGCGGCACGGCCGGTTTGTTATCCGCGGCGGCGATCTTTCCATGCCCTGATCCGCCGAACCATGCTATGTTTTCAATTGATACATTGTTTCTCTCAATGAATAGGCTCGTTCCTTGCTGAAGCGTCTGAGCTCTCCGGACCTGCGGCTGCTGCGCGTCTTCCACGAAGTCGCCCGGCTCAAGGGCTTCACCGCCGCAGAGGGCGCGCTGGAGCTGAACCAGCCCACCATCAGCAACCACATCAAGACCCTGGAAAGCCGCCTCGGCCTGTCGCTTTGCGAACGCGGACGGGCCGGATTCCGGCTGACCCACGCCGGCGAACAGCTGTTCCAGGCAACGCAGACGCTGGAGCGCCAGCTGGCCGGCTTCGCGAGCATGCTGTCGCAGATCCGGGAGCAGATCTCGGGTCATGTCCGCATCGGCATGCCGCACATCCTGTCACGCTTCCCGAACCTGGTCGGAGTGCCCAAGGCCATCGCACGGATCCGCGAGCAGAACCCCGACATCCAGGTCGAGATCCACCTCGACCACCTGCAGGAAATCGTCAACGGCGTGATCGAAGGCCGCTACGACCTCGGCATCGGGCCGCTCCAGGCACGTTCCGGCAAAGTGGACGTGATCCCTCTTTTCAAGGTACCGGCAAACATCTACTGCGCGCGCTCGCATCCGCTGTTTTCCCGCGGCGACCGCCACATCACGGCGGCCGAGCTGCGCAAATGCCAGAGCGTGATGCACCAGTTCGACCTGGAAAGCCAGAAGCCCTTCGATCCGGCACGCGCGACCCTCACGCGCTCTTCGGAGACTTCTGTGTTCTACGTGCTCTCCGGGCAATACATCGGCTACCTGTCGGAATACGTCGCCGAGCCGTGGCGGCAGAAAGGCGAGTTGCGCGCCATCCGGCCGGAAACCTTCGGCTACCAAGCCGCCGGCGGAATCGCGATGCAGAAGCAGCGCATGCACAGCGCCCTGCTGCGGGTCGTGACCGATGCGCTGGTGGCCTCGCACCGGGAAGCCGCATCCGCCGACCGGCCGGCGTCTACAATGAAGACCACCCTCCCCGGCTCCACCGATGGTTGACCGCAGCCCATGAATGCTTCCCTGCCCGCCTGCCCGCAATGCGCCTCGGCCCTCACCTACGAGGACGGCCCGAACTTCGTCTGCCCCGAATGCGCCCATGAATGGGCCCGGGAAGCCGCCGCGCAGCCCGGGGAAGAAGTCCGCGTGGTCCGTGACGCCGTCGGCAACGAACTGCAGGATGGCGACAGCGTCACCGTCATCAAGGATCTGAAGGTGAAGGGTTCCTCGTCCGTCGTCAAAGTAGGCACCAAGGTGCGCAACATCCGCCTCGTGGACGGCGACCACGACATCGACTGCCGCATCGACGGCATCGGCCAGATGGGCCTGAAATCCATGTACGTGAAAAAGGCATGAACATCCTCAGGACCGCATTGCTGGCCGCGCTGCTGGCAGCCGCCGCGACCCAGGCCGCCGGGCCGGCTGTGCCCCCCTCCACCAGCGACTCCCGGGCAGTGATGTCCGCCGAGCAGGTGATCGGGATGCTGGACGACACGGTGGACTGGTACCGCACGCTCGGCACCCAGCAGCAGGCCGCCACCCAGCCCAGCGAGCTGCTGGTGCTGTACGCGAATCGCCAGGCGGCAGACAAGGTGATGGCCATCGCCTTCGAGATCGCGCGCGCCAATGCCGAACTGCTCAGCAGCGAGGAGGGACTGGCGCGCGAGCGTGCCGCCGCAGACGCGCCGCAGTCCCTCACCCGCCTGCAGGGCGAACTGAACGGGCAACGCGCAAGCCTGCAGGCGCAGATCGATGCCGCAAAGGCCGAGCAGGCCGGCGCGCGGCCCCCGGCGCGGGCGCAGCTGCAAGCACGGATCCAGGCATTGCAGGGGCAGCTCGACCTCATCAACGCGCGCCGCAATCTGCTGGCCAACCAGTCGCAATTCGAATGGGAGACCGATGTAGCCGGCTTCGGCGCCAACGCGCTGAAGGCGCACATCGATGCCATCGCTGCGTCGATTCCCAATGCCTCCGGTGCGGGCGCGCCGGCAACAGCTGCGGCGGCTGCCGCCAAGCCTGCCGACGCCGCGCAGGCCGGCGCCGTCACCACCGCACTGCAGGCAGAGGATCAGGGCATCTGGGGTCTGGCAGCAACGGCAATGCGCCTGCGCACCAAGCTCGCCACCATCCGCGCCATCGAGGAACGCACACAGGAACTGCAGGAGATGTTCGACGGCATCCGCGAGCCACCGCAGGAACGCCTGCGGCAGCTGGCGGCGCAGGGCGATGCACTGTCCGCCCAGTCGGGCGATGCAACGACGACGGGGCTGCGCAGCATGCGCGACCAGTACGACACGCTGGCGTGGCTGTTCCAGCAGACCTCGGCAATGGTGGCGCCGCTGAGCAAGGTGGACGTGCTGCTGACACAGTACCGGCGCAATCTCGACACCTGGCATGAGCTGGGGCAGCGCCAGCTTTCCGGAACATTGCGCGCGCTGCTGGTGCGTACCGGCATTTTCCTCGCGCTGCTGGCGCTGGTGCTGGGGGCGGCCCACCTGTGGAAGCGCGCCGTATACCGCTACGTACTGGACGGGCGACGCCGCGCACGCCACATGCTGCTGCGCCGGATCCTGACCTGGGCGCTGGTGGCCGCCATCGCGATCTGGATGTTCGCCACCGAGATCGGCTCGCTGGCCACCTTCGCCGGGCTGATCACCGCCGGCCTCGCAGTGGCACTGCAGAGCGTGCTGGTATCGGTGGTGGGTTATTTCTTCCTCGTGGGCAAGTACGGGGTACGGGTCGGCGACCGCGTGCAGATCGGCAACGTGACCGGCGAGGTGGTGGATCTCGGGCTGGTGCGCTTGCATCTGATGGAGATGAAGGGCGACGGAGCGAACCTGAGCCCCACCGGCCGCATCGTCGCATTCGCGAACTCAGTGGTGTTCCAGGCATCCGGGGGCCTCTTCAAGCAGATTCCCGGCATTGACCTCACCTGGCACGAAATCACGCTGACGCTGCCCCCCGATGTGGATCATGCGGCGATGAAGCAGCAGCTCGCGGATGCCACGAGCACCGTATTGCAGGAGTACCAGGAGGACATCCTGCGCCAGGCGCAAAAAATGCAGCGTGATGCCTCGGTGCTGCGTCCTGGCGACATGCAGCCACAGGTGCAGCTGCACTTCTCGGCCTCGGGCGTGGAGGCGCTGGTCCGGTATCCGGTGGTGCTGCAGGCGGCCGCTGCAATCGACGAGCGGGTATCACGCGAACTGCTCGCCGTGACCACCGGAACCGCCAGGTAAGGTCCTGCTCCGCCAGCACGCCTTTCCTACGGCACGATGCGCTGGCTACGGGTCCGGCACATCCGGTACCCGAGTGCTTCGCTGGGCAAACAGCGCATTCACCAGCCGATCGATCTCTGCCTTGGGCAGCTGGCGCGCAATGGCCCTGGAGCCATAAAGGCTCACGTGCGCACCATCCATCGTGTAAGGCAGGCCTTGCGCCGTGAGATGCCCCTTTCCGAAGCGGGGATCGAACAATTCGTCACGCCCAATGAATACGGCTCCGGGTATGGATGCGATGGACGCACGCAGATCGCCTTCGGCTCTGGCAACCAGCACCGCCTCCTTCGATTCGATACGACTCAGATCCAGTGTCTCGCCCAATTTGCTCGCCAGCAGATATGAATAGTTCACGTTGCTGTCGTAGGCGGGCGGGCTGGGCATCACGAGCACATTCTTGCCAAGCGACGTCAGCCACTTGATCAGGCGAATGGTTTCGGACGGACGGCCGAGATTGTAGGTCTCGAGCCACGCTCCGCCGAGAATGACGGCGTCATATTTTGTAGCGTTGCGCCTCAGGAACTCCCGGTTCGCGAGGCACTGCGCATAAGCACGGCTGGCCTTGGGACCGATGAAGGAATCATCGAGGGCCGGATAGCACCAGTTGGTGGATACCGCGGAGATCGCGAAACCATGTGATTTGCCAATGGCATCCCACACCGGCTCGTACTGGCCTGCAAAGGAATCACCGAACAGCAGCACCACGGGGACCTTGCTCCGGTCTCCCAGCAAGCAGGCCTGTCCCTGGGCGCCGACGCTGAGCCGGTCATCCGTGTCGATGGAATAGAAACACCAGCCATTGTCGTGGCGCGGGATTTCCATCCGCTCGCTCTTCTCGCCGATGAAGGAAAATCTTCCGGGCACCCCCTGCTTCGCCACGATGCCCCCGCCCACGGTGACGATCGCCAATGTGGCCAGGACACAGCTGACGACGAGACGGCGAGTGGAAATGCGATTGCGATCACGGAATGGGCGCTCAATGAAGCGCCAGCTCAGCCAGGAAAGCGCGCCCACGCCAACCAGCAGCAATCCGAGCACGGGACCACTGGGCTGGCCGAACAGCCGCTGCCGTGCGAAGGCCAGCACGGGCTGGTGCCACAGATAAAGGCTATAACTGGCCAACCCGACGGCCACCAGCGGACGGCTGCCCAGCAGTCTGCCCAGAGGCTCGTCGGTCCGTACCACTGCAATCACCAGTGCGGTACCCAACGTGGGCGCCAGCGCATAAAAGCCCGGGAATGGAGTGCCGCGGTTGTATAGCGCCGCGCTTGCCAGTATCAGCAGCAACCCGGATGCGCCCAGCGCGCGACCCATCCGCGCGGACAATGCGGAACCCACAGCGGGCTGCAGCGCCAGCAGTGCACCGATCCCCAATTCCCAGGCCCGGGTCGGCAGGAGAAAATAGGCGCCGCTGGCGCCGCGTCGGGCACCGTATTCAGCCACGGCGAAGCTCAGCAGCACACCCACACCAATCAGCAGAGGAACCCGCTTGCGCCAGCGCGTCCAGAGCAGCAGTAGCAATGCCGGAAAAATGATGTAGTACTGCTCCTCGACGGACAGGCTCCAGGTGTGGAGCAGTGGCCGCAGCTCCGATGAAGTATCGAAATAGCCGCTCAACCCCCAAAAGAAGAAATTGGAGTAGTAGAGACTGGTGGAAACCAGGCTGCCGCCGTACTGCGAATATTGTTCGGGTAGTAGCCAAAACCACGCAAACGGCATCGTGGCAAATAGGACGAACAGCAGTACCGGCAGAATGCGCCGCGCCCTGCGCTCGTAGAAGCGCGCGAAAGAGAATGTTCCCGAAACCAGATCCGCCCTGATGATCGACGTGATCAGATAACCGCTGATGACGAAAAACACGTCGACGCCAACAAACCCCCCGCCGAAGGGCTGCACGCCCGCGTGATACAGGATCACGATCAGCACCGCGATGGCGCGCAACCCATCAATCTCTGGGCGGTAGCGGATCATGCTCGAGGAACCAACCCCAGGGCGCAATGAGCGTCATTCAATGAGAGCTCGTCCCGTATCCGTCACGCATCGTGCGATGCTCATGAGGGCATTTTACCCGACCCATTGCACTCACGAACGGGAGCAATACCGCAAAATCGCCAGATGACCAACCTCCCGGCTTCCGGCTTCGAGCGCCGGGAACGCGAGAGCAGACCTTTCCGCAATGCGCTGCCGCGGCGTCGGCGCCCTCAATTACCGGCGTTGCGCCCTAATGGTTGGTCGTTGACCAAGGCGCTGACGAAGCTGCCGCCGGGTGAACCATCCTTCAGCGGATGCATCTTCAGCACCACCTTGTCGCCTGGTTTCAGCGACCCTCGGTTCCAGCCCTGGCGGCGCAAAACATTGGGACTGCCGCCTTCGATACTGTATTCCACGGTCTTCCCGTCGGCACCCAGGACATTGATCTGGATCCAGACGTGAGGGTTCGTCCACTGGAACTCCTTCACTTCGCCCTGGATCGTCTGCTCCTTGCCAAGATCGAACATCGCGAAGGAATGATGGGCTTGAGCTGTGACGACAAGAACCAGGGTCGCCGCGAACAGGCCTGACTTGTTGAGCATATTTTCTGATCCCCTGTTCAGAAACGCTTGGAGACTTGTAGTCCGATCTCGCGGGGACGCCCGTAGTCAGTGGTGGGGAAGCGCCCCAGCGTGGTGAACGTGGTGCACGCCGCTCCTGTGGCCGCAGAACAGCCTGAACGTCCGCCGGATTTGGAAATGGCATCATGACTGTTGAACAGATTGTTTACGTACAGATCAACGTCATAACCGCTGACATTGACTCCGCTGCGCACATTCACCTTCGTGACCGAAGGCAAATAAACCGTGTCGGGTGCATAGCCGCCGAGACCCGGCCCCGGGCCATTCATGAAGTTGCTGGAGTACGTATAGTCGGCACGGACATAGAGCGGCCACCTGATGTTACGGAATTTGTATTCCGCGCCGAAGCTGGCCTGCCATGGCGGAACCGGCAATTGATCACCCTTGCGCAGCAAGGTGACCGCACCGCCCGGCGTAAGCGTCGGACGGCATGGGTGTAACCCACTGCCATGTTCAAGGTCATGCTGGAGAAGAGCCGCATCTGAGTATCCAGATCGAAACCGCGGCTCTGCGCCTTGCCGACATTGTCAGTCCAGTTCGGAGTCGGTGCACAGCCCTTGCCGAGCGCGATGCCCTGCTGGAGGTCGTCCCAGTTGATCTGGTAGATGCTGGCATTGACCTGCATCCTGCCCCCAAGCATACGTAGTTTGGTCCCCAGCTCGTAGCTCCACACCATGTCCGGACCATAGGTATCCGGCACATCGGCAGCCGTCATGCCGGCATCTGCAAACGCAGTCGCACACAAGACTCTGGAAGGCGGCGGGTTGACGCCACCCGCACGGAAGCCTTTGGCTGCCGTGAAATAGGCCATCTTGTCCTCAGTGAATTGATACTGGACACCAAGCTTCGGCGTGAATGGCTTGGACACCGTCTTCCCCAAAGTGATCCCGCGTGGATCGGCGGTGGGATCATTGAAGCCAGGTACTGACCCGTAGTAGTACTGCGTGTAGTCGAACATGACGCGCGATATACGTGCGCCGGCGATCAGCTTGAGCCTGTTTGTGAACTGGTAGCTCATCTCGCCGAACGCAGCCAGCTCAGTATCCTGGGAAGGCTGGCTGCGAAACACGCCATAACCGATGTAAGGCGCGCCATAGGCCTGGGTCGAAGTCATGCCGTACAGGTACTGGGCGTAACGCTCCGTATCCTTTAGCTGGTTGTACTCCGCATAGGCTTTGATGTCGGAGTAGTAAAGCCCCCCAATCCAGCTGAATCGGGAACCATCCGGCACGCTGCTGAAGCGAAGCTCCTCAATGATGCCATGACGTCTATTGATGGATGGCGTCAGATATCCATAGTCCGGAAAGAAAGAACTCAGCTCAAACGAGCCGGCGTTCGGATAGTCCGTCGTAGTCTGTGGCGTCGCGAATTCGCCGCCCGAACCACCGGCCTGTCTCGGACGCAGATTGCTGTCGTCTATGTAAGAGGTGATCGACTTCACGTTCATGAAGTGGAAATCGTGATCGATCGTGAGACTCGCTATTGTCATCCGGGCACGGCCTGGCGACAGATTCTGAGCAAAGGACTGGTAGGGCTTCTGCAGATAATCGAATGGCCCATAGGTCGCCGCCGGCCGCTGATAGATCCAGGGCCGCGCCGGATCGGGGTATACCGCCGGGCAAGCAATGGCGGGCGGTGGCCGGCCCGTGTTGAGGCGGGTATCGAAACAAGGTGATGTAGTAGTGTAGGTCTGGCCCGGCTTCTGCGGCAGCAACCAGTTGTTGGGGCCGCCATGATCCTGGATGTCGGAGTGATAGGCGGTGGCAGTAATCAGTGTGTTCTCACCCGCCTTCCAGGCGACCGCGAGGCGGCCGGACCAAGTGTTCGTGCTGTTGGCGTCCTTGAAACGCACGGCGCCATTGTTATAGGGATCAACGACGTCGACATAGCCGGCCGTGTGGCGACCAAATAGGCTGGCCCGGAAACCGAGCTTGTCCTCGATGATCGGCCCACCGACGGCGACTCCGGCCTCGTCGCTGGGGCCGCCGCCGCCTGCATCGGGCGCTGCCAAAACAGACAGGCCGGCGCGCGCGTAACCGGACCAGTCAGTCAGACTCGGCGCGGGCGTGATGAAGCGAATCGTGCCGCCCTGGGAGGAGCCGCCGTACAACGTGCCCTGCGGTCCGCGCAATACTTCGACACGCTCCAGATCGAACAGCGGCGGCATTGGCGTGCCAGTGCCACTCTGGCCGCCGCCTACGATCGAGCGCTTTTGCAGAGGTGTATCGTCCAGATAGACACCGGTCGTCGCCGCGCCTGTATTGGCAGTGATGCCGCGGATGCTGATGTCGGCCACACCGCTTGAATTGGACTGGGTGATGCGCAAGGCCGGGACCATGCGTTGCAGGTCCACAGCGGTCTGGATCCCTGCGCGGTCCATCATTTCCTGGGTCGAGGCGCTGATCGACAACGGCACTCTGTTGATTGTCGAAGCCTGGCGGGTGGCCGTTACGATGATTTCCTCAAGCGAAGATTGGCTCTCTTCCTGCGCCGGCACGTCCTGCGCATGAACCGATGTCGCCTGTATGGCACTCATGGCCGTGAAGGCCAGCAAGCCAGTCTTCAGATGACTTGCTCCCATGGAGCGAAGCAGCACATCCCCTCGCGCCTGATTTTCCTTGTGCACTGGTTTACCCCCCGTTTGTCTAATTCGCGCCTCTGCTACGACTTTGGGACGCTATGTAGGTCAATTGCGCCTCAGATGACACCATGTATGAGAAATATATTCAATCTATAATCTCAAATAGTAAAAATTAATGGTATTTATCGAGCCCGACGGCTGCACTCATTCCGGCGCATTGCTGCGCCAGGCCGGCAGACGGGGCCATTTGCGCGCATCGTCTCCGTAAGCTGCCGTCAACGCCCGATAGCGGTCCGTGCTGGCGGCATGGCACTCCTTCACCACATCAAGCCAGCGAAGGTAACCCTCCTCGCCTATCACCAGCGGATGCGGCGCGCCGGCCGCACGTTCGCGGACCTGTGCCATGCGCAGTAGCGTATTGCTAAGGAATGGATGCCCTTCCATGAGGACATCGACCTTGTTGGCCCGGGCAACCTCCTCCATGTGCTCCAGCGAAGCGGAGTAGATCGGACGCATCGGCATCGGCATCGCCGCCAGCCCCCAGCCTGCGCCGCCGAACAACATGGCGGTATGCGGCGCGCCATGATCCTTGACCGACATGAGGAGCGACAGCGCACCGGGCGTATGCCCAGGAGTAAAGACAACCCTAAGCGCCGTGTCGCCCAGGCGGATGACATCCCCGTCCTTCACCGCCACATCACGCCTGGGCGGAGACGATTCGCCGGCCTGCTTGTCCAGCAAATCCCAATCCGGCGCGGTCATGAAGACTGTGGCTCCATTTCCCTGGAAATAGGCCGCCCCGCCATAGTGATCGGCATGCCCATGCGTGACGACGACATACTTCACGTCACGCGGATCGATGCCTACCTTTTTCAGGTGCGGCACCAGGAACCTCCGCACCTGCCCGGTCGGCAAGGCGTCGATCAGGATCACGCCGGCGGACGTCTTGATCGCATAGGCGCCGATTTCCCGCAGGCCGACATAGAAGACGCCATCAAAAACCTCGATGGGCTCGAAATCCGCGTCGGCATCGGTCATGCGCCGCCCGGCCCAGAAATCGCCGATCACATCGCCACCATAGCGCGCGTTGAGACAGAACATGTTGGCGGCCCCGACAAAATCGCGGCCGGCGGCTACTCGTGCCTGCTCGAGATGCTGGGCCATGCTCGCAGCGAGCGCCGCCTCTGAATCAGGGATGGGTGCGGCACTGCCGGTGCTCATCAGCGCATCTCCAGAGACGAGGATCGCGAGAATCCCGGAAAAGAGCGCCTTGCGGTGGGACGTCATGGCTTCACCCCCTGCTCAAGAACCTACCATGAATTATATCTCAAATATTGAATTTTTTAAATAAAAATAATCTCACATTTTGAAACTAAAACACAAAACCATCCTCCGCCAGCCAACCAGAGGCGCTTACCTCAAGGTCACGCAAATTAGAGAGGGCGCATCGATAACTGGCAGATTGGCATTTACGCCGGTAGCGCGAACACACGGGACGGGCGCGGGCGGCCCTTCCGCCCAAGAACCTTCGCGGGGTCAGCTAGGCGGGCAGCAGCCCGTCGCAGCGCATGCGCCAAACGGGCTTTCGCAAACGGGCCATCAGAGCTTGAACACCCTCTCGGCGTTGACCTGAAACAGCATCGCCTTGACCTCGTCACTGAGGCTCAGGTTGTCCGTGGCGATGACTTCGGCGACGTCGTGCTGATAGGGATAGTCCATTGCGTACAGCACGCGGTCTACGCCGAGCACCTCCTGGCAGAACTTGATCGCCGGCTCCCAGGCAAAGCCGCTGGTGGTGACGTAGACGTTGCGTCGCAAATAGTCACTGATCATGCCCTGGATTGGCTGCATCGTCCTGTAGCGGCGCGAGACCACACAGGCGCGGTGCATATAGTCGAGCCGATACATCCAGAACGGCAGCGCCTCGCCAAGATGACCGACAACGAACTTGAGGTTCGGAAAGCGGTCGAAAGCGCCACTGACGATGATCCGCATGAGATGCAGACCCGTCTCCACGCCGAAACCGAAAATGGCACCGTCCAGACCCGACTCCAAGAACGGGCCGACCATGGCGGGCGGCGGCACCTGCGGATGCAGATAGATCGGCGTATCGAGCGCCTCGGCGGCCTCGAAGATCGGCCAGAATTTCTGATCATCCATGTATTCGCCGAAAGTGTGCGAATGGATGACCGCGCCCTTTAGGCCGAGTGTCCTGACGCTGCGCTCAAGTTCCTTGGCTGCTTCGCCGGGGACCTGCGGAGCAACGGCGGCAAGGCCGGCAAAACGGCTGGAGTGACGGCGGCAGGCGTCGGCCAGCACGTCATTGGCGAACGCGGCGAAGGAAACCGCCTCGGCATCTTCCATGACCTGCACACCCGGCGAAGTGAGCGCGATCACCTGCATGTCTATGCCACGCTCGTCCATATGTGCAAGCCGCATCTGGCCGAGATCGACCAGATAGTCACGGATCTGCTGCGCACGGAGACTGTCGCTGTTGAGGTAGAAGCTGAACATTTCGCGAAAGCCAGGATCATGCAACGTGCCGGACGCCAGTATTTTCCGGTAGATATCGAGCATCTCAGAGGGGCAAAAAGCCTCCTCCGTCGCAATCCGCTTGTAGGGAACGCTCTTCAGCTCTCCAGTGACATCATGCAGTGTCCGGGGAAATGACTGGTTCATGATATTTGGCCTTGGCAATTGAACGGGAAACCTAGTGCCGATCAGGCCTGACACGGCCCACAAGAAGGATCGCGGCGGCGGCGACCAGGGCGGGGACGGCGCAGAACTGGAAGAGCGTGCGCGTCTCCACACCGGCAGCAATGGCAGCGCCGACAAGCAGCGGCCCGAGGATCGACCCCAACCGCCCGATGCCGAGCGCCCAGCCAATGCCGCTAGCCCTGATATCGGAAGGGTAGAAGTTGCTGACGAACGCATTGGTGGCGTTTTGTCCGCCAACCACGCAGAAACCGGCAGCTGCAATGGTCAGAGCGATCAGCGTCGGATTGCCGCTGGCAGATCCGATCAGGAATACTGACGCGCACGCGCCCAGAAAGGTGAACGCGAGCACCCGGTGCGCGCGGAACCGGTCGCAGAGAAACGCTATCAGGAGCGCACCAAACGTGCCACCGAGCTGATAGAAGGTCGTGGCCAGATTTGCCGTCTGCAAGGGCAAACCATCGAGCGTGATGATCGAAGGCAGCCAGTTGGACAGCGTGAACAGGATCAGAAGATTGGAGAAATAGACGACCCAGATCAGGGATGTCGCCGGTGCAAGGCCGTTCTGGAACAGCCCGATGACCGGCGCGGCACGGTGCGGCGCTGAAGCCGCCGCGTCTGCGCCTGCGTCTGTGTCGACCTGCGGCGTCCAGCCTGGAGCGATTTTCTCCAGTACCTTCAATGCGCGCGCATCGGCCTTGCCCGACAGCAGGCGCGGCAACGATTCAGGCAAATAGAGGATGAGCAGCGGCAGGATCAGCAGTGGCACCGCTCCACCCACCACAAACACTGCCTGCCAACCGAACGCCCCGATCATGGTGGTGGCTACCACGCCACCCGCCGCCCCTCCGATGGAAAAACCGCAGACTGCGATGGTCACCATCAGCGCGCGCATCTTGGTCGGCGCATATTCTGATACCAGGGCGATGGCATTGGGCATTGCCCCGCCCAGGAAGATACCGGTGGCGAAGCGCAGCAGCAGCAGGGCATCGACGTCCCGCACCAGAGCCGTCGCCAGCGTCAGCACGCCGTAGACGCCCGTACAGCCGAGCAGCACCCGCTTGCCGCCAATCCGGTCGGCGAGCGGCGTCATCGTCATGGCACCGATCATCACGCCGAACAGCCCCATGCTGAAAATGGGCGCAAAGGCCGGGCGCTCGACGCCCCAGGCATCCACCAGCGCGGGCGCGACATAGCCGATGGCCTGCATGTCATAGCCATCGCTGAGCAACAGAAGAGCGATCAGAAGAAGCAGCGCGTATTGGAATTTCGAAGGATTCCTTGAATCCAAGATCCGCCTGAAGCGCTCTATCCGTGCATCCATCATGCCGCCCCCATCAATCAATATTGCGATTGCGCAGGTCACCCGGCACGCACGCTTGCCGCACAAAGACTAACATATGAAAAATAGAAAAATACAGAATCCCTTAATATGAGATTTATGTTGATTTCAGGCATGTGCCTGGCCTAGTCTCACGAAGTGCGGTACGAGGAGAATCGGCAAACCGACCGGGACCGGCAGCCACTGCTTCACTCATCGCGCAGTGCGGATCCATCTTCGAAGACATGCAGGTAGAGGCATTGAACATGAAAGACCTACCGAATCTTTCCGGCGCGCAGATCAGTCTTGCGACAGCGCTTCTACTGCTGACAACGGTGGCTATTGCACAGCTGCCGCCAGTTCCGGAACCTCTGCCACAGCAGAAGGCCCCGCAGGGAAGCTTCACCCGCACCGTCGAAGGCCAGGACCTGACCGGCGTCTGGATGATCAAAGGCTATGTGGGCAGCGGGGCGCCCATCGAAAAGCGCATCCTGCGCGACATGAACGGCGACCTGGTACCCACCCAGCCCTGGGCGGAAAAACTCTATCAGGAGCGCATCGCCAATGAGATCAACGGCCACACCTTCCCTGGCCCGCCAACTTCATGCCTGCCGCATGGCATGCCGCAGATGATGTGGGCAGCTACCTATCCCGTACAGATTCTGCAGACACCAAGGCAGGTCACCTTCATTCATGAACTGGCCCGCCAGTACCGCATCGTCCATCTGGATCGCGGCCACCCCGACCCCGAAGATCTCGATTCCACCTACTACGGCGATTCCGTCGGCTGGTGGGAGGGCGACACCCTAGTGATCGACACCATTGGCCTGACCAAGAAAAACACCCTGGACATGCTCGGCATGCCGACCAGCGACCAGATGCACGTCATCGAGCGCATCAAACGGCCGACCAATGACAAGCTCGACATATTGATCACCGTCGACGATCCGGGAGTGTTCACCAAACCCTGGACACGCCACCTCACCTACGCCCTGCAGCCGCGCAACATCGAGGTCACGGAATACATCTGCCTCGACGGGAACCGGAATCCGGTCGTTAACGGTCGGGTCACCATCGACGGTCGGGTAGGCCCCAGCCCATAGATGCATGCCGGGCCGCGCTGCATGCGCGAGCTCTGCCAGAAACGGGCGCAGCTGGCCGGCAAGCCGCCTTCGCCGATGCGCTATTTCTTGGTCTTGGCTGAACGCCGGCCGGGGGCTGGAGTGGACGCTGGAATGCCGTTGATCGCCGGCAGATCCAGCGGTGACCAGAGCGCACCGGCGCCCTCCTTGGCGGAAACCGCACTGCTGATGATCTGGGTACAGAAAACGATGCGGGTGGCGATCTCAAGCACTTCCTTTTCGCTCAGGCCATCCCGTCCCACTGTCAGGCTGAGACTGCCGATGACACGGTCGCCCTCATCGAAAATGGGCGCCGCAATACCGGTGACGCCGGGCGTGATTTGTCCTTCGGAAGATTCCCAACCCCGCTTCTGGATGGCGCGCAGCGTGGCACGCACCGTTTTCAGGGACTGACCCAGACCCGCCTCAGCAAAACCTTCCGGCATCGCGCCATAGAGCTTGGTGATCCGGGCGAGCGGCATGTTGGCGAGGATGACCCGCGAAGCCGCGCCGCGCAGGAGGGGACGCACCCGGCCTCTCTCATAAGTACTTGCAAAGCCGACTGCGCCCCGGACCTGATGCACGCACAACACCTTGTCCCGATAGCAGCGGCACAGCAGTGCAATGCCCGGAACCGCCTGCACGAGCTGGGTCATCAGGGGATGGGCGGACTGGATCAGGGAATCGCGCGTGCGGATCTTGTAGTCGAGCTCAATGATCCGCGGCCCCAGGGCATAGCCACCACCCGGTGTGGCCGCAATCAAGCCGAAATCGGTCAGGGACCGGACATAGCGATAGAGCGTCGAACGTGTGAGCGACAGCACGTCCAGGATTTCATCCATACCCGATACCTGCCCGCGCTCCTCGATCAGCTCAAGCACGCTCAGCATTTTTTCGAGACTGGTCTCAGCCATTTTCCGGGCTTCCCCTGATTTCTGCGGGGCACCATTCCACTGACCCAGCAGGTCCAGCGCGACCGGCGCCCAAGCTCACACCCCCAATGCAGATAGTACTTTCAAACGGCCTCTCCTACCCAGCCGCGTACCCGCAGTGGGCATTATGGTGAGCCCCCAGCAGCCCTCCTCCCGGGCAGACACTGGAGGGCTACTTCCATAGTCATGCCGGGGTTTCTTTCAGGGTGTTCCTTCAAATGGGTTCTTCAAGGATGAGGTGGCCTACCGCCGTATTGGAGGCCGGCACATGGTAGAAACGGTGCGCGACATTGGGCGGCGGACCCTCACCGTTCACATCGGCCATGGCGCCGCGGGCAATGAGCCACATCACAAGCTCAATGCCTTCGCTGCCCGCCTCGCGCACATACTCGATATGCGGCACCTTGGCCAGCTCGGCCGGCTCGGCTATCAGGCGGTCGAGGAAGCGCCTGTCCCAGTCGGCGTTGATCAGGCCGGCACGCGCGCCTTGCAGCTGGTGGCTCATGCCGCCGGTGCCCCAGATCTGCACGTTCAGGTCGCCGTCATAGCTGGCGATGGCCCTGCGGATCGCCCGGCCCAGATTGAAGCAGCGCTGTCCGCTGGGCACCGGGTACTGCACCACATTGACGGCGAAGGGAATCACCGGGCAGGGCCAGGCGCCCTCCTTCGGATCCTTCTCGCCGCACATCAGTGACAGCGGCACCGTGAGGCCGTGATCCACATCCATCTTGTTGACGATGGTGAGATCGAAATCCTGCTGGATCACGCTCTGCGCAATGTGGCTGGCGAGATCCGGATGACCCACCACCCTGGGCACCGGGCGCCGGCCCCAGCCCTCGTCGGCGGGCTGATATTCGGCAGCCGTGCCGATGGCGAAGGTCGGGATTATCTCCAGGCTGAAGGCCGTGGCATGGTCGTTGTAGACGAGGAAGATCACATCCGGCTTGTTGTCCTTCATCCACTGCCTGGAGAAGTCATAGCCGGCAAACAAGGGTTTCCAGTAAGCCTCCTGCGTCTTGCCCAGGTCCATGGCCGCGCCGATGGCAGGCACGTGCGAGGTATAGACAGATGCCGTGATGCGGGCCATCAGCGTGCCTTTCCGTGATGAGCGGCGCCCTGGGGCTGGTTCTGCGGCTGCGCGTCGCCGTTCTCGCCCAGATGGCGGTTGCCTTCGACCGAGCGGCCCCCGTGGATCATCATGTCGCGATACTCCTGCTCGGTCATGCCGGTCATGCTGCCGGCCATCTGCTGGAAGCTCTTGCCGTCGGTCGCGCCGATCTTGGCCAGGAAGTAGATGTTGCCGCCGGTGCGCATGCACCAGTTGAGGTCGCGCGCCAGCACGGCCTGCTTCTGCTCCTCGGTCATCGGCCACTCGTCGAGATAGGCGCGCTCGTCGGCCTTGAAGCGCTCGCGGTTGCTGGCTTTCATCAGGCTCATGCAGAACTGGTTGAGCCAGTAGCCTTTGCGGCTCTGCTCGGCGTCGAAGATGATGGTGCCGGGCACGTCGAGGTAGGGTTTTTCGAGGGACATGGGGGCCTCCTGCTTACTTCGCTTCCTCGGGCCAGTAAAGGCGCATCGGATTGTCGACCAACAGCTTCTTCTGCAGCTCGGCCGTCGGCGCGATGTGCGGGATGAAGTCCACCAGCAGGCCATCATCGGGCATGTGGCCCTTCAAATTGGGATGCGGCCAGTCGGTGCCCCACAGCACGCGGTCGGGGAAGGATTCGACCACCTTGCGCGCAAAGGGCACGACGTCGCGGTAGGCATTGCGCTCGCCATCGAGCGCCGGTGGACCGGCGACCGACAGGCGCTCGGGACAGCTCACCTTGCTCCACACATTGGAGTGCTCGCGCATGAACTTCAGGAACAGCGCGAATTCCGGACCGTCGACGGGTTTGGTCACGTCGGGGCGGCCCATGTGGTCGACCACTACGGTGGTAGGCAGCGCGGTGAAGAAATCCCACAGCTCGGGCAGGTCCACCGCCTCGAAGTAGATGACGACATGCCAGCCCAACTTGCCGACCCGGCCAGCGATTTCCAGCAACTCGTCCTTGGGCGTGAAGTCCACCAGGCGCTTGACGAAGTTGAAGCGTACGCCGCGCACACCGGCCGCGTGCAACGCCTGCAGTTCCGCGTCGCCGACGCTGCGCCTGACAGTGGCAACGCCGCGCGCCCTGCCCTTCGCGGACTGCAGCGCATCGACCAGCGCGCGGTTGTCGGCGCCGTGGCAGGTGGCCTGCACGATCACATTGCGCGTGAAACCCAGGTGGTCGCGCAGCGCAAACAGCTGCGCCTTGCTCGCATCGCAGGGCGTGTATTTGCGCTCGGGCGCGTAGGGGAACTGCTCGCCGGGCCCGAATACATGGCAATGCGCGTCGACGCTGCCAGGCGGGACCCGGAACGCGGGCTTGCTTGGCCCGGTGTACCAGTCCAGCCAGCCGGGGGTTTTCTCGAAAGGACCGGAGGTGGGTCTACTCATGCTGCTCGCTCCTCAACGGGACATCATAGTCCAGAATCGCGAGCCGCCGTGGCGATCCATGACTGACGTCAGCGCATCTGCTTACGGAAGCCCGACATGGATGAAGACCGTCGCGTACTCGTGTCGATCTCCCGCCGGCACGAGGCTGACTACCTTCATCTGGCGACGTGTAACGGATGGCGGAAGGATGCAGCGGACGGGTCCGCCATTGGAAAAATGGCGGCGGCCCAGATGCACTGAGCCGCCGCCGGATTTCTGCCCGCCGCGGATCTACATCCTGATCCGGGCGCCGATGCGGAACTGACGGCCCAGGTAGTCATAGACGCCAACCAGGGTGTTCGCTTGGTAAATGAGCGTGTTAACTGGCGGCGGATCCCTGTCAAGGAGGTTCCGGACGTTGAAGAACGCCTCCCATGAGCGATCCCCACCCTTGCCAAAGGTGTAGCCGAGCGAACCGTCGAGATAGAACGCACCCGGCAGCCACGCCTTGTCGTAGGTCGGCTTGTCCGGGCTCGAAGCCGGGCAGCCGGTCTGACATTCGATGGCCCCGGTCGCGATCAGGCCTTTGGGGAACGCGCGCGCCGTCAGGGAGCCACGCAAGGCGTTGCGCGTGTAGGTCGCGGTGGTTGAAACCCGCCACTTCGCCAGCCCATTGGTAACGCCAACGTTGTCGGTAGCCGGAGTCAGACCATTGTTGGAGTAACCTTCGAGGTAGAAGGTCGCATTCGCTCGCAGGTCAAGCCGGCCGCCGATGAGATTTTCAAGCTCGGGGCTGTAGCTGACGTCCAGATCGACACCGCGAGTGCGCCGTTCAGCATAGTTGTAGGAGGTGCCGATGACCTTGAGCAGAACTCCACTCCCATCACGCTCGATTCCCGAGCAGAAGATCGTCTGACCCTGGTAGCAGAGGTTCAAAACCTGCGTTCCGCCCACCTCGGTGATTGCATCCTTGAGCGACACTTCCCAATAGTCGACGGACGCCTGGAAGCCGGGAATGAAGCTCGGGCTGACGACGACGCCCACGCTCTTCGACGTCGCGATTTCGGGTGTCAGGTCCGGGTTGCCACGTGTCTCGATGAGAGCTGCGGCCGTCGTGTTGGTGAACGGGTCGAACGTCCCCCCTTGGTTGCTTATCGTTCCCCCGGCGAACAGTTCATTCAGACCCGGTGCCCGAATGTCCCGCGAGAGGGTGCCCCGCACACGAAAGCCCTTGGTCGAGGCGAAGGAGCTGCCCAGCTTCCAGGTTGTGACCCGGCCGGATGTCGAGTAATCGGTAAGACGCGCGGCGGCGTTGATGTCCCAGGACTGGATGAAGTCACCGCCCCCGATCAGCGGGAAGAGCGTCTCCAACGCCGCTTCGTTCACGTTGTAAGAACCCGCGACAGCACCCGTATTGGCAAACAGGAACGGGGCGCCGATCGTATTCAAGTCGGTGCGTACCGACTCCTTGCGGTGAGCGATGTTGCCGGCCAGCGAAACCGCTCCGGCCCAGTTGTTGAACAGCGTGCCGGACACGCTGGCGTCAAAAACTTCCTGCTCCTGAACGAGGTTCTGGAACGACGTGCCGGTAACGTAGTTGATCGCCGCCTGACTGGCGACGCCGATTCCGAGCGGATTGAAGGGAGAGCAGCCATTGGTGGGGTCGGTCAGCGTCGAGCGGCAGACGATCGCACCGGTCACAGGATGGACGACCGCATCCGTCGCCAGCGCATACTTGTCCTTGATGACGTTGTTGAACCCCTTCAAACGGCTGTCGCTGGCGTTCCACAGATAAGTGGTCTCCCACGACCACTCGTTGCCGAGCGCCTGAAATTTGCCGCTCAGGCCTGCCGTGTAACGTTCCACCGAACGCACTTGATCGACGTGAAGGGTAGGGATGTCAATGCTTTCCGTCCCGATCCGGAATGAGGTGAGGTTCAAAGCAACCATACGCGCGCGAACCGAGGCGGGAATGTACGGATTGTCTATCCGGATCGTCGGTCCGCTACCCAGCATGAACGCGTTGTTTGAGTTGGAGTCCAAGTGTGCGTTGGCCCAGCTCGCCTGGGCGAACACCTTGATCGTGTCCGTCAGGTCGAAGTCGACGCGGCCGAGATAGTTCTGGCGCTCTTCCCGGTTTTCCAGAGCCACCACGGCCGGCCGGACGTCGTTGGCCTGCCACTCACCGCCGATCATGTACTGACCATTGATGACTGAACCGAATTGGTATTGATAGGGCTGGCCTCCGGGCCCAAAGGCAACGCCTCTCAACGGACCTGAGAAAATCAGGCCGCCCAGCGACCCGGTCGCATAGCCTACGCCCTGCGCGTTCAGGAACTGCGGCAGGCCGCTGGTCGCGGTGTACAGGGGGTTGGAGACGACGATCGCCGACTTGCGGTTCCACTGGCGCCCGCCATCGCCGCTGATGCCCTGGGCCTGGTTGTATTCGCTGGAGAAGAGCACATGGCCCCGGCCGCCCGCAAACGGCGTGCCGGCCGAGAACTGGATGTTCCCATTGGGGTTGTCGCCATATCCGGTAATGCCGGCCCCGACCTCGGCCTTGATGCCGTTGAACCCCTTGTCGAGGATGACGTTCACCACGCCGGAGACAGCATCCGAACCATAGACGGCCGAGGCGCCGCCGGTGACGATTTCCACCCGCTGGATCAGCTGTTGCGGAATGGAATTGAGGTCTGAGGTGCCGTTCTGCGTGGACGAAACCACCCGCTGGCCATCAACCAGCAACAGCGTGCGGAAGGTTCCCAGGCTGCGCAGGTTGAGGCCATTGACGCGGGTATTGCCGGATTGGTTGCTGCTGACGTTGGTCTGCGGCGTCGAGGATCCGGCGAACACCGGCATCGTGTTCAGATATTGGCTGACGTTCGCCGTGGGAGAGCCCGACAGGATCGCCTCGGTGCTTACCACCGTGACCGGCGTCGGGGCCGTATAGCCGTCTCGCACGACGATGCGTGAGCCCGTGACAGTGACTTCCTGCAACGCCAGCTCGCTGTCGTTGTCGCTATTGGAGGCAGGCTCGGCGGCAAACGCGACGCCTTGCAACGCCAGCGCCAGCGCAACAGGGCACGCAGCAGTCAGAGACCGAATAGGTTTCATTCTTAATATCTCCCCAAAATTTACGAAGGATGCGCGGAATTACTGATGGACGAATGGCACTTGGTTAAGCCGCAGCGAGCCGGGCGTGCAAACGCCACCCACACCGGCAACGCATAGAGCTGCCGCAGAGGTGAGCACTGCCTCTCCCTTCATCTAAGCCCCCTTTATTTTTCTTGAGCCCAGACCCCACGAACGCGAGACGCTGCGCCGTGTTGCAGACTACGACCTTCATGAAAATTAAGTTCAGAAATTTTTCCCGCTCCTCTTCTCTCGCTTGGCGAACTGGAAGAAGCACAAGAGCAGACCTGAGGGGATGAAGACGCAGAGGTGCATCTTTGGGGTGCCCGACCGCGCATCGATAGCCAGGCTCTAACTCGCCTTAGAGCACATCTCGAATGGAAAAGACCAACTCTGCGCTTTCAGCAAGTCGCCCTGTACGAGAGGGCGTGGCCCGCCTCACTGCCGAATTGCAATTACCACTAAGGCTCTAAACTTCGCGGTTGATATGCAAAGTTGAGAATGCGCCCTAAGCTATTAATTTTAATATATATAATATGGCGGAGAGGGTGGGATTCGAACCCACGGTAGGCTTGCACCTACGCCTGATTTCGAGTCAGGTACATTCGACCACTCTGCCACCTCTCCGCAGTGATGGTCCCCGACGGGCGCGCTATTCTAGGGAAGATGGAACCCGAACGCATCACCTTCCCCGCCGAATATCCGATCAAGGTCATTGCCCGGGCCGACGAGGGCCTGCGGAAGCGTCTGGACGCCATATTCGGGCGGCATTTTGGGGAATTTCCGGCGCACCGGGTAACCGAACGGCCGTCGGCGCAGAGCGCCTTCATCGCCCTGACCTATCTGATGATAGTGGAAGCCGAAGCGCAGCTGGGGGCGCTGCACACCGATCTGAAGGACGTGGATGGCGTGATCATGGTGCTGTAGTCGGCGGCGGGCTTGCCGGCAGCAGACCCGCCAGCCGCGAGGCCAGCTCCTCCCCCACCTGCTGCGGAGTGCCGGGCACCCCCAGCGCCGCCAGTTGCGTGACCTCCAGCCCAGCCATGCCGCAGGGATTGATGCGGCTGAAGGGCGCAAGGTCCATGTCCACGTTCAGTGCCAGGCCATGGTAGCTGGCACCGCGACGGATGCGCAGCCCCAGGCTCGCGAGCTTGCGCCCGCTCACATACACCCCGGGCGCATCGCGCCGGCCGATGGCTTCGATGCCATGCGGCCGCAGCAGCTCGATGACCGCGTTCTCGAGGGTCTCCACCAGCGAGCGCACAGTGAGTCCGTTGCGCCGCAGATCGAGCAGCGGATAGAGCACCAGCTGGCCAGGTCCGTGATAGGTCACCTGCCCTCCCCGGTCGGTCTGCACCACGGGGATGTCGCCGGCGGCCAGCAGGTGCGAACGATCGGCCGCCATCCCCAGCGTGAACACGGGGGGATGCTCCAGCAGCCAAATCTCGTCGGGAGTCGCGGCATCGCGCTGCTCGGTGATGCGCTGCATCGCTGCAAGCGTCGGCGCATATTCCACGCGCCCCAACCAGCGGATGATCACGGCTTGAGGGCCAGCCCCACGTTGTTGCCGGCCAGCGCCTGCTCCGCACGGTAGCTGGAGCGCACCATCGGCCCGGAGACGCATTCGCGGAAGCCCCGCGCCAGCCCCGCTTCGCGATAGGACTCGAACTGCTCCGGCGTAACGAAGCGCGCCACCGGCAGATGGTTCATGGTGGGTCGCAGGTACTGGCCCAGCGTGAGGATGTCCACCTGCGCGGCGCGCAGGTCGTCCATGGCCTCGAGAATCTCCTCGTCCGTCTCACCCAGGCCCAGCATCAGGCTGGATTTGGTCAGCACGTCGGGACGGTGCTTCTTGCCATGTGCCAGCACGGCCAGCGTCTGGTCGTACCCGGCGCGCGGGTCGCGCACCGGATGCGTGAGGCGGCGCACCGTCTCCAGGTTCTGTGCGAACACCTGCAGGCCGGAATCCACCACGGTTTCGACGTCGCGCAGCACGCCCTGGAAATCAGGCGTCAGCGCTTCGACCGCGGTCTGTGGCGAGCGCCCGCGGATGGCACGCACGCAGGCGGCGAAATGCCCTGCTCCGCCATCCGGCAGATCGTCGCGGTTGACGCTGGTGAGCACGATGTACGACAGCTCCATCAGCGCAACGCTCTCGGCCACATTGGCCGGCTCCTCGGCATCGAGCCAGCCATGCGGATTGCCGGTATCCACCGAGCAGAAGCGGCACGCGCGCGTGCATACGGCGCCCATCAGCATGATGGTCGCGGTGCCCGCGTTCCAGCATTCACCGATGTTGGGGCACTTAGCTTCCTCGCACACGGTGGCGAGGCGGTGCTGGTGCACATTGCGGCGGATCTGCGCGTAGCGCTCGCCGGTGGCCGGCATGGCTTTGAGCCAGCGCGGTTTGCCGGTGAGCGGCACGGCAGGCGCCTCGCCGCGCGCTTTCTGACCGTCGCGGATGGCGCTGAAGCCCTGGGCGGTGGTGTATTTCTCGCCGCTGCGCGCCTGGCTTGCAAAGGGCGCCGCAGGCTCGACGACCACGGGAATGCGCTTGATCTGGCTCATCGGAAAGTCATGGTCGCATACGCGAAAGCTCGGCGTCGAGTTCGGCCAGGCGCTGCGGCGTGCCGATGTCGAGCCAGCGCCCGCTGTGCTTCTGCCCGCCGAGACGGCCCGAATCCCTGGCCGACAACAGCAGGGGCAGCAGCGGGAAACGGCCCGGCTCTGAATCTGCCAGCAGCGCCGGATCGATGATGGCGACGCCGGAATAAGTCAGACGCTCGCCGGTCGCCTGCGCAACGACACGGCCAGCGGCATCGAGCCAGAAATCCCCCTGCGGGTGGTGCGCTGGATTGGGAACCAGCACCAGCTGCGCAAGATCGCCGGACCGCAGCGCGATGCCGCGGAAATCGATGTCCGTGAACACATCGCCATTGACCAGCAGGAAGGGCTCGGAGCCCAGCAGCGGCAGCGCCTGGCGCAGCCCGCCGCCGGTCTCCAGCGCCGGCCAGGGCTCGCGGCTGTAGGCGATGGCAACGCCATACGCCGAGCCGTCACCCAGACGCTGGGCGATCTGCTCGCCCAGCCAGGAGAGATTGATGACGATGTCGGTGATTCCGGCCTGCGCCAGCCGCTGCAGATGCCAGGCGACGAGCGGCTGGCCGCCGGCTTCGAGCAGCGGCTTGGGCGTGGTGTCCGTCAGGGGCCGCATGCGCTCGCCGCGGCCGGCAGCCAGCAGCATGGCCTTCATGCGCCGTCCCTACTACGCTCCGCAGCGGCAAGCGCGCGCTGGTTCGCCCCGTCGAGCCGGAGGACCAGCTGCGTCTCGACGAATGCAGCCAGGGGCGCCAGTTCCGCAAAGCGCTGCACGGCATCGCGCACATAATCGAGTGTCCGCGGCAGGTCGCCGAGATAACCGGGCTTGCCGTCGCGCCAGCAAAGACGCGCAAAAATGCCCAGCACCTTGATGTGGCGCTGCAGGCCGATCGCATCGAAGCCGCGCAGGAAGCCAGCACGCGAGCTGCCGGCAAGACGGCGGCCATGGTCCCCGCCGGCCTGCAGCAGAGCGCGGAATTCATCCACCCAGTCCTCGACGCGCGCGCGCGGCCAGGCCACGTAGCAATCCTTAAGGATGGACACCAGGTCGTAGCCGACGGGGCCCCGCAGCGCATCCTGGAAATCGATGACGCCCGGCGAACGCTCGGGGACCAGCATCAGGTTGCGCGAGTGATAGTCGCGATGGACGAACACGCGCGGCTGCGCCAGCGCTTCCTGCTCGAGAAAAGCGAAGGAATCCTGCAGCATCTGCTGCTGTGACGCACTCAGCGCCATGCCCAGATGCCGCGTGCAGAACCACTCGGGCATGAGCTGCATCTCGCGCCGGAGCACGGCCTGATCGTAGGGGGGCAGCTGCATCGAGGCCGCGTCGCCATTGAGCTGCAGGCCGGCCAGCGCCACCAGCGCGTCGCGGTACAGGCGGGCCGGATCCAGGCCCGCAGCGAGCCCGGTGAGCATGTGCGTGCCGCCCAGATCCTCCAGCAGTGCGAACCCGAGGCGGGTATCCGCGGCATGCACATGCGGCACATGCACGCCGCAGGATTCCAGCAACGCAGACACCCGCAGGTAGGCGCCCAGATCCTCCTTGCCGGGCGGAGCATCCATGAGGATGCGTGTTGCGCCATGGTCAAGGCCGGCGCGGAAATAGCGCCGGAAACTCGCATCCGCCGATGCCGGCTCCAGCGAGGCGATGGAAAGGGAAAGATCCTCGCCCAGCCAGCGGCGGGCTTCGGACAGACGCGGGTCGTTGCTCATCGGCGCGCAGTATAATGCTGTGCTTCATGCCTACGCTCCGCCACCCGGCCGCGATCGCGGTGACGCTGTTCGCCGCGGCCGCCGCCCAGACGCCTCTCGCAGCTGCCGAACCTGGCCCCGCCGCCGCGCGCGAAACACCCGCGACCCTGCCCATGTGTCCGCGCGACCGGGCGCTCAACCCCACCCCGCCGCCCGCGCCGCTGGGACCGGCCCTGGCCGTCAGCCACGGCGTGACCGTCGAGGGTGAAGGCGCATTCCGTTTCGAAGCCGATGGGCGGCTGCACATGAAGGATCATGTCGTCGTGCGCCAGGGTGAACGCCGCCTCAGCGCGGACGAGCTGTTCATGGATACGCAGCAGAACCATGCGCGGGTATCGGGTGCTGTGGAATACCAGGACCCGGGCCTCAGGGTGCGCGGCGAGGACGGAGACTTCCAGAACGGCGCGGCACGGATCACCGGAGCACAGTTCGAGCTGCCGCAGCAGCCGGCGCGCGGCGCGGCACAGCTGCTGGAGCTGAACCAGAACGGCCGGCTGCGGCTCGAGGGCGTCTCGTACACCACCTGTCCTCCGGAGCGCAGCGACTGGCAGATCGAGGCGGGCAGCGTGACCATCGACACGCAGACCAATACCGGCGTTGCCCGCGATGCGCGCCTGCGGTTCCTCGGTGTTCCCATCCTGCGCCTGCCGTGGCTGTCCTTCCCGGTAGGCAGCGCGCGCAAGACCGGCTTCCTGTTTCCCAGCATCGGCAGTTCCTCGCGCAGCGGGCTGCTGCTGGCGGCGCCCTACTACTTCAACATCGCGCCCAATCTCGATGCCACCTTCACGCCCACCGTCTACACCCTGCGCGGCCTGGACCTGGGCGGCGAGTTCCGCTACCTGTTCGCAGGCAGCGAGGGCCAGCTCCTCGCCAACCTGCTGCCAGGGGACGACAGCTACGGCGCCACGCGCAGCCGGCTGCGGCTGCAGAACGTCACCGGACTTCCCGGCAACTGGCGCCTCACGCTGGATGGCGAGAACGTCGGCGACCCACAGTACTTCGAGGATTTCTCCCAGGGCACCGATGGGGCGAGCATCGCCTTCCTGCCGCGCTTGGCACATCTGTCCTATCGCGATCCCCAGCTGCGCATGGGCGTCCTGGCGCGCAATTTCCAGACCATCGACCAGGCGCTGCTACCTGCGGACCGCCCCTACACGGAAATTCCGCGCGCCTATGCCGACGGCAACTGGCGCACGAACACGCTTCTGCCGCTGGAATACGGCTTCCAGTCCGAGCTCACCGGCTTCCGGCGCGGCGTCGGTGTGGACGGCTGGCGCCTGAATGTCGCGCCGCAGGTGGGGCTGGATGTGGCCGGGCCCGGCTACTTCCTGCGGCCGTCGCTGGCCTTCCAGGCAACGGCCTACCGGCTGAGCAACGCGGGTGCGGGCAGCGACCGCTCGCCATCGCGCTCGCTGCCGCTGGCGAGCATCGACGGCGGCCTGCTGTTCGAACGCAGTGTGGGATCGCGCGGACAGCGCGTGCTCACCTTCGAACCGCGCGCCATGTATCTGTATGTGCCCTACCGCAACCAGGACGGCCTGCCGGTGTTCGACACCAGCGAACCGGACCTGAACTGGGTCGAGCTGTTCCGCAGCAACCGTTACGTGGGGCTCGACCGCGTCAGCGATGCGAACCAGATCGCCGTGGGCTTCACCACACGGCTCTTCAATGCGGCCAGCGGCACGCGCTACCTCGCCGCCACACTGGGACAGGCCTTCCACTTCCAGAGCCCGCGGGTACGCCTGCCGGACGAGCCCGTCACGGCGCGCAACAGCTCGGATCTCATCGCCCAGCTCGAACTCAAGGCCTTCGAGGACTGGAACGTGGATCTGGGACTGCAGTGGAACCCCGATGAGTCGCAGGCCGAGCGGTCGGAAGTGCGCCTGCAGTACCGTCCGGACTCCCAGCACGTCGCAAATTTCGGCTACCGCTTCCAGCGCGACCGGCTGAAACAGGCCGATGTCTCGGTGGCCTGGCCGGTTGCGAAGCAATGGAACGTCTACGGCCGCATGCTGTACTCGCTCGACGAGCACCAGGCCATCGAGGCCTTCGCCGGGTTCGAATACAGCAGCTGCTGCTGGGGCGTGCGCGCCGTGGCCCGCGAGTACGTGAGCCGCCGGTCGGGGGATCACGACCGCGGCATCTACGTGCAGCTGGAACTCAAAGGCCTGTCCAGTGTCGGATTGGCAGCAGATGCTTTCCTGGAACGGGCGATTCGCGGATACTCTGCAGATCCGCGTCGCCGCTGACGCAATCCCATGATACTCAAGGACTTCCCCATGTTTCGCCCGCTGCTGCTGGCTGCCCTCCTCGTCACCGCCGGCGTCCGCGCCCTCTCCATGGAGGCCTCCACGCCGGCACCGCATGGCGAACTGCTCGACAAGGTGGCGGCCATCGTCAATGACGGCATCGTGACCGAAAGCGACGTCGATGAGCAGGTGGAGGTGATCACCAGCCGCCTGGCGGAACAGAATACCCAGCTGCCCCCGGCCGACGTGCTGCGCCGCCAGATCCTCGACCGGCTGATCGTCCAGGAGATCCAGCTGCAGCGCGCGGACCGCCTGGGCCTCAAGGTATCCGACGAACAGCTCAACGCCGCACTCACCGACATCGCCTCGCGCAACAACCTCCCGCTCACGCAGCTGCCGGAGGCACTGGCCTCGCAGGGCATCAACTACGCCAGCTACCGCGACAACCTGCGCAAGGAAATCGTGCTGTCGGGCCTGCGCCAGCGCGAAGTGCTCAGCCGCATCAACGTGACGCCGCGCGAGCTCGACCAGTTCATCGAGCGGCTCAAGAAGCTGCCCTCGGAAACCTCCGAATACAACATCTCTCACATCCTCATCGCCATTCCGCAGGATGCCACCCAGGCACAGGTCGACGACGCCGAGAAACGCGCGCAGGAAGTGCACGACCGCGCCAGCGGCGGCGCCGAGGATTTCGCGCGCCTCGCGGTAGCCTATTCCAGCAGCCAGACGGCCCTCGAAGGCGGTTCTCTGGGCTGGCGCAAGGGGCCGGAGCTGCCCACCTTCCTCGCCGAGATCATCGGGCAGCTCAAGGTTGGCGACGTGAGCGAGCCGGTGCGCACCCCCACGGGTTTTCACCTGGTGAAGCTCAACGGCGTCCGCGACACCGCCGGCAATCCCGTCGAAGACCAGGTGCATGCGCGCCACATCCTCATCAAGCCCAATGAACTGCAGGACGACGCCACGGTGAAGCAGCGCCTGGAAGGCATCCGCGAGCGCATCCTCAAGGGCGAGGAATTCCAGGCCTTCGCCTCCAGCCTCTCGGAGGATCCGGGGTCGGCGGTCAACGGCGGGGATCTGGGCTGGACCGGTCCGGGCACCTTCGTTCCCGAATTCGAACATGCCTTGCAGCAGCTGCAGATCAACGAGATCAGCGAACCCTTCCGCACGCAGTTCGGCTGGCACATCGTGCAATTGCTGGGCCGCCGCCAGTTCGACACCACGGAAGACAACCTGCGCCAGCGCGCTTTCACGCAGATCCGCGAGAGCCGGGCGGATGAGGAAACCGAGCTCTGGCTGCGCCGCCTGCGCGACGAGGCCTTCGTCGACACGGACATCTGACCGGGCGTGGACCTCACCCGCCCGCGGCTGGCCCTGACCTGCGGTGAGCCCGCCGGCATCGGGCCGGATCTGTGCGTGCTGCTCGCACAGCAGGCGCAGCACTGCGGTGTCGATGCCGACATCGTGTGCCTCGCCGACGCCAACCTGCTCGAAGCACGCGCACGTCAGATGGGCATGGCATTGAGCCCCGGCCCGGGCTTCAGCATCGAGCACATCGAGCTGCCGCACCCGGCGCAGGCCGGGAAGCTGGACACGGGCAATGCGCGCTGGGTGCTGGCATTGCTGGACCGGGCCATCGAGGGCTGCCAGCGCGGCGAGTTCCACGCCATGGTCACGGCGCCGGTGCAGAAGAGCGTCATCAACGACGCCGGCATCGCCTTCACCGGCCACACCGAATATCTCGCGGCGCGCTGCGGCGGCGTGCTGCCCGTGATGCTGCTCGCCGGCGGCGAGCTGCGCGTGGCGCTTGCCACCACCCACCTGCCGCTTGCGGCGGTGAGCGCCGCGATCACCGCGCAATTGCTCGATGAAACGCTCGCCATCGTGCACCGCGACGTCGCCCGCTACTGGGGCATTGCCGAGCCACGCATCGCGGTGTGCGGATTGAATCCGCACGCCGGCGAGAGCGGCCATCTGGGGCGTGAGGAGATCGACACCATCCAGCCTGCCATCGAGCGCGCACGCCGCGCTGGGCTCGCCGCGAGCGGCCCCTGGCCTGCGGACACCTTGTTCACGCCACGCCGGCTCGCGGCAGCGGACGTGGTGCTCGCCATGTACCACGACCAGGGACTGCCGACCCTCAAGTACGCCTCCTTCGGGCAGGCCGTGAACGTCACACTGGGCCTGCCCCTGCTGCGCACCTCGGTCGATCACGGCACGGCGCTGGATCTTGCCGGGAGCGGCCGTGCCGATCCCGGCAGCCTCATCGCCGCCACCCGGCTTGCTGCCCGGCTGGCGCGCACGGCGGCGCCTGCGCAGCGGGGCTAGCCTTGGTTCGCGCCCGCAAGCGCTTCGGCCAGCATTTCCTGCACGATCCCGCGGTGCTGGAGCGCATTGCCGCCGCCGTGGCGCCCGCGGCGGCCGAGCTGGTCGTCGAGATCGGCCCCGGCACCGGAGCGCTCACCCGGCATCTGCTGCAACGGCTGCCGCAGCTGCATGCCGTGGAGATCGATCGCGATCTTGCCGCGCAGCTGCGCACCACCTGGGGCGAGCGCCTGGTGCTGCACGAAGGCGATGCGCTCGATTTCGATTTCGCGGCGCTGGCACAATCCGCCGGCCGCCCGCTGCGCATCGTCGGCAACCTGCCTTACAACATCTCCACGCCGCTGCTGTTTCATCTGCTCGAGGCCGCAGATCATCTGGTGGACCTGCACGTGATGCTGCAGCGGGAAGTCATCGACCGCATGGCCGCTGCCCCCGGCAGTGATGACTATGGCCGTCTGACCGTGATGCTCTCGCCGCGCTTCGTGATCACCAAGCTCTTCGACGTGGGCCCTGGAGCCTTCCGGCCGCCGCCGCGCGTGTGGTCCGCGGTGGCCCGCCTCGACGTGCTGCGCCAGCCGCGCTTCGACCTGCCGCCCGGCTTTGCGGCACTGGTGGCAGCGGCCTTCGCCCAGCGCCGCAAGACGCTGCGCAACAGCCTGCGCGGCCTGCTCTCCGACACGGCCTGGGCGGACAGCGGCATCGATCCGGCCGCCCGTCCCGAGACCCTCGCGCCCGAGCAGTTCGCCCGGCTGGCCGCGCTTGCGCACGAGCAGCGCCTGTGATCATCATCACGGAATGAGCCTCTACAAGCGGATCCTGGCGGTTCTGGATCTCAGCGAACACAGCGAGCGCATCGCGCGCCGGGCGCTGCAGATCGTCGAAGCCTGCCCCAACTGCAGCCTGACGCTGCTGCACATCGTGGAGTTCGTGCCGGTCGAACCCCTCAGCGATTCATTGATGCCCGCCGTGCAGATAGAAAGCGAACTGCTGGAGAGCGCGCGGCAGCGCCTGGCGCAGCTTGCCGGCACGCTCAGCGATCCGCCGCTGCCCTGGCGCGTTGGATCGGGCAACGTGAAGGCCGAAATCGTGCGCGCCGCCCGTGAGGGCGGTTTCGACCTCATCGTGATCGGCAGCCGCGAGCGCCATGGCCTGTCCATTCTCGTCAACCTCACCGAGGATACCGTCCTGCACGCCGCCCCCTGCGATGTGCTGGCCGTGCGTCTGCCGCCACCGCAGGGATCATGAGTCCGCGCATCCGCGTTGAAGTGCAGACCCGCTACCTGCCGGAGCAGTCCGATCCGGCCGACCGGCGCTACGCCTTTGCCTACACGATCACCATCCACAACGACAGTGACGAGGGTGCACGGCTCACCCAGCGCCACTGGATCATCACGCACGGCAACGGCCGCACGCAGGAAGTGCGCGGCGAGGGCGTGGTCGGTGAAACACCGCACCTGAAGCCCGGCCAGGGCTTCCGGTACTCCAGCGGCGCAGTGCTTGAAACACCGGTCGGCTCCATGCAGGGCAGCTACCAGATGGTGGCCGACGGCGGCGATTGCTTCGACGTGCCCATTCCGCCATTCCGCCTGGCCATGCCGGGCGTGCTGCACTGAACTCACAGCACCCTTGTCACGCTACGCCATCGGCGATGTCCAGGGCTGCTACAGCGCGCTGCGCGAGCTCGTCGCCGCCCTGCGCTTCCGCGCGGACCGCGACCAGCTGTTCTTCGTCGGTGACCTGGTCAACCGCGGGCCGCAGTCGCTGCAGGTACTTCGCTACGTGCGTTCGCTGGATGCCAACGCATGCACCGTACTGGGCAACCATGACCTGCACCTGATCGCGCGGCACTACAACCCGCAGCTGCGCGCCCGCACCGGGGATACGCTGGACGACGTGCTTGAAGCGCGCGACCGCGCAGTGCTGCTCGACTGGCTGATTGCGCAGCCGCTGGCCATCCGTGACCGCGGCAGCGCCAGCCTCATCGTGCACGCCGGCCTCGTGCCCCAGTGGTCGATCGACGATGCGCTGAAGCAGGCATCGGAGACCTCGCGCGCGCTGCAGAAGGATCCGCCGGAATTCCTCGCGGCCATGTACGGCAACAAGCCCGACCGCTGGCGCGAGGACCTCGACCAGGCCGAACGCCGGCGCTTCACTGTCAATGTGCTGACCCGGCTGCGCTACTGCCTTGCCGACGGCACCGTGAACCTGAAGCTCAAGGACGCGCCTGCGCGCGTCGAAAGACCCTGGAAACCCTGGTTCGAGCATGCGGACCGGCGCAGCGCCGGCGCGCGCATCGTGTTCGGCCACTGGTCCACGCTGGGCCTGCTGCGGCGCCCGGACCTTCTGGCGCTGGACACCGGCTGCGTATGGGGCGGGCGCCTCACGGCCGCCGACCTGGACGATCCCGAAGCGCCGCCGGTGCAGGTGGCCTGCGAGGCCTGCCAGCTGCCCGGCGCGGACTAGAACAGCCCCTCGATCTGGCCCTCGGCATTGAGCCGCATCGAGTTCGCGGCCGGCACCCGCGGCAACCCGGGCATCGTCATGATGTCACCGCAGATGACCACGACGAAGCCGGCGCCGGCCGAGAGGCGCACATCGCGCACATTGAGCGTATGGCCCGTGGGCGCTCCCCTGGCGGCCGGATCGGTGGAGAAGCTGTACTGCGTCTTGGCGATGCAGACCGGATAGTTGCCGAAACCCTCTTCCTGGAATTGCTGCAGGTGCTCGCGCGCGCGGCGATCCAGGCTGATGTCCTGGGCGCGGTAGATCTCGCGGGCAATGGTGCGCACCTTCTCGACCAGCGGCATGTCGTCCGGGTACAGCGGCCGGTAGCTCGCCTGGCCGCTCTCGGCGATCTTCACCACTGCATGCGCCAGCGCCACCGCCCCCTTCGAACCCTCGGCCCAGTGCGAACACAGCACGGCCTCGACGCCAAGCTCCGCGCACAGCTGCCTCACCAGCTCATGCTCGGCCGCGGTATCCGCACCGAAGCGGTTGATGGCGACCACCGCCGGCATGCCGAACTTGGCCAGGTTCTCGATGTGGCGCCCGAGATTCGCAAACCCCGCCCGCAGCGCCGCGAGATCTTCCCGGTGCAGATGTTCCTTCGCTACGCCGCCGTGCATCTTCAGGGCCCGCACCGTGGCCACGATGACCACCGCATCCGGCGCCAGGCCTGCCTTGCGGCACTTGATGTCGAGGAATTTCTCGGCCCCCAGATCGGCGCCGAAGCCGGCTTCGGTCACGGTGTACTCGCCCAGGCGCAGCGCCGTCTGCGTGGCGATCACCGAATTGCAGCCGTGGGCGATGTTGGCGAAAGGCCCGCCGTGCACGAACGCCGGATTGCCCTCCAGCGTCTGCACCAGATTGGGCATGATGGCATCGCGCAGCAGCACCGTCATGGCGCCATCGGCAGACAGGTCCCTGGCCCGGACTGGCAGCCGGTCGCGCGTGCGGGCCACGATGATGTCGCCGAGGCGGCGTGCCAGATCGGCCGGATCGGAAGCGAGGCTCAGGATGGCCATCACTTCGGACGCCACCACGATGTCGAAGCCGTCCTCGCGCGGATGGCCATTGCCGAGGCCTCCCAGCGAGCTCACGATATGGCGCAGCGCGCGGTCATTCATGTCGACCACACGCTTCCAGCTCACGCGGCGCGGATCGATGCCGAGCTCGTTGCCCCAGTGGATGTGGTTGTCCACCATCGCGGCCAGCAGGTTGTTCGCCGCTGCGATGGCGTGGAAATCGCCGGTGAAATGCAGATTGATGTCTTCCATCGGCACGATCTGCGCGTGGCCTCCGCCGGCTGCACCGCCCTTCATGCCGAAGCACGGGCCCTGCGAGGGCTCGCGCAGGCAGATCACCGCGTTCCTGCCGATGGCGTTGAGCGCATCGCCCAGACCCACCACCGTGGTGGTCTTGCCCTCGCCCGCGGGCGTGGGGTTGATCGCCGTGACCAGCACCAACCTGCCCCGGCTGCGGCCGGAAATCGCGCGCACCGCAGCCGGCGACAGCTTGGCCTTGTAGGGGCCGTACTGCAGCAGCTCATCGCGGCCGATGCCGATCCTCGCAGCCACCTCTTCGATCGGCCGGAGCCTCGTCTGGCGCGCAATCTCGATGTCGCTGAGGTGCATGGAGGGTCCCGGAAAGCGTGGTGGCGCATATTCCCTCATTAGCCGCGAGGCCTGCCAGCGGAAATGGCGGACCGGCTTGGCGGGGGCGTTTTCACTTATCATTCGCCTCTCGCACAGGAGATTCTGGAAGGGTCATGGGCCGCATTTTCGAAACCCGCAAGCACACGATGTTCGCCCGCTGGAACCGCATGGCGAAGCAGTTCGCCAAGATCGGCAAGGACATCACCATCGCCGTCAAGGCCGGCGGCAGCGACCCGGCCGGCAACCCGGCGCTGCGCCGCGTGATCCAGAACGCGCGCGCCGTCAACATGCCCAAGGACAAGGTCGAGGCCGCCATCAAGCGCGCCAGCGGCCGCGACGCCACCAACTACACCGAGATCATCTACGAAGGCTATGCGCCCCACGGCGTCGCTGTGCTGGTCGAAACGGCCACCGACAATCCCACCCGCACCGTAGCCAACGTACGCAGCGCCTTCGCCAAGTACGGCGGCAACCTCGGCAGCACCGGCAGCGTGAGCTTCCTGTTCCGCAAGATGGGCGTATTCCGCCTCGATCCGGCCGGCATCGACCAGGACGACCTGGAGCTTTATCTCATGGACTATGGCCTCGACGAAATGGGCGAAGGGGCCGGCGAGAAAGGCGAGCCGCAGCTGGTGGTCCGCGGCGAGTTCGAGCACTTCGGCCAGCTGCAGCAGGCGCTGGAGCAGCGCGGCATCGTGCCGCTTTCGGCCACGCATGAGTACATCTGTGTGACACCGACGACCCTCTCCGAGACTGAAGCCACGGAAGTCATGACTCTGCTGGACAGACTGGAACAGGATGAAGATGTGCAGAACGTCTACCACACCCTGGCCTGAGCAGCCCTCTGCGGCGCTACTGGCCGGCACGCTGCTGCTCGCCGCCTGCTCGGGTCCGGTTGCCGGACCCGAGGTCACGCAGCAGCGCGACATCGGCGCCTTCGATGCCATCGACCTGCGCGGCGCAGGCGACCTCGACGTACACATCGGCCCCGCCGCGCCGCTGCGTGTCACCGGCACGGCCAGGGCGCTTGCCAACCTCGAGACCCGGGTCCGGGGAAACACGCTGATGATCCAGCAGAAAGGCGGCTGGTTCTGGCTGCCCTCCTCCAGCGACGTGGAGATCCACGTGACCTTGCCGCAACTGAGCTCGGTGATCCTCAATGGCGCGGGCGACGTGGACATCGGCAACCTCGCCGGCGGCGAACTGGCGCTGACATTGCAGGGCGCCGGCAACCTGGAGGCCGAAGGGCGCGTCGATACCCTGCGCGCGCGCATCAATGGCGCCGGCAACATGGATCTGTCCGACCTCGCTGCACAGGACGCCACGGTGTCGGTCAACGGCGCCGGCAATCTCAGGATCAACGCCACGGCTTCGCTGGCCGCCACCGTCAACGGCGTGGGCTCGATCCGCTACCGAGGCAAGCCCGCCAAGGTCGATACCACGATCAACGGCGTGGGCAGCATCGCCCCGGAGCAGTAGATGTCCCTGCCGGAACGTTGCATCGGCCTGACGCTCTCCATCGCTGCCGGCGCGGCGCTGGCGGCAACCGCTTCCGGCGCCGCCGAGCTCGATACCGTGGAAGTCAGCGCCACAAGGCTGCGCAGTGTGCCGGACGTGGATGTGCCCGCCTCGGTCACCACCCTGCAGCTGTCTGCCTCGGGCAACCGGACAGAAACCGAAATCACCGAAGTGCTCGCGGGTCTGCCCGGCGTAACCGCGCTGGACCGCCAGAACTTCGCGCAGGATACGCAGCTGTCGATCCGCGGCTTCGGCGCGCGCTCCACCTTCGGCGTGCGCGGACTGCGGCTGTATGCCGATGGCGTGCCCGCCTCCATGCCCGACGGCCAGGGCCAGCTGTCGCATTTCAGCCTGATGGGCGCCGACCGCCTGCAGGTGATGCGCGGCCCGTTCTCAGCGCTGTACGGCAACTCCTCCGGCGGCGTGGTGCAGATCTGGAGCCGCTCCGGCCGCGACGGCGCCCCCCCGCGCCTGCGCGCCACCTGGGGCAGCTACGATGCGCGCAGTCTTGGCGCGCAGGCGCTGGGCACGGCCGGCCTGCTGGACTACAACCTCGCCGTGTCTCGCTTCCAGACCGACGGCTATCGCGGCCACAGCGCCGCCCGGCGCGATTCGGCCAATGCGCGCCTGGGTCTCGACGTCGGGGAGAGCCGCGACCTGTCGCTGGTGCTGAACTATCTGGACATCCCCGAGGCCCAGGATCCGCTAGGCCTCGATCCGGCGAGCTGGCGCGCCGATCCCGCGCAGGCCACTGCTGCCGCGGAGCAATTCAACACCCGCAAGAGCGTGCGCCAGTACCAGGGCGGAGTGGTGTTCGAACAGCGCTTGGGCAGCGCCAGCACCCTGCGTGCCATGGGCTATGCGGGCAGCCGCCGGGTCGAGCAGTTTCTCGCCATTCCGGCCGCCACCCAGGCCAATCCGCTGCACTCCGGCGCCGACATCGACCTGGACAACCGCTACCACGGCGCGGATCTGCGCTGGTCCTGGCAGGGCCAGCTCGCCGGCCGCGACGCCGAGATCACCGTGGGCGCCAATGTCGATGAACAGGTGCAGCGCCGTCTGGGCTTCACCAACTTCGTCGGCTCCACGCTGGGAGTACGCGGCGTGCTGCGGCGTGACGAGCGCAACACCGTCGGCAACAGCGACCAGTTCGCGCAGGCCTGGTGGCAGTTCGCGCCGCGCTGGTCGGTGCTCGCCGGCCTGCGCCACAGCCGCGTGGATTTCCGCTCGCTGGACCACTACATCACCAGCACCAATCCGGATGACAGCGGCAGCCGCCACTACGGCGATTCCACGCCCGTGGCCGGCCTGATGTTCCGGCCCTCCGAACCACTGCGCCTGTATTTCTCGACGGGCCGCGGCTTCGAGACACCCACCTTCAACGAGATGTCCTACCGCGCCGACGGCGGCGCGGGCCTGGCCTTCGATCTCAAGCCCTCCGTCAGCAACAACTACGAGCTCGGCGCCAAGTGGCGCGGCGCAGCCAATCTTGCCGTCGACTTCGCGCTGTTCCGCGCCGACACCGGCGACGAACTGGCCGTGGCGCGCAACACCGGCGGCCGCAGCAGCTATCGCAACGTGGGCAGCGCACGGCGCCAGGGACTGGAATTCACGGCCGGGCTACCGCTGCCGCACAGCCTGCATGCAGAGCTTTCCTACACCTGGCTGGATGCGCGCTTCCGCAGTGCCTACCTCATCTGCGTCAGCCCCGGCTGCACCGTACCCAATGTGATGGTACCGGCCGGCGCCATCATTCCGGGCGTGCCCAGACACATGGGCCAGCTGGTGCTGGGCTACTCCCCCGGCCCGTGGTCGGCCTCGCTGGAAGTAACGGGCATGAGCGGACTGGTCGCCAACGATGTGGGCAGCGTGACCTCTCCCGGCTTCATGCTGCTGAATGCCGAGATCGGCCGCAATTTCGGATTCGGCAGCGGCACGTTGCGGCTCTTTGCGCGCGCCGAGAACCTGCTCGACAAGAAATACGTCGGCTCGGTGATCGTCAACGAGGGCAACAGCCGCTTCTTCGAGTCCGGCCTCGACCGCAACGGCATGGTCGGCGCACAGTGGCAGTGGCGCTGAGCCGGTTCTAGAAGCTGCTTCGGGCTCCCCAGCGCACCGCGATCTGCGTGGTCGCCGGTCCGTACACACCAGGCGGCAATTCCACGGTCACCGGCCCCGCCCCTTCGCTGGATACCGGCAGCACCATGCGCTGGATGCCGCGCACTTCCAGCGCCTCGAAGCGCGTGGGTGACATGCGAAAGCCGATGCGCGCCGGCCAGATCCGTCCCTCGCGGCGCGCGAGCAGGATCTGGCCAGTGCTGGCCGCGTTCTGCATGTCCAGCACCAGCGTATTGCGCTCCCAGTACTGCAGCACCACCTGCGGCGGGGACTCCCCCGGTGTGGTCACGGCAAGCTCGTTCACGGCCGGAGGGGGTGGCGGCGCAGCGCGGCCGAAGGGCCAGTGGGATTTGACCGTGGCGCATCCGGCCAGCAGCGCAAGGCCGGCACAGGAGGCGAAAACGAGTGCGCGATTGCGGTGCATGCCGTTCATTCTACAATGCATGAGGAACCCCAGCTTGGACCGGTGACTGCCCGATGCTCCAGCCTTTCAATTTCAAACAGTGGATCGAATCACATCGGCCCCTGCTCAAGCCTCCTGTCGGCAACAAGCTACTGTTCCCGAATGGCGACTTCATCATCATGGTGGTCGGCGGGCCCAACTCCCGCAGCGATTTCCATGTGGATCCGGGCGAGGAGTTCTTCTACCAGGTCGAGGGCGACATGACGCTGCGCACCCTGCAGCAGGGCCGCATCGTCGACATCCCGATCCGCGAGGGCGAGATGTTCCTGCTGCCGCCCCTGATGCCGCACTCTCCGCAGCGCCTGCCCGACACCGTGGGGCTGGTCATCGAGCGCCGGCGCCGGGCGGGCGAGAAGGACGGCCTGCAGTGGTATTGCGAGCGCTGCGCTTCCTTGCTCTACGAGGAGTTCTTCGAGCTCACCGACATCGAGAAGCAGTTTCCCCCCGTGTTCGAGCGTTATTACGCCAATGAGCAGCTGCGCACCTGCCGGCACTGCGGCACCGTCCAGGAGGTGCCGGCAGGCCGCAGGAACAGATCGTGACGGCACCGGCCTTCGCCTCGCAGCTGCGCTTCGATGCCGCCACCGCGCTGGCGCGGGAGCTGGATTTCCACGGCCCGCAACCGGCCTTCTTCGGCGCTCCGCGGGCCACCAGCGCGCCGCTGGTGGTGGGCGATTTCACCGGCGACATCGCCCACGGAGCCAGCTGCAACTGCCACCGCATCAGCCTCGTGCCCCACTGCAATGGCACACACACCGAAAGCGTCGCGCACCTGACGGACGCGACGACTCCCGTGCACCGGCTGCTGCCGCTGGCACCGCTGCCGGCGCTGCTGCTGACGGTGGACCTCAGCGAGGCCATCGCGGCGGGCGAAAGCAGTGATCCTGCGCCGCAGCAGGGCGATCTGCTGGTCACGGCCGCCGCACTGCGCCACGCCCGGCCGGCCACCCTGCCCTTTGCGCCGCGGGCCCTGCTGCTGCGCACGCGCGGCACACACGGCAACGAAGACAATCCGCCCTACCTCTCGCGCGAGGCGGCCACGCAGATCGTCGCCTGGGGCATCGAGCATCTGGTGGTCGACCTGCCCTCGGTGGACCGCAGCCGCGATCAGGGCCGCCTCACCGCGCACCGGGTGTTCTTCGGATTGCCGCCAGGCAGCCGCCGCGCCGCCGATGCGATGCGCGGCCATTGCACCATCACCGAGCTGGCGGAATTTCCCGCCACTGTCGTTGACGGGCCCTGCGGCCTGCTGCTGCAATTGCCGGCCTTCTCGGGCGATGCCGTGCCCAGCCGCCCCATTCACCTGCCCCTGGCTGCGGCATGAACGCCTCGTCACTGCTCGCTGAAGCCGCAGCGCTGGATGCCACCGACGCTCTCGCTCCGCTGCGCGCGCGTTTCGCACTGCCGGCGGCAAATGACGGCAAGCCGCTGACCTACCTCTGCGGCCACTCGCTGGGGCTGATGCCGCTGGCAGCCCGGACGCTGGTCGAAGAAGAACTCGACGACTGGGCGCGCCTCGGCGTCAACGGCCATCACTCGGCGCGGCGCCCCTGGATCGAATACGCCGAGCTTCTGCAGCAGGGCCTGGCGCGCCTCACCGGCGCCGGCACCCAAGAAGTCGTCGCGATGAATGCGCTGTCGGTGAATCTGCACCTGCTGCTCGCCAGCTTCTACCGGCCGCAGGGCCGGCGGCGCTGCATCGTGATCGAGGCCGGCGCCTTTTCCTCGGATCGCCACGCCGTCGCGAGCGTGCTCGCCTGGCATGGCCTCGATCCGGCCGCAGCGCTCATCGAGATCGCACCTGCAGCCGGCAGCGACCTCATCGGGGAGGAAGCGCTGGAGGCGCTGCTTGCCGCGCGCGGCGCCGAGATGGCCCTGGTGCTGTGGCCCGGCGTGCAGTACCGCACCGGAGAGGCTTTTGACCTCGCGCGCGTGGCCGCCGCGGCGCATCGTGCCGGCGCGGTCTGCGGCTTCGACCTGGCGCATGCCATCGGCAACCTGCCGCTGGCGCTGCATGAGGACGATGCGGACTTCGCCGTCTGGTGCAGCTACAAATATCTCAACGCCGGACCGGGGGCGATCGGCGGCGCCTTCATGCATTCGCGTCATTCACGCGCTGCACTGCCGGGGTTCGCCGGCTGGTGGGGACATGATCCGCAGACGCGCTTCCGGATGGAGCCGGGATTCATGCCGGCCGCGGGCGCGGCGGCCTGGCAGGTGAGCAACCCGCCGGTGCTGTCCGCAGCGCCACTACTGGCCTCGCTGCAGATTTTCGACGAGGCAGGAATTCCTGCGCTGCGCGCCAAGTCGCTGTCGCTGGATGCCTTCCTGCGCAGGCATCTTGCCGCCCGCTTCGGCGCGCTGCTGCAGGCCGTGACGCCCGCGGCAGCGGCCCGGCATGGCTGCCAGCTGTCGCTGCGCGTACGTGCCGGCCGCGATGCCGGACGGGCGCTGTTCGAGGGCCTCGCCGCGCGCGGCGTCGTTGCCGACTGGCGCGAACCGGACATCCTGCGCATCGCTCCGGCGCCGCTTTACAACACCCACGCGGACGTCGCCCGGCTGCTCATCCAGCTGGACGAGCTGCTGCCGGAGTCCTGACCGCCATGCCCACCGAAATGCCGATAGCCGTAGTGGGCGGTGGTCCGGCCGGCTGCCTGATGACGCTGCTGCTGGCGCAGCGGGGTTGTACCGTCGAGGTGTTCGAACGCAGTCCCGATCCGCGCGATGTACCGCCCGAATCCGGCCGTTCGATAAATCTGGCCCTTGCCGCCCGCGGCATCCGTGCACTGCGCGCGGCCGGCATGGCAGAGCGCCTCGCCGATCTGCTGGTGAAGATGCCCGGCCGCATGATCCACGAAATCGGCGCCGGCGAACACTTCCTGCCCTACGGGCAGGGCGGAGATGAAGTCATCCACTCCATTTCCCGCGCCACGCTGACATCGCGCCTGATCGACGCTGCGCGCGAACTGCCCAATGTGCGCCTCCACTTCGGCCAGCGCTGCACCGGGTATGCCGGCGCAGGCCGCATTCTCCTCACGGACACGGCAAGCGGCCGCGAGCGTGAAGTGCAGGCTGCGCGCGTGATCGGCGCCGATGGCGGCGGCTCGGCGCTGCGCCAGGCACTGGCCTCGAGGCTTGACTTCACGGTGCGCGAAGACCGCCTGGAGCACGACTACAAGGAGCTGCTGATCCCCACACTGCATGGCCGGCCGCAGCTGGCCATGCATGCGCTGCACATCTGGCCGCGGGGCGGCTTCATGCTGATCGCGCTGCCCAATGCGGACGGCAGCTTCACCGCCACGCTGTTCCTGGCCCGCGAGGGACGCCCCGGTTTCGCCCAGCTCGCCTCCGCAGCGCAGGTGCAGGATTTCTTCGCGCGCGAGTTTCCGCAGATGCCGGCGCTGATCCCCGATCTCGCGGCGCAGTTCACCGCGCACCGCCAGGGTTTTCTCGGCACCGTGCATTGCCCCGTGTGGCACGACGGCGAACAGCTGGTGCTCATCGGCGATGCCGCCCATGCCATCGTCCCCTTCCACGGGCAGGGCATGAACTGTGCCTTCGAGGACTGCCGCATCCTCGATTCGCTGCTGGCCACCGATCCGGGCCATGCCTTCTCCCGCTTCGAGGCCGGGCGGCGCGCCGACTGCGAGGCCATCGCGGCCATGGCGCTGGAGAACTACGAAGAAATGCGCAGCGCCGTGCTCGACCCCCTGTTCCAGCGCCAGAAGGCCCTGTCGCTGGAACTGGAGCGGCGCCACCCGGCGCGTTTCATCCCCCGCTATTCCATGGTGATGTTCCACGACGAAATTCCCTACGCCGTCGCGATGGAACGTGGCCGGCTGCAGCAGCAGATCCTCGATACGCTGACGGCCGCGCCCGAAACTGACTGGGCGCTCGCCGACCGTCTGGTCGATGCCTTGCCGCCGCTGCCGAGCGCCGCAGCCTAGGGGGTGTACTTCCGTGGGGAGCAGGCCCGCCGGGCTGCAGTCAGCCGCGCAGCCGCTCCAGCGTGATGAAGCTCATCGGCCAGGCATTGCGCTCATCCGCAGCGCGCTCCTCCCGTGAGATCTCGCGCCACTGCCCCTCTGCGAGCGGCGGCATGAAAACATCGCCCGGCACCTGCGCATGCACGCGCGTCAGGTGAATCAGGTCCAGGCGCGGCATGGCCAGGGCAAATATGTCGGCACCGCCTATGATCATCAGCTGCGGCGCGTCAGCGGCAAGCGCACAGGCTTCCTCCAGCGACGCCACGGTCTCGATGCCGGCGGCCGCGAAGCCGCGGCGGCTCAGCACCAGATTGCGCCGGCCGGGCAGCGGCCTGCCGATGGATTCGAAGGTGCGCCGCCCCATCAGCAGCGGATGCCCCAGCGTCACGCGCTTGAAGTGCGCCAGATCGGCGGGCAGATGCCAGGGCAATGCGCCGTCGCGGCCGATCACATCATTGTCGGATGCGGCGGCGACGGCGCAGAGCTTCATGCGCGGGCGCGCTTTACCGTCTTGCTGCGCCGCGCGCCGGCGGCACGGCTGGTGGAGGTTCCACGGCCAGCCTTGCTGCGGCTGCGCGCCGTGACCGGCTTGCCGGCCTTGGTCTTGGCGCGAGTCCCGGCCTTGCGCTTCACCGCCTTCTTCTTGCGCTTCGGCGGCCACAGCATGCTGCCCCGGCACTTGGCAGTACCGCAGCGGCAGGCGTAGATCTCGTCCACATTGGGCGGATCGGACTTGTCGCGCCCGATCTGGTAGTCGTAACCCAGCTCCTCGCCCTTGCGGATGTCGCGGCGCGCGTCGATGAACACGCGGCTGTCCTCGATCTCCGATTCGCAGTTGCCGTCGCAGCTGTGGTTGATCCAGCGCGCCTCGTTGCCGCCGCGCGTGGCATCGATCACCGTCCTGCGGTCGGCAATGAAGAGGAAGGTGTGGTTGTTGTTCACATCCTCGCCTTCGTAGCGCTGGTCAGCTTCCTTGTGCGAAATGCGCTCACCGAGATACTCGATGACGCGCGTTCCCTTGGGGATGTCGCGGCGCGCGAAACAGCCATTGCCGTGGATCTTCGACCGGCGCACGACCAGCCACTTGTTGGGCACCTTGCGCCCCTTCTTTTTCGCTGCAGCCATTCAGACCGCCACGGGCGCCTTGATGGGCGCATGATGTCGATAGTTCACGAACTCTATGTCCTCCGCTTGATAATCGAACAGGCTGGCCGGACGGCGCCTGAGCGCCAGCCGGGGCAATGGCAGGGGTTCGCGCGCAAGCTGCAGATCGGCCTGCTCGAGATGATTCGAATACAGATGCACGTCGCCGCCGGTCCACACGAACTCCCCGGGCACGAGGTCGCATTGCGCGGCAACCAGGTGCGTGAGCAGGGCATAGGAGGCAATGTTGAACGGCACGCCGAGAAACACATCGGCGCTGCGCTGGTAGAGCTGGCAGGAAAGCCGCCCCGCCGCCACGTAGAACTGGAACAGCGCATGACAGGGCAGCAGCGCCATCTGCTCCAGCTCCCCCACGTTCCACGCGCTGACCACCAGCCGGCGCGATTCGGGATCGCGCTTCAGGGTATCGATCACATTGGCCAGCTGGTCGATGCGGCGGCCATCGGCCGCGCCCCAGGCGCGCCACTGCCTGCCGTAGACAGGGCCCAGTTCGCCGGCGGCATCGGCCCACTCGTCCCAGATCGTCACGCCATGCCGGTGCAGGTAGGCGATGTTGGTCTCGCCGCGCAGGAACCAGATCAGCTCATGCACCACCGAGGGCACGTGCACGCGCTTGGTGGTGACCAGCGGAAAGCCCTCGCCCAGATCGAAGCGCATCTGCAGGCCGAACAGCGAACGCGTGCCGGTTCCCGTGCGGTCCGACTTCACCGCACCCTGGTCGCGCACCTGGCGCAGCAGATCGAGATAGGCCTTCACGAAGAGACGAAATTCCCGGACGGACGCGGCCACAGCCAGGCCGCAACCAGCAGCCAGATGCCCACCACGTACATGGGCAGTGACAGCAGCTGGCCCATGGTCAGCCAGTCGCCGCTCAGATAGCCCACCTGCGCATCCGGCAGGCGCACGAATTCGACCAGCGAACGCACCAGCGCATACCAGACCAGCCCCAGCCCCAGCACCGCGCCGCGCGGCCGCGCCTTGCGCGAGAACCACCACAGCAGCAGGAACAGGCACAGCCCTTCGAGGAATGCCTCGTAGAGCTGCGAGGGGTGTCGGCCGATGATCTGGCCGGTGACGGCATCGGGCACGCCAAAGGCCCAGCTGACCTCGGTGGGCGCGCCCCACAGCTCGCCATTGATGAAATTGCCGATGCGGCCGGCGAGGATGCCCAGCCCCGGCAGCGGCGCGCTGAAATCCAGCACGTCGAGCGCATTGCGCCGGCGGCTGCGGGCAAACAGCCCCAGGGCGAGAGCCACGCCGGCGAGCGCGCCATGGAAGGACATGCCGCCCTGCCAGATCTTCAGCGGATAGAACGGATCCTGCCGCAGCAGTTCGGGTGTGTGCGGCAGCACGTAGAACAGCACGTAGCCGATGCGCCCGCCCAGTATCACGCCGAGCATGGCCCAGAAGATGAGATCGTCCACGTCCTCGGGCCGCCAGGTGCTGCCGGGACTTGCGGCCCGGCGCCGCGCCAGCCACCAGGCCGCGGCGAAGCCGATGACGTACATGATGCCGTACCAGTGCACCTGCACCGGACCCAGGTGCAGCGCGACGGGATCGATGTCGGGATAGCGGATCATCGGCGGATTCTAGCCAGAAACATGGCAGTACAGGGCCTTGAGATAACGCGTCTCCGGCATGGCCGGATGCACCGGATGATCCGGCGACTGCCCGCCGCTGGCGAGAATGCGCAGCGTGCGCCCCGCGTGCCGGGCAGCCGACTGCAGCAGCACCGGCAACATGTCCGCGTCGAGGTGGAAGGAGCAGGAGCAGCTCACGAGCAGGCCTTCACCGGCCAGCACCCGCAGCGCCAGTGCGTTGAGCCTGCGGTACGCCGCCTCGCCCCGCGCCTGATCCTTGCGGCGCTTGATGAAGGCCGGCGGATCGACGATCACCACCTCGAAGCGCCGCCCTTCGGCGGCCAGCGCTTCGAGTTCTTCGAAGGCATCGCCGCGGCGGGTCTGCAGCGTGAAACCATTGAGCGCCGCGTTGCGTGCCGCAGCCTCGAGCGCGGGCGCGGAGCTGTCCAGGCACAGCGCCTCCGCTGCGCCCTGGCCCAGCGCGCTCACCGCCCAGCCGCCGGCATAGCTGCACACATCGAGCACGCGTGCGCCCCGCGGCAGGAAGGCCGCGAGCCGCGCCCGGTTCGCGGTCTGGTCGTAGAACCAGCCGGTCTTCTGCCCGTCGGACAGCGGCACCTCGAAACTCAGCACGCCTTCGCGCACCTGCAACGTTTCCGGGGCTGGCCCGCCGCTCACCGTCACTTCGCGCGGCAGCGATTCCAGCGTCCGCGCATTGCCGTCGTTCTTCCACACGATCAGCTGCGGCGCCAGCAGCGCCATGAGTGCAGCATCGATGTCCTCCTTGAGCCGCTCCATGCCCCACGTGGCGCTCTGCGCCACGAGCACATCGCCGAAGCGGTCGATCACCAGTCCCGGCAGGCCATCGGATTCGCCGAACACCAGCCGGTAGTGACTGCCGCCGAGGTAGCGGCTACGCAGGGCGAGCGCCTGCTCCAGACGCCGCCGGATCAGCTCCGGACCGATCGGTTCGGCCTCCACCCGGCTCACGATGCGTGCACAGATCAGCGCATGGGGATTAGCCAGCGCATGCGCCACGAAAGCGCCGCGCGCATCAACGATACGCACCGCTGCTCCCGGCCCGAACCCGCCAAGCGGCGTAACGCCGGTATCGATCTCGTTCGAGAACACCCAGTCATGCCCGGAACGGATGCGCCGCTCTTCATGGCGCCGGAGTTTCAGCTGCGGCAATGCGGCGCCGCCGGTTGCATTCATGGACGGCGGGTCAAGGTGCAACGGCGGTCCCGCGCGGAAGAATCTGTCATAGTGGAGACAGAGTGTACCGCAATCATCTTCTCGTCCCGTGACCACCGCCGCCACCTCCGGCAACCATCTCGCCGGCCAGATCAGCCCTTACCTGCTGCAGCACGCCGCCAATCCGGTGCACTGGCATCCCTGGAGCGAAGCCGCCTTTGCCGAAGCCCGGCGCAGCGGCAAGCCCGTGCTGCTGTCCATCGGCTACTCGGCCTGCCACTGGTGCCATGTGATGGCCCATGAATCCTTCGAGGATCCGGATACCGCACAGCTGATGAACCGGCTGTTCGTCAATGTGAAAGTGGATCGCGAGGAACGGCCCGACATCGACCGCATCTACCAGCTCGCTCACCAGCTGCTCACCCGGCAGGGGGGCGGCTGGCCGCTGACCATGTTCCTCACGCCGGATCAGCGCCCCTTCTTCGGCGGCACCTATTTCCCGCGCGAAGCGCACGCGGGCATGCCGGCTTTCCGTGCACTGCTCGAGCGCGTCGCCGCCTACTACCACGGGCAGCAGGCGCAGCTGCACCAGCAGGGCGAAGCGCTGGTCGATGCGCTCGCGCGCATCGACGCCGCGACACCGGCGGACATCCCGTCCCTGGACGGCGCGCCGCTCGCCGCGCTGCGGGAGGAGCTGGCCCGGCAATTCGACCGCCTGCAGGGCGGTTTCGGCCCCGCGCCGAAATTCCCGCAGCCCGGCATCATCACGCGCCTGCTGCGCGACTGGCGCGCCAGCGCACATGGCGAACAACCGGACCTGCAGGCGCTGTTCATGGCCACGCTCACGCTCAAGCGCATGGCCGATGGCGGCATCCAGGACCACCTGGGAGGCGGTTTCGCGCGCTACAGCGTCGATGAACGCTGGGAGATCCCGCACTTCGAGAAAATGCTCTGCGACAACGCCCAGCTGCTGTCGGTGTACGCCGGGGCAGCGCTCGCCACGGGCGAACCGGCGTTCGCGCGTGTCGCGGAGGATATCGCCGGCTATCTGCTGCGCGACTGCCGGCTGCCCGGCGGCGCGTTCTGCGCCGCATTCGACGCCGACTCGCAAGGCCACGAGGGCCGCTTCTACACCTGGGACCGGGCCGAGGTACAGGCCGCCCTGGGCGCAGAGGAGGCGCGGCTCTTCTGCGCGCGCTTCGGTCTGGACAGACCGGCGAACTTCGACGGCCGCTGGCAGCTCATTGCGGCGCGGGAGATCGACGATCTGGCACGCAGCGGCGAGTTTGGCGCCGCGGAACCGGCGCAACTTGCCTCGAGGCTCGACCGATCCCGCGCGCTGCTGCTTGCGCTGCGCGCCCGCCGGCCCTGGCCGCAGCGCGACGACAAGGTGCTCACCGGCTGGAACGCGCTCGCCATAAAGGGCCTGGCCGAGGCCGCGCGTTCGCTGGGCCGCGACGACTACGCCGAGACCGCCCTGCAAGCGCTGGACTACCTGCGCGCGCACCACTGGCGCGACGGGCAGCTGCTGGCCTGCTCGCGCGGCGGCACGGCGCACCTGCCGGCGTATCTGGACGACTACGCCTTTCTGCTCGACGCCATCCTCGCGGCGCTTGCCGTACATTTCCGTGCTGCCGACCTGCACTGGGCCACACAGCTTGCCGACGCCCTGCTGGCGCGTTTCGAGGACCGTGACGCGGGCGGCTTCTTCTTCACCGCCCACGATCACGAAACGCTGATCCACCGCAGCCGCGGTTTCGACGATGGCGCCACGCCCTCCGGCAATGCCATCGCCGTGCGGGCATTGCTGCGCCTGGGATACCTTCTGGGTGAACAACGCTACCTGGCTGCAGCCGAACGCGCCCTGTGCAGCGGATGGAACCTGTTGCGCAGCCAGCCCCTGGCGCATGTCCATCTGGCAACGGCGCTCGAGCAGTACCTCGCCGCTCCCACCATCGTCGTGCTGCGTGGCGGGCACGATGCGCTGCAGCTGTGGCGCCGCGAACTGCAGCGCCTGTATGCCCCGGACCTCGTGGTGATCGCCATTGCGGCGGACGCGCAGCAGCTGCCGCCGGCACTGGCCGCCAAACCGCCGCACCAAGCGCCCATCGCCTACCTGTGCCGCGGCACGACCTGCGAAGCGCCGCTGAGCTCGCTCGCCGAACTAACCCAGGCGCTGCAGCGCGGCGCGTAGCGCCTGGATCAGCGGCGCATCGCGCCCGGCATCGAAACGCGGTGCCGCCTCCCAGTCGTAACTCCAGGGATGCGCAGTGCGCAGTTGCGCCGCTTCGTCGGCATGACGCGGCACCACGTGGATGTGCAATGCCGGTTCGAGATTGCCGAAGATGGCGTAGTTGATGCGCACCGCGCCGGTCACGGCCAGCAGCGCATCGCCCAGCCGCGCCGCATCCTGCATCGCCTGCGCGCGCTGCGCGGCGTCCAGATCGTTGAAGGTGCCGACGACCGGGTCCGGCAGCAGCAGTGCATAGCCGCGCAGGAACTGCTGCTCGCCGAGCACCGCCCACCCCGAAGGCAGGCGTGCGATCAGCGTGGGGTCCGAACCAGCCTGCAGCGCCGCCACGCGGCGATGGATGGCCGTGGCTCCGCCCGCGCTCACGCCGGCGCCCCCGAATCACGGAAGATGAACCAGGCCGCCAGCAGCATGCACAGCGCCGCCCAGAGATAGTCGAGCTTGATCGGCGTGCGCATGTACAGGATGGCGAAGGGCACGAACACCGTCAGCGTGATGATTTCCTGCACGATCTTCAGCTGCGGCAGCGTCAGGGTCTGGTAACCGATGCGGTTTGCCGGCACCTGCAGCAGGTATTCGAACAGCGCAATGCCCCAGCTCGCCAGCGCCGCGATGAACCAGGGCCGCGCGGCAAGGTTCTTCAGGTGCGCATACCAGGCAAAGGTCATGAAGACATTGGCAATGGCCAGCAGGCCAATGGAAATCGCGGCGGGAGGCAGTCTCATCATTGACTCGAAGATTGCAGGTAGGGCAATCCTAGCCCGGAACGGCGGACCGGATCGGCGTCAATCAGCGCTATGATCCCGCGCATGGAGCATTCGATCAGCCACGAGGATGACGGCCGGCGCGGCGCCTTCTTCATCCTGCAGGATGGCCGCCGCATCTCGGAGATGAGCTATGTCCGCAGCGGCGCGTCGGTGGTCATCGACCACACGCTGGTCGCGCCGGAACTGCGCGGCCGCAACGTGGCGCGCAGCCTCCTCGATGCCGCCGTGGACTGGGCACGCCGCACGGACACCAAGCTCTCAGCCACCTGCTCCTACGTGCAGGTGCAGTTCGCCCGCGACTCCGGCCTGCGCGACGTGATCGGCCACGACGTGGCCGGATGACGCCAGCGCAGCCACCTCCCCCACCACCAGCAAAGCCGGCGAACGCAGCCCGGCCTGCCGCGCCAGCGCAGACATGCCACCCACGGTGGTGGACAGGATGCGCTCGTCCGGCCAGGTCGCCCGCTCGATGATCGCCGCCGGATGCGCGGCAGCCAGACCCAGCTCCATCAGCCGCCCGGCGATCAGGTCGATCTGCGCTCCGCCCATGTAGAAGACGATGGTCTGGTTGGGCCGCGCCAGAGCCGCCCAGTCCAGCAACGAAGTGTTGGCGCCGGTGGCAGTCACGAAGGTCACCGACTGCGACATGCCCCGATGGGTCAGCGGCAGTCCAGCGCTGGCAGCCGCCCCGGTGGCCGCCGTGATGCCGGGAACCACGACCACGGGAATGCCCGCCTCACGCAGCACGGCCAGCTCCTCGCCGCCGCGCCCGAACACGAAGGGATCGCCGCCCTTGACCCGCGCCACGCGCAATCCGCGCCGCGCATACTCCACCAGCAGCCGGTTGATGTAATCCTGGGTCACATCCTGCCGGCCGGGCACCTTGCCCACATTGATGCGCTCGGCGTCGCGGCGCGCGCGCGCGAGGATGGCTTCGGGCACCAGGCGGTCGTGCAGCAGCACATCGGCCTGCTGCAGCAGCTGCTGGGCGCGCAGTGTGAGCAGGTCCGGATCGCCGGGGCCTGCGCCGATCAGGTACACCTCGCCGGGCTTCGAATCCGCCGCGGCCCGCTGCGTGTCCAGCTGCTGCTGCATGGCTTCGTCGGCGCCGGCGGCGCGGCCTGCGAGCAATTGCGAGGCCACGGGCCCGCTGAAGAAACCTTCCCAGAATTTCAGGCGCTGCGGCAACGGCAGTGCGCCCTGCACCCGCGCGCGCCACTTGCCGGCGAAATCCGCCAGCTGCCCCAGCCGCTCCGGCAGCAGGGCTTCGATCTGCGTGCGCACCCGGCGCGCCAGCGTCGGCGAGCTGCCCGAAGTGCCCACGGCCACCACCACGGGCGAGCGGTCGACGATGGCCGGGAAAATGAACGCCGAACGCCGGGCATCATCGACCACATTGACCCAGATGCCCCGCTCGCGCGCGGCCGCTGCCACCGCCTCGTTGACGGCATCGTCATCGGTTGCCGCGATCGCAAGCTGCGCGCCGTCCAGATGCACTGCCGAAAACGGCACCGGCCGGTGCTCGATGCGCCCCAGATCGCGGAACACGCACAGGGTGGAATCAAGCTGCGGCGCGATGATGCGCACGCGTGCGTGCGCTTTCAGCAGATGTTCGGTCTTGCGCGCCGCAACCGCGCCGCCGCCCACCACCACCACGAGGCGGTCGCGGATGTCGACGAATATGGGCAGGTAGTCCATGGGGGACTCTCAGGCGCGCACCGGCCGCGCGCTACAGCTTCGCGGTATTGAGCGCGACGATGCGGATCTTCGGATGCAGGCCGCACTCCTTCGAGTCGGCATTCTCCCACCACCAGCGGCCCGAACGGCCATCCTGTCCCGGCTCCACCGCGCGCGTGCAGGGCGCGCAGCCGATGCTGGGAAAGCCGCGGTCGTGCAGCGGGTTGTAGGGCAGCTTGTGCTGATGGATGTAGGCCCAGACATCCTCATGGGTCCACTCGAGGATGGGGCTGATCTTCGCCAGGCCATTGGCCTCGTCGAAATCCACCGCCTTCGCCAGCGCACGTGTCGCCGACTGCTCATGGCGCACGCCCGTCATCCAGGCATCGGCGCCGGCAATAGCACGCCGGAAAGGTTCTATCTTGCGGATGTGGCAGCAGGACTGCCGCTCGGCCAGGCCATTGTAGAAGCCATTGATGCCATTGCTGGAAACCCAGGCCTCCAGCGCCACCGGATCAGGATGGTAAAGCTTCATGCGGCGCTGATAGCGGCGCTCCAGGCGCTCCAGCACCGTGCGCGTCTCCTCGTGCAGGCGGCCGGTGTCGATGCTGAAGATCTCGATCTGCGGCACATGCGTCCAGATCAGGTCCGTGAGCACGATGGATTCGGCGCCCAGGCTGCTGGAGTAGACGACCTTGCGGTAATCGCGGGCCGACTGCTGCAGCAGCTCCAGAGTGGCCTGCACCTTGGCGTCGAGGCCGCGGGAAACGGTAGCGAGTTCGGTTCCTGTCATGGACAGCATTCTGGGCAGTCCATTCATAACATTGGCGTATGACTAATACCGGCCTGTAACCGGATTGAGACCACTTTGTTTCCGTGACGCTGGCCAGACACAGGCTCGCCGGGAAACGTGGCAGGATAGCGCCCGCCGCCCATTCGTTTTGTTGCGTTGCATCAATGAGCCAGATCACCCTCCGCCGCCTGCGCCAGGACGCCCATATCCGCTCCCTGACGCGCGAAGTGCGCCCGCATTCCGAGCAATTCATCCAGCCGCTGTTCGCCGTGGAGGGCATCCCCGCGCGCGAGCCCATTCCCGGACTCACCGGCGTGCACCGTGACACCCCCGACTCGCTGCTGCGGCAGATCGAAGCGGACCTCGCAGCCGGCTGCAGCAAGTTCCTGCTGTTCGGAGTGCCTGCCGGGCGTGCGACGCAGGACATCGACTGGTCCTTCACCTCCGGCCAGATCGCCGCCATCCGCCGGCGCTTCGGGCGCGATGTGTGGCTGGCCGTGGACGTGTGCCTGTGCTCCTCGACGCCGCATGGCCATTGCGGCGTGCTGAATCCCGAAGGCGATCATCTGGACAATGCCGCCAGCGTCCGCGAACTCGCCGCGGCAGCCGCCGCCTATGCCGCCGCCGGCGCCGACTGCGTCGCCCCCAGCGACATGATGGACGGGCGCATCGGTGCGATCCGCTCCGCGCTCGAGGCCGGCGGCAACGAACGTACGCTGCTGATGAGCTACGCGGCCAAGTTCCACTCGAATTTCTACGGCCCCTTCCGGGTGGCAGCGGACTCGGCTCCCAAGCCTGGCGAGGCCGCAGCAAAGCTCACCGACCGCGCCAGCTACCAGATCGACCCGGCGCGCGCCGGCGACGCCCTGCTCTGCGTGGAGCGCGACGTGGCCGAGGGCGCGGACATCCTCATGGTCAAGCCCGGCCTGCCCTACCTCGACATCCTCGCCTCGCTGTCGCAGCAATTCGCGCAGCCCTGGGCCGTGTACGAAGTCAGCGGCGAATACGCCGGCATCGAGCTGCTCGCCGAACGAGGGCTCGCCAGCCGCGTGGGCGCGCACCGGGAGGCGTGGACGGCCTTCGTGCGCGCCGGCGCCTCGATGATCATCAGCTATGGCGCGCGCCATGCGCGCGAATGGCTGGCCTCGTGAGCCGTTCGGACGAACTCTTCGCACGCGCGAAGCAGGTTTCCCCCGGCGGCGTGCATTCGCCGGTGCGCGCCTTCAAGGGCGTGGGCGGCACACCGCGCTTCATGACCGGCGGCGCAGGCCCGCACATTCATGACGTGGACGGCCGCGAGCTGGTGGATTACTGCATGGCTTTCGGCCCGCTGATCCTCGGGCACGGCAATGCAGCCGTACGCGAGGCTGCGAAGGCCGCGATCGACCGCGGCTGGAGCCTCGGCACCGCCGAACACTATTCCCTCGCGCTGGCCGAGTTCATCACGCGGCGCGTGCCCTGGGTGCAGAGCATCCGCTTCGTGAACTCCGGCACCGAGGCGGTGATGTCGGCTCTGCGCCTGGCGCGCGGCGTGACCGGCCGCGACAAGATCCTCAAATTCGACGGCTGCTATCACGGCCACACCGACGCGATGCTGATCCGCTCCGGCTCCGGCCTTGCCGAGACCGCCGAGCCGGACAGCGCCGGGCTGGACCGCGCGACGCTGGGCGGCACTCTGGTCGCGCCGCTGGACGACGAAGCCGCGCTGGAAAAGCTGTTCGCCGCGCACGGCCGGGAAATCGCCTGCGCGATCATCGAACCCCTGCCCGCAAACTACGGCCTGCTGCCGCAGCGGCGCGAGTACCTCGCCACGCTGGCCGCGCTGTGCCGCAAGCACGGCGCGCTGCTGGTCTTCGACGAGGTGATCAGCGGTTTCCGCGTCGGCTTCCAGGGCTGCGCCGGGCTTTACGGCTTCGAGCCGGACCTCGTCACCTACGGCAAGGTGATCGGCGGCGGCTTTCCCGTGGGCGCCTATGGCGGCAGGCGCGAGTACATGGAGAAGATCGCGCCGGCAGGTCCCGTGTACCAGGCCGGCACGCTGTCGGCGAACCCGGTCGCCATGTGCGCTGGCCTTGCCACGCTGGAACAGCTGGAGGACGGCAGAGTGTATGCGCAGCTCGAACAGCTCGGTGCACGGCTCGAACAGGGTCTTGCCGGTTTGCCCGGACTGACGCTGCAGCGGGTGGGTTCGGTGTTCTGGCCATTGCTGGCCACGACCTCCTCGCCGGTGCGCAGTCTCGCGCAGCTGCGCAGCGCCAATGCGGCACCGTTCGGTCCGGTGTTCCACCGGTTGCTCGACCACGGCATCTACCTGGCGCCCAGCGCCTTCGAAGTGGGATTCCTGTCCGCAGCGCACACGGCAGCGCATGTGGATCAGCTGATCAGGGAACTGCACGAAGCACTGGCGACGGATTGAAGCTGCTGCTGCGCACCTGCGGCGCCTGGGACGGTACCGCGCCCGAAGAGCGCTATGCCGCCTCGGGCGCACCCATGTTGCCGCGGCTGTAAAGTCCGCTGCGGTCGAAACAGCAGGCACGGCGTTTGCCTGATGCCAGCATGTCGCAGGCGGCGGCGATCCGCTTGGTGCGCGTCTGGGCCTTCTTGCCGGATGTGATCCAGTGGATCCAGTCGCGTCTGGCCAGCGGCGTGATGCTGGACCACGTCGCCTTCGCCGCGGGATTGTCCGACAGGGCCCTGCGCAGGTCGGCGGGCATCTTCGGTTCGGGTTCCTTCTCCGCCACGGCAATCTCGAGCGTGGCCGTGGCGCCCGCTTCGATGGCTGCCGCAGTGCGCAGCGTCTCCGGCACCTTCAGCCAGTGGCTGCGCCGGCCATCCGGCTCCAGCGTGGCGCGGAAGGGCTGGCCGCCCAGAGTGCCCTGCACGCTGACCTTGCCGCGCGCCGGCAGCTTCGCGCTGGCATCCGCGGGCAGCACCAGAAAAGACCACGCCGCACCCCTTGGCCGTGCCGGCCGCAGGAGCCGGGCCTTGAAGCGGATGCGGTCGGTGGTTCTGGCCATGCGGCAACCATAGCACCGGCCGCGCGGCAGCCTCGGCCAGTCAGTAGCGATCCGGGTAGTTCGTCTTGACCGATTCCGACAGACTGTCCGCCGGATAAGGCAGCATCTGTTTCTCCCAGCCGGCATACAGCGCCTTGAGCTCGTTCATGAGCCCGGGGAAATCGTCCTTGCGCTCTGCCCGCTCACGGGCATCTTCCAGAAGATTGAACAGATGCTCCTTGCCGCCCAGCCGCAGATACTTCCAGGCGCCGCGCCGCACGGCCGCCTGATCATTCGCCTTGAAACGCCAGAACAAGGTGCGTTCGTGGCTCGCGGCCTGCCCCAGCAGCACGGGCAGCAGATTCTCCCCGTCGAATTGGCCAGCCTGTTCCGGATGGCCCCCTGCGGCGCTCAGCAGGGTCGGCAGGAAGTCCATCGATGTCATGACCTGATCCGAGCGTGCGCCCGGCTTGATATGCCCTGGCCAGCGGATCAGCAGCGGAACGCGCACCCCACCCTCGAGCAACTCTCCCTTGCGCCCGCTGTACGGCCAGGTATCCGAGAAACGCTCGCCGCCGTTGTCGCTGGTGAAAACGACGATGCCATCGCGGGAGCGCCCACGGCGCTTGAACGCACGCAGCACTTCGCCGACCGCGGTATCCATGGCCTCGACCATCTTTGCATAGGTCTCGACCGATCCCCCCGACCAGTGGTTGATGGACTTGAGCGACCTGGAAACCGCTTCATCCTCCGGTCCTTCCCAGGGGTAGTGCGGCGCGGTGAAATGCAGGCTCAGGAACAGCGGCCGGGAGTCATCCTTGCCGATGACCTGGACGGCTTCCCTGCCCAGCAACTGCGTCATGTAACCGGCCTGCTCGACCGGCTGGTCATCGCGGTAGAGTCCATCGTTCGGCGCTGCCGTATCGAGGTTGTAGCGGTGGCGGAAGTAGTCCGCGGCACCACCCAGCAGGCCGAAATAGCTTTCGTATCCGCGCTGCAGCGGCCCGTAGTCCGGCAATCCCCCCAGATGCCACTTGCCTACCAGTGCCGTTCGATACCCCTGCCCGCGCAGCGCGGAAGCCAGGGTCGGGCGATCGGATGGAAGACCAAGATGATCCTTGCGGCCCAGCGGCTCCTCCAGTCCGATCGGAAACCGCCCCTGATAGCATCCCGTGGCGAGCGCCACCCGCGTGGGTGTGCAGGTGGCGGCATTGGAATAACCCTGCGTCAGCAGCAAGCCGTCCTTGGCCAGGCTGTCGATCCACGGCGTGCGGATGTGGCGCGCACCGTAGACCCCGATGTCAGCGACACCCATGTCGTCGGCCATGATGAAAAGGATGTCCGGCCGCGCATCGCGGTTCTTGCCGGTGGCAACGAGGGGGGCGGCCATTCCCGCGGCCAGCCCGCCAATGAATCCACGTCTTCCCAGCATGGGGACCCTCTCCGCGCAGCTCAGAAGGAGAACTTCGCCGTCAGGCCCACTTCACGCGGACGCCCGAGGTCGTAACGCAGCGTACCCGTCCCGGCGGTGGCGAGGTTGCCGCCACCCATGTAGTAGACCTGATTGGTGATGTTCGTCAGGCTGGCTGCGAAAGACCAGCCACTTTCCGTGTCGGCAAACTCCAGGCGCGCATTCCACAGGCCATAGGAAGGAAGAAACGCGGCATCGTTCGAAGGCGTGGTCCACTGGCTGTCCTGCCAGCTCCAGTTGGTCGTCGCATTGACGCGCATCCTGCCGACATCGACGTGATAGCTGGCGGAGAGCGCATAGGTGAGCTTCGGGGCGCGCATGAAGGGCGCGTCCGGACTCAGGCCCGTCGCCGGATCGACTTTGTCATACGCCATGCGCAGATAGGCCGTGTTGGCAAACAGGCTCAGGTTCCTGGAAATGGCCGCCTCCACCTCCAGCTCGACGCCGTAGCTATGCGCCTTGGCGGCATTCTCGACGTAGACGTTGACACCCGCCGGCGTGGGCTGCAGGCGCTGCACCTGGATGTCGTTCCACTCGGTGTAGAAGGCCGTCGGGTTGATGCGCAGCCTGCGGTCGAGAAGATCGGCGCGCAGGCCGGTTTCATAGTTGGTCGCGGTTTCAGGCTCGAACGAGTCCAGCAATCCCACCTGACTGCTGACGCGGGCCAGACCGCCGGCGCGGAAGCCGCGGGACGCCGTCACATACTGCATCAGCGTGGGCGACCACTGGTACTGCAGGCCCGCGCGCCAGGTCGTGCTTTGGTAGCTGTCACCCCTGGCATCGAGCAGCGCGCCTGCCTTGTTCTTGAATGTGCTGTCCTTGTCGTCGACGCTGTAGCGCAGGCCGGAAATCAGCGTCAGCGCCTCGGTGACCGAGAACGTGCCGTCCAGGAAGGCTGCCTTGGTCTTGGTCTTGGTTGCAAAGTAGGTGGCGGGAACGACGCCGCCCAGATTCGTCTGTTCGCCGGCCTTGGGAAACCGGTCGTAGTTGTCTTCGTCGTAATAGTAGAGGCCGCCAACCCAGTTCAGCCGGTTATCGAAGTGACGGCCGTTGATCTGCAGTTCCTGCGAAACCGCCTTCACCGTCGCCGAATTGACCGACGCGGTGATCGGCAGCGGGGAACCATCCAGGTCCGCGATGTAGTCCGATTTCACCTGCTGCCATCCGGTCAGAGACTTGATCGACAGGCTGTCGGAAAGAGTCCAGCTGATGGTCGAGGTCAGTGCCCTGAAGTCGGTATCGGAAAATTCGCGCTTGTCCGTGCCGGCCTGGCAATAGACGCATTCCGACACATAGCGGTTGTCGTAGGGATTCAGAAGGCCGGCGGGCGTCGTATTCCAGCGTGCGGTGATTGTTCCGGCCCGCGGCGCGATCGGGCCCACGGTCGTGTAGGCAAAGCCGTCGAGCGAACTCTTCGTGTACTGGCCGGCCAACAGCACGTCGAACCGGTCCGTGGGCGCGAACAGCAGCTGTGCGCGCACCAAGTCGGTCGACGAGGCACCCGCGTCCGGACCGCCATCCTGCTGGCGGACGGTTCCATCCGCGCGCAGCCGGCCATAGGTCAGCCGGGCGGCCACTTTCTCGCCACCCAGGTTGGCGGATGCCGAAACATCCTTCCGGCCGAGCGAACCATAGGTACCCTGGACATAACCGGACGTGTCATCGAGCTTTGGACGCCGGGCCGCGTAGCGGATGGCACCGCCAATGGCATTACGGCCGAACAGCGTGCCCTGGGGACCGCGCAGAACCTCCACGCGCTCCAGGTCCAGGATGCTGAATACCGCGCCCTGCAGCGCCGGGTAGTAGAAATCGTCCAGATAGATCGCCACCGCGGGGCTGGTGCCATTGAAGCCGCCACGCTGCTGACCCATTCCGCGCAGGAAGAAAGTGGCCGAGCCGGAACTGTTGCCCGGCCCGCCCTGCGTCGCCACCTGAAGGCCCGGGGCAACCTGCATCAGGTCGCTGGTGGTGTTGATGCTGCGCTCGGAGAGCATCTCCGGCGACAGGGCCGTGATCGCAAGCGGGGTTCGCTGCAGATTGTCTTCGCGGCGCTGGGCCGTCACGACGATTTCCGTCAGCCCGCCGCCCTGGTCCGCGTCCGCATCGGCGGCGGTGCGTGATTGCGACTGCGCCTGGACGGAACCCGCCGAAAACACGGCCATACCAGCCCCGGTCAGCGCCATTGCCTTTGAGAAGCGAAGCATCCGTATCCCCTTTATATTTGTCATGCGCCGACGGCGCATGTCCTGCTCGGGGCTTATTTACACTGAGGGCAGCTGCAACCCCGGATGCCAAAATCGTTCAAGTGATGCGCTGCAAGCCTCACGGCTCGCGCGCCTTCACCGGCTGGCCGCGGGCGGCCACGACCTGGGCAGCCGCGCGCCTGATCAGGTCCGCGCAATATTCCGCTGCCGGCGTCAGCGGCAGGCGGGCCGGGCGTACCAGGCAGATCGGCGCGGCCGGAAGCCGCTCACGCACCTCGATGCATGACAGCATCTCGCGGGAGATCGCCGCCCCGAGCCACTGTTCCGGCAGCATCATCAGCAGATCGGAATTCGCCGCCGATATCACCATGGTCAACGCCGAGGGGGCGTGCATGGCAATCTTCGGAGCAGGCAACCCGTGCTTCTCGAACAGCGGCACCAGCTCGGCTTCCTGCACCATCGTCACGCTGGTCGAAATCCAGACCGCATCGGCAAGCTCCGCCAGCGACTTTGCGCCCGCGAGCGGATGACCTTTGCGGCAGAAGATGCGCCTTGTATTCTCGAACAGGCACTCGACGATGAACTCCCGCGCCGGTGGCGTCTCGGCGAGCGGCCCCACATAGAAATCCAGCGCACCGCGTTTCAGGCTTTCCTCCAGCGTGGTGAACAGCCCCTCGGTGATCTTGAGCAGCACATCCGGATAGCGGTCGCGGAACGCGCCTATCGCGCCCGGCAGCAGGGCCAGATGCGACACCGTCGACAATCCCGCGGATACCACGCCTCGGGAGACTCCGCGGTGCTGGTCTATCTCGTCGCGCGCCTGCCGCAATTCGTTCATCGCGGCAAAGGCGCGGCGGACGAACAGCTCGCCCAAGGGCGTCAGGACCACGCCGCGCGACCGGCGCTCGAACAGCGTCACCCCCAGCTCATGCTCGAGCTCGCGGATGCTGCGGGAAAGGGCGGGCTGGGCAAGCCCCAGCTGGCGCGCGGCGGCGCGGATGCTGCCGCGCTCGGCCACGGTGGTGACATCCCGGATCTGGGAGAATTTCATTGTGATACCCGTTCAATATCACCGGAACAAAGTTGCCATCCTACGTGCCGACCCCACGCTCGATAAGCATGGGCTTCGATGTTCGGGAAACACCAGCTCACCAGGCGGAAGGAATCTTCATGGCATCTCCGGTACAGACACGCGTATTGATTGCCGGCGCCGGGCCTGCCGGTCTCGCGCTCGCCATCGAGCTCGGAATGCGCGGCATTCCGTGCCTGCTCATTGAGCGCAACGATCGTGTCGGCCATGCGCCGCGGGCCAAGACCACGCATATCCGCACGCGCGAACACATGCGCCGCTGGGGCATTGCCGCAGAGCTGGCCGCAGCCTCGCCGTTCGGCACCCACTATCCTTCCAATGTCGTCTTTGCAACGCGTCTCGGCGGGCACCTCCTGGCCCGGATCCCCAATGCCTTCAATTGCGATCCGGCACCGGATCCGCGCTATTCGGAACATGCGCAATGGATCCCGCAGTATCGGGTGGAGGAGGTGCTGCGCCGCCATGCCGCAACCCTGCCTTCGGTTCAGATACGTTTCCGTTGCGCGTTCGAGCGCTTCGAGCAGCGCGACGACAAGGTGACGAGCACGCTGCGCGATCTGGATTCGGATCAGGTGTTCGAAGTGGAGAGCGACTACCTGGTCGGCGCCGACGGAGCGCGCAGCCTGATCCGCGAGTTGATCGGAGCGCGTTTCGAAGGCCAATACGGCCTGTCGCGCAATTTCAACATCGTGTTCCGGGCGCCAGGCCTCGCCGCGGCCCATGCGCTCGGGCCGGCCATCATGTACTGGCAGATCAACGCCGATGCGCCGAGCCTGATCGGGCCCATGGACAGCGGCGACCGCTGGTTCTTCATGCCCACCGCCGTCCCCGAAGGGCTGCGGCTTGGCACACAGGAAGCCGCGGATCTGATCCGCCGCGCCACCGGCATCGATCTGCCCTACGAAATACTCAGCACCGATGAGTGGGTCGCCAGCCAGTTCATCGCCGACCGCTACCGCCGGGAGCGCGTCTTCCTGGTCGGCGACGCCTGTCACCTGCATCCGCCCTTCGGCGGCTATGGCATGAACATGGGAATCGCCGATTCGGTCGACCTGGGATGGAAGCTGGCAGCGGTCCTTCAGGGTTGGGGGGGTGATGCACTGCTCGAGAGCTACCAGCGCGAGCGGCGGCCGCTGCACCGCCAGGTGATCGACGAGGCGGTCCGCAACCACAAGACGCTCGGCAATCACCTGCTCCGGCCCGGCCTCGAGGAAGACAGCCCCGCAGGCGAAAAGCTGCGCGCCGAGGTCGGAGCGCAAATCCAGGCCGCCAAGACGCGCGAATTCAAGAGCATCGGGGTGGTGCTGGGCTACTGCTACGCGGATTCGCCCGTCATCGCATCCGAGGCCGGTGGGCCGCTGCCGCTGGCGAGCGAATATGTGCCGACGGCAAGGCCAGGCTGCGTCGCACCCCATCAGTGGCTGGCGCAGAACCAGTCGCTGTACGACCTGTTCGGCGAAGGCTTCACGCTGCTGGTCTTCGACCCCGGTCTTGGCGGCGAAGCCGCGCGCGCCACAGGGGATGCCCATGCCACCGGCACCCCGCTCAAGGTGATCAAGCTCGCAAATCCTGCCCTTGCCGCGCTTTACGAGGCTCCCATGGCGCTGATCAGGCCGGACCAGCATGTGGCCTGGCGGGGCGCCCACTGGCCCGGGAAAGGCCTGCTGATGCAGGTTTGCGGCCGTGCCGGCACAGCGGCGGGTGCACAGCAGGAACACCGGGCAGCGGGATAGTCGCGCCCGGGTCATGGCACGCCCGCAGGCGCGCCCCTTCATTCAACCCGCCGCCGCCATATCGACCTCGTAATTGTGGACGAAGTCCTGCGGCAGCGGCGGACCCCAGTTTTCCAGGCTGTCTTCCATCCCGTAGTTGGTGGGCTTCCACAGCGAGTAGTCTTCGATGTAGTCGATGTCCGAGTAGTACTCGAACCACGATCCCCAGGGATCCTGGATGTAGTGGAAGAAATTCGATCCGATGGTGTGGCGCCCGAAACCCCAGTCGCCCCGCGCCGCCTTCTGCGCGAGCAGGCGTCCGCCCCGGCCCACCTGATCGGGATCGACGACCTGGAAGCTCGCGTGGTGAAAACCCACCCCGGGGGATTTGGCGAAGGCCACCACATGATGATCGCTGTTGCGCCGGGTGCAGCAGAAGGCGACCACATCCTGGGCCTGGTCGGCAAGACCCATGCCCAGCGCTTCGGTCATGAAGCGCACGCTCTTCAATACATCCGGGGTGAAGAGCATGACGTGACCGAGCCGCAGCGGCTTGACCGGCGGATAGGAGGCCTTCGGTGCCATGGCCGAACGCTGCTTGCGCACGATCTGCCCCGGCGCGTTGATCGCAAAGTTTCCCTGCGGCGCGAGTGGCGGGTCCGGCGGGCAGTCGACCAGCTGCACCAGCATGCCGTTGGTGTCCCGCACCCAAAGGCCCGTCCCGTCGAAACCTTCCGGAGCGCGCACCTGCTCGCCACCCAGCGCCGGCACGGCTGCCGCAATGGCATCCAGCCCATCGGCACGCAGCGTAATGTGATGCAGGCGCTTGCGGGCGGCGCCTCCCCGCAGGACGATCGAGGCATGGTCCTGCCCAGGGCAGGACAGCAGGGCCCGTTGCCCGTCGACTTTCGCCGCCAGCCCCGCTGCATCATAGAACTCGACCCCGGGGCCGACATCGGGAACCTCCAGAGTCACGGACAGCACGTTCAGGACAGCCATCGTTTCTCTCCTCCCCTCAGTGTCTAGCGCGCGGGCGCGGCTACGCGGTTCTCGATCGCGCCGATACCGTCGATCTCGCAGCGCACCACGTCACCGGGCTGCAGAAAACGCGGCGGCTCCATGCCCACCCCGACGCCTTCCGGCGTGCCGGTCGCGATCAAGTCTCCCGACTCGAGCGTGAAGGCGCTGGAGAGATAGGCGATCTGGTCCCAGATGTTGGCGATCATCTGGCCGGTGTTGTTCGACTGGCGCAGTTCGCCGTTGACGTAGCAGCGCAGATCCAGATCGTGCGGATCGGGCACTTCATCGGCCGTCACTATCCACGGGCCGATCGGCCCATGCGTATCGAAGGACTTGCCCATGGTGAAAGTCGGCGAATGGAACTGCCAGTCACGGGCGGACACGTCATTGGCGACGAAGTATCCGAAAACATGGTCCCTGGCGCGCCCGGCAGCCACACGCTTCGCCGGCACACCGATCACCACGCCGAGCTCCACTTCATAATCGAGTTTCTCGGTCACGCCGGGATCGATGTCGTCGAAGGGGCCCGCAAGGCAACTGGTCTGCTTGTTGAACCATACCTGGTACCTGGACCTTGCGACGCCGAGCTTGTCGGCCTCTTCCAGGTGCTTGCGATAGTTCATCCCGATGGCGAGGTACTTCCCGGGGCGGGCAACAGGTGACAGCAGGCGAAGGTCGGCGAGCCGGTGCGTGGGCGCCCGGCGCTCGACGGCCCGCAGCGCATCGAGCATGGGCTCGCCGCCGGCGATGAGGGCAAGCATGTCCACCGTCGGACCGCCGGCGGCGGCGATGTCCACCACCTCGTCGCCGACGACCATGCCGTTGCGCGGACCCTCATGGGCCGCGAATCTGATCAGTCTCATGGGTTTGTCCTCGTCATGCTTTCCTCCGGCCCGCGCAGGCCCCACTCGTTGCGCCACAGCGCCCAGGCACGGCCGATCTGGCCGTTGGTGGTCGCATCGCAGGCCGCGGCTTCGGCGTCGCTCAGAAAAGTCGGTTCGCCGAGCACCCGCGCCTCGCGCTCGATGCGGCAATTGCGCGCCGTGTAGACCGCACGGAATGTCGCCTGGATGATGTCGGCGCCCACCGCCGTGTAACCATGCCCCCGCATGAGCACCACTGCCCTTTCCCCCAGGTGCTGCGCGAGTGCGGCGCCCATCCTCGATTCCCGGATCAGCAGGTCTGTTCCCTCTCCGGCATGAACGGCGAGATCGAAGGGCGGCGGCGTGCCCGCCAGAAATCCGCAGACATGGCAGATCGGGCGCACGCGCGCCGCGGCCACGACGGTGAAGGGCAGGACGTCGGGACAGTGGCTGTGCACCACAGCCCCCACGTCGGGACGCCGCCGATAGATTTCAGCGTGGATGAACCGCTCGAGAAAGGGCTTTGCCTCAGGGTCTGAAACGCAGCGGCCATCGAGGTCCAGCTCGATGACATCCTCCGGCCGGACCAGCGCCGGCGCCAGCGAGCGCGACATCAGGAAGCGATCCATGCCATCCGGTGCGCGCGTGCTGACATGCCCGAACGCATCGAGAATGCCGAGGCCGGCGAGAATCCGGCTCGCATCGGCAATGTGCGCATGGAGTTCTGCGCGATTCATCGCCTGCCAGCCAGATGCTCTTGCAGAAATCCGCGGGTCAGTGCGTCGGCCCGGTCGGCCGAGGGCGGATCGCAGCTCGGCGCGCCGCGCCGCGCAAAGGCGTGGCCGACGCCTGGATACTCCACGATGGTGACGCGGTCGGCGAAGGGCGCAAATCCGCCGCGCAGCACCGCCTGGGCCTCGGGCGGACAAAGATGATCGGCAAGCGCCACATGCAGCAGCAACGGGCAGCGGACCTCGCCCGCCTTGTCGATGGAGGCATGAATGCCGGTGCCATAGTAGGACACGGCTGCATCGAGACTGCCCGTCGTCGAGGCCAGAAAGGCAAGCTTGCCGCCGAGACAGTAGCCCACTGCCCCGACCTTGCCCGATGCTTCGGGCAGGCGGCGCGCATAGGCGGCAACGCCGGCGATGTCCCCGACCGCGGCGGCGAAATCGAACCGCTTCATCAACGCCATCGCCTCTTCGCGCGCCGCCTCGCTGGACGGGTCCAGATCCACGCCCGGCCGCAGGCGCCAGAACAGATCCGGCGCAATCGCGATGCGGCCCTGCGCCGCATGGCCATCGGCAATCCCGCGGATGTTCGCGTTCACGCCGAATATCTCCTGCAGCACGATGACCACCGGCATGGCCGCGCGCACCGGCTCCGGCATTGCCAGATACGCCGGCATCAGGCCACCGTCGCGCGCATGGATCGTCACGGTCAATGAAGTCACGGAAACGGCTCCTTTAGGTATCCATCATCAAGGGATCAGTCGAGGCTCGCCAGCCACTTCTCGGCCCAGTCGGCAGCGGCCTCTTCGGGATAGATGCCGCTGCGCGAGTCATGTTCGAAGCGCTCGCCGACGCGCTTGGCGCCCAGCGATTCGAGCAGCATGTCGAACTTGCGGCCGCCGAAGCAGAAGGTCTGCGGATAGACGCTGTCGCCGAGCGCGACGACGCCATAACGCACCGCCGAGAGGTCAGGGCGCTGCGTTTCCAGCGCCGCGTACAGCGCCGCGCCGTTGTCGGGCACATCGCCCGTCCCGTAGGTCGATGAGCAGATGAGCACCGGCCCCGCAGCGTCGGCCAGCGTTGCAACACCCGCCTTCTCCATGCGCAGGATGCGCGCCGAACCGCCGCTGTCCTCGATGCGCCCGGCGATCTCGTCCGCCACCATTTCCGCCGTGCCGCTCATCGTCGCGACAAGAATGGTCACTGCATCGCTCATGCGGCCTCACGCGCGGGCAACAGCCGCCGCAGCGGCGTTTCAGGATCAGCCAGGGCGGCTGCATCGAGCTTGAGGTCCGGCCGCGCCAGCATGCGGCGGATCATCGGCATGTCCTTGCCGCGGTTGATGGTCACGCCGCCCACCAGATGCTCGCCCTGGAACTGGAAAACCGCGAAACCACCCTCGCCGGCCGGATCGCCGCGGACCACGACGCGATCGATGGCCTGCGGCGCGCCTGCGACCTGAAGATTCAGGTCTCCCTGATCCGACCACAGCCAGGGTATTTCAGCGCTCGCCGTCGCGATTCCGATCATCGAGCGGGCCGCGGCCTCGGCCTGCACATTGGCGTTCTGCCATGACTCGAGGCGGATGTGCCGACCGAGAACAGGGTGGTAGTGACGGGTGACGTCGCCGGCCGCGAAGATCGCCGGATCCGATGTGCGCCCATGCTCATCGACCAGCACGCCATCCCGGCATTCCAGTCCCGCGGCTTCGGCCAGCGCCGTTTCGGGAGCAACGCCGATGCCTGCAACGATCAGCGTCGCCGGTATGCGGCTGCCGTCGGAAAGGACGAGACCCGTGGCGTCACCGCGCACCACCGTCGCGCCCAGCCGCACGTCGATGCCAATGCTGCGATGGTAGGCCAGCACGCTGCTGCTGGCTTCAGGGCAACCCAGCCGCGGCAGCAGCCGGTCAGCCGCCTCGATCACCGTCACCCGGCAGCCGAGCTTCGCAGCGCTGGCGGCCACTTCGAGGCCGATGAAACCGCCGCCAACGATGGCGACATCCGCCCGGGCCCGCAGCCGTTCGCGCAGCCGCCGGGAATCATCGAGCGTACGCAGCGTCCAGATGGTTTCGGCGGCAACGCCCTCGATCGCGAGGGTGCGTATCCGGCTTCCGGTCGCGAGCAGCAGCCGGTCGTAGGCGAGACGCGCGCCGTCGGCCAGCTGCACTTCGCGCGCGCCGCGATCGATCGCCGCAACGGCGCAACCCGTGCGGACCTGCATGTCGAGTGCCTCACGATCCGCAGCCACCAGCACCGCAGGCGGCATCGCGCTGTCATCCAGCAGCACCGCCTTGGACAAGGCGGGCCGTTCGTAGGGAAGGTGCGTCTCCGCACCGATCAGAATCAGCCGCCCGGCATAACCCGCGGCGCGCACGGCTTTTGCCGCCCGCCCCCCGGCCTGACCGCCGCCGACGATGATGACTGTCCGGATATCTTCCATCCGAGCCCCACCCCTTTTGTATTGTGACAAAGTTTTGTCATATCGACAAAGTAAAGTCAATACAGCACTGATCAGGCCAGCCCCGTCTCCTCGAAATAGCGCCTTGCTCCCGGGTGCAGCGGGACAGTGGTGCGGCTCATGGCGGCGGGATCCAGCGGGTAGCTCAGGGGACTGCGCTGTGGCGGCAGGTGACGATACTGGCGTTCGATGCCGTCGCGGCGCTCGACCAGACACCAGGTCAGCAGGTGTGCGACGTCCTCGGGCATGTCGCTGCGGACCAGCACGAGGAAATCCGAGAAATCCAGCGCCTCGAGCTCTCCCTGAACCGTGCTCCAGTATCCCGCCGGCAAAGACCGGGCAGGCATGCCCAGCAGCGCGAGACGCGCCAGAGCCTCCTTTTCGGCCGCGAGCGGAACCGCCCGCCGTCCCTCCACCAGTTCCGTCCAGCCGGGCGACATCACCGCCTCCTGGAGCAGGCCGTCCACCTCGCCGCGCAACATGCGCCCGATCGAGTCCATGGGATGGGTGTCGTAGAAGTACTTCCCGCCCCAGGCAGAGAGGGTTTCCGGCCCGATGCCGTGCGCCGTGGCGAATTGGCGCGCAACGTAGCCGATGAAATTGGTACCGTCGTCGGGTGAAGTCGCAATGCGCAGTGCGGGACGGGCCGCGCGCAGCTGCTCGAAAGTCGAAATGCCCAGCGCCGGATTGAGCGCCAGAATCATGCGGTCGTTCTGCGGCAGCACGACCAGCGCGCGGACATCCGGCGCCGGGCGTTTCTCAAAGATCAGCCGCCCTTGCAGTGCGGCCGGAATCAGCATCGCGGGCGTCACGATGCACAGGTCGGCCTCGCCATCCTGGACCTCGTCGATCGCCTCGATCCCGCCGCTCCCGACGCCGCCGCCGGGGATGTTCCAGATGGCGACGCGGCTGCGGGATCCGGCGCGACGGCAGAATTCCTGCGACAGCCACGAGCACACGCGATGGAAATTTGCCTGGCCCCAGTCGCCCACGAAGTTCAGCGTCAGCGACCGGTCGATCTTCGGTTCTGCTGCCCGTGACATGGATTCAGCCGCCCTCTTCTTCGTCGGCCACGATCACCTCGGCAAAGCGCCGCAACAGATCGGCTGCGGCCTTGAGCTCGGTCGCGGAGAACGGAACCGCCAGTTCGCTGACCCAGTACCGCTGCCGCCGCGAAATCTCCTCGTACAGCGCAAACCCCAGCGATGTCTGCCGGACCAGCTTGGCCCGCCGGTGATCGGGATTGCGGACCAGCTCGACGAGACCGTCCTTCACCATCGCCTGCACCACCCACAGCACACCCTGGCGCGTGAGTTCGTATTGGCGCGCGATCTGCGCAACCGTACGGGGCTGGTCCGTGATGGCGCCAAGAACCTGCCAGCGGGCGGAAGTCAGGTCCAGATCGCTGCACAGCGCATCGCCCGCCTTGTTCAACCGGCCATTGACCCTGAAGAGGGTCAGGATCAGGTCATTGAGCGCTTCGCCTTTGGGCGTGCGCTGCTCCGCCACATTCGCCGAGCGCGCGATTTCATGATCGACCGGACGTCGTTTCAAACCAGCCATTTTCCCGCAGCGACCTCTCTAAGCTATGACTTGGCGCGGCGCAGATCCCCGCTCATTTCCAGTGCCGCGGCGGCGGCAAGAGCAATGGCTGCCGGCACCAGCGCGATCAGGAAGGAGCGGTCCGACCCGTTGAGGAGCGCAACCAGCGCGCCCGCCGCGATGGGGACCAGAATGGCGCCGCCCCGCCCGATCCCCGAAGCGAATCCGGAAGCGGTTGCGCGGATGGCGCTCGGATAGGCCTGGGCCGTCACCGCACTGAGACAGAATTGTGAGCCCACCGTGGCAAGGCCGGCAACCACCAGCGCGAAGTAGAAGGCAGTACCGGAGCCGACGCCCGAGCTCAGCGCAACCGTCGCGCCGATGGCGAGCACATAGGCGATGACAAGCACGCGGACCGGACCGATGCGCGGCGACAGGCCTGCCATGATCAGGGCACCCACCGCCCCGCTGGCGCTGAAAAGCGAGGTTGCGCGAAGCGCGACATTCGCCGGCAGGCCGCTGGCCACGATCAGTGACGGCAGCCAGGTGAAGAAGAAATAAACCAGGGCCACGTTGCCGAGGTTCATCAGCCACAGGAACGTGGTCAGACGCCGGCGCTCGGGCGCGAACAGGGCGGCGATGCGTGCCCCGGTGCCCTCGATCTTCTCGACTTTCTGCTGCAGGGCCTGAGCCGGAATCCCGCGGCCAAGACGGGCGAGCAGCCGGCTCAACTCCCCGCTGCGGTCGGCCCGCCTTGCCAGGAAGGCCGGCGACTCGGGCAGGAACAGTGCACACAGGATCAGGGCCAGCGCCGTGCCGCTCCCGCCGACCGTGAACACGGCAGCATGGCCGAACGAGGGGACCAGCGCACTGGCGAACGCGGCGCCGGCCGCCGAACCCAGCGGATAGCCGCAGCTGACGATCACGATGGCAAGGGTGTGGAAACGCCGCGGCATCAACTCCATCGCGATCGCCAGGACATTGGGCAGGGCAAGCCCCAGGCCGATGCCGGCAATCAGGCGCGTGACAGCGAGCCAGCCGAAATCAGGCGCCAGCGCCCCTGACCCGGTGCCCGCGCCGGCAATGAGCAGCCCGAGCAGGATGGCAGGACGGCGCCCCAGGCTGTCGCCGACCGGGGAAAGCAGGAAGCTGCCCAGTACCAGGCCGATCGCCGAGATCGACAGCAAGGTGCCGATCTGCGGGAACCCCAGCGCCCAGGCCTGCTTCACCAGTGGCGCCGCCAGCGCCATCGCCTGCACGTCATAACCCTCGGCCGCGCCGACGAATGCGCACAGTGCCAGCGTGAACACCGCGTAGGGCGTCACCGGCGTTCGATCTGCCTGCAACGCGTCATGCGAAGGACCTGACTGGTTCGCCGCCATGATGGATCTCCCCCCGATTTCTTGTTCTGGATCGACTTGTTCTGGATCGTTGTGGATCGCGGGACGCGCCCTACTCGCCCTGACCGGCTTGCTCCAGGTTCTGGATCGCATCCCAGCCCTTCTGGGCAATGCGCGAATTGCGCACATAGCGGTTCCAGCCCCAGATCATGATCGGAAAAGGCGGATTCACATGCCCGCAGGCCTTGCAGGTGCGCAGCTCCTCCGACTCGTTGAGCTTCGTGACGGCCTCTTCGGTCAGGAGGTTGGACGGCAGGGCCGCATAACGCGGCGTAGCGCCCTCATGCACCATGTTGACCCGGTTGCGCAGCAGCTCCGCATTGCACTTGGCGCACTGGAAGCTTGCTTCCTCGGGCTGCTCGCCCTCCTCGAGCTGGCGCTGGGTCACCACGCCGACGCGGAAGAAGGCCACCGTCGAACCGCCGCCGCCCACACCATGCGACCGCGGGCCGACCACTACCTCCCCGGTGCGCTGCGGACCATCGGAGGCCAGCGTGACGGCAATCTCGTCGACCGAATTAGTGTGCACGAAGTAGCCGATGTTGCGGCCGCTGCCGTCGCTTTCGAAGGCAACGCTGCAGGGCACGATCGCACCGCGATGGACATAGGGAAACAGCGGCAGCAGCTGCGTGCTCGACCGCTGGGTCATGTCGAAGGCATTGGCCTTCATGGGCACAACGCCGTTTGCAGCCGGGGATTTGTCACTCATGGCGAATCTCCACGTTCAGTGCGAGCTTCAGGGCGCCGTTGCGCCGGGCAACGTTGACAAACCCTGTCTTATAGACAAGTATCTGTCAAGTATTTTGCGGGAGTGAGCATGACCCAACCGGTACGCACGCGGCGCAAGAACAAGTTCAACTTCGTCAAGGAAGCCGAGCGTCTGGAATCCTTCGACGAATTCCCCATGTTGCGCCCCGAGGTCGACCCGCAGCTGCACATCAGCCGCAACCACGTGGACCAGCCTTTCTTCCTGCGCTGCCAGAAGGACAGCGTGATTGCGCAGCCCACCGGTTCATCGCGCATCGAATTCACCGACGGCCCGATCCGCTACTTCGACACCGAGCCTGGCGACTACGTCTACGTCCCCGCGGGATACGCGCATCGCGTGCGCACCCAGCGCAGCGGAATACTGCTGCGCTACAAGGCCCGCGACTACGGCAGCGAAACCGTCGAGTGGCACTGCCAGAAGTGCGGCGCGACGCTGTTCTCGCACACGATCTCGGAGGGTCCGGTCCAGTCCGGCTACGTCATCGCCTGCGACACCTTCAATGCTTCGCCCGCGAACCGCACCTGCGCAGCCTGCGGTGAAGTGCATGCTCCGGTGGATCTGTCGCCATTCCGCTGGTCACAGGTGGCCGAGGCGCTGGCAGCCGAGAGCCAGGCGGATCCCGCGTCGTAGGCAGAACGGCCGCAGGCCACCCTCATCCGGTGGTCTGCAATCCCTGCGCGATGCCGCTGACGCTCGCCAGCAGCGCCTGGAACAGATCCTGGTCCTCACGCCCGGTGGCACGCCAGCGCCGCAGCAGATCCACCTGCATGAGGTTCATGGGATCGACGTAGGGATTGCGCAGCTGGATGGCGCGCTGCTGCATCGTGTCGCCGTCCAGCAGCTCGGCGGTCTGCCGGATCTCCAGCACCACTGCGCGGCAGCGCCGGTATTCGGCGACCAGATCCGCGGCGTAGTGGCGCAGTCCCGGCGTGGCCAGTTCGACATACTGTCCCGCGATGCCCACATCCACGCGCGCCAGCTGCGACTCCAGATCGTCGAGCAGCAGCGTGAAGAAAGGCCATTCGGCGCCCATGCTGCGCAGCAGGTCGATGCCGAAGTGCCCGCGCGCCTCCTCCAGGGCCGTGCCGGCGCCGTACCAGCCGGGCGCGAACCAGCGCGCCTGCGACCAGGCGAACACCCAGGGAGCGGGACGGACGGCTAGCGAGGTGCCGCCCGCATCGGGCTCCCAGATCGAGCGCGATCCCACCTGCATGCGTTCGATCACGTCGATGGGCGTGACGGCGCGGAAAAAATCCGCAAAATCCCGGTCCGCGACCATGCGCTCGCGCCACAGGCTGCAGCTGCGCGCGGCCAGCCATTCCACACAGGCGAGCGCGGCTTCCGACTCCATCTTCATGTCGCCCTGCTGGCGCGTCAGCGTGACCGATGCCAAGGCGCCGAAGGCGCGCTCCAGGGTCCGCAATGCCGTAGGGCGCAGCCCATAGTTCTGGCTGATGGTCTCGCCCTGTTCGGTCAGGCGCAGCACGCCATTGACGGATTCGGGCGGCGCGGCGCGCACCAGTGCGTCGATGCGGGAACCGCCCCGCGCGACGCTGCCGCCGCGCGCCCGCGCAATCACGTAGCTGCGCCCGGCAGCGCGCATCGTGCGCGTGATCTCGCGCTGCGCCTTGAACGCCGACAGCCGCGTGGCGATGAAGCCGCTGTCACGGCTGCCCTGCGAATAGCCGATGAACACTGTCTGCGGGCCGCCGCGCGCCGTGAGGTGCGCGGCGTAATGCGGGTTGTCCAGCAGCGTGCGCAGCGTATCGCCGGAGGCGGCGAGGCTCTCCGCCGATTCGAACAGCGGCGCGTAGTCGAGGTTGGCCTCGTCGAAACTGCGGTTCTCCGTCCCTGCCCAGCGCGCCAGCACCAGCGGCGCCAGCACATCCTCGGCACCCGAAGTCGCACCGATGATGTAGTTGCCGATGGCGCGCTTGCCGTAGCGGCTGCGGCACTGCAATGCCGTCTCGAACACCGCCAGCGTGCGCCGCCCCAGGGCATCCAGCGGAGCCGCCGGGCCTTCGTCGCGCGCCAGGATGGCCGCCAGGCGTTCGAGCCGCTCCTGCGCCGGACGTTTCGGCCACTGCGGATCGTCCAGACCCTGCGCGAGCACGCGGTGATGGACCCTGGCGTGCTGCCGCAGATCCAGGGTCGCCATGTGGAACCCGAAAGTGTCCACGCGCACCAGCAGGCGCTGCACCAGCTGGTAGCCGGCACTGGCACCGCGATTGGCGAGCAGGCTCGAGGCCGCCAGCTGCAGGTCCGCCCGCAGCTGCTCCACGCGCTCATAGCGGCTGGCGCGTCCATCCCAGGTCTGGTGCAGCCGTTCGGCGATCTGCGCGAAGAACATGCGGTACGGCATCTGGTCGTGCCGCGACGGCGCAACGGCACGCACGCCCGGCAGCAGCATGGTGTATTCGTCGATGCGGCGCTGCAGCGCCGGCAGGATGCCGACGCGGCTGGCGCTCTGCGACAGCAGCTGCGAGAGCTGCTGGCAATCCGAGAAATAGGCGTTGACGATGAGCTTGTGCTGGCGGTCCAGCGTCTCGCGGATCGCCTTGGCGTTGACCTCCGGCGCATCCTCCATGTCGCCGCCCACCCAGCTGCCGAAGCGCACCACGGTGGGCAGATCCAGCACCGACACGCAGGCCCCGTAGAGCTGCTCCAGCGTGACGGCGATCTCCTCGTAGAAGGCCGGCACGATGCGATAGAGCACTTCGGCGAAGTAGAACATCGCATGCTCGCGCTCGTCGGCCACCGTGAGGCGCTGCCGCGGATGCTCTTCGGTCTGCCAGCCGGTGGTGATTTCGGTGCGCAGCCGCTCCCACAGGTGGCGGCGTTCCACCGGGTCGAGATTGGGATTCAGGCGGTCCAGCAGCGTGCGCGCCATGCGCTGCTGGCGCCGCAGCTGCGTGCGGCGCGTGGATTCGGTGGGATGCGAGATCAGGATGGGCTCGATGGCGAGCGAACCGATCAGCTCCAGCACCTGCTCCAGTCCCAGTCCCCGGGCCTTGAACTGCAACAGGCAATCTTCGATGCCGCCCGGCTGCGGCCGCCTGTCGCCGGCGAGAAAATATTCGCGGCGCCGGCGGATGCGGTGCACGCGTTCGGCGAGATTCACCGTCTGGAACCAGATGGAAAAGGCGCGCACCAGGTCGCGGGCCTGCTCCGGAGGGCGGCCCGCAATGCGCAGCATCAGGCTGCCGTCGGCCTGCTCCCGCGTCTGCCGGTGGCCGATGGCCGTAACACGGTCTCCCTCGACCAGATCATAAAGTCCTTCGCCCCCCTGCTCCCGCAGCACATCGCCCACCAGCACGCCCAGCTGGTGCACGTCCTCGCGCAGCGCGAGGTGCTTTTCGGGGAACTTGATCAGGTGGCGGTCCACGGCCCGGGGATTCTACCCGGGTAGCCGCGGCACCGCCGAGCTCGTCAGGCCGGGAAGAACTCGATGGGCTTGGTCGTGGTCAGGGTCTCGACGTCCCGCGCCTCGAAGCGGATGAGCTTCACGCGCGCCACGATGCGGCGCTCCAGCTCCGGATCATTGAGCTCGCTCGACACGACGCGGCAGGCCGTGACTTCACCCGACGGCGCAATGGTGAATTCCAGCACCAGCTTGCCCTGCAGCTCCGGCCGCTCGCGCAGCGCGCGGCTGTAGAGCGCATAGATCGCACCCTTGTTGCGATCGAAGATCAGCTCGATCTCCTCCTGGCTGCGCGCGGCCTTGCCGCTCGCGCCGCTGCGCGTCGCGGTGCCGCCGGCGCCGACCGCGGCCACCCGCGAGGTGACGGCGGTGGTCTCGTGGCCGGTGAGCGAACCGGCGCCGCTGCCGAAGCCGCGGCTGGTGCTGGTGGACTGCACGCCTGCGCTGCCGCTGCCGGCCTTGGAGGCAATCAGCGAGCGCTCGGCCTTGCTGTCGGCGCCGACGGCGCCGGTGAGGTTGCGCGTCTGGCCCGCGGGCTCGTTGGCGAAATCGCGCCGCAGGTCCTCGAGTTCGTCGCGCATGCGCATCAGGCCCGACTGCTCGGCCTTGCGCCGCGCCTCGGCGACCCGGTCGACCGGCTGCGGCGTGGGCTGCGGACGCGGCTGGGTGGTGGGCTTCACCGGCTCCACCGGCCGTGGCGGCGGCGGAGGGGGCGGCGGCGGTGGCGGCCGCTCCTCCACCATGATGCGGGCCAGCCGTTCCGGGACGGCCTGGGCCGCGGTCTGATGCGGCTCGGGCAATCTGAGCAGCGGAATGATGAGCCCCAGGACAAAGAAGACCGCGAGCCCGATGAGCACCAGGCGCCGGAAGCGGCTGGCCGATTCCGGGTCGCCCTCCCAGGGCAGCTCGTAGCGTCGGTAGAAAGGTGCCAGTACCACGTGAGGCTCCGCGCTACTGCGCCCTGAGGGTATTGGGATTCACCGGCTTGTCCTTCTGGACCGTTGCCAGCGAGATCTTTCCGTAGTCGGCATCCGTGCAGGTCGCCATGACCTTCTTCAGCACCTCGTAGGGCAGCGATTTGTCGCCGAGAATGGTGATCTCGCGTTCAGCCAGGTCCCGCTCGGCCATCTTCTGGCCGATCAGCCGCGGCCGCTTCAGGGCATCGCGCAGCGGCGCGATGATGGTGTCCTCGCTGGCGCGCACTTCAGCCACCGAGGCCACGCGCTCGCCCTGCACGAAGACCTCATCCTTGGTCAGCATCACCACCACCGTCTCGCGCGGCTTCATCGTGACGATGGACTCGGGGATCTCTATGCCCTTGGAGTTCTGCACCACTTCCACTTCGGTGGAATAGACGAGCAGGAACGCCACCAGCACCGACAGGATGTCGATCATGGGGATGAGGTTCAGTTCCGCATCGGCCTTGTTGCGCAGGTGATGCGTCATCATCCGGCGCGCGCGTCCCGACATGATCATGGGCGGCCTCCCGCCGGCGCCGGACCCGCGTCGGGCGCATCGCCGATGGAAACGTCGGGGAACAGCTCGGCCTGCACCAGTTGATTGCCCTGGCGCTGTTCGAGGATGCGCAGCGTATCCATCACCTGCACCAGCATGTCGTAGGGAATGTCCTTCTCCAGCAGCAGCGTGGCGTCGGTCTTCTCCGGATATTTCGCCTTGACCACCTGCAGGTATTCGGACAGGCCGGCAAGATCGTACGGCGCATCGGGTGAACTGCGCGGGAAGGTCGCGAGCGGCCCGCTCCTGCGGTCAGCCACCTGCACCATGTTCTGCCGCAGCAGCACCTCCAGTTCCAGACCCGGGGGCGGCTCGACGAAACTTGCGTTCTGCGTCGGCAGCTTCAGCTCCATGATCACCGTGCGCGAGAACACGGCCGTCATCAGCAGGAAGGTGACCAGCACCGTGAAGATGTCGATCATCGGCACCAGCAGCAGCTCCGCCGGCTTGCGGTAGCGCCTCTGGAGCTTGCGCAGACTGTAGTTGCGACGCATCGGCGTATCCGCAAAGACCGCGGCTCAGGCCCCGGCCTGGGCGGTTTCGGTGCGGCGCTCCATGATCGAGTTGAGGAATTTCACCGACGCCATCTCCAGGCTGTCGACCAGCTCGGTGGTCTTGGTCTGCAGCACGGCATGGATCACCAGCAGCGGCACCGCCGTCATCAGGCCGAAGGCCGTGCAGTTCATCGCCACGGAGATGCTGGCCGACAGCAGGTTGGCCTTCTCCGCCGGATTCACCGTCGCCACCGCACCGAAGGCCGCGATCAGGCCGATCACGGTGCCGAGCAGGCCCAACAGCGTCGCAAGGTTCGCGAAGGTCGCAAGATAGTGCGTGCGCTTCTCGAGCTTGGGCAGCACACCCATCAGGCTTTCCTCCATCGCCTTCTCGATGTCGTCACGGCGCCGGGCGCTCTGCACGCGCGCCAGGCCATAGGTGAGGATCTGGCCGATGGCCGAATCCGACTGCGAGGAGACCTGCGCAGCCTGGCGGAAGTTGCCCTGCGCCAGCAGCGGTTCGATCTGCTGCCACAGGCTGCGATTGCGGCTGCGCGCCAGTGTGAGGTACACCCAGCGCTCGATGGCGATGGCCGCACCGATCACCAGCACGATCGCGATCGGATACATGAACTCGCCGCCATCCTGGAAGAAGCGGCCCACTATCGTGAAAAATTCCATCTCGAACTCCCTTGCTGCTCAGCAAGACTTCCGCACCTTGAAAGGGCCGCCGCGAAATTGCTGCGACCTGCTTCTCGAACCTACCGGCCGGTATCCGGCTGCAACGCCTGGTAGTACCGGTTCTGTCTCCGGAACACGTCGCGGTCCACCGGTTCGAGCACTTCATCGAGCAGGCTGTTCACCGGCCTGCCGGTCAGATCGCCCAGATCCGCACGTTTCCATGGCACGACGTACATCACGCGCGGCAGCTCGCGGTTGCCGGTGATCTGCGTCGTGCCCAGTTCGAGCCGGTCGCGTACGCCCGCCGTGCCGGTGGCCGGCGCAACGGCTGCGGATGCCGCGCTGGGCGGGCTCGCCGGCCTGGCAGGCGCAGAGGTGTCGACGGCCGGTTCCAGAGAAGCCGTGGAGCGCGGGCTTGCGGCAGCGGGAGTCACGGCTGCCGGCGCCTCGGCCGCCGGCTGCGGCGCCACCGGGGGAGCGGCGGCGGGATCCGGCGCAGGTGCGGGCGCAGGCCCCGTTGCCCAGGCCTGTGATGCCCGCGTGGGGGGTGGTCTTTTCGCTGGCTCCGCGGCACCGGCCGCCACCATGGCCGCGAGGCCGGCAAGCAGCGTCAGTGTTCTCATTGGCAGCGTTCTCATTGGACTACCTCCGCCTGTGCCGCGGGTGCGGCGGCTGCGCTGCCGGCCTTGCCGGCACGCTGTTTAACATCTGCGATCCAGCTGGTGACTGGACGCTCTTCGCCCGTCAGGGCCTGATAGCGCTCGAATCCCGGCAACGCGGCCGCCGGATCCCCCATGTAGAGATCCTGGAGCACGGCCACGTTGCGGTATGCCGGTGCATATTCCGGATCCACGGCGATCGCGGTGTGATACGCGTCAAGCGCTGCACCGAAATTCCCGCTTTCGCGGCGCACCAGGCCCAGAGCCACCTGCGGCAGCGCGCTGCGCGGACTGCGCTCGGCGGCGGTCGCGAAGGCCCGCTCGGCATCTTCAAGGCGGTTGGCGGAGCGCAGCAGCACGCCCAGGTCGTAGGCGGCCGCCCCGCTCTGCGGCGCTGCTTCCATCAGTTGCCTGAACTCCAGCTCCGCATCCTGCTGCCGGGAGTCTTCGGCGAGCTGCACGGCACGCTCCAGCTGCGCGGCCAGACGCGCGGAGAATGCCGGTGGCGCCCCGGCCGGCGCAGCTGCCGGCGCCGCCGGATCGGCCGGATCGGCCGGCGGCGGTGCCGGAGGCGGCGGCTCAGGCAAAGTCATGGTGCGCGAATACGCCGGAGGCAGCTCGGTCTTGCCGAAGCGCGCCGGCAGCAGTTTCGCAAGCGCCGCAAAACTCGCCTTCACGCCGTCGTCATACAGGCCCTCGCGCGCACGCTGCGCATTGGCCTCGTGCATCTGGATGGCCTGCTCCTCGAAGGGCTGCGCCTGCTCCTCGAGCAACACGTCGTACTGCTCCAGTTCATCGCCCGACAGATTCTTCGGCCGCTCCGAGGCCATGAGATCTGCGCCCAGCTGACGGTAGAGCTCCGCCATCTCGAAGCTGGCCTGGGTCGTCACCTCGGCGACGTTGTAGGCCGCGGCTTCGCGGTAACCGTTCATTGCCGCCTCGAGCGCGCGCCGCTTGGCGGCCAGCGAACGGTTCAGCGGTGCCAGCAGCGCCAGCCCCCGGAAATTGTCGCGCGCCGGCTGTGCCAGCGCGAGGCTGGCGCGGGCCGCAAGATATTTCGTCCGGTCGGTGCGCGCACTGCCGGCAGCCGCATCGGCCTTGACGATCTCGCGCTGCCAGTAGCGTTCGCGCTCCGCGTCCCCGGCCTGCGCGGCGAACTCGGCCAGCCGCTGCCGGTTTTCGATCCGCTCTCCCACGGGAGTGGGGAACTCCTTCACCAGCGTCTCGAGCAGCGCCATCGTCCTGCCGCGGTTGCCGGCCTTCTCGTACTGATCGGCGGCGATGCCGAGCGCCTCCAGGCGCACCTCCGGCTGCTGCCGCGGAGCATTCGCCACACGCTCGAACTCCACTGCCGCGGCGTCCGGGCGTCCGGACTGCATGTAGGCCACGGCCAGCTTCTGCGTCACATCGGCCTGGTTCGGGCTCGATGGATAGTCGCGGCGGAAAGCCTCCAGCACCTGGATGGCACGCGGCCAGTCCTTGAGCGTGATCAGTGCTGCCGCGGCGTCGTACTGCGCCGTTTCGACCACTGGCGTGCCCGGGGCCACGCTCGCGATGCGCAGGAAGTCGTCCACGGCGCCGCTGGCATCGCCCGCGGCACGCCGGCTTTCCGCCTGACGATAGACCGATACGGCGATCTGGTCCGTCAGCGTCTTGTATTCGGCTGCATCGCCGGCGGTGAGCTGGCGCGCCTGAGTCCACGCCGTCTCGGCCGCGGCGAACTCGCCCAGGTCGAAACGCGACTGACCGGTCACGCTGTAGGCGATGCGCCGCTGCGCAGCATCGGCCGGCGGTGTACGCGCGAGCAGGATGCCGGCCACTTCGATGGCGCGCGGCAGATCCTTCGCGGCATACAGATCCTGCGTGGCGCGCGTCAGCACACCGGCAGCATCGGGATGCTCCGGAAAAGTCTGGCCAAAGCGCACACCCGATTCGATGGCGCGGCGCTTCCAGGCGGCCTTCTCGGCCGCGGGCAGCAGCGCCTCCTGCTTCGCATAGGCATCGAGCGCGGCGTAGCCGGCGCGGGCCGAATCCGGTCCCACGGGATAGGCATAGGCCGAACGTTCGTACTCGGTGACGGCCTCGGAGAACTGCCCGCCCTCGAACAGCACATCGGCCAGGCGGTAGTTGACCTGCGCGGCATCGGCATCGTCGGGGAAGGAAGCCAGCTGCAGACGGTACCAGCGCGCGGCCTGCACGAAATCCTCGGACTTCTTCGACTTCTGCGCCTCGGCATGGTAGTAGGCCGCAAGGTCGGTCAGATGCGTTTTGATCTGCGCAACGATCTGCGGGTAGTCCTCGCGGCTGCGCCCCTGCCAGAACGGTGAGCCAAGATTGTAGGTCTCGACGTACTCGCGCTTGCCTTCCAGCACCAGCTGCGCGAAGCCACCCTTGCGATAGGCCTCGATGGCCTGCGTCGAAAGCGTCGGTGCCAGCTCATTGTTCGGATCACGCGCCACGAAGGCGCGGTAGGCCGTGGCGGCATCCTGGTAGCGCTGCTTCTCGACATAGAGATCGCCCAGCCGCCCGTACAGCAGCGGCGCATAGGCCGGCCGGCCGACGCTGTCCATGAAACGGTTCAGCGGCGCAACGCCATCCAGGTCCGAGAAGGTCACGCTCATCACGCGCAGCGTGTCGTCCACCAGTTCGCGGTCCGCGCGCGGCAGCGTGTCGAGCGCGCGGAAACCGGTCTTGGATGCGGCATCGTTGAGCTTCAGGTCGAGCAGCCGCGAGAACACCAGCAGGCTCTCCTCCTGGAGAGATTGCTTGAACAGCGACCAGCCCTGCTTGTAGAGACCCTGCTGATAGAACTCGCCGGGCCCGCGGCGCGTGACCTCGGCATAGGCGCTCTCGGCGTCACGGTAGCGCTGGAAGGAGAACAGCAGCTCACCGCGGCGGAACTGCACTTCGGCAATGTCGCGCGAAGCCGGATAGCGGCGGACGATCTCATCCAGCGTCGCCAGGGCCTGCTCCGGCTGTCCGGTGGTCTCATAGGCCCGCGCCAGCTGGTACATCACCTGGTCATTGCGCGGATAGTCCGGATGCGCCTGCAGCAGCAGCGAATACAGCCGTATCGCCTCGGCACCGCCCATGTCCACCCGCGTGACTTCGGATTCGAGCCGCTCCAGCTCGCCGCCTTCCAGCGACAGATCACCCAGCCGCCGCAGGGCCTCGGCGCGCAGTTTGGGATCGGTACGCTGCAGTTCAAGAAAACGGCGGTAGTTCTCCATGGCGCGGCCGGCATTGCCCTCGCCGCCCACGTCCTTGCGGATTTCCACGCTGCGCTTGGGCAGATCCTTGAGCGTGCGCGGGGCATCCTGTCCGGCCGCCGGCGCCGGAATCGCCCGCAGGCCGGCGCAGGCCACGATGCTCCACACCATGAAGCGGATGGCGGCATTCATCGCGGCTGCTCCGCGGCCCGGTCGTAGATCGTTGCCAGCGCGAAGCGCGCCTGCACTTCATAGTCGGCGATGCGCTGCTTCTGCGCATCGAGCTCGGCGACGGCGATGTCCCCGAGCAGCCGGCGCTGGCCATCCGACGCGCCGGCGAGCTTGGCGCGCAGGCTCGTCAGACGTTCCTGCAGCGCCGCGATGCGCACCGCAAAATCGCCCGTCGTGGTCGGCGCCACCTCACGCGCGCGCTGCACGCGCAGCCAGCGGTCGGCGGTCTCGTTGAGCAGCCGGTCTAGCGCATGCAGCTCGCGCCGCTGCTGGTACAGCCGGTCACGGAAGGACTGGGTGAGATCCCACTGCAGCACGCCGCGGATCAGCTTCAGCTTGTCCCGCAGCGCCGCGAGTTCCTCATTGCCCGGGTCGGCCGCGATCGCAGCCTCCAGCGCCTCGATGCGCCGCCACTGGGCGCGCTGCGTCGCCGTGCCGAGCGCAGCGATGTCCTCGCTGTTGACGATCTCGTTGAACTGGCCTTCGGCGGCCTTGCGGCGCGCATCCAGCTGCTCGGCGACATCGCTCGCCAGCAGGGCGTCGACGCGCGGAATCCGGGCCGCGTAGGCGCGCTCGCGGGCCTCGATCATGTCCGAATACACGACCATGTTCTCGTCCCACCGCGCCAGCGTGGAACCGAGGAAGGCGAGATCACGGAAATTCTTCAGGCCTTCCTGGAAATCGTTGCCGGCCAGCACCGGATACAGGTAGCGCGACTCGGGCGCGTCCGGCAGCTCCTGCAACTGCCAGAACCACCCGCGCTGCGGCGACTGGGCATCCTCCGCGCCGACCAGATCCTTCAGCAGCGACCCCTCGCGGATGCGGCCGATGGAATCCTCGATGCGGCCGGTCTCGGATGCGAAGGAGGTCAGCGCCTGCTCGTAATATTCGGCGGCCTGACCGTTCGCGCCCAGCCGGGCAAAGGCATAGGGCACGGCGAGATAGGCCTCCTGCACGGCCGCATCGAGCAGATTGCGGTCATGCAGTTCCAGCCAGGGCGTCAATGCCTCCTGGAACTGGCCCAGCTCGGCATGTGCCCAGCCCAGACCCAGCAGCGCGCGGCTCGACTGCGATCCATTCAGGCGCACCCGTTCCAGATAAGGCATGGCCTGGGCAGCCTGCCCTCCTTGCAGGTAGGCATAACCCAGCGCGAGGTTGGCCTTGTCCTTCAGCGCCAGCAGCTCCTCGTCCTGCGTCTCGGCGCGGCCCACGGCATCGAGAAAAGGCGCGCCGTCGGCGAGCCGGTTGCTGCGCAGCAGCGCGACGCCCAGATTGAAGCGCGCATACAGCATCCACGAGCTGCGCGTATTCCAGTTGCGCAGCAGTTCAATGGCCTCGTCATAGCGCGACAGGTGCATCAGCGCGTTGGCGAGCAGATGCCGCTTCTCGGCTTCCAGCGCCGGTGCCAGGTCGCCGTCGATGCGCTGCAGGGATTCCACCGCGCGGTCGTAGTAACCGCGCGCGTACCAGACCTTGCCCAGGTAGAACCAGGCGCGGCTGCGCACGCTGCGCGGCAACTGCGCGCCGGTCAGGGCCTCGAATCGCCGCGCGGCCTCGTTGTGCATGCCCAGCTGCAGGTACAGACCGCCGGCGAGCAGCTCGGCTTCGCTGCGGTGATTCGGCATCCGGTTCCAGTGCGTGTAGGCCTCGAGCCGCGTCAGGGCCTCGAAATCCTCGTCGATGTAGTACTGGAACAGCACGTCGCCATAGTGCAGGTCGAGGACACGCGTGGCGGGCAGCTCCTCGCCGCGCTCGGCAGCCAGCGCCGGTGCAACCACACCGGCGAGCAGCGCAAGCAACAGGATGCGGACCGCACCTCGCACCTTGACCGCCTACTCCCAGTCCCGGATCTCGAACTCCGGCTGGCTCTTGCGCTGCCGGTCGGAGATCTTGAGCTCGAGGTACTTGGCGCCCACGGACTTCTCGAATTTCAGCTGCGCGCCACGGGTGTAGTCCTGGCCATGCGGCCCCTTGCCAGAGAACAAGGCCACCAGCTCATGTCCGCCCACGCGCAGGTTGCCCAGATAAAGACGCTGCACGCCACCCTTGAGCAGCGCCTCGGCCTCGCGCGGGGTATAGAGATATTTGCTCACCTGCTTGTCATCGATGCGCAGTTCCACGGTATCCAGCGCGAAGAACTCGCCCACGTCCATCGACAGGAACACCGCGACCTGCGTATTCGCCGGGAACAGCAGCTCCTCCTCCAGCACAAACAGGTCGCGGTTCAGGTCGACCACATCCTTCTTGATGGACTGGATCTCCTCGTCCAGCGCGCGGGTGTCGGGCGTGCCGGCTGCAGGGGCGTCGGCAGATGTCTCGGCGGGTGCTGCGGCCGGCGCTGCGGCGGTCGCGGCCGGAGCCCAGGCCTGGGATGCCGGTGCCGGGGATTGGGCAGCCAGCACTGCGCCACCGGCAAAGACCAGTGCGAGAAGCAGACAATGAAGTATCGGACGATTCATGCGTGCAACCTTGCCGTCATTCATCCAGAAGGGCCTTGATCTGTTCGACATAGAGCGCCTCGCTGGCGGGGCGGAAATCCCGATGTGCGTAGCGGATCGCACCTCCGCGGTCGATCAGCAGCAGCATGGGCAGGCTGTCGATGCGGTAAGCACGTGCCACCGATTTTTCCGGGTCCAGCAGCATGGGCAGGCTCACGCGCCGCGCGGCGATGAACTCGCGCGCCGCTTCCTGGTTGTCATCCACATTCACCGCCAGCACCGCGAGGCCCGCCGGCCTGTAGGTCGCGAGCAGGCGGTCCAGCACCGCCAGCTGCGGGCCGCACTGGCCGCAACGGCTGCCGTAAAAGGCCAGCAGCACCACGTCGCCCCGCAATTCGGACAGCCGCATGTTGGGTCCGCCGCTGGCACGCAGCGCGAAATCCGGCGCGGGCTGCTGCAACAGCCGGTAGGCCGGCGCCGCCGCTCCGGCCAGCGTGGCCATGGCCAGCAGCGCAGCTGCCGGCAGAAGTGAATGGAACCGTCGATTCTGCACAGCAGCAAACACTGAGGCTATTTAACAATGTCAGACAGGATATCGCGCCCGCCGTTCCGCACAATGACCTTCTTCACACGACGGGCGCGAACGCCATCCATTTGTCGAGATTCGCCCCCAGACCGTGACTCGGGAACAGATTTGCAAACTGTCCTTCGTCGCCATTGAGCGCCATGTAGTTGAGGATGGTCATCTCCACCAGCAGGTTCACGGCATTGGCCGCCGGACTGGACGAATTGACCACCGCGCCCGCACCGCTGTACCAGCCGATCTGGTTCATGGTGGCGGCCCGCAGCACCGGGGCACCGCCCGGCCGGTAAACGAGGAAGAAACTTGCCGAAGTGGACTGGTCATCGCCGGTCCATACGCCCTTGCCCCGGCCATTGACCGAATTGTCGATCATGCCGTTGGACGACAGCGAACCGTCGCTGAACACGTAGATCATCAGCGGCCGGCCGACGCGCGCGGCGTACTCCAGGCAGGCGCCGATGCACTGTCCGGCGCGCAGGTCGCGCAACTCGCCGGTGGCGCGGTCGCCGGTGTGGTAGTCGAAGCCGCCCATCTGCATGGTGCCGGCGCCGGCATTGCCGTCTATGACCATCTTCATCACGGCCGCGGTCTTCTGGAACTCACGGTCGCCGCTGTATTCGGCCTGGGTGAAAATGCCGGACGGACCGACAATCCTGCCGTCCGCGCCAGGATCCAGCGACGCCGGATTGTTGAAGCGCTCGGCCAGATAGGCCGACTTCACGTAGCCGCACTTGTTGAACTGCTTCAGCGCCGCATCGTCGATGGCCGGGCTGTTGCCGGGGTTGGCGTTGACCTTCGCGTGCTTGCGGTACGTCAGCACCGCCATGGACTCCATCACCGAGACGGCATCGGCGGGATTGCTGAACAATGTGCCCAGTTCGCCGGTATCCACCAGGCCCGTGACATCGCTGGCCCGGTCCACCTTGGTGGGGCGGATCTTCGGATCGATCATCATGGCGGGCGCCATCGAGTTGCCGCCCGAATCCGAACTCACCGAGCCGATCAGCGTCAGCAGCTCGCCGCGCGCGCCGGTGCGCGCGATGCCGTACATGGGGTTGTGGGGGTTGTTGCCGGTGTCGTTCTCGGAACGGGCGGCGATGACGGTGCCATTGGTGCTGGCCGCCGTCGCCGCCTGGGCGCGCATCTGCATGCCGCGCAGGAAGGCGCTGTCGGAGTGGAACGCCAGGCCGAAGCTGGTATTCATGAAACCAGGCAGGTTCGGCGTCATGTTGCCGGGAATGCCGAGCTTGGAATACCCCGCCGTGGGGAGGAAATCCTGCTGGCCGCCCTGGCCGCCGATGAGCACATTCGAACCGGCGATGTTCGCGCCACCGGAAAGGTCGAAGCAGATGAACGGCACCTTGCCCGCTCCACCCGTGATGCCGCAAGCGCCTGAGCCGATGCCGCCGAGATCGGCGAGCACATCCGCCCGGGCGCCGCGTGCCGCCAGCAGGCCGGCCGCGGCAGGCACCACCACCGTGGCTGCGCCTGTCGTGAGACCTGCGGACAGGAACTCGCGGCGCGTTACCGGACGGCGGTGGTCACCATGCAGGATGGGCTCGTCCAGGCCGCGGCCCTTGGGGATCTTGCGGATGTAACGCATTCGTGTGTCCCTTGCTCAGAGTATCGAAACGGCGCCGCTGCCCAGCGCTGCCGCACAGGCAGCCTTGGCGACGGTGGCGCTGTTGGCGCCATTGGCGACCAGCTTGTTGATCAACGCTTCCAGCTCGGCACGCACATCCACCTCCTGCGGCTGGGTGGCGAGGCTCTGGCCAATGGCCTTCTGCATCAACGGCACCACCAGCACATCCTTGCCCGACCCTGCCCCGGAACCGGCGAACTGCGTAGCGGCCGACGCACCGGTATTGAGTGCCGGGAAGAAGGCCGTGCGCATGTCAGGCGCATCGACCATCACCGAGCAGTACTTGATGGCGAGCTGGGCGATGCCGGTCTGGTGCGAGGCCAGGAAGGTCTCGATGTTCGGCACCGGCGGCAGCTGCTGCTGCACCTGCAGGTAGGTGGAGCGCACGCCGGCATTGGTGGTCGGCACACCGGTGATGCGCGAGAAGCTCTGGTTGATCTGCTCGAAGGTGCGCATGCCGATGTCCGGCCGTGCGGCCAGGTCCACCGGATCCTGCGTGACCGGAGTCGCCTCGGTGCGCACATTCTCCTGGCTGCCGATCTTCTCGAAACTCAGGAAGAACATGTCGGCCGCCGGGCCCTTTTGCAGGCCGATGACGGTGCCCACCTCGGACAGCAGCTGCCCGGCGCCGGCCGTGTAGTTGGCATCCGTGACCTGCGTATCCAGCCGCGTGTAGGCCTGGCCCGAAACCGGCTCGATGCCGTTCACGCCGATGCGCATGCCCTTGATGTCGATCGACCCCGGCCGTGCGGAAGGATCGAGGCTGATGAACGCGGGCTTGCTGAACAGGTACGAGTAGCTGTCGTACTGGCTGACCTCGAACATGATGTAGGCCTGGTTCACGCCGGTGAGCGCCGAAACGTTGAACAGCAGGAAATAGCGCTCGCCGACACCGGCGGTGAAGTTCTGCTGGATCTGTTCCGGCGTCAGCGCGCGGCTGTGCACGGCGACGAAGCGCAGCACGCCCTGCCACTGGCGGTTGTTGGAGGTCTCGTTGCCGAGCACCAGCGCAAAGGTGTCGTCCCACTCGGAAAGCGTTCCTCCGGAACGCGGATCCACATCGCCGGTGAAATTGCCGTTCACGTACAGGCGCCGCCCATTCACCGGGTCATAGGTCAACACCACGTGCTGCAGCGCCGCCTGCGCATCGCGGTCGGTGTCGCGCGTGATCAGCGCCGGCGCACCATTGGCGCCGGTGGTACTGGAACGCACCAGCGCCTCGTATTGGTAGGCGCGCTGCGCCAGCGTGACATTGCGCGACATCACGCCACCGGAGTAGCTGAAAATATAGGCATCTTCCTGGGCCACATTGGCCGGCGCGGCCCACAGCTCGATGGTGTACTCACCCGTGGCCTTGATCCGGTCGGAAAGCTTCTTGCTGGCAGTGGTGGTGCCCTGCGCCTTGCCGCCGGCCTTGACGTTGATGCCCCAGCCGCCCACCCACTCGGTGGCGCCGGACATGGTCAGGTTCAGTGCCGGCTCCACGCCACTGGTATCGAAGATGGTGGTGCCGGTGCCAGTCTTGAACTCGTACTTCGCGATGGTGTGGGTTTCGAAGCGGTTGCCGCCGGCGGCCACGGTGCCATCGTAGAGCGACAGCGCACGGCTCACCTTCCAGGCCGGATCCACATGCGAAGGCTCGATGCCGTTCACGAAGGCATTGACCGCCGCCAGCATGGCCGCGCCGTCATTGGCGCAGTTTCCCGACCAGCAGTTGTGGAACTCGTCGCGCAGGCGCACCACCAGACGCGAATGGTCCGGCGTATCCAGATCGATCTTGGAGCGCGCGGCCGCGTAGGCCTCGTCCTTGTCGGCGCTGGCGAAGAAGGGTGCCTGCGGAGTGGTCGCATTCGGGGCATGGCAGCGCGAACACTGCGCCGCACCGCGCACCAGCGGCCAGATGGTGTTGGCAAAGCTGTTGCCGCCATTGTCGGTGGCATGGTCCGGGAAGCTGCGGCTGTCGCCGACGCTGCGGTCCTCCGGCGCCTGCAGCTGGATCTGCGTGCCGCCGCCGGCCGTCGAGCCGGCCCAGTTGCGGATCCAGGTGGTGAGGATGTCGGCGCAGGCCTCGTTGCTGCTGAGCCAGCAGTTGTGGCCGCCGGCCACCTTCAGCACCATGTGGGACTGATCCGGCTGCGTGAGATTGACGATGGGCGTGGCATCGGCATAGGCCTGGTTCACGTCATCGTTGCGCGCGAAGCGCGGCGCCTGGCCCGAAGCATTGTGGCAGCCGCCGCAACGGTTGTTCGCCTTGATGTTCTCCCACAGGTTGATGCGGAAGGCCTGCACGTCGGCGGTTGCCGGCGCCGGGCCGGTGTAGTCGGCCACCGTCGGCGGGGTGGTCAGCGGGTTGACCGTGGTGGGCGCACCGCCGCCGCAGGCGGCAAGTGCCAGCAGCAGCGTGGCGGCGATGAAATGGCGCATGTTGTTCACCTGGCGTCTCCCTCAATCGCCCATGCAGTAGGCGGCCGTCTCGGCGAAGACGTTTTTCATCTTGTAGCCACTGGCCTTGAAGTCGCTGGTGATTGCGGTCACGCGTGCGCGGTCCGCCGCATCCACCGGCGGCCGCAGGCAGACGGTCTTGAACACCTTTTCCACCTGGCACTGGGCGAACTGGTTGCTGTTGGCCAGTTCCTCGCCCATGGACTTGGCGCCGTGGCCGCTGCCCCTGGGCGGGGAGTCACTCCAGCCCATCAGCTGATTGGCGCCGCGGCGCCAGTAGTTGTCCCAGCCATCGTCCTTGGTCACGTAACCGGGCTTGAAATTGTCGGAGTTCTGCAGGTACTTGGGCTGCACCATGCCGGGCGTGTAGACGATGCGGCCCGCCGTGTCGTCCCAGTTGTAGTAGGCGAAAGCCTGTGCCAGCGGATCCATGCCGGTGTGGCAACCCGAGCAGTTGTTGAGGAACACGCGGCTGTCACCGCCCGGCGAGCGCGCCACATCCTGCCGGATGCGGTCATGCGGCAGCGAGATGTCCATCACCTGCTCCAGGTCCTTGCACAGGTGCGCCATCAGCGTGAAGCGGAACATCGCGCGGTTGGTGCCGGCGATGAAGAAGGACTGCGCCGCCGCGCGCGTGGTCATCACCCCCGCGGTCGCGGCCGCCGGAACGCCGGTGTGTTCCGACTGGGTGGATTTCACCAGCACCGACTGATCGCCCAGGTTGCGGTCCTCGTTCTCCAGCTGCTCGTACAGCGCATTGCTGGTGGGCGAATACGCCGGCAGGCCGCTGCCGCCGACATAGAGGATGTCGCCCGAAAGCACCTGCCGGAAGTCCACGCCATCGCGGATCATGCCGATGACGGTGGCGGTATAGTCATTGAGGGGCACAAAAGCAGTCTGGTCGCGGTTGGTCCAGGGCGTGATCCAGTTCTTCAGCGTGGCGGTGTAGAAGGATGGCGCCTGCATGGCGATGTTGGCCGCGGCCTGCGGGTCGGAGCCGATCACCGCCGCCATCTGGTCCAGCACGGCAGGACTCGGCGGCACACCCGCCAGTCGGTCGTGCATCCGCTTCGCCTGTTCGCGTGGACCGGCCTGGGCAGCAGCGCCGGCAAACAGCGACAGCGTGACTAGCGCCGTCGCAGCGATCAGTCTGGGACCGTGTTGCAGTCGCTTCATCTGAGACCTTTCCTCGTGCCGCGCTTGGGCCGCGCGCTGTGTTCCGTGCGAGGGGACTGTAGCGAGCTTCCACTAAGCTCCGAAATGTCTCAAAGGACCGACGTCGCAGCGCACAGACAAACGAAAGTCTTACGTCACATGTTCGGGATTTCGCGGCAATTATGCGAGCTGCGTCACAGCGCTGCCCGGGACAGGTAAAGGCTACTTAGGCATTGCGCCGGCTCGGTGGCGCGAAGGAAATGCACAACGTGAACTCTCTTCCAGTACGGTGCCGGAACCTGGCAGTTGCAGCAGCGCTCGTGCTGCTCGCGGCCTGCAGCGGCAGCGGCAGCGTGAACCTCGGCAGCGGCCAGAGCGCCGACCCGGGCACCGTGGATTTTCCGATCGCCTACGTGAAGCGCACCATTCCGCAGGCACAGGATGACCTGCGCGAGCTGCGCGACGCCGTACCGGACGCCGACCTGTGGGTGCGCGACCGCGCCTCGCCCTCCGCGCCCGAACGCAATGTCACCGAACGCGTCACCGGCACCACCGACCGGTACGACATCAAGGACGTGAACGTCTCGGTCGATGGCAAGAAATTCATCTTCGCAATGCGCGGTCCGCTGGCGCAGAACCAGGACGAAAAGGATCCACCGACCTGGGGCATCTGGGAGTATGACGTTTCCACCGATACGCTGCGCCGCGTAATCGCGTCCGACACCATCGCGGCCGAAGGCAACGACATTGCGCCGGCCTATCTTCCCGACGGGCGCATCGTCTTCTCCTCCACGCGGCAGCGGCAGAGCCAGGCCGTGCTGCGCGACGAAGGCAAGCCGGGCTACGAGGCGCAGACGGATGCGCGCAACGAAAGCGCCTTCGTGCTGCACGTGATGAAGGCCGACGGCACCGACATCCACCAGATTTCCTTCAACCAGAGCCACGACCTCTCCCCCACCGTGCTGTCCGATGGCCGCCTGCTGTGGAGCCGCTGGGACGGATCGACCGGCCGCGGCATTCACCTGTACACGGCGAATCCCGACGGCACGAACCTGCAGCTGCACTACGGCGCCTACAGCCATGCCACCGGCACCGCCAACTCGGTCATCCAGTTCGTGCAGCCCAGGGAAATGCCCAATGGCCGCATCCTGGCGCTGGTGCGGCCGTTCACGGACGCGGATTTCGGCGGCGACCTGACCCTCATCGACACCCGCACCTACGTCGAGAACACCCAGCCGCTGGCCGCCAGCGCCGGCATGACCGGCCCGGCGCAGACACGCGCCACGCCCAACGAAGTGAGCACGGTGAAAGGCCCTTCGCCCGGCGGACGCTTCCTGTCGGCCTTCCCGCTGTGGGATGGCACCAACCGCATCCTCGTCAGCTGGTCGCAGTGCCGCCTGCTGGACCAGAGCAGGACGCCTGCCGCGATCGTGCCCTGCACGCCGGAGCGACTCGCGGCAGCGGATCCGGTTCCGGCGCCTCCACTGTACAGCGCCTTCATCTTCGATCCGGCCGACAACACCTTCAAACCGCTGTTCGAGCCTGTCGAGGGCGTCATGATCACCGACCTGGTCGCCGCGCAGCCGCGCGCGCCGCAAGCGGTGATCCTCGACAAGGTGCCGGTGCTCGACTTCGACAGCGATCTGCAGACCGACGGTGTCGGCATCCTCGACATCCGCAGCGTTTACGACTTCGACGGCGCGGCGCGCAATACCGGCGCCGGCAATCCGGACATCGCGACCCTGGCGAACCCTGCCCTGCGCACGGCCGCACAGCGCCCGGCGCGTTTCCTGCGCATCGAGAAGCCCGTCTCGATCGGAGACCGGGAGCTGGGCTTCCCGAACCTGAACAATGCCGCCTTCGGCACCGTCAATTACATGCGCGAGATCCTGGGCTACGTGCCCATCGAGCCGGACGGATCAGTGCGCGTGCGCGTGCCGGCCAACGTCGCCTTCGTGATCTCGATCCTGGACCAGGACGGCCGCCGCCTGTTCACGCCGCACCGCAACTGGCTGCAGCTGCGGCCGGGTGAAACCCGCAAGTGCAATGGCTGCCATCAGCAGACCACCACTCCCCCCGGCACCGCGCATGGGCGCGACGGCATCACTGCAGCGGCATGGGCGGGCGCCGCGACCACCGGAGCGCCCTTCCCCGGCACGCAGGCGCGCTTCTCCCCCGACGCGGGCGAAACCATGGCGCAGACGCGCGCGCGCTGGAGCTGCGCCAATGAGAGCTGCGCCTCCCAGCGCCTGTCCGTGGACGTGCAGTTCACCGATGAATGGACCGATCCGGTGGCTGCCGGCCGGCCGCAGGACACTGCTTTCGCCTGGACCTATGGCGGTGCCACGGGCCTGAGCACTCCCGCACCGGTGCTGCCGGGCTGCATGTCGGCATGGAACAGCACCTGCCGCACCATCATCAACTACGTGCAGCACATCCATCCGCTGTGGTACGTGAACCGCCAGGTGCTGGACACCGACGGCGTGACGGTGCTCGCGGACCACACCTGCACCAACTGCCACGCGCAGCGTGACGCGGCCATGGTCGCGCAGGTCCCGGCCGGCCAGCTGGATCTCGGCGACGGCGATTCGAACCAGCAGCCGCTGCACAAGGCGGCCTATCGCGAACTGCTTTTCAGCAGTGACGAGCTGGAACTTGTTGGTGGTACGCTACAGCCGCGGGTTGTGACGACGATCGATCCGCAGACCGGGCAGGCCGTGCAGACTACGCCGCAGGTGCCGCCACCGCTGGCGGCGGCCAATGCGCGGGGCTCGACGCGGTTCTTCAGCCGCTTCGCGCCGGGAGGCAGTCACGAAGGCTGGCTCACCGCGGCAGAATTGCGTTTGATTTCCGAGTGGGTCGACATCGGTGCTCAGTACTTCAACAATCCGTTCGATCCAGCGGTACCGCTCAATTAACCGGATCTTCGCCGCAGCCCTGCTGGTGCTGGTGCTCGCGGGCACCGGCAGGCCGGCTGCTGCCGCGGAGGAACTGGCGCAGCTGTTCGTCACCGAGCCCTACCTCGAGCTGCATCAGGGACCGGGCCGCGGCTATGCCGTCACCCAGGTGGTGCCGCGCGGGGATTCGGTGGATGTGCTCTACCGCCGCACCGAGTGGTTCCGCGTGCGCACGCCCCGCGGCGTCGAAGGCTGGGCACATCAGCGCGACATGATGAAGACCACCTGGGCCGACGGCACGCCGTTCAAGGTGGATCTGGGCGACCGCGCCGGCTTCACCTCCCACCGCTGGGAGCTGGGCGCCTTCGCCGGCGACTACGGCGGCGCCACGCTGATCTCCAGCTACCTGTCACGCTCGTTCAACGAGCAGCTGGCCATCGAGCTCACCGCCTCGCAATTCCTCGGCAACGCCTCCAACGGCTACGCCCTCGACGTGGGACTGACGCACGTATTCAGGCCCGAATGGCGCCTGTCACCCTTCGTGACGCTGGGCACCGGCGTCATCTACATCGAGCCCAAGTCCACGCTGGTGGTGCCCGAGGACCGGACCGACCAGACCGCCTACGTGGGAGCGGGCGTGCGCTTCTACCTGACCCGGCGCTTCTTCGCCCGCGCCGAATACCGCAGCCACATGGTATTCACCAGCCGCAATCAAAATGAGGAGATCGACGAATGGAAACTGGGGCTCGCGTTCTTCTTCTGACGGCGCTGCTGCTGGGGTCCACCGGCTGCTCTTCGCTGCGCTGGCCCTGGCATGGCAACCGCAATGCCGCCGCCGCGGAAGAGCCGCAGGCTGACGAGCGGCAGGCGGGCGAACCGCCGCGGGTGGTCGACCCCCGGGTTGAACGGCGTGAAATCAAGGTACCCAAGATCGACGCCGAGAACGTGGAGCTCGGCGCCTATTACGGCGCCCTTTCCATCGAGGACTTCGGCACCAACCCGGTGTACGGCGTCCGCGCCGCGTACCACGTGACCGAGGACTTCTTCCTGGAAGCCAACATCGGCCGCTCCACCGCCGGGGAGACCAGCTTCGAGACCCTGGGCGGCAATGTGCAGCTGCTTGCCGGCAATGAGAGGCGCTTCACGTACTACAGCCTGTCGCTGGGCTACAACCTGCTTCCGGGCGAGGTGTACCTCGGCCGCAACCGTGCCATGAACAGCGCGCTGTACCTGATTGGCGGCATCGGCAGCACCCGGTTCGCCGGCGACAACCGTTTCACGGTGAATTTCGGCGCCGGATACCGGGTACTGCCAACGGACTGGCTGGCGATCCACATCGATGTGCAGGACCACATCTTCCAGTCCGACCTGCTGGGCAAGGACAAGCTCACCAACAACATCGGCGCCTGGCTGGGCGCGACCGTGTTCTTCTGAAGGCTGGAGGAAGATCTGATGATGACTGCATCCGCACCCCTGCGCGCCCTGCTCGTCGCGGCGCTGCTGTCGACGCCTGCTCTGGCCGTAGCGCCCTCGGGGCCCGCCCCGGACTTCCGGCTGCCCAGCATGGCCGGCAAGCCGGTGAGCCTCGACCAGTACAAGGGCCAGGTCGTGATGATCAACTTCTGGGCCAGCTGGTGCGGTCCCTGCCGCCAGGAAATGCCGCTGCTGGAACAGCTGCACAAGAAGTACAAGCCCCTGGGTTTCACGATGATCGGCGTGAACGTCGAACCGGATTCCACTCTGGCAGCGGACTGGCTCAAGGCCACACCTGTCACCTTTCCGATACTGTTCGACACCCAGAGCGAGGTCAGTAAGCTCTACGCCGTAGCAGGCATGCCCAGCACGGTGATCGTCGACCGCAAGGGCAACCTGCGCTGGCTGCACCGGGGCTACAAGCCCGGGGACGAAAACCAGTATCTGGACCAGATCCGCGCGCTGGTGCGGGAGTAGGAACGAAACGATGCGTGGCGCGCTCTTTGTCCTCATTGCGGCCGGCCTGCTGTGCAGCGGCTGCGGCCCCATCGAGCCCTGGGTGAAACCCTACGAGCGCGAGCGCCTGTCCGATCCCATCATGGCGCTGGACCCGGATCCGGTTTCCTCCTCCTACATGGACCACGTCTTCGAAGTCCGGGAAGGCGCCCGCGGCGCCACCGGCGGCTCGGGCGGCGGCTGCGGCTGCAACTGATGCGCGCGTTGCTGCGATGCCTGCTGCTGGGCGCGGTGCTGGGGCCCGCCGCCGCCGGAGCGGCCGTGCTGCCCGAGAACCGCGCGGACATCATGTACCACCGCTATGACGGCGGCGGCGTGACCGTGCAGGGCCCCTCCATCCTGGTGCGCCGCAAGTTCGGCGAGAACTTCGCCGCCACGGCGAACTACTACGTCGATGCCATCTCCAGCGCCTCGATCGACGTGGTGACCACGGCGAGCCCCTACAAGGAACGGCGCGAGCAGAAGAGCCTCGGCGCCGAGTACCTGCGCGGCAAGTCCATCTATTCCGTGAGCGTGCTCACCAGCGAGGAGAACGACTACAAGTCCGACACCTACTCGCTGGGCCTGTCGCAGGACCTCTTCGGCGATCTCACCACGGTGAGCCTGGGCTTCTCGCGCGGCTGGGATACCGTGGGCAAGCGCGGGGAGCCGGACTTCCAGCGCGATGTCGACCGGCGCAATTACCGCGTGGGCGTCACCCAGGTGCTCACGCGCAGCATGCTGCTGGCCCTGAACTTCGAGACCATCACCGAAGAGGGGTACCTGCAGAACCCCTACCGCACCATGCGCTACGCCGGCCCGGCCCCCGGCAGCTACACCCGTGCGCCGGAGATCTTCCCCAATACCCGCACCGGCAATGCAGGCTCCGCGCGGCTGCGCTACTTCCTGCCCTGGCGCGCGGCAATCGAGGGACAGTACCGCTTCTACACCGACAGCTGGGGCATCGACGCGCACACGGCGGGCCTGGAATACACGCAGCCGGTGGGGAGCAAGTGGACCTTCAGCGGCTCCTACCGCTTCTATACGCAGAACCGCGCCAACTTCTACAGCGACCTGTTCCCTCGCGCCAGCTACCAGAACTTCATGGTGCGCGACAAGGAAAACGCCAGCTACCTGACCCACACGCTGGGCGTGAGCGCCGCCTACGAATTCCCGGTGACCTTCCTGTCCTGGCTCAAGAAGGGCACGGCGAACCTGCACTACAACCGGATGATGATCAAGTACGACGACTTCCGGAACCTCACCGCCTTTCCTCCAGGCGCGGCCGAGCCGGGCACCGAGCCGTTGTATTCGCTCGACGCCGACATCATCCAGTTCTTCATCTCGTTCTGGTTCTGACCCGCCGGCCGCGGCCTACTTGGGCGGCGCGAGGCCGTTCGAGTAGAACACCTTGCCGTCGGCGGCGATGACGATGGCATCCACGTCGGGCAGCCGGTTGATGAATTCGATGCCCTTCACTGGCCCCAGGATGAACACCGTCTTCGACAGGCCATCGGTGCGCGTGGCCGTCGGCGCGATGATGGTGGCGCTGCGCACCGCATGCGGCGAAGTGCCGGTGCGGGGATCGATGATGTGGTGGTAGCGCACCCCGCCCTCGTCGAAGAAGCGCTCGTAGTCACCCGAGGTCGAGAACGCCGCATCCTGCAGCGGAATGCGCAGTACCACTTCGTCCTTGCGGTCCGGATGGCGGATGCCGATCATCCACGGCTTGCCGAAACGGTCGCCCACGACGCGGGTATCGCCGCCGGCATTGACCATGGCATGGCCGTAGCCCAGCTGCTTCAGGATGTCGATGCCGCGGTCCACCGCATAGCCCTTGCCGATGCCGCCCAGATCGATGCGCATGCCGGGCCGGCCGAAGGCAATGGTGCCGGCGGCCTTGTCCAGTTTCAGCTGCCGGTAGTCCACCGAATGCAGCGCCTCGGCAATGGCCTTGCCGTCGGGCCGCCGGTGGTTGCGGTAGTCGTACAGATAGCCGACGCTGGCATAGGTGATGTCGAACACCCCGTCGGACAGTGCCGAATACTGCTGCGCCGTCTCGATCAGCGAGAACAGCTCCGCCGAGATCGGCACCGGATGCTGCGCGGCCTCGCGGTTGACCTTCGAGATCTCGGAGGTTTCCTTGTACGTGCTCATCCGCTCGTCGATGCGGCGCATGTCCGCAAACACGGCATCGATGGCCGTCTCGCCCGACGCACGGTCCGGCGCCCACACCTCCACGGCAACGCGTGTTCCCATGATGGCGTCATCGCGGTAGATCCACTCCGCCCGCGCAGTACTGCAGGCCGCGGCCAGCACGAACAGAACCAAACGCATCGCGGACTGTCGCAACCAGGTGACGGCACAGGGAAGGCTGTTCATCGTTCCACCATACCGCAGCTGCAAAGCCTGCGGTAAGCTTCGACGCAAACCTCGAGGACCCTGACGCCCATGCCGAACACCTTGCGCAAGATCTTCACCCTCGGCGCCCTGCTGCTCGCTGCGGCCGGCACCACGGTTTCCCATGCCCAGGCCCGCCAGGAAGCCCGGCTGCTCGTGGCCAGCGAGATACTGGACGAGCTGCGCAATACGCCCGACCAGCGAATCCCCGAGCTGCTGCTGCAGCGCGCCTATGCCGTGGCGGTGATTCCTTCGGTGACCAAGGTTGCCTTCTTCCTGGGCGGGCGCCGGGGCAATGGCGTGATGGTGGTGCGCGACGCGCGCGGCCGCTTCACCAACCCCGTGTTCATGAACCTCACCGGCGGCAGCTTCGGCCTGCAGTTCGGCGCCCAGGAGGCCGATGTGGTGCTGGTGTTCACCACGCGGCGCGGCGTCGAGGGCCTGGCCGGCGGCAAGCTCACTCTGGGCGCCGGCGCATCGGTGGCGGCCGGCCCAGTGGGCCGCTCCGCCGAAGCCGCCGGCGGATTCAATGCCGAGGTCTATTCCTATGCCCGCGCGCGCGGCCTGTTTGCCGGCCTGGCGCTGGACGGTACGGCGCTGACCGTCGACAACAACGGCAATGCGGAATTCTATGGCCGCCGCGGCGTGCTGGCCTCGGACATCATGAGCGGCGCGGTCACCAAGGATTCGGAAAATGTCCGCCGCTTCCTCGCGGCCGTCGCCGCCAGCACCGGCGAAGGCGCCGGCGCTCCCGCGCGTGCCGCCCCGGCCACCGGCGCAACATCAGACAGTGCACCAGCCGCGGCACCGGCTGCCGGCGGCGGGGTTCGCACTTTCCCCATGGAAGACCCCACTCCGGGACAGGAACCCCCGCGCTGACGCGCAGCGATGCTCAGGGAGCGAGCAGCCACAGCTCCAGCGGTACGTAGACGAACCCCAGCAGCACGGAGATCGATGCGGCGCTGGCGGACAGATCCCGGCTGAGACCCTCGCGGCTGGCCAGCACCACGGAAGAGAATCCGATGGGCCCCGCCGCGCCCAGCAGCAGCGCGGCGCGCGCCATGCCGGTGAGACCAAACAGCGCCGCCAGCATCCACCCCAGTGCGAACCCCAGCCCCGTGCGCAGCAACAGCGCCGCGACGACGCCACGCGAACGCACCAGCCGCGCATCGAACAGCACGCCCAGCGCCACCACGACCAGCAGCAGGACCAGGCGGCCCCCGGTGTCCAGCACTAAAGCAACCGGCCGGGGCAGCACATAGCCCGAGACATTGATGACAAGCGCCGCGACCAGCGCCCACAGCAGCGGGAAGGCCAGCACCTTGCGCGCAATCACCGCGGCACCCGCGGAATGGCTGCCATAGGCGGCTGCCACCACGTAGATCAGCGTGCCCTGCATCAGCGTGTGCCCGAAATCAAACAGCGCCAGATAGGCAAAACCTTCGCCACCCCACGCCGGGAGCACGAAGGTGAACTGGAAGGCGTTGTTGATGCACATCACGCAGAGCGCCAGGGCGCCCTGCTCGGCGCGCTGCAACCCCAGCTGCCGGCCGGTGGCCACGGCGGCGGCCAGCAGCGCGACGATGATGATCACCGCCGCCACCGGCAGCACGGCCACTTCCATGCCCAGGTGCAGCCGGCTGATATTGGAGATGAACAGGGCCGGCAGCCCCACATTCAGCACCAGCTCCAGCATGCCGCCGGCCTGCTTCGGGCCGAGCAGGTTCAGGCGGCGCGCTGCGAATCCGGCCGCAAACAGCACCACCAGCAGGCCGATCTGCAGCGGGACTGGCAGACCGCTCAGGATGTCCCCTGCGGAGCCGGCGCCCCCATGGCGGCCACACTGCCCCTGTCCACGCTCAGGCCTTGGGCAATGGCCGCGGCGCCACGAAGGTCAGGACGCGGCGCGGATTGTCCACCATCATCCTGTGGATGGCCTCCTCGCTCACACCCTGGGCCTTCAGCGCCGGCAGCAGCGAATTGGAGATGTAGGCAAACCCGCCGCCGCCGTTCTTCGCCAGCTGCATCTGCGTGCAGACATCATGGCCAAGCAGGATGCGGTCGGTGAGCCCGGCCGCCACCAGATTGGCGATGTTCTGCGCCAGCTTCGCGGTGGCCTCCGGCGTTATGGCCTGGGCGCCAAAGCCGAGGAAGTCGAACTCTATGTAAGCGCCGCGCTCGGTGATGCGCTTCATCTGCGCCACATCGCCGGTGCCATTGTGGCCCATCACCACGTGGTTCAGGTCCACGCCTTCCTGCTGGACGATGTCGAGGATGCGCTGCTTCTCCTCCGGCGTGCCGCCGCCCATGTGGAAGGACATCGGCGCGCCGGTCAGCACGCTGGCGCGCGCGCTGGCCCGGGTGCTCTTGATCTCGTTGTCGGTCAGCGGCCGGCCTTCGACTCCGATCTCGCCGATGATGCCGGAGCGGATGTTCGTGCCCTGCGCGCCCACCGTGATGTCATGCACGATGATGTCCGTCAGCTCCTCCACCGTGCGCACGCTCATGTCACGCGGATGGAACATCTTCTGGTACCAGCCGGCGCCCATGACGACGTTCAGGCCCGAGGCTTCGGAGATGCGCTTCAGGCGCTTGGGATCACGGCTCAGCCCGAAATTGGACACATCGACAATGGTGCCGCCGCCGGCCTTCCTGAACGCCATGATCTCGGCGAGCTGGGTGTCGAAGTCATCCAGCGTGTTCCAGCCCGGCGGGAAACCCTTGGCCCAGTCCGGATCATGACCGCCGTCCACCCAGTCCTTCGGCGCCCGTTCCAGCGCCTGCTGCGAGAGCTTCCTCTGCGCGCGGGTCATCTGGTCGAATTCGCCCGCCGCGGTCGTGGGCGTCTTGAAGTGGATGAAGATGTGCTCGTGCATCAGCGTCTGGCCGGCCTTGTCCGGATCGATCGGCCCCCTGACGGTGAGGATCTTGCCCTCGAGGTTCGGGATGGCCGGCGCTGCCATGGCCTGCTGCGCGAAAGCCAGGGCCGAAGCCAGGATTGCGGCGAATGCGGTACGTCTCATGATGCCGATACTCATTGCTTCATTTCTTGGGCGGAAAATTCGTGGTGACTCCGTCGACGATGCGCTCGCGGTTGTTCTCTTCGCAGACGTAGTCCTGGATGGTCCAGTCGCGATGCCGCCGGTACAGGCGGCGCGTGACGTAGGGTGCCGTGAAAGCCTTGGGATCGATCATGGTGATCTCCGCTTCCAGCACGTCCGGCTCCACCAGCCGCCAGCGCTCCTTCACCTGCAGGGCATCGCTGTGCATCATGCCGGTGTTCTGCAGCATGGTGTCTTCGCGCAGGCCGACGGTATCCATTACCAGCGTCTGCCCCTCCCAGTGCCCGATGGTGTGGCCGTTGTAGGACGGCTCCACATCCTCGGGATGGCCGCGTCCGTCGGCATACACACGCCGCACCTGGCTCATGTATTCCTCGAGGAAGGTGATGCGCCGGCCTTGGTCGGAAATGACGATTTCCACCGGAAACGGGTTCCAGATCACGCGCGGCACGCCAGGCCAGAGACAGGTGGCCGTCGGGTCATTGATGGGCCTGCCCTGCGCATGCGACTCCTGTACCACCTTCCACTGGGCCGCATATTCGGCGTTGTACGGCGGATCGGCCGGACGGAACTCACGGCTGCCCAGCTCGTCGCCCTTGGCGGCGGAAGTAAAGTCGTCGATATGGAAGCCACTGAGGTTGTCCCAGAAACCCTCGAAATCCGGCAGTTCAGGAGCGCTCTTGGTCCGCGCAGCCGGAGAGCAGCCTGCGAGCATAAAGAGTGCCAACACCGCGCCGGCCAACGAAACGGAAACGCTCTTCATGCAATCCCCTCGGCCAAATCCCGCGCCACTGGATTACGCAGCCCTGATAGGGCGTCCATCAAACTATTTTTGATAGTAACTCTTGCACTACCAATCAACCAGCCTTCCCGCCCCAGACCCCGGAGATCATGAATGCAACGCCAGCTAGCGCCAGCTGTTATAGCCGTCGGGTGCCGGATAGACGAATGGCGTACCGCCGAAATTGGCCTTGATGGCGCCGGAGGCAAGCAACAGATCGATCCGCTCGCTGCCGCGCACCTGCGCCGAATACTCGCGTCCCAGCTTGACCGCAGCACCCAGATTGCTGCCCGGATCCTTGCCTTTCCAGCTGCCATTCTCACGTATGTAGACCATTCCATTGTCCAGGTCGATCGCGCATCCGATGATCAGCGGACCGCGATCGCTGACTCGGATGCGATGCATGGTGCCGATGAATTCCTCCCCGGTCGCAAAGCCGGCCATGACATCGAGCGGCCCCTGCTGTGCGACAGCCTGACGGTCGACGGCAACCTCGAAATACCATTTGCCCTCGATGTGCCGGGTCGGCATGCGGGGATTGCCCTGGGAGTCCGGGATGGTAGTGGCCATCTGGCTGACCGCAGTACGGGACTGCAGGAACTCAGCACGAGTTGGCGGCGGCCTGCCCTCGTTCATGGCCTCCAAGGTCGCAATCCTGTAGCGGGTTTCGTCGGTGACACAGCTGGCGACTCGCGGATCCTGCGCCACGGACATATACCAGCGCTCGCGGTCCGTTTCGCTGCTGGAAACATAGCAATGCACATCGCGGTCACGAATCCAGTCACGTTGAGAAGAACGCAGCGACTGGCGCGCACTTGCATCGATTTTCTTCATCAGTGCGCTGTAGAGCACATTGATGCGGGCATCAGACTCGCGCAACTCACGCGCAGCACAGCGGCTCAGTGCATCGCGCGTCTGAGGTGCGGCACAATCCGGCGGCGGCGCCTGGGCATGCAGCGGTGCAGACAGGAGGATGAGCGGTAGAAGCGGCGCGAAAAGCCTCTGCATTGACGACATCCCTAATCATCCAGCGATCTGCAGAGTCTACTCATCCGGCATCCCGAGGCCATTGGACATGCGGATCCAGTGACCTCGTTCGCAAATCACAGGTCACTCGGGGCGAAACTTCACCCCGCATCCCCCTATCCCGCAATACCCATTGGGATTCTTGTGCAGGTACTGCTGGTGATAATCCTCGGCGAAGTAGTACACCGGGGCCATCGCGATTTCGGTGGTGATGCGCTCACGCCCCGCCGCGTGCAGCGCCGACTGATAGGCGTCGCGGGAAGCCTCGGCGGCAGCGAGCTGCTCGGCAGTAGTCGCGTAGATGACCGAGCGGTACTGCGTGCCCACGTCATTGCCCTGGCGCATCCCCTGAGTGGGATCGTGGGATTCCCAGAAGGTCTGCAGCAGCCGCCCGTAACTGACCACGCCGGGATCGAAAACCACTCTTACCACTTCGGCGTGACCGGTATGCCCGGAGCACACTTCTTCATAGGTGGGATTGGGCGTGAAACCGCCGGCATAACCCACGGAGGTGGAATAAACGCCGGGCAGGCGCCAGAACAGCCGCTCGGCTCCCCAGAAGCATCCCATGCCGAAGATGGCCTGCTGGTAGTGGGCCTCGAAGGGACCCTGGAGGGGATGGCCACTGACCGCATGCTGGGCAGGAACCCGGAGCGGGGTATCTCGCCCGGGCAGGGCCGCGGCTGCGGTGGGCATCACGGCGGACCGGGTAAACAGGGACATCGCCTGAAGATGACGCGTCCGGCAACTGAATTCAATAGCGGCTGGTATCATCAGGGCATGGCCATGATTCAATCCGCGCACAACCTGCGCAAGCCGCACAGCGAGGAACCGCACCCCTACGGTGTGCGCGTGAGCCTCAAGCCCAATGACCCTTTCCGCAGGATCCTGGGACCGGACTGGCACCGCCTGCACTGGTACCGAAGCGCCGAGGAGCGCGATGCCGCATTGGCAGAGATGAGCCGCCGGCACGACTACTCGCGTCCCAAGGATGCTCCCACGCTGGAATTCTCCAAGGTGGAGAACCTGGTTTCGAGCCGCGGCCTGGCCTGATCAGAATCCGCGGCCCAGCGACAGATAGAACGCGCTGCGCCCGCGCGCGTCGTAGCCGACGGCGAAGTACGCCGGACCCAGGAAAGTGTCGAGGCCGAAGAACACGCTGAAGTCCTTGCGCGCCGAGCCGACCTCCATGTCGCCGCGGTTCTGCCAGGCATTGCCCGCCTCGAACGACATGCCGGCATACATGGGCACGTTCAGGAAACCCTCACCGCCCCGGCCTACTTGCCGGTAATAGATCAGGCGCGTGATGGCGTAGTGCGGGCCGCTGAGCGTATCGGCAGTGAGTCCGGAGAGATTCAGGAAGCCTCCCAGCGTAAAGAAGCTGCGCGCATCCGCGAACTGCGGGTCGAGCAGCGAGCCGCCGGAGACCCACACCAGTCCCGTATTGCGCCCCCAGGAACGCGCCAGGCGCCAGTCGAAGCGCAGCGAGTCGGAAACCTTGTTCTCGAAGCGGCCGTCGAGCTGGCCGCGCCACTCCAGCAGCAGCGAATCGCCGCGTCGCGGGAAGGCCACGCTGTCGAAGCGGTCGAGGCTGTAGCGCAGGAAGGACTCGCGGGTGCGGAACCGGTCGCGGGGCTCCGTGGTATCACCGAGGCGTACCCAGGAACTGCCCAGCTCGCGGCCCATGCCGGCGCGCAGTTCCGCAGCGTTGCCGATCTGCCGGCCCACGTCGATGCCGTAACGCGTCGAACGCACGCGCAGCTCGCCGACCTGCTCCTCGGTGTCCGGGTCCACCTGGGCGACACTGTGTATCTGGAACACGGCGCTGGGCGCCGCGAACCAGCGCTGGCGCTGGGAAAATGGCAGGAAGAGTTCGGTGGCGATGCGCGGCGTGCCGCCCACCTGCGCATCCCACACCCATTCGGCGCCGGCGCGGTTGAGCTCGGTGAGCTTCACGCGCACTGCGGCATCGAAGGTGGAGTTGCCGGTGAAATCATCCTGCAGACGCAGACCGAAACGCACGTAGTTCGGCCCCCAGGAGTTGGCGCGTGCGGAGAAGGTCAGCCCCAGGGGTGAGTCCGGATCGGCCGGGGACTGCGGCTCGAGGCGGTAGTCCAGCGTCTCCAGCACGCCCTGGCCATAGTAGCGGCTGACCCGGCTCTCGAGCTCCTCGAGCTGCAGCGGCTTGCCGGCCAGCGAGCCGAACAGCGTATTCACCGGCGCCGCGAATTCCCGCGAAGCCGCGTCCACCCGCACGAAGGCAACCTGCGTTTCGGGCAGCACGGGCATGCGGCGCTGCGCCAGCCACGCGGCGTAGTCGGCCTCGCCCAGAGACAACCGCGCCAGCCGCGGCACGGCCTCGCGCGCCGCCTGCTCGCCGATGTCCATGGCCCGCGTCAGGCGCGAGAAATCGAAGGAGGACAGATTGCGCAGCGCCGGATCGATGAGGATGTCCTGCGGGCCGAGAGTGGCGCGCTCACGGTCGCTTTCGCGCCGGATGAGGATGGCGAGCATCTGGTTGGAAACTCCGGCCACGCTGTCGAGGCGGTCGCGCCCGACCAGCGTGAACCCCACATCGACGACGATGAGCACATCCACGCCCATCTCGCGCGCAATGCGCACCGGCAGGTTGTCTGCGATGCCGCCATCGACCAGCAGCCGGCCGTCGCGCTCCACCGGCGCGAAGATGCCGGGCGCCGAGAGGCTGGCACGGATCGCGTTGGCCAGATCGCCGCCATCCATCACCACGCCTTCGCCGGTCTCCAGGTCCGTGGCTACCGCGCGGAAGCGGATCGGCAGCTCATCGAAGCTGCGCACCTGGCTCACGGGCAGGGTCAGTCGCCGCAGTATCTCGCTGAGCTTCTGGCCCTGGATGAGGCCGCGCGGCAGCTGGAAGCGCCCGTCGCGCAGGCCCAGCGGCAGGCGCACGAGGAAGTCGCGGTCCTCCCGCTTGCGCCGGAAGTTGAGGTCGGCGCGCGGCGGACGATCGCTGAAGGCGCTCTCCCAGTCCACCGAGGCCAGCTCCTTCTCGATCTGGGCGCCGGTAAGACCACTGGCATACAGGCCGCCCACCACCGCGCCCATGCTGGTGCCCGCAATGGCATCGACGGGAATGCGCAGCTCGTCGAGAACCTTGAGCACGCCCACGTGGGCAGCACCGCGCGCGCCGCCGCCGGAAAGCACCAGGCCGATGCGGGGCCGGCTGGCTGGGCCGGGTTCGCCGGCAAGCAATGGAGAAACGCCCGACCCCAGAAGCAGGATCAGGGCCAGAAGCGTTGCGGAACGCAGGGACATCCGCTGAAGCATAATCGCCTCCCCCGCCCGGACGCCACGCAGGAGAGTTCCCCGCCATGTCCCTGGTCGTATTGTCGCTGATCCTGCAGGCCCTGCTCATCGTCCACTGCATCAAGACCGGCCGCAACCAGATCTGGATCTGGGTGCTGGCGCTGCTGTCCTACGCTGGCGTGATTGCCTACATCGCGGCGGAGCTGATTCCCGGCCTGCTGCGCAGCCGGACCACCCAGCGCACCGTCAAAGGCGTGCGCAAGGCGCTGGACCCGGGCGCGGACCTGCGGCGCCTGGGCCATCAGGCGCGAGTGACCGGGGGCGTGGATGCCCGACAGCGCTACGCCGAAGAGCTGCTCCGGCAGGACCGTCCGCGCGAGGCCGTGGAAACCTACCAGCAGACGCTCAAGGGGCTGTACGAGCACGATCCGAACCTGATGCTGGGGCTGGCCCGAGCCCAGTTCGCCTGCGGCGAGGCAGCCGCGGCACGGGCCACGCTCGATGCACTGATGCGCCAGAACCCGGATTTCCGCTCGCAGGAAGGCCACCTGCTCTACGCCCGGGCGCTGGAGGCCGAAGGGGACACGGCACGGGCACTGGAGGAATACCGGACGCTGGCGGGCTACTTCTCCGGGGCCGAGGCCACGGTGCGTTATGCCCGGCTGCTGCAGGCCTCAGGACGGGCCGCCGAGGCGCGCGAACCGCTGCGCAGCCTGCTGGACCAGGCCGCCCTGGCTCCCGCCCACTACCGCCGGGGCCAGGAAAACTGGCTCCGGGAGGCCGAGCGCGCTCTGGCCGAGTGCCCGGTGCAGTAAACTCCGCGGCGCTCGTTACCGAAGGACCCCCATGACCACCGCCAAGATCCTCTACACCCTCACCGACGAGGCCCCGGCTCTCGCCACCTATTCGCTGCTGCCCATCGTGCAGGCCTTCGCCAGGGCCGCCGGCATCACCGTGGAGACGCGGGATATCTCGCTCGCGGGCCGCATCCTTGCGAACTTCCCCGAGGGCCTCAAACCCGGACAGCGCCAGAGCGACGACCTTGCGGAGCTGGGGGAGCTGGCGCAGCGGCCGGAAGCCAACATCATCAAGCTGCCGAACATCAGCGCCTCGGTGCCGCAGCTCAATGCCGCGATCCGCGAACTGCAGACCCAGGGCTACCCGGTGCCCGACTATCCGGAGGCGCCGCAGGACGAGGCCGGCAGGACGCTCAAGGCGCGCTACGCCAAGGTGCTGGGCAGCGCCGTGAACCCGGTGCTGCGCGAAGGCAACTCGGACCGGCGCGTGGCCAATGCCGTGAAGCAGTACGCGCGCAAGCATCCGCATTCCATGGGCAAGTGGTCGCCGGATTCGAAGACCCGCGTGGCCCACATGGACGACGGGGATTTCTACGGCAACGAACAATCGGCCGCCGTCGACAAGGCCGGTACGCTGCGGATCGAATTCACCGGCCGCGACGGCTCGACCAAAGTGCTGAAAGAGTCGGTGAAGGTGAGGGACCGGGAACTGATCGCCACCACCTGCATGCGCGCCGCGCGGCTGGACGAGTTCTACCGCCGTGCCATTGCCGCGGCGAAGGCCGAAGGCCTGCTGGTGTCGGTGCATCTGAAGGCCACGATGATGAAGGTCTCGGATCCCATCCTCTTCGGCCATGCGGTAAGCGCCTATTTCGCCGAGCTGTTCGCCAAGCACGGCGCGATGTTCGCGGAGCTTGGCATCAACCCCAACAACGGCTTCGGCGCGCTGGTGGACAAGGTGAAGACGCTGCCGCAGGCACAGCGCGCCGCGGTGGAAGCAGACATCGCCGCGGTGTTTGCCAAGCAGCCGCCGCTGGCCATGGTGGACTCGGACAAGGGCATCACCAACCTGCACGTGCCCAGCGATGTGATCATCGACGCCTCGATGCCGGCGGCCATCCGCGCCTCGGGCCAGATGTGGGGACCGGACGGCAAGCTGCACGACATGGTCGCCATCATTCCGGACCGCTGCTATGCCGGCGTATACCAGGCGGTGATCGACGACTGCCGCAGGCACGGCGCCTACGACGTCACCACCATGGGCAACGTCAGCAACATCGGCCTCATGGCGCAGGCCGCCGAGGAATACGGCTCGCACGACAAGACTTTCGAGATCGCAGCTCCCGGCGTGGTGCGCGTGATCGGCGCCGGAGGCACCGTGCTGACACAGCACGAGGTCGAGGCCGGCGACATCTGGCGCATGTGCCAGACCAAGGACGTGGCCATCCGCGACTGGGTCAAGCTCGCCGTGCAGCGCGCGCGCATCACCGGCCAGCCGGCCATCTTCTGGCTCGACGCTGCGCGCACCTACGACCGCAACCTGATCGGGCGCGTGCGCGAATACCTCAAGGAGCACGACACTGCCGGCCTCGACATCCGCATCGAATCGCCGGTGGAAGCCACACGCTCCACGCTGGCGCGCCTGCGTGCGGGCCAGGACACCATTTCAGTCACCGGCAATGTGCTGCGCGACTATCTCACCGACCTGTTTCCCATCCTGGAGCTGGGCACCAGCGCCAAGATGCTCTCCATCGTGCCGTTGCTGGAAGGCGGCGGCCTTTACGAAACCGGCGCCGGCGGCTCGGCACCCAAGCATGTGCAGCAGTTCCTCGAAGAGAACCATCTGCGCTGGGATTCCCTGGGCGAATTCCTCGCGCTGCAGGTCTCCATCGAAGAGCTGGGAGGGAAGACCGGCAACCGCAGCGCGCAGGTGCTGGCGCGGGCGCTGGATGCGGCCAATGGCCAGTTCCTCGAAGCCGACAAGTCGCCCTCGCGCAAGGTGGGCGAACTGGATGTGCGCGGCAGCCATTTCTACCTGGCGCTGTACTGGGCGCAGGCACTGGCCGCGCAGCAGGATGACGCCGCGCTGCGGGCGCGCTTCGCTCCGGTGGCGCAGGCACTGGCGGCCGACGAGGCAAAGATCGTCGCGGATCTCAACGGCGTGCAGGGCAAGCCGGTGGACATCGGCGGCTACTACCACCCCGATGCGGCGCGCTGCGCGGCGGCCATGCGGCCGAGCAGCCGGCTCAACGCGGTGATCGACGCGATCTGACTGAAGGTCAGCGCCTGCGCGGGCGGGCGGCGGGCACCTGCTGCGTGATGCAGTGGATGTTTCCGCCGCCCAGCAGGATCTCGCGGCCCGGCACACCCACCACTTGGCGCTCGGGGAACACGCGCCTGAGCTTTGCCAGCGCTGCAGCATCCGTGCGCGGATCCAGCAGCGGCACGACCACTGCGCCGTTGCACACATAGAAATTGGCATAAGAACCGGCAAGACGGGCGCCACCGGCGCGCGGCTGGCTGCCGGAACGCAGCCGCACACCGGCGGCTTCGGCATCCGTCATCTTGAGCGGCCCTGGTGAAGGCAGCTTGTGCACCTTGAAGCGCCGGCCGCGGGCATCGCGCGCAGCACGCAGCCGCGTCAGTGCGTCGTTCGACACTTCCCACTGCGGATCGCGGCGGTTGTCCGTCCAGGCGAGGCAGATCTCCCCGGGACGCGCGAAGCAGGCGAGATTGTCCACATGGCCATCAGTCTCGTCGTTCACCACGCCCGCGCCGAGCCAGATGATGGTCTGGACTCCCAGATACGCCTTGAGTTCGCGCTCGATCTGCTCGCGCGACAGCTGCGGGTTGCGGTTGGGATTGAGCAGGCACTCCTCGGTGACCAGCAGCGTGCCCTGCCCGTCCGTGTGGATGGCACCGCCTTCCATCACCAGCGGCGCGCGGTAGCGGTCGCAACCTTCGACCTCCAGCACCTTGCGCGCGACCAGGTCGTCCTGGTCCCAGGGAAAGTACAGTCCGCCCGCCAATCCGCCCCAGGCATTGAACATCCAGTCCACGCCGCGGCGGCGGCCCGCGGCATTGACGACGAAGGTGGGCCCCACGTCGCGCATCCAGCAATCGTTGTTCGACAGCTCCACAACGCGCACCGCCGGCGGCAACGCCGCGCGCGCGAATTCGTATTGCGCGGCGCTCGCGCCTACGGTGACCGGCTCGAAGGCGCTGATGGCCTGCGCCACGGCGGCAAAGGCCTGCTGCGCAGGTCCAGCGCCGAGACGCCAGTTGTCGGGGCGCTCGGGCCAGAGCATCCAGGTGCCGGAATGAGGCTCGAACTCCGCCGGCATCCAGTAGCCATCGGCGGCGGGGGTGCGGGTCAGTGTGCGCGACATCGCTGCATCTTAGCAGCAAGCCCGCAACCTACTGGACGAGCGCGATGGTCCCCATGCGCGGCGCCACCCGCAGCAGCAGCGCATCGATGGAAGGTTGCGCGCCGCGCAGCAGATCCAGCAGGGACAGCGGCAGCTGCGCCTGGTCGAAGGCCGTCTCCACCACGCCCGGCGTGCTGCGGCCGGCATGCACGTGCTCGAATGCCAGCAGCTGCACCAGCGCCAGGTGGCGCGCAGCCGGCTCATCGCCGGTCCAGACATCGTCGGAACGCCATTTGGCCAGCAGCGAGCGCAGCGAATCGCTCAGCGACCACTGCGTGATCGCGCGCGTGGCGAGCGGCCCGTTCTGCGCCGCAGTGACTTCCTGAAGCACGGGCCCGCCGAGGCGCTGCCCCGAATTGAATTCGGCATGCGCCAGCGCCCGCAGCGCCAGCACATCTCCCAGGCGGTGCAGCAGCGCAGCGCCGGTGAGCAGCGGCGCATCACCCGCCAGTTCCGCCGCGAGCAGCCGCGCATAGCAGGCGGCGGTCAACGATTCACGCCACAGCTGGCGCATCTCCACTTCGCGCCCGGGCGCGTGGAACAGCGCATCGCGGAAACGCTGCAAGGCCCGCAGCGCCGCCATCTGCACCGCAAGCTTCGAGTGTTCTTCCTGGAGATGGGCCACACAGGCGGAAAAACCGCCCGGGCAGGAGGGAATCCGTTCCAGCGCATGGGCGAAGGCCGCCAGCACCCGCGGTGTATCGGCGGCCGGCGCGGCCGCTGCGGCACGGGATCCGAGGTAAACCACACGTGAATCCGTCATGCCGGCCATTATGTCCGGGCGCGGGCGGAGCAGCCGGTCGACGGCGCAAATCCGCAAACCCCATCACAGCGGGGCCGGGTCCGGACCGGTCCCGGGCCTTGCGCTAGATGGCCTTCAGGGCCTGCGCGATGTCCTCGATCAGATCGTCGCAATCCTCCAGGCCCATCGACAGGCGCACGGTGCCCGGCGCCGTACCGGAAAGCGCGGCGAGGTCGGCGGGCAGGTCACTCGGACCCATGAGCCCGGGAGGGATGATGAGCGACTCGGCCGAACCCATGCTGGCAGTGATCGCAAACAGCCGCAGCGCATCGGCGAAGCGGTCGCCGGCGCCGCTTCCGGCGCGCAGGTCGAAACTCACCACGGTGCCGAAATGCTGCATCTGGCGCGCCGCGAGCGCATGGCGCGGATGGGTGGCAAGGCCCGGATAGTGCACGCAGGCAACCGTCTCCTGCGCGGCAAGGAAGGCCGCGACGCGCTGCGCCGTCTCGCACTGCTGGCGGTAGCGCGGCAGGTAGGTCTTGAGTCCGCGCTGGATCAGGAAGGCCGCATGCGGGTCGAGCACGCCGCCCAGCAGCACGAAATCGCGGCGCAGGTGCCGGATCAACTCCTCGCTGCCGATCACCGCCCCGCCCATCACGTCGCCATGCCCGGAGGCGTACTTGGTCAGGCTGTGGATGAAGAGGTCGACATCGGTGTTGCCATGCTGGTGGAAGCCGGCCAGCGTGTTGTCCAGCACCGTGAGCGCACCGTGGGCACGCGCGCAGCGCGTGATGTGAGCGATGTCCGCAATGCGCGTGATCGGATTGGTGGGCGACTCGAAAATGACGAGGCGTGTGGGCGTGCCGGCCAGCACACGCTCGATGCCCGCGTCATCCTCGACCGACAGCATGGTGTGATGCACGCCGTAGCGCTGCAGCGTGCGCCGGATCAGCGTGCGCGTGGGTCCGTAGGTCTCGACGAAGCACAGCACGTGATCGCCCGCCTTGAGCAGGCCGAAGAGCGTCTGGGCCACGGCGCCGACGCCCGAGCCGCAGACGATGGCATCCTCGCGCCCCTGCATGGCCGCCAGGGTCTGCTCCAGCTGCCGCGTGGTCGGATTGGCCGAACGCGAGTAGAAGAAGCCGTCGCGCTCGCCGCGCAGGCTGCGCAGCGTCTCGGCAACGGTGGGGAACTGGAACTTGACGCTCTGGTAGATCGGCGCCACCAGCGGCGTATTGTCCTCCGGCGGCCTGACCTGCGGAAGGTGGATGTTGCGCGTCTGGTCCTTCATGGACCAAGCCTAGCCGTAGTTGACGAGCCGCTCCACCCCACGCTGCAGCGTCGTGTCGTCCTTCGCAATACACAGCCGCAGCAGCGTATGCGCCACCGGTTTCTGGTAGAAGGGAGCCAGTGGTATGGAGGCCACCCCCGCCTCCTCCAGAAGCCGCTGCGTGGCCTGCTCGCCCGGCAGGCCGGCAAGCCTTGCGCAGCCGGCATAGTCCACCAGCGTGAAATAGGTGCCCTGCGCCGGAATCACCCGGAACGCGCTGCCGGCCAGACCCTGTGCCAGCAGCTGCTGCTTGCGCGCGAAGAACGGCGCCAGCGCCGCGAACACCTGCGGACGCTGCGCAAGGTAGGCGGCGATGGCGTGCTGGAAGGGCGTGGCGATGGTGAAGGTGTTGAACTGGTGGACCTTGCGCAGCTCCGCGGTGAGCTCGCGCGGCGCCACGCAGTAGCCCACCCGCAGACCGGTGGCATGCAGCGACTTTCCGAAGGAGAACACGGCCACCGACCGCGGACGCAATGCCGGATGGCCGAGCACACTGTAATGCCGGGCCGGAGCATAGACGATGTGCTCGTAGACCTCGTCGCTGAGCACCAGGAGGTCATGCCGCTCGGCGAGCGCGGCCAGCTGCGCCACGTCTGCGGCACTGAGCACCGTGCACAGCGGGTTGTGCGGGCTGTTGACGATGATGAGCCGGGTGCGCGGCGTGACGGCGGCTTCGACGCGTTCCCAGTCGATGGCGAAATCCGGTGGCAGCAATGGCAGATGGATGCAGCGCCCGCCTGCGAGGCGCACGGCCGGATCGTAGGAATCGTAGGCCGGGTCGAAGACGATCGCCTCATCCCCGTGACCCACCATTGCCTGGATGGCTGAATAGAGGGCCTCCGTGGCGCCCAGCGTGATCGTCACTTCGGCCGCCGGATCCACCTCGATGCCGTGGCGCGTGGAGAGTTCGCGGGCAATGCCTTCGCGCAGCAGCGGCACGCCGGCCATGGGCGCGTACTGGTTGTGCCCGGCCTGCATGGCTTCGGCAACCAGCTGGATCAGCAGCGGATCGACCGGATAATCGGGAAAGCCCTGACCGAGATTGACTGCCCCCAGTTCCGCCGCGCGCTGGGAAATCACGGTGAAGACAGTGGTTCCGACGTCCGGAAGCTTGTCCGGCCGCTTCACGGTTACGCCTCCGCGGCCGCGAGCGCCGCGCCGACCACTCCTGCCGCGGCGCCGAGGCGCGCAGGCTTCACGGGGCAGCGCGCCTTGAGCAGCGGACCGAAATGCCCGAATTCCTCGCTGACGCCACCGCCGAGCACGAACAGCTCCGGCCAGAACAGCGCATGGACCAGGTCGAGATATTCCGTCACCCGCTGCGCCCAGGCCTCCCAGCCAAGGCCCTGCTCGGTACGCACGCGCGCCGACGCCCAGCATTCGGCATCCTGGCCGCGCATCTGCAGGTGACCCAGTTCGGTATTGGGCACCAGCCGGCCGTCCACGAACAACGCCGACCCGATGCCGGTACCCAGGGTGAGCACCATGACCACCCCGCCCTGCCCGCGCCCGGCGCCCAGGCGCATCTCGGCAAGTCCGGCAGCATCCGCATCATTGAGACAGACCACGTGGCGGCCGGTGGCCTCGCGCAGCGCCGACTCGATGGGAAAGCCGATGAGCGAGGCATCGACATTCGCCGCCGTGTGGATGGTCCCCTGGCGGATCACCGAAGGCAGCGTCACGCCCACGGGCATCCCGGCCCCCGTGCCGGCCACGATGCCGGTTATGGCCGCGACCAGCGCCTGCGGCGCCGACGGCTGCGGAGTGGGCACGGCTCCCAGCGGGCCGGCGAGGCTGCCGCTGGCCACCTCCACCACCCCATGCTTGATCGATGAGCCGCCGACATCGATTCCCAGAGAGTTGCCTGTCATTGCTGTCTTCCCGCCTCCGCCATCTGCATCTCGCGCTCGCGCCGCCTCTCGGCGCGCTTCATCAGCACCGCCGCGGCGATCACGCCCGCGGCGACGATGAGCACCATGAGTGTAGCCAGTGCATTGACGCTGGGGTTCACGCCCAGCCGCACCTTGGAATAGATGAGCATGGGCAGTGTGTTGGCGCCAGGGCCGGCCACGAACTGCGAGACCACCACGTCGTCCCAGGACAGCGTGAAGGCCAGCAGCCACCCCGACAGTATGGCCGGCATGATGAGCGGCAGGGTAATGTGGAAGAAAACCGCCGCCGGCTTCGCGCCCAGATCCAGCGCCGCCTCCTCGAGGGAGTCGTCGAAGCCGGCCAGCCGCGACTGCACCACCACGGTCACATAGGCCATGGTGAAGGTGATGTGCGCCAGCATGATGGTCAGCATGCCGCGGTCGAACTGCCAGCCGAACAGCACCCGCAACAGCTGCTCCAGCGACACGAACAGCAGCAGCATGGAAAGACCGGTGATCACCTCGGGCATGACCAGCGGTGCGGTCGCAAGACCCCGCAGCAGCGCCCGGCCACGGAAGGGACCGAAGCGCGCCAGGGCCACGCCGGCCAGGGTGCCCAGGATCACCGCGCCCGTGGCCGACACGGCGGCAACGCGGATCGACAGCCACGCCGCCTGCAGCACCGGCTGGTCGCCGAACAGCGCCACGTACCAGCGCAGCGTGGGCGAATTCGCGCTGTCCCAGACCGTGACCAGCCGCGAGTTGTTGAAGGAGTACACGATCATCACGGCGATGGGCGCATACAGGAACAGCAGCCCCGCGGCCAGCGCGAAGTTCGGAAAGGTCAGCAGCTTCCTCGCCTTCATCGCCGGCTCGCGCGCAGTTCGCGGCTCTGGAAATGCTGGAACAGCACGATGGGCACCACCAGCAGCAACAGCATGACGATGGCCACGCTGCTGGCCTTGGGCCAGTCGCGGTTGCGGAAGAACTCGTCGGACAGCAGCGTCGCGATCATGAGCTGGTCGGTGCTGCCGAGCAGCGAAGGAATCACATACTCGCCCACCGCCGGAATGAACACCAGCAGCGAACCGGCCGCGATGCCCGGAAAGGACAGCGGCAGCGTGATGCTGAAGAACGAACGTATGGGCCCCGACCCCAGATCCTGCGCCGCCTCGAGCAGCGTCGGATCGTGCTTCTCGAGGTTGGCATACAGCGGCAGGATCATGAACGGCAGGTAGGAGTAGACGATGCCGACATAGACGGCAAAGCTGGTGTTCATCATCGTCAGCGGCGCATCGATGATGCCGGCGGCCATGAGCAGGTTGTTGATCACACCATCGGTCTTCAGCAGGCCGATCCATGCATACACGCGCAACAGGAAGGAGGTCCAGAAAGGCAGCACGATGAGCATCAGCAGCACATTGCGCGATGCCGGCGAGGCGCGTGCGATGGCATAGGCCATGGGATAGGCCAGCAGCAGGCACAGCACGGTGGACACGGCCGCGACCTTCAGCGAATACAGCCAGGCGCTGACATACAGCGGCTCGTTGAGCAGGTACTGGTAGCTGGTCAGCAGGAGCTTGACCTGCAGCGTGCCATCTTCCAGCCAGCGCAGGACCGGCTCGAAGGGCGGCCGTCCCAGGGGCGCGAACTCCGCAAAGGAGATCTCGAGCACGATGAGAAAGGGCACCAGAAAGAACAGCAGCAGCCACAGATAGGGGACGGCAATGACCAGCCGCTGCCCGGCCGAGTGCCCGTTGGCGCGGCGGGCCATTACTGAGTCACCACCACGGGGCTGCCTGGATGCCAGGTGAGATACACCGTCTCGTCCCAGAGGATACGCTCGTCATCGGACAGGCGCTCGGTGTTGGGCAGCGTGACACGCACGGTCTTGCCGCTGTCGATCTTGACGAGGTACACCGACATGTCACCCATGTAGGCGATCTCCTTCACGGTGCCGCGCACGCAGTTCTCGCCGGCATCGGCCGGCGGCGTGCGCCGGATGTCGATCTTCTCGGGACGGATGGCAGCGCACACCACGGCGCCGGGCGCCGCGCTGATGCCGTGATCGACGAATATCACGCCGCCGAGCTCATCCGAGTGGATGCGCACGCGGTCCGGCAGGTCCTCCACCAGACGCCCTTCGAACAGGTTTACCGAACCGATGAAGTCCGCGACGAAGCGCGACGCCGGGAATTCGTAGATCTCGGTGGGCGTGCCGATCTGCACGATCTCGCCGCGGTTCATCACGCCGATGCGCGAGGCCAGCGTCATCGCCTCCTCCTGGTCGTGCGTGACGACGATGAAGGTGACGCCGAGCTGCTCCTGGATGTTGATCAGTTCGAACTGCGTGTGCTCGCGCAGCTTGCGGTCGAGCGCACCCAGCGGCTCGTCCAGCAGCAGCAACTTGGGACGCTTGACCAGTGCGCGCGCCAGCGCAACCCGCTGGCGCTGGCCGCCGGAGAGCTGGTGCGGCATGCGCCGGGCGAACTCGGTGAGCCGCACGATGCCGAGCATCTCCTCGACGCGCGCAGCGATCTCCCCCTTGGGCAGCCGCTCCTGCTTGAGACCGAAGGCGATGTTCTTCTCCACGGACATATGCGGGAACAGCGCGTAGGACTGGAACATCATGTTGATGGCCCGCTGGTACGGCGGGGTGTCGGCCAGATCCTCACCGTCCAGCTGGATGCTGCCCGAAGTGGGCGTCTCGAAACCCGCCAGCATGCGCAGCAGCGTCGACTTGCCGCAGCCCGAACCACCCAGCAGGCAGAAGATCTCGCCCTTGTAGATCTGCAACGAGACATTGCTGACGGCGGCGAAGTCGCCGAACTGCTTTGTGACGCCGTCGATGCGGACGTAGGGCCGGGCTGCCGGATCGCGCCAGGGTTCGAACCGGCTCCGGTCGTAGCGCCGCTGCGCCATTGCGCCTGGCGTCACTTGCCGGTGCGGAAACGGGTCCACGTCCGCGTCAGTTCGCGTGTGAATCCGGCGCTCTCGGGCAGGTCCGGAACGATCCGCGGCATCATCTGCGCGGTCGGATAGATGTCCGGATTGCTCTTGACTGCATCGCTGACCTGCGGCCACGAGGCTGCATTGCTGTTGGCGTAGCTGAGGAAATTGCTGTTCTTCGCCGCAACCTCGGGACGCAGCATGTAGTTGATGAACAGGTGCGCGTTCTTCACGTGCCCGGCGTCGGCCGGGATGGCAAAGTTGTCGAAGAACATCACGGCGCCTTCCTTCGGGATGCGGTACTTGACCGTGATGCCCTTGCCCGCCTCCCTGGCGCGGTCCCGAGCCTGCAGGGCGTCGCCCGACCAGCCCATGGCAAGGCAGATCTCGCCGTTGGCCAGATCCTCGATGTAGCGGGAGGAATTGATGAGACGCACATACGGCCGGATGGACATCAGCACCTTCTCCGCCGCCTGGAGGTCCTCCGGATTCTCGCTGTTGGCATCCTTTCCCAGGTAGATCAGCACGGCGCCGACCACTTCGGAGGGGGCATCGAGAATGGAAATCCCGCACTTCTGGAAGTTCTTCGCCACGGCCGGATCGAACAGCATCGCAAAACTGTCCACGGGTGCGTTGGGCATCGCCGCGTTGATCTTTTCCTCGTTGTAGGCCACACCCGAAGTGCCCCACATGTAGTTCACGCTGTACTCATTGCCCGGATCGAACACTTCCTGGCGCTGCGTGAGGTCCGGATCGAGGTTGCCCAGATTCGGCAGCTTCGACTTGTCGAGCTTCTGGTAGACGCCGGCCTTGATCTGGCGGGCAAGGAACGACGCCGAGGGCACCACCACGTCGTAGCCGGTGCGGCCGGCGAGCAGTTTGGTCTCCAGCAGCTCGTTGGAGTCCATCACCTCGTAGTTGACCTTGAGCCCGGTCTCCCTGCTGAAGGCCTCGATCACCGTGGGTTCGATGTAGTCGGACCAGTTGTAGACATTGACGATCTTCTCGGCATCGGTATCCGCGGAAATGGCAGCCTCCGTGGCCGGCACCTCGGTCCTGCTGCCGCAGGCGGCCAGCATGGCGGCCGCAGCCAGGGTGGTGAGCTGAAGCACAGGGACACGCATCAGGGACTCCATGGGAACAACTGGCAGCAGCGGGATGCGGACTTATACTACAGGGCGCCCTCTGCATGCAGCTCGCTCCAGGTCTGGTCCAAGGTGCGGCGCGCGCGGTCGATCAATTCGTCGATCTGGTCGGTGGTGATGATGAGCGGCGGCGCAATGATCATGGTGTCGCGCGTGGCGCGCATCACGAGGCCATTGCGGATGGCATTGTCACGGCAACGCTCGCCCACCTTGCCGCGCGGCTCGAACCAGGTGCGGGGCTCCTTGCGCCGGACCAGCTCCAGCGCGCCCAGCATGCCCACCCCGCGCACCTCCCCCACCAGCGGGTGGTCTGCCAGCTGCGCCCAGCGCTGCTGCAGGTAGGGCCCGGCCACATTGCGGGCGTGATCCACCAGACACTCGCGTTCGATGATGGCCAGGTTCGCCAGCGCCACCGCGCAGCACACCGGATGCGCCGAATAAGTAAAGCCGTGCGCAAATTCGCCGCCCTTCTCGATCAGGGCATTGGCCACGCGGTCTCCCACCATCACGCCGCCCATGGGCAGATAGCCCGAAGACAGCCCCTTGGCCATGGTCATGAGGTCCGGACGGGTGCCGTAGTACTCGCAGCCGAACCAGCGCCCCATGCGGCCGAAGCCGCAGATGACCTCGTCCGAAACCAGCAGGATGCCGTACCGGTCGACGATGCGCTGGATCTCCGGCCAGTAGCTTTGCGGCGGAATGATCACGCCGCCGGCGCCCTGCACGGGTTCACCCACGAAGGCCGCAACCTTCTCGGGGCCGATCTCGAGGATCTTCTGCTCCAGTTCGCGCGCCGCGGCGAGGCCGAACTGCTCCGCGCTGCGGCCGGCCGCGAACTCGAAGGCATACGGCTGCTGGATATGCGCGAAATCCGGCAGCGGCGTGAGCCCCTGCTCGTGCATCCACGGCATGCCGCCCAGGCTCGCGCCGGCGATGGTGCTGCCGTGGTAGCCATTCCACCGGCCGATGATCACCTGGCGCTGTGGCTGACCCTCGAGCTGCCAGTAGCGGCGCACCAGACGGATCATGGTGTCGATGGATTCACTGCCCGAGCCGGTGAAGAACACATGGCGGAACTGCGGCGGCGTGAGCTCGGCGAGCTTCGCAGCAAGCTCGATGGCAGGCTCGGTGGTGCACTGGAAGAAGCTGTTGTAGTACGGCAGCTGGTTCATCTGCCACGCTGCCGCCTCGGCCAGTTCCCGGCGGCCGTATCCCACGGCCACGCACCACAGGCCGGACATGCCGTCCAGCAACCGGCCGCCAGCGGCATCCTGCAAGTAGATGCCATCGGCACCCGTTATCAAGCGGGTGCCGTGACCGGCGATCTTCTTGGTGTCGGAAAATGGGTGCAGGAAATGGGCGGCGTCGAGTTCCTGCCAGTCCTTCAGGCTGCGGGGTGCAGACATGGGCGGCTCCCGGATTGGATCACACGTTCAGCAGCAGATGTTCGCGCTCCCAGGAGCTGATCACCTGCAGGAACACTTCGTGCTCGGCCGATTTCACGATCGAGTATGCCGCAACGAAGGGCGCTCCCAGAACGCGGATCAGCGAGTCGCTTTCCTCGAGACGCCGCAACGCCCCGTCCAGCGAACGCGGCAGCGCGAACGGCAGATCGTGGGCGCTGCCGGCAATGGGCTCGCTGGGCTGGATGTTCTCGATCATGCCGAGATAGCCGCAGGCCAGAGAGGCGGCAATGGCCAGATACGGATTGGCGTCGGCGCCACCCACGCGATTCTCGACCCGGCGGTTCTCGGGATCCGAAACCGGAACTCGCAGACCGGCGGTGCGATTGTCGTAGCCCCACTGCACATTGATCGGCGCCAGCGCAGCGCGGGTAATGCGGCGGTAGGAGTTCACGTTGGGCGCGAACAGCGCCATGGCCGCGGGCAGGTATTTCTGCAGGCCGCCGATGTGCGCGAAGAACAGCTGCGAGGGCGAGCCGTCATCGTTGCTGAAAATGTTCTTGCCCGTTTTCTTGTCGAGGATGCTCTGGTGGATGTGCATGGCGCTGCCCGGCTCCTTGTCGTGGGGCTTGGCCATGAACGTGGCGTACATCTTGTGGCGCAATGCCGCCTCGCGGGCGGTGCGCTTGAACAGGAAGGCCTGGTCGGCGAGGTCCAGCGGATCGCCGTGCAGCAGGTTGATCTCCATCTGCGCCGGGCCGTCCTCGTGGATCAGCGTGTCGATCTCGATGTCCTGCGCCTCGCAGAAGGCATAGATGTCGTCGAACAGCGGATCGAATTCGTTCACCGCGGCGATGCTGTAGCTCTGGCGGCCCGGCTCGGCGCGGCCGGAACGGCCGATGGGCGGCTTCAGCGGATAGTCGGCATCGATGTTCGGCTCTATGAGATAGAACTCCAGCTCCGGCGCGATCACCGGTTCCCAGCCGCGCTGCGCGTACAACTCCAGCACATGCCGCAGCACGTGGCGCGGCGCCATGGTCACGCGCCGGCCATCGGAATAAAAGCAATCATGGATCACCTGCGCCGTGGGCTCGGCAGCCCAGGGCACCACGCGCACGGTGCGGACATCGGCCTTGAGCACGATGTCGATCTCGGCCGGACTCATGGCCGGCGTGGTATCGGGCGGATAGTCGCCGGTGACGGTCTGCAGGAAGATGCTCTCCGGCAGGCGCATGCCGGCGTCGGCGGCAAATTTCTCGGCCGGCATGATCTTGCCGCGCGCGATGCCGGCCATGTCGGGGATGATGGCCTCGACCTCGGAGATGCCGCGCTCGCGGAAAAATTGCTGGATGTCGGTCGTGGTCATGGGATCACCTGTCATCAGCGGGCTGCGGCGCGCTCCCGCGCCGCCGCTCCGAACGTCTGGAAAAGCCGTGTGGAAAACGGATTGTCGAGCGCCTTCCACTCCGGATGCCATTGCATGGCAACGGCGAAACGCTGCGCGTCGCGGACCCGGAAAGCCTCGATGAGGCCGTCATCGGCACGCGCCTCCTCGACGAGGCCGGGCGCGAGGTCGCGCACACCCTGGTGATGCAGCGAGTTCACCTGGATGCGCTGCTGGCCGGCAATGCCATGCAGCAGGCCACCGGCAGTGAAGGTGACGGCATGCGCGGGGCCGTACTGCACTTCCAGCGGCGCATTGACGTCTTCATGATGCACCTGAAGGCCCGGCACCTCATGCACGTGCTGCCACAGCGTGCCGCCGAAGGCGACGTTCATTTCCTGGAAGCCGCGGCACACGCCCAGCACCGGAATACCCAGCGCGATGGCACGCGGAATCAGGTGCAGCGTGGTCGCATCGCGCTCCGGATCGTGCAAGGTGCCGGGACGGCTGGCCTCACCGCCATAGCGGCGCGGTTCGACGTTGGAAGGGCTGCCGGTGAAGAACAGTCCATCGAGCGTGTCCAGCAGCTCGTCGAGCAGCAGTTCGCGTCCCAGCGAGGGGATCACCAGCGGCATGGCGCCGCCGGCATCCAGCACGGCGGTGATGTATTTCTCGCCTACGGCGTGGAAGGGGTGCGGACCGAGCATGCGCCGGTCGGCAGGGATTCCGATGACGGGCCGTCTGGCTGGCATGGCACTGCGTTCAAGATTTTCTACGGGCCCGGGCGGCGCCGGACGATACCGGGTGCGGGCAGATGGCACATTAGACCACAGGAAGGCCTTCACCGAGCTGGGTGTTGCGACGCAACATCTCCAAGTCCATGACGTACAAGCCTAAATTGCCGCCTGTCGACCGTATTGGTTATGCTCGTTCCCGAATCCTGGACACTGCCTGCGGCGGAGGTTCCTTCATGCAACAGGCGTTGCAGTCCTTCCTGGGCGGCCGCCCCCGGCTGCGCTTCATCGACCTGCTGCTGCACGACCTCAACGGCGTGGACCGGGGCAAGCGTGTGGATGTGGCGAGCGCCCCCGGCGTGTTCCGCGACGGCCTGCTGCTGCCTGGCTCGATGTTCGCGCTGGACGTGCCCGGCGGCACAGTGCAGGAAACGGGCCTGGGCTTCGACGAGGGCGACGCCGACCGGCCCTGCCGGCCGCTGCCGGACACGCTGGTGGACGTGCCCTGGCAGGACCCGGGCATCGCGCAGGCACAGCTCACCATGCACGAGCGCGACGGACGGCCCTTCTTCGGCGACCCGCGCCATCTGCTTGCGGCCGTACTGTCGCGCTTCGCGCAGCGCGGTCTCGCGCCCGTGGTCGCCATCGAGCTGGAATTCTATCTTCTCGATTGCGAGCGCAATGCCCATGGCCTGCCGCAGCCGCCGCGCGCACCGCGGACCGGACGGCGCGAGTACCGCACGCAGATCAATTCGATGCTGGACCTGGATGAATATTCTGCCGTGCTCGCCGCCATCGACGCCGCCTGCCGCACGCAGGCCGTGCCGTCGACGACGGCACTGGCCGAATATGGCCCCGCGCAGTTCGAGGTCAATCTCGCCCATGGCAGCGACGTACTGGCCGTCTGCGACCAGGCCATGCGCTTTCGCCGCATCGTCAAATGCGTGGCGCGGCGCCATGGCATGGACGCCACCTTCCTCTCCAAACCCTATGCCGACATGGCCGGCAGCGGCCTGCACGTGCACGTGAGCATGAACGATGCGCAGGGCCGCAACCTGTTCGCCGCCGAGGACCCTCGGGGCTCGCCGCTGATGCAGCAGGCCGCGGCGGGACTGCTCGCCACCATGGCCGACGGCATGGCCGTGTTCGCGCCGCTGGCCAACTGCTGGCGACGCTACCGCTCCGAATCCTACGTGCCGCTCACGGCCGACTGGTCCATCAACAACCGCGGCGCGGCGCTGCGCGTGCCGGTAAGCGATGCGGCCAACCGCAGGCTGGAACACCGCGTCGCAGGCGCCGAGGCCAACCCCTATCTGGTGGTGAGCTGGATACTGGGCGGCATGCTGCACGGATTCGAAGCCGGCCAGCCCCCGCGGCCGCCGCTGACCGGCAATGCCTACCATGGCAGCTGCGAGCGGGGCCCGGCCCTGCCCCACTACTGGCCCACAGCGCTGGAGCGTTTCGAGCGCAGCGACTTTGCGCGCTCACTGATGGGCGAACCCCTGCACCGCCTCTATGCCCGCGTGAAACGGCACGAGCTCGACGAGTTCAACGCCATCGTCACGCCGGGAGAATGCGCGCTGTACCTGCCGGCGCTTTAGGAGTCCGATGCAAGGCGTCGATACGCAACCCTGGTACTGGAGCGCACTGCCGGAACCCGCCGCGCTGCCTCAGCTTGCAGGCGATGCCAGCTGCGATGTGGGCGTGGTGGGTGCCGGCATCGCAGGCCTGTCGGCGGCGCTGCATCTGGCGGAGCGCGGCTACCGCGTCACGGTGCTGGAAGGCGGCCGCATCGGTTCGGGTGCGTCGGGGCGCAGCGGCGCCCAGGCCATCTTCGGAGTCGCCGCCAGCCAGCAGAAACTCCAATCGCTCATCGGCGTCGCGGACGCACGCCGGGTGTGGGACATGAGCATCGAAGCCCTGGCGCTGATCCGCCGGCTGGTCGCGCGCCATGCCATCGACTGTGACCTCACGCACGGGCAGCTGCATGTGGCCATCAAGCCGCGCCAGATGGACGAACTGACAGCCTGGGAGCGCGAACTGACGGGAGACTACGGCTACCGCAGCGTGCGCCTGCTGGACCGCGAGGCCGTACGCGCCGAGGTCGCGAGCCCGCGCTACATCGGCGGCCTGTTCGACACCAACGGCATGCACCTGCAACCGCTGAAATACTTGCGTGGGCTCGCGGCGGCCGCACAGCGCGCCGGCGTCGTCATCCACGAGAACAGCCACGTGCTGCATCACACGCGCCGCGACGGCCGGCCAGTGCTGGTCACCACCCGCGGCACACTGCGCTGCGGGCAGATCGTGTTCGCCGGCAATGCCCAGCTGGGGCGCACCGTGCCCGCACTGACACGCCGCATCATGCCTGTGGGCACCTACATCGTCGCCACCGAACCGCTGGGCGAATCCACAGCCCGCGCACTGCTGCCGCACAACGCTGCGGTGACCGACATCAACTGGGTGCTGGACTACTTCCGCCGCAGTGCCGATCACCGGCTGCTGTTCGGCGGCCGCGTGAGCTACTCCGGCCTCGACCCCTTCGACACGGCCGGGGCCACCCGCCGGCGCATGATCCGCGTGTTCCCGCAGCTGGGCAATGTGCGCATCACCCACGCCTGGGGCGGTTATGTGGACATCACGCTGAACCGCGCACCGGATTTCGGACGGCTCGAACCCGATGTGTACTACCTGCAGGGATTCTCCGGCCACGGCATCGCGCTCACCGGCATGGCCGGCAGCCTGGTGGCCGAGGCCATCGCCGGCGACAGCGGACGCTTCGATGTGTTCGCCCGCATTCCCCATCGCGGCTTCCCCGGCGGCGCATTGCTGCGCCGGCCGGCGCTGGTGCTGGCGATGCTGTACTACCGGCTGCGCGACTTTCTCTAGCCGGGCTGCACCAGCTTGCGCAGCCGGAACGCCGCAAAGATCTGGATCAGGCCGTAAACCAGCGCCAGTGCCCCAATCCACACCGTGGTGACCGCGATGCCGGCCACCGGATTGAGCACGAACATCACGCCGAGCACGATGCCGAGCAGACCACTCAGGGCGATCAGCCATTCGCCCTCGATCTGCCTGCGTACGCGGATGGCAAACACGATGCGGTAGATGCCGCCGACGATCAGCCACGCCGCCAGCAGGAACAACAACGCGCTGGCCGTCACCACCGGATTGAGCATGGTCAGCACGCCGAAGGCGAGTGAAACCAGCGCATAGAACAGCAACCAGCCGCGCGATATGGCATGCCCCCTGTCGAGCATCGCGGCCAGAGTGACGACACCCTCGACGATGGCAAAGATGCCCAGCGTCCAGGCCAGCGCCACCGCCGTGGCAATCGGGCGCGTGAGCGCCACGATGCCGAACACGGCGCCGAGCAGGCCGTAAACCAGAACGATCCACCAGCTGCGGCCAAGCAGACCCATCAGGGGTGAGCGGATTTGCGCATTCATCAGCGGTCTCCTGTTGCAGGATGAAAGGCGCCGCGGCAGCGCAACCGCTCCGCCGGCGCCCGCCAAGCCTACCAGACGATAGATCGCAGGACAGATGGGCGTCCACTCGCCCCGGCATTTCACCGGGCGCTACTTCCTCCGCTTGTCGAACCTGGCGCGGAAATCGGCCAGCTGGATCACATAGTCATCGGCCGCATGGAACTCGGCATCGGTCATCCTGGGCTGCTCGTGATCCCGATACCAGGCGGCGTATTCAGCAGTCTCACCGCTAAACTTGCGGTAGTGCGTCGAATAGGTCTTCACGGTGATGGTCGGCACCTTGGCCGCCATGTCGAATGTCATCAGGCGCAGCCAGCCATCGCCGATGCCCACCGGGAACTGCGGGTACGGCGACGTGACGCCATGCTCCTTCGCCGTCTGGCCGCGGTCCTGGTAGTCGGCCAGGACCTGCCAGACCTTCGTGCCCGCCTTATTGACGTCCACGCGCTTTGCCTGGCCATGCTCATGGCCGCACAGCACGAGAAAGATCTGCTCATGCTGGCTGATGAACTTGTCCCAGATCATCTGCGGGCTGTTGTCGAGGGGATCGGCCGCCGCATTGTCGATCATCGGGTTCGGCAGGCGTTCGCCATCGGTGTTGAGGTAGTCGTGCAGGCTGACGATGGTCGGCATCCCGGGATACCTGGCGACGATCTGCGCCGCCCATTCCAGCGACGCATTCGGGGCATCGAACTGCAGCCCGATGTGCAGGAAACGGTAGCCGCCGGCTTCGAAAATCTGCGCGCTGTCGGCACCGCCGTCATGCGAAGCCACATACCAGGGCTTGCCCTTGAAGAACTCCTGGTCAGCGCCGAACACTGAGCGCCAGTTGTCCAGGCCGCCGGAGTGCATGCCGCCGATGGAGCTCAGGTCGGAAAGATCGACCTGCGCCTTGGGCGGAAAGTGCGAATCGGGCCACATCGCATCGTAGTCGTGGTTGCCCGGAACTACCCCGAACGGCACCTTGCCATCGATCAGGCGCCAGGCTTCGAGCACCTTGGGCATCTCGACGGTCCTGACCTTCTCCGTCGGGACCATCTCCCTGTCCAGGAGCGGGTTCGGGATGCGCCGGAATCCGCGCGCCTCATGTTCCGGGTCTATCAGCTTGGACTGGTGCTCCCAGTTGTCCCCGAGACCGGCGACGAAAGCAATGTCGCCACCGGCAGACTCCACATTGGCGGCGATGTAACGGAACTGCGCAATGAACTGCTCGCTGGCGTCGAACGGGAAGCCGTCCGCCTTCTGGCGCTTGTAGTTCACGTAGTTCTGCGTGTCGGGGATCACGGCGATGGTGAAGCCGGTATCCGTCGTCGCCTTCTGCGAGGTGCCCGCGCAGGCCGACAGCAGTACGGCCAGCGACACTCCGAATATGACGCGACGCGAAAGCTGTTTCGTGCTCATGTGTTTCTCCCGTTGAGCGATCAGAATTTGTAGGCAAACTCGGCGCGCACGTTGCGGCGCGAACCCGCGATGAAGGTCGGGATGCCGAAGTTGTCGCCGGTGTTGCCGGCGTCCAGCAGGTATTTCTCGTCGAGCAGATTGTCGCCAATGAGGTTCACCGACCACCTGCCACCGTCGCTGGTGTAGCCGACGTTCAGGCGCAGCAGACCATAGGCATTCTGGAATTCGTCGACGCGGTCATCCGAGTTTGCGGCGTTCGAGCGCTGCTGCAGATCCGTGCGGTCATCGTCGTCCCACATGAAGAACTTCGACTTCCAGCTGTACACCGGCGTGATGTCGAGGGTGCCGCCCACCGAGAGGGGAATCTCGATATCCAGGCCCAGCGAAGCCAGATTGTCGGGCGAATTGCGCGGCCGGTTGCCTTTCAGCGGACCGTCCTTGAAACGGGCCTTGTTGTACGCATAGGTGACGAAGCCGGTCACGTAACCGTTGACCCGGAAGCTGTTCTGCAGCTCTATGCCGGGCGCATCGGCGCTGCCGGCGTTCTGGAACACGACGGTGCCACCGACATAGGCCTGGGTCTGGAAATTTCTGTAGTCCTGCTTGTACACCGCAGCACTGCCGACCAGCCGGTTCCCGAACGCAGCGTACTTCAGGCCGATTTCGGCGGACTTGAGCGTTTCCGCCGGCGCGACCGTCACGACTCCGGTGGTGCTGACGCTCGCCACATCGGGACGCTTGCCGACACCGTACACACCGTAGAAGTTCACCTGGGGCGCAAGCTGCCAACGGAAACCGGCGCGACCAGTGGTGAGGCTGGAGTCATGGCTCACCGACGCGGCTACACCACCCGGGGAAGGCTGGAAGAAGATGCCGGCGCCGGTCAGGTTGGATGGCCCGTAAGGCAGCCACCCGCGATTGGTCGCATCGACGCTGCCGCGGCTGCTGCGGCCACCGGCAAACACCTGGAAGGTGTCGGTCAGCTTGGCGGTGACATCGGCAAAGAAGTCCCAGTTCTTCACGCTGGCGGTGCCGGCATAGCTGTCCTGATGGAACGCCTTGAGGTAGTTCGCAAGCGGCCCGAGCGCTGCGTTTATCTCCGCATTGGTCATGCCGTTGGGTTCCCTGGCGCGAATGCTGCCCAGCATGGCGATGCCGCGCTCGTCGAAACCCATGTCCATGCTCATGCCGTTGTTGGCTTTCACATAGCTGACACCGGCAAAGCCGTCGAAGATGCCGAGGTTGGTGAAGTTCAGCCGCAGCTCCTCGCTCACCTGCTTGCCCCAGCCGCACTGGTTGTACTCGATGATCTCGGCCGCCATGCCATCCATGTCGCCGGCCTGGCAGGAGTTGAACTTGCGCCATCCTGTTACGGAAGTGACGCTGAAGGTGTCGTTGAGGCGCAAATCCACGGTGCCGCTGACATTGTTGATGTAGCGCTTGAAGTAAAGATCCGGGAAGTTCGGGCCGAAGGTGGACAGATGCAGCGGCGTCCAGAAATCCAGATCGCCGATCACCGCTCCGGTCCGGTTGTCCCGCGGCAGGATGCGGTTGGACTTGAACGGCACGCTGGAGTCGGTGTCGTCCACGTCGCGGGTGGCGACAAGATTGACCTCCACGCCATCTGCGGGCAGCCAGCGGGCAGCCAGCCGGTATGCGTCGGCATTGATGGCATTGAAACTGCCGCCGTCGGTATCCTTCACAAAGCCATCGCGCTCCTTGTGCTGCGCGCCGACACGGATTCCGAAGTTGTCAGAAAGCGGGATGTTGGCTATCGCGGCATAGCGCCGGTAGTCGTAGTCGCCGATGCCGCCCTGCACCTGTAATTCGCGTCTGCCGAGATTGGCCCTGTTCTGGAAGATCGATACGCTGCCGTTCAATGCCGAACGGCCATGCAGCGTCGACTGCGGGCCGCGATCGATTTCGATGCGGTTGACGTCGAACAGTTCGCCGTAGGTGGCCACCGTCTGGGTGGCCGGAATACCGTCCTGGAACACGGAAACACGCATTTCCCCCGAAGGCGCAAACTCGTTGGAGGACACGCCACGGATGGTGAATGCCGGCGCGAAACGGTCCTGGGATTCCATGTTGAAGCCCGGCGTCACGGCGGCGACCTTGTCCAGTTCGGTGGCGCCGATCTTGTCCAGGAATTTTTCATCGTAGGCCGTGACCGACAGCGGCACGTCGATGATGTTCTGCTCGCGCTTCTGCGCGGTAACCACGATCATTTCCAGCTCGTCGCCGTCACGTGGCTGGCTGCCGGCTTCCTGGGCAATGGCTTGCTGAACGGTCAGCGCAAGCAGTGTGGAGGCGAGTATCGGAGTTGTCTTCACGGCGGTACCTTTCTTGAACACGGCTCACGTGCTTAATATCGATACAGCATTGTTCCGTTAATATGTGACAGGTATGTTTCGGAAACGCCATCGGAAGGAAACAGGGGAGCGTCATCGCAATGTCACAAGTCAGGGAAATGAGCGCCAGGGAAGGCTCCAGACTGCGCGGCCGCCCGCGGGACATGCTCAGCGACATGGCCATCCGCGATGCGGCATGGACATTGCTGGCTGAAAGCGGTTACGACAATCTGACTTTCGAAGCCGTCGCAAAACTCGCCGGCTGCGGGCGCGCCACACTGTACCGACGCTTCGACTCCAAGATTGAGCTAGTGACGTCACTGCTGCTGGAACATTTGCGGGAACTGGAGGCGATCACACCGGCAACCAGCGACCCGCGCTCCACGATACTTGCCCACGTCGGCAACATGATCGGGATATTCGGCGGGCCGCGCGGACGGGCGTGGCTGAACGTAGTGAACAGTTCCTCGCGTGTTCAGGAACTGCGCCTGCGCCTGGAGGTCACGCTCGGTGCGGGCCGGCAGTACTACACCTCGGCGTTCCGCAAGCTCATGCCAGGCGCAAAAGCGCCTTCAGTGACCCTGGCACTGAACATGCTCATCGGCACCATCCTGCATCATGTGGCTGCGGAACAACGCAGAATGACCAGCGCGCAACTCGAAGCGCTGGTGGAGGCATCCATATCGCTGCTGGGCAGTCTGTCTGCCGCGAGGCGGCGCTAATCCTGACGGTGGCGCATCTCGAAGCAGCGATGGATGCGCGGATTGCCTGCAAAGTCGAAGGGCAGCGTCGCGGCGGTGATGTCCTTCACCTCGCAGCGCTGCTCCAGCGCAGGATCCAGCACGAAGCGCTGGGCATTGGTGGAGAACACCAGCAACCCCTGCGGCGACAGGCGCCGCAGGCAGCCGTCGATGAGCTGCGCATGGTCACGCTGCACATCCAGCACTCCTTCCATGCGCGCCGAGTTCGAGAAGGTGGGTGGATCGAGGAATATGAGATCGAATGATTCCTGCGACGGGCCGGCGAGCCAGGTGAGGCAATCCGCCTGCAGCAGCCGGTGCGTGTCAGCGGAAAAACCATTCAGCGCGAGGTTGCGGCCCGCCCAGTCCAGATAAGTGCGGGAAAGGTCGACGCTGAGACTGGAGCAGGCTCCCCCCGCCGCGGCGTGCACGGTGGCCACACCGGTGTAGCAGAACAGGTTTAGGAACCGCCTGCCCTGCGCCGCGGCGCGCAACCGCGCACGTGTCAGCCGGTGATCGAGGAATAGGCCCGTATCCAGGTAGTCATCGAGGTTGATCTGCAGCTGCAGGCCGTCCTCTTCGACGACATGGAACTCCTCGCGCCGATTGAGCTTACGGTACTGGCCGCCGTCCTTCTGGCGGCGCCGCACCCGCAGATGCACCTGCAGCAAAGGCACACCGGTGACCTCCGGCAACACGGCCAGCGCCTCTTCGCGCCGGCGGCGCGCGGCCTCGGGCGACACGCTGGACGGCGGCGCATACTCCTGCACATAGAGCCAACGCTGGCCGGCATCGGGCCCGGCGCCGGTGTAGAGATCAACCGCGAGCGCATATTCGGGCATGTCCGCGTCGTAGAGCCGCCAGCAGCCCACGCCTTGCCGCGAGGCCTGCTTGCCCAGGTGCTTCAGGTTCTTGCGCAGGCGGTTGGCGAACATCTGCGCGCCGGCCGATTGCGCGATGGCTGGATCGTCGATGACGATGCCGCGCGCTTCGCGGCGCACCCGGCGCTCGCCGGCCTGGAAGCGCAGCAGCCGGCATTCGATGGCGCCGTTCCATACCGTGTGCACGCGGCTGGCCTCGCAGCCGATGAGCTGGCCCAGCGCGGGCGCGCCGGTGAGCACCACCGCATGCCAGCCGGCATAGGCGCCGCGCAATGCCGCACCGATCGCCCGATGCGCGGCCGCAGCCTCTTCCTCGCCACTGATGCGCTCGCCATAGGGCGGATTCACGCACAGCAGGCCGGGCGGAGCATCAGAAGGCGGTGGCGGCAGGGCCTCAATCTCCAGCTGCTCGAAGAGCACATCCCTGCCCACTCCGGCGCGACGTGCATTGGCCTGCGCGGTGGCGATGGCGCCGCGGTTGCGGTCGCTGCCGCAGATGCCCACCGGCAACTGCTGCTGCATGCGCGCCCGCGCCTGTTCCACCAGCTGCGACCACAGCTGCGCATCATGGCCGCGCCAGCCCTGGAAACCCCAGTAGTCGCGCAGCAGGCCCGGCGCCGTGTCGGTCGCCATCCACGCGGCCTCGATGATGAAGGTGCCCGAGCCGCACATGGGATCGCGCAGCGCTCCTCCGGCGGCAGCAATGGCGGGCCAGCCGGCGCGCATCAGTACACCGGCAGCCAAATTTTCGCGCAGCGGCGCCTCGCCGCCGGCCAGGCGATAGCCGCGGCGGCTCAAGGGTTCTCCGGCGAGGTCCAGCAGCAGCGTAACCTCGCCGCGATGGGCATGGGCATGCACTCGCACGTCCGGACGCTGCGTTTCCACCGACGGCCGCAGCCGGGTGGCGTCGCGCAGCTGGTCACAGATGGCGTCCTTCAGGCGCAGCGTGGCGAAATGCGTGTTGTTGAAAGCCACATGATTGCCGGTGAACTCGCAGGCCAGCGTGCCGCGCGGATCCAGATGCACCGTCCAGTCCACCGAGCGCACGAAATCGTAGAAGTCCTGAGCCGTGCCCACCGGCGCGCGCGCCAGTTCCAGCAACACGCGGCTGGCAAGGCGTGACTGCAGGCAGGCCCGGTAGCCGGCAGCAAGCGTCCCGGTGAACTGCACGCCACCACCGGCCTCGCGCACCTCGCCGGCTCCGAAGCCGGCAAGCTCCACTGCAAGAAGATCGGCAAAACCACGCGGAACCGTGGCAAAGAAACGCAGTGCCGCGTTCAGGTCAGGTCTATCCAAGTGGTCTTGAGCTCCGTGAACTTGTCGAAGGCATGCAGCGATTTGTCCCGGCCGATGCCCGACTGCCTGAACCCGCCGAAGGGTACCGTAATATCGTCCGCGTCATAGCAGTTCACGTAGACCACACCCGAACGGATGGCGCGCGCCATGCGGTGCGCGCGCGCCAGATCGCGCGTCCACACGGCTGCAGCGAGCCCGTAGCTGGAATCATTGGCAAGCCGGACCGCCTCGTCCTCGGTGCGGAAAGTCAGTGTCGAGAGCACCGGGCCGAAGATCTCCTCGCGGGCAATGCGCATGGAGGGCCGCACGGCGTCGAACACCGTAGGCTCGACATAACAGCCGCCGGTATCCACGCGCGCCCTCGAACCGCCCAGCACCAGGTGCGCGCCCTCCCCGCGGCCCGACTCGATGTAGCCCAGCACGCGCTGCATCTGCTGCGCATCGACAATTGCGCCGAGGCGCGTCTTCTCGTCCAGCGGATCGCCAGGAGCCAGTTCGCGCGCCACCTGCGCCACGCCTTCCAGCAGCGCGTCCTTCAGGGATTCATGCACGATGAGCCGCGAGCCGGCCGAGCACATTTCGCCCTGGTTGAAGAAGATGGCAAAGGCCGCAGCACGCGCCACCCGTGCGATGTCGTCGTAGTCGGGCAGCACCACATTGGGCGACTTGCCGCCGCACTCCAGCGACACGCGCTTGAGATTCGACTGCGCGGCGTACTGCATGACCAGTTTGCCGGTGGCGGTGGAACCGGTGAAGGCGATGCCATCCACGTCCAGGTGCTGCGCCAGCGCGCGGCCCGCCGTGTGGCCGAAGCCCGTCACCACATTGAACACGCCGGGCGGCAGGCCCGCCTCGATGGCAAGCTCCGCCACACGCAGCGCGGTCAGCGGCGATTTCTCCGAAGGCTTGAGCACCACGGAATTGCCGGCCGCAAGGATGGGGCCCAGCTTCCAGGACGCCATCAGCAGCGGGAAATTCCACGGCACGATGGCGCCGACCACACCCAGGGCCTCGCGCGTGATCAGCGCCAGCGCTCCCGGCCCCGTGGGCGCCACTTCGTCATACAGCTTGTCGATGCTCTCGGCGAACCACTGGATGCAGCTGGCGCTGGACGGCACGTCCACGGCGAGGCTGTCGGCAATGGGCTTGCCCATGTCCAGCGTTTCGGTGAGCGCCAGTTCCTCGCGGTGGGTGCGCAGCAGCTCTGCAAAGCGCAGCAGCACCTGCTTGCGGTGCCGCGGCGCGGTACGCGACCACACTCCGGCTTCGAAGCTGCGCCGCGCGGCAGCCACGGCGCGGTCCACATCCGCCGCATCGCCGGCGGCAACCTGCGCAATCAGATGCCCGTCGATGGGGCTGATGCAGTCAAAGGCGGCACCCGAGACGGCAGGTTCACTGCGTCCGTCGATGAAAAGCTGGGTGCGCGGACGCAGCTGCCCGGCACGGGCATGCCAGTCGATGGGTGCGGAGTCACTCATTGCGGTTTTCGACCGCGCCAGTTCCCGCCGCGAAAGTCCATGCCGATGACGCAGCGCACGTAATCGCCCGAGCGCATCGACGCTCGTGGCGGAATGTTTAGAATGATAGACAAGGCAGCATCATTTAGGGGCCCAGCCGCCCATGCCGTCAACTTTTTCTTATCATGCATGCACAGCCTCCCAGGAATGCCATGAACGCGAACTTCTCCCAAACCCACGGAACGACCGGGCATCCCGGCCGCGCGCTGTCCCGCGAAGAGCTCGAAGCCCACTGGATGCCCTTCACGGCGAACCGTCATTTCAAGGCCAACCCGCGCCTGCTCACCCGCGCACGCGGGGTGCACTACTGGAACAGCGAAGGCCGGCAGCTGCTGGATGGCATCTCGGGACTGTGGTGCGTGAATGCCGGTCACGGCCGGCGTGAAATCGTGGAAGCCGTCCTGCGCTCGCTGGAACAGATGGACTACGGCCCGCCCTTCCAGATGGGTCACCCGGCGTCCTTCGAGTTTGCCAACCGGCTCAAGAGAATTGCGCCGCAGGGCCTGGATCATGTGTTCTTCGTGAACTCCGGCTCCGAAGCCGTGGACACGGCACTGAAGATCGCGCTGCAGTACCAGCGCCTGCGCGGCGAGGCCACGCGCACGCGGCTGATCGGCCGCGAGCGCGGCTACCATGGCGTGAATCTGGGCGGCACCACCGTGGGCGGCATGGGCTCCAACCGCAAGGCCTGGTCGCCGGCCATGTTGCCGGGCGCCGACCATCTGCCGCATACGCATGACCTGGCGAGGAATGCCTTCTCGAAGGGCCAGCCGGAACACGGCGGCGTGCAGCTGGCCACAGAGCTGGAACGCCTGATCGCATTGCACGATGCTTCCAGCATAGCCGCCGTGATCGTCGAACCCATCGCCGGCAGCGCCGGTGTGCTGGTACCGCCGAAGGGCTACCTGCAGAAGCTGCGAGAGATCTGCACGCGGCACGGCATCCTGCTGATCTTCGACGAAGTGATCACCGGCTTCGGCCGCACCGGCTCGGCCTTCGCGGCGCAGGAGTTCGGCGTGACGCCGGACCTCATCACCTGCGCCAAGGGGCTGACCAACGGCGCCGTACCCATGGGTGCGGTGCTGGTGAAGAAAGAAATCCACGACGCCTTCATGACAGGACCCGAATCAGCCATCGAATTCTTCCATGGCTACACCTATTCCGGTCATCCCACCGCCTGCGCAGCCGGCATCGCAGCCCTGGACATCTACGAGCATGAAGGACTGTTCCATCGCGCCAGGGAAATCGCGCCCTACTGGGAAAATGCCGTGCACAGCCTCAAGGGGCTGCCCGGCGTGATCGACGTGCGCAACTACGGGCTGGTGGCGGCGATCGAATACGAGCCGATCGCCGGCAGCCCCGGTACGCGCGGCTTCAACACCCTGCTCAGGGCCTACGACGAAGGGCTCATCGTGCGCTCCTCCGGTGATATCACGGCACTGGCACCGCCGCTCATCATCGAAAAGCCGCACATCGACGAAATCGTCGGGATACTGGAAAAGGTCATCAAGACACAGTAGTCACCCGCTCCGGGCGGCTACTGGGCCGACCAGGGCAGTTGCACGGAAAAAGCGCCGATGACGCGGCCCTTGACCACGTCGTGGTCGCCATCGACGTACCGGAGTCCCAGCGTGACATTGCCGGCCGTCCATTCCACGCCCATCGACCAGTCGTAGTAACCGCCCACATAGCGCCAGGCATCGCCGTCGCTCCAGCCGGCGTGGCCGCGCAAGAAAAACGTCTGCGTCAGCGGCACCGAGACATTGCCTTCCAGGTAGTAGGCCGATGCGTGTGCACCATTGTAGTCCGGCGAATACCAGAGCTTGGCCCCGAACAGACCCCGGGTGATACCGGCATAGGCTTCCACAGTGTTGATGCTGCTGGCGCCCGGATACAGATAGCTGACCACACCCAGGTCATAAGCGAGGCCACCTGCGGCATCACCGCCGGAGAAACCCGCGCCGAAATCCACCTTCACATCGGGATCGCCGCGGCCGTAGTCCACGTTGCTCGCCCAGGCATTCACGTGGAATCCGCTGTTGAAGGAATAGTCGAGGCCCAGCTGCAAGGCGGGATCCTCCTGCGTCTGCGTGATGCCGCGGAAGTCGTAGTCCGACACGATCGCCGGCGTGACGGTGATATCCGCGTGCGCCGCACTGCCGACTGCCAGCACAGCTGCGGCTGCCAGAACATGCGCCTTGTTCATGAATCCCTCTCCTGCATACCGGCGGCCATCGTATGAGAAGAGGGAGTGCGAGCCAAGCAGGCCGGGCTACTGGCTCCAGGGCAGCGTCGTCGAGATGCCGAACAGGATGCGGCCGAACTGCTTGTTCGATGCCGGATTGTCGCCGCCGTCGGAGTACTTCAGGTACGTGGAGAAATGACTCACGTCGTATCCGAAGCCGGCCGACCAGTCCAGATAGTGATCATCGCCGCCGTAGGTGTCCGCGACGCCATCGCCCAGGCTGTAGCCCACATGCGCCAGCAGGCTGAAACCGGCGCCGAGCGCAATGGTCGCCTTGCCTTCAAGGTAGAACGCACTGCCGTCCGTTCCCAGCAGGCCCGGCGAATACCATAGCTTCGCCGCGAGCGGGCCCTTGCTGATGCCCGCATAGGCCTCGTAGAAATTGAACTCGCTGGCATTCGTGTAGCCGTAGTAGTTCACGCCCAGGTCGTAGCCGAAGGCTGCCTGCGGATCGCCGCCGGCAAAACCCAGGAAGGCATCGATTTCCGAACCGCTGACGAGGGAGCTGCCCCAGGTTCCCACGTAGAACCCGTTCGCGGCCGAAAAGGTTGCACCGAGTTGAACTGCCGACTGCCCGGCCGATTGCGGAACACCGCGCCAGTCGTAGTCGTTGACCCAGGCTGCGCTGACCTCAGTCCCGGCGTGTGCCGCTCCGGCCGCAACGAGCAAAGCACCGGCGACCGCCATTCGAGACCTGCTCATGACTTGCCTCCTCGTGGAACAGGATGTCGTTGTCTCCCACGAGGACGCTGTGCAAACGCCGTACCAGGTCAGGGGTACGCGTGTTTTCTTCAGGGAACAGGCAGGCCGCTGAGTGTCGTCCAGTCACCCGCGGCGGCGGCGAGCGCCGAACGGGAGCGCCAGTAATCGCGCAGCAGCAATGCCTGTTGCTCCTGCGACTCCACCCACTGGAGCTGGCGATGCAGATCCTCCGGCGCAGCCGCTTCGCCGGCGTCGGGCCCGGAGACGCGGTCGGGCAGAACCAGACGCCGGTGCTGCTCCAGCAGCCGGCGCGCAGCGGCGAGTTCAGCCACGTGCGTGCGCACTTCGGTGCGCGCTGTGAGCTTTACCGCCTCCAAAGTGCGCAGCGCGCTGCGCAGCTCGGCATCGGCGGCCAGCAGCTGGGACTGGTGCTGATCGAAAAGCGGCAGCTCCACCACGGCATTGGGTCCCACGAAGGGCGTGGAATCCACCGCCGCCTCGCGGAAGGCTCCGATCTCCAGCGCACCGAGCCAGCGGAAGCGCCGCTGCATGGCCAGCATGCGCAGCCGCACATCGATGGCCTGCAGCGCCGCGCGGACATCCAGCCGCCGCTGCATGGCTGCCTCTTCCAGCCCCTGCGCGGAAGGATCCTCTGCAGGCAGATCCGGCAAGGCACCTGCCAGCTCCCAGTCATCGCGCCATCCCGACAGGCCCATGAGCTCGGCAAGGCGCGCCCGGGCCGTGGCCGCATCCAGCACCGCGTGGGCCGCTGCGCTTTCCACGTCGAAGAGCCCGCTGCGCTCTGCCGCCATGTCCAGATCAGGATGGTCGCCGGCAGCTGCCTGCTGGCCAAGCCTGTCGAAGGTGGAACGCGCCGCCGCCGCCGAACGCTCGCGCAGCTGCGCCACCTGCCGAGCAGTCGCGTACTCCAGCCAGGCCTCGGCAGTGCGCGTTGCAACTGCCGTGATGCGCGCCGCGGCGAGCAGACGCTGGCGGTCCAGCTCCTTGCGCGCCACCGCGACGCGGTCGGGCATGTTCAGCAACCCCAGCACGTTCTGCAACACGCCGACGCTCACCGTGCGATCCGGATAGAACGCCGAAAGATTGCCGCCGGGACTGCGCACGCCGACGATGGCCACCGGATTGGGCGGCGTCGCGGCAGCCACGACCTCGCTGCGCGCGATCTCCAGCTGCTCGAAGGCCAGCTGCACCTCCGGGTTCATCAAGAGGCCGATGGTCACCGCCTCTGCAAGCCCCACGCCGCCATCCAGCATCGCCGCGACGGCCGCCCTTCCGGTCTCATCCGCCTGAATGTCACGGCGCCATTGCAGCTCGGACCGCGTCTGGCCGGCAACCAGATCGCGCGTCGCGGCGACATTGTCGCGGGAGGCCGGCAGCGAACAGGCCGCAAGTGGCAACACGGCCAGCATGCCCGCGAACCGGCCGGCTGCGCTCAAGCGGAATCTCGACCAGGGGTTCATGTACATGCACGCGCACTATATATTGCAGGCAGGCAACGAACCATGACCACCGACATCCTGCAACAGCACCGCGTCGCGGACGGCACACTGCGTTTCTGCAGACATGCCAGCCGCACCACCGGCACGCCCATGCGCTTCTCGCTGTTCCTGCCCTCCGGAAGCGGCCCGTTTCCCCTGCTGCTGTGGCTGTCCGGGCTCACCTGCACCGAGGAGAACTTCACCACCAAGGCCGGCGCCTACGCAGCGGCGCAGCGGCTGGGGCTGGCCGTGCTGGCGCCCGACACCAGCCCACGTGGCGAAGGTGTCGCCGACGATGCCGCGTACGACCTCGGCCAGGGCGCTTCGTTCTACGTCGATGCCACGCAGCCGCCCTGGTCCACGCACTTCCGGATGGAGAGCTACGTAACGGGCGAGTTGCGCGAAACGGTGGCGGCCGGATTCCCCGTGGACATCGACCGCTGCGGCATCAGCGGTCATTCGATGGGCGGTCATGGTGCGCTGACGCTGGCCCTGCACCATCCTGGGCTGTTCCGCAGCGTTTCGGCCTTTGCCCCCATCAGCTCGCCCACGCGCTGCCCCTGGGGCGAAAAGGCGCTGGGCGCCTACCTCGGCGCGGATCGTGCAGCCTGGCAGACGCACGACGCCGCGCTGCTGATCGAAAGCGGCGCGGCGCGCGGCCACTACGACGAGATCCTCGTCGACCAGGGAGAGGCCGACAGTTTCCTCGCCACCCAGCTCAAACCCGAGCTGCTGGAAGCTGCCTGCGCGGCCGCCGGCCAGCCACTGCGGCTGCGGCGCCAAGCTGGTTACGATCATTCCTACTACTTCGTGAGCACCTTCATCGCCGATCACCTCGCCTGGCATGCCCGCAGACTCGCCTGATCCGCGGACGTGAGCGCATCCTCGCCCGGCTGGGTCGAGGCACTGCTGGCGCGTGAGCAGCTGCCCGCCAGTTACCGCACCACCATCGAAGCAACGCTGCGGCCGCTGGCGGCCCGCATCGCCGCACGCGCCCGCGCCATCTCCGGCGTGCTGCCCGTCGGACTCTGCGGCGCGCAGGGCAGCGGCAAGACCACCGCGGCTACAGCCCTGGGCGAGCTGCTGCGCGAATGCGGCACGCCCGCGGCGGTGCTGTCACTGGATGACTTCTACCTCACACACGCCGCGCGCCAGGCACTGGCCCGCAGCGTGCATCCGCTGCTGATTACCCGCGGCGTACCTGGCACGCATGATCTGCCGCTGGCGCTGGAAATCATCGCGGCGCTGCAGCGCGGAGAGCGGCCGGCGCTGCCGCGATTCGACAAGAGCCGCGACGACCGCCTGCCCGCAGCGCGGTGGCAGCGGCCACCTGCGGCGGTGAAAGTGGTGTTGCTGGAGGGCTGGTGCACGGACGCGCGGCCGGAGCCGGAAACCGCGCTGCAGCAACCCATCAATGACCTGGAGCGCAATGAGGACGCCGGAGGCATCTGGCGCCGCTACGTGAACGCGCAGCTTGCAGGCCCCTACCGCGCACTGTTCGATCCGCTGGCGATGCTGATCCTGCTGCAGGCGCCGTCATTCGAAGTGGTTTACCGCTGGCGGCTGGAACAGGAACACAAGCTGCGGGCGAGACTGGCCGCCGCTGGCCAGGACTCGCGCGGCGTGATGGACGATGCCGCCGTGGCGCGTTTCATCGCCCACTACGAGCGCGTGACACGCCACATCCTGGCCGAGATGCCGCGGCGCGCCAACCAGGTGATCCGGCTCGATGCCACGCGCGCGGTGATCGGCCGAACGTGAACGAAGGCGGTTCGGCTACTTCGCCGCCGCGGCGCGCGCGATGGCCTGCTCGATCAGGGCGCGCGCTTCGGCAGCATCACCCCAGCCCAGCACTTTCACCCACTTGTCGTTTTCCAGATCCTTGTAGTGCTCGAAGAAGTGCTGCACCTGCTTGCGCGTGATCTCCGGCAGGTCGGTGTAGTTGTGCACATGCTCGTAACGCCGCGTGAGCTTGGGCACCGGCACAGCGATGATCTTCTCGTCTCCGCCCGCCTCATCCTGCATCTTGAGCACACCCACCGGACGCACGGCGATGACGCAGCCCGGCAGCAGTCCGCGCTGGTTGGCAATGAGCACATCGCAAGGATCCCCATCCTCCGACAGCGTGTGGGGAATGAACCCGTAGTTGCCGGGGTAGCGCATGGCGGTATAGAGGAAGCGGTCGATGACCAGCGCGCCCGAGGACTTGTGCATCTCGTACTTGATCGGTTCGCCGCCGACCGGCACCTCGACGACGACGTTCACTTCGTGGGGCGGATTCTTGCCGATGGGCAGGGCTTCAAGGCGCATGGGAGTTCCGGTGTGCAGTTCTGGGGGCGCGAACTATAAGGCAATCGCCTATCCTTGTCGGGGTGGAATCCCCGGTTTTCCGCCTCGACGGCGTGCGCAAGCAATATGGCGAAGGCGAAGCCGCAGTGCTGGCACTGCGGGGGGGTGGATTTTACCGTGCGCGGCGGCGAACTGATCGTGCTGCTGGGGCCCTCCGGCTCGGGAAAATCCACCCTGCTCAACATACTCGGCGGCCTCGACCGACCCACGGCGGGGCGCGCCTGGTTCTGCGATCTGGACCTTGCCACCGCCACGGATGCCCAGATCACCCGCTACCGCCGGCAGCACGTGGGCTTCGTGTTCCAGTTCTACAACCTCATCGCCAGCCTCACGGCCCGCGAGAACGTGGAGCTGGTCACCGAGGTCGCCGACGACCCCATGCCGGCCGAGGATGCGCTGTCGCTGGTCGGGCTTGCCGGCCGCAGCCGCCATTTCCCGGCGCAGCTTTCCGGTGGCGAGCAGCAGCGCGTGGCCATCGCGCGCGCCATCGCCAAGCGGCCCACCGTGCTGCTGTGCGACGAACCCACGGGCGCACTGGACGTGGCCACGGGCATCCGCGTGCTCGAAGCCATTGTCGAAGCCAACCAGCAGCTGGGCACAACCACACTGCTGATCACGCACAACGCCGACATCGCGCAGGTGGGCGACCGCGTGGTGCGCTTTGCCGACGGCGCCATCCGCAGCATTGAAACCAACGCGCGGCGCCAGCCGCCCTCGGAGCTGCACTGGTGATTTCGCTGCTCGCCGCGCTGGACCGCAAGCTGCTGCGCGACCTGTCGCGCATGAAGATGCAGGCGACCGCGGTGGGCGCGGTGCTGGCCTGCGGTGTGACGGTGTTCGTGATGGCCACGGGCATGTACGGCTCCCTGTCGCGGGCGCGCGATGGCTACTACGACAGCAGCCGCATGGCCGACGTGGCCGCGGGCGTGGTGCGCGCGCCGGATCCTCTCGAGCAAAAGCTTGCGGCGCTGCCGGGAGTGCGCGCAGTGGAAACGCGGATCTCGGGCGTGGGACTGCTCGACCTGCCCGGCCGCAACGAACCGGTGTCCGCGCGGCTGGTATCCCTGCCTCCGGACCGCGCACCGCGCGTGAACGGCATCGTGCTGCGGCAGGGGCGCATGCCCAATCCGGCGCGCGACCGCGAGGTGCTGGTCAACGAGGCCTTTGCCGAAGCGAACCGGCTCGCGCCCGGCGACCGGCTCGGCGCACTGATCTACGGCAAGCGCCGCGACGTCGAGATCGTCGGCGTGGCCAGCAGCCCCGAGTTCGTGTTCGCGGTGGCGCCGGGCGCACTGCTGCCGGAGCCCGAGCGCTTCGGCGTCGTGTGGATGGGACGCGAGGCGCTGGGCCGGGCTTTCGACCGCGACGGCGCCTTCAACGACGTGCAGCTGCGGCTGGAACCGGATGCGAACGAGCGCGCCGTCATCGATGCCGTGGACCGGCTGCTGGCCCGCCACGGCGGCCGCGGCGCCTATGGCCGTGACCGCATGCTCTCGGCGCAGTTCCTGGCCGACGAGCTCAACTCGCTGAAGACCATGGCCTCCATCCTGCCGCCCTTCTTCCTGGCCGTGGCGGTCTTCCTGCTCAATGTGTCGCTGTCTCGGCTGGTCGTCACCGAACGCGCCAACATCGGCCTGCTGAAGTCCTTCGGCTACGGCAATTTTCCCATCGGCCTGCACTACGCCAAGTTCGCGCTGTCGTTCTCCATCCTCGGCGCGCTGCTGGGCATTGTGGCCGGCCGCCTCATCGGGCAGGTGGTCGCGGGCATCTACGCCAACGTCTACCGCATACCCGACCTGCACTTCAACGCCGGCCCCGGCGTATACCTCGGCGCGCTGGCCGTGGCGGTCCTCGCGGCACTGGCAGGCGCCACGCAATCCGTGATCCGCGCCATCCGCCTGCCGCCCGCCGCGGCGCTGGCGCCCCCGGCGCCCACGGGTTTCGGCCGTCTGGGCGCGCTGGTCGAAGGCGCCGCGGCACGCCTGGATGGCAAGTCACGCATGGTGGCGCGGCGCATTGCACGCTTTCCGCGCCGCTCGGCCACCACGGTGCTGGGCATTGCGCTCGGCATGGCGCTGCTGATCACCTCGCGGCACTTCCCGCTGTCGATGAACCGCATCATCGAAGTGACCTTCGGCGTGGCGCAGCGCATGGACGTGATGCTGACCTTCTCCGAAGCCGCGGACGAGGACATCCTGCGCGAGATCGGCAGAATGCCCGGTGTACTGGCGGTCGAACCGCTGCGCAGCAGTGACGTGATCTTCGAAGCCGGCAGCCGCCGGCAGCGCAATTCGCTGATCGGCGTGCCGGCCGGCGCAGCGCTGAACCGCGTGCTCGACGAACACCTCGACGCCGTGCAGCCGCGCGGCGATGGCCTGACGCTGTCGCAGCTCATCGCCGGCAAGCTCGATGTGCGGCTGGGCGACAAGGTGCGGGTACAGGCCGCCGACGGCCACCGCGCCAGCGCCGAGCTGCCCGTGGTCGCCATCGTCAGGCCTTATCTTGCCGCCTCGGCCTACATGGAACTCTCCGCGCTGGGACGCATGCTGCGCGAGCCGGGCCGGGTCACAGCGGCCTACCTGCTGCTGGACCGCGCGCAGCGCGATGCCTTCAGCGCGCGCGCCAAACAGCTGCCCACCATCATGTCGGTGAGCTTCCTCGACAATGCGCGCGAATCCATGCGCCGCCTGCTGGAACAGGGCAGCGGCTTCTTCGCCGGCATGTTCGTCGTGTTCTCGTCGCTGATGGCCGCAGGCGTCGCCTTCTCGTCGGCGCGCGTGACATTGGCCGAACAGGAACGCGACCTCGCCACACTGCGGGTGCTGGGCTTCGCAAGGAGCGAAGCCTCGTACGTGCTGCTCGCCGAGCTCGGCGCACTGCTGCTCATGGCGCTGCCGCTGGGAGCACTGCTGGGCAACGTGCTCTCGCGCTGGCTGATGTCGCAGTTCCAGACGGAGCTGTTCATCTTTCCCTACATCACCAGCGCCGCCGCCTACGGGGAATCGGCGCTGTTCGTGGCCGTGGCCGTAATCACCGCTACACTGCTCGTGCGCCGGGGCGTGGACCGCCTCGACCTGGTGGGCGTACTCAAATCGCGGGACTGACCGGAAGGACTGATGCCAAGTGAAGAACAGACCAGGCGCGCACGCCGGGTGAGGATATTCTGGATCGCGGCGGCTGCACTCGCCGCCGCGGCCATCGGCATCGCGCTGCTGCCGCGCGCCACCGAGGCCGACTTCGTCACCGTGAGCCGCGGTGCGGTGCGTGTTGACCTGGTCGACGAAGGGCGCACCCGCATGCACGATGTCTACGTGATCTCGGCGCCCATTCCCGGACGGGTGCTGCGCGTGGAAGTGGAGCCCGGCGACACCGTGGCCGCCGAGGCGGTGGTCGCCCGCATGACGCGCGCGGCAGCAGGCTTCCTCGACAGCCGCACCGACCTGCAGGCGCGCGCAGCGGCCGATGCCGCGGCGGCACAGCTGCGTTCGGCCGAAGCCGAGCTGAACCTCGCGCAAACCGAGCACCGCCGCAACGAGCAGCTGGCGACGCAGCATCTGGTTTCCGCGGCAGTGGCGGACAACAGCCGCGCGCGGCTCGACGCGGCCCGCGCCGCACGCGATGCCGCACAGGCTGAACTGGCGCGTGCCCGCAGCGCCCTGCTCTCGCCCGAGCGGCTGGAAGGCGGCAGCATCGCCGTGCGTTCTCCCGTGGCCGGCAGCGTGCTGCGCGTGCCGCAGAAAAGCGAGGCCGTGCTGCCCGTGGGAACGCCGCTGCTGGAAATCGGCGATCCTTCGCATGTCGAGGTGGTGGCCGAATTCCTTTCGCAGGATGCCGTGCGCATGCGGCCCGGCCAGCGCGCACAGATCGAGAACTGGGGCGGAACGCCGCTGCCCGCAACGGTGGACCGCATCGAGCCCATCGCCCGCACCAAGGTTTCGGCCCTGGGGGTGGAGGAGCAGCGCACCAACGTCATCCTGCAGTTCGACGACCGCGCCGCCGCCCGGCCGCTCGGGCACGACTACCGCGTGGACGCCCGCGTCACCGTCGATGAAACCCCCGACGCCCTGCGTGTACCGCTCGGCGCGCTGTTCCGGCGCGGCGAACAGTGGTTCACTTACAAGGTGGTGAATGAGCGCGCGGCGTTGACGCAGGTCGAGGTCGGCGTGGCCGACGGCGCCTGGCGCGTCATCACCAGCGGCCTTGCCGAAGGCGACCGTGTGGTGCTGTTTCCCGGCAGTACCATCAGCGATGGCCTCAAACTCAGGCCACGTCGCGCATGAGGAGTACGCCATGTCCGACTCCAGCAAACCGCCGAGCAGGCACGGACTGGCCGACCGCAGCTACCGGCCGGCACGCGCCGACTGGACGATCGACCAGGACTGGCGAGGTTACAGTGCCGCACAGCACGCCGTGTGGCAGACCCTGTTCGAACGCCAGAGCCACCTGCTGCCGGGCCGCGCCTGCGATGAGTTCCTGCGCGGCCTGCAGGATCTGCCGCTGCGTCACGACCGGATCCCCGACTTCCGCCAGCTCTCCGAGGTACTGACACAGCGCACCGGCTGGCAGGTCGTCGCGGTACCGGGACTGGTGCCGGACGAGGTGTTCTTCGAACACCTGGCGAATCGGCGCTTCCCCACCGGGCGCTTCATCCGCGGGCCGGAGGAACTCGACTATCTGCAGGAACCGGATGTGTTCCACGACGTGTTCGGCCACGTGCCGATGCTGATGAACCCTGTGATGGCCGAATTCATCCAGGCCTACGGCCAAGGGGGCCTGCGTGCCCGGGCGCTGGGCGTGCTGGAACATCTGGCGCGCGTGTACTGGTACACGGTGGAGTTCGGTCTGCTGCGCCACGGCGATGGCGTGCGTATCTATGGCGCGGGTATCGTTTCCTCGGCCACCGAATCCGTGTTCGCGGTTGAGGACGACTCTCCCAACCGCCTGCGTTTCGACCTGGAACGCGTGATGCGCACCCGCTACCGCATCGACGATTTCCAGCAGACCTACTTCGTGCTCGACAACCTGGAACAGTTGCTGGAACTCGCGCAGATCGAGTTCCAGCCCTACTACGAACGCGTGTCGTGCGGACCGGATTACGGACCGGGCGACGTGCTGGCAAGCGACGGCATCATCACCCGCGGCAGCGGCCGCCATCATACCGCCACGCGCCGCGGATACGGCGCATGACGGATGTGGGCGCTCCCCTCAGGGGAACAGGCCGCGAGTGGTTTTGGCCTTCCAGACGGTCTGCACGCCGATGGCCAGAGCGGCATTGCGGTGTGAGATGCCATGGTCGGTGGCGTACTGCAGCACCTGCTTGAAGGAGCGGTCCAGGGCGCGGTAGAGCCGCTCGTTGACCTCGGCCTCGTCCCAGAAGAACTGCTGCAGGTCCTGCACCCACTCGAAGTAGCTGACGATCACACCGCCGGCATTGCACAGGATGTCCGGAATCACGAACACCTGGTCCTTGCGCTGGTCCAGGATCCGGTCCGCCTCCGGGGTGGTCGGCCCATTGGCCCCCTCGGCGATGATGCGGCAGTCCAGGCGCTGGGCCAGCGGCGCATCGATCACCCGCTCCAGCGCACAGGGCGCCAGCACATCGCAGCGCTGCGCCAGCAGCTCCTGCGGATCAAACAGCGCCTGGGTGGAAAACCCGCGCAGCACCCGGTGCTGACTCATGTGCTTCATCAGGGCCGCCATGTCAAAGCCCTTGGGGTCGTAGTAGGCGGCCGTGTGGTCGCTGACCCCGATGATCTTCACCCCCCGCTCGGCCATGGTCTGCGCGGCCACCGAGCCCACATTGCCAAAGCCCTGCACGATGGCCGTGCACTGGCGGGGGTTGATCTGCAGGCGCTCCATCGCGCGGTTGACCAGGTGCGCCACGCCGCGCCCGGTGGCCTCGCGCCGCCCGGCCGTGCCGCCGCACTGCACCGGCTTGCCGGTGACCACCTCGGTCACCGTGCTGCCTTGGTACATGGAGTAGGTATCCATGAACCAGGCCATGACCTGCTCGTTGGTGCCCACGTCCGGGGCCATGACGTCGGTGTGCGGCCCGACAAAGGGGATCATCTCCTGCATGTAGCGCCGGGACAGGGACTCCAGCTCCCGGATCGACAGCTGCTGGGGATCCACCGACACCCCGCCCTTGCCGCCGCCGTAGGGCAGGCCGGCCAGGGCGCACTTCCAGCTCATCCACACGGCCAGGGCCGCCACCTCGCCCATGTCCACGGCGGGGGAAAAGCGCGTGCCGCCCTTGGTCGGCCCCAGGCTCAGGTGGTGCTGGACGCGAAAGCCCTGGAACACCGCGGTGGAGCCATCATCGCGGTGGATGGGGCAGGAAACCGCAATGGCCCGCTTGGGCAGCAGAATGCGGTCCCGGTACTCCACCGGCATCTCCAGGTGGTCGGCCACCGCATCAAACTGCCGCCGGGCCATCTCGAACACCGGGCCGCTGTACAACGAATTGTCGTTCATCCAAGACCTGCCTTTGTGATGCACCCAAATCCGGCTTAATCGCCGGATTTTCGTATATTTAATCGTATATTACGACAGCTGCCACTGCCATGGGAGGGAGCCCTGCCACACCAGTGCGCCGCACCAAAATGCGGCGAATATGCTACAGTATGCACCAAAATATGCAGATGGAAGGTAACCGCATGCCTGAAGCACAGAAGCGCAATGCGCGCAAAACCAAGCCAATGCGCCCCGCGGATGTGTACTCCGCCCTCCGGTCCAGGATCCTGACGCTGGAATACCGGCCGGGTACGCGGCTGGTCGAAGACACCATATCCAGCAACCTCAATGCCGGCCGCACGCCCGTCCGCGAAGCCCTGCTGCGCCTCCATGGTGAAGGCCTGGTCAGCCGCGACAATGGCTGGGTCATCAGGGACATCGGCCCCGAAGGCATTCCCGCATTGTTCGAGTGCCGCATCGCCATCGAAGGATATGCCACCCGTCTGGCAGCCCTGCGCGCCAGCGAACAGGACACCGCCGAGCTGCAGTCGCTGGTGGAACGCATGGACGAGTTCGCGTCGATACCGCGCATCGCCCTCAACCGCCTCAACCGTGCCTTCCACGAGAAAATCGTGGAGATCGCAGGCAATCCCATGTTCGTCGAAATGCACAGCCGCACCATGTTCCACTACTGGAACATGCGCTCGCCGGTGCAGTTCTCGCATGAGCAGACCAGCAAGGCCAACGAACAGCACAGGCAGATCCTGGCGGCGATCAGGCAGAAGCAGCCGGAAGTAGCCGAGGCTCTGGCGCGCGCGCATGTCGAGACCACCTACACCGTGGTTCGGGACGTCATCGGGCTTTGAGCAAGAGCAGCGCCAACCCGCTCGCAGCGGTCCGCTTCACTCATACGCACGCCTATCCTGGCGCGCATTGCACGATCAGCCCCTCTTCGGAGGGGCAGATACTCATCGAGTTCAGCGACGCCAGCCACGCTGCCGGCGTCCTGCAACAGCAGACGCAGGACGAACTGCGCCTTGAAGCAGGCGCCTACCGCACGGCCAGCGGCACTGAGATAGACGCGAAGAACTGGCTGCTGCGCCGCGAATCAGGCGACCGCTGGCGCGTGGTCAAGCGGCTGTAATCCCCTACTTCACTCCGGGGCTGCGCCGGACCGACAGCACCGTGCCGGCGCCATCGCGCGTATCGAAATAGCAGAAGCCCGTATTGTCCTGGCGGCGCCCGCGCCCGATCACGCTGAGCCCCAGAGAACGCCCGAAACTCTCGGCGCGGTCCAGATCGCTCTCGAATCCGAGATGGTAGACCCCTTCGCCATGCTCATCGAGGAAACGCTTCTGCGGTGAATCCAGATCCGAGGGCTGGCACAGCTGCAGCTGGAAATTTTCCAGATCGCAGCACATGTAGCGCAGCGACTTGGAGGCGGCCTCGCTCTGCACCTGCAACTCCACGTACGGCACGCCTTTCGGGTAGTCATACCACGGGCCGATGCCCAGCTTCTCGTAGTACGCCATCGCCTTCTCGAGGTCGCGCACCACCACGCACACGTGATGAAGCTGCCGGAATGGCGTAAACGCGCTGCTCTGTGAATCCTTCAATTTCGGCACCTCTGCTGCCATACAAACAACTCAGGCGTGACCCTGCACGAACTGGCGGGCGCGCTCATGCTTGGGATTGCTGAAAAATTCCTGCGCCGTGGCGTCTTCCACGATGTCGCCGCCCACCATGAATATCACCCGGTCGGCAAAATCCCGCGCAATTGCCATCTCGTGCGTGGCGATTGCCATGGTGTAACCCTGCTCCGCCAGACTCTTGATGGTGCGGATCACTTCCTGCGAAAGCTCCGGATCCAGCGCACTGGTGGGCTCATCCAGCAACAGCACCGAAGGGCTCATTGCCAGCGCCCTGGCGATGGCCACGCGCTGCTGCTGGCCTCCGGACAACTCCGACGGATAGGCATCGGCCTTGTGCGCCAGCTGCACCGTCTCCAGAAGCTTCAGGGCCTGCGCCCTGGCCTCCTCCGGCGTCTGCTTCAACACGTATACGGCGCCCGACATGACGTTCTGCAGCACCGACATGTGGCGGAACAGATTGAAACTCTGGAAGACCATGCCCACCGAACAGCGCTGCTTGCTGATGCGCTTGTCCGTCAGCTCATGCAGCGCATCGCCACGGTCTTCATATCCGATCAGTTCGCCGTTGATGTAGATGCGGCCGCCGTCGATGGTTTCCAGGTGATTCATGCAACGCAGCAGCGTCGACTTGCCTGCGCCGGACGGACCCAGCAGGGCCACGACCTGACCCGTGGGAATGCTCAGCGAGACATCCTTGAGCACGGTGACCGGCCCGAAAACCTTGCGGACATTCTGCGCGAGAATCGCTGGAGTATTTGCAGTGGACACGTACTTACCTCAGAGGGAAGCGCTTTTCCAGCGCACCCTGCAACCCCGTGGCAACCGCGGTCATGACCAGGTACCAGAATGCGCACACCGTGATCAGCTCGACCACGCGGAAGTTCGCCGAGTAGATGTCTGCCGCAACCCGCAGCAGCTCCAGGTAGCCGATGGTCGAAGCCAGCGACGTGGACTTCAGCAGCATGATGTACTGATTGCCCGCCGCCGGCAGGATGATGCGGAAGGCCTGGGGCGCCACCACATGACGCATGACCTGCCCCTGGGTCATGCCCAGCGCCGTGGCCGCCTGCCGCTGGCCGCGATCCACTGCGAGGATGCCGGCGCGGATGATTTCACCCATGTAGGCGGACTCGGCCAGCGCAAGGCCGGCAAGTGCCGCCAGGAACGGCGTAACGACGCTCGACATCGCCGCATCGACCAGCACGATGTCCGTGAACGGTACGCTCAAGGTCAGGCGCGGGAACATCGCCGGGAATGCATTGAACCAGAACAGCAGCTGGATCAGCATCGGCGTGCCGCGGAAGAAGTAGATGTACGCGGAGGACATGCCGGAGAGGATCTTGTTGTCGCTCAGCCGCATCAGCGCCAGGATGAACCCCAGCACGGCCGCCAGGAACAGGGACAAGGTCCCCAGCACCACGGCATTGAACGCGCCCCGGAGCACCTCCGGGCCGGTGAGGTAAAGCAGGAAAATCCGCACATCGATGATGCGCGCCTTGATACCGGCAATCACCAGGATCGCCAGCAGCAGCAGTACGCTTCCCGCCAGAACCCAGCTGCCCCAGCGCGGACGCGGAACTATTTTCATCACACCAGCCTGCGGGATGCTGCTCACTTCGCGGCGCTCCTCAACTCCGGCTGGTTGATCGTAATTGCAGGCAAGGTCATATCCGACAGCCCCCACTTGGCCATGATGGTGCCATAGGTGCCGTCATCGATCATGGACTGGGCAACCTCCCGCACGCGCGCAGTCAGCGGGCTCTGCTTCGGGAATCCCCAGGAAACGATATAGGGAACCACCACGTAATTCCCGCCGACGATGTGAAAGTCGGAAGGATTGGCCCGCATGATGAAGGTGAGAAGCGGAAGGTCCGCCAGATAGCCGGCGGCCCGGCCCACCTCGACCTGCGCGCGCGCATCCGGCGCAGCCGGGAACAGGGTCAGATCGATGGGCTTCAATCCGCGCTGCTTGCAGCGCACGTTCGCGGCATCCACGCCTTCCATGATCACGCGCGAACCCAGCAGTGTCGCCAGCGTCTTGCCGCAGAAGTCATCTATGGTCGAATACTTGTCCTTGTCGACCGCGCGCACCAGGATGCTCGCTCCGGAGAGCAGATAGTTCACGAAGTCGACGAGCTCCTCGCGCTCCGGAGTGTCGCTCATGCCGCCGGAAATCATGTCGAACCGCTCAGCGCGCAGGCCTGGAATCAGCGCCGAGTATTCCGCGTGAACGTACTGTATCCGCAGCTTCAGCCGGCGCCCGATCTCTTCCAGCAGATCGACGCTGACCCCGGAAGGCCCCTGCCGCGCCGAGCCATCACGGAACTCGACCGGGGGAAAGGATTGCTGTGAACCCACACGCAGCAATCCCTCTGTCGGCCCGGCTGTGGCCTGGCCATCCGCCTCGGCAGCCTTGCCAGGCGCCGATTCATCCGTGCTGCGAACGTAGATCGAGGCGCCAATGAGCAAGGCCGCGACCAGCACCAGCGGAGTTGCAGCCGTGATTTTCACCAACGCTCCCTAACTAGACAGACGCCCGAAATATCGTATATGCCCGATATCCGCTCCGACGACTATTGCTGCTCCATGAACGGATAGCGATAGTCCGTTGCCGATACCAGGGTTTCCTTGATGGTACGCGGAGAAACCCAGCGCATCAGGTTCCACATCGAACCCGCCTTGTCATTGGTGCCGGACTGGCGCGCACCACCGAAAGGCTGCTGACCGACGACGGCACCGGTGGGCTTGTCGTTCACGTAGAAGTTGCCGGCCGCATAGCGCAGCCGGTCGGCCGCGAGCCCGAGGGCCGAACGATCCCTGGCGAAAACCGCCCCGGTCAGACCATAGGCACTGGTGCGGTCGATCAGTCCCAGGAGGTCTTCATACTTGTTTTCGTCGTAGACATACGCGCTGACGATGGGACCGAAGAACTCTTCCTGCATGTAGCGGCTCGCCGGGTCAGTGACCTCCAGCAATGTCGGCTGCACGAAGTAGCCGGTCGACATGTCGGCACTGCCGCCCGCCAGAATCTTCGCCTCCGCGGCACCCTTGGCATCGGCGATCACCGCCGACAGCTTGCGCCACGACTTCTCGTCGATCACAGCGCTCATGAAGTTGCGGAAATCGGCCACGTCGCCGACGCGGATGGACTGTATCTCTGCCACCAGCCTGTCCCGCACTTCAGGCCAGAGCCCGCGCGGCACGAAGATCCGCGACGCGGCCGAGCACTTCTGTCCCTGATATTCGTATCCCCCGCGGACGACGCCAGTGACCAGCGCCGCGACATCGGCGCTGGCATGCGCCACCACGAAGTTCTTGCCGCCGGTCTCTCCGACCACCCGGGGATAGTTGCGGTAGCTGCCAGCCCCCACTCTCGCCAGGATGTTGTTGAAGACGCTGGTGGAGCCGGTGAAGTGGATGCCCGCCAGATCCGGATGCTTGATGGCAACCTCGGCCACCTCTGCAGGCTTACCGTAGACCAGGTTGATCACGCCATCGGGAAGGCCTGCTTCATGCAGGATCTCCATGATGAAGTGCGCGGAGTACTTTGCGGTGGCCGACGGCTTCCAAACCACCGTGTTGCCCATGAGAGCCGGAGCGCTCGGCAGGTTTCCCGCAATCGCCGTGAAGTTGAACGGCGTGACTGCGAAGACGAAACCTTCCAGCGGCCGGTAGTCGACGCGATTCCATGCCCCCGCGCCGGACTGCGGCTGCTCGCGATAGATGCGCGCCATGAACTCGACATTCCAGCGCCAGAAATCGATGAGCTCGGCCGCCGAGTCGATCTCGGCCTGATGGGCGGTCTTGGACTGGCCCAGCATGGTGGCGGCATTCAGCAAGGCCCGCCGGGGTCCGGAGAGCAGCTCCGCAGCGCGCAGGAAAATCGCGGCGCGCTCCTCCCAGGGCATGCGCGACCACTGCGGCGCGGCGCGCTTGGCGGCTTCGATCGCGTCGTTGGTCTCGGCGACACCGCCGAGATGCGCCTCCCCGAGAACATGCTGGTGATCGTGCGGCGCGATGGCCATCTCCATCTGCCCCGTGCGAACGGGCCGGCCGCCGATGATGCAGGGCAGCTCCACCTTGCCGGAGCCGAGGCGCTTGAGCGTCTCTTTCAGCTCGGCCCGTTCGGCTGAGCCTGGTGCATAGCTCTTGAGCGGTTCATTGACGACGTGAGGCAGCTGGGCACTGCCGGCTACGAGGGCGAAACTCATGGCATTGATCTCAACTCAGACTTCAGGGCAGTGGAATCATCGCGCAGACGCCGACGATGTCTCAATCAGTTTCCGGTGGTCGACATGAAATTGATCACCTGCCCGGTCTCGAGCGTTATGCTGATCATTTCGCCGGACTTGCGGCCATCCCGCACCGGATGCAGTTTCGCCGACACCTTCTGGCCGGGCGAGAAGATCTTCTTGACGTCGGCAACGCTCAAATCGGCGCCGACCGCGCGGGCCACCTGCCCGGCGCTGCCGCCTTCGATCGCCCACTTGTCGCTTCCGCCATCGGCCCGGGCCACGTTGATCCAGTACCAGGAATGCGGATTCATGATCTGGGACTTTTCCAGAACACCTTGGATCTCGACGGTCTTGGTACCGTCATAGGCCGCGCCGGAATGGTGCGCCGAGGCACCCGTGGACACGAGAGCCGCCGTGAACGCAGCGATTGCGGCCGATTTTGCAAAAGCAGCCTTGGTTGAGTACTTCATGAACAGCTCCTTGGGAAATGCACCCAGCTGGTTAATTCGCGTCATAGTGTTGGACACAGATCAGCTCCCGGAATTCCCGGTTGTTCCGCCTGAAATACCTGGTGTAGCTGTACGGGCTCGCCAGCGCCTCGGGGTCGGATGCCTTCACGGTATACTCAATCACTTCCCCGCCCTCAAGCGGACGCAGGGTCTCCACCAGGTGCAGCCCCTCGCCGTGGCGCACGCGGTCGCCGTTGAGCCAGGTGCGGTCATTGAAGCCGACGGTATCCAGTGTCAGCACGTTGCCGTTCCACTTGCCCACCGTGTCGCCCTGCCATGTGCGAAGGCCGTCGGTGCGGTGCCCCCGGTCCAGATGCGCGACGCGGGTTCTCCCCAGGGAGATCTCCTCGAAGAGCATCACCAGGCGGTCCTTCTGGGGAACGAATTCGATCCTGATCTCCGGCCGCGCCATCATCCTGAAGGCGCCCAGCGGCATGCACTCGTTGAGCGGATCGTACTTCTGATCCTCCTCGGTGGCACGCGGGAAAGCCGGGTTGGCGGCAATCTTCTCGGGCGAGCCGCTGTTGCGCTTGCCGCCCTTGAGCACCGTTGCGTCAGGCACCCCCACATAGATGCCCTTCAGCCACGAGCCATCCGCCGGCGCTCCGGCCGCCACGGCCGTGCCGCCCATGGAGGCGGCGGCACACAGGACGATCCCGATCAGGGCCTGGCGGTAACGCGGAAGCTGCAAGCATCGGGCGAGACGGGTTGTGCAATTGTTCATGGGCATTTTCCTCAATCCTTCTTCGCGGCCGGCGCATCGTCATAGGTCGGGGGATTGGTCTTCTCCCACTCGATGGCCTCCTGGCGAATGGTCCACCAGATCTCGGGTTCGCCCTGGCCGGAATTGCACACGTTGTCGCTCAGCTCCTCGAAGTCCTTGGGAGACTTCCTGAAATAACGGACGTAGCTATAAGGGTGCTTCAGTGCACGGCGGTCCGATACCGTTATGTGCATCTCCAGTAGCGAACCATCTCCCACATACCTGAATCGCCGCACCACGTGCAGCTCCTCGCTGTGCGGCTGGTTCGCCGTGCCGAGCCAGGTGCGGTCGTTCCAGCCGATGGTGTCCATGACCAGCGTGTCACCTTCCCAGTGACCGATGGAATGCCCTATCCACCGCGGCTGCAGGGCCTCGGGGTGCTTGTCCGTCATGTGGATCTTGATGATCCCGACGGTGGGCAGATTGGACGATATGAAGTAGGCCGCTTCGTCCGTCTGCAGCCACATGAACGGCGAGGTGTTGGTATGACGGAACGGGCCGGCGAAAGAACAGACGGCACCGCCATCCTCGACGACGGTGTTGGTCTGCTCCATCAGCAGCTTTGCCCACGGCTTCAAGGCCGCCGTCACCATCTTCTCGACATCGGGGGTGTTGACGAAACCCTGGTTGTTGGGCGCGGCCTGCCCCGGGGGACCGCCGATGCCGACATAATTTCCGGAGAAATCCGGATGCGCATCGGCCGCCATCGCCTGCGCGGCGATGCCGCATAGCCCCACCATCGCAAGGATTTTCAAAGTTGATGTTCTCACCGTTCCCCCCATATCCGTAATAAACGAATATATATCATCGTATACAACAGGCACAACGAGCGGCCGCGCGAGGAAAACGCGCTGATTGGGCTAGTCTTCCGCCTGCTCTAGCGGGGCCATTCCCGGCCCCGACAGTTCCAGTTCGCCGGTTTCCGGATTCGGCTGATAACGCTGGCCAACCCCCGGAATGCATGCCATGGGCTGCGGCGGCGTTTCGCCCGTCGGATTACGCTTCAGTTGCAGCGTTTCGCTGTAGGGCGCGGTGAACCGCTCCTCGTCCTTGAAGGTCACGTTCAAGTCGATCCGGTCCGCGGAAATCGGCGTCCAGCGCTCGATCACCCAGAAGTTGTCGCTCTTGGGCACGTTCGGCGCAATCGCGGTGTTTTCCCCCACGATGTTGCGCGTCTCGATCACCAGCGTGCCGTTCTCCCAATGGCCGATGGAATCGCCGTTGTAGCTGTAATCAACCGGATCCCTCTTGGGCATCGGCCGGCCATCCATCCAGATGGTCCGGAACTCGTTGCCGCTGAGGATCAGGTAGAAGCGGTCCGGCTGGGCAACGAACTTGAAGCTCGACCGCGCCCGGTTCGGCATGCCGAGGGGATAGCACTGGGAGTCCGGGTCGAAGAGCGACTTGCCCTGCCCCAGTGCATCGACGACCACCTTGTTGGCCGCTGCCGCCTCGGCGTTGAGCGGCAAGGGCCAGCGCGGCAGCTCACCGGCGTTGTAGGAGTTCTGGCTCTTGAAGCAACCCCAGTACACGTCGACGCAACCCCCGTACATGACCTGCCAGGTACCGGTTTCCCATGCCGACAGCCACTGTGCGTACTGCTTGGGAATGGTCGGGATCACCTTGGTCGCCTGCGCCGGCACCGCCGATGCCATGAGGCTTCCCAGCAATGCCGTTGCGACGGCGGCGGACAGCTTCATATGGCCCTAACTCCCGCCGACATCACTTGGCAGGCTTGGCCGGAGCCGCGACAGGCGCTGCGGGGGCCGCCCCGCCCTCGCCCGTGTTGGTCAGCTCCTTGACATCGCCTAGCGGCTTGCCGTCCGCAAGGATGGCGCCCAGGAAATCACCGCCGGTCTTGCCGCTGCGCAGCGGGTGGATGACGACCGTGACAGTGTCCCCCGGCGCGAAGCTCTCGCGCTTGAGGCCCTGGCGCGCCATGCCCTGTACGCTCTGGAACTCCACGGTCCAGCTCTGCGCCTTGCCCGACTTGGAAATTACTTCCATTTCCAGATAGCCGTGCGGATTCGTCCAGCCGAACTTCTGGACCGTGCCCTTGATGACGCGGGTTTTTGTGGCGTCGAACATCGCATTCGAGTGATGCGCCAGCAGCAGCGGGGCAGCTGCCATTGCCAATGATGCGATCACGATCGGGCGGAGATAACGACGGGTCAAGTTTTTGCTAGTAGTCATGGATTCACCTTTTATCAATCTTCTGCTGTTTCGAGAGGAGTCATGCCTGGCCCTGAAAGCTCCAGTTCGCCGGTTTGCGGATTCGGCTGATAGCGCTGACCAACCCCGGCGACGCATGCCATGGGTTGCGGCGGGGTATCGCCCGTGGGATTACGCCGGTACTGGAATGACTGGCTGTACGGTGCAGTAAAGCGTTCCTCGTCCTTGAAGGTCACGGTCACATCGATCAGATCCGCGGAAACAGGCTTCCAGCGTTCGATCACCCAGAAACTGTCGCTCTTGGGCACATTGGGCGAGATCGCCGTGTTCATCCCCACCATGTTGCGGGTTTCGATCACCAGAACGCCCCCTTCCCATCGCCCCACCGAGTCGCCGTTGTAAGTGTAGTCGACGGCGTCCTTTACTGGCATAGGCCGCCCATCCATCCAGATGGTCCGGAATTCGTCGCCGCCCAGGATGAAATAATAGCGGTCCGGCTGGGCAATGAACTTGATGGTCGAACGCGCCACGTTCGGCATGGCACGGGGATGGCACTGCGAATCCGGGTCGAAAATGGCCCGGCCCTGCCCGAGCGCCTCGACAACGCGGTGGTTGGCCGCCTCCGCCTCCTGGTTGAGGGGCAGCGGATAACGTGGGGGCACACCGGCATTGTAGGAATCCTGGTCCTTGAAGCAGCCCCAGTATCCCCAGTAACAACCCTCCGGAAAGACATTTTCCCAGGTACCGGTTTCCCATGCGGGCAGCCAGGCAGCGTACTGCGCCGGAATGCTGGGGATCACCTTGGTGGCCTGCGCCAGCACGGCAGGTGCCATTGCACCTCCCAGCAGTGCCGTTGCGACGCTCGCAGCCACCTTCACCCCCCATACCTCTGCACGTGCACCGACCTCCAGGAGCCCCCTTCGGGAATCTGCTCCGTGGGCCCTGTTAATTGTTCGTAGACGCTAGGATATACAGAAAGTTACGGTAATGGAGTCTTCATTTCAAGGCTTCGGCACTGTTTCACGGACGCCACAGAGGCACCTTCCATCCGCCTGCTGCCACCGGGCACCCGCAGCGCAAGACACGGCCCGAACGTCAACCGGCCGCTGCATCTTTGCGCTTGCCTGAGATATATGAACAAGTATACATTTCGGGCCACGCAGCCAGAATACCGCTGCAATAGCACTCAATTACTAGGGTAACTCGCTACGAGCGAGAGGGAGATTGTTAATGAAGCAGGATTTCAGAGTGACAGGGCGTCGGCTGGCGATGACTTTCGCCGGATCGCTTTCGCTGGTGGCAATAGCTGTTGCACAAGCGCAACAGGCGCCGAGCACAACGGAAAGCGCGGGACTGGAGGAGATCATCGTCACTGCAGAGCGGCGTGCTGTCGACCTGCAGAAATCAGCCGTCGCCGTCACCGTGCTGGGCGGAGATGAGCTGGCGAAAACCGGTCTCTCGGAGTTCCGCGACGTACTGCAGGCCGTCCCCTCAGTGACGCTGCAGAACGGTGCCGCCACCAAGAACGCCCCGGCGATCGCGATCCGCGGCATCGGCGTGGACGGCGCCAACAAGCAGCTGGCGACGGCCATCTACGAAGATGGCGTGGTGGTCAACAACCAGTTCGGGCAGTTCTATGACCTGCAGCGCATCGAGGTGCTGCGTGGTCCGCAGGGCACGCTGTACGGCGCCACCGCCGTGGGCGGCGCGGTCAACATCATCAGCAATGATCCCAAGCAGGATCTGGAAGCTTCCACCTCCCTCGAGTTCGGCGACCGCAGCCTGCAGCACATCACCGGCATGGCGAACGTGCCGCTGACCGACAACCTGGCGGTGCGCGGAGCGTTCAACCTTTATCGTCGCGGCACGATGGAGAACACCCACATCCAGTCGGCGAACTATCTCAACGGGCGCATCAAGGCCCTTTACAAGCCGAACGAGAAATTCTCCGCCCTGTTCGGCATCAACTATTTCGAAGCCCAGCCCGGCATCGACGAGTCGGCCTACGTCGACACGCCGACCGGCAAGGTAATCGACCGGTTTGTCGTCAATCGCGGCGCCTTCGGCACGCGGCGCGTCGCCAAGTACTGGGCGAACCTCGACTACGACTTCGGGTTTGCGACCCTGACCTACCTGCCGGCCTTCCAGCGCAGCGATCAGGACCAGTGGACCCTGGGCAACGTAACGTCGACCAGCAACATCAGCGAAACCATCTGGAATTACTACCATACCGATTCGCATGAACTGCGCCTGGTCAGCAATGCCGAATCGAAGCTGACGTGGGTAGGCGGCTTCTACTACATGCGCCGCTATTTCGATCGCGACGAGCAGTGGAGCATGTCGGACCTGATTGCCCACAACAACCGCACGGATACTGTGGTCCACCACATCATCCTGTCGCTGGGCCTCTATGGCCAGGCCACGTATGCCTTCACGGACAGCACCCGCCTGACGCTGGGCGCGCGCGAAAGCAGCGACGACGTGTTCCAGACCACACACAACATGTTCCCGCTGGGGACCGACACCGAGAAGTTCACCGAGTACCACAAGAAGACCCACAACTTCACGTATCTGGCCCGCTTCGAGCATGATCTGACCCCGCAGAACATGATCTATGCCTCGGTGTCCGATGCCTACCGGCCGGGTGGCCTGGGTGCGCTGGGCACCAGCTACGAGCCGGAGACCATGAAGGCCTTCGAAATCGGCTCGAAGAACCGCTTCGGCAACCGCGTGGTGGCCAACCTCAGCGCGTTCTACTACGACTACCCGGCGATGCAGACGCCGCAGTCCGTGTGTTCCGACTACCCCGTCTGCAACTTCGTGGTCGGCAACATCACGATGTCCATTCCGACGAAGTTCTACGGTGCGGAACTGGAAACCGTGTTCCAGCTCACCCCGAACGACCGGCTGACTTTCAACCCGGCCTATCTGCGTGCGCGTTACACGGGCAACGTCAACCTGACCGATCCGCGGCTGGGTTCGACGGGTGAACTGACCACCGACGGCAAGGCTCCGCCGCACGCTCCGGACTGGACGCTGTCCGCTTCCTATTCCCATACCTTCCGCCTGGGAGACAAGGGCAACCTGGAGGTGGGCGTGAACGGCCACTACGAGACCGAGCAGTACACGGGCTTCGATACCGCCGTGTATCGCAACCTGTTCAACGCGCGCTACCAGACGCAGGAGTCGTACGTGGTCGGCAATGCCAACATCACGTGGACGCCGGCCAATGACAAGTACTCTGTCACGGGCTGGGTGCGCAACTTCAACAACGTGCTCTACCGCACTGGCGGCGGCAGCGTCACGGCCGGAGTCAACGACCCGCGCTCGTTCGGCGTGCAGGTGACCGGCAAGTTCTTCTGATGGAACGCGGGCATGCGGCGGTTCACCCGCTGCATGCCCGCCTCTTGCGGGAGACGAACCTCAAGCCCGACCACTCACGGTCGGGCTTTTTTGTGCCTGCTACTGGCGGTACATCGCCTCGGCCCGGTTCAGCAGGATCCAGCTGGTCAGGATGTACTTGTCGTTGGATACCGGCACGGTGCCGCGGTGGGTGTGGGTGAAATAGGCCGGCGCGATCACCATGCGGCCGGCTTTGGGCTGAATTGATTTCTGCTGATAGTAGAAATCGGTATGGCCGCCTTCGGCCACATCGTTCAAATAGAACATGAACAGCAGCGTGCGGTGCAGCGGCTCATTGTGCGGCGCCTGCGGGTAGACCTCACAGTGCCAGTAGTTGTAGTTGCCCTTGCCGGCGTCGTATTTCTGCGCCTGTATCGTACCGATCCGGTATAGATGACACATGTGGTCACCGGCCCTGGGCTCGCCGATTTCGGCGTAGTTTTCATGTGTCAGGTTGACCGGCTGGCCCGTGACCGGGTGCGGCACCACCAGCGCGAACGGCGCTATCAGCGCAAAGTGATACTTGCGGAAGTACTGCTCGGCATAAAACGAGGTCACCTCCATGAGGTGCTGCAGCAGCTGGTGGTACTCGGCATGCTCATTCAGGTATAGGTCGGTGCTGACCTTCCTGCTGGGATCAACGCCGGCGCCGGTGCGGCCCGCCGTGCGGTGCGGGCTTTGCTCGAAGATACGGATCAGATCCCGGCAGAATTCCGGGGGCAAAGCGTCGTCGTAGATTTCGATGAAATCGGGAACAGCACTCATAGGCGCAGACCTTTTGCCATGGGCGCACCGCCCTTCCTGACTGGAGCACCAAGATACTTCGCGCGCGGCCGCCCCGAGAAGCCCTGCCGCCCCCCCCACGCAGCACCACTGCAGTTGCGGAGGGTATACGAAAGAATATACTGCGGCCGGGGTAGCCCTGGATTATAAAGGGATTTCAAGACCTGTTTCTGGACTAGAGGGCGCCCTTTCGGGAGTCTCCGATGAATCTTCAGGCGGTCGGGCCTGAAGGACTGATGTGTAGTCCATTTCCAACAGTTCGAACATATCCAAAAGTTTAGGGAGATCGCTATGACACGGGAATCACTGTGGAGCGGGCGCCGTATAGCGCTGGCTCTTACCGGACCATTGTCGCTGGTGGCATCTGCGGTTGCATACGCGCAACAGCCAGCGGATACAGATGGGTCAGGACTCGAAGAAATCATTGTTACCGCGGAGCGGCGCGCAGTCGACCTGCAGAAATCCGCGGTCGCGCTGACCGTCGTCAGTGGTGACGAGATGGCCAGGAGCGGTGTCACGCAGTTCCGCGACATGCTGCAATCCGTACCCTCGGTCTCGCTGCAGAATGAAGGTTCCACCAAGAACGCTCCAGCCGTCGCGATCCGCGGCATCGGCGTGGACGGCGCCAACAAGCAGCTGTCCACCGCCATCTACGAAGATGGCGTGGTGGTGAACAACCAGACCGGCCAGTTCTATGATCTGGCGCGCATCGAGGTGCTGCGCGGCCCGCAGGGCACGTTGTACGGCGCCACCGCCGTGGGTGGAGCGGTCAACATCATCAGCAACGATCCCAAGCAGGATCTGGAAGCCTCTACCTCCCTTGAGGTGGGCAATCAGGGCCTGTTGCATGTCACAGGCATGGGCAACGTGCCGGTCACCGACACTCTGGCGGTACGCGGCGCGTTCAACATGTATCGCAAGAGCACGGTCACCAATGCGCACATCCTCTCTACGGATTACATCAATGCGCGGCTCAAGACCCTGTACAAGCCGAACGAGAAGTTCTCTGCCCTGATCGGCCTGAACTATGTGCAGTTGCTGCCGGGCGGCAACGGTACCGGCATGAGCGAAGCTGGCTACGTCGATACGCCGACCGGCGACCTGACCAAGAAGTACGTTGACCAGCGCGGCAACTACGGCTCGCGGCGTGTCATGAAGTACTGGGCGAACTTGGACTACGACTTCGGGTTTGCGACCCTGAGCTACCTGCCAGCCTTCCAGCGTAGCTACCAGGACGGCTGGTCACTGGGCAACGTGGCATCCACGAACAATATTGGTGAGGTAGTACTGCATTACTATCACACCGACACCCATGAATTGCGCCTGGTCAGCAACGCCGACTCGAAGCTGACCTGGGTGAGCGGCTTCTACTACCTGCGCCGCTATTTTGATCGTGATGAACTAGGTGGCATGACGAATGTCACGGGCTCCACTCCACGAACGATCACCACGGTTCACCACATCATCCTTTCGCTGGGACTCTACGGCCAGGCCACGTATGCCTTCACGGACAGCACCCGCCTCACGCTGGGCGCGCGCGAGAGCAGCGACGATGTGTTCCAGACCACCCACAACATGTACCCGACGGGCACAGACACCGAGAAGTTCACCCTGTACCACGAGAAGACCCACAACTTCACGTACCTGGTAAGGGCCGAACACGATCTGACCCCGCGGAATATGCTGTATGCGTCGATTTCCAATGCCTACCGGCCCGGTGGCCTGGGGGCACTGGGCACCAGCTATGAACCGGAAACCATGAAGGCCTACGAAATCGGCTCGAAGAACCGCTTCGGCAGCCGTTTGGTCGCCAACATCAGCGCGTTCTACTACGACTACCCCGCCATGCAGACGCCGCAGTCGGTCTGTTCCGACTACCCCGTGTGCGCGGCAGGCAATGTGGTCGGCAACATCACGATGCGCATACCGACGACCTTCTGGGGCCTGGAGCTGGAATCGATACTGCAGCTTAGTCCGAATGACCGCTTCACCTTCGCTCCGGCCTATCTGCACGCGCGTTACACGGGCAATGTCAACCTGACTGATCCGAGGCTGGGTTCGACCGGCGAGTTGACCACCGACGGCCAGGCTCCCCCGCATGCACCGACCTGGACGATGTCCGCGGGCTACAACCATATTTTCCGCATAGGAGACAAGGGCAGCCTGGACATGGGCGTGAATGCCCGCTACGAGACCGAGCAATACACGGGTTTCGATGTCCAGGTGTATCGCAACACTTTCAACAAGCGATACCAGGTACAGAAGGCGTTTACAGCGCTGAATGCGAACATTACCTGGGCACCGGCCAGCGACAAGTACTCCGTGACCGCCTGGGGCCGCAACCTCACTGACGTGCGGTACCGGATCGGTGGCGGCAGCGTCACGGCGCAAGTCAACGACCCGCGCTCGTACGGACTGCAGTTCAACACCAAGTTCTTCTGACGCACTGCGGGCACGCACCGGCTGCAGCGGTGCGTGCCCGCCCCTTTGCGATCATGTAAATTGAGGCCTGACCATTCCTGGTCGGGCTATTCGTCCGCCGGCAGACTGCCCTGCGGACTGATTTGAAGGAGCATTGCATGCAGCGTCGAAATCTGGCTCTGGCCGTCCCTGTGACCACTCTTCTCGCTTTCTGCCTGGGCGACGGCGCTGTCGCAGCAACGCCGGCCACGATGCAGGCCATCGTTCAGCACGGCACGGGCGGGCCCGAAGTCCTGAAGCTCGAGAAACTCCCCGTGCTGCAGCCTGGCGAAGGCCAGGTGCTGATCCGGGTGTATGCCGCAGCGGTCAACCCGATCGACTGGCGCATGCGTCTGCCACCCGCGGATGCCGGCTCGCGCCCCAACACGGCGGCGGAGCGCATTCCGGGCTTCGACGTGGCGGGGGTGGTCGAGCGCGTGGGCCAGGAGGTCACCAACGTCAAAGCGGGCGACCCGGTGCTTTCCATGATCGGCCGCGTGCAGGTCACCGGCCTGAACGGCGGCTATTCACAGTATGTCGTGGCACCGGCGGCGAACACCGTGGCGAAGCCGGCCAACCTCACCTATGAAGAGGCCGCAGGCATTCCCACCGTCGGCATGACGGCCGCCCGCACGGTGGCGGAAGCCAATGTGCAGCGAGGACAGCGCGTGTTCATCAACGGCATCGCCGGTGGCGTGGGCAGTGCGGCCGCGCAGCTGGCCAAGGCGCGCGGCGCCTACGTGATCGGTACTGCCACGGAGCGGCACCGCGCCTACCTGAAGTCCATCGGCGTCGACGAAGTCATCGACTACACCAAGGTGCAGTTCGAGGACCAGGTGAAGGACGTGGATGCCGTCATCGACGTGGTGAGCAAGGAAGGGGCGACCCGGGCCATCCGTACGGTGAAACCCGGTGGAGTGCTGGTCAGCATCGCCGGCAACCCCGATGCGGAACAGTGCGCGGCTGCAGGTATCCGTTGCCCGGGCGGCGGCGCGATGGGCCGGGACGGCGCGCCGACGGAAGGCGATTTCATCAAGCAGGCCGTGCAGGCGGCAGCGCAGGGAGGCTACAAGGTGCACATCGATGCGCGCTTCCCGCTGGCCCAGGCAGGTGCCGCGCAGGAAAGGAATCGCACCGGCGACACTCAGGGCAAGATCATCCTCACCGTCGACAAGAACCGGGCCGGGAAGCGCTGAATCAGTCTTCCGCCTGCTCCAGAGGCTTGCCTCCGGGACCGCTGAGCACGTAGTCACCGGTCCCGTCATTGATATAGCGCTGGCCCTCACCGGTGATGCACACCTGCTGAGGAGCCAGGTCCCCTTCGGGGTTGCGGTTGTAGCTCCAGTGCTCAACATGCGGCCGGGTCCAGTTGTCCACGTCCATCATTGTGACCTCTGTCTCGATGCGGTTGTCCGCGACAGGGGTCAGCACTTCCTTGGTCCAGAAATTGTTGCTCATCGGCAGGTGCGGACCCACGATCTTGTCGTCGCCGCGGATGTTGGTAGTGTCGATTACCAGACGGCCCTTCTCGTCCCAGTGACCGACGGAGTCGCCGTTGAAGGTCAGCTGGTAGTCTTCCTTAGGCTCTATTTTCCGACCATCCATCCAGATGATGCGGTACTGCTGGGAGCCACCGTAGATGAAATAGATGCGGTCATTGGTGGCGATCATGCGGAAACCGCCACTGCGAAGCAGACCCGGCACACCGGACGGCAGGCAGCGCGCATCCGTATCGAAGGTCATCTTGCCGTTCTTGAGATCCTGCCGGATCTTGAGCCAGCGCTTCTCCATCTCGCCGCCGGGAATCAGCGGGATTTCGTACTTGGGAGCGGCCCCCGCGTTGTACTCGAGCTGATTGCGCCAGCAGAAAATGTACTCGCAGCCCTTCTCGCCCTGGAAACCCCAGGTGCCCTGCTGCCATGCTTCGATGAGCTTGGCTGTGCCTGGAGGGGCTTTGTCCAGCCAGGAGGCGGGCTTGGCAGTCGCCGACTCCTGGCCTGACGGAGGCGCGCACGCCGCTACCGACGCCGACACTACTGCCACGGCGATTATTCTTTTCATGCTGCCCCCGCCTCAACGATCATATATATGATCGTATATTGGCGCTGGCAAACACGGAATGCAACCTTCGAGGGCAGGGCTCCGAAATTGTCTGGGAGAGCGGCGGCAGGCCCAAGCGCATTGGCCTGCCACGCGCCCGCCATCGTGCGTCACTACCTCGGTGTCAGATCCAGGGCCACTCTAAAGCCATAAGTGGTAACCGCTCGCGCAGTGGGATTTCTGCCGCGCCAGAAGGGGAACATCTCCTCGTATCCCGCCCGATAGCTAGCACCTTTAATGACGCGATACCTGCAGTGCTCAACTTCATATGCCGAGCCATCCACTGGCGCTGCCGGAACCGGTTGAGCCCAACAATCCTCCTGCCACTCCCACACGCTGCCAGACATGTCATACACACCAAAGGGATTCGGCTTCTTCGATCCGACTGGCGCCAAGGCAGCAACACCATCTTCACAGGGCACTATCAACATTGGTTCACCGTGCCTGAGGGTCGGCATTCCGGCCTTCTGCGCGGTCTGATCCAAACCATTCTCGTATTCACATATGCGTTTGAGATCATTACCCCAGAACCAATCCGTGTTCTTTCCCGCCTTTGCCACGTACTCCCACTCCGCCTCGTTGGTCAAACGATAGGGTAGCCCTGTCTTCTTTGCCAACCACTCCACGTAACCCTTGGCGTAGTGCCAATTGATACAACGCGCTGGAAAATTGGGCGGAGTCCCTCCATCAGCCTCAATATCGTCCCAATCCCAAAAAGGGTTAGATTCGTTAATGCCATGTTCATTTGCCTGAAGACAACCCATCGAGGGTGGCTTCTCTGGCGTCTCCTTCCAATATTCAGCGAATTGCGCATTAGTGATTTCCGTTTGAGCAATAGCAAACGGCTTAGCTATCGTTATATCGCGGATAGGCAAAGCACGGCCTTCTGCAACTCGCTCCGATCCCTTCTTGTAAGTTCCCGGTGGAACTACAACCATGGACGGGCAGTTCTGACAACTCTTGAAAGTATTACCAGGTGTCAAAGATGGGGCAGCTACGCTTGCTTCTCGAAACTGCGCTGAAACCGGCTGCACGAGCGCAATTGAACAAACCACGCCGAGAGCAAATGCAGAAATCAGTCTTGTCAGATTCATATAGTCTCCTCACTCGGGTGACACGCATCCGCACGCAGCACCAAAATTTGACGAAAAAAGCACCACTAACGAACTACTCTCTTCAAGTTCCACTCTGTCGACGCACGCCTTGAAAGCAACCTTCCGATGGCTCAGTCATCCGGCAGATCCCATCCAACCGGCTTCCAAGGCACCAATGGCTCATGCAAGAAGCCATTTTCATCGGGACGGGATATATGATTTTCCGTACAAAAGTACTCCGGCAACGGCTCTACTCTCGCCGTGAAACGCATTTTTACTTCCACCGGATTGGTAAACGCCTTGACGTCTTCAATCCTGATGTGAATATCCAGCTCACCCTCGTCCCGCCTAATCCGCTCAATGACATGCAAAGCATCTGAATGCATCTCAACGCCGTATAGATTCGTCTCTCTTCTCGCGCCCACCGTATCGACCACCAGCGTGTTCCCCTCCCAGTGACCGATGGAATGGCCCTGTAATGTCGGCTCGTATTCAGACAGATCCGGATGGGGGCGACCATCGGTATAGATATTCCGCACCTGCTCATCTTGGGCATACACGATCTGCACCCGACCCGGCGTCTGCGTAATGCTCATCGGATTTCCGGTAATCAAACCTTTAGAGGTCACTACCGTTTGGGGGCCACTGAAATAAACTGTCACCGGACCCGGCGGCCAACAATAAGTACTCGACATGGCAACCGGTGTACCTGCTGCCTCAAAATCATGTCGGCGCTTCAATACAGCCATGTAAGGTGCTGTGTACGGCAAAGTCACACCGAGGGCATCGCCACCTATCGAACCGTCAGCCCTCTTTCCTGTCTCAAGATGCAACGTATCGCTGATCACTTCTCCATCGACGATCCACCGTCGGTAGTCCGGTCTATCCAGAATATTTGGATCCAACTCCCAAAGACCGCTGATGTCTGGCGTACCAGGATCGGAAAAATACATCGTAAGCGCCGGCCCGGAATCCTGCCGACCACATCCCACAACAAGTAATGAGAGAGAGACAAAAATGACAGGAATAATCACAGGACGATGGCAATGCATACACTTACCTTTGACTTCTTCGGCGCACTCAAACCGAAGAGAACACGTACGAACACAAAAACTCAGAGAGCCCAGGCCATTATCCGCATGAGACTTCTATTTCTTACTTTCCGATGACCTTGCCATTTACCGACGCTTCAAGCAGCGATCCGCCTGTCTTTCCACTTCGCAGCGGATGAAAGACGACAGTGGCTTTATCCCCCTGCTTCAAAGAATTTCTCTTCCATCCCTGCCCCTCCATCACTCTAGGGCCGGCCGCCTCAAAGGCCCAGGTGACGGGCTTCTTGGTCTTGTCATCCACTACCTGGAGATAGACCCATATATGAGGATTGGTCCATGAAACCTGGATCACTTCTCCGGTCAGCGTCGTTTTCTTGTCCGCATCGAACATAGCAAAAGAATGATGCGCATCCGCACGTGCAACTATTAACAATCCACAAGAAAAAACTGCCAACGTAGCGAGAAAAACTCTCATTTCAACCTCCACTCTGATCGCTGGGAAATTGGAATTCACCTTTCACTGGATTAGTCATCGGGCAGATCCCATCCCGCAGACTTCTCAGGCATCAGAGGCGTATACACGAAGCCGTTTTCATCAGGCCGAGTCAAATTGTTCTCCGTACAAAAGTACTCGGGCAGAGGTTCCGCTCTTGCCCTGAAGCGCATTTTCATTTCCACCGGCTTGGCGAGCGCCTTGGCATCGTCGATCGTCATGTGAATGTCCAGCTCACCCTCATCTCTCCTTATCCGCTCAATGATGTGCAAGGCATCTGAATGTGGCTCATTACCGCTACTGAGTGTCTGTTCCTTTCTTGCACCCACCGTATCGACCACGAGCGTGTCACCCTCCCAATGACCGATGGAATGGCCTTGCAACGTTGGTTCGTATTCAGACAGATCCGGATGGGAGCGACCATCGGTATAGATATTCCGAACTTGTTCATCCACTGCATACACGACTTGAACCCGTCCCGGCGTCTGCGTAATGCTCATCGGATTGCCGGTAAGCAAGCCTTTGGGCGTCACTATGGTTTGAGGTCCAGTGAAATAAACCGCAACAGGGCCAGGCGGCCAACAATAAGTGCTGCCTTTGGCAATCGGGTTACCCTCTTCCTCAAACTTGTTTCGGCGATTCAATACTTCCATGTAGGGAGGCGTGTACGGGAGGGTCGCATCCGACCCCGGTGCGCCACCGATACCACCATCAGCCTGCTTCCCATGCTTGAGACTCAGCGTATCGCTGATCACCTTCCCATCGACGATCCACCTGCGGTAGTCCGGTCGATCCAGAATATCCGGAGCCAATTCCCAAAGACCGCTGATGTCCGGCGTACCCGGATCGGCGTAATACATCGTCCGCTCCGGCCCAGTATCCCGCCGACCACAGCCCGCCGAAAGCAACGCGAGAGATAGCAAACCGACAGAAATTATGACCCGGCGCTGGCAACACAAAGACTTACTCACGATCTCTCCACTCACCCGGAACCCCTTGACACCCAATTCAACTACGAGGCAGATCCATAGCTATTCGGAAGCCAAACGTAGCGAGAGAATTGGCTGCAGGGTCCCCAGCGTGGTATGTCGGACGCATCTGCTCAATAGGCGAGCGAAAACTCCCGCCCTTGATATTGCGACGGCGATCTCCACGACAGGAAGAATCGGGTTCATAGGCAGAACCATCGACAGGCTCAGCTGGGTATTTTTCCGACCAGCAGTCCTGCACCCACTCCCAGACATTACCGTGCATGTCGTACAGACCGAAAGGATTGGGCTTCTTCGATCCCGCGGGAGCCAACCCGCCAAACCCATCGTCACAAGGCATCACAGTTCCAGACGCCGCGGAAATACCGGCCTTCTGGGCACTCAAATCCAAGCCATTCTCGTACTCGCAGATGGGATCCAGGTTATCTCCCCACCACCAATCGGTACTCTTCCCCGCTTTGGCCGCGTACTCCCACTCCGCTTCGCTGGGAAGGCGATACGGCAGACCCGTCTTATTAGCCAACCAGTCCACATAGCCCTTTGCCATATACCAACTAACGCAGCGCACTGGAAAATCTGGGCGATTTCCCGAGGCGTCCTCGATGTTGTTCCACCCCCAAGACGCATAAAACCTACTAAATCCAACCTTGGGATCCGCTGATATACAACTCGCTTCCGGAGGAAACACTTTGGTTTCCTTCATGAACTGCGCGAACTGAGCTTCAGTCACTTCCGTCTGCGCCAGCGCGAAAGGCTTGGCAATCGTAATGTCCCGAATAGGCAAAGAAGTTCTATTCCCCTCCATCCGATCCGACCCCATCTTGAATGATCCCGAAGGAATCACCACCATCGACGGACAGTCCTCACAACTCCTGAACGTGCTTCCCGGTGTAGAGGCGGGGACAGAGATTTGGACAGCCTTGAATTGCGCCAAAGCACTCGGCGCAAACCCCCATGAGAAAATTGCGCTCCATGCAATCCCGGAAATTACCTTTCCTATATTCACGGTCTTTTCACCTCACACATTTGGTCAACGACACGAACCCCTAACGCGTTCGTGTCGAGGCCATTTGATCGACTCTCTAAAAACCCCGCTTGAACTGCAGCCCGACCTGCAGCGGACGGGAAATTGCAACGCGAGGATCCTGAACCACCTGCCCGTTGCGAACTATGGTTCGAGAAACGCCATTCGGCATGTCGCCATAGTTGGCCAGCTCATTGGTGATGTTGTTCACGTACAAGGAGACTTCCTTTTTTTCTTCCCAGCGGATCCCGACACGGGCATTCCCGATCAGATACGCTCCGCGTATCTGAGGATTCGCAGTTCCTCCACTGTTCGCGCTCAGGCTATCTCCCACATAAGACCAATCATTGGAGATAAACAAAGACCGGCCATCGGCAATAGGACGAGCGTAGAGAAGGCCCGCATTCGCTGTCACTCTCGGCACACTATAGATACGCGATCCGACTGCCTGTCCTGTGCGCCCATCGCTATTGTCGGTAATCACTGCATCGAGATAGCCAGCGGATGCCCGCACCGTAAGATCCGGCGTGACCGAACCATTGATCTCGGCCTCCACACCACGAATACGCGCAGCACCCGCATTGCCAGTAAAGCTGACGCTGCAGCCGCCCAACCTCACAGTTTGCTGAATATCACTCCAATTAGTCTGGAACACCGCCACCGTGCCGAACAGACGCCTGTTCATCGCGCTCTTCTTCGCGCCCAACTCATAGCTCCATACGGAATCTGATTTGTACTTAGTGGCATCCTCCAACGTCATACCCATCTGAGCCAACTCCGGAGCACAAGCCGGAATCAGTAGGGCAGCGTTACCTCCCGGACGGAACCCATTGGATGCCGTGCCATAGATCGTCAGATCATCATTCGGCTCAACGCTGAAGCCGAACTTCGGACTTACGCCTGTCTCCTTGAAGTATTCATGAGTGCGATTCGGAACTACGGTATTGAGTACCGCGCCCCACCGATCCCTGAAAATGTCCTTCTCAAATTCGAAATAGCGCACGCCGGCCGTGAACTTCACGAATTGATTGAGGCTGTAGTAGAGCTCTGCGAACAGCGCACTTTCATCCGTGTAGAAATTGTATCGCCCCTCGAGCCACACATCGCTGACCCCGCCGAGGGCGGTCAACCCCGGAACGACGCGAGGGGTAAAGTAATTGCCTTCGGCTCGCCGCGAGAAGAAACCACCCATAGAAGCGCTGAGACCGTGCCACGGATCCGTCGACAGACGAAGCTCATACTGCTTTATGTCCGTATCCCGCTTTACCGTCTCAAGCACTGGCTGGTTGTAGTTGGGGTAGTTGTAAGGCGCTCTAGCAACGGCTTGAGCCATTGGCGTACTGATGTCCCACGAATTACTCGACGCACGCTTGAATTGGCTGATAGAACCTACCACCTCAAACCCTGCACCGCGATAATTGACCTTTAACGACGGCATGTACCAGTGATTCTCTGCAGTGTCCGGCAAGTTATAGTTATTGCGATCGATGACTAGAGATTCGGGATCAAACTTCGATAGTCCGCTGAAGACGGCGGGCCACCCACGGGGAGTGTCCTCCCACTGCGCGAGCAAGCGCGCCGTCAGGTCGAGATTGTCGGCAATCCTAAACAGCGCCGTGACAGATCCACCGTACTGCGTTCCAGAGCCCTCACCACGAGAAGACACGCGCTCCTGATTTGCACTGTTGTAAGGGAAGAGACGATACGTCCGCGTGATGAATCCAGAATCGTGATTGACAAACGCCATCGAACGAACTGCGAAGCGGTCCGGCACCACCACGGCATTGCCTTTGACATTCGCGCCATAGTCGGGATCGGGAGCGTGCAGCGTTCCACCACCCTGAATCATGTACTCCAGGTCGTTCTCCTGAAGATTCGGTTGCTTGGTGATCACGCGAACCGTGCCACCGAGGGAGCTGCCACCGAACAACGTACCCTGCGGCCCCTTGAGGACCTCGATCCGTTCCACGTCCACGATGCGTGGATCTTGGGTGGCGTCTACTTGAACGTCATCGATATATACATTCGTGGTGTTATTGCCCAGTATGCCGCGCAGCAAGATGGCTCTCGTACCCACCATGCCTTCACCGCCGACGCCACCGGCTCCGCTCGCCCCCCCTACAGAAAACGACAGGTTCGGGATCAGAGCGGCATAGTCAGTGAAACTCTGGATGTTGTAGTCCGCAATCGTCTGACTCGATACGACGTTCACCGTCTGCGGCACATCGATCAACGTTTCATCCCTTTTTCGTGCAGAGACGACGATCTCACCAAGCTGATCGAAGCTTGCCTGATTTCTTACTTCCTGCGGCGACCGCGCCCCGTCTGACCGCAATTCTCCCCCGCCTCCCGAAATTGAAGAGGAGTCAACCTGGGCCATCACGAACTGGCCACCAAATGATCCAACAGAAGAAGTAGTAGCAGGCGAACCAGGATTGCTAGCAGATACCGAGATTATGGTGATGCCTTCTTCGTCGAGATATCGGTACGTCAGACCCGTGCCATTCAATAGTTTGGTCAACGCCTCATCCAGCGTCAGATCTCCTGATACTCCGCTGGTCTTTCGGTTGCCAACCGTCTCACTCCGATAGACGATCTGAACCCCCCTTTCTTTTGCGAAGATCTGGAGTGCCGGCGCAAGCCCACCGGCCTCTATATTGGTTGTTCTGCGAACAGCAGCCTTAGCCTGCTCCGCCGCAGAAATCCCCGTCGCCACCAAGCACGCCACCGCCGCAGCCACACTCAAGCGCATGAGACTCCCCTCTGTTCGTATGAAACTCATCTTCTTCGTCATCATCGCGATGACAATCTCATACTGTTAAAGAGCGAAGTCCTAAGAAAAGTGAATACCTCTTTCCCAAAATTCCTAAAGCGCCTCTTCATTTCTTTCTGATACGAATTTCCGATCCCGTCTCTTCCACGGCCAGCTCAGGTTGGGCGCGAAGAAACCGGATTAACAAACCAGAATCGACAGAAGAAAACACTCCGCTGACATGAAAATCATCTAACCGCGCGTCTTCGATCACTAGAGGTCTTGTGTTGTAGCGATTGAACTCTTCCACTACTTCCACTAACGGCGCAGCGTCAAATACCAAACTGCGCCTGGTCCAGGCCATAGCGGCACCTATATTCGTCTCTCTTGGTGCAGTCACCGCCTCCGGCGTCACTACAATCTGCTGACCGGCAATCATCGAAATCTCTTCGGAAATGGCCTTACGAGGCCCAGACGGGTCGGCACTTCCCGCGCGCCCAGTGATGTTTTCTTCGAACGACGCCGCCATATCTTCAAATGGGGCCATGGCGATATCCGCCAGCAACGGCTTCGCCTGTATGGCAACGCGACCCTCAATGACGGTTACGACCGTACGAGTCTTCGCCCGATAGACATCAAAAGATGTGCCTACGGCCCGTACTTGCGTATCGCCCGTGCGGACAATGAATGGGCGCTGCTTGTTCTTGGCGACATGGAATAGCGCCTGCCCCTCCAGGAGATCAATGTGCCGCTCTCCCTCGGTGTAGCGAACCTTGATGCGGCTGCGGGCATTGAGCTCTACCCTCGAGCCATCGGCCAGGGTCAGGGAGCGCTGTTCGCCAATATCGGTGCGATAAATCCCGCGTTGAGAATAAAGCCATGAGGCCGTCCCGCACACGATCAGGATGGATGCTGCAAGCGCATACAGCAGGCCCTTCCTACGGGGCGAGCGACGAGCGGACACATTTTCCGTAGGAGCACCGGAAGAGCCCGAACCGGACGCCGACCTCAAAGCAGTAAGCGGCACCACATTCTCAGTGTCGCGCGCGTGCGCAATCAGCTCTTCGGCACCGGGGTTCCAGCTCCGGTCCAGAGCCGGCAGTTCCTCCCATATCGACGACATCTCGAGATATGCACTCACGTTCTGCGGCGATTGACGCAGCCATTGATCGAAGGCGCGCTTCTCCTCCCGACTCATCCGGCCGTCACGATGCCTGATGACCCAGTCGCTAGCTTCTTCGTAAATATGAACACTCATGAGGTTTCCACGGTCCTTTCATGCAGACGCTGGCGTAGATGCACCAGCGCCTTGCTCAGATATTTCGCGGCCATCGGACGAGACATACCCAACAGCCGGGCAATCTCCTCGAGCGTGTAGCCGTCGCGCCGATGCAGCAGCAACACGGCCTGGGCTTTTGCAGACAGCCCGTGCAAAGCCTGTTGCAGCTCCTGCAGCTGCTGATGTCGTTCTGCCTGCAGGGCCGGATCGCTGTCGGGCGATGCTTCCATCTCGCTGATCAGCGTGCTGATCTCGACGGTTTCGGGCATGGCCGAATGGCGCAGGATGTGCTGATGCAGGACATGGAAGGCGATGGTGAACAGATAGGCCTCCGAGCTGCGGATGGTTTCCAGATGCTCGACGCGCAGCAGGCGCAGGAAGATCTCCTGCGCCAGATCGGGCGCATCGGCCGCCAGCGATGTACGCAGGCGGGCCGACAGGAAGCGCCGCAGCCGGGCACCGTGCTGCTTCTCGATATCGGCAATGAGTGCCTGTTTGTCGCTCTGCGCCAACGCGACTCCCTGAAGATTTACTTCATCCAGTAGGTAAAGAGCGCTCAGCCCGGAAAAGTGAATACCCCGGCTTTGCCTGTTTTCTTAAATTTCTTTATTAATCAATAATATATTAGAATTTTGGAGATGAAACCTCCGCCCCTCTTTACCGCCTTCGCCCCACCCATCCGCCGCCAGACCCGGCTGCGCCGGGCGATCACCGCGGCCTACCGGCGTCCCGAGCCCGAATGCATGGCGGCGCTGCTGCCGGAGGCGCAGCTGCCTGACGATATGCGCGCAGGGGTGCGCGATACGGCGCGCCGACTGATCGTCGCGCTGCGGAGCAAGCGCCGCGCCGGCGGCATCGAGGGGTTGGCGCAGGAGTATGCGCTGTCCAGCCAGGAGGGTGTCGCGCTGATGTGCCTGGCCGAGGCGCTGCTGCGCATCCCGGACAATGCCACGCGCGACGCGCTGATCCGCGACAAGCTGGCCCATGGCGACTGGATGAACCATGTGGGCGGCGAGCGCTCGCTGTTCGTGAACGCCGCCACCTGGGGGCTGGTGGTCGCCGGCAAGCTGGCGGAAAGCGCCGATGACCGCGGCCTGGCTGCCGCGCTGACGCGCTTGATCGCGCGCGCCGGCGAGCCGGTGATCCGTCGCGGCGTGGACCTTGCCATGCGCATGATGGGCGAACAGTTCGTCACCGGCGAGACCATCGACGAAGCGCTGGAGCGATCGCGCGCGATGGAAGCTCAAGGCTTTGCCTACAGCTACGACATGCTGGGGGAAGCGGCCACCACCGAGGACGATGCTGCCCGCTACTACGCCGATTACGAGGCCGCCATCCATGCGATCGGCAAGGCATCGGCGGGACGCGGCATCCATGAGGGGCCGGGCATCTCGATCAAACTGTCGGCGCTTCATCCGCGCTATTCACGCTCCCAGGCCGACCGCGTGATGAACGAATTGCTGCCGCGGGTGAAGGCGCTGGCCCTGCTCGCCCGGGACCATGACATCGGTCTCAACATCGATGCCGAGGAAGCCGACCGGCTGGAACTGTCACTGGACCTGCTGGAAAGCCTGGCGCTGGACCACGAGCTCGCGGGCTGGAACGGGCTGGGCTTCGTGGTGCAGGCCTATGGCAAGCGCTGCCCTTTCGTAATCGACTGGATCATCGATCTCGCCCGGCGCGCGCAGCGGCGCATCATGGTCCGCCTGGTCAAGGGCGCCTACTGGGATGCCGAGATCAAGCGCGCCCAGGTGGACGGGCTTGGCAGCTTTCCGGTGTACACGCGCAAGGCGCATACGGATGTGGCCTACATCGCCTGTGCCAAACGGCTGCTCAAGGCCCGCGATGCGGTGTTCCCGCAGTTCGCCACGCACAATGCCCAGACTCTGGCCACGATCTACCGGATCGCGGGAGAGGAATTCACGGTCGGCGACTGGGAGTTCCAGTGCCTGCACGGCATGGGCGAACCTCTGTATGAAGAGGTGGTCGGCAGCCGGAAACTCGACCGGCCCTGCCGCATCTATGCACCGGTGGGCACGCACGAGACGCTGCTGGCCTATCTGGTGCGCCGGTTGCTGGAAAATGGCGCCAATTCCTCCTTCGTCAACCGGATCGGCGATCCGGCGGTGCCGATCGACGAGCTGCTCATCGATCCGGTCGGGCAGGTTCGCTCGATGCCCCGGCCCGGCCGCAAGCACGAGGCGATTGCATTGCCCGGAGAACTCTATGGAGCGCGGCGCAACTCGGCCGGAATCGACCTGAGCGACGAGAGCGCTCTGGCCGCGCTGGAGGAGGCGCTGCAGCAAAGCGCATCGATGGCCTGGACCGCAGGCTCCGAAGGAACACGCCGCGAGATACTGAACCCCGCCGATCGAAGCGATGTCGTCGGCACGGTTTGCGAGGTCACCGAAGAGCAGGCACGTGCCGCGGCGGCACGGGCGGACGCGGCAGACTGGCCCGATGTGCCGGTGGGCGAACGCATCGCGATCCTGGAGCGGGCTGCGGACGCCATGCAGGCCCGCATGCCGCTGCTCCTCGGGCTGATCGTGCGCGAGGCCGGCAAGTCCGTGCCCAATGCCATTGCGGAAGTGCGCGAAGCCATCGATTTCCTGCGCTTCTATGCCGCGCAGGCTCGCGCGCAGATCGGGCCGGGCCAGCACCCGCTGGGGCCGGTGGTGTGCATCAGCCCATGGAACTTTCCGCTGGCCATCTTCACGGGACAGATTGCCGCGGCACTGGTGGCCGGGAATCCTGTGCTCGCCAAGCCGGCCGAGGAAACGCCGCTGACCGCCGCCGAGGGCGTGAAGCTGCTGCATGAAGCAGGTGTGCCGCGGGATGCGCTGCAATTGCTGCCGGGGGACGGCCGCATCGGCGCGGCGCTGGTCGCAGCGCCCGAGACCGCGGGGGTGATGTTCACCGGATCGACCGAAGTGGCACGGCTGATCCAGAAGCAACTGGCCGCAAGGCTCTCCGCCCAGGGCAAGCCCATCCCCTTGATCGCCGAGACGGGCGGGCAGAATGCGATGATCGTCGACTCCTCGGCGCTGGCCGAGCAGGTGGTGGCCGATGTCATCTCCTCGGCCTTCGACAGCGCGGGCCAGCGCTGCTCGGCGCTGCGCATCCTGTGCCTGCAGGAAGAGATTGCAGACCGCACATTGAACATGCTGCGCGGCGCGCTCAGGGAACTGCGCATCGGCCGCCCCGACCGCCTGGCGGTCGACATCGGCCCGGTCATCACTGTGCAAGCAAAGGCAGCGATCGAAGCACACATTGCGGCGATGCGCGCACGGGGACTGAAGGTGGAACAGCAGGCCTTGCCGGCCGAGGCCGCGCACGGCACTGTCGTACCCCCCACCCTCATCGAGCTGGACAGCATCGCGAGCCTGAAGCGCGAAGTGTTCGGGCCTGTGCTGCATGTGATCCGCTACCGGCGCGAGGAGCTCGACCTGCTGATCGATGCGATCAATGCCACGGGCTTCGGGCTCACTTTCGGCCTGCACACGCGGCTCGACGACACCGTCGGGCATGTGACCTCGCGCGTGAAGGCCGGCAATCTCTACATCAACCGCAACATCATCGGCGCAGTGGTGGGCGTACAGCCTTTCGGCGGGCGCGGACTGTCGGGAACCGGCCCCAAGGCCGGCGGACCGCTGTACCTCACCCGGCTGGTGCAGGACCGCGGCACCGGAGATACGCATACGGCGGCCATCGATCCGGCTCTCTCCGATCTGGTCCGCTGGCTGGATGAGCACGAGGAAGCTGAATCAGCACGCGTCGCAAAGTCCCTGGGTGCGACATCGCCGCTCGGCATGGAACGCGAGCTTCCCGGCCCGGTGGGAGAGCGCAATCTCTACGCCCTGCAGCGGCGCGGAACCATCCTGCTGAAGCCGGTTACCCGGACGGGGCTGTTTCACCAGCTCGCGGCCGCGCTGGCAACGGGCAATGATTTTGCGGTCGAAGCCGATGCCTCACTGGCGGCACTGGCCGAAGCTCTGCCCAACAGCGTTCTCCAGCGCCGGCAACCGCCGACCAGCGAGATCGCAGGGGCATTGATCGAAGGTCAGGCAGACAGGATCGCTGCCGCACTGCGCGAACTTGCCGACCGGCCAGGACCGGTGGTGATCGCACAGGCAGAAGGCTCTGCCTACATGCTGGAGCCCGGCGCCTGGCGCGCCGAGTGGCTGGTGGAGGAAGTCGTGACCTCCATCAACACCGCCGCCGCGGGAGGCAACGCCAGCCTGATGACGCTGGCGTAACCCTGCGGACGGCCCCGGGGATCAGCGGACCTGGGACTCCTCTCCCTGCGTGGACAGGAGATTGTCGTTCAGGTCCGGCAGGCAGTAGGCCTCTTCGATGTCCGAGTTGTCATAGCGGTACCACACCTTGGTGCTGACCCACTCGCCTTCCCAATGCTCGGGATCCGTCATGATGAAGGTGTCCTCGAGCACGTTGCCGTTTTCCTTGAGCTTGATGCGCTCGACGATCTTCAGCTGGCTGCCGACCGGCACTCCGGCCTGGATCCAGTGGTGCTTGGGCTCGAGGTTCGTCGTCTCGACCACCAACGTATCTCCCTCCCAGTGCCCGATCGAATCTCCCGAGTAGCTCGGGGGCTTGATCTCGGGATCGGCATGGGGGCGCCCGTCGAGGTAGATCCAGCGCATCTCCTGCTTGAGCATCTGGATCATCACGATCATCGTCGGCAACTGGATGGTCTGGTTCGGCCAGACGCGCGTCATCATCTTCGGCATTCCGGCGGGCCAGCAGAACCCTTCATCGTTCTTGTAGGCCTTGCCGTCGGCAACAGCCGCCTTGGCGGCGTCATAGCTGGCCTGCACTTCCGGCTTGAACTTGGGCAGCGGCAGATACTCGTAGACCCCGTTGTCCCGGTTCATCTGCGGGCTGAACATCCAGTTGCCGGTCAGATCGAATGGCGGCTTCGGCCGGGGCTTGGCGAGGTTTTCCCTGGACAAGGCGCCGAGCGGCTCTCCGGGCACGACGACATGGTTCGGCGGCGTGAAGGATTTCTCCTGCGCGCCGGCATGCGGCGACGCCACGATACCCATACTCAGCGAAAGGCCCACGATCAGACCTCTCAGGCACCCTGCTCCCAGACGCGGCATTGACGCGGCAAGTCTCATTGTTCGTATCCTCGATTGCCCGGGCTAGTAGTTGCTGCTGGCGGCGTTCAGAACCGTGCCATCGGCCAGGGTGACACGCACCAGATCCGCGCCAGGCCTTCCATCCCTCAGCGGATGCCCGACCAATGTGATCATGTCCCCCGGCTGCAGCGTCGAACGGCGCCAGCCGGTTGCGACCAGCCCGCGGACCGATGCCGCTTCGATGAACCAGTCCGTACTCTGCCCACGCTCCCCGGGGACGGTGAGCACGATCGAGACATGCGGGTTGGTGAACTTGAATTCCTTGACCGTGCCCATGAGCGAGACTTCGCTCTTGCGGTCGAACATCGCTCCCGAATGATGGGCAACGGCAACGCCGGCACCGAACATGGCAGCAAGCAGCATCCACTGCACCGGCTTCATGCAGATCTTCATGTTCCCCTCACTTTCGTACCGATACATGAATAGAAGCAACGCAAAATATACGATGCCCCCGCCGGAGGGCAGCGTTTCGCTGTGCGGACCGGCGCTACTGCAGGCGCTCGATGCGCAGGACGTCGAAAGTGTAGGCGGACCCGGCCAGTTTGACGACTTTGACGTGCGTATGCAGAACGCCGGTCACGGCATAGGCGTCGTAGATGGACCCCAGTTGCTGTCCGGCCGGAACACGGGCGTAGACCATCTGGTTCGGCGGCGGTGGCGGAACGTGGATGCAGGCCCCGACGTAGGAGGCCAGGAAAAACTCGGTGATCTTGCCGTTCGGTCCCAGTTCCAGCGGCACGATGTAGCCTTCCAGACGCACCGTCTGGCCGTCCAGACTTTCATTCACGGCGCTGGACATGTTCATCTGCTCCGCATTCTGGCAGTCCGGGTTGAAGCGGCGCGCCAGCCCCGAACAATCCAGCTCCCCCTTGGACCCTCCGAACTTGCCGAAGGCGCTGCTGCCGAAATCATCGAGATAGCCATGATTGGGCGGCGGCGGACCGGGGATATAGCCCTCGCGCTCGCTCTCGGGCAGCAGCTCCACCCATTCCAGATTGCGCACCGGCCCGGCGGCGGAGCGCTGCGGTGGTTGCGCACCCGACGCGTCCCGCGCAATGAGCGCCGGCAGCGCCAGGATGAACGCCATCAGGATACGGGTGCCGGCATTCATGCTCATACCCTTGGTGTGAGTCCGTCGGTCAGCGCATTGCGGTAGGCGCGCCAGGCAGGCAGCAATCCCATCAGCAGCGCTGCGGCCACGATCGACGCGAGAATCGCGAGGTCGGACCCGTCGAGGCCGCCGAACTGCAGGAAAATTCCGTAACGCCGCTCCAGCAGCGGCTGCGCAATGGCGAGCAGCCCGAATGTCAGCGCGATGCCCGCAAGAATGCCGGCGACTGCCAGCAGCCCCGCTTCCGCGACCAGCAGGCCGAACACATGGCGGGGCCGCGCCCCCACGGAGCGCAGGATGGCCATCTCGCGCCGGCGCTCGTTGAGGCTGGTGAGGATGGCCGTCAGCATGCCCAGCAAGCCGGCCAGAACGACGAAGGCCGCGATGATCATCAGCGCCCGGTCCGCGACGCCCACCAGTTCCCACAGCTGCGTCAGCGCCACGCCGGGAATGATGGCGAGCAGCGGCTCCTGGCGGTATTCGTTGATTGCCCGCTGCATGGTGAAGGTCATGACGCGGGACTTCATGCCGACCAGGAACGCCGTGATGCTGTCGGGCGTCAAGTCGCTGTGGCGTGCATCATCGGCACTGATCCGGGCGCCGGGCGGCGCCTGCACACCGCTCTGCCAGTCGATGTGGATGGCGGTGATCGCCTCCAGGCTCACGTGCACGGTGCGGTCCACCGGCGTGCCGGTGCGCTTGAGGATGCCCGCCACGCGGAAGGGCTTGTCCTTGTGTTCGGCGAAGCTCACCGCGCCGAGGCCGTGCGCGATGATGATGGGGTCTCCGAGTCTGTAGCCCAGGGTGCTGGCCACATCCGCACCCAGCACCGCGTCGTACAGATCGGTGAACGGCCCGCCAGCCTCGAACTCCAGCGCGTGATCGCCCGCGAAGCGGTAGTGGCGGAAGTAGTCGCCATTGGTGCCCATCACGCGAAAGCCGCGGTGGGAATCCCCGAGCGAAATCGGGATCGTCCAGTCCACGTCCCGGTGCCCGGCGATCTTCTGGTAGCTCGACCAGCTCACATTGGCTGTGGCGTCGCCGACACGGAACACCGAATACAGCAGCAGGTTCAGCGGCCCGCTGCGCGCGCCGACGATCAGGTCGACGCCGGACACGGTGCTGGCAAAGCCTTCGCGCGCCGCCGTGCGCATTTTCTGCACGCCCAGCAGCAGCGCCACGCTGATGGCAATGGCGAAGAGAGTCAGCAGCGCGGTACCGCGCCGGTTCCACAGGCTGCGGAGGGTCAGATGCAGGATGGGCATGTCAGTGCACCACCCCAATGGTGTTGATGTCCGCCATGGCGAGCGTGCGGTCGAAATGCACTTGCAGGGAGGTGTCGTGGCTGACGAACAGCAGCGTCGTGCCCAGCTGCCGGCACTGGTTCAGCAGCAGCTCCAGGAAGCCGGCACGCGTGTCGGTATCGAGCGCCGAGGTCGGCTCATCCGCGATGAGGATTTCCGGGCGGCCCAGCAGCGCGCGCGCGGCGGCAACCCGCTGCTGCTGTCCGATCGAGAGCTGCGTGACCTTGCGGCCCAGCATGTCCCCCGTCAGCCCCAGCGCCTGCAGCAGCCGCCGCGCCTCGCCGGCCTGATCTGCGCCCACCCGGTCGCGGCGGGCGCGGGAAAATTCGGTGGGCAGCAGCACGTTCTGCAGCACGTCGAGATACGGAATGAGGTTGAACATCTGGAAGATGAATCCCAGATGCTCGCCGCGGAAGCGGTCGCGGTCGGAAGCCCCGAGGCTCGCGATGTCCGTGCCGAGCAGCCGCACGCTGCCGCGCGCCGGCACCAGCACACCCCCGATCAGCCCGAGCAGCGTGCTCTTGCCACTGCCGCTGGGGCCGCGCAGGAAAACGCGCTCGCCCTGGCCGATGGCCAGCTGCCCGATGCCCAGCAGCGGCGGTGCGCCGCGCCAGCCGAACTCGACCTGCGAGAGTTCGATTGCCGGAACTGCGGTCACTGCAGCTTCACCCGCGCGTCGGCAGATTTCACGGTCTCGCTGCCCTGCCGCGCAGGCGTCAGCAGGTTCACGCGGGCCTCATGCACCTCCTGGAGCTTTTCAAGCATGCTCAGTTGCAGCCAGTCCAGGCGGCGGGGCTGGTCGCAGCGATAGGTGAGCCGGACCTCATAGTCGGCATGCGACTGCCCCGGCTTCCATTCGGGAGCTTCGAGCTTGGATTCCTGGAACCGGCAGCCGGCCGCAGGCGCAAATGTGACCAGATCCCTGCCGGCCTGCAGCCAGGCGGCCTGGTCACGGACCTTGATCTTCTCGGCATCCGTGCGCGGCGCATGCTCGAAGCCGATGACGTTGGCGGCCGGCGCATCGAACTCTATGACCAGCTGCTGCCCCTCCAGCGCCACATTGAAGGTCACCTTGCCGTGTTCATGCACGCCGTGCTGCTCAAACGCGTCGTGGTCGTGGTCATGTTCGTGGTCGCCCTGATCTTGCTGGGCTGCCGCGCCGGTCGCGACCAGCGCGCACAGCAACACGATGGAACGAAGGAAAGGAGCGGGGTATGCCCCCGATGAAACTGACTTCATGGATTGCTCTCCGTGGAAACCCGACCTGGAACGCACCGGCCAGTGGCCGGAAATCAACTGCGCAAAAGTCCGGGTGGAGCGCGTGCCTGAAAGTAATGCGGCAGCCGGTGCTCGGGAACCGCGCTGGCGGAACGGACCGGCAGCCAGTACAAGGACGGGACCGGAACCAGGGGAGCGATGGCCGCGGGCGCTCCCGCCGCAGCGCCGAGCTGCAGGCACAGATCGCAATGTTCGGTGGGCTGGGAAGCCTGAGCGGCAGCCTCGTGCCGGTGCATGGCATAAGCCGTCGTCGCCGCCAGAAACAGCAGCGAAATCAAGCCAGTGAGCAACCGGAAGCGGCGGAATCGGAGCATTCGCGTTAGAATATAACCCTCTTTTCCGGGATATGGCACTCAATCATGGCGACCCCTGCCCTGCGCTACGCCGAGTCCACAGGCAAGCACGACCACCGCCGCTGCATCTCCAAGGCGCTTGCGGCCGCCGAGAAGATCTGCGACGAGCGCAAACTGCGGCTGACGCCATTGCGCCGCCGGGTTCTGGAGCTGGTCTGGAACCGCCATGCCCCGATCGGCGCCTACGACATCCTTGGCGCCCTCAAGAAGAGCGAAGGGGCGCTGGAGCCTCCCACCGTCTACCGGGCATTGAAGTTCCTGCAGGAAGCCGGGCTGGTCCACCGCATCGACAGCCTCAACGCCTTCATTGGCTGCGAAACACCCCAGGAAGGCCATGCCGCCCAGTTCCTGGTGTGCCGCAAATGCAATCGGGTGATGGAACTGGACGATCCCGCGATCAGCCAGCTGCTGATCGAAAAGGCCCGCGTGCTCGGCTTCGTCACCGATGCTCAGGACATCGAGATCAAGGGGCTCTGCGCCACCTGCCGCGACTAGCGGCGCAACCAGGATTTTTGTGTTATATTATAACAATAAATAGCGGAGCGTTCTCCTTGTCGATCTGGACTGCCGGCTACTGGATACCCTCACTGGCAGCCGCCTTCGCCGTCAGCCTCGTGTCGCTGAGCGGGGCCTTCACCCTGTGGATATCCCCTGCCCGTCTGCGCACCCTGGTTCCGTTGCTGGTCAGCCTCGCCATAGGTGTACTGCTGGGAGATGCATTCCTGCACCTGATTCCCGAATCCGCGGAGCAACTCGGCTCGATCAGCGAAACCTGCCTGTTCGTCCTGTCGGGAATCCTGCTCTTCTTCACCATCGAGAAGATCATCCGTGGTCAGCACCATCATGAAATCTTCGACGCAGAGACCGGCGCCCGGCCGCAGCCGCACGCGCGCATGAACCTGATCGGGGACGCGGTCCACAACTTCACCGACGGAGTGCTGATCGCCGGCAGTTTTGCCGCGGACGCCACCCTGGGCATCGCGACCACCGCGGCCATTCTCGCGCACGAAATTCCGCAGGAGATCGGAGACGTGGGCGCCCTGATCCATGGCGGCTACACCCCGCGCCGCGCCCTAGTCCTGAACTTCTTCTGCGCCTTGACGGTCGTTGCCGGAGTGCTGGCCACTCTCGTCGCGGGATACTGGGCTGCCGGTCTGCTGCCCTACCTGCTGCCGATTGCCGCCGGCGGGTTCATCTACATCGCCGCGGCCGACTTCATCCCGGCACTCCACGCACGCGCACCGCATGCCCCTGGCGGTGCGCTGCATGATTCCTATCAGGTCGCGGTGGTGCTGCTGGGGATCGGCTGCATGCTGGGTCTCGGCGAGTTCGAGCACTTTCTCACTGGGCATGGCTGAGTCCGGCGAAGATCAGCGATTGGTGAGCCGCAGCACCGGCCAGTGTTCCATCGCCAACTGCCGCTGCCACCGAGCCGCCGGGTCGGGCGAGGTCTCCACAGGCGTACACGCCGGGTACCGCAGTCGCCTTCATCGCATCGGTCTTGATCGTCCGGCCGAGGACTGATTCCTCCACTTCGCAGCCGAGCTGTTGGGCGAGCGGGCTGGCGGGCTGGATTCGGGTTGCGACGAACAACCCGTCCAGCCGCGCAAGCCGTCCGTCTTCCAGATGCAGGTCCAGATCGCCATCGATGTAGCGGACCCGGGCAGCCTCCACCTTCACGCCGCGAGCCTCGAGTTGCGCCCGCTGCTCCCTGTTCGGTTCGCACGCATCATGGAGAAAAAGTGTGGTGGGTCCCCAATCCGGCAACATCAGAGCCTGATGAAGGGACAAGGAGGACACGCCCAGCACGCCGATCCGCCCGCGATCCAGTTCATAGCCATGGCAGTACGGGCAATGGAATACACGCCTTCCCCAGCGGTCGGCGAGCCCCGGAAGGTCTGGCAGCACGTCCACCACGCCGGTCGCAAGCACAATGCGCCTGGCCTGGATCGAAGTCATGTCGTCCAGCACAAGGCGGAATGCCCCGTCTGAAGGCCTGGCATCAACCACCTCACCATCGAGCCATCGCACCGTCTCGTAAGCCAGCAGCTGGCGCCGGCCTTCGGCAACGATAGCGCCCGCCGCAGCGCCATCCTGCGTCAGGAAGCCATGTGAATGCTCGGCGAATCGGTTGCGTCGCCTGCCGCCATCGACCACCAGCACGCTGCGCCGCGCCCGCGCCAGCTGGGTGGCTGCCGCCAGACCTGCATAACTGCCTCCCACAATGACTGCGTCGTAGTCCATGCATGCCTCAATCCGACAACTCGAATCGACGGTGGACGGCGGAGAACCGGACGGCCGCCGTATCGAATGCCCGCCCGACCGCTCCGCTCATGATGAGCTCATCCGCAGTGCCGGCTTCCAACGCTGCAGCGCCACCCAGCAGCCACACCACGTCGGCAAACTGCAGGCTCAGCTCGAGATCGTGGCTGGAGAGGATCACGATGGTGCCGCGCTGCCGCGCACGACTGCGCAGCAGCGACATGACCTCGACCCGTCCCATCAGATCCAGGAAGGCGGTGATCTCGTCGAGCACCATGAGGTCCGGCGCCTGAGCCAGAGCCCGCGCGATCATCACGCGCTGGCGCTCTCCGTCGCTGAGATCATCGAATAGCCGGCCCTGGAACCGCGCAGCATCCACCGCGGCCAGCGATTGCGCGGCGATGTGGCGATCCTCGACGCTCAGGTTGCCGCGCCAGCCGGTGAAGGGCTGACGCCCCATGCCCACCACATCATCGACGGTGAGGCCCGGACTGTTCTGGCGTTCGGTGAGCACCACGGCTATGCGGCGCGCCCGCTCCGGCCCTGCCAGCCGGTGGATGTCCACGTCGTCCAGATGCGCCGAACCGCCGAGCGGAGCCTGCAGCCCGGCGATCGTGCGCATCAGCGTGGACTTGCCGGCTCCGTTGCGGCCGAGCACGCACACGAACGAGCCGGGCGTGGCCGTCAGGCTGACATTGCCCAGCACCGTGCCGCGCAGGCCCGGGTAACCCACACTGAGCGAAGCGAGCTTGAGCATCAGCGGTATCCCCGCATGGTGGGCGAGAAGATCAGCAGCAGGATCACCACGGGAGCGCCGACCAGCGCCAGCACCGCGTTCAGATGCAGGAAGTGCTGCTCCCAGGGCAGATGCACGACGAAATCCGCCGCCACGGCGAGCAGTGCCCCGGCCAGCGCGGCCAGCGGGATGAGCGGCGCGATGCGCGCCGAACCGGCGATGGCCCGTGCCACATGCGGCACGATCAGGCCGATGAAGGTCACCGGCCCGCAGAACGCCGTGACCGGCGCAACCAGCAGCACCGTGGAGGCAAGCGTCTGCAATCGCAGGCGCGGCACGTCGGTTCCCAGGCTCTTCGCATAGGACTCGCCCAGCAGCAGCGAGGTGAGCGGCTTGGCCGCGAGCAGTGCAACGGCTGCGCCGAGCAGGATGGGCACCACCATCAGCGGCAGGTTGGCCGGCGTCACGCCGGCGAAATTGCCGTCGTTCCAGCCGGAGAACACCCGTCCGCCCGCGCGGCTCGCGAAATGCATGATCACGCTGACCAGCCCCTGCGCGGTGAACCAGATCATCAGGCCCACAACGAGCAGCGTGACGGTGCCGAGCCGGCGCCCCAGCACCAGCATTGCCGCAGCGGCCGCCGCAACGCCCACGGCGGCGCCCGCCGTGAGGCTGATCCCCTGGAACGATTCGAGAAAGCCCAGGGCCGAGGGACCCACGAACGCGGCGCCCGCCACTGTCATGGCGACGCCCAGCTGTCCGCCGGCAGTCAGGCCCAGCGACCAGGCATCGGCAACCGGATTGCGGAACAGCGCCTGCATCAGCACGCCGGCGATGCCCAGTGCCGCGCCGGCGAACGCCGCGGTGAGCACGCGGGGCATGCGGATCTGGTTGACGATCTGCGCCTGCACGGCATCGGCACTGTCCGAGAACAGTGCGGCAACGGTCTGCGGCAGGGACAGCTGCACCTGTCCGATGCCCAATGCCGCGACGGCAACGGCCATCAGCGCGGCGACCAGCAGCGCCGATCCGAAGATCATGCGCGCAGTCTCTGGAGTCTTCATTTCGGCACCATCACGTCGGGTTGCACATACACGAACGGCTCGGTCCGCAGGGCCGGATGCAGCATGCGGATATAGTCGCCCAGCAGCAGATCCGGGCGGATCGGCGCGGTCTCGTAGATGTCGTAGGAATCGATGTCACGGCGGCTGCGCCCGTCGGCCGCGAACATGCAGCCCTCGCGATACGCCTTGAAATGGCGCAGCACGGCCGCATCGCGGTACGGCTCGGACAAGGTGTCGCGGCTCACCCAGCAATCCGCATCGATGGCGTCCCGCAGCAGCACCTCGGTGCCGATGCGCTCGGATGAATCCCGCCGCGGGTCATCAGGTTTCTGCATGACGACCTCGGCATTGGCATCGCGGATCAGCGCCGCCTCCGCATTGCGCAGCGTGACCATCCACACATCGCTGCCGCCGTACCAGGCCGACAGCACGCGACGGCGCGGCTGCCGGGCAGCGAGCTCCTTCAACGCGGCAACGCGCTGCTCCACTTCAGCCACATAGGCTTCGGCCTGTGATTCCCGGCCCACCAGCATCCCGAACAGGATCATGTAGTCCACCTTGCCCATGTAGTCGAGCTCCGCATCGGCGAACACCGGCAGGGTGGGAACTCCCAGCTCATTGGCGCGCTGCAACTGCTCGGCATGGCTCAGCTCCGCCATGGCCATCAGGAAGACATCAGGCCGCGAACCCAGCAGCGCATCGAGTTCCGGGGGCATGTGCCAGCCATACCCCACCTGCGCGATCTCGCGCCGGAGCACGCGGTCGCGCACGGCATCGTCATAGGACTGGCGTCCGCCGACGGCCACCAGCCGGTCGCTGACGCCCAGCGCCTTCGCCATGGCTTCGACGGGCGCATAGTTGACGGCGATGCGTTCGACCGGCGTGCGCACCAGCGTGGCGCCTGCCAGCTCGCCGGTCAGCGGCGGCGGCTCGCGGTCGCGCGGCACCAGCACCACGGTCGCCTGCTGCTCCGGGCCCTCCGCCGCGCCGCCCCAGGTGGTGATCGAAGCGCGCAACTGCACCACACGATAGCCGTCGTTCTGCGTGATGCTGAAGGTGCGCGCATGCCGCAGCGGAACGCTGGTGCCGGATGCGGTGACGGAAGTTGCCGTCCCGCTCGAACCGCAGGCAGCCAGTGCCACAGCGGCAAGGCCGAGCACCAACAGCCGACGGCCTGCCCCGCGCATCAGAAATTCGCCCGCAATGTGGCCCGCAGCTGCCGCGGCACGCCTGGAATCGCCGTTGTCGCAGCCGATCGTCCGCCGAAGCGGAAGTAGTAGCGCTCGTCGAGCGCATTGGCGAGCGACAGGTTCAGGGACACCTTCCCCCAGCGTTGCGGCTCAATGGTGGCGCCCAGATCCAGCAGCGTGTAACCGCCGCCATGGAGGCTGTTGATCTGCGTGATCTGGTAGTCGCCGTAGATCTGCAGGTGCGCATACCCTTTGAGCGCGGGCGTGAATTGCTGCTCGGCCCCGAGATAGTAGATATGCCGCGCCACACCGGTGGGCGTGGTGCCGGAGAGATCCAGCGGCGGCGCGAAGGAGGACTGCACCACATAGTCCTTCCACTTGGGATCGAGGAACGAATACTGCACCGTGAGATTGCCGCCGGCCCATGGCTGCCACTGCAGCGCTGCTTCGACGCCCTGGCTGCGATACAGCGAACCGAAGGCAATGCGCGTGCCCGGCGCAGTGGGGTCGAATTCCACATCCGGATTGGGCAGGAACAGCCGCCGGTTGGTCTGCTCGGTGTAGAACACCGCCGCCTCGAACTGCAGGCGGTCCTGCAGCGCCCGGGCCTTCCAGCCCAGCTCGTAGGAATCCAGCTTCGAAGGCTTGTTCTCGGGGCGCGCGTACAGCGCGGCATCCCACTCGAAAGTGGTGCCGAAATTGGAATTGAAGCCGCGGCCATAGGTGAAATAGACCTGTCCCGTGCCATACAGCCACGAGATCGACGCCTTGGGAGAAAACGCGCTGGCCTTGCCGGACAGCTGGGCATAGGGCTGGTCCGGTGGCGAGGCCACATGCGCCTGGCGCTCGAAGGAATCGTAGCGGCCGCCCAACGTCAGGCGCCAGCGGTCGGCGAGCTGGATCTCGTCCTGCAGGAATGCGCCCCAGAACGTGTTGGTGAAGCGGTCACCCGTCACCGGATCGTTGACGGCAAAGCAGGGATGACCGGCGCTGACATTGGCACCGGTCGTGTAGTCGAACTGGATCAGGTAGAAGTTGTAGTCGCACTCCTCCGTGAAGCCGTTGACGCCGGACCAGTAGCTGATGCCGCGCGATCTGGAACGCTCGCCCGACACACCTGCGACCAGCGTGTGGGCACCTCGATGGTAGGAGACCGTACCTTCGGTGAAATACACATCCTGTCTCTTGTCCGACGCGAACCCGTTGAATCCCACCAGGTGGCGGTCCAGGTCCAGGCCGTAGGGATCGTAGAAATTCAGGTTCAGCGTCTGGTCGTAGCGGCGGGCCTGGACGACGAGCGAAGTGCTCAGCACCTCCGACGGCGCGTATGTGATGCGCGCCGAACCGATGAGCCCTTCGGTGAGGTTGCGCGGATCGCCGTACCCCAGGAAATGCCTCGCTCCGCCGAACACCGGCAGAACTTCGCCTCCGGGGGTGGTCGGCACGGCGTTGGGCACCTCGGAATTGCGGTCGAAGTAGTTCACGGAAACATCCAGGGTGGTCTGCGGCGTCAGGTCGAAACTGGCCCGACCGAAGAGGTTCAGCACACGTTTGTGGCTCTGCTCGCGCCAGCCGCCGTAGTTTTCGTAGGCAGCAGACAGCAGCGCCTTGCCGCCGGTGAACACGCGGTTGAACGTCGCCTCGCCACGGTAGTAGTCATCTTCACCGGCAGTCAGGGCGAGGGACGTGCCGTTGGCGCGCGGCAGGCGCGTGATGTAGTTCACGGCACCGTACAATCCGCCGCGGCCGTACAGGGCCGACACCGGGCCTTTCACGACCTCGATGCGCTCCAGTGCATCGTAGGGAACCTGGTTCAGCACCGGCTCTTCATCCGGCCCGAGGAAAGGCACGCTGTCGATCAGCGCGATGTAGCCTTCGGTACCGCTGGAGCCGCGGATGGACACGAACGGAAACTCGTCCCCGTCGCCCTCGCCACGCCGCACGAACACGCCCGGAATGCCGCGGAACTCCTCGCCACCATAGGTGAAGCCAAGGTCGCGCATCTGCTCCATGCTCTGCGACGCCACCGACGCTGGAACCTCCAGCAGGCTGCGTTCGCTGCGGGAAGCGGTGACCACGACCTCCTCCAGGGCGTCGTCGGCAGCATCGGCAATGGCCGGACCCATCAACAGAGCGGGAAGTCCAATCAGGGCGGAAAGGCGCATGTCATGTCCTCATAAGCGGCTAGATGCGGTATTCAAAGGTCGACGAACAGCGTCGCGGAGATGCGCCGTCCGTCGGTCATTCCATAGGCATTGCTGGACCACACGGACCAGGTGAACCGGTCGGCGACATTCAGTACCTGCAGGCGCAGCGTGGCCGGCGCACCGCCGAACTTCAGGCGGTAGCGCGCACCGATATCCATCAGCGTGCTGGCCGGAAGCCGCGCCTGACCGTCGCTGGAGGCCACCTGCGAGCCATCGTGGGAAAGCGCCACATCGAAGGACCAGCGGCTCACCGCCGGCGGGCGGTATTCGATGTAGGTGCGCAGCTGCTGCGCGGACTCGCCGACCGGCCGGCGCCCCACTCGCCCCAGCTCGACGGCTTCACCCGAGACACGCGGCCTCATCAGCACCGCCCCTGCCACCACATTCCAGCCCGGCAAGGGCGAACCATTGAGACTCAGCTCGAAGCCGCGATGCTGTACCTGGCCTAGCTCGGTGAAGACATTGGCTTCGTCGAGGGTGAAGTAAGGCTTGCGGACATCGAAATAGCCGGCAACCAGCTTCAGATCCTCGCGCAGGTTCCATCTGAGCCCCGCATCCATCTGCTGCGTGCGCAGCGCCGGCAGCGCCTGATTGCGGTTGGCGGCATTGGACGGGGCAAGGCCGCTCTCCTCCAGTCCCCTGGTGTAGCCCGCATAGGCCGCAACGCGATCGGAGAGATAGGCGGCCACGGTGGCGCTGAGCAGCCACGGCTCATCACGGGTGATGACTCGCGGCAGGTCCGGCTGCTCGACCTGCTTCTCGTAGTGGGCGCGCTGAAATCCCAGGCTGATTTCGCCCACGTTGCGCCAGCGGCCCTCATAGGCGAGACCCATGGTCCACTGGCGCACCTGGTCGCGCGTGCGCTCGCCGAAAGCAAAAGCAGACGGCCTCGCGACCGCGACCAGCTCGCCCAATTGTCTCGGCCCCAGGTCCAGTGGCTCGGCCGAACCGCCGTAGAGACTTTCGCGATTCACGGCACGCAGCGAGGCATGAATGGTGTGCGCACGAGCGTCGCCGGTCACGCTGCGCGACAGGCGCAGCTCGCCGCTGGTGGAGGCATTGCTCTGCGGCGGGTCGGCGATCAGGAGCTCACGGGTGCGGCCGTCCGGCTGCGTATCGACGAATACTTCCGAATAGGTTTCCGGATGACGCAGGATCGACCGGAAGAGACCTGCGGCCAGTTGCCAGTGACCACCGAAGTCCGCCCGGGCCAGCGCACCATAGGTCAGGCCGCGCGTCTCGATATCGGCCCAGGACTGGTCGAACAGCCGACGGCGCGCAATCCGCGGCGGCAGCCAGGGACCACCCGTGACAACGACCGGCACCGCCTCCTCGTCCTCTCCGCGGGTGACGGCCACGAAAGGCATGAATTCGAACTGGTCCGAAGGACGCCAATGCAGGATCAGCGCGGCGTGGAAAAAACGGGCGTTGGACCCGTCGTAGTACTCCTCGTTGGCATAGGACGCGCCTGCGGCAAGACCCAGAGCTTCCCCGCGCAGCGGCTGCTTGGTGTCGATCTCAAGCGAAGCAGCGCCATAGGAATCCACGGCCGCCGCAATGCTGGTGACGCGCCGGCCTTCGGCCTTGTTCAGCCGGTAGTCGACGATGCCGGTCGGCGCCGGGAAGGGGTATCCGAGGGCCGAAAGCCCCACGTGCACGGTCGAACCCTCGATCAGCCGCGACTGCAGCCAGGCCTGACGGTCGAAGTACAGCCCTTCCAGCCGCACATTGCCGGCCGCCAGCGGCGAGAAGCCACGGACCTCGGAGCTGCTGTAGAGCCCGATGCTCTCGTTGCCGATGGAGGAACCGAATGCATCCTGCGCCTCGGTGACGGCATTGGCATCGGTCCGCTGGGCCCATGCCGGCGCCGACAGCGCGGCGAGCACGGCCGTCCATACACTTTCCCTGAACATTTGTTACTTTATAACTCAATGTGACTTTGAGTTACAATATAACCTCCATGATCAGACAACCCCTGCCCAAACTCCCCGTCACCGTGCTGTCCGGCTTCCTGGGCGCCGGCAAGACCACCCTTCTGAACCACATCCTGCGCAACCGCGAGGGCCGCCGCGTCGCAGTCATCGTCAATGACATGAGCGAGGTGAACATCGACGCCGCGCTGATCCGGGACGGAGGCGCCGCGCTGTCGCGCACCGAAGAGAAACTGGTGGAATTCACCAACGGCTGCATCTGCTGCACATTGCGCGACGACCTGCTCGCCGAGGTGCAGCGCCTCGCCGCGGAGCAGCGCTTCGACTACCTGCTGATCGAATCCACCGGCATCTCCGAACCGCTGCCCGTGGCGGCGACCTTCGCGGTGCGCGACGCCGAGGGCAGGAGCCTTGCCGACGTGGCGCAGCTGGACACCATGGTCACCGTGGTCGACGCCGCAACGCTGGTCAATGACTTCTCCTCCACCGATCTGCTGGCCGACCGCGGCGAGTCTCTGGGCGAGGCGGACCAGCGCGCGCTGGTGGAGCTGATCACCGACCAGCTCGAATTCGCCAACGTCATCGTCCTCAACAAGATCGACCGTCTGGATGCCGAGGGGCAACGCACGGCGAATGCACTGGTGCGTTTACTGAATCCCACTGCCCGGATCGTCGAAGCCAACTGGGGACGTGTGCCGCTGGAATCGATCCTCGATACCGGCCTGTTCGACTTCGAGCAGGCGCAGCGCTCCCCCGGATGGGCACGCGAACTGCGCGGCGAACATACGCCCGAAACCGAGGCCTACGGAATCCGCAGTTTCGTATACCGCGCGCGACGCCCGTTCCACCCGCAGCGCCTGATGAAGCTGCTCGATTCCGAGTGGCCGGGCGTGGTGCGCAGCAAGGGGTTCTTCTGGCTTGCGACACGCATGGACTGGGTCGGAGAGCTGTCCTCGGCCGGCGGAATGCTGCAGCACAAGCCCATTGGATTCTGGTGGGCCGCGGCACCGCCGGCCGAGCGGGAAAAGGCGCAGCAACAGATCAAGGACTGGGACCCGCAGTTCGGCGACCGCGGCCAGCAGATCGTCATCATCGGCATCGACATGGACGAAGCGACGCTCAGGACCCTGCTGGATGCCTGCCTGCTGACGGACGCCGAGATGGACCAGGGCCCCACCCGATGGAAGCACCTGCCCGATCCATTTCCCGCCTGGCAGGCCGCCGAACAATAAGGGCCGCTTTCTGGCGCCGGATCTGAGTTATGGTGTAACTTACGGCCATGAGAGATCCCCTCTGGATATCGCGGCGCACCGCGCTGGGCGGAGCCTGCGCGAGCCTGCTGAGCGCATTCGTGGCGCAGGCCGAAGAGCCCGCAGCGGCAGCCAAGCCCAGGCCGCGCGAGGCGCGGATGGTGGACTGGGAGGAATTGCTGCCCGAGAAAGAACGCGGGCAGCTCGAGGATCCGGGCGGGCCGGTGCACGACTACCTCGGCGAAGACGGCCCGGCCATGAAGCAGTACGGCTCCTTTGTCACCAATGGCAAGCTCAACGGCACCTTCGTCAAGGTGCCGGGTTTCGTCGTGCCTCTCACGCTGAGTCAGCAGGGCACGGTGAGCGAATTCCTGCTGGTGCCCTATTTCGGCGCCTGCATCCACGTGCCGCCGCCGCCGCCCAACCAGATCGTCTACGTGAAGCTCGACAAGCCCGCGCGCATCGGGACCATCTGGGATCCCTACTGGATCACCGGCGTGCTCACCACCGCCAAGAAGGATACGAACATGGCCTCGGCCGCGTATACCCTGGCCGGCGAGAGGCTGGAGCCGTACAAGTACTGAGCGGCTGTCCGCCCGTTCATCATGTCGAAGAGCGCCGCGGCACCGGCCTGCTTTTCGCGACATGGTCGCCGACGCCCGGCTTGAGCCTGAGCACATCCGCCACCGCCAGCAGCGAGACAGCCGCGACGACCAGGAATGCGATGCGGAACGGCGTAGCCGCGTCCGCACCGGGTGCGATGGACTCGCCGATGCGCCAGGCGATGGCTCCGAGCGCCACGCCTAGCCCCATGGCGAGCTGGAAGACCGTGGAGAACAAGGTGTTCGCGTGCGGCATCTGCGCCTGCGGCACGTCGCTGAAGGCGATGCTGCTCAACGCGGTGAACTGCATCGAGCGCGCCATGCCGCCCAGGAACAGCACCGCACAGATCAGCGGCAGCGGCATCTGCCTGCCGAACAGCGCGCAGGCGCCGATCAGCGCGGCGTTGATCAGGCCGTTGACGACCAGCACCGGGCGGAAGCCGAAACGCTGCAGCACGCGCGTGGTCACGGTCTTCATCGCGAGGTTCCCGGCGAACACCGCCATCAGCATCATGCCTGCCGAGAAGGCGTCGAAGCCGAAGCCGATCTGGAACATCAGCGGGATCAGGAACGGCACGGCGCTGACACCCATGCGGAACAGCGAGCCGCCCCAGACGGTCGCCGCGAAGGTCGGCAGCTTCAACGCCGCCAGATCGAGCATGGGCCGCGCCGCGCGCCGCAGGTGGCGCACGCTGGCCGTCATCAGCACGACGCCCACGGCCAGCAGCGCCACGGCCGTGCCCCAGGCCGCATGCGGTTGCGGAAGGATTTCGGTGGCGGCCATCAGGCAGAACACACCGCTGCCGGTCAGCAGGAATCCGGGCCAGTCGAACGCCTTGTCCGGCTTGCGCTCCAGCATGGGAACGATGCGCCCGGCCAGCAGCAGCGCGAAGGCCCCTAGCGGCAGGTTGAGCCAGAAGATCCAGCGCCAGTCGCCGTGGTCGGCGATCAGCCCGCCCAGCGGCGGCCCCAGCACCGGCGCCACCAGCGCCGGCCAGGTGAGCACGGCGATGGCATTCACCAGATCCTCCTTGGGCGTCTCGCGCAGCACGACCAGGCGGCCGACCGGCACCATCAGCGCCCCGCCGATGCCCTGCAGCACACGCGTGGCGACGAACTGCGGCAGCGATGCCACCAGCCCGCACAGCAGCGACGCGAAGGTGAACAGCGCAATGGCGAACGCGAATACGCGTCGCGCGCCGAAGCGCTCCGCCGCCCAGCCGCTGATCGGGATGAAGACTCCGAGCGTCAGCATGTAGGCCGAAACGCCAATGTTCAGATCCACCGGCTGTACGCCGAAGCTGCCCGCCATGGCGGGGATGGCGGGCGTGATGACCGTGGCATCCAGGTTCTCCATGAAGAAGGTGCCCGCCACCAGCAGGGTCAGGGCCGTACGGCGGTCGATCACGGGATCCCAACCTGTCTGTCGTTCATGGCGCACATCCTACCGCGTGCCGACCACGACGCCATGGGCCCGCGTTCCATTGAGCCGGCCTCGAAGGGTTCTGCGGCGCGCGGCGTCTAACTCCGCGGGCACCAACGCCCGTCCACGAGCCATGAACGCCTATCCCTATCGGTCCCGAGCGGCACGCCACTGGTGGTTGCTGGCATGGATGCTGTTGGTGCCCCTGTGGAGCATCGGCCTGTTCGGCCGTGGTGCGTGGACGCCCGACGAGCCGCGGGAATACGACATCGCCTACAACATGCTGCAGTCGGGGGACCTCGTCACGCCGCGACTCACGGGCCAGCCCTTTCTCGAAAAACCGCCATTCTCCTACTGGACCCAGTCCGCCAGCATGCGGCTGTTCGCGCCGACGGTCTGGGTCGCGCGCATCCCGAACCTGTTGTGGGCGATGCTCACGGTGCTGTGCATAGGGTCACTGGCAGGCCGGATGGCGGCTCCACGCAATCGGGGCCACGCGGCACTCATCGCGGCACTGGCCTGCGGCACGATGATGCTGCTGCTGCAGACGCAGATCTGGCTCGCCACCGACGCGCCACTCATCGCAATGACGGCGGCGGCATTGCTCGGAGCATGGCGGCTGGCGCACGCCGCAACCCGCCGGCAGCAATTCACTTGGTCGCTTGCGCTTGGCGCAAGCCTTGCCGCCGCGTTTCTGACCAAGAATGGATTCGCGTTGCTGGTGCCGGGGCTCGCCGTGCTCGGCTGGATGCTGTGGCAGCGCCAGCCGTCCCGCCTGCTCCAGTGGCGATGGTGGATTGCAGCGGGCTGGCTGATGGTAATGGCCGGCACATGGCTGGCATTGCTGTCCCGCCAGCCCGGCGGCCACGAACTGCTGCATGAGCTGCTGTGGGACAATCTGGTCGGCCGCTTCCTCCCCGTGGCGCAGAACCCGCGTCTTCCTGATCCGGGACACGCAAGCTCGCACTGGAAGTATCTGCTGCTCCTGCCCGTGTACACCCTTCCCTGGAGCTTCGCGCTGTTCGGCGCGGTACGCTGGGCATCGGCCTTGTCCCGCCATCCCGCTCCCGCGACCAGCGCCCTGCGCTTCTGCATGGCGTCGGTGGCACTGCCCTGCCTGGTGCTGCTCGCTTCCAGGACGGCACGCGGCGTCTACTTCGCGCCGGCGTTGCTCGGTCTGCCGGTGCTGCTGTCGCTGTGGTTGACGCAGGCGGGAGAACTCACGCAGCCCGAACGCCGCCTGCTGGGGCTGACTCGCAGCTTGTCGCGGCTGCTCGGGGTCGTGCTGCTGGTACTGGCAATGCTGGTGCTGGCGCTCACCGGCATTCACACCCTGTTCCTGCTCACTATCCCGGCCGTGGCGCTGATCATGGTCGGCACACGGTCTTCGCAGTATGCAGCGCCGCGGGCCGCCCGCGGCATCATCGGGGGAATCGGCGTTTTTCTGGTCGGATTGGCGACACTGGAAGCAGCCGCCTTCCCGGTCATCGACAGATCGAAGGATCTCGGCGCGCTGGTGGCCGCAGCGCAGTCCCGGTTGCGAAGCGGACGGGTGGCCGTCTACTGCGGCGACGAGACCACACAGGCGACGCTCGACTACGCCATCGGACTGCGGCTCGAGAATGTCTGCGGCGCCGAGTCCGCCGGACAGATGCTGCAGCAGCATGCCGACCAGCAGTTCCTGGTTCTGCTGCCAGCGCCGCGTTCAGCGCAGAGCCTGACCGAACTGTTCCCGAGGCTGGAATCGATCCGCTGGCGGGAAAAGCCCCCGCGCCCGGCACGCCATGTGGCCGATCTCGAGAAGCTCGGCATGCAGCCAATGGCGCGGTGGTCCGCGCCGGGCGGGCGCAGGTACGCGCTTTACGGTCGAGGCCCCGGCAGCCCCAGCACGCCACGCAGCTCCCTCTGAGCAACAGCGAATTCGGACTGGAACTCGGGCTGCGCCATCAGGGCTGCGGCGATGACCGACCCGGCAATGCGCCCCATCTCGACGTCCGACCGATAGTGCATGCCGGCGACGATGCGGTTGTTGCCGTACTCCCAGGCGCGGCGCATCAGCTCCGCCTTCTTCTCCGGCACCATGTTCGACAGCACGATGCCCATCAGCGTGCCCAGCGTCGTGTGACCCGACGGCCACGCTCCGGAGGCCGACAGACTCCCCCCAGCCGCACGCACCGGCTCCACGAGCTTGTTGAGCAGGTAGGGGCGCGGACGATTGAAGCCCTTCTTGGCCGGATTGACGACGGCATCTTCGGTGCTGATCAGCCGCTCGGAAAGGGCTGCAAGATGCGGCAGGCTCCGGGCATTGAAGCGCTCGCCGAGCACGTCGGCAAAGCGCCAGATGCTCTCCTCGATGTCGGCCCGCGCGCGCTCGGTCATCGCCGGAGTGCGCGCAACCTGGATGCTGAGGATCTCGCCCAGCTCGGCCAGCGTCTGCGCGGAATCATCCGCAGGCGGCGGCGGCAGGATGTGCAGCAGATCCACCGCGTCCGCATCCAGGTAGGGCCTGGCGCCGGCCGTCGCCGCGGTGGATACGCCGAACGCGAGCAGTGCCGCAAACAGCAATCTGAACATGATGGGAGATCAGAATTTCAGGGTGATGTCGGCGGTGGCCGAGCGGCCCGGCTGGTAGAAATACTGGTCGAAGGGCGCCGACTTGCCCTTGTTGATGTTGGTGATCCGCGTGGAATCGAACAGATTCTCGACCGACAGGCCCAGCTGCACGGTACGGAATTCGTAGCGCACCGAAGCGTTCGTGGCATTGTATCCGGGAATCTTGTAGGCCGGATTCTCGCCATCGACCGCGTACTGCTTGCCGGTGTATTTCTCGATCAGCGACACCCGCACCGGCCCATGCTTGTATAGAACACCGCCCGCCAGGGTATAGAACGGCGCATTGGCCACCTGGGCATTGGGCGCGCCCGGATCGTCGGTCTTGGCATAGTTGCGCGAAGCATTGCTGAACAACGCAAGGCCATTGTCGAAGGCATAGGTCGCCTGCGCTTCGATGCCCTTGTATGTCACCGCGCCCTGGTTGTACCAGATGGTGCCGTCGGCCTGGTTGGGCGCGGACATCGAGGCGAACTTGTTGTTGAACTTGATCAGGTAGACATCCGCGTCAACACTCAGGTGCGCGCCGTGGTAGACGCTGCCCAACTGGTAGTTGGTCGAGCGCTGCGCCTCGACCGTCGAAAGATCGGGCTTGTCCACATAGAGCACGCTCAGCGGCGGTGCCAGGAAACCCTTCGCGTACTGGCCGTAGAAGGACAGCTGCCCGGTAGCGGCATAGTTGACTGTCAGGAAGGGCAGTGTTGCCGAATAGCGGCTGCTCACCTGCTGCGGATAGCGCGTGCCCTGGTTGTAGGCCGCGTCGATCTTGCGCCGGAAGCTCACGGCCTTGATGCCGGGCGTGACCTTCAGCCCTTCCAGCGGACGCAGCTCCAGTTCGGCGAATTCCTCGTTGTGGTCGATGCTGGAGTTCTGGTCGAACTTGATGTCGGAAGGCGTCGTGACGCCGGTGACCGGATCCTTCACGGTCTTCTCGGCAAAGTTGCGGGACATCGTCAGCAGATCCACGTCGCGCTGCTGGCGATAGGTATCGGCATAGTCCAGCCACAAGCCCGCCGTCAGCGTCGCCATGCCCATGTCCCAGTGGGCCTGGGCGATATTGCCCCAGACGCGGTACTTGTTGGTCTTGGTGTAGCCCGGAACACCGAATACCGCGGCGCCGCCCTGCGAGAGCTTCACGGTATTGGCCGCGGCAATCGCCGCCGGCGTGGCCGTCGCATACAGCGTCACGTCGCTGCCGCTCAGGGTTTGATTGTCGTAGCTGTAGGTATAGAGGCGGTTGCTGAAACTCAGCGACGGGCTGAATTCGACATCCAGCCGCGCGATCTCGAAGTCGGTGGTCTTGCGCGTGTGGTTGTAGCCGTAGTAGGTCTGGCTGTTCGGATCGTCGTTGAGGCTGAACAGCTTTCCGTAGAGCGCAACCTGCGCCAGCGTTGCGCCGTCCTTGTCCGGCTGGTTGAAGCTGTTTTCGTTGTAGGTCGCGACGATCGACAGCTTGGCCTTCTCTCCCAGCGGTATCAGCGCCTTGCCGAACACATTGGTCGAGCGGAACGGACTGAAAGTGCGCGCGCCGTCGGATTCGGTGCGCTGGGCGCTGACCACGAATTCAGTGCCGCCCAGTGCATCGAGGGAGCCCGTCTGCGCGAGCCCGCGGGCAATCCACGTATTCCATGAGCCGTAGGTCGCCTTCCCTTCAAAGCTCGACTCGTGCCGCGTGGCCCGCGAGAACAGGTTCATGTTGCCGCCGAACGTCGCCTGGCCCAGCTGGCTGGCATTGCCCGGTCCACGATCGACGATGAGAGTCTCGACCGTGTTGGAAGGGAAGAAGGTATTCGAGTGGTGCGAGGGATCGTTGGTGTCGCCGAACGGCACGCCGTCGTAGGTGATGTTGTATTCGGCGTCCTGGAAACCGCGGATCTGCGCCTTGGATTCGCTGAGGCCCGTGCCGTTGGCGCCACCGTAGTTGGAGACGCTGGGAGAGATCAGCGCAATCTGGTTGAAATCGGCGGTCGCGGGGACGGAATCCTCGATGAAGGACCGTGAGATGACCGCCTGCGGCTGCGTGGTCTGCAGCGATGCGGTAACCGGAGCGATCTCGTTGGCACGCGTACCCGTGACGACGATTTCCGAACCTTCGGCCAGATCGCCGTGCTGCTCGGCCTCGTCGGCGCGGACCGGAGCGTTCTGGGCAAACGCAACGTTCAGGTACAGCGGGCCCGTGAGGGCAAGCATGCTCGCCCCGCAAAGGCGCATATGCGCCCGGATTTTCGTTTTCATCGTCTCTTTAAGTCTGGGTGTTCCGAGGTGCGCGGCACACTACCGGGCGTTCATGACAGTTGTGTTTCACCGCTACGGGCCGCGCTGCCCCGGAGTCTTGCTGCGCCGGTAGTGAGCCGGTTTTGCCGCCCGTTGCGCGTTAACTACTGTCGGCAAGAACCCGGAGGCCCCCATGATTCGGAAACCTGTTCACGGCGCAGCGTCGATCCTCGCAGGCTTATGCTGCGCCAGCGCCCTGGCCGCACAGCCCCCCATCCCGCCCGGCATGCCGGACGCAGCCGCGAAGATCGCCGCGATGCAGACCGCACAGGCAGCTGCGCGACGGCCCGGCGACGAGGCGCTGGGCTGCGGCGCGCTGCGTGACCAGGTGATTGCGGCGATGGACGACCCGGCCATGAAGGCCTACAGGCAGACAGTCGTCGCGGCAACCGCCAACCAGACCGGCCCGGTCCTGTCGATTCCGTTGGAGCAGCAGGCCCAACTGGCGAAACAGATGCAGGCCGCCATGCCGGCCATCTTCCGCGCCCAGCGGCTCTTCGAGCTGGCCACGGTCCGGAATTGCCCGTGGACAACCCAGGGCGATCCGGCGCTGTCGATGCCGGCGCTGCCCCCGCCGTCGCCGTCCCTGTCGACCCCTTCACGGTGAGCCGTCTGCCCGCAGGCACTGGTCCCCATCGCCAATCTGGCCAACGTGAGGGTGTGAGATGATTCCCGCAAGGTGGCGGACATACCCCGCGAAGTCCCGGCCGGAGAGGTCACGCAATTGCTGCTGCGCTGGCGCGCCGGCGATGAGGCCGCGTTCGCCGCGCTCCTGCCGCTGGTCTACGACGCCCTGCGAGCGATGGCGCAGCGCCACCTCGGCCGCGAGCGCGGCCCACACACCTTGCAGCGTACCGCACTGGTGCACGAAGCCTTCCTGCGCCTGGTCGACCAGACGCAGGTGGACTGGCAGGGCCGTTCGCAGTTCTACGGCATTGCCTCGCAGATGATGCGGCGCGTGCTGGTGGACCATGCGCGGCGCCGCGACGCCGCCAAGCGCGGCGGCAAGGAGGTGCGCATCGACCTCGATGCCGTGCTCGCCTCGGGCGCCGAAGGCGTTGCGGGCGAAGACGATTTCGACTTCGATGCCATCCACCAGTCCCTGCAACGCCTGGAGGCGCTGGATCCGCAGCAGGGCCGCCTGGTCGAACTGCGCTTCTTCGGCGGCCTGAGCATCCAGGATGCGGCGGGCGTACTGGGCATTTCCCCCGCCACGGCCAAGCGCGAATGGGCGATTGCGCGCGCCTTCCTGCAGCGCGAGCTTTCCGGCGACAAACCCACATGACGCCGGAAAGCTGGCAGCGCGTGAAGGAACTCTTCTCCGCCGCCAGCGAGCTGCCGGCGGATGACACCGCGGCCTGGCTGGATGCGGCCTGCGGCGGGGATGCCCAGCTGCGTGCCGAAGTCGATTCGCTGCTGGCAGCACACGCCACCCGCGAAGCCGTGGTGGACCAGCCCGCCATCGCGCACCTGCCGCCGGATTTCGGCCAGCCGGACCGGGACCGCTGGATCGGCCGCCGCCTCGGTGCCTATGAAATCGTCGAATTGATCGGGCATGGCGGCATGGGCGAGGTGTATCGCGCCCGCCGTGTGGATGCCGAGTACGACAAGGAGGTGGCGATCAAGCTGGTCCCCGGCGGGCTGCTGGCCACGCAGGTGGCGCGGCGCATCCGCTCGGAGCGGCAGATCCTCGCGGACCTCGACCATCCCGGCATCGCCCGGCTGATCGACGGCGGCGTCACGGAGGACGGCACGCCCTACCTCGTGATGGAACTGGTGGCCGGCGAACCGCTGGACCGCTACATCGCCGCCCACACCCCGCCCCTGGCCACGAGGCTGGCGCTGTTCCTCGATGTCTGCGCCGCGGTGAGCCATGCCCACCGGCATCTGGTCGTCCACCGCGACCTGAAGCCGGGCAACATCCTCGTGACGCCGCAGGGCCAGGTGAAACTGCTCGACTTCGGCATCGCCAGACTCCTGCAGCCGGGCGCGGCCGAGGCCGCGGCCGTGCCGACCGTGACGCTGCTGCGCACGCTGACGCCCGGCTTCGCCAGCCCCGAGCAGGTTCTGGGCAGGCCGGTGACAACGGCCAGCGATGTGTACTCGCTCGGCGTCGTGCTGTATGTGCTGCTGACGGGTTGCAGCCCCTACCGCCGCGCCATGCACACGGCCGAGGATGCCATCCACGAGGTCTGCAACACCGAACCGGTGCGGCCCAGCGCCGCGATGCCCGCCAGGCAGACCGCGCGCGAAGCCATCGGCCGCGACCTCGATGCCATCATCCTGCGGGCCTTGCGCAAGGAGCCGGAACGGCGCTATGCGTCGGTGGATCGCTTCGCCGAGGACATCCGCCGCTATCTGGACGGGCGGCCCGTGGCCGCACGCGGCGATGTGCTCTCCTACCGTGCCGGCAAGTTCATGCGGCGGCACGTGGCGATGCTGGCCGCCGCCGCGGCGCTGCTGCTGACTCTGGTTGGCGCAACCGTGGTCTCCCTGCGCGAAGCGCGCATTGCCGACCAGCAGCGCGCACGGGCCGAGCGGCACTTCGCCAGCGTGCGTGCGCTGGCGAACTCGTTCATGTTCGAGGTGCACGATGCGATCGAACCCCTCGCCGGCGCAACCAGGGCCCGGGAACTGCTGGTCGGAACGGCGATGAAATACCTGGATTCGCTGGCTGGCGAGGCGGGAGATGATGCGGCACTGCGGCTCGAACTTGCCGCTGCATACGAAAAGGTCGCGGATGTCCAGGGCACCACCCCGGTCAACAAGGGCGAACCGCGCGCAGCCATCGAAAGCTATGCCCGTGCCATCGCGCTGCTGAGCCCGATCGTCGCCGCGGAGCCCGCGCCGGCCGAACCCCTGCGCACACTGGCCCGCATCGAGAGAAAACAAGCCCAGCTGAAGCTGTTCCAGGGTGAAACCGGCGAAGCCAGGTCCATGGGAAAGCATTCGGTGGACCGGCTCGCATCACTGGCCCGTTCGCAGCCGGATGACCAGACGCTGCGCGAGCTTGCCATCGCTTCCCAGGACTATGCGGTAACGCTGTTCTACACCGGCGCACCGCTGGAAGAACGCATGGCTCACGCCAGCCGGGCCGTTGGCATCCTCGAGGAACAGGTGCTGCGCCACCCCAAGGACCTGGAGCTGGCCAGCAGCCTGTCCGCGGCCTACAACATCAAGGCATCAACGATTACGGGCGCCAGCGATGACCGTCTGCAGCTGGAGGAATCACTGGCATTGCTGCGCAAGTCACAAGCCATCGACGAACGGCTGGTCGAAGCCACCGATGGCAAGGACATGGGCTACCTGCGCAATCTCTCCGCGGGCTACCTGAATATCGCCCTGTATCTCTATCAGAAAGGGGCCTATCAGGAGGCTCTCGACAACATCCACGCCGGAACGGCCGCCGCAGCGGCCCGTGAGGCCGATGCCGATGACTTCCAGGTCCGGATGGATGCCGCGCAGGCCGGCTGGCAGGAAGGCAGGCTTCTGCTGGCCCTGGGTCGCACGGGCGAGGCCGAGGCCGTGCTCGGGCGCAACCTGCGGCGGATCGGGCAGATCGGCCAGGCGGACGACAACCTGCGGATGATCTACCAGCAGGCAGCCACCGAGACCTATCTGGCGCAGATCCGCGAGCGCCAGTCGCGCCGGGAGGATGCGCGCCGGCTCTACGAGTCCGCGACTCAGCGTTTCGGCCGCGTCACCGCGGTGGCCACGCTCGACTACCTGGACATGCTGGTCGTCAACGCCGCCCGGGACGGCCTGGCGCGCACCCAGCCAGCCCTCGTCACCAGACAAACTGCCCGGTGATCCTTGCCGAGCGCTACGGCTTCCTTCCGCCTGCCGATGGCAGCACTGCAAGCAGCTGGCGCGCATCTTTCAGCAGCAACAGCAGCTGCTGTTCGCGGGCAGGCGACGCCTCGAAACCGAAACGCAGATAGAAGCGTGAGGCTTCTTCGTCGATCGGGTGCGTCAGCAGCGCCCGCACACCGGCCTGCTCGGCAATGATCAGGGTGCGGCGGATCGCGTCCTGCAGCAGTCCCGCACCAATGCCACGACCCTGGTCCTGCCGGGCTACGGCCATCCTGGCGAGGATGACAACGGGGATGGGATAGGCACCCATGCCCTTGCGGATGCGATCCGGAGCTTCCAGCGTGTCGATCTGCCCCACCGTCAGGCTGTAATACCCCGCGATACGCGGACCGTCGCAGACCACATAGGTCCGGGCTGAGCCGCTGGCTTGCGCCTGCCGCGCGTGGCGCACCAGCCAGTCATCCAGGCTGGGCTTGCCACAATCGAAGCCATCCAGCGTGTGGCTGGCTTCCAGCACCCGCGGCGCTGTCAGCGACATGGGCTACGCCCAGGGGGCTGTTCGCGAGAACAGATCCTTCAAGCCGGGGTTGTCCTGCGCCGGCCGGTCCAGCAGATCCAGCAGGGCTTGAGACTGGCTGCCAGACACCAGAAACAGGCGCTGATCGAGCAGCGTCTGCTCAGCGGCCCGGCAGGCGCTGTCCAGGATGAAATCGGTCATCGACTTGTGCGTGGCCTCGGCAGCGCGGCGCAGTACGGCTTCCTGCTGGGGCGTGGCGCGCAGGCCCAGACGGGCAGAGCGGGCGGTGGTCGCCATGATGGGGGTGTCTCTCAATGCTGTTTGTACGTCATGTTATCACAATAGACGTACAATTCAATGGCATCACTTCGCGGGCGGACTGCCCGCTGTCTGCGATGCGGGCGGTGAAACCGCCTCTACTTTGAACGCATCTTCATAGGCCCCCCACCTTCTGGATGTGACCCCGTTTTTCACGCTGCCGGGGAATTGCCTGGCCCCGCGCGCCCGCTGCACCTGTATCTCTCCTCCGGTGTCACTGCCGATGATGCCGGCATGAACGGCCGCGAGGCAGATGGAGGAATCGGCCGTATAGGGGTTGGTACCCCACAGCGCGCCTTCGCGCCCTCCTCCCGCAGGACAGCGCAGCGTGAGGGCGCTGGTGAAATCCATCGGGATGCCGCTCCAAGCCGTCGTCCACGCAATGCTGCCCGGCTTGCCCTCCTTCACGAAGGTATATGAATAGCCCCAGGAGCCGTACTTCAGCGTCGCGACGCCATTGCGCCGGCTGCCCTCGAAGGATTGCGCTCCCCTGCCGATCAATATCCTCACCACGCCGTTCTGGCCCGCCTTGAGCAGACCGGCATGGATGGCCGCCGGACACACCGGCGAGCTGTCCATGTAGGTATCGGTACCGTAGACATTGTCGCCATTGGTCTCGGTGGGCGGACAGACGAAGGTGATGGTCTCACCGACGCGCTCGCGCACCCCGCTGGCATTCTGCCGGCCCGGCAAACCCAGCGTGGATTGCGCCAGGGCGGTGCCGGCCAGCGCCTGGGCAGCCAGCAGCACGCACAGCTTCGACCCGCTTCCCATGTGTCGCCCTCCGCTACGTGGATACCGGATCAACGCGCAAAGCGGGGCAAAACCGGCTCAGGCCACCCTCTCCCGGCCGCGGTTGAGCCAGTTTGCGCGCGGATTGCGCGCTATCTCCCATGAGCCACAAACGTCCAGGGAGAGCCCGATGAAACCCCCGATGCTGATCCGCCTGCTGGGCCTTGCAGCCCTCGCCTTCTCCATGACGCAAGCGCAGGCGCAAGACCCCGCCCCCATCCGCATCGGCATCGTGCTGCCCGAAGCGCAGCTCGGCCAGGGCAACAGCGGCCAGGACGTGGCCGAGCCCGTGCGCCAGTTGCTGATGAGCTACCTGGCCGGCCCCAGGCTGGAGCTGATCCCGCTGCAGGCCAGGATTGCCGCGCAGGTGGAGGCCGAAGCGCAGCAGCAGAACTGCGCCTATCTGCTGTACACACGCGTGGCACAGAAGAAGGCCGGCAAGGGCTTCGGCAGCGCACTGAAGATGCTGGGCCCCGCGGCCAGCATGCTGCCGGGGCTGGGTGGCATGGCGGGCATGGGCGGCATGATGGCCGGCATGGCGGGCCAGGTCGCGGCCACCGCGGCGATGCAGTCGGCGCAGCAGGACGCGATGGCGCGCCTTACGCAGGCGCAGTCCGGCACCGTCAAGGCCCGCGACGAGATCAGCCTGGCCTACCGGGTCATCGCTGCCGGCACCACCAAGCCGGTGCTGGATGAGACGCTGAAGGCCAAGGCCGAGCAGGATGGAGAAAACCTGCTGCGCCCGCTGGCCGAGCAGGTGGCGACCAAGACACTCGGCACGCTGCTGGCGCCGCAGGGCTGAGCGCCATCCCTTGGCAATGCACCGCTGCATTCGAATCGCGGCCATTCTGATCGCAGCAGCGACGCTGGCGGCCTGCAGTCCCGGCCCGACCGGGCAGCCCTCCAGCGCTCCAGTGGGTGATTCGACTGGCAACCCGGCAAGCCCTCCCGATACCCCCGCCGATGTTGCTGCCGACGATCCGGGGAACGGCCCGGTCAATACCACGCCCCGGCCCACCGCCGTCGGTGAGCCCGTCGGCAGCGAGGTGGTGAAGACCATCGGCCTGGCGGGCGGCAGTGTGGTCAGTGCCGATGGCGGCGCCTCGGTCATCATTCCCGCCGGCGCGCTGGCCATCGACACGCCCATTTCGATTCAGCGCATCACCGACAACGCGCCCGGCGGCCTGCGCACCTACGCCATGCGCCCCGACGGCCAGACCTTCGCCGTGCCGGTGACGGTGCAGTTCACCTACGACGAGCACGACCTGCTCGGCGCGGTGCCGGAAGCCTTCGACATCGGCTACCAGGACGCGAACCGCTACTGGCGTGCACTGCCCGTGGCGCAGCTCGACACCACTGCCCGCACGGTCAGCGTTGCCACCACGCACTTCACCGACTGGGCGCTGCTCTCGACCATCCGGCTCAACCCCATGCGCGCAGCCGTGCGCGTCGGCCGCAAGCTGTCGCTGGACGTGGTGTCCTGTGGCCGCAGGGACGATCCCGGCACCGGCCTGCCGGCACTGGTGGAGACCTGCGGCCCGAGCCCGCTGCGCGTGGACACCTGGGCGGTCAACGGCACCACCTACGGCGACGCGCGGGTGGGCACGGTGGATTCGGCCGGCACGGTGAAGGGCACCTACACCGCGCCGGCGAACAAGCCCAGCCCGTCGAGGGTGGCGGTGAGCTGCTCGGTGCAGCTGCCGCAGGGCGACAGGGCCAAGGTGCTGCTGAAGACCGAGGTGCAGGTGGTGCAACACGCCGGGTGGAACGGCAGCATCTGGTACTCGATGCGCGGCATGGAGAACACCACCGAGACGGTGCCGTTGCCCGGCAACATCGGCAGCACCACCACCGAGAAGATGCGCGAAGTGATTGGCGGGGTGATGCTGACGATCGAAGCCGACAACGACTTCAGCGGACCGAACATCATCAAGGTGTCGAAGGTCGAGGGCAACTACGACTACCACGAGTCGGTGCTGCGCAACCGCACCGCGCAAGACGGGCCGTGCCTGCGCCTGAGCGAGGCCAGCCTGGTGACCGATGCAGCCGGAATGCCGACGCTGCCGGCGCACAACCTGATGGCGATCGAGTTCGGCAACCCGACGATGACCGGTGGCGCGTACAAAATCGCCTTCGCGCCCGCCGAGGGCAAGCTGACCGGCACGTCGATCGAACAGAGCAGCCAGACCGCGACCGGCGAGAACTGCGTGCCCGCGGCGTCGTACGACGTGCGCATCGACTACGAAGGCATGATCGACGTGATCGCCATCGACCTCACCGGCAGCTCACCCGACAAGGCCGAGAACATCTCGGGTCATGTCACCAAGGAGTCGAGGATGCTGAACCTGCCCGTGACCTGGGAAGTGCACTGGCAGCTCAACCACTCCGTCAAGTAGAACGGCCACACAGCCAGGCCGCGGTGGCGCAGCAGCGCCTGCGCCGGTCATCGGCTCCCCGCAGCCTCTCCCATCACCACACAAACTGTCCGGTGATCTTTGACGGCAGCGGTGTCAGCCAGTACATGGAATTGCTGGTGCGCGCGGGATTGACGGCGATGAACTCTCCCCAGGAATTGCTGGCAGTGCTGTGCCCGACCAGCGCGCATTCGTACTCCGCCACCTGGCCGGAAGGGTTTCCGGTCGCCGGCAGGAAGTCCGACTCTGCCACCGACACGTGGACGAACAGGGGGGATTTCACGGCGGCGCCCTGCGTCACCGCGATTTCGTTGAAGCCGACCAGATTGTACCGGCGGCTCAGGCCCGTACCCGAGGCCTGCAGGGAAGGAGTCTTCAGCACCAGGCTCGTGATGCCGCAGCTGACACGCACGCGGCTGATGTCCGGCATCAACCGCGTAAGGTCCACGGGAACCACGAAGGTAACGGTTGCATTCTGCGGCTGCTGCGCACCGGCATCGCGCATGATCAGCAGGGCGAGGCAGGTTGCGGGCAGGATTCTCAAGGCGTGTGACATGCAGGATCTCCTCAGGGTGCGGAACCGACCGCCACCCAACCGGTGGTCTGTAGCGTTCTGGGCGCCAGGCCGCCGGCCGATGCGGCGGCGCCGACAGCGGTGAATCCGGACAGCACGAACTGCCGTGGATTCAGCGGGCCTGGTTGCGTTGCCGAGCCGACCGCCGTGAACCCGGAAAGGCTGATGTTGCGTGGTGGAATGGCAAACTGCGGTGGTGGTGCTGCGGGTAGGTTCACATTCAACGGAAGCAACATCGGCACAGCCACCATCAACGGCACGGGCGGGGCAGCCGGCAACACCGTGAACGCATCTTCATAGGCGCCCCACCGCTTCGATTCGACGCCGTTGCGAAGACTTCCCGGATAGTCCTTTGCGCCGGGCACCCGCTGTACCCGTATCGCTCCGCCGGCGCCGATACCGATGATTCCGGCATGTACGGCCGCCAGGCAGATGGAGGAATCGCGTGGGTAAGGATTGGAGCCCCAGAGCACGCCAGTGGATTTACCGTCCGGCGGGCAACGCACGGCAATGGGCGCGGTGAACGCCATGGGGATGCCGTTCCAGGTGGTGCCCCATCCGATGCTCCCCGGATTCTCGTCCTTCACGAAGGAGTACGAATAGCCCCAGGGCCCGTACTTGAGCGTGGCGACGCCATTGCGCTGGCTGCCCCTGAAGGACTTCGCGCCTTTGCCGATCAGCAGCGTGACGATGCCGCTCTGGCCTGGCTGCAGCACTCCGGCATGGATGGCCGCCGGGCACACCGGCGAACTCTCCGTGTAGGTGTCGGTGCCGTAGACATTGTCGCCCTTGGCCTCGGTGGGCGGGCAGACGAAGGTGAAGGTTTCACCGCGGCGCTCGCGGACCGAGCCGGCGTTCTGCTGATTCGCGAGTCCAAGCGTACCCTGCGCCAGCGCACTGCCGGCCAGTGCATGGGCCGCCAGCAGGACGCAAAGGCTTGCCGCCCTACTTCCCACCCGACACCCTGCGCAAGGTGAACACCGAGCGCTCCTCGCTGCAGGTGCCACCACAGTTGCCGCTGAGCACCTTGCGGGCAACCACATCACCCTCCCCCACGTACTCCCAGTTCGTCAGGAAATTGATGTCGCCATTGGGCTGGCGTCCGGAGAGGTAGGAGCTTTGCCAGTAGGAATAGGGATCACTGTCACCGGGCACGCACTGATAGTTGACGCGGTTGGGCGTCATTTCCGTCTCGCCGGCACCTTCGGCGATCCAGTAGGTCATCTGCACATCCGCGCGGCCGCGGCCCCCGGCCTGCTCGGGCGGCGTGATCTGGATCCAGGTCTCCATCACCTGGAAGCTGCTGCTGCCTGAGCCCGAGATCAGCGGCGCGCAGGGGACGCGTTCCGGCCCGGCGGCCGTGTTGAAGCGCACCGTGCCATTGCCGTCGTACAGCAGGTATTGCTTGCCATCCGGTTTGCGCTTCCATGGCTTGGTCGAGGAGGTCAGACGCACGCTGCCCTGCGCGCTGGAACGCACCGACTCCACCGGATTGCGTGAACTGATGGTGGATTCGAAACGCACTTCGTAGTCCCCGCCGATGCGGATCTTCCACAAGCCCTGGCCGGCGCCGGCGGGAGACAGGGCTTCGATGCGCGCACCGTCGCCTTCGCGCGGATTGCTGCCGGCGGTGTACTTCACGACGAAGGTGCCGTCTTCGCGGACCTTGCCCTGGGTTGCCTCGAGGCGCGCGCCGGCACCCACCGCGGAGGCAGTCCACTCGCCCTTCGGGATCGGCTGCCGGCTGTCCTTGGTCCGGTACGTGACGTGAATCTCCACGGTCTCGCCCGGACCCACCGTGCGGCTCTCGCTCGGGGGATCCAATTGCACCTCGGAACAGGCATTGGGTTTGTACCAGTCGCGCTGCACCGCAATGATGGTCATGCTGGCATTGGCCATCAGCCCTGCCGCCGCCAGGTCGCCGGTGGCGCGGGTGATTTCCTTCAGGTCATCCAGGTTCGGACCACCGCCTTTCTCGATCCGGAAAGGCCTGCGGACAGAAACCGGACCCGTGCGGACCCCGTCCATGTCCGAGGTGAAGGTGCCTTCCATCTCGCCGTCGGTCACGGACAGGTCATCGTTGACGAACACCTTGATGCGCGCCTTCATGGTCTTCATGTAGTGCTTGCGCTCGGTGGGAACCACATCGGTATCGACCGTGTCGGCAACGATGATGTATTCAAAATCCCCGGGGACCACGAACTTCACCGGGGAGCCGGCTTCGACCATCGGGCACTTGTCCATGAAGCCGCCGAGGGTCATGGTGAAGGTCTGCGAATTGCCGTCGGTCTCCGCCGTACTGCCCACCTTGGTCTCGCGCGAGAGGATCTTGCGGCCCACCTTGTTCGCGGGCACCGGCAGCACCGTTTCGCTGCGCGTGACTTCGTAGCCGTTCTCCTGTGCCGCCGGGGCCGGGCCTGCGGGAACGGCGGCCATCGAGAAGACGGCAACAGCAAAGATCGGGCACTTCACGGTTTCTCCCTGCGCATGCGCTTCTCATGAACAACGCGCAAAGCGGGGGAAAACCGGCTCAGCCGGAAGGCAGGTCAATTCGCGGCGGGGTTCCAGCCGATGCGTTCGGCGGCAGCGCTCACGATCTTCTGCGCATTTGCGAGACCGGAGCCGCGGATGTCGGCACGCAGCAGCACATCCTGCCGCAGGGCCACGAAGTCGGTGACGATCACGCCGGCCTTCTCCCAGGGCCCGGCGTACTGCGGCGCGGCCGATGCGGGGCCGGCGGCGCCGGAATCGTCCGGATTCATCAGCGCACCGATGGCCTTGCCGGCGATGTCCCGGTCCAGGCGCCACTGGCGGTAGCCCTCACGCCACTGCACCTGGATGCCGGCCAGCTTCGGCGCATTGCGCGCGCGGTACTGGCAGCGTGTGTCCTGTTCCTGCGGCAATGTCTCCACCGGCCCGCCCAGCAGCATCCCGGCGTCGGCCTCGGTCAGCAGCGCACAGGCCGCAACCGGCTTCGGGCGGCCGGCCGCGGATTGGGCGCGGGCGATGGCCGGCTGCACGCCGGCATCTCCGGAAACATCGCGCAGAGGTTTGCCGAGGCGCCGCAGCGCGGCATTCAGCAGACCCGCCCCCTGCTCGGCGGTGAGTTCCGTGGCGAGGAAATCGATGGCCACCACCTGCTCGCCCAGCAGCGCGGTGATCTCGCAGCAGCTCAGCATCCGGGCCTCGTCCCATTCGCCGGCAAGGGTTGCGCCTTCCGGCAATGGCAGTTTGCCGCGCAGCCCCGCGTCGCCGGCCGCTGCCGCCGGCAGGCCCAGCATGCGCATGACGCTCTCGCCGCCGCTCCAGGTCACATCCAGCGTGACGCGATGCAGGTCCCGCGTGTCGTAGAAACACTTGCCGCCGCCGGCCTGGGGTCCATCCACGCCCTGGCGATAGGGCGGCCCCGCCAGCGGGCCGATGGCCGCCTCGACTTCACCGGCCGTGAGAAGCGAACAGGGATCACCTTCGCTCGCAACTCCCGCCGTCTCGCTCCCGGGCGCTGCATCAAGGGAGGCAGCGGGTTGCTCCCGGGCACCGCAACCTGCGAGCAACGCCAGGACCAGCGCGCAGGACAAGAGTTGGAGGGTGGGTCGCATGGAATTTCCTCACGGGCATTGCCGAGACAGCTCCACGCGCCGGTTGCGCGCGCGGCCTTCCAGCGTGTCGTTGGTTTCGACGGGACGGGTGAGCCCGAAGCCGCGCACTTCGAGCCGCGCGGCCGGGACATGATGGCGCGCGACCAGCGCATCGCGAACGGCCGCGGCGCGGCGCCTGGAAAGGTCGAGGTTGTGGTCAGGGCCGCCGAGATTGTCCGTATGTCCCTCGATCATGAATTTCCAGTCCGGATGCGCCGCCACGACGGCGGCGGCAGCCTGCAGCGCGGCGGCGGATTCGGGCAGCAACTCGGCACTGTCGCTGGTGAAATGGATGCCATCGAGCTCGGCATGACAGCCGTCCGCCAGCGCCTGGCCCAGATCGATGCCATGCATCCTGCCGGCCGCCGCATCGCGCGGTGCGGGCGGATTCTCGATGCGCACCACGCGCACGCTGGCCCCCAGCGCATCCCAGCGCAGGATCAGCGGCAGCCGATCGTCGTTGAGGATCCACAGTTCGGCACTGCCGCTGCTGTCGCCGACACTGACCATGCCGCGCGCGTGGATGACGGGCACGGTCGTGCGGCGCCCGTCGAGCAGCACGCTCATCGGCAGCGGAGATTTCTCCACGCGCGTCAACGTGCCGCGGTAGTACTTGCGTCCGCCCAGCAACCCGCCCAGCAGCGCGGCTCCCGACTGCACGGGCGCCGCGCCCAGCACCAGCGCAGTGGCGCCGCTGTCCAGCAGGTCGCGGCGGATGGCGCGCGAGGCCACGCCCTGCACCGCTCCGGGGAAGTTCTCCGGATCGCCGCTCTGCCATACGATGATGAGCCGGTGCGCGGACTCCAGATCCTCTGGCCGCGTGACGAAAATGGCCGAGTGCGAGCGTTTACCCGCCTGCGCATCGTCCTGGGTCCAGCGCACCACGCGCTTGAGCCCCTGTGCATCGATCTGCTGGTAAACGCTGAGGCCTTCGTAATCGATGGCATCGTGTACCACCGAAGTGACGGTCAGCCCCGGCGCGAGGTCAATGCCATGGCCGGCCGGCGCTGCCGCATGCGCCCATGCCCCGGCCAGCAATCCGGCCAGCAGGATGGCGCGCTGCCCTGCGCGCGCACTCACTGATCGCCTCCGGCACGGCAGATGGGCATGTCGGGTTCGGCGCGATACCAGTTCTTCTTGAAGATCTCCTCGCGCAGCGAGGCGGCATTGCCGGCCTGCTTGAGCTTTTCGTTGAGCGGGCTGGCAAGGAACCTGCCCAGTCCCGGAACATCCAGCGCGATGCGGGTGTCCACCCCTGCGTTGATCGAAGTGACCAGCGTGTACTGATGGCAGGGCACCAGCCCCAGCTGGCCGCCGGAGGTGATGGTCGCCGAGCTGACCAGATCGATGTACACCACGCTGGAAGCGCCGAATATCCCCACGCCCAGTCCCACCCGCGGCGCCTGCAGCGCCACCAGCACCGCCGAAACGCCGATGCTGGAGGCCAGCGTCTTCAGTGGATTCGGCTGTGCGGCCAGCGTGCCGCCCACGGTGAAGCGGTCGCCTTCCAGCTGCACGGTGCCGCTGCCGGAGAAGGGAATGTCGTACTCGGCGTCGAAGGTGTCGTTGCGCGTGGTCAATGCGGGCTGGGCGATCACGTCGAAGCCGATCTGGAACACCATGGGCAGGCCCGCGACGATCACCGGAATGTTGAAGCGGATGGGAATGTCCACTTTCAGCTTCTCGATCCACTGCTCGGAGGATTCGCCGCGGCGCGCGATGAACTGCAGCTTCAGGTTGCCGTTGACGTTCCTGAACTCTGTCTTGAGCAACCCCAGTGCCGCGCCATGGATCTGCAGCTGGTTCGACACGCTGAGACTGTCGCTGGCCGAAATGCCGGTGAGATCGCCCGACGCCCGCAGGCGCAGATCCCACAGTGCCGAACCGATGTCGAACAGTCCCTGCGTCAGGGCCTTGTTGGGCGCGTTGGCCCCGCCGCCGGCCACCTTCTTCCAGTCGTCGCCGGCCTTGTCGGCTGCGGCGCCGGCGCGCTCGGCAGCGGTACCGCCACGGCCGGCGCCGTCACGGATGGCACCGGCTTCCTCGCGGCGCTTTTTGGCGGCGAAATCCTCGATGTCTCGGCGTGGATTGCCCTCGGGCGCGGCCTGCACGTCGGACTGCTGCTTGCGCGCCTCGATGTCGAAGTGCAATCCGCCCTCTATCGGCGCGTAGGCCAGTTCCAGGTCGATGCCATTCACGCGGGTGGCAAAGGAGTTCGGCAGGTTGACGATCTGCGGGCCTGCGGCGCCCTCCTCCGCGCGCGCCTGATTGATGAACCCGACATACAGGGCGCGCGGGGTGGCATTAGCCGCCGTCTGCTGCGTCACCGGCGGGCGGAACACGGCGAACATCTGGCGCGCATCGAGCGGGTAGTCGTAGTCGATGTCCGCCTCGTCGAAGACCTCGGGGAAACTCACCGGCGCGGTATCCACCACCCACTGGTCGGCCTCCGCCCGGGCATGGATCACGCGCCGCAGCGCCAGGCCCCAAAGGAAGAGGATGCGGCCCTCGGTCAACGCCCGAGTCCGGGAACTGGCGGCAAAGCGGAAGGTCACGCCATCCGCCGACACGGCCTGCAGTGTGTCGATGGCCGTCTGGCGATCGATCTTCACCACGTCGGGGTTCCACCGGACTTCGAACTTCTTCGCCGGAGTCTCCCGCACCGTGCGCAGATAGCTCACCAGTGCGGCGCGCGTTCCGCCCTGCACGAAGGCCCCTGCCGCCGGCGCATCCGCGCTGCCTTGCCCGGAGGCAGCGGGATGCGCGGCTTCGCCCGGCACTGCGGAAGGGTCTCTGCAGGAGACCAGCATCAGCGCCGCGGAAATCACCAGCCCAGCGCGGGGTTGACGCTTCACGGTCGGCAGTATCGCGGCTGGCTGCAGGACTGTCGTTGGGGCATTTGCCCTATTGAGGCCGGAGCGCACACGGCAGGAAATACCGCCATCGAACCTGGTGGGAGAAAGCCATGGGACTGCGGACAGCCATGTGGGTCGTGATGCTCGCCGCGGCGCCGCTGCTGCCGGCGGCGGAGCCGCTGAACGTGAAGACGGGACTCTGGCAGATCGACTATGCGATGGACATGCAGGGCATGCTCATTCCCGAATCGGTGCTGGCGCAAATGCCGCCCGACCAGCGTGCCAAGGTGGAGGCATCGATGCGCCAGCGGGCCGCCCAGGGCACACATCGGAACGTGATGAAGAGCTGCATCAAGGCAGAGGATCTGGCGCGCGGGGCATTCAATGCCGACCCCGACTCCAAATGCAGGAACACCGTGGTCAAGCAGACGGCCAACCACCAGGAAATGACATTCGTGTGCCAGCAGGACGGTGAAACGCGCACCGGGCGCATGACCCTGGATGCGCTCTCCAATGAGCGCATACGCAGCAACGTGGAAATCGAAACGCCGAAGGGCAAGGTCAAGACCACGATGGACGGCAAATGGCTGGGCAAGAGCTGCGCCGGCGAGGACGATTGAGTCCCGCGCGCCCTCGCGCCGGCCTTTGCTACACCAATGCGCTCTCGCGCAAGACGGCGATCAGTGCGGAGCGGCTGCTGACACCCAGCTTGCGGTAGATGTGGTCGCGATGGTTCTCGACCGTGGAAGGCGAGAGTCCGAGCTTCTTCGCTGCCGGCTTCACGCCCAGACCCGCGCCCAGCAGCTCCGCCACCTGAAGTTCGCGTCGCCCCAGGGAATCCACCGGCAGGCGGGCACGCGCGCATAGCAGCATGCGTTCCGGCAGGCGGCTGATGCGCGCCACCACACGATCGCCCAGGAAGGTGGATTCGGTGCGCACTGCGGAGCGCAGCAATTCCGGCGGCAGCGACCCACCCGGCCAGGACGGCCATTCGGTGCGCAGCAATGCCGCGAAGCCCTCGCTGGCCGCTTCCAGTGCGCCGTCCTTGCCGGCTACGGCCACGGCAAGATTCGCGGTCGCGACGCCGCGCGCCGCGATGAAGGCATCGTCGATGATCCGCCGCGACAGCGCGGCTATCCAGTGAGGCAGCAGGTTCTGGTGCAGCACCCGCTCGGTTTCGCTGAACGCCGGCTGGCGACTGTTGCGGAACAGGCACACCGAACTGAACACACCCGTGGTCCCGTCGGCCACCATGCCTTCCAGACTGGAACACAGATCGTCGGGATCTCCGGCCAGCTGGCGGACCTCGGGCGGATAGTCGTCCTGCACATGGATGAAGGACTGACCGGACGCAGCCGCCAGCTTGTGGCTGGTGGAGTCGAGATCCGCGGTGGCGCGCACCGCGTCGGCGAAACCGGGTGACAGGCCACGCACGAGGATGTCGTGGAACACGGCGCCGCGCGGTGTCATCACTCCGTGCGCCCACGCGGCACCTGTATAGGGAAGATACGGCGCCAACTCATCAAGCGCGCGCTGCCGGAAGGCGGGCGCCGGTTCGCGCGGCGGCGAGTTGTAGAGATCGAGGACGATTCGGCTTAGCTTCTCGAGTTCACTGACTGAAGCCATGCGCGCAGCGTACAGGAACCAGAGGCACCCGACAGCCTGGTGGGTGCCGGACCGGCCGCGCGCGATGCTGCTTGGGCAATCGCAGGCAGCGCATGCTTCTCAGCAAGACTCGGAGTTGTAGCATTGGAGGGCTAGCCTCTCCCCCATTCGACTTGCCCAGGAAATTCCCAATGATGCGCATAGCGCTGGCAGCTTCCGCCACGGTCATGGGAGCGGTGTCCTGCACGACGCTGGTGCCAGCGCGTACCCTGATCGAGCCGCAACAGGGCGCCGACAGCTACTACGTGACGGCAAGCCGCAAGATCGATGCCCGCATCGCCGAGCGCGGCCGGCCACATGCAAAGAATGTCATCCTCTTCATCGGCGACGGCATGGGCATTTCCACCATCACGGCGGCGCGCATTTATGCCGGCCAGCGGCAGGGCCTGGATGGAGAGAGCTACCAGCTCGCGATGGAGAAACTGCCCTATTCGGCCCTCTCCAAAACCTATACCCATGATTCGCAGGTGGCCGACTCGGCGCCGACGGCCATGGCCATGACGGCGGGAATCAAGTCCTACAACGGCACGCTGGGCGTAACGCAGCACGCCGATCCCGGCGACTGCACCAGCGCAAAACACAACGCCACGACGACGTTGTGGGAGATGGCCGAAGCAGCCCACATGGCAACGGGCGTGATCTCGACCGCGGCCATCACGCACGCCACCCCCGCGGCCACCTACGCCAAGACCACCGAGCGCGACTGGGAGAGCGATGCCAATATCTCTGCCAGGGGCAAGGCCGCAGGCTGCAAGGACATCGCCGCGCAGCTCATAGACTGGACGAAAGCGCAGGGTGATGGATTCGAGGTGATCCTCAGCGGTGGACGAGCCAACTTCCTGCCGCAGACCATGACTGATCCCGAATATCCCGATCGCAGGGGGCGGCGCCTCGACGGCCGCAACCTCACGGAGGAATGGAAGGCGCGCAGCCTGGGATTGGTCCGGTAGCCCGTCTGCCCAGCCGCTTGATTTCGAGTACTCAAACAAGAAAATCATATAACTATATGATTTAATTGGTGGAAAGGGAGGGACTCGAACCCTCGACCCCGGCATTATGAGTGCCGTGCTCTAACCAGCTGAGCTACCTTTCCGGGCGCACCCTCGGGTGGGCCGCGGATTGTCCGGGCCGACGCCAGAGGGTGTCAAGCCGGAGTGGCCCGCTCCTGCCTCAGCCGGTGAGCGCCGACCTCAGGCTGGCCAGCTCGCCGGCCGTCTCCTGCAGGACCTTCTGGCAGGTCGTGACATCCAGCCCCAGCCGGGCAATGGCCTGCACTTCCTTCATGTGGATCTCGAGCGCAGCGGCATCGTTGTGGAAGGACACGAACAGATCCGCGGTCGTCAGCACGTCCGTGAGGTCGGCAGGACCGGGGTTCTCGCGGTCGAGGTCGGTGTAGTGCTCCACAGCGTGGATGATCTCGGGGCTGATCTCCCAGCTCTCGAGCACCGCCTTGGCAATGGGGTTATGCCAGTCCATCACGATCTGCTGGTAGGCAGCCGAGTCGGCGAACAGGCGCGGATGGTTCACGGCGCGGGTGAGGATATAGACCCGCCCCATGCCGTGCATGAGTCCGGCCAGCAGCGCGGTATCGGGATTGACCTTCGACCAGCTGCGCGCCACGACATAGGCCATGGCCGCGACCTTCACGCTGCGCTCCCACAGCTCGTTGAGCGGCTTGCGCAATGGCGCCAGCGCCGGCGCCTGCTTGAGCTGCTCCATGGCAAAGGCGATCGATGCGCCGCGCACCATCGACAGGCCCAGCCGCGCGATGGCGGTACGCAGTTCCTCGACGCGCTGACCGCGCGGATTCACGGCGGCGGAGTTGGCAATCTGCAGCAGCTTGGCGGCCAGCGCCGGTTCGGAACCGACCACGCGCGCCACTTTGGTGGCATCGGCGTTCTCGTCGGCCAGCACCTTGCGCACGCGCACTGCCACATCCGGAAACGATGGAATGTCTATCTTGCCGGCGGAGAGTTCCAGAGCCAGCGCCTGCACGAACGCGAACGCATCCTTGTTGCTCGGTCCTGCGATATTACCCTTTTGCTGTTTGGACATAATCTCCCATCCGCAGAATCCATCAGGTCACTTGCGGATTGTGCAGTTGCGCAAGAAACGAAGCTTCGTGCCGCGTCACACCACTGGCCGAAACTATTTCTTCCACCGACGACCCGTTGCGGGCCATCTGCAGGGCGAGGTCGTAGCCGCGCTGCTGCCCGCCGGCGCCGGCCGCCGCGAGGGCCATGCTGTCTTCGAGCTTGGCTTCCAGCAATGTCAGCTGGCGGCCCAGCTCCTGGGTGAGTTCGGCCAGCGACCGGGCCTGCTGCCGCGATTCATCGAGCTCGCTGAGGATGCGCTGCGTGTCGCGCGTGCCTGCACGGCGCCAGCGCAGCAGCGCGACGGCGAACACCAGCATGGCGGCCGCGAGCAGCGCGCCGCGCCCGAGGTAGAACAACCACTCCTGCGAATAGATGGGCATGTCCGTCTCCTGTGAACCCGGTCACACATGCCGGAAAAAACGGCATGGCACTGGGAAGGAGCAGGATTCATGCCAGCCGCAGCGACGGCTGGCCGTCACGCCGGGTCCGGGCTCCCGGCCTGATCGGGCGGCGGCTCACTGCCCACCACGGTCAGCACGACGCGGCGGTTGGCGTTGCGCCCATCCGCCGTGGTGTTCGGCAGCACCGGCCGGTACTCGCCGAAGGCGAGCACCGACAGGCGTTTGGGGGCCACTCCGCTTTCGGTGAGCAGATGCACGACATTCGCCGCCCGCCCCGCGGAAAGCTCCCAGTTGGACTGGAACTGCGCGTTCCTGATGGGAACGTTGTCGGTATGGCCTTCGACGCGGATGTTGTTGGGGAATTTGCTCAGGGTCTGACCGAGCAGCCGGATCACCGGCTGTGCGCTCTGCGACAGCTGCGCCACACCGGAGGCAAACAGCAGATCGGAACGGATCGCCACCTCGACGAAGCCCGCGCCGCGATGCACATCCACCATCCCCTGCGAAATGAGCGGGCTCATGGCGAGCTCCAGCTGCTGTGCCATCTGCTGCAGCGCCAGCACCTGCGGGTCCGTGCCGTCCTCGAGCTCGCGCTCGATCTGGTCGACGGGCGGCACCAGCGAGGTGGCCGAACGTTCACCCATCTGGATGGGCAGCGGCACCACGGGCGCGCCGCGGAAGGCAGCGCTCAGCGATTGGGAAACCACGCGATACTTGCCCTCGTTCACCGAGGAGATGGCGTACATCACGACGAAGAAGGCCAGCAGCAGCGTCACCAGATCGCCGTAGGGGATGGCCCAGCTCTCGTGATTGGCATGCTCCTCGTGCTTGTGCCGGCGTGACATGCGCTAAGCCCCCTGCTGCAGGTAACCCTGCAGCCGCGTCTCGATGATGCGCGGATTCTCGCCCTCGGCGATGCCGATCATTCCCTCGATCACCATCTCGCGCACGTGGCTCTGCGCCTGCACGGCGGTCTTGAGCTTGCTCGCGATGGGCAGGAAGAACAGGTTGGCAAGGCCGATGCCATAAACCGTGGCGGTGAAGGCGGCCGCAATGCCGGCGCCGAGCTTGGAGGGGTCCGCCAGGTTCTGCATCACGGCCATGAGGCCGAGCACCGCGCCGATGATGCCCAGGGTGGGCGAATAGATGCCCATGCCCTCGAAGACTTTGGCGGCACGCAGGTCCGCGCTTTCTCGTGTGTTGAGCTCGACCTCGAGGATGCGCCGGATGGCCTCGGGCTCGGTGCCGTCCACGACCAGCTGCAGGCCCTTGCGCACGAAGCTGTCGCGCTCCTGGTCCAGCAGCGGCTCCAGGCCCAGCAATCCCTGCTTGCGCGCGAGCTGGCTCCACTCGACCACCTTGCGGATGAGCCCGGCGGCATCCAGCGCCGGCGGCTTGAACACCCATGAAGCAATGCCCAGGGCATGGCGCATCACCCGGCCCGGCGTCTGCACCAGGATGGCCGCGAAGGTTCCCACGATGACGATCATCATCGCGGCCGGCGACACCAGCGCGTGCAGCCCGGCGCCCTTGAGCACCGCGCCCACCAGCAGCGAGATGGTGGCGAGGATCAGACCGATGATGCTGAGCAGGTCCATGACCGCCTCAAGCCTCGTCGCGCCAGAGGCGCAGCCGCGCGCGCAGCCGCACCAGGGCCTGGCCATGCAGCTGGCAGACCCGCGATTCACTGATGTTCAGTACCGCGCCGATCTCCTTGAGGTTCAGCTCGTCGTCGTAGTACATCGACATGACGAGCCGCTCGCGTTCCGGAAGGCCGGCGATCGCCTCGGCAAGGTCCTCGCGCATCTGCCCCGTCTCGGTTTCGGCCAGCAGATCCGCATCACGGTCGGCCACCTCGGTGACCTCGCTCACCTCGTCCATGCTCGCCAGCCGGCAGCCGGCAGCATCCTGCATGATGCGGTGATAGTCCTCGATGGGCACGCCGAGTTCATCGGCGACCTCCGAATCGCGGGCTTCACGCCCGTGCCTGGCCTCGATGGCGCCAATGGCAGCTGCCGCATCGCGCGCCTTGCGGTGCACGGAACGCGGCGCCCAGTCCTGCTTGCGCAGCGCATCGATCATGGCGCCGCGGATGCGGATGCCGGCATAGGTTTCGAAGCTGGCGCCGCGGTCGCTACTGTAGGCCGACGCGGCCTCGATGAGGCCGACCATGCCGGCCTGGATGAGATCGTCCACTTCGACACTGGCCGGCAGCCGGCCGGCCAGATGGTAGGCAATGCGCTTGACGAGCTCGGCATGGCGCGCGACCAGCGTTGCCGCCGGCGCGCCCTGCACAGAAGCACTGTAAGCGCCCGATGCCTTCACCTCACGGCCTCCAGGCGCGGAATCTCGCGCGGCAGCAGCCGTTCGACGAAGAACTCGAGATTGCCGCGTGGCCCATCCACGCCCGGCCAGCGCTGCGTCTGGCGCGCCAGGCGCTCGAACGCGCGGGCCGCGGGCGATGAAGGATAAGCCTGCAGCACGCTGCGCTGCTCGCGGATCGATTTGCGGACCAGCGGATCGTCGGGAATTTCACCTGCGTATTCGAGCACGACATCGAGGAAGCGGCTTGTGACGCGTTCCAGCTTCCGGAACAGCGACTCCCCTTCGCCGGCGGCCCTGGACATGTTTGCCAGCACCTGGAAGCGGCGGACGCCATGATCGCGACGCAGCACCTTGACGAGTGCGTAGGCGTCGGTCAGCGAGGCCGGCTCGTCGCGCAGCACCACCAGTACGTGCTGGGCGGCCTGGCAGAACTGGCGCACGCTGTCGGCGATGCCAGCCGCCGTATCGACGATGAGAACGTCGAGACTCGTGGTGAGCTGGCTGAAGGCCTGCACGATCCCGAGATGCTCGGGGCTGGACAGAGAGGCCAGCCGTGTCACCCCCGACGCGGAGGGCAGTATGCGGAAGCCCTGCGGCGTCTCGATGGCCGCCTCCTCCAGCGTGCAGCGTCCATCGAGCACATGCTCAAGCGTGTATTTCGGCGCCAGCCCCAGCAGCACGTCGACATTCGCCAGCCCCAGGTCACCGTCGAACACCAGCACGCGCTTGCCGGCGCGCGCCAGTGCGGTGGCGAGATTCACGGCCACACTGGTCTTGCCGACCCCACCCTTGCCGCCGCTGACAGCGATCACCTGCACGGGATCGGGCTGCGTCACCGCACGCAGGCCGGCGATCTGGACGGTGTCGAACTTACCGGAACTCATGCACATTGCTCCCGAAGCGGCGGGCCAGAAGATCCTCGTTGGCCGAGGCGGCGTTGACGCGCGCCAGCGCCACGGCGCGGCTCACGATCTGATGGGCGCGTGCGGGCGCCAGATCCTCGGGGATCCGGGCGCCTTCGGCGACATAGGCAAGCGGCAGCTGTGCGGCAATGAGCGCCGACAGCATGCCGCCGAGGCTTGCGGCCTCGTCGAGCTTGGTGAGCAGCACCGCGCGCGGCGCAAACGCCGCGTAGCGCTGCAGCGCTTCTTCGAGCACGCCGGCCTGGGCGCCGGCGGAAAGCGCCAGCCAGATCTCAAGGCCGCAGCGCACGCAGATCTGCTCGAACTGCGCCGCCCGATCGGCAAGCCCGGGATCGCGCGGGCTCGCGCCCGCGGTGTCGATGAGCACCAGGCGGTGGCGCGGCAGGCGCGCGAGGTATTCGGGCAGCTGCGCCGCCGACTCCAGCGCCAGGCACTCCACGCCCAGCAGCCGTCCCAGCACGCGCAGCTGTTCATGCGCACCGAATCTCTGGTCGTCGATCGAGATCAGCGCGATGTCGCGCGTGCCCTGGCGCTTGACCCAGCGTGCCGCAAGCTTGGCGATCAGCGTGGTCTTGCCCACACCGGTGGGTCCGACCAGCGCAATGCGGCCGCCCTGCTCCAGCAGCGCGTCGCCGGTGACCGGAATGCGGCGCGAGAGCTGCGCCAGCAGGCGGCGCTGCGCCTCTTCGATGCCGAGCTCGGCCGGCAGCTCGGCCACCAGCGCACTGGCCAGTGGCGCGGCAACGCCGATTTCCGTGAGCTCCTTGAGCAGCTGGGCATGAGCAGGTGCACGCCGCGTGAAATCATTCCACGCCAGCTGTGACATCTGCCATTCCAGCAGGTGGCGCATGCTGCGCAGTTCAGCACCCAGTTGGGCATCGTGGGTGTCAGCCTGACGCGAGACGGGCGCTGCCTGCTGCAGCGGCTCGGCCGGCACGGGCTGCGAAGCCGCAAGCAGGCGCGCAAAGTCGGCAGGAATCGCCACGGCGGCGGTCCGCTCGGGCAGCGCCGGCACGACCTGAGTCGATGCCTCCAGAGCCGCGCAGACTTCCACGCCCTCCTCGACCTGACGGGAGGAGAGGATGACGGCATCCGGCCCCTGCTCCTCGCGGATCATCCGCAGGGCCTGGCGCATGTCGCGCGCGGTATAGGTCTTGATTTGCATCGCTTAACGTCCTACGGCCGTGACCAGCCGCACTTTCCGGTTGTCGGGAATCTCGTTCCAGGCCAGCACCTGCAGCCCGGGCACGCCGGCACGCACGAAGCGCGCCAGCGTCTGGCGCAGCGTGGGCGGCACCAGCAGCACTGCCGGTTCGCCCAGCATCTCCTGCCGGCGCGTGGATTCGGCCAGGCGCTGCTGCAAGCGCTCGGCAAGGCCGGGCTCCAGGCCCGGGCTGCCGCCGCCGGCATTGGCGAGCGAACTCTGCAGCAACTGCTCCAGATCGCCCTCCAGCGTGATGACCGGCAGCTCGTCCTTGAGGCCGGCGATGTCCTGCACGATCTGGCGCCCCAGCGCCACGCGCACCTGCGCCTGCAGCTGCACGGGATCCTGCGTACGCGGCGCGTGCTCTGCGAGGGTCTCCACAATGGTGCGCATGTTGCGCACCGGCACGCGCTCGGCGAGCAGGCCCTGCAGCACGCGCACCACCGTCGAGAGCGGCAGCACGCGCGGCACCAGATCCTCCACCAGCTTGGGCGCGCTCTTGGCGAGCGCATTGAGCAGCTGCTGCACCTCTTCGTGGCCGAGCAGCTCATGCGCATGAAGCTGGATCAGATGGCTCAGATGTGTCGCGATCACGGTGCTGGGATCGACCACCGTGTAGCCCAGGGTCTGCGCATGGTCACGCGCTGCAGGCTCGATCCACACCGCCTCCATGCCGAAGGCCGGATCATGCGTCTCGATGCCGCTGACCTTGCCGAACACGCGCCCCGGATTGATGGCAAGCTCCCGGTCGGGATGGATGACACCCTCGCCCACGGGCACGCCGGCGAGATTGATGCGGTAGACGCTGGGCGCGAATTCCAGATTGTCGCGGATGTGTACCGGCGGCACGAGGAAGCCCAGCTCCTGCGTGAGCTTGCGGCGCACGCCGCGGATGCGGGCCAGCAGATCGCCGCCCTGCGCAGCATCCACCAGCGGCACCAGGCGGTAACCCACCTCCAGGCCCAGGAGGTCCACCGGGCGCACATCCTCCCATGACAGCTCGCGGGATTCGGGCGGCACCACGGGCACGGCCTCGGGCGTCGCCGCTGCGGCCGCCACGCGTGCGGCCTCCTCGGCCTGGCGCTTCTGCAGCAGGCGCGCCCCGCCGATGCACAGCGCCGCGATGCCGATGAAAGCGAGATTGGGCATGCCGGGAATCAGTCCCAGCGCGCCGATCACGCCGCCGGCGACATACAGCGCCTTGGGCTGGCCGAACAGCTGCTTGCCGATCTCCCCGCCCATGTCCTGCGAGCGCGACATGCGGGTGACGATGATGGCCACCGCGGTCGACAGCAGCAGCGCCGGAATCTGCGCGACCAGGCCATCGCCGATGGTCAGCAGCGTGTAGGTGCGCGCGGCATCGCCGATCGCCATGTCGTGGGCGGTGGTGCCGATGGCAAGTCCGCCCGCCATGTTGAGGATCAGGATCAGCAGGCCCGCCGTGGCGTCGCCGCGCGCGAACTTGCTGGCACCATCCATCGAACCGTAGAAGTCCGCCTCGGCGCGCACCTCGTGGCGGCGCGTGCGCGCCTCGTCCTGCGTGATGAGTCCGGCGTTGAGGTCGGCGTCGATGGCCATCTGCTTGCCGGGCATGGCATCGAGGGTGAAGCGCGCGGTCACTTCCGAGATGCGGCCGGCGCCCTTGGTCACGACCACGAAGTTGATGACGGTGAGGATGATGAACACGACGACACCGACGGCATAGTTGCCGCCGACCACGAATTCGCCGAAGGACTGGATCACCTTGCCGGCCGCGCCGGTGCCGGTGTGGCCGTGCATGAGCACCACGCGGGTCGAGGCGACGTTCAGCGCCAGCCGCAGCAGGGTAGCCATCAGCAGCACGCTGGGGAACACGCCGAACTCCAGCGGCCGCGACACGTAGAACACCGCCATCAGCACGACCAGCGACAGCGCGATGTTGAACGTGAACAGCACGTCCAGCGCCACCGGCGGCAGCGGCAGCATCACCATCATGAGGATGGCGAGCACGCCCAGCGGCACGCCCAGGCCGCTGCGCAGCAGGTTCGCGGTGTTCTTTCCCAGTACCTCGGCCATGCCTTACGGTTCCACGATGTCTATGTCCGGTGGCGGCGGCGGCGTCAGGTGGTCGCGCATGGCGGCCCGGAGCTGGTAGATGTAGGTCAGCACCTGGGCCACGGCCACGTAGAGCCCCGCCGGGATCTCGTCACCAATCTCCATGTTGCGATGCAAGGCGCGGGCCAGCGGCGGGGCTTCGAAGATCGGGACCTTGTGTTCGGAAGCCACTTCACGGATCCGGGCGGCCATGAGGTCCACACCCTTGGCCACGACCTGGGGCGCCCGCATTTTCTTTTCGTCATAACGCAGCGCCACGGCGTAGTGCGTCGGGTTTACGACGATGACGTCGGCCTTGGGCACGTCGAGCATCATGCGGCGCTCGGCCATCTCCCGCTGCAGGGCCCGGACCCGCCCCTTCATCTCGGGAGAACCCTCGGACTCCTTGTGCTCGCGGCGCACCTCCTCCTTGGTCATCTTCATGTCCTGGTGGTACTGCCAGAGCTGGAAGGGCACGTCGACGGCCGCGATGAGGATCAGTGCGGCCGTCAGCGCAACCAGCGCCTCGCCGGTGAGGGACATGGCATGGACGATGGCCTGCTCGGTGGGCTCGGAGCCCAGCCCCAGCAATTCTCCGAGGTTCATCCACAGCACCAGCGCACCAGCACCGGCCACCACGGCGAACTTGGCGAGGGTCTTGGCGAGTTCCACCAGGCTTCGCAGCTTGAACATCCGCCCCAGCCCGCTGGCCGGGTTCAGGCGCTTGAGATCCGGAATCAGCGGCTTGGCAGCGAACGACCAGCCACCCAGCGACAGCGGCGCACCCAGCGCGGCAACCAGAGTAATCAGCAGCACCGGCGCCACTGCCCGCAACGCCTTGGCCGACTGGGCCGAGAAGATGTTGGCCAGGCTGTTCGCATCCAGCGCCTGTTCGCGCGACAGCTGCAGGCTGCCGCGCATGAGTTCGCCCAGCTGCATGCCGATGGAATCGCCCAGCGTCAGCAGCGTGACGCCGGCGGTCAGCATGACGGCCGCCGCGGTCAGGTCGCGCGAGCGCGGAATGCGGCCTTCGCGGCGCGCCTCTTCCAGGCGTTTCGGGGTTGCCGCTTCGGTACGGTCGTGGCGGTCAGCGCTGTCGGACATGGCTAGCCGCCTCCCAGCAGGGTGCGGATCAGGCCGAAGCCCTCACCCACCAGGGCCATGAACCCCGACTGCACGGCGGGCAGGCCCGCCAGCACGATGAGCAGGCCGCCGATCAGCGTCACCGGGAAGCCGATGGCGAACAGGTTCAGCGTCGGCGCCGCGCGGCTGACCACGCCGAAGGCCAGGTTGACCACCAGCAGCGCGGTGAGGCCGGGCAGCGCCACCATCAGCGCACCGCGGAACAGTTGGGTGCCCCACAATGCCACCTGCCACAAGCCGTCCGGACCCAGGCCGCTGGTGCCCACGGGCAGGCTCTGGAAGCCATCGACCACCGCCCTGATGATGGCAAGGTGGCCATCGAGCGCCACGAAGGTCAGCGTCGCCATCAGCGAGTAGAACTGCCCCAGCACCGGCGTGCCGGTGCCGCGCAGCGGATCCACATTGAAGGCGAACGACAGGCCCATGGTATTGGCGAGCAGCTGCCCGCCCATGGCAAGCGCATCGAAGGCGATCTGCAGCACGAAGCCGATGGCCACACCGATCACCAGCTGCTGCACGGTGATGACGACTCCCGCCGGCGAGAACGGCCCCACCTGCGGCGGCGCGGGCAGCAGCGGCGCCACCAGCACAGTGAGCGCCGCGGCCATGACGATGCGCAGCCGCGCCGGCACCATGCCGGCACTGAACAGCGGCGCCACCATCAGGCAGGCGCCGATGCGCACGAAGGGCCACAGGTAGACGGCGATCCACGCTTCGATCTGGCCGGCCGTGAGCGTCAGCATGCTGCGTCAGCCGATCAGCGAGGGAATGCTCTCGAACAGCTGCCGGGTGTAGCCCACGATCAGCTTCAGCATCCAGGGGCCGGCAATGGCCAGCGTCGCCGCCATCGCGATGAGCTTGGGGATGAAGGACAGGGTCATCTCGTTGATCTGGGTCGCCGCCTGGAACACGCCCACCAGCAGGCCCACTGCCAGCGCCATCACCAGCAGCGGTGCGGCCAGCATCAGCGTCACCTGCAGCGCATGCGTGCCGATGGTCATCACGGTTTCCGGCGTCATCATGCGTGCATCACCTGAAGAAGCTCGAAGCCAGGGTGCCCATCACCAGCGACCAGCCATCCACAAGCACGAACAGCATCAGCTTGAAGGGCAGCGAGATCAGCACCGGCGAGAGCATCATCATGCCCATGGACATCAGCACGCTGGCCACCACCAGGTCGATGATCACGAAGGGGATGAAGATGAGGAAGCCGATCTGGAAGGCGGTCTTGAGTTCGCTGGTGGCGAAGGCCGGAACCAGGATGGACATGGGCACATCCTCGGGTTTCTCGAAGCCCTGGCCGCCGGAGATGCGCACGAAGGTCGCGATGTCGCTCTCGCGCGTCTGCTGCAGCATGAACTGCTTGAGCGGCACGGCGGCGCGGCTGACGGCGTCCATGGTCTGGATCGTGCCTTCCATGTAGGGCTGCACGGCCTCGACGTTCACCCGCTCGACCACCGGCCCCATCACGAAGAAGGTGAGGAACAGCGACAGGCCGATCAGCACCTGGTTGGGAGGCGCCTGGCCGGCGCCGATGGCCTGACGCAGGATGGCGAGCACGATGACGATGCGCGTGAAGGCCGTCATCATGAGGACGATCGACGGCAGCAGCGTGATCGCCGTCATCAGGATCAGCAGCTGCAGCGTCAGCGAATAACTCTGCCCGCCGGCGCCGGTCTCCACCGTGAGTGCGGGAATGCCGGGAGCGGCGGCCTGTGCCACCGCCGGCAATGCGGCAGCCAGCAGCATCGCAAGCACCGGCAGCAGCCTTGTCGCAGGCCGATGTCTCATCGTCCGAGGCTCTTCTTCAGCAGGCCGGCAAAGGTGGGCCGCCCGGATTCGGGACCGGATGAAACACCCGGCAACTGGGCATCGGCCGGCAGGGTGTGCAGCAGCGTCACCTGCCCCGGCGTCACGCCGAGCAGCAGCCGCGCCTCGCCCACGCGCACGATCACCGCGCGCTCGCGCTGACCCAGTGCGGTCTGTGCCAGCACCTCGATGCCGCCGCTGCCGCCACCGGCGAGATTGTGGAAACGCCTGACCAGCACGGCGACGACGAACACGGCAACCAGCACCACGAGCAGCGCGAAGGTCACCTGGGCGATTCCACCCACCGCTCCGGTCGGCGTTCCGGAAGTGACCTCCGGCGCGGCGAAGGGACGCGCGGGTGCAGCAGGTTCAGCTGCGAAGGCCGCAGCCACGGGCAACAGCAGACCGGCGCAACCGGCGAAAGACGGACGCAGCTTCATCGGTTCTACTTCAGCTTGCGGATGCGTTCCGCCGGGCTGACGACATCGGTTAGGCGGATGCCGAACTGTTCGTCCACGACTACCACTTCGCCGTGGGCAACCAGCGTGCCGTTGACGAACACGTCCAGAGGCTCGCCGGCGGCGCGCTCCAGTTCCACGACGGAACCCTGGTTCAGCTGCAGCAGGCTGCGGATGGGCAGGCGCGTGCGACCGACTTCCAGCGACAGCGTCACCGGCACGTCGAGGATGACATCGAGGTTCACGTCCTGGTGCCGCGCGGGCGCAGCGGTGTCGGTCGCAGTGGATTCGGACGATGGGATGGCGGTGCTGCTCATGTGGCGTACCCTGCGGCTACTGCATCACGAAACTGGTGAAATAGACGGCTTCGAGCGCTGCGGGCTTCTCGCCCTCGGCGGTGACGATGGCGCGGATCTTCTCCAGCGCCGCCTGACGCAACCCCTCCTTGGCCTCCTGCGTGGACACGTCTGCGACGGTCTTGTTGCCGAACAGCAGCAGCAGGTCATTGCGGATGATGGGGTCATGCGCCTTGAGGAACTCGACCATGTGCGGATCGCGCGTCATCAGCTGCACGGCGATCTGCAGAAAGCGCGCCGGGCTGCCGGCCTCGAAATTCACGACGAAGGGAGGATCCAGCGCGACGAACTGCGCCGGCAGTTTGTGCTCGGCTGCCGCCTTCGCCTCTTCGCCCCCTTCCTTCTTGCCGCCCTTGAGCATGAAGAAGGCGCCGGCGCCTCCTCCAAGCAGCAGTCCGACGGCGATGCCGACCAGCAGCAGTTTCTTCTTCCGTGCCGGTTTGGCTTCGGCGGCGGCAGCTTCGGACATGTCGGTGCGGATCCCTGGGTCAATGAACCGTTGACCCCACAGGAGCAAGGCCTGTGCCACGGACATCCGGATGCGCGTAACAGCATGAAAAAACTGTGATTTTCAGGATTCGCGCCATGTGACGCAACGCACATGGCGCAGCCTGCGCCGGATTCCCGGCGCAGCGGGATCAGGCGTAGGTATCCACCAGGCCGACGCCCACCGGCTGACGCAGCGGCGTCACCGCGGCAGCGGTTTCATCATCCGTGGCATAGGCACTGCGTGGCAGCGCCGGCGCCTCGCCTTCGCGCCGCGGCATCTGCTGCGAGACCTGAGCCTCACCCAGCGCGAGGCCCGTGGCGGCGAACATTTCCCGCAGTCTCGGCAGCGCATCCTGGAGCGCGGCGCGGGTATCGGCCTGCGTGGCGCTGAACACCACATTGGCCGTGTCCTGACTCATCTGGATGCGCACTTCGATCGGCCCCATCTTTTCAGGCACCAGGGTCAACTCGCCGGAGTGGGCGCCATTGACGGCCAGCAATGCGACGCGACGGCCCACTTCATCCGTCCAGCGCGCGCTGTGCAGCGGCGCGCTGATGTGCTGCTGCAGCGAGAATGCATCGCCGGCGCCTCCCGCCGCGGGACGCTCTGCAACCAGCGTGGCAGCGGCAGCCAGCGTCTGGACCTGGGCAAGCGAGGTGGGTGCCACCGGCTGGTCGCTGCCCGCGGCGGCCAGGCTGCCCTCCGCAGTGTGTGGCGCGGCATCCGTCGCATCCAGCATGGAACCGGACGCCGCGATGGCGGCGTCGGCTTGCGTGGCCAGCACCACCGAAGGCAGTGCGGCGGATCCCCGGCCACCCGAGGCCTGCGCCGAAGCCGCATCCGGCGCAGCTTTCACCGCGCTGGCGATGAATGATGCAAGCGGCAGCCACGAGGCCTGGGATACGGCAGCACCGTCTGCGGCTTCATTGCCGCCAGCCTCCTCATCCTTGCCCGGCAGCCCTGCGCCGCAAACGGAAGGAGCTTCAGGGTTCGCAAGCGGCTCGGCAGCAAGGCCCAGCAGCATCTGCAGGAACTGTTCACCGGAAAGCAGTCCGGCATCGCCACTGTCCTGCCCCTGCGGCGCCGATGGCGCTCCCGGTGGCGGTGAACCCGCAACGGGCAATCCCTGCAAGGCCGGCGTCGTCATTGGTTGTCTCCTGTTTCCCCGGTGGGCGCGGCGCGTCGGCGCTGTGCCCGCTCGTCGATCTGGTGTTGCTCGCGGCGGTCTTCCTGGCGGCGCTCCTCCCCCTGCCAGCGCTCGACCACGGTGTCGAGTGCGCGGCTGCGTCGTGCAGCGGCCTGCCAGCGCAATTTGTGGGCATCCTCGTCGTCGCGGGCGAGGATGACGAGCTGCTCCTGCTGACGCAGCGCCAAATCCAGCCGCGCGAGAAACACCTGGAAATCCCGCAGCGCCGCGACGCCATGGCCCTTGCGTGCCTGGTTCTCGAAAGTGGCGGCGTAGTCGTCACGGTACTGGCGCAATTCGGCCAGTTTGCGCTGCGCCGCCTCGACCCGCTGCCTTGCGGCACCGAGATCGCGCGCCCGGTCCTGCTCCGTCGCGCTGAAGACCTGCTGTACCGGCGCCAGGCGCCGCGTGCGTTTCATCGGGCCTCGCCCAGGAGCTGCGCAAGCTGGCTGGCGCTCTCGGCCATCCCGACGCGCTGCTGCAGATCCTGCTGCAGGAACTGCTGCAAACCCGGCCACGCCTGGATGGATTCATCTACACGCGGATCCGAGCCCGGCTGATACGCGCCCACGGCGATCAGGTCGCGGTGATGCTGATAGGTCGAAAGCACCTGCTTGAAGCGCCGCGCGGCAGCGAACTGCGCCGGCGGCACGATGTCGTGCATCACGCGGCTGATCGAGGCCTCGATGTCGATGGCCGGATAGTGCCCGGATTCGGCGATGCGCCGTGACAGCACGATGTGTCCATCGAGGATGGCACGGGCGCTGTCGGCGATCGGATCCTGCTGGTCATCACCTTCAGTGAGCACGGTGTAGAACGCCGTGATGGAGCCCACGTCGGGCGCAGCGTTGCCGGCGCGCTCCACCAGCTGTGGCAGCCGCGCAAACACCGATGGCGGATAGCCCTTGGTCGCCGGCGCCTCGCCGATGGCCAGGCCGATCTCGCGCTGCGCCTGCGCAAAGCGCGTCAGCGAATCCATGATGAGCAGCACATTGCGTCCCTGGTCGCGGAAATATTCGGCCACGGCCGTCGCGAGCCACGCGCCATGCATGCGCATCAACGGCGGATGATCAGCCGGCGAGGCCACCACCACGCTGCGCGCCAGGCCCGCCTCGCCGAGAATCTTGTCGATGAATTCCTTCACCTCGCGGCCGCGCTCGCCGATCAGGCCCACGACGATCACGTCCGCTTCGGTGTAGCGCGCCATCATGCCCAGCAGCACGCTCTTGCCCACGCCGCTGCCGGCGAACAGGCCGATGCGCTGTCCGCGGCCCACGGTCAGCAGCGCATTGATGGCGCGCACGCCCACATCCAGCGTGCGTTCGATGGGCGCGCGGCCGAGCGGATTGAGCGGCACGCCCGCAAGCCGTGCGCGGTCCTCGCAGAATAGCGGCCCTTTGCCGTCGAGCGGCTCGCCCGCCCCATCGATCACACGGCCGAGCAGCTCCGGTCCCACGCGCACGAAGCCGGCGCCGGGGCGCGGAATCACGCGCGCGTTGGGCTTCAGGCCATGCACGTCACCCGTGGGCATGAGATACAGGCGGTCGCCCGCAAAGCCCACGACCTTGGCCTCCACCATGGCGCCGTCATTGGCGAGCACTTCGCAACGATCGCCGACCGCCGCCTGGCAGCCCACGGCTTCGAGCGTGAGTCCGATCATGCGCGTCAGCTGTCCCTGCACCGGCGGCGGCGGCAATGCCTCGGCGGTGCGGATGGCGCGCTCGAGCTGTTCACGCCAGGCAATGGCCCGGGGTGCCGCGGCGGCCGTCATGGATCCTCGCTGCGCGGCAGCCGGCGCTCATCGCCCAGCAGCGTCGCAACCGCGGCGGACAGCCGCGTTTCGAGCCGCGCATCGATCTGCGCATGCTCGGTCACCACGCGGCAGTCACCGCGCGACAGCACCGGATCCTCGACGATGGACCAGGCCTCGCCGGCCTGCGGCGTCGCCAGGCGCCCGCGCACTAGCGCCGCGTCCTCGGGATGCAGCATCACGCGCATGCCGCGTGCATTGGCCGGCAACAGTCCCACCGTGTCGCGCACGATGCCGATGATCTGTGCGGGATCGGTCTTCAATTCGCGGCGCAGCAGGCCACGCGCAATGGCCGTGGCCAGATGCGCGATCTGCGCGTGCACCTCGTCATCCACATGAGCCAGCGGCCGCGTCAGCGCCTGCAAGGCCGCCCGCAGCGCCTCGGCCTCGGCATCCAGCGCCTTCAAGCGGGCGGCAATTTCCTTCTGCGCAGCCGCAAGGCCCGCTGCGCGTCCGGCCTCTTCGGCCTCCTTCCAGGCGCGCTGCGCCGAAAGCTCAGCCTCACCGGCGCCACGCGCGCCGCGCCGGGCGGCAGCCAGGTGGCCATCGATCAGCGGCGCGCTCCATGGACGCAGCTGCGGAACCTGTTCAGCGGCCGCCATCATTCATCCTTCTGGACCCAGTCCTTGACGACCTGGGCCACGCGCGCAGGGTCCTTGGCCACCAGATTGCGCGCCTGCACGATCTGCTGTTCATAGGCAATGGCGCCCCCGGGGCCTGTTGCAGCGGCCTGGACTGCAGGCGCAAGCGCGGCTTCGCCGCCTGCCGCGCCGGCCAGCTGCGGCGGCGCCAGCGCAACCTTGGCCGCAGAGGTCAGGCTGCGCAGCAGCGGCCGCAGCACGAACAGCACCAGCAGCAACACCATCGCAAACCCCGTCAGCAGCTTCGCGATGTCACGCACCATGGGCCGTTCCCACAGCGGTATGGATTCGATCTGCTGCGCCTGAACGGCGGCCTCCGGCAGGAAGCTCTGGTTCACAACTGAAACACGGTCACCGCGCGCCTCATCGAAGCCCACCGCATCGCGCACCAGTGTGGTGATGCGCGCCAGCTGGTCCTCGCTCAACGGCGTCTCGGTGACCTTGCCCTCGGCATCGGTGGTGCGCAGGTTGTCGATGACCACGGCCACCGACAGGCGCTGCAGCCGGCCCGCCGGCTGGCGCGTGTAGGCCACGGTGCGGTCGATCTCGTAATTGCGCGTAGCCTGGCGCGACTGGTTGTCCGGCGCCGCGGCCAGTGTTGCCGCATCCGCACCGGCCACTGCGCCGGCCGGAGCCGCCGCCGCAGCCACGGACTGGCCCGGAGGCAGCGCCGTTCCACCCTGTGGCGGCTGGTTCGTCAGTGCTCCCGGCACGCCCTGGGAGCCGCCCGCACCGCTGCGGCTGGACTCCTCCGAGGTCTGCTCGCTGCGCACGATCTGGCTGTCGGGCCGGTACTGTTCGCGCGCTTCCTCGGTGGAAGCCATCTCGATCTGCGCGACCACCTGTGCGCGCACCCGGCCCGCACCCAGCAGCGGCGTCAGCAGCGATTCGATGCGCTGGGAATAGTCCTCCTCCATGCGCCGCGCCACTTCCATCTGCTGTTCGCGGGCGGCGAATTCACCATTCTTGTCCGGCGCCGACAGCAACCGCCCCTGGCTGTCCACCACGGTGACATTGTCGGCAGAGAGTTCGGGAATGCTCGACGCCACCAGATTCACGATGGAGGTCACCTGCTCGCGCTCCAGGCGGCGGCCCGAATGCAGCTGCAGGAACACCGAGGCGCTCCCCGGCCGCCGGTCGCGCACGAAGGCCGACTGCTGCGGCACGGCCAGATGCACGCGCGCCCCCTCGACACCGCGCACGTTGGCGATGGTGCGCGCCAGTTCGGTTTCCAGCGCATGCTGGTAGCGGGCATTTTCCATGAACTGGCTCACGCCGAAACCCGGGTCCTTCTCCATCAGCGAGAAACCGCCCGCACCGGGCAGCCCCTTGGCCGCGAGCTTCAGGCGCGCATCGCTGACGCGCTCCGAAGGCACCATGATCGAGCCGCTGCCGCTCTCGATGCGATAGGGAATGCCGTTCTGCTCCAGTGACTGCACCACCTGCGCCGCATCGCTGTCGGCCAGGTTGCCGAACAGCAGGCTGTAGTTGGGCCCCTGGGACCACAGCGCCACGCCCACGCCGACGGCAATTGCCGCGGCGACGCCCACCAGCAGCAACAGGGAGCGGATGCCGGCCATGGCGGCCGGAACCGGTATGGGAAGTTTCTGCGATTCGCTCACTTATTCGGTCCTGTCTAGATCGGCATGTTCATGATGTCCTGGTACGCACTGACCAGGCGGTTGCGCACTTCGGCAGTGGCGCGCAAGGCGACGCTGGCCTTCTGCGATTCCAGCATCACCTGCGAGAGCTCCACGCCCGGCACGCCACGCTCGAACTGCGCGGCGAGCTGCGAGGCCTGCAGCTGGGTTTCGTTCACGCGGTCCAGCCCCTGCTTGAGCACATTGGCAAAGCTCGTGGCCGGCTGCGCCTGGGCCGCACCAGGCTGCTCGGGGCGCAGCGTCGGCGCATTGATCCTGGTCTGTTGCTGCAGCTGGCGGATCTGTGCCAGCACGCTGTCGATGTGGAGATTGCTCATGCGGATCGGACTCCTTTCAGGCCGCCGGCACCTGGATGCCGGAAGTACGCAGTTGCGCGAGCTTGTAGCGCAGCGTGCGCGGACTGATGCCGAGCTTCTCGGCCACCTCGCGGCGCGTCGCCGCGCCGTCGAGCGCCGCGAGCAGGATCTGCCGCTCGGCGGCCCGCAGGCTGCCGCGCAGCGCCCTGCCCGCATCGGGCGTGGATGGCGGCGCCGCCGCCATGGAGACCTCCGTGATCCCTGCCAGGCTCTCGAAGCGGATGTGCTCCGGACCGATCACCGGGCCGCTGGCGAGAATCAGTGCCCGCTGCAGCAGGTTGTCCAGTTCGCGGATGTTGCCGGGCCAGCCGTAGGTCAGCAGAAGCTGCGCGGCATCGGCCGACAACGCCGGAATCCTCGTGCCCGGCACACAACGCGACTCCAGCAGCCGCATGGCCAGCGGCAACACGTCATCGCGCCGCTCGCGCAACGGCGGCAACGACATCGGGAATACGCACAGCCGGTAGTACAGATCCTCGCGGAAGCGCCCCGCGCGCACTTCGCTGCGCAGGTCGCGGTTGGTCGTGGCGAGCACGCGCACGTCGAGGCTCACCATGGCACGGGCACCGAGGCGCTCCACCTCGCGCTCCTGCAGCACACGCAGCAATTTCGCCTGCAGCGACAGCGGCATTTCGGTGATCTCGTCCAGCAGCAGCGTGCCGCCCTGGGCCTGCTCGAACTTGCCGGGATGCGCCGCCGTGGCGCCGGTGAAGGCGCCGCGCTCATAGCCGAACAGCATTGCCTCCAGCATGTTCTCGGGGATCGCCGCGCAGTTGATGGCGACGAAGGGCGCCTGGGCGCGCTGCGAGCGGTCGTGGATGAAGCGGGCCAGCACTTCCTTGCCGGTGCCCGATTCGCCGTTGATCAGCACGGTGCAGTCGGTGACTGCCACACGCGCGGCCAGCTGGTACAGCGCACGCGACGAGGCGGCCACAACCACCGGCTCGCGCCGCACCGACGGAATCTCTTCGATGTCCTGCATGTCCGGTAGAAGAGCAATATCCGTGCCGGCCATGCCCTGCCTCCCCCGTGAACGGCGTCACGGAAAAGGCATCCCGATCGTCAATCCTCCGACGATTCGTCCGCGCTGCCGATGCCGAATTTGCGCAGCTTCTCCACCAGGGTGGTGCGGCGCAGCCCCAGCAGGCGCGCAGCCTGCGCGACAATGCCTTCCGAGCGCTCCAGCGCCTGGCGGATCAGCGTTTCCTCGATGGCCGACACATGGGCGCGCAGGTCGATTCCACCCGGCGGCAGGATCGTGCCGCCGGGGGTGGCCGGCGCCGGCTCCTCCAGCAGCAGCAAGGCCTCGCGTTCACTGAGCGGATCCACGTCTTGAGGCCCGGGACGGCAGGGTTCGGCAACGCGCGGCGCGGGCAGCAGCGCCGGCACGCGGTCGGCCGCGGCATCGGGCTCGAAATCCCGCGGCAGGTAGCGCGGCGGCAGATCGGCTGTGCCGACCAGCCGGCCACCGCAGATGATGGATAGCCGCTCGACGAGATTGCCCAGCTCGCGCACATTGCCCGGCCAGAGATAGCGCATCAGGCAGTCCATTGCCGTGGCGGAGAGCTGCACGCGCGGCCGCCCCGCGGCGACATTCAGATCGGAGAAATCGCGCACCAGCATCGGCAGGTCCGCAATGCGCGAACGCAGTGAGGGCATCTCGATCGGAAACACATTGAGACGGTAGAACAGGTCCTCGCGGAAGGCACCGCGGGCGATGGCCTCCTCGAGATTGCGGTGGGTCGCGGCGATGATGCGCACATTGCAGCGGTACTGCAGCGCGCTGCCCACGCGCTCGAACACCCGCTCCTGCAGCACCCGCAGCAGCTTCACCTGCATGGGCAGGCTCATGTCGCCGATCTCGTCCAGGAACAGCGTGCCGCCCTCGGCCAGTTCGAAACGTCCCTTGCGGGTGGCCACCGCGCCGGTGAAGGCCCCCTTCTCGTGGCCGAACAACTCGCTCTCCAGCAGCTCCGCCGGAATGGCGCCGCAGTTCACCGCAATGAAGGGCCGGTTGCGGCGTGGACTGGCGTGATGGATGGCGCGCGCCACCACCTCCTTGCCGGTGCCGGATTCACCCAGCACCAGCACGCTGGAATCATGCGCGGCGACGATTTCGATCAGCGAGCGCACCTGCGCCGTTGCCGGCGACAGGCCGGTGGGCCCTGCAAGCGTCGTGGTTGCCGCCAGTACATCGTGTTCTGCTGTCGCCATGAGACCGTATCCAATCACCCCTGTTGGTGATCGACATTGTCCCGGGTCGGTGGCGCCGGAAAAGTGACGCACTGCGACAGAAATCAGTACATGCGCGTGATTCCAGTCTCACTTCCCGAGCGGCGCGGCTGACGGACTCCCGCCACCTGGCGGCGGTGGCGCCGGAAAGCCAGCTTTTCGAGCAGGTCCGCCGTCGCTTCTCCCGGCGGAGTGAAATTCACGCGCACCAGACCTTCCGGCGTGACGCGCATCACGCGCCCGATCAGCGTGATGGGCTGGGCCAGGCAGTCGCGCAGATAGATGTCCAGCAAACCGGTCTCGCCCACCTGGGGCGGCGACCCGCTGCGGAAATCCGCCCCCAGCGCATTGAAGCGCACTTCGACCGGCGGCGGCCGCCGCTGGCTGGCGGCAAGCAATTGCCCCAGCAGGTCGACCATGAGGTTCACCTTCACCTCCAGCCGCTGGAGGTCGGCGGCATGGGGGGATTTGTCGTCGGGTTTCTCGACGCTGCCCTGTTCCTCGATGGCCAGCGCCACCTGCAGCGTTTTCACATTGCGGTCGGTGAGTGCGGCCACCGCAATGTCGTCCAGCGGCTGCGCCAGCCGCCGCCACATCACCGGCAGCACGTCCTGGCTGGCCAGTTCGTTGTGCAGGATGACGGTATCCACACCTTCGTACATGGTCCCTTCAGTTGCCGGGCGCCCCCAGCAGGTCTTCCAGAGTCCGGTCGGATTCGGCCACGGCCTGTTCCAGGGACTCCAGCGTCGCAAGATTCACCGGCGCATGCTCCTGGGCGACCAGGTCGCGCAGCAGGCGCCGGCGTACCGACATCAGATCCCGCACCTCGCCCGGCTGACGCCCGTCACGGACGCTGCGGACCAGCTGCGCGGTCGATGCCATCACTCCCTGTACTAGCAAGCGGCGTGCCGCCCGCGTATCGCCAATCATCCGGCGACCGTTCGCGGGGGAATCTGGATCCAGGCGCTGCGGATCTCGCGCAGCAGCAGCGCCACCTCGTCCAGCAGTTCCACCCGGTTCTCGAGATTGGCGCGCGTAAGCTGGCGGATGCTGTATTCGTAGAGATCGGCAAGATTCGCCGCAATGACGCCGCCGGCCTCCAGATTCAGGCTCCCGCGCAGCTCCTCGATGATGGCGACGCAGCGCTGGATCAGCTGCGCCTTGGATTCCTGGGCGCCGGCCTTCATGGCACCGCTGGCTGCCGCCAGGCGCTCCAGCGCCCCGTCCATGAGGATCAGCACCAGCCGGTGCGGATCGGAGGCGGCAACGCCGCCATGGGCAGCCACGGAGCGGTAGGCGGCAACACTGGATCTGCGGGCGAAGTCCATTACTCGAAGTCTCCGTCAAGTCCTCAGTGAACTTAACGGCAGGATAGACAGGGACTTGAGCCCGGATGAGTCCGGGCGCTACTTGCTGTTGCCGCTCGCCAGCTTCGACAGGCCGTCGAGCTGCTGCGTGAGGTAGCTCGAGGTGCTCTGCAGCTGACCCAGCAGCGTATCCATCGCGGTGAACTGCCGCTGATAGCGCGCCTCGACGATCTGCATGCGCGCATCGAGGGCATCGCGCTGCTTCTGCAGGTCCTTGAGTCGGTCCGAAAGAGTGGTGTTGCGGGCCGCCAGATCGCTGGTGGAGGAGAGCTTCTGATCGAGGAACTGGTCGAGCCTCACAGCCACGCCGGACTCCGAGGCGAACACCCGCCCCACCGACGCCGGATCGGCTGCCATTGCCGCGTCGAACCGCTTACTGTCCAGCTCCAGCGTGCCCGATACAGACATGCTGATGCCGACGCTGGCGAGGCTGCGAAAATCGCCGCTGAGACCTGCGACCGGGTCGCTCACGAGCCGCCGCAGCTGCGTATCGATGCCGCGCAGCATGGCATCACCGAGCAACGGGCCGCCGGTCTTGGTGGCCGCATCGTAGGCCCCGAGCGCCTTCACCTGCGTGGCAAGCGCGTTGTAGGCCGCGACAAAACCCTCCACGCGGCTGCGCATCTGCGCGTCGTCGCGCTCGATGGTCAGCGGCACCGTAGTACCGGCCTCGGCCGTCTTCAGGTTCAGCGTAACGCCATCTATCGCGCCGCTGACCGTGTTCGACGCGCTGCGGATCTCGTAGCCGGAGACATAGGCCACCGCGTCCTGGGCCGCCACATCCTTTTCGGCATCAAAATCGTTCAGCGCCTGAACCAGGCCGTCGAGCCCGGCGTCGGCGTTGCCCGCACTGACAGTGATGGCATTGGCCGCGCCGGTTTCGCTGCCGGCCAGCACCAGATAGCTGCCCGTGCCGGTGGTGTCGCGGATCAGCATGGCGCGCACGCCGCGATTGTCCGGCGAATTGTTGATGGCATCGCGGATCGCGGCCAGAGTGTTGCTTCCCGCCCCCACCTCGATGCTGAACGAATTCTGGCCGACACCGATGGTCAATGTGCCGGTACCCACCACGCTGTCGGGACCCGATGCGAACAGCTGCGAGCCGAGCCGGGCCGCGGTGGCCAGCTGCCGCACCTCCACGTCATACCGGCCGGGAGCAGCGCTCGCCGTCGCGGTGGCCGTGAAGGCCTTTTCATCGGCGCTGGTGGCGGTGCGCGGCTCGAAGGTGCTGGGCGTCTTCAATGCGCTCAGCGCGCTCTCGAAAGTGGACAACGCACCCTTCAACTTGGACACGGCGCTGAGCTCTGCCGTAAGTCGCGTATCGGTCTTGGCCAGCCGCTCATCGGCCGGCTTGCGCTCGGCAGCCACCAGCTGCGAGACCATGGAGCTGATGTCGAGCCCCGAACCGATGCCGGTGGACGTGATGGTTGCCATATTTAGACTATCTCAGACGAACAGGTCCAGAAATGTGCTGGACCCCTCATTCAGCCGCTGCTGCAGCCGCAGCGCCTCCTCGCCCGGGATCTGCCGGATGACCGATCCGCTGGCGTCACGCACGATGATCACGGTCTGGTGGGAATCGGCATCGACCTGGAACTCCAGATCACGGGCCGTGGACTGCAGGTACTGGCGCAGATGCTCGGCCACATCGGCCAGCGTCTGCTGCAGATCCCGCCCGCTGCGCGGCTGCATCTGAATGGCCGCCACCGGCTGCACCGCCTTCACGTCGGCGGCCGGCGCGGCCGGGACCTGCGCTGCGACCGGCGCAGCGGAGGTGGATGTTGCATTGACTGGCTGGGTTGCTTGCATGTCTTGCTTCCTCGCCAAAAGGGGTGGCGGGAATCATCCTGATCCCCGCCACCCTTGTCCCATGCAGTCGCCGCGGCTTACTTCAGCAGTGACAGCACGTTCTGCGGGATGGCGTTGGCCTGCGCCACCATCGCAGTGCCCGCCTGCTGCAGGATCTGGGAACGGGTCAGCGCAGCCGTTTCGGCGGCGAAGTCCGTGTCCAGGATGCGGCTGCGGGAAGCCGAGAGGTTCTCGACCGCCGCTTCCAGGCTGTTGATGGTCGACTGGAAGCGGTTCTGGATGGCGCCCAGCGTGCTGCGCAGGTCACTGACCGAGGTCAGCGCCGAGTCGATGCGCTGGATGGCGTCGTTCGCACCAGCCGTATCCTGCACGTTGACGCTCATCAGGCCGTTGGTGGACTTGGCCACCGTGCCGGCCGTAAGGCCCAGCGCCGTGGTGCCCGCGCCCGCGCCGATGGTCAGCTTCTCGTTCGAAGACAGCGTCAGGTGACCGGCCGAGTCGAAGGAAGCGTACACGCCGCCGATGGCGTTGATCTTGTCGAGGAACTCCTGCCCGCTGGTGTAGGTGCCCGCGAGGTTCACCGTGGCGCCATTGCCCACCGTCAGGCTGAAGGCACCGACCGCAGTGCCCGCCACGGCGGCCGTGGCCGGCGTGGGAGCGGCCGCGAAAGCGCCGCCGAACAGCGCCGAGTTGGTGCCGCCACCGGCGAAGGCCACGGCGGCGTTGGTGCTGTTGGTCACCGTGATCCGGTCCGTGGAGCTGTCGTAGCTGGCGGTCACGCCCGCGCCGGCAGCCGTCTGGATCAGGCCGGCCAGCTGCGCACCGCTGTAAGAACCGTTGGCGATGGCATTGCCGCCGATGCTCAGCGTGTTGGTCGCATCGACCGTGATGCTTCCGCCCAGCACCGCCGAGGCCGAAGTGCTCGGAACGCCCGGGTTGGCCGGCGTACCGCCGACGAGGGTCTTGGCATTGACGCTGGTCTCGGTGACGCTGTAGATGTCGCCGATCGCGTTGGTCTTCATGCTGGTGTTGAGGCCGACCGCAATCGTCTCGCCGACGTTCGCGCCCACCTGGAACACCGCATTGCCGAAGGTGCCGTCGAGGACCTTGCGGCCGTTGAACGAGGTCTGGGTCGCGATGCGCTGGATTTCCTGCAGGCGCTGCTGCACTTCCTGGTCCAGCGCCTTGCGGTCGCTGTCCGAATTGGTGGAGTTGGCGGCCTGCACGGCCAGCTCGCGGATGCGCTGCAGGTTGTTGGTCACTTCCTGGAGAGCACCCTCGGTGGTCTGCGCCAGCGAAATGCCGTCGTTGGCATTGCGGACGGCCTGGTTGGCACCGTTGATCTGCGTGGTCATGCGGTTGGAGATCGCAAGACCGGCGGCGTCGTCCTTGGCGCTGTTGATGCGCATGCCCGAGGACAAGCGCTGCAGCGACGTGGCCAGCTGACTGCCGGAGGTCGACAGATTGCGCTGCGCGTTCAGCGACATCACGTTGGTGTTGATGACAAGTGCCATTACAAGTGCTCCTGTTGAATACGCTTGGTTCGATCGTCCGGCTCACCCACCGGGGGGCTGCGCGGGCCGGACCGGGCCGCCTGCGCGCTGTTCAGACCCTCTAACGGCAACAGCGGGTGGCCCTTGAGTCCGTGGCGGCAGGATGTCGGCAAATTGCGGCGGCGATCACATTGGCGGTCACGGCCGCTTCAGACAGGAGCGATGCCGCGGCAGAACGCCGCGACATAATCTTAGAGATACGAGAACAGCGACAGCTGGGCAATACGGCCGTAGGCGGTCTGCGCAGCCTGCAGCCCGACGAGCTGCTGGTTCATGCGGCTGATGGCTTCGGCATAGTCCAGGTCGCGCAGCTCGCTGAGCGAACCGCTGAGCTCGTACTGCAGGTCCGAACGTGCGCTGGTGGCACTGTCCAGCGCCGACAGCCGGGCGCCCACCTCGGCCCGCAGATCCGTGACATGGTCCAGCCCCTGCGAGAGCTGCCCCAGCGCCTGGTTGATCGCAGTGGTGAAACGCGCGCGGGATTCGGGCGTGGCCGTTCCGGCGCCCAGTGCGCCGATCAGGTCATCGACGGTCTGGAACAGACTCTCGCGGCCGGCCGGCGTGACAGCGATGGTGTCACCCACCGCAGGGGCACCGCTCACCGTCAGACGGATGCCGAGGAACTCGATCGTGCCGCCGCTCTGGTAGGTACCGCTCACCGGAGCGCCACCGTCCTGCAGTGGATTGCCGCTGGCGTCCAGCACCTCCCAAGCATCCGGCGCAGTGAAGCGAACCGTGAACTCGCGCGGCTGCGGTGCCGCCTGCCAGGCGGCGGCATTCACCACCTCGCCCAGGTCCACACTGCCGGTACCGGCATGCGCGCCAAGCGCGGTCACGAAGCGGCCATTGCCCTGCTTCACGCCCATGAACACCTGGTCGCCGCTGAGACCGTCAGTGATGCGCTGCGTGGCACTCACCTGCAGGCTGCGGGTGCCCTGATCGCCCGCGTAGCCCACGCCGGCTGCGCCACGCGTGAAGGGCTGGCCCTGCGTGGAATAGCCTGCGAACAGATATTCGCCGCTGGTATCGCGGCGGTTCGCGATGTCCTGCAGTTCCTGGGAGCGCGTGCGCAGCTCGGCCGCGATGGAGGACAGCGATGCATCATCCAGCGTCCCGCTGTTGGCCTGGACCGCGAGCTGGCGTATGCGCTGCAGCAGGTCACCCAGGTCGCTCAGCGCCTGTTCGGTCACGCCGAGCCGGTTGGTGGCGTAGGTGGAATTCTTGTCGTACTGCTCCACCTGCGCCTGCATGCGCTCGATATCAAGGATGCGCGTGGCCGCGATGGGATCGTCCGCCGGCGTCGAGACACGCTGGCCGGAAGCCAGCTGGGTCTGGGATTTCGACAGACTGACCTGGCGCGCCTGGATCTGGGCAATCGCCGCCTCATGCATGCCCCGTGTGGAAATCCGCAGCGTCATCGGCCGGTCGCTCCGATCAAGGTGTCGAACAGGGTCTGCGTGATGCGGATGATCTGTGCCGCCGCCTGGTAGGCCTGCTGGTAGCGCAGCATGTTCGCGGCCTCCTCATCGAGGTTCACTCCGGAGACGCCATCGATCGATGACTGGATGTCATCGACGATCACGCCCTGGGCCGCCGCACCGCTCTGGGCCTGGCTGGTCGCAACGCCGATGCCGCCGACCAGACGCGAGATCGCGCCGTTGATCGATTCGGCGCCGCCGGAAAGCACGCCGCGGCCCAGCACCTGCGCCAGTTGCAGCGCATTGCGGTTGTCGCCGACGCCGCCGGCATTGTCCGCCACCGTGAATACATCCCCGGCCTGCGGCTGGCCGCTGATCGCAACGCTCCAGCCATTGTGCTCGATGGCCTCACCGGGCGTGTAGGTGTAGCTGACGCCATCCATGGTGTACTGCGTGGCGCTGGTGAACTGGATGTCCACCCGGCTGCGCAATTGACCGTCCGCGGCATCGAGCACCGATCCGGCGGAGATCGTGCCGGATCCGGTGTTGGCCGCCGCAGCGCTGGTGCGGATGGGTGCCGCCGCAGCCACGCGCGCCGGATCGGTAACCGCCACACTGAAACCGCGGATCGCGCCGGCAGTGGGGCGCAGCAGGAAACGGTCGCCCGTGGCAGGGCCCGGCGTACCGCCGACGACCACCGACAGGCCATCGAATTCCAGCGGGCTGCCCACCGAACCATCGCCGCTGGTGGTGGCAACGACGCCGGTCACGGCATTGCGCGCCGTCCACGTCGATCCATCGAAGGAGAGGATGTAGTCGTCACCGGTCAGCTTGCCGACATCGGCGCGCGCCACCGCAAGCGCTGCGCCGCCGGCGTTGGCGCGTTCCGGCAGCACCTGCACGCCGCCGACGGCGAACAGGTCACCGCCCGGATTGCCGTTGAGATCCTGACCGGCGCGATGCTGGCTGTTGGCCACATCGGCCAGCGCCACCGCGATCTGCCCCAGATCATTGCGCGCCGGGTCCAGCATCTCGCGGCGGAACTGCAAGAGGCCGCCCAGCGAGCCGCCGCTGAGGGCCGCGCTCATATCCACGGTGCTCGAACCCGCCTGGTAGGCAATCGTCAGGCGCGTGGGATCGAAGCTGTCCGGCTGCGTCACCAGGCGCGTGGCATTGGGCCCCAGCACCAGCGCCTGCCCATTGCCGATGAACACATTCACCGCACCATCGTCCTGAGTCACCGTGGTGACACTGACGCGCGCCGAGAGATCACTGATGAGCTGGTCGCGGGCGTCGAGCAGATCGTTCGGCATGCCGCCGCTGGTACGCGCCGCGACGATCTGTGCATTGAGTTTCGCGATCTGGCTGGCCGCGCTGGTGACGGCGCTGGCCTCGGCGGCAAGCTGCGCATTGATCTCCGTGTCGATGTCGCCGAGGCGGCCATCATAGGTCTGCAGGCGCTGGCGCAGGCTCTCCGCCTCGCTCAGCATCACCTGCCTCGCCGCGGTGGAGGTCGGGTCGTTCGACACGCCCTGCACGGCGTTGATGAATTTCTGCATCGAAGCCGACAGTCCGGTGGAGGAGTCGGCGAACAGGTTGCTGAGCTTGGCCGCCTTGCCGGCAAAGGTTTCCAGCTGCGACTGCGTGCTCTTCGCGGTGGTCAGCTGCGTTGCCAGCAGCTGGTCCCAGGAACGCGTGATGGCGTTGACCTGCACGCCGCTGCCCACATAGCTGCTGCCATAGCTCTGCGGCACGCGGGTGCCGAGCTCGGCGCGCTGGCGGCTGTAGCCGGGCGTGGTCGCATTGGCGATGTTGTGGCTGGTGACATCCAGCGCACGCTGGAACGCCAGCAACCCCGACACGCCCGTTGACAGAATATCCGGCATCAGACTTCCTTACGCTTCGCCTGCGGTTATCGGCCGATTCAGCTGCGCCTTGAGATCGGCGGCTATCCGGGTGAGTTTGTCGACATAATCCGGGTCGGTGGCATAACCACCCTTTTGCAGCGCGCTGGCAAAGGCCTGCGTGTCGCTGCCGGTGCCCAGCGCGGCGCTGTAGCGGGAATTGCCGCCGATCAGCCGCGCATAGTCGTCCACGCTCTGCGCCGGCGAACCATAGGCGCGGAAGCGCCCGGTCACCTCGTTCATGCTGCCGGCGGCGAACTCGCGCGTGGTGCTCGCCACCGACGCGCCGCTCCAGCCGGCCCCGGCCTTGATTCCGAACAGATTGAAACTGGACCGGCCCTGCGCATCGGTGGGCAGCGAACGGCCCCAGCCAGTCTCCAGTGCCGCGTGCGCGATGATGTTCATGGGATCGACACCCAGACGCTGCCCTGCTTCGCGGGCCGCCGGCATCAATGCCCGCACGAACTCGTCACGGTTGCCGGGCGTCCAGTCCACACCCTGAGTCGCAGCGGCCGTGGCCGGATGCGCAGCGGACTGCTCACCCGAAGCCGCACCTGCGGCTCCATCCACCCCTGCGGCCTCGCCGCCGGATTGCATCAGCTGCCGCACCAGCATGTCCGACAGTCCCAGTCCCTTGCCCTTGGACAGCTGCGTTGCCATCTGCTGGTCGAACAGGTCCTGGTAGAAATCCTGCTGCTCGCTGCCGAACAGCGAATCCGTGGGCGTGGCCTGCCGCATGCTCTTGAGCATCATGGTGGTGAACAGGCTCTCGAACTGGCGCGCGACCTCACGCAGCGCCTCGGGGCTCTGCTGCGCGGCCTCGCGCTTCACGCCGGCAAGGCTGGCCGGATCGGCGAAGAAGCTGCTGTCCACGGCACCTATGGTCATGTCCCTGCCCTGCGCTAGATGACGATCAGCTCGGCCCGCAGCGAGCCGGCTTCCTTCAGCGCCTCGAGAATGGCCACCAGGTCTCCGGGCGCCGCACCCACCTGGTTCACCGCGCGCACGATCTCGTCGAGATTCACGCCGGCATTGAAGAGGAACATGTTCCCCTTCTCCTCCTTGACCTCGATGTTGCTGCGCGGCGTGACCACGGTCTCGCCGCGGGAAAATGCTTCCGGCTGGCTCACGTCCAGCCGCTCGGTGATGGTCACTGACAGAGACCCATGCGCCACCGCGGCCGGAGACACCCGCACCTGCGAGCCGATGACCACGGTGCCGGTACGGGAATTGACGATCACGCGCGCCGGCGCATCGCCCGGCTGCACCTCGATGCCCTCCAGTGTCGCGAGATAGGCGATGCGCTGGTTGGCATCCACCGGTGCCGCCACCTTCACGGACACCGCATCCATGGCCTCGGCCGTGCCCGCGCCCAGCAGCTGGTTGATGCCGCCGGCGAGGCGCGCCGCGGTGGTGAAATCAGGGGTGTGCAGGTTCAGTACCACCCAGGGCTCGCCCGCGAAGGCGCTGGGCACTTCACGCTCGACGGTGGCGCCGTTGGGAATCCGTCCGCTGGAAGGCACGTTGATCGACAGCTTCGAGCCGTCGTTGCCCTTCACGCCGAAGCCCGACACCACCATGCTGCCCTGGGCGACGCCATACACCTCGCCGTCGACACCGCGCAGCGGCGTCATCAGCAAGGTGCCGCCGCGCAGGCTCGCCGCATTGCCGATCGAGGAAACCGTCACGTCGATGGTCTGGCCCGCCTTGGAGAACGGCGGCAGATCCGCCGTCACTGTCACCGCCGCGACGTTCTTCAGCTGCGGATTGGCGTTCGGCGGAATGGTCACGCCGAACTTTGCCAGCATGTTCTTGATGCTCTGGATGGTGAACGGCGCCTGGCTGGTCTGGTCGCCGGTGCCATCGAGACCCACCACCAGGCCATAGCCCACCAGCTGGTTGCCGCGCACACCGGCCACCGAGGCCAGATCCTTTACGCGCTCGGCGAAGGCGCCGGGCGCGAGGCCCAGCAGCAGCATGGCGAGCAGGCTCTTGTGCAGGGTATTCATGTCAGAGTGGGTTCCAGATCGAATTGAAGAATCGCGACAGCAGCCCCGGGCGGTTGGCGTCGGCCAGCGCTCCCTGTCCGCCGTAGGAGATGGTGGCATCGGCCACCTTGTAGGAAGGAATCGAGTTGTCGGGCTGGATGTCGATGGGGCGGATCACGCCCTGGATGCGCACGAATTCCCGGCCCTGGTTGATGCCGATCCATTTCTGGCCGCGCACCAGCAGATTGCCGTTGGTCAGGCGCCGCGCCACGGTCACGGTGATGAAGCCCTGCAGCTGGTTGCTGAGCTGGCTGTCGCCGGAACCATCGAACTTGCGGCTGTTGGCGATGTTGGCCTCGAGCACGGCATTGCCGTTGATGGTCACGGGGTTGCCGAGCAGTGTCGGCCCCGGCAGATCGATGGTGGAGGACTTGGAAGTCTTGGTGCTGGAGCTCTTCTGCGCCGCCGTGTTCTCGACCAGGTTGATGGTCACCGTGTCGCCCACGCGGCGCGCCACGGCATTCTCGAACAGCGCCACGTCGCGCCCCGCCTGGTAGATGGCGCCATTGGCATGCTCCGCAGAGGGTGTCTCCTCGGGCCAGGTGGCGTCGTAGTTCTCCACCTGCGGCGGCCGCGCCGCACAGGCGCTAAGCAGCAATACGAGGGCGATGCCGGCGCTCAATGCCAGGAACTGTTCGCTCTGCTTCACAGATTGTTGCTCACGTACTGCAGCATCTGGTCGGTGGTGGAGATCGCCTTGGAGTTCATCTCGTAGGCGCGCTGGGTTTCGATCATCGCTACCAGCTCTTCGACGACATTGACGTTCGAGCCTTCGAGGAACCCCTGCTGCAGGTTGCCGAGCCCGTTGAGTGCCGGATTGCTGGTCTGCGCCGGGCCGCTGGCCGCGGATTCGGACAGCAGGTTCTCGCCCCGCGGCTGCAGGCCGGCGGGATTGACGAAATCGGTGAGCTGCAAGGTGCCGACCTGCGTCGGTGCCGCCTGCCCCGCCAGCTGCACGCTGACCACGCCGTCGCTGCCGATGCTCACGCTCTGCGCGCCAGCCGGTATGGTGATGCCCGGCTGCACGCGGTAGCCGCTGGCCGTGACCAGCTCACCCTCGGCGCTCATCTTGAACGAGCCATCGCGGGTATAGCCGAAGCTGCCGTCGGGCAGCAGCACCTGGAAGAAGCCGCGGCCGTTGATGGCCACGTCCAGCGAGTTGCCGGTGCTGTTGAGGCCGCCCTGGGAGTGGTTCTTCTCGGTGGCCACCACGCGCACGCCGGTGCCGATGGCAAGGCCGGTCGGCGCCACGGTGTCCTGCGAGGTCGCGGCACCCACCTGGCGCACGTTCTGGTAGAGCAGGTCCTCGAACACCGCCCGGTCCTTCTTGAAGCCAGTGGTGTTGACGTTGGCAAGGTTGTGCGAGACCACGCTCATGCGGGTCTGCTGTGCGTCCAGCCCGGTCTTGGCGGCCCAAAGTGCGGAATTCATCGGTAATCTCCTGTTCGCATCATTCGCTAGCGCAGCGACAGCAGCCGCGCCGACGCTTCACCGTTCTGTTCTGCCGAGCGCATGGCACGCACCTGCAGATCGAACTGGCGCGCCAGTTCGATCATGTTCACCATGGCATCGGCCACGTTCACGTTGCTGCTCTCCAGCATTCCCGAGGCCAGCCGCACGGCCGCCATCGGCCGGCGCGTCGCTGCCCTCCTTGAGCCGGAAGAGCCCGTCGGCGCCTTTCTGCAAGTCGGCCGTCGCTGGATTGACGAGCTTGATCCGCCCGACCTGGGCGCGGGTTTCCGGTCCCTGCCCCAGCGGCACGATGGACAGCGTTCCGTCCACACCCACCAGCAGCGATGAATGAGGCGGCACGGCCAGTGGCCCGCCCTCGCCCATGACGGCAAGGCCGGTGCCGGTGCGCAGCTGCCCGGCCGAATCCACGCGCAGGTCGCCGGCGCGCGTATAGGCTTCCCGTCCGTCCGGTCCCTGCACCGCGATGTAGCCGGGGCCCTGCACGGCCACATCCAGGTCGCGGCCGGTGGACATCATGCCGCCGGAGGTATCGTCGAAGCCGGTGCTCGACGCCGTGGCATAGACGCGCGATGCATAGCCGTCGCCCGCCACCGCCCGCGACTGGAACGCAGCCAGGTCCGCGCGGAACCCCACCGTGTTCGCATTGGCGAGGTTGTGGTTGTTCGCGGCCTGGGCGCGCAGCGTTTCCGAGGCGCCGGTCATCGCGACATAGAGCAGACGGTCCACGTGGTTACCTGATGTTGATGATGGTCTGGGTGATCTGGTCGGTGGTCGAGATCATCTGCGCGTTGGCCTGGAAGTTGCGCTGCGCGGTGATCATGTTGACCAGCTGCGCGGTGATGTCGACGTTCGAGGCCTCGAGTGCGCCCGACTGGATCAGGCCGAAGCCCGAATTGCCGGCCTGGCCGCGCAGCGCCTGCCCCGAACCGAAGGTCTCGGCCCACGCGGTGTCGGAGAGCTGCTGCAAGCCATCGGGATTGGCGAAATTGGACAGTGCCACCTGGCCCAGCGTCAGCGAGCGGCCGTTGGTGAAGCGCGCCTGCACCACGCCGGACTTGTCGATGTCCATGCCGATCAGGCGGCCGGTGGTGTAGCCGTCCTGGGTCACGGAGTTCACGCTGAAGGACTCGCCGTATTGCGTGGCGCCCGCGAAATTGAAGGTGACATCCATGTCGGCAGCACCGGTGGCCGGTGGGTAGGTGCCGAAATTGATCTCGCCGTTGACCGGCGAAGTCATCACTCCCGTATTGCTGAAAGTCAGCGCCTGGGCGCCGCCCACCGGCGTGCCGTCCAGCGACAGGTGCGATTCCCAGCCACCGGCCGTGCCGGTCTTGACGAAGTACATGGTTGCCGTGTGCGCCGCACCCAGCGAGTCATAGACGGTCAGCGAGGTCGCCCGGTTGTAGCTGGTGGGATCCGAGGGACTGAAATTGCTGTTCACCGGTGCGGTGGCGTTGGACGGCAGGTTCATCAGCATCTCGACATTGCTGGTCGCCGCCGGTGCGCTCTCCGACGTTATGAGCCGCAGGTCCGTGAGTGCGCCGGTGTTGAAGATCCCGCCGTCCATCGGCGGATAGACCTGCAGGCGCTGCCCCTGGGCGTTGACCACATATCCCGAGGCATCGGTCTTGAAGGCGCCGGCGCGGGTGTATGCCAGCGCTCCGCCATCGTTGACCGTGAAGAAGCCCGAACCGCTGAGGGCAAGGTCGAGGCTGTTGTCGGTGAAGTCGATGTTGCCCTGGGCGAACTGCTGGGCGACGGCGGAAACCCGCACGCCATTGCCGGTGGCGAGCGATGCGACGCCCTGCGGCGAAACCGCAAACAGCTCGGCGAATTCGGCGCGCGAGCGCTTGAAGCCCGTGGTCGAGGTGTTGGCGATGTTGTTCGCCGTCACGCCCAGATCCGCCTGCGCGGCGTTGAGTCCACTGAGTGCCAGTCGGAAAGTCATGCATTGCTCCTTACATCACACTGCGGACCTTCGAGAGCGCAAAGGCTCCGAGGTCGGTATTCAAAGTCAGGTTCTGGCTGGCGGGATCGATGGTCACGCTGCCCACATAGCCGGCGAGGCGCGTCTCGATCTGCCCGGTCGCGCCGCCCACGGTGGCGACGGTGGAAAACTTGTAGTTGCCCGCATCCGCGCGCTGCCCGCGGTCATCGAGGCCGTCCCAGGAGAAGGCGATCTCCCCCTCCTGCGTGGACAGGGGCAGGCGCCGCACCAGCTGGCCGCTGGAATCGGTTACCAGCAGCGCGGCATCGGTGGCATTGGCTGGAATGGTGACCGTGCCCACGATGTCGCCTTCCGCGCCGAGGGTGGCGCTGTCGGTGGCCACCAGCACGTTGTGGCCGACCAGCGAAGTGCCATTGAGCACCTGCGAAGAACGCAACGCATCGGAAAGCCCGGCGAGGGAATCCTGCATGTTCTGGATGCCCGAAACCGTGCCGAACTGCGCCAGCTGCCCGAGGAACTCCGAAGGATCCATGGGTTTCAGCGGATCCTGGTTGCGCAGCTGCGTGATCATCAGCTTCATGAAGGCGTCCTGGCCCAGCTCGTCCTTCTTGCTCACGCCGCCCAGGGTGCTGCCCGAAGCCAGGGAATTGTCGACGCTGCCGACGGCCATGGCTTACTGCCCCAGCCGCAGCGTTGCGAGCAGCAGCTCTTTGGAGGTGTTCATGACTTCCACGTTGTTCTGGTAGGCGCGCGACGCGCTGATCATGTCGACCATCTCCTCCACCGTGTTCACGTTGGGCGCAAATACATAGCCATCGGCGTTGGCGAGCGGGTTGCCCGGCTGGTAGCGCGCCTCGGGCGCTTTCTGGTCCTCGACCACGCCGCGCACGCGCACAGCGGCGCCGGCATCTTTCTGGCCGGCCATTCCGGCACGGATGGCTTCGAACACCGGGTGCCGTGCCTTGTAAGCCGTCTCCGGGCTGCCGCTGACGCTCTCGGCATTGGCAAGGTTGCTGGCGACGGTATTGAGCCGCACGGACTGCGCGGCCATTCCCGATCCCGCAATGTCGAATACTCTGAAAGAAGACATGAGCGACTCCTTGCTGCGCGGTTACTGGCCGGTGATGGCCGTCATCAGCGAGCGGAACTTGGAAGACAGAAAGGACAGCGTCGCCTGGTAACGCACCGCGTTGTCGGCGAAGGCTGCCTGCTCCAGCTGTGCATCGACGGTGTTGCCATCCAGCGAGGGCGCCAGCGGCGTGCGGTACTTGAGGAAAGCCTCGGTGCTGCCTGCGGCGCCGCCCAGCGCCCCGGGCGCATCTTCCCGGGTTCCCAGGTGCCGCACCTGCGTGGCCCTCAGTGTCCCGGGAGCCGCAGCCGGCCCCGTGGCCGAGGCCAGCGCGGTCCGAAAATCCAGGTCGCGCGCCTTGTAGCCCGGCGTGTCCGCGTTGGCGAGATTCTGCGCCAGCAGCTCGGTGCGTTTTTCACGCAGCTGCAGCGCCGCAGTGTGCACACCGAGATAAGCATCGAGATCCAGGCCCACGGATGACTCCGCCAGAAAGTTGTCCTGCGCAGATGAGGAGCAATGCCCGTGCCAGAACGGCTGCGGGAAGCGGGAACGCGGCCTGCGGCGGCTGCGGGGAGTCGGGGTCGTGAACACAGTCACAGGCCGGCGGCAACGCATTGCCGCCGGCATGGCGCAGGACTGCCAGAGGTTATCGGCCGGCACTGCCGCAAACTTGAGCGCTCGCGCATGCACGGCCGGATGGCACAGGGATTGCTTTGATCTCCATGCCATGATGAATCCATTCGCGAACGACGGTTCTCCGACAGGCCTGGCTCGCCGCCTGCTGTCCGCGCTGCTGCTGGTTGTTCCCGGCATGGCCGCGGCCCAGTCTTCAGTGCAGGACCTGCCGGCGATCGCCGATGCGGCCACTGCCTTCGTGCGCAGCCAGTTCGGCGCCGGCCCGGGCGTGCTGCACGTCACGGTTGCGCAGCTGGACCCCCGGCTGCGGTTGCCGGCCTGCGACAAGCCACCACAGGGGTTCGCTCCCGCAGCTCTCGTGCCCGGCGCCCGCATGACCATCGGCGTGCGCTGCACTCAACCCCAGTGGTCGGTGTTCGTTCCCGTGAACGTCGAAACCGAAATGACCGTCCTGACCCTGAACAAGGCCATCGCGCGGCTGGGCAAGCCAGGGCCGGGCGACATCGAACCACGGCGCCTGCGCGTGCCCGGCTTCCCGGCCGACTATCTGAGCGATCCGGCCGAGCTTGCCGGCCGACATCTGCGCATGCCGGCCGCACCGGGCACCGCGCTGACCACCGCCCTGCTGGTAAAAGACACTCTCATAAGGAGAGGCCAGCGGGTAACGCTGGTCGCCGCAGCCGGCGGTGTGGAGGTGCGGGCCCGCGGCGAGGCCGTAGCCGACGCCTCCCCGGCCGGGAGGGTACGTGTACTGAACCTCGACTCGCGCCGCATCGTGGAAGGGCAGGCCGAGACCGCCGACCGCGTGCGGGTCGACCTGTGAGCCGGACTATTGTGAAATTCCCTAAAGTATCTCCAGCGGCCGCCGATAACAGCCATGTAAGGACCCCATGAAACTGGATGGAGAAGGGACCGTGTCCAATCGGGTGAGCGGCGTGGAAATCCGGCCGGTGCGTACCGCACCAGGCGCGGCGACCAGCAGGAAATCCGGGGAATCCCCCGCCGGCGGCAGCACTGCAGCCGAAGCCGGCGTGGACGTGCGCATCACCGGCGCGGCCCGCGGCCTCGCGGCGATCGAGCAGCGCCTGCGCGAATTACCGGCCATCGACGAGAACCGCGTCGCCGCCGTGCGCCAGCGCCTCGAGGACGGCAGCTACCGCATCGATGCCCAGCGCATCGCCGACCGGCTGCTGCATCTGGAACAGGACCTGGATCGCGGCCGTCCGGTGGACGACGCCACGCTGAAATAACCTCCGCGCATGCAAGCCGAAACCTGCCGCGAGCACCTGCAGAGCCTGCTCGCCGATGAAGCCGCGCTGCTGACGCAGCTGGAGAAGCAGCTCGCGCGCGAGCACGAGCTGCTGGTGAAGAACGATGTCGAAGGCCTCGAGGCCGCGGGCGGCGCCCGCCAGGCCACGGTGGCCTCGCTGCTGCGCGTGGAGGACGAGCGCCGTTCGCTGTGCCACATGCTCGGCCGCAGCGCCGATGCCGCGGGCATTGCCAGCCTGCTGCGCTGGTGCGACCCCACCGGGACCCTCGCCCGGGCCCAGGCCCAGGTCACGGAACGCGCCACGGACTGCCGCGCGCAGAACGACCGCAACGGTGCATTGGTCAGCGCACGGCTGACGCGGGTATCCGGAATACTGCGGACGCTCGACCCACCTTCAGGCGCCGCGATCTACGGCGCCGGCGGCGCGCGCCCCGCCGAACTCGGCGCCCACGCCGGCCGCCTGCTCAGCGCCCAGGCCTAGGATCCGCAACGCTCCCGGTTTACTTCCACGTCGGCATCGTGAAGGCCGGTGCAGTGGCCTCGTCGTGATCGAACCAGCGCTGGGTGATGCACTTCAGACGCGTGTAGAAACGCACGCCTTCCAGGCCATGCACGTGGTGGTCACCGAACAGTGACTGCCGCCACCCGCCGAAGCTGTGGAACGCCGTGGGCACCGGAATCGGCACGTTCACGCCCACCATCCCCACTTCCACGCGCAGCGCAAAATCGCGCGTCACCTTGCCGTCACGCGTGAACACGGATACGCCGTTGGCAAAGCGATGGCTGTTGATGAGCTGCACGGCATCGGCCAGCGCATCGCAGCGCACGATGCAGAGCACCGGGCCGAAGATCTCCTCGCGGTAGATGCTCATCTGCGGCTGCACGCGATCGAACAGCACCGGTCCGAGGAAATAGCCGGCGGCGAGTCCATCCGGCACCGTTGTGCGGCCGTCGGCAACCAGCTCGGCGCCCTCTGTGACGCCCATTTCCACATAGCCCCGTACGCGCTGCAGGTGCTCGCGCGTCACCAGCGGCCCCATGTCCACGCCGTCGCCGTCGGAAGGCCCGACCTTCAGCGCCTTCACGCGCCGGCTCAACGCGGCCTTCAACGCTTCGGCGGTCTGCCCGCCGACGGGCAGCGCCACCGATATGGCCATGCAGCGCTCGCCGGCAGAGCCGTAGGCCGCGCCGATCAACGCATCGGCGGCGCGTTCGATGTCCGCGTCCGGCATGATGACCATGTGGTTCTTGGCGCCGCCCAGCGCCTGCACGCGCTTGCCGCTACGGGTGCCGGTCTCGTGCACATGCCGGGCCACCGGCGTGGAACCGACGAAGCTCACCGCCTGCACGTCCGGATGCGCCAGCAAGGCCTCGACCGTCTGCCGGCCGCCCTGCAGCACATTGAAGGCACCTGCCGGCAGGCCGGCCTCGGCCAGCAGCTGCGCCAGCAGCAGCGAGGCGGAAGGATCACGCTCGGAGGGCTTCAGGATGAAGGTATTGCCGCAGATCAGCGCCATCGGCGCCATCCACAGCGGCACCATCACCGGGAAATTGAATGGCGTGATGCCCACCGCCACGCCCAGCGGCTGGCGGATGCTGATGCTGTCGATGCCGCCGCCGACATTCTCGGAGAACTCCCCTTTGAGCAGATGCGGCGCACCGCAGGCGAACTCCACCACCTCGATGCCGCGGGCGATCTCGCCGGCCGCATCGTCGATGGTCTTGCCATGCTCGCGGGAGATCACGCGCGCCAGCTCATCCTTGCGGGCCTCGAGCAGCTGCTTGAACCCGAACATGACACGCGCGCGGCGCACCGGCGAAAGCCCCGACCACTGCGCAAAGGCCGCGCGCGCCGCGTGGACTGCACGGTCCACCTCGGCAGCCGAAGCCGATTGCACGGCAGCGATCTGCTCGCCCGTGGAAGGACAGAATACCGGCAGGGTTTCTCCCGCACCCGCCTGCGGTTGTTCCAGCCTGCCGTTTATCCAGTTCGCAATGATCATGTTGGTCTCGCGCGGGGGCTTCCGCCGGCGTTGCAGGTGTAATCCAGATTCCGCCCCGGCGATCGCGGGCAGGTCTTGATCACCGTCCCCCGCGGTTTGCTGCAGGCCTGCAGATCATAGTAACCATTCGCGACAGCGTCACCCTCCTGGTGCTGCCGCGTCGGTTTCCGAAAAGCCGCGGATCAGCTCCCTGAGCCGGGCGAGCTGCAGCGCGGGACCGACGACTGCCCCTGAAGGTCCCCGGTGCTGATGTACTGGTCCAGATACTGGAAACGCCGCTGCCACCAGTCCACCAGATCGTCGATCTCGCGGGGATAGCCATTGTTCCTGGTCTCCGGCCAGACCCGGAAGTTCTCTTCCTGGGACCTCTGCAACTTGGCAGCCATGTCGCGGATGTAGCTCTCCATTCCCTGCACTTGCCCGCGCATCTGCTCCCAGCGGGCCTTGTATTGCGCGACGAACAGGGGATCCTCGAAGAACCGCAGGAAGAAGTTGTGCTTGCCGATGAGCTGATCGGCCGCAGCAAAATACTGGAAACCGTAACAGCTGTAACCGAAGGCCCAATCGAAATCCCACAGCGGCCCCATGGAAATCTTCCCGCCGTTGGCGTCCGAGTCCTTGTACATGTAGCTACTCTTCGGCCACCCGATTTCATCGTTGCCAACCATTTCGTTGATCATGATGAAATCGACGAAGGTTCCCATATTAATGAGGTCGCGATAGCCACCGCCAGGGAAGAGCGAAGAATCATTCATCGCAAATTCCAGATCATTGATCGCATTCTTGACGAAATCATAGCCCGACGGATCAGGCAGATCCTCCGGCGTCTTGATCATGATCGGCAGACTGTAGTACATCGAACGGAACTTCGGCTCCTCGTCATACCACTGATCAAGCTCCACCAGGAAACCGTCGTTCTCGTCGATGTCGACCCGCCCCTTGCCGGTCTGGTTCTGTTCGGTCAACAGATAGTTGCCCACATAACGTCCGTTGACGAACAGTTCCACAGGGAAGGAATGGTGGGGGAACGGAAGCCCGAAGCGCAGACCCATCTCCAGTGCAATGCTGTTGAGCAGCAGCGTGGGATCCTGATAGTTCGCTAGCAGCACCCAGCTCTTGGCCGCCTCGAGCCCGAACATGGAGGTCTTCTTGTCGAACTTCAGACGATAGGGTTTTTTGGGATAGTCCCAGGTGCTGTTGCCGCGGCCGCGGACCTGATCCTTATAGTCCCCATGCGCAAACGAATGCGTCGGATCGGCTGGGTCAACAACCGTCACATTCGTCTGCAGATAGTTTTCCTTGCTGTTGATTTCCGCTCCGCCCTGCGTGTCGATACGCATCACCGGCAGACCGGTGGTCTGCGGCGACTTGATCCGCACGGTGTAGGTACGCTGCACGAACTTTCCGGTCGCAACGGTGTAGCTCACGTCGCGGTAGAAGTTGTTCTCGGTGGTACCGCTGACCTGCGTGATACCGTTGACGGTGACCTGCCCGGATGCCGCGAACTCGGCACGCAGTGCATCCAGGCCGTCGATCCATTCCGTTGCGGTGAAAGAGATGAGGCCGGCGGCCTCGTCGAGGCTGCCTGCGGACAGCGGCGGCGGCAGACTGAAAGAGGTGATTTCGGCCGGCTGCGGAACGAAGACCTCGACGGAAGCGGTGGCGGTGATCGACGGGTTGGCACTGGCGGCAACGGTGAACTCGTAGTGGCCCGCGGCGGCCGGTGGCGTATAGGTCGCAGTATTGCCGCTGTGCGTGAACGTGCCGGCAACGCTGGTCGGCCAGACGATATCCGTGTTCGCAGCGGCCACGGTTAGCGCGACCGAATCCAGCGATTCCACCTGCGTCGACGTCGGCGTAATGGACAAGGAGATGGTTGCCGGGTCCGTTCCGGCCACGACCTCGACAGAGGCAGTGGCCGTGATGGAAGGGTTTGCACTGGCGGCAACTATGAACTCGTAGTGGCCTGCAGCAGTCGGCGGCGTATAGGTCGCAGTGTTGCCACTGTGCGTGAAAGCCCCGTTCACGCTGGTCGGCCAGATGATATCCGTATTCGCAGCCATCACCGTCAGCGTGACTGAACCGCCGGACTGCACCTGGGATGTCGTAGGTGTGATGGACAGGGAGACGGCCGGATCCGGCATCAGGACCTGGACGACGGCCGTGGCTGTCTTGGCGGAATCCGCGCTGGCTTTGACGGTGAATTCGTACCGCCCGGCCACGGAGGGCGGAGTATAGGTAGCCGTGTTGCCAGTATGCGTGAAGGTGCCGGCGACGCTGGTCGGCCAGACGATATCCGTGTTCGCGGCCGTCACGGTCAGCGTGACCGAATCGCCGGACTGTACCTGTGCCACTATCGGCGTGATGGACAGGGAGACGGCCGGCGCCGTGCCGGTGCCGTTTCCATTTCCGGTGCTTCCGTCATTGCCACCGCCACCACAGGCGGCGAGCAGCGACAACAACCCCGTCATCAACCAATTTTTCTGAAAGCACCGTATTGCAGACATCATCCTTTCCGTTGCGCAACTCACACAAACGGAAGGAAGGTTCGCAAATGCTGGCTAGTGCCGCAAACCACCATGATCATTATGATCACTGCTGCGCACTTTATTTAACGTAGTGCGGCCGGAATGTCGCAATTTGGAGACTGTCGGTGCCTTGAGCAACTCTCCGGCTTGATCACACGTTGAAGCGGAAGTGCATCACATCGCCTTCGCGCACGAGATACTCCTTGCCTTCGAGCCGCAGCTTTCCGGCTTCCTTCGCACCTGCCTCACCCTTGCAGGCGATGTAGTCCTCGTAGCCAATCACCTCGGCACGGATGAAGCCACGCTCGAAATCGGTGTGGATCACGCCGGCCGCCTGCGGCGCCGTGGAACCGGCGCGGACCGTCCAGGCGCGCACTTCCTTCTCACCGGCGGTGAAATACGTCTGCAGGCCGAGCAGCTGGTAGGCCCCGCGGATCACGCGGTCCAGCCCCGGCTCTTCGAGGCCCAGGTCGGCGAGAAACTCGGCTTTTTCCGCATCTTCCAGCTGCGCGATCTCGGCCTCGATGGCTGCGCACACGGCAACGACCACGGCACCCTCGCGGCTGGCGCGCTGGCGCACGGCGTCCAGATAGGGATTAGCGGTGAACCCCGACTCGTTCACGTTCGCCACGTACATGATGGGCTTGAGCGTCAGCAGCTGCAGGTCGCGCAGATCACGCCGCTCCTCTTCCGTCAGCTCCATGGAGCGGGCCGGAGCGCCGCCATCCAGATGCTTCTGCAGCCGCAGCAGCAGATCGCGCCGGCGCACGGCCTCCTTGTCGCCGGCCTTGGCCGCCTTGGCAGCGCGGTCGGCGGCCTTGTCGACGGTGGCAAGATCAGCGAGCCCCAGTTCGGTGTCGATCACCTCGATGTCGGCGATCGGATCAATGCGCCCGGCCACGTGCACGATGTCCTCGTTGACGAAGCAGCGCACTACATGCGCGATGGCGTCGGTCTCGCGGATATGTGCGAGGAACTGGTTACCGAGCCCCTCTCCCTTCGACGCGCCCGCCACCAGCCCCGCGATGTCGACGAACTCCATGACCGTGGGCAGCACGCGCTGCGGCTTGACGATGGCGGCAAGCTCCGTGAGCCGCGGATCCGGCACGCCCACCACGCCGACATTTGGATCGATGGTGCAGAAGGGATAGTTCTCCGCCGCGATCTGCGCCTTGGTGAGCGCATTGAACAGGGTGGACTTGCCGACGTTCGGCAGCCCGACGATTCCGCACTTGATGCCCATTGATGGAAAATCCTGGATTGACCCAAATTCTAGACGGCCGGTGCGCGGGTATGCAGCCGCTGCATGGCCGCCGCCGCCCCCTGCTCCAGCAATAGCGGCACGATGTCCGCGGCCGGCTGCAGTGCCTGCTCCACCGGCTCGCGTTCAGCGGCCGATGTCCGGCCGAGAAGATAAGGCATGACGAGCTCGCGCGAACCCGGATGCCCCACCCCGACACGCAGGCGCCAGAAGTCTTCGCCAAAATGCGCGATGAGATCCCTGAGGCCATTGTGCCCGCCCGCTCCGCCGCCCTCCTTGAGCCGCACGGTGCCGGATGGCAGGTCGAGCTCATCGTGCGCGACCAGAAGCTCAGCGGCGGAAATCTTGTAGAACGCCGCCACCGCGGCCGTGACCCGGCCGCTGCGGTTCATGAAGTCCTGCGGCTTGGCAAGCCAGCACTCGCTGCCCGCGATGCGCACGCGCGCCAGCTCCGCATTGAACTTCGGCTCCAGGCGCAAGACACCGCCATGGCGCCGCGCCAGCAGGTCCACGAACCAGAATCCCGCGTTGTGACGCGTGGATTCGTATTCGTGTCCCGGATTGCCCAGGCCCACGATGAGCTTGACCGCGAGCCCGGGCATCGTGATGCCGGCTTACTTCTTGCCGGCGTCCTTCTTGGCATCGGCAGCGCCCGCAGCCGCCGGTGCGCCCGCGGCCGGCGCCGCAGCAGCCGCCTCGGCGGCAGCCGGCTCCGGCTCCTCGACGCGCGGCGCATGGATGGCCACCACCGGAGGATTGCGGCCCTGGCCCAGCGCCGGCACCATGATGCCGGCGGGCAGCTGCAGGTCACGCAGGAACAGCGTCTCGTTGAGGTTCATCTGGCCCATGTCGACCACGATGGCCTCGGGCAGATCCTTCGGCAAGCACGAGACTTCCAGATCCGACATCAGATGCGACACCAGGCCGCCCTGCAGCTTCACGCCCGGCGAAGTCGCCGCGTTGAGGAAGTGGATCGGCACATGCAGGCGGATGGGCTGGTCGTCCAGCACACGCTGCAGGTCGACGTGCAGCACCAGGTTCTTCGCCGGATGCATCTGCACATCCTTGACGATGGCCGGCTGCGTCCGGCCCTCGAGCTTCAGCGTGATGATGCTCGAGTAGAACTTCTCGTTGTCGATGATGGTCAGCAGCTGGCGCTGGTCCAGCGTGACGTTCTCGGCTTCACCTTTGCCACCGTAGAGGATGGCAGGCACCTTGCCCGCATGACGCAGGCGGCGGCTCGCACCCTTGCCCTGGTCCTTGCGGCTGTCGGCGCCGACTTCGAATGACTTGGCCATGATTGGATAGACTCCTGACAGTTGCAACACGACGCGCGCCGCGACCAGCGCGCGCCACCTTCGAAAAATTGATGCGCGTTAGTCGATGTACATCGAGCTGACGGATTCCTCGTCGCGGACGCGGCGGATGGTCTCCGCCAGCAATCCAGCCACCGACAGCACGCGGATGCGGCCGCAGGCCTTGGCGGCCGGCGACAGCGGAATGGTGTCCGTCACCACCAGCTCGTCGAGCTGCGACTTGCCGATGCGCTCCACCGCCCTGCCGGACAGCACCGGATGAGTGATGTAGGCCACCACGCGGCGCGCGCCCTCGTTCTTCAGCGCCTCGGCGGCCTGGCACAGCGTGCCGGCGGTATCCACGAGGTCGTCGATGAGCACGCAGCTGCGGTCCTTCACGTCGCCGATGATGTTCATCACCTTCACTTCGTTGGCGCGCGGGCGGCGCTTGTCGATGATGGCCAGATCCACGTCATCCAGCTGCTTGGCCAGCGCCCGGGCCCGCACCACGCCGCCCACGTCCGGCGACACCACCACGATGTTCTCGTAGCGCTGGCGCCAGGCATCGGTGAGCAGCACCGGCGAGCCGTACACATTGTCCACCGGGATGTCGAAGAAACCCTGGATCTGGTCGGCGTGCAGGTCCACGGTGAGCACCCGGTCGACGCCGGCACTCTGCAGCATGTTCGCGATCAGTTTGGCGGTGATGGGCGAACGCGTGGCGCGCGGACGGCGGTCCTGGCGCGCATAGCCGAAATAAGGGATGACCGCAGTAATGCGCCGCGCCGAAGCGCGCCGGCAGGCATCCACCATCACCAGCAGTTCCATCAGATGGTCGTTGGCCGGCGGACAGGTGGGCTGGACGAGGAAAATGTCGCGGCCGCGCACATTTTCCATGATCTCGACGTTCACCTCGCCGTCGCTGAACGTGGTGACGGAAGCGCGGCCCAGCGGCACATTGAGATGGCGGGCGATATCCTGGGCAAGCGCCGGATTGGCGTTGCCCGTGAAAAGCGCCATCGAGTCGGCGTCCACGCTTGGCTAACCTTTTGATATCACTGGGGAACTCTGAATTATAGCCCAAGTCCTCGCCAAGTAGCGGATTTTCGTCCAGGTAGAGTCGGGGATACGTGGGGGTCTGCTCCGGGCCTGACCGGCGGCGGCGGTCAGGCCTCCATGCTGCCGCGCTCGACGTAGTCAAGCTGCCCGAGCACGACATAGCGCGCTGAGAACGCGCCTTCGCCGCCGCCACGCTCGCCGATGACATCGTAGGAGCAGCGGCGCCGCCGCAGCGGGTCCACGTGCTCGAAGGTTTCGAAGCTGAAGCTCAAGCCCGAAACGTAGCTGTCTGGATCTCCACCCGCGGCAAGGTACCTCTGTGTCACCGCATGGCAGGTGGCGCTCACTTCGTCCCAGTAGGCGCTCCAGACATCGAAGGCATCGGGACCGGCATAGTTGCTGCCGGCGGCGAGCTTTGCCACCTTCTGCCGGCGCGCGGCCGCCAGCAGGTTGAGGTTCGCGACCGCGGCATCGCGCATCGGACCGATGGCCATCGCCGCTCCCCGTCTGCGCTCGTAGGCCGCATTGGCCGCTTCTTCGTCACTGTACTGGATCGCGTTGTACAGGGCCGTCGGAATCCGCACCTCGTCGCCGGTGATGGCGAGCGCGCCATTGGTCGGAACGACGGTGAAACCGGTGGCGTTGCCGATCAGCTGGTACAGGTACTGCAGCATCCACTCCCTGGTCTCGGTGCGCAGATTGGCGAGCAGGCTGGTGCCGTCCCTGGCCTTGGGATCGCCGAGCGCGCCTTCCACCAGCGCCGCGGCAAGGGCCTTGATCACCGCCTTGTCGAACTCCTTGGCGCCCCTGGCATCTACCAATGGCTTGAGCTTCTTGCGCATCTCCGCGTTGTCGAGCTGCCGTACCCACATGCCGAGCGCAGCCCCCAGCGCGGTGCCATAGGCCTCGCGACGCGCCTCCGGGAGCCTTTCGGCGACCGCGTTGACCGCGGCCAGCGCTAATCCTTTGAGCGGGGTTTTTTCGAGCAGATGCACCACCAGCTGTGTGGACATCGAGAACAGCTTCTTGGTACCTGCCGCCGTCAGCTCGCCGACGAAGTCCGCCGCCAGCTGGCGCAACAGCCGGTCGACACCCACCTTGATGACATCGTTGAGGTGCCCGACGCTGTTGGCCTGCCAGCGCGAGGCAAAACGGATCGCCTTGTACGCACTCTCGGAGATGCCGTCGCGATCGGAGTAGTTCTCCGCCTCGCCATAGCGCGCCTGCAGTTCGGTGCTCACCTGCTCTATGCCGTCGCCGATGCCATCGGCCAGCACCAGCGAATACTTGGCCGCCACCTTGACCGCACGGAACAAGGGAATCTCGTCGGTGTATTCGTCGGCCGCTTCCAGGGTCGCATCCTTGATGGTCTCCATGATGGCGTCGGTCAGAGAGGCCGAGGGCGAGTCCTTCCACTTCGCCAGCGCATCGCCGAGCGTGTTCATGACACCGCGCGTGCCGTTGAGCAGCGTCTGGGTGCTGGAGGTTTCCTCTCCCGACCCGTCCACCACGGCGCTCACGCCGGTCTTGGGTGCCGGCGCCGTACGCCCCGGCGTGTAGTCGGCATTGATGATCTCGAAGCCGCCATCGGAGGTCGCGCCGAGCTTGCCGATGGAACCTGGGTCGATTTCACGCGCGATCTCGGTCATCGCATCGATGGCGGTCTTGGAGTTTCCGCTGTCGATCAGTTGGCGCAGCACGCCTTCATTGAGATCCTCGGCCACGATGGGCTTGATCGCCGCGGTCTTCTTCGCGCCTTCGATGACTTCCAGTTTCTTCTTGGCGTTGTCCGTGCCGCCGTCCTTCGAAGTGTCATCGCCGATGGATTTCTTGAGCGCCGCGAGCCGCAGTGACTTGGCATCCTCGGGACTGATCTTCTTCTCCTCTTCCGCCTTGTCGATGGCCGACATGGTCTTGTCGAGAGATTTCTGCATGGACGCTTGCTGCGCCAGCGTCGAGGCTTCCTTGCCGAAGGCGAACGCCGTGTCCATGGCCTTGGAATAGGCGGCGGCGGCATTCTGCTGAGTGCCCGCCAGCCCGGTGATGTCGGTAAACGACTGCTTGCCCAGCAGGTCCAATGCCGCCCGCAACCCGGTGGGATCCGGCGCCTGCGGCGCATTCTGAATGGAGACGATGGGGGAAGGCAGGGCCGAGGGTTGCAGGTTCTGCGGCTCGGCCCTGCGGGTGTTGGTAGAGATGTTGTCGATGCCCGGCGGCTCATCGATGGGCGAATCCTCCCAGCGCCAGAAGCGCGAATCGTCCATCTTCTCGCAGGCATTGCACGAACCCATGACTGCCTCGGCAAACACGCCACGCGTCGGCAGGCTGACGCGCGCCGGTGCGATGGGTGAGCTGAGCGCATAGTATTCGAGCAGGTCCGGTGCCTCACCGTCCGGGTCCGACCGGAATCGCGGATCGAGATGAATGCCGCGCGCCACGGGCAGCACCAGCGAATTGCCGACAATGCCGATGAGCCGGTTCTCCACCACCGAAGCCACACTGCGCTCGCCGGCCCCGGGGGCCAGATAACCATCGAGCAGCATGTACCGCCGGCTCGGATCCATGGTCCACCAGATGGCGTGGTGGTAGTACTCGAGATTGGCGTTGAGATGCTCTACCAGCTCGGCACCGATGCGCATGTCTTCCTTGCGCGGATTGCGCTGCTCCCAGGTGTCCGTGGGCGTGTACAGCGTCGCGCCCTGGCCGGGCGCGGTACGCTGGATCGACACTTCATATCCATTGGTCACCGTCGCGATGACCTTGGGCATGTCGATGTCGTCGTTGACGCGCAGATCGTCCACCAGCGCGTGCTCGAAGGTGGCCGTACGATAGCGGAAGGTCGCAGAGTTGATGATGGCGCGGCAGCCCGAAGGCAGGCCAGCGGCGGAGCGGATGATGAGCTGCGAGATCTGGCCGCGCTGCATGCCGCCCGGGAAGCTGCCGCGTATCGCCACCAGCAGCGGCATGCCCGGCGAATAATTGGACACCAGCGTGAAATCCACGCCGCTGATGCGCCGTTCGACGCCGTTGTACAGCGCCCACAACTCGAGCTGGTCCACGAATCCCGCCGCCAGCGCCGGCATGACCTCGGCGTGGAATTTGTCGTAGCGCTCCTGCGCGGTCGGCTGCTCGTACAGGCTGTCGGCCAGCGCGCGTGCGCCCTGGGTTGCGGCTTTGGTCGCCTCGATGGCGCTGCCCGTGACCGCGTTCGCGATCAGCGAAGCGCCGCCGCTGGCGATGGCCAGCATCACACCGAGAAAACCCGTGGTCGGATTCACCGCATTGTTGATGGCCTGCGCGGTGTCCGCGGGATCCTCGGGCTTGGGTCTGGGCCGCTCGGGAAACGGCGGCATCGGAATGATGATGGTGAGCTGCATCTCGCCGTTGAACGAGATCACCTGCTCGTCCGCATAGCGCAGCAGCGGGATATCGGTGTCCTGCCAGCCGGTGAGGATTCTGCGCACGGCGTCGAAACCCACGTCGAGATCCGGCCGCATGAGATAGGTGCGCAGCGGCTGGCGCCAGCGCAATACCTTGGTTCCCTCGAATTCCGCCATCGGCAGCGGCACGAACAAGCATTCCTGCACATCGGAAAGCTCGTGAACCAGCTTGAGATGCCGTAGCACCTCGAAATACTGGATGGTGACCGCATGGCAGTGATTGTGGTTGGCCACCACTTCCGTGGTGGCACGCACGGCCTCGCCCTGTGAAACGGTCTGGACTACGGAGGAACGCAGCCCGCGAACCGCGGAGGCGGACTGTAAGGTGCGATCGCGCAGCGTCTGCATGGAAGTGGAGGACAGCGTGCGCGCTGAATCCTGCCACGCCGACGAATTAGCCTCGCCATATCCGCCGGACACGCCCAGCAGAGCGCCGAAGTTGAAACCCTGGTAGGAGCCACTGCCGGCGGCGCCGGTGCCCACACCGACACCGGCGGTGGTGCTGCGCGAACCGCCGCGCGCCGATTCGGTGAGCGTTCCCGTGACCACTTCACCCAGATCGCGGTCGCGCGACAGCGCGGCGCTCAGCGACTCACTGACGAAGGTGGCCTCGCCCCGCTCCGAACGTTCACGCCGCTCCCAGTCGAGCACGGAGATGAGCTTCTTCTGACCGGGGGCAAGCGGCAGGCTGTACAGCAGATCGCCCAGTGAATACCCGTCCGCATACCACACCTGCTTGAAGTGCAGCAGGTGGCCGTGTGCGATGGTGGTCGCCTCGTAGAAGGTCGGCGTCGCATCCCAGTCGACCGCATTGTCGCCCGTGAGCCGGGCGCGTCCCGGCGCGCGTGCCACTTCCGGCGCCGGCTGGGGAATGGGGCCCATGCGCCCGCCCTTCCATGCCGTGGTCACTGCTTCTTCCAGCTTGGACATCTGCAAGAGACCCGTCGCGGTGGAGTCGGCAGTACTGGCGGCATAGCTGGCCACACCCGGAGGCGGGGGCGGCGGCGGGGAGCCGCTGCCGTAGCCGGTGTTGGGTGGTGGCACCGTGTAGCCGCCCGACGATGTCGGTGGAGGCGGTGTCCCTGTGCCGGAGGATCCGGGGGGCGGTGGCACCGACCGGGGCGGCGGCGGGGGAACATTGCCGCCACCGGATGGCGGCGGCGCGTAGGTGCCGGCAGGCGGCTTCGGTGGCTTGACCTCGGCCAGCGTGAGACCGCGGATATCCGGCTCCGTGGTACGGACCACCGTGTAGAAACTGAACTCCTCGATCGCGCGGTTCGGTGCGTTGAACTGCACGCAGCGGCCGGTCCCCAAGTCCACCGAGTAGGTATCCGGCGAGCTGTCGATTTCCGATTGACCCGGTGTACGCGGCGGAATCTTAGCGCCATGGCAGTCACAGCCATCATCGGCCTTGTCGGGCTCACCCGCGGACGCGACCGCATCGACGACCAGCAGCACCGGTGATTCGATGGCTCCGTCGCGCACCCGTACCGGCAACTCACCCTCATGGCCGGCGACCAGAGCGGCGGCGGTTTCGAAGTTGTCGTTGGGAGCATCACCGAAGAAATAGCCCGACGCATCGGTGCGGGCCACCAGAATAGGCATGCGGCTGCCATCGTCCTTGTCGTCAGCACGGCGCGCAAACAGCAACACCTGCAGATTCGCGGGCAGCGTGCCGCCGCGGCTGTCGATGACGCGGCCGGTCAGCCGCAGCCGCGGCGCCCTGGGTGGATCCTTGAGCGGCGATAGTCCTATCGAGTAGCGGGAGGTCACCGCAATGACGACCCTGCCCTCCTTGTCGATCTCCTCGAGCCGCACTTCATGCCGGCCAAGGGGTTGGCCCGTGGGAGCGGCCACGTTGAAGCGAATGGTCTTGCTGGCGATCTGCTTGCGCAGCGGCAGCGCCAGTTCGAAATTGCCATTGGCGTCGCTGAACGCGGATATGCGCCCGGCCACCGGGACAGTGGTGCTCTTGCCGGTTTCCTTGCTGGTGTCGGCCACCTCATGCGAGCCAACGCCCCCAAGCGCAGGTTCCTTCGCGGCAGCGTCCTCCGCGGGCACAGTCACCGCCTGGTCGAACAGGGCGTCGATGCGGCAATCCGCCAATGAATCCGACGAGTTGGCTTCGGCCTGCAGCAGGCCGCGGATCTTCCAGGTCATGTCTCGACTCCGGTATGGCGCAAGGTGCCCCTACGCCCATACGCGAAATCGCGGGAAACCCTGCCACCGTCAGCCGCTCCGGCGCCTCGCTTCAGCCAGACGCAACGCCAGCTGCGCGGACATGCCACGGCTGCGGGCCGCGAGCCGGTCAGCCTCGCCCAGAGCAGCGCGCGCCTGGTCACGGTTGCCGGCCAGCTGATGGGCGCCAGCCAGTGCAAGCTGCAGGTCCAGCACCCAGGGGCTGTCCGGCGCCTGCAGCGGCGCACCCAGCGCATGGGCCTTCTGCAGCTCGACCAGGGCTTCACCGGCGTCGCCGGCAGCCAGCGCCGCTTCCCCCATAGCCTTGGCGACACGGAACTCCAGGAAGGGTAAGGATCCCGGCTGCGTCGCGCGATACAGCAGCTCGTGGGCCAGCCGGGCATGCTGGCGAGCCTCGGCGGGTTGCCCGGCGCCGGCCGCGATTTCGGCGAGCTGGGCATGGGCGCGCACCGCCTCGTCGCTGAACACTTCATCCCGGGCGGCAAGTGCTTCGCGCAGACCACTCGAGCGCTGCCAGGCGGCGCGCGCATCGCCGGCCGCGAAGCTCAGCCAGGCGAGATCCCCCGCATGCGCGATGCTGCTGCGAAAATCCACGGCAGGAGTGAGCACCTGCAACTCGGGCAGCCTGGCCATCGTGGCCCGCGCACCCGCAACATCGCCCTGCAACGCCTGTGCAACCGACAGCAAGGCCAGCCAGCGCTCGCCGTTGGCCGCGAACCGGCGCCCGAACTCCACCCACTGCGCTGCCAATGGCTCAAGCGCGGCGCGCGCTTCGGCCGGGCGGCCCTCTTCGAGCAGGGCCGCACCGAGATACACGGCATTGTCGAACTCGGCCACATCCCGTTCACCCGCAGCGGCTGCCAGCGCGCGGGAAAACTGCATGCGCGAATCCGCCAGCCGCCCGGCCATGTGCAGGTAGTTTGCGTAGTTGCCCCGATGGAACCGGGTAGGCAATGCATTCGGGCCCGCGTACTGCTCCACCAGCTCCATGCCGGCGGCGTAGTCGCGCAATGCGGCATCGACCTCGCCCAGAGCCATTTCGCATTGCGCAAGGAATGCGCGGCTGGCGGCAAAGCTCAAATAGTCGCGGGACGCCACGCGTGGAAACACCTCCAGCGCACGTTCGAAGTAGCGCCGCGCCTGGGCCGGCTCGGAGCGCGTACGATGGAAGTTTCCGAGCACGTACAAGGCGCGGAAATATTCGGGCTCATCGGGATAGCGTCGTTCGAACAGGCGCTCGCCCTGCTCTAGCAACGCCATCTCACGCACCGGGTCCGGAGCGAGCTGCGCCAGTGTGTTCACGCTGGCGCGCGCCCGCAGCAACGTATCGTGCTCCCCGCGCTCGTCGAGCACGCGCAGGGATTCGTCCCGCGCCGCAGCGGCCTCTTCGGCATGGCCCAGCAGCCGGTTCGCACTGGCCAGTCCCATCAGGGCTTCCACATAGGCATCGGTGCGCGACAGCCCGGCGGAACGCGCCAGCGCCACCGCTTCGCGCCCCAGTTGGGCCGACTTCCCGTACTCGTCGACGTCACTCAGCAGGCGTGCGAGGGTGTTGAGCAGCTCCAGTTTCACCGGCGGCGCTTCGCTCATGCTGCCGGACACCCGTCCGGCCGCGTCGAGCAGCAGGTCGCGCACGGTCATGTCGCGCGCGCGCACGGCATCACGCTGCTGGCGCGAGTTGCGGTCGAACAGATCCGTGAGAAAGGACTGCACGGCACGCTGCTTGGCCGCCTCGGTGACGGCCACGCGTGCCTGCCAGAACGTGAGCCCGGCGCCGGCCAGCAGCGCCAGCGACACGGCGCCCGTCGCCGCAAGCACCAGGCGATGGCGACGCAGGAACTTGCGCATCCGGTAGCCACACGCCTCGGGTTGCGCTCGCACCGGCAGATTCTGCAAGTACCGCTCGCAATCCTCGGCGAATTCCTGCGCAGTGCCATAGCGCAGCGCGGGATCGGGCTGCAGCGCCTTGAGCACGATGGCGTCCAGGTCACCGCGCAGCAAACGCAGTGCGCGACCGTCCCGGCTCACCCACCCCCCGGCGCGGCTCGGCGGCAGCCGCTCGCCCATGAGGATGGCTTCCTCCAGTTCGGCGCGCGTGCCGCGTTCGAGCAGATAGGGCCTGGCTCCGCTCAGCAGCTCGCAGAGAATGACCCCCAGAGAGTACACATCAGTCGCTGTGGTCAGTGCCGCGTCACGCAGCTGCTCCGGCGACGCATATTCCAGCGTCATGAGGCGGCCGTGCAGCCGGGTGAGCTGGGTCTGCGCCGCGTGCCCTGTATCGCTGTCGAGCAGCTTGGCGATGCCGAAGTCCAGCAGCTTCGGGTCGCCGGCCGCGGACACCAGGATATTCGATGGCTTGAGATCGCGATGAATGATCAGCGCGGCATGCGCATGCTGCACGCCGCGCAGCACCGCCGCGAACAACGCCACGCGCTGACGCGGCTCGAGCCCGCGCCGCTCGCAGTGGTCGAGCAACGGCTCACCGTCGATGTATTCGAGAGCCAGCCAGGGCTGGCCCTCGGCCGACACCCCTGCCTCGAAGAAACGGGCGATGTTCGGATGATTAAGGCTGGCAAGGATGCGCCGCTCCCGCTCGAAGCGCTCGCGCAGCCGCTCGCCGGGCATACCGGCGTATGGCAACTTGACCGCAACGGGCGGAGCATCCGCGATTGCTATGGAGGCCGCGAGCCAGACGGCCCCCATGCCGCCGCGGCCCAGCTCGCGCACCAGCCGGTAACCGCCGATCTCCATGCCGGGCTCCTGCCCCCGATCCCCGATGTCGACCGGAGGCAGAGAGTCCAGGAAACCCTCGAGCGCCGGCTCGTTGCGCAGGATGCGCTCCAGGATGGCGCGGGTCTCGGCATCGATGCCGACTTGGGATTCCAGCCATGCGCGCCGCGCCGCCGGCTCCAGCTGCATGCCTGCATCGAGCAGCCGGTCGATCACCTCCCACTTCGAGAGCACGTCGGCGCGCATCAGGCTTCGCGGAGCGCGTCCATTAGCAGCAACCGCGCCTTGTTCCACTGGCGCGCAATGGTGCGCGCCGAAGTGTCGAGGTGGCTGGCAACCTCGTCCACCGTGAATCCGGCGAAATAGCGCATCTCCACGATCCGGGCGAGCTGCGGATCGATGCGCTCAAGGCCGGTGAGCGCTTCGTCCACACGCAGCAGCTCCTCGTCACGCACCTCGGCGGCATCCAGGTCAGTGCGCAAGGTCACCGGCGTTCCGCCATCCCGACGTGCGGCACATCGCCGGCGCGTCATGTCGACCACCACCGAACGCATGACACGTGCTGCATAGATCAGGAAATGCCGCCGGTCCTCCAGCGCCAACCCCTCCCGGTTGAGAAAACGCAGATAGGACTCATGCACGACGGCGGTGGTGTCAAGTGTGGTGATGGGAGCATTGCGCCGCAGGCTCGCACGCGCAAGCTGCTTGAGCTCGCCATAGGTGGCACGAAACAGCTCATTCACGGCGTCCGTCGTCGAGCGACCGGCGCGCAGATCATCCAATGCCCGGGTGAATTCTCCCATCGGTCGAGGCTAACATCTCCCGGACGCGAAGCACTCTGCTCTCCTGCACCGGAACCTCGAAACCCCGCGCCAATCGGTCGGACCCGGACTGCAGGAACGTCCCGATCCAACGCCGGATCGCCTGCCGCAGGAGCTCAGCGACGCATGAACCGCAGTGCCCGCGGCACCGCAGGCAGCACCACCGAGAAATGATCCTCGCCGGGCAACACCTCGAAGGTGACAGCGCCTACCGGCAGCCGGGACGCAAAGCGCGCGCTGGTCGAGCGCGCCTGCTCGACCATGCGCCGACTTTCGCGGCGCGCATCGCGCTGCGGATCCGCGCCACCCGCCTGCTGCCAGGGCGCAGCCGTCGCCTCCCATTCCCCCACCGCAACGTACAGGCCGGAACTGCCCGCTTCGATGGTTCCGTCGCCCACCGCAGTGTGCACCGGAGGCTCCGCCCACAGCGCTTGCGGATCCCACCACACCGAAGGACTGATGGCGACATGGCGATCGAACAGGCCCGGTCGTCGCGCCAACGCCCAGAGGCAGAAATAGCCCGCCAGCGAGTGGCCAAACAGTGTGCGGCGGGATGCATCCACAGGCGCCCGCTGTTCGATGGCCGGCAGCACCTGTTTCTCGATGAATGCGAGAAAGGCCTCCGCTCCACCACCCGCACCGCCATCGGCCTCGTCAGCACAGGATCCTGCGGTGTAGTCGCGCATGCGCGCGTCACGCAAGGCCTTGTCCGGCGCGACAGAACGCAGGCCTGCTACCACGGCTGCATCGATGCCCGTGGCCTGCGGCCTGCGGGCACCGCCGCGGACGCACTCCACGAAGCAGGTAAAGGCCAGTCCCGCATCCAGCACCAGCACAACGGGAAAGCCGCCGGCTGGTGGCGGCTGCTCCGGGCACCAGATGCAAAGCTCGTAGCCGGGTGCGGGAGAGAAAATTTCCATGTGGCTATCCTAGAATAGGCCGCGTGACAGAATCCGCCGAATCCCGCTCTGCGGACCGGGCCCGCGAGCTCGGCGCGGCATACCGCAGCATCGTCGTCTCCCGCCTGCGCATCATCGCGGGTCTCGCCGCACTGTGCCTGTGCGCCCTGGTACTGGATCTGATGACCGGACCTGCGGCGCTGCGCCCCATCGAGGTGCTGCGCGGGCTGTTCGATCCGGCAAGTCTCGGCGACCCGCAGGCGGCCATCATCTGGCAGGTGCGCCTGCCCTACGCGCTGATGGCACTGCTGGTCGGTGCCGCCCTGTCGCTGGCCGGTGCCGAAATGCAGACCATCCTCGACAACCCGCTGGCCAGCCCCTTCACGCTCGGGGTTTCCTCGGCGGCCTCGTTCGGCGCGGCACTAGCCATTGTGCTGGGGCTCGGACTGCCCGGCGTGCCCGCGGACTGGATCCTGTCGCTGAACGCCTTCGTGTTCGCATTTGGCTCGGTGCTGCTGCTGCAGGCCATGGCGCGGGTACGCGGCGCAGGCACGGAAACCATAGTGTTGTTCGGCATTGCGCTGGTGTTCGCGTTCAACGCGCTGGTGGCCTTCCTGCAGTTCGCTTCCTCGCAGGAGGCACTGCAGCAGCTGGTGTTCTGGAGCATGGGCTCGTTGTCGCGCACCACCTGGCCCAATGTCTGGGTGCTGCTGGCCCTGCTCGTGGTGGTGGTGCCCTTCACGATGGGCGCGGCACGGCGCCTGACAGCGCTGCGGCTGGGCGAGGACCGCGCGCGCAGTTTCGGCATCGACGTGGGCAGGCTGCGCTTCACCTCGCTGCTGCGCGTGAGCCTGCTGGCGGCCACCTGCGTCGCCTTCGTCGGTACCATCGGCTTCGTCGGCCTCGTGGGTCCGCACATCGCACGGCTCCTGATCGGCGAGGACCACCGCTTCCTGCTGCCGGCGAGCCTGCTCACCGGTGCGGCCATGCTGTCGCTGGCTTCGGTGGCCAGCAAACTGCTGATCCCAGGCGTGATGCTGCCAGTGGGCGTGGTGACAGCCATCGTCGGCGTACCCGTGTTCCTGCTGCTGATCTTCCGCCGCCGGGGACCGGCATGACCGACTCGCAGGGCTGGCTCGCCATCTCCGGCCTGACGGCCGGATACCGCCAGCGCGGCGTGCTCGACGCGCTGACCGTGCCGCCGCTGCCCTGCGGCCAGGTGCACGCCGTCATCGGCCCGAACGCCGCCGGCAAGAGCACACTGCTGCGCGCGCTGGCCGGCCTGCTGCCGGCCAGCGGTTCGGTTGTCTTCGGCGGCCGGGAGCTGGCGCAGCTGCGAACCGCAGAACGCGCGCGCATCGTGACCTACATGCCGCAATCGCTGCCGCAGGGGCTGGCGCTGTCGGTGCTGGAATCCGTGATGGGCGCGTGGCTGGCAACGCCCGCAGCGGATGACGGCGGCTCGACCCAGGCCGTGGAACGGGCGGCCGCAACACTGCAGCGCGTGGGCATCGCGCATCTCGCGCTGGAGCCACTCCTGCGGCTGTCCGGCGGCCAGCGCCAGCTGGTCGCGCTGGCACAGGCGCTGGTACGCGAGCCGCGCCTGCTGCTCCTGGACGAACCGCTGAGCGCGCTCGACCTGCAGTTCCAGTTGCGCGTGATGCAATTGCTGCGCGACCTGGCGCGCGAGCGCGGCACCACCGCGCTGGTGGTGCTGCACGACCTGCAGGTGGCCGCGCAATGGGCCGATCGCATCCTGGTGCTGGACGGCGGCCGGCTGGCCGCCTGCGGACCGCCGGTCGAGGCCATCACGCCCGAGCTGCTGGCCCGCGTCTACAACGTGCGCGCACGTGTGGAGCGCTGCTCGGCCGGCCGCCTGCAGGTGCTGGTGGATGGCCTGCTAGGGACGCACTAGCGTAACCGTGTCGCCAGCCGGATCCTCGGGCGCCGCAGTGCCGGCGGGCGCATTGCGCGGCAGGCCGCGCGCCTTGTTGCTGACGAACACGCGGTCGTTCTTCGCATCCACCGCAATGGTCTGCGGCAAGGTACCGGTCTGCAGATTGGCCACCACCGAATAGTCCTTCGCATCCACGACCGTGAGCGTACCCGCCTGCCGGTTGGCCACATACACCTGCTGCCGTCCGGGATGGAAAGCCACGCCCAGCGCACCCTCGCCGGTCGGTACGGACCTGAGCAACTTGCCGTCGCGGGCATCGAGCACCGTCAGGCTGCCGCTCTTCTGGTTCGCAACGAACAGCCGGTGGCCGGCCGCATCGAACACCAGATTTACGGGCGACTCGCCACCGGCGGGCCAGCGCGACACGACCTTCTTCTGCGCCAGATCGATGGCCAGGACCTCGTTGTCCCCCATCGCGGTGGCGAACAGCCTGCCGCCGGCGGGATCGACTGCAACGCCTGTCAGCGTACCGGCCTCCACCGGAATGGATTCGACAAAGGCATTGTGAAGCCCGTCGATCACCCACACAGCGCTGGACTCGCCCTTGCCATCCCGGCTGCCGACCACGGATACATACACGCGGTTCGCCCGCGGATCGGCGACCGCTTCACGCACATGCGCACCCTCACCGTGCTGGATCGAGGCCACGACCTTGCCGCTGCGCACATCCACCGCCGTGACGCTGCCATTGCGTGTGGCGGTGCCGTACAGCATGCCCGCCGCGGCATTGAGGCCCACGCCGTACACCGGTGTGGCGGAAACGTCGATGTCGGACAGGCGCTCGAGGGTAGCCCCATCGAGCACGATGATCTTCGCGCCCGGCTGCGTGCGGCTGCCGGCACTGGCCACGTACACACGGCCCGTGGCCGGATCCACGGCCAGTTCGTACAGCCCTGCGTCGAGCTTCACGGATTTCTCCACGACCGGCGCGGCCGTCGCCTGCCCACACGCCAACCCGAGACTCAGTACGGCGGCGGGCAGCATGGGACGAAGACGGATCATCGAAGGATTCTTCATTGCGGTGCTCCTGGCAGGTCCACCCAGTACGTGCCCTCGTAGGGCACGGCTAGGAATTCACGGTTGATGGCATCGAGTGTCTGCTGCGGATCCACATCTGCGAACAGTTCGGGGTGAATCCACTTCGCGAACGCCTCGATGACGACTATGTCGATCGGCGAGTTGATCAGCTGGTGCGCCAGGCCATGCGTGCGGCCGGACTTCACGGCGCCCAGCTGCGAGATGCCCTGTCGCGCCGCCACGCGGGCCAGCGAGGCACGCGCCGTCGCCGCATCGTAGCCCTGGCCCAGCACCAGACCGCCGCTGGCGGCCAGGTGCGGTCCACCAGTGGCGATGTACACGTGCGGGTTGCGGGAGATCACGTACTCCTTGTTCAGCTTGCCGAACGCACCCTTCAGCACATCGGCGCCGATGTTGGCGCCACCGACGAACTCGATGTAGTCGCCCACGTTGCCGCGCCCGGGCGAGTTGCAGCAATCGCCGGAGCCTCCGGCATGGGCCTCCAGGAACACCGTCGGGCGATCCTGCGGCGGCAGGCCTGCGATGCGGCTGGAGATGCGCTCCAGGCGTTCCTCGCGGAATGCGATGAAGCGCTCGGCCTGCGCCTGCCGGCCGGTGAGCTGACCCAGGATGCGCAGGCTGCGCTCCTGGTTCGCGAACGGCCGCGTGAAGAAGTCGATGAACACCACACGGATGCCGGCCGCCTCCAGCTGCGCCACCTGCGCTTGCGAAGGCCCGCTGCCCATGGAGACCACGGCCACATCCGGCGCCGCCGCCAGCATCGCCTCCAGATTGAAGTTGTCGGCGGAGCTGGCTACGCGAGGCACCGTGCGCAGCGCCGGAAAGCGCTGCAGCAGCAGCGCATGAGTTGTCTCACCGATACGGTTGACGTCGCGCGGCCAGGCAGCCAGCCCCTTCACCGGATCCTCCAGCAGCAGCGACAGCGCGATCAGGTAGCGGCCATCGTCGATGGCGATGCGGCGCACCGGCTTGGACAGCGACACGGTGCGCTCGCGCAGATCCACGAGCGAAGCCGGCTGGGCGGGTGTCGCCGCGTACGCTGCAGACGGTGACGCCACTGCCACCAGCACGGCAGCTGCAGCCAGCAGCGCGGCGAACCCGCGACACACCCGATGGCCGCTCATGCCGGTTCGGTGGAGCGGGCGGTAGCCGCGTCCACCGGAGTTGCCGCGGCCGGCCTCGGCAGCGACCAGACGCTGTCCGGATCACCGTGCAGCGCGCGCCGGCGCGAGAGCACAGCAAACAGCGCCAGCAGGACGGCAGCTACCAGCGCCACCGCATCGATCAGCAAGCCGGACGGCTGCCAGGCTGGTGTGCGCAGTTGCGCCAGCAGGCTGGCCAGCGGCACCATCAGCGTGGCCGCGGCGGCGAAGGCCAGCAGCTCGGCGCTGGCGCGCGCCGCACCGCGCCACAGCGCCCAGGCCGTGCAGCCCAGGAAGACGGCGTAGTAGATCCATGTGTGCGCACGCTGCAGATCGGTCACGCGACCCGGCAGCCACTTGGCCGCGGCCACGGTCAGGGAAATCCCCGCGATGCAGCCCACGCACACACCCACCGTAAGCGCGGCCATCACGCGGTGCGAACGCTTCTGCGCCGGCAATGCGGGATCACCGCGCCGCTGCCGCCGCCGCCGCGCCTCGATCCAGATCAGGTTGCCGGAATAGAACAGGAAGGCACCGGCCAGGCCGAGCAGGAAGTAGACCCAGCGCACCGGTGTACCACCGAAACTGCCGAAGTGCAGCGTGAAGAAGCTGGTCAGTGTCTTGTCCCATCCGCTCTGATGGCCCGGCAGGTAGTTGCCCTGCGTGATCTGTCCGCTGTATGGATCCAGTTGTGCAAGTCCGTAGGTGGGCGCGCGGTGCATCTGCGCATCGTCGTAGCCCAGCACGCGCGCGCTCATCACGCCAGACGGCATGCTGCGGTACTCCACGGCCACCGGCGTGAACCCCGGTGCCTGTTCGCGCAGCCTTGCCACGAGCTGCAATGGTGCCAGCACGGCCGCGCCGGATTGCGGCTGCGGCGGCGGCAGTCGATCGGCCGCCCACATCTCATCGAGCGTGTGCCCGTACACGACCGCGTCCTGAACGTCGTAGATCTGATCATGGAAGGCGAACACGACAGAGGTCAGCGCCATCACTACATGAAAGGGCAGGCTGAACACGCCCAGGGAATTGTGCACATCCAGCCACATGCGCTTGAGATTGCGGCCGGCGCGCCAGGCGAACAGGTCCTGCATCAGCGTGGGCAGCAGCACGATGACGCCGGAGACCAGCGCCACGCCGTACAGCAGCGCGATCACCCCCATGATGGGCATCGACACCTCGTGCTCGAACGGCAGGCCCACCTGCTGGTGCAGCACATCCACCAGTTGCGCCACCGGCGCCTCGTCCATCGGCGTGGTAGCCAGTTCCCCGCGCACATCAAGCGCCGCGCCGAAGCGGTGGCCGTCCCGGTCCTGCCAGCTGATCCGCGCCGGCGTGTCCGCATCGGTGCGCAGGTGCAGCGTGTAGCGCGCGGCGGTCTCCGGATGCGCCGCCACCAGCCGCTCGAGCAGTTCCGGCGTGTGCTCCAGAGAAACCGCGGGTGGCAGCTGCGCCGGCGGTGAGGCCCAGCGGCGCAGCGGCTCCTCGAACATCGTGATCGCACCGGCGTAGAAGGCAATGAACAGTGCCAACCCTGCGACGATACCCACCCAGGTGTGCACGTCGGTGTAGGTACGCAGGATGTCGGTGCGTATCTTCATGTTGCGCCCGACAGCGCCCGGCCACCCCACAGCAGCGCGTACACGAGCACATTGGCCGCACCCAGCCACAGCCAGGCACGCAGTCCGCTGCGGAACATGAAGCAGGCGCAGAGCACTGCCGTCCATAGCGGGGCGATCATCCACATGTTGAACTGCACCTTGCCGGTGCCGGCCGTCAGACCTCCCGGGCCGAACGACGCGAACAGCCCCGACAGGCCGATGGCAAGCCAGAAGCCCAGCACGGTCGCGGCGCTGGCCTTGCCGATCCAGTTGGTTGCCGTCAAATCTGGCAGGGCTGCGCTCATGAGCGCTCCCTGTGCACCGGCCCGAGCGCGAACGGCAGCGCGGTAGCCACGAACATGAACAGCGTCAGCGTTGCGAAGATGGCCACTTCCACGCTGGAGAGGGATTGCAGCACAAGGGTGGCGGCGAGCAGGCAACCCACCGTCAACGGCCAGGCGATCGCAGCCCGCAGTGGCGCGCGCAGGAACCGCTGATGCCGGGTGGCCAGGTAGAACACGACCGACGCCGTTGCGGACAGCAGCAGGGCCGCTGTCCAACTGTGAAGGGAATGGGGCACGCAGGAATCCATCAACCAATAAACTTGCGGATGATAATAAGAACGATTCTTGTTTTCAAATACAACATGATGGACAATGCCGGCGATCGCACCTTGTGCGACTGCCTCCAACCCCATGAATTCAAAAGAGATACAGCGCATGCTCCCTAGCGTTTCCCCGCCCCGCTCCCGTGCCAGATTGGGCTTTCTCGCGTCTACCGCGCTCCTTGCCGGCGTTGCCGCTGCCGTTTCCCAGGCCCTGGCCCAGGAAGGCGCCGGCGCGAATCAGCGCGATGAGCTCGATGTCGTCGTCGTCAACGCCTACCGCACCACCACCGAGACCTCCGGCGCCACAAAGACCGACACGCCAATCGCCGAGACCGCGAAGTCCGTGTCGGTGATCGCGCGCGAGGAACTGGACGCGCGCGGCGTGACCAACCTCAACGAGGCGATGCGCTATGTGGCCGGTGTCGTGCTGGAGAGCACCGGCAACGACAACCGCTACGACGATTTCCGCATCCGCGGTTTTGCGGCCGGCAGCGAGAGCGGCACCACCATCATCGACGGCCTGCGTTCGCCGCCGATCGGCAGCGCGTGGAACCGCGGCAAGATCGACAGCTGGAACCTGGAACGGGTGGAGGTGCTCAAGGGTCCCTCGGCAGTGATGTACGGCCAGATGGCGCCCGGCGGCATCGTCAACCAGGTCAGCAAGACACCCCGCAGTGGGCAGCGGCAGCTGGTGCAGGTGGGCGCGGACGCCAACGGCGCGTACAACGCCGGCATCGACGTCGGCGGCGGTACCGATGACGCCCGTCACCTCTTCCGGGTGGTCGGCCGTTTCAGCGACGGCGACACACAGATCGACACCATCAAGCACCAGAGCTGGTTCGTGGCGCCGAGCTACGCCTTGCAGATCGCCGACCACACACGGCTGACGCTGCTGGGCCAGTACAAGGAGGACAGCGGCGGCTCGACCTATCAGTTCCTGCCCATGAACGGCACATTGATTCCCACCACCTATGGCTACATGAAGAACACCACCTTCATCGGCGAGCCGAGCTGGAACACCTGGGATGCCACACTCTGGAACGCCGGCTGGCAGTTCGAGCATTCGTTCAACGACAGCTGGACTCTGAGCCAGAGCGCGCGCCACATGCACGTGGATTCCCTGTACCGCGGCATCGTCACCAACGGCGCGCTGGCCGCAGACGGCCGCACTCAGCCGCGCCGCCAGGTCGCCGGTGTCGGCGATGCCGACGCCGACACCATCGACACGCGCGTGGTCGGCCGGTTTGCCACCGGTTCGCTTGGGCACACGCTGCTGATCGGCGTGGACTGGTCGCAGGGAGATTACGACAACGACCGCCAGGCCTACGCCAACCCGGCCAGCATCGACATCTTCAACCCGGTGCACACCGGACACACGACGACGCTGTCCACCGTCGGCTACTCGGGCGGCAAGACCCGTCAGACCGGCGCCTACCTGCAGGACCAGATCGAACTGGGCAGGTGGCGTCTGACAGCCGGCGGCCGCTACGACTGGACCCGGGACAACACCTGGAGCCAGAACTACAACGCCGTCTCCGGCATGTACGCCGCGAAGACGACCTCGAAGGTCAGCGGCGATGCATTCAGCGGCAACTTCGGCGTGCTGTACGTGTTCGACAATGGCTTCTCGCCATACCTCAGCTATGCCGAGTCGTTCACTCCCTCCACCTACGACAGCACCTACAGTTTCGCGGGCAATGCATTCGATGCGGTACGGGGCCGGCAGTGGGAAGCAGGCGTGAAGTACCAGCCCACGGGCTTTGACGGCCTGGTGACTCTGGCCGCCTACGACCTGCGCCAGAAGGACGTTGCGGTTCCCGATACGAACCACACCACCGGCTGTGGTCCCACCACCACCAGCGCCTGCCTGCTGGGCGACGGCGAAAGCCGCGTACGCGGCATCGAACTGGAAGGGCGCATCACTCCCCTCCCCGGATTCAGCGTCATCGGCGCGCTGTCGCGGATGGACTCCGAATACATCCGCAGCAACAACGTCTACGAAGGCAAGGATCTTGCCATGGTCCCGGACTGGCTGGGCTCGCTGTGGGCCGACTACACTTTCCATTCCGGCGCGCTGAATGGCTTCAGCATCGCTGCGGGAGTGCGCTACAACGGCGAGAGCTTCATCGTCGGCAACAGCCGCAGCATCGCCGGCGGCCGAGGTTACCCGGACACCATCCCGGCTTACACATTGTGGGATGCGGCGCTGCGCTACGACCTGTCGCGCGTCACCCAGGCCAATGTGCAGCTGTCGGTGAACGCCAGCAACCTGGCGGACAAGCGCTTCGTCTCCACCTGCACCGGCACTTCCTCGTGCTGGTACGGCAGCGGACGGTCGGTTCTCGCCAGCGCGCGCTGGGCCTGGTAGCGCAAGCCAGGCACCCGTGCATATCAGGGGCCTGGCGCTCATGTCATCAGGGCGTGCAGTACAAGACCGCTACAAATCTCGAGCGACACGGAATCCAAAGGTATGGGAGCGCCAACTCTCCGAATCTGATCCACGACTAAAGGGCTGGAACTGCACAATGGGGGATCGCCAGCTACCGCCGCGAACGCCGCGCCTTTCGCAACCAGCGACATTCCCAACGGCGCGGTAGTTGTCGGCGGGATTGCCACCCGCCGGAACCGCGGCTCCCGGCTGACAGTCTTCCACCCACTCCCATACATTTCCAAACATGTCGTACAAACCGAACCTATTGGGCAGCAACGAAGCAACAGGCGCCAGATTTACAAAACCATCGCTGCATTCATAAAAGAAAGCACCTTCGTCGAAGTGTTCGGTCCCCGCCTCGAAAGCGGATTGATCTTCACCATTTACATACTTACAGCCGTCCATCAGGTCTCCCCAGACATAGTCCGTGGCCACCCCTCCTCGCGACGCGTATTCCCACTCAGCCTCTGTTGGCAGTCGATAACCCTTCCCTGTCTTTTTTGCCAGCCATGCCACATACGCGCTGGCGTCAACCCAGGAAATACATCGCACCGGGTGAGATGGCAGCGGCTTCACGGTATCGGGAATATTTGAGTAGGTCCATTCGCTCACCGCCTGTTCATAAACCTGGCAAGGACCCGTCGGAGGCTGATAGCCCGTTTCACGAAGAAACGCCTGGAATTGCGCAAGTGTTACCTCAGTCATTCCCAAGGCGAATGACCCGACTGAAACATGGCGAACCGGCAATGCTCGACGCGGCGGCCGTCCCGGAGTCACATAAAGTAACTTCTCCGAACCCATCACAAAGTCTCCGTCGGGCACTTTCACCAGCGTTGGACACTCGGAGCAATCGCTGAATGTCTCTGGAGCACTGACAGATCTTGTTTCCGCGCCTGCACAAACCATCGACAGCAGCACCAATGTTCCAATGATTCCGCAATGGAAAATCTTCGCACTCATCATCACTCCGTAGTCGAATGCATACATCGCATGACGCGTCACATAGCCGAATACACTCCAGCATGCGACTCAGACAGCAGCTCGAGACATTCAATCGTCTGGCAGATCCCAACCCGGTGAAGGCTTCAGCGGCTCATAGCTCTGATATCCATCAGCGCCCGGCACGGTACCGCCTGCCAGCTCGCAGAAGTCCTCGGGGAGTTCCTCGCCGGCCGGCAGCCTGCGGAAACGTAGCTTAATCTCGACGGGCTTGGTTAACGCCTTCCTGTCCGTAATATGGATACGGACGTCCAGACGCTTGTCCTCAGTCAAGCTATACCGTGTCACGACGTGCGCGGCATCGGAGTGGAGCACATCCCCAAAAGGCACCTCTTTGCGAATGCCAACGGTATCTGTGACGAGAACGCCATCCTCCCAGTGACCGACTATGTGGCCGGCGATCGTGTGCTCTTCTGGCGATAGATCAGGATGCGATCTACCGTCGGTATATATCCGCGATACAGTGCCCTCTGGGAAGTCAATCAAGACTCGGCCGGGGGTCTGGGTAACCTCAAACATTGCCCTACCCACCACTCCCTTGGGCGTCTCGACAATCCCGGGCCCATCGAGGTACTGGCCCACCACGCTGTCGGGCCAGCAATATGTCCCCACGCCCGCAATGGGCCTACCCGCGGCAGCCGCATTTACTCTGTTATTCCATGCGGCCATGTAGGGTGGCGTATAGGGAACGAAGGCTCGCTTGCCCTGCACCCCACCATCAGCCATCTTCAAACCCGACAACCTCAAACTATCGGCAATAGGCTTGCCATCAACCAGCCACTTTCTGTAATCAGGAAGATTCAAACTATCTGGGTCCACCTCCCACACACCGCCAATGTCGGGATTGACGGGGTCACCGTTGTATACAGATAGTGGGAGCCTGGTCGTTTCAGCCGCAATCACCGGAATCGTCAGTAAGCTCACGACGCACGACGCGGCCAACCGGACAGCCTTGCGGCAAGGCAGTTGGAGCGCCCGGACAAACCTGGAGTTCCGCAGCCTCATTTTCCTGCACCCTCTTGCTTCTGGTTTTTTCTCTGCGCCTCTATTGGCACTCCGTCTTTTATGGCTTTGACAAGAGCGCCCACAAACTGCCCTGACCTCAAAGGATGAATAGAAACGGTCACCACGTCACCGGCGACCACCGTGTCCTTTTCCCATCCTAGAGATCGCATGCCCGCAGGGCTGTGCCCCTCGATATTCAGCACCTTATCGGCGCTCCCATCCGGGCTTGGCACAGCCAGCTCTATCCATACGTGCGGGTTTGCCCAACGGACGCTCGAGACGGTTCCCGTGTACTCGACGGTCTTCTCCGCGTCATACATGGCGTACGAGTGGTGAGCATAACCAGCAGAAGCAGCGCACATGGCAATTAGAAGTGCTCCAGACGTCCTGCCGATACTTTTCCTAAACATACAACCGCCCCAGAAATTTTCTATGTGAAACCCAGGTCGCTTGGTACATGGAACCATCGCGCCTAAAGCGCCCCAATCCAACGCAGCCCACCTCTTCAGAATTCACGTTTGAACTGAACACCCATATGCAGCGGGCGGGAGACGACTACCTTCGCGTTTTCTACTGTCTGGCCATTGATCACCGTACTCCAGTTGGCGGCCACGGCGAGGTCCCCCAGATTTGCGCGCTCGTTGGTTACGTTGTCCACAAACAGGGAGACTTCACTCGATCCCCAACGCGTACCGACACGAACGTTGCCCATTGCATACGCGCCACGTATCTGAGGAGAGGCCGTATTACTGTTGGCCGAGAGACTATCTCCCACATACGACCAGTCACTCGACACGAACGCCTCGCGACCAGCACCTATCGCCCGGGTATAGTGGAATCCCGCGCTCGCCGTCAGCCGAGGCGAGTTGTATACACGCGACCCCACTGCCTGCGCGGTACGCCCATCGTTGTTGTCCGTAATCACGGCATCTGCATAGCCGACGCCCGCGCGAATTCCCAAGCCGCGTGCCGGCGAGCCATTGACCTCCATCTCTGCTCCCCGAATACGAGCAGCACCAGCGTTGCCAGTGAAGCTCGCCGCACAGCTCGCCAACCTGACCGACTGCTGTATGCCCTTCCAGTCAGTCTGGAATACCGCCAGCGTCGTGAACATGCGCTTGTCCATCGACGCCACCTTCACGCCCGACTCGTAGGACCAAACCGAATCAGACCCGTATCCCTTTTCAACCTCCTCACGCGTCAACCCCAATTGAGCCAACTCTGCCGCGCAGCCGGGAATCAATAGACGTCCCGGGCCACCCACGCGAAAGCCTTTCGCGGCCGTTCCGTACACGGTTACATCATTGGTTGGCTCGACACTGACGCTGAACTTCGGACTGATCCCTGTCTCACTGGCGCGGCGCGTAGTGGTAACGAAGTTCATCCGATTGACAACTGCACCTTCGTCAACCTGAAGAGTTCGGAGATCCAGTTCAAATCGACGTACACCGGCGGTCAGTTTCACGACATCCTTGATGTTGTAGTACAACTCTCCAAATACCGCAGATTCCCTGGTTTTGTCGGTGTACGTAGCCGTGTAGTAAAGATCGCTTATGCCTCCCAGGGCACGCAGTCCCGGAACAACGCGGGGGTTGTAAACAGAATCTGTCTTGCGCGACGAATAGAAGGCCCCGAAAGCTGCACTGAGGTTGTGCCACGGATCTGTGGATACACGCAGTTCCTGCTGAAAAGTATCCGATCTGTAGGTATTTCCATCTAAGACCGGTTGAGAGTAGTTCGGCGAGTTATACGGAGGCCTGGCTACAATCTGGGCTACTGGCTCGCTCATATCCCACGAGTCTTGTGAGCGACGACGGAAGTAACTCGTGGATGAAACTACTTCATACCACGGGCCGTGATAGGCCAACTTGAGCGACGGCAGCAGCCAGTGCGCATCCTGGGTATCTTGTAAGTTGAATATTCGATCGTAGGTCAACGACTCGGGGTCAAAATTCTTGCGCCCGCGGAATACCGCCGGGTATCCGTAGAGATCGCTCCACTGCCCCATCAGTCGCGCGGTTACATAGAAATTGTCAACCGGCTGCAGCAACGCCGTTACAGAGCCGCCATACTGCGCAAGACGCCCTTGCCCATCGACCGAGACGCGCTCAGAGTTCGGATCGTCCCTATACAAACGATATGTGCGTGTGACAAATCCGGATTCGCGGTTGACAAACGCCATCGAACGAACAGCCATCCTGTCCGGAATGATGACCACATTTCCCTTGGCATTTACGCTGAAATCAGCGCCTGACCCGCCCTTGGTAAAACCGCCTTCACCCCCCACCCCGAGCGAATTCTCGTGCAGATTCGGCTGTTTGGTCAGTATCCGAAGCGTTCCACCAATGGAGCCAGCTCCAAATAAAGTGCCCTGAGGCCCTTTAAGTACTTCAATGCGCTCCACGTCGACGATCCTTGGATCGTGAGTCTGGTCCACCTGAGTATCGTCGACATAAACATTGGTCGTATTCCGACCAGATACGCCACGCAGAAGAATCGCCCGCGAATTGGACATGGCGTTTCCCGTGCCGGCTCCAAATGAGAACGCCAAGTTGGGCACCATAGCGGCATAGTCCTGAAAGGACTGGACGTTGTAGTTCTCTATGGTCTCGCTGGAGATCACGTTCACCGTCTGGGGAACGCTAAGCAGCGTCTCCTCCCTCTTTCTGGCGGTTACGACGAGCTCTGCAATCTGTTCCAGCTGCTGGCCGATACTCTCGTTTCCTCGCTCCGTAACCGGCGCAGGCAGCGGGGCGGCGCCTGAGAACGTGCTCTCCGGTTGAGCCCATCTAGTACGCTCTATGGAGACATCGCGGGCGGGATGGTTCGATGCGCCGTCACCCGGCGTTCGTATCAGCAGGAGACCATCTTCGGTAACCTCATACCTCAGATCCGTTCCAGAAAGCAGCCCCCTCAGCCCCTCTTCAGCCGTGAACTTTCCTTTTAGCGCCGGACTTTGCTTTCCTTTGACCAATCCTGCCTCGTAGAAAAGTTTGTGATGCGAGGCCAGCGCGAGGGCTTGCAGAGCTCCATCGAGAGATTGGGCTGGAATATCAAGCTGGTACGTAACACTGCGCGCATCCGCCGCGACTGCAAACGTCGTTGAAATCAGAAGACAGGCGCTGGCCCTATTTAGGGCGCGCAGAAAGCCGCTGCTGCGAAATGCATGCATGAGTCGTATCCCCCCTCTTTGTAGGTGCGGACTCATCATCCGCATGCATATCAACACGCACGAAGAAGTCGAGTTTGCACCCCAAGAGTCTATTTTTTTGAAATCGGGGGAAGCGGCGAATGCAAGCAAACCGCCGCCAGAGCCAAGGAGGCCAGCAAGACAGCAGAAACAGTTCAGTTCGAGCGCAGAAGAATAACGTCCTTATCGACGTATTCGATCATCACAGGGTAATAGTGCTGCACCGCGCTGACGAAGCCCTGGGCATCACCCGCCTCAAACACTCCACTGATCTCGCGCGCTGTCAGTGCCTCGTCATCAACCCGGATCTGCACACGGGAATAGCGATTGAATCGGCGTACTGCCTCACCCAGACGGGTATTTTTCAAAATTACCTTGCCATCCCGCCATGCCGTAGCCGACTCGATATCTGCCGGAGCAACCAGCAACCCACCATCTCGCGCGACACTGAGCTCCTCGCCCGCACCGAGTTCGATGGCCGAGCTCGATCCAGCTGCCTGCGCCGATTTCACAGCATGCGATCCGGCCGAATCCTTCGACGTGAGCTTGTCTGCGCCTCCCCCAGACGGAGTGACGCCGCCATCAGCAACCTGTTCCGACGATGGGGAATAGACCGCAACACGCCCCTCCACCATCGCAACGCGCATGGCTTTCTCGATGTACTCCACAGTAAATACCGTTCCCAAGGCCACGATCAGTCGATCGCCGACCTGCACCTTGAACGGCCTGGTAGGGTCCTTGGCCACATAGAATTGCGCCTCGCCCTCCTGCATCTGGACAACGCGCGCATCCCGCGTATAGCGAACTCTCATCCGGGTCTTTGCATTGAGAACGACACGGGAGTGGTCTTCCAGATCAATCATCCTCTGCTCACCGATGCCTGTCTGGTAGAGCTCCGCCCGATAGCCGTAGGGTGAGACCTGCCATGCCATCGCGAGCAATATGACAATCCCCGCCGCCACTGCCACGAGGCGCCACCTGGAACCTACCGAGCGATTCCCCACCCAGCGCCGCACACTGGAGCGCCGCGCATAGGCCAGCGATTTTTCACGGCGCGATACCACTTCAGGCGCCTCGGCAAAGGCTCCCAGGATGTCCCAAGATTCCTCCGCGCGCTGGTATGCATTGGCGTACGCCTGATCGCGCGTAAGCCGCGTCTCCAGTCCAATCTGGTCCGACTCCGTCCACTCGCCTTGCAGCCGCCGCAGGAAGTCACTCGAAGCCTCTTCTTCAACCGTCAGCGACTCATCGACTTTGTCGACACCAAGACTCATGTGGACTCTTCCCCTCTGCGCAGCTCAGCCAGCCTCGCAAGTCCTTTCGCCAGATGTTTGTTCACGGCACTCGGCGAAATCCCCAGCATTTCGGCAACCGTCGCTGCCTTCATCTGCTCGAACTTGATCAGCAGAAGCACGGATTGAGTACGCTCACTCATCGCATCCAGAGCCTGAAGCACCCTATCGAACTCTTCCCGAACTATCACTACGCGTTCGATCGGGTTTTCCACGCCCTGAGGTTCTAGTACACCCTCCTCCCAGGATACGGTCTTCCCCTGCGTGAGTTGCCGCCGCAGGCGATCGCGCCAGCGGTTGACCGCAATGCGGAAGATGTAACCCTTGGCTTCGTTAACCGATTTCCAGTGGGTATGAGCCAGTGCCCGCACAAGCACATCCTGCGTGAGATCTTCCGCCTCGGCGGGACTGCCCGTCTTGCGTCGGAAGTATTTCACCAAGGCGGGACGCATCTGGGCAACGAGATCGCGGTTCTCGATCGTTGAGTCATCCGAAAACATGGCATTGACATCCATCGCGGATATAGGGTGTACCGACCCAAGGCGACGTTCAAGCGGATTGTCATCATCAATACAAAACTTTCAGTGCAAATTTCCCCGCATCGTGCGTCTTAGGTTTTTGGGGAAATTCAATATAGCGCCTCCCTCCCCGCACCAACTGGGAAGGGAGCAAGCAAGACCAGGCTCCAGAAGTTGGAATCGCCGGTCCTCGCGCTCCTGCCTGAGGCAATTGTGTGCGCCGACTGGCTTCGCGATGAATGAGGGCCCGTCCCCACTCAGCAGCTCGCAGAAGATGATTCTCAGGGAATGCACATCGGTCACGGTGGTCAGTGCCTCGTCACGCCGCTGCTCGGGCGATGCGTACTCCAGCGTCACTAAGCGGCATAGATCAGGAATTGCCACCGATCCTCCAGTACCAATCCCTGCCGGTCGAAAAAGCACGGGGAGGACTCATGCACCGCGACGGTGATATCAAGTTGGGGGCGACGGGGGCATTGCGCCGCAGGTGGCGCGGAACAGCGCACTCACAGCGTCCGCCGTCGAGCGGCCGGCGTCTCCCTCGCAGGCAATCATGTGGTCTATTGACAACAGCCGATGGCGAAGCCCATATTCGAGGCGCTGCAGCGTATATACCTGCGTATATCCCAAGAAACAAAATGAAGGGGGATCGGTGAGCTGGCGGAATGGATATGACGTGCCACGGGTGATGGCGCTCTTTTTGCACTGCATACGAGGATAAACATGCTCATCTCCGGCAAGTTGAAAGCAGCTTTGATTCTGAGTGTCGGTCTGGCCGGTCTCTCCCAGGTGGCGCCGGCCGCGACGCCCGTCCATCCGGATTTCAGCGGCAGCTACGTCGGCCTGGGGGGCCCGGGAGGAGACTCACAGCCGTCGGACCAGACGGGGTTTGTCAACACCCCGAAGCTGGGCGAGCTGTTCACCGCTGCGCTGCAGCCGTGGGCAAAAGTCCGGGCGGACTCCACCAACACGCAGATAGAAGACATGGCGGCCATCTGCAGTTTCAATGGCCCATTCCGGCACACGAACTCCTCGCCCTTCATGTGGATTCAGAAGGACGACCAGGCGTACTTCATTCCGAATTCGCTGACGGTCGTGGGCGTGATCCGCATATTCATGACGGACAAGCACCCCAAGGACATTGCCCCTTCATGGGAAGGCCACTCGATCGGCCACTGGGAAGGCGACACGCTGGTGGTCGATACCATTGGTTTCAATGACCAGTCCTGGCTCGGGTCGGAGAACCAGCCTCACACCGAGGCCCTGCATCTGGTGCGGCGCATTCGCATGGTCGGAGATGGCAGGATCATGGAAATCAAGACCGTGGCCGAAGACCGCAGGGCGCTGAAGCACCCTGTGGAGTTCGTACGCTACTACCGCAAGACCGATGCTGATTTTGCCGAATACGTATGCAATGAAGAGCCCGGGCAGATGCGGGAGTGGTACGACGTACGCCAGGAGGCCGTGAAGTGGGAGAAAACGCATCCTCCCAAGTATGAGGATCAGTAGTCATCCGCCCACAGTGCTTGCGAAGTCTTCTCGGGAGTTTCTTATGCTTTTTTGCAAACCGAATACCGTCCGGCATCTCGGCAATGCCGTTCTGGTCCTTGCTGCAGGTATCGCATCGATCGCCATCACTCATGCCGCTGCACCCGGTCCGGAGGATTTGCGCGGCATCTATCGCGCAATTCCCGCTGATGCGGTGCTGCCCGGCGGCAAGCGCAACCAGGGTTCGCCGGGGGATGTGAAGCCGACGCCCGATTTTGCGAAGCCGGCGGAAGGGCAGATCGACTCGGCCAAAGAGTGTTTTCCCGTGGGGCCGTTCCGCATGATGGCCGAGGACCGGGTCAAGTTCGAAATCGTGCCGCAGCCCAAACAGGTGACGGTGATCTTCGAGGAACTGGCCCACGGCCACATACGCCAGATTCATCTCGACCGGACGCCCAAGGCTGACGCGCCTCTTACCTGGCAGGGGCAGGCAGTGGGACGCTGGGAGCGTGGCGCCCTGGTGGTGACGACCGACCGTTTCAACGACCGTACCTGGTTGAACGCGCAGGGCGTGCGCCACAGCGAAGCGCTGCGCCTCGTCGAACAGATCCGGCCAATCAAGGGTGGCATTCTCGAATACACGATGACCGCCGAGGATCCGGCGGCGCTGCAGAAGCCCTACACCTACAAGCGCTACTACCAGAAGATCGATGAACCGATGAGGGATGCGGTGTGCATTCTGGACTATGAGGAGGGAACATGAGCAAGCATTGGGTCCGTTCGTTTTCTGCCGGAATGATTGTCGCATTGGCTCCGGCAGCCTTCGCGCATCACTCCCAGGCCATGTTCGACCGCACGAAAGTCGTTGAGGCGGAAGGAACACTGGAAAAGCTGCAGATGGTCCTCCCCCACTCGTGGATATCGGTCAAGGTTTCAGGCTCGGAGGGTGAAGTGGTCTGGCGTGCCGAGGGCAATGGGCCGCCGCGTGGCGAGTCCACGCTGAGCCATTTCGCGGTCGGCGACAAGGTCAAGCTGATGGTTCATCCGTTCCGGGACGGAAGACCAGGCGGCATGTTCATCAAGATGGTCACGGCAGACGGCCAGTATGAGTATGCCGAGGCGCAGCAGAACCGGCAGCCTGCCGCTGCACCGGCCGCCGCCCCCTGATCAATCTTCGCTCACCACGAAGCATGCCGCAGTGACCGGAGAGAAGCGCTCTCCGGTCACTGCTCCAAGGAAAATCCAATGATGCATCGTTTGCCGGCTCTGGCCGCGCTCTGCGCACTTGCCGCCTCCGGCGCCGCCCTGGCTGCGGAACCGGAATACACCACGATAAGGATGGAGATCGACGTCGCAAGGCCCGCGAAGGAAGTCTGGGCCAAGGTGGGAGACTACTGCGACATCTCCAAGCTCTTCAATATCGACTGCAAGATCACCTCCGGCGACGGCGGCATCGGCACGGTACGCGCGCTCGATGGCGGCCGTATCACCGAGGTCATGGTCGCGAAGACGGATCTGTCCTATGGCTACACCTGGCCCGTGAAGCAGGGCCAGTTCTACAACCTGTACCACGGCTTCCTCGAAGCAAGACCCGTCACGGACAAGACCTCGAAGCTGCTGTACACACTGATGTATGACATCTCCGACAAGACCGGCAAAGCCGAGAGAGACGCCGACATCGCAGTCCGGCGCACACGCTTCGAGGGCGCTCTCAAGTCCATGAAGGACATGGCGGAGAAGTAACTCAAATCGGCGCGGCCCGGCTTCAATCAGCAGCTCGCCGCAGGCCGCGTCCGCTCCCTCATCCGCCTGGAATACCCTTCCGGCGCAGTTGCGCCAATGCGATCAGTCGCGCATTGGCGGCACCCTTTACTCCCGGCTTCCTGCAGTTCGCGCACTCGTCCGCCTCGATCACCATGCGCCGCGCCGGAGAGTCGGGCCCCTCCCGACCCAGGAAACGCTCCAGCAACTCCAGAGTGGCCGCATCGGCAATCGCGCAGTTGCAGCCGCAGCTCCGGCAAACGAGTCTGGGCTGCTCGGGCGAATGGGCGGGGTGGACGATCGTGAACATTGCCTTGGGACTGCCGAGGCTGGATACCCAGTCGCGCCTCAGGATGCCGGCTGCCTCAAGGTCAGCCAGCACCCGGTAAATCGTCCCAATGCTCGTAGTGATGTCGGAATCTAGAATCTGCCGGTAAATATCCTCGACCGTGAATCGGCCGCGCATCCGTTCAATGGCGCCCACAACGCTGATGCGATTCGCGGTCGGCCGCAGCCTTGCAAGCCGCAACTGGTTGACGATGCCTTGACGATCTGCGGAGGAACGGCTGGCGGGCGCTGCATTGCGTGAACTCACGGGCTTGCCCTTTGTTGACCGCCTGAAGGGAGGGAGCGGCATCCGTCATGGATGCCGCTCCGCGCTGTACCGGCCTGTCAGAAAGAGGCCGTCAACGTCACGCGGAAAGCCCGCGGGGAGCCCGGCGTGACATTGGTATTGCTGTTCGCGAACTGGAAATAGTTCTCCTCCAGCAGGTTCTCGATGTTCACCTGGGCCCGAAGGTTTTCAGTGAACGTGAAGTACGCGGCGGCATCGACGCGGGTGAAGCTGGGCAGCGTGACATTGCTGGATGGGGTCGCCAGGTTCTCCGTCGCCGCGAGAATCTCTCCCTTGTGGATAATTCCGAGGCCTGCCCCCCACATGTTCGAGAAGTCATAGCGGTTCCACAGCGAGTAGGTGACCTTGGGCAGCGCGGCAAGACGCGCTCCGGCGAGCACCGTAGCCGACTGATCTTGCGTCACTTCTCCATCCTGGTAGGCAAAGGCGCCAATGAGAGACCAGCGATCCGTGACATTGCCGGTGGCTCCCAGTTCCAGTCCCTGATTGCGCTGCCCCTTGACCAGAATCAGCGTTCCGGCCGGCGGGCCGCCGGGCAGACCCGCCTGGGGATCGGTCACGGCGATGTTCGAACGTTCCAGCCGGAACAGCGCGGCGGTCAGCGCGAGGTTCGGCAGCGCATCCCATTTCGCCCCGATCTCGTAGTTGGTGAACCGCTCGGGATCAAGCGCCGCATTGCTTGCCGACAGCGACGCGAGCTGGTCGCCCGCGCGCGGCTGGTATGTCAGACCATAGCTGGCATACAGCGAGACAGCCTCAACCGGCTTGTGCACGAGCGCCAGACGCGGCGAGAACAGGTCGTCCTTCGAACTGAACCGGGCGCCGTTGCGGTTGTTGGTAAGGTCGACCTTGAAGTTGTCGTAGCGCAGGCCGGCGACCACATGCCACTTGGGCGAAAAGATGATCTCATCCTGCACATAGAGCCCGACCGTCTTTGCCGTGCCGTCATTGTCGGCATCGGTGGCGGACTGACGGAACGCGACCGGCAAGGTGGTCCGCGGATTACTGACCCGGGCGAAGACCGCCGTGGCCGATGGCGCAATGCTGTCGAAGTAGCCGGTTTGCCTGAAGTTCGCCGTCTTCTGGTGGCCGAGCTCCAGGCCGGTAAGCAGCTTGTGCTGGACCGCGCCCGTGTCGAGCGTGAACTGCAAGTCAGTCTGGTTGAAGAAGTTCTGACGCGCGGTGGCGTTGTTGTAGGCCGCGATCTGCACCGTCGTGCCGGGAGCGTAGCTTCCGGCCGGTAGTCCTGCAGGGTTGTTCTGGATGGCCGTGTTCACCGCTCCGGGGAAGACGTTCTGGTAGAACTTGTCGTAGTCCGCATAGCGGGTCCGGTTGCGCAGCAGCGCAGTCTCGCTGAAGCGATGCTCGACCAGGGCGGATGCGGACTTCACCGTGCTGTCGGTGGGGGAAAGCGCGGGGTCGCCAAAAAATGCGCCGGCATCCGTTTTCAGCGGAGCGCCAAGATAGCTGGATACTCCCCGATCCGCAGTTCGCTCGTCGTGGAAGTACTCCACGCCGAAGCGCAGACTCGTTGCATCGCCGACGGTGAAACCCACCGTCGGATTGACGCCGTAGCGCCTGAGAAAGACGTCGTCGCGATAGGTATCCGAATCCTCGTACATGGCGTTCAGGCGGACCGCAGCCCCACCATTGAGCGCCTGGCCCACATCAATGCTGGCGCGCTTGTTGCTGTAGGAGCCGGCTTGCAGCGCGAGGCTGCGGACCTGCCGTCCGTCTGCCTGCTTGGTGACCCGGTTGATCAACCCCCCCACTCCGCCTCGGCCGAACAGCATCCCGTTGGGCCCCTTCAAGACCTCGAGCTGCTCGATGTTGTAGAGATCGCGGTAGTACTGCACGTCGTCGCGCATGCCGTCGAGGAAGAAGTCACCCGTGGAGCTGTTGCCACGGATGACGGGTGTTTCCCGGTTGCCCTCGCCCTGGGCCATGCCGATGCCGGGAACATAATTCATGGCATCGCCGATGCTCTGGACGTTGAGGTCATCGATGGTCTGGCGCGTAATGACGCTGATGGACTGCGGATCGTCACGCAGCGGCGTGCCGGTCTTGGAGGAAGCAGCGGCCTCGGCATTGTAGGAGTCGGCCTCTTCGGTCACGGAGATCGTCGACAGCCGTTGCTCGGAGGGCGTGGCGGCGAAGAGAGGAGCCGTCAGGCTGGCCGCCACGGCGAGGCAGATCAACGCACCGGGTTTCGAGGCAGAGTGGGAACTGGGCATGTGGTCTCTCGAGTTGAAATATGCAAACGGGGATTGATGTAAAATAGAATGCAAACCATTCGCATTTAAGATAACCGGGCGCATGTCGGATCTTTGTCAGATGAACCGGATGAGACGGCACGTACTGGTGATAGAGGACAACGCAGCGCTGGTGGCGAACCTCTTCGGCTACCTGGAGCCACGCAGGTTCGTGCTGGATGTCGCGCGTGACGGCAAGGCCGGGCTGGATCTCGCATTGCGCGAGTCATACGACGCCATCATCGTGGACTGGATGCTGCCCGGCCTGGATGGACCTACTGTGATCCAGCACCTGCGCAAGGCAGGATCGTGCGCTCCCATACTGATGTTGACGGCACGCGACCAGCTAGAAGACAAGATCCACGGTTTCCGCACCGGCGCCGACGACTATCTCACCAAGCCATTCGCGATGGCGGAGCTCGAGGTGCGTCTGGACTCGCTGATGGCCCGGGCCGGAGGCAGGCGCCAGGTGCTGCAGGTCGCCGATCTGCAGTTCAACGTTGCCACGCGCGAGGCGCGGCGCGGCGGGGAATCCCTGCAACTCTACACCGCACTCGGCAATCTCCTGGAAGCGCTCCTGAAGGAGAGTCCTGCGGTCGTTCCGCGGCGGACACTGGAGCGTGCCGTCTGGGGCGACAGTCCTCCAGACCGCGATCTGCTGCGCACGCACATGTACGAACTGCGCAAACGGGTCGACGGACCATACGACGTCAAGTTGATCCAGACGGTGACGAAAGTCGGCTATCGCCTGGCGTCACCGGCCGATCGGCAACCGTGAGCATCCGCCCCAGCCTTCGGCGGCGCATCGTTCTTGGCGTTGTATGCTTCACGGCGCTGGTCACTCTCTCGACGTCACTTCTCGGCTACTGGATCAATGAACAGGCCGAGCAGCGTGTATGGGAAAGCATGTTCCAGAGCGAGCTCGGCAGACGGATCCAGAGCCAGTCGGCCCAGGATGCCGCCTGGTCCGAATCCGATGCACTGCAACTGTTCGGCGCTGCAGCAGGAAGGCCCATCCCCAGGGAATTTGCAGACCTCGGGCCTGGCGTCCACGACGAAGTGAAACTTGGCAGTGGCCTGTATGTGGTTTCCGTGGAGGGCAGCGGGCCGGCGCGTTCGGTTATGGCGCTCGACATCTCCGAGATGGAGAAACGCGAGTCCAAGCTCATGCTCTGGATGGCTCTGGCCGGAGTCCTGGTCGTCCTCGCGCTGGCCGCGGGGACCTACTTCGCCGCCCAGTGGCTGGTCAGGCCGCTGACGCAGTTGAGCGCCATGATTGGTGCGCTGCGGCCCGACGCACGAGGTCAACAGATCCGGTCACAGGCATCCGATCCGCTGGAAGTCGCGGTGATCTCGAAGGCGCTGAACCACTACCTGGCTGACATAGACCGCTATGTCGAGCGCGAACACCGCTTCCTGAACATGGCCAGCCACGAGCTGCGCACTCCCATTGCAGTGATTTCCGGGGCCGCCGAAATCGCCATCGAGCAGCCGAACGTGGAGCAGGCGCGCAGTCATATCTCCCGGATCATCCGGGTATCACACGAGATGCAGGAACTCGTCGCACTGCTGCTGGCTTTGGCCAGAAGCCCGGCACGTTTGCGCGCCAGCGCGTCGCGGATCGACCTGGCCAGGCTCGTTCCACGCATCGTCGCCGACCATGAACACCTCCTGTCCGGCAAGGAGTTGACGGTTGCGTTCGGGACGATGCCGCCGACCGAAGTTCTAGTACCGGAGGCTATTGCGACGGCTGCCATCGGCAACCTTGTGCGCAATGCCATCGAGAACAGCAGTCGCGGCACGATCGTGATCACGCTGGACCGGACTGGAACCGTTGCTGTCGAGGATCCAGGTTCCGGGATGTCGGCGCAGGAACAGAGCCGGCTGCACGCAAGGCTGGCCCGCCTGGACCATGGACAGGCAGGCGGAATTGGACTGGATCTCATCATGCGTCTGTGCGAGCACCTGGGATGGATGCTTGAACTGCAACCCCGCACGTCCGGCGGCACAAAGGCCAGATTGAGGTTCTGCCCGCCTTCCTGAATCAGCCGGGCTCTGCCGGCTGACACAAAACCGTAACGCAAGCCGGCAATCATTGAGCGCATGAATATCGCTGCAGTGAGCCGCCCCCACCCCACTTTGCCCGGCAACCGCCCCCATCTCGACGCCAGGCCGGGCAAGGGGTCGATAATCCTGTTCCTCGCGCTGCTGATCGGCGGTGCGGTGTACACGGCCTGGAGCCTCGGTAGCGATGTCGCTGCGACCGGGACGCGGACAACCACGTGGATCCCGTTCCTGCTGCTCGGTATCGCGCTGCTGATCGCGCTGGGCTTCGAGTTCGTCAACGGCTTCCACGACACCGCAAACGCGGTCGCCACGGTCATCTACACCCACTCCCTGCCGCCCAATGTCGCGGTCATCTGGTCCGGCGTCTTCAACTTCCTGGGTGTTCTCGTCTCCAGCGGCGCCGTGGCATTCGGCATCATCTCGCTGCTGCCGGTGGAGCTGATCCTGCAGGTCGGCAGCAGCGCAGGCTTCGCGATGGTGTTCGCACTGCTGATCGCGGCCATCCTCTGGAACCTGGGCACGTGGTGGTTCGGCCTGCCCGCCTCCTCATCGCACACCCTGATCGGTTCCATCATCGGCGTAGGTGTCGCCAATGCACTGATGCATGGCCGTGACGGCACCAGCGGCGTCGACTGGGCCCAGGCCGGCAAGGTCGGCTGGTCGCTGCTGCTGTCGCCCCTGATCGGCTTCGCCGTCGCCGCGCTGCTGCTGCTGGCGCTGCGGGCACTGGTAAAGAAGAAGGAACTGTACGAGGAGCCCAAGAACAACGCGCCGCCGCCCTGGTGGATACGGTCGCTGCTGGTGCTCACGTGCACAGGCGTCTCGTTCGCGCATGGCTCCAACGACGGCCAGAAAGGCATGGGTCTGATCATGCTGATCCTGGTGGGCACCGTGCCGACCACCTATGCATTGAACCGCGCGCTGCCCGACACGCAGGCCACGCAATTCGAAGCCGTTGCCCAGGTCACCCAGCAATCACTGGTGCGGATGGCGCCCGCCGCGGCTCCGGCGGACCCGCGTCAGACCCTCTCCTCTTACGTGCGTACCAGGGAAGTGAACCCCGAACTGCTGCCGGCACTTGCCGCCGTGACGGGCAGCATCGCCGAGCAGGTCCAGACCCAGGGCGCGTCGTTCCGCCGCATCCCCGCCGAGGCGGTGGCCAACGTCCGCAATGACATGTACCTGACTTCCGAAGCGATCCGCTTCCTGCAGAAGAGCAGCGTTTCCTTGACGCCCGAAGCGGCAAAGAACCTGGCGGAATTCAAGAAGCAGATCGACGCATCGACGAAGTTCATTCCGCTGTGGGTCAAGGTGGCGGTCGCGATAGCGCTGGGCCTCGGAACGATGGTCGGCTGGAAGCGCATCGTCGTCACCGTCGGCGAAAAGATCGGCAAATCGCATCTCACCTATGCGCAAGGCGCCTCGGCCGAGCTGGTGGCGATGGCGACCATCGGTGCGGCGGACATGTACGGCCTTCCCGTGTCGACCACGCATGTGCTGTCCTCCGGTGTCGCCGGCACCATGGCGGCGAACCGCTCCGGGCTGCAGTGGGGAACCATCCGCAACCTGCTCATGGCATGGGTACTCACCCTGCCGATGGCGATGCTGCTGTCGGGCGTGCTGTACTGGCTGCTGACGAAGGCCTTCTGACAGTGCCAGACCTCTCCGCTCTCGACCACGGCACGATCATTCGCATGATCGGCCGCGAGCTTGCCGACAGCTACGACGAAGAGCTCGAGATGGAGATCGACGACGAGGACAGCGACCCGCGCACGCTGGTCGAACCCAATGCCATCGAGCAGACGGCAGAGGAAAAAGCCGGCCGCCGCCGCTATTTCCGCGAACTGTTCCGGCTGCAGGGCGAGCTGGTCAAGCTGCAGGACTGGGTGGCGGCCACGCGCCAGAAGGTGGTCATCCTGTTCGAAGGTCGCGACGCGGCTGGAAAAGGTGGCGCGATCAAGCGCATCACGCAGCGGCTGAACCCCCGCATCTGCCGGGTGGTGGCGCTGCCGGCGCCGAACGACCGCGAACGCACGCAGTGGTATTTCCAGCGCTACGTCGCGCACCTTCCCGCCGCCGGGGAAATCGTGCTGTTCGACCGCAGCTGGTACAACCGCGCCGGCGTCGAGCACGTGATGGGGTTCTGCACACCCGGGGAATACGAGGAATTCTTCCGCTCCGTGCCGGAGTTCGAGCGCATGCTGGTCCGTGCCGGCGTACGGCTGCTCAAGTACTGGTTTTCGATCACCGATGAAGAGCAGCATCTGCGGTTCCTTGCCCGCATCCATGATCCCCTGAAACAGTGGAAGCTCTCGGCGATGGACCTGGAGTCGCGCCGCCGCTGGGAGGACTACACCAGGGCCAAGGAGCTGATGCTGGAGCGCACCCACATCAGCGAGGCGCCGTGGTGGGTCGTGCAGGCCGTCGACAAGAAGACCGCGCGCCTGAACTGCATGCACCACCTGCTGCAGCAGTTTCCCTACGTCGCCTCGACCAAACCCGGCATCCAGCTGCCGGAGCGGGAGCGCCACGAGGACTACGTGCGCCATCCGGTGCCGCCCGAGATGTTCGTGCCGGAGATCTACTGACCGATATCAATACTACTCTCGGCTGCCTGCGCCAGCGCGGCGAACAGCTGCGCACCGAGATTCACGTCCGCCGCGACGCCTACCCCACAGCCAAGCGCTGCCTGCCCTGCCAGCAGAAGCACGAGCAGCACCGGCGGGCGTGAAGGCCCGGAGAATCTCCGGGCCCAGCCATCAACAGAGGCCGTTCAGTCAGGAGCTCACGAGCCCTGCGGCCACACGAAGTCCGGGCGCAGGCCTTCGTATACAGGACGGCCGTCGCCCGGCCGGGCGACACCCGCGGCCGGATCGTAGAACGCATGGTAGGCCGCATCGGGGATCTTGTCCTCGTAGCCCATGAGATTCGGAACGACTACGCGGATACGCTTTTGCTTGTCGTCGAGCAGCAATGGCTTTCCGCAGGTTTCACACAAGCCGATTTCCAGAGGGCCATTGGCGTTCCTGTCGTTGAAAGGCACGCGCTTGAGCGTGCCGGCACCTTCCACGGCCAGATCGCGGTAATTGAAGAACACCACGTGCGTGGTCGGCTGGCCGGTCACGCGCTTGCACACGGAACAGTGACAGGTGTGGTTGTCGATCGGCTCTTTGTCGGAATAGGTACGGTGATGCTCACAGCCGCCTTCGTACTTGTGTGTCATGGCATGCCCTCGCTCAGTTCTCGCGCCAGTACCCGGTGTTGCCCGCGAACATGCCGGCATCCGGAAGGTGCCCCAGGATTGCCCGGCGCAGCGCCAGTTTGTCGACCTGGCCCGAGTGCTGGAATATGACTCTGCCGTCCGGCGCAATCACCATCGTGAAGGGTACGCCCGACTCCCAGCTCTTGTCGAAGGCCGCCATCACGGCATAGACGTCTTCGGTGTCGACCTGCAGGTTGCGAATCGCCGAGTGCGTCTTCTCGAGGAACTTCTGGACGGCGGCTTTCTGTGCCGGCTCGTCGACGGATACCGAGACGAACTCGAAATCCCGCGACCGGTACCAAAGATAGGTCTCCAGCAGCTCCGGGTACTCGATCTGGCAGGGCGCGCACCATGTCGCCCAGAAGTTGACCATCAACGTCTTGCGATCCGGATTGGAACGCAGCTTGCGCAGGTCCTCGATGCTCGCGCTGGCGAGAGTGACCGGAGATGCGAGCCACTCCTGCATCTCCTTCTTCGCGTTGTCGGCGTGCGATTTCCACTTGGTGCTGCAGCCGAATACAGGTGTGTGCGGCACTGCCACCGGCTGGCCGGCCACCAGCGCGTCGATGGCGTTGCGCGCATCGTTCACACTCACCTTCTCCGCCTGCATCCGGTCATCGATCCGGCCCTCGTAGCGCAGCTTGCGCTGCGCATCGAACACGAAGATGTGCGGCGTCACCTTCGGTCCGTAGGCGTGCGAGACCGACTGGGTATCGCCGTCATACAGATAGTCGAAATTGAACTTGCGATAGTCGGCCCGGATCTTCATCGACTCGAACGAGTCGTCGACGTCGCTGTAGTTGAGCTCCCGGGGGCTGACCGCATCGGGACCATTCGGCGCGATCGCCAGCAGCTTCAGACCCTTGCCGGCGTAGTCATTGACGATCGCCTTGATGCGCCCCTCGTACAGCTGCGATGCCGGGCAATGGTTCGAGACGAACACGACGACCAGAACTTTTGCGTCTGCATAGTCCTTGAGCGAGTGCATCTTCCCGTCCGTGCCGCGCAATGTGAAATCCGGTGCAGCAGCGCCGATTGCCAGCGTCGGATGCTCGCTCTGGTCCTTTTGCATCTGCGCCTGGTAGGCAGAGGCCGCGGCGGAGTCGACCCCCGGCGGCGACTCGCCGGATTGCGCTGCTGCCGCAGGAGCGCTGGCGACGGCAGGAGCCTGCTGACGCGAACATCCCTGTGCAAACACCAATATGCCCAACGCCAGCAAGGTCATCGTCGTTTTCATGTTACCTCCTGCAATCGAGCTACTTACCCGCGTACCAGTTCGCGCGCCGCCATTGATGAGCCCGCAGCCGGCGTTCGACGGCGTCGCCGAGGGGTGCCTGCGCACCGGCGGCCAGATTCGCGTCGGCTTGCCGGACGTTGCGGATGCCCGATATGACCACTGAAACGGCGCGCGGCTTCAGCGCAAAGCGCAGCGCCGCGGCTGCCAGCGCCGGCTCTTCACCCTCCAGCTCACCACGGATGGCATCGACGCGCCGCACGGTGCGTTCCAGGCGGTCTCCGGCAAAATAGCGGCAGCGGAAATCATCCGCTGCAAACCGGGTCTTCGAATCGAATTTCCCGGTCAGCGCGCCTTCATCCAGCGCCACACGAACGATCACCGCCACGCGGTGCTCCTCGGCGACCGGAAACAGCTCCGCCTGCGGCTCCTGCTCGAAGATGTTGTAGATGACCTGCACGGAATCGACCCAGCCACCGCGCATCAGGTCAATGACGCAGTTCTGGTCGTGTTCCGGCGTGCTGATGCCGATGCCGCGGATCTTCCCTTCGCGCTGCAACTCGCGCAGCGTTTCGAACGCCGCCGGTTCCCGGTTCCACGCGCGGGTCCAGGTGTGCAGCTGCACGAGATCGATGCAATCGGTCTGCAGGTCGCGCAGGCTGCGCTCGAGGCGCTCGCGCAGATACCGCTCGCCATAGCATTCTTCGAGGCGGTCGTAGGGACTCGGCGGCCATGAACCGGCCGCCGGGGGAATCTTTGTCGCCACGTATACGCGGTCGCGCGGCCGTTGAGCCAGCACGCGGCCGATCAGCCGTTCGCTGCGCCCGTCGCCGTACCCCTGTGCGGTGTCGATGAAATTTCCGCCCAGATCCAGGAATCTTTGCAGCGCCGCGAGGGAGTCGTCGTCGGACTGCGGCCCCCACCCGCCGCCGAGGGCCCAGGCACCAAAGCCCACCGGGGAGACCCTCCAGCCCAGCCTGCCAAACTGCCGATCGTTCATGCTGGGCCCCGTATCTGCCGCAAGGCTAGGGCAGTCCCAGCAGCCGTCGATTGCGCGCGGCGTCTGTCCCTGCACCGGCGAAGTCATCGAAGGCATGATCGGTGACGCGGATGATGTGCTCGCGGATGAAACGCGCCCCCTCGCGCGCGCCGTCTTCCGGATGCTTGAGGCAGCACTCCCATTCGAGCACGGCCCATCCGGGGAAGTTGTACTGGGCCATCTTGCTGAACACCGATTTGAAATCGACCTGCCCGTCGCCCAGAGAGCGGAAGCGGCCGGGGCGGTCGATCCATGCCTGATAACCGCCATAGACGCCGGAGCGGCCATTCGGCCGGAACTCGGCGTCCTTCACATGGAACATGCGGATGCGCCGGTGATAGATGTCGAGGTAGGACAGATAGTCGAGCTGCTGCAGCACGAAGTGGCTGGGATCGAACAGGATATTGGCGCGCGGATGGTCGTCGACGGCTGCGAGAAAGCGCTCGAATGTCACCCCGTCATGCAGGTCCTCGCCCGGATGGATCTCGTAGCACAGATCCACACCTGCCGCGTCGAACGCATCGAGGATCGGACGCCAGCGACGCGCCAGCTCCGCGAACGCCTCCTCGATGAGGCCTGCCGGGCGCTGCGGCCACGGGTAGGCCAGATGCCACGCCAGTGCACCGGAAAATGTCGCGTGCGCCGTGAGGCCGAGATTGCGGCTCGCCTGGGCGGCCCACAGCAACTGCTGGTGTGCCCACTCGCGCCGGCGTTGTGGATCGCCGTGCACCTGGGCAGGCGCAAAGGCATCGAACAGCTCATCGAACGCCGGATGAGTGGCTATCAGCTGGCCCTGCAGATGAGTGGACAGCTCCGTGAGCTGCAGGCCATGGGATGCCAGCGTGCCGACGATCTCGTCGCAGTAGGTGCGGCTCGCTGCTGCCGTGCGAAGATCGAAAAGCCGGGCATCCCACGTGGGAATCTGCACTCCCGCGTAGCCAAGACTGGCCGCCCAGCCGGCGATGCCTGCGAGCGAATTGAACGGCGCCGCATCGCCCGCGAACTGTGCGAGGAATATTCCCGGCCCCTTGACGCTCTTCATGACATGACCCCTAGCCGAGCTTCACCCAGCCCGTTCGGTTGCGACTGCTGAGAATCGCCTGATCAACGAAACGCATGCCGCGGACGCCGGCATCGATGCCCGGCAGCACGCCGGCAGCGCAATCCCGCTCCGCGCGGCCTTGCTCCCGGATGGTCCGCGCGAAGTCGCGATAGATGTTGGCAAAGGCCTCGATGTACCCTTCCGGATGTCCTGACGGCAGACGCGAGGCGGCGCGTGCATCCCGCCCCAGCTGCGGCGCGCCGCTGTGGATCTGCTCGCTGCGGCCGTCGAGCCACAGCAGCTGCAATTCATTCGGCCTTTCCTGATTCCAGGCAAGGCTCCCCAGTTCGCCGTAGACATGGATTTCGAGCCGGTTGCGCTCCCCCGCCGCGATCTGCGTAGCGTGAAGCACGGCTGGAGCGCCGTTGTCCAGGCGCAGCAGGACATTGCAGTCATCATCGAGAACGCGGCCGGGTACGATGCTGGAAAGATCCGCGCACAACTCGGCGACCTCGCATCCGGATATGAATTCGAGCAGGTTGAATGCGTGTACGCCGATGTCACCGATACAGCCGCCGATACCCGCCTTCGCCGGGTCGGCGCGCCAGGCCGCCTGGCTGTTGCCGCCGTTCTCGACGGGCTGACTCAGCCAGCCCTGGGAATACTCGACGACGGCCTTGCGCACCCGGCCAAGCCGCCCACTGCGGCAGATCTCCCGCGCCTCCCTCACCAGCGGATAGCCCGTGTAGGTGTAAGTGAGCGCATAGATGCCCGGCGCGCCGCGCACTACGGATTGCAGTTCGAGCGCCTCGGGCAGCGATGCCGCAGCAGGCTTGTCGCAGATCACATGGAACCCGGCCCGCAGTGCCGCGCTTGCGATCTCGAAATGCGTGTGATTGGGTGTAACGATCGAGACGCAATCGACGCGATCCGTGCGGACGCGTTCGCGCTCGATCAGCTCCGTGAAGCTTGCGTACACGCGTGCGGGATCCAGGTGGTAATCGCGCCCGGCCTGCGCGGACTTGGCTGCATCGCGGCTGAAGGCACCGGCGACCAGCTGGAATTCGCCGTCGAGTTCCGCCGCCATGCGGTGCACGGGACCGATGAACGATCCCGGCCCACCGCCGATCATGGCCATGCGCAGACGCGAGCCATCACTCGTCACGCGTCCCACCCCTCTAAAATAGCCATATTATTGCAATGTAACCGATATCATTTGCGTTTCATAGCGAATCCGGCCGAGCCCAAATCGGCACGGCGGAGCTGGAATCTGCACATCATTGCGCAGTATGGCGGCAGGGATGCTGCGGGTCAGCGCGACGCGGCGTCGGGCAATGCAAACGCCACGTAGGCGGACCCCTGCGGGCCCGTCCGGTCGCGACGGCCGCTGGTCGCGATCACAACATATTGCCGCCCCCCGCTCATGTAGGTGATGGGTGTGGCCTGTCCCGCATAGGGCAACGAATGCTCCCACAGCATCTGTCCGTCACGGCTGTCGAAAGCGCGGAACTTGCGGTCAAACAACGTCGCCCCGATGAAAACGAGATTGCCCGCCGTCACCAGCGGCCCGCCGTAGTTCTCCGAACCGGTGTTGCGCAGCCCCTTTGCCGCGAGCTCAGGATACTCTCCCAGCGGTACTTTCCACAGATACTCGCCGGTATTCAGGTCTATGGCGTTGAGAGTCCCCCAGGGCGGCTTCACGGCCGGATAGCCCTGGGGATCGAGAAACTTGCGGTAACCGCCGAAGCGGAACCGGGCGGCCGGCACCTGCGCCTGTGGCGGAGCCGGCTCACGATCACTTCCCGCGGCACCGCCGGCCTCCTGGCCGTGCCGGACGAAATCGATGAGCTGCGGAAGAATGGCGCGATCGATGAAGGGGAACCCGGGCATGCGCCCCCTGCCCTCCAGAACCGCGCTGCGGACCTGATCATCGTCGAGCTCGCGGGCCGCGGCGGCAAGCGATGGAAATACGGGGGGAAAGCCATTGCGGTCCGCACCATGGCAGGGCGCGCACAGGTTCTGGTAGGTCGCGACTCCGGCATTGGCGGCCTTGCCGTCGTTCTCGACGAGACTGCCGCTCCATGCGACGTCGTTGCTGTTCACGTAGATCACGCCGCGCCTGGGGTCGACGGCAGGACCGCCCCATTCCGCGCCACCATCGAATCCCGGGAACACCACCGTAGGCTGCCGCGTCGACAGCGGCACGAATTGCCCGTCGCTGCGGAAAGTGCGGAACTGCGTGACGGCCCAGTCATGGGCGTCGGCGTCACGTTCCGTCAGCAGATCCGCGGTCAGCCTCTGGCGCGCGAAGGGCACCGGCTTCTGCGGGAAGGGCTGCGTGGGCGAGGCCTGCTCGCCCGGCATGTCGCTCGCCGGAACGCTGCGCTCCTCGATCGGGAAGAGCGGGACCCCGCTGAGACGGTCGAACACGAACAGGAACCCCTGCTTCGTCGGCTGCGCCACCGCATCGATCCTGCGTCCATCGCGTGCCAGTGTGAGCAATACCGGAGGCGAGGAGATATCGCGGTCCCACAGATCGTGATGAACAGTCTGGAAATGCCACAGCCGCCGTCCGGTCCGCGCATCCAGGGCGATCAGGGTATCGGAGAACAGATTGTTCCCGATTCGATCCGCGCCGTAGAAGTCGTCCACGGCCGAGCCCGTGGGCGCAAAGACGATGCCGCGCCTGGCATCCACGGCCATTCCTGCCCAGCTGTTTGCCGCACCGGCATATGCCTCGGCACCTGCCGGCCAGGTCTCGTAGCCGCTCTCGCCGGGATGCGGAAGGGTGTTGAAGCTCCACCGCAGCGCACCGGTACGCACGTCGTAGGCCCGGATGGCCCCAGGCGCCGCGGGCTTGGTTTCCGAAGTGCGGAATCCGATGATGAGCAGATCCTTCCACACGATGCCCGGTGAGGTGGCATACGCGGCAATCTTCGCGGCGTCTGCACGCAACCCTTGCCGCAGGTCGATCCGTCCGTCCACGCCGAAGGAAGATACCGGCTTGCCGCTCGCGGGATCGAGCGCATAGAGGAAGTTCATGATGCCGACAAACAGCCGCTGTTCGCGACCTTTGCGCCAGTAGGTCAGCCCGCGGGATGGCTGGGTCCCCTTGATGCCGGAATCGAAGGTCCACGCGGCGGTGCCGGTTGCCGAATCGAGCGCAATGACGCGCAGGCCGGGCGTCAGGCCATACAACATGTGTCCGACGGCGATCGGCTGTGTCTGGATTTCGCCCGCCTCCATGTCGAACCGCCAGGCCTGCTCGAGCCGCGGCACGCTATGCGTATCGATCTGGGTCAGGACCGAAAAGCGCTGCCCTTCAGGACCGCCTCCATAGGCCGGATAGTCCGAGTCCGGAGCCGCAGCAAGGGCCGCGGCCACCCACCCCGCCATGGCTGCGGCAGCTGCCAGCGACCGGACGATGCGCACTGTGCACATCGTGGCAAGCCGCAGCCTATTCGCCTTCTTTCGGCCTGGCGATGTCGTGATACAGACGCTTGCCGTCATCAAGGACGACATAGAAGAGGGACATGCCCTTCGAACCATCACGCATCGGATGCCCCACGACGGTGATTGGATCGCCGACCTTGAAGGTCGAACGGTTCCAGCCCTGGCGCGCCATGATGTTCACCGAACCACCCTCGATGTCCCAGTTGCCGGCCATGCCTTCCTGGCCGGGTCCCGACACCACCTTGATGAGGATGTGTGCATGCGGATTCGTCCAGTTGTACTGCAGCACCGTGCCCTTGAGCGTCTGGTTCTTGTTCATATCGAACATGCTGAACGAATGATGAGCCCATGCACTGCCCATCACGACCGATGTGGCACACAGAGCCAGAACTCTCAGCATTTTCATTGCCATGATCTCCAGTTATCCAATCTGCGGAGCGCGAGGGCGATCACCCTCCTCCTCCCGATCAGTGAAAGCGACCAGGAACAGGACCAGAACGACCGCGGAACAGACCGCAGCAAACATCCAGATCGAGAACCAGTTGTGCACGGTCGCCCCGTTGCCAGCCGTGCTGGCGTATGCGTCCACGACAATGCCGGAGAACCACGCTCCGACGAACATGCCCGCACCATAGGTCAGGAAAGTGATCAGCCCCTGCGTCGCGGCCCGCAGGGCAGCCGGCGCCTTGCGGTCGATATAGATCTGGCCCACCACGAAGAAGAAGTCGTAGCAGATACCATGCAGCACGATGCCGCCCCAGAGCATCCAGACCAGCGGACCGGCATTGCCGTAGGAGAACAGCACATAACGCAGGACCCATGCGAGCATTCCGACGGCAAGCATCCACTTGACGCCAAGGCGGCGGAAGAACCATGGAATGAGCAGCATGCACAGCAGCTCCGACATCTGCCCGCCGGTCATCTTGGTGGCGGCATTGGCGACGCCGATCTCGTTCAGGTACAGGTTCGTGAAGGCGTAGTAGAACTGCAGCGGTATGCAGATCAGGAACGAGGCGATGGCGAACACCGCCATCGAACGCCCCCTGAGCAGTTGCAGGGATTCCCGCGACACGATCTCGCCGAAGGAGAAGCGCGTCGCGGTGGCCAGCGGCTGGGTGTCCGGAAGGGTCAGGCAGTACAGCGCCATCAGCAGCGAGCATCCCGCCGCAATGCGCATCGGCACGGCCGTGGCTTCCAGGCCCAGATTTCCGACGATCAATCCGGCCACGATCCAGCCGCCGGTGCCGAAGACGCGGATCCAGCCGAACTCCTGCTTCGGATCGCTCATCTGCCGGAATGCCAGCGAATTGGTCAGGGCCAGCGTCGGCATGTAGCACAGTGCATAGATCAGCACGACCACGTACAGCAGTCCGAAGGCCTGCTGCTGCGAAGCGATGTACAGCAGCACCGCGCCCGCGGCATGCAGGAATGCCAGCAGCTTCTGCGTCGCGAACAGGCGGTCGGCAAAGATGCCGACGAAGAACGGGGAGATGATGGCGCCGATCGCCGTCGTTCCCGCCGCCCAGCCGATCTGCTGGCCGGTGAAATGCAGCGTCGTGGCGAGCCAGGTGCCCAGGGTGACGTACCAGGCGCCCCAGATGAAGTACTCCAGGAACATCATCGTGCTCAGGCGCGCGCGCATCTGCAGTTTCATGCGCGCACCCCGTAGCCGACCTTGCGCAGGTACTGGTACGCGGCGGCGCTCACCGCCACGGCATCGGTCGCGCCGTCGCGCTCGACGAAGTAGTACGGACGATCCACCTTGGCGCCGGCCTCCCGGATCGCGGCGAAATCGAACGTGCCCTCTCCTGGAGTCGCGATCTTGCCCTCCCCGTCCGCATCCTTGAGATGGAAAAGTGCTATGCGCGAGGCGAACCGCTCGATGGTCTTCTGCGGTGCTTCGCCACTGCCCTTCATCGACCAGTAGATGTCCAGTTCGTAGCGGATGGAGGGATCCGTGTTGGCAACGATCAGATCGAACGGCACCTTGCCTCCCTCGATGGGAGTGAATTCCGGCGCATGCGGATGGAACGAGAGCGCTACACCCTTCTCCTTCGCAAGAGCATTGGCCTTGTTGAGGCCGTCAGCGAAACGCATGACGTTGTCGACCGTGGAGAAATTGACCGTGCCGCCGCCCGCGATGGTGGCGAACCGGGCGCCGACGTCGCGGACGGGTCCCGCGAGAATGCGCGCCAGCTGCACCACTCCCACCGGGCTGTAGACCACATCCTGCGCCTGGCTGAAGGTGTCCGGCCCCCACGGCTGCGGCGGCAGGAAGGGAAAAACATGATCGAAGCCGATGTGCACGGACGGAATGTCGAGCCCCAGGGATTCGGCACGTTTGCGGATGTCCTCGGGCTTGTAGCCGGAGAACCCGGCAAGCTCGACGCCGTCATAGCCGATCTCGCGCACCTTCTCGAGCAGTGCGGAATACTTGGCCCAGCCCATCTCTGCGCCATTGCGGCCGACGAACGTGAAAAACTGCACGCCGAGCGGCGCCCGGTCTTTCGAGGAAGCTGCCCTGGACTGGCCCAGGGCACCGCGGCCTGCCAGAAGCATGGCCGCCGACGCGGAAATTCCCGCCACCGCTTCACGTCTGTTCATCTCCACCTCCGGCCATCTGCGACATCGGTGCAACGAAAATGCGTAGCCATCCTTGCCTTGCGCATGCGCCGCTCAATCCTGCGGCGGAGGAACGATCGACTGGCGTTCGGCCGGATCGCTGGCGTCGCACCACTCCTCCAGGGCGTAACTGCCCGGCGGCGAACGGTCAAACGTGTAGAAGAACGTGTGAGGCTTCGTGTAGATCTTCGGATCGGAGTACGTATACGTGATCGTCATGTGCTGACCGTCCTCGGACAGCTTGAAGCGTTCCCCGAGATGCGTCTCCGGCGTGCGCCAGCCGTCCGCCGGCACGCGCCCCGCGGGCAGACCCACGGTATCCACGACGAACTCGCCATTCTCGTAGTGCCCCACGCCATGTCCGGCTCCTTGCGGCACCCAGTGCGAGGCATCCGGGTGCGAACGCCCGTCGAGCCAAATGGAGCGCGCACCGCCGCGCTCCGGCGCGATGACGAACTGCAGCTTGCTCTCGATGATGTGGATGCCGCCCGAATCCGGACTGATGCCCAGTGCACCATCCTGATTCGGTCCGCCCTGGCAGGGCATGTCCACCACGATATAGGGCTCGCCCACCTTGTGCGGCTTGTTGACATCGACAGCCAGCAAGCCCGGGGGACCTCCCCGCGGAGGGTGACTATCGAGTTCGGCCTTGCCGGCCGGCGTGAGCGAAGCCTTTTCAAAGGTGCCGCTCAGACCGTCAAAGCTTCCCGATTCGTTCGTGTCGGTGCGCACCCAGTCGCCTTCGAAGCCCAGCGGAGCGGCGGGAGCGGCGGCATGTCCGCACACACCGAGCGCCAGGGACCCTCCGGCGAGTGCCAGCATCACGGAGCGCTGGATGGTTGTCCTGTTCATTTCGCCGCACCCCCGGTCGCAATGGTCGAGGACTCAAGGAACTTGGCCCGTTCCTCGTCGTAGGGATTGCAGGTCGGCTTCGCCGGCGGCTCGAACGTGTCGGGCAGCCTGGAGTAGCGATACTCGTAGCTGTGGGGCACCTTGAAGACCGCAGGGTCGCTCCAGGTGGAGACCACCGACAGCACGCTGCCGCCGTCCAGCAGGCGGAAGCGCTCCACCAGATGCGACTGCTCCGTGCGGAAGCCTCCACCGGGAATGCTCGTCATGCCGCGCGTTCCGGAGAACCCGTTGGTGTCCACGATCAGGGTATCGCCGTCCCAGTAGGCATAGGAATCGCCGTTGGTTGCCGGGTCGAATATGTCCGTGTTGATATGGGACCTGCGTTCGAGATAGATATGCCGCAGCGCAACGGGAGCCTGTGCCTCGATGAAGATCTCGCGGGTCCCCTGCCGTATGTTCAGCGGACGCCCGGAATCCATCAGGAATGGCATGCCGAGCAGGTTGCACCAGCGGATGGCATGGGCATCGTCCTTCGCGTGCTGCGCCGCCACGGCAGCCGTGACCGCCGGCCGCAGCTGTGCGCGGGGGATCTTGCGGCTGTCCACCTTCAGATACCAGTAACCGGAAATATCCGGCTTGGCGCCGGCCGGTCCCTGCGCTGCAAGCGCCGCCGGCGCCATTGACGCCAGTAGGCCCGCCAGCAGGAAGCCACCGAGATGTTTTCGCATCGCCGTCATTGAATCATTACTCCTGCCAGATAAGGACCAAGGTGGCAGTCCCTTGGCCCCCGCCTCGGGATGAACGGATGAAACAGCCGGCCTACTGCCACTGGTACATGTACCGGACGCCGAAGGTACGCGGCGCCAGATACGAGTAACTATAGACATAGGAGCGATCATTGGGTCCAGCACTGGAGAACACGGTCTCGTCGCTGAGATTGTTGACGTACGCCTGCATCTGCCAGGCACCCGACGCCGGCTGGTACATGAGACTCAGGTTGGTCAGGGTGTAGGCCGCCTGCGTATCGTCCGTCCGGTTGAAGAACGTGAAGAACTGCTTGCTCTGGTACTTGGCCGATACCCGCCCCGTCAACCTGCCGGCGGCGCCCTCCCAGGTATGCTCGATTGCGCCGCCAACGGACCATTTCGGCGCCTGCTGCGGCGCATTGCCGGCCAGCTGAACGCTGGTGGCATTGGGATTGGTCGGCGACGGCGTGGCGACGAGGACGGCATTGGGTCCGAGGTCCACGGGCCCCAGATCACACCCGGCGGGCGCCGTCGTGGTGCCCGGCATACAAACCGACCGGTTCTGCCACGAGGTACCGGTCCAGCGCGGAGTCGTGGCCGGCACGAGGAAGTCCTTGAACTCGGAATCCATGTACGCGATGTTCAGATCCACCTTCGCGATCGGCGTCAGTGCCGTGAAATCCAGCTCCGCGCCCCGGTACTTGGTCGAACCGGCGTTGACGATCGTCAGGCCGCCGCCATAAGGCACGATCTGCTGCACCTGCTGGCCGGTGTAGTCGCTGCTGTACACGTCGAAATTCACCTGCAGCCGGTTCTGCAGGAAACGGTTTTTCGTACCGATCTCCGCCGTCTTGACGCTCTCCGGTCCGTACGGAGCGACGTCGGTGAAGCCACCCGACTTGTAGCCGGTGCCGTATTTCGCGTAGATGAGACTGTCGGGCGTGACCTGCCAGTCCACGCCGAAGTTGTAGGTGTTCTTCTTGACCGAAACGGACAGGGGCGCACCGGGAAGTGCGCCCGGCGGCAGTGTCTCGGCAAAGAAAAGATAGCCGATCCGGTTCTTGTCGTCGTCATTGTGACGCATGCCGGCAGTCAGCTTCAGGTTGTCCAGAAGCTTGAAGGACACCTGGGCCATTTCGGCCAGGGACTTGATCTCCACGTCATAGATGAAGTGGATGACCGGCGTCGGCGCCAACGTGCCATTCGGGGCAAAGTTGAACGAATCGAGGTGGTTCTTGTTGCGGAAGTAGTACACGCCCGCCTGCCACGTGAATCGCGAGTCCTGGTTCGGCGAGGCGAAGCGCAGCTCCTGGTTGGTGGTCTTCGGGTTCTCGGTCTGGTTGTAGTCGCGCGCCTGGTAGGCAGGGGCCGGATTCGCGGTCGTCGCCGGTCCGTAGATGTAGTTCGGACCACCGGTGAGCGAATCATCCTTGAGGTCGTCGAAGCCCCCAAGGTAAGTGATCGTCGCCCACGGCGCCGTATACGTCGCATCGTAGCGCAGCATCGTGTCGGTGAGGTTCAGCCGCGTCTGCACGTACTTGGTGAATGTCTTGGCGTCCTGCAACGTGGGCATGCTGTGCACGACCCAGCCGTTTGCGTCCGTCACATAGGGCGCGGGGTTTCCCGGGCTGCCCAACGCGGTCTGCACGGTGTGTTCGATCGTCGCGCGCAGGGACAGGTTGTCGGTGGGCTGCCAGGCAAGCTGGAAGCGCCCGGAGCGGGCATTCTCGTCGTCCAGCTTGCCCCACTGGCGGCTGGTGCCGCGGTAGCCGTCGTGGTAGCGGGTTCCGAAGGAGAAGCGCATCTGCAGACGGTCGCTCAGCGCGACGTTCGCGGCGCCCTCTGTATCGATATTGCTGTAGTTGCCCGCGCCGACCTGGATGTAGCCGTTGGTGTCCTTGCCGGGACGCGCGTTGTAGATGTTGATGGCACCGCCCGTGGCATTGCGGCCATACAGTGTGCCCTGCGGGCCGCGCAGGATCTCTACCCGCGCCAGATCGTACTGGGTAAGGCCCAGCGCGTACGCGCGGTCCTGATAGAAGCCGTCGTGGCTGACGACGACCGCGGGGTCGCCGATTTCCGTGGTGTCGCGGCTGGAGATGCCGCGCATCGTGAGCACGGTGCCATTGCCGGCTCCCGTGATGTTCACGCTCGGCGACACCGCCGACAGGGACTGGATGCTGGTCACGCCCTGATTGCGCAGGGCATCTGCGTCCAGCACTTCCATGGAAATGGCCGTCTTCTGCGCCGACACCTCGACGCGCTCTGCGGTCACGATGACCTCTTCCAGACTGCCGCCCGGCTCGTCCGCCGCTTTTGCGATGGCTGCAGAGACGGCCAGCGTCACGCACACCACGCGAGCGCAATTGTTCGGTGCAAAGAACCAAGAGCTGCCCATAGCACCCCCCCTACTAGTTATTTTCGTATTACCGACTCGAGCGTCCTGCACGGGCGTCGTGATTCGAATGTAAGCGATTTCATAACGCGTGTAAACGGTATCAATTCCGATCATCCACCCCCTCAAAAGGCAGCAGGAATCGCTGCTTAGGCCTCTTTTTTCCCGGCCCGGCCAGGCCCTGGGACCGGCTCCTGTAATAAGATCGCTCATCCTCACAGGACCCGGATCAAAGATGCCTACCATTCGCGATGTCGCAGCGCGCGCGCGCGTGTCGACCGCGACCGTCTCGCGCGTACTGAGTAACCCGGAAATCGTCTCCGAGGAAACGCGCCGCAACGTGATGAAGGCCATCGAAGCCCTCGGCTACTCGCCGAACGCGGCCGCGAAGATCCTGCGCACGTCCGCCACGCGGAAAATCCTCGTCACGGTGCCCGACATCGCCAATCCGTTCTTTTCGCTGATCATCCAGGGCATCGAGGAAGCCGCCCAGCGCGAAGGCTACGCGGTGCTGCTGGGAGACACTCACCATGACCCCGGGACCGAGGATCGCTACGGTTCGATGCTGCTGCAGCGGGAAGCCGATGGACTGATCTTCCTGGGGCACCGGCTGCCCGGCAATCTCCGCTCCCTCATGAGCGACAGGACGGCCTTCCCGCCGATCGTCAATGGCTGCGAATACAGCCCGCTGCTCAAGGTTCCGAGCGCGCATATCGACAACGCGCTGGCTGCACAGCAGGTCATGGACCATCTCTACCGGCTGGGCCATCGGAGAATCGGGGTCATCACCGGCCCGCTGGCAAGCCCGCTCGGCCGTGACCGCCTCAAGGGCGTCATGGCACGGGCGCGTACCGAGAAGGCAACCAAACATCTCATCGTCGTCGACGGCGACTTCACCATCGCCTCCGGCATCGCAGGCGCGGCACAGCTCATCGCTCACCCCAAGCGGCCAACGGCCGTGTTCTGCTTCAACGACGAGATGGCCATAGGAGTGCTCGAATACGCCCGGCGTGTGGGCCGCGCGGTTCCCGAATCCCTGTCGGTGGTGGGCTTCGACGACATCCGTTTCGCCAGATACACGCAGCCGGCGTTGACGACGATCAGCCAGCCGATGCTCGACATTGGGCGGGAGACGGTGCGCCTGCTGCTCGGCGTATTGCGCGGCTCGATTGCCGAACCCGTCTCGGTCACCCTGCCCCATCAGCTCGAGATCCGCGCCAGCACCGCTGCGCCGGACCGCTGATCGCCCTTGCGCAGGATGCTGCAAGGCCTATGATGTAATCGATTACTATTCCACGAACGGATTTCGGGGGGGACACGACCATGCAAGCAGGCAGACGGCAACTCCTGACATGCGCCGCGCTGGCACCTCTCGCCCTGGCCGCACGCAGGCTGCCCGCCGCAGCCGCGCAGCGCTCGGTGATCGATGGCGTGATACTCGGCGTGCAGACCTACAGTTTCCACGACATCCTCGACGATGGCAGCGATCATTCCGCCGCGATCATCGAACGGATGCTGCAGTGCGGCCTGTCTTCCTGCGAGCTTTTTGCACCGCAGGTCGAGCCCGGCGTATTCACGGGCACCCTGCCTCCCGCGTCGCAGTGCCCCAAGCCCGATATCGGCTGCCCGCCCAACGCCGGCGGCAGCGAGCGCAACGGCTTCGCCTGGGTATTCCAGCGCAAGAAAGGTGACGACTATGTGAAAGCACGCGCGGCACAGCGCGCATTCCGGGAATCCAAGCCGCGCGCCCACTACGAGGCGATCCGCAGGCGCTTCGACGACGCCGGCATCGAGCTGTTCACCTACAACCCGATGTTCGATCTCGACTGCACCGACGCGGAGATCGACGGCATCTTCTACGCCGCGAAGGCGCTGGGTGTGAAGGGGATCAACGCCTCGATCCGCGTACCCATGCTCAAGCGCGCGATCCCTTTCGCGGAAAAGCACCAGGTCGTCATCGCGCCGCACGGCCACAGTGTGGTCACCGACCTCGAAGACTTCTCCACGCGCAAGACCTTCACGGATGCCTTCGCGCTGTCGAAGTGGGTCTGGGCGAATCTCGACATCGGACACTACGTCGCCAGCGGCGAAGACCCGCTCGAATTCATCCAGACATTTCACGATCGCATCACCAACCTGCACATCAAGGATCGGCAGAAGAACCGATCCGCCACGTCGGAAGATGGCGCCAACGTCCCCTGGGGCACGGGCGACACGCCCATTGCCGCCGTGCTGCGCCTGCTGCGCGACAAGCGCTACAAGATCCCCGCCTTCATCGAAATCGAGCACATCGGCACGACGACGGCCGTGGGCGAGGTGATCAAAGCCTACGACTACTGCAAGCAGGCACTGGCCGGCACCCCGAGGACGGCATGAACCGCCGCGCCTTGCTGCGCGGCCTCACCTCACTGGCGGGACTCGCCGCTGCCGGCACTTTCGGCGCAGTGCCCAGTGGCGGGTCACGCGGCGGCGTGCAGCCGGGGGTGCAGCTGTTCCCGGTACGCTCGCTGCTCGAGAAGGACGTCTCCGGAACACTGACCGTGCTGGCCGGCATCGGATTCACGGAAGTGGAGATGTTCGGCATCGGCGGCGCTTCGATCTTTGCCAGCGACGCATTCTTCGGCATGCAGCCCAACGCATTCATTGGGCTCGTCAAAAAGCTAGGCATGCGGATCCCGACCGTCCACTTCTCTGGCGGCGAGGCAGGGGTCCCCAAAGCCGCCGAAATCGCCCTGTCACTCGGCGCGACGCACCTGATCAATCCCATGGCGTCGATCTTCCAGCAACGCAGCCCCGACGGCTTGCGGATCCTGCCGGTACGTGACGAAGCGCAGATGCAGCGCCTCGCGGAAGACCTGAATCGCGCCGGCGAAGCCAGCAGGAAAGCCGGCATCCGCTTTGCCTATCACAATCACCACATGGAATTCGCACCGCTCGGCGCGCGGCGCCCCTTCGACATCCTGCTGGCACAGACGGATCCGGCACTCGTCGACTTCGAACTGGACGTCGGCTGGGCCGTGGCGGCGGGCGCGGATCCGGCGTCCTATCTGGAACGCTTTCCCACTCGCTTCGTCGCCTGCCACCTGAAGGACTACGATCCCAAGCGGCCCGTCTCTGCCCCTTCGTCCACGGCGCCGATTCCCGAGATGGTCCGCATGGTGCCTCCCGGGGACGGCACCATCGATTTCCCGCGGATTCTCGCTGCCATGCGCCATGCCGGAATCGGACACGGCTACCTCGAGGTCGACCTGCCGCAGGGTAATCCGCTCGACGTGTGCCGGCGCGGCTACCAGTATCTCTCCCGACTCTAGAAAGATGCGCTGCCCGCGCACATGGAGGACATGATCATGCTCTCGCGCCGCCAATTCACCTCTCTGGCCTGCTCGTCCGCCGCGTTGTCGTTCCTGCCTGCTGCCAGCGTGTTCGCTGCAAGGATGAACTCGACCGTCCGCGGCGTGAAGCTCGGCCTGATCACCGGCTCACTCAACCCGCTGCCCGAACTGCCCGGCCGCGATCCGATCGACGTCATCATCGATGAATGCCGCCAGGTCGGTGCTGCGAACATCGAACTGGTCAGCGTGTTCGGCGCAACGCCCCCGGAAGTGGTCAATGGAGGCCGGTTCGGCCAGGTGCCCGACACGATCACGCCGGAATACACGGCGAGCCGGGAAGTCCTGCGCCAGTGGCGCATTGCACAGCCCCTCGACCGGTTCCGGGAGGTACGCCGCAAATTCAAGGATGCCGGCCTGAACCTGTTCTCGTACGTCTGGACGGTATCCGACGACTACACCGATGCCGAGATCGACGCCTGCTTCCGGCAGATGAAGGCATTGGGCGTGAAGATCTTCTGCACCAACCAGACCCGCGTCGGCATGGGCCCCAAGATCGCTCCGTTCGCCGAGAAGCATGGCATCAGCCCCGCATGGCACCCGCACGCCAACGTGCAGGATCCCAACGAGGTCGCGACTCCCGAAAGCATGGAAAAGCTGCTCGCCATGTCCAGGTCATTCATGATCAACCTCGACATCGGCCATTTCACCGCAGGCAACAACGACGCGGTAGCCTTCCTCCGCAAGCACCACCGGCGGATCACCCATCTGCATGTGAAGGACCGCAAACGGGATCAGGGACCCAACGTGCAGCTGGGAACCGGGGACACGCCGATCGCCGAATGCCTGCGGCTGATCCGCGACAACCGCTGGCCGATTTACGCCATCATCGAACGCGAATACCGTGGTCCGGGCACGCCGGTGGATGAAACCCGCGGCCAGATGCAGTACATGCAGCAGATCCTCACCGGCTGACCAGCCCGGCACTGCGCACAGCGCCGTGAAGGGCCCGCAGCAGCGTGCCCTTCATTGCGAACCGGACGTAACGAACTCGATTTCGTTGCCTTCGCTGTCGCGCGCCAGAAACGTTGTCACCGGCCCCTGGACCGGTCCGCGGGTGAAGACATCGGCACCGCGACTCTTCAGCAGACGGAACGTCGCATCCGGATCGGGCACGGAGAACACGATGTGCACCCATGACGGGGCCACGCTCTTCGCGGGATCCACCGCACGCGGAACCGCCGCTGCGAGCTGCAGCAAGCCGATGCCGAATCCGGGAATGGCAAGCTCGGCAAACTGCATCGCACCGTTCATGCGGCTGCCGCGGTCCAGCACCTGGAACCCGAGCATGTCGCGATACCAGCGTACGGCGCGGTCGATGTCGACGACGGCGGCCGTCACATGGTGCACGCGCAGCTGCAGCGGATTGACATCCGTCTGGGCCGCGCGCAGCGGCAATGCCGCCGCAAGCATCAGCAACCAGGACAATCTCCGGACCCTGTCTATGCAGTGCATACAAACCCTCCTGCGCGCTCGGCCTGCGATCCGGCCTGTCTTGCTGCGGCCACCATGCGGACATTCTGCTCGCTATTGCCCGGGATATGTAACCGGTTACAATCGAGGCCGGGGACAGGGGAAGGCGGTTGGGGGGGTCCATGCAACCGCCGCCAATACGGAGAAACACCATGAGCGAAGATGCCGCGGGCGGTTTCAATCGCCGCGAGTTGCTGGGTCTGAGCGCTGCTGCGCTTGCCACTCTGATGATCGAAGCCTCGCTGCCGGCCCGTGCGGCCGCGGCGGGAGAATCCGCGAAATCCGATCCGCGCTTCGCCTTCACCGATCGCGTGTCCGATCTGGTGATTCCGGCTACGGACACGCCCGGCGCGTCGACTGCCGGCACGGCCACTTTCGTGCTCATGGCTCTGGATCACCGCATGAGCGACCTCGATCCGCAGATGCTCACCCGATTGCGCAGCGCACTCGACACTGCGGCGGGAGGCGACTTCCTGAGACAGCCGCTCGCGCAGCAGCGCCAATTACTGGCGGCTCACGATGCCGCGGCCTACGCGAAGAGCCGGGCTGCGCCGGGCACTGCCGCGCACGACTGGCAAAGGCTGAAGACCGCAATCATCGCCGGCTACTACACCAGCGAGATCGGTGCGAGCAAGGAGCTTACGTATCTGCCGGTACCCGGCGAATTCCACAACATCCGCGTGACCCCGGAGTTCCGCAACCCGTCCATCGATGGATTCGGAGGAGCACTGTGATGGCTGACTTCGATGCAATCGTCTGCGGGTCCGGAATCACCGGTGGCTGGGCAGCGAAGGAACTGACCGAGCGCGGCCTGAAGGTGCTGATGATCGAGAGAGGGCCGAATCTCGAGCACCGCACGGACTACAAGACCGAATACACGCCCGTGTGGGAGTTGCCGTTCCGCGGCGAGATGGATCCCAAGGTGCTCGCAACGACCAAGCGGATCCAGAAATACGCGCGCATGAACGAGTGGGTGCAGGACATGTTCGTCGATGACGACATCGACGTTTACCAGACGCCTGCGGAAAGCGCGTTTCGCTGGATGCGCGGCTATCACCTCGGCGGCCGCTCGGTGATGTGGGGGCGGCACTGTTACCGCATGAGCGAGACTCACCTCGGGGCGAACGCCAAGGACGGCCACGGCGTGCCGTGGCCGGTCCGTTACCAGGACATTGCGCCCTGGTACGACCATGTCGAGAAGTTCATCGGCGTCAACGGCACCGTCGACAACCTGCCGTCGCTGCCGGACGGCATCTACCAGCCGTCGATGGGCCTCAATGCCGGCGAGCAGCGTCTGGCCGATGTCGTGAAGGCGCACTACGAAGATCGACGGCTGATACCGGGCCGCACCGCGAACCTGACGCAGCCGATCGGGGACCGCTCTCCCTGCCAGTACCGCAATCAGTGCGCGCGCGGCTGTTCCTTTGGTGCCTACTTCAGCACGCAGAGTTCGACGCTGCCGGCGGCGCAGGCGACCGGCCGGCTGACGCTGTGGACCGACATGATCGTCGAGTCGATCGACTACGATCCGGCGACCAAGCGCGCCACGGCCGTGAAGCTGTACAACACGAAGACGGGTCAACACTCGAGTCAGGCTGCAAGGCTGATCTTCGTGTGCACGGGCTCGATCAACAGCGTCGCCCTGCTGCTGCGCTCCGCGTCGGATGCCGCGCCCGGCGGTCTCGGCAATTCGAGCGGCCTGCTGGGCAAGTACCTGATGGACCATCTGTTCACCACGCCGACGGCCGCGACAATTTCCGGGATCGACGACCAGTTCTACCGCGGACGCAAGCCCAACGGCATCGTCATGCCGCGCTTCGTCAACATGGGACGCGACGAGACCGACTTCCTGCGGGGCTATTCGTACCAGGGAGGCTGCGGGCGCAGCGTCTGGAACAAGGGTGGCAAGCAGGCCGGCATCGGTGCCGACTTCAAGAACGAACTGCGCCTGCCGGGCCCCTGGACCATAGGGCTCGGTGCCTCGATCGAGTGCATTCCGCGCCGCGAGAACACCATCAGCATCGATCCGAAGACGCGCGACAAGTACGGTCTGCCGGTCGTCCGCCTCGACCTGCGCTGGAGCGACAACGAGAAAAAGGCGGCGGCACACGCCAAGCGTGAAGCCCGCACGATGCTGGCACTGCTCGGCGGCCAGCTGCTGTCCGAGGGCGGCGAACTGCAGCCCGGAGGCATGTCGATCCACGAAATGGGCGGCGCGTGCATGGGCGCCGACCCGCGTGCCTCGGTGACCAATGCGCACAACCAGCTGCACGACGCGCAGAATGTCTTCGTGACGGACGGGGCATTCATGTGTTCGACGGGGGATCGCAACCCGTCACTGACCTACATGGCGTTTACGGCGCGCGCGGCCGCGCATGCCGTGGAGCTGGTGAAGCAGGGCTCACTCTAGATTTTGCACAGGCGGGCAGGCCCTTGCCCGCCTGTGCATCAGGCCCAGGGCAGTACCACGATTTTTCCCGTGTGTTTTCCGCTATCCAGCAGCGCGTGCGCTTCGCGGATTCTGGTCAGCGGGAATTTTGCCGTGATCATGGGAGATATTTTTCCGGCCTTGACGAACTGGACGATCTGCTCCTGCTCGAAGCGCGTCGACGACCTCGAACCGAGAATGGCGATGTGCTTGCGGAATATCTCTGCGATATGCAGCTGCATGTGCCGGCCGCCCATGATCGCCGCGATCACCACGCGCCCGGCCAGACGGACCGAATCCAACGCCAGCTGGACCATGCGCTCGCCGCCGACATTGTCCAGCACCACATCGACGCCATATCCACCGCTCAGGCGCCGGATTTGTTCGACGATGTCTTCGTCGTGGTAATTGAGGACGTAGTCAGCGCCACCCTTCAGCAGCATCTCGGTCTTCTCGGGGGAGCCGGTCAGGCCGATGATCGGGGTGGCCCCTGCGAGCCGGGCCAGTTGCAATCCGGCGGTTCCAAGACCGCTTGACGCCCCGGTGATCAGCACCGATTCGCCTGGCCGGATCTTGGCGCAGGCATTGACCATGTGGAAAACAGTCCCATAGGACCACAGCGAGCAGGCCAGCGCTTCGTCGGAGACATTGTCGGGCGAGGGGATCAAGTCCCTTTCCGGCGCCACGACATACTGCGCATAGGATCCGGGACGCTGGTGCCCCGGATAGGTGACGTTGACGCACAGGTGATCGTCGCCACGTTTGCACACATGGCAGGTCCCGCAGGCGGGGTTGACCATGAGGACTACGCGATCCCCGACATTGAAACGGGATGTCCCTTCACCCCGGGCTGCGACCTCGCCGGCGCCCTCGCGGCCCAGCTGGATGGGCAGAGCAAGTTTCGGACGGCCGGGAGGGCCGTTGACGAGATTGCGGCGGAATCCCGAATCCCACCATGTAACGGATGCCGCAGTCACCCGGACCAGCACCCTCCCCCGGACCTGGTCGGGGTACGGGTGCCTGCTCCACCGTGAGCACTTCGGGCCCGCCATATTCATAGACTCTGACAGCGGTCATCGTGTCCGGAATTGTCTTCGCAGGGCTGCCGAGGCCGGCCGCTTGAACATCTGACATCACGCCCTCCAGAAGAAGAGGCGCCTCCCAGAGGTGCCTCATGCTTTGGCTCGCACTTTGCGGCCAAACTCTGCGCCGAGTACGGCATGTCGCGCAAGACCGGGATGTCAGTCCCACACGAGCCGGCTCAGCTGCTCCAGGGAATCTTCGTAGAGACTGTTCGCATAACGCCCGATGCCCTCCTGCAGACGGACATAGGCCGACTGCGGCAGATTCATGGCCTCCGTCATCGCGGAGGGAAGGTCCTCGTTGCCGTCGTAGATGAGGCTGTTGCTGCTGTCGAAACCATTGATGGCGGCAAATTTCCGCTCGATGAGGCAGGGCTTGCGGAACCCGTAGATCAGCTGGAAGCTGCCGCTGGTGCTGCTGGTTATGTAGCGCTCGTGCCGCGGATTCCCGGGGTCCAGAAGAGGCAGGAAGAAATCCGCCGACTCCACCGCATCGTACATGCGCGCAAAATCGACGCTTCCCAGGATGTCGAAATAGCTCTGCAATTCGGCCGGTACGCTGCGAAGGCCGCCGCGGCCGATGACGGTGATGCGAAAATCCGCAAGCCCTCGGGCATGAAGCGCAGCCGCTGCCTCGATCAGCAAGGCGGTATTGCGACGCTTGCCCTGGAGCGCCCCGATGGTAATGAAATTGACGGTTGCCCGCCGGGGCGCAACGCGCACCGTGCCGAAAAAATGCGGATTGACGACGGCCGTGGCGCAACCCTGGTAGCCCACCTTCCGTAGCGTGATGATGCCGGGATGCAGCGCCCCGCTGGCCATGGGTTTTCGGACATCGTGCTCGACCAGCAGCACCTTCTGGCCGGGATCGCGGTCAGCGAACAAGGCCAGTTCCGCCGCATAGTCTGCGGCACCACTGATCTTGCGGGCGGTCGTGATGAGGATGCCTCGGGCACCGCCCAATGCGTTCTGGGCAAAATGTCGGCGGATCGCCCGTTGCGAGAGCCGGTTGAGCGTGATACGGGGATCGGAGAACCGGGCGAAGAGACCCTCATCGAACCGCTCGGGAGTCGCCAGGACCGACACGTCATAGCCAAGGTCCAGCAGATACTTCACATAGCCGGGCAGGACCTCGGCGTGTGAGTGGGTGCAGGGCTCCCATACGAGAAAGGTGTTCGAGGAAATCTTCGGAGCTTGTGGGCTCCGGAGGCCGGCGAAAAAGCCCTTGAAACGGTTGCGCATCGGCGCACGAATCCTACATCAGCGCAGAGAAGCCGGTGAGGACGATGGCCGAACTACTGGCCTTGTGCACACCGGCACGAAAGGAAGCCGAAGCCCCTCCCGGATCTGCCTCTCTGCGCGCGATTTCCACTCAGCAGGCTTACACCAGCGGCTTGCCCGATGCCAGGGATACCGACAGTTCCAGCACCTCGTGGCCGTCCTCCCTTTCGACGTTCACCTGCACGGCCTCCGGATCCACATTCACGTACTTGCGGATGACCTCGAGCAGTTCACGCCGCAGCAGCGGCAGGTAATCCGGCGCATTGCGCGTACCGCGCTCCTGGGCAACGATGATCCGCAGACGTTCCTTGGCAAGGCTGGCGGAAGGCTGGGAACGGCGGAACAGTGCGAGCAGACCCATCATCAGCTCCCGAAGATGCGCGCGAAGAAGCCTTTCTTCGGCTCTTCGGTGAAACGCAGGGGCCTCTCCTCACCCAGCAGCCGGCCGACTGCATCGGTATAGGCCTGGGCAACGTCGCTGCCCTCATTGAGGATCACGGGCGTACCGGCATTCGAAGCGGACAGCACATCGGTGGACTCAGGAATGACGCCGACCACGTCCAGTCCGAGTATCTCCTTGACGTCTTCCACACTCATCATCTCGCCGAGCGCCACGCGGCTCGGACTGTAGCGCGTGAGCAGCAGGTATTCCTGCACCTTGCCCTCGCCCTTCTCCGCCTTGGCCGTCTTGGCGGCCAGCAGGCCGAGGATGCGATCCGAATCGCGCACCGAGGACACCTCGGGGTTCACGACCACCACGGCACGGTCCGCGTAGTACATCGCCAGGTGCGCGCCCTTCTCGATGCCGGCGGGCGAGTCGCAGAGGATGTAGTCGAAGCCCTCCGCAATCAGCTCGTCGAGCACCTTGCGGACACCCTCGGCACTCAGCGCGTCCTTGTCCCGGGTCTGCGAGGCCGCCAGCACATACAGTGACTCCAGACGCTTGTCCTTGATGAGCGCCTGCTTCAGCGTGCAGTCGCCCTGGATCACGTTGATGAAATCGTAAACCACGCGCCGCTCGCAACCCATGATGAGGTCGAGGTTGCGCAGGCCGACGTCGAAATCGATGACGGCCACTTTCTTGCCGCGCTGCGCGAGGCCGCAGGCAAGGCTCGCGGACGTCGTGGTCTTCCCCACGCCACCCTTGCCGGAAGTCACAACGAGAATTTCAGTCACTGGAATGGTTCTCCTCAGCCGCCGAGGCGGGCGAAATGCAGTTCGTCGTCGGCGAGCCAGGCCTGCACCGGATGGCCCTCGAGCTCCGGCGGCAGGGTCTCGAACACCCGGAAAACACCTGCGATGGCCACCAGCTCCGCGCGGAATTCCTGGCAGAACACGCGCGCGGTGGTATCGCCGCGTGTGCCGGCCATGGCGCGCCCGCGCAGCACGCCGTAGATGTGCAGGCAACCGTCCGCGATCACCTCGGCGCCCGCACCGACCATCGCGGTGACGATGAGATCGCGGTCCCGGGCATACACCTTCTGGCCGGAGCGCACCGGCCGGGAATGCTGCAATCCCGTCATGGGCGCAGGACGGACCTCCGCTGCCGGCGCGGCAGCCGGTGCGCGCACAGCGGGCCGGGCCGGCCGGCTCAGCACGGGCAGCGACAGCGAGTGCGCAAGCTCAGGCACCCAGGCCGCGCCTTCGGCAATGCCCACGGTGAGCATCCCCACGCGCTTCATGGCGTCCATCACCGCACGCACCTCGGGCGCCTGCGGCGCTTCGGCGAGCAGATCGAGGTCCAGGCACAGCGCCGTGCGCTGGAAGAACTGCGGCGCGGTGGCCACGCGGCCCGTAAGCTCATCGAGCAGCGCACCCGGATCCAGGGAACGCAGACGCCCCTGAAGAATGCCGATCTGTGTGTACCGCAGTTCGATGACGGAAGGAGCAGTGGCTTCGGCGGGCTGGTTCATGAAAGCGCGGTAGTGTACCGGCATATGCCAGTGGGGCAAACCCGTTCGCCCGACGCGACAATTACGCCCGGCCCCTGGAGATCAGGTAAAGGCCGTAGGTGAAGATCGGGATCAGGAACACCAGCCAGAACACATAGGACGCGTAGCGATAGCCATTGGCAATCAGCCCGATGATGCCGACGGCCGAAGCCGCGTAAACCGCGAACACCATGCACCCCAACGCCACTGCGGGACGCACCCAGGAGGGCATGGAACTGCCCCGGTCGTGCAGCGCCCCCTCGATGCGCTCGTTCAGGCCGTGCAGCATGCCGGCGCCCGTCTTGATCAGGGCGCCGAGAATCACCACCTTCACCAGCGTTGCCAGCCATTGCACGTCCAGGCGCTGCAGGATCAACGGCCCGGCGATGGCACCGGCGATCAGCGCTTCCGAGCGCGTGCGGAAATGGCGCGCCACGAAGATCAGGGTGGGCACCGCGGCCACGTTATAGCCAGCATAGCTGGCCGCGCTCCACGCCGCCTCGCCCACCTGCACCGGCGTGGAAGCCAGCGCGGTCCCCAGCTCATTGCCGAAGCGGCCCAGCGCCATGAAGGCGACGGATCCCAACGCCTCGGGGATACCGGCCATGTCCAGCAGCATCTTGCCCACCGCCGACGACACTACCGACAGCACGATCAGCAAGGTGGCGAGGTAAGCCAGCTCGAACAGCCACCAGAAGCGGCCGAGAAGCACCTTGCAGAAACTGCGGTAGTCGAAGGTGCGGAACTGCCTGGCCAGTTCGAAAGAGATCATGGCGACCGCGCCGATGAGGACGGCGGTCAGGGCCATGCCGACCAGCCCGGTAGCCGGCCCCTTCGAGACAAAGAACTCCACCAGCTCACGGCCGGTGGCATAGCCGCCACCCACCATGACGGCCATGATGACGAGCCCCGGCACGAAGGTCTGGGGGTTGCGGTCGTACAGCGGGAACAGCGACGACTGCACCATCACCTTGATGCGGTGCCCAGGCAGGAAGGTATGGTCCACGTTCGGCAGGCCGAATCGGTAACGCTCCACCTTGCCCGGCCTCAGCGCGCGCGGTTTGTCGAAGCCGTCCACGTAGCGGCCGCGGAAGATATCGATACCCACCGCCAGCTCATAGCCCGACATCTGCGGCGCATAGCCGTTGTCGTCAGGGTACAAGTCGATCAGCTTCACCACCCAGTCGCTGTCGCTGCTGCTGGTCGCGGCATACAGGTCCACCTGCGGCGCGCCCATGATGTGCACCGGCCGGGCCGGATCGGAAACATAGTCGTCGTGCCCGCCCGCGGGCGGCATGGCGAAACTCAGGCTGTCGTTCGCAGCGAGAAACAAGGGCGTCGGCTTGCCAGCCGGCCATCGCGGTGAGGCATTCCAGCGGTTGCGGCCGGTTTCATAGGTCAGCGCGGCGGGGATGCGGGGGTCCAGCGCGCCTTTCGGCAAGGGTACCTAGAGACGCTCGACATTTGACCGTGACAAGGTTACCTCCTCGCCTCGGCGCGAAACATCTTGAGCAAAGCCATAGCCATCATGGTTGGCGACGCGCCAGGCTTGGAAAACCACGCACTGGCACTGCTCTGCACCTATGCTATGGTGTGAGTTTTTCGGTTCACTTTTCGCCTACTGATCGTCTCACATAAATAACCCAAAGCTCAGCAAAAACCAAAGGAGAACAGAAATGAGAAATGTCTGCCGATTCTTTCCGGGCGGATCAGCGTTCGCTTTGGTGCTGGCCATAGGGCCCATCCTGCCGATCTGCGCGGTGGCAGCGCCGAGTGTTTATCCAACCGGCGTGACGATCCATGACAAGGACGCCTATGCAACCGACATCATGTTCAGCGCCAGTGACGGCAATACCTATCTAATCGACATGACAGGAAAGGTGCTTAAGAACTGGCCGAACAAGGGAGAACCCGCGGCGATCGTCGATCCGGCGCTGGTTGGCGGGCGCAAGGGAGTCGCTGGCTTGCAACTCGCCAGGGCGGATGGCACCACGATGCCGCAATTTGCCGGGGTCGGCCTTATTCCTGGCATGGCGATCGATAAGGTCAACAAGACTTTCGGCTTGGTCACCTGGGACGGAAAACGGCTCTGGCAGTGGGACGGCCCGGACTCGGTCGGGGCGGCGCTCCAGCATCACGATTGGGGAAAACTGCCCAGCGGCAACATGCTGATCCTGTCCAACCGGGTCATCAACCACGCACGCTTCGCTGATCGAAAAATTGTCGACGACATGATCTACGAGGTCGATCCGACCGGCAAGGTCGTCTGGTCATGGTCGGCGACCGACCATCTCGACGAATTCGGCTTCACACCCGAACAGTTAAAGCTGGTCGAGAATGCAGATAGTCCCGATTACCTGCATCTTAATGCAGCGTCGGCGCTAGGCCCGAATCATTGGGAGAAGGCAGGCGACAAGCGGTTTGCTGCTAACAACATCATCATCAGCTCGCGCAACGCCAATTTCGTCGCGATCATCGATCGCGAGTCCGGCCATATTGTTTGGAATATCGGCCCCAACTACCGTGGCCAGAGCCGTGCTGACCGCTACAAGGTGCCGCGCCCGATCGACCAGACCAGTGGTCAACACGACCCGCACATGATCTCAGAGGGCCTGCCCGGCGCGGGCAACATACTGTTGTTCGACAATGAAGGCGACGCCGGTTATCCGTCGGTGCAGCGGCCGGTGCTGGGTGGCTCTCGTGTGCTGGAGATTGACCCTTCCTCCAAGCAGGTCGTATGGCAATACATCGGCTCGATGAGCGGGCGACCCGACTGGACATTTTTCAGCCCATTCGTCAGCAGCGTTCAACGCCTGCCCAACGGCAATACGCTGATCGACGAAGGAGCTAACGGTCGCTTCTTTCAGGTAACTCCGGCTGGCAAGATCGTTTGGGAGTATGTCTCGCCTTATTGGGGACCCGCGCTGGACTCAGGCGGCGGCGGGCGAAGCAACGTCATTTATCGAGCACAGGCGGTGCCGCTGTCCTGGATACCGGCAGACTCCGACACTGCATCGACGCAATGATTTCGGATGCTCGGCTGCTGACAGCCCCGCCCAAATGCCTTGGGCATGTAGGGTGAACTGTTATCGGTCATCACACGCTGCACGTGGATACCATGACCATGAGCGACGTCCCTCCGGCAGGGGAAACTGATGTCTCGCAGCATCAGCTTCCTCCAACCGGAGGGAAAGGAACAACTACAGAAACATCACACTCTAGAAACCATGACGGAACTGCAGCCCGATCTGTCGCGGGCGCGACACGCTCACCATCGTACGCGGCACCCATACTCCGTTGACAAGGAAGGCCTCGGCACGATCAGGGATGTTGTCACCGTAGTTCGCCATCTTGTCGAACAGGTTGTTTACATAGAACGTCAGCTCGTTCCTAGTGGTGCGCACACCGAAGCGCAGGTTCGTCAAGGAATACGCGCTACGCTGTGCGGGACTGGCGACACTATTGTTGACCGAAATACTGCTTCCCACATAAGACCAGTCGATGGACGCGAGGCCCTCATAGTTGGCGCTGAGTGAATGCGTGAACATCGCGCCAACGGTGCCTGTCGAGTTCGGCGTGTCGGACAGCTTGTCGCCCACCTTCTGGTTGGTACGACCGCCCGCGTCGTCGGTGATCTTCCCGAGCGTGTAACCGTAGGCAACACGAAGCGACAGATTGGGAGTGACATTGCCACTCAGCTCCAATTCACCACCCCGCACACGTGCAGCACCGGCGTTGGCCGTGAAGTTGGTACCACACTTGAGCGCCACGTTCTGCTGGATATCCTCCCAATCGGTCTGAAATACCGCTCCGGTTACCAGGAAATTGTGCACAGCCTTCTTGGCGCCCACCTCATAGGTCCAGACACCGTCTGATTTATAGCCGGCCAGATAGTCGGCCGGCGAGATGCCAAGCTGGTTGTAGACTTCATCCTGGCACTGGACCAACGGCGGCGTAGCCGTTGCACCACCGCCGGGGCGGAAACCCTTGGCGGCCGACACATAGATGTTGGTTTCCTTGTCCGGTGCCAACGACAGACTGACCTTCGGACTGTATCCGTCGGATTTCTGTGGCACCGTGCGGCGAGTGACCGGATCGTTCAGGCCGATCGCGAAGCCCTGCTGCGTACTGACGCCGCTGGTCTCGATATTGTACTTACGCAGACCCACATCCAGTGTCCAATACCCAAGCGTATATGACCAATCGGTGAACACCGCCCGCTGCGTCGTCACGTTGTTGCCCGAGGTGGAGAAATAGATATCCGTAGTAATGTCGTTGCCGGGCGAGTAAATCGCGGTGCCCGAAGCAGCAATGCCGGGCATGACGCGCTTGGCGCTCCAGTTGCTGCTTTCGGCGCGTTGATAGTAGGCGCCCACGATGCCGGAGAGCCCAGGCAACGGATTGAGCGCCACGCGCAGTTCTTCCTGGAAATTCTTGTAGCGTCCGCTACCACCCCCGGTAACGGCGCCGAAATTAGTATAGGCAGGGAAGAAGCTGTTGCTGCCGCCCTCATTGGCCAGGAACTGATGCATGGCCTCGCTCGAATCCTGAGAGTCGGTCGAATCCTGCATATAGTAGCTGGTCGCCGAAGTGATACTCCATTTCTCGGCATTGTAGTTGAGCGTCAGTGCGGGCAACCACCAACTGGTCTGGGAGTACTCGACGACATTGTAGGCCCGCTCGACAACCAGCGACGTGGGGTCGTAGCCTGGGTTGCCACGGTAAACCAGCGGGAAACCATTGGGGTAGCTTTCGCGTTGCGTCAGCAGCTTGAAAGTGGCATCGAAGCTGTCTGACAATTTGTACAGCGCCGACACGGAACCGCCGTACTGGTAAGCCTCGCCGGTATTGCGATAGGCCCTCTTCACATCTGATCGGTCGGTTACAGGCGCCACCCGCGTGACGTAGCCTGAATCGTGATTCATGAAGCCCATCGCGCGCACCGCCAACCTATCCGGGATCAGCACGAAATTGGCAATGGCACTGCCACCAAAATCCGGCGAACCGGCATGCGCTGTGGTGCCGCCATTCAACGTGTAGCGCGCATCCTCGTCCACGAATGAGGGTTGTTTGGTGATGATACGCACCGTGCCACCGATCGCAGCGGAGCCATACAACGTACCCTGCGGCCCCCTCAACACTTCGATGCGCGCCACGTCCACGATACGTGGATTCTGCGTCACAGGGATGGGTGTATCGTCAATGTACAGCGAGGTCGTGTTAGCGCCCGTCATACCACGGATCGAAATTGCGCGCGACCTAGAGAAATTAGCGCGTCCAGTGGATCCTTCGTTGAAGGTCAGGTTGGGGATCTTGTTGCCGTAATCGGCGAAACTGCGGATGTTGTAGTTGGTCAGTGTCTCTTCTGAAATCGCGGTAATGGCTTGAGGTACCGAGATGATGGTTTCATCCTTCTTGCGGGCGGAAACCACCACTTCCTCCAGCGAATCGGCCGAACTCGCGGCTGGCGCCGCATCGGCGGCCCATGACACCCGCGACCCGCACAACGCGCTGACACTCAAAGCCACGAGCCCCAACGTCGTGGCTGCATTGCGTGCAGAAAAACAACCGAATCCCTCCAGCGAGAAGGTCCTACTGATATTCCTCATTTTTCATCTGCCCTCTGCTTGTATTGCCGATAAGATTCTAGAAACAGCTCCCGAGCATGAACCTACAACCAATTCAACCTTAAGCCCGAGGGCGACCGCCACACAAACAGCACCATGCACGAGGTATGCCACGAGCACTTTTCAGGACGTCGATGTCATGCCAAGCGCGCCCATCTCCATGGCTGCGTCAGCGCATGAAACGAGGTGCGCTATTTTGTTGACAGCCAGCCGCCGCGGAGCACATATTGCAAACTGCTCTAAATAACAACAAAGTTCAAGGGTGGAGACAGAGATGGCGCGTGGAGTCGTGAACGCATCGTGGTGCAACGATGCATTATCGTGGTGCAACGATGCATCTTTGCTGCCCCCCAAGGCGGCATGTATCCCAGGTCGTTGATGAGCCGACCCTGCTTATCCGCAAGTTTGTGCGTATGGATCCTGTTGAAGGATTGATACATAACTTAGATTGCGAGCAAGAGAGTGAACGGCCAGTGGGTACCACACGCGATGGTCTCTGTGTCGGGCCTTCGGCAATTCAGACTGCAGTTCCGCAACGGCTTCTGAGGATTGATCAGATGAAGCAAAGCAAAGACAGGCCACACCCCGGCGTTCTATGGCTTTCGTGGCTGCTGCTGTTCGCGGGCTGGGAAGCCGCCACGGCCGCCACACCGGATCTTGCCGGCGTATACGACATCACTGGCGGCTTCCGCGGACCGGATCCGGGGCTCGGCGAGCTCAAGCCCCTCAACAACCACGGCGACGAAGCCACCAAGCGTCTGGTGCCCTGGGCACGTGCCAAGATGGAGGCCAGCGCAGACTACAGCGCGATTGACGACTATGGCGCCGTGTGCGGACCGACCGGATTCTTCCGCCATCCGACCACCGTGGTGGGTTACATGGTACTGCAGTCGCCCACCCAGATCTGGCTGGTGTCGATGGATCTGGGGCAGGTCGGCGTGCGTCGCGTGTATCTCACGGACAAGCATCCACGCACGCTGCGTCCCAGCTGGAATGGCCACTCGATAGGACACTTCGAAGGCGACACACTGGTCGTGGATACTGTCGGCTTCAACGACAAGTCGTGGCTGGGCTCGGAACTGCAGCCGCACACCGAAGAGCTGCACGTGATCGAGTACATCAAGACCGTGAAGGACGGCAGGTACCTGGAGATCCGCTCGGTCATCGATGACCGCAAAGCGCTTACGGGTCCCTACACCTACACCCGTTACTACAAGCGCGTCGACAAACCCTTCGAGGCTGTGGAGTCCGGCTGCAACCAGGAAGCCGAAGAACAGGAAATCTGGGCGTACATGCGCGATGAGGCGATCAAGCAATTCGATATCAATCGCCAGAATTCCCAATCCACCGGGGAGAAGACCCAGTGAAGCGCCCTCACCACGATTTCATGCACCGCGCAGCATCCCTGCTCTGGTGCGCAGTACTGGCAGCGGCCTCGCCCTTGAGCATCGGCGCGGCCCCGGGCAAGCCGGGATCACCGGACAGCCTGGCCGGCATCTGGCAGAGCATTCCCGACGGCAAAGTGCTGCCCGGCGGAATGAAAAACAGCGGTTCGCCGTCCGAGATCGTCACCCTGCCGGGCGCGACAAAGCCGGTAAAGGGAGAGGCCGGCCAGCAGGACCCCTACAAGCTGTGCCAGGCGGTCGGAGCGTTCCGGATGATGGCGCTGCCGGACATCAGGATGGAGTTCGTGCCGGCACCCGGCCGGCTCGTCATGCTGTTCGAAGACATCTCGCATGGCCACATGCGTTCGCTGTACACCGATCGCAGCACCCACCCTGCCGATTACCAGCCCAGGTATGCATTCCAGGGCGATTCGATCGCGCATTGGGAGGGTTCCACACTGGTGGTGGATACGACAGGTTTCAATCAACGCACCTGGCTCAATGACTCCACGATCGCAAGCGATGCGCTGCACCTGGTGGAGCGCATCCGGCCACTCCCGGATGGCCGCCATCTCGAATACCGCATGACGGCCACCGATTCAAAGTCGCTCGCAAAGCCGTATTCCTACGTTCGTTACTTCCAGCGCAGCGATGCCCCGATCGAAGACGACAGCTGCCACATTGAGAACTCCTGGAATCCCGGAGCCTGATCCATTCACTTCCGATGAGGTATTGCGTCATGAACCGATCCATTTTCCGCACACTGGCTCTTGTCGTATCCGGCGCCGCGGGCGCTGCCCTCGCACATCACTCGGCGGCGATGTACGACGCCAGCAAGACCAGCGAGCTCACCGGAACCATCCAGCGCGTGCAGATCGGCAACCCGCACTCGTGGTTCTGGGTACGGACATCGGACAGTCCCGGCAACCAGGGCGAACTCTGGGGCTTCGAAGGCGGCAGTGTCGCCGACGTGGTGCGCAAGGTGGGCGAAGCCAACGCAAAAGAATACTTTGCCGTCGGCCAGAAGGTGAAAGTGAGCTACCACGCGCTGCGTGATGGCCGCCCGTCCGGGGAGCTGCTGACGATGACCTTCGAAGACGGCCGTGTATATGGAGCCACGTCCGGTGCGCGTGTCCCGTCGGGCCCGCCGCCGGGCAATGGGCCGGCGCCAAACCGGTAACTGGCTGGGGTGGCAGGATTCGAACCTGCGTATGGCGGGATCAAAACCCGCTGCCTTACCACTTGGCGACACCCCAACGAAATCAGGCCGGATCCAGGCTGCGCGCCACGAAACCCTGCCACCGTGGCGGCAGCCGCTGCGCGAGGCCTTCGGCGGCTTCCCGCGACGGACACACCGTGAACACGCAGGACCCCGTGCCGGTGAGCCGGCCGGGGCTGCCCTGCGCCGCGAGCCAGTCCAGCGCAGCAGCAACCTCGGGATAGCGCTGCCGCACGACCGGTTCGCAGTCGTTGCGGCCGCCGCCATCCGGCACGGCGGCGATTCTGCAGGCGGGGGTATCACGGGTCAATTCCGCCGCGCCGAAGATCTCGGCCGTGGGCACGGCGACACCTGGATGCACGATCAGGTACCAGCGCGATGGCAGCGCCAGCGGCGTGATCTCATCGCCGCGGCCGCGCGCAAACGCCGCGCGACCATGCACGAACACCGGCACATCGGCGCCCAGCGTCGCACCCAGTGCGGCCAGGCGTTCGCGCGGCCAGTCGAGCTGCCACAGCCGGTTCAGCAGCAGCAGCACCGCCGCCGCATCCGAACTGCCGCCCCCCAACCCTCCGCCTGCGGGGATGCGCTTCAGCACGTGGATGTCGGCACCCAGCGGACAGCCGCTTGCGGTCTGCAGGACGCGCGCGGCGCGCACGGTCAGGTCCGCCTCGTCCGGCAGCGCAGCCAGCAATGGATCCGAAGGCGGCGGTTCACGCCGGATCTGCCCGTCCCCGCGCAGCCTCACCTGCACTTCATCGCACAGATCCACCAGTTCGAACACGGTTTCCAGATCGTGATAGCCATCGCTGCGGCGCCGGAGCACATGCAGAAACAGATTGAGTTTGGCCGGCGCGCGCGTCCGCATGTCAGGGCTGCAGATTCCATTTGTCGATCACCATGCGCAGCCGCAGGTCTGCGTGGCTCGCCGTCAGGCGCCGCGGCAGCTGCACCTGCCCCTGAGGCAGGCGCTGTGCGCGATATTCGTTGAACGAGACTGTCCATCCCTGCTGCGCCAGTCCCGCGAGGCGCCCGCCGGCATCCAGCGATTCCTCAGCCACCGAGTCCGGCGCAGGCAGGCCAAGCACCCAGTAACGAAGCTGCGCAAGGGGTGGCTGAATGCCAACCTGAGTGCCCAGTGCAGCCAGCGCCGCGTCGCCTTCCAGCTGCTCGCCGCGGCTGGTGGTGATGGAGAGCGCCCCGGCACCCAGCCGCACGCGCGTGGCGCCGAGGCCCAGAGGTCCGGAAAGGCGCAGCAGCGATTCACCGCCCTGCTGCTCCCAGGCAAGCGTCGCCTGGGCACCGCCGGTTTCGCTGGTCGCCGCCACACGCCCCTCGAAACTGAAGCGCTGCAGGCCGGCCAGCAACGTCCGCTGCGCACCGGCATCCAGCACCGCCGTGGGAAGCGCAGGCTGCACGGCGCAGCCTGCCAGCAGGCCGAACGCGAGGCACGCCAGAAGTGCACCGAGGCTGCGCATTGCGTGACGCCGCTTCAGGGCAGTGCCGGCGGCGCCTCGCCAGTCAGCCGGGTCATGGTGGCGCGCAGCGCCTTGTCGTCCGGAGCCGCGTTCAGCGCCTGCTGCCACACATAGCGGGCCCGGCCCTCGTCACCACCCTTCCACAATGCCTCGCCGAAGTGCGCGGCAATCTCGGCATCCTTGCTGTTGAACCAGGCGCGCTCCAGCACCGGCAGTGATTCCTTCACGTGGCCCCGCCGGAACAGCACCCAGCCCATGCTGTCCTGGATGGCCGGACTGTCGGGCGACACCTTCAGCGCCCGTTGCACCAGCTGCTCGGCACGCGACAGCCGCTGGTTGCTGTCGGCCATGGTGAAGCCCAGCGCATTGGATACCTGGGGATCATCGGGCCGCTGCCGATAGAGTTTCTCCAGTTCCGCAATGGCTTCGCGGGAGCGCTTGCCGGCTGCGAGCACCGTGGCACGCTGGTAGATCAGATCGGGGTGATCCGGATAGCGCTGCAACAGGTCATCGAGGCCCGCCAGGGCCACTTCTATGTCCCCATTCTGCGCCAGCAGCTGCGCGCGCGTGACCCCCACCTCGACGGCGGACTCGGGCTTCTGCGCCACGTATTCATCCAGCAGACGCATCGCACCGTCGCGGCTGCCGCGGCGGAGCATCAGCCGTGCGATCGCGGTACGGGCCCGCAGCGCGATCGGCGTATCGACCAGCAGCTGGTAGGTCTGCGCGGCGCGCAGGATGTCGCCACGCCGCTCCGCCAGCTGCGCCAGGTAGTAGTACGTCACGGCCGTCGCGTTGCGGGCGCTCACCAGCGCCTCCAGACGCTGTCCAGCCGCTTCGTAGTCCCCCGCTTCGAAGGCAAGGCCGACCAGCCGGTGCTCGGCGCCCAGCTTGGTTTCGGGCTGCGCCGACAGACGCTCCAGTTCCTCGCGTGCCTCCCCCTGGCGGTCGGCCGCAATCAGCAGATCTGCCACCAGGAAGGCGTTGTCGCCCTCGAGCGCATCGCCGAGTGCGCGCGCACCGGCAATCGCGGCGTCATGCTCGCCGAGCACGGAACGGGCGCGCAGCTCAATGGACGCCGCTTCTACCAGCCCCGAATCCAGTGCCCTGGCCTGCTGCGCCGCCTTGATCGCAGCGGCCATGTCCTGCGCACCCAGCGCCAGGCGCGCCTGCGCCAGCCGCACTTCGGCGGTAGGGTCCTCGCCCACCAGCACCTGGGAGAACACCTGGTACACGGCCGTGGCGCTGGTCTCCTGTTCCAGCAGTTCGGCGAAACGCAGGGGATCCTGACTGCCCGCCGCGCCGGAATCACGCCAGGCCGCGAGGGCCTGCCTGGCATCGGCCAGGTCGTAACGCTTCAGGGCAACCAGCGCCGCGGCCAGCGACGCTTCGCCGGAATACGGCGCCAGCTCCCGCCAGCGGGCCGCCGCCGCCTGCGCCGTGGCGAGCTGCTCGCAACCCAGCGCGAGCTGCGTGGCGCGCGCGGCAACTCCGGCATCCGCGCTGGCGCGCGCGGCACCGAGATAGTTCTCGGAAGCCCCCCGGCAACTGCCCGCACGCAGCGACTCTTCGGCGGCAAGGATCAATTCGGACTCGCCGCGCGCGGCATTCGCGCCGCCCGGCGCAGGCGCTTCCCTGGCCACCGCTGCGGCACCCAGCACCGGCAGCAGGAGGATGAGGCCGCGCGCCTTGCGCAAGCCTGCCAGAACACGTCGGGGATCAGGCATCATCGCTCCACTATAGCCTGTTCACCCATGAAAGCCTCGATCCGCACAAAACTTGAAAGGACTGCCGACCGCTTCGAGGAAGTCGGTCGCCTGCTGGCCGATCCCACCACCGCCGGCGGCTCCAGCCAGTTCCGCGAGCTGTCGATGGAATATGCCCGCCTCGAACCCGTCGCGGCGGGCTTCCGCGCGTACCTGGACCTGGAGCGGCAGCGCCGCACCGCAGCGGAACTGGCCGGCGACGCCGACCCTGAAATGCGGGCCATGGGCGAGGAGGAAATGCAGCGCCTCGATGCGCTGATCGCCGGCCGGGACGAGGCCCTCGGCCTGCTGCTGCTGCCGAAGGATCCACGCGATGAGCGCAACATCTATCTGGAGATCCGCGCCGGCACCGGCGGCGACGAGGCGGCGATCTTCGCCGGCGACCTGCACCGCATGTACACGCGCTACGCCGAAGGCCGCGGCTGGCAGGTGGAGATCCTGAGCGAGAGCCTCGGCGAGCATGGCGGCTACCGGGAGATCATCAGCCGGCTCGTGGGCCGCGGCGCCTTCTCGCAGCTCAAGTTCGAATCCGGGGCGCACCGCGTGCAGCGCGTGCCCGAAACCGAGGCCCAGGGGCGCATCCACACCTCCGCCTGCACGGTGGCCGTGCTGCCCGAACTGGACGAGATCGACGACATCGAGATCAACCCCGCGGAGCTGCGCATCGACACTTACCGGGCCTCGGGCGCCGGCGGCCAGCACGTCAACAAGACCGACTCGGCCATCCGCATCACGCATCTGCCCAGCGGACTGGTGGTCGAATGCCAGGACGAGCGCTCGCAGCACAAGAACCGCTCGCGCGCCATGGCGCTGCTCAAGGCGCGGCTGCTGGCCGCCGAACAGGAAAGGCAGCACACGGCGCAGGCGCAGTCACGCAAGCTGCAGGTGGGCAGCGGCGACCGCTCCGAGCGCATCCGCACCTACAATTTTCCGCAGGGACGCGTCACGGACCACCGCATCAACCTGACGCTGTACAAGCTCGCCGACGTGATGAACGGCCAGCTCGACGAACTGCTGCAGGCGCTGCAGCATGAATTCCAGGCCGAGGAGCTCGCCGCGCAGACAGCGGACTGAAGCGGCCTCAGGACCGGTTCAGCTGCTCGACCGCCAGGGCATCACCCGGACTCGGCGCGGGAGGGCCGAGCAGATAACCCTGAACCTCGCGACAACCTTCCCGGGTGACATGATCCAGATGCTCCTGGGTTTCCACGCCTTCGGCCACCGTCGTCACACCGAGGCGCGCCCCCAGATCCGCGATCGCCTTCACCAGCGCGGCACAGTCGGGGCGGCCCACCGCATCCCTGACGAAGGAGCCGTCGATCTTGATCTTGTCGAAGGGGAAGGCCCGCAGGTGCGCCAGCGAGGAAAACCCCGTTCCGAAATCATCCAGCGCCACGCGCACCCCCAACTCGCGCAGCTGGCGCAGGTCGGCCACGCAATCGACCACCTCGTTGAGCAGCGCGCTCTCGGTGACCTCGACCTCCAGCCGGTCCGGGGGCAAGCCGCTGCCGGCCAGCGCCGCCTGCACCACCGCCGCCAGCGTGCCCCTGCCCAGCTGGCCGGGCGACACATTGACCGCAACGCACGCGGCGTCGTCCCAGCCGGCCGCGTCACGGCAGGCGCGATCCAGCACAAAGGCGCCGAGCCGGTCGATGAGGCCGCTGTTCTCGGCCACCGGAATGAACTCCGCGGGCGGCACCCAGCCGCGCTGCGCATGATGCCAGCGCATCAGCGCCTCGCGCGCCGTCACGCGGCGGCTGCCGATGTCCACGATGGGCTGGTAGAACACGAACAACCCCTCTCCGCTCTGCAGCGCGACCCGCAGATCCGTCTCCAGGCGCACGGACTCGTGGATGTGCGCTTCCATCTCGGGCTGGAACACCATGAAAGTGCCCTTGCCTGCCGCTTTTGCCGCGTAGAGGGCAATGTCGGCGCGCGACAGCAGTTCTTCGGCATCCCTGCCGTGCGCGGGCGCCTGGGCAATTCCGATGGACGCGCCGATGGTGAGGCTCTTGCCGGCGTCCAGCAGGTAGGGTGCCGTCAGCGCCTGAATCAGCTCCGAGGCCAGCCTCACCGGCCGGCCGGCATCACCGTCCTGGATCAGGATGGCAAACTCATCACCGCCCAGCCGCCCGATGGTGACGCCGGGAAAGCTGCATTCCTGCTGCAACCGCTCGGCCACCTGCCTCAGCAATGCATCGCCGACCAGATGCCCCTTCGAATCGTTGATGATCTTGAAACCATCCAGATCGACGAACACCAGACCCAGGCCCTCGCCGCGCGCCAATCCCGCCTCCAGGTTCATGCGGAAAGTGGAGCGGTTGGCGAGGCCCGTCAGCGTATCGTAGTGGGCCAGCTGCAGAACGCGCTGCTCGGCCGCCACGTGCTGCGTGACGATGGACCAGGTGAGCATCGGGCCGATGTAGCTGCCATCGGTTGCATGCACGGCCGCGATCTGCAGATCCAGCACTTCCGGCCCGAGATTGATGCGCGTGCGGTAAGGCAGATTCGCCGGATCGGAGAGCAGCCTGTGGCGGTTCCCCAGATGCCGGTCGAGAATGTGGATGGGCGCGCCCACGATCTGTTCGGCTTCGATCGGCAGCAGACTCTGGATCTGCCGCAGCAGCTGCCTCGAGGCGTCGTTGACATAGTTGATGCACAGCGAATCGCGGTCGACGGTCATCACCGCCATCGGCATGTCGTCGATCATGCGCAGCAACCGGTATTGCTCCTGCTCGCGGCTCAATGCCTCGGAGCGGGCAACCACCATGCGGTTGAAGTCGCGGTTCTGCACCACCGTGATCAGCAGCATGACCAGTGCGGCGATCAGCGCATTGGCCGTCATGACGGTGAATACCAGATCCCCCGCCAGCGTCGCGATCACGCACAGCGTGACACTCAGCGTGACCGCGACGATGAGCACGGCCGAACGCAGATGCAGCAGACAGGCCATGCAGCCGATCATCGCAATCGACAAGAACAGCACGGCGTGGCTGCGGGAATGGACATCGCCATAGGGAAACAGCACTGTCGCCCAGACCGAGAAGCTGACGCCGAGCACGAACGTTATGCGGTTGGTCACTCCCAGCGCCCTGGCGGCGACCTCGGCCGTCGGGATGACATTGCGGCGGCGCCACCAGGAGGTCAGACGCACCACGCAGATCACGCTCAGCAGCGCCGGGCACAGGATCGCCAGCCAGTTCGGGGCATGGCCCATGAAACTGATGGCCAGCGCCCAGCTGCTGAGCACCATGAACAGATAGAGCAATGGAATGAGCTTGGTCAGCGCGGAATACTGGGCTTTGACCAGATCCGCGTTGTCGGCGGGCACCCGCACGAACTCGCGGAACTGCGTGAAGAGATTTCCTATCCGCGTCCTCATTCCGGCAAACCGTGGCGAACTTCTCATGACGTCCGTGGCACGGTACCGGATGCTCCTCAGGCGCGTCGAGAGGTGGCGAGCAGAGCACGCCAGGCCGAAACACTCACCGCGCTCACGTAGACCACCGGCAGCGACAACAGGCCCGCCATCAGCCAGCGCGAAAACGCCAGGCCCGCATGAGTCTGCTGCGCCCCCCCGCCGGCAAGGTTCATCACCACGGCCATCAGGATACCGGCCAGCAACACGAACACCAGCACGGCGGCCAGCAGCGTGCCGAAAATTCCCGCCACCGCGACAACTCGTCCGCGGACCAGCTGCACGCTGCGGCGCAGCGCCGCAGACGCGCCCAGCCCCTCGTCGAGCTGCGCAAGCCCGCCGAAGGCCAGATACATCAAAGCCAGGATGCCGGCCAGCAGCGCAGGCAGGCCCGCGATCCAGCCGGCCGCATACATCAGCGCAAGGCCCGGCAGCAGCACGGCAACGCAGGGCAGCACCACACCCAGCGTCGACAGGAAGCCGGCAAGACTGCGGCGCAGCGAATCCAGCACTCCGAGCCGCGCGCCCGCGGCGCGCGCGAGCTGCTGGCGCAGGATGCCGGCATAGCAGATCAGCATCAGCACGGTACTGGCGGCATACAGGCCCCACCATTCGCCGCTGTGCAGGAAGCCGCGCCCTTCCCCCGCGGCCACGGCTTCCGCACCCGGCGTCGCGCCTGCAGCCACGCCCAGCACCGCGAGCGGCAGGCACCCGGGCAGCGAGACCTGAAATAATGGCCACGCGGCGTAGAGCACGTCGCGTGCGGCAAGCCTGCGCGCCACGGGAAGAGGCCGCGCAGCGGGAGCAACGGGTTCGGCAGTGGACAAGAGTGACTACAGCGCTGGAAATATGGAACAGATCGGCAATGTAGCAGAGCCGGCACAGGTGCGGGCGCTGCTGGCCGAGGCGCGCGCCGCAGGCATTGCACCGCTCGATGCCCAGGTGCTGCTCGCGGCATTGCTGCACTCGGATCGCGCGCAGCTCATGGCCTTCGACGAGAGGGAGGTGGAGGCGCCGGCTGCCGCCCTGTTCCGTGCGGGCCTTGCACGGCGCGGCGCCGGTGAACCCCTGGCCTACATCACCGGCGTGCGGGAATTCTGGTCGCTGCCGCTGCATGTGGCTCGCGGCGTGCTGGTGCCGCGGCCAGAAACCGAATTGCTGGTCGAGCACTGCCTTGCGCGCTTCGATGCAGCGCCGCGGCGCGTCGCCGACCTCGGCACCGGCTCGCTGGCCATCGCGGCGGCTCTGGCCCGTGAACGCCCCTCATGGACGGTGATCGCCACTGATCGCTCGGCCGATGCACTGCAGATCGCCGCCCTGAACCGCGAGCATCTGCGGCTGCCCAACATCGAGCTGCGCCAGGGCAGCTGGTGCGACGCGCTGGGAGAGGAGCGCTTCGACGCCATTCTCGCCAACCCCCCCTATGTGGCCCCGGACGATGCGGCCCTCGGCGCGCTGGGCTTCGAGCCCCGGGAAGCGCTGGTGGCACAGGACGAGGGCTTCGCGGACCTCTTCGCTATCGCCACGGGCGCGCGCGCCCATCTGCTCCCCGGCGGCACGCTGCTGCTCGAACATGGCGCAACCCAGGCCGCGCGGCTCGCCGCCGAGCTTGTGCGGCTCGGCTACGCTCGCGTAGTCTGCCACCGCGATCTGGCTGGTCACGATCGCCTCACTGAAGCACAAAGGTAACTCCATGGTCCGTTTCGAAACTTCCCTGGGCGGTTTCACGCTCGAACTGGATGCCGACAAGGCACCCGTCACCGTCGAGAATTTCCTGCAGTACGTCGACGACGGCTTCTTCGACGGGCTGATCTTCCACCGCGTGATTCCCGGCTTCATGATCCAGGGCGGCGGCCTCACCTCCGACATGGAGCAGAAGAAGAACCGCGCGCCCATCAAGAACGAAGCCACCAACGGCCTGAAGAACCAGCGCGGCACCGTCTCCATGGCGCGCACCAACGATCCGCACAGCGCCACCTCTCAGTTCTTCATCAATCTCACGGACAATGGCTTTCTCGACCATGCGCCGGGCAACCATGGCTATGCCGTGTTCGGCCGCGTCGTCGACGGGCTCGACACCATCGACCGCATCGCGAAGGAGCGCACCGGCCGCCGCAAGGGCCACGACGATGTGCCGGTCGACGATGTGGTGATCCATTCGGCAAAGCGGGTCGAAGCCGCGTCCTGATGTCCTGGCTGCGGCGCGCAGCGCGCGTTCTGGCACTGACACTGCTGGCAGCCGTACTGGTTTCGGTGCTGGCAGTGCTGGCACTGCGTTTCGTGCCGCCGCTGACCACTTCCTTCATCCTGCAGGCGCGTTTCGACGCCCTCTCCACGCCGGCCCCTGAGTTGCAGTTCCGGCGCGAATGGCGAGCGCTTGCGGCCATCTCGCCGCAGCTGCAGCTGGCAGTGGTCGCCGCGGAGGACCAGCGCTTCGCCGAACACCAGGGTTTCGATTTCAAGCAGATCCACCGCGCGCTGGAGGAAGCCGGCCGCGGCGGCCGGGCGCGCGGCGCCAGCACCATTTCGCAGCAGGTGGCCAAGAATCTGTTCCTCTGGGGCGGGCACAGCTGGCTGCGCAAAGGGCTCGAGGCCTGGTTCACGCTGCTCATCGAGCTTTGCTGGCCCAAGCAGCGCATTCTCGAGATGTATCTGAACATCGCGCAGTTCGGGCCGGGCATCTATGGCGCCGAAGCTGCGGCGCAGGTCTTCTTCCACAGCCCCGCTAGACAGCTCAACCGCGAGCAGGCCGCGCGCCTCGCCGCCGTGCTGCCCAGCCCCGAGCGCATGAATGCCGGCAGACCGGGCCCCTACGTACTGCGACGGCAGCGTCAGATCGAGGCACAGATGAGCGCGCTGGGCGGCACCGGCTGGCTGGCGCGCCTTGCCCCGCCAGCACAGAACCGCCCGCGCGCCGCTTCAGTTCAATGAGGTCGAGCCGCCGCCCGCCGGCGGCGTGAACAGCTGTGCGGCATCCACCGCATCGAAGCGGTAGGGCTTCATGCAGAACTCGCAGGTGACAGTGACCGCGCCCTGCTCCGCGAGGATGGAGTCGACCTCCTCCCTGCCCAGCGCCTGCAGCATGGCACCCACGCGCTGGCGGCTGCAACGGCACGCGAAACGCAGGGTATCGGCATCGAACAGCCGCAAGTCGTGGCCACCGAACAGGCGGGTCAGAAGCACTTGCGGCCCGGCAACGAGCAGCTCCGCACCGGAAAGCGTGGCGAGCATGGCCCCGGCCTCCTCCCAGAGATCCTGCAGCCGCGCCTCGGCCGCCTCGCCACCGGGAGCGGGCAGCTTCTGCAGCAGCAATCCGCCGGCAGCTCCGGCATCGGCAGCCAGCACCACGCGCGTGGGCAGCTGCTCGGATACTTCGAAATAACGCTCGAGGCAGGCGGCCAGCGACTCTTCGTCCAGCGGCACGATGCCCTGCCACGGCGCAGCACCGCCACCGCGCTCCACTGTAATGACCAGCTGACCCTTGCCCACGAGGTCGGCAAAGCCGCTGTGACCGGGATCGGGCTCACCTTGGCAATGTGCCACGCCGCGCAGCGTGTGTTCGCTGGTCGCCTGCGCGATCAGCATCGAGACCTGGCCCGAACCGCCGCGCAGCTGCAGTGTCAGCGTGCCGTCGAACTTCAGGGACGCAGCCAGCAACGCCGCGGCAGCCAGGGCCTCGCCCAGCAGGTCGCGCACGGCCGGGGGCAGCGACTGATGCACACGCGCCTCGCGCCAGGTATCCACCAGCCGCACCCAATGGCCGCGCAACGGCGCATCCTCGAACAGGAAACGCCGCAGGCTGTCCGCGTCGCTCACGGCGCCAGTTTCTTCTTCAGCAAGTCGTTGAGCAGCACCGGATTGGCCTTGCCGCCGGTGGCCTTCATGGCCTGGCCGACGAAGAAACCGAACAGCTTGTCCTTGCCGGAACGATAGTCCGCCAGCTGCTTCGGATTCGCGGCGATGATCTGGTCGATCACCGCGCCGATGGCGCCCTCGTCGGTGATCTGCTTGAGGCCGCGGGCTTCGATCACCGCATCGGCCTCGGAGCCGTCGGCCCACATCACCTCGAAGACTTCCTTTGCGAGCTTGCCCGAGAGGGTGTCGTCGGCAATGCGGCGCAGCAGGCCGCCGAGCTGCGTGGCCGACAGGCGGCTCGCGCCCACGTCGAGCCCGTCCTTGTTCAGCGCGGCGGAGAAATCGCCCATCACCCAGTTGGCGGCAAGCTTGGCCTCGCCCGGCACGGCCTGCGCCACCTCTTCATAGAAGGCAGCCATCTCGCGGCTGGCGGTGAGCAGCTGCGCGTCGTAGGCCGGCAGGCCGTACTGGCTGTGGAAGCGCGCGGCCTTGTGGTCGGGCAGCTCCGGCAGCGCGGCGCGCTGCGCGTCGATGAAGGCCTCGTCCAGCACCACGGGCAGCAGGTCCGGATCGGGGAAGTAGCGGTAGTCGTTGGCCTCTTCCTTGGAGCGCATGGAGCGCGTCTCGTCCTTGTCGGCATCGTAAAGGCGCGTCTCCTGCACCACCTGGCCGCCGGATTCGAGGATGTCGATCTGGCGCTCGACCTCGTGGTTGATGGCCTTCTCGACGAAGCGGAAGGAGTTGAGGTTCTTGAGCTCGGCGCGCGTGCCGAACTTCGCCGCGCCCTTGCGGCGCACCGACACGTTCGCATCGCAGCGGAACGAGCCCTCCTGCATGTTGCCGTCGCAGATGCCGAGGTAGCGCACCAGGGTGTGCACCTTCTTCATGTAGGCGACGGCTTCCTTCGCCGAGCGCATGTCGGGCTCGGAGACGATCTCGATCAGCGGTGTGCCCGCACGGTTCAGGTCGATGGCCGAAACGCCGGCAAAGCCCTCGTGCTGGCTCTTGCCTGCATCCTCTTCCAGGTGCGCTCGGGTGATGCCCACGCGCTTGACGGTGCCATCCTCCTGCATCACATCGAGCTCGCCCCTGGCGACGATGGGCAGCTCGTACTGGCTGATCTGGTAGCCCTTGGGCAGGTCGGGATAGAAGTAGTTCTTACGCGCGAACACCGAACGGCGCGTGATCTCGGCACCGATGGCGAGACCGAACTGCACCGCCATCTTCACCGCCGCCTCATTGAGCACGGGCAGCACGCCGGGATAGCCCAGGTCCACGAGGTCGGCCTGGGTATTGGGTTCGGCACCATAGGCGGTGGGCGAACCGGAGAAGATCTTCGAGGCCGTGGCCAGCTGCGCGTGGATCTCGAGGCCGATGACCGTCTCCCACTCCATGTCGGCAGCGCTCATGGCGCGAACCCGGCCTTGAAGCCGGCAGGCGCCTTGAGGTGCCAGTCGGTTTCCTGCTGGTACCGGTGGGCGGCATTCAAGAGCCTGGCCTCACCGAAATGCGGGCCGATGAGCTGCACTCCCACCGGCAGGCCGCCCGCGAAGCCGCAGGGAACCGACATGGCCGGCAGCCCGGCGAGGTTGGCGCCGATGGTGTAGATGTCATTGAGGTACATGGTGATGGGATCCGCGGTCTTGTCGCCGATACCGAAGGCCACCGTGGGTGCCGTGGGGCCCAGCAGCAGGTCCACTTCGCCGAAAGCGCGGCGGAAATCCTCGGTGATCAGCGCCCGCACCTTCTGCGCCTTGAGGTAGTAGGCATCGTAGTAGCCGGCGGAAAGCACATAGGTGCCGGTCATGATGCGGCGCTTGACCTCGGCGCCGAAGCCCTCGGCACGCGAACGCTTGTAGAGGTCGATGAGATCCTTGGGATCCTTGCAACGATGGCCGTAACGCACACCGTCGAAGCGCGCCAGGTTCGACGAGCACTCGGCCGGCGCGACCACGTAGTAAGTGGGCACGGACAGCGGCAGGCTGGGCAGACTGACCTCGCGCACCTGGGCGCCGAGCTTCGTGAGCACGGCCAGCGCGTCGCGCACCGGCCCCTCCACTTCGGGAGAAAGCCCTCCGCCGAAGAATTCCTTGACGATGCCGACCTTGAGCCCGGCCAGCGGCGCATCGAGCGTCGCGGCGTAGTCCGGCACCGGCGCGTCGACGCTGGTGGAATCCTTCGGGTCGAAGCCGGCCGTGGCGCCGAGCGTCAGGGCCGCGTCTTCGGCCGTGATGGTGATTACGCCCGCCTGATCGAGGCTGGAAGCGAAGGCGATCATGCCGTAGCGGGACACCCGGCCATAGGTGGGCTTGAGGCCGGTCACACCGCACAGCGCGGCCGGCTGGCGGATGGAGCCGCCGGTATCCGTGGCGGTGGCCAGCGGCGCCAGACGCGCCGCCACCGCAGCGGCCGAGCCGCCCGAGGAACCGCCCGGCACCCGTGCGAGGTCCCAGGGGTTCTTCACCGGCCCGTAGAAGCTGGTCTCGTTGGACGAACCCATGGCGAATTCGTCCATGTTCGCCTTGCCCACCATGACCATGCCGGCCGCCTTGAGCTTCGCGACCACCGTGGCGTCATAGGGCGAGACGAAATTCGACAGCATGCGCGAGGCGCAGGTGGTCAGCACGCCCTCGGTGCAGAAGATGTCCTTGTGGATCATGGGCACGCCGGTGAGCGGCCCACCCTCGCCCCGCGCCAGTCGCTGATCGGCGACGGCCGCAGCGGCCAGCGCCGACTCCGCCGTGATGGAGATCAGCGCGTTGAGCGAACCCTGGCTGGCCTCGACCCTGGCCAGCGCCTCCCGGGTGAGCTCTGCGCTCGAGAATTTGCCGGCCTTGAGGCCGGCCGCGAGCTGCGCGAGTGTGACGGCCATCACTCGATGACCCGCGGAACCAGGTACAGCCCCGCCTCGACCTGCGGCGCATTGCGCTGGTAGCGCTCGCGCTCGTTGCCGGAAGTGACCGCATCAGCGCGCAGGCGCTGCACCTGCCCCTCCAGCGGATGCGCCATGGGCGCAAGGCTGCCGGTATCGGCCTTCTCGAGCTGGCTGATCATGTCGAGGATGCTGCCGAGACTGCCGGCGTATGCCGCAGTCTCGTCGGGCTTGAGTTCAAGGCGCGCCAGATGCGCGATGGATTCGATCTGCTTGGGACTGAGGCTCATGTGAGAAGAACCGCAATACGCGGAAAAAACAGCTCCAAATGATACACGCCGCCTTGCGCCATGTCCCTGCCGTTGCTAGATTACCCGCCGCCTCGAATCCACAAGCCCGCCAAGGTCCACGTCTCAATGTTCAAACGCCTGCGCGGCTATTTTTCCAGCGATCTTTCCATCGACCTGGGTACCGCCAACACGCTGATCTACGTGCGTGGCAAGGGCATCGTGCTCAACGAGCCCTCGGTGGTCGCCATCCAGGACGAACCCACCCGCGGCGGCAAGATCATTGTCGCCGTCGGCGCCGAAGCCAAGAGCATGCTCGGCCGCACGCCCGGCCACATCAGTGCCGTGCGTCCGATGAAGGACGGCGTCATCGCCGACTTCACCTACACCGAGAAGATGCTGCAGTACTTCATCAACAAGGTGCACGGCAACCGCTTCCTCAAGCCCAGCCCGCGCGTGCTGGTGTGCGTGCCCTTCGGCTCGACGCAGGTCGAGCGCCGCGCCATCCGCGAGTCGGCCGAGGGTGCCGGCGCGCGCAATGTCGCCATCGTCAGCGAGCCCATGGCCGCGGCGGTGGGTGCGGGCCTGCCCACCAACGAGGCGCGCGGCTCGATGGTGCTGGACATCGGCGGCGGCACCTCAGAAGTGGCCGTGCTCTCGCTCAACGGCATCGTCTACGCCAACTCCGCCCGCGTCGGCGGCGACCGCTTCGACGAAGCCATCATGAACTACGTGCGCCGCAACTACGGCATCCTGATCGGCGAGGCCACGGCCGAGCGCATCAAGATCGAGATCGGCTCGGCCTATCCCGGCCAGCAGGTCAAGGAGCTGTCGGTGAAGGGCCGCAACCTCTCCGAAGGCGTGCCACGCAGCTTCACGCTGAACAGCAATGAGATCCTCGAGGCGTTGCAGGAACCCCTGCAGGGCATCGTCGGTGCCGTGAAGCAGGCGCTGGAACAGACGCCGCCGGAACTCGGCGCCGATGTCGCCGAGCGCGGCATCGTGCTCACCGGCGGTGGCGCGCTGCTGCGCGACATCGACAAGCTCCTCATGGAAGAGACCGGGCTGCCGGTGGTGATCGCCGAAGACCCTCTCACCTGCGTGGCGCGCGGCGGCGGCCGGATCCTCGAGCTGATGGATGAGCTCGGCCCCGGACACTTCGGACTCGAGTAAACCGGAGAACCCGCATGGCCTTTGCCAGCGGTGGGACGCATCGCCCTTCGGCCCGGGAACTGGCTCCGGGTCCGCGTTTTTTCGTCTTCGCCGTGCTCTCCGTGGTGCTCATGTACTACGACCAGCGGGACGGCTGGAGCGCCAGCATCCGCTACGCGCTGCAGGCCGCGGCCTACCCGGTGCAGGTCGCGCTGGGCTCACCGCGCCAGCTGTGGCTCGCCACCACGAACTTCTTCCAGTCGAACGACACGCTGCGCGCCGAGAACGCGCGCCTGCAGGAGCAGGAGCGGCAGCTGTCCCTGACTGCCATGCGCTTCGAAGCGCTGGAGCAGGAAAACGCGCGCCTGCGCGGTCTCACCGAAGCGCTGCCGCCGCTGGTCTCGCGCTCGCAGCTGGCCGATGTGGTGGCCAGCGACCTCGGGCGCCTGCGGCAACGGCTGGTGGTGAACAAGGGCGACCAGCAGGGCGTGTTCCGCGGGCAGGCGGCGGTGGATGCCGCCGGCCTCATGGGCCAGACCGTGCGCCTGGGGCCCTGGAGCGCCGAGATCATGCTCATCACCGATCCGGAACATGCGGTGCCGGTGGAGTTCGTGCGCAACGGCCTGCGCACCATTGCAGTGGGCACCGGCAGCAGCACGGAACTGGAATTGCCCTATCTGCCCGTGAATTCCGACGTCAAGGAGGGCGACAAACTGGTCACCTCCGGCCTGGGCGGCGTGTTCCCGGCAGGCGTGCCCGTGGGAGTCATCACGCACTTCAGCCGCGACCCCGACCAGATCCTCGCCCAGGTGCAGGCCCGGCCCTCGGCAACCCTCGACAATGACCGGCAGGTGATGCTGCTGTGGTTCGATCCAAAGCACCCCGCGGCACCGGTGGACCCCCGCCTGACCACCCAGCTGGCACCGGCACCGGTGGCGCAGCCCACACTCGCCGCGCCGCCCGCGGCTGAAGCGGCGGCACAGGCCGCCACCGGAACCGCACCATGAATCTCGCGGCACCCCGCGAGTCGCGGCTGCTCGTCTACCTCACGGCGCTCGCCGCGCTGCTGCTCACGCTGCTGCCGCTGCCGCAGGCGGTATCGGTGTTCTGGCCGCAGTTGCTGGTGCTCACCATCCTCTACTGGTCGACGATGACGCCGCATGCCGGCGGCCTGCTGGTCGCCTTCCTCGCCGGGCTGATGCTCGACGTGCTGCAGGGCACGCAGCTGGGCCAGCATGCCTTCGCCATGTCGCTGGTGGCATATCTGGCCATCCGGCTGCACCTCATCACGCGCGCCAAGCCGCTGTTCGAACAGAGCCTGTTCGTGCTCGTGGCGCTGGTGATCTACGAGGGCACGCTGTGGGCCATCGACGGCTGGAGCGGCCGCGACGCCAGCATCTGGAGCCGCTGGCTGCACATCCCGGCCGGTGCGCTGCTCTGGCCGGTGGTCGTGGGGCTCCTGGGCCGCCTGCACGCGCCGCGCTGACGATGGCCGGCCGCGTACGCATCAAGGACACCCAGGCCGAGCAGCGGCTGTACCTGCAGCGCAGCGCCATGGCCGTGGCCGTGATGGTCCTGCTCGCGGCACTGCTGCTCGGCCGGCTGGTACTGCTGCAGGTGCTGCGCCACGACCACTACCTGGAGCTCTCGCAGGGCAACCGCACGCGCGTCGAGCCCATCCCCGCCAACCGCGGCCTGATCCTCGACCGCAACGGCACGGTGCTGGCCGAGAACCAGCCCTCCTACCAGCTGGAACTGGTGCGCGAGCAGGTGCCGGATCTGGCGGCGGCGCTCAAGGGCCTGTCGCTCATCGGCCTGATTCCCGAAGACGAGATAGAAGACGTGCAGCGCCTGGTCCGCTCGCGGCGTGCCTTCGAGGCCGTGCCCATCCGGCTGCGGCTCACCGAGGAACAGATCGCAAGCTTCGCGGTGCATCGCCACCAGTTTCCCGGCGTCGACATCCGGGCGCGTTCCACGCGCTCCTACCCTTTCGGCAAGCTTGCCGTGCACGCGCTGGGCTATGTGGGCGCCATCAGCGAGACGGACCTGGAGAGAATCGACCGCAGCGCCTACGCCGGCACCACGCTGATCGGCAAGCTGGGCGTCGAGGCCGCTCGCGAAAGCGAACTGCACGGCAAGAACGGCTTCCGCGAAATCCTCGTCAATGCCCAGGGCCGCTCGGTGCAGGTGAGCAGCGAGTTCGGCCTCAATCTGCGCACGCAGCCGCCCCATGCCGGGCAGGATCTGCTGCTCGCCCTCGACCTGCCGGCGCAGCAGGCCGCCGAAGAGGCGTTTGCCGGGCGGCGCGGCGCGGCCATTGCGCTCGATCCGCACACCGGCGACGTGCTGGTGATGGCGAGCATGCCCGGCTTCGATCCGGGCATCTTCGGCCGCGGCATCACGCGCGCGGAATACCGAGGGCTGGAAAGCGACATCGACATCCCGCTCTTCAACCGCGCCATCCGCGGCATCTATCCGCCCGGCTCGACGGTCAAACCCGTGCTGGGGATGGCGGGCCTCGCCTATGGCGTGATCAACGCCAACGAGTCGAAGTACTGCCCCGGGGTCTACCGGGTGCCGGGCAGCAAGCGCATTGCGCGCGAAGGCCGCGGTGGCGTGCACGGTGCCACGGACATGCGCAAGGCCATTGCCATCTCCTGCGACGTGTATTTCTACGGCCTCGCCTATGAGCTCGGCGTGGACCGCATGCACGACTTCCTCTCGCCCTTCGGTTTCGGCAAACCCACCGGCATCGACATCGCGGGCGAGCTCTCCGGCATCCTGCCGTCGCGCGAATGGAAGCGGAAGCGCTTCCGCAATCCTTCGGATGGCGCCTGGTATCCCGGCGACTCGGTCAATTTCGGCATCGGCCAGGGGTTCATGTCCGTCACTCCCATGCAGCTGGCGCAGGTCACCTCGGTGCTCGCCGCGCAGGGCGAGGTGTTCAAGCCGCGGCTGGTGAAGGGCGTACGCAACCCCGAAACCGGCGAAACCACGCTGTTCGCCCCCGAACCCCTGCCCCGGGTGCAGGGCGGCACCCGGGAACAGTGGGACGTGATCATGGAGGGCATGCGCGGCACGGCCATCTACGGCACCGCCCGCGGCGTGTTCGGCAAGAAAGTGGACTACGCCATCGCGAGCAAGACGGGCACCGCACAGGTATTCAGCGTGGGACAGAACGCGCGCTACGTCGAGTCGCAGGTGGCCGAGCGCATGCGCGACCATTCCTGGTTCATCGCCTTCGCACCGGCCGAGGCACCGCAGATCGCGCTTGCCGTGCTGGTCGAGAACGGCGGCTTCGGCGCCAGCGCCGCAGCACCCATCGCGCGCAAGATCATGGACGCCTACCTGCTGCCGCGGTTGCCGAAGCCGGCAGAAGCGCCTGCAGACGCCACAGCACAACCCGCGCCACCCGCGCCTGCCGCGAAGGTGCCGCCCGCATGATCCGCTACGACACCAGCACCGATTCGGCGGCACGCCGCACCTTGTCGGGCGCGGCGCGGGTGCTGCTGGCGCTGAAGATGGATGGCCCGCTGCTCACCGGACTTGCGCTGGTGGCGATCTACGGCCTCGTGGTGCTGTACAGCGCCTCGGGACAGGACTTCGCCATGGTCACCCGCCATGCGATCCGCTTCGGGCTCGGCGCCGTGGCCATGCTGGTGCTGGCGCAGGTGCGGCCGCAGATGCTGCGCAACTCGGCGCTGTGGCTGTATCTGCTGGGCATCGTGCTGCTGGTGGTGGTTGATGCGCTCGGCGTGATCGGCAAGGGCGCGCAGCGCTGGCTGGACCTGGGTTTCATCCGCTTCCAGCCCTCGGAGATCATGAAGATCGCCGTGCCCATGCTCTGTGCTTGGTACCTGAACGACCGGCCGCTGCCGCCCAGCCCGCTGACTCTGCTGGTGCTTGCCGCCATCATCCTGATTCCCGCCGGCCTCACTGCCGCGCAGCCGGACCTCGGCACGGCCATTCTCATCACCATTGCCGGCGTGCTGGTGGTGCTGATGGCCGGCCTGCCCATGGTCTTCATCGCCGGCGCCCTGATCGCCGCCGCCGGAGCAGCGTGGGTGGGCTGGCATTACTTCCTGCACGACTACCAGCGCGAGCGCGTCCTCACCTTCATCGATCCCCAGACCGACCCGCTGGGCGCCGGTTACCACATCATCCAGTCGCAGATCGCCATCGGCTCGGGCGGCGTATTCGGCAAGGGCTGGATGAACGGCAGCCAGTCGCAGCTGGAATACCTGCCCGAGCGGCACACGGACTTCATCTTCGCGGTGATCGGCGAGGAGTTCGGCCTGCTGGGGCTGGCAACGCTGCTGCTGCTCTACATGTTCATCGTCGGCCGCGCGCTGTACCTGGCGTCGCAGACCCAGGACACCTTCGCGCGCCTGCTGGCCTCGAGCATCGCGCTGACCTTCTTCGTCTACGTATTCATCAACACCGGCATGGTCAGCGGACTGCTGCCGGTGGTCGGTGTGCCCCTGCCGCTGGTCAGTTATGGCGGCACATCGATGGTGACCCTGATGGCGGGCTTCGGTATCCTCATGGCGCTGTACTCGCACCGCAAGCTCGTGGGCACCTGAACGCCCGCCGGGAGTAACCACCCCCTCATGCCAGACAGGATTCTTCCTGCAGCCACGCTCGCCTTTGCCCTGTCGTGGAGCGCGGGCGCCGCGGCCCAGAACCTCGACATCACCCGCCCCGAGGTACAGCGCTTCATCGCCGGCCTCAGTGAGCGCGAGGGCATGGAGCGCGATGCCATCGGCGTGATCCTGCGCGATGCGGTACCGCAGAAGTCCATCATCGAGCTGATGAGCCGTCCCGCCGAGCGCACCCTGGCCTGGTGGGAATACCGGCAGCGCTTCCTGACCAAGGAGCGCATCGCCGCGGGCCTCGCCCTGTGGGAGCAGCAGCGGGTGCCGCTCGAGCGCATCGCCCGCGAACGCGGCGTGCCGCCGGAATACCTGCTCGCCATCACCGGTGTCGAGACCTACTTCGGCCGCACCATGGGACGTCACCGGGTACTCGACGCACTCGCCACTCTGGCCTTCGACTATCCGCCGCGCAGCGGGTACTTCGCGCGCGAACTGGAGCAGTACCTGCTGCTGGCGCGGGACGAACACATCGATCCGCGCAAGCCGCTGGGCTCCTATGCCGGCGCCATGGGGGCGCCACAGTTCATGCCCACCAGCCTGCGCAACTTCGCCGTCGACGGCGATGGCGATGGTCACCGGGACCTGTGGGGCAGCTGGCCCGACGTGTTCGCCAGCATCGCGAACTATTTCGTCCAGCACGGCTGGCAGCCGGGCGAACCGGTGCTGGCCGAGGCCACCGCCCCGGCCACACCGGATGATCCGGCCACCGTGCCTCTGACTCTCTCCGATACCGTGGAGAGCCTGCGGCGGCGCGGCTATGTCTTCGAGACCTCGCTGGCGGCGGATGCCCGCGCCATGCCGGTGCCTGCGCAGCTGCAGGAGGGCCTGGTCTGGCGTGTGGGTTTCCAGAATTTCTACACTATCACGCGCTACAACCGCAGCGCGCTGTATGCGATGGCCGTGCATGAGCTGGCCCAGGCGCTGGGCGCGCGCCGCCGCGCCGCACAGCGAGGCGCCGCCGGGGTGGCGCCCGGCCAGATCGCTCCGGCATCCTGATGCCGCGGACAGCCTGCACTCTGGCAATGATCGCCGTGCTGACATCCGGCTGCGGTGTGCTGTCCGGGCGGTCGCACAGCGTCCCGCGCTCTCCGGCCCCCGTACCGGCCACCCCGCCGCCGGACCTCGCCGCGATTCCCGATGCCGTGCCGCGCACTGAACCGCGCAGCGCGCGCGGCAACCCGCTGATGTACGAGGTGTTCGGCAAGCGCTACTTCGTGCTGGCCACCGCCGAGGGTTACCGCGAGCGCGGGGTCGCCTCCTGGTATGGCCCGGATTTCCACGAGAAAGCCACGTCCAGCGGCGAACCCTACGACATGTACGCGATGACCGCCGCCCACAAGACGTTGCCGCTGCCCACCTACGTGCGGGTCACCAACCTCACCAATGGCCGCAGCGTCGTGGTGCGTGTGAACGACCGCGGTCCCTTCGTCGCCAACCGCATCATCGACCTCTCCTATACAGCAGCCCAGAAGCTGGACATGACCCGCGCCGGCACCGCGCTGGTCGAGGTCGAAGCCCTGGTGCCCGGCTCGCTGCAGGACGTGGCCCGCGACGTTGCGGCCGCGCAGCAGCCACCCTCGCTTGCCGCAGGCGCGCTGTACCTGCAGGCAGGGGCCTTCGGCCAGGCCGCCAATGCCCAGCGGCTGGTCGCACGGCTGCGCGACGCCGGAATCGACGGCGTCACCCTGATCCCGCCGGACGGCGCTTCCGCGCTGCACCGGGTGCGAGTCGGACCGGTGCCCGATGTGGCAAGCTTCGACCGGCTCGCAGACCGCCTTGCCAGACTGGGCGTCGAAGCGCGCCTGGTAACCCCTTGAATACGACCCGGAGAATGTTGATGCGCCAACCGCTGCTTGCGCTGCTTGCCCTGTTTTCCCTCGCCACCACGGCAGCCGCACAGGCGCCGATCCCCTCGCCGCCCACGGTCCCGACCTCCGGCTACATCCTCATCGATCACGAAAGCGGGCGGGTGCTGGCCGAACAGCGCGCCGACGATCGCATGGAGCCGGCCAGCATCACCAAGCTGATGACGGGCTACATCGTGTTCAAGGCATTGCAGGAGAAGCGGCTCGCGCTCACCGACAATGTCCACGTGAGCGAATATGCGTGGCGCACCGGCGGCGCAGCTTCGGGCGGCTCGACCACCTTCCTCGAAGTGAACTCCGATGTCCCTGTCGAGGCGCTCATCAAGGGCATGATCGTGCAGTCCGGCAACGACGCCACCATCGCGCTGGCCGAGAAGCTCGGCGGTACCGAGGCCGGCTTCGTGCAGATGATGAACGAGTATGCGCGGCGCCTGGGCTTGAAGAACACGCAGTTCGAGAACAGCTGGGGCGGCCCGTCGCCGAACCACTATTCCACGGCACGCGATCTCGCCACGCTGTCCAGCGCCCTCATCCGCGAATTCCCCGAGTACTACCGCTGGTACTCCGAGCGCGAGTTCACCTGGAACAAGCACCGCCAGATGAACCGCAACGGCCTGCTGTATCGCGACAGCAGCGTCGACGGCATCAAGACCGGCCACACCGAAAGCGCCAAGTACTGCCTCGTCAGTTCCGCCAAGCGCGACGGCATGCGGCTGATCTCGGTAGTGCTGGGTTCGCCCACGCAGCGCGCACGCGAGGATGCCAGCGCCGCGCTGCTGAACTACGGCTTCACCTTCTTCGAGACGGTGAAACTGCAGGATGGCGGCAAGGAGCTGCTGAATCCGCGCGTCTTCAAGGGCGAAACGGATGCCGTGGCCGTCGGCACGACGGGCAGCGTCAGCGTGACCATTCCGCGCGGCCAGTCCGCCGCGCTGTCGAAGGAAGCCAAGGTCGATGGCCCCCTGATTGCTCCGCTGGCCGCCGGCGCCAGGGTGGGCGAATACGTGGTGCGCCTGGACGGCAAGACGGTGCTCCAGGTGCCGCTGGTGACACTGGCCGCGGTGCAGGAAGGCGGCTTCTTCGGCAATCTGGTCGACAGCGTGCGCCTCTGGTTCCAGTAGATCTGCCGCGCAGCCATGGCTGAACCGCTGCAATTCTGCCATCTGAACGGGCAGCTGCTGCCGCTGGATGCGGCGCGCATCTCGCCGCTGGACCGCAGTTTCCTCTTCGGCGACGGCGTGTACGAAGTGGTTCCCGTCTACGCCGGGCGGCTGTTCCGCGCCGCTGATCACCTCGACCGGCTGTCGCGCAGCGCCGCCGCGCTGCGCCTGCGCGAGCCGCATGACCGCGCAGGGTGGCTGCATCTCATGGAGGAGCTCATCGCGGCCAATGGCGGCGGCGACCAGTACCTCTACCTGCAGCTGTCCCGCGGCGCCGAATGGGGCCGCAACCATGCGCCGCTGCCGCAGGTGGCGCCCACGGTGTTCGCCTTCTGCTCACCCTGGCCGCAACCTGATCCGGCCGTGATGGCGCAGGGTCTTGCCTGCATCACCGCTGCCGACAACCGCTGGGGCCGCTGCGACATCAAGTCCGTGGCGCTGCTGGGCAATATCCTGCTGCGCCAGCTCGCGGTGGACGCCGGAGTGGCCGAAGCCATATTGCTGCGCGACGGGCATCTCACCGAGGCCAGCGCGTCCGCCGTGCATGTGGTGCTCGACGGCGTGATCGTCACGCCGCCCAACTCGAGCGAGCTCCTGCCCGGCACCTCGCGCCGGGTCGTCGAGGAGCTCGCCGATCAGCTGGGGATTGCGCGCCGCGATGCGCCGGTCACTGAATCGCAGCTGCGCCACGCCCAGGAAATCTGGCTCTCGGCGGCGACACGCGAAGTGCAGCCCGTAACCCGCCTGGACGGCGAGGCCGTGGGCAGTGGCAGGCCCGGACCGCTGTGGCGGCGGATCTACGATGCCTGGCAGGGGCTGAAACGCCGGTAGGCTGCTGCCGGCACGGACTTCACCCGCAGCCGCCGGGACGGTCAACCGCGCCGGCGCCGGAAAAACTCCGACAGCAACGCGGCGCATTCCTTTTCGAGCACGCCGCCGAAGGCATCCACGCGATGATTGAGGCCGGGCAGCGTGAAAGCGTCGATCACGCTGCCGGCCGCGCCGGCCTTGGGATCGAAGGCGCCGAACACCACGCGGCGCACCCGCGCGTGCACCATGGCCGCCGCGCACATCAGGCAGGGCTCCAGCGTCACGTACAGCTCGGCGCCGTCCAGCCGGTAGTTGCCGCGGCGGCGTCCGGCCTCGCGCAGCGCAACGATCTCCGCATGCGCGGACGGGTCGCAGTCCGCGATGGGACGATTGGCTCCGGTGGCGACGACCTCACCATCCATCACCACTAGGGCGCCCACCGGCACCTCGCCCCGCTCCAGCGCCGCGCCGGCCGCGGCCAGCGCCCGGCGCATATGGTCCTCGTCAGCGCGGATCATTCGCGGCGGCGCGGCGCGGCACCAGTACGCGGGCCACCATGTCCTGGACCGGCTCGCCGCGCTGGTTGCGCATCACCAGCCGCACCCGGATGAAGCCGCGGTCGGGCTTGCTGCGCGACGGCAGGATCTCCAGGATCTCGCCATGCAGCGTCAGCCGGTCGCCGGCATAGGCAGGCCGCGGCCAGCTCACCTCACCTCCGGCGCCGATATATCCCCAGCCTATCCGCGGCCCGCCCGCGACCAGCAGCCGCATCGTCAATGCCGCCGTGTGCCAGCCGCTGGCAGCCAGCCCCTTGAAAAAACTCGCCTCGGCCGCTTTCTCGTCCAGGTGGAAAGGTTGCGGATCGAACTGCGCCGCAAAAGCCTTGATGGCTTCGGCCGTGAGTTCTACCGGTCCGCTGATGAAGCTCTGGCCGACCGCAAGATCCTCCAGGTACACCGCTTCGTTCATGGGCTCACTCATGGGCTCACTCCATTGCGGCTCCGGGGCAGCATCAGCAGCGCGACCAGCGTCACCAGGCCTGCGGCCATCAGGTAATAGCCCACGGCCGGCAGCCCGAAACGCGTGGCCAGCCAGGTGGCGGCATAAGGGGCCAGCGAAGCCCCGACGATGCCTGCCAGATTGAAAGTCAGCGATGCGCCGGTATAACGCACGGCCGCTGGAAACAATCCGGCCAGCGCCGCACCCAACGGACCATAGGTCAGCCCCATCAGCGCCAGCCCCAGCGACAGGCACAGCAGCACCATGGCCGGATTGCGCGAACCCAGCAGCGGCGCGAGCAGCAATCCGAAGACCGTGATCAGCACGGTTGCCGCAACCAGCACGCCATGCGAGCCATAACGGTCGGCAAGCCGGGCCGACAGCGGAATGGTCGCCCCGAAGAACAGCACGCCGACCATCTGCAGCACCAGGAACTCCGAGCGCGAATAACCCAGCTGCGACGTGCCCCAGCTCAACGTGAACACCGTCATCAGGTAGAACAGCACGAAAGTCGCCGTGGCCGCGAAAGTACCGAAGATCAGGCGGCGCGGATGGGCACGCACCACCGCCGCCATCGGCAGGCTCTCGCGCTCGTCCTTCTCCAGCACGCGGCGGAAGGCCGGTGTTTCCTCCAGCGACAGCCGCACCCACAGCCCCATGAACACGAGCACCGAACTTGCGATGAAGGGCACGCGCCAGCCCCAGGCCAGGAACTCCGCGTCGCTCAGCCATTGCGTGAGCAGCAGGAACACGCCCGTGGAGCAGATGAAACCGATGGGCGCGCCCAGCTGCGGGAACATGCCATACCAGTTCTCGCGGCCGGGGGGCGCATTCTCGGTGGCCAGCAGCACCGCCCCGCCCCACTCGCCTCCAAGGCCGAAGCCCTGCCCGAAGCGGCACAGCGCCAGCAGTGCAGGAGCCGCGAGACCAATGCTGTGGTACGTGGGCAGCAGGCCGATCAGCACCGTGGAAAGACCCATGGTCAGCAATGCCGCCACCAGCGTGGCCTTGCGCCCCACGCGGTCACCGAAATGGCCGAACACCGCCGAACCCACCGGCCGGGCAAAAAAAGCCAGCGCGAAGGTGGCCAGGGACTGCAATGTCGCCGTAGCCGGATTCGAGGTGGGAAAGAACAGCTGCGGAAACACCAGCACCGCCGCCGTGGCATAGATGTAGAAATCGAAGAACTCGATCGTGGTACCGATCAGGCTCGCGAACAACACCCGCGCCCGCGAGTTGCCTCCCCCCTGCTGTGACACTTATTTCTCCACGAAAGCACGTTCGATGACGTAATCACCGGGCACGCCGGTATGCGGCGAGACATGGAAGCCGCGCCCGTCGAGCAGCCGGCGGCAATCCTGCAGCATGGCGGGGCTGCCGCACAGCATGAAGCGGTCCACCGCCGGATCCAGCGGCGGCAGCCCGGCAAGCACGGCGAGCTGGCCGTTTTCGATCTGGTCCGAAAGCCGGCCGCGGGTCCGGAAAGGTTCGCGCGTCACGGTCGGATGATAGATGAGCTTGCCGCGCACCACCTCGCCAAGGAACTCGTGCTGCGGCAGTTCCCGGGTGATGAAGTCGGTGTAGGCCAGATCGCTGACGTTGCGCACACCATGGGCGACCACCACCTTTTCGAAGCGCTCATAAGTCTGCGGGTCCTGGATGATGCTCATGAAGGGCGCGAGCCCCGTGCCGCTGCCCAGCAGGTACAGATGGCGGCCCGGATTCAGGTCATGCAGCACCAGCGTGCCCGTGGGCTTGCGGCTCACCAGCACCTCATCGCCGACGGCAAGATGCTGCAGCCTCGAGGTCAGCGGTCCATTGGGGACCTTGATGCTGAGAAACTCCAGGTGCTCCTCCCAGTTGGGGCTGGCGATGGAATAGGCGCGCAGCAGCGGCCGGTCATCCACCTGCAGGCCCAGCATCACGAAATGGCCGTTCTCGAACCGGAACGAGGGATCGCGCGTCGTGCGGAACGAGAACAGGTAGTCGTTCCAGTGGTGCACATGAGTGACCCGCTCCTTGGAAAGGACCGCCATCGCCTACCCTGCCGGCTTGTCCCAGCTCTTCTTGCTGTCCTCGTCACCAGCAACCGAATAAAGCATCTGCGCCTTGCGCGTCTTCTGGAAATCCTCCAGAGACTGGCCACGCATGGCGGCATACAGATGCAGGTTGGTGGAACCGACCACGGCCGCCAGCTTCTCCATCAGGAAGAAGATCACGCCGTACTGGATCATCGCCCGCCAGTCGCGCTGCCGGATCATGCGGCGCTCTTCTTCGGCAAGCCCGTATTGCTCGAACAGCGGCTCCGGGTCGGCAAGGAATTGTTCGCGGAATTCCGGCTTGATGATCTGGTGCAGGAAATTGCTGATGCGGAAGGTCCGCACGGTGCTGCTGACGGTGACCGGATAGGTGCCTTCCAGCTTCTCGACACCCGCGAACTGCTCGTCGATGCGCTGGCGGAACTGCTCGGGTGTCTCATCTACCGGATCGACCGAATCATCCTCGAAGATCACCGAGGCGATGGGTGTCATCGACGGCAGGTAGTAGGCCTGGTGCAGCTTCTTCACCTTGCGCGACAGCGCCCCGCGCATCATCAGCCACATCACCACTTCCGCGCCTTCCCAACCGCCGCGGGTGGCGTACTCGGCGATGGTCATCTTCGCAAGACTCTCCGGATCCTTCTCCAGGCGCTCGATGAATTCCATGTCCCATTCGGTGTCGTTGAATCCGCAACGCTCGCCGTGCACCTGGTGCGAAAGACCACCGGTGCCGAGCACCGCGACCTTCAGGTCCTCCGGATAACTCTCCACCGCCTTGCGCAGCGCGCGGCCGAACTTCCAGAAGCGCCGTGCCAGCGGGATGGGCATGTCGAGCACGCCGCACTGGATGGGCACCACGGCCGCCGGCCAGCTGTTCCCGTCGGGCGGCATCAGCAGCGACATGGGCGAGAAGAACCCGTGGTCCAGCCCCTTGTTCTGGAAGTACGCCAGATCGAACTCTTCGGCGCCCATGGCCTTGGCGATGTGCTCGGCGAGCCCGGTGTGGCCGGCGATCGGCGGCATGCGGCGCGGCCCGCCGCCCTCGTCGGCCGGCCAGTAGCGGTCACCCACACCCAGCGTGAACTGCGAATAGTGATCGAAGAAAAACGACGTGATATGGTCGTTGAAGATGTAGAGGATGACATCGGGCTTCTTCTCGGCCAGCCACTTCTGCACCGGCGCATAGCCCTTGAAGATCGGCGCCCAGACCGGATCGTCCTGCTTGAGCATGTCGATCGCGAAGCCGATGGCCGGTGTGTGGGATGTGCCAATACCGCCAATGATTCTTGCCATGATGTCTCTGTCTCCCGAACCCCGGCTATTCTAGCCGTCCAACCCGTCACGATGAATGTCCATGAAATCAAGGCTGCCTGCTGCACTTTTCACCGCCATTTCGCTGCCCGGACGCTGAAGCATGCGTCTGCCCGCACTTTTTCTCCCCCACGGCGGCGGACCCTGCTTCTTTATGGACGACCCTGCAGGCGACTGGACGGGCATGGAGGGCTTCCTACGCTCGCTGCCTGCGAGGCTGCCCGAAGCGCCGCGCGCCATACTGATCGTGTCGGGCCACTGGGAAACCCGCGGTGGCTTCGCGCTCACCGGCAACGCCCGGCCGCCGCTGCTGTTCGACTACTACGGCTTCCCGCCTCACACCTACCAGCTGCGCTATGAGGCACCGGGCGATCCAGAACTTGCCGCAAGGATCGCCGAACAATTGTCTGCAGCGGGCTTCCCGGCAGCACTGGACACGCAGCGCGGCTTCGATCACGGCGTGTTCGTGCCATTGAAGGTGATCTACCCGCAGGCGGACATCCCGATGATCGAGCTGTCGCTGGAACATGGGCTGGATCCGGCACTGCACCTGGCGCTGGGAGCGGCGCTGGCGCCATTGCGCGATCAGGGCGTCCTGCTGATGGGCACCGGCATGAGCTTCCACAACCAGCGTGCCTACAGGGATCCGCGCGCCACGGCGCCGTCGGCCGCCTTCGACGACTGGCTCACTGCCAGCTGCGGACTGCCTGGACCTGGGCGCGCCGCGCGGCTCGAGGCATGGGCCGATGCTCCTGCCGCGCGCATCTGCCATCCGCGCCCGGAGCATCTGCTGTCGCTGTTCGTGGCCGCCGGCAGCTCCGAGGCCCCGGGGCAGCGGATCTACTCGGAAAAGGTGCTGGAAACGATGATCTCCGGCTTCGCCTTCGACTAGGCCGGCGCACACCAGAGGAGCAGCGCATGGGCGATAATGCCCGCCCATGACAGAAGCAAATAACGGCAATACCGTTGCCCCCACCGCCCAGACCTCCTCCCCGTCCTATCTCCTGCCGGTGCTGGACGCGGACTTCCTGCTCAGCGACTCCAACCGCGGCGTCCGCTTCATGCTGGAATACGCCAAGGCCGACCAGGTGCTGCGCAGCTTCGGCATACGCTCCACCATCGTGGTATTCGGCAGCGCGCGCGTGCGCGAAAACGGGCCCGGCAGGCAGTCCTTCTGGTACGAACAGGCGCGCGCCTTCGCCCGCATCGCTTCGGAGCGCGGCGGCGCAAAACGTCATGACAATGGTGTGTGCGACAACGTGATCGCCACGGGCGGCGGTCCCGGCATCATGGAGGCGGCCAACCGCGGCGCGGTGGAGGGCGGTGCGTCCACCATCGGCTTCAACATCTCGCTGCCGCACGAGCAGCTGCCCAATGCCTGGTCCACGCCACTGCTGACCTTCCGCTTCCACTACTTCGCCATGCGCAAGATGCATCTGGCGATGCGCGCCAACGCGCTGGTGGTATTCCCCGGTGGCTTCGGCACGCTCGACGAACTGTTCGAGGTCCTTACACTGCGCCAGTCCGGCAAGGCGCCGCAGATCCCCGTGGTGCTGTTCGACGAGGAATACTGGCGTTCGGTAGTCGATTTCAATCAGCTCGTGTCGCATGGCATGGTCGATGCGGCGGACCTTGAACTGTTCCGCTTCGCGGAAGATGCCGAAGCCGTGTGGAATCAGCTGCTGGCGCAGGGACTCAAGGGCACAGGCCGATGAATCCACCACTTACGGCCGAAGAGCTGCGCGGCATCGACGCCTGGTGGCGCGCTGCGAACTACCTGACCGCAGGCCAGATCTACCTGTGCGCCAATCCCCTGCTGCGCGAAAAACTCACGGCGGCCCACATCAAGCCACGCCTGCTGGGCCATTGGGGTACGTCGCCGGGATTGAACCTCATCTACGCACACCTGAACCGTCTGATCGGCAAGTACGATCTCGACGCCCTCTACATGGCGGGGCCTGGTCACGGTGGCCCGGCGCTGGTCGCCAATGTGTGGCTGGAAGGCAGCTACACCGAGAAATTCCCCGAGATCACCCAGGACGAGGCCGGCATGCTGCGCCTGTTCCGGCAGTTCTCGACACCCGGCGGCATACCCAGCCACGTCAGCGTGCCCACTCCGGGATCGATCCATGAGGGCGGCGAGCTCGGCTATGTGCTGCTGCACGCCTTCGGCGCGGTGATGGACAACCCGGACCTGCTGGTGGCTGCGGTGGTGGGTGATGGCGAGGCGGAAACCGGCCCGCTGGCCGGCAGCTGGAAAAGCATCGACTTCATCAATCCACGGCGCGATGGCGCGGTACTGCCCATCCTGCATCTCAACGGCTACAAGATCGCCGGCCCCACGGCCTACGCGCGTCACAGCGACGCAGAGCTGCAGCAATTCTTCCACGGTCAGGGCTACGCGCCGTATTTCGTGGAAGGTGATGATCCGGCGCTGGTGCATCAGCAATTCGCTGGCGTGCTCGAAGCGGCAGTAGTTGGCATCCGGGAAATCCAGGCCGCCTCGAGGGCGCCCGCGGCCGCCGGCCAGCCGGTGCACCGCCCGCGCTGGCCCCTGATCGTGCTGCGCACGCCCAAGGGATGGACCGGCCCGAAGGTGGTCGATGGCCTGCAGATAGAAGGCACCTTCCGCGCGCATCAGGTGCCGGTGTCGCAGGTGCGCACCGACCCCTCGCACCTCGCCATCCTGGAGCAATGGATGCGCAGCTACCGGCCGGAGGAGCTGTTCGATGCCACGGGCTGCCTGCATTCATGGATCGCCGCGCAGGCGCCGCAGGAGGCCCGGCGAATGGGTGCAAATCCTGCCGCCAACGGTGGGCTGCTGCGCGTACCGCTGACGCTTCCGGATTGCAGCGACTACCAGGTGAAGTTCGCCGAGCGCGCCCGCGAACGCATCGAATCCACGCGGCGGCTGGGGCTCCTCCTGCGCGACATCTACCGCGCCAATCCGCACAACTTCCGGCTGTTCTGTCCCGACGAGACGAACTCGAACCGCCTCGGCGCGGTGTTCGAAGTCTCCGACCGCTGTCTCGTGAGCGACATCCTGCCGGGCGACGACCATGTATCGCCGGAGGGACGTGTGATGGAAGTGCTCAGCGAGCACTGCTGCCACGGCTGGCTGGAAGGCTACACGCTCACTGGCCGTCATGGCCTGTTCGCCACCTACGAAGCGTTCGCGATGATCGTGGACTCCATGGCCATGCAGCACTCCAAGTGGATCGAGCATGCCCGGCAGGTGCCATGGCGAGCTCCCATACCCTCGATGAACTATCTGCTCACCTCCACCTGCTGGCGCAATGACCACAACGGCTTCAGCCACCAGGGGCCAGGCTTCATCGATACCCTCATTCACCGCAAACCCACCGTGGCGCGCGTATACCTGCCGCCGGATGCCAACTGCCTGCTGTCGGTGGCGGACCACTGCCTGCGCAGCGTGAACTACCTCAACCTCATCGTCATCGACAAACAGCCGCAGCTGCAGTGGCTCACCATGGACGAGGCGAAGGAGCACTGCCGCAAGGGCGCGGGAGTGTGGGAGATGTTCAGCAACGGCGGCGAGGATCCGGATGTGGTGCTCGCCTGCGCCGGCGACATCGCGACGCAGGAGACGGTGGCGGCAGCCTGGCTGCTGCGGCGGCACGCACCCCAGCTGCGCGTGCGAGTGGTCAACATCGTGGACCTGATGCGGCTGTCACCGGCAGACCGGCATCCTCACGGCCTGGCGCAGCAGGAGTTCGTTGAAATGTTCACCGCGCAGCGGCCCGTCGTGTTCGCGTTCCACGGCTATCCGGGCGTGGTGCACGACCTGCTCCACGGCCGCGACGCCCATGAGCGTTTCCATGTGCGTGGCTATCAGGAGGAAGGCACCACCACCACGCCCTTCGACATGGTGGTGCTGAACCGCACCAGCCGGCTGCATCTGTGCCTGGATGCGCTGCGCTACGTGCCGGACGCCGCCGGCACCCACGCTGCCTTTGCCGACTGGTGCCGGCAGATGCTGGAGCGGCATCAGCATTACATCCGCGAACATTTCGACGACCTGCCCGAAATCCGCGACTGGACCTGGTCCTGAGGCGGCGTGCGGCAGCCTCAGGACCACATTATGTAAAAAACCTTCAGGCCGGGCGGGGATACTGGTAGCGGTCTCCGGCCAGCTGCTTCGCGGCAAAGCCCCAGTTCGCCAGCTTGTCGAACCAGGTGCCCAGGAAGCGGTCGCGCTCGTTGCGGTAGTCCAGGTAGTAGGCGTGCTCCCACACATCGCAGACCAGCAGCGGCACTGCGGAGCTGCCCAGCCACGGCAGGCCGGCATCATGGGTGGTCGTAACCTTCACGGCGCCGCCGTCGGCGACCAGCCACGCCCAGCCCGAGCCGAACTGCGCCGCGCCCTTGGCGACGAATTCCTTCTTCAGCCCCTCCAGGCTGCCGAAGGCCGCATTGATGGCCGCCAGCAGCGCGCCCGAAGGGGCTGCCGGCGCGGGCGTCATGGACTCCCAGAAAAAGGCATGGTTCCAGGCCTGCGCCGCGTTGTTGAACAGCTTGGTGTCACCGTCCTTGTGAGCCTTGGCGACCACCTCCTCCAGGGGCTGCGTGGTCTTGCCGACGATCTCGTTGGTGACATTCACATAGCGCGCATGATGCTTGCCGTGGTGCGTCTGCATGGTCAGCACGCCAATCACGGGCTCCAGGGCGTCATAGGCGTAGGGAAGCGGGGGTAGTGAATACATGGGCGGCTCCGGGGTTGTCTGGTTTCGGCGCGGCCAGTTCTCTGGCCGGGGCGGTGCGTTGCGACGCAAGCGCGGGCACAATACGCCACCAGCGCGCCTCTCCTCGCGCTGCCGTAAGGGGCCTGCCGGCCGCCTCATATCGGACGCTCATATCGTAAGTACAGCGCCGGCATTTATATCACGTCGGGGGCTGCTATCGTGCGCTGACCCCGTATTTCCAAGGATCGCGAGATGGCTTTGCAGATCGGTGACATCACCTCAGGCGTCGCTGCGTCGGCCCCCGGCACCCGTCGCCGGCAGGTCCTGCGCACCATGAAGCGGCCGTCGTGAGCAGCGACGCAGCGAGCCGCATCTTGGAACAGGCGGGGATCGACCCGTGGGGTACCGCGCCATTTACCCGGCGCGAAGTGGAAGAACTGCGCGCCCTGGTGGCCAAGCTCGGCCCGGCGCAGCGTTTCTGGCTCAGTGGGTACCTCGCCGGCACGGCGCAGCGCGCCGGTGCCGAAGCTGTCCCTCCGCCGGCAGCGGCGGCCGACCCGGTCACCATCCTGGTCGGTTCGCACAGCGGCAATGGCGAAAAGCTGGCGAAGCAGCTGGCCGAGCGCCTGGCGGCCCGGCAGGTACCGTACCGGCTGCTCGACATGATGGACTGCCGCAAGGCGGACCTCGAGAAGATCAACACCCTGTTCGTGATCATCAGCACCCACGGCGATGGCGACCCGCCGGAGCGGGCCGTGCCGCTGCACGAACTGCTGCACGGACGCCGCGCGCCGAAGCTGGATCACATGCGCTTCGCCGTGCTGGCACTGGGTGACTCCAGTTACGAAAAATTCTGCGAGACCGGCCGGCAGTTCGACGAACGCCTGGCCGCCCTCGGGGCAAAGCGGCTGCAGCAGCGCGTCGAGTGCGATGTGGACTACGAGGCCGCGGCCAGCGGCTGGATGGACGCCGTTCTCGCCTCGGGCGTGGCTGCCGAGCAGACCACCGCCGTGGCGGCCAGCGCCCGGCCCGCGGAAACCCCCGCCCACGTCTACACGCGCAAGCACCCCTTCCCGGCCGAAGTGCTCGCCAACCAGGCGCTCACGGCACGCGGTTCGACCAAGGACGTGCGGCATATCGAGCTGTCACTGGCAGATTCGGGCATCCACTACGAGCCAGGCGATGCACTCGGTCTGGTGCTTTGCAATCCTGCCGATCAGGTGGATGCCCTGCTGCAGACGCCTGGCCTCGATGCCGATGCCACCGTGACGGTGTCGGGCACGCAGACCTCACTGCGCGACGCGCTCGCCACCCACCTGGAGATCGGGCCGCTGACCACGGCGCTGGTCAAGCGCTACGCCGAGGCCACCAATGATGCCGAGCTGAAGAAGATCAGCGGCGACGAGGCGGCACTGGCACGCTTTGCCTATGGCCGCGACCTGCTAGACCTGGTGCGCGCGCATCCACCCCGCGGACTCGACACGGCCGGCTTCGCGCAGTTGCTGCGGCCGGCCACGCCGCGCCTCTACTCCATCGCATCCAGCAACCGCGTGACACCCGACGAGGTCCATCTCACCGTCGGGGTGGTGGCGTTCGAATCGCAGGGACGGGCGCGCAAGGGCATCATTTCAGGCCAGCTCGCCGGTATCGAGCCGGGCAGCCAGCTGCCGGTGTACGTGCATCGCAATGGCGCCTTCAGGCTGCCGGCGAATCCCGAAACGCCAGTGGTGATGATCGGCGCCGGCACCGGCATAGCGCCCTACCGCGCCTTCCTCGCCGAGCGCGAAGAAATGGGTGCCACCGGACGCAACTGGCTGTTCTTCGGCGACCGTTCATTCGAGTACGATTTCCTCTACCAGGCCGAACTGCTGGCCTGGCGCAAGAACCACTTGCTCACCCACATCGATGTCGCCTTCTCGCGCGACCAGGCGCAGAAGGTCTACGTACAGCAGCGGCTGCGCGAACAGGGCGCCGGCCTGTGGGCCTGGCTGCAGGAAGGGGCCAATGTCTATGTCTGCGGCGACGCCAGCGGCATGGCTCCGGAAGTGGAACAGGCGCTGCGCGACGTGATTCAGCAACACGGCAACCTCGATGCCGATGGCGCCGGCGAATACCTGCTCGACCTGCAGCGCGCCCGCCGTTACCAGAAGGATGTTTATTGATGGCTGTCGACGCTCCGCCCCGCGACCGGTCCGCTCCGCTCGAGTCGCTGAATCCGAACGAGCGCATCAAGCACGACAGCCAGCAGTTGCGCGGCACACTGACGGCGAGCCTCGATGATGCGCCCACCGGCTCCGTCGACCCCACCGACGGCCTGCTCACCAAGTTCTTCGGCTTCTACCAGCAGGACGACCGCGACCTGCGCGAGGAACGCCGGCTGGCGAAGCTCGAACCGCGCTACCAGTTCATGGTCCGTGTGCGTTTGCCCGGCGGCGTGTGCACACCGGCCCAGTGGCTGGCGCTGGACGCGCTGAGCCAGGAATGCGCCGACGGCACGCTGCGGCTCACCACGCGCCAGACCTTCCAGTTCCACGGCATCCGCAAGCGCAACTTGCGGCGCCACATGAAGGGTCTGGTTGCCTGCGGCCTGGACTCGATCGCCGCCTGCGGCGACGTCAACCGCAACGTCATCTGTACCGCAAACCCGCTGCTGTCGCCCGCGCATGCCGAGGTCAGCGCGCTGGCGCGGCAGATCAGCGTCCACCTGCTGCCGCGCACCGGGGCGTACCGCGAGATCTTCCTCGAGGAAAAGCCTGCGCCCAAGGGCGATGGTCCGGAAGAGCCGCTCTACGGCACCACCTACCTGCCGCGCAAGTTCAAGATCGCGCTGGCCATACCGCCGCGCAACGACATCGACGTCTATGCCCATGACCTGGGCTTCGTCGCCGTGATCGAGAATGGCCGCATCGCCGGATACAACGTGCTGGTCGGCGGCGGCATGGGCATGACACACAATGTGCCCGCCACGTTCCCGCGCCTCTCGGAACCGGCCGGCTTCTGCACACCCGAAGACGTCATCCCGGTGGCCGAGCACACCATGTGCATCCAGCGCGATTTCGGCGACCGCGTCGATCGCGCGCACGCGCGCTTCAAGTACACCATCGAGGATCGCGGCATCGAGTGGTTCCGGCAGGAGCTGGCAAGGCGCCTGGGCCATGCGCTGCAGCCGGCGCGCGAAGTGCACCTGGAGACTTCCGCCGACGAGATCGGCTGGCATCAGGGCAGCGATGGCCAGTGGCATTGCGGGCTGTCCATCGCCAACGGCCGCATCACCGACCGTCCCGATGCCACCCAGTTGGCCGGAATGCGCGCCATCGCCAGCCGGCACAAGGGGCTGTTCGCAATCACCACCAACCAGAACGTCACCATTGCCGGCGTCTCCGAGGCCGACAAGCCCGCCATCGAGGCCCTGCTGCAGGAGCATGGCCTGGCAAAGCCTGCCAGCAAATCGCCCCTGCATTCGCGCGCGATAGCCTGCGTGGCACTGCCCACCTGCGCGCTGGCCATGGCCGAGAGCGAGCGCTACCTGCCCTCGCTCATCGACAAGATCGAAGCCATCGCGGCCGAGGCTGGCGTCGCGGAGCAGCCCATCACCATCCGCATGAGCGGCTGCCCGAATGGCTGCTCCCGCCCGTACCTTGCGGAGATTGCGCTGGTCGGCAAGGCGCCCGGCAAGTACAACCTCTATCTCGGCGCCAGCCCTTCCGGGGACCGCATGGCCGCGCTCTACCGGGAAACACTGGGCGAGGCGCAGATCCTCGAGGAGCTGCAGGGCCTGCTCAAGCGCTATGCCGCCGAACGCACGCCCGGCGAGGCATTCGGCGATTTCACTGTGCGTGCTGGAGTAGTCCGGCGCATCACCGCGGGGCGGGACTTCCAGCGCGGCTGAAGGCGCTCCGCTGCGGCAACCGGCCCCCGTTCGCCGCCAAGCCGGAGATCAGGAGAACGCCATGAAACAGGTCCTCGGCGTCTACAGCGCACCCCGTCCGCATTGGGTCGGGGACGGCTTTCCGGTGCGCTCCCTGTTCAGCTACAACGGGCTGGGCCGGCACTTGAGCCCATTCCTGCTGCTCGATCATGCCGCGCCCGCGCACTTCGAGCCGGCCGCGAAACCGCGTGGCGTGGGCTCGCATCCACATCGCGGCTTCGAGACGGTGACCCTGGTCTTGCAGGGCGAGGTGGAGCACAAGGATTCCACCGGCGCCGGCGGCCGCATCGGCCCCGGCGATGTGCAGTGGATGACGGCCGGAGCGGGCATCGTGCACGAGGAATTCCACTCGCACGAGTTCACGCGGCGTGGCGGCACCATCGAGATGGTGCAGCTGTGGGTGAACCTGCCGGCGCGCGACAAGATGACCGACCCGCGTTACCAGACCCTGTCCGACGCGCAGATCCCGTCATTGGACCTGCCGCAGGGCGCTGGACGCGTGCGCGTGATTGCAGGCAGTTTCGGCGGCCACCCGGGCCCGGCGCGGACATTCACTCCGATGAATGTCTGGGACCTGCGGATCAGGCAGGGGGGCATAGCGCGCCTGGATGCGCAGGAAGGCCACACGCTGGCGCTGGTGGTGTTGCATGGCACGATCCAGGTCAATGGCGCCATCGCACGCGAGGGCGAGCTGGTGCATATGGATCGCACCGGCACAGCGGTGCAGATCGAAGCCAACAGCGACAGCACCGTGCTGTGGCTGTCAGGTGAACCCATCGACGAACCGGTGGTTGGTCACGGCCCGTTCGTGATGACGAGTGAAGCCGAGATCCGCGAGGCCATCCGCGATTTCAACAGCGGCCGCTTTGGCGGCATCCCGCGGGAGAAGGCCGCCGGCCTTCATCCCCAGGGATAGGAAACGAAGGGCTGGGCGCGGAACTAGCCGTTCCCGGCCCAGCGCACTTCCAGCGGCGGTTCGGCGCCGGCCATGCGCTGCATGTGCTCGGCGACCACACCCTTGAGGCGCTCCGGGACCTCACCCTGCGGATTCTCGAGCGAAACGAATACGCGGTCGGGAGCGGCGCGCAATACCACGAGCACATCGTTGAGCTGGATGGAGCCACTGGCCTCCTCCAGCTGGGTCGTGAACTTGTGGCTCCAGTGCCTGCAGAGACGACGAATGATGCGCATCGGATCGCCAGTCAGGGCTTCGCCTTCGATCTTGCTCATAGCCGAGGCTCCATGGTGCCCTCGTGGACACGTTGCGGGAGCGGTGGAAAGATGGAGCGGCGCGTGCCGCTCCGATGGCTTCATATAGTAACAAACTCCGATGGGATCAATAGAAATCGTCCTCGCCATGCTGGCGTCCGTGGTAGCCGGCGGACTGGTGGTGCGCGCGCTGCCTTTCGCCGTGCCCCTGCCGCTGGTGCAGATCGCGCTCGGCTCCGTCATTGCCGCTTCCACGGACAACCCGGTGCGGCTCGATCCGGAGTTCTTCTTCCTGCTGTTCCTGCCGCCGCTGCTGTTTCTCGACGGCTGGCTGATCCCCAAGAAAGGACTGTTGCGCGACAAGGGAATGATCCTCGCGCTGGCGCTGGGCCTGGTGTTCTTCACCATGCTCGGCATGGGGCTGTTCATCCACTGGATGATTCCCGCGATGTCGATGCCCATGGCCTTCGCACTGGCTGCCATCCTCTCGCCCACCGATCCGGTGGCCATCTCGAGCATCACCGAGCGCGTCGCCCTGCCCCCGCGGGCCCACCACGTGCTCGCCGGTGAATCGCTGCTCAACGACGCATCGGGACTGGTCTGCTTCCGCTTTGCCGTGGCCGCCGTGCTCACGGGCAGTTTCTCGCTGCCGGCGGCAGCCATCACTTTCCTGTGGCTCGCCATCGGCGGCGTGGCCACCGGCATCCTGCTCACCGGCGGACTGCTGTGGCTGAAGAACCTGCTGCGCATCCGCTTCGGCGAGGAATCCGGCTCGCAGGTGCTCATCAGCCTGCTGCTGCCCTTTGCCGCCTACATGACGGCCGAAGAGCTGGGCTGCTCGGGCATCCTCGCAGCCGTGTCCGCCGGCATCACCATGAGCTACATCGAACTCACCGGCCGCACCGAAGGCAGCACGCGCATGCAGCGCGGCGCCGTGTGGGACACGGTGCAGTTCGCGCTCAAGGGCGTGATGTTCGTGCTGCTCGGCGAGCAGCTGCCCAGCATCTTCGACAGCGCCGTGACCGTGGTCCGGGATACCGAACACAGCAACCCCGCATGGCTCGCCCTCTACATACTGGCGATCCACTTCGGCCTGACATTGCTGCGCTTTGCATGGGTGTGGATCTCGATGTACGTGCCGGCACTGGTGATGCGCCTGCGCGGCGGCGGCACGCGCAAGCTGCCGGGCCCGCGCATCGTCGCCGCCATGTCGCTCGCAGGCGTGCGCGGCGCCATCACGCTGGCGGGCGTGCTCACGCTGCCGCTGATGCTTCCCGACGGCTCGCCCTTCCCGGCCCGCGGCCTTGCGATCCTGCTCGCCGCAGGCGTGATCATCATGTCCATGCTCATGGCCAATGTGTTCCTGCCGCGGCTGCTGCGCGGCCTGGAGATGAGCGGCGAGCCGCTGCAGGAGCAGCATGTCGACCGTGCACGCGTGCTGGCGGCCGAAGCGGCCATCCAGGCCATCGGCCGCGCACTCGACGCCATTCCGCGCAGCGCCGCCGACGCCAGCCTGTCCGCCGAAGCCGCGGCGCGCGTGATGGATCTTTACCAGCGGCGCATCCAGGGACAGGCCCAGACCGGCGAAACCGCCGCGCGCATCCGCCGCAGCAACGAGATCGAGCGGCAGATCCGCCTGACGGGACTGCGCGCCGAGCGCGAGACGATCTTCGCGCTGGCGCGTTCCAGTACCCTGTCGGACGAGGAATCGCGCCGGCTGGTCAGGGAAGTCGATCTGATGGAGGAGCGGCTGAAATAACCGCTACGGGTTCCACCGCGGCCGGATCAGCAACGGCACGAAACGCCACAGATACAGCGCAAAGGCCAGCACCCACGCCGCCGTGGAGGCGTGCAGCAGCATCAGCGTCAGTTCAGTGGGCAGCAGCGCCAGCAGCCGCAGCGCGGTGGCGACGATCACCAGCACATAGCAGCTGACCATCAGGCCGTCGGTACGCAGCGGCCGCCCCAGGTGGCCCAGCGCCGTGCGTGTCACCATGCCGATGATCAGCACGGCGAAGCCCGCCATGCCGATGACATGCGCCGGCCAGGCCATGCGCATCGATGTTCCGGCCACCTGTGCGGCGGCGACGAAGAGCCCCGCGCCCAGGCCCGCGTAGCCCAGATAGAGGATCCACAGCAGCGGCACGCGGCGCACGGCCCAGGGGTTCCAGGCCAGCAGCTGGAACAGCACGATGACTCCGGCAATCACCAGCAGCACGGCCATCGCCGCTTTCCACTGCAGCAGGCCGCAGGCCACCGCCAGCACGCTGGCCGCGAGCTGCCATTGCCCGGCGCGCGTGAGCATGGGAATGGACAGACCCGTCACGGCACGCATGGCGAAGAACGGGATCACGCGCCGCGCGATCAGCAGCGCAATCACCGCCATGCACAGCAGTCCGGTGCCGAAGCGCTGCATCAGCTGCAGATAGTCGCCCTGCCAGGCGGCGGACAGGAACAGCGCGTCGGCAATGCCCAGACCCAGCAACAGCAGCGGCACGGCATAGTTGCGCCGGTTGCGTGACCTGAAGATGGCGCGGCTGAAGGCAAAGGTGGCCCACAGGAAGAACAGCAGCTCGCACAGCGCGGCCAACGCGAAAGCGGCATGGCCGGGCGCGAGGTACCCCAGCCGCGCCACCAGCCACAGCAGCGCCAGCAGGCCCAGCTGGCGGCCCTTGAGCGGATTGATGCCGGTCCAGTTGGCGCCGGCCGTGAGCAGGAATCCCACGGCGATGGTGGCAATGAAGCCCCACAGCATCTCGTGCGCATGCCAGATCACGCCGGCGAGCTGGCCGCGCAGCAGGCCGGGCATGAACACCCACAGCGCCACCGCCACCGCGGCCCAGGCGCAACCGGCCAGGTACAGCGGCCGGAAGCCCAGCTCCAGGAATGCCTGCCACTGCGGCGCTGTCGCAGCGGCGTTGCGCGGCGGAGTGATCATGCTGCAAAGGTACAACCGGCGCGCCGGCGCCGCCAGATCACTGCCCGCGACGGGCGCTTCAGCGCGTCGGCGCCGCCGAGAACACCACGCTGAAGTTGTTCGCCGGCATGCTGACCACCTCGCGCAGCACCAGCCCCGACGCAGCGGCCACACGCTCCACCTCTTCGAGGTCGCGCACTCCCCACTGCGCGTTGCGGCGACGCAGGTCCGCATCGAAGGCCTCGTTGCTGGGCGCCGTGTGGGCACCATGGCGGCGATAAGGTCCGTACAGGTACAGCACGCCAGCCGGCGGCAGCAGGCGCGCCGCCTCCTGCAGCAGCGCCAGGCCCGCGCCCCAGGGCGCGATGTGGATCATGTTGATGCAGACGATGGCGTCGACGGCGGCCACGGACCAGGGCCGGTCCAGCACATCCAGCGCCAGCGGCGGCTCGACATTGAAGAACCCGGCCGCCGCGACACGCTCGCGGATCGACTCGCGATGGTCCGGTTCCGGATCGCTGGGCAGCCAGGTGACAAGGGGCAGACCCTGCGCGAAATGCACCACGTGCTGGCCGGTGCCGCTGGCGATCTCCAGCACCCGGCCGCGCGCCGGCAGCACCCGCTGCAGCACTTCGAGAATCGGCGCCTTGTTGCGCTCCGGCGCTGGATAAGTCAGCAATCCCCCTCCCTCACGCGGGCCGCGGCCATGAAGCCCTGTGGCAGACTAGCGTCGTGAGTTCACGCGAACAACCCGCGGTGATGGACGGCCTGCCCGCACCGCAACGCTACTGGTCCGTCGTCGCCATCTGGCTTGCCGTCTCCATGGCGGTCATGGACAGCTCCATCGCCAACGTCGCGCTGCCGACCATCGCGGGCGAGCTGAAGTCCTCGGCCGCCCTTTCGATCTGGGTCATCAACGCCTACCAGCTGGTCATCACCGCGCTGCTGCTGCCGCTGTCCGCCCTCGGCGACCGCATCGGCTACCGCCGCGTCTACATTCCGGGAATCGCTTTCTTCGTCGCCGGATCCGTCGGCTGCGCGCTGGCGCACAGCCTCCCTGCCCTCATTGCGGCGCGCATGTTCCAGGGCATCGGCGCGGCCGGCATCATGAGCATGAACGCGGCGCTGCTGCGCGCCACCTACCCCCAGGCCCTGCTGGGCAGGGGTCTGGGTTACAACGCGCTGGTGGTGTCGCTGTCGGCGGCGGCCGGACCCAGCGTTGCGGCGCTGATCCTGAGCATCGCCTCCTGGCCCTGGCTGTTTCTCATCAACCTCCCCATCGGTCTGGTGGCGCTGTTCACGGGGCTGCGCATGCTGCCCGACGTGCCGGGGCATGGTGGGCATCCCAACTACCTTTCCGCGCTGTACAGCGCCGTCGCGCTCAGCACGCTGGTGTTCGGCATCGAGACGCTGGCCCGCGCCGCCACCGGCGCTGGCCTCGTCCTGCTGTTCACCGCGCTCGTCACCGGCGTGCTGCTGGTGCGGCGCGACTGGCATCGCCCGGCGCCGCTGCTGCCCGTCGACCTGCTGCGCATCCCCATCTTCGGGCTGTCGATCAGCACCTCGATCACTTCGTTCGCCGCGCAGATGCTCGCGCTGGTCACCCTGCCGTTCCTGCTGCAGCACATGCTGGCGCGCAGCGTGGTCGAAACCGGAATGCTGATGACGGCCTGGCCGCTCGCGGTGGGCGTCGCCGCACCGCTGGCAGGCCGGCTAGCCGACCGCTTTCCGGCCGGGCTGCTCGGCGGCATCGGCCTCGCGCTGTTCGCTCTCGGCCTGCTGTCGCTGTCGCTGCTGGGAGCTACTGCGCAGGATGCGGACATCCTGTGGCGCATGGCGCTGTGCGGCGCGGGATTCGGATTCTTCCAGTCCCCGAACAACCGCGCCATGATCACCGCCGCCCCACGGGAACGCTCGGGAGCCGCGGGTGGAATGCTGTCCACGGCGCGGCTGCTGGGACAGACCTGCGGCGCGGCAACCGTGGCCGCGGGCTTTCACGTGACGGGCGTGGCAGCCGGGCCTGCGCTGCTGCGGGCCGCGGCCGCGGCGGCCCTCATCGCCGCCGTGATCAGCATGATGAGGCTGCGGGTCAAGTCCGCTCCGGTTCCCAATTCAGGGCAGTTCGACGATACTTCATCCGTTACCTAGCTGGCTGGGGGGCCCGGTCTATGTAGCCACACTACATATCAATAGCGAGGAACTGACTATGGCCTGGCGGCGTATTGCTTTACTGACCTCGGTGCTTCTCTGCGCCTCGATGAGCCTCTCCGCAGCGCAGATCGTGCGAGTCAAGGGCAACACCGGCGAACCTGCGAGCCTGGTTGCAGTCGACAACCTCGTGTTCGTCTCCGGCGCGGTCGGCACCCATGGCGATGCCATGGCGCAGGTCGATGAGGTCATCAACAAGACCCACCAGGCTCTCGCGGCGCGCGGCCTGGGCTTCGGCGACATGGTCCAGCACACGATCTACATCAAGGACGGCGTTTCGCCGCTGGACGTCCTGCAGCGCTTCCACGGCACGGCGACGACCCTGGAGCCCAGCCTCAAGGAATTCAAGAGCGTCGGCACGATCGTGCGGCTGCCGGAGTTCCCGAACAAGGACTCGCTGGTGATGATCGACATGACCGCAGCGGCGCCGAAGGTCAAGGGCAACCGCGCGGAATTCAACCGCATCCCGTTCACCTTCGGCCCCGCGGAGATCGGCGAGACCTTCGAGGTCAAGCCCTTCGTCTTCGTCGCCGGAACCGAGGCCATGGACTTCGAGCACGGCACGCTGGTCCCGACCATCGAGCAGCAGGTCGACGTCATCGTCAACAAGCTGCAATCCAGCCTGCAGAAGCGCGGCATGACCGTCGGCGACATGATTTCCCACAACCTCTACGTCAGGAAGGGCACGGATCCGGGCAAGGTGATCCAGCTGTTCCATGCCGCAACCCACAAGCTCGCACCGCAGCTTAAGGACAAGCCCAGCGTCGGCACGCTGGTCATCGTCGACGGCATGGCAAGCGACGGATTCCTGCTGGAGATGGACGCGGTTGCAGTGCCCTCTTCAGTGAAGGCGGCGCGCGTACCGAACAGCGACCACCCAGAAATCGCCAACAGCATTGCCGTGAAGGGGCTGGTGACGCTCTCGGGTGTAGAGGCGGCGCAAGCCAACAAGCCGCTTCCTGACGACGCCGCGGCCCAGGCCAGGATCGTCGCCAGCAAGATCCACGACGTCCTGCGCAAGTCCGGCCTCGGCATCGGCGACCTGGTGAAGTACAAGATCTACGTGAAGGCGGGCGCCAATGCCGGCGAGGTCCGCCGCGCATTCCTCGACGAAGCGCAGCGCCTGGCGCCTGCGCTGAAGAGGAATCCCGCCGCCGAGACCCTGGCCATGGTCGAAGGCCTTGCCGGCCCCGACCTAAAGGTTGAGGTCAGCGCCATCGCGGCGCGCAGGTAACCCCTTTCGCCGGCAACGCGGGCGGCGCCGTCGAGGCTGCCGCCCGCCTTGCGATCGCTACTGGTCGTTCCTGTTCAGCCACTCCTGCTGGCGCTTCTCGATGGCGCTGTCGCGCGCAATCGCCGCATCATCCACCGCACGCCGTGGCGCGCGCTGGCGCGCAGCGGATTGCGTGCCCGTTTCGAGTGCGCCAAGCGCCTCCTTGATCATCGCGTCGGTGCTGAGCCGGTACAGCTTCGCACCGTATTCGGCCGTGGAGTAGCGCGGCGCGCCGAAATATCCCGGCCAGCCCGGCTGCTTCGCGACATCGATCATGCCGCGGTCACCGCCCGCTGTGAATGCCAGCGCGTTCTTGTAGTCGGGACTGACGAGCTCGGGCTTCAGGAACAGCATCAGGCTGGTCTCGTCGATGCCTGCGTGGCCCGATGAGGCGTCTTCCTTCTGCGCCTGCTCGCCGAGCGAGCGGCGCGGATTGTCCGGCGAAGTGGAAACCTCCCAGCCGCCCGTCACGTGCAGCATGCGGCCATGGTAGGTGTCGGCAAAATAGTCCCCCACCTGCGCGAGCACGCGGCCATGGTTGGGCGCCCCATGGCTGTGGATGATGAAGACCCACTTGAATCCCGCTTCGCCGAGCTCGTCGGCGAGATCCATGTAGACCGCGCGCAGCGTGTTCAGGCGCACCACGTAGGTGCCCGGGAACGGGTATTTGGCCGCCAGCTCATTGGCGCCTCCCGACCCGAGCGGAATGGACGGGAACATCAGCACGCGCCAGCCCCTGGCCACGAGCGCATCGGCCACGTCCTGCGCCTGCCGCTCGCTGACATAGCCGTCGGTGTTGGCGGGCAGGTAGGGGCCATGCTCCTCCATGATGCCGCCGGGGATGATGACTACGGTCTTCGACCTGTCGACCGCGGCCAGCTGCTTTGCATTCAAGGCGCCCATGGGCTCGACCTGCGCCTGCGCCAGGGTCGAAGCCAGAGCGAGGACTGCCAGCATGGAATAGCCCAGCCAGCGGAACGGAAGAGTGGCGGACATCATGGAACTCCTCTTTGCGGACGCAGGATCTACTTCGCCCTTGCCGGCGCCGCGATGGGATCCGGCGCCACAACGCCCTTGCCCGTTACCGGATTCGGATAGTGGAAGGGCGGCATGAAGTAGCCGGGATACATCGACTGGCTGTCTTCGGCGGAGGAAGGCTCGTCGGGCGGGAAACGCGGATCGGCCGTATTCGCCTGTTTGCCGATGTCCGGCAGATCCTGCTTCGCCCAGCCCTTGTCGAAGTCCGTGAAGTACGTGGGCCAGAACTTCATGTGCCTGAACTTCCAGACGCCGTTTTCCTTCACGTACTCGTTCTCGTAGACCCCTTCGTTCCACACGGCCAGCCGCCCCCGCCAGGCCACCTGCGCGAGCGTGCGCCAGCGGCCATGCGCGGTGGTGCCGTCCGCATCGACGTCGACGACGCCCTGGAACTGCGGATGGTTGAACAGCACGCCGGCCGGCAGGCCATCCTGGCCCGAACCGCGCCCGATGCCGGCGCCAAAACCCTGCGCAAACATCCGGTCAACGCCCTGCCGGCCCTTGTAGATGCCCGATCCGCCGAGCTGCACCGTGCCGTCTTCGGCGAACAGGTCCACCACCTGCGACCACAGGCCTTTGTCGATGTAGTAGCCGTAGGTACGCGTGAGCTTTTCGATCTCCCTGATGTCTTTCAGGCCCTGCAGCTCGGTGCGCGTCTCTTCGAGCTGCCGGGTCAGCGCATCGACCTTGCCGGCAAGCTCCCGGTCCTGGCCCGAACAGCCCGCCATGCCTGCCACCGCCGCGATGAGCAGCCATCGCCGTATTCCGGAAATTGCCCGCATGCTCGATTCCTCCGCGCAGTGAAGTTGTCGGCCCCGGATCAGGCGCAGGGATCGGCCCAGCCGTAGGGTGGTCCAAAATCCGCCATCGCCTTTTCGGGTCCCCAGGTGCCCGGCTTGTACGGCGCAGGCGGCGATTTGTCGTCCAGCACCGGACCGACGATGCGCCATGCGATCTCGGCGGCATCCTGCCGCGTGAACAGCTGCGTATTGCCGTTCATGGCATCGCCGATCAGCCGCTCGTAGGGTTCCATCTCGTCGGTGGTGTCGCCGTCGAGGGCGCTGAGCTCCACCTGCTCGCCCACCATGCCGTCGCCGGCAGCCTTGCGGCGCGCACCGATGCCGATCGCCACCACCGGGGCGATGCGGAAACGCAGATAGTTCGCCTGCTCCGGTTTGAAGCCGTCGAAGATGGCCAGCGGCGGCCGCTTGAAGAGCACCCGCACTTCGGTCGCGCGCACCGGCAATTTCTTGCCGGCGCGGACGTAGAAGGGCACACCCTGCCAGCGCCAGGTGTCGATCATGAAACGCACCGCCGCGAAGGTTTCACGCGTGGAATCCGGCGCGACGCCCGGCTCCTGCAGATATCCTTCGAACTGGCCGCGCACCACGTCTTCCGGCTTCAGCGTGCGGATGGCTTTGAGGACCTGCACCTTTTCGTCGATCAGGTCTTCGACACTGCGGCCCGAAGGCGGCTCCATGGCCAGCAGCAGCAGGATGTTCAGCAGGTGGTTCTCGATCACGTCGCGGATGCAGCCGACCTCGTCGTAGAACCTGCCGCGCCCCTCGACACCGAAATCCTCGGCCATGGTGATCTGCACGCTGTCGATGAAGTTGCGGTTCCAGACCGGCTCGAGGAAGGAATTGGCAAAGCGGAAGTACAGCAGGTTCTGGATCGCCTCCTTGCCCAGATAGTGGTCGATGCGGAAGATCGACTCTTCGCCGAAGACCAGGTGCAGCACGCGATTGAGCCAGCGCGCCGATTGCAGATCGCGTCCGAAGGGTTTTTCCACCATCAGCCGCGCTCCGGTGGCACCGCCCGACTGTTCCAGCCCCTGCACCACCGGTTCGAACATCGAAGGCGGCACGGCGAGGTAGTACAGCGGATGCCGGTGCCCCGACAGCGCCTCCTTCAACCGGTCGAAGGTCTGCTGTTCACGGTAGTCGCCGCTGACATAGCGCAACAGACCGGCAAGCTTCGCGAAGACCGTCTCATCGACTTTGCCGGCCGCCGCTTCGATGCCCGAGCGTGCACGGGTCACCAGCCTGCCAGTGTCCCAGTCGTCGAGGGCCACGCCGACCACCGGCACCGTCAGCGTGCCGCGCGCCACCATGGTATAGAGCGCCGGAAAAATCTTCTTGTAGGCCAGGTCACCGGTGGCGCCGAACAGCACCACCACATCGGACCGCTCCTGGCTCATTTGGGCTTCTCGACATGGCCGCCGAAGGCAAGGCGCATGGCCGAGAGCAGCCGGTCGGCATACCCGGAAGCACCACGCGAAGCAAAGCGCCCGAAGAGTGCGGCGGACAGCACCGGGGCCGGCACGCCGGTGTCGATGGCTGCCTGCAGCGTCCAGCGTCCTTCTCCCGAGTCCGAGACACGGCCGCCGAACCCGGCGAGGCCCGGATCTTCCTTCAGCGCCGCGGCCGTCAGATCCAGCAGCCAGGAACCGATCACCGAACCGTGGCGCCACACTTCGGTCACTGCGGCCACGTCGATGTCGAACTGGTAGTACTGCGGCTCGGCCAGCGGCGCCGTCTCGGCATCGGCGCTGCGGCCCTGCTTGCCGGCACTGGCTGCCTTGAGGATGTTCATGCCTTCGGCATAGGCAGCCATCAGGCCGTACTCGATGCCGTTGTGGACCATCTTGACGAAGTGGCCGGCACCGCTGGGTCCGCAATGCAGATAGCCCAGCGGGGCCGTGCCCGCACTGCCGCCAGGCGGTATACCGGCATCGGTGCCGGGCGCCAGAGCCGCAAAAACCGGATCCAGATGCCGTACGGCATCTTCCGGACCACCGATCATCAGACAGTAGCCGCGCTCCAGCCCCCAGACGCCGCCGCTGGTGCCCACATCCAGATAGCGCAGCCCCTTCTCCGAAAGGCGCGCCGCCTGATCGACGGCATCGCGGTAACTGGAATTGCCCCCGTCGACGAGGATGTCGCCGGGCTCCATCAGTGCAGCAAGCTCGCCCACCACCTTGCCGGTGATGGCGGCCGGCAACATCAGCCAGGCGACGCGCGGCTTTGCAAGCTTCGCGACGAATTCCTGCATCGACGCGGCACCGATGGCGCCATCCCGGGCCAGATCGGCCACGCTCGCCGGGTTGATGTCGTAGACAACGCATTCATGGCCGGCCCTGACCAGGCGCCGCACCATGTTGGCGCCCATCCTGCCCAGACCCATCATTCCGATCTGCATACGTCAACCCCGCAGGGCAGAGCGGAGCACTCCGCCCTGCCCGCCCGAAGTTACTTCCTGACCACGTATTCGAACGACTGCCCGGAAACCGACCCGGTCAGCTTGATCTCGTCCGGTGAGACCACGCCGGTGTAATCCACCGACATCTGCATCCCCTGATAGTCGATCTGCAGGACGAAGGAGATCTTGTTGCCATCGATCTTTCCGTCCTTGATCGGCGCCAGCGGGCCGCCGGCCTGACTGACGCCGCCGGTCAGTACATCTCCTTCGGCCTTGAATGTCCAGGCAACCGGAACATCGCTGCCGGTCACATTGAGCGTGCCGTTCCAGGTGCCGTCCACATCAGCGGCAAACGCGAGGGTAGTCGCCAGAAGCATTGCCAATGCAGCCAGTGCGATCTTCATGGATTCTCCTTGATCATGAACTCAACCCCCCGGCCGAGACAGGTTGGGGAGCATACCAACATATCCACGCCGCCGGATATGCGGCCCGCGCGGCGCCTGCAGCGCTGCGCCCTTTGCGGTAGAGTACCCCTGCTCTCGGGGGGTGCGTGCAACCACTGTTGCACATATGACGGGCGCGGAGCTTTCTGCCGCACCGCCGCACGACAACAGATCCGGCACATACAAGAACCAGCACTTCCAAGTGGAGATTCCAATGATTGCGAATTCAATGAAACGCATCCGCATGGCTACGGGCCTTGCAGTCACCGGCGCGATGCTGGCCGGACTGCTGGTGCAGCCGGATGCGTCGGCCGCAGCAGCGCGGCCAACCGCCCAGCAGCCCCATCCCGCAGCCCAGCACTTCTCGTTCAAGGGCAAGCGGCCGACATTCCACGAAGACAACATCGAGAACATCGAGGTCGTTGTCAGTGCCGCCGACAGCGAAGGGCATCTGAGCCTGGTCGAGAGCCAGTGGACACCGGCTTTTTCCGTGCGGCCGCATTACCACAAGTACCATCACGAGACCTTCTACATCATCTCCGGCCAGGTGGAGTGGACCATCGGCGGCAGGACACAGGTGATGAAAGCCGGCGATCTGGTGCACATCCCGCCCAATACCGTCCACTCCGTGAAGGTCATCGGTCCGGAGAACATGCATTCGCTGATGTTCTACCAGCCCGGCGGCTACGAAGAGGCTCTGGCCATCGACGGCATGCTGACCAAGTCGCAGAAAGGCACGAAACAGTTCCAGGACCTGCTCGCGCGCGTCGGCGACTTCAACGCCGTCGAGGGACCCGGTGAGCCGTGGCATGAACCCGCCGCCGGCCAGCCGCGCAAGGGCGCGCCGGTCTTCTCCGTCCACGGCCAGCGGGCCACCCGCACCGAAGAGAAGGTGGAGAACATCGAGGTCGCGCTGTCGAGCGTGGACAGCGAAGGGCAGATCAGCATCATCGAAAGCTACTGGCTGCCGGGATTCACCGCACCGCCGCACTTCCACAAGACGCATGGGGAAGCCTTCTACATCTTCTCGGGCAAGGTCGAGTGGACCGTGGGTGGCGAGACGCATGTGCTGGGTGCTGGCGATGCGGTGTACATCCCGCCGAACACCACGCACAGCGTCCGCGTGCTGGAGAAGCTTCATACGCTGTGGATCGGCACGCCGGGCGGCCTGGACGAAGGTTCCGACCGGGCCGGCGACCTGACGCTGGCCGGCCCGCGCTGAAGACGAGGAGACACAGATGCATATCATCAACCCGCCGGCTTCGCGCCGGCTCGGCGGCGCCGCGCTGGGCGCCGCGCTGCTCATGCCGCTGCTGCTCGGCGCCTGCGGCGGCAACGACGCGCAGTTCAGGCAGCTGCAGGACGAGGTCCGGCAGCTCAAAGAACAGCTCGATGCCACGCAGCTGCGGATGACCCACATCGAAGACGTGAAGGCGATCGAAAAGCTGACGCGCGCCTACGGCTACTACATCGACAAGGGCCTGTGGTCGCAGGTGGTGAACCTGTTCGCCGAAGACGGCACGGTGCAGCTCGGCGGTGAGGGTATCTACAAGGGGCGCGAGGGCGTGGCGCGGCAGTTCAGCATGTGGTTCGGCAAGGACATGGGCCGCGGTCCCGGCAAGGACGGGCTCGCCGCCGGCGTGCTGTTCAATCATCCCCAGTTCCAGGGCATCGTCGATGTCGATGCGGACGGCACCACGGCGCACGGCCGCTGGCGCACGCTGGCACAGGTCGCCTGGCAGGGCCGGATCGCCTTCTGGAACGAGGGGGTCTACGAGAACGAGTACGTGAAGGAAGATGGTGTGTGGAAGTTCAAGCACATGAAGTTCTGGCCCACCTACTTCACACTGTACAACGTGGGCTGGGACAGACAGGGCGTGACCGAGATCAGCCGCTCGGCGAACACTCCGAACAAGGAGTTTCCGCCCGACGAACCCTCACCGGCGCAGGACACGAAGTCCATGTATCCCGAACATTACTTCGTGCCGCCGTTCCACTATCCCAATCCGGTCACCGGCACACCAGTGCAATCGCCTGGGGCTCCGTGAGTCCAAGGCCGCCGCCACATACGTGGCGGCGGCCGCAGCGGGCCGCTTGACCTTTCCACGCTGGCAGGCTGTAGCCTTTGATCTTCTGCCGTGATCAGGGAGATTCACATGCAGTTCCGGATCGAAAACATGACCTGCGGCGGCTGCGCCCGCGGCGTGACCCGCGCCATCCAGTCGGTGGATCCGCAGGCCAGCGTCGACGCCGATCCGCCCAACCGGCGGATCGAAGTGCAATCGACAGCGAGCCCCGAGCAGCTGCGCGCGGCACTGGCCAACGCGGGTTTCCCGGCCAGCGACGCCTGAGAATCCCGGCCCCGGTTTCAGCGGCCGCGCTTTCCGGGAGCCGCGGCCGGCCGGCCGATCTCGCGATGCAGCGCCGCCCCGCGCCGCACACCGGCGGCGGGACTTGCAGCGCCCTGCTCGAGGCCGGCAAGGATGGGACAGTCCGGCCGGTCGTCTCCGGCGCAGCAATTCACGAGACTCTGCAGCGTGTCGATCATCTGCTGCAGGTTGCGCATCCGCTCCCCGAGGGCTGCGACATGCGCCGCCGCCAGACGCTTCACGTCGGCACTGCGGCGTGAGCGGTCACTCCACAATCCAAGCAGGTTGCCGATCTCCGGCACCTGGAATCCCAGGTCGCGCGCATGGCGGATGAAATGCAGCCGCTGGATATCGGCCTGCGAATAGGCCCGGTAACCGGAGGGCGTGCGGTCCGCCATCGGTATCAGCCCGATCTGTTCGTAGTAGCGGATCATCTTCGCGGACACGCCGGATGCCTTCGACGCCTCACCGATGTTCATGACAGCCTCCCGGGCTGAAACCTGCGCAGCCGCAACGCATTGCCCAGCACGAACACGCTCGACAATGCCATGGCGCCGGCGGCGAACACCGGCGACAGCAATAGCCCACGGACGGGATACAGCAAGCCCGCGGCCACCGGAATCAGCGCGGTGTTGTAGGCAAAGGCCCAGAACAGGTTCTGGCGGATGTTGCCCAGCGTGGCCTTCGAGAGCGCGATCGCGGCCGGCACGCCCTGCAGGCTGCCGGACATCAGCACCACATCGGCCGACTCCATCGCCACATCGGTACCCGTTCCGATGGCCAGACCCACGTCGGCCTCGGCAAGTGCAGGCGCATCGTTGATGCCGTCCCCGACGAAGGCCACCTTGCCGTACCCGGCCTTCAGCCTGCGCACGGCTTCGACCTTGCCCGCCGGCAGCACCTCGGCCACGACTTCGTCGATGCCGAGCTGCCCCGCGATGGCATGCGCGGTGCGCGCGTTGTCACCGGTGATCATGGCCACCTTGAGGCCCAGGCCATGCAGCGCCGCGATGGCCGCCGAGGTCGTTGCCTTTATGGGGTCAGCCACTGCGGCAATGGCCGCAGGCCGGCCGTCGATGGCCGCATACAGCGGCGATTTGCCCTCGCTGCCCAGCCTCGCCGCAATCTCGGCAAAGAGGCCGGCATCAAGGCCCAGACTGCGCAAATAGCGGTCGGCACCCACCTCCACGCGCACACCCTCGACAGTGGCGTGCACACCCATGCCGGTGACGGATCCAAAATCCGCCGCGGCCGGGAGCGCAACCCCCTCCCTTTCGGCCGCATCGACGATGGCACGTGCCACGGGATGCTCGGAACGCGATTCGACCGCCGCGATGTGGCGCAGCACCTCGGCGCGCGTGAAACCCGGCGCCAGTTCGAGGTCCGTCAGCACCGGCCGGCCTTCGGTCAGCGTGCCGGTCTTGTCGACGGCCACGACCTTCGCGTCCTTCAGCAGCTGCAGCGCCTCGCCCCTGCGAAACAGGACGCCCAGTTCCGCGCCACGCCCCGTTCCAACCATGATCGAAGTCGGCGTCGCAAGGCCCATGGCACAGGGGCAGGCGATGATGAGCACGGCCACGGCGTTGACCAGCGCGAAAGTCAGCGCCGGCGGAGGGCCGAAGACTAGCCACACGAGAAACGTCAGCACCGCAGCCAGCATCACCGCCGGCACGAACCACAGCGTGACCTTGTCGACCACGGCCTGGATGGGCAGCTTCGACCCCTGCGCCTGCTCCACCAGGCGGATGATCTGCGCCAATGTGCTGTGGCTGCCGACGGTGGTGGCGCGCAGCGTCAGCGCGCCCTGCTGGTTGACGGTGCCGCCGACCACCGCGCTGCCGGAGGCCTTTTCCTGCGGCACGGGCTCACCGGTGATCATCGATTCATCGACAAAACTGCGGCCGCCGGCAACCTCGCCATCCACGGGAATGCGCTCGCCCGGACGCACCTCCACGAGGTCACCCGAGATCACTTCGGCCACGGGAACATCGATGACGCGTCCGTTGCGCATCACATGCGCAAGCCTCGCCTGCAGGCCGGCCAGACGGCGGATGGCCTCCGAGGTCCGTCCCCTGGCGCGAGCCTCCAGGAAACGGCCGAGCAGTATCAGCGCCACGATCACGGCCGCAGCCTCGTAGTACACGTTTACCGTTCCGGCAGGCAGCCAATGGGGGCGGAATGTGGCGACAACCGAATAGGCATAGGCTGCCGCCGTTCCCACGGCCACCAGCGAGTTCATGTCCGGCGCCAGGCGCAGCAGCGCCGCAAAGCCCTTCACGTAGAAGCGCCGGCCCGCAACGGCCAGCACCAGCGTGGTCAGCAGGAACTGCAGTTCCCAGCTGCGCTGCATGCCGATGGTGCCCATCACCCATTCATGCATGGCCGGCACCAGGTGCGAGCCCATTTCGAGGATGAACACGGGCAATGCGAGCAGGACGGCCAGCAGCAGATCACGCCTCAGCGCGGCCTGCTCGGCATCCTTCCTGGCAGCAATCTCAGCGCTGCGCACCGCCGAATCAGCGCGGGCTTCATACCCGGCACCCTCGACGGCCGCCACCAGCTGTGCGACATCCACATCGCCGCGCACCGTGGCGCGCTCGGTCGCGAGGTTCACCGTCGCCTCCACGACGCCCGGCACTGCTTTCAATGCCTTCTCGACGCGGCTCACGCAGGAAGCACAACTCATGCCTTCGATGGGAAGGGTGATCGCTGCGCTGCTGCCGGGGCCTGTTCCACTCATGCCGCAAATCCGATTTCGCCGGGAGGCGGGTTCCACAATGCTGGACCTTACTACCTTGGGAAGGTCAAGCAATGACGGTGTTTCAGCCTCCCGGGCATGAGCGCGGCACCGTCCTCCCTTGACCTTCCAACGCTGGCAGGCCCTATGCTTCAAAATCCGGAATTGCGCCAAGCGGAGTGTTGCATGCCCATTCATCGGAGCCCCCCTTCCCGGCTCAATCGTCGCGACCTGCTCGGCATGGCGGCCGGGACTGCCGGAATGTGGGCAACCCAGGGGCTGCTGCCCGCCTGGGCGCAGACAGCCTCCATGGGCATCCGGCGTGCCGAGCCGGCACTCACGGGACCCGATATCCGCCTGACGATAGGCCACTCCACCTTCAGCGTCGGGGGCCGCAGTGGCCACGCGATAACCGTGAACGGCACCCTGCCGGCGCCGCTGCTGCGGCTGCGCGAAGGGCAACACGTACGATTGGCGGTGAGCAATACGCTGGACGAGGACACCTCCATCCACTGGCACGGCATATTGCTGCCCTTCCAGATGGATGGCGTGCCGGGCATCAGCTTTCCCGGCATCCGGCCCGGCGAGACCTTCGTGTACGAATTTCCGGTCATCCAGTCCGGCACATACTGGTATCACTCACACTCCGGCCTGCAGGACGCAATGGGTCACTACGGCCCGCTGATCCTCGACCCGGCGGAGGCGGACCCCGTGGCCTACGACCGCGAACACGTGGTGGTGCTGTCGGACTGGAGCTTCCTGCATCCGCACGTGATCCTCGAAAAGCTCAAGAAGAGCCCCGGCTATTTCAACCGGCAGCGCACCACGCTTTCCGGACTGCTGTCGGGGGCCGATGGCGTGAACCTGGCCGAGCGGCGCATGTGGGCCGGCATGCGCATGGATCCGCGCGACATCGCCGACGTCACCGGCACCACCTACACCTATCTCGTCAATGGCCACGGGCCGGAAGAAAACTGGACCGCACTGTTCGGCCCGGGCGAGCGCGTGCGGCTGCGCATCATCAATGCTTCGGCCATGACCATCTTCAATGTCCGCATCCCGGGCCTGGCCATGACCGTAGTCAATGCCGACGGCGGAAACGTGCGGCCGGTGGATACCGACGAAATCCAGATCGCGGTGGCCGAGACCTATGACGTGATCGTGCAGCCGGACGCCGCGCGCGTCTACACCCTGGTCGCGGAGTCCATCGACCGTTCAGGAATGGCGCGCGCGACACTCGCGCCGCGTGCGGGCATGACCGCCGATATACCGCCGCTGCGCAAGGTGCCGACTCTGACCATGCGCGACATGGGCATGGGCAGCATGGACCATGCCAGCATGGATCACACCAGCATGGATCATGCCGGGATGGATCATGCGGGCATGGACCACGCCGCGATGAACCACGGCGCGGCGGCGGATCATGCGGGCATGAAGCACGACATGCGCAACCCCCGCAACGCACCTGCCGGCATGACGGTGGGGGTGGGCGTCGACATGATCGCGCCGGCGCCCGCCAGCCGCATCGGCGAGCGGCCAATGGGTCTGGAGCACGAACCGCACCGCGTGCTGGTCTACACCGATCTGGTTTCCCTTGCGCCAAACAGCGATCAGCGCGAACCCTCGCGGACGCTGGAGATCCACCTCACCGGCAACATGGAACGCTTCATGTGGGGCTTTGACGGCCGCAAGTTCTCCGAACTGGTCGAGCCAATCCGCTTCGAGCGCAACGAACGCGTGCGCGTCACGCTGGTGAACGACACGATGATGTCGCACCCCATCCACCTGCACGGGCATTTCTTCGAGCTGGTGACCGGCGGCCCTGCCGGACACCAGCCGCTGAAGCACACGGTGAACGTGCCGCCGGGATCGAAAGTGACCTTCGACCTGACTGCCGACGCGCCCGGCGACTGGGCCTTCCACTGCCACATGCTGATGCACATGCATTCGGGAATGTTCAATGTGGTGACGATCCGCCCGCTGGAGGCCTCGTGAGCGTCCGTGCAGCGGCGGCGGTGGTGCTGCTCGCGTTTGCCGGTACGGCGCTGGCGCAGCAGGAAAGCCACGCCGGACATGAGATGGACCATGGCGACGACCCGCACGCGGGACATGACATGGCGCCTGCGGCGGACGAGCATGCCGGCCATCACATGCCAGCGGCGGAGGATCCCCATGCAGGCCACACCATGGCGCCCGCAGGCGTGCAGGATGCCTCGCCTCCTCCCGGCGCACTTGCCGGCCCGGAGCATGCTGCCGATGCGGTGTGGGACAAGGTTGCGATGACCGATTCCCGCGCACAGCTGCTGCATGAGAACGGCGCTGTACACACCACGGCGTTCCTGGTCGACCGCCTCGAGGGCAGTTTCGGCAACGGGCAGGACCTGCTTGACTGGCAGATCGGCGGCTGGAGCGGCGGCGACATCCACCGCTTCTGGTGGAAATCCGAGGGCCAGAGCAATCTCGATCAGGAAACACATGGCGAAGTGCAGGCTCTTTACAGCCGCGCCATCTCGCCATTCTGGAATCTGCAGACCGGCCTGCGGCAGGATTTTCGCAGCGGCGGCAAGGACCCCACTCACCTGGTGTTCGGATTCCAGGGTCTGGCGCCCTACTGGTGGGAAATGGATGCCGCCGCCTTCCTGTCGAAGGACGGCGACCTTACCGCAAGGGTGGAAGGCGAGTACGACCTGCGTATCACACAGCGTCTCACCCTGCAGCCACGGCTGGAGATCGAGGCTGCGGCCTCGGACATCCCTGCGCTGGGTCTCGGGTCAGGCCTTACGCACTACGATGCCGGCCTGCGGCTGCGCTACGAGATCCGCCGCGAGTTCGCGCCATACCTCGGCCTGGAATGGAACCAGGAGCTGGGTGGCACGGCCGACCGTACACGCGCCAGTGGCCACGATTCTCAGGGCCTGCGCCTGCTGGTCGGCGTGCGGGCCTGGTGGTGAGGGGAGCTGGTCAGGTAAACAGATCCCAAATTTATGCTTCAAGTACCAAGGGATTTGATAGCGTCTAGAGAGGAAAAAGCCCGCATGAAGCGGGCTCTGACTCGACCGTAGCGGGGCGCCGGTCCGCCGGCCGACGGAGTACGCCGGTGCCCCGTACGTTGCGCAACCTACTTCGTGTCTTGCGGTGGCAGATACATCGTCATCTGCACTTGCACACGCCCGAATCTTTCGGCCAATCGCTGCCGCAGATCCTTGATGCTATTGCAGCCAGACGCCATGCCGACAACCAACCAAATGTGCTCAGTCAATTTCTTGAGGCCGTACTGCGAACTCAGCCATTGATGGTAGTTCTGCCCCTTCATGGGCTTCGGTGCATTATCCTTGAGCCACTTTGCTACGTCGGCGTCTAGGTAGCCGTAGATCAGCTCCATCACCAATTTGCCCCAATACTTCGGCCGTTGGTGAATCGTGCCTTTCCAGTTAGTCAGTCGACGGAACTCTGTCCATAGCTCCTCTGGAAAAGTGCGCTCCCATTTGCGCATGTCCTCTTCCAGATACAGCTTCAGTTTCAACCGCAGAGCATCTTCCGCCCGTTCGTACTGGTATCCAGTGGCCTCGTCGACCAGTGCTACCAGACCTACATCAGAAGTTGCCTGCAGGAATTTGATAGCGGTCTGCGCGATACCTAGCTGCCGCTCGGTAAGCGCAATCTTCGATGAGTCACCAGCGCTCAAGGCATGGTCCACCAATGCGCTGGCGTAGGCGCGAAGAAGATCATTGAACCGCTCGACTTTGATTCCCTGGGCGTACTGAGCAACACCGGACCCACCCGCGTCGAAGCGGAATAGAGCCGAAATCGATCCGTCACCTGCAGGTATCAAATCGGGGGGAAGGTGGGGCTGGAGTGCCCTTACCTTCAGGTATTCCGCGAGCTGGCCGCCTTCGGTGCCGATTAGGCCAACCACTAAGCCTTTGAGACTAAAGACCCTATCGCCGGTATTCAGAACATAGCAGGGGATATCCCTACCACCGATGTTCAGCTCGCCCCAATGAGTAGCCTTCGGGACGCCGTCATCTTCTGTAGCTATCGAATTCGCCTCTGGAGGGACGCTAACGAAGTCTGCCGATGTCAGTTCGACGCCCTGCGTTCGCGCCAGCTCCAACAGCTTTGGCTGCCACTTCGCTGGAATCGTCCCAGCCTTTGACCAATACGCCACTGTGCTCTGCCCTTTTCCGATCAGCTCCGCCAGTTTCGATTGGCCACCGAACTGGGAAATCACATATTTCGCACTCATGGAGCACCGATACTGCTACTTCTGGGCCAGACAATATCAGAAATTCTGATTTTGTAAAGATGTTTCTTTGATAGGACTCTTCTCAAGCCGACATCAGGTGACTTGCGACCAGCATCCTCTCTGCCGCCCACTTCCACGACGAAGCGGCCGCCATCAAGTTCGTTGAGGGTCGCGTCTACCCGGACGGAAAGCCGGTGTGCCCGAAATGCGGCGAGATCGATCAGGCGACGGAGTTGAAGGGGAAGTCGACCCGCCTCGGTGTGTGGAAGTGCAGGGCGTGTCGGAAGCCCTTCATGGTGAAGGTCGGAACGATCTTCGAGGACAGCCACGTCAAGATGCACCTGTGGCTCCAAGCGATCATCTTGATCGCGTGCAGCCAGAAGGGCATCAGCTCGCTTCAGCTCAAGCGAGTCCTGGGCGTGACGCTGAAGACCGCGTGGCTCATGTCTCACCGAATCCGTCTGGCCATGTCGGGCAACGACGACTCGCTCATGGGCGACGGCGGCGGGATCGTTGAAGTGGACGAAACCCACTTCGGCCGCGTGCCGGGCAAGCGGATGCGTCGCGGCACCGGCCATAAGGAAATGGTTTTTTCACTGGTCGAGCGCGGTAAGGGCGTTCGCAGCGTGCATATCGCTGGCGACAAGCTCGACAACATCAAAGAGGCGCTGAAGGCCAATGTCAGCCCTGACGCGATCCTGATGGCCGACGAGGCGCGCATGTATCGAAGATCGTGAAGGACTATGCGGCTCACAAGACTGTGAACCACTCGCGCGGCGACGTGACGACCAACACGATTGAGGGGTTCTTCTCCGTGTTCAAGCGCGGTATGCGCGGCGTGTACCAGCATTGCAGCTTGGACCACCTGCATCGCTATCTCGCGGAATTCGACTTCCGCTACAACAATCGCTCGACCCTTGGGATCGAGGACGGTGAGCGAGCCGACCGACTGCTGAAAGGCGTGTCGGGCAAGCGACTCACCTATCAAGCGATTGGTTAAGTACTCGCAGCTAACTTGATGACGGTTGTCAGTCGTTCAACCGTGCAATCGATTGACGATATCGATAGCTCTCATTGGACGATGCTGTTCAGAGAACTGGTCACGGCAGCGACGAAATGGCGCGAAAAAAGGCGTGAAGGTGCCCAAGAAGTCTTAAAGTGGTCGGTTTCTTGAGGCCGCCAGAGCTGCCGGCGCAGACGAGTCCGGCGAGCTGTTCGACACCGCCTTTAGGCGCCTGGTGAAACCCGCATCCAAAAAGCCGCCAGCCAAGAAGGCTAGGCCGCTGCCGGGAATTCTCCCCGGCACCTATTCGCGAAGAAAACCAGGCCGAAATTCGGTCACGGCCGCATTTTCACTGTGGTAGGTGAAGTATAAATTTGGGTAACAGATCCCTCGGAGGCGCTCCCGCCTGCTCCAGCGCAAGCAGCCATTGCTTGCGCGGCATGCCTCCGCCGTAACCGGTGAGACTGCCATCGCTGCCGATGACACGGTGGCAGGGAATGATCACGCTGATCCTGTTCTGCCCATTGGCCGCGGCCACGGCACGAACGGCGCGGGGATGCCCGATCTGCCGCGCCTGCTGCGCATAGCTGCGGGTCTCGCCATAAGGAATTGCCAGCAATGCCTGCCAGGCAGCCACCTGGAAAGGCGTGCCGACCATATCCAGCGGCAGATCGAAACTGCGGCACCGCCCGGCAAAGTATCCGGCCAGCTGCTCCTCCAGCTGCGCCGCCAACGCATTGGCCCCGTAATGCGCCGGCCCGCCACGCGCCGCCTCGACTTGCGCAAGCTCGCGCTCCAGGCCACGCGTACCGGCAGCGAATTCGAGCAGGCACAGGCCGCGTTCAGAGATCAGGGCAATCATCTCTCCCAGAGGAGTGGAACAGTTGTGCGAGATCAGTGACATGGTGCGGGACAGTATGCCTCGTGCCTGGAGTTGCCGGGTCCGCAGCGGCACGAATACTATCGGCCGATCACCGGCGCCGCGTGCGCAACAAGGAAGAACCAACCCATGAAAATCAGCATCATCGGCGCTGCCGGCGTGATGGGATCCTGCGCGGCTTTCGATCTCATCGTGCACCGGCTGCCGGGCGAGCTCGTGATGATCGATTCATGGGCCAGCATGCTGAAGTCGCACTGGATGGACCTTGCCACGGTGGGCTCCGAATACGGAGTACGGGTGCGCTCGGGAACCTACGAAGACATGGCGGGTTCCGGTATTGTCATCAACATGGCCGGCGCGCCGACCGGCGCGGTTGCGGCCCGCTCGGAGATGCTGCCGGCGAACCTGCCTCTCATCGAGCAACATGCTGCGGCCGTCAACCAGCACTGTCCCGATGCCATCGTACTCACGGCAACCAACCCCGTGGACCCGCTCAACTACGCCATGTACCTCTTGAGCAGGAACCGGGACCGCCGCAGGATTCTCGGCTATTCCCTGAACGATTCCGTGCGATTCCGGATGTGGGCCGCGCAGGCGCTGGGAGTTGAAGCCACGCGAGTGCAGGGGACGGTGATCGGCGAACACGGCCACAGCCAGGTGATGCTCTTCAGCACGCTGCGCCTCGACGGCAAGCCGGTCGAAATCGACGCGGAGACGAAGGCGCGAATCCGGGCCCGGCCTCCGCAGATGCTCCATGAGTTCGAGTCGCTGGTGCCCAAGCGCACAGCGGGCTGGACTTCGGCCATCGGCGTCACCACCACGGTGCGCGCGATCGTCCAGGACAGCAAGGCGGTCATCCCGACCAACGTCGTGCTGGATGGCGAATACGGCGGACGCGCCATGAGCATGACCGTCCCGGCAGTCATCGGCAAAGACGGCATGGAACGCATCATCGAACTGGAACTGTCGCCCGAGGAGCAGGAGGGCGTGCTCGCCACCCGGCGCGCGCTCGATCCGCACATGCGGTTCGTCGAGACGCACCTGAAACATCCGAAGGCAGGCTAGCGGAACACCGCAAGGCGACCGCCGATCGGGGTGGTCAGGTCTTCTGTTCCCAGGCCTTGCACCAGGCCTTCGCGAGCACGAACTGGCCCAGCACCAGCTCGCAGGCTCCTTTCTCAGAGTCCTTGTCGCCGTAGTAGAGCTGGCAATTGCTGCAGTCCTGTCCTTGCTTGTAGGTCGGGTACTGCTTTGGGTCGACCTTGGCTGCATCGGCCACGTAGCCGATGGCCTTGGCCGTGGCATCGGCCTCGTCCAGCAGCGGATACTCATCATCGGCCCAGGCGTTGCGACCTCTGAAAGCCGCGAGGGGAACCGCAGACACTGCCGCTGCGAGGATGGCACGGCGCCGGATGATGGGTTCACTCACGGAAGGTCAGTCCTCGTGGCAGCTCTGTCTGGTGCCCATGAACTGTACTCTGCGCCCGTTCGCGCGTGCAATTGCAGGCAGCACCCGCACTGGGTGACTCACCGCAAGCGCTGCTCAGCTGCCGGGTTCAACGGCTTCGCACGGTGCCTTGCTGCGCTGCTGGCGTGCCAGCTGGGCCTCGCGGTGGGCGATGTAGAAGGTCGAGCCGAGGATGATGCCGGCTCCCAGCAGAGTGGGTGCATCGGGCGATTCGCCGAACAGCAGCCAGCCGGCCAGGGTGACCACCGGCAACTGCATGAAACTGATCGGCGTCAGCGCGGACACATCGCCGAGCTTCAGCGCGCGCGTCCACAGCACCTGCCCCACCGTGCCCAGCAGCCCGGTCACCACCAGCCACAGCCAGACGATGCCCGCAGGCCAACGCCAGACGAACAGCGAGGGAAGCAGCGACATCGGCACCCACATCGCGTAGGTCCAGAACACGATGGTATCGGCCTTGTCGACCTGCGAAAGCTGTTTGATCTGGATGGCCACCAACGCGCTCATCATCGCCGCCGCCACCGCCACCAGCGAGCCGAGACTGAATGTGTGCGACCACGGCCGCACGATCACCAGCACGCCGATGAAACCCAGCGCCACCGCCGTCCAGCGGCGCGCGCGCACACGCTCGCCCAGCATCAGGATGGCGGCGATGGTAATGAAGATCGGCGAGGAATAGGCCAGCGAAATCGCCTGCGCCAGCGGCAGGTGGGCGATCGCCCAGAAACCGCAGACCATGCTGGCGATGCCTATGGCGGTACGGATCACGTAGCGCGGCAACTGCTCGGTGCGCACGCTGGCAGCAAATGCGGCGACCGGCCGGGGCTGGCGCAGCACCGGCAGGATGAGCATGGGCAACAGGGTCAGGAAGCCGAAAGTATTGCGGAAGAAGGCCACCTCCCATGTCGGGATGGACTGCGAGGCAAGGCGGATGAAGACCGCCATCAGGCCGAAACCCAGCGTGCCGCCCAGCATCAGCAGTGCGGCGCGCGCCTGCCGGTTCCTGGGAGCGCTCACCATGTCGCTCCCACGATGCGCGGTTCGGGCTCCAGGAACACACCGAAGCGCGCCTGCACCGAGGCGGCGATGCGCCGGGCCAGATCGAGCAGTTGCAGGCCCGTGGCGTGGCCATGGTTGACCAGCACCAGCGCATGGGTGGAAGCGACGCCCGCATCGCCTTCACGGTGACCCTTCCAGCCGCACTGGTCGATCAGCCAGGCAGCCGAGAGCTTGCGGCTGCCCTGGTCGGCGCCGCGGAACAGAGGCATGTCCGGATGCGCAGCGTGCAGGCCGGCTGCGGCCTGCGTGGAGACGATGGGGTTCCTGAAGAAACTTCCGGCGTTGCCCAGCAGCGCCGGATCGGGCAGTTTACGGCGGCGGATGCGGATGATGGCTTCGGCCACCTGCGCGGCATCCGGCGCCGCATCCATTCCCATCGCGCGCAGCTCATCTTCGATGCCAGCATAACCAAGGCGGGGCTGGAACGTGCGCGACAGCGCGAACTCCACTGCAGTGATGACATGGCGGTCCGGATCACGCCTGAACAGCGAATCGCGGTAGGCGAAGGCGCAGGCATCCGCATCCAGCCGCAGGAAGCGGCCAGTGGCGCGGTCGAAGACCTCCACCGCATGGACATGCTCGCGCACTTCCACGCCGTAGGCGCCGATGTTCTGGATGGGCGCGGCACCCACGGTGCCGGGAATCAGCGCCAGGTTTTCAAGACCCGTCAGACCGTGCCTCAGCGTCCACAGCACGAAGTCATGCCAGATCACGCCGGCGTCGGCGCGGACGATGGCCCGCCCTGCGTCCTCGATGATGCCGATGCCGCGGGCCTGCAGCGCCAGCACCGTGCCCGGCGCATCACCCGCGAACAGCAGATTGCTGCCGCCGCCCAGAACCAGAGTGGATGCCGGGGGCAGCAACGCGCCCCCCCACAGTTCCGGCAGCGCGGAAGTGTCCGTCACCTCCACCAGCAGCGGCGCGACGGCGCGCACGCCAAAGGTATTGCGCGCATCCAGTCGTGCATTCTCGGTGATGCGATAGCGCCCGCCGGCCACAACGTTCAACGCGAGTCAGTCCCCGCGGTAGGGCGGGATCGGCTTCAGCTTCCCGAACTTCTCTTTCCTGACGCCGCGCTCCAGTGGTTCGAACACCACCTCCGGCGCATCGACCTGGAATTCCGGCAGGCGATCGAGCAGGTTGCGGATCACCGTGAGCCGGCCGCTATGCTGGTCATTGAAGTCCACCAGTGTCCACGGCGCGTGCTTGTTGTGCGTCGCTTTCAGCATGGCCTCGCGCGCCCTGGTGTATTCCCGGTATTTGGTGCGCGCAACGAGGTCGATGGGCGAGAGCTTCCAGCGCTTGAGCGGATCGGCGGCGCGCTCGCGCAGGCGTTTCTCCTGCTCGCCCTGGTCGCAGGTCAGCCAGTACTTGAACAGCAGGATGCCGTCATCGACCAGCAGCCGCTCGAATACCGGCGCCTGCTTCAGGAAGGCCTCGATCTGCCGATCGCTGGCGAAACCCATCACCTTCTCGACGCCGGCACGGTTGTACCAGCTGCGGTCGAACAGCACGATCTCGCCCCTGGTCGGCAGATGGGGGACATAGCGCTGGAAGTACCACTGGCCGGATTCGGCATCGCTGGGCTTGCCCAGCGCAACGATCCGGCACTGGCGCGGATTCAGGTGGCTGGCGATGGCGTTGATGACACCGCCCTTGCCGGCGGTATCGCGCCCCTCGAACAGCACGAGAATACGCGCACCGCTCGCCTCGGCCCAGCGGGCCATGGCGACGAGCTCCTCGTACAGCGGATCGATCAGTTCCTGGTATCTCTTGCGCTTGAGTTGGACCATATGCGGATGCTCCGTTCAGCTGGGTAGTGTACCGCCGGATGCCGCAGCGCACCGGTCCAGACCTGAGCCGACAGGCGCTCCCCCGCGAGTTAGACTAGGCGTGCTTCGGCACCCAAGGAGTCCCGTGTGCGTCCCACCGACGTGAACGACCCCGATTACTACCACAGGGTGGTCGACTGCCAATGGGCCTGCCCTGCCCATACCCCCGTGCCGGAGTACATCCGGCTGATCGCCCAGGGCCGCTTCGACGATGCCTACATGGTCAACTGGGTGAGCAATGTCTTCCCCGGAGTCCTCGGCCGTACCTGCGACCGCCCCTGCGAACCGGCCTGTCGCCGGGGCCGCGTCGAGGAGGAGAACCTTGCCAGGCCCGAGCCCGTGGCCATCTGCCGCCTCAAGCGGGTGACGGCCGACTACAAGGGCGACGAAGTGCGGGCGATGATCCCGCGCCCTGCCGCACCCAACGGCAGGAAGGTGGCCTGCGTGGGTGCGGGCCCCGCCTCGCTGACGGTCGCGCGGGATCTCGCGTTGCAGGGCTATGCGGTGACGGTGTTCGACGGCGAACAGAAGGCCGGCGGATTCATCCGCACGCAGATCCCCCGCTTCCGGCTGCCCGATTCGGTGATCGACGAGGAGATCGGGTACATCATCGGTCTGGGCGTGGATTTCCGGCCCGGAGCCCGCATCGATTCGATGAAGTCCCTGCTTGCCGGAGACTGGGATGCCATCTTCGTCGGCAGCGGCGCACCGCGCGGACGCGATCTTGCGCTCGCCGGCCGGCAAGAGGCTGCCGCCGACATCCACATCGGCATTGACTGGCTGGCGTCGGTTTCCTTCGGACATGTCACGGGCGTCAAGAAGCGCGTCATCGTGCTGGGCGGCGGCAACACGGCCATGGACTGCTGCCGCAGTGCACGGCGCCTCGGCGCCGACGATGTAAAGGTCATCGTGCGTTCGGGTTTCGAGGAGATGAAAGCCTCGCCCTGGGAGAAGGAGGATGCCCAGCACGAGGGCATTCCCATCATCAACTATCACGTGCCCAGAGCCTTCCTGCACGAGAATGGCCGGTTGACCGGCATGAGCTTCCAGATCGCGCGTGCCATGTACGACGGCCAGGGCCGGCGCAGCCTGGTACCCACCGGCGAACCCGACGCAATCTTCGATTGCGACGAAGTGCTGATCGCAGTGGGTCAGGAGAACGCCTTCCCGTGGATCGAATCCGACGCCGGCATTGTATTCGACAAGTGGGGCCTGCCTGCACTCGATGCGCGCACGCTGCAGAGCAGTCTGCCGCGTGTGTTCTTCGGCGGCGATGCCGCATTCGGCCCCAAGAACATCATCACGGCCGTGGCGCATGGCCACGAGGCGGCTGTTTCCATCGACCGGTTCCTGCATGGCGAGGATGTGACGCAGCGGCCGCCCCCGCATGTGAACCTCGTGTCCCAGAAGATGGGCATCCACGAGTGGAGCTACGACAACGCGCCCTCCAACGATGCGCGCCACAAGGTTCCCTGGGCCAAAGCCGAGGCGGCACTCGCCAGCATCAAGGTGGAGGTCGAGCTGGGCTTCGACCTCAAGCTCGCCTTCAAGGAAGCGCAGCGCTGCCTGAACTGCGACGTGCAGACCGTCTTCAATCCGAAGCTGTGCATCGAGTGTGATTCCTGCGTCGACATCTGCCCGACGGACTGCATCACCTTCACCGAGGATGGCGATGAGGAGGATCTGCGCAGCCGGCTGAATGCGCCCTCCCCGCATCCGGACCAGGCGCTGCTCGTGGGCGGACCGCTGAAGACCACGCGCGTGATGATCAAGGACGAGGATGTCTGCCTGCATTGCGGGCTGTGCGCCGAGCGCTGCCCGACCGGCGCCTGGGACATGCAGAAGTTCCTGCTGGTCACGGCGAATGCGGGGCCCGCCTGCCGCGACCGCAAGCCCGGGGCCCCGGCATGAACCGCATCGAATCCACCAACGATTTCGTCATCAAGTTCGCCAACGTCAACGGCTCGGGCTCGGCATCGGCCAACGAGATGTTCGCCAAGGCCATCCTGCGCATGGGCATACCGGTGAGCCCGCGCAACATCTTTCCCAGCAACATCCAGGGCCTGCCGACCTGGTACGAGGTCCGGGTAAGCGAACAGGGCTGGCTGGGGCGGCGCGGCGGCATCGACATGATGGTGGCGATGAACCCGCAGACCTGGGACACCGACCTCAAGGAAATCGAGACCGGCGGCTACCTGTTCTACGACAGCACGCGGCCGCTGCCCCCCAGCGCCTTCCGTGACGACGTCAATGTCATCGGCATGCCGGTCACCGCCATCTGCAATGCCACCTATGATGATCCCCGGCAGCGCACGCTGTTCAAGAACATCATGGTTCTGGGAGCACTGTCTGCGCTGCTGGAGGTGGAACAGGCCGTCCTCGAGAAGCTGCTGACTGAGCAGTACCGCGGCAAGGAACGGCTGCTGGAATCCAATCTGCGTGCCCTGAAGTCCGGACACAGCTACGCAAAGGACCATCTCGGCCCGCCTCTCGGCCTGCGCCTCAAGCGCACCGACGCCGTGGGCCGGCGCATCTTCGTCGACGGCAACACGGCCACGGGGCTGGGTTGCGTCTATGGCGGAGCCACGGTCTGCGCCTGGTACCCGATCACGCCCTCCACCAGCGTGGTGGAAGCCTTTGCGGGCTATTGCCGGAAGTTCCGCCATGACCCCGAAACCGGCGCGGCACGCTACGCCATCGTGCAGGCCGAGGATGAGATTGCCTCGGTGGGCATGATCACCGGCGCGGGCTGGAACGGCGCGCGGGCCTTCACGGCAACCTCCGGACCCGGCGTCTCGCTGATGACCGAGTTCCTGGGGCTCGCCTATTTCGCGGAGATCCCCTTCGTCATCATCGATGTGCAGCGGGGCGGGCCCTCCACGGGCATGCCCACGCGCACCCAGCAGGCTGATCTGCTCAGCAGCGCCTATGCCAGCCACGGCGACACCAAGCACCCGATGCTGCTGCCCAAGGATCCGCACGAGTGTTTCGAATTCAGTGCTGCGGCACTGGACCTCGCCGAACGGCTGCAGACGCCCATCTTCCTGATGACGGATCTGGATATCGGCATGAACCAGCGCCTGTGCGAGCCCTTCACCTGGGCTCCCGATCGCCGCTATGACCGAGGCAAGGTGATGAGCACCGAGGAGCTCGAAGCGGGCCGGGAATTCGCCCGCTACAAGGATGTGGATGGCGACGGCATTCCGTGGCGCACACTGCCAGCCACGCACCCGGCAAAGGGCGCCTATTTCACCCGCGGCACCTCGCGCAATCCGTACGCGATCTATTCCGAGGCCGGCCCGGACTATCTCTACAATGTGCACCGCCTGCTGAAGAAGTTCGCCACCGCCGCCACGCTGGTACCGCAGCCGGAACTGCGGCCGGCCGCAAAGGGTACGCGCCTTGGCGTGCTTTACTTCGGCAGCACTGCGCCGGCGATGGAAGAAGCGCTGGCGTCACTGGCCGGAGCCGGCATCCACCTGGATGCGATGCGGCTCAAGGCCTTCCCATTCCCTCCGAGCGTGCAGGAGTTCATCCTGGCGCACGATCAGGTCTTCGTGGTCGAGCAGAACCGCGACGCGCAGATGCGCACACTGCTGATCAACGAACTGGACATCAACCCCGCAAGGCTGATCAGGATCCTGCATTACGACGGCACGCCGATCACCGCCCGATACATCGCCGAGACAATCACCCGGCAGGTTCATGCGCTGGCGGTGTCTCCGCGCCGGGAGAAACTGGCATGACCTACATCGCCAAACCCAGGCTGCACCATCCCAGCCTGGTCGCCAACAAAGTGGGCTACACGCGCCGCGACTACGAGGGCAAGGTCAGCACGCTGTGCGCCGGCTGCGGGCACGACAGCATCTCCGCGGCGATCGTGCAGGCCTGCTGGCAGCTGGACATCGAACCCCACAAGGTGGCCAAGCTCTCGGGGATAGGCTGCTCGAGCAAGACACCGGACTATTTCCTCGGCGCCAGCCATGGCTTCAATACGGTGCATGGCCGCATGCCCAGCGCGCTCACCGGCGCCTATCTCGCCAACCGCGAGCTGCTTTACCTGGGAGTCAGCGGTGACGGCGACTCGGCCTCGATCGGCCTCGGGCAATTCGCCCACGCCATCCGCCGCGGCGTGCGCATGGTCTACATCGTCGAGAACAACGGTGTCTATGGCCTGACCAAGGGCCAGTTCTCCGCCACGGCCGACCGGGGCAGCACCGCCAAGAAGGGTGCGGTCAACCACGATGCGCCGATTGATCTTGTGGGCATGGCGCTGCTGATGGGCGCCACCTATGTTGCGCGGGGGTTCTCCGGCGACAAGGGGCAGCTGGTGCCCCTGATAGAGGGGGCGATCCGCCACGGCGGAGCCGCCGTCATCGACGTGGTCAGCCCCTGCGTCACCTTCAACAACCACGCCGGCAGCACCAAGAGCTTCGACTATGTGCGCGAGCACAACGAGGCGGTCAACCGCATCGATTTCATCGACCTTGCCAGGGAGCTCAAAGCCTCCCCCGAACCGGACGAGGTGATCCGGGTACCGCAGCCGGATGGCAGCCTGATGCGCCTGCGCAAATTGCATGCCGACTACGACCCCACCGACCGCCGTGCGGCGATGAACCATGTGCAGGCGCTGCAGGCAGCCGGAGAGATCCCGACGGGCCTGCTGTACGTGGACGCCGGAGCCACGGACCTGCATGCGGCGCTCAACACCACGCCGCTGCCGCTCAACCGGCTCGGGGAGGGTGAACTGTGCCCGGGGGCCGAGGCGCTCGAACGGCTCAATGCAGCGCTGCGCTGATGGCGCGGGCACACATGGGCTAGAATGCGGTGCGATGGTGGGTACGGCGCCAAGCCGTCCGCGCCGATCCGGCACCCATCAGCTTTCCCGACCCGTTCGCCTATCCGAGAAGTGAGTCATGAGTTTTTCCGGGACCTACACAGCGCTCGTAACCCCGTTCAGCAGCCGCAGGATCGACGAGAAGGCGTTCGAACGCCTCGTCAGGAAACAGATCAGCGGTGGGGTGGACGGCATCGTGCCGGTGGGCACGACGGGTGAGTCGGCAACCCTGGATTACGAAGAGCATCTTCGCATCATCGCCCTGTCGGTCAAGCTCGCCGCCGGGAAGATGAAGGTCATCGCGGGCACGGGCGCAAACTCCACCCAGGAGGCCATCTATCTCACCCGCGAGGCGGAGAAGCTGGGTGCGGATGCCTCGTTGCAGGTCGCGCCGTACTACAACAAGCCGACGCAGGAAGGCCTGTACCGGCACATGCGTGCGGTGGCGCGTTCGACCCGGCTGCCCATCATCCTCTACAGCATTCCCGGCCGTTGCGGCATCGAGATCGCGGTGGATACCGTCAGGCGCCTGGCACACGACTGCGCGAATGTGGTGGGCATCAAGGAAGCCGGCGGCAATCCGGACCGGGTCAGCCAGCTGCGGGCCGCGCTGGGGCGCGGGTTCACGATTCTCAGCGGCGATGATTCGCTTACCCTGCCGTTCATGGCGGTGGGCGCACAGGGTGTGGTCAGCGTGGCCTCCAATGTCATCCCCCGTGATGTCACCCGCATGGTGAACGCCTACGCCAGCGGCAATGTCGCGCTCGCACTGCGATTGCACGACAGGTATTTCTCCCTGTTCAGGGACCTGTTCATCGAGTCCAACCCTGGCCCGGCGAAGGCCGCGCTCGCCATGATGGGCCAGATGCGGGATGAGCTGCGTCTTCCGATGGTTCCCATCAGTGCCGCAAGCCGGGTCAGGCTGCGCAAGACGATGAAGGCCTGCGGCATTCTGAAATAGCCCCGCGGCACTCAGGCCCAATCCGGCGGCGGGGCCGTGAAGCTCATGGGCTCGCCGCTGACCGGATGACAGAAACCGATCTGCCAGGCGTGCAGGCACAGCGGCGCCTCACCCAACTCCAGTGTCTGGCGCGGCGGAGCCTCGCCGCTGCGATAGGCCGCATCTCCCACCACATGCAGGCCCAAGAAGGCACAGTGGATGCGGATCTGGTTCGTGCGGCCGGTCAGCGGCCGCGCCTCCAGCAAGCTCGTGCCATCCGGTGAGCGCTCCCGCACAATGAAGCGGGTAATCGCCGCCGCGCCCTCGACTGCATCCGCCTCGCGCGTGCCGGAAGCACATGCCTGCCTGCCGATGGGCACCTCGCAACAGAATTCATCCATCGCCGGATGCCCGTGCACGCGCACCAGATAAGTCTTCCTGACGCGTCCCTCCGCGAACTGGCTCTGCAGCCGGCCGGCGAAATGCCGGCTGCGCGCCACGATGACCAGACCCGTCGTGTTGGCGTCCAGCCGGTGGGCGGGCTTTGGCTTCTGTGGCCGGTAGACCGTGTTCAGGATCTGCTGCAGGGTATTACGCGTGTAACGGCCACCCGCATGCATGGGTAACGGCGCAGGCTTGTCCAGCACGATCAGCGCCTCGTCCTCGTACAGTACCTTCACATCGCCATTGACCGCAGGCTCGGTGGTGCATGGCAGCCGATGCAGCAGACGCTCTCCGGCGTGAACGACATATGCCGCGCCGAGCACCTGATGGCGGGAATCAAGCAGGTTGCCGGCCCGGCACTCCTCTTCCCAGTAACCCTCGGGCAGATGACTCACCAGCCGGCCGAAGGTTTCCAGCACCGACAGGCCCTCGCATTCCTGCGGCACGTGAAGCGGGCGGAACATCTCCGCCGGCACGCTGCCCGGCAACGGCTCCACCGCCTCGCGGATTGCCTGGTTCCGTCTAAGAAGATTCTCAGCCGCCTGCTGCGCTTGGCTGCGATGGCACCAGGGACAGGAACGCCCGGGAACATAGCGCGGATCGAGTTGCTCGGCGGCCGTAAGCGGCGACAGGCACTTGAAACACTGGGCGGCATCCGATTCCTGCAGCGCAGGGTCAACACCCACACGCTGGTCGAAGACGAAACACTCGCCGCGGTAGTGCGCGCCGCCACACTGCTCGAAGTACTTGAGGATGCCGCCATCCAGCTGCAGCACATTGCGGAAGCCCTGTGACTCCATGTACGGGCCGGCCTTCTCACAGCGGATGCCGCCGGTGCAGAACATCACGATGGTCCGCTCCTTGAGCTCCGGCGGCAGCTTCGCCACGGCAGCGGGGAAATCGCGGAAATGATCCACGCCTATCGGCAACGCATGCTCGAACGTGCCGAGCTTCACCTCATAGTCGTTACGCGTGTCCAGCAGGGTCAGGGGCCGCCCCTCGTCCAGCCAGGCCTTGAGCTGCTGTGGCGGCAGTTTCGGTGACGTGCGCCGCGCGGGCTCGATCCCCGGCACGCCGAAGGCGATGATCTCCTTCTTGATGCGCACCAGCATCCGCCGGAAGGGTTGATGATCCGTGTGGCTGTATTTGGCTTCGAGTTCACCCAGACCAGGGATCGAGCGCAGACGGACCAGCAAGGCATCGATCCCGGTCGAGGTGCCTGCCACGAACAGGTTGATTCCTTCGGTGCTCAGCAGAATCGTGCCGCACAGGTGGTACTCGCGGCATAAGGACTGCAGTTCCGCGCGCAGCAGGGCAAGCCCATCCAGCGGCGCGAACCGGTAGGCGGCAATATTCACGATCGGCGGCGAAGGCGAATGGGTCATACGGCAATTCCCAACAGGATTGCATCACCCGCAGGCAATGGCCGCAGCGGTTTCTGCTGCCGCGCACGATAGATCGCCGCAGCCGATACCGAACGCATGTCGCCCTCCCGCGCAGCCGCAGTCACCTGCTCGGCCCAGGCGGCATCACCCTCGCACAGGCGTAGCGCCAGACGATAGCCCTCTTCCAGGGTCAGCCGGCGGATCGTCACGCTCGCGAAGCACCGCCCCGGCCGCAGCAGCGCCTCGTCGATGGCACCGGAGTTCGGCAGATTCGTCGTGAACAGCATCTTGCGGCCTTCCGTACGCACGACGCCGTCGGCCACCATCAGGAAGCGATGCAGGTCCAGGTTGCCCTCCGTGCGCGGCTGGAGCAGGTAGTCGGCATCCTCGATGACGAACGCGTCATGGGACCCCGTGACGAAGTCGACGAAGATCCCATCGGACTTCAGCACGTTCTTGTCCGCAGTGTAGAGCACCTCGGCACTGTCACCCTTGCGGCGCGACAGCGCACCCAGGATGGATCGCACCAGGCGCGTCTTTCCCGTACCGGGCGGGCCGATCAGGATCAGCACGGATTCCGGCGCGTCGATGTAGCGCTGGATGAACTGCTGCACCGGCTCACCCAGCATGGGATAGGCCTCGTCCAGCAGCACATCGTCCGCCAGCTCTTCGAACGATGACGAATGCGCTTCGCCGCGCCGGTTGGAAATGCGCCAGTCCACGACGAACAGCTGGTCGCGCACGCGATCGTCGCCGACGATGCGGAATACCATGGCGCGGGCGCCTTCGGCGCGTTCAGCACTGTCCGCCCAGATGTTGATCGTGCAGGAGCAATACGCCGCCTTGCGGCGGCCTTCCACCTGCACGAACAGACCCGGCCCATCCAGCAGCAGCGAACCGGCTTCCAGCCGCTGGGCGACCAGCCCGGCCTTCAGCGCCAGGTCGTCGAATACCTGCTCCATGGGCCGGCGCGCCGCGCAACGAACCAGCCGATGGATGGGATAGCTTGCGGCCGCGTTCTCGAAAGCCTGGATCGCCCGAGCTTTCATGACCGCTTCACCCACGTCGTACAGTTCGACGCGAAAACCGACATTCGCACCAAAGGTACGTTCTCCCGGCGCCTTGTTCATATCCGTGTTGTCCATTGCTCTATCCAACTTTCCGGCCCCCGAAACGAGGAAGCCCCGACTGGCGACTGCCGTTCGGGGCCTCTGGAGGGGCTCAAGCCGAAGGGTCGCCGGCAAAGCCGACCCTTTCGCGAATGGAGAAGGGTCAGCTCATGCGGACATCGCCGGGAAACAGGTGAACCGGAATTTCATAGGGGGCGCGACTCTACGCCTGAAAAAGCCGTTGTCAACCTGTGCGAGGCCCAAAGCTCGGGGTAGCGCTCCGTGTCCAAGCAGCCTTGCTAGACTGACTGCCCTGCAATCCGGACGACCCCATGGCCCCGATCCGTCCCTACCTCGATTCCTCTCCCCTGGTTGGCGAGCGCGTCTACATCGACCCGGCCGCCACCGTCATCGGTGACGTGCACCTGGGCGATGACACTTCGATCTGGCCCGGGACTGTGCTGCGCGGCGACGTCAATTTCATCCGCATCGGCGCACGCACCAGCATCCAGGACGGCAGCGTGGTGCACGTGACCCATGACGGCCCGTTCACGCGCCCGGGCGGATTCCCGACCATCGTGGGCAATGACACGACGGTCGGCCACAAAGTGACGCTGCATGGCTGCCGCATCGGCGACTTCTGCCTGATCGGCATGGGCGCCATCGTGCTGGATGGCGCAACGGTGGAGGACTTCGGCTTTGTCGGCGCTGGCGCGCTGGTCGCGTCGGGGAAGACCGTGGGCAGCGGCGAGCTGTGGCTCGGCAACCCCGCGCGCTGCGCACGGCGGCTCACCGAGCGCGAGCTGGAATCACTGCGCTACAGCGCAGCGCACTACGTACGTCTCAAGGACAAATACCTCGCGGCGCCGGGCGGCTGACACGCGCCCATGACTTCCGCGCCTGATCGGGCTGGGCTGGGCCAGCCTGGCCTTGCTCATGATCATTCCCGTCATGGGCCTGAATTTCTGGGTACGCTGGCGGACCTGACCGCCAGCGCACTTGGGAAAACAGACGACTGATCAAGAAGCCCCGGTTTACTTGAGCTGGCTCTTCACTTTGTCGATGCCGGCCTGGACGCAGACCTCATCCTTGTCGCCACCCGGCGCACCCGAAACCGAGATGGCGCCGATGATCTCGTTGCCGACGACCAGCGGCAGGGCTCCCCGGCGCACGGTGCCGATTTTCGGATCCGCCTTGACCTCGGCATCCAGCGCCGCATCCGTCTTCACGCGATCCGCGATGTCGCCGCTGGGCGCCTTGTACTTGATGGTCGCCCAGGTCTTCGAGAGGCCAATGGCCTGCGTGCGTTCCGACGCGCCATCGCCTGAGAGAATGACGACGGGGACGCCGGCCGAGTCCACCACGGTGACCGTGGTCTTGTAGCCATTGGCAAGACACGTTGCCTGGGCAACCTTTGCCGCTTCGATGGCGACGTCGAGCGCGGGACCGCGCGCGCGAGGTGGCGGCGGAGGTGGTGCGGCACCGCCTGCAGGCGGCGCAGGCGTCTGCGCGCTGGCCGCCGCCATCAAGGAAGCCAGAAGGCTGAATGAAAGCAGTTTTGTCATGGCGAACCCTTCCACTAACGGTATGAGGAGACGCCGATAGTACTCAAAGGTCGGCGGCAAAGCAGCGGCGATGCCCAGGATCAGTTCCCGCCTTTCACCTCCGTGACCGTGAAGGTGAGCCGCGCCGTGGAGCGGTCGAACGAGCCTGGCTGGACGAATTGGCCAGTAATCGCCTTCGATGAGCGGGCGATCCGCGAGGTGGTGCCGAGGCGCACGCTGCCGCTCCAGAGTGTCGTATCGATGGTACTGCTTTCCCCGGACGTGCTGGTGGTGGTCCCGAACCGGTCGGTGCGGACCTGCGTCGCCAGCGTACTGACGATGAAGCTGCTTGTGCCGCAGCCGTATGAGTTCTGGAACCTCACATACAACTGGGGAGTCGAGAAGTGGCCGCGTGCGTCCAGATTCCAGCGGTCCACTCCGTAGCTCACGTAGAAACCCTGACCGCACTGGCGAACCTCGGGGCCGGTGTCATGGGCGCTGATGGCAGTGGTGTAGTCCTGGCAGTACCAGGCCCTGCTGATTTCCGTGCAGTCATTCTTGACCGAGGAGTCCACGTCCAACGTAATGGACTCCAGGGTGGGGATGCCGCCATCCTGCGGCACGAGAATCCTGCCCGTCGTCGTGCTGTTGTGCTTGCCTTCTGTCCTGTAGGCGGTGGTTTCCACCGAATCGGCGGCCAGGACCCATTCCTGGGTCTGGACTTCGTTGAAGTCAATCGACATCTTGTACTTCGATCCCCCACAGACCTCCAGCACCGGCGTCGATGCGGTGTCCGTTTCAATTCCCAGCAGCGCGAGTTGCCGCACGTAACCCAGCGCCTGCGCCGTGGCGGCCGCGCCCGGCGTGGCCCTGCAGTCGTCCATGGCCTTGTCCAGGCCGCGGCGCAGCAGCCCCACTATATAAGGCGTCACGGCGGCATCGCGTTCGTCCTCCAGGCCCAGCAGCTGGCGCTGGCGTTCCCAGATTGAAAGCAGCCGCGTCGCCTCGCTGAACTGCATGAGGTCAGCGTCCGCTGCATTCGCGGCGTTCATCGCCGGTGTCACTACGTCGTTGTAGTAGGCATCCAGACGCGCCGTCATGTCTGCAAACCAGGTATCCCCGCTGGCGCCCGCTTCTGTGCGGCCCAGCCGGGCCAGCGCCCGCACCCGTGCGCCGGGCGAGACCGACTGGGTCACGAGTCCGGCGCGGCGCTGCCCGTACGACACCGGCGCCAGCGCCGCCTCGAGCTGGAAATCACCGTAGGACGGCCAGGCATCGGCCATGGCGGCCGCCTGGGCATCGCTCATCGTCGCGATGCCGAAGAGGCCGAGATGATCGATAGCCGTGGTGAGCACCAGCGCGGACCATGAGCCATCCTCGTTCCTGAAGACCGGCACCAGGTGCAGCTGGGTTCCATCCGACGCCGCCGAAAAAACCACCGGCTGGCCGCCCAGTGCATCCAGCGCCTGCTGGGTGAGCGTGAAGGTGATGCGCACCAGGTTGTTCGCCTGCAACTCCGGAGCGGCAGTGTCCGCGGCATCGAGCACGAAGGCACCGGCCACGGACTGGAATGGCAGCGGCTGCCCGGCGAGGCCTTGCAGGGTTGCCTTCCAGACGGCCAGGGTCTGGTCTTCGAGAAAAGTGTCGCCGGGGAAACCGAAGGTCACCGTTACGCCGTCAGCCACGGCGACATCGGCGGCGCCGCCGGGCACCTGCACTGTTGCATTGGCGGCGCTGGCGACATCAAACACCGCGATGGCCTCGTCGGCCGGCGTGACGGCAATCGCCATCGGGTTCGCAGCATGGGGAAACTCGCCGCTGGGGCCGGTGCCGGTGCCGCCACCGGGCGTGGTGTCCGCCGTCACCGTGAGCTTCACGCTGCTGCTGGTGGCACTGCCAGCGCTGTTGGTGACCACCACCGAGAAATAGCGGCCATCCATGGCTGCCGTAGTCGCGCCGGTGTCGTAGCTGGTGCCGGTGGCACCGGCAATATCCGTCCAGCTGCTGCCGTCGGAAGAACTGCGCCATTGATAAGACAGCGTTGCGGTGCCGGCGGCGGTGACCGAGAACGTGGCCGGCGCAGGCGCGGTGACGGACTGGGCGGCGGGCTGCGTAGAGATCGTCGGTGCGGTGGCAGCCGGCGCTCCTGGGCCGCCGCCAGGGGTTCCGCCCGATGGCGGCGTGGCGGCGTCCTCCGAACCGCCGCCGCAGGCAGCCAGGGTCAGCAGCATCAGGAGAGCCAGGGGCCGGGTCACGAGCTTCATCACATAATCTCCACCGGTGGCCGCGAATCACGGCTCTTCCCTACCTATGCGTAATCGCGGGCGGATTCGTACACGGGCAGCAGAACTTTTCTGGAGAATGCAGCCAGCCATGACATCGCAAGCCCTGCTGGTACCCGTGACGCAGCTGCTGGCCCGTGCCCGCGCCGGGGATGAGCGCGCGCTGGACGAGGCCTATGCCGCGGTCTACCAGCAACTCAAGCAGGCGGCCCGCCGCCAGTTGCGCCGCGAACGCGCTGCGTTCGGGACCACGGAACTGGTGCATGAGGCCTACTTGAAGCTCACCGGCGGCGAGCGCCCCGCTCCGAATGACCGCAACCACCTGCTGGCGCTGTCGGCGCGGGCGATGCGCCAGGTGCTGGTGGACCAGGCCCGCCATGACGGGGCGGACAAGCGCGATGGCGGCGGCGCCACGCTGGCACTGCAGGATGAAGAGGTTGCGGCGCCGGCACCGGCCGCGCTGGATGTGCTGGTGGTCGATGGCATCATCGAGGCGCTGCGGCAGGCCGAACCGCGCATCGCGCAGGTGGTCGAGCTGCGCTGCTTCGGCGGCTACGACGTGGCCGACATCGCGCGCATCCTCGACATCCCCGACTACACGGTGCGCCGTGACTGGCGCAAGGCGCGCGCGCTGCTGATGACGGAACTGGAAACATGACCGCGCAGATCGACCTGCAGCGCGCGCTGGAAGTGTTCGATCAGGTAGTGGATCTGGCTGGTGCCGAGCGCGACACCCGCCTCGCCGCGCTGTGCGCCGGGGATGCGGTGCTGCATGAGCGCGTGCAGGCCATGCTCGATGCCGATGCGCGCCCGGGGGAGCCCTTCGCCCGCATCCACGACGGGCTGCTGCCCGATGCAGCCGCGGAGCAGGACACCATGCTCGGCCGCACGATCGGCCCCTGGAAGATCATTGCCGTCGCAGGCAGCGGCGGCATGGGAACGGTCTACGAAGTGCAGCGGGCCGATGGCGCCTACGCGCAGCGCGCGGCGCTCAAGCTGGTGCATATCGCAGGCGGCGCCCCTGCGCTTCGCGAGCGCTTCCTGCGCGAGCGGCAGATGCTCGCGCAACTGCGCCACCCGCACATTGCCGCGCTGATCGACGGCGGTTTCACCGAACAGGGCGATCCCTGGTTCGTGATGGAATATGTCGAGGGCATGCCCATCGACCAATGGTGCGACACACGCAGACTCGACGTGCGCGCCCGCGGCGGGCTTTTCCTGCAGGTGCTGGAGGCCGTCAGCCACGCGCACCGCAACCTGCTGGTGCATCGCGACCTGAAGCCTTCGAACCTGCTGGTGGACGCCGCGGGCGACGTGAAGCTGCTGGATTTCGGCATCGCAAGGCAGATCGGCAACCCCGACGTCACGGTGTTCGCCGATCGCATGGTGACCTTCGGCTATGCCTCGCCCGAACAGTTGCATGATGCGCCCATCACCACCGCCACGGATGTGTGGCAGCTGGGCATCGTGCTGCACCTGCTGCTGGCGGGATCCCATCCCTTCGGCATCACCGGCGGCACGGCGCTGGCCAAGCAGTTGCAGCAGCTGGCAGGCGAGCCCGAGACCTTGCCGCGTGCAGCCGCGCACGCGACGCCTGCGCAGGTAGCCGCGCGCGGCAAACCGGGGGCGACCGACCTCGCGGATACATTGCGCGGCAGCCTCGCGGCCATCGTGGCCACCTGCCTGCGCCGCGAACCTGCGTCACGCTACGCCAGCGTCGACGAGCTGGCCGCGGACCTGCGGCGCTGGCTGCAGGACAGGCCCGTGACGGCCGCGCAGTCCGGCGCGGGCGAACGCGCGCAGCTATGGCTGCGGCGCAATCGGCTGCTCGCGGCGGCCATCTGTGCCGTGACGGTCGCACTGCTTGCCGGCACGGCGCTGTCCCTGTGGCAGGCACGCGAAGCGCGCCGCGAAAGCGCCAGGGCGCGCGAGTCGCTGCAGTTCCTCGCCGACACGCTGGCTGCCGCCTCACCCGAACAGGCACTCGACAGCGCCGTCAGCGTGCGCCAGTTGCTCGACAGCGCGCGCCAGCAGCTCGAACAACGCCATGCGGCCGACCCCGAAGTGCACCAGCCGGTGCAGCGCATGCTGGGGCGCCTGTACTTCTCCATCGGCGAATTCGGGCAGGCGGCGCGGCTGCTGGGCGCCGGTACGCAGGATGTCAGTCCCCGCGACCGGACCACGGCGATCGCGCTCGCCGACGACCTGGTCGTCCATGCCGACGCGCTGGCGAATATCGAGGAAATGGAAAGCAGCGTGGCGGCCCTCGACCGCGCAGCGGCTCTGCGCCGGCAGTTCGCACCGGATGATCCGGAACAGCAGGTGCGCGCGCTGTCGTTCCAGACGGTGGGAAGCGTCGGGAAATTCGGCTGGGACGCCTGCCGGCAGCAGGCCGAACGCGCGCTGGCGATGGCGCTGGCCCTGCCGCATCCACCCATCGACGTGGTGCTGCGCCAGTACAACGATCTCGGCAGCATCGCCAACTTCAACGACGACCGGGTACGGCTGCGGCAAGTGACTACGGAAGGACTGGCCTTTGCCGATGCGCATGCCGTTCCAGCGCAGTCCCCGCTGCGCTTCACGCTGCTGAGGAATCACGCCGAGAGCCTGCTGCTCGATGGCGACTACAAGGCAGCCGAATCGGCCGCTCGCCAGGCGATCGAACATGCCGAAAAGACCGGGGGCATCGGCAACACCCGCCTGCCGGTGCTGTACCACCTGCTGGCAGGCGCGCAGCGCGAACAGGGCCGCTACCGCGATGCGCTGGCGGTGGAGCAGCGCGTCGCGGACATGGACTCACCCGAGAACATCGGGCCACGCAATACCGGCGTGATGCTCAGCACGCTCGCCAGACTGCATTCACTCATGGGTGATTACGCGCTGTCGCTGCGGCTGAACCAGCGCGCATTGGCGGACGTTGCGGCCGCGAACGCCGGCGACATGAGCCGCATCTCGGTAGAGAACACCGAACTGCAGCTGTTGCTTGCCGACGGCCAGTGGCAGCCGGCGCTCGCCGGCACCGACAGGAAATTGGCAGCCATCCGCGACTCGCAAGGCGAGGACTCCGAGCAGTACGCGCAGCTGCTGGTCATGCGCGTGGAAGCTCTTCGGCAAGCCGGCGATGCCGCACGCGGCCGGCAGGCGCTTGCCGAAGCACGCCAGCGCCTGGCCAGGCGCGGCGTGCCGGAACCCCACCGGCAATTCGGCGAACTGATGCGCCAGGAAGCGGCATTCGCGCGAATGGAAGGGGATCTCACCGCGGCCGAGCAGGCACAACGCCAGGCCATATCGAACCTGCAACGGGGCCAGAACCCACTGGCCACGGCCGTGGCGCGCGCCGGGCTTGCCGACATCCTCATGGCGCGCGGCGACAGCGCAGAAGCGCGCGCATTGCTCGAAGAGTCGCTGCTACCCCGGCAGGCCGACCGCAAAGCCGCCGAGTCGCTGGGGCATCGGCTGGGCATGCGACTACGATAGCAGCAGCCAGTCTCGGACCGCAGTGGCAGGGATCGCAAGGGAGCATCGATGCTGCAAAGAACGTTATTCGTGGTGGCGGGCCTGACACTCGCCTGCGCTCATGGGTTCGCTGCCCGGCTCGACCCGGCTTTCGGCACCGCCGGACGCGCAATCATCGACGTGGGTGCAAGCGTTGCGTTTAGCGATGCCGTATTGCAGCCGGATGGGAAGACCATCGTGGTCGGACGCACACCGGCATACGACTGGACGGGAGAAACTCCCAAGCTCTTTCCGCGGGAAGCGGATTTTCTGGTTCTGCGCGTCAATCCGGACGGCGCTCTTGACGAGACTTTCGCCAACCATGGACAGGCGCGCATCGACTTCGCAGGCGAAGGCGACGACGCCAGGGCCGTAACGCTGCAAAATGACGGGAAAATCCTGGTGGCGGGTGCCGCAAGCATGCCTGACAGCCTGGACGTCGCGCTGGTTCGTCTGAATGCCGATGGCTCGCCCGATGCCACGTTCGGCAACGGCGGCAAGGTCACACGCAACTTCCCGCTCAGGATCGACGGCCCGATCCTTGGATTCGAATACTCCAATCCGGCCAACAGCGCCAACAAGCTTGCCGTGCAGGCAAGCGGCAGGATCGTGGTTCGTATCACCAGCTGGATATCCAGCTCCGATCATCGGGCATCATACATACGGTTTCTTCCCGACGGGACGCTCGACACGGATTTCGGCGTCGAGAACGGCCAGGTACCCACCCGGGACACGACAAACATGCTTGCCGGACCTGCCGGAGAAATCATCGGCGCAACTGAACTTGGCACGACTTCTCTGTCGATCAATGCCCTGGATACCGACGGGCGCGTCGCGTCGACCCTCTTCAGTGGGTCCCTGCCATATCCACGGGCCGGCGACACCGCATTCGTCCCGTCATCGTTGCGCCGCCTGCCAAACGGAGGATTCGTGGGCAGTGGCACAGTCCTCGAGCTTTCGGGTGCCACAGCCTTGAAGACCCGCTCTTTTGTCTTTCGCACCACAGCCGACGGCCTGATCGACGCTTCCTTCGCAAACTCCGGGTGGGCAGAAGGTATCAACGGATCCTTCGACAACGACACATATGATCTGCAACGGGAGCCCGGCGGCAAGTTGATTTCTGCTGGCCGTGGCGGCAGAACAATTGAACCCACTTCGCCGTTCGACTTCACGATCGTACGACTGAAGGAGGATGGCCAAGTTGATCTGTCCTTCGCCGAAACTGCCGTGCTCTCCATCCCCCTCGATGAAGGGAACACCATGCTTTCAGCCGGCACGATGAGGCTGTTGCGTCGACCCGATGGACGCCTGCTCGTCGCCGGTGAGCGCGGCAGGCTGGACGCGCCATCCGGCTCATCCACCAACTTCCTGCGTTCGCTGCAAGCCGACACGCGCCAGATCGTGCTCGCACAAGTGATCTCGACACCCGAATTCTCCTTCGATGCAACGACGGTCCGCATCAACGAAGCAAATGCCACTGCAACCGTGTCGGTCCGCCGCAAGGGAGAAACATCGAACCCCGTCAGCATCGAGTATTCGACCTCACCCGGGAGCGCAACGGCCGGCAGCGACTACACGACGACGAGTGGCACGCTGACCTGGCAGCCCACCGACCCGGATTCGAAGACCATCACGATTCCAATTCTGGCGGACTCGATCGATGAGCCTGATGAATCGTTCACGGTCAAGCTGTCGAACCCCAGCGAAGGAACGCTCGTTGGCGACACGGCAACGGTCACGATCGCGGCGAGCAATTCCAGCGGCACCGGAAACAATGGCGGTAACACCGGCACCGGCAAGGGTGGCGGTGGCGCCCTCGGCGAGGAGCTGTTGCCCAGCCTCGTGGCATTCCTGGCGCTGCTGCGCCGGCGGCGTATGCACTGATCGGCAAATCAAGCGACGGCAGACGTTCTGCGGAGTTAGGATGGTTCCAGTTTCAAGGGGAACCTGCCATGTTGCGTCGCCTGCTCGCGCTGTCCTGTGCACTGTTCGCCACTGCGCCCTGCGCCTTCGCCCAGGAAACTGCGGCACCCGCCCCAACCGTCAAGGTCGTGCACTGCGGCCACCTGTTCGACTCCACCGCCGGCCGCATGCTCGGCGCAACCAGCATCGTCGTGCGCGGGGACCGGATCGAATCGGTGCAACCCGGCACCAGCGCCGCGCCAGCCGGCGCCAACGTGCTCGAACTCGGCGACGCCACCTGCCTGCCCGGCCTGATCGATGCCCACACCCACCTGACCTCCGAGACCAGCCCCACCGGCTACAGCGACCAGTTCCGCTGGAATGTCGCCGATTACGCGGTGCGCTCCACCGTGTATGCCGACCGCACCCTGCAGGCCGGCTTCACGACGGTGCGCAACCTCGGCGACAACTCCGGCGAATCGATCGCGCTGCGCAATGCGATCAACGCCGGCATCCTCCCCGGGCCGCGCATCTTCACCGCCGGCACCGCCATCGGCTCGACCGGCGGCCACGCCGATGGCACAGACGGTTATCGCCAGGACCTGCAGGGTGATCCCGGCCCGAAACAAGGCATCATCAATGGCGCTGACGATGCCTGGAAAGCGGTACGCCAGCACTACAAGGACGGCGCCGACGTGATCAAGGTCATGCCCTCCGGCGGCGTGCTCGATGAAAGCACCAGCGCCGAGAACCCGCAGATGACGCTCGAGGAAATCCAGGCCGTGGTCGCCGCCGCGCACGACTATGGTTTCACGGTGGCTGCCCACGCCCATGGCGCCGAGGGCATCCGCCGCGCCGTGGTCGGCGGCGTCGATTCGATCGAGCACGGCACCTTCATGGACGAGGCCGACATGAAGCTGATGAAGGAACGCGGCACCTGGTACGTACCGACCATCAGCGCCGGCAAGTACGTGGCGGAAAAGGCCAGCGTCCCGGGCTACTTCCCGCCACCGGTCGCGGCCAAGGCCCAGCGGGTCGGCCCGCTGGCGCAGGCCGCCGCCGGGCGCGCTTACAAGGCGGGCGTAAAGATTGCCTTCGGCACCGATGCGTCGGTATATCCGCACGGAAAGAATGCGCGTGAATTCGCCTATATGGTGGAAGCGGGCATTCCGCCCGTCTACGCGCTGCAGGCCGCGACCACTCACGGCGCGCAGTTGCTGCATCAGACTGCCAACCTCGGCAGCATCGAAGCTGGCAAGTACGCCGACATCATCGCCGTGCATGGCGATCCTCTGCAGGACATCGCGATCATGCAGAAGGTGCAGTTCGTAATGAAGGCAGGCACGGTCTACCGTCAGGACGGGCACGAGGTGCGCCCTTGAGGCGAATCACCAAAGCTGGATACAGCTACGAGAATCAAACCAGGAGTACCGCAACATGAACCGCAGAACAGCACGCCCTTTCATCATCGCAACCCTTGGCGCACTGCTGGCACTGGCAGCCGGCGGCGCCAACGCCGCCGCTGCGAAGCAATGCCGGGACACGAACGGACGCTTCGTCAAATGCCCGGAAGCGGCAGCCACGGCGAACCACTGCCGCGACATCACCACGAAGAAATACGTGAAGTGCGGCACGCCGCATTCGGAGGCCGTTCCTGCCTCGGGCGGGAAGTAGTCACGAACGCACGACGCTGAAGGCCGGTGACCCTCCATGTCCGATCTCTTTCAGCTATCTGCCCCGTGGTGGCATTTCATCCTGCGCGGCGTGGCGATGTACGTGCTGGTCGTGGTGCTGATGCGCATGTCCGGCAAACGCGCGATGGGCCAGTTCACGCCCTTCGACATGATCCTGCTGATCCTGATCGGCAACACTGTCCAGAACGGCATCAACGGCGGTGACAATTCGCTGTCGGGCGCATCGCTGATGGCCGGCACGCTGTTCGGGCTCAACTGGATCGTCGCCTGGCTGTCTTCACGCTCGATGCGTTTCCGCTGGCTGGTCGAGGGCAGGCCCACGGTGCTGGCCGAGAACGGCCGCGTGTTCCGCCAGGTGCTGCGCCGCCAGCTGGTCAGCGATGCCGATTTCGACGTCGCGATGCGGCTTGCTGGTTGCAAACGCGAACAGGATATCGAACGCGCCGTTCTCCAGCCCAACGGGCACATCATGATCGAGACGACTGGAGGGAAGTGGAGCTGATACCGGGCGGCTGAACAGACGGGCCCGCTGACCAGGTTGCCCTGGAACAGCGAACCTTACGGAAAGATGCGCTCTTCTCCGCGAATGCAGGCGTTTCCCGCCGGATTGCCGCCGGCACCGTAGCAGCGGGTCAGGTCGTCCTGCGGGATCTCGAAGGAGGTATTGCTACCGCCTCCCGAAGCCGACTGCATCATCGCCGCCATGGCCGCCGCTGCCTTGGCTTCCAGCTCGGCATAGTCCTTGTCCGGGTCACCGGCCAGCGGCCGGCAGTCGGTGATCTGGTCGGCGGCCAGATCCCAGCAATGCCGCACGAAGTGATCCGAGTTCCCGACCTGCGCCAGCCACAGCGCGCGGGCCTGGCGCGGCGAATCGCCGAAGAAGCGCAGCTGGATGGCGCCGTAGCGGCCCTTGAAGCCGCGATTGCGCTCACCCTGGATCAGCCACTGCACATCGCGGATGGGCACTGGAATGGCGCGCGGGCCCAGTTCCTGATTGGTGCGCGCCGCCACGAACATCGAGAACCCGGCGCCGCTGCGCAGTGGCGACAGCGTGAGGAACTGGCGGGTACGGCGCGAATAGAAGCCGATGGTCGCCTGCGTATCCGGCAGCAGCAGCCCATCTTCGCCGAGCCCGGTGAGCGAGACATACTCCAGGCCGGCATCCGGCTGCCACAGCCTGGCAATGGCCGCAGCGCGCGTGACGCGATCGCTGATGCGCGGCTGCGCCGGAACCCTGGACACAGCCACGACGGCATCGAGCGTGGCATTCTCATCCTTGCCTGCCGGATGTGCGGACCAGCTCGCGAAGATCGATTGCACGGACAGCGTGCCATTGGCGATCCGGTAAGTGCCGCGTTCTTCCAGGCCAGAAGCCAGGTGCCGCACGAAACCGCCGCCGCTGGCCGAATCGAACCGGCCCGTGTCCAGCGCGAAGTCGTTGTCCGAGCGTACTGCCAGCACGAAGCTGCCATCGCGCTCGATGCGCAGCAGGTAGCGGCCCTGCTTGGCCATCGAGCTGGTCATGAGGCTGCCCTCGCCCTGCCAGGTGCCCACCAGGCTGGAGTCGATGCTGCCGAAGGTTCCACTGGAGCCGCCACATGCAACCAGCAGCAGACAGCTCCAGATCCAGGAAGCATTCAGCCACGTAGTGCGTCGATGCATGAGCGGCAGTCTCCGAAGGTTCTCGCGGATCAGTGATCGAAGCGGATGGCCTTGATGTGCTGCATGGCCTGCACCGGATCGGTCCAGTCAATGTCCAGCAACAACTGTTCGCGGCGCAAGGTCAAGGCCGGCGAAGCCACTCCCGCCTCGGCCTCCCGGCTGATGAATCCCGTCAGCACCCCGATGGCAATCTGTACGCCGGCGGTATCCAGCTGGCTGTCGGGACTCCAGGTGAGGTCCGTATCCCAGGTGCCGGCGCGCACCTTGCCCGCCCTGTCGCGATAGAAATACAAGTTGTAGGGTGCCGAGTCCACCGTGATGAATCCCGCTCTGCCTGCGATGTCGTGCAGCTCCCGGGCAGCGAGCTCCTTCTCGGCCCTGGGGAGCCGGGAACCGCCCCAGTCATCGAAACCCGGGCGATCCACATCGATGCGGCGCTGGATCACGTAGCCCGGCTCGTTGATGTCCGCGGAAGCGTAGTAGGCATCGATGGGAGGGGTCTCTATGCCGGCCCGGCGGAACAGGTTCGAACCGCGCACCTGACGGCCGATCATGTCGCCACCGAGGTTGTTTGAAATGGACCTGCGGTCGGCGGCCATTCCGCGCAGCAATTGGTCCAGTCCCGCAGCCAGTCCATCGTAGTTGCCCACGTGCAGCGACACCTTGATGACGCGGTCGCTGGGCTTGCCAGCTTCGTCGAGGATTTCATAGACGGCACTGAACGAGCCCTGCCCCAGCCACCGGCCTACCGCAACCTGCGACGGGCTCGACCCTTCCGCCGCGGGCAACTGGATGACGGTGTTCTCCAGCGCATGCTCCGCGACTTCGGCGCCCAGTGTCCGCTGATACTCCACGGAAGCCTGCAGCACCGGATGCGTCTGGCCTGCCAGCACCGTGGCATCGACCCGCGTGGCCTGCGCCGTCGCCCGCGCGATGGCCGTCACCTCGCGGCCGGAGAGTTCCAGCGGACGGGCTGCGGCCTCGCGCCGCTCGCGCAGCTGGCGCCGCCGAGCCGCGTTCTTCTGCGCGGCGATTTCTGCCCGCGCCGTGGCCGCGCGGGCACGAGCCACGGCCGCCGCGTGCGCATCCAGCTGCGCCTCGGCCCGCTGCAGCACGCGGCCCGCCGCGCCGGCCGCGTCGCGCAGCCTGCGGGACAGGAAGGCCGCGCCATGCCCCGCATCCAGCGGGCTGGGCTGCATGCCATAGGCACACAATGTCTGGCCGGCCATAACGCCGGACTGGTAATCCGTCACCTGTGGATAGGAGCCCGGCTCCTGCGAGAACGCGCCCAGGCGCTTGCGCGCCAGATCGCTCTGCAGGGTCTGCACGGTGATCTGCAGCAGGCGGTGCGCGATGACGGGATTGGCGCGGATGCCCGCCTCCACATCCCCACGGCGCGCCAGGCCCAGCAGCTGCTCCACCTTCGGCCAGTCCCAGGCATTGATGGCGTTGGCGATATCGCCAGCCGTCTTCAGCGTCAGATGCAGGCAGTCGGCCGTGCCCACGACCAGGCCCGCCGCCCAGCGCGAGGGATCGCCGACGGGCGTACCCAGTTCCACCGGACCGACGACGCGATCCGTCTTCATCTCGCCAGCCGGGCAACTGGGCATCCTGCGCAGCCGATCCAGCCCACGGTAGTTGGCCAGCAGCGTGGCATTGCTCACGGGACAGACGGCGCTGCCTTTCAGTGTGCGGCAGCACTCGGCCAGCAGCGACCCCGGTGGCGGCGCGGCCTGCGGTGCTGCCGGCTCCAGCGCCTCGATGCGGCAGCCGGGCGTGATGCGCACGCCCACCGGCTGCAATGGCCAGGCCGCATTCGTGGGCAGGTAGGGATTGTACGAGTTGGCCTGCCGCTGCCGGCACCACAGCGCATCGTTCTCGCGCAGCACGCACTGCGCGCCGCCCGGCAGGCCGCGAACGTACTCGACACCGGGCCGTGTGGCGTTGACACAGGGGAATTGGGCCTGCGTGCCGATGTAGGACTGCTGGCCGCGCGTGGAAGGCGGCATGGATGACGCGGTGGCATCGCCACCGATCCGGACACTGGTCGAACCCGGCATGCCATCCGGGACCGGCGCACCGCCCGGACGCGCCGACACCGACGGCTGCCCGCCGCGCGACGGTGCCGTGGCCGCGAATTGCTCATCGCACTGCCCGGCCGTCTGCTCGTACAGCTGCTTGCCGGCAGGCGTGAGGAACAGCATGGATTCACCCTCCACGCACGGACCCCACGGTGACCCATACTGCCAGGAAGCGGGAATCTGCCGCGATTCGCGCAGGCTCATGAACGTGGGCTCGACGCCATACTGGCGGCGCCCTTCGGCGATACGCGTGGCGCAGGATGGCGGCCGGCTGATGATGTAGGGTCCCGGGTCGGTGACGCTGCAGTTGCGTCGGGCCTGCAGCGGCTGTGCGCCGAACACATCCTGCGATTCGGCTTCCCGCGGGATGATTGCGAGCAGAAGGAGAGCCACGACGCCCGCCTGCCTGATGGCCGGACTTCCTCTGGCACCCATGATGGTCAGCAACCGGATGGAAGACTGCGGCTATTATCAACTTGCGCCGGGGTGCGTGTCACTTTCCCGGCAAAAAAGGCAGGGCCAGTTCCATCCCCTGGCATCGCACCCGCTACACCGAGGGCGGCTGGCCGACCTGGACTCTCCCCGATCAGCAGAAATACGTGCCGGTGCTTCGGGAGCCACAATGCCGTGAAAGCCTGACGATCCAACGCGCCTCGCCGCCCACGATCGCCGTCATCGGGACGGCGAGGTAGACAGGAAGCTCAAAGCGCCGCTCACTCCCATTCGATCGTCGCCGGCGGCTTGCCGCTGATATCGTAGGCCACGCGCGAGACGCCCTTCACTTCATTCACGATCCGCCGCGAGCATACATCCAGCAATTCGTAGGGCAAATGCGCCCAGTGCGCGGTCATGAAATCGACGGTCTCGACTGCGCGCAGCGCGATCACCGGCTCGTGACGCCGTCCATCGCCGGTCACACCCACGCTCTTCACGGGGAGAAACACCGCAAACGCCTGACTGGTCTTGTCGTACCAGCCTGCCTTGCGCAGTTCCTCGATGAAGATGGCATCGGCATGCCGCAGGGTATCGGCAGCGGCGGCGGTGACTTCACCAAGAATGCGCACGCCAAGACCCGGTCCGGGGAATGGGTGGCGATAAACCATCTCGGCCGGCAAACCCAGCTCCACGCCGACCTTCCTGACCTCGTCCTTGAACAACTCGCGCAGCGGCTCGACGAGCTTTAGTTTCATGTGCTCGGGCAAACCACCGACGTTGTGGTGGCTCTTGATGACATGCGCCTTGCCGGTCTTGCTGCCGGCGGATTCGATCACGTCGGGGTAGATGGTGCCCTGGGCAAGGAAGGCGACGTCGGTGAGCTTTGCAGCCTCCTCGTCGAACACTTCGACGAACAGGCGGCCGATGATCTTGCGCTTGGCTTCGGGATCGGCGACGCCCTTCAACTCGCGGAAATAGCGTTCGGCGGCGTTCACGCGAATGACCTTCACACCCAGGTTCTTCGCGAACACCCGCATGACCTCGTCACCTTCGTTGAGGCGCAGCAGGCCGTGGTCCACGAACACGCAGATGAGCTGGTCACCGATAGCCTTGTGCAGCAGCGCAGCGACAACGGAGGAATCCACGCCGCCGGAAAGGCCCAGCAGCACTTTGGAGCGGCCCACCTGCGCACGCACCCGCTCGATGGCGTCCTGGATGATGTTGCCGGAGTTCCAGCTTGCATCGAGGCCGCAGATGCCGTGCAGGAAGCGCTCATAGATACGCGTGCCCTGCTTCGTGTGCGTGACCTCGGGATGGAACTGCAGCGCGTAGTAGTGGCGCGATTCGTCGGCCATGCCGGCGATGGGAATATCGCCAGTGGCGGCGATGAGCTTGAAGCCGGGTGGAAGCTGCGTGACATGATCGCCGTGGCTCATCCACACGTCGAGCAGGCTATGACCCTCCGCGTTGACGCGGTCTTCGATGTCGCGCAGCAGCTCCGAATGGCCGCGGGCGCGCACCTCGGCATAACCGAACTCGTGCACCTTGCCGGGCGCGACCTGCCCGCCTAGCTGGGCAGCCATGGTCTGCATGCCGTAGCAGATGCCGAGCACCGGCACGCCAAGTTGCCACACGGCGTCGGGGGCGCGCGGCGCGCCGGGCTGCAATACGGACTCGGGCCCACCAGAAAGGATGATGCCCTTCGGTCCGAAGGCGCGAACGTCGGCGTCGCCGGCATCCCAAGGGTGGATCTCGCAGTACACGCCGAGCTCGCGCACACGGCGCGCGATGAGCTGGGTGTACTGCGAACCGAAATCGAGGATGAGGACGCGGTGGGCGTGGATATCATGCTGCGGTGCGATCACTGGATTTGGGCTCGAATTCGAGATTTATGAAGTTCGCGGGCGAAAGGATGATGGCTCAACATGGCCACCCAGGGGATGAGGAGGGGCTTCGATGAGCGTGGTGTATTCGCTGTATGATGCCTTGGTGAGCATCAACGTCCCCGACGACAAGGCCCGGGCAGTCATCGATGCGCTCGAGCACGAGATGATGGACAAGCTCGCCACCAAGGCCGAGCTGGATAACCTGCGCACAGAGATGAGCGCCGATTTCAAGCTGGTCCGGCAGGAAATTTCGACAATGAGCACATCGCTGTCGAAGGACCTTCAGATCCGGATGGCCGAATTGCAGAACAACCTCACCATCCGCCTGGGAGTGATGATGGCCAGCATGATTGCCGCCGCAACCGCACTGGTCGGTCTGGGCCAATACCTGCGCTGACACGCTGCCCCGCCCTCACGAAATCCGGTAGTTCGGCGCTTCCTTGGTGATCTGCACGTCGTGCACGTGGCTCTCGCGCATGCCGGCGCCGGTGATGCGCACGAACTGCGTCCTGGTGCGCAGCTCCTGCACGCTGCGGGTGCCGGTGTAGACCATGGCCGCACGCAGGCCGCCGGTGAGCTGGTAAAGGATCGACACCAGGCTGCCCTTGTACAGCACGCGGCCCTCGATGCCTTCGGGCACCAGCTTTTCCAGCTCGCTGCTGCCGTCCTGGAAATAGCGGTCGGCCGAGCCATGTTTCTGCGCCATGGCACCCAGTGAACCCATGCCGCGGTACTGCTTGTAGCTCGCGCCCTGGTAAAGCTCGACCTCGCCGGGGGATTCCTCGGTGCCGGCGAACAGGCCGCCGATCATCACCGCATGCGCACCGGCGGAAAGCGCCTTGGCGATGTCGCCGGAGAAGCGGATGCCGCCATCGGCGATCAGCGGCACGCCGCTGCCCTCCAGCGCCTGCGCCACATTGCTCACGGCGCTGATCTGCGGCACGCCCACGCCCGCGACGATGCGCGTGGTGCAGATGGAACCGGGGCCGATGCCCACCTTCACGCCATCGGCGCCGGCGGCAACCAATGCCTTCGCGGCATCGGCAGTGACGATGTTGCCGCCGATCACCTGCAGTTCCGGCCATTTCTTCTTGATCGCGGCAACCGTGTCCAGCACCCAGCGGGTGTGGCCATGCGCGGTATCCACCACCACCACGTCCACGCCGGCGGCATGCAGTGCGGCGACGCGGTCGATCGAATCAACCTGCGTGCCCACCGCGGCGCCGACGCGCAGCCGACCGGTGTCGTCCTTGCTGGCGCGCGGGAAATCCTTGGCCTTCTGGATGTCCTTCACCGTGATCATGCCGGTGAGCTCGGCGTTGCCGTTGACCACCAGCACCTTCTCGATGCGGTGCTTGTGCAGCAGCGCCAGCACTTCGTCCTTGGAAGCCCCCTCGGTGACGGTGATCAGGCTGCTCTGCGGCGTCATCACCGAAGACACGGGCGCGTCCAGCTTGGTCTCGAAGCGCAGGTCACGGTGGGTGACGATGCCCACGGCCTTCTTGCCCTGCACCACCGGCACGCCGGAGATGCCGCGCGAGCGCGTGAGCTCCAGCACCTGGCGGATGGTCATGTCCGGCGTCACCGAGATCGGATCGCGGATCACGCCGCTCTCGAATTTCTTGACGCGGGCCACTTCGCGGGCCTGCGCCTCGATGGTCATGTTCTTGTGGATGATGCCCATGCCGCCTTCCTGCGCCATGGTGATGGCGAGGCGCGCCTCGGTGACGGTATCCATGGCCGCGGAGAGGATGGGCAGGCCGAGCCGCACCGTACGGGTGAGTGGCGTGCCGAGGTCGATTTCACGGGGGAGGACGTCGGAGGCCGCAGGGACCAGCAGGACGTCGTCGAAGGTAAGGGCTTCTTCGAGGATTCGCATGCCGTATTTTACGCATGCCGCCGCAACGGGTAAACCCGCCACCGGGGCGGCGGATCGCGCAGAATAAGCTCATGCCCCCCTTTTCCACGCCCTCCCGGGCCGGCCCCCGGGAATGGACCGGCCTTGCCGTCCTGACCTTGCCCTGCCTGGTCTACGCCATGGATCTCACGGTGCTGAACCTCGCCGTACCGGCGCTGACGCGCGAGCTCAAGCCCAGTGCCGCGCAGATGCTGTGGATGATGGATATCTACGGCTTCCTGGTGGCGGGCGCGCTGGTCACCATGGGCACGCTGGGGGACCGCATCGGGCGGCGCCGGCTGCTCATGCTGGGAGCGACAGCCTTCGCGGCAGCCTCGCTGCTGGCGGCCTTCGCGGGCGGCGCCACGCAGCTCATCATTGCGCGCGCGGTCCTCGGACTTGCGGGCGCGACGCTCGCGCCCTCGACGCTTTCGCTGATCCGCAACATGTTCCACGACGAGATCCAGCGGCGCACGGCGATCGCCGTATGGATGGCCAGCTTCTCGGCAGGCACGGCGCTGGGACCGGTGCTGGGCGGATTGCTGCTGGAGCACTTCTGGTGGGGCTCGGTGTTCCTCATCAATGTGCCGGCCATGGCATTGCTGCTGGTGCTGGCCCCGCTGCTGTTGCCGGAGTTCCGCGATCCGACTCCGGGCGGACTCGACATCACCAGTGCCGCGCTGTCCCTGGCCGCGGTGCTGGCGGTGATCTTCGGCGTGAAGGAGGCCGCGGCACAGGGGCTCAATCCGGCCGCATCCGCTGCAGTGCTCGCCGGGATCGGAATCGGAGCGGCATTCGTGCGGCGGCAGCGGCATCTGGCGCACCCTTTCGTGGATCTGTCGCTGTTCAAGAACCGGCCATTCCGCGCGGCGCTGCTGATGAACCTGTCGGGGGCCTTCTTCATCGGCGGGCTGTACCTGTTCATCGCGCAGTACCTGCAGCTGGTCCTGGGCCTCTCGCCGCTGCACGCCGCGCTGTGGTCGCTGCCCTCGGCCCTGGCCTTCATCCTTGGCTCGGGCGTAGTGCCGGCAATGGCGCACCGCTGGCAGCCTCGGCAGCTCATGACAGTGGGAATGACCGTGGCCGCAGCGGGCTTCGCGCTGCTGCTGTTCCTGGACACGGCAGGTCCGCTGCTGCTGCTGGTGGCGTCGCTGGCCGTGTTCTCCTTGGGATTCACGCCCGTGGCTTCGCTGACCACGGATCTGGTGGTGAGCTCGGCGCCACCCGAGCGCGCCGGCTCGGCCGCGGCACTGTCGGAAACGGCCTTCGAACTGGGCGGCGCGCTGGGCATTGCGCTGCTCGGCAGCCTGGGCACGGCGATCTACCGCGCACACATGCAGAACCTGCCGCCAGGGCTGGACCCAGCCACCGCAGAGACGGCCCGCGCCACGCTGGGCGGCGCGGTGGCCGCAGCGGCGGATTCGCCGGCCGCAGGAGCGCTGACAGCCATGGCACGCCAGGCCTTCACCAGCGCCCTGGTGGCCTGCGCCGCAGTGGGCGTATGTTCGCTGCTGCTGCTGGCCTTCTATGTGAACCGGGCTTTCGGGAAACAGCCGTGACGGTCGACATTCCCCACCAGCTGCTCTCGCCCGAGTCGCTCACCGGCGTGCTGGAAAGCGTGGTGCTGCGCGAGGGCACGGACTATGGCGAGGTGGAGCTGGACTTCGCCGCGAAGGTGGCGCGTCTGCGCGCTGCGGTGGAACGCGGCGAGGCGCGCATCGTCTTCGATCCGGAAACCGAAACGGTGACCGTCGTCCCGGCCACCGGGATGTACTAGCATCCGCCTGTGAAGAGCGAACGCGACGTATACACCGTGGGGCGCCTGAACCGCGAGGCGCGCCTGATCCTGGAGGCGGGCATTCCGCCGGTGTGGGTGGAGGGCGAGATCTCGAACTTCAGCACCCCCTCATCCGGCCACTGGTATTTCACGCTCAAGGACCGCGAGGCGCAGATCCGCTGTGCCATGTTCCGGGCGCGCAACCTGCAGGTGGGTTTCCGGCCGCAGGACGGCCAGCTGCTCACGGTACGGGGGCGCGTGAGCCTCTACGAGCCGCGCGGCGACTACCAGCTCATCGCCGAGCAGATGGAGGATGCGGGCGAAGGCGCGCTGCGGCGCGAGTTCGAACGCCTCAAGGCGAGGCTCGCAGCTGAAGGACTGTTCGATGCGGCGCTGAAGCGGCCGCTGCCGGCGATGCCGCGGCGCATCGCGGTGATCACCTCGCCCACGGGCGCGGCGGTGCGCGACGTGCTGCACATCCTCGCGCGGCGCTTCCCCCCTGCTGCAGTGCTGGTGCACCCGGTGCCGGTGCAGGGTGCAGCGGCGGCCGAGGCGATTGTCCGCGCGCTGGAGGAAGCCGGCGCGCGCGGCGACTGCGATGTGGTGATCCTTGCGCGCGGCGGCGGTTCCATCGAGGACCTGTGGAGCTTCAACGACGAGCGCGTGGCGCGGGCCATCCGCCGCTCGCCGCTGCCCGTGGTGACCGGCATCGGCCACGAAATCGACTTCACCATCGCGGACTTCGCGGCCGACGTGCGCGCACCGACGCCTTCGGGCGCCGCGGAAATCGTGGTGCCCGACCGCGCCTCGCTGCTAGAGGGGCTGCGTGCCACCTTGCAGCGCCTGCAGCTGGCGGTGCGCCGCCAGCTGGCGCACACCGGGCAGCGGCACGAGGCGCTGGCCGCGCGGCTGCAGCGCGCGCACCCGGGAGCAAGGCTCACGCAGCAGGCCCAGCAACTGGACGAGCTGGAATTGAAACTGCGCGCCGGCTGGGAACAGCGCCTGCTGCAGGCCACGCAGCAGCTCACACTGGCGCAGCGCGGCCTGCACGCGGTGAGCCCGCTGGCGACGCTCACGCGCGGTTATGCCATCGCGACCGGGCCGCAGGGCGAAGTCATTACCCATGCCGCGCAGCTCACCTGCGGCGAGGAGCTGGCGCTGCGTTTCGCGCGCGGCGGCGCACAAGCCACGGTGACGAAGATCCACCCCGGGGCCACCTGAATGTTGTACAAGTACCGCATGATGAGAACAGCGATCTGTGTTGCCGCGCTGACTGCCTGCTGGATTCCCGGGGCCTGGGCAGCGCTGCCGCGTGCCAGCAGCGTGCCCGGCGGAGTGGCCATCCTGGACGTGGGTGCAGCCAGCGATCCGGAACCGGTGGTGCGCTTCGAAGGCCGGCGGGTGCTAACCGTGGTCGATGGCGAACGCCGCAAGGCGGTGGTCGGCATCGGCCTTGCAACCAAGCCCGGGCGCTATGAAGCCGAGATCATCGCCAAGCCCGGCGCACCGGCACGGACTGCGGACATCCAGGTCACCGGAAAGAAATACGTCGAACAGCGGCTGCAGGTGCCGCAGAGCCAGGTGGACCTGTCCGCCGCGGACAGCGCGCGTGTCGCGCAGGAACAGAAGCGCATCCGCCAGTCGCTGAACACGTTCAGCAACGCGGTGCCGGCCACGTTCTCTCTGCGGCCGCCGGTGCGGGGACCGCGCTCGAGCTCTTTCGGCCTGCGACGGGTTTTCAACGGGCAGGCGCGCAACCCGCACTCGGGCATGGACATCGCAGCCCCCACCGGAACCGCCATTCTCGCGCCGGCCGATGGCGTGGTGCTGGATACCGGCGATTTCTTCTTCAACGGCGGCACCGTGTTCCTCGATCACGGCCACGGCTTCATCACCATGTACTGTCATCTCTCGGCCTGGGACGTCAAACCCGGCGAAGAGGTCAAGGCCGGCCAGGAGATCGCCAAGGTAGGCGCCACAGGCCGGGTCACGGGGCCGCATCTGCACTTCGGCGTGATGCTCAACGGAAACTGGGTGGATCCGGCGCTGTTCCTGCCATTGCCGCCGGCACCCAAGCCGGTGGAGACCGCGCCGGTGGAGCCCACTCCCGGCGCGCGCTTCACGCCCTAGGTTAGCGCGGCCGGCCGGAGGGTTTGCCGGTAGCCACGCGCTTGCGCGGCGCGCGGCGCGCGGCGTTGGCCGCCCCACCCTTCTTCTTTGCCGCAACCTTGCGCTCCGCGGCGGCGCGCTGCTCGCGGTTGCCGAAGGGATTGGCATCCGTGCGCAGTTCCAGCGCCACCGGGCAGGCGTACAGGTCGAAGGCCTCGCGGAACACATTCGAGAGATAGCGCCGATAGGCATCCGGCGTCTGCGCAGTCTGGTTGCCGTGGATCACGATGCGCGGCGGATTGCGTCCGCCCTGGTGCGCGTAGCGCAGCTTGATGCGCCGCCCTTTCACCAGCGGCGGCTGGTGGGCCTCCAGCGCCTTCTCCAGCACGCGCGTAAGCTGCGAGGTGGACATCTCGCGCATCGAGGCATCGAAGGCGCGCACCGCCGCTGCAGCAAGCTCGCCCACGCCAGTGCCGTGACGCGCGGAGATGAAATGCACCGGAGCAAAGGGCACGAAATCCAGCCGCAGCGCCAGATCCGCCCGCACCTGCTCGCGCTGGTCCATGGGGATGCCGTCCCACTTGTTGACCGCGATGAGCAGCGAGCGGCCACGCTGCAGCGCCAGGCCCAGCACGCTGGCATCCTGCTCGGCAACGCCGGCATGCGCATCGAGCACCAGCACCACCACATGCGCAGCCTCGATGGCCTGCAGGGTGCGCGCGACGCTGGCGCGCTCCACCGCATCTTCCACCTTCGAACGGCGGCGCACGCCGGCGGTATCGATGAGCGTGAAGCGGCGGCCATCGCGCTCGAAGGGCACCAGGATGGAGTCGCGCGTGGTGCCCGGCAGGTCGGTGGCGATCACGCGTTCCTCGCCGATGAGGCGGTTGACCAGCGTGGACTTGCCCACATTGGGGCGGCCGATCACGGCGATGCGGATCGAGTCATCCGCCTGGGATGGCTCCTCCGCCACCGGCTCCAGACCTTCGAGCGCGCGCTGCAGCAATGCCTCGCAGCCCGCACCATGTGCGGCCGCGATGGGACGCGGCTCACCGAAGCCCAGACGGTGGAAATCGGCACCCACGACGCCGCCGTCCAGGCCTTCGGCCTTGTTGACCGCGAGTAGCACGGGCTTGGCGGCGCGGTGCAGCAGCTTCGCGACGGCCATGTCCTCGGCCGTGAGCCCGGCGCGGCCGTCGACGACGAGGATCAGGCGGTCCGCCTCGGCAATCGCGCGTTCGGTCTGCGCGCGCATCTGCTGCTCGACGCTGGAGCGGGGGCTGGCCACCACGCCGCCGGTATCGACGACGACGCAGCTGCCGTTGCGGGCAAAGCCGTACTGGCGGTCGCGCGTGACACCGGGCACGTCGGCGACGATGGCGTCGCGCGTGCCCGTCAGCACATTGAACAGCGTCGACTTGCCGACATTGGGCCGACCGACGAGCGCCACGATCGGCAGCATGGCGGCTTCGCTATCCGGCTGCGGCCGGCGCCGGTTTGCCGGAACGCGGCGTCAGTGCGACGGCGCGCAGCGCCGTGATCCTGCCGCCATTGTCCATGAAGATGGCCATGCCGCCGCCCGTCACGGGAGCTGCGGTGAAGGCACCGCCACTGGCCTGCAGGCGCGCGGCAAACGCGCCGCTGGCGGCGTCGAGCAGGTGCACATAGCCGTCCAGGTCGCCGACGGCCACCCACTCGCCCAGCGCCGCCGGCGCGGACAGACGCCGCCGGGCAAGGGCTTCCTGGCGCCACATTTCGACGCCGGTGCGGCGGCCGATCTTCACCACCGTGCCTTCGCTGGTGGAGACATAGACGGCATCGTCATCGAGCGCGAGGCCGCTGTAGCTCGACAGGTCCCGGGTCCACCACAGCTGGCCGGAGTCGCGCGCCAGCCGCGCGATGCGCCCCTGGTAGGTCACGGCGTACACATCGTCATCGGCAACGCGCGCGGCGGAGTCGATGTCCACCAGGCGCTCCAGCTCGGTGCGGCCGGAGGGCGGCGCGACCGTGGCCTCCCAGGCCGTGGTGCCATCGGCCACGTTCAGCGCCATCACCCTGCCATTGTCGAAACCGGAGACGGCAACGCCGCCGGCAATGACCGGCGAACCCGTGCCGCGCAGCGACAGTCGCGGCACCTGCTGCTCGGCCGCCCATATCTGGCTGCCGTCGGTCAGACGCAGCAGCAGCAGACGCCCGTCCACCGCGCGCAGCGCCACCACGCCATCGGCAATGGCCGGCTGGGACAGCAGTTCGCTGTTGATGTGGGTCTTCCACTTCACGGCGCCGGTGGCAGCATCCAGCGCGATGAGGTCGCCATGGCTGGCGCCCGCGACCACCACACCCTCGCCTGCACCGGGACCACCGGACAGCGGCAGTTTGGTCTGCGTCTGCCACAGACGCTTCCCGGTCTGCAGGTCGTAGGCCGCGATGTCGCCATCGTGGCCGGCTGCGAACACGGCGTTGCCATCGAGCGCCACCCCGAGGCCCAGCCGCAGCTTCGGCTCGCCGCCGCCCACGTTCGCGCTCCACACCTTCTGCAGACGCGCCGTGGCCTCGAAGCGCGTCAGCTCGGCCGGCGGTTCGACAGTCTTGTTGCTGTTGCAGGCAGCCAGCAGCGCAAGCCCGCAGAACGCGGCAAGACCGGCCCATGCACGCACCATTGCACGTCTGCGCGGAATCATTTTTCCTCCGGGATACCGGCGGCGGGAGCGGCGGGAGCCGCTGTCGCCGCGGCCGGCTTCAGGTCGTTGATCTTCAGTTCCAGCAAGGCTTCGACACCGGTGCCGGAAGCATCCGGGCCGATCAGCGCACGCGCCGCCTCGTATTCACGCAGCGCGCCATCGCTATCGCCCTTGGCGAGCAGGACATCGCCACGTGTCTCGGCAAAGGCGGCCTCGAAGGCGCCCTGATTTGCCGTGCCCAGCGTGGCCAGTGCATCGTCATTGCGGCCCAGGGCCGACTGCACCCGCGCCAGGCGCAGGGTGACGACGGGCCGCAGTTTCTGGTCTTTCAGGCTGGCAAGCACATCCTTCAGACGCGCCTCGGCCTTGTCGAGTTCACCGGCGGAAACAAATATGCGTGCGGCGGCAAGATCAGCGGCCGTGACATAGCCAGACTTCGGGTGTGCGCCGCGCAGTGCCTCGATAAGCGACACGGCCGAATCGGTCTGCCCGGCATCGAAGGTCTGCAGGATCTTCTCGTAGGCCGCATTGGCAGCGACGGCGTTGGATTCGCCGCGCGCCAGCCACCAGCGCCAGCCACCCACGGCCAGCAATGCGGCCACCACCACACCGATCAGGAAGGGTCCGTTCTCGCGCAGCCACTTGCGCAGGTATTCGGTTTGCTCTTCTTCGGACAACAAATCCACTTGATCACCCCTGGAACGATTGCAACAGGGCCGGAATGCGCGCCGCCAGCTCCGCGAGCGGAGCCTCGGTCTGCGTGCCTTCCCGCCGCATGGGTTTGAGCTGGGCCACGCCCCGCTCGAGTTCATCATCGCCCAGCACCAGCGCCAGCGGCGCGCCGCTGCGGTCCGCCCTGCGGAACTGGGCCTTGAAATTGCCGCCGCCGACATTCAGCTCGAAGGCCGTGCCGGGCAAGGCATCGCGCAGCGTCTCGGTGAGGGCCAGCGCAGCGCGGCCGGCGCGCTCGCCCACGGCCACCACGTAGACCTGCGGCGCAGCCTTTTCGAAGGCCGCGCCGGTCTGCAGCAGCAGCTCCACCACGCGCTCCACGCCCATGGCAAAACCGATGGCGGGCGTGGCTTCGCCGCCGAGCTGCGCGATGAGGCCATCGTAGCGCCCGCCAGAACAGATGGCGTCCTGCGCGCCCAGCGCATCGGTGACCCATTCGAACACGGTGCGCGAGTAGTAGTCGAGGCCGCGCACCAGGCGTGGATCGAGGACGTAGTCGATGCCTGCGGCCGCGAGCATGGCGGTAAGGGCGTCGAAATGCTCGCGCGACTCGGGATCCAGGTGCTCGGTGAGCAGCGGTGCGCCGGAGATCACCGCCTGCATGGCGGGATTCTTGCTGTCGAGAATGCGCAGCGGATTGCCCGCCAGGCGGCGCTGGCTGTCGGCGTCGAGCACCTCGGCATGCTGCTGGAAATAGGCGACCAGCTTTTCCCGGTAGGCGCGGCGCGATTCGGGCGTACCCAGAGAGTTGAGCTTGAGCTTCACGCGCTTGATGCCGAGCCGGCGCCACAGGCGCGCCGTCATGGCGATCATCTCGGCGTCGACGTCCGGACCGGGGAAACCCAGCGCCTCGATGTCGATCTGGTGGAACTGCCGGTAGCGGCCCTTCTGCGGCCGCTCGTGCCGGAACATCGGCCCCGAGGTCCACAGCTTCAGGCGCGCGCCGCGCAGCAGGCCGTTGGTGATGGCCGCGCGTGCGATGCCGGCCGTGGCCTCGGGCCGCAGCGTGAGGCTCTCGTCGGCGGACATCGAGAAGGTGTACATCTCCTTCTCGACGATGTCGGTGAACTCGCCGATGGCGCGCTTGAACAGCTGCGTCTGCTCGACGATGGGCACGCGCAGCTCCTGATAGCCGTATTCGGCGAACAGCGAGCGCACCACCGTCTCCAGGTGCTGCCAGGCGGGCATCTGTTCCGGCAGCACGTCATTCATGCCGCGCACCGCGGCAAGCTGTGTGCTCATGATGCGGCTTCCGCGGAGAGCCCGAACCACAGCAGCAGCGCCAGCAGCGTGACGCCCGCGCCCAGCACCAGCGGCCAGCGCAGCAACGCCTCGCCGGGAGGCTGCGCGACCTGGCGCGGCGCGGCGCTCAGGTCGGGCGTTTCCAGCGATTCCTGCAGTCCGGCATAGCGGGACTGCAGCGCCTCGTCCGATTCGCCCAGCAGCCGCGCGTAGTGGCGCAGGTGCCCGCGCACGAACACCGGCGGACCCAGCTGCGCGAACTGGTCGCCCTCCAGCGCTTCGACGACGCCCACATCCACATGCAGGCGTTCGGCGACCTGGATCACGCCAAGGCCGAGCCGCTCGCGGGCGGCACGCAGGTGAGCGCCGATGGAATCCGTCTCGGTCATGGCGCGCGCAGCAGCTGCGGCAGCATGCTCGTCTGCGTGGAATCGGGGTAGTCGCGGCGCAGACGGCGCGCATATTCGTCGGTCGCGGGGCGGTCGCCACGCGCGATGGCGGCGCGCACGCCGACCAGCAGCACATCCGGCGAGGACCGTCCTATGCCGAGGTAACGATTGACCACCGCGGCGGCCTGATCCGCATTTCCCAGCTCCAGCTGCACATCCGCCAGCTGCATCACGGCCTCGGAAAAATCGGGGCGCAGCGCAATGGCGCGCTCGAGGAGGGCCACGGCATCGGCATTGCGCCTGGCTGAGCGCAGGCATACGGCGGCATTGGTCAAGGCCGCCCAAGGCGTGCGATACAACGGATCGCGCGCCGCGGTCTCGAACAGCGGCAGGGCCTGATCGGCGCGGCCGGCCGTGCACAGGAACACGGCGTAGTTGTTGGCGACGTCGGCGCTGCGCGGCGCCAGGCGCTGCGCCGTGCGGTAGTGCCGCTCGGCTTCTTCCGGGCGGCCCAGCCGCTCGTTGAGGAAGGCCATGGCCATCTGCAGTTCCACGCTGCGCGGATCCTGCTGTTCGGCGCGCAGCAGTTTCTCCCGGGCAAGCTGCAGGTTGCCCTGCTGCATGTAGGCCACGCCCAGCTGTACGTTGGCACGCGCCGCTTCCTTGGTATTGGTGGGCGCCTTGCTCGGACCGCTGCTCACGCAGGCGGCCAGCAGCAGCGCGCCCGCTGCGGCCGCGAGGTGACGCATCATGGCGCCACCGCCGGCCGGGATTCAGTCACCACCTGCACGCGGCGCGTTCCCAGGCGCGTGGTGGTGCGGTCGATCACCTTGCCCACCAGCTGTCCGCAGGCAGCGTCGATGTCGTCGCCGCGGGTCTTGCGAATCGTCGCCATCACGCCTCCCTTGAGCACCTGGTCGAGAAAGGCACGGATGGCCGCCGGGCTGGAACGGCGGTACTGCGTGCCCGGGAATGGATTGAACGGGATGAGGTTCACCTTGGCCGGATGCCCCTTGAGCAGCTTCGCCAGAGCGCGCGCCTGCGCCGGTGAATCGTTCACGCCTTCGAGCATCACATATTCGAACGTGACGCTGCGGCCGTTCTGTTCGTCGATGTAGTGCCAGCAGGCCTCGAGCAGCTCGCTGATCGGATGCCGGCGGTTGATGGGCACCAGCTGGCTGCGCAGCTCGTCGTCGGGCGCATGCAGCGACACGGCCAGCGCCACATTGCTCTCTTCAGCGAGCTTGTAGATCTGCGGCACCAGGCCGCTGGTGGACAGCGTGAGCCGGCGGCGCGAGAAATCGAAACCCAGCTCATCGAGCAGGATGCGCATGGCCGGCACGACATTGCGGAAGTTCGCCAGCGGCTCGCCCATGCCCATCAGCACCACATTGCTGATGATGCGCTCGTCGCCGGCCTTGAAACCCAGCTCCTTCTGCGCGAGGAACACCTGGCCCACGATCTCGGCGGTGCTGAGATTGCGGTTGAAGCCCTGCTGCGCGGTGGAGCAGAAGCTGCAGTCCATCGCGCAGCCCACCTGCGAGGAGATGCACAGCGTGGCGCGGCCCTCCTCCGGGATGTAGACCATTTCGAAGCCCTGCGCGTTGTCGGCGCGCAGCATCCACTTCACGGTGCCGTCGGCGGCATCCTGGCGTGTCACCACCTCGGGCAGGCGGATCCCGGCGACGGCATTGAGCTCGGCGCGGAAGTCCTTGGCGAGATCGGTCATCGCGTCGAATGTGGTCTCGCCACGCTTGTAGATCCAGCTCCACAACTGGCGCGCGCGAAAGGCCTTCCCGCCGCGATCGAGAACCCATTTCTCGAGCTCGGGGCGGGTGAAGTCCAGCAGGTTGATGCGCGCGTCAGTCATCGGCTCTCTAGCGCGAGTGGATCTCGGTCTGCGCGAAGAAGTACGCGATCTCGATGGCCGCGTTCTCGGGCGAATCCGAACCGTGCACGGTATTGGCCTCGATGCTCTCGGCCAGATCGGCGCGGATGGTGCCGGGAGCGGCCTTCTTCGGGTCGGTGGCGCCCATGATCTCGCGGTTCTTCGCCACCGCGTTGTCGCCTTCCAGCACCTGCAGCACCACGGGACCGGAGGTCATGTACTTGACCAGGTCGTTGAAGAACGGACGCGCCTTGTGCACGGCGTAGAAGCCTTCGGCTTCGGCCTTCGACAGCTGCACGAGCTTGGCGGCAACGATGGTGAGCCCCGCCTTCTCGAAACGGCGATAGACCTCGCCGATGAGGTTGCGGGCCACGCCATCGGGTTTCACGATCGAGAAAGTGCGCTCGAGCGCCATCTGGAATTCTCCGGCTGCGGTTGAAAAAGAGCCGGAGTTTACCTGTTCCGGGCCGGTTCCGGCAATTTCGGAGGGGCCGGAAGTGCCCGATTTTGAAGGACTTTTACAAAGCGGCCGCTCAGACGCTGAAGCTCTCGCCGCAGCCGCACTCCCCCTTGGTATTGGGATTGCTGAAACGGAAGGCCTCATTGAGGCCCTGCTTGACGAAATCCACGGTGGTGCCGTCGATGAACGGCAGGCTTTCCGGATCGACGAAAACCTTCACCCCGTGATCCTCGAAGACCAGATCCTGCGGGGAAACCTGGTCAGCATAGTTCACCACGTAGGCAAAACCCGAGCAGCCGGTCTTGCGCACGCCGAGCTTGAGGCCGAGGCCCTGCCCCCGGGCAGCAATGAACTTGTGGATGCGGTCCGCCGCAGCGGGGGTCAGCGATATGGCCATGGTCTTCCTCGCAAGAGCTGTCACTCACTCCGGGCGCAAAGCGCCCAGCGCATCCTCGATGATGAGCATCCTGCCCAGTTTTTCAACTGGCGCACCCACCTCTGTGCGCCACTGCTCGGGAGTGCCTACGGCAGGGCCCGAGATCGGCTGGTCGGTCAGGCGGCTGCAGACCAGCCGGCAGGCCGCCACGGTGTCGGGGCAGCCGTACACCTGGGCGCTGGCCGCCTTCACGAAACCGCCCTCCACATGAGCCGCCAGGCGCACCCAGGTGCCCAGGCGCTCGGCGCCGGCTTCGCCCAGGTAGCGCAGGCCGCAGGCGCCGATGGCGAACTGCGGCGGCGGCTGCGCCGGGGAAAGGCGGCGCAGATGCTGGTACCGCGCCGCCACCTGCGCGATGGCCGCGTCGATCTCGGCCTCGGTGGTGCGCGGCCCGAAGCTCAGGCGCAGTGAGGCCTGGGCCTGCTGGGTATCGCGGCCCAGCGCCCGCAGCACGTAGGACGGCTCGGCACTGGCCGAATTGCAGGCCGACCCCGTGGAAAGCGCCAGCCCCGGCAGGCCGCGGAACAGGCTCTCGCCCTCCACCCCGGCGAAACTGACGTTGAGGATGTGCGGAGCGTGGCGCAGCGGGTGGCCATTGAGCTGCACGCCCGGCAGAGCGCCAAGACCCTGCCACAGCCGCTCGCGCAGCGCCGCCATGCGGCGCGCGGCCTCCGGCAGCGCTGCGCGGGCCAGCCGGCAGGCCATGCCGAAGCCCGCGATCTGGTGCGTGGCCAGCGTGCCCGCCCTCAGGCCCCGCTCATGGCCGCCGCCAACCATGAGCGGCGCAAGGTAGCCGCGATGATCCGGCGCGACATACAGCGCACCGATGCCCTGCGGGCCACCCAGCTTGTGCGCGGTGAACGCGACCATGGCGAGGCCCGCCACATCCAGCGGCAGCTTGCCCGCGCTCTGGCAGGCATCGATGTGCAGCGGCACCCTGCGCGCCGCGCAGCTTTCGGCCAGCGCCGCCAGATCCTGCGCGACGCCGGTCTCGTTGTTCACGTGCAGCAGCGTCACGAGGCGCGTTTGCGGCGTGAGCGCCGCGGCCAGCGTATCCGGCGCCAGCCGTCCCTCGCGATCCGGCTGCAGCAGCGTGGTCCACACGCCATTGCGCGCCAGCCGCCGTACCGGCTCGAGCACGGATTTGTGCTCGGTAGCGAGCGTGACCACATGGTGATCCGCATGCGGCTGGCGCCGCTGCGCGGCGCGCAGCGTGCCCTCAATGGCGAGGTTGTTGGCCTCCGTGGCACCGGAGGTGAAGGTGATGTCGCGCGGATCGGCGCCCACCAGCGCCGCGACATCGGCGCGCGCCTCCTCGATCAGCGCCAGCGCGGCGCGGCCCGCGGCATGGTTGGCCGCCGGATTGCCCAGATTGCGCGCCAGCACTTCAGCCATGTACGCCGCAACGCGCGGCTCCACCGGAGCCGTGGCCGCGTAGTCCAGATAAACGGCAGCGTTCACGCCGATGCGCTGCCGGCGCGGCGCCGCTTCGACTGCACCGCGGTGAGAATGCCGCGCAGGATGTTCACCTCGTTCGCATCCAGTTCGGCGCGGTTGAACATGCGGCGGATGCGGCCCATCAGGTGCGTGCCGCTCTGCGTGCGGTCGCGGAAATCGGCCTCGTTCATCACCTCTTCCAGGTGACGGAACAGGCGCTCCATCTCCTCGGGCGTGGCGAGCGGCGCATCGCGCGGCCGCACCGCGGCCGCATCGCGCTGCGCCATGCGGATCTCGTAGGCGATGAGCTGCGCCGCCATGGCGAGGTTCAGCGATTCGTACTCGGGATTGGCAGGAATGCGCAGCAGCGCATGCGCGCGCAGCAGATGCTCGTTGGAAAGGCCATAGCGCTCGGTGCCGAAGATCACGGCGGCAGGACTTGCGGTTGCCCGCGCTTCCTCGACCAGCCGCGCGGCAGCTTCGCGCGCCTCATGGATGCGGAAGTGCTGCTCGCGGGTGCGCGCGGTGGTGGCGAGCACCAGACCGCACCCCTCGATGGCCGCCTCCAGCGTGGGCACCACGCGCGCACTGGCCAGCAGATCGTCCGCTCCCGAAGCCCGGGTGGTGGCTTCAGGATGCGGGAATTCGCGGGGATTCACCAATACCAGATCGGACAGGCCCATGTTTTTCATGGCGCGCGCCACGGCGCCGATATTGCCGGGGTGCGAGGTCTCGACGAGCACGAAGCGGATCGGAGCAGTCATGGCTCTGGTATTCTAGGCCTTCCCATGCATCCCTTCCTGAACACCGCGGTGCGCGCCGCACGCCGCGCGGGCGACATCATCGTGCGGGGCCTCGCCCGCTTCGAAGGCGTCGAGACCGCCACCAAAGGCCTCAACGACTTCGTCACCAGCATCGATCACGCGGCCGAGGCCGCCATCATCGAGATCCTGCGCGAGGCCTACCCGCACCATGCCTTCCTGGCGGAGGAAAGCGGCGCCAGCGGCAATGCCGACACCACCTGGATCATCGATCCGCTGGATGGCACCACCAACTTCGTGCACGGATTTCCGGTGTTCGCCGTCTCCATCGCCTGCCAGGTGCAGGGGCGCATGGAACACGCGGTGGTCTACGACCCGATGCGGCAGGAACTGTTCACGGCCACGCGCGGCGCCGGCGCGTACCTCGACAACCGCCGCCTGCGCGTGAGCCGGCAGCGCACGCTCGAGGGCGCCCTCATCGCCACGGGCTTCCCGTACCGCGAGAACCTGCGCTATCTCGACGCCTACATGGCGATGATGCGCACCATCATCACGCGCGCCTCGGGACTGCGCCGGCCCGGCGCCGCCGCGCTGGATCTCGCCTATGTGGCCGCCGGCCGCGTGGACGGGTTCTGGGAGATTGGATTGAAGCCCTGGGACACGGCCGCCGGCAGCCTGCTGATCCGCGAGGCGGGTGGGCTCATCGGCACGCTGGATGGCGGCGAATACCGCCAGAACGGCAACATCATCGCCGGCAACCCACGCATCTTCAACGCGCTGATCGAAGCGCTGGCACCGCATCTGCCCGAAGAATTGCGCGAAGCCGGCAACGGCTGACCGCGTCAGGCCAGCGCCTGACCTCTGAAATTCGCGATTGCCAGACCCGAAGCCACGCTGGTGAAGGGCTCGTGGCCCACCACGCGGCCCGGGAACAGTTCCTCGAGCAGATTCCTGACGGCGACGATCTCCGAAGTGCCGCCGGTGCGGATCGCGACGTCCACCTCGTCCGCGCGCCGCCCCGCTGCATCGAGCACCTCGCCGATCGCCGCTCGCAAGCTTGCGAGCACCGGCTGCAGGATGACATCCAGCTGCCGGCGCGTGAACGGCAGGCGCAGATTCAGCTCCGGGATGTCGATCACCGTGGCCTCGACCGTCGACAGCGCGGCCTTGGCGCGCTTGATGGCCGCGAAGCAGTTGTAGCTGTAGTTGTACGAGATGAGGTCCAGCAGCCGCTGGAACTTCTCGCCGCCCGGCCCGCCGCGCGCCAGGCGGTCCGCCACCATGAAGCGCGTGCGGTTCTGGTTGAGCAGGAAGGTGGTGGGCCAGTTGACGAGGCCGGCCTCGAACTCGCCGAAGGGAAACAGCGTGTTCACCTCGCGGCCATCCACCGGCCGCACCCAGGATTCGCCTTGTCCCAGCTGCGGGAACAGCATGGATTCGAAAATCAGCTGGTCGATGCGGTCTCCGCCCAGGGCCAGGCCCTTCGTGGCGAGCACCTCGAAGCGCGTGTCGTCATGGCGGATCAGGCTCAGGTCTAGCGTGCCGCCGCCGAAATCCACGGTCAGCGCCAGAGCGCCGCGCGGCGGCCGCACACGCCACCCCCAGCTCAGCGTCGCCGCCACGGGCTCGGAGCCGAACTGTGCCAGTGGCAATCCCGCATGCCCGAGCGCCTCGGCGAGGCGGCTGGCCGCGACCGCATCGCGGCCGGGATGCCGTCCTTCGAAGTGCACCGGACGCCCCACGTGGATGGGCAGCAGCGGCGCGGCGCATACGCGCCCGATGCCTTCACGCATGTGCTGCAGGATGGGCGTAAGCAGCGCCACCAGCCGGTATTGCCGGTCGAATACGCTCAGACGCTCGATTTCAGGATCACCCAGCAGGCGCTTGAGGCCAAGGAACAGCCGCCCCGGCAGCGTGCGGTCCACGGGAGGACCGTAGACCACGTGGCGCTCGGTGTGCAGCCGCGAGATGTCCTCGCCGGCCTCGTTGCCGCCCACGGACGAGGCGGATTCGCCGATCACCGTGGCCACCAGCTCCACGCGCCGGCCGCGGTTCTCCTCCACGTACTGCGCAATGGCGCGGCTGCCCACCTGCGCGCGGTACTCGCGGTCCAGGTGCACGGCCGTGGGCAGGATGGGTGAAGGCCCAGCGGCGCCCTCTTCCAGCACTATGCTGTGGAGGCGCTCGCCGTCGAACCAGGCGGCCGCCGAGTTCGACGTGCCGAAATCAAGGCCAATGCCGACGCGCACTATTCCTGCGCAGACCCTTCAGCCAGATTGCTGCGGCGGCGGCCGTAGACCGCGTACATCACCAGGCCGATCAGCGCCCAGATGACGAACAGCTTCACGGTGTAGGCGCCGAGGCTGAAGAACAGCACCACGCAACCGATCATCGCCAGCGGCCCCACCACCCAGATCAGCGGCGTGCGGAACTGGCGCGGGCGATCCGGCAGCCGCACGCGCAGCACCATCACGCCCAGCGCGACGACGAAGAACGCGAACAGGGTGCCGGAGTTGGAAATGTCCGCCAGCATGCCGACGGGAAACATGCCGGCGAACAGCGCCACCGCCACGCCGGTGACGGCGGTGACGACATGCGGGGTCTGGAAGCGCGGGTGCACGCGCGAGAGCTGTTCCGGCAGCAGGCCATCGCGCGACATGGTGAACAGGATGCGCGTCTGGCCGTACATCATCATCAGCACCACCGAGGGCAGCGCGATGATGGCCGCGGCCGCCACCCAGTTGCCCATGTTGGGCCAGCCCAGCTCGCGCAGCACGAAGGCCAGCGGCTCCTTGGAACTGGCCAGCGCGCCGCCGGGCTGCGCGCCCACTGCTCCGGTGGCCGCATATGCCACCAGCAGATAGAAGGCCGTGCACACCACCAGCGATCCGATGAGGCCGCGCGGAATGTTGCGCTGGGGATCCTTGGTTTCTTCGGCTGCCGTGGACACGGCATCGAACCCCACATAGGCGAAGAAGATGGACGCCGCGGCGCCCACCACGCCCATGCCGGAAAGCGGTGTGCCCCAGCCATTGGGCAGCATGGGCTCGAAGTTCGCATGCTTCACGGCCGGCATTGCGATGGCGATGAACGCGGTGAGCGCGAGCATCTTGACGATCACCAGCACCGCCGTGACCTTGGCGCTGTGCGAGGTGCCGATGGTCAGCAGCACAGCAAGCAGCAGCGAGATGAGGAAGGCGAGCAGATTGAAAGCGCCTGCCACCTGCGTGCCGTCGGCCAGCGTGACGGTGTCGGCCGGACCCGCCGTGAGGCCGATGGGCAGCCCCCAGCCCACGGACTGCAGGAACCCGTTGATGTAGCCCGACCAGCCCACGGCAACGGCGCCGGCCGCCACCGCATATTCGAGGATCAGCGCCCAGCCCACCACCCACGCCACCATCTCGCCCAGCACTGCGTAGGAGTAGGTGTAGGCAGAACCGGAGACCGGCACCATCGAGGCGATCTCGGCATAAATGAGAGCTGTCAGCAGGCACACCGCCGCGGCGATGACGAAGGACCACATCATGCCCGGGCCCGCCTTGTTCGCCGCCACCGCCGTCAGCACGAAGATGCCGGTGCCGATCACGGCGCCGATACCCAGCATGGTCAGGTCCCAGGCGCCCAGCTGACGCTTGAGGCTCCTCTTCTCCGCTGTGGCCAGGATGAGGTCGAGGGGCTTGATGCGCCAGTTCATAGCGGACTCCCTTTCGTTTCCGGATTCTAGTCAGGCTTGCCGGAGCATTGCCAGTGCCGCGAGGCGCAGGCCCCGCTAGCCCCTGCGCGCGTCCAGCAGCCTGCGCAGCCGGATGTTGATCATCTCGACGCACACCGAGAAGGCCATGGCGAAGTACAGGTAGCCCTTGGGCACTTCGTGGCCGAAGCCGTCCGCGACCAGCACCATGCCCACCAGGATCAGGAACGACAGCGCGAGGATCTTCACCGTGGGGTGGCGGTCGACGAAACGCGCGATCGGTCCCGACAGCGCCATCATCACCAGGATGGCGATCACGATGGCCGCCATCATGATGGGCACCTGGTGCGGCTCGGCAAGGCCGACGGCGGTGAACACCGAATCCAGCGAGAACACGATGTCGATGATGGCGATCTGCACCACGATGACGAGGAAGCTGGAGAACAGCCGCGCCTTGCGGTCGTCCTCGGCGCCCTCCAGCGTGTGGTGGATCTCCAGCACGCTCTTGACCAGCAGGAAGGCGCCACCCAGCAGCAGCACCAGGTCGCGGCCGGAGAAATCGTGCCCCAACACGCTGAACCACGGCCGGCTCAGCCGGGTGAGCCAGACGATGGACAGCAGCAGTGCCAGGCGCGTGATCATCGCCAGCGCCAGGCCGACGATGCGCGCCCGGTCGCGCCGCGCCTCGGGCAGGCGCCCGACCAGTATCGAGATGAAGATGATGTTGTCGATGCCGAGCACGATCTCCAGCACCGACAGGGTGGCCAGCGCCACCCACGATGCCGGATCCGAAAGCAGCTCCATCAACGGCATCGTCTTGTCACCTCGTCAGGGCAGGCTGTCGACTTCCTTGCTGCGCACCGTCGGGAACACATGCTCGGCCTTCAGGCCCAGGTCCATGGCAACCGCGGAGGAGATGTAGATCGACGAATAGGTGCCGGCCAGGATGCCGATCACCAGCGCTTCGGAAAAGCCCCGCAGCGCCGGACCACCGAAGATCAAGAGCGCCACGACCACGATCAGCGTCGTGACCTTGGTCATGATGGTGCGCGACAGGGTCTGGTTCACCGACTGGTCCAGCGCCACGATGGTTTCGAGCCGCCGGTTGGCCTCGAAGCGCTCGCGGATGCGGTCGAAGATGATGATGGTGTCGTTGAGCGAGTAGCCCACCGTCGCCAGCAACGCTGCGATCACCGCGAGGTCGAACGGGGTCTGCGACAGCGCGAACCAGCCGATGATGAGGATGGGATCGTGCAGCAGCGCCAGCGACGCACCCGCCGACAGGCGCCAGGTGTGGAAGCTGAAGATGATGTAGACGAAGATGCCGGCAAAGGTGAACAGCAAAGCCCAGATGGCGGCGTTGCGCAGTTCCACGCCCACCTGCGGCCCGACGAACTCGATGGGCTGGATGGTGGCACCCGGATCGATGCCGTGCAGCGCCGTGGTCACCCGCTCGCGCACCTGGTCCACCGACAATGATGCATCGGGCGGCAGGCGGATCGACACGTCGCGCGAGGAGCCGAAGTTGGTCACCGAGGGCTCGTGGAAGCCCGCCTGTTCGAGCCCCTCGCGGATGCGCTCGATGGGCGCGGTATCGGTGAAGGTCACCTCGGCCACGGCGCCGCCGGTGAAATCCACCGCGAGGTTCAGGCCACGCATGAAAAACAGGACGATCGAACCGATCACCAGCACTGCGGACAGCGCGTACCACACGCGCCGCGTCGCCATGAACGGAAAGTTGGTCTTCTTGTGAAAGAACTCCACGTAAAACTCCCGGTCAACCGATGGCCAGGCGGGCCGGCTTGCGGCGGCCGCCGTAGATGAGCGTCAGCAGTGCGCGGGTGCCGAGCAGCGTGGTGAACATCGAGGTGGCGATGCCCAGCGTCAGCACCACGGCGAAACCGCGGATGGGGCCGGTACCGAACACCCACAGCACGATACCGGCGATGGCCGTGGTGATGTTGGCGTCGAAGATGGCCGAGAAGGCCTTCTCGAAGCCGGCGCGGATGGAGGTCTGCGGCGAAACGCCGTTGCGCAGCTCCTCGCGGATGCGCTCGTAGATGATGACGTTGGCATCCACCGCCATGCCGACGGTGAGCAGGATGCCGGCAATGCCCGGCAGCGACAGCGCCGCGCCCATCAGCGACAGCAGCGCCGTGAGCAGGATGACGTTGCCGAACAGCACCACCGCAGCCACCACACCGAACACGTGGTAGTAGAGGATCATGAAGCCGAACAGCGTCGCCATGCCGATCACCAGCGACTTGGTGCCGGCGTCGATGCTGGCCTGGCCCAGCGACGGACCGATCACGCGCTCGCTGACCACGAACAGCGGCGCGGCCAGCTGGCCCGAACGCATCAAGAGCGCGAGATCACGCGCCTCGCCCTGCGACAGCCCGGTGATCGAGAACTGGTTGCCAAACACGCCGCGGATGGTGGCCTCGCTGATCACCTGCTGCGTGGTCACGTCGCGCTCGGTCTCCTGGCCGTTGACCATGACCTTCTGGCGGCTCTTCTCGATGAACACTACCGCCATGGGCTTGCCGACATTGGCCTGCGTGGTGCGCAGCATCTGTTCGCCGGCCTGGGCATTGAGGCGCACCGACACGCCCGGCCCGTCCTGCGTGGCCGAGGAGGTGGCGTCGACCAGCTGGTCGCCGGTGGCGATCACCTCGCGCTTGAGCAGCGTGGGACGCCCGTCGCGGTGGTAGTAGAGGCGCGAGCCCAGCGGCGCGCGGCCGCGCGTCACCGCTTCCTGCACGCTGTTGGTGGTGTCGGTGAGCCGGAATTCCAGCGTCGCGACCTTGCCAAGGATGTCCTTCACCTCGGCGCTGTTGAGCACGCCCGGCAGCTGCACGTTCACGCGGTCGATGCCCTGCTGCTGCACGATGGGCTCGGACACGCCCAGCTCGTTGACGCGGTTGCGCAGCGTCACGATGTTCTGCTGGATGGCATTGCGCTGGCGATCGGTGATCTGCACGGCCGTCAGCACCGCCTGCACGTAGCGGCCGCCCGCCCCGTCCGCCGTGGTGTAGGTGAGATCCGCGGCCACCGCCTGCATGGCGTCGCGCGCGGCACCCACGTCCGTGCCCGGCGGCAGCATCACGCGCACGCCGATGTTGCGGCCCTCGTCGCCGGCCACCTGCGTGACATCGGTGAAGGCCAGGTTCTTCGCCGTGAGCGCGCGGCGGAAATCCTGCTCGTAGCTGTCGAGCAGCTGGTCCACGGCGCCGTTCACGTCCACCTGGTAGCTCAGGTAAAGCCCGCCGCGCAGGTCCAGGCCCAGCGGCATGGGCCGCAGCCCCAGCGCACGGAAAAACGCCGGCGCCCGCGAGGCGCTGGACAGCGCCGAGACATGCGTGGCCGCGAGCCCGTCGCCGACCACGTCGCGCGCGCGCAGCTGGTCCGGCACGCCGTCGAACAGCACCATCACCCGCCCGTCATCGAGGAAGGCCCGCTTGAAGGGCGCCCCGCGGGCCTTGAGCACATCCTCGACCTGCGTGAGGCCGGCGGCATCGATGGGATTGCGGTCCTTGCGTGCCACCTGCAGCGCGAGGTCCTCGCCGAAGAAGTTCGGGGCGGCGAAGACCAGCGCCAGCAGCATCACCACGGCGACGAGGACGTACTTCCAGCGGGCGAATTCGAGCATGGCGGATCAGGCGCTCTTGTAGGTGCCCTTGGGAACCAGCTGGGTGATCTGGGACTTCTGGACCTTGATGCGGACGTTGTCGGCGATCTCGAGCGTCACGAAGGCGTCGGAGACTTCGACGATGCGCCCCACGATGCCGCCGGCGGTGACCACCTCGTTGCCGGACTGCAGGTCGGCGAGCAGCTTCTGGTGTTCCTTGGCGCGCTTCTGCTGCGGCCGGATCAGCAGGAAATAGAACACCACGACGAAGACTACCAGCACCAGGATCTGCTGCATGCCACCGGCGGTGGGCGCCGCGCCACCCGCCGCCTGGGCATGGGCGTCAGCAATCAGAAAGCTCATGGGAATACCCTCGACAAAAAAAGGCGCGGCATTATGCCACAGGGGGCGCTTTCTCCCCCTCCCGGCGCCGCGCGAGGGTTTCCCGGGCAAAAGCGGCGAAGCGCCCCTCGTCCAGGGCCGCCCGCATCCGGCGCATCAGGTCCAGGTAGAAATGCAGGTTGTGCAGGGTGTTGAGCCGCGCGCCGAGGATCTCGTTGCAGCGGTCCAGGTGCCGCAGATAGGCGCGGGAATAGTGGCGGCAGGTGTAGCAGCCGCACTCCGGGTCGATGGGGCCGGTATCCGCCGCGTGGGCAGCATTGCGGATGTTGATCACCCCGGTGGCGGTGAACAGGTGGCCGTTGCGGGCATGGCGGGTGGGCATCACGCAGTCGAATATGTCCACGCCGCGGGCCACCGCAGCGAGGAGGTCCTCGGGCCGCCCCACGCCCATGAGATAGCGGGGCCGGTCGCGCGGGATGTGCGGCTCGATGTCCTCCAGCACGGCCAGGCGCACCTCCTCGGGTTCACCCACGGCCAGCCCCCCGATGGCATAGCCCGGAAAGCCAATCTTGACCAGTTCTTCGAGCGAAGCCTGCCGCAGCGCGCCATACATGCCGCCCTGGATGATGCCGAAGAGGTTGCCGGCGGGCCCGCCACCGCCGGGATGCCCGGCCGCCGGGTCGTCGCGGTAGTAATGGCGGTGCGAACGCGCCGCCCAGCGCATCGAGCGCTCCATGGATTCGCGCGCCTGCACCTCGGTGGCCGGCCAGGGCGTGCAGTCGTCGAAGCACATGGCGATGTCCGAAGCGAGCTGGCGCTGCACGTCCATCGAGCCCTCCGGCGTCAGCGACACCTGCGAGCCATCGATGGGCGAAGCAAAGCGCACGCCCTCCTCCGTGATCTTGCGCAGCTCGGCGAGGCTGAACACCTGGAAGCCGCCGGAGTCGGTGAGGATGGGGCGCGACCAGTGCATGAAGCCATGCAGCCCGCCATGCGCGCCGATCACGCCGGTGCCCGGGCGCAGCATCAGGTGGAAGGTATTGCCGAGGATGATCTCGGCGCCGAGGCCGGTGAGCTCCTCGGGCGTCATGGCCTTCACCGTGCCGTAGGTGCCCACGGGCATGAAGGCCGGCGTCTCGATGGTGCCGCGGTCAAGCCGCAGCCGGCCGCGCCGCGCCGCGCCCTCCTGCTTCAGCAGTTCGAAGGCAATCATGCCGGCACCGCGCGCGCCGCCGGCTGCGGCGTCACCCACATCGCGTCGCCGTAGCTGAAGAAACGGTAGCGCTCACGCACCGCATGGGCGTAGGCGGCGAGCACCTGCCCGCGCCCCGCGAAGGCCGAGACCAGCATCAGCAGCGTCGACTCCGGCAGATGGAAATTGGTGATCAGCGCATCCACGACGCGGAAAGCATAGCCCGGCGTGATGAACAGGCGCGTGTCGCCGCGCCCGGCGTGCAGGCCGGTGCCCGGCGCGCCGGGCCGTTCGCCGCCCGCTGCGGATTCCAGCGCGCGCGCCACCGTGGTGCCCACGGCCACCACGCGCCCGCCCGCGGCGCGGCAGCGCGCCACGGCCGCGACGAGCTCCTCGCTGATCTCGTAGCGCTCGGCATGCATGACATGAGTCGCGATGTCATCGACGCGCACCGGCTGGAAGGTGCCCGCCCCCACATGCAGTGTCACCCGCCCGCGCGCGATGCCGCGCGCGTCCAGCTGCGCCACCAGCGCCTCATCGAAGTGCAGGCTGGCGGTCGGTGCTGCCACGGCCCCCGGTGCGCGGGCAAAGATGCTCTGGTAGCGCTCCGCGTCCGACGCATCGGCGGCCCGCCCGATGTAGGGCGGCAATGGCATGGCGCCATGCGCGCCGAAGAACGCGAGCACCTCCTCCGGCGTGCGCACGCGCCACAGGTCCTCGTCACGCGCCAGTACCTCGACGTCGCCGCCCGCCGTTGCGATCACGAGGCCGGGCCGCACCGGCTTGCTGGCACGCAGCTGCACCAGTGCCTCGCGCTCGGCCACGGCGCGTTCGAGAAAAATCTCTACGCGCCCGCCCGAAGGCTTGGCGCCGAACAGGCGCGCCGGCACCACGCGCGTGTCGTTGAACACCATGAGGTCGGCGGACCCGAGCAGCGACGGCAGATCGGTGAACATACGATCCACAATGGCGCCATCACGGCCATCGAGGCACAGCAGACGGCTGGCCGAGCGCTGCGGCAAGGGCGCCTGCGCGATCAGCTCGGGAGGCAGTTCGTAGTGGAAATCAGCGCGGCGCACGGGCCGCGCATGTTAGGCAAGCGCGATGGTCACGTCCATGGACGTGAGCATCGGCCCCAGCGCTCCGGGGCCTTCAGCAACCCGGGAGCCTTCAGCCGCGCGGCGGGCGCGCCGCTGCGGGGCCGCCCTCACCACGCTGGCCGCGGAAGGCGCGCGGATCCTCCGGCAGCGTCACCTCGATGCTCTGCACGCGGCGCTCGCGCTGCACCTTCAGCACCAGCTTCTCGCCGGGCTGGTAGGAACTGAGAATGCGCGTGGCATGCGCGGCACTGCGCGGTTCGCGGCCGTCGATGGCGAGGACCACGTCGCCATCCTGCAGCCTGAACACACCGCCCTCGCCGGCACGTACCACCAGCACGCCGGCCTTCACGCCGAAATAGCCGCCCAGACGCTCCGAGAGCGTCGCGAACTCCATGCCGCGGAAGCGGTCGGCGGAGCGGGGTGCGAAGCCGGGAACACCCGGACCACCGGGCATTCCTGCCCCCGGCATCCGCATGCCGGGGGCAGCACGGAACATGGCCACGCGCGGTGCGGCGCGCGGAGTGATGTCCAGCTCCATCCTGCGGCCGTCGCGCAGCACGGCCAGCTTCACCTTGAGACCGGGATCCAGCTCGCGCACGCGCTCGGCGAGCGCGCGGCCCGGCTCATCGTTGCCGGCGATGTCTGCGCCGCCGATGGCGGTGATCACGTCACCCACCTGCACGCCGGCTGCCTGGGCCGGCCCGCCAGGACTGATTGCCACGACACGGGCACCGCCATCAGCGCGCTGCCCCTGCACCTGCACACCCAGAGTGGCGCGCGGCGGCGGCCCGCCGGCGAAGCGCCACTGCATGCGGCCCTGGGTATCGCGGCCCAGCTGCGCGGAAAGCTCGCCGACCTCGCGCGCCGCGGCCGCCAGGCGCCCGCGTGCCGCATCGAGCTGCTGTTCCAGCTGCTGCTGCTGCCCGGCTGGCGCCGGCGTGGCCGGCTCCGCCGCAACAGCGGCGCCACCCAGGCCGCACATCAGCCCCAGGGCAAGCAAGCGGCGGAGGGATGCATTCGGATTCATCGATGACTCCTGTTTAGTAATCGAGCAGGGCATGGGCATAGGTCACGTGCTGCAGCGAAGTTGCGAGCTGCTCGCGCGTCCATTGCAATTGCATCAGCTCCGCATCGGGCAGCGCCTCTGCGCCGCCGGTGGAAAGTGCTGCGTCGAACCAGGCAATGCGGTCCTCGAGTTCGTCGCGCAGCGCCGTGCGGCCCACATCCACCAGCGCGGGTTCGGCGGCGTCGGGGGCAGCTTCATCCACCTCGGGCGCCGCCGTGGCCGGCCCGGCAACGCGCACCGTCAGGCCCTGGTCCTGGCCCTGCAGCGAAAGACCGATGAGCACGCCCAAGGCGGCGACCGAGGCAGCCGCCGCCCACCCCGTGGCGCGGCGCCACGCGACAGCGCGGTCGCGGCGCCGCGCGAACTCATCGTAGTCATAAGGGGGTGGCGCGCAGGCATCCCGCTGGGCCAGTTCCTGCAGCGCCGCATCCTTCATCGCCAGCGCCTTCATGCCGAGGACGCCGCGACCGGATTCAGGGCTCGACATGCAGAATCCTCCTCTACCGGAGCAAGCAGCAGACGCAACGCCGCATGGGCCCGCGAGAGCTGCGATTTGGAAAAACTGGTGCTGCGGCCGAAACCGGCCGCGATCTGCTCGTGAGTAAGGCCCTCGGCATCGTGCAGCCACAGCACAGCGCGGGCGGTGGGCGCAAGCTGCGCCAGCGCGCGTTCCAGGTCCAACGCGTCGGCCAGGCCAGGTTCGGCGGACACCGGTTCGAAACTGCCTTCGCTCACCTCGAACAGCGCGCGCCGCGCCCGCTGCCACGGCGAGCGCAGGTACATGAGGCAGTGGCGCAGCACGATCTGCCGCACCCAGATCCCGAAAGGCGCCTCGCCGCGGAAGCTCCCCGCCTGCTGCAGCACCGCGAGCATGGCATCCTGGAAGATGTCCTCCGCAGCCGCCCAGTCGCGCACTAGGCGCCGGATCAGCGCAAAGCAGGGCCCCGCCAGTTGTCCGTACAGCGCACGGGTCGCAGCCGGGTCCGCCGCAGCGATCCGCTGCAGCACCTCGCCGTCGACCTGGATGCCGATGAAGCTGCCCACATCCCTAAGATGCGCCAGCGGGCAAAAAGGTCGCAGCGGAGGAACAAATTTCCGCCTATCCTTCGCCTCCCCGCACCCGAGGCCCGTGTGGCGGAACTGGTAGACGCAGCAGACTCAAAATCTGCCGACCGCAAGGTCATGTCCGTTCGATTCGGACCACGGGCACCAGCATGCCGATGGCGTTCAGAACGAAGGTCGCCCGTTGCCGGGCGACCTTCTTGCTCAAGTTACCGGCACGATTTCACTAGAAGCCGTGGCGCCACTGCAGTCCGACCTGCCGCGGCCGCGCCAGGACCACCAGCACATTGGGCAGCGTCACCCCATTGAACTGGCGGGTCTCGTTGATCGGAGCCCGGTAGTCACCCAGGTTCGCCCGCGTATCGGCGATGTTGTTGATGTACAGCGACAGTTCCGAGGTATCCCAGCGGGCACCGAACCTGATATTGGCGAGGTTGTAGGCACCGCGCATCTGCGGATTGGCGCTGCCGCCGTTCGCGGACAGGCTCTTGTCGACGTACGACCAGTCGCCGGAGGCGAAGCCGCTGAGGCCCGAGCGCAGCTCGTGCTCGTAAACGAGGCCAAACGTCGCATTCTTGCGGGGAACACCATAGACCGGCGAGCCCACCGCCTGACCGGTGCTTCCGCCGGCATTGTCGACGATCTTGGCATCCGTCGAACCGAAGCCAAAGCGCACGCTCAGATCCTGCGTGACACGGCCGTTGATCTCGAACTCGAAGCCCCGGACCCTGGCCGCACCGGCATTGCCCGTGAACTGCTGGCCGCAGGAGGGCAGATACACGCTCTGCTGGATGTCCTTCCAGTCGGTCTGGAAGACGGAGCCCGTCATCAGCATTCTTCCCACACTGCCCTTGGCACCCAGCTCGTAGGACCAGACATTGTCCGATTCATAGCCGGCGGCGACCTTCGCGCGCGTCACGCCCAGGCGCGCCAGGTCGGGATCACACTGGGCGATGAGCGAGCTGTTGCCTGGCCCACCCGGCCGGAACCCCTTCGCAGCCGTGGCATACACCGAGCTGCCTGTCGTCGGTTCGAACAGGATGCTGAACTTGGGGCTGTAGCCGGCGGTCTTCACGTGCGTGTAGGTATCGCGGTTGACGAAGACATCACCGCGGATGCCGGTGTAGTTGTTCTGCTCCAGCCAGTAACGACGCAGGCCGGCCGTCAGGGAGAGCTTCGTGATCGGCTTGTAGTACAGCTCACCGAAGATCGCCTTCTGCGTGTTGTGGCTGCTGCCCAGCGTATCCTGCCAGTTGTCGCCAGCGAGGATGACCGGAGGAGTCGCAACCGCGGCGGCGGCGGCAAGGCCGTCGATGACGCGCGGCTCGCCGCGGTTGTGGCCATCCTCCTTGGAGTAGTACAGACCCAGCAGACCGCTGATGCCGAAGATCGGCTCCACGGCCAGGCGCAGTTCCTGCTGCAGGTTCCCCGAGCTCGAACTGCCTGCCTGTTGCGCCGGCCCGGTGTACACGTAGCCGTAGCGGGTCCGCACGGCCTGGCGCATCGCCTCGGTGACGTCGTTGTTGGTCTTGTTGGAACGGTCGTAGTAGCTGGTTGCAGAGGTCAGCCCCCAGCCGGTGCCCTCGTATTTCAGCGTCAGCGAAGGCAGGAACCAGCGGGTCTGGTCGAAGATGCGGATATCGGCCGCCCGAGCTACTGTGAGGTCGCCCGGCGGATCGAACTTGTCCTGGCCTCGATATACAGTACTGAAGCCATAGGGCCAGTTCTCCCACTGGGCGAGCAGTTTCACATCCGCCGTGAAATTCGGCGTGAACTGCACGAACGCACCGATCGACCCGCCATAGTGGAAGGTTTCACCGGTTCCCTTGCGGCTTGCCGGGTATTTGCCGGCCAGGTCCATGGGGAAGGTCTTGGTGATGAAGCCGGAATCGTGGTTGACGAACGCCATGGCGCGAACCGCAACCTTGTCCGGAATCACCACCGTGTTGCCGATGAGGGATCCGTTGTAGTCCGGCTGACCGCCGTTCTTGGTGTAGCCGCCGCTCAACTGGTACTTGAGCTCGGGGCCCGCGAACGAGGGCCGCTTGGTGATGATGCGCACGTTGCCGCCGATGGAGCTGGCGCCGAACAGCGTACCCTGCGGTCCCTTCTGCACCTCGATGCGCTCCACGTCCACGATGCGCGGGTTCTCGGTGGCCGGAATGGCCGTGTCATCGATGTAGAAAGAGGTGGTATTGGCTCCCGCGATGCCGCGGATCGTCACGCCACGGCTCGCGGACGGAGAGCCGGCAAATGAACCGGAACCGCCTTCCAGGAAGACCAGGTTGGGAACCTTGTTGCCGTAATCGTTGAAGCTGCGGATGTTGTAGTCGGCCAGCACCTGATCGCTCATGACGGTGATGGTCTGCGGCACCTCGACGATGCTCTCGTCGCGCTTGCGCGCCGAAACCACGATCTCGGCGAGATCATCGCCACCGGCTGCCTGCGCCAGGGACTCGCCGGGCAGTGCAAGGGCGACAGCAAGTGCAATCAGGGAAATGCTCGGCAATTTGTCACGCATTTTCACGTTCTCTCCCTCAGCTTGAATTCAGGAATTGGAAAGATTTGGGTAACGACGATGCCCTTACCGCAGGGATTCCTGCCCCACTGTGTGACAAGTTACCCTCTAGTTTTACATATATATCATCGTATATCGGAAGGCACAACGACTGCCGGGGCACCAGCATGCGGATGGCGCCCAGCCTTGTGCGCTTGTTGTGCGTGAAGGATATACCTTACTGTATACCCTGCGAAATTGTATTCACGTTCAAGGCCACAGCCGCCAACAAGGCACGGCCCGGGGGATGACTCATGAGCACGAGACGACGGATACGCTTGACGGTCGCGGCGGCCGCATTCGGCCTGGCCGGGCTCGGCACGACATTGGCCCACCACTCCCAATCGCAGTTCGAAACAGTCAAGGTGGTGAGCATCGAGGGCACGTTCACGGCCATCAGCTGGAGCAATCCGCATACGCTGTTTTTCCTCAATGCCCGGCCGGCGGATGCGGCCAATGCAACATTGCAGCATTGGGAAGTCGAGGGGCCGGGGCCGCGGGGGCTCGAAAACGCGGGCTGGACCAAAGGCATGTCCAAAGTGGGCGACAAGGTCGTGATAACGGGGCGCCCGCGCAGGGACGGAAAGCCAGAGCTTCTGCTCACCAAGCTCGTGCTTGCCGACGGCACGGTGTTCAACTTCAAGCCATAGTTGAGATGCGGCTCAGGGGCATGGACGTGCACCCATGCCTTCCGCAGTTCCCGCTTCTCTCCAGGGAGTAGTTCGATGACGAGTATGCCAAGGCTCTTCGGCCGGGCGGGGCGACGGCAGGACGGCCTGCTCCTCCTGTTCGTTCTGTGTCTCGTGTCTGTCGGCGCGCCCTCAGCCGCGATCGCGCAAGTGCCGCCAGGCTGGGTCGGAGTGTGGGCGGGAGCATCGCGCAACCCTCCCCCTGGCGCGCCACCGCCGGAACTGCTGTACGACCAGCTGGAGGTGGACATCCTGAAGCATCTGCAGCCTTGGGCGCTCGCAAAGCATGACACCACCGAGTGGAACATCGACGACACGGGGCAGGTCTGCAAACCGGTTGGCATGTTCCGGCAAGGCCACGAGGGAAGCGGCGGATTCCGCTTCGTCGAGGCTCCGGGCAAGCTGTACCAGATGTGGTTTTCGGTGGAGATGTTCAATCTGCGCCGGATCTACCTGGACTCTCCGCATCCCAAGGATGTGCCCATCACCCTCAACGGGGATGCGCGCGGCCATTGGGAAGGCGATACGTTCGTCGTCGATATCGTGGGTTTCAGCGACCGGTCGTGGCTGGGATCTGATCGGCACCCGCATACCGAAGAGCTGCATGTCGTCGAGCGCTACCGCCTGTTCGGCGACGGCGCGTACATGGAATTGCGGGTTTTCGTCTGGGACCGCAAGGCGTTCACGACGCCTTATACCTACACGCGGTACTACAAGAAGATGCCGGAGGAGACGGTCGCCAAGGAGAACGTCTGCAACATCCTGCCGCCGGGCGAGAATCTCTGGCGTGTTCGCCGCGATGCGTTGCTGGCCGAACAGGCGGCCATCTTTTCTCAATTCATGGACGAGTACAAAGACCGTCCGGTGCCGGTGGTGAACGAGCCGGCCGCCGGCACGGGCGCCAGCGCACCTGCCAATCCGCCTGCCAGTGCGGCGACATTGCTGCCGCAGGCCCGCGCATTGGTCGGCGTCTATGCAGTACTGCCACCCGAGACGGCAACCGCGGGCGGACGACGGGGATCGGGACCGCTGGTACGCCTGCCCTTGCGACCGGCGGCCGCTGCGACGGCGCGTGAAAGGGATATGACGCTCGACCCGGTGGCGCATTGCCAGGCGATCGGACCGTTCCGCATGATGGGGCGCGCCAATACCCGCCTCGAACTGGTTGCGACACCGCAGCAGTTCACGATGGTCTTCGAGGAGGTCGCGCTCGGCAACCGGCGCGAGGTGTACATGCGTAGCCAGCATCCGGCCAAGTACGAACCGACATGGCTGGGCGACTCGATGGGTTCATGGGACGGCGACACACTGGTGGTCGAGACCGTCGGCTTCAACGACCGGACCTGGCTCAGCGACGACGGTGCGCCGCATGGCGAACACCTGCGGGTCGTTGAACGCTATCGGCCGGTCGAGGATGGGAAATACCTCGAGGTGCAGGTGACGGCCACCGATCCCGATGTGCTCACGGCGCCTTATACCTACACGCGGTACTACGCCAGGCTGGACACGGAACTCATCGAACGCTTCTGCAACGAAGATCCCTGAGCCAGGGCGCAGGGCCGGCGATGTCTGGCCCTGCGCTTGCTTCGCGCTTATAGTCGGCAAATGCCTGGCTCGACTCCATGCAAGCAGGCCACAGCTGCGCGGCCTTCAGGCAGGCGTGCAATTGCGCTGACGGTGATGCTGCCGGCCCTGCTGCTGGCCCTCGCAGCGTCCAGCGCCGACGCACCGTTGCGTACCGAAGGCGCCTCCCGCGCCGCCGTACTGCCCCGGCACGAGTTCCAGATCGCGCGCCTCATCTACGACACCGGCGGCATGGAGCGCGGCTTCGGATTCGGCGGCGGCCGGCCGTGGTGGGCCATCGACTATCCGGAAGCCGAATACCACTTCATCAATGGCGTCCGCCGGCTCACGCGCATCGACACGGCCGACGACAGCATCCACCTGCGCGCCACCGACGAGGCGTTGTTCGACTATCCGTGGCTGTTCGCCCAGCAAGTGGGACGCTGGCAGCTCAGTGAGGCCGAGGCCGCGCAGCTGCGCGAATACCTGTTGCGCGGCGGCTTCCTCGTGGCGGACGACTTCCACGGCCCGGTGCAATGGCAGGGGTTCCAGGAGGGCATCCGCCGCGTGTTTCCCGACCGGGAAATCGTCGAGCTGGCCGAGGATGACCCGATACTGCACGTGCTCTACGACATCAGCGAACGCACGCAGATTCCCGGCCGGCGCCATCTGCGCCGTGGCCCGGGCGGCGAAATCCGCATAGTCCCCGAGGGCGGCCCGCCCTCCTGGCGCGGCATCCACGACGATGCGGGACGCCTCATGGTGGTGATGAACTTCAACATGGACATGGGGGATTCATGGGAGCATGCCGATGATCCGGTGTATCCACAGCCCATGACCGCGCTGGGCTACCGGTTCGGAATCAACTACATCCTCTATGCGATGACGCACTAGCGCAGCGGCTGCTGCGCATCGCGGGAGGCAGGCCAGTAGTGGGCATCGGGCGTGGACCGCGCGCCGAAAATCGCCTGGCCGACACGCACCACCGTCGCGCCTTCCTCGATGGCGATTTCGTAGTCGCCGGACATGCCCATCGACAGCTCTGCGGGCACGATCCCGCCCGCCGCGTCCTGGCACAGCCGGTCGCGCAGTTCACGCAGCAGCACGAAGCAGCGGCGCACGCGCGCCGCCTCGGCCGACAGCATCGCCAGCGTCATCAGGCCGCGCACACGCAGCGCCGGGAAGCCCGCCAGCGAGCGCATGAAAGCCGCCGCTTCATCCGGCGGCAGACCGTACTTGCTGGCCTCGCTCGAGGTGTTGACCTGCACGAACACGTCCAGTCCGCGGCCTTCGGCCTGCAGACGCCGCTCCAGCGCCTCGGCCACACGCAGGCTGTCCAGCGCCTGGAACTCGGCGGCGCAGCGCGCCACCATCCTCGCCTTGTTGGTCTGCAGATGGCCGATCACCGACCAGCGCAGGTCCTTGAGGTCGGCCATCGCCTCCCATTTGCGCAAAGCCTCCTGCGGCTTGTTTTCGCCGAACTCGCGGCACCCCGCGGCATAGGCCTGGCGGATGCTCGCCTCGCCCTTGGTCTTGCTGACGGGCAGCAGGCGCACGCCCGCCGGGTCGCGCCCGACGCGCCGGCACGCCGCGGCAATGCGCGCATGGACTGCCGCGAGGTTGTGGCGGAAATCCTCGACGGATTCAGCCTGCGGCCACTGGCCGTGCCGATCGTGCAGGGTGCACGTCGCCTCTGGCTCTGGATCAGCTGCCATGCAGCGAGTAGGTGCCGCAGAGCTGCGCTTCGGCCAGCACATGGCCCTGCATCGCCCGCAGCGCATCGCCGGCCGTGAAACGTTGCGGCACATCCAGTTCCGCCACGTCCAGGGCAAACAGGCGGAAGAAATAACGGTGCGTGCGCAGGTCGTTGAAGGGCGGATAAGGGCCGTCGTAGCCGAAGTAGTCGCCGGCCATGCCGGCGTCACCGGCAAACCAGCCGGTGTAGTCGTTCAGCCCCTGGCGCGCACCGGCGGGGCCGGGCGGATTGCGCTTGCCCCGCACGGCGATGCCATCGCTGCAGCTGCCGGCGGCGATCGCGCGTACCACGGGCGCAATGTCGGCCATGGCCCAGTGCACGAAATCACCGCGGGGCTGCTCCACGGGAATCTCGATGTCCTGGCGTCCGACCATGTCCGGCACCGTCGGCGCATCCGGGTCGATGCACAGCAATGCGAACGAGCGCGTGCCCCCGGGCACATCGTCCCACGCAAGATGAGGATTGCGGTTGGGGGCGAAACCTTCCGGCTGCCCCATCGCGAATTCGGCCGGGATCGGCTGGCCGTTCTGGAAGCTGTTGCTGTGGATGCGCATCTACAGTTCCGGCAACTGCGGATGCTCCGCATCCAGCAGCACGCAGCGCGTCTCACCGCCGCAGAAACGCTGCACCAGGGCAGCGATGTCCTCCATCGCCGCGCGCACTTCGGCGGAGGTTGCCGGCGGCAGGCCATCGACATTGAAGAACACGCCACGGGTTTCGGGCAGGGTCTGCGTATTGGCAGCCTGGCGCCAGGTCCAGCGGCGCGTCAGCACTTGCTGCCCGTCGGTGAACACCACTTCGCCTGCCGGCGGGAATTCCACCGGCCCGCCGTCCGGCGGCGCGAAGCGGTCGCCCTCGCGCGCCAGCCGCAGTTCGAGGCCGGATTGCAAGGCGTCGGTGGGATGCGCTCCCGCGGGCAGCAGGTGCCGCAATGAAACGAGGTTGCCGATATCCACCAGCGCGTTGATCGCCGGCAGCTGGTCGGGCTTGAGCACGCGGCGGGTCAGCGCCTCCACCGCGCTGCGGTGCTCCGAAGGCTTGGCGCCGAAGCGGCGGTAGGCCTCGCGCCAGGCGGCAATGCGCGGATGCTCGGCCGGATTGCCGGTGACGCGCGCGCGCAGTCCGGCTTCGGCCTCGCGCAGCAGCGCGGTGAGCTCGGGTGTGGAGGGGCCATTGCGAAAATCACGCGCCAGCACGACGCCGCGGCAATAGCCCGGGAACAGACGGAAGATGTCGGGAGCAAGGGTATAACTGGTCATGATCGGAACTGTACGCCATCCCACAGTCCGCCATACTCCCCGGCATGACTTCACGACGTGTGCACCTGCACCGCCATGCCTGGGAGACCGACGGCGCCCGGCTCACCGCCGGCGTCACGGCCATCCAGCATCAGCTTGGCGTGAGCGCGGAATTTCCGCCGGAGGCAGCTGCCGAGGCCAAGTCGGCTGCCCGCAATCCCCGGCTTCCCGCGCTCGATCGCACGGACATCCCCTTCGTCACGCTCGACCCGGCATCGAGCCTCGATCTCGACCAGGCGCTGCACCTGGAGCACAGGGACGAGGGCTACCGGGTCCACTACGCCATCGCCGATGTCGCGGCCTTCGTCACGCCCGGCGGTGCGTTGGAAGCCGAGACCTTCAAGCGTGGCGAAACCCTGTATGGCGCCGACAGCAGGATCCCGCTGCATCCGAAGGTGCTGAGCGAAGACGCAGCAAGCCTGCTTCCCGGCCAGCAGCGGCCGGCCCTGCTGTGGACCCTGGACCTCGATGCGAGCGGCGAGATCAGCAACGCGCAGGTCGAACGGGCGCGCGTACGGTCGACGGCAAAACTCTCCTACGAGGGCCTGCAGCGCGACTTCGATGCCGGCACCGTCGATCCGATGCTGGCCCTGCTCAAGCAGATCGGGCAGCGACGCCTGGAGCTCGAAGCGGAACGCGGCGGCGTGAGCCTGCCGCTCCCGGAACAGGAGATCGAGGTGGATTCCGCCGGGCACTGGCAGTTGTCCTACCGGACTGCGCTCGACGTCGAAACCTGGAACGCCCAGCTGTCATTGCTGACAGGCATGGCGGCCGCAAAGCTCATGCTCGCGCACGGCACAGGCCTGCTGCGCACGCTGCCGCCAGCCGACGAGCGCGACCTGCAACGGCTGCGCCGGATCGCGCAGGGCCTGGGCATCGCCTGGCCCGATGGCCTCTCCTATCCCGGCTTCATCCGCACCATCGATCCAGACAGACCCGAAGGCGCAGCAGTATTGGTCGCCGCGGCCCGCACCCTGCGGGGCTCGGACTATGTCGCCTTCCATGGCACGCGGCCGGAGCATGCCGGACACTCGGCGATCGCGGCGCCGTATGCGCATGTCACGGCGCCGCTGCGGCGGCTCGCGGACCGCTTCGCCGGCGAGATCTGCCTTGCTGCCTGCGCGGGCACGCCGGTGCCGGACTGGGTGATTGCCCGGCTGGACCTGCTGCCGCAGGTGATGCGGGATGCCGCCCGCCGGGCCAGCCAGTACGAGAGCGCGCTGCTGGATCTGCTGGAGGCGTCGGTGCTGGCCGAGCATGTGGGCAGGACCTTCACCGCCACGGTCATCTCGGTCGACGACCGGGACCCGGCTCGCGGACGCATCATGGTGAAGCGGCCCGCCATCGAGGCCCGCTGCATATCGGGCCACGAGCTGCCGCTGGGCGCAGAGGTCGCCGCCCGGCTGGTGACTGCGGACCCGGCGACGCGGTCGGTGGCCTTCGAAGTGGCATGATGCGGCTCATGAACACAGCCATCGTCGATCTGCGCAGCGACACCGTGACGAAGCCGACGCCGGCCATGCGCGCCGCCCTTGCCGCTGCACCGGCCGGTGATGATGTCTTCGGCGACGATCCCACCGTCAACGCACTGCAGGAGCGTGTTGCCGCGCTGCTCGGCAAGGAGGCCGCGCTGTTCATGAGCAGCGGCACGCAGAGCAATCTCTGCGCAGTGCTGGCCCATTGCGGCCGGGGCGATGAGTACATCGTCGGCCAGCTCGCCCATACCTACCGCTACGAAGGCGGCGGTGCGGCGGTACTGGGCAGCGTCCAGCCGCAGCCGCTTGCCAACCAGCCGGACGGCACGCTGAAGCTCGACGACATCGCCGCCGCGATCAAGCCCGACGACGCGCACTTCGCGCGCACGCGGCTGCTGGCGCTGGAGAACACCTGGAACGGCCAGGTGCTGCCCGCCGGCTACACCGCCCAGGCCTGCGAACTGGCCCATGCGCGCGGTCTTGCCACTCACCTGGATGGCGCCCGCCTGTTCAATGCCGCCGTGGCCTCGGGCCGCACGGTGGCCGAACTGGCGCGGCCTTTCGATTCGGTGTCCATCTGCTTCAGCAAAGGCCTGGGCGCGCCCATCGGCTCCATGCTGGCCGGCCCGCGCGAGCTGATCGCCCGCGCCCACCGCGTACGCAAGATGCTGGGGGGTGGACTGCGCCAGGTGGGCCTGCTGGCGGCAGCGGCCGACCATGCCCTGACTCACCACGTCGACCGCCTGGCCGACGACCACCTGCTCGCGCGGCGGCTGGCAGAGGGCCTCGCGGCACTGCCGGGCATCACCGTCACGCCGCCGCAAACGAACATCGTCTTTGCCCAGGTCGAGGGCGGGCGTGGCCCGGCGCTCCTGGAACACCTCAAATCGCGCGGCGTGCTGGGTACCGGCCTCACTGGATTGCGCTTCGTCACGCACCTTGATGTGGACGCCGCCGGCATAGACCGCGCGATTGCCGCGGCGCGTGAATTCTCAGTCGGCGGTCAGCACGGCCGGATCGCCCGGCCCGGCTGAAGGATCCGGCGGCGAGGCGATGGAGCGCGGGGGCCCGCCCAATGCGCGTTTCAGGGCTTCGCGGTCCAGCGCGTTTTCCCAGCGTGCCACGACCACCGTGGCCACCGCGTTGCCGATGAAATTGGTCAGCGAACGGCATTCGCTCATGAAGCGGTCCACGCCGAGGATCAGCGCCATGCCGGCGACCGGCACCTCCGGCACCACCGCCAGCGTCGCGGCCAGGGTAACGAAGCCGGCGCCGGTGACGCCGGCAGCGCCCTTGGAACTGAGCATCGCCACCAGCAGCAGCGCAATCTGGTGACCGAGGGTGATCGGCGTGTCCGTGGCCTGCGCGATGAACAGCGCTGCCAGCGTCATGTAGATGTTGGTGCCGTCGAGATTGAACGAGTAACCGGTGGGCACCACCAGCCCGACCACCGGCTTGGCGCAACCGGCCTGCTCCATCTTCTCCATCAGCGATGGCAGCGCCGATTCCGACGACGAGGTGCCCAGCACCAGCAGCAATTCGGCCTTGAGGTAGCGGATCAGCCTCAGCACCGAAAAACCGCACAGCCGCGCCACTGCGCCCAGCACCAGCAGCACGAACAGCAGCGAGGTCAGATAGAACGAACCGACCAGCCAGGCCAGGTGGGACAGCACTTCCAGACCATACTTGCCGACGGTGAAGGCGATCGCGCCGAAGGCGCCGACCGGCGCCGCCTTCATCAGGATGTGCACCAGCCGGAACACCGGCACGATCAGGGCGCCGAGCAGGTCGGCGACCGGGCGGCCACGCTCGCCGGTCAGCGCCAGGGCAATGCCGAACAGCACGGCAACGAACAGCACCTGCAGGATGTTGTCGCCGACCAGCGGGCTGAGCAGGGTTGCCGGAATGATGTCCATGGCGAAGCCGACCAGGGTCAGCTCATGCGACCTGCTGACGTAGCCGTTGACTGCGCCCTGGTCGAGGTCGGCGACGTTGACGTGCATGCCGGCACCCGGCTGCACCACGTGCGCCACCAGCAGGCCCACCACCAGCGCCAGCGTGGAGAAGAACAGGAAGTACGCCATCGCCTTGACGAACACCCGCCCCACGACGCGCAACTCGGTCATGCCGGAAATGCCCGTGACGATGGTCAGGAAAATCACCGGACCGATGATCATCTTGACGAGCTTGATGAAGGCATCGCCCAGCGGCTTGAGCGATTCGCCCAGCGCGGGCTGGAAATGCCCCAGCAGCGCGCCCAGTACGATGGCCAGCAGCACCTGGAAATACAGGTGACGGTACAGGCGCGGTGCCGGATGCAAGGTGGGCTCCATGACGGTCGCTGCGGGCAAGTCTCGCATTGTCGGTGGCGGGTGTCTCGGTAGAATCAGCGCATGCCGAGCCCGGACCGTACGCCCCTATTCTGCCGCTACTGCGGCAGCCGGACCGCCATCCGTATTCCCGACGGCGACCACCTCCCCCGCCAGGTCTGCGATCACTGCGGCACCATCCACTACGACAACCCGCGCATCGTGGTGGGCTGCGTGCCCGAACACCAGGGAAGGATCCTCATCTGCCGGCGCGCCATCGAACCGCGGCGGGGCTACTGGACCGTGCCCGCCGGCTTCATGGAGAACGCCGAGACCCTGGAAGCCGGCGCGGCGCGCGAGTGCTTCGAGGAAGCCGAAGCGCGCGTCACCATCGATTCGCTGCTGGCCGTGATCAACATCCCCGAGGCACACCAGGTGCATGTCTTCTTCCGCGCGCAGCTGACCGACGGCCGCTACGGCGTGGGAGCGGAAAGCCTGGAATCCATGCTGGTGCCCGAGGAAGAACTGCCGTGGGCGGATATCGCCTTCCCCTCCACCGAATTCGCACTGCGCCGCTTCCTGGCCGACCGGGCCAGCGGCGAACGCGGCGTGCATCTGACCACCCTGCCGCGCCGCGGCGGCTGATCGGGAACCCGCCGGGGCCGATACCGTGGCAAAATGGGCCACCCCCGAGCCGCGACCAGAACCATGACCTTCGTCGTCACCGAAAACTGCATCAAGTGCAAGTACATGGACTGCGTGGAAGTCTGCCCCGTGGACTGCTTCCACGAGGGCCCCAACTTCCTCGTCATCGATCCCGACGAGTGCATCGATTGCACGCTGTGCGAACCGGAATGCCCGGCCGAGGCCATCTTTTCGGAAGACGAAGTGCCGGATGCGCAGAAGGACTTCCTGAAGATCAACGCCGAGCTCGCCAAGAGCTGGCCGGTGATCACGGAAAAGAAGACCGCGCCCGCCGACGCCAAGGAGTGGGACGGCAAGCCGGGCAAGAAGGATCTGCTCGAACGCTAGCGCCCCAGCGGCGGATCAGCGGATCGGATGCCCCACCGGGTCGTCGAGGTAGGCCTTGAGCTGCGCCGGTGGCAGGTAGCCCGGAACCAGCTCGCCGGTCTCCAGCACCAGCCCCGGCGTGCCGCTCACGCCCAGTTCACGGCCCAGCGCGTACTGCCCGGCAACGGGCGTCTCGCCGCAGACCTTCGCCGTCAGCGGCTTGCCCAGCTTGGCCGTGGTGAGGGCGGCCTTGCGGTCGGCCGAACACCAGACCTGCTCGGCCTTCTCCCAGGATTCGGTATCCGGGCCGGTGCGCGGGAAGAACATGTAGCGCACGCGGATGCCGGCCTTGTTGTAGTCGTTGATCTGGCTGTGCAGCCGCCGGCACCAGGCGCAATCCACGTCCGTGAACACGGTGAGGGTGTGCTTGGCCGTCTGCGGGCCGAACACCAGCATCTGCGACTCGGGCACGGCATTGACCAGCTTCAGCCGCAGCTCGCGGCGGCGGCTCTCGGAGAGGTTCGGGAAATTGCCGTTGTCGGCGATCTGGTAGAGGTCGCCGGCGAAGAGGAACTTGCCGTCGGCGGAGACATACGAGATGTCGGCGCCATGCGTGAGCTCGTATACGCCGGCTACGGGCGTGGCGCGCAGATCCTCGACGCTCGCGCCCGGAATCTTGGCGGCCAGCGCGATGCGCGGATCTGCCGCTGTGGTGGCAGCAGCAGTGGTGACCGCCGCCGCGGCAGGCGCGGGACGGGCGCTCTGCCCATCGCCGCGCGCGCAGGCCAGCAATGGGAGCAGTGCCAGGGTCAGCAGCAGATGCCGGGGTTTCATAGGCGGGATTCTAGCAGAGGGCGCCACCGGCGCCCGCCGCCATTCAGCCACGCGGATGATGGCGCGAATGCAGGTCCTTCATGCGCTCGCGGGCCACATGCGTGTAGATCTGCGTGGTCGACAGATCGCTGTGGCCCAGCAGCATCTGCACCACGCGCAGGTCGGCGCCATGGTTCAGCAGATGGGTGGCAAAGGCATGGCGCAGCGTGTGCGGCGAAAGCTCCTTCTGCACCCCGGCCTTGCGGGCATAGCGCTTGATGATGTGCCAGAAGGCCTGGCGCGTCATGTGGTCGCCGCGGCGCGTGGGAAAGAGGTAGTCGGTGTGCCGGTCGAGCAGGATCTCGCCGCGGCCGACGCCGATGAACTCCCTGAGCCAGCGCACGGCCTCTTCGCCGAGGGGAATCAGGCGCTCGCGGTCGCCCTTGCCCACCACGCGCAGCACGCCCTGGTTGAGGTTCAGCTGCGAGTGCCTGAGGCTCACCAGTTCGGAAACGCGCAGGCCCGTGGCATAGAGCACCTCGAGCATGGTGCGGTCACGGCTGCCCAGGGGGTCGGAGACCACCGGCGCGTTGAGCAGCGCCTCGACCTCCTCTTCCGTGAGCGACTTGGGCAGCGAGCGGCCGATCTTCGGCATGGCGATCTGCGCCGTGGGATCCTCGCGCACCGTGCCTTCGCGCATCATGTGGCGGAAGAAACGGCGGAACGAAGACAGCTGGCGGGCGGTCGAGCGCGGACGTGCACCGGATTCGACTCGCCATGCGATGAATCCGAGCAGGTCCGCGCGCGTCGCCTTGACGATGGGCACATCGCGCGTGGCGAGCCAGCGCGACAATGCCATGAGATCGGCCCGGTAGGCGGCCAGCGTGTTCGATGACAGCCCGCGCTCCATCCAGGCGCCATCCAGGAAGCGGGTCACGGCCGGATCGACGGCATCGGCCGCCGGACGTGCAAGGGCTGTGCTGGCAGATCTGCTCACTGAACGCTTCCGGGTGGAGTTTGGGGGATTCACTTCAGACGCAGTATCGTCAGCGCCACAGCGGCGCTGCGTGATTGCTATCACAGCAGGGACGCAGCGTTAACATAAAGAGAACCGGTTCACACAATCGGAGCATCAGACATCCCGTGAGTTCCCCGACGCCGCAGCAGGCGCTTCCCGGCCTGCTCCGCCTCCCGTACGCACTGTACGCCGGCACCCTGTTCACGGTGCTGTCGCTGCTGGCGCTGGTGCTGATCCTGCCCGTTCCGAGCCTGCCGGCACGGCGCGCCATGGTGCGCTGCGCCGCCCGCGCCTTCCTCGCTCTGGCCGGCATGCGGCTCACGGTGCTGAACCAGGGGCGCCTGCCGCAGGCGCCCTGCGTGGTGGTCGCCAACCATTCCAGCTACCTCGACGGCGTGGCGCTGTATGCCGCGCTGCCGCCGCGCTTCGGCTTCGTGATCAAGCGCGAGATGAGCCGCGTGCCGCTCGCGAACCTGCTGCTGCGCCGCGTGGGCGCCCACTATGTCGACCGCGGCCGGGGACACAAGGGTGCGCGCGACACGCGCAAGCTGCTCAAGCGTGCGCGCCAGGGCGGCGCGCTGGCCTTCTTCCCGGAGGGCACCTTCCGCCATGCGCCGGGGCTGATGGCCTTTCGCAGCGGCGCCTTCGTGGTCGCGGCGCGTTCGGGTTTTCCCGTGGTGCCGGTGGCCATCCGCGGCACGCGCGCGGCGCTGCCGCCGGGAGGCATGCTGCCCCAGCCGGTGCCCATCGAAGTGGAGCTGCTGGAAATGATTCCCGCGCCCTCCTCCATCGAGGAGGCCGCGGTGAGTGCGGTGCGGCGCGCGGCGCGCACCGCCATCCTCGCGCACATCGCGGAGCCGGATCTCGCGCCCGACGATAAACTGCCGGCATGATCGAACGCGACACGATGGAATACGACGTGGTGATCGTCGGCGCCGGGCCGGCGGGCCTCGCCGCGGCCATCCGGCTCAAGCAGCTGGACCCGGACCGCACGGTCTGCGTGCTCGAGAAAGCCGCCGAAGTCGGCGGCCATGCGCTCTCCGGCGCCGTGATGGAGCCGGGGCCACTGGATGCGCTGCTGCCTGCGTGGCGCGACAACATGCCGGCCTTCTGCGTGCCGGCCAGGCGCGACGAGTTCCGGCTGCTGACCAGGACCGGTTCCCTGCGGCTGCCAGTACCGCCGCAGCAGCACAATGCGGGCAACTTCATCCTCTCGCTGGGACAGCTCACGCCGCAGCTGGCGCAGGCCGCCGAAGCACTGGGCGTGGACGTGCTGGCGGGCTTTGCCGCGGCGGCCCCGCTGTTCGATGCCGAGGGCGCGGTGGCCGGCGTGCGTGTGGGCGACATGGGCCTGACTGCCGACGGTAACCCGGGACCGGAGTTCACCGCGGGACCACAGATCCGCGCGCGCACCACGCTGATCGCCGAGGGGTGTCGCGGCAGCATCGCCAAGCAGCTCATCGCGCGCTACGCCCTCGATGCCAGCCGCTCGCCGCAGACCTTTGCGCTGGGCTTCAAGGAGCTGTGGCAGCTGCGGCCCGGCCGCGGCGAGCCCGGCCTCATCCAGCATTCCGTGGGCTGGCCGCTGACCTCGCGCGAGTACGGCGGCAGCTTCGTCTACCACCTCGACGGCGACCAGGCCTATGTGGGCTATGTAGTGGGCCTCGACTACAAAGACCCGCAGCTCAAGCCCTTCGAGGCCTTCCAGCAGTTCAAGCATCACCCCACGATGCGCGAACTGCTCGACGGCGGCACGGTTGCGGCCTATGGCGCGCGCACCATCGCGGCCGGCGGCTGGCAGTCCTGCCCGCGGCTGGACATGCCCGGCGCGCTGCTCATCGGCGATGCCGGCGGCACGCTGAATTTCCCCAAGATCAAGGGCATCCACCAGGCCATCCGCTGCGGCGTGCTGGCCGCCGAGCACCTGGTGGCAAGCGGCGCACCGGATGGATTCGACACGCTGTGGCGCGCTTCGGCAGGCGGGCAGGAGCTCAGGCGCGCGCGCAACATCAAGCCGGGATTCAGGCGCGGCCTGGCCGCGGGGCTGGCCAACGGCCTGTGGGAGACCCTCACGGCCGGCCGCTCGCCCTGGACGCTGGCCAACCACGACAACAGCGCGCTCGCCCGTCTCGACGAGGGCGCTACGCCGCCGCGCGACTGGGTCACGCGCGAGCTGCCGCCGCGCGACCGTCTGGCGGCAGTGTTCCTCGCCCAGACCAGCCACAACGAATCCCAGCCCGTGCACCTGAAGGTGGCCGACACGCATCTGTGCGCCACGCGCTGCGCACAGGAATACGGCAACCCCTGCACACGCTTCTGTCCGGCCTCCGTCTACGAGATGGTCGAGGATGGCGCGGACGGGCGCCGCCTGCAGATCAACGCAGCCAACTGCGTGCACTGCAAGGCCTGCGACATCAAGGACCCGTACCGCATCATCACGTGGACCACGCCGGAAGGCGGCAGCGGCCCGAACTACACGGGGCTGTAGCGCGATGAGCGAAACCGAGCGCAATCCGGGAAAATCCTGGCGTCTGGCCGCGCTGCGCGAGGCCATCGACGACGGCGCGGTGCGCTCGGCCCAGCGCCTCATCAACACGCTGCATCCGGCGGAGATCGCGCAGCTGCTGGAATCGCTGCCGCAGAACCGGCGCGAGGTGGTGTGGGAGCTCACCGACCCGGAGCTCGACGGCGACGTGCTGCTGGAGCTCTCGGACGAGGTCCGCAGCCAGCTGATCCGCGAGATGGATACCGAGGAGCTGACGGCAGCGGCCGGCAACCTCGAAGTGGACGACCTGGCGGACCTGATCGCGGACCTGCCGGAGAAGGTCACGCAGCAGCTGCTGCACAACATGGACCAGCAGGAGCGCGAGCGCCTGTCGCGCATGCTGGTGTGGCCCGACGACACGGCCGGCGGCCTCATGAACACCGACACGGTGAGCGTGCGGGCCGATGTGTCGCTGGAGGTGGTGCAACGCTATCTGCGCATGCGCGACGAGCTGCCCGAGCGCACGGACCGGCTGTTCGTGGTGGACCGCGCTGACCGTTTCCTCGGCACCGTGACCCTGGCGCGCCTGCTCACCGACGACCTGGACAAGCTGGTGGGCGCCTGCCTCGATCCCGACGCGCCGCGCATCGCCCCCGACCTACCGGCGCGCGAAGTGGCGCAGCTATTCCAGGACCGTGACCTGGTGTCCGCCGCCGTGGTGGACGAGGGCGGCCGCCTGCTCGGCCGCATCACCATCGACGATGTGGTGGACGTCATCACCGAGGAGGCCGCGCACGAGGTGATGGCTGGCGCCGGCCTGCGCGATGAGGAGGATGTCTTCGCCAGCGTGCTGCCGGCCTCGCGGCGCCGGCTGTTCTGGCTGGGCATCAACCTCATCACCGCCTTCGTCGCGGCGCTGGTGGTGCAGCGCTTCGAGGGGACCATCGAGAAAGTGGCGGCGCTGGCGGCACTGATGCCCATCGTGGCCAGCATGGGCGGCATCTCCGGTACGCAGACAGTGACACTGATCATCCGCGGCATTGCACTCGGGCAGGTGGAGTGGCACGACACGCGCTGGCTGCTGCTGCGCGAGATCGGCGTCAGTGCGCTCACCGGCGCTGCGATCGCGCTGGTGGTGGGCACCGTGACCGCGTTCTGGCTGGGCACCTGGCAGATCGCGCTGATCGTGGCCGCCGCGATGGTGATCAACCAGACCATGGCCGCCATCGTCGGTGTACTGGTGCCGCTGACCCTGCGCCGCATGCGCGTCGACCCGGCGCTCTCCGCCGGCGTGGTGCTGACCACCTTCACCGACGTGATCGGCTTCTTCGCGCTGCTCGGCCTTGGGACGCTGTTCCTGATCTAAAGGCGCAGTCTCTGCCCTCATTCAGGGCAGATGATGACCGTTGTTGCACGTACAAACGTAGCCCGCCGAGTAGCGGGAAGCACTGCGCCGCACGCAGCGCAGTCTCAGCCTCCACCCGGGGCTGGCATGAAACATGCTTCAGGGAGCATGCGGATGTCGTCCATGCCGGACGACGATGTTTCCCGCTCACTGACAGGAGCATTGCAATGAAGAAGCTGGTTCGATTGATGGGTGTCTCGATGGCCCTGGCCGCCGGTACTGCAGCTGCCGAATCGATGACCACCACGGTGTCATTCAACCGCACGAACGCGCAGACAGCGGAGGGTGCGGCGCAGCTCTATGGCAAACTCAAGGACGCTGCCGACAACCTCTGCGGCCGGATGGTTTCCTACCGGAGGATGTATGCGGACCAGTACCGCGCCTGTGTGTCCGCAGCGCTCAACGAAGCCGTGACCGGGGCCGGCGTACCCCAGGTATCACTGCTGCACGAGGATCACAACGCGCTTCATGCCCTGCTCATGAAATAGCCGGTGAGCTGGTAGCCGAACAGCACCAGGCCCGCCGTCATGATGATGACGTTCGCGGCCCAGGCGCCGTGCAGGAAGGAGCCCCTGCGCCGCCACAGTTGCAGGGCCAGCAGGATGAAAGCCAGCGCGACGATCTGGCCCAGTTCCACGCCCACGTTGAATGACAGGATGTTGCCTGCCAGCCCGTCGCGCGACAGGGCGAGGTCCTGCAGCTTGGTGGAAAGGCCGAAGCCATGCGCCAGACCGAATGCGAACACTGCTGCCCGCGGGTTGATGGCGATGCCCCACTTGTACCAGGCGCCGAGGTTGTCCAGCGCCTTGTACACCACCGACAACCCGATGATGGCATCGACGATGTAGGCATTGGCCTTGATGCCCGCCAGCACGCCGAGCAGCAGCGTGAGGCTGTGGCCCACGGCAAACAGCGTCGCGTACAGCGCGACGTCCTTCAGCCGGTACAGGAAGAACATCACGCCGGCCAGGAACAGCAGGTGGTCGTAGCCCGTGACCATGTGCTTGGCACCGAGGTAGGCCAACGGGAAAAACTGCACGCCGCGCACCGACTCCAGGTATGCGGCATCGCCACCGGCCACGCCATGGGCCCATGCCACGGTGCAAAACAGCGGCAGCAACAGCGTGCCGGCGAGAAACGCGGTTTTTCGCATCGACGTCACCTTCTATCGGATGATGCCGTAGTCGACGATGTCTTTGTAATAGCCGCTGACTTGCAGCGTGATGGTCACTGGCGCATCGGCGAGATTGAGCCAGAACCAGCCATGCTCGCCCGCGAACGGCGCCACCAGCGAGCCATGGCCGCTGGTGGTCTGCTGCTGCTCCTCGTAGCGCACGAACTCCTTGCCCATGCCGGGCTGATGGCCGTGGAAGTCCACGTACACATCCCCGCCTTCGGCCTTCCACGAGTAGAGGATGACCTGCGCCTCGTCGAGCACGGTCTTGACCTCGGTTTCCTGGTTGGGGCCCAGCTTCACCACCACGGTGCGCATCTGGGGCGCCTCCGCCTTGATCTGCGCCACGGCCGGATTGGGCAGCGGCGTGGGCTCTCCCACATCCGGCAATGCCACGTCGCGGAAATTCTCGTTGCCGCCGATCACGTCTTTTATCTGCAGGGTGCGCGTCGGACCGCTGACAGCTGTGAGCCCCATGGCGCGGCCGGCGCCCGTGGGGTCGATGCCGTATTCGGCTGGCAGCACGAACAGCACCAGGATGACGGCAGCGGCAGCCGCGGCAAGCACGATGCTCTTCCACAGGCGCTGCGAGCTGGGCGGCGAAGCCTCGTAGGGCGGAAGGGGCGCGGGTTGATTCACAGGGGATTCTCTCTCTGCCTGGCGGCGTGGCCGGCGTCCATCGTAGCCGTTTCCACATCACGCCGGTGCACTATGCGATACAGGCTCGGCAGCACCAGCAACGTGAGCAGCGTGGAGGAGAAGATCCCGCCGACCACCACCGTGGCGAGCGGCCGCTGCACCTCGCTGCCGATGCCCGTGTTCAGCGCCATGGGAAGGAAACCCAGGCCCGCGACCAGAGCGGTCATGAGCACGGGCCGCAGCCGCCCCAGCGCACCCCGCCGGATTGCAGCATCGAGGGGCACTCCTTCCGCGCGCAGACGGCGGAAGAAGCTCACCAGCACCAGGCCATTGAGCACCGCCACTCCCGACAGGGCAATGAAGCCCACGCCCGCAGAGATCGACAGCGCAATGCCGCGCAGCCACAGGCTGAGCACCCCACCGGTGAGCGCCAGCGGCACGCCGGTGAATATGATGAGCGCGTCCTTCACGGAACCGAACGCCATCACCAGCAGGCCGAAGATCAGCAGCAGCGTGACCGGAACCACAACCGCCAGCCTCGCACCCGCACTCTGCAGCTGCTCGAAGGTACCGCCATAGTCGAGCCAGTAGCCTTCCGGCAGCCTCACGGTGGCATCGATGGCGCGGCGCAGTTCCTGAACGTAGCCGCCGAGATCGCGCCCGCGCACATTGGCTGTGACCACTACACGGCGCTTGCCCTGCTCGCGGTTGATCTGGTTCGGCCCTTCGGCCACTACGACATCTGCCACCTCGCGCAATGGCACGAAACCACCGACTGGCAGCGGCACGGTGAGCTGCTCCATCACCCCGTCATCCTTGCGCAGCGTTTCGGGCAGGCGGATCACGATGGCGTGGCGCCGGTCGCCGTCGAACAATGTGCCGGCCTCGTGGCCGCCGAAAGCGGTAGCCACGACCTCCTGCAGGTCCGAGACCGACAGGCCGTAGCGTGCCAGCAGCTCGCGCCGCGGAGCGATGGTCATCATGGGCAGGCCGGTGGTCTGTTCCACCTTGGCGTCCGCGCCGCCCGGAATGGATTGGAGCACCTCCAGGACACGGGCCGCCTGGGCATTGAGCACATCGAGGTCATCGCCATACACCTTCACGGCGACATCGGTGCGCACGCCTGATATCAGCTCGTTGAAGCGCATCTGGATGGGTTGTGTGAACTCGTAGTTGTTGCCGGGCACCTGCGCCGCCCGCCGTTCCAGCTCCGCCACCACATCCGCCTTGGAGCGCTTCGGATCCGGCCACTGGCTGCGGTCCTTGAGGATCACGAAATTGTCGGCCACCGACGGCGGCATGGGGTCGGTGGCCACTTCGGCCGTGCCGAGCTTGGCGAACACGCGCTGCACCTCGGGCTGCTGCGCAAGTTCGTGCTCCAGCTGGCGCTGCATGGCGATGGCCTGGGTCAGCGAGGTCCCGGGAATGCGCAGCGCGTGCAACGCCACATCGCCCTCGTCGAGGCCGGGAATGAATTCGCTGCCGAGGCGCGTGGCGAGCAGGCCGCACAGCGCCACCAGCAGCGCCGCCGCCGCGACCACGACGACGCGCAGCGCCAGAGCCTTCTCGAGCGCGGGCCGGTATATGCGGGCCACCGCCTCCAGCACCGGATTGTGCTGCGCCGTGACCGGGCCAGTGAGAAAGAGCGCCACGGCGGCCGGCACGAAGGACAGCGACAGCACCAGCGCCGCGCACAGCGCCATCACCACCGTCAATGCCATGGGGTGGAACATCTTGCCTTCCACGCCGGTGAGGGCGAACAGCGGCAGGTAGACGGCTGCAATGATGCCCACGCCGAACAGGCTGGGCCGGATCACCTCGTCGGCGGACCGGTAGACGGCGGCGAGCCGCCGTTGCAGCGACAGCGGCGACGTCGCGTCCGCCTGCGCTTCGCCCAGGCGGCGGACGCAGTTCTCCACGATGATGACGGCACCATCGACGATGAGGCCGAAGTCCAGCGCGCCCAACGACATGAGGTTGGCGCTGACGCGGTTTTGCACCATGCCGGTGATGGTCATCAGCATCGCAAGCGGGATCACCGCGGCGGTGATGAGCGCCGCGCGCAGATTGCCGAGAAAGACGAACAACACGACGATGACAAGCACCGCACCCTCGATGAGGTTGGTGCGCACCGTGGCCAGAGTGCGATCCACCAGCGTGGTGCGGTCATAGACCACGCGCGCCTCGAGGCCCTCCGGCAGGCTGGACTGCGCCTGCGCCAGCTTCGCGGCAGCCGCCCTCGCCACATTGCGGCTGTTCTCGCCGATCAGCATGAACACCGTGCCGATGACCACTTCCTCGCCGTTCATGGTGGCGGCGCCGGTACGCAGGCCACTGCCCCATTCCACCGAGGCCACATCGCCCAGCGTGACGGGCACGCCATCCACTGTGCGCACCACGATGCGCCGCACGTCATCGAGCGAGGCGACCTGTCCCGGCGAGCGGATCAGGTACTGGCTGCCGTTGCGCTCGATGTAGCCCGCACCAGTGCTGGTGTTGTTGCGCTCCAGCGCCGCAACCAGATCCTGCAGTGTGAGGCCCCAGGCCAGCAGCCGCGCCGGCAGCGGTGCGACGATCACCTGCCGTTCGTTGCCGCCGATGCTGTTGACCTCGGTCACGCCCGGCACTTGCGCCAGCTGTGGCCGCAGGATCCAGCGCATGGCGTCGTGCAGGTCGAAACCATCGTAAGCTGCACCGTCGGCCTTGCGGGCGCCGGCCTTCGGTCCCAGCGTGAACATGAATATCTCGCCCAGGCCCGTGGCGACGGGACCCATGCGCGGCTCGAGTCCCGCCGGCAGCTGGGACTTCACTTCGGCCAGGCGCTCGGCCACGCGCGAGCGCGCGAAATAGATGTCGGTGCCCTCCTCGAAAACCACCGTGATCTGCGACAGGCCATAGCGCGACAGCGAGCGCGTGGAAGACAGCCGTGGCAGGCCCGCCATGGCCGCCTCGACCAGATAGCTCACCCGCTGCTCGGTTTCCAGCGGCGTGTAGCCCGGCACCTCGGTGTTGATCTGCACCTGGACATTGGTGATGTCGGGCACGGCGTCTATGGGCAGGCGCCGCGCGTTGTAGAGGCCGAGCGCGGCAACGGCCAGCACCACCAGCAGCACGAAGCCACGCCGGCGCAGCGAGAACCTCAGGATTCCTTCAAGCATGACGGGCTCTCCTGCCTAGTGGTCGTGCGAAGCACCCGACTTCTCGATGTCGGCCTTCACGAGGAAGGAGTTCTCCGCCACCACGAGAGCGCCGGGCTGCAACCCCGAGAGGATCTCCACGCGGGAGCTGTCGCGCCGGCCGGTCACGACGGGCAGCGCCTGGTACTGCCCGCCCTCCTGGACGAACACCACATCCCAGTCACGCAGGCGCTGCAGTGCCGACACCGGCACGACGAGCGCTGCGGCATGTTCGGCAAGCGCCACCCGCGCTTCCACGAACTGGCCGGGCGTCCACTGCCGCGCGCGGTTGTCGAGCACCACGCGCGCGGTGATGGAGCCCGCACCACCGCCCGCGGGCGTGAGCACGTGGATTTTTCCCGCAGCCTCCTGGGAGGAATCGGCGGCGTGCACCTCCACCGCCTGCCCGGGCATCAGCCGCGGCCGGTCGCGCGCAAATACCGCAAGCTCCGCCCACACCGCAGCGTCATCGACAATTTCGAACAGCGGCGCATCGCCGGTGTTCTCGCCGACGTTGACATTGCGCGCCGTGATGGTGCCGCTCATGGGCGCAGTCACTGCGTACACCTGCAGGCTTTCGTTGCTCTCGACCGTGGCCAGTGTCTGCCCCGCTTTCACGGGCTCGCCCACGCGCGCATTCACGCTGCGCACGGGACCCGGGAAGCGGGCCCGCACGGCCCGCGTGCGCTCGGCATCGGGAACGATGCGGCCATAGAGCCGCAGCTGGTCCGCGATCACGCCGGGACCGGCTTCGCGGGTTGCAATGCCGGAATCGAGCGCCACGGCAGCAGGCAGTGTGATGCGCCCTTCGGGCGACTCATACCGCCACTCGTGCGACCGGCCGGCATACTGCGCCCGCACGGCCACATCGAAGGAGTGCGGCTCGTAGACCTCCGCGTCGCTCACGAGGTAATCACCGCGCGGCGCGAACTCGTGCCGGTCGGTGCGCCCGCCGGCGATACCGGTGATGCGGCGCAGTTCCACCGTGGCTGAAAGTTCGGCCGGCGGTATGGGCCGGCCACCGGCGCGGCCGTAGAGCCGGAATTCCGGCGGCACGCGATCCTCGAAAATGGCCAGCTCCAGTTGCAGGTCGGCATCCTGCAGCAGGCGGCCGCCATGCGGCCCGCGCTGTCCGCTGGCAGGTTCGTCGCGCCCTCCGCAGGCGGCAAGCAGGCAGGCAAGCAGCATGCAGACGAACTTTCCGCTGCGGTTCATGGCATTTCTCCGGAAACGGCGGAACGCGTGAGGCGTTCGATCTCGACCTGGAAGATCTGGGCATTGGCGGCCGTCTCGATGAGCGCACGCTGCACGTCGAGGCGCTCGCGTTGCGCGTCGGTCCATTCGAGGTAGCTGTAGCGGCCGCGCTGCCAGGCGTATTCGGTGGCCGCAAGCGCCGCCTGCATCTGCGGCATCACCTCGTCGCGCAGCAGCCGGGCTTCGGTGATGGCGTGGCGCAGCTCCTGCACCAGCCCGTAAAGCGTGGCTTCGGCGCGCACTCTGGCCGCCTCGGCTCGAGTTTCGACCTCCGCGCGGCCGGCGCGCGCGGCATCGATCTGTGGCTGCGCCCGCTGACCCGCGAACAGCGGCACCGAAACGCCGGCCACCAGCCCGAAGTCATGCTCGCGCCCCAGGCGGCGCACGCCCACGGACCAGGACAGGCTGGTCCGCGCGCGGGCCAGCGCCAGCTGCACCTCGGCTTCGCGCTGGCGTGTCTCGCTCGCGAAGGCGAGAAAATCGGGACTGCCGGCGAGGCGCCGCGCGAGCGCATCGAAGTCGGCGATCTGCGGCAGGCGGAACAGATCCCCGTCCACTTCACCGAAATCCGGCTCGCGCCCGCCCCACATGGCGGCAAGACGGCGGCGGGCGCTGAGCAACTCATGCTCGGCGTGCTCCTGCTCGACACGTGCACGGCTCAGCGCGATGCGCGCCCGCGCCAGCTCCACCTCAGGCGAGCGCGCCGCACGCACGCGGCGCTGCACCTCATTGACCGTGTCCTGGGCGAGCTGGACGGCCGTGCCAGCCAGTTCGAGCTGCTGCTGGCCGGCGGCCACATGGATGAAACGCCGGGCCACCTCCGCAAGCACGTCCAGCTGCGCCGACTGCCGCGCTATTTCCAGGCCCTCGCGCTCGCGGCGCGCCACGTCGATGCGCCGGTCGCGCTGCCCGCCCAGCTCGATCACGCTGGACAGTGTCAGCGTGAGATCAGAGCCGGACACGCCACGGGCGGCGCCGTTGCCGGCAAAGTCCTCCAGTTCGACGCCGGCCTGCAGGGCCGGCCGCTGGGCCGCAAGCTCGATACGCGCATCCTGGGCACGCAGCGCAAAGGCAAACGACGCCAGGTCGGGGTTGCGGTTCGCTGCGCGCAGCAGCGCTTCACGCAGGTCGATGCCGGTCGCGGGCACTGCCTCGACCGATTCGGCCGTCCGCCCGGGCAGCGCCAGCAGCGCACCCAGGGCGACGAGCCCTGAAATCAGGATCTTCACGGTCATTCCTCACTGGTTTCCGGCTACTGCCGGAAGCCTCCGCCCGCTGGGCAGAGGTGCGTCTCAGGCTGGAAGAGACGCGGGAGGCGCGTGGGACGGCGGACTGAGGGCGTAGCGCGCGGGGCGCCCGCATGGAGGGCGTTGCTGCACTACCCGGAGAGGCTCGCGGGCGTCGGCTGTGATGCCGGGCTGCATGGCGGGCACCAACGCCGGAGACAGCGGATGCTGCGGTGGCGTGAAGCCTTCGGCGATGACTTCGATCTCGAGATCGATGCCGGGATGCGCGGCACGATCCGCCGAGCCGGGATGACCGTGGGCGGCATGAGCCAGATGCACGCCGGCATCGCGCAGGTGCAGCTCGGCTGCATGCCCGTGGCCGGCACCGGCGCCATGCAGACGCCGGTGGTAATGCAGCCCCAGCAACTGCGTCGCCATGAGCAGCGTGATGCACACAGCTGCGACGAGCTGCCGGAACGAGGGATACCGGATCACGTACTAGATGCTATCACGGCTCGAGAAGCTGCTTCAGTTCGTCGCCCTGTGCCATGGCATCGCGGTAGCCGAGATCTATCATCTCACGGGTGTAGGCACCCTCAAACATCAGATAACTCGCCAGCTGCGCTCCCGCTGAATCGCTGGCACCTATCACGCGCAGCAGTATCTTGAGGCTCGGCGGCAGGCTGTCCATGTGGCGCCCCGCGATGACCTGCGGATCCTGCGTGGGCGTGAGGAAGATGACACGGTCGACGATGCGCGCCCCCGGCATCGCCTGCGGCGCCACGCGCACGATGTGGTTCACGCGGTCGATCTGGTCCAGGTCGTTGAAGATCTGGTCGGAGAACAGGTTGTCGAGCGCATAGCCGAAGAGCTGCCCTGGCGTGGGCTCGGCGTCCGGCGCCGAACGGCGGCGCGACATGCCGCCTCCGCCCGGCGAACGCATGCCCACGACCAGCAGCCGGGTGGCGCCCAGGTGCAGCGCGGGTGACAGCGGCGCAAGCTGCCGCATCGCGCCGTCGCCGAAGTACTCCTCGCCGATGCGCTCGGGCGGGAAGATCATCGGCACGGCCATACTCGCCATCAGATGCTCGAGGGTCAGGTGCGCCCGGCGCCCCACGTGATTGCCGCGGCTCCACTCGCTGAGCTCCTTGCGCCCCTGGAAGAAAGCCACCGAACGCGCCGTGCCATAGCCGGTGCTGCACAGCGCCAGCGCATCCAGATGCCCGGTGGCGATGTTGCGCTGCAGGCCGCGCCAGGGCACATTGCGCGTCAGCAGCTCGCGCAGCGGCGAGTTGTCGAACAGCGAACGCGGCGCGCGCTGCAGCGTGCCGGCGGAGATCAGCGACAGCATCCAGCGCAGGCCGCTGCGCAGCATGTAGCGCCGTCCCACGTGGTAGACCTGCCCGACATGGAAGTTCGCCCAGACCCGCTCTATGTCACGGGCGGCCCGGTGCCAGTGGCTGGCGCGCGTGGCCAGCACGCTCGCCGCCACCGCGCCGGCCGAGGTGCCGAGGATCACGCGGAAGGGATTGGGCACGTCCGGCAGCAGCTGCGCGATCGCCTTGATCACGCCCACCTGGTAGGCCGCGCGCGCACCGCCGCCGGTGAGCACCAGGGCGGGAGCCGCGGCGGCAGATGGCGGACCTGAACTCATGCACCTATCATTGTGGCCCGGCCCCTTCGCCGCAGCTACCCACTTCACAGAGGAGAGCGCCATGTTTGCACGATCCGCCCCGATCCTGAACCTGCCCCGCCTGGCGGCGGCTCTCCTGCTGGCCCTGGCGGCCGTGGCCGCTCCCGCAGCCGGCGAGGCCGCCAAGCCCCAGCCCGGTGACCCGGCGCCGGCCATCAGCCTGCCGGACCAGAACGGCAAGACGGTGAATCTCGCCGACTACCGCGGCCAGTGGGTTGTGGTCTATTTCTATCCGAAGGACGAGACGCCCGGCTGCACCACCCAGGCCTGCGAGTTCCGCGACAACATCTTCGCCTTCCGCAGGGCCGGCGCGCAGATCCTCGGCATCAGCGTCGACGATGTGGAATCGCACCGCAAGTTCGCCGAGAACCACGGCCTGCCCTTCCCGCTGCTGGCCGATTCCAGCCACGAGACGACGCAGCGCTACGGCGTGCTGAACCAGTCCGGCCCGGCGGCCAGGGCCGCGCGCGAGACCTTCCTGGTCGACCCCAACGGCAAGATCGTCCGCCACTACGTGGTGGGCCGCGATGACCTGGAAGGCCACTCGAAGGTGGTACTGGCCGACATCGAGTCGCTGAAGGCCACTGCGAAGAAGGGCTGAAGGCCGGCGGTACAGACGCGCCGGCCCCGGGTGCCGAAGGCTAGGCCTTGAGCACCCGCAGGATCTGCAGCGAGTTGGTACCGCCCTGCACGCCGGACAGATCGCCCTTGGTGAGGATGATGGGGTCTCCCACGTCCACCAGGCCGCGCTGCAGCAGCTCGTCGAAGATGGCCTGGCTCAGCTGCCCCGGCGTGGTGTGGGTGACGTCGAACAGCACCGGGTAGACGCCGCGGTACAGCATCACGCGGTTGCGGGTGATTTCCTGGCGCGTGAAGGCGTAGATGGGCATGTCGGCGCGCATGCGCGACATCCACAGCGCGGTGAGGCCGGATTCGGTCAGCGCCACGATGGCGCGCACGCGCATGCGGTTGGCGGTGTACATCACCGCCTTGGCGATGGCCTCCTCGGTGTTGGAGAACTCGCCCTGCGAACGCACGGCCACGGGCTGACCCAGCTCGTACTTCTCCGCGCCTTCGATCACGTCGGCCATGGCCTGCACGGCCTTGACCGGATACTTGCCGGCCGCCGTCTCCGCCGACAGCATCACGGCATCGGTGCCGTCGAGCACGGCGTTGGCCACGTCGCTGACTTCGGCGCGCGTGGGCACCGGGCTCGTGATCATCGATTCCATCATCTGCGTGGCGGTGATCACCACGCGGTTGGCCGCCAGCGCCTGCTGGATGATGGTCTTCTGCAGGCCGGTGAGCGCCGCGTAGCCCATCTCCACGCCCAGGTCGCCGCGCGCCACCATCACGGCATCGGCGGCGGTGAGGATCTCGCCGAGGTTGTCGATGGCCTCGTGGCGCTCGATCTTCGCCACCACATGGGCCGTGCCGCGCCACTTGCGCAGTTCGGCCTGCGCGCGGCGGATGTCAGCCGCGTCGCGCGCGAAGGAGACCGCCACATAGTCCACGCCCATCTCGGCGGCGAGGCGGATGTGGTCCAGATCCTTGTCGGTCAGCGCCGGGGCCGAGAGGCCGCCGCCCTTGAGGTTCAGGCCCTTGCGGTTGGACAGCACGCCGCCGGCGCGCGTGACGCACTCGATGCGCGAGCCCTGCACCGAGATCACTTCGAGCACGATGTGGCCATCGGCGAGCAGCAGCGTGTCGCCGGATTTCACGTCCCGGGGCAGCTCCTTGTAGGCGCAGCCCACTTCGCGCTCGTTGCCGGCGCCGGGATCCAGCGCCACGTCCAGCGCAAAGGGCTGCCCTTCGGCCAGCAGGATGCTGCCGGTGGCGAAACTGTCGATGCGTATCTTGGGACCGGACAGATCCGCGAGGATGGCTACGCTGCGGCCGACGGACTTGGCCGCGGCGCGGATCGCGAGGATGCGGCGCCGCTGCTCGTCCTTCTCGCCATGGGAGAAGTTGACGCGAGCCACGTCGAGGCCTGCGCGCACCATGTCGGCCAGCACCCCCGGATCATCCGTGGCCGGTCCCAGGGTGGCTACGATCTTCGTGCGCCGTTGCGCGGTCTGAGCTTCTGTCACAGGGCACCCGATGCGGCAGCACGGTCTTCAAGCGCGGCGACGGCCGGCAGGCGCTTGCCTTCCACGAACTCGAGGAAGGCACCGCCGCCGGTGGAGATGTAGGAGATTCCCTCCTCCACGCCGTATTTCTCGATGGCCGCCAGCGTATCGCCGCCGCCGGCCAGTGAAAAGGCCTTGCTGCTGGCGATGGCATTGGCGATCACGCGCGTGCCTTCGCCGAACTGGTCGAACTCGAACACGCCCACCGGGCCGTTCCACAGCACGGTGCCGGCCGCCGCGATGACCTTGGCAAAGCGCTCGGCGGTGTCGGGGCCGATGTCGAGGATGAGCTCGTCCGGATGCACATCGTGGATGCCGCGCACATCGGCATGCGCAGTGGCCGCGAACTCGGTGGCCACGACCACGTCCGTGGGCAGCGGGATGTCGGCGCCGCGCTCGCGGGCCAGCGTCATCAGGCGGCGGCAGGTATCGAGCATCTCGGTCTCGCACAGGCTCTTGCCGACGTTGACGCCGGTGGCCGCAAGGAAGGTGTTGGCGATGCCGCCGCCCACGATGAGCTGGTCCACCTTGCCGAGCAGGGCCTCGAGGATGGTCAGCTTGGTGCTGACTTTGGAGCCCGCCACGATCGCGACCAGTGGCCGCTGCGGCTTTTCCAGCGCGCGCTCCAGCGCGGCGAGCTCACCCGAGAGCAGCGGACCGGCGCAGGCCGCGGGCGCGAAGCGCGCCACGCCATGCGTGGAGGCCTCGGCGCGGTGAGCCGTGCCGAAGGCATCCATCACGAACACATCGCAGAGCGCGGCCATTTTCCGGGCCAGATCTTCCCGGTCTTTCTTTTCACCCTTGTTAAAGCGCACGTTCTCGCACAGCACCACCTGGCCCGGCTCGACGGCGACGCCATCGAGCCAGTCCTTCACCAGCGGCACATTGCGCCCCAGCAGCGTCGACAGCCGCGCGGCCACCGGCGCCAGCGACAGCGCCGCGTCGTACTTGCCCTCCTCCGGGCGGCCCAGATGCGACAGCAGCATCACGCGCGCACCCTTCTGCAGCGCCAGCTGTATGGTCGGCAGCGCCGCGCGGATGCGCGCGTCGCTGGTCACCTCGCCATCCTGCACGGGCACGTTCAGATCCTCGCGGATCAGCACACGCTTGCCCGCGAGATCCAGGTCCGCCATCTGCAGGACTTTCATGGCCGGCGCCTTACTTGGCCTTCGACCAGGCGATGGCCGTGTCGAGCATGCGGTTGGAGAAGCCCCACTCGTTGTCGTACCAGGAGCAGACCTTCACCAGGCCGCCGTCGATCACCTTGGTGAGCGTGGCATCGAAGGTGGACGAGGCCGGATCGTGGTTGTAGTCGATCGACACCAGCGGCGCTTCGGTGTAGGCCAGCACGCCCTTGAGCGCGCCTTCGGCAGCCGATTTCACCAGCTTGTTCACTTCCTCGGCGGACGTGGCGCGCTTGGGGCGGAAGGTGAGATCCACCAGCGACACGTTGATGGTCGGCACGCGGATCGCGAAGCCGTCGAGCTTGCCCTTGAGCTGCGGCAGCACCAGGCCCACGGCCGCGGCGGCGCCGGTCTTGGTCGGGATCATCGACATGGTGGCCGAACGCGCGCGGCGCAGGTCCTCGTGGTAGACGTCCGTGAGCACCTGGTCGTTGGTGTAGGAGTGGATGGTGGTCATGAGGCCGCTCTCGATGCCGACGCTGTCGTGCAGCACCTTGGCGAGCGGCGCCAGGCAGTTGGTGGTGCAGGAGGCGTTGGAGACCACGGTCATGGCCGAGGTCAGCACGTCGTGGTTCACGCCGTAGACCACGGTGGCATCCACGTCGTTGCCGCCGGGGGCGGAGATCAGCACCCGCTTCGCGCCGCCGGCCAGGTGCGCCTGCGCCTTGGCCTTGCTGGCGAAGAAGCCGGTGCACTCGAACACCACGTCGACGCCGAGCTGGCCCCAGGGCAGCTTCGCCGGATCGCGCTCGGAGAGCACCTTGATGCGGTCGCCGTTGACGACCATGCAGTCGCCATCCACGGTCACGGTGCCGTTGAACTTGCCGTGGGCGGTGTCATAGCGCGTCAGGTGCGCGTTGGTGTTCGCATTGCCGAGGTCGTTGATCGCGACCACCTGGATTTCGCCGGTGCGCTTGGCCTCGTAGAGCGCCCGCAGGATGTTGCGGCCAATGCGTCCGTAACCGTTGATGCCAACCTTGATCGCCATGATGTCTCCCTGTCTCCGCTTTGCTGTCATTTGCCGTCAGTTGATCAGATCCCGAACGGCCTGCTGCACATGCTCTGCAGTGAGGCCGAATTCCTTGAACAGGTCGCCCGCCTTGCCGGAGGCGCCGAAGTGGTCGATGCCGATGACGCGCCCGCCGCTGCCCACGTAGCGCCACCAGCCTGCCGTGGCACCGGCCTCCACGGCCACGCGGCGTGTCACGCTCTGCGGCAGCACGGACTGGCGCCAGGTCTCGTCCTGGGCATCGAAGACATCGGTGCTGGGCATGGACACCAGGCGCACGCGGCGGCCGGCGGCGTTGAGCGCATTCACGGCCTGCGCCGCGATCGCGACCTCGGAACCAGTGGCGATGACCAGCGCCTCGGGAGTGCCCGCCGGGTCGATGAGCACATAGCCGCCGCGGTGCACCGCGCGCTGCTGCCCGGCGGTGCGCGGCTGCTGCGGCAGGGCCTGGCGCGTCAGCGCCAGCGCCGTAGGGCCCTGGCTGCCATCCAGCGCATGGATCCAGGCCACAGCGGTCTCCAGCGCATCGCAGGGCCGCCACAGCGACAGATTCGGCATCAGGCGCAGGCTCGCGACATGCTCGATGGGCTGGTGCGTGGGACCGTCCTCGCCTAGGCCGATGGAGTCGTGGGTGTAGACCAGCACCACGCGCTGGCGCATCAGCGCCGCCAGGCGCACGGCATTGCGCGCATAGTCGGAGAACACGAGGAAGGTGCCGCCGTAGGGGCGGAAACCGCCGTGCAGCGACAGGCCATTCATCGCGGCCGTCATGGCGAACTCGCGCACGCCGTAGTTGATGTAGTTGCCGGAAGCATCCTCCGGCGTGACGGCGCGCGAATCCTTGCGGAAGGTGTTGTTCGAGCCGGTGAGATCCGCCGAACCGCCGACCAGCTCGCCGAGCCGGGGGCCGAGGGCCTCCAGCGCCACCTGCGAGGACTGGCGCGTGGCCTGCGGATCCTTCACGGCCAGCGCCGCCTGCAGTGCTCCCTGCGCCACGTCCTGCCAGCCGGAGGGCAGCTCGCCGCGCATGCGGCGCGCAAACTCGGCCGCCAGCTCCGGATGCGCCTTCTGGTAGGCCGCATAGCGCCCGCTCCAGGCCTGCTGGGCCGCGGCGCCGCGCGCGCGCTGGTCCCAGGCCTCGCGGATGGGTGCGGGAATCTCGAAGGGCGGTGCCGTCCAGCCGAGCCTCGCGCGGGCGCCGGCGATTTCCTCTGCGCCCAGCGGTTCGCCGTGCGCGCTCTTGCTGCCGGCGCGGGTGGGCGCGCCGAAACCGATCACGGTGCGGCAGCAGATGAGGGTCGGGCGCTCGGCGTCGGCCTGCGCGGCGCGCAGGGCAGCCAGCACCGCCTCGCCATCCTGGCCGTCGACGTCCGGGATCACCTGCCAGCCATAGGCCCTGAAGCGCTCCGGCGTATCGTCGGCGTACCAGCCCTTCACATTGCCGTCGATGGAGATGCCGTTGTCGTCGTACAGCACGATGAGCTTGCCCAGGTGCAGCGTGCCGGCGAGCGAACAGGCCTCGTGCGAGATGCCTTCCATGAGGCAGCCATCGCCGACGAACACATAGGTGTGGTGGTCGACCACCTCATGGCCGGGCCGGTTGAACTCGGCAGCCAGCATCTTCTCCGCGAGAGCCATGCCCACCGCATTGGCCAGACCCTGGCCCAGCGGGCCGGTGGTGGTCTCGATGCCCAGTTCAGGATCGTGCTCGGGATGGCCGGGCGTGCGCGAGTGCAGCTGGCGGAAATGGCGGATGTCGTCGATGGAAAGCGGGTAGCCCGTCAGGTGCAGCACCGAATACAGCAGCATCGACGCATGGCCGTTGGAGAGCACGAAGCGGTCTCGGTCCCACCAGGTGGGGTCGCCGGGGTTGTGCTTGAGCACCTCCCGCCACAGCACTTCTGCCATGTCGGCCATGCCCATCGGGGCGCCTGGATGGCCGGATTTGGCCTGCTGTACGGCATCCATCGACAGCGCGCGGATGGCATTGGCGAGTTCTCGGCGGGAAAGCATTACTGACGGGACGCCTTCTTCGACTTGCCGCTCTCGCGGCGGGGGAGCTCTCTATTGTCCGATGCTGCGCCGTGCATCGCAAATCAGCGCTGCGACCACCCCCGGCCGTGGCCACCTGACGACAGAATGCGACAGGCTGTGGATGCGGATCACGATTGGGAACATGCCTGCAGGGCCGCGGCCGGTAGCTTGACGACGTTCACCCCGCGGTCAGGTACCAGCCCCTAAAGTAGCGGGGCGGATCATCCACGGAAACGGCCACATCGTTGAATAACCTGACCAATTCCACCACCCGGCTGATGCAGCTCACGGACACCCACCTGTTCGGTGATCCGGGACGCTCGCTGCGGGGCGTAGCCACCCTGCCGGCGCTGCGCCAGACGCTGGCCGCCGCGCGCGCCGGGATAGAGGCCTGCCACGCCATCCTCGCCACCGGCGACCTCGTCCAGGACGACCCGGCCGGCTATGCGCATTTCCGCGCCGAGTTCGGTGCGCTGGGCAAGCCCGTGCTGTGCATCCCCGGCAACCATGACGACGTGCCGGCCATGCGGGCCGCGCTGGCGCAGGCGCCCTTTGACCTCAGCCCGGTGCACGATCTGGGCGCCTGGCGCCTGGTGCAGCTGGACAGCAGCGTGCCCAGGGAAGTCGCCGGACGCATCAAGCCCGCCGACCTTGCGCTGCTCGACGATGCGCTGGCCGGCGCCGGAGCGCGCCACGTGCTGGTTGCACTGCACCACCACCCCATACCCATGGGCAGTGCCTGGCTCGACACCATCGGTCTTGTCAACGCGGCAGAGTTCTTCGCCGTGCTCGACCGCCACGGCCCGGTCCGCGCCGTGCTCTTCGGCCACGTGCACCAGGCCTTCGACGGCGAGCGCCGCGGCGTGCGCCTGCTGGGCACTCCTTCGACCTGCTCGCAGTTCCGGCCCCGGTCGGACCATTTCGCCATCGACGAGCGGCCACCGGCGTGGCGCGCCCTGCAGCTGCATGCCAATGGCAGCATCGACACGCAGCTGGGCTGGCTCGAACCACAGCAGGCGGCAAGACTGCACGCCTGATCCGCGTCAGCGGCCCTGCAGACGCTCCAGCAACCGCCGGTGCAGGCCGCCGAAGCCGCCGTTGCTCATGATGAGCACATGGTCGCCGGCACGCGCATCCGCCGCCAGCCGCGTCAGCAGCGCCTCGATGGTGGGCTCGGTTGCGGCGCGCGGCCCGAGCGAGCGCGCGACGGCCCCGGCATCCCATCCCAGGTCCGGCGGCGCGAACAGGTACACCGCATCGGCGCCGGCCAGGGAAGGCGCAAGAGTGTCCTTGTGCACGCCCATACGCATGGTGTTCGAGCGCGCTTCGAGCACCGCCACCAGCCGCGCATCGCCGATGCGGCGGCGCAGCCCGTCGATGGTGGTGGCAATCGCAGTGGGGTGATGGGCAAAGTCGTCGTAGATGCGGATGCCCGCGGCTTCGCCGGTGAGCTCCATGCGCCGCCGCACGCCGCGGAAACGCGCCAGCGCCTCCACGGCCCGCGCCACGGGCACGCCGGCATGACGCGCGGCGGCAACCGCAGCCAGCGCATTGGCCACATTGTGGGCGCCCATCATCGACCACTGCACGCGGCCGGCCACAGCGCCATCCAGCAGCACATCGAAACAGCCGGTGTCGCCACCGGCAAGCGCAGCCGCCCAGCGCATTCCCGGGCGCGGCTCGAGCGCGAAGCCTTCGCGCGGCGTCCAGCAGCCGCGCGCGATCACGTCATCGAGGTTGGCATCGGCCGCGTTGTGCACCACCAGCCCGCCGCCCGGCACGATGCGCAGCAGATGGTTGAACTGCCGCTTGATGGCCTCGAGGTCCGCATAGATGTCGGCATGGTCGAACTCGAGGTTGTTGAGGATCAGCGTGCGCGACCGGTAGTGCACGAACTTGGCGCGCTTGTCGAAGAAGGCCGTGTCGTATTCATCGGCCTCGATGACGAAGAACGGCGTATCGCCCAGCCGCGCGCTGACGTCGAAGTTGCCGGGCACGCCGCCGATGAGAAAACCCGGCGCCAGGCCCGCATCGTCGAGGATGTGCGCCAGCAGCGTCGAGGTGGTGGTCTTGCCATGGGTGCCGGCCACGGCCAGCACCCAGCGGTCCTTCAGCACCTCGCGCGACAGCCACTCGGGCCCGGAGGTCCACGGGATCCGGCTCTCCAGCAGCGCCTCGACCACGGGCATGCCGCGCGTCATCACATTGCCGACCACGACCACATCGGGCGCGGGCATCAGCTGCGCGGCCTCGAAGCCCTCCACCACGTCGATGCCCAGCGCCGCAAGCTGCGTGCTCATCGGCGGGTACACATTGCGGTCCGAGCCGGTCACGCGGTGGCCGGCGGCCCGCGCGATGGCCGCGATGCCGCCCATGAAGGTGCCGCAGATGCCCAGGATGTGGACGTGCATGGTTCAGCCGGCCAGCGGCGCGTCGCCCGCCAGAGTGCCGGGAAACACCGCCATCAGAAGGCCGCGCGTCAGCAGCGCCTGCGCGATCACCAGCACCACGCACACCGGACCCGGCCACTGTGTGGCCGACTGGAAGATGCGCGTGTTGACGATCAGCGCCCAGATGCCCAGCGCCACCACCAGGATGGAAACCGGAACCTGCCACGAAGGGTCTTCGCGCAGCCGCAGGAACAGCGCCATGCTGGAGGCGAACAGCGGCGCCAGCACCAGCTGGAAGCCGAACACGGCCATCGAAGTCTGCAGGAACCGCTCCGGCTTGCGCGCGACCTGCAGCATGAGCTTCACCCACACCAGCATCAGCGCGGTGTCCACGGCGAGCAGCAGCACGGGATGGCCGCCGCCACCCTGCGAAGGCAGCAGCGCGCCGAACCCCAGGCTCACCAGCGCATAGGCCACGATGGTCGCCAGCAGCAGCGAGGGAATGGCGGGAAGATCTTCCGGTCCGCGCCGCAGCCGCGCGATGTCGACATAGACCTGCGCCGCCTCGACCAGTGCGTTGGTGGACTTCGCGCTCAAAAGTGCTTCCTGAATGTTTAGACTTGCCGATCTTACATGAGCACTGCCCCGATTACGGACGGCGCCGCCATCGGTGCCCTCGCCACGCGCCTCGCCGGCGCACCCCGCATCGGACTCGACACCGAGTTCATGCGCGAACGCACCTATCGCCCGCAGCTGTGCCTGCTGCAGATGGCGCTGCCCGGCGAGATCTGCTGCATCGACCCGCTGGCCGAGGCCAGCCTCGAACCGCTGGCGCCGGCCATGCGTGCACCGCAGGTGACGAAGATCATCCACGCCGCGCGCCAGGACCTGGAAGTGCTGTGGCCGCTGTTCGGCAGTCTCGAAGGCGTGTTCGACACGCAGATCGCCGCCGCCCTCACCGGCCTTCCGGCGCAGATCGGCTACAGCGACCTCGTGAACCGCCTGCTGGGTGTGCACCTGGCCAAGGCCGAGACCCGCACCGACTGGTCGCGCCGTCCGCTGACGGCCGCCCAGCTCACCTACGCCGCCGAAGACGTGGCGCACCTGGAAGCACTGCACGCAGCGCTGGTGGCAAGGCTCAAGGAAATGGGCCGCCTCGCGTGGCTGCAGGAGGAGCTCGAGGGCCTGGCGCTGCCCGGCAACCTGTTCGTGGATCCGGAGCGCGCCTGGGAACGCCTGCGCTGGGCCGGCGAACTGGACGAGGACCGCAGGCGGCTGCTGGGCCTGCTCGCGGCCTGGCGCGAGCGCCGCGCCGCCGAGAAAAACCGCCCCCGCAGCTGGATCCTCGATGATGCCGGCCTGCGCAATCTCGTACTGCAGGCCCCACGCGACATGGCCGCACTGATGCAGGTGCCGGAACTGACGCCCGGCTTCGTGGAACGCAGCGGCGCAGCACTGCTGGAAGTGATCGACGCTGCGGCACTGCCTGCCCGCCTGCCGCCGCCACCGTCACGACCGCGGCCGGATCCGGAAAAGACGGCGCTGGTGAAGCGGCTGTCCGCAGTCGTGCAAACCGTGGCGGGCGAACTGAAGCTCAGCCCCGAGATTCTTGCCACGCGGCGCGAACTGGAACAGATCGCCAGCAGCGTCACGGATGTACAGGTGCTGCGCGGCTGGCGCCGCGAAGTGATCGGCGAGCGCCTGCTCGCGGGGATCTGAAACCCCTACGGAGTGCGCGGCCGCCGGTCAGGCGTCGCCGACAGGCCTGATGTGCGGCGCGAGAAAGACCAGAAAGTCCGCCTTGCCCAGCGGCACACCGAGCTTGCGCAGGATGGCGTACGTCGTCGTGATGTGGAAATACAGGTTCGGCATCAGGTAGTCGTTGACGTACTGGCGCGCGGGCAGCACGCAATACAGATCCGGACCCATGCCGACACGCTTGTCTTCATCCAGCCTGGCATCGCCGGCATCGATGCCGGCAACCAGCTCCCTGGTCTGGCCGATGTGCGCGCGCGCCAGTTGCACCGTGTCGACTTCCTTTGCCAGGTTCTTCACCGGCTGGCCGGCGCACCACTGCGCAAAGCCGCGCGGCTGGTTGCAGGCGAAGGCGATCTGCGCGCCCAGCGGGAACATGTCCGGCGCCAGGCGCTGCTGCAGCGCCGCTTCGAGGTCCAGGTGTTTCGCGCCGACGTCGAGGATGTGCCCCAGCGTGTCGAGACGCGAGAGGAAGATGCGCCGGATTTCGGCGATTTCTGGACCGGGCATGTGGACTCCCTGCTTTGCCAGAGACTACTTCTTGCGGGCCGGGCGGCGGGTGGACCGGGAGCGTGCGGCAGGCCGGGCCTTCGCCTTCGCCTTGGTTTTCACCTTGGCCTTTGCCTTGACCCGCGCTTTCGATCCGGCCTTCGACTTCACGGCAGCCTTTTTCCGCGGCGCTGCCTTCTTCTTCGCGACAGCCTTCTTCTTCGCAGTGGCCCGTTTCTTCGGAGCAGCCTTTTTTCCGCGCACCACTTTCCTCGCGGGTTGCTTTTTCGCGGGCTGCTTCTTCGCGCGCGCGGTCTTCACCTTCACGCCCGGCACCGCCGGCTGCGTGAGCGCACGGACCAGCAATTGCGTTATCGCGTCGATGTCGCCCTGCGCATCGATGGACTGCAGCAACTTGCGCCGGCTGTAGTAGCCCAGCAGCGGCCGCGTCTGCGACTCGTACACCTTGAGGCGCTGCACCACGGTTTCTTCATTGTCGTCCGGGCGCTGGAACAGCAGCGGAGCACCCTCGCACACCTGGCAGCGCGGCTGGCCACCCAGCGGCATCGAATAGATGTTGTACACGCGTCCGCACTGCTGGCAGCTGCGGCGGCCGGCGATGCGGCGCGTGAGCTCCACATAGGGCACGTTCATCTGCACCACACTGGTCAGCGGCTTGCCCATGGCGGAGAGCATCTGGTCCAGCGCCTCGGCCTGCGCGATGTTGCGCGGAAAGCCATCGAGGATGAAGCCGTTGGCGGTGTCGGCCTCGGCCAGGCGCTCGCGGATCATGCCCAGCACGATGGCATCGTCAACCAGCTTGCCGGCCTGCATCGCATCCTTCGCCGCAAGTCCCAGCGGCGTGCCGCGCGCGACGGCCGAGCGCAACAGGTCACCGGTGGAAATCTGCGGAATGCCGAAGCGTTGCACCAGGCGCTGGGACTGGGTGCCTTTTCCGGAGCCGGGGGCCCCTAGCAGTACGATGCGCATGAGACCTGTTTGTTATTGAATGGACATTGAACGAACGGGCACAGTACCGATACGCTCACCTCCGGTCAAACCCCGCATCCGCTGCTGCCGACGCTTCCGGAGACCCACCATGAGCAAGCCCCGCAACGCCTTCTACGCCCAGTCGGGCGGTGTCACCGCCGTCATCAATGCCTCCGCCGCCGGAGTCATCGAAACGGCGCGCCGGCACCGCCGCCACATCGCCAAGGTGTACGCCGGCCGCGACGGCATCGTCGGCGCGCTCACCGAGGACCTCATCGACACCAGCACCGAGTCCCCGGCCACCCTGCGCGCGCTGCGCCACACCCCCGCCGGCGCCTTCGGCTCGGCGCGCTTCAAGCTCAAGGGGCTGGACCAGAACCGCACCGAGTACGAGCGGCTCATCGAGGTGTTCCGCGCGCACGACATCGGCTATTTCTTCTACAACGGCGGCAACGACTCCATGGATACCGCGCTCAAGGTTTCGCAGATCGGCGAGGCGCTGGGCTATCCGGTCACCTGCGTGGGCATCCCCAAGACCGTGGACAACGACCTGCCGGTCACCGACTGCTGCCCCGGCTTCGGCTCGGTGGCCAAGTACGTAGCCGTCTCCACGCGCGAGGCGGCGCTGGACGTGGCCTCCATGGCGCGCACCTCCACCAAGGTGTTCGTGCTGGAGGTGATGGGCCGGCACGCGGGCTGGATCGCTGCCGCGGGCGGCCTTGCGGGCGTGAAGGCCGGCGATGCGCCGCACATCATCCTGTTTCCCGAAATCACTTTCGACGAGGCGGCCTTCCTCGCGAAGGTGAAGCACAGCGTGGATACACAGGGCTACTGCGTGATCGTCGTGTCCGAGGGCGTGAAGGGGCCGGACGGCAAATTCCTCGCCGAGGCCGGCACGCGCGATGCCTTCGGCCATGCGCAGCTCGGCGGCGTCGGCCCGGTGATCGCAAACCTGGTGAAGGAGAAGCTCGGCCACAAATACCACTGGGCCGTGGCCGATTACCTGCAGCGCGCCGCGCGGCACATCGCCTCTAAGACCGATGTTGAACAGGCCTATGCCGTGGGCAAGGCCGCGGTGGAATACGCCGTGAAGGGCATGAACGCGGTGATGCCCGCCATCATCCGCAAGTCCTCCCGGCCGTACCGCTGGGTGATCGAACCCGCGCCGCTCGATGCCATCGCCAACGTGGAGAAGAAGGTGCCGCGCGAGTTCATCACCGCCGATGGCTTCGGCATCACGGCCGCCTGCCGGCGCTATCTTGCGCCGCTGATCGCGGGCGAGGACTACCCGCCCTACAAGGACGGCCTGCCGGACTACGTGCGCATCAAGGGCCGGCCGGTGCGGCGGCGGCTGAAAACGGCCTACAAACCCTGAGCCCAGGCCGCCCCCGGACGCGGTCTGCTATATTCGCGCCGATGCACGGCCGGGACGGGGATCGGGTCACCCGCCGCTGCGCAACCACTACAAGAAATCTGGAGATCCTGCATGCAATTGGGTACCTGGTTGTGGCTGGCGGTCGGCGCCGGCATCGTGGCCGTCCTCTACGGCGCCCTGTCGATGATGTCCATCCTCAAGCTCCCGGCGGGCAATGCCCGCATGCAGGAAATCGCCGCGGCCGTGCAGGCCGGCGCCAAGGCCTATCTGAACCGCCAGTATTCGACCATCACCCTCGTCGGCGTGGTGCTGTTCGTGGTGCTGGGACTGGCCCTGAACTGGGCCACGGCCGGTGGCTTTGCCGTCGGTGCCATCCTCTCCGGCGTCGCGGGCTACGTGGGCATGAACATCTCGGTGCGCTCCAATGTGCGCACCGCCGAAGCGGCCAACAAGGGCCTCAACGCAGCGCTGCAGGTCGCCTTCCGCGGCGGCGCCATCACCGGCATGCTGGTGGTGGGCCTGGGCCTCATCGGCGTGGCCGGCTATTACCTCGCGCTGGGCGGCACCAGCGACGACGCCGCGGTGCGCAACCACGCGCTGCATGCGCTGGTGGGCCTGGCCTTCGGCGGCTCGCTGATCTCCATCTTCGCGCGCCTGGGCGGCGGCATCTTCACCAAGGGCGCCGACGTGGGCGCGGACCTCGTGGGCAAGGTGGAAGCCGGCATCCCCGAGGATGATCCGCGCAACCCGGCGGTGATCGCCGACAACGTGGGCGACAACGTGGGCGACTGCGCCGGCATGGCCGCGGACCTGTTCGAGACCTACGCGGTGACGCTGGTGGCCACCATGCTGCTGGGCGGCCTGATGCTGGCCAACGCCGGCCAGGCGGCCATCATCTATCCGCTGGCCCTCGGCGCAGCCTCCATCGTCTCCTCCATCATCGGCACCTTCTTCGTGAAGGCCAGCGATGGCGGCAAGATCATGAACGCGCTGTACAAGGGCGTCATCGTCTCCGGCGTGATCTCGGCGGTGGCCTTCTGGCTCATCACCAAACAGATCTTCCCCGGCCAGTTCGGCGCCATGTTCGGCTGCACGCTGATCGGGCTGGGCCTCACTGCCGCGATGATCGTGATCACCGAGTACTACACCGCCACCGAATATTCTCCGGTGCGCAAGGTGGCCGAGGCCTCGCAGACCGGCCATGCCACCAACATGATCGCGGGCCTGGGCGTGTCGATGAAATCCACCGCGTTGCCCGTGATCGCGGTGTGTGCTGCGATCTGGGGCGCCTACACGCTGGGCGGGCTGTACGGCATCGCCGTCGCGGCCACTGCCATGCTGTCGCTCACCGGAATGATCGTGGCGCTGGATGCTTATGGCCCCATCACCGACAACGCCGGCGGCATCGCCGAGATGTCGGGGCTGGACAAGAAAGTGCGCGACATCACCGATCCGCTCGATGCCGTGGGCAATACCACCAAGGCGGTGACCAAGGGCTATGCCATCGGCTCGGCCGGCCTTGCGGCGCTGGTGCTGTTCGCCGACTACACGCACAACCTCGAAGCCGCCGGCAAGCTGGTGGAGTTCTCGCTGTCGGATCCGGCGGTGATCATTGGCCTGTTCATCGGCGGCCTGGTGCCCTATCTCTTCGGCGCCATGGCGATGGAAGCCGTGGGGCGCGCCGCGGGCTCGGTGGTGACCGAAGTGCGCCGCCAGTTCCGCGAGATCAAGGGCATCATGGAAGGCACGGCCAAGCCGGACTACTCCAAGGCGGTGGACCTGCTGACCCGCGCCGCAATCAAGGAAATGATCGTGCCCTCGCTGCTGCCCATACTGGTGCCGGTGGTGGTCGCCTTCGGCATGAACGCGCTGATGGGTCCGGGCGCCGGCATCAAGGCGCTGGGCGGCCTCTTGATCGGCACCATCGTCACGGGCCTGTTCGTCGCGATCTCCATGTGCACCGGCGGCGGCGCCTGGGACAACGCCAAGAAGTACATCGAGGAAGGCCATTTCGGCGGCAAGGGCTCGGAGAGCCACAAGGCCGCGGTGACCGGCGACACGGTGGGCGATCCCTACAAGGACACGGCGGGCCCCGCCATCAACCCGCTGATCAAGATCATCAACATCGTGGCGCTGCTGCTGGTGCCGCTGCTGTGAGTTGATGCACGGGCCGGCCAGTCACGCGGGCCGGCCTGCCCCGCGAAACGCAATCAAGCTGCGCCGGCCGCAGCAAAATGGGCCATCTGGTCGCGATGTGCCTTCACGAAGGCCGGCCGGGCGATGGCGCGTGCGACGTAGGCACGGCAGGCAGGGTATTTGGCGAGCCCGTCGAACCGGTCTACCGGCCTCAACACGTCAGCCATCAACAGATCGGCCACGGAGAAGCTCCGGCCCACGAGCCACTCGCAGCCGGCCAGCACCGCTTCCATTCGATCGAGCCTGGCCTTCAGGAAGTCCTCCATGAACTTTGCCTCCGGGGCCTCGCCGGAGAGGCCCATGAAGCGGAACAGCACCCACGGCTGGCTCGCCGGTTCAACCGAGTTCAGCGCGGCGATAATCCACTGCACAACCCCTGCCCGGCCGCGCCGATCGGTGGGCATCAGAGCGGGACTTTTCTCTCCGAGGTACAGCAGGATTGCGCCGCTCTCGAAAATGGTGAGGTCTCCATCGGTGAGCCAGGGGACCTGGCCGAAGGGCTGCGCCGCGAAATGGCCGGGACCGCGATCCCGGAACGCCGTGCTCTGCACCCGATAGGGCAGCCCGGCCTCTTCCAGCGCCCAGCGCACCCGCAGGTCACGTACAAAGCCGCGCGGCGGCTCGGGGACCCAGTCGTAAGTAGTGAGGATCAACTCGCTCATTGGCCCACTCCAAGCAAGACGGGAAGCTTCAGGCAGTTGGTCATGATTTTCCACCCTGTTCATCCGCCTCAATGGATTTGCGCTGACGGCCTCGGATCTGGAGTTGTATCCGGTGTACATGGGCATTGCCGCGGGCACGCTGCGGGAAGATGACTTCGCCGCGTGGCTGCACCCGCGCGTGACGCCGCACATGCCCCGCGGCGTACACGAAAAGCGCGGCCGTTACGCCGCGAGCTTCAGCGGCATCGGCCGCGCGATGGCATAGCCCTGCATGTAGTCCACGCCGATGCTGCGGGCCGCATCCAGGCCCGCGGCGTCCTCGACCTGCTCGGCGATCACCTTGAAGTTCAGCGAGCGCGCCAGGCGGATGGTGGCGGTCACCATGGCCTGGTTGACGCTGTCGCGCGCCAGGTTGCGCATGAAGGTGCCGTCGATCTTGAGGTAATCCATCGGCAGGCTCTTGAGGCTCGAGAACGAACCCAGGCTGCGGCCGAAATCATCCAGCGCGAACTGGCTGCCCATGCCGTGCAGCACGCCGACGAAGCGCCGCGCCGCCTCGAGGTTCGCCGCCACGGCGCTCTCGGCGATCTCGAAGCACACCTGCCCCGGATCCGCGCCGCTCTGGTCGAAGCATTCGACGACGAAATCCAGGAACTGCGCATCGGCGACGGTCTGCCCCGAGAGATTGATGGCGAGGCTGCGGCCGGCGGGCAGATCGATGGCGCCGCGGCCCAGCGCGGTGAGCGTGGTCTGCACCACCCAGCGGTCCACCAGCACCATGAGGCGGTAGCGCTCGGCGGCGCGCACCAGATCCACGGGCGAGAGATCCTCGCCGCGCTCGTCGGCGAGCCGCACCAGCACTTCCATCGCGGGGCCGTGGCCGTTGGAATCATGTGCCGGCACGATGGGCTGGTAGTAGAGCCGGAACAGATTGTCGCGCAGCGCGGCCTGCAGGATGCGCAGCCAGTGGATCTCGCCGCTGTGGCGCGCCACCACTTCATCGTGCGCGGAGTACACCGCCACGCCGCCGCTGCCTCCGCCCTGCTTCTTCGCGACGTAGCAGGCCGAATCCGCCGCGGCCAGCGCCTCGTCGATGGAGCCGCTGTCGCGCGCCAGCTCCACGATGCCGATGCTCGCGCCCACCGCATGGATGCGGTCCTTCCACACGAAGCGGTGCTCGGCGATGGCGCGCGTCATGTCGTCGGCGATCTGCCGCCCCTTCTTGAGCGGGCAGCCGGTGAGCAGCAGTGCGAACTCGTCGCCGCCGAGCCGCGCCACGGTGTCCGAATCGCGCACGGCCTCGCGCATCAGCTTCGCCACTTCGCGCAGCATGGCATCGCCGGCCTGGTGGCCGCTGCCGTCGTTGACGGCCTTGAAATGATCCAGGTCCACGTAGCACAGCACATGCGTCTGGTCGCCGCGGCGCGCGGTTTCCAGCGCCTCGGCCAGGCAGCGCTCGAACTCGCGCCGGTTGGCGAGGCCGGTGAGCGCATCGTGCGTGGCCTGGTAGCTCATCTGCCGCGTCATGCCGCGCAGCTCGGTCACGTCATGCAGCATCACCACCGCACCGACGATCTCGTCGGCCGCGTTGTCGCGGCTGCGCAGCGGCGAAGCGGTGATCTCGATCGAATGTTCGGCGCCCGCGCCCAGTTCCAGCAGCACCGCGCGCCGTCCCAGCCCCACCGTCGACACGCCATGCAGGGCCTGCTGCACCGGATCGGTGATGTAGCGGCGGTCCGACTCATCCACCAGATGGATGGCCTGGTCCAGCGTGCGCCCGGACAGCGCCGGCGCATCGACGCCGAGCAGGCGCGCCGCGGCCGGATTCGCATAGTCGATGACACCTCCGCCATCGACGGTCAGCAGCGCCTCGCCCAGAGAATCCAGCGCCTGCCGCGCGCGCGCGCGCGGCGCGGCGCCCATGGCCAGCGGCAGCGACGGCACGGTCTGCGTCGGGATCACCTCGACGGCGGTGACCAGCAGCGCCTGCGCGCCCTCGAAGCGGGTCGGCGACAGCGAGACCTCGAGCCGGCTGAGCTGGCCCTGCATGCCGATGAGGTCGATCTCGAAGCGCGTGCGCGCCTCTTCACCCGCCAGCGCCCGGCGCAGGTTGGCTGCCACCAGTTCGGCTTCCTCCGGCGGCACCATGTCCGCAAGGCGCCGCCCCACCACTTCGCTGCGCTCCATGCCGAGCAACTCCGCAAACTGCGGATTGGCATACAGGATGGATTCGCCATGCACCAGCACACACTCGTGCATGCGGTCGCCCAGCACGGTGAACAGGCTGGCATCGGAGTGCGCCTGCGGCTCGGCCAGCGCCTTGCGCGCGATGAGATGGTTCACCGCAGTGGTCAACGCGGCGAGCTCCGGATGATCGGTGGAAAATTCCAGGCGCCGGTCCAGCCGGCCGCCGATGGAGACCGACTGCACCTCTTTCGACAGGCGCGTGAGCGCTTTCAATTCGCGCCGCTGCATCAGGTTCAGCAGCAGCAACAGCAAGGCCGCGAACGCAAACAGCAGGCCCAGGAGACCGGCAACTGACATTAACTGCCCTGACTGTGACCCAATGCGTGGAACAGGCCCGAGGATAGCCTAGTCGCCGTTTGGCGACGTCCCCTCTTGGACATAAGCTCCCACGACAATTGGGGTAAAAATGTCAGCTTCCTGATATCCTTGGCACCGCCGAACAAAAGCCTTAACGTGATTGATTCAGCCGTACGCCGGAATTAAGTCCAATGACCGACAGCTTTGCCGCCGCCCGCCAGCAGATGACCTACCAGCAGATGCGCGCCGCTTCGGTGCTCACCGACGTGGAACTGGGCGTCCTGAGCCGTCTGCAGCGCGAGGACTTCACGCCTGCCGCATGGCGCGCGCTGGCCTACGCGGACACCGCCGTGCCACTCGCGCATGGCCAGCACATGCTGCCCCCCACCCTGGTCGGACGCATCATCGACGCCGTCGATCCGCGGCCACGCGAACGCGTGCTGGAGATCGGCACCGGCTCGGGCTATCTGTCCGCCTGCCTCGCCATGCTCGCAGGCTCGGTGCACAGCATCGAGATCTACGATGACCTGGCCGCCGCGGCGCGCAGCCATCTGCGGGCCGCCGGCATCGGCAATGTCGAAGTCGAAAACGCCGATGCCTTCACGCTCACCGCCGGCACGCCGGCCTACGACATCGTCGTGCTCACCGGCTCGCTGCCGCTGTACGACGCGCGCTTCGAGGCGCATCTGAAGCCCGGCGGCCGCCTGTTCGCCATCGTCGGCGAAGCGCCTGTAATGGAAGCCCGGCTGGTGAGACTGTCCACGGAGGGAGCTCGGCAGGACATCAGCCTGTTTGAAACCCTCAGCGATCCCCTGCTGAACGCGCCGCAGGTGGTGCGGTTCGATTTCTGAAAATCGCCTTTGTTCCGGGAACTTGTGCCCCGCCAGCCACTCTCACAGCGGTTGAACCTTTTACGGATGCCCGTATGACACGTCGATTGCGTCTTGCCGGTCTCACGCTCGCTTTCTCCAGCTTCCTGGGCGCCAGTGCCTGGGCCGACGACCTGCTGCAGGTATACGACCAGGCCCTGGTCAACGATCCGCAGATCCGTGAAGCCGACGCCACCCGCCTCGCCACGCGCGAGGCGCGTCCGCAGGCCATCGCTGCGCTGTTGCCGCAGGCCAGTGGCACCGCCAGCCGCACCCGCGACTGGAGCTCGGGCACGGGCTTCAGCCAGCTGGTGATCGGCAACACGCCGCAGAACTCGCCCACCGGCGGCAACTCGGTGAACAACACCGATACCTGGCGGCTGCAGATCCGCCAGAACGTCTTCAGCTTTGCCAACTGGACCACGCTGCGCGCCGCCAACCACATCGTGGCCCAGTCCGAAGCGGACTACCTCGCCGCCCAGCAGAACCTCGCGCAGCGCGTGTCGCAGCAGTACTTCGCCGTGCTCTCGGCTCAGGACGTGGTCGAGGCGACCGAAGCCGCACGCGATGCCATCACGCGCCAGCTCGACCAGGCGGAGCGCCGCTTCGACGTGGGCCTGATCGCGATCACCGACGTGCAGGAGGCCCGCGCCGCGCGCGACCTTGCCGCCGCGGACGCCATCGCAGCCAAGCGCGCGCTCGCGAGCGCGCAGGAACAGCTGCGCGCCACCATCGGCGTGAAGCCGGAGCTGCTGAACAAGCCGGCCGAAACCATGCCGCTGCTCACGCCGGAGCCCGCCACTCCGGAAGACTGGGTGCGCGTCTCCATGGACCAAAACGCCGCGCTGATCTCCAGCCGCCTCGCCGCCGACATCGCGCGCGACGCGGTACGGACCGCCTTCGGCGGCCATCTGCCCACCGTCGATCTGGTCGCCGGACGCAGCTACACCGATGCCGATGGCTACCGGCTGCTGCCCGACGGCGTCACGCAGACCAACAGCGCCTCGCAGGGCTACGGCAAGTCGGTGTCGCTGCAGTTCACCGTGCCGCTGTTCAGCGGCGGCGCCACGCAGTCGCGCGTACGCCAGACGCAGTACCAGTGGATCGCCGCCAAGGAGCGCCTGGAGCGCACCTCGCGCAGCACCGAACAGCAGGCGCGCGACGCCTTCCTCGGCGTGGTGAGCGAGATCTCACGCGTGCAGGCCCTGCGCCAGGCGCTGGAATCCTCACAGACGGCGCTGCGCGCCACCGAAGCCGGATACGAGGTCGGCACACGCACCGCAGTGGACGTGCTGCAGGCCCAGCGCAACCTGGTGCAGGCCCGCACCAGCTATTCGCAGAGCCGCTACGCCTACATCAACAACCTCATCCAGCTGCGCCTGGCCGCCGGCGATCTGGACCGCGGCGTGCTCGAAGAGGTCAACCGCTGGCTGACGGTCGAGGCGCCGACGCCGACGCCGAACCCGACACCGCCGCCGCTGTAGGCGGCAGCAGCCTTTCCAGCGCCGCGAGCGTGCGCGCCGCGGCGCCGCGGCTGGCCGCCACGGCCGCAGCCGCACGCGCTCCACGCGCTGCAGCTTCCTGTGTCTGGGTGAGCGCGCTCCATACGCCATCGGCGAGTGACTGTGCTCCGTCCACGCGCACCAGGGCCTGCGCGTCTTCGAGCAGCGCGGCGGCCTGCGGCGCATTGAAGCTGTACGGTCCGGTCAGCACCGGCCGGCCCAGGGCCGCAGGCTCCAGCAGGTTGTGGCCTCCCACCGGCACCAGGCTGCCTCCCACGAAGGCCGCATCGGCCGCTGCGTAGAACGCCAGCAGTTCTCCCAGGCCATCCACCAGCAGCACCTGCGCCGCGGCCGCACCGGCCTTACGCTGCGAGCGGCGCAGGAAATTCACCTGCCGGCTCTCCAGCAGCTTCGCGACGGTCTCGAAACGCTCGGGATGGCGCGGCGCCAGCACCAGCAGCGGCGCAGGCCGCTGCGCCGCTGCGGCGCGCTGCGCCAGCTCGCGCTGCGCCGCCAGGCAGACATCCTCTTCACCCTGATGCGTGCTGCCCGCCACCCACAGCGGCCGCTGCGGCGCATACCCTGCCCGCAGCTGCCCACCGAGCTCTTCGGCCTCGGGCGGCAGTGCGAAATCGAACTTCACGTTGCCCGTGACGGCCACGCTTGCGGGCACGGCCCCCAGCTGCAGGAAGCGCTGCGCATCGGCCTCGCTCTGCGCTGCGACGAGGTCCAGCCGCGCCAGCGTCGAGGCGATCAGCCGCGCCGCATAGCGCCGGTAGCGCTGCACCGAGCGCTGCGACACCCTTGCGCTGACGATGGCGGCGGGTATCCGGCGGGCCGCCAGTTCATGGATGAGATTGGGCCAGACCTCCGTCTCCAGAAAGACGGCGGCGCAGGGCGCATGGCGGCGCAGGAAGCGCCGCGCCGCGCCGGGCAGATCGAAGGGCGCATAGCGCAGCTGCAGCGCGCCGGGACCCGGCACGCGCATCAGGTCGCCCAGCAGGCGCATGGCACGCTCATGGCCGGTGGCGGTGGCGGTGGTGAGCAGCAGCGGCCGCTGCGGGTCGCGCTCATGCAGCAGGCGCAGCAGCGGCGCAGCGGCCTGTACCTCGCCCACCGACACGCCATGCACCCAGATGGGCCGCGCGTGGCCGGCTGCCGCTTCATTGGCCGCCGGCAGCCACGCCAGCCGTTCGCGAAGCTTCACGCGGTACTGCGGGCGGCGCACGCCGCGCCACCACAGCAGCAACAGCACCGCGGGCAATGCCAGGCGCAGCAGCAGCGTGTACAGCGCGCGGGCCATTACGCCGGCGGCAGCCCGGGCACGGCGGCATCGGGCTGGTAGGCCGCGAGCAGGCACTGCCACTGCGCCGCGTCCAGGCGCCGCACCGGGCGCGCATCATCGAGCTTCTCCAGCGAGCGCAGCAGCCGCGTGAGGTTCGCATCGCGCCACCATCCGGGACGGCGGCGGCGGCCGCGGTCGAAGTCGATGAGGAACACCTCCGACTCGCCGCGCAGCAGCACATTGTGCGCATTGAGATCCGGATGCCAGTAGCCCTGGTCGTGAAAGCGCCGGATGCAGCGGCCGATGGCGGCCCAGGTAACAAGCCCGAGGTCACCGGCATCCAGGCGCTGCGCCAGTGTCAGCGTGTCCGGCAGCAGCTCGGTGATGATGTCGCCGCTGTAGCCCCATCCTTCGTGGATGTAGCGCGCTGCCACCGCCACCGGCACCGGCAGGCCCGCGGCATGCATGCGCATGGTCAGCTGCAGCTCGCGCAGCGGACGCGTGGCACCCTCGCCCAGCCACAGGTATTGATCGGCGGAGAGTTTCGCCACGAGGCCGCCGCGGCGGTAGTGCCGCAGCGCGTAACGCCGGCCCTCGTGCTCGAAGAATTGCGTGGCGCCGCGGCCGCGCGCGCTGCCCACGAGCGCGCCCTGCGCAATCCAGTAGCGCGGTTCGAACCAGGAAACCGGAACGTCGAAACCGCAGGCGGCGTTGGTGAAGATCGCCCCCTCGCCCGCAGACCCGGTGGTGGCAAGGCGCCTGAGGGTCAGGGGCTGGGCCGTCACCGCCGCAGCGTGTACTCGGCGCCGCAGTAGGGGCACTTGGCGCTGCCCGTCTCCTCCACCGGCAGATAGACGCGCGGGTGCGAGTTCCATAGCACCATGTCGGGCATGGGGCAGCAGAGCGGCAGGTCGGAAGGCCCGACTTCGTACTGCAGGGCGGCGTTGGCAGGCAGGAGGGGTGCGGCGGCAGACATGGCGCGCATTATAGGCCGCCCATCGTCTGGCGCCAGATTGCCGCCACCTGCTCGCGTTCGGTAAAGAAATCCTCGGCCGGAACGATGTTGTCCCGTCCCTCCAGCGACAGGTGGTGCCCATGCTGCCGGTAGCGCTGATAGGCCGCGACCAGCACATCGACCGTGTGCTGGGGGACCAGATCCGCCGACGCGACGGATTCCAGCTGCCGGATGGTGTCGGGATACCAGGCCACCGGCGGCGCCTCGTCGGCCCAGCGCAGCGCCCAGTACTGGGCGAGGAATTCGATGTCGGCCATGCCGCCGCGGTCCTGCTTCATGTCGAACCGGCCCGGCTTTGCGCCCGAAAGCTCGCGGCGCATGCGCTCGCGCATCTGCAGCACGTCCTCCTGCAGCCGGTCGCGGCGCACGGCCTTGCGCAGCACTTCAAGGCGCGTCTGCCCGATGCGCTGCATGAGCCCGGCATCGCCGGCCACGGCGCGCGCATGCAGCAGCGCCTGGTGTTCCCAGGTCCAGGCCTCCTCGAACTGGTAGCGGCGGAAGGCCTCGATGCTGGTCACCATGAGGCCGCCCTTGCCCGAGGGGCGCAGGCGCACGTCCACTTCATAGAGCCTGCCGGCCGCCGAGTGCACGGTCAGCAGGTGCAGCACGCGCTGCCCGAAACGCAGGAAGAAGATCTGGTTGTCCACCGGCGAGGCGCGGTCGGTCTCCTGCTGCTCGCCCACCGAGTCGTGCAGGAACACGATGTCCAGGTCCGAGCCATAGCCCAGCTCCCAGCCGGCGAGCTTGCCGTAGGCCAGCGCGGCAACGCGCACCGGCCGGGCGGCGCCGGCCTCCACGCAGAAGGGCGTGCCCAGCTGCGCCGTCATCTGCCGCCAGGCCGCATCCAGCGCGTACTGCACGATGACTTCGGCGATCTCGGTGAGCCGGTCGCTCACCTGCATCAGCGGCAGGCCACCGATGAGGTCCGCCACCGCGACACGGAACACCGCGGCCTGCTTGAAGCGGCACAGGATCTCCACTTCGCGCTCCGGATCATCCGGCTGCACATCGGCCAGCCGCACCGCGAGCTCCCGTTCCAGGGCCGGGCGCGAAGGCAGCGACTGCAGCCAGCCTCCGCCCAGCAGTTCATCCAGCAGCCCCGGATTGCGCACCAGTTGCGCGGCAAGGAATTCGCCCGAGGCGCACACTGCGAACAGGCGCTCGCGCGCGGCGCGGTTCTCCATCAGCAGCGAGAAATACGCCGAGCGCTGCCCGATGGCCTCGAGAATCGCGCACAGGCGACGCAGCGGGTCGAGGCCGCAACCGGCCGGCTGCTCCACCACCAGCAGTTCGAGCAGCGCCTTGAGGCGGCGGCGACCGGTCTCGTCCAGCCGCCGCAGCCTGGCCGATCCGCGCACCTGCTCCAGCAGGCCCAGCAACGCATCGGCATCGGCGCAGCGCGCCTCGCGCAGTCGATCCAGCAACCCTTCGCGATCGAGCTCCGGTTCCCACAACGGGGCCAGGTCGAGCTTTGCGCAGCCCGCCGGCGCCGCGGCGGATACCGAGAACAGATCCGCGAAATGCCGCGCCACCACGGCGCGATGCACCGCAAGCTGCGCCTCGAGCGTGGCCACATCCGGCAGCCCCATGGCGAGGGCCATGCGCGCGCGCTGCAAAGGATCGGAGGGCAGCGAGTGCGTCTGCGCGTCATCCAGCATCTGGATGCGGTTCTCGAGCCGGCGCAGGAAGTCGTAGGCGGACATCAGCTCCGCCACCACGGCCGGTGGCAACCGCCGGCGGCCCAGCAGCGGCAGCACGGTGAGCAGCGAGGGATCCCGCATCAGCGGGTTCTGCCCGCCGCGCACCAGCTGGAAGGCCTGCACGATGAACTCGACCTCGCGGATGCCGCCGGCGCCGAGCTTGATGTTGTCGGCCATCTCGCGCCGCGCCACCTCGCGCTGGATCAGCGCCTTCATCTCGCGCAGGCTTTCGAACACGCCGAAGTCCAGGTAGCGCCGGAACACGAAGGGGCGCAGCACATTCTCGCGCAGCGGCTCGAACGCCGCCGCACCCGAGATGGCGCGCGCCTTCACGTAGGCATAGCGCTCCCAGTCACGGCCATGCAGCTGCAGGTAGTCCTCGAAGAAGGCGAAGCTTGCCACCAGCGGCCCGCTGTCGCCGAAGGGCCGCAGCCGCATGTCCACGCGGAACACGAAGCCGTCTTCGGTGACGGTGTCTAGCAGCCTGATCGCAAGGCGTGCCTGACGCAGGTAGAACTCCTCGCGGCTCAGCGGCGCCGGCCCGGGCGTGTCCTCGCCGCTCTCGTAGAGGAATATCAAGTCCACGTCGGAAGAGAAGTTGAGCTCGCCGCCGCCGAGCTTGCCCATGCCGAGCACCACCAGGCCCGCGTCCTCGCCCTGCGGCATGCCGTGCCGCGTGGCGAGCCGCTGGGCGGCGAACATCACCGCCGCGTCGATGGTGCAGGCGGCGAACTGCGACAGTTCGCGCAGGATCTGCTCGGTGGTCGCAAGCCCTGCGAGATCACGCCACGCGATACGCACCATCTCGCGGCGGCGCAGCCTGCGCAGCCGCACACCGAACAGCGCCTCGTCTGCATCCTGCGCGCAGGCGGCCAGCAGCTGCCGGTAGACCTGCTCCGTGCGCGGCTCGGCAAAACCGCCGGCCGCCATCGTTTCGGACAGCAGCGCATCATCCTGTATCAGCGAACGGCACACGAAGTCGCTGGCGACGAGCACCCGCGCGGCCTGCGCCGCAAGCAGTGCATCCTGCTGCAGCAGCGCGTGGCTGCGCGGCGCCCGCTCGGCCAGATGCTCCAGCTGGCGCGCCAGCAGCGCGGCCAGTTCGCCCGCAAGCGCGTTCACGCCGGCATCAAGCGCCTGTGACATGCGGCGGCTTCAGGACCGCAGCGGCAGGCCAAGCGCATGCGCCACGGGTTCGCTGCGTATCTGGCCATCGGCGACATTGAGGCCGCGCAGCAGGTGCGGGTCTTCGGCAAGCGCGGCTTGCGTGCCCTTGTCGGCCAGCGTCCTGATGTAGGGCAGCGTGGCATGAGTCAGCGCAGCCGTGGAGGTGCGCGCCACGGCACCGGGCATGTTGGTCACGCAGTAGTGCACCACGCCTTCCTCGATGAAAATGGGCTCGTCGTGGGTGGTGGGCCTGCTGGTCTCGAAGCAGCCGCCCTGGTCGATGGCGATGTCCACCAGCACCGCACCGCGGCGCATGCCGGCCACCATCGCGCGCGTGACCAGGCGCGGCGCGGCCGCGCCGCGGACCAGCACCGAGCCGATCACCACGTCCGCGCTGTGCACCAGGGCTTCCACGGCATCGCGCGTGGAATATTCGGTCTTCAGCGCACTGCCGAACTCCTGCGACAGCTGCCGCAGACGCGGCAGCGAACGGTCGACCACGGTGACATCGGCCCCCGCGCCGAGGGCCATCTGCGCAGCATGCATGCCCGCCACGCCGCCACCCAGCACCACCACCTGCGCCGGGCGCACGCCCGGTACGCCGCCCAGCAACAATCCTGCGCCGCCCTGCGTCTTCTGCAGACACCACGCGGCCACCTGCACCGACATGCGCCCCGCAATCTCGCTCATCGGCGCCAGCAGCGGCAAGGTGCCATCGGCGGCAGTGATCGTCTCGTAGGCGATGGCCGTGACGCCCGAGGCCATCAGCCCTTCGGCCTGGGCGCGATCGGCGGCCAGATGCAGATAGGTCAGCAGCGTCTGTCCGCGCTGCAGCCGTGCGTACTCCTGCGGCAGCGGCTCTTTCACCTTGACGAGGAGCTCGGCCCAGGCGAAGAGCGCAGCGGCATCGGCAACGATGCGCGCGCCGGCGGCGCTGTATTCGTCATCCGAGAATCCGGCCCCCGCTCCGGCGCCGGACTGCACCTGGACCTCGTGGCCCGACGCCGTGAGTTCATGTACTCCCGGGGGTGTCAGCGCGACGCGGTACTCGCGGTTCTTGATTTCCCTGGGAACACCAATGCGCATGATCGCGTCATGGTGGTCCGGATCACCTCCGACGGTCAAACGCCGGACCCTGGCGGGCCACTGGAGTGAGGGGCAAAAAAAAAGCCCCGTCAGAGACGGGGCTAAAATGTAGCGTGGAAACGGGGGGTCTTGTTCCACGTTCATCGGGGTCGGCAGCGAGGCTGCCAAACCCGAGGTCACATAGTAACCGAACGCCACTCCGGGCGATGAAAAATCGTTGCAGCATGTGCAGCAGTTCGCAGCGCGCTGCTTCAGCTGTCATAAGCGTGCTCGCAATCAAATGATTTTATTATAAAAATTCATGTTGCATTGCAGCTACTCTTGAATATTGGACCTGTCATATAATTATTTGATCATTCAATTTATTAAGAAATCATGGTCAGGAAAGCACCGAAAAGAGCATCGAGAAAACCCGGCAGACCGGTCGAGACCGACATCAGCCAGCGCGAGCGGCTGCTGGAGGCGGCCTGTTCGCATCTGGCCACAGCCGGAGCCGAATCGCTGACGCTGCGGGGAGTGGCGCTGCGCGCCGGAGTGAGCCCCTCCCTGGCCAACTACTACTTCGTCGACCGTGGCGGCCTCATCGATGCCGTGCGCAACGAACGGCTGCTGCCGCTATCGCGCGCACTGTGCCGCTCCATGCAGGAGCGCCGCGGCGACCCGGGCGGCGGCATCGCCGCCTTCATCCAGAACTTCCATGGCGTGGCGGCGCGCAATCCCTGGTTTGCGCCCATGCTGTTCCTGCACACACCGCGCTTGCGCGAAGACGAGCCGGGACGCCCGGTGGACGCATTGGCACCGATCGTCGAGCTGCTGGGGCAGCTCGTGACGGCCGCGCAGCAGGTCGGCGCAGTCCGGCACGATCTGCGGGTGGAGAACGCCGTGCTGTCGCTGCTGTCGCTGTGCGCCTTCGCCTACGTGGCGCGCGACACACTCGCCACGCAACTGGGTATCGACCGCGGGCTCGGCGGCGCGCCCGCCCTCACATTGCACCAGATGGCCATCCTGCGCAGCGGCCTCCAGAGCCCGCGCCAGGAAGCCAGGCCATAGCTGGAAACAGCGGGCTGTTGCCCACATTTGGCGGGGCAGCGCTTCCATGACGGCCTTCGTTCTGGCCGACCGGCGTTTCGTGGTACATAGCGAGCGCTACCCGCCGGCCCCGGCGGTCAACAACAGGGAGTATGCGATGGGCCTGATCGTGATCGTGATCCTGCTCGTGATTCTCGTGGTGTGGGGCACAGGGCTCTACAACCGCCTGGTCACGGCGCGCAACGGCTTCAAGAACGCCTTTGCACAGATCGACGTGCAGCTGACGCGCCGCTACGACCTCATCCCCAATCTGGTCGAAACCGCCAAGGGGTATCTGAAGCACGAGCGCGAGACGCTCGAGGCGGTGATCACTGCGCGCAACACGGCGCTCGCCGGCCTCAAGGCGGCGGCAGCCGACCCCGGCAACGCAGCAGCACTCACGCAGCTCTCCGGCGCGGAGGCCGGCCTCGGTGGTGCGCTGGGCCGCCTGTTCGCGGTGATGGAGTCCTATCCCGACCTCAAGGCCAGCGCCAACATGATGCAGCTTTCCGAGGAGCTGACCTCGACGGAGAACCGCGTCGCCTTCGCGCGCCAGTCCTTCAATGACGCCGTGATGGGCTACAACAACGCGCGCGAAACCTTCCCGGGCTCGCTCATTGCCGGCTTCTTCCGCTTCGAGCCGGCGAAGATGCTCGATGCGCCGGCACCGGAAAAGCGCCAGGCGCCGAAGGTCAGCTTCGGCTGAAGATCCCGCTACGCGGATCTGAAGCACGCGCATGGATTTTTTCGCCGCCCAGGCCAGCGCGCGGCAGCAGTCACGCCTGCTCACGGTCGCGTTCGCGCTGTGCGTCGCGGCCGTGATCCTGGTGCTGAACGTGATCGTGCTGTTCACAGTGCGCATCTTCACGCCGGACGCGGATGGCTTCGTGCACCTGGATGAGCCGCTGTCGCGGTGGGCCCTGCAGCATCCCGGCTATGCGCTGCTCACCACGCTGCTGGTCGGCGGCTTCATCGGCATCGCCAGCTTCTACCGCATGCTGCAGCTGCGTTCGGGAGGCGGCTACGTGGCGCGCAGCGTCGGCGGCGTGCGCGTGGACCGCAGCACGCAGGACGCACGCCGCCGCATGCTGCACAACGTGGTCGACGAGATGGCGCTGGCCTCGGGTGTACCGGCGCCCGAGGTGTACGTGCTGGAGAACGAGGACGGCATCAATGCCTTCGCTGCCGGACACACGCCGGCCAATGCGGCAATTGCCGTCACCCGCGGTGCATTGCTGCGCTTGAACCGCGAGCAATTGCAGGGCGTGGTCGCGCATGAGTTCAGCCACATCCTCAATGGCGACATGCGCCTGTCCATCCGCCTGATGGGACTGATCTTCGGGTTGATGGCCGTGGCGCTGGCCGGCCGCACGCTGCTGCGCCTGGCTCGCCATGCGGACCGTGGCGCAGTGCCCGCCTTCGTCGTGGGCGCACTGGTGGCCATCGTCGGCCAGATCGGCTGGTGGGGCGGCCGGCTGCTGCAGGCCTGGATCTCGCGCAAGCGCGAGGGCCTCGCCGACGCGTCGGCCGTGCAGTTCACGCGCAACCCCGAGGGCCTGAAGGAAGCGCTGATCCGCGTGGCGGCCATGGGAGAGAACCGCCGCTTCGCCAGCAGCAGCATGGAGCAGGTGGCGCACATGCTGTTCACTCAGGGCGGCCGGCGCCTGCTCGCCACGCATCCGCCGCTGCTGGAGCGGCTGCAGGCGCTGGATCCGCACATCAACGCGGAGGAGCTTGCGGCGCGCAAGCGCCTCATACAGAAGCAATGGGCACAGGAGCAGATCGGCCGCGATACGCCGCCACCGGCGCCGCGGCGCGCACCGGATGGCGTCCCGGTGCCCGCGGCAGCGGCGCTGATCGCCGCAACTGCCGGCGATCCGGGCCCGCGGCACCTGGACCATGCGCTGGCCCTGCGACGCGCACTGCCGGAAGCGCTGCGCGGCAGCGCTGCCGCGCCCGAGCAGGCACGCGGCCAGATTCTCGCGCTGGCGCTGGCCTCGGATCCGGGACTTCGCGAACGGCAGCTGCAGCACATCGCCGCGCGGCAGGATGCCGACACGTCAACCGCCGTGCGGGCTGCCCTGCCCGCGGCACTGGACCTGCCCCCGCTGCTGCGCCTGCCGGCCGTACTGCAGCTGCTGCCCACCCTGCGCGCACTGCCTGCCGCCGAGCGCCTCGCGCTGCACGCGCTGCTGCACGAGCTGATGCGCATGGATGGCACGATTTCGGCCTTCGACTATGCGCTGGACACGCTGGTGACGCGCGTGCTCGCGGCGCAGCTGGCGCCGCATGCACCCGGCGGCAACGCCACGCTGACCGACGTGGAACCGCAGCTGGGCATCGTGTTCGCCGTGCTCGCGCAGCAGGGCAGCCGCAATGCCGAGGAGGCGCGCCGTGCCTATGAAGCGGGTCTCGCGCCGCTGCTGCCGCAGCACCGCCCGGCCTACGGCGTGCTGGACTCCTGGCCGCAGCTGCTGGACGGCGCGCTGGCAAAGCTCGCGACACTGAGGCCGGCCGCCAAGCAGCTGCTGGTGGAGGGGCTGGTGCGCACCATCGCGCACGACGCCATGCTGGCGCCTGCAGAGGCCGAGCTGCTGCGCACCATCTGCGCAGTGCTCGAAGTGCCGCTGCCGCCGGTGCTGCCCGAACCCGCGGAAACCTAGCTTGCGGCCAGTGCCTGATCCAGGTCCGCCTTGAGGTCCTCGATATGCTCGATGCCGATGGACAGGCGCACCATGTCCTCGGTCACGCCCGCCTTGGCCATCTCCTCGGCAGAGAGCTGGCGGTGCGTGGTGGATGCCGGATGCGTAGCCAGCGTGCGCGTGTCGCCGATGTTCACCAGGCGGTAGATCAGCTTCAGGCCATCGAGGAAACGCTCGCCGGCGGCACGGCCGCCCTTCACGCCGAAGGACAGGATGCCCGAGGCACGACCGCCCATGTACTTGCGGCACAGCGCATGCTCGGGATGCGACGGCAGGCCGGCGTAGCGCACCCAGCTCACCTTGGGGTGCTGCGAGAGGAAGGTCGCGATGCCCAGCGCGTTCTCGCACACCCGCTCCATGCGCAGCGGCAGGGTCTCGATCCCCTGCAGGATGAGGAAGGAATTGAACGGCGAGATCGCGCCACCGGTGTTGCGCAGTGGCACCACGCGCGCGCGCCCGATGTAGGCCGCCTCACCCAGCGCCTCGGTGTAGACCACACCGTGGTAGGACACATCCGGCTCGTTGAGGCGGCGGAACTTCTCGCGATGTTTCGCCCAGGGGAAACGTCCGCTGTCGACGATGGCGCCGCCCATGCTGTTGCCATGGCCACCCAGGTACTTGGTCAGCGCATGCACGACGATGTCGGCGCCGAAATCGATGGGGCGGCACAGGTACGGCGAAGGCACCGTGTTGTCGACGATCAGCGGCACGCCATTGCGATGCGCCACGTCCGCCAGCGCGCCGATGTCCGTGACATTGCCCAGCGGGTTGCCGATGGATTCGCAGAACACGGCCTTGGTGCGCGCATCGATGAGGCGCTCGAAGCTCGCCGGATCGCTGTGGTCGGCGAAACGCACCTCGATGCCGAACTGCGGCAGCGTGTGCGCGAAGAGATTGTAGGTGCCGCCGTACAGCGCGCTGGAAGTGACGATGTTGTCGCCGTGTTCGGCGATGGTCATGATGGCGTAGGTGATGGCCGTGCTGCCGGCCGACAGGGCGAGCGCGCCCACGCCGCCTTCCAGTGCCGCCACGCGCTTCTCCACCACGTCGGTGGTGGGGTTCATGATGCGCGTGTAGATGTTGCCCTGGACCTTCAGGTCGAACAGGTCCGCGCCATGCTGCGCGCTGTCGAAGGTGTACGAGGTGGTCTGGTAGATCGGCACCGCCGCGGAGCGCGTGGTCGGGTCGGGGCTGTAGCCGCCGTGGACGGCGATGGTTTCTGGTCGCATGCCTGATCTCTCCGTTGTTGTCGGCTCAGCATAGCCCAAATTTCACGCTACATTCGCGCCAGCGGCCCCCAGCCTTCAGTGGATGAACTTGCTCCCCACCCACCAGGCGCCTGCTGCCACCAGTGCCGAAGCGGGAATGGTCAGCAACCAGGCGTAGATGAGGCTGGTGGCCAGGCCCCAGCGCACGCGCGAGGGGTTCTGCACCGAGCCCGCGCCGAGGATGGCACCGGTGATGGTGTGCGTCGTGGACACCGGAATGCCCGCATGCGAGGCGATGAACAGCGTGATGGCGCCACCGAAGGAAGCCGCCGAACCGCTGGCCGGCGTGAGCTTGGTGAGCTTCTGCCCCATGGTGCGGATGATGCGCCAGCCGCCGCACAGCGTGCCGATGGCGATCGCCATGTAGCAGCACACGATCACCCATTCGGGCAGATGGTCGCGCTGCGCCAGCCCGTGCGACATCAGCAGCAGCCAGATGATGCCCATGGTCTTCTGCGCATCGTTGCTGCCGTGGCCAATGCTGTACATGGCGCTGGTCAGCAGCTGCGTGCGCCGGAACCAGCGGTCCAGCCGCGACGGCGCGATGCGGAAACAGCACCAGCTGATGCCGAGCATGATGAGCCCGCCGATGAGGAGACCCAGCGCCGGCGACACGAAGATGAACACCGTGGTGCGGATGATATCCGGCGCCAGCAGCGGCTCGAAGCCGGCCTTGGCCATGGCCGCGCCGATCATGCCGCCGATCAGCGCATGCGAGGAGCTGGAGGGAATGCCGAAATACCAGGTGATCACGTTCCACGCGATGGCGCCGATCAGGGCGCCGAAGATCACCACGTTGTCGACGAAGGAAGGGTCGATGATGCCCTTGCCCACGGTGGCCGCGACCCGCGGCTCGAACAGGTAGATGGCGACAAAGTTGAAGAACGCGGCCCAGACCACCGCCTGATAGGGCTTGAGCACGCGGGTGGACACCACGGTGGCGATGGAGTTCGCCGCGTCGTGGAAGCCGTTCATGAAGTCGAAGGCCAGCGCCAACAGCACCAGCAGCGCCAGCGTCACCAGTGCCGCGTCGGGATGCATCATCAGCCGTTCTGCAGGACCACGCCTTCGAGCACGTCGGCGACGTCCTGGCAGCGGTCGGTGGCGGTCTCCAGCAGCTCGTAGACGGCCTTGAGCTTGATCACCTGGCGGATGTCCGACTCCTCGCGGAACAGCTTGGAGATGGCCGTGCGCATCACGCGGTCGGCGCGCGACTCCATAGTGTCCACCTCGCGGCACAGCCGCAGGATCTCCGGCGCATTCTTCATGCTGTGCAGCAGCGCCAGCGCCGCCTGCAGCCGTTCGCAGCCGTTCTGCAGCAAGGTCGCCAGTTCCACGGCGTGGCTGCTGACCTGCTGCACGTCGTACAGCGACAGCGACTCGGCCGCGTCCTGCATCAGGTCGAGCACGTCGTCCATGCGCGAGATCACGCGGTGGATGTCGTCGCGGTCCATGGGGGTGACGAAGATGGTCTGCAGCAGCGTGACCGTCTCGTGGGTGATGCGGTCGGCCTCGTGCTCCAGCTCGTTGATGCGGTCGATGCGCGCGGCGCGCGCGGCGGTATCCGTATACTCGCTGAGCAGCAGCGTGAGCTCCTGGCTGGCCGCGGCGATGCAGCTGGCGTGCCGGTTGAAGTACTCGAAGAACCGGCCCTCACGGGGCACGAGGTTGGCGATCAGTCCCATGGCGCGGATTCTACAGGCAGGCGGGGGACGCCTGCCTCGCCGATGCGCGTTCCGGGACGGATCTGCTTGCCAGATGGCGTGCCCCTCTGGTAAACCTGCGCTCCATGTCCCGCGCGTACGCCTACTGGTTCTACTTTTACTTTCCAGCCACCACGGCGGAAGGACTGGGCGCGCGCTGAAACAACAACAGAGCGAATACCGAACCCACGAAAACCGCCAGCGAATCTGGCGGTTTTTTTTTGCCCCGAGGAGCATCAAGTGACCACGAATACCGATGATCTGCGCATCCACACCATGCAGGAGCTGGCGCCCCCCGCGCAGCTGCTGGCCGAGTGCCTGCGGGGCGACGCGGCCTCGGACACCGTGGCGGGCGCGCGTGGCCGCCTGCAGCGCATCCTGCGCGGCGAGGACGACCGCCTGGCGGTGGTGATCGGTCCCTGCTCCATCCATGACCCCGTGGCCGCGATGGAATACGCCACGCGCCTGGCGCGGCAGATTCCCCGCTTCAACGACAGCCTGGAAATCGTGATGCGGGTGTATTTCGAGAAGCCGCGCACCACGGTGGGGTGGAAGGGCCTGATCAACGACCCGGACCTCGACGGCACCTTCAACATCGGCAAGGGGCTGCGCGTGGCGCGGCAGCTGCTGCTGGACGTGAACCAGCTCGGCCTGCCGGCGGGCTGCGAATTCCTCGACATCATCACGCCGCAGTACCTCGCGGACCTCGTGGCCTGGGGCGCCATCGGTGCGCGCACCACCGAAAGCCAGGTGCACCGCGAGATGGCCTCCGGCCTGTCCTGCCCCGTGGGCTTCAAGAACGGCACCGACGGCAACGCGCGCATCGCCATCGATGCGGTGCTCGCGGCCTCGCATCCGCATCATTTCCTGGCCGTCACCAAGGAGGGGCGCTGCGCCATCGCTGCGACCCACGGCAATGCCGACTGCCATGTGATCCTGCGCGGCGGCAAGATGCCGAACTACGATGCGGCCAGCGTGGCAGCCGTGTGCGGCCAGTTGCAGGCCGCCGGCCTCGCGCCGCGCGTGATGGTCGACGCCAGTCACGGCAACAGCAACAAGAAGCCGGAGAACCAGCCGCGCGTCATCGAGGACATCGCCGGCCAGATCGCAGGCGGCGGCTGCGGCATCTCCGGCGTGATGATCGAGAGCCATCTGAAGGCCGGCCGCCAGGACAAGCTGCCCGGCCGCCCACTGGAGTACGGCCAGAGCATCACTGATGGCTGCATCGACTGGGAGACTTCGGTGGCGCTGCTGGAGACGCTGGCCCAGGCTGTGGATGCGCGGCGCCGGGCGCGCCGCGCGGCGTAAGAGCAGTACACGACATGCAGACCACCCGCTTTCCTCTCATCCTGCTCGCCCTGTATCTGCTGCTGTTTGCCCTGCTCGCCATCAACCCCTACGACCGCGGCACCTGGTTTGCCGAAAACCTCACCGTATGGCTCATCGTCGGCACCATCGTGCTGCTGTGGTGGCGGGGCATCCGCTTTTCCAACACCGCCTATGCCTTTGCCAGCGTACTGATCTACCTGCACACCATCGGCGGCCACTTCACATTCGAGCGCGTGCCCTTTGGCTGGGTGACGGACTACTTCGGCTTCCATCGCAATCACTACGACCGCGTGGCCCATTTCACGGTGGGGTTCTATGCCTTTGCCATTGCCGAATGGCTGCATGTGCGGCGCCTGGTGGCCAACCGCTTCCTGCTGTTCACCTATCCGGTGTTCGTCATCGCCACCATTGCCATGAGCTATGAGCTGGTCGAATGGTGGTATGCCGCTTCTGCCGAAACCGCCGAAGCGGCGTCCAACTACCTGGGCAGCCAGGGCGACATCTGGGACGCCCAGCGCGACATGCTGGCCGACACGCTCGGCGGCCTGCTGGCAACCGCGGTTTACTTCGTGCTGCGCAGGCCGCAGCTGCGCGCACCGTAGGTGCGGGGGTTCTTAAATTACCCACTCCCCAAGCTTACTTTTCATACGCTGCCAGGCTTGCTGAAACGACAGACCGTGTCTCGAGCAACTTGCTCTCAACCCATCTGCGCAGGGCGGGCGTACGCGGAAACCTGAATTCCCGTATGCGATCAGGGGTGAGTTTGCGGCCGTAGGTGAAGCGCCACTTTTCCGCATGCAGGCATGCGGCAGCAATGACCAGGTCGGCCTCCGTCACGTCCTCCCCCTCCCTGGGCAACAACACCAGGCAGTCATCATTTACGGCTGCCGGTTCCAGCTGCACGAACGCCTCTCCAATGCTGCCAGTCTGGGCGACTGTCACGAATGGGGGAGCAATGACCCGGGGGAAGTCCAGCCAGCCGTAGCAGCCGTTGTACTCCTCGGTCGGGGAAACGATCAGCGTGGAGCCAGGCAGCAAACCCTCGCGGCTGTGCAGCTCCTTCATGCCGTAGAAGATGTCGAAGAACGCGCCGATCGTCTCTTTTCCTGATGCTGACCGCGCTGACGTATTGCCAATACGGGTCTTCGACACCATGGTGCGATAGGGCCTGGAAATTACCTGCCCGGACTTGATCGCACGGCGCTGCGCCACAACCTCTTTCGCATATCGGGTGTAGAACGAGCCCAGACGGCGCAGCAAGACATCGATATCGTCCTTGTTCGCCGCCTCGTCGTACACCGGGGACTCGATGTAGGCGCCTGGAGCCCATTCGTCACGGGAATGCACATTCGCTGCGCTTGCGAATCCGGGCGTAGATGTGCGGTTCAATATGGCATCGATGGCAGCGGGTATCTGGTTGGGCTCTCTGGGCCATTCCACGCGGTTGCTCTTGCGGAGCATGAGACCGTCGTGCTGCAAACGGACGAAACAGGTCTTGCGCGCGCTGGTGTGTGGCACGCCCTTCTCTATCAGGACAAATGCCGTTGTTGCCGCGGCAAAAGGCTGAAACAGTTCGTCAGGAAGCTGGCAGACGGCCAGCAAGGTGTTGCCCGCCAGGATCCTTTCCCGCCATGGCCCCTTGTCTCTCTTCACGAGAAGACTCATGGGAAGGATCACAGCCAGCTTCCCTCTGTCCTGCAGTCCTTGCAGCGCCCGCGCTACGAAATCCTCGATTGGCGTGTCGGTCTTCTTGTGCGGAAACGGCGGATTCATCATCGCGACAGAAGCGCGGCCGGACGGGAAGTCTTCGGACAGGAATGCATCGCCACGGTGGATACTGCTCGACCCATCGCCACGCAGCACCATGTTCGCGACACAGAGGGCGGCGGTTATCGGCTCATCCTCAAAGCCGATCAGTCTGTCCTTGATGACCTCGACCATCTGCGAACGTGACAAGCTATTCTCGCGCAGGACTCGATCCATGCAGGCGATCAGGAATCCACCCGTACCACATGCCGGATCCAGAACAATATCGCCCCTGGTCACCTCACATACATCGGCCATGAAGCGGGTAATGTGCCGGGGAGTAAAATACTGGCCGATCGTATTCCCGCCGGTGTACCGGAAGAACGTCTCGTAAAGCTGCCCAAGGTAGTCATGCTCGGCCGTCAGCACCGTCACGTTCAGGCGCTCGAGGATTCTGGCAATTCGGCGAGCCTTGTCCTTGAGTTTGTCATTTGCCTCATCCACCCTGAGGCTGCGGGCAAGGTCCGCCTTGTCCGCCTTGATGAAGGCTTCCCGGCAGGCCCTGTTGATGTCGCCGAGGATGTACCGCACGTCGCGCCGCAGCTCACCCTTGGACCACCACAGGGCAAGCATGATCGCGGCCACCACGGCGGGCCGGAACTCGTCCTTGATGCGCGCCTCCCGCAGCAGGCGGTTCATCTCTCCGGCTCTGGCGGCCAGGACCTCCGCCGGAGGAATTGTTGGCCGAATCTCGGGTGGAGCGGATGGGGGAGCTATGCGCTCAAGATCGGCGCGGGTCGGTATCCAGTCAATCGGCTTCCCGTCATAGGTGATCGGCTTCCAGTCCGAGCCGACGCACTTGGACACGCGCAGGACAAACTCGTCCTCTGAAGTCCCCGCCAGGCCGATCGCCAGCGGGTGCCACCCATCCACGGTCAGCGCACGCGCATAGCCCTCGGCCTCCGAGATCGCAGCCCTGATGTCACTTGCCGCAGCCTTTGTCTCGATGACTGCCAACGGGGCGGTGCTGGCGCGATCGACGATCAGCGCCTCCGGGATGCCATACCCCGCTCCGCTCTTGCTGGCCCTGGCCAGCAGGTCCGCAAGCTCGGGGAAATTGCGGTATTCCTGCTGGAACAGAACGTCCCCGGCAGGCGGACGGCGGATATCCCATCCCTGAGATGTCAGCAGGTCGTTGAGGAGGTGCTCAGCCCGGCGCTCCGAAACCTTCCGCGCCGCACTCATGCGCGTCGCTCGTTCGCCGCCAGGCCAGGAAACGTGTACATAAACGCGCTCACAAACGCTTCCATCAGACGCCCAAATCTCCCCAGGTTTGATGGTGTCCAAGACCGGCGCAAAGGCAATCCCTGCGCCCTCTCCATCTGGGCGCGCAGCATAACATAATCAACAACTTACCACCGCGCCGCTCGCCAGAAACCCTGCAGTCCGCAAGCGGTCTAGCCCAGCAGCGCAAACACCCCGAGCGGATGGTGGTAGCGCGCCACCGAGGCGATGTAGAGGAACACCAGCAGCGCCGCGATAAAGCACAGCGCGCGCCCGCGCTGCGTGCGGGCGCGCCGCAGGGCAAAGATGCCGAGCACGATGTACACCGGCAGCAGCAGCAGCTTGACCATGAGCCAGGGCGCATTGCCCGGGCGCAGCTGCAGCACGGCCACCAGCATCAGCGCCGCGGTGAGCAGCACGATATCGATGGTGTACGAGAGATAGCGCACCGCGGGATGGTTGCCCACGGTGTGTCCCGTGAGCACCAGCGCGCCGCGCAGCGCGAACAGCGTGCCCGACGCAATGACGCAGGCGATGTGGACCAGGCGGATCTGGAGGTAGTACTCGATCATTCCGCTGCGCGGCGGCGGCTGCCGAGCCACAGCCGCGCCACGAACCAGGCCAGCACGATGGCGCCGATGCCGAACAGCGTGTCACCCGGCATGCGCAGCCACACCAGCAAATGCACGATGGGCTGGTCCAGGAACGCCGGCGAGCGCGCATACCAGTAGCCATGATCCAGCGCGGCCAGCAGCTGCAATATGCCCATCGGCAGCAGGGTCAGCAGCGCCATGAGCACAAGGCCGATGTTCAGCAGCCAGAAGCCGGTGCGCAGCAGATTGTCGTTCCATGCGCCCAGGTCGCCGCGCAGACCCCGCAGGCAGAACAGCATCAGGCCCAGCCCCAGCATGCCGTACACGCCGAACAGCGCCGTGTGGCCATGCAGCGGAGTGAGGTTCAGCCCCTGCATGAAGTACAGCGCGATGGGCGTGTTGATGAGGAAGCCGAACAGCCCGGCGCCCACGAGGTTCCAGAACGACACCGCGAGGAAGAACCGGATGGGCCAGCGGTAGGCCTGCATCCAGCCTTCGGCGCGGCTGTGCTTCAGGGTGTCGTGCGCCTCCATGCCCACCAGGGCCAGCGGCACCACCTCCAGCGCCGAGAAGCTGGCGCCAAACGCGATCACCGACGTGGGCGTACCCGACCAGTACAGGTGATGGAAGGTACCGAGCACGCCGCCGGCGAGGAACACCACCGTGGCGAACAGCACGTTGACGGTGGCGCTCTGCACGCGCACCAGGCCCAGCTTCACGAACAGGAAGCTGATCACGGCGACGGCAAAGACCTCGAAGAAGCCCTCGACCCACAGGTGAACCACCCACCAGCGCCAGTATTCCACCACCGCGATGTGCGAGTGCTCGCCCCACATGAGCCCGGCGCCGTACAGCAGCCCGATGGCCACCGTCGACAGGAACAGCAGCACCACGATGGAGCGCGAGTCGTCGTGCCGCCGCAGCGCCGGCCACAGCGCGCGCCCCACCAGCGTCAGCCAGATCAGGAGGCCGATGAACAGGAACAGCTGCCAGAAGCGGCCGATGTCGGTGTATTCCCAGCCCTGGTGGCCGAACCAGAAATTGTGCGCAAGGTCCATCTTCTGCATCACCGCAAACCACTGCCCGGCGAAGGCGCCGACCACGATGATGAGCAGGCAGACGAACAGCAGATTCACGCCCAGCCGCTGGAAGCGCGGCTCGTGGCCGGAAATGGCGGGCGCAATGTAAAGACCCGTACCCAGCCATGCGGTGGCGATCCACAGCACCGCGAGCTGCGTATGCCAGCTGCGCGTGAGGGAATAAGGCAGCACCGCGGAGAAGTCCAGACCGTAGAGCTGCTGCTCCACCTGGTAGTGCGCGGTGGTAGCGCCGAGCAGGATCTGTAGCAGGAACAGTGCCATCACCACCCAGAAATACTTCTGCGTGGCGCGCATCGACGGCGTGGGCTTCAGCGCCGCAAGCGGATCGCTGTGGGGCGGCGCGGCATGCTCCTCGGTGCTGTGCCAGCCCACGTAGTGCCAGACCACCAGCGCAATGCCGGCGATCAGGAACAGCACGCTGAACACGCTCCATACGAAGGTGCCGGGCGTGGCGGCGTTGCCCAGCTCCGGCTCGTAGGGCCAGTTGCTGGTGTAGCTGTAGTGGGAGCCGGGCCGTTCGGTGATTGCGGCCCAGGCCGTCCAGAAGAAGAACGCCGTGAGTTCGCGGCGGTGCTCGGGGGTATCGACCGTGCCGCTGCGCATGGCGTGGGTCTCGCGCAGCTTCGCGTAGGCCGGATCGGTGCCGAAGAGCTTGTCATAGTGGACAATCAGCTCGTCGATGGCCGCGGCGCGGTCGTCGCTGATCGTCAGCGTGCCGCTGGCGGCATCGTAGCGGTTGGCGCGCTGCGCCAGGCGCACCCGCGCACGCAGCGCTTCAAGGGTGGCGGCGTCGAGGTCTGCAGGCGCTGCGCCGTGATCGCGCCGCGCCAGCTGCGCAACCAGCAGCTCGCCTTCGCGGTGCATCCAGTCCGCGCTCCAGTCCGGCGCCACCAGCGCGCCGTGGCCCCAGATCGAGCCCAGCTGCATGCCGCCCATGCCCTGCCACACCTGGCGGCCGGCGTCGAAATCCGCGTGCGTGTACACGACCCGGCCGGAAGTGGTGACCACCTGCTCCGGCACCGGCGGCGCCTGATGATAGATCTCGCGGCCCAGCCACAGCATGACGCCAAAAGAGGCGACCAGCAGCGCGCCCAATCCCCACCACAGCCGCCTCGTCGTTTGCATGACCCTTCCCTGCTCCCGTCGGTGGCGGCATATTACACATTTTACATGAATGTTATGTGGATGGGGGGTGGTGGCTGGGCTTGATGTGCAGACCGCCCAGCACCACGACGAAGAACAGCGGCACGAAGAAGATGGCAAGACCGGTGGAGGCCAGCATGCCGCCGATCACGCCCGTGCCCACGGCATTCTGCGCGCCGGAACCTGCGCCGCTCGCGATCGCCAGTGGCAGCACGCCGAACATGAAGGCCAGCGAGGTCATCAGGATCGGCCGCAGGCGCTGGGTGGCCGCCTGCATCACTGCATCCACCAGCGAGGCGCCGTTGTCGTAGTAGTCCTTGGCGAACTCCACGATGAGGATGGCGCTCTTGGCCGCAAGGCCCATGGTGGTGAGCAACCCCACCTGGAAGAACACGTCGTTGGACAGCCCGCGGGTCAGCGTGGCTATCACCGCACCGAGCACGCCCAGTGGCACCACCAGCAGCACGACCACCGGGATCGACCAGCTCTCGTACAGCGCCGCGAGGCACAGGAACACCACCGCCACCGAGATGGCGTACAGCGCAGGTGCCTGGCTGCCGGCGAGGCGCTCCTCGAACGAAAGGCCGGTCCACTCCAGACCCACACCCGGCGGCAGCTTGCCCACCAGCTCTTCCATGGCCTGCATGGCATCGCCCGAGCTGTAGCCCGGCGCGGGCTGGCCCTGGATGTTGAACGACGGCACGCCGTTGAAGCGCGAGAGCTTCTGCGGGCCATAGACCCATTCGCCCGAGGCAAAGGCCGAGAACGGCACCATCTCGCCGGCGTCATTGCGCACATACCACTTGCCCAGGTCCTCGGGCTGCATGCGTGAGTCGGCCTCGCCCTGCACGTACACGCGCTTCACGCGGCCGCGATCGAGGAAGTCGTTGACGTAAGAGGAACCCCAGGCCACAGCCAGCGTCTGGTTGATGTCGGCGATGGGCACACCCAGAGCGAGCGCCTTCTCACGGTCCACCAGCAGCTTGAATTGCGGCGCATCCTCGACGCCGTTGGGACGCACGCCCGCCAGCCGCGGATCCTGCGCCGCCATGCCCAGCAGCTGGTTGCGCGCGGCGAGCAGTGCCTCGTGACCGATGCCGCCGCGATCCTGCAGCTGCATGTCGAAGCCCGTGGCATTGCCCAGTTCCGGCACCGCCGGCGGCGCCACCGCGAAGATCTGCGCATCACGGATGGTCGCGAAGTAGGCGCTGGCGCGCTGCGCGATGGAGCGCACATCCTGCCCCTTGCCGCCACGCTCGTCCCAGTGCTTGAGCTTCACGAACACCAGGCCCATGTTCTGGCCCACACCGGCGTAGCTGAATCCGGCCACGGTGAGCACGGCGTCGATGACGTCCGCCTCCTGCTTCATGAAGTAGTCGCGCGCCTGCGCCAGCGCCACTTCGGTGCGCTCGCGGCTGGCGCCGGGCGGCGCCTGCACGATGGCCACCAGCTGGCCCGCGTCCTCGTCGGGCAGGAAGGAGGTGGGGATGCGCACGAACAGCAGGCCCAGCACCACGAGCAGCGCCGCATACACGGCCAGCGAGCGGCGGTTGTGGGTGAGCATGCCCGAAAGGCGGTGCAGGTAGCCCTGACGGGAGCGCGCGAAACCGCGGTTGAACCAGCCGAAGAAACCCTTGCGCTCATGGTGCGCAGGATCCACCGGCTTGAGGATGGTGGCGCACAGCGCCGGCGTGAGGATCATCGCCACCAGCACCGACAGCACCATGGCCGAGACGATGGTGACCGAGAACTGGCGGTAGATCACGCCGGTGGAGCCGCCGAAGAAGGCCATGGGCACGAACACCGCCGACAGCACCAGCGCGATGCCGATCAGCGCGCCGGTGATCTGCTGCATGGATTTGCGCGTGGCCTCGCGCGGCGACAATCCCTCCTCGCTCATCACGCGCTCGACGTTCTCCACCACCACGATGGCATCGTCCACCAGAAGGCCGATGGACAGCGCCATGCCGAACATGGTCAGCGTGTTGATGGAATAGCCGAAGGCCGACAGCACGCCAAAGGTGCCCAGCAGCACCACCGGCACGGCAATGGTCGGAATCAGCGTGGCGCGGAAGTTCTGCAGGAACAGGTACATCACCAGGAACACCAGCACGATGGCCTCGGCCAGCGTCTTGGCCACCTCGATGATGGAGGTGCGCACGAACGGCGCGCTGTCCAGCGGATACACCGCCTCCACGCCGGGCGGGAAGAAAGGCTCGAGCCTATCCAGCGTATCGTGGATGGCCTTCACGGTGTCGAGCGCGTTCTCGCCGATCGCCATGCGTATCGCAAGACCGGTGGCCGGCTCACCGTTGTAGCGCACCGCACGGGAGAAGTCCTGCGCATCGAGCACCACGCGCCCCAGATCCCGCAGCCGCAGCTTGGAACCGTCGCGTTCACCACGGATGAGGATGGCGCCGAACTCTTCGGCCGTGGTCAGGCGCGAAGGGCCGATGATGGTGGCATTGAGCGTCTGCCCGGCGGTAGCCGGCAGGCCGCCGATCTGTCCGGCCGACACCTGCACGTTCTGCGCACGGATGGCGGCGACCACGTCACTGGTGGTGACGCGGTAAGCCGCAAGCTTCGCCGGGTCGAGCCAGATGCGCATCGCGAACGGCGCGCCGAACATCTGCACGTCGCCCACGCCGGGCGTGCGGGCCAGCGGGTCCACCACGTTGGAGGCCACGAAGTTCGCAAGATCGTCGCCGGAAAGGCTGTTGTCCGTGGAACGGAAACCCAGGATGAGCAGGAAGTTGCGCGTCGGCTTGCTCACGCGCAGGCCCTGCTGCTGCACTTCCGCGGGCAGCAGCGGCGTGGCGCTCTGCAGCTTGTTCTGCACCTGCACCTGCGCAATGTCGGGGTTGGTGCCCTGCTTGAAGGTCAGCGAGATGCTCAGCGTGCCATCGGCGTTGGAGTCCGAGGTGATGTAGTCCAGGCCGTCGATGCCGTTGAGCTGCTGCTCGATCACCTGCACCACGCTGTCCTGCACGGTCTGCGCGGAGGCGCCCGGATAGGTGCCGGTGATCGCCACCTGCGGCGGCGCGATGGCCGGGTACTGCATGATGGGAAGACTGATGACGGCAAGACCGCCGGCCATCATCAGCACCAGCGCAATCACCCAGGCGAATACCGGGCGGTCGATGAAAAAGCGCGGCAGCATGTCAGCCCGCCGCAGCGGCCGGAGCCGCCGTGTCCTGCGCCGTCGCCGGCATGGGCTTCACGGTCTGGCCGGGACGGGCCTTCTGCAGCCCTTCCACCACCACGCGCTCGCCGGCCTCCACGCCCCCGGCCACCAGCCAGCGGTTGCCGATGGCCCGATCCACCTGGATGACGCGTTCGGCAACCTTGTCGCCGGCCTCCACCACCAGCACAGTGGCCTCGCCGCGCGCATTGCGCGATACCGCGGCCTGCGGCAGCAGCAGCGCCTGGCCGTTGCTGCCCTGCTCCAGCCGCGCGCGCACGAACATGCCGGGCAGCAGCACGCGGTCCGGGTTCGGGAACTGCGCGCGCAGCAGTACCGAGCCGGTGCCCGGATCAACCGTCACCTCGGTGAACTGCAGCGAACCCTCGTGGGGATAGCGGCTGCCGTCTTCCAGCGTCAGCGTCACGCGCGCCTTGTCGGCGCCGTTGCGCTGCAGGCGGCCGGCGGCGAAATCGCGCTGCAGCCGCAGCAGCTCGGAGCTGGACTGCGTGACGTCCACATAGATGGGATCCAGCTGCGCCACCGTCGCCAGGGGATCACCCTGGCTCTTGGTGACCAGCGCGCCTTCGGTGACCAGCGAGCGGCCGATGCGCCCGCTGATGGGCGAGCGCACCTGGGTATAGGCCAGATCGATGCGAGCGCTCTCAAGCTGGGCTTTCGCCGCTTCCACCGCAGCGGCGGCGGAACGGCCAGCGGCCGCCGCGTTGTCGTTGTCCTGCTTGCTCACCACGCCGGTCTGCACCAGCGTGCCGGAACGCTCGGCCAGCAGCTGCGCGGCATTGAGCTGCGCTTCGCTGCTGGCGACTCCGGCCTGGGCGCGCACGGCGGCCGCACGATAGGGCGCGGCGTCGATCTGGTACAGCGGCTGGCCGGCGCGCACTTCGGCGCCCTCGGTAAACAGCCGCCGCTGGATGATGCCTTCGACCTGCGGCCGCACTTCGGCGATGCGGAAGGCGGCGGTACGGCCGGCAAGCTCGGTGGAAAGCTCCACGGGCTCGGGCGCCAGCGTCATCACACCGACCTCGGGAGCCGCAGGTGCGCCGGCCTGCCCGGCAGTACGGCTGCAGGCGCCGAGCGCGGCAAGGGCTGCGAGCAGCAGTGCGGAAGTGACTTTCATTCAATGGCCTCCTGCGCCGCGGAACCTTCCGCGTTGCGCAACATGCGGGTGAGAAATCCGGTGAGCTGCTGCAATTCGTCCGCAGTGAAGCCGGCCAGATGCAGGTCGAGTTCCTGGCGGACGATGAGCGGAATCCTGTCGGCGGCCTCGCGCCCGGTGGGGGTGAGCACCAGGTTCACCACGCGCCGGTCGCTGTGACTGCGCTGGCGCTGCAACAGCTGCTTGTGTTCGAGACGGTCGAGCATGCGCGTCATCGCGCCGCAGTCCATGCTGCACTCGCGCGCCAGCGCCGCGACGGTATCGGCACGACCCAGCGCCAGCACCAGCAGCGGCTCCCATTGCATGGCGGTGAGCGCCAGCGGCTGCATGCGCGCATCCACACTGCGCAGCAGCGAAGCCAGGACGAGCTTGATGAGGCGGCCGACCTGCATGGACGGCTCGGCAGGGAGGTCCAGGGGGACCACCGAGGCGCTACATTGGGAATGTGGATCCGGCATGGATCTTTCAAAACAAGGACTTGGGATCAGTTTAGTGAGCTGATCAATATTTGTCAAGGCAGACTATGCCGGATCAAATTAGTGGGTATACCCCCGCCAGACACGCAGCAGCGCCACCGACGAAGTCCGGCGATCATGGCCGGGGCGCGCCAGTTCTTCGGGCGTCCCGCGCCGTTCGCTCCATGCCAACGCCAGGCCGCGCGGCGAAACCGCCAGCGAGGGAATTCCCGCCAGCCCGCGAGGTGAGGAAAGGCTGTGCGCGGCGTCCAGCGGACGGCAGTCGCGGTCGAAATGCTGCCACCACAGCGCCGTGCCCTGCGCCCCTGCATCGGTCCAGGCCAGCTCGATGTGGGCGGCACGCCAGGCAAGATAGGCGCCGATCGATTCGCCGGGCGAGTGCGTGATGCGGCGCGCGGCTGCCTCATCGGCCAGATTTCCAGGCAGTGACCCGGCGACGCCCAGCCGCGCGCAGCGCAGATAGACCTCGGCATTGCCGTCGCGGTAGTCGAACCAGGTCAACGCCGCGCGCCCGCCATCCAGCGCCAGATCCGGGTACACCGAATCATGGCCATCGTCGGCGCCGAGACGGCGTTCTTCGACATGCCCGCCGCGGATGCGCAGCCAGTGCAGCTCCTTCGCGCGGCTGTCCACACCGGCGTCGTACACCACATGGAAGCTGCCATCGGCGCCCACTGCAGCGTTGAGGTTCCAGGTCTGCGGGCTTGCGGGCGCGAGGTCCTGCGGCGCGCTGCGCCACTGCCCTGCGGCATCCACCTCGGCCCAGCGCAATGTGGCGGTCCCGCCGCGCTGCTCGATCCATGCGACATGGGCCACACCGCCGGCCACGCGCACCACCGGATTGCGGCCATTCACCGCCACCGCCGACAGTTCGCGCCGCCAGCGCTGCCTGCCCTGCGCATCGAAGCGCGCCAGCAGTGCCACCTGGTGGCGCGCGGCATCCTGCTCGTACCAGGCCACCAGCGCCTCGCCATCCATTTCCTGCAGCGAGGGTTCAAAAGCATGGCGCGTGGCGTCGGTGAGCTGCTGCTGCGGACCGTCAGGACGGCCATCCTGATCCGCGTAGCGGATGAACAGCGCGTCATGCTCCAGCCTGCCGCCATGCCAGGCCAGCGCCGGCCGGCCGCCGATCCAGGCCACGCTGACTTCGTAGGCACGGTCGCCGGCGGCGCTGAACTCGTGGGCCGGGTCCTCGCCGGTGCCGGGAGCACGCCATGCGCAGGCGGCCAACCCTGCCAGCAATGCCGCAATGCAAAGCCGCCGCAGAAAATCAGTGATGCGCACGCGGGAGTCCCCGCCCTGCGCGCCAGCGCCACAGCAGCAGCAGCGCGAGCACGAAGGCGCCGAAGACCAGCGTCACGGTGTTGCGCGCCGGCTCCTTCGCCGCGCCGGCCGGCCGTGCTTCGGACTGCTTGTGCTCCTGCATCACGTAGCCGCGCACCACGTCGGCGGCCGTGGCCACGGCCGCTGGCGCATTGGCGACGTTCGACGCCGCCTTGGCCGCTGCCGCAGCCTCCTGGATGGCGGCCCGGCCTGCCGTCTGCGCCGCCTGCTCGCGCGCGTCATTGGCGGCCGCGAAATCGCGCAGCTCGCGCGCGGCATCGGCCACGCTGCGGCCCATGGCCTTCTCCAGCGCCTGTTTCACATTCTCCACCGCGGCCGGCGCCACGCCCGCCTGCCGGGCCTGGTCGAGCACGTATTCCAGCAGCCGCGCATTGCCGCAGCTGAGCTCGGTGCAGTTCACGCCGTGGCGGGTGACGCTGTCGACGTATTCGCGCGCCAGCTTGCCGCGCGTGGCGGCATCGGCCTTCCAGTAGCCCTTGCGCGTGGTCTCCAGCATGCGCGCCACCATGTCCTGGTAGGCAAAGGGCGAGTGCTTCTCGAAGAACTCCTTCATGTGCTGTCCGAGGCTGTCCTCGACGTACACGTTGAAGACCTCCTGCCACATGCCATCGTTCACCACGTCGCTGGTGGTGGCATTCCAGCCCCACAGGTATTCGACGAAGGAGCGCATCTCGCCGGCGCCGGCATAGCCCTCGCGCTGCATGCCCTCAATCCAGACCGGATTCACGTAGCGGCTGCGGAACTCCTGGCCGACGAACTTCGAGGCGCTGGTCATCTCGGGATGGGAAGGATCGCGCGTATTGGCGATCAGCAGCTCCGGCGCCTTGCCGTCGATGCTCTTGATGGCGGAGGCGAGCCCGCCCATGTACATGTACATGTCGTCGTTGTCGAGCGCGCCATACAGCGTGGTGGAACTGCTGTGCACGACCTTCTCGGTGCCGGCCAGCGCCATGCGGAACACGTCCTCCATGGGCTCGCCATTGAAGCCGTTGCCATAGCCATGCCCCATCTTGCGCATGTAGTCGTTGGCGAAGCCGGCGTCGCTGTCCCATGAGCCGCTGGCCGCGACGATGGACGAAGTGTTGAGGTTGAACTGCCCCGGCGGCTCATCGAAGATGCGCACGCCGGCCAGGCGGTCCGCCTCGTCGGGCGTGCGCCCCTTGGCGATGAGCGCGGCGCGCGTCGCAAGGTAGTGCTTGCGCACCAGGTTGTCCGCCTCGTCCATGGCTTTCACCTTCTGCACCGCCTCGTCCATGAGGTGGGTGACATTGCTGAACATGCCCTCCGCCGCCGAGGCGATCACGATGTCCACGCGCGGCCGCTTGAGCTGCGAGCGCGGGATGACCTGCACATCCACCACCTTGCCGCGCGCATCCCACACCGGCTTGGTGCCCAGCAGATGGAAGATCTCCGATTCCATGACGCCCTCGTGGCGCATGGTCTCGTCGCCCCAGATCACGAAGGAGATCTTCTCCGGATAGCGGCCATGCTCCTTCACATGCTCGGCGAGCATCTGGTCGGCGAGCTTCACGCCCAGCTCCCACGATGCGGGCTTGGGCACCTTGTCCGGATCGATGCCGAAGAAGTTCTTGCCGGTGGGGTAGGAATCCGGATTGCGCAGCGGCTCGCCGCCGGTGCCTGAGGGCAGCGCACGGCCCGAAAGGCCCAGCAGCAGCGAAGCCAGCTCCTGAGGCCCGGAAGCCGCGATGCGCTGCTGCATGTCGGCGACCAGCACCTTCTTCTTGTCGGGCAGCAGGCTGCGGTCCACCGCGGCGATGGCCTCGGCGGTCTCGCGCTGCTCCTGCTCCGGCGGCGTGCGGCCGAAGGCATGCAGGCCGTAGGGAATGTCCGTGCGGCGCAGTTCCAGCAGGTAGTTCTCGATGCGATGCAGTTCCTCGTCGCTCCAGTCGCGCGCCGGATCGAGCTTCAGCTCGCGCGCAATGCCGAGCTTGATGGCCTCCTCGCGCGCCTGCTTCGCGAAGGTGGCGGCCAGCTCCGGATTCTTGCCCTCATTGCGCGAGTGGTCGTTCATCAGTTCGGTGAGCCGCGCCAGCTGCGGCGCGAGCCCGCCCTTGCGGAACGACGGCACCATGTGATCGACCAGCACAGCCTCGCTGCGGCGGCGCGCCACCAGCCCCTCGCCCACCACGTCGACGTTGTACACATAGAGGTTCGGCAGGTCCGCGATCAGCGCGTCGGGCGCATCTTCGGGGGAAAGCCCTGCATCCTTGCCGTCGAGCCATTCCAGCGTGCCATGCGTGCCCAGGTGCACCACCGCATCGGCCTTGAGGCCGTCGCGCAGCCAGGCATAGGTCGCGAGGTACTGGTGATGCGGCGCCAGATCCTTGGCGTGGTAGAGCTTTTCCAGGTCCTCACCCCAGGCACGCTGCGGCTGCGGCAGCAGCGTGAGCTTGCCGTAGCGGACCACCGGCACCACCAGCGCCGGTGCGCCGGCACTGCGGTCCACCATGACCGAAAACTTTTCCGGGTCGCCCCAGTCCTTGATGATCTTCTGTTGCAGGCTCTGCGGATAACGCTGCAACCAGCGGCGGTATTCGGCCATGGGAATGCGCACTGCAGTGCCCGCAGCCAGCATCTGCTGCAATTCCCCGGGAGCGTTGCCGGCCACATTGCGCGCGCCGGTGATGTCCTGCAGCACGCGCGCGGCATCGGGTGGCGCACCGCCGATGTCGTAGCCGGCGCGGCCCATGCCGGCAACGATGTTGGCGATGGATTCGGCGACATTAAGATAGCTCGCACCGATGCCCGCCTTGCCCGGCGGATAGTTGTAGTACAGCAGCGCGATGCGCTTGTCGGCATTGGGCAGCGTGCGCAGCCGCGCAATGCGCAGTGCGCGGCTCACCGCGCGCTGCACCTGGTCGGCCACCGGCGAGGTGACGATGGATACCAGGCCGGTGGCCGGATGCGGCATCTTCTCCTTGGTGCCGACCACGGTGGGCGCGATGGTGCCGGCAAACTCCGGCACGGCGAGATTGAACGTGCCTTCGAAGCTCGAAAGTCCCGTGGGCGAAGCGCGCCAGTCGGCGGCGCTGCGCCCGTACAGCGTGATGATGTTGATCACCGGCAGGCTCAGCTGCGCCACGCGTGGCGCGGTCTCGGCATCGGAGAAGTTGAAGTTGCTGCCCAGCACCACATCCGCATGCAGGCTGCCATCGTCGGCCTTCAGCAGGCGCTCCACCGAAACGATGCCCGGATAGCCGAATACCGGAATCGCTTCGCCGCCCTGCTTTTCGATCGCAGCCACCAGCGCATCGAGCAGCGCGGTATCGCCGCTGTAGAAAGTGGCCTTGAAGAAACTGATCGCCACCCGCGGCGCGCCGGGCTTGAGCTTGCCGTGCTGGCGGCGCCAGGCATCGAAGCTGGCCCAGTCGGCGAACACGCGGCCGCCCTGGCCATCGGGGTAGTAGTAGCCGAAGTCCAGCGACAGCTGCGGATCCGGCAGCTGCAAGCCCTTCACGCCGGCGCGCGTCAGCGCCAGCTTCATCAGCGCAAGCTGGTTCTGCGATCCGGAGTGCTGCCAGTAGGCCTGCGCGCGGTTATCCCAGGTCACGCCCTGGCGGGTCCAGACCTCGGGCTGCTGCAGTCCCCGGCCCACGCCCAGCACCACGCCACCGCGATCGCGCACCGCGCGCAGCAGGTCGGTCTTGTGGGTCGCGTTGAATTTTTCGAGCAGCTGCTGGTTCATGACATCCAGCACCAGCACGTTGGCGCCAAGCAGATCGGGCGGCGCGACATTCGCCGCGGTCGACTCGGCCATCAGTGAAAGCGTCAGCTCGCCCTTGAGGTCCGGCCGCTCCCTGAGCAGGCTGTCATAGGCGCGCAGCGTGCCGGGAATATTGCCGTCGGAATACAGATACGCGATCCGCACCGGCGCCGCCTGCGCCAGCAGCGGCAGCAGCAGCAACAGGAGCAGCGCGCTAAGGCGCTGGCGGCTTGCCATCTTCCGGCACATAGACGATCTGTCCGTTCGCGAGACGGTATGCCGTGCCGAGCCGCTCGCCATTGCCCTCGGTCATCTCGCCGGAAAGCTCGTAGGCGGTGATCTCGGTGCCCTTCTTCACGATGATCTCGCGGCGTCCCTGGGCATCGGTCTTGACCATGGTGACCTCGCTTTTCCCGTCGATGAGGTCGCCCATGCGATACACGGAGAACAGCGTGATCATCAGGCCCACGATGAACACGATGGAGACATCGAAGAGATTTGCGATGCCCGCCAGCGGATCCTCCTCGGCAGTGTCTTCGGGGCTGTGCAGAGTGAGGAACCGCGCCATTCAGCTCTCCTCGCGCTCGGCCGCAAGCCGCTCGGCGAGATAACGCTGCTCGCGCACCGAGCGGTTCACCCAGGGCTGGCGCAGGGCCACGATGGCATAGGCCATGGTGCCGGTCGCAAGGCCGATGATGGTGCTGGTGAAGGCGACCACCATCTGTCCGGCCATGGCCTGCAGGTTGCCGCCCGCCAGCGCGGCGAGCGAACTGCCCATGGGAATGAGTGTGCCGATCAGCCCCAGACTGGGGCCCACGCGCACCAGCGCGCGCACTGCCGCGAGGCCACCACGCAGTTTCTCTTCATGGGCCGCCACGAGGTTTTCCAGTGTGCCGGTCTCGTGCTGCCGGGCGCCCAGCCGCAGGTAATCCTCGAGCAGGCGGCGTGGCGCGATGGGCAGGCGCAGGCGGCGCGATTCATCGGCCGTCGAGGCCCTGCCTTCGGCAAGCCAGCGCTCCATGTCGAAGCCTGCATGGTCACGGCGTCGCGCCACGATCTCTACCAGCGCGCGCCCCGCCTGATACAGCACCGCAACCACGCTCGCCCACAGCAGCACCATCACCGGCAGGCGCAGGATCTGACCCAGCGCGAACAGGCCACTTTCAAGCAATCCGAGAAAATTCATCGCTGACTCCAGGTCTGGTAGAGCATGCCGGCCACCAGCGCGGCCAGCGGCAACAGCAGCCAGGCCCCCGGAGAGGTACCGCTCGTAGCCGGCTGTGCGCCGGCAAGGGCCAGCGCCGAACGCCAGCCTTCCTCAGCGCCGGGCAGCGCCGCGACCACGGGCGCCGCAATCACCACGGCACATTGCCCCTGATCGATGAGTGCCGCTGGCGCAAATCCGGGCTGGCGCGCCTTGAAGCGCAACGTCGCCACCGGCACGGCAAGACCGACAAGCCAGACACCCACTGCGGCGAAACCGTATTCAGCCAGGGAGAACAGCCCTACCACACCCAGCCCTGCGCACAGGCCGGAAAGCACTGCGGGAACCTCCCGTGGCAGCGCGCGCAACAGCGACACCGCACAGAGGATGCCGGCGGAAATGGCGAGCAATGACGATGCGGGGCGCAGCAGGATGGCCAAGGCCCCACCCACGGCGAAGGCGGTTACCGCCGCCCACACCGCGCGCCCGGAAGGGCGCGCGGCGATCAGCAGGGATCCGAACAGGCACAGCAGCAGCGTGGCCAGGGCAGGCAGGGTCATTTGCTGTACTAACTCCCGCCACGCGGTGGTGGCTGGTCAGAAGTGATACGTGAGCGAAACATATCCTGCCCGCCCAGGGGCACCAAACTCGTAGATGCTCTGGTACTTCTCGTCGAACAGATTCTCGACGCGGGCCGCCACATCCAGCGACTTGTTGACGGACCAGGACGCCCGCAGATCCACCAGCGTGTACGCACCCAGCGTGGTGCGCGCACCCATGTCGTCGACATCGACGCTGGAGGATGTGTAGCGCACCGCCACCGCCGAATACAGCCCGGCAGGCCAGTTGTAGCCCAGCGTCACGTTGCCGAAGGCATCGGGCCGGCGCAGCAGCCGCAGCCCCTCGGTGGGCGAGCCGGGCGAACGGTCGGTGGCCGTCATGTGCGTGTAGTTGGCGCTGAAATCCAGGCCTCCGGGAATCCGCACCGAGGCCTGCAGTTCCAGACCATCGGCCGTGGTGCGCACCGTGTTCAGGTAGTACCCCCAGGAGGAATGGCCGGGCAGCGAGCAGATGGCATTGAGCGGGAAGGTGCAGCTCAGGTAGTTGATCTGGTTGTGCGTATCGCGGTCAAAGTAGGTGACCGACACGCTCGCGCGTTCATCCAGGAAGCGCTGTTCCACACCCATGTCCCAGCTCTTGGCGGTCTCCGGCTGCAGGAAGGGATTGCGGTAGTCGCTGTAGAGCTGATAGAGAGTCGGCGCCTTGAAACCCTCGCCCCAGCTGGCGCGCAGGATGGTATTGGTAGGCAGCTTCCAGGCCGCGGCCACCTGCGGACTGTGCTCCGAACCAAAGGTCTCGTGATCGTCGTAGCGATCGCCTGCCGTGAGCGTGAGACCGTCGATGATTTCCGCCTGCAGCTGCAGATAGGCGCTGTCCAGCTTCACATCGGCACGCTGCGGCGCCAGGTCGCTGCTCATTCCGGACTCTTCACGCTGCAGGCCGAACACGGCTGTCACGCGGTCGGAGAATTTCCAGGTTCCCTGGTATTCGTAGCGGCTGTTCTCCCCCTTGTACTTGCCAGTGGGCAGAACCGAGCCGATCGGGCCGGAGAACACGTCGCGATCGCTGTCGGTGCGCTGGAAGGCCAGCCGGTTCTGCAGACGGCCGTCGAGCAGCGCGAAGTTCAGGCCCGCGTAGCCGATGAGCTGGCTGCTCTTGGTGTAGTCGCCGGAATCCGCAAAAACGTAGAAGGGAGGTGGATAGCCATCGGTATTGACCTTGCCGTCGGCGTAGTACGCTCGCAGGTCGAGGCTGACCGCGTCGGTGAACGCGTACCCCAGACGGCCCGAGAAGGTGGTGTTGCGAAAGCCGTCATCCTCGGCGCCACCGGCAAAGGTCGACACGCTGTCGGTGTGGTAGTAGCTGCCTGCCACTCTTGCCGTCAGACGGTCGAACTTGCCGCCGACACTGCCCTTGATCTGGGAACTGCTCATGGAGCCGTATTCGCCCTGCAGGCTTCCGCCCAGGTCATCGCCCGGCTGGACCGTCACGATGTTGATCACGCCACCGATGGCCTGGCTGCCATACAGCGTGGATTGCGGGCCACGCAGCACCTCGATGCGGCTGGTGTCGCCGATCATCAGATTGCCGAAATCGAAGCCGCCGCCCGTCGAAGACGGATCGTTGATCTGCACACCGTCGATGAGCACCAGAGTGTGATCACCTTCAGCGCCGCGGATGCGCACCGAAGTCAACGTACCCGGCCCGCCGTTGCGGGTCACGCCCACACTGGGAACGGTGGCCAACAGGTCGGAGGCAATGATGGTCTGGCTGTTGCGGATCGCCTCCTCATTGATCACCGACACGGCATTGCCCACCTTCTCCGGAGCAACCGCGACGCGGGTGGCAACGATCACGACCTCTTCCACGCCGTCGTCGGCAGCGATGGCGGAATTGGCGGACAGCACAGCCGGGACCGCCAGCATTGTTGCGGTGAGGCGGCCGAAGGTGGAACGTGCGCTCATGGTGCTCCTGAGACTCTGGATGGAAAACAAAAGTGCGCGGATTCTGGAGCCTCAGGAGGCAATCACCACGTTAATTACGGTTCCCGTTAACGTTAGCGATTGCGCGTCGAAAGCCAGCGGAATCAACAGGTTGTGAATCAGGGGACGCCGGACGCATGCCGCGCTGGCAGACCGGCGGCAATTGTACCGGTCACGGGGCTGGACAATTGCCCGGCCTGCAAGTGAGAATTGTTCTCACTTCTAAGAATCCCTGCCGCATCCTTTTCCAACCCCGTCATGACGTCGACTGCGAACGCCCTGCAAAGGGCCTGGTGGCTCAAGACGCTGCACAAGTGGCATTGGATCAGCGCGGCCATCTCGTTGATCGGCCTGCTGCTTTTCAGCATCACCGGCATCACGCTGAACCATGCCGCCAGCATCGAGGCTGCGCCGCGGGTCGCCATGCGCGATGCCCGGCTGCCGCAGCCGCTGGCGGACCAGCTGACGGCCGAGGCCAAGGCGGCTGCCGGCGCCCGGACACCCCCCGCACTGCCCAATGACGTGGCCCGCTGGATTGCGGGCGAGCTGTCCGTGGACACCCGCGGCCGCGAGCTGGAATGGTCCGCGGACGAGGTGTACATCGCCCTGCCCCGTCCGGGTGGCGACGCCTGGCTGCGCATCGCGCTGCCCGAAGGCGAGGTGGAATATGAGGTCACCACACGCGGCTGGGTTTCCTACCTGAACGACCTGCACAAGGGCCGCCACACCGGCACCGCGTGGACCTGGTTCATCGATCTCTTCGCCGCAGCCTGCCTGCTGTTCGCGCTCACCGGCCTTCTGATCCTGAAGCTGCATGCCGCCAATCGCGCCGCGACCTGGCCTCTGGTGGCCGCAGGGCTGCTGCTGCCGCTTGTCATTGCCCTCTTTACCATCCACTGAACAGAGAACCGAGGTTCCATCTCCATGCACCTGCCCACGCCTGTCCGATACACCCTGCTCGCCGGCGCCGTCATCGGCACTCCGGCCGGCGCCGCGGAGCTCAGGCTCGGCATCGAGATCCCGACGCTGACTGTGGCCGAATACCACCGCCCCTATGTCGCGATCTGGATCGAGTCGGCGGACCAGAAATTCGTCGACAACCTGGCCGTCTGGTACGACGTCAAGATGCGCAACCAGGAAGGCGAGAAATGGCTCAAGGACATGCGCCAGTGGTGGCGCAAGAGTGGCCGCGAACTCACCTTCCCCATCGACGGCGTCACCAGCGCCACGCGTGCACCCGGCCAGCAGCAGATCAGCTTCAGCAGCACGCAGGGTGCGCTGGCGAAGCTCGCCCCTGGCAGCTACGAGGTGGTCATCGAGGCCACCCGCGAGGTCGGCGGGCGCGAACTGCTGCGCATGCCCTTCTCGTGGCCGGCGGCGGCTGCGCAGTCCGCCACCACCCAGGGCGAACACGAACTCGGCAAAGTCACCCTCGCAGTCACTCCCTGACACTCATTCATTACAACGGAGCAACCATGATCACCCGGACCCCTCTGCGCATCGCCGCCATCGGCCTCGCCGCTCTTGCACCCTTCGCCGTGCAGGCCCACCGCGCCTGGATGATGCCTTCGGCCACCGTGGTCTCGGGCGACAACGCCTGGGTCACCGTGGATGCCGCGGTGTCGAACGACCTCTTCTACTTCGAACACCAGCCCCTGCGCCTGGACAACCTGAAAGTGTTCGCGCCGGATGGCACGCCGGTCGAAGCGCAGAACAAGTCCACCGGACGCTATCGCAGCACCTTCGACGTCAAGCTCGACAAGCCGGGCACCTGGCGTATCTCCACGATCGGTGACGGCGCCTTCGCCAGCTTCAAGGTGAACGGGGAGACCAAGCGCCTGCGCGGCACCATCGACAGCCTGCGCAAGGAAATTCCCGCGGGCGCCACGGATCTGTCGGTGACCCGCAACCAGACGCGCCTGGATGTGTTCGTCACTTCCGGCAAGCCCACGAACGCCGTGCTCAAGCCCACGGGCTCGGGCCTGGAGCTGGTCGCCTACACGCATCCCAACGACCTCGTCGCGGGCGATGAGGCCAGCTTCGGCCTCACCATCGACGGCAAGCCTGCAGCCGGCGTGCCGGTCACGCTGATCCCCGGCGGCATCCGCTACCGCAACCAGCTCGGCGAGATCCACCTGGTCACCGGCAGCGACGGCAAGTTCAAGGTGAACTGGCCGGAGCCCGGCATGTACTGGCTGAACGCCAACTACCCGGCGCGCGATGGCGATGACGAAGGTCCGGCCCGCAACGCACCGCAGGGCGGAACCCTGGATGCGCCGGTGCTGCGCTCGTCCTACACCGCGACGCTCGAGGTGCTTGCGCCCTGAAGCCATGCGGCAGGTGGTGATCCCCACGTCGCTGGCGCGCGCGCCGGCACTGCCTCCCGCGGGGGAGTGCCTGAGCCTCGCCGGCGAGAGCATGGGCACCACCTGGCAGGTGCAGGTGCATGCACCTGCCCTGGCGCTGGAGGATCTGCGCACGGCGATCGGCGAAACCCTCGCCCTCGTCGTGCAGCAGATGAGCCACTGGGAAAGCGGCTCCGATCTTTCACGCTTCAATGCCGCCGCCGCTGGCACCGACCTCGTGTTGCCCGATCCGCTCTTCGATCTGCTCACGCGCGCGCAGCGCATCTCCTTCGAAACCGGTGGCGCCTACGACGCCACGGCGGGCGAACTGGTGCAGCGCTGGGGCTTTGGTCCCGACCGCCGGCGGCTGGATCCCGGCTTCCGCATTCCCTCCGATGCCGAGCTGCAGGCCCTGCGCGGACGCAGCGGCTGGCAGCGGCTGTCGCTGGACCCGGCGTCGCACACCGCACGCCAGCCAGGTGGCCTCGCACTGGATCTCAGCGCCATAGGCAAGGGTTTTGCCGTGGATCTGGTCTCGCAGCGGCTGCTCGACGCCGGCTTCGTTTCACACCTGGTGGAGATCGGCGGCGAGCTGCGCGGCGCCGGGCTCAAGCCCGATGCCCAGCCCTGGTGGGTGGCGCTGGAGCCGCCGGCAGAAAACGCCGCGCTGGAACAGACGCTGATCGCGCTGTGCGACCGCGCGGTGGCCACTTCCGGGGACTACCGGCGCTGCTTCGAGCAGGACGGCAGACGCTATTCGCACACCATCGATCCGCGCACCGGCGCTCCGGTGGACAACGATCTGGCCTCGGTCACCGTCATCAGCGAAGAGTGCTGGCATGCCGATGCCCTCTCCACCGCCCTGACCGTGATGGGCATGGAGCAGGGCCGCGCCTTCGCCGACCGTCACGACATCGCTGCGCGCTTCGTGCGCCGCACCCCCTCCGGGCTCAGCGAGCATCGCAGCCGCGCCTGGGGCGACATGCTGCTGTGATCTGGCTTTCCGCGCTGGGTGCAGCGCGCATCACCACGGCCCTGCTGGCCATGTTGCTGTTCGCCGCGCTGTGCATCGCCACAGTGCGGCGCGAACGCCGGCGGCAGCGCGCGGAACTCAAGCTCGCCGAATCGCTGCTGCCCGCGGGCGATGCAGCGGCGCCGCTGCTCGTGGCGCATGCCAGCCAGACCGGCACCGCCGAACAGCTGGCCTGGCAGACCGCGCGCGCACTGCAGCTGGCCGGTGTCGCCGCGCAGGTCTGTTCGCTGGCCGCAGTGACCCGCGAGCACCTGCAGCGCGCCGGACGCGCGCTGTTCATCGCCAGCACCTATGGCGAGGGCGACCCGCCCGATGCCGCCGCCCCCTTCGTGCGCGGCACCATGCTGGCTGGCACGGGCGGCTCGCTCGCCGGCCTGCACTTCGGCGTGCTGGCGCTGGGCGACAGCAGCTACCAGCAATACTGCGGCTTCGGGCGCGCACTGGACCAGTGGCTGCGCGATGCCGGCGCCCGGCCACTGTTCGAACGCATCGAAGCCGACAAGGTCGCCGAAGCGGCCGTCGAGCAGTGGCGGCAGCAGCTGGCGCACATCGCCGGCACGCGTGATGCACCCGACTGGTCCGGACCGGAATTCGGGCGCTGGCAACTGCTGCGGCGCGAGCATCTGAACCCCGGCAGCCAGGGCGAGAAGGTCTGCCATCTGGAGCTGCGGCCCGCCACTGCTCCCCTGCCCGGCTGGGAAGCGGGCGACCTGCTGCAGATGCGCGTGCCCGGCGACGCGCAGCCGCGCGAATATTCCATCGCCTCCATTCCCGCCGACGGCAGCGTGCATCTGCTGGTGCGGCAGGCGCGCCGTGCCGACGGTTCGCCGGGCCATGCCTCGGGCTGGCTGCTGACGACCGCGGCGGTGGGTGATGAGTTCGACGCACGCATCCGCGAGCACCGCGGCTTCCGCCTCGCGGACAATGCGCAGCGCGCGCTCATCCTCGTCGGCAACGGCACGGGCATGGCCGGCCTGCGCTCACTGCTCAAGGCACGCGCAACGCTGCCGCCCGCGTCCGGCGCCGACCCGCGCTGCTGGCTCATCTTCGGCGAGCGCAGCGCGCGGCATGACGCCTTCTACACAACCGACATCGCGCACTGGCAGCAGGAGGGCCTGCTGACCCACTGCGATCTGGTCTATTCCCGCGACCAGCCGCAGCGGCGCTACGTGCAGCACTGCCTCGCCGAACGCGGTGACGACGTACGGTCGTGGATCGATGCCGGCGCGGCCCTCTATGTCTGCGGCAGCCTCAAGGGCATGGCCGCCGAAGTCGATGCCGTGCTCGAAGACATTCTCGGCCGCGCCCGCCTCGACGAGCTCACTGTGGCCGGAAGATACCGGCGCGACGTCTACTGACCATTTCAGGCCCGTTCATATTGAGGCACGCCATGCGCCGCAGGCGTGCACAAAGACGGTGCCGCGCTTAATCGGCTCACGAAACAACAGAAAGTGCCGCTTTGCAGTGACGGCGTATCTGCGAGAGGATGTTTTCGCGTCCGGCAAGTTGATCCGCCAGTTCGATGAAAGCCCTCTGCATTGCCGGCCTGGACGCGACGAAATCCCGGTCGGCGTCAAGTCTGGCTCCCTGTCGGATCACCGCATCCGGAAGCGTGAGGGCCGGAGTCGTTGTCACGACGCGCATCTTGAGCGACGCCGCAACGCGCCGCAGTTGCCGGGCACAGCGGGTACCGCCATGACCGCCATAAGTCACGATCACGGCCGGCTTGTCCCGCCACTCGTAGTAGAGATGATCGATGGCATTCTTGAGGACCGCCGGGTAGCCCCAGTTGAACTGGGGTGTCACGAAGACGACGGCATCCGCGGTCTTGACCTTGTCGCTCCAGGCCCGCGTGTGCGCCTGTGCGTAGTGGCCCAAGGCCGGAATATCCGGCTCGTCGTCCATCGGCAGCGGCCAGCTTGCCAAATCGACGATCTCACACGCGAAGTCCGGACACACGTGGCCGATGGACTCGACCCATGCCGCAACTTGCGGACATTTCCTGCCTGCCCGCGTACTGCCCATGATGAGAAGTACCGTCTTGCGCTGCATGGCGCCACCCGCTGATTCATGTACGATACATGTATTATGAGCTGTGCAAGGATCAGCGTAAAGCATGTACGCTACACGTAATTCAGATGCAATCGCGTCCGCGCTCATCGAACTGACGGGGCTGCTGAACAGCCCGCGCCAGGATGAAGTCCTGTTGGGCGTAGCTGGCGTATCGCTGGATCGCGCGCTATTTCCCTTGCTGGTACGGCTGAGCGCGACTCCCGCCATGAGTGTTGCTCAACTTGCTGAGCAGGCGGGCCGCGATCCCTCCACTGTCAGCCGCCAGATCGCCAAGCTGGAGCAGCTTGGCCTCGTCAGGCGCCCGTCCACGCGGCAGGATATGCGCGTGAGGGCAGCGGCCATCACCCGCTCCGGCGCCCGTGTGGTCGCGGCGATCACCGAAGCCCGGCGGAGGCTGCTGAGTGAATTGATGCAGGACTGGCCGGCGGCGGAGCAGCAGATATTCCCGCTGCTGCTGCAAAAGTTCGCCAACGCAATGAAGAACAAGCAGAGCGGCGGCAGGCAAGACCGGATCTTTCTGCCTCGGACGCCCATCGACCGCATACCGCAACACCGAAAGATCGTGAAATAAAAAAGGCCGGCACAAATGAATGTGCCGGCCTCGAAGCAACCGGCCGGCCCTGGAAGGGGCCGGCCGTGGACGGACATCAGAAGTGGTAGCGCGCTCCCAGGGAGAAGTAGCGGCCGATCTTGTCGTAGTCGGGCGCCAACGCCGTCTGACCAGGTGCCGGGCTCGCGGACGGAACCAGCGGCGGCGCCTTGTCGAAGATGTTGTTGACGTTGCCGAACAGCTGCAGCCGGCCGCGCGTCTCGCTGTTGAACAGCGTGTACTGCACCGACCCGTTCAGGTAGATGTACGAGGGCACGCGGTTGTTGTCGATGTCGTTGGGACCGTAGGTGACATCGATCTTCGCCGCATCCAGATAACGCGCCTGCAGGAAAAGATCCAGCGGACCGTTGTTGTAGGATGCGCTGCTGGCCATGCGCCAGCGCGAATTGCCGATCTGCCCGGCACGATCCACCGTCACGATGCCGTTGTTCTCGTTCGACACATCGGTGTAGGTGCCCAGCAGGCGCAGCGTCATCCTGCCCGAGGCGCTGGAGAACAGCTGATCCAGACCGAACGCATAGCTCAATTCCATGTCCACGCCGCGCGTATTGGCGAAGGCCAGGTTGAGGTTCTGGTTGGTGATGTTGCTGATCACGCCGCTGGAGTCGCGTGCGATGAGCGGGCACAGCTCCGGCCGTGCCTTGCCCGCGAACGCGCCGGCACCGTAGCAGGCATTGACGATGTTCTGTCCGCCCAGCGACCCGATGGCATCCTTCAGATCGATCTTGAAGTAGTCGATCGACGCCTGCAGGCCAGGCACGAACGACGGCTGCCAGGTGAAGCCGATGGTGGTGGTGTCGGCAGTCTCCGGCTTGAGGTCCGGGTTGCCGATGGTGGTCGTCGGCACCGAGGGCGTCGGGTTGCCGGGCCGGCCGTAGTCGACCACGCCACCGACGATGGATACACCAACCGTGTACAGCTCGACCAGGTTGGCCGCACGGACGTCACGCGACTGCGTGGCACGCAGACGCAGTCCGCCGCCCGGACCCCAGGTCAGGCCCGCCTTCCACGACGTGACACTGCCGCTGGTGCTGTAGTCGGAAACACGCGCCGCCGCATTCAGGTTCAGCTCCTGCAGCATCGTGATGCCCTTGGCCAGAGGCACCAGGGTCTCGGCGAACAGTTCCTTCACGTTGTACGAGCCGTTGATCGGACGGCGGTTGGCGAACTGCCAGCTGCCGGTCTGGAAGGCCGGCGTCGTGGCCTGCGCAGTCGCATCGGCCGTCTGGTCCACGCTGTCGCGGCGATAGTCGAGGCCGCCCGCGATGGACACGGCACCGGCCCAGGTCGAGAACGGCTCGCCCTGCAGGCTCGCGCCCGCCGACTGCTGCTTGATGGTGGCCGTGGCAGCGCTGGTGCCCACCACATAATTGACCACGGCAGGCGTGAAGGAACCGGCGCCGAAGGGATTGGCGGCAACGCAACCCGCAGCCGCACCGCGCCCCTGGTAGTTGGCAGCCGAGGTAATGGCGATGTCGCTGGCCACCTGGGAGTTGATGCGGCAGATGGGCGTGCCATCCGGGCCGATCACGCTGTCGACGGCCGCACGCAGGTTCGGCTCGTTGATGTTGTTCAGCGCCTTGTCGTAGTAGTCGGTGCTGCCCGCGCCGACGTAGGCATCCCACTTCCAGCCGTCACCGAACTTGCCGTCGAGGCCGGCGGCGGCGCGCGTCACGGCGGTGCGCGATGCACCCAGCGAGTACTCACCGAACTCAGGTATGAAGCGGCCCAGACCGAAGGTCGTGCCGACAGGCATGAGGTTGCGGACCGACGTGGGCAGGAAGGCGTTGTCGCGCTGGATGGTGAGGATGGGATCGCCGTTGGGCAGATAAGTCGGCTGCGTCTGCACGATCGACTTGGATTCCGCGTAGGCCAGCTCGGCAAAGCCGTTCAGGGTATCCGTGAAGGCAAAAGTGGTGCGCCCCAGGGCATTCATGCGGGTAACCGGCGCGCCCAGCTTGCCCATCAGCGACAGGGCCGGGCCGCTGCCACCGACCATCTGGTTGTTGCCCAGGTAGGTGCCGTACTGGAACGGCTGCGCCTGACCACCCGGACCGAACTGGATGCCGCGCAGCGGGCTGGAGGCCGCCACGGGACCGCCGTTGGCCGCCACGATCACGCCACCGGCGGTAACGCCGGAAGACACCACACCGGGCATGGTGATGCGGGTGACATTGCGGCCGTCGATGGTGCCGCTCACCCAGCCATACTGGTGACGTCCCCACGAACGGTCGGCGTAGCTGGCGATGTCATCGAGATCGCTGTACTCGCCGGCCACCATTACTTCGCCGCGCCCTTCGGAGTAGCTCGTGCCCCAGGCCAGGGAAAGATTCTTTTCCTGGAAATCGCCGTGGCCGGACTGGCCGTACTGCACGCTGGTATCGAACCCGTCGACCTTCTTCTTCAGGATGAAGTTGGTGACACCGGCGACGGCGTCCGAGCCCCAGGCCGCGGACGCGCCGCCAGTCACCACCTCGACGCGCTCGATGAGGCTGGTGGGAATGGAGTTCAGGTCCACCAGGCCCGTGGCCGTGTTCGGGACAACGCGGTGCCCGTCGACCAGCACCAGCGTGCGGGTGGCGGTCTGCGTGGGCGCACCGGGGTTGAGGTTGCGCAGGTTCGCGTAGCTGCCGCCGGCCGAAGCCGAGAACGGCACGGCCGTGGCCGTGGGACGCAGCGCAGGAATCTCGAACAGCACCTGGCTGACGCGCACGGCAGCGCGCGCCTCGATCTGGTCGGCACCCACCATGGTGGTGGGCGTCGGCGCCTCGAAGCCCGTGCGCTGGATGCGGGATGCGGTGACCTGCACTTCGGCGAGGGTGGCCACATCGGAATCCGCGGCCTGACCGTAGGCCGCGCCGCTGGTCATCAGCGCAAGCAGCACGGCCGATGCGACCGTGCTGCGGCCCCCGAGGAGCCTCGATTCATGCATGTTGTTCATGGATTCCTCAATACTTTTGAGTTGAAATCTGTTGGTGCGACGACGCAATACGTGCTGCATGACGCAGCCACCCCCCTCGCATGGGTGCTCCCCATCGAGAATTCTTAATAGGATAATGATCTAAAAGGTTAATACTACAATGGCGCGTTTCGCTGTACGAAATCGCGACAATCTGGTTCTGGCCTGCCGGCGATAAGTCCGCTTTAATGTTGCAAATAAACAACAGAGAGCTGCCATGAAGATCACTTTCCGGAGCCTTGCGTTGACGGCGGCAGCCCTGGCCACGGCCCAGCTCCCCGCCGCGACCAGCCTCAATGTCCCGGCCGCGAAATCGCGCGTGGACGCGCTGTTCACCCAGCACTACGGCGAAACCGAATCCCTGTACCGCGACCTGCATGCGCATCCGGAACTGGCCTTCCAGGAAACGCGCACCGCCGCGAGGCTTGCGCGGGAAATGCGCGCGCTGGGCTTTGAAGTCACCGAAGGCGTCGGCGGGACCGGGCTGGTCGCCATCCTTCACAACGGCAAGGGCCCGACGGCAATGGTGCGCACCGAGCTCGACGCCCTGCCGGTGCAGGAGGAATCCGGCCTGCCCTATGCCAGCCACGACCACCAGCCCTTCAGCGGTGCCGAATCTCCCACCATGCATGCCTGCGGGCACGACATCCACATGGCCGCATGGGTGGCGACGGCACGCACGCTGGTTGCCATGAAGGACCGCTGGCATGGCACGCTGATGTTCATCGCCCAGCCGGCGGAGGAACGCGTGAGCGGCGCCAGGGCCATGCTCGACGACGGACTGTTCCAGCGCTTTCCCAGGCCGGACGTGGGGTTCGCGCTGCACACCATGCCCGAAGCCTATGACGAGGTGCTCTACCGCAGCGGCCCCATGACCTCCAACGGCAGCGGCCTCGTGGTCCACTTCCATGGGCGCGGCGGCCATGGCTCCGATCCCAGCAGGACCATCGACCCGGTGATGATGGCGGCGCGCTTCGTGGTCGACGTGCAGAGCGTCGTCAGCCGCGAGAAGGATCCGGGAGCCTTCGGTGTCGTCACCATCGGCGCCATCCAGGGCGGCAGCGCCGGCAACGTCATCCCCGACAGCGTGGAAGTGCGCGGCACCGTGCGCAGCCTGTCCGACGAAGTGCACGAGAAGCTCTTCGACGGCGTGCGCCGCACGGCCAATGCCGTGGCCGCCATGGCCGGAGCGCCGCCGCCGGAGGTCACGCTGGGCGGCGGCGTGAAGTCCGTGATCAACGACGGCGCCGTCACCGCACGCACGGCGGCGCTGTTCTCGCAGGCCTTTGGCGACAAGGCGCGGGTGATGGACACGGCATGGACGGGCGGCGAGGACTACTCGGTATTCGTCGCCGCCGGCGTGCCTTCGCTGTACTTCGGCATCGGCATCTACGGCCCGGAACGCATGGCCAAAGCCCGCGCGGGCGGCGAACCGCCGCCGGCCAATCACAGCCCCAAATACGTGCCCGACGATCCGCGCGCGACACTGCACACGGGCGTACTGGCCATGTCACTGGCCCTCCTCGGCGCCCTGCAATAGATCATGCGCAGTTTCGACCGCTCCCTTCCCATGGCGCTGCTGCGGGCACGCGAGGCCGCAATGGGACTGTTCCGGCCGCAGCTCAAGGCCTGCGGCCTCACCGAGCAGCAGTGGCGCGTGATCCGTGCCCTGCACTCGCACGGTGAAATGGAATTCCAGAACCTGGCGCGCCTGATCTGCGTACAGCCGCCGAGCCTGACCAGCATGCTGGTCAGGCTGGAAAAACTGGGACTGATCCGCCGCCGGCGGCCCGCCGGTGACCGGAGGCGCCTGTTCGTTTCCGTCTCGCGCAAGGGCAGCATGCGCTTCCAGGCCATCAGCAAGGGCATGGAAAAGATCTATCGGGACATCGAAGCCCAGCTCGGGGAACAGCGGCTGCAGCTGCTGCTGAAGCTGCTGGCCCAGGCGCAGCAGCTGCGGCCGCGGGACACCGCACCGCCGCCCGCCGGACGGGCGCGCAAATCAGCGGCCTGATCCGCGCCTATTTCGGGACCAGCGCGCGCGCATCCAGCCCCAGCTCCTTCGGATCGGCGCCGAGCGCCTTGCCGTCGGCGGTGACGACGAACACCAGCGAGCCGCCGTTGCGCCCGTCCCTGAGCGGACGGCTGCCGATGGTCACCTTGTCGCCGGGCTTCAGGGTGTCCTTCTCGATCCCGATCCTCGCCAGCTGGTTGGGCGAAGTGGCTTCGATGTCCCACCTTGCCGGCTCGCCCTTGCCATCCACCGCAGCCATCACCGAGATCCAGGAGTGGGGATTCAGGTACGAGAAGGAAATCACCTTCCCTTCCAGCAGCACCAGCCTGGTGTGATCGAACATCGCCGCAGAGTGGTGCGCACCCGCCGGCACGATGGCCGCAAGCGCCAATGCGGCGGCCAGAATCTTTCTTCTCATGAATGTCATCCTCTTCACCGCAGCGGCTGGCCCTTGGCCCTGGCCTCGGCCTCCTCGATCTCCTGCGGCAGCAGCAGGACCTGGAAGCCGTCCTCGTCCAGCCTGACATTGGGAACGCAGGGACGATCGTTGAAATCGAGGTAACGGCGCGCCGGCTGTCCCGCTGCGGAGGGGCCCTGCCGCCGGTAGTAGCGCTTGACCACCCAGGGACGCGTGAATGCTTCCGGATCCACCAGCGTCATCTCGTTCTCGATCAGGTCCTTGTCGATGAGGCGGATGCGCTCGGTCATCCGGAGCTTGTCGCTGTGCGGGGACGAGGTTTCGTCGAAATAGGCGTTGATCATGTCGACCGTATCGACCACCAGCGTATTGCCTTCCCAGTGACCCGTGGAATGGCCCGAGTAGCTCGGCCCGGCGGTGCGCACGTCTTCTCCCGTGGGATGCGCACGGCCGTCGAGGAAGATGCGGCGTTCCGTGCGCGCATAGTCGTTGTACCAGATCATCACCTCGGGAGCCTGGATGATGTCGAAGGGCGTCGGGCTTTCACCCACCATGCGCGGCACACCGTACTGGATGCAGGTCGCGAAGGTATCGCGCGCCTTGCCTTCCAGGGATTCGGCAACATGCCGGTCGTAGATCGCCTGGTATTCGGCGTTGTAGGGGATGCTCGTGACCTTGGTACCGGGCAGCGGCCCGAAAGTGGCCTCGCCATCGAGGCTGCGGATAGGACAGGTGGAATGCGCCGGATCGAACAGCGGCCCGCGGCAATCCCCGGGCGCCTGGATGAAAGCCCAGATACCGGTCATGTCCGGCTGGGCAGCGAGCTTCGCGGCCAGCTCTCCCAGCTTCGGCGGAACGTAGCCCGATGCGCGCGCCAGCACCTGCGCCGAAGGCATCGGGTTGGCCGGCGCCTCGCCGGAGTGTGCCTGCAGGCCGGCACCCGCCAGCGCTGCCGCGACCCATGCAACATGATGTACACGCACGTCTTCAGTACCTGTATGTGAGGCTCACCGAGGGTACGCGGGCGGAAAGTGCCATCCACCGCGCCGATATGGAGTCAGAGCCTACGCCCCCCGCCTTTGTCCGGTAAACCCCGCGCCGGGAAGATCGCGCTCCAGCACTTCGATGCGCTCGAGCAGTTCGATCACCAGCGCAACGCCCGCCACGTTGATGCCCAGATCACGCTGCAGGCGCGTGGCCACACGCAGCCGCCGCAACGACACGCCGCTGAAGCGCAGCTGCCCCGGCGCAGTTTCCAGCACGCCTTCCTCCACCAGCTCCAGCACCTGCTGCCGCCCGACGGCGCACAGCTCGCAGAGCTGGTCGATGCTCAGCTCTTCGTTTTCTTCGACGATGTGGCCAACGAGTGCAGCGGTCATTGACGAAGCCATGGTCATGATCCCGTGGGGCGTGGATTGAAGGGCACCGCGGCGGCAAAAGCCTCGTAGGCGGCGCGCGCGGCGGGGCTGTCGGCCGGCGGCAAGGCGATCTGCAGCGTGACGTACAGATCTCCCGGCGGCCGCGACGGCAGGCCGCGGCCGCGAAGACGCAGGCGCGTGCCGGCCCGGGATCCGGCAGGAATGCGCAGCTCCACGGCGCCGCCCGGAGTGGGCAACTGCAGCTGCGCACCGAGAGCGGCCTCCCATGGCGCCACGGACAGCTCGCGGTACAGATCGCTGCCTTCGGCGCGGTACAGCGCATGCGGTGCAAAGCCTACTTCCAGGAACAGGTCGCCCGGCTTGCTGCCATCCGCCAGCGGCTCTCCCTGGCCGGCGAGGCGGATGTGCTGGCCGGCCTGGATGCCGCGCGGAATCCTCACATTGAGCGTGCGCTCGCGCAGATGCATGCGCCCCTCGGCGTCCATCTCCGGCACACGCAGCGTCAGCGCACGCGTGCCGCCTTCCAGCGCAGCGTCCAGATCGATGATGACGCGCGCATGGTGATCCTCGCCGCGGTCACGCGGCCGCCGCTGCCGCGCGCCGGCGAAGCCGGCGCGCCCGAACAGCGTCTCGAAGAATTCGCTGGAATCGCCCGCGTCGAAGCGGCCTTCCTCGCCCCGCCCGGGACGCCCGGCGCCACTGAACTCGAAGCCCGAACCCCAGTCCGGCGGCGGACGGAATTCCTGCCCCGGAGGCGGGCCGCTGCCGAGCTGGTCGTAGGCCGCGCGCTTCTGCGGATCACGCAGCACTTCATAGGCCTCGCCCACATCCTTGAAGCGCTCCTCCGCACCTGCCTCCTTGCTGACATCGGGATGGTACTTGCGCGCCAGCTTGCGGTAGGCCTGCTTGATCTGGTCGGCGGTCGCATCACGCGGCACGCCCATGATGTCGTAGTAGTCCTTGAACTTCATTTGCGGTTACAGATCTATCCGGATGCTTACCGGGCAGTGGTCCGAACCCATGACGTCGGCATGGATTGCCGCCTCCTTCACCTTGGCCGCGATGGACGCGGACACCAGCACATAGTCGATTCTCCATCCCACATTGCGCTCGCGGGAGTTCGCAAAGTGCGACCACCAGGAATAGTGGCCATTGCCCTGCGTGAAGAGGCGGAAGGTATCGACGAAGCCGGCATCGACGAAGTTCTGGAACCCCGCGCGCTCCTCGTCGGTGAAACCCTTCTTGCCGCGGTTGGGCTTGGGGTTGGCAAGGTCGAGCTCGGTATGCGCCACGTTGAGATCACCGCAGAAGATGACCGGCTTGGTTTTCTCCAGCAGCTTCATGTAGGCGAGGAAGGCCGGATCCCAGTGTTCGTGGCGCAGCTTCACGCGCGACAGATCGTCCTTGGCATTGGGCGTGTACACGGTCACGGCATGGAACTTCGCGAACTCCGCAGCGATGACGCGGCCCTCGTTCCAGGAATCGCGCTCCAGTTCGTCCGCGAAGCTGTATTGTTTCGCGAAGCTCTCCGGAAAGCCGTTCGTGACCTTGATGGGCTCCTGCCGCGAGAAGATCGCGGTGCCCGAATAGCCCTTCTTCTGCGCCGAGTTCCAGTACTCGTGGTAACCGGACAGATCGATCTGCGCCTGCCCCCGTTCCGCCTTGGTTTCCTGCAGGCACAGGATGTCCGGCTGGTGCTCGGCGATGAACTTCTGGAAGGTGCCCTTCTTCACGACGGCGCGGATGCCGTTGACGTTCCACGAATAGAATTTCATGCTGCCGAGTATAGACAATGAACCCGGACATCTTCGTCGCCATCGCCCTGCCGCCGCCGCTGCAAAGCCTGCGCGCGGCGCCCTACACCCTGCATCTGGGCGAGGGCCGCGCCCCGGACCTGCCGCCCGAAGTGAGCCGGCGGGTGCGCGCCATCGTCACCAGCGGTCTGCGCGGCGCGCCGCGGGCGCTGATTGACTGCTTCCCGCATCTGGAACTCATCGCCAGCTTCGGCGCCGCGGTGGACTTGATCGATCTGCCGCACGCCCGGGCGCGCGGCATCCGCGTGACCAACACGCCGGGCGCGGGCGCGGACGACGTGGCGGACCTCGCCATCGCGATGATCATCGACCGGCTGCGCGGCATCCGCGCGGCCAATGCCTTCGTGCTGCGCGGCGACTGGCCGCGCGGCCCCTTTCCCTTCGCCCGTTCGCTCACCGGCCGCCGGCTGGGGATCGTCGGCCTGGGCGCCATCGGCTGCGCCATTGCCGCCCGTGCCCAGGCCTGCGGCATGCAGGTCTGCTGGCATGGACCGCGCGCCAAGCCCGAAGTGCCGCTGCCCTGGTTCCCGGATCTTGCGGCCATGGCCGAGGCCGTGGACGTGCTGGTGCTGAGCTGCCCGGCCGGAAGCGCCACTCATCACCTGGTCGATGCGCGGATACTGGCCGCGCTGGGTCCGGAAGCCGTGCTGGTCAACGTGGCGCGCGGTTCCGTCGTCGACACCGCCGCGCTGATCGAGGCTCTGGACCAGGGCAGGCTCGGCAGCGCTGCGCTGGACGTGGTCGAGAACCAGCCGCAGGTGCCCGATGCGCTGCGGAACTCGGACCGCGTGCTGCTCACGCCGCATCTGGGGACGGCCACGAAGGAAACCCGCGCGCGCATGGGCGCGATGCTGCTGGCAAGCCTTGCGGATCACTTTGCTGGCAGGGAACCGGCGCACCTGGTGCAGATGAGCGCAGGGCCGGCCTGAAACGCCGGCACGCGTTCAGGGCTTGCGGATGGGCAGTTCCAGATGGCTGCTGCTGTACCAGCGCAGGCGCACGGGATAGCGGGCGTCGGCGATGGATTCCTCGCTGACGTCGCCACCGGCGCCGTAGTTGATCTGCTGGTCGGGGCGCTTGTTCACGCCCAGCACCAGCACCAGCCGGCTGCCTGCCGCGATGCGCCGGCTCATCACGCGTTCGCTGTGCAGCGGAATCTGCTGCACCCGGCCGGCCTTGAGCAGGCGGCGCTGCGTGCGGTCGCCGGCGTAGCTGGCGCGGAACGTCACCGCGGGATCGAACAGCTTCACGTAGTCGCCGTTGGCCTGCAGCTCATACAGGGAGAGAGTGAGATCCACGTCCAGCTTGTTCGTCATGAGATCCAGCCGTCCGCCCGGTGAGCCCGCGATGTCCACGGCTGCCGGCAGCGGCGCGCTGATCCAGGTGAGGGCATGGCGCGTCTGAGGCGCGCGCGTCACATAGTCCGGCCGGATGGTGAAACCGGCATCGTCCCGCTCGCGCAGCGCAACCTCGGTGCGCAGGAAGGTCGCAGGCTTCGCCTCCTGCTGCGCCAGCAGGTAACCGCCGGGCACTTCCCGCGAGTCCAGGTACAGCCGCAGCGTGGCATTGCCCATGGCATCGAGCGATGCGGCATGGCGCCATTCATCGACTCCTCCAGTGACGAAATTGACGCGATCCTGCAGCGGCGCGGGCCGGGCCGCGTTCTTGAGCACGTGGTCGAACCACTGGTAGCGCAGTTCGGTCAGATCCACCCGCGCAGATGCTTCCACGGGCAGCCGCCGCAGCAGCGCGCCCGGCCGCGGTCCCGAGCCCGCGGCATAGGGGCCCAGCAACAGACGATGGTCGGCCTTGGGCAGATGGCGCAGATGCTGGTCGAAGTAGTAAAGCGCGGCAGCCTGGTTGGCGGCGTAGTAACCCGTGATGGTGAGTACGGGAATCTTCACCTGCGCGAACTGCTGCGCGAAGGGAATCATCTTCTGCCAGTAGCGGTCGTAGCTCGGATGGCTGAGCCAGCGCTGGAACACCGGATCCGGCTTGCCATTGAGACGGTCCAGGTCGCGGTAGCGCCGGCCGCTGGCATACCACTTCTCGTCGAGCCCCTGCCAGGCCGCGTCATCGTCGACATCCGCGCCGGTTCCGGCATCGCGTCCGGGATTCAGGCGCTGCAGCCAGCGGTAGGCCGAATTGTGGAAAATGCCGCCGGACATGGGCATGTCGATGCCGGGGGCCAGCGGATCGGCCGTCGCAATGGCCTTCAGCGCCGGCGGCGCGCGCCCGGCCGCCGCCCAGGCCACGAAACCCGCATAACCCTCGCCCTGCATGCCGACGCGGCCATCGTTCCAGGGTTGCCTTTCGACCCACTGGATCACCGAGCGCGCGTCCTCGCCGTCGAACAGGAACGGCACCACCTGTCCGCCGTCCCGGCTGCCGCGCGCCCAGGCGATGATGCCCGCATAGCCATGCGCGGCCGGCCCGGTGAGCGGCTCGCGCGGATCGCGCAGTGCGGTGAACTCCAGCAGCGTCGGCAGCGCCCTGACGACCTTCGGACGCACGATGGTCGCGGCAATGCGCGCGCCGCCCGCACCCGCGATGCGCACGTCCTCGAATACATAGCGCCGCCGGTCATCCTCCTGGCGCAGCTCTTCCAGCGGCTCCGCGATGCGCCGATAGGCATCGAAGACGAAGTAGCGCCACAGCAGTTCCACGGCTTCGGGAAGCGCGATGGCGCGGCGGCTGCGATGCAGATCCAGGGCGCGCTGCAGCAGCAACTGCTGGTCCGCAAGAGGCGGCAGGCGCCAGCCGGTGACGGCAAAGGCCTCGAGGTCGGTGAGCGGCGTGACGGTGTCGCGGAACACCTGGGCAAAGGCCTGCGCGAACGGCAGGCTGCGTTCGCGCTGCAGCGCCAGCGCGCGCACATAGATGTCGAGCAGACGCTCCCGGCCGCTCTCCTCGTCGTTCTCGCGGCGCCGTTCCCGCAGACTCTGCCGGCTGGCATTGGCCGGCGCATAGGCGCCGGCCACGACCTGGATGCCCGACAGGTTGTTGAGGAAACGGTCCTGGTTCTTCTCCTCGTAGACGGGCAGCACGCGCACCGCGAGATCGCGCATGGTGGCCGCGGCGGCGGCATCCAGCGGCGTGGCCGGAGGCTGGAATTCCAGGGTCTGCGCCATCGCCTGCAAGGCAGGCAGCGCCAGCAGCAAGGCCAGCAGCATTGGCCATGGCCGCAAGGTCGGCCGGCTCATGAGGCCTGCTCCGCGTCACCGGCCGTCTTCAGCAGATGCAGCACGCGCGGCCGCGCGCCATTGCGCACCAGCGTGGCGCGGCCGATGTGGATGACGGTGGCGCCGGCCAGCTCGTTCTCGAGGATGTCGTGCACTTCCTCCAGCGTCTCGTCCTCCAGCGTACCCAGCGTGCCATCGATGAATATCCATGGCGGCTGCTGCAGCAGGATGCGCGCGAACGCCAGCTTCAGCTGCTCATCGAAGCTCAGCTCGGCATCCCAGCGCCGCAATTCATCGAGTGCCGGCACCAGGCGCTCGAGCCCCAGCCGCTGCAGGGCCAGTGCATAGCGCGCCTCGTCGAACTCCTCCACCTTCGCCGGATAGGCCAGCACTTCGCGCAGCGTGCCGCGCGGCAGGTAGGGCGTGCCGCGCGGCAGATAGAACACTTTCTGCCCGGCCGGCCGGCTCACGCGTCCCGAACCCCAGGGCCACAGACCCGCCAGCGCGCGGAACAGCAGTGTCTTCTCGGTGCCGGGCGCGCCGAGGATGAGCACGCGCTCGCCCTGCCTGATCCCGACCTTGACCTGATCCAGGCGGTCGCGACCCGATATCGACGCCACCTGCAGATCGTCGATCTCCAGCTGTCCCGCAGGCGCCTCGCCATATTCGATCTGCCCGCCGAAACGTTGTCCGATGCCGGCCGAGGTCAGCGCCGTGCGGAAGCTTGCCACGCGCAGCAGCGTGGCGCGCCAGTCGGCGAGCACGCTGAAGTTGTCGACGAACCAGCGCAGCGAGCCCTGCGCCTGCGTGAAGGCCGCCGCTGCCATCATCAGTCCGCCGAAGGAGATCTTGCCGCTGAAGTACAGCGGCACGGCGACCAGGATGGGCGCGACCGTGGTAGTCCAGCCGAAGCCGGCCGTGATCCACGTCAGATTCGTCAGCCCCGCAATCAGCCGCGCCGTGGCCGCCAGCACATTGGAGAAGTGCAGGTCCACGCGGCGCTTCTCGTCCGCCTCGCCGCCGGCCAGCGAAATGTCGTCCAGATGCTCGTTGATGCGCACCAGTGCGAAACGCAATTCCGCCTCGCGCGCATAGCGGTCGGCGTTGCGGTCGACGAGGCTGGCGCCCACCCAGTAGCTCAGCAGCGAACCCACCGCCGCATAGGCAATCGCCGCCCACAGCATGAAACCGGGCACGGCGTAGTCCACGCTGCGCACGCGGATGCTGAAATCCGCCGACAGCCCCCACAGCACGCCGGCGAAGGTCAGGAACAGCACCGTGGCCTGCAGCAGGCCCGTGGCAAGGTCGGCAGTGAGCTCGCAGAGCTTGCGCGCATCCTCGTGCATGCGCTGGTCCGGGTTCACGCCGATGGCGCCGGCATGCGCCAGCCAGAAGGCGCGCCGCGGCTGCATCCAGTGTCCGATGAGATCGTGCACCAGGCCGTCGCGCAGGCGCATCTTGAGGGTTTCCACCAGCCAGCGCTGCCCGACATTGAGCACCAGCAACACACCGGCAATGAGGAAGAACACGCCCAGCTGCAGCAGGAAGTCGCGCAGGTCGCGGCGCGACAGGGCGTCGTAGAAGGGCTTGTTCCACTGGTTGAGGCGGATCTGCCCGTAGGCCGTGACGATGATGACCACGAAGATGCCCGCGGCCAGCCACATTATGGCCTTGCCCGCATGCGAGCGCAGTGTTGCCCGCAGCAGCGTGCCGAGCTGGTACTTGAGCCCCGCCTGGTCGTCAGCGTTCATGGGCCGTTCACCGCGGCCCAGGCCGAGCGCCGCGCCGCAAGGCAGGAGATGAAGGCCGCGTAGCTCCAAGCCAGATGGCGCGCGGAAGTCTGCGCGCCGGTGTGCTGGTCGAACTGCTCGGAAAGGTCGCCGCTGGCGGGCGTGAATGCCTGCACGGTGGCGAGGAAGGCATCGCCGCGTACGCACCACTCGCGGGCGGCGGCGCTGCCTTCGGCGCGGGCACCCACATCAGCGCCGGCGGCTAGGGCGGCCGCGCGGAAGCACAGCTCTGCGGCAGCGAAGGTCGAGAAATAGTAGGCACCGCCCGAGAAATAGCGGTCCGCCTGGTAGCGCCCCATCGCGGGACCGTCACGGCGGTCACGATTGATGGCGTATTGCTCCGCGAAAAGCGTCATGAGCCGCTGCAGGGTGGCATGCAGGCGCGGGTCCCCGGCCGTGTGCCGGCCCGCCGAGCCATCCCAGCCATGGATGGCCGCGAACACCACGGAGATGTCCAGCGCCTTGTCCGGATCGGCGCCGGCTGCCGTCTCGTGCGCGGCATAGCAATGCGCGGCCGGAAGCCAGAAGGCATCGAGCCGCGCGCGGATCTGCTGCGCCGTGCGGCGGCAGTGCTGTGCCGCTTGCGCATCGCCGCCCTCGGCCTCGTACCAGGCCGCACCGGCTTGCAGCGCGGCGGCCGAGACGGCCAGTGTGTGGTAGTGCAGCCCCTGGTCCTCTTCCCACATGTCGAAGGCCGGCTCGCTCCAGTGCGCGAGCACGAAGGCCAGATCGTCGCGCAGCAGCTGCGCCAGGGTCTGCGTCAGCGCAGCATCGTGCACATGCGGCCGCCAGCGCAGCAGCGTCAGCGCCCGCAGCGGCGCACCATCGTGCTGCGGCCGCGTCCATTTGGAGATATCGAGCGTGCCGTCCGCATTCACGCGCGTCTCGGCGATCACCCGCTCGCCGCGCACCGCGGCCAACTCTGGCTCGTCGCGCAGGTACTGGCGGAAATCCTGCCGCACCTCATCGCGCCAGCGCGGAAGCTGCGGCAACCGGCGGCCATCCAGATCGCGCAGGGCGCGGCTGAAGCCGATGAATTCGGCCAGCATGACCAGCGCCTCGTCACCCACCTGCCCGTCCTCGTAGAGCAGGCGCAGCGCATCGATGACCAGCGAGGAATCGCGGAACCAGTGGAAGAAGTAATCCGGCTCCGGATCCCAGTCGGCAAGCACGGGCGAGGCCAGCACCGAACCGGACGCGGCGCGCACCTGCTGGCCGAAGCCCGGCCGCAGTTTCACCAGATCGGTGCGCGAGATGCTGCGCAGCATCTGGATGCGCGAATGCGCGTACTGGGTTGCGAGCCAGGCTTGCAGGGCGTCCGGCACCGCGGCATCAGCTCCGCGGCAGATGCGGACTGCTGAACCCGAGGCGGGCAAGGCCGGTGCGTACCTCCGGCACACTCATGAACAATTTCCACAGCAGGCCGGTGCGGTGGTTCTCGATCATGGCGATGATGGGGCCCTGATCGATGGCAAGGTAAGTGTCCGCGAACCAGTTGCGCCCGGGGTTGAAGGCATCGACGAAGCCGTAGCGGCCCCAGACCTTGTCACCCCAGGTGCTCAGCATGTGCCGCGCCACCTGCAGCGCCTCGCGCGGTGCATAGGGAACGCTGGCGAGCGCAGCCGTCGGCGATATCGTGCCGTTGTCGTTGTCCGGCGCGTGCGCGGCATAGCCGTCCGGATCGTCGCTGGCCGTGAGGCCCCAGCAGTGTTCACCATAACCGGCGTGATGCTGCGGATTGGCGATGCAGTGCGCGCGGTTGATGCGCACATGGCGGCAGTTCAGTTCCCAGTAGTCGGCATAGCGGTCTTTCAGGCCGCGCGGATCCAAGCCGCAGAAGGAGTAGTGGGCGAAGAACAGCGGCCCGCCATAGGGCATGCCCAATGGCAGCTCGATGCCGTAGTAGCTCTTGCCGTTGACGAAGTCGCGCCCCGCGGCAAAGCCCCGGTGGTAGGCCAGAGGATCCACCGCGTAGCGCGGCGAGCCGGCCGCCAGCACATAGGCGATGAGGCATTCGTTCCAGCCGTGGATCTCGTGATCCATGGCCCAGCCATTGTCCGGGCTCCAGTGCCAGTACAGCAGCGGACGGCCGCCCTGGGTGAACCAGTTCCACTCCACCTCTTCCCAGAACTGCGTGATCAGGTGACGCACGGCGCGTTCGGCCGCCGTGTCGCGCCTGAAATACTGCCGCGCACACAGCAGCCCCTGCACCAGCAGCGCGGTCTCGACCAGATCGCCGCCATCGTCCTTGCGGCTGAAAGGGATGGTGGCGCCCGTGCGGCCGTCGAGGAAGTGCGGCAGCGTACCGTGATAGCAGCGGGCACGCAGCAGCAGCGACAGCATGCGCTGCAGGCGCTCCACTGCGGCATCGCGCGTCACCCAGCGGCGCTCGGCGGCGACGATGAGCGCCATGACGGCGAATCCCGTGCCGCCGCTGGCCGCAAGATCGCTCGCCGGCCCCGGCTGCCGTGCGCAGCGGTCGGGCGCCAGGCCGCTGGCGGGATGCCCGGCCTCCCAGAAGAAATCGAAGGTCTGCCGCTGGATGGCGTCCATCAGGGGCACATCGCGCAGGGCGGCCAGCGCCGCCGGCGCCATGTCACCGGGACGGCCGCCTGTGTGCTGCTTGCGCGGCTTGCTGGTCTTTGCGGTGGTTCTGGCCATCGGGACTTCCTTCACGGATCATCGTAGCTGTTATTGGCGCAGGACTGAAACCTCATGAGCCGGATCGACGACCTGTTGGCAAAAATGACTCTGCCCGAGAAGCTGGGGCAGCTCACCATGACGGCATCCAGCTACGCCGTGACCGGGCCGGTGATCGCCGGCGATTCCACCGAATCCATCCCCAACGGCACCCTGGGCAACCTGCTCAACATGGTGGGGCCCGGCCCTACGCGCGAAATGCAGCAGCTGGCAGTGGAGAAATCGCGGCTGGGGATTCCGCTGCTCATTGGCCTCGACATCATCCACGGCCACCGCACGCTGTTCCCCATTCCGCTCGCCGAGGCCGCCGCCTTCGATCCAGCGCTGTGGGAGGCCTCGGCCCGCGAGGCCGCCCGTGAGGCCGCGGCCGATGGCCTCGCGATGACTTTTGCGCCCATGGTGGACATCTCGCGCGATCCGCGCTGGGGACGCACCGCAGAAGGCGCAGGCGAGGATCCGTGGCTCGGGAGCCAGATCGCGGCCGCCAAGGTGCGCGGCTTCCAGGGCCCGGACCTGGGCGCAGCCGATGCGCTGGCCGCCTGCGTGAAGCATTTCTGCGCCTATGGTGCGGTCAATGCCGGACGCGAATACGCGCCGGTGGACATCTCCGAACGCGCGCTGCACGAGGTGCATCTGCCGCCCTTCGAAGCAGCGATCGAAGCCGGCGTTGCGACATTGATGCCGGCCTTCACCGACCTTGACGGCGTTCCGATGACGGCCCACCCGCTGCTGCTGGGCTATTACCTGCGCGGACGGCTGGGCTTCGACGGCGTGATCGTCAGCGACTACAACGCCATCGGCGAGCTCATCAAGCATGGTGTCGCGGCGGACCTCGCCGATGCGGCCGCGCTGGCGCTCAACGCGGGCGTGGACATCGACATGATGGCCGATGCCTACCGCAGCGGACTGCCCATCGCGCTGGAGCGCGGCACGGTGACGATGGCGCAGATCGATACCGCCGTGCGCCGCGTGCTCACGCTCAAGGAGCGCCTGGGGCTGCTGGATGATCCCTACCGCCGCGGCGCCGCTGCGGAACAGCCCGAAGCCCTCGTGCAGCGCCGCGCGCTGGCGCGCACCCTGGCCCAGCGCAGCATCGTGCTGCTGAAGAACGACGCCGATGTGCTGCCGCTGCCCGCCACGGCGCGGCGCCTGTGCCTGATCGGCCCACTGGCCAACACCAAGGCCGAGATGCGCGGCCCCTGGGCAGCGGCGGGGGATGTGGACGGGCATGTGACGGCGCTCGAAGGCCTGACGGCCGCGCTGCCGCAGGCACACATCACGCACGTGGAAGGCGTGGGCATCCGCGACGCGGTGCCGGCGGACATGCACGCGGTATTCGCCGCCTGCGACAAGGCCGAGACCATCGTGTTGTGCCTGGGCGAGGCCGCGAACATGAGTGGCGAGGCGGCAAGCCGTGCAGATCCCGGGCTGCCCGCGGGCCAGCAGCACCTGGCCGATGCGGTGTTCGAGCATGCGCGCAGGCACGGCAAGCCCGTCATCGTGTTGCTGTTCTCGGGGCGCCCGCTCATCATCCCGGGGCTCGCCGAACAGGCCAATGCGCTCATTGCGGCCTGGTTCCTGGGCAGCGAGGCCGGCAATGCGCTGGCGGACGTGCTCACGGGCAGGATCTCGCCCAGCGGCCGCACACCGATGACCTGGCCGCGCGCACTGGGGCAGGTGCCACTGTTCTTCGGCATGCGCCCTTCGGGACGCCCCGCCGATCCCAATGACTACTACACCAGCAAGTACCTGGATGTTCCCAACGAACCGCTCTACCCCTTCGGCCACGGGCTGACCTACGGACGGTTCCGCTACGACAACCTGCGGGTTTCTCCTGCCCGCGTGACGCGCGGGCAATCCATCGAAGTGGAGGTGGACCTGACCAACGAGGGCCGCGCCGCCGCCGAGGAGACCGTGTTCGTGTTCACGCGCGATCCGGTGGCCAGCGTCACGCGTCCGCTGCTGGAATTGCGCGGCTTCGCCAAGCAGCGCCTGCAGCCCGGCGAAACACGCAGCGTGAAGATCGGCATCGCCGCGCGGGATCTGGTGTTCCCCGGCGTCGATCTGCAGCCGGTATTCGAACCCGGAGAAGTGCAGGTGCTGGTCGGGCCCAGCGCCGACCGCAGCCTGCTGCTTCGCGCCAGCGTGCAGCTCGTGCGGGATCGCGCATGACCCAGGGCGGCGCGGAGGATCCGCGCCTTTCCAAGCGCATGGGCGAGCTGGGCCTGTGCTCGCGGCGCGAGGCCGAGACCTGGATCGTCAACGGCTGGGTTAAGGTCGATGGCATCGTGATCGATAAGCTCGGTGTGCGCGTGCCGCGCGCGGCGCGCATCGAGATCCACCCGGCTGCGCGGCAGCATCAGGACACGCAGGTGACCATCCTGCTGCACAAGCCCGTGGGCTATGTATCGGGGCAGGCCGAAGACGGCTACGAACCCGCGGTGGTATTGATCCGCCCCGAGAACCGCTGGTCCGCCGATCCCTCGCCGCTCGCGTTTCACAGCGGACATCTGCGCGGCCTCGCACCTGCCGGCCGCCTGGACATCGACTCCACCGGCCTCCTGGTGCTCACCCAGGACGGCCGCGTCGCGAGGCAGCTCATCGGCCAGGACTCCTCCATAGAGAAGGAGTACCTGGTACGGGTGGAAGGCCGGCTCGCAGACGAGAGCCTGGCGCGTCTGCGGCACGGCCTGTCGCTGGATGGCGTGAAGCTGCGGCCCGCTCAGGTGGACTGGCAGAACCAGGACCAGCTGCGCTTCGTGCTGCGCGAGGGCCGCAAGCGGCAGATCCGCCGCATGTGCGAGATGGTGGGGCTCAAGGTCACGGGCCTCAAGCGCGTGCGCAGCGGCCGCGTGCTGCTCGGCGGCCTGCCGCCCGGCAAGTGGCGCTATCTGGGGCCCGACGAACAATTCTGAAGCCGGTCCCGCGCCGGATCAGCCCCTGAATCCCTTGGCGACCACATAGACCTCGCGCGATTCCTTGCGCGAAGCCGCCGGCTTGCGGATCAGCACCTTCTCGAAGTGCGCGCGCAGCTGTTGCAGGTACTGGTCCGATCCCGCGCCCTGGAACATCTTGGCCACGAAGGTGGCGCCGGGCTTGAGCGTCTTGAGCACCGTATCCAGCGCCAGTTCCAGGAAGTAAATGGACGAGGCCTGGTCGGCTGACGCGATGCCGGTGATGTTCGGCGCGATGTCGGAGATGATGAGGTCGAACCTGCCGCCGCCCAGCCAGTCCAGCAGCTGCTGCACGACGGCCTCGTCGTTGAAGTCGCCCTGGATGAAATCCACGTTGCGCAGTGCTTCCATGGGCAGGATGTCGGTCGCCAGCACCCGCCCCTTGTCACCGACCAGCTTGCCCGCCACCTGCGACCAGCCGCCCGGGGCCGAACCCAGGTCGAGGATGCGCATGCCGGGACGGATCAGCTTGTCCTTGTCATTGAGCTCGGTGAGCTTGTAAGCCGCGCGCGAACGGTAGCCGTCCTTCTGCGCCTGCTTGACGAAGGGATCGCTCAGGTGACGGGAAAGCCAGCTCGCGCTGCTCCGGGATCGGGCCATTTTCCGCAAAGACCGTTGCGTTAAAATGCGCGGATTCTATCCCTCTGCCGGATTGACCGGCCAGGAAGTCGCGGTGATCCGCATCACGGGGCTCGCCCTGCCGCTCGACTACACGCCCGAAGCGCTGCGCCAGGCCATCCTGCAGCGCCTTGCCATAGGCGCGGACGACCTCGTCGATTTCACGCTGTTCAAGCGCAGCCACGACGCGCGCCGCCGCAGCGCCATCCTGTTCATCTGCATCGTCGACGTGGCGGTGCGGGATGAAGCCGCGGTGCTGCAGCGCCTGGCGCGCGATCCGCAGATCGGCGCTGCGCCGGACATGACCTATCATCCGGTGGCGCAGGCACCCGCATCATTGAAGGAACGGCCGCTGGTCGTCGGCTTCGGACCCTGCGGGCTGTTCGCGGCGCTGCTGCTGGCGCAGATGGGCTTCCGCCCCATCGTGCTGGAACGCGGCCGCGAGGTGCGGCAGCGCACGCAGGATACCTGGGCGCTGTGGCGCCGGAGCACGCTGTCTCCCGAATCCAATGTGCAGTTCGGCGAGGGCGGCGCGGGGCTGTTCTCCGACGGCAAGCTCTACAGCCAGGTCAAGGATCCGAAGTTCTACGGCCGCAAGGTGATGCAGGAGTTCGTGCGCGCCGGCGCGCCGGAGGAGATCCTGCACCTGGCGCACCCGCACATCGGCACCTTCCGCCTCACCGGCGTGGTCGCGGCAATGCGCCGGGAAATCCTCGCCCTGGGCGGCGAAGTGCGCTTCGAAAGCCGGGTCGCCGATGTTGCCATCGAAGGCGGACGGATCCGGGGCGTGATGCTTGCCGATGGCGAATTCATCGCAGCCGGCCACGTGGTGCTGGCGCTGGGCCACAGCTCGCGCGATACCTTCCGGATGCTGGAACGGCGTGGCGTGTTCGTCGAACCCAAGCCCTTCGCCATCGGCTTTCGCATCGAGCATCCGCAGTCGATGATCGATGCCGCGCGCCTGGGCCGCTTCGCCGGGCATTCCGGGCTGGGCGCAGCCGACTACAAGCTGGTGCACCATGCGCGCAATGGCCGCGCGGTGTACAGCTTCTGCATGTGCCCCGGCGGCACCGTGGTCGCCGCCACCTCCGAGCCGCAGCGCGTGGTCACCAATGGCATGAGCCAGTACTCGCGCAATGAACGCAATGCCAATGCCGGCATCGTCGTGGGCATCAGCCCCGGGCAGGATTTCCCGGGTGGAGCCCTGGCAGGCGTGACGCTGCAGGAGGAACTGGAATCGGCGGCCTATGTGCTGGGCGGCGGCGACTATCATGCGCCGGGACAGCTGGTGGGCGACTTCCTGCGTGGCGCGGCTTCCACTGCTCTGGGCGAAGTCATCCCCTCCTACAAGCCGGGCGTGCGCCTCACCGACCTGTCGCAGGCGCTGCCGGCCTACGCCATCGAGGCCATGCGCGAAGCGCTGCCGGCATTCGGCCGGCAGATCCGCGGCTTCGACCGCGACGATGCCGTACTCACCGGGGTCGAAAGCCGCACCTCCTCGCCGGTGCGCATCACGCGCGACGCGGACACATTGCAAAGCCTCAATGTGCGCGGCCTCTACCCCTGCGGCGAAGGTGCGGGCTATGCCGGCGGCATCCTGTCCGCCGGCATCGATGGCATCAAGGTGGCCGAGGCCGTGGCGCGGAGCCTGTCATGAAAATCGCGGACATCCGCAGGCTCCAGCAGCGCAAGCACCGCGAAGAGAGCGGTTTTTTCCTGGTGGAAGGCGAACATCTGGTGCTGGAACTGCAGAAGGCGGCCGCCCGCGACCCGCGCCTGCGCGCCAGCCAGCTCTATGTGACGCCGGAACATGCGCAGTGGGAGAGTCCCTTCACGAGGCATGTGATCAGCCCGCGCGACATGGCGCAGATCAGCCAGACGCCCTCTCCGCAGGGCATCGTGGCCGTGGTGCCGCTGCTCACCGCGCCCGCCGCCATGCCGGGCGAGCGCGCCATCTACCTGCACGGCATCCAGGACCCCGGCAATCTGGGAACCATCCTGCGCACCCTGGCGTGGTTCGGCGGCTTCCGCTGCCTGCTGGGTCCCGGCAGCGTGGACCTGCACAATGGCAAGACGGTGCGCGCCAGCATGGGCGGCCTGTTCCACGTGCCGGTGGAATCCGCCGTGCCGCTGGAAGCACTCGCGCAGCGCTTCCCGCGCATTGCCTGCCTCGGCCTTCAGGGAGCGCCGATCAGCGCGCCGGCATTCCGCGACTTCGACTGCTATCTGTTCGGCAGCGAGGCCGGCGGCCTGCCGCCGGACACGCCGCCCGGAGTCCTCGCGCATGCCTTCACCATTGCGGGACAGGGCGGCGTCGAATCGCTCAATCTCGCCACGGCCGTGAACATCTGCCAGTACGAACTGCACCGGCGGTCTGCACCGGGGCTATGACTCGCAGGGCGCGCGCACCAGGTTCTTCAACGGCGCAGCGGGCCGCCTGCGCACCGTGCCCAGGCCGAACAGCGCAACGCCCAGCAGGATGACGCCCAGGGCAATCCAGCCCAGCGGCGTGATGGCCTCCCGCAGCACCAGCACACCCAGTGACAGGCCGACGATGGGCTGGAAATAGGTGTTGAGCGACGTCGTCGTCGAACCCCAGCGGCCGATGAAGTGGAAGAACAGCACGTACGTGAGTGCCGAGCCGGCGAAGGCCAGCTCCATCAAGGCAAGCCAGGGCAGCAGCAGGGGTCTGCCCAGCGACAGCTGCCCGGCAAACAGCGCAGCAGCCAGCAGGCACAGCGCGCCGATGCCGATCTGCAGGAAGGCCAGCACCAGGGGGTGGATGTGCGTGAGGAAGCGGCGCGTGTAGACATTGCCCGCCGCAAAGAAGACCGAGGAAAGCACGATCACCAGCGGCCAGATGCCCTCGCCGCCTGCAGCGGCATGCTTGCCGCTGTTGAGCAGCACGACACCGGCAAAGGCCAGCAGCAGGCCCAGCGCCCGCAGGGCCCCGAAGGTTTCGGTACGCGCGATGAGCCAGGAGAAGAGAAACACGAACAGCGGCGTGGTGGCCGAAAGCACCGATGCTGCGGAAGACGGCACGTAGAGCTGCGCCCAGATCAGCAGCAGATAGGGCACGCCGATGTTGAACACCCCCAGCACCAGCAGGTGCCGCCATACCCGGGACTCGCGCGGCAGCGGCAACCGGAAAATCCGCACCAGAACGCCCAGCGCCAGCGCCGCCAGGCTCATGCGCAGCGCCGCCAGGCTCATCACATTGAAGCCACGCAGCGCAATGGCCGTGAAGAAGAAGCTGGAACCCCAGATGCTGAACATGAGGATGTAGAGGCCGATCGCCACCGGTTCACCAAAGCGGTATTCCGGGGCGGCGGCAGCTTGCGACGGCTGGCAATCCATTTCGTATATGATTGCATATATTACGCTGGCCCGGCTTGCCGATGCGCCGACACGGACGCCCTCTCCCGGCATCGAGCAGGCATAATCCGCAGCTCCATGAAGATCCCCGCAATCCGCAATACCGCCCCCCTCTTTGTCATTGCCCTGCTCTGCGCAGCCTGCGCGACCCGGGACAGCGCCTTCGATGAAGGAGAACCGACTCCCGAAGAAGTGCAGCTCCTGAGCGGCGAAACGCAGGGAGCAGCCGACGCGGCCACTGCTGAATCAGCGGTGACCCAGACAAAGGACCAGCAGGAGGAAGGGGAAGTCTCGCTTGCCGTCGCCCAATCGGAACCGGAGACGACGGACGAACTTGCCGAGGTACTGGTCCAGGCGCGCCCGCGGGAGCCCCACGAGATAATCCGCGATCTGGTGGCCGAGGCAAGGCTGCTGCTGCGCGACGTCCGCCTCGACTATGTCTTCACCGGCAAGGGAAAGCAGGAGGTGTTGCGCGGACGGCCCATTGCCTTTGCGCTGTGGAGCGAAAGCCGGCGGGAATGGACCATCGCGCAGGTGGAAATCCCGCGCCCGCCGGTCAAATGGAAGCCCGGCGGCAAGCCGCTGAAGTTCATCACGCGCACGCCCGGCCTCACGGCGGAGCACGTCAAAGGCACCGGTGCCGAACGCCTGATGTTCGCGTTCTCGCGGGATGGCGAGCCTCTCAAGGTCTATGGAAGGAAGTTTCCGGTATTCGACAGCGCCCTGGTCAGGAAGAGGAACTGGAGGGCCGTCGCGGAAACGGCGCAACCCATCGTCTACCTGCCCTTCACCGAGGACACCCTCGACCCGCAGTTCATCAACGGCGGCAAGGACTACCTGCTGTCCACCGCGCAACGTGCGATCGAAGAACTGCGACGGGCGAACGCGCCTTCGGTGGCCTATCCCGGCGAGATGCTTGCCGACGTGGTGCCCGCCAGGGTGCTGGGCGCGCTTGCCGTCATCGAGCAGACCGACGACACCGACTACCTGAAGAAGACCGACGCCTTCAACGAGGTGCTGAACCAGTACGGACTCAAGCGCGAGGAAGCCTACCGCTACAGCGTTTCCAGCGCTGCGGCCATCGGCCCCATGCAGTTCACCAACCGCAGGGGCAACGGCACCTATGCGCTGGTGGTGCGGCGCTGCCGGGAAGCGCGGATCGATCCGGACTTCGAGCGCGGCGCCACCAACCTCCTGAACGCCATGAAGGCGGCCATCTGCCTGTTCGACATCGAGCTGTCGCAGATGAGTGCGGATATCCGCAGCGCCTACCACGACAACCGCGAGGTGCTCGGCATCTTCCCGGTCGCCGCCTACAACGGCGGCCCCAGGAACGTCGCCAAGCTCAGTCGCGTGATCAGGACCATGAAGGTGGATCTGGTGGACCTAAGGCCACCGGGAGAGCAGCCCGCCGACCGGCCGGTGCTCTGTCCCTGCCTGTGGAAGCAGGCCGGTGAAGCCGTGCTTCCGGTGTCGATCCCGCGCTACAACAACGAGAACCGCTGGTACATCGAAAAGTACCAGAGCATCCTCAGGGTATTCGATTGAGCGCCTGAAGCGGGGCCTCAGCCGCTCTGGCCGAGGCGTGCGAGCAGCCGCTGCACCTCGCCATCGCTGAGGCCGATGGCGGCGAGGTAGGCACGCGCACCGCCGTACTGGCGATCCAGCGCATCGAGGAATGCCTGCATGGCCTCCGGCGGCGAACCCATCAGGCCGGCGAGCTTCGGATTGCTCTTCACCATCTCCGCCATCTGCTCATTGCTCTGCATCATCGGCTTGAGGTAACCCGCCGAGAGTGCATAGTTGTGCACGATGTCGTTGCGCGGCACGCCGGCCAGCTGCAACAGGATGGCAGCAATCATGCCGGTGCGGTCCTTGCCCGCCGTGCAGTGGAACAGCACGGCGCCCTCCTGCTGTGCCGCCATGGCCGCGAACACCTGGCGGAACTGCGGCTGGTTCGCCGCCAGCGATTTCACGTACAGCTCGCCCAGCGACCCCGGCATGTTGGACATGTCGATCTTCTCGGCGCCCAGCAGCGAGATGCGCTGGTAGCCGAAGCGCTCATCGCGCGCCAGCAGGTCGGGCGACGAACCCTCCTCCTCGGCGGTGCGCAGATCCAGGTCCAGCCTCACGCCCGCAGCGAGCAGCGCATCGCGGTCGGCTGCCGTAAGGCGGCTCAGGTCTGCAGCGCGCACGAAGCTGGCGGCCGGAATGGGGCCGTTGCGGCCGCGCAGATTCGCGAAACTGCGCACATTGAGCGCCCCCTGCAGGGGAATCAGACGCTGGGCATCGGCCGCAACCGGAGCCGTGGCCGCCTGCGCTGCGGGCGCGCCCGACTGCCGGGCGGTCGGCGTGGCGCAACCGGCCATTGCCAGCGCGGCCAGCGCCAGACCTGCGAACGCAACGGCTCTGTCGTTGAACTTCTTCATGATCGTCCTCAGAAACGGATGACGGCTTCGAAGCCGAAGGTGCGCGGGTCGTTGAAGATGCCGTAGGTACCCAGCGACGAATTGACGCTCTTGTAGAACAGGTGCTGTTCATCCAGCAGGTTGCGCGACCACAGCGCGAACTCGGCCGTGGCGCCGCCCAGCATGTTCACCGGCAGGTCGCCGAGCGCGATGCGCGAATTGACCACGAAGGAGCTGTCGGTCAGCGTCTGCTCGATTTCGCTGGTGTAGAAGCCATCCGACCAGTTGCCATCGACATGGAACCGCAGCACGCCGGAGCCGAACGCCATGCGGTAGTCGGCCGCGGCGCTGCCGGCCTTCTTCGGTGCGAACAGCGGCAATACCGACGCCAGAGGATTGCCGGCCACGTAGGGATTCGGCGCCTGCAGGGCATTGATGTCGGTCAGCGTGTAGTTGAGGCTCAGGACGAGGTTGGTCACCGGAGTGATGCTGAACTCCAGCTCCGCGCCGCGCGATTTGCCGTCGGTGCTGGCATTGGTGGTATCGGCCACCGTGCGCACCGGCCCGCCCACTGCCAGCGGGAAGTAGAAGTCCATCTGCTTGCCCTTGATGACGGAGTCGAACAGCGCCAGGTTCAAACGCGCGCGATTGCCCCAGAACTGGCTCTTCCACCCCAGCTCGAAGGCCGAGACTTCCTCGGGACCGAAGGCGCGGTAGCTGAGGGAGCGCGAATTGGCGCCGCCGGACTTGAAGCCGGTGCTCCACTTGGCGTACGCCATGGCCGAATCGCCGATGTTGTAGGCAAGGTTGACCATGGGATCGAAGCGGCCCCAGGAATCATCGAACGCCAGGCTCGACGGCGCGCCGTTGAGTATCGTCAGCTGGCCCTTCTTGTCGTCCTTGGTGTAGCGTCCGCCCACTGTCAGGTGCAGCCGGTCCAGCGCTGCCGGCGTCCACGTAGCCTGGCCGAACACACCCACGCTCTCGGTCCACGCATGGCTGGCACGGTCGACGGTGACCTGGCTCAGGTCCAGCGGCTCATAGCGCGGATTGACGGTGTAGCCCGTGCCCGTGGCATTCCACAGGTTCGTCACCGGCGTCTGTGCATCGTCGCCGACGGATTCCTTGTAGTAGAAGGAACCGAGCACATACTGCAGCTGGCTGGTGCGGCCTATCAGCTGCAATTCCTCGCTGTACTGGTGCTGGTAAACCTGCGCCAGGCTGTAGCGGCCAAAGGCGGCATTGGGCGAGAAGCTCGAGATGGCGTCGATGAAACCCTGGTCGAACTGTCCCTGTTTCAGATCGCGGTAGGAGCTGATGGACTTGAGCTTGATGTCATCGCTGAGCTGCCAGTCCAGCACCAGCAGGTGACCGCTGGTCCGGCCGACATTGTCGCGCTGGGCTCCGCCGAGGATGGACGAGCTGCGGCGCTCCGTCGACACGCCGGCAAGCTGCAGCGCACTGGCGTACGGGCCCGCCTGCAGCAGCTGGGCATGATAGGGCGTGGTGGCATCGTACGAATTGTCGTAGGCATAGGTTGCCTCGAAACCATCCGCAGGCTGCCACAGCGCCGTGGCGCGCAGGCCGCGCTTGTCGTAGGAGTTGAAGTCCTCCTCGCCGGGCATGGGATTGCCCGTCGTTCCGCCACGCCGGTTCAGCAGGCCATCCACCTTGAAGCTGAAATCACCGATCCGCGGCAGATCCATGTGCACGGTGCTGCTGCGGCCATCGTAGTTGGAAACGCCGAGCCGGGTATCGAGGCGGAAGTCGCCGCTGGGCTTCTTGGTCACGATGCTGATGGCGCCGCCTTCGGTATTGCGCCCGAACAGCGTGCCCTGCGGACCCTTGAGCACTTCGATGCGCTCCACGTCGTACAACGCCGTGCCCAGCCCCTGCGCGCGGCCGAGGAACACGCCATCGACGTACACACCCACGCCCGCGTCACGGGCCGGCTGGTTGGCATCGCCGGAGGCGCCGATGCCGCGCATGCCGATGTTGAGGGCCGAGGAACGCGTGGCGAACGGCGCCACGCGCAGCGAAGGAATGGAGCCGTCCGCGAAGCTCGCGAGCGAAATTGCCTGGCGGTCCTGCAATGCATCGGCGGTCATCACCGAAACGGAGATCGGCGTGTCCTGCAGATTGGTCTCGCGCTTCTGCGCGCTCACCACGACTTCATCGAGCGTGAACGTCTCCTGCTCGCCCGGAGCTTCCGCTGGGGTCTGGGAGAAGGCGGGCGCGACGGCGACCGACGACAGCGCGGCCAGCACGGCACGCGCGACAACATGATTCATGGATTTTCCGTGGCAGTGGGAGTTGATCTGCCGCGCATACTGCAGAACAGCGGTTACACGGTGATTACAGCCCGGCAGCCCGATGCGGCAGCGTGACGCGGTAGATGAGCACGCGGTTGTCGTTGTCGAACGCGGAATCGCAGGATTGTCCCGACATGCGGCAGTGGCGGGCGATGAAATCGTTGTCGTTGCCGACGAACAGGAAGTAGTCATCGGGGGCCTTGGGGTCCAGTGCCGGCACCAGATCCATGGCTTCCCACTTCTCGGACAAGGTTCCGATGCCGAGGCCAAAGCGCGCCAGCTGCACCGGGTTCAGCAGATTGATGAACTCGACCCACTGCGCCGCGCGGATCTGCGGCCGCAGCGTGCTGGCATCGGGTTGCTGCAGCACCGGCTGCACGCCGGTCTCGTACTCGCTGCCGGCAAGATTGGTCGCATCGCGAGTGTCCACCAGCAGGATGCTCTTGTAGACCACCGGGCCCTCGTCCGCTGCGCCGAGGCCGGCGCTGTCCCGGGAGAGCATCAGGAAGCGGTGATTGTCCAGCGCGCGGATCTCGCTCTGAGCCGCCGTGCGATCCGGCGCACCGCCATCACCGCTGCGGCGCCATGCCGGCAGCTGCACGACGTAGTGTTCCACCGGCGCAGCAGGCAAGGAGCCATGCCGCAGATCGTAGACCAGCACCCGCGTATTGATGCGGCCGCTGGCATTGCCGCTGGCGCTGTCCTGCATCAGCGCGCTCTGCAGCATGACGAACAGCACGCTGCCATCCGGCGACAACGACAGCCCTTCGACACCCTGGTTGTTGCGCCGGCCGGTCTGCGGCGGCGCCAGAGAACTGAAATCCGCATGACCATCGCGGCGCGGCGTTATGGCCGCGGGAGGCTGCAGCACGCCCTGCAGGCGGCCGCGCGCGTCGAAGCGATAGACATTGGCCGCGTACTCATCACCGACGTAGAAACCGCCGTCGCGGGCGAACTGCAGCGCCTCGGCATCCAGCGACACCTTGCCCGCGCCCGGACCGCTTGCGGGCGACGGCAGATCGAGGCCACGCTGCACCAGGCTGCCCTGCCCCGGATCGGCGCCGGTGAATGGCTGTCCGCGAAAATCCCGCAGCCGCAGCCCGCCATCCGGCACGATGCTCAGATGGCCATCCTGCGGCGTGTAGCGGATGCGCAGGCGATGCAGCCGCGCACTGTAGTCATAGAACAATCCCGCCGCCGGATCGTTGCGGCCGCGGTCCGGCAGCGTCCACAGCACGCCTTCGTAGTGCCCGCCGACCCGCCGCCAGCTGCGCACCTGCAGCGAGGAGAACGAACCCAGCGTATCGCCGAGGAAGTCCACCGTGCCGGCCGGCAGCTGCCCTGCTCCGACCAGACCCTGGTTGATGAAGGTCTGGCCGTTCAGGGTTACGCTCACGGCCGCCGGCGTGTGCTCCAGATGGGGCGCAGTGATGTCCTGCGCGCCCAGGGCCAGCGCGGGAAGCAGCCACAGCGCGGCCACCGGGCTGCGCATTCAGAACGCCAGGCTCAGTGTCGCGAACACCTGTCGCGGCGCCGCGCTGTGCAGCACGACAATCCGGCCGTTGGGGTCCACCGGCGCGAACACGCTGTTGTCCAGGTTCGCCACATAGCGCTTGTCGGCGAGGTTGCTGACGTTCACCGCAAGCTTCGCGCTGCGCAGCACCGACAACGCGCCGAAGTCATAGCCCGCACCCAGATCGAAGGTGGTGTAACCGCCCACACCCTGATCGTTGGTGTAGGTGTAGTAGCGCCGGCCCGTGTACTTGCCCTGCAGTGAGGCGAACCAGCCCGCCTGCTTCAAGGTCAGCACGCTGGCAAACATCCTCTCCGGCGTATCCACCTGGTGCTTGCCCGCGGTCGCGTACCGTACGCCGTCCTGCGTGTAGTCGTCGTTGTAGGTCGACTTGTTGTACGAAGCCGAGTTGTACCAGGTCAGCCAGTGCAGCGGCTGCCACAGCAGCGCCAGCTCCATGCCCGTGCTGTCGACGCCGCCCACGTTGTAGAAACGGTTGCCGCAGCCGGGGCCATTGGGTTCACGCGAATTGCAGGGGTTGTACTGCAGCAGGCGGTCCTCGAATTTCACCTTGTAGGCAGCCAGCGAACCCTGCAGGTCGCCCATCACCAGCCGATAACCGCCCTCGATGCTCCGCGAACGCTCGGGCTTCAGCGGCTCGCCCTGGGAATCCCACACGGCCTGGCTCACGGCCTGCGGCCCGAGCTTGAAGCCACCCTGGAACATGGCGATGTTCTCGGCATAGCTGGCGAAGAACTCGTGGCCCGGCGCCGCCTTGAAACGCAGGCCCAGCTGCGGCAGGAAACCATCCTTCGCCTGCAGCGAGCCGGTCGCGAACTGGCCGCTGGAACTCGGGGAGATCGGGGTCTTCGCAATGCCGGGCAGCGCCACGGCATCGGACTTCGAATCCGTGCTCTTGAAGCCGAAATCCACCGCCAGGCGATCATCCATCAGCCGCAGCGTGTCCTGCAGGTAGAACTGCGTGGTGCGCCACTTGGTCTGTTGCGCAAAGGTGCCACTGTCCGGCTGTCCTTCGAGGAAGCCATCGAGGCTGCGCGGCCCGGTCACGTTGGTGAAGTTGTAGCGCTCGGCGCTGCTGGTGTTGCCCTCATGCCAGAATCCGGCCTGCAGCTCATTGGCGCCGAGGGTCCAGCCCACGGTGAGGAGACCGCCGTCACGGTCGATGGCATACCGGGTGTCGCGCAGCACCAGCGGCAGCTGCTGCGGCGTGTTGCGGTTGGACCAGCCGTAGTTCCAGTTGTTGCCCGCTCCCTTGTCCTTGTGGCGGTACAGCTGCGCACGCAGGCTCACCGCGTCCACCGGCTTGAAGTCGGCGGCGACGTAGTACAGATCGTCGTTGCGCAGCACCTGGCCGCCGGTGAAGGCGCCATCGGAATAGGTGTCCGGACCGGAGTTGTCGCACAGCGCGGCATTGAGCGTGGAGGGATTGCAGTAGGCGCGTCCCAGCGCCTTGTCCCAGTCGGGCGCATAGCCGCCCCAGTCCCAGCCCAGGCGCGCGAGCGCCTCCTTGGACATGTAGAAGTCATTGGCCTGCGAGGTACGCGACACGTCCGCAAAGGCGGTCACGGCGCCGCGGTCAAAACGGTACAGCAGCTTGCCGTTGAGCTGCTTGCCGGTGGAATCGTTGTAGGCGGGCTGGTTCACGAACAGCTCCGACTTGCTGTACATGCCGGAAAGGTAGGCCGAGAAGCCGCCGTGGTCGCCCGTGTCCACGCGCACGAAGGTCCGCCGGTTGCTGTCGCTGCCAACACCCTGGCTGGCCCGGATCCCCAGCTCGCGCGCCGGATCGCTGCTGAAGTAGGTCACCGCACCACCCAGGTTGCTGGTGGAGGCGATACCCAGATTGCCGATTCCCATGGAAAGGTCGGCGCGGCCCAGATTCTCGCTGATCAGCGCGCGGCTGATGGTCAGGCCGTTGTAGTTGTTGTAGGCGCCGTCGCCCAGCGGCATGCCGTCCAGCGTGTAACCCAGACGCGTGGTATTGAAGCCGCGCACGCTCATCGACAGCGACTGCTCGTTCGCGCCCAGCGCATCCACCGACTGCGCGTTCACGCCCGGCATGTAGTTCAGCGCCTTCTGCACGCTGGCGCCGGCAGGCAGGGTCACCATGTTCTCGGGAAGCAGCGTCTGCACCTGGCGGGATTCGCCGCTGCCGATGATCTGCACTGCCTCGAGTTCGTCGACTTCAGCTGCCTGCACGGTTGCAGCCAGGGCAGACATTACGGCGAAAGCGACGAGGGATTTGTGCGGCATCTGGATTTCCTTCTCTGGGAAGGTGCCAGCCATGAACAGGCGGCACCCGTTTGTCAGGGCCGCAACTATCCCAGCGCCGGGTTACAGAATTGCTACAGCGCCCGGAAACGGGTGCCGATCGAAGCGGCGGCCTTCGCGGGGCGAAGGCCGCCAACTCGCCGCCTCACTGCACCAGGGGCGAATACGCCGCACTCACTCCCACCGCACGCGCGACGACGCTCAACAGCGACCCGACCACGATGCAGACCAGGATGGCCACCACGGTGTATGCCACGGCCTTCTCCTGTGGCGCTTTCATGGTATGCGGCAGCGACAAATACAGCAGATAGATGCTGTAGATCCCGCCGGCAAGCATGAGCAGCGTGCCCAGACCGGGGCCCAGCAGCCCGCCGATGCCGGCGAGCCACGCTGCCGTCCCTGCATAAGCCACCGACTTCAGGGCCTGGGTGTAGTCCTTGGCCGCGCCGAAGGTGGGCGCAAGCAGGTGGATGACCAGCGCAAACAGCGCCACACCCACGAGGCCGACCACGTACTGCGTGACGGCAGCACGCAGCAGCAAACCCGTGGACAGACGGAAGAAACCGTAGCTGCCGCCGACGAGCAGCATGGCCACCGGCGCAATTGCAGAAAGCAGCAGCACATAGGGCACATACACCGAGCCGGGTGTGGCCGGCTCCGCGGCAATCACCGGCCACTCGGTCTTCGGCGTCTTGAGGATGTTGATCACGCGCTGGACGAGTTTGTTCACGGGGCTCCCTCTGATTTTCTGTGCCGGCCGACGGCGAGACTATATGCTTTCATGGGCTACCGCACGGAGAATCCAGGAGAATTCATGAGCGTCCATGATTATGTTGCGCGCAGGCTGGATGGCACCGAGCAGGCGCTCGCAGCATTCCGCGGACAAGTGCTCGTCATCGTCAATGTCGCCAGCCGCTGCGGATTCACGCCGCAATACGCCGGGCTCGAGGCGCTGTACCGCAAGTTCCACGATCGGGGCTTTGCCGTTCTGGGCTTCCCCTGCAACCAGTTCGGTGCACAGGAACCCGGCAGCGAGGCCGAGATCAGTCAGTTCTGCAGCACCAGCTATGGCGTGAGCTTCCCCATGTTCGCGAAGATCGACGTGAACGGCGAGCATGCGCATCCACTCTACCGGTACCTCAAGGGCGAGAAGCCCGGCGTGCTCGGCACCGAAGCCATCAAGTGGAACTTCACCAAGTTCCTCGTGAACCGCGACGGCGAGGTCCTGAAGCGTTATGCGCCCAGCGTGGCGCCGGCTGCGCTCGAAGCTGACATCGCCGCGCTGCTCTGAAGCCGCATCATGCCGGCACCGGAAGGCGCCGCCATGAACAGGCGGCACCGGCCTGTCGGGGCCGCAGCTGTCGCAGCGCCGGACTACACAATTTCTACAGCGCTCAGAAACGGGTGCCGATCGAAGCTGCGAACGAGCGGCCGATGTCGTAGCGGTTGTAGTAGATCGTATTGCTGCCCAGCTTCTGGAATTCCTGGTAGTCGCGGCCAAAGATGTTGCGCACTTCGAGCTTCAGGTCCAGCAGGCGGTCGAACAGCGTGAATCCCTGGCGCGCCACGAAATCCACCGTGAGACCCGGCGACTCCTTGATATCGGGCCATGTGCCACCTGCACGACTGGTCACCCGATCACTGGCATAGGTCAGCAGCAGGGTCTGCTGCGAGAGCTTGCGCGTGTCTTCGAGCCCGAACTGCAGATTGACCAGATGATCGGACTGCCCCGAGAGCTGGCTGCCATCCTTGAAGTAGTCACGCGCCGCACGTGTGGTCACGGTGGAGCCGAAGACCTCCACCGTGTCGTTCGCACCCACCTTGATCTTCGAGTTCGACCAGGTGTAGTTGCCGATCAGCACCACGCGCCGGGCAGCAAAGAACTCAGCATCCGAGAGACGATCCAGGCCGAAGTACTTCTGTGCCTCCAGTTCGACGCCATAAAGCTGCGCTTTGGGGGCGTTGGCATAGCTGGTGACCGGCGTATCGCCTTCGGGATACGAGGCATAAGCCTCGATGGGCTTGTCGATCTGCTTGTAGAAGCCCGCCACCGTGACGCGCTGCTCGGGTGCGAAATACCACTCGAAGCGCGCCTCGGCATTGGTGAACTCGGCATCCGTCAGCAGCGGATTGCCCAGGTACTCGCGGTTGGCCTCCGGATCGTAGTAACGCTGGAACATCAGCTCGCGGAACTGCGGCCGCGCGATGGTTCGGGAGGCATTCAGGCGCACCTGCATGGCATCGTCCAGCTTCCAGGTGAGCGTCGCCGCAGGCAACAGGTAGTCGTTGTCCAGGCGCGTGGAAGCGCCTGAATTGGTCAGCGTCGAGAACACCTGCAGGGGACGCACCGACTGCCGGGCAGTCTCGTAGCGCGCGCCGATGCTGAGCTCCAGCCCCTCCACCAGTTCGGCCTGCAGCTGTGCGTAGCCGGCCTGCACACGCAGCTGCGCTGCAAACGCGGGGTCGGTTTCCGTGGTTTCGATCAGGCCGATGCCATAGTGATCGATGACCTCGTCTCCCAGCAGATAGTCGGGGCGGAACATCGCCACCGCATTGGGGAAGGTGGAGGGCGCACGGATCTGGAATTCGCGCCGCGTGGAGTCACGCTCGGTGTTCGAGTAGTCATAGCCGGCCGACAGCACCATGCCAGGACGCAGCGCCCAGCTCAGATCCGCGCCTCCCGACCACAGATCCTCGCCAAGATCGGAGAACGCGATGTTGGCAAAGTTGCGGTTCTGGCCGCTCAGACGATTGATGAAGTAAGCGCCATACGGATCGTTCTGCACATTGTTGCGTGCATAGCCCATGCTGAGCTCGTAGGGAGCCTCGCGGCTGGAATGGGAGTATGAACCGCGCATTCCCAGAGTGAGCGAATCCGCCAGCCGGAAATCGCCGCTGAGCTGCGTGCTGACGAGCTGACGCTCGTACCAGGCCGTGCTCTGTTCGCGGAAATCCCAGTCCGTATAGGTCACGACCCACTGTCCTTCAGCGAGGCTGGTACGCTTCAAGGTGTCGTGTACATAAAGATTCGTCCAGCGCAGGCGGTTGCCCTCGCCGAACTGGTAGCCCACGCCCAGCAGCGCATTGGTCACGATGCGGTTGCCGGTCTCGACGCTGCGGTAGTCCTTGTTGGCGGACGACAGGTCGGAGCTGCCGGGAGTCTGCGAGCGGTTCTCGCGCGAGTTCCACTTGTTGCTGTAGCCGGCCGTGGCAATGAAGCCCAGCTCGGAATCACCCAGCATCCACGAATTGCCGCCGCTCACCGAGCCGGAGAAATTGGCCGGCAGCTGGCTGATTCCCTGCACCAGCCCATTGGCCGGGCCCACGAAACCTTTGGCGATCGCAGCAGTATCCACATTGCCGGCGCTGATGCGCTGGCCGCTGGCAAAGAAATCGCGCAGCCCCTGCGGCAGACGGCGGTTGCCATAGCCGGTCCAGTCCTCGGAACTGCCGCGATAGTCATAGCCGATGCGGCCGGTGGTCTCCGAATTGCCGCTCAGGCCCACGTTGAGGTTCAGGAACGGTGTCTTGGGAATGTTCAACGTGGTGAGGTTGATCACTCCACCGCCGAATTCGCCGGGAAAATTCGGCGAATAGGTTTTCTGCACCAGCGACGAAGCCACCACATCCGTCGGAAACAGATCCAGCGGCACGGCGCGCCGCAGCGGCTCGGGGCTGGGCAGTGGCGAGCCGTTCATCAGCGCCAGCGAGTAGCGGTCCCCGAGGCCGCGAACGTACACCAGGCCATTGCCCACAACGCTGAGGCCGGTGACACGGCCCAGCGCGCCGGCGATGTCGCCCTCGCCGGTCCTGGCTATATCCTCGCTCGAGAGCAGGGACACCACCTGGGTGGTGTCCTTCTGCACCTCTGTCCTGCGATTTCCGAGCAGGACCAGTTCGCCGCCCGATATGTCGATCTCGACGCCGCCGGCTTCCTCGGCGCCGGTGGCCGGCGCCGAGGATTGGGCGATCTCCTGACCCAGAGCCACCTTTACCGCAAAGGCGGTTGCAAGCAGCACACCCCACTTCAGTGGCTTGGACATTCCCGACTCCCGCCCCATCAGTTCAGCTTGGGCAGCGACGTGCACGCAGTGCCGCCGGAGCCGAACGACGCTATGGCCGAATTGCAAGTCCAGCCGGCATACCAGGTATCGCTGGCATCGCGCACGGCGCCGATATAGTTGGTGGTGTCGAACGCCGCATCCACCGTCTTGGGATCCGTGGCCGTGACCGCGCTCTCGTTGGCCCCATTGACGAAGGTATTGGTCAGCGTCGGGGTGAAAGCCGCGTTGTTGTTGCGGCCGGCGACATTGAACAGATCCGCGACCTGCTGTGCCGTCACGCCGCCGTCGCCATTGCGGAACGCGCTGGTGCCGCTCTGGATCACCACTGAGCGGAACTCGGGCGGCCCGACCTTGTCGATCGCCGGGTTGGCGGTCAGAAACTCCGGACCATCCACGCGCAGCGCAGCCATCGGCGTGGTGACGATGCCGTTGACCAGCGAGGCATCAGCGCGGCCGCGGAACCGCATCGCAGCGCCATTGCCGGTGGCCGGATTGCGGTGGATCAGCGTGAAGTTCGCCAGCTTCATGTAGGTACGCGGCACCTGCGTCTCGTCCGTCGTGGCATTGGTGCCCGTAGTATCCAGCTCGATCATCGAATCGGCATTGCCGGAAGTTTTCTGCACCGCGATGATGTACTGGATGGTGCCGCGGTAGCCGGTGTCGAGGTCGATGCTGTCATCGTCCGCCCCGGTGACCACGAAACGCCGCAGATGCACGGTGCCGCCGAAGTTCTCGAAGCCGTCGTCAGAGCTGTTGTGCAGATGGACGTGCGAGATCTGCGTACCGCTGCCCACACCACCCAGCGTGAGCGACTGCAGTTCAGCGTTGTTCGACAGCACATAGCCCGAGTAGCGGATCTGCACGTAGCGCAGCTGACCGCTGTTGTCGTCGGGGGTCGCACCGCCGAACAGCGCCGGATCCACCGCACCTTCGGTCTGGCGCTCGCAGGCCACAGTGCCGGGGGCGGCACCCGCAGCGAGGCAGTCAGTGATGGGCGCACGGCCCAGCAGCACCACGCCGCCCCACTGGCCCTGCGAGTCATCATTGGCAAGGCCCAGCACATTGTCACGGCTGGTGAACACGATGGGCCGGGTGGCCTCACCCACGGCATTGATGCGGTTGCCGCGATTTACCGCCAGCCAGGACACGCCGCTCTTGGCGAAAATCACGACGCCGGGCTGAATGGTCAGCGTCACGGCGGTGCCGCCGGGCGCCGGCCCGAGGTCATTGCCCACGTCCACACGGCCATCCATCGCGTACAGCAGGCCGGGAATGCGGGTCAGAGTAGCGTTGCGCGTGAAGCGCGCCGGCAGGGCGCAGACGCGGTATTCGCCGGTGGGGCCGGTGATGGTGCCATCGTCACGCAGGCCGGGATCGTTGTCGATCGTCGGGCAGCCCGCGGCCGGCGTCACCAGATCCGAAGTCGGCGGGTTCGGGTCGGACGGCGTGGGCGTGGTGGGCGCCGGATTGTTGATGGTGATGTTGCCACCGCTGCCGGGCGAGGAAATCTCGTCGGCACCGCAACCTGCAAGGCCCGCTGCGACGATGCCCGCCACCACCAACTGAATGCTCTTCATTTGCCGCTCTCCGCATGCGTGTATTGGGAATGCGGAGAGTCTGGAAAACCAATGTTGCCGCTCTGTTACAGGCTACGCTTTCATGAATCCGTCATGTCTTCGTCACACTTGCCTGATTCCCGCACCGCCTGCGGCCAGGTAATCGGGAATGGATTGCAAGTCTTGTTGGGTCATGCGGCATTCTGCATAGTCCGCGCCCTCTGTTCCTGCCAGTGAGTACGCATCGTGCTGCCTTCAATCGAGATCCGCATTGCCAGTGAGCTGGCGGCCAGGCCGGCGCAGATCGTTGCGGCGGTGGCGCTGCTCGACGGCGGCGCCACGGTGCCGTTCATCGCCCGCTACCGCAAGGAAGCCACGGGCGGACTGGACGATGCGCAACTGCGTGCGCTGAGCGAGCGCCTGGTCTATCTGCGCGCGCTGGAAGAGCGCCGCGCGGCCGTCTTGAAGAGCATCAACGAGCAGCAGAAGCTCACACCGCAGCTGCGTGCCAGCATCGAAGCCGCGGACAGCAAGCAGCGGCTGGAGGATCTGTACCTTCCCTACAAACCCAGACGCCGCACGCGGGCGCAGATCGCCCGGGAAGCCGGTCTTGCACCGCTGGCCGAAAGCCTGCTGGCCGATCCCACGCGGGATCCGGCCACCGCGGCCGCCGCCTATCTGCGCGAGGCCTTCACCAGCGAGCAGGGAGACAATCCCGGCGTGCCGGATGTCAAAGCCGCACTGGACGGCGCGCGCCAGATCCTCATCGAGCAATTCGCCGAGGACGCGGAGCTGATCGGCCAGCTGCGCGCGCATGTGCAGGCGCAGGGCGTGGTGATATCGAAGGTGGCCGAAGGCCGGGAGGAAGCCGGCGCGAAATTCCGGGACTACTTCGACTACTCCGAACCCCTGGGTACCATTCCTTCGCACCGCGCGCTGGCCCTGTTCCGCGGGCGCACGGAGCAGATCCTGCGCGTGGCGCTGAAGCTGCCGGAAGAGCTGGCGCCTGGCAGCGTGCCGGGCCATGTCCCCAACTCCTGCGAGATCAAGATTGCAGCCCGCGCCGGCATCGCCGACCGGGGCCGCGCAGCCGATCCCTGGCTCAGGGACACGGTGCGCTGGACCTGGCAGTTCAAGGTGGCCTTGCAGCTGGAAGCGGAGATGTTCGTCAGCCTGCGCGAACGCGCCGAAGAAGAGGCGATCCGGGTATTCGGCCGCAATCTGCACGATCTGCTGCTCGCCGCTCCTGCCGGCGCGCGCATCACCATGGGGCTCGACCCGGGCATCCGCACCGGCGTGAAAGTGGCCATCGTCGATGGCACCGGCAAGGTGGTGGACACGGCCACGGTCTACCCCTTTCCGCCGCGCAATGATCTGGAGGGTGCGCTGCGTGCGCTGGAGGCCCTCGCGAGGAAGCATGGCGTGCAGCTGATCGGCATCGGCAACGGCACCGCGTCGCGGGAGACCGACCGGCTCGCCGCCGAGCTGATCCGGCGCTGCCCGGAACAGCGCCTCACCAAGATCGTGGTATCCGAAGCCGGCGCTTCGGTGTATTCGGCATCGGAGCTGGCATCGAAGGAGCTGCCTTCGCTGGATGTGAGCCTGCGCGGTGCCGTGTCCATCGCCCGCCGCCTGCAGGACCCTCTGGCGGAGCTGGTCAAGATCGATCCGAAGTCCATTGGCGTCGGCCAGTACCAGCACGGCGTGAACCAGGGGCGCCTGGCGCGCTCGCTGGATGCCGTGGTGGAGGACTGCGTGAACGCCGTGGGCGTGGACGTGAACATGGCCTCCCCGGCCCTGCTGGCGCGCGTTTCCGGACTGACGCCGACGCTGGCGGAAAACATCGTCAACCACCGCAACGAGCATGGAGCGTTCCGCGAGCGGCGCGAACTGAAGAAGGTCGCGCGGCTGGGGCCCAAAGCCTTCGAGCAGGCGGCCGGATTCCTGCGCATCGTCAATGGCAGCAATCCGCTGGACGCGTCCTCGGTCCATCCCGAGTCGTACGGCGTCGTCGAGAAGATCCTCGCCGACCTCAAGCGCCCGGCCAGGGAGGTGATCGGTGACGCCGCAGTGCTGTCACGCATCGATGCGGCCCGCTACACCAGCGAACAGTTCGGCCTGCCCACGGTGCGCGACATCCTGAAGGAGCTGGAAAAGCCGGGGCGCGATCCACGCCCGGAATTCAGGACCGCTGCCTTCAAGGAAGGCGTCGAGGATCTCGGCGACCTGCAGCCCGGCATGCTGCTGGAGGGAGTGGTCACCAATGTCACCAACTTCGGCGCCTTCATCGATGTCGGTGTTCACCAGGACGGTCTGGTGCACATCTCCATGCTGTCCGAGAGGTTCATCAAGGACCCGCATGAAGTCGTCAAGGCGGGTGACGTGGTAAAGGTGAAAGTGCTGGAAGTCGATGCAGCCCGCAAGCGCATTGCCCTGACCATGCGGCTGGACGATGCGCTGCCGCGCCCCCGCACGCCCGGAGAACCGGCTGCGCATCGCGGCCAGGAGCGGCGCGGCGCGATCCGTCAGCCGCCGCAGGCGCGCGCCAGCGAACCCAGGGGCAATGGATTGATGGCCGAGGCGCTGTCGCGGGCGCTGAAGAGATAACCGCAGATGCCCGGTCAGCCGCTGTTGCTCCGGCACCTGGCGGGCCTAGAATTGCCGAGACGTCATCCCCGGCCGGACAGACAGGAGAGCGGCCATGGTCATGCCCGACATCATGCGCGACGGAATCGATCGTCGCCGGCTGATGCAGATGATGGCCGCCGGCGCTGTCGGCGCAGCGGCAACCGGCGGTCCCGCCCGGGCTGCCGCCGCGCCCTATGGCTCGCCGCAACTGTTTCCGGGCAGCCGCATGCCCAGAGTGGCGATGGTGATCTACCCACGCATGGTGCTGATCGACCTGATCGGTCCGCAGACCGTATTCAACCTCGCCGGCTGCGAAGTGCACCTGGTGTGGAAGGACAGGACGCCCTGCTCCACCGACACCGGCATCCCCATCATGCCGACGACCACCTTCGATGAATGTCCGCAGGATCTGGACGTGCTGTTCATCGGCGGCGGCATCGGCGGCACGATCGACTGCATGAAAGACATGTCCGTGCTCGACTTCCTCGCCGGCCGGGCGAAGACGTCGACGTGGGTGACCTCGGTGTGTACCGGCACGATGGTGCTGGCGGCAGCCGGCCTGCTGGACGGCTACAAAGCCACCGGGCACTGGGCCATCATGCACCTGCTTCCCATCATGGGCGTAACGCCGGTGCATGAACGCGTCGTGGTCGACCGCAACCGCGTCACCGGCGGCGGCGCAACGGCCGGCATCGACTATGGCCTGACGCTTGCCTCGCTGCTGCGCTCGGAGGAAGCCGCCAGACGCATCCAGCTGCTGATCGAATATGCGCCCAGGCCGCCTTTCGACTCCGGCACGCCGGAAACCGCCGGCAGCGGGATGGTCGAGGGCATCATGGCAGGCCGCAAGGAGATCAACGCGACCGCCACACGGCTCGCCGAAGCAGCCGCCGCGCGGTTCCGGAAAAAAGCCTGATCTGCATTCGCCGATTCATCACCAGAGGGGGAAGCCGCCATGTCATCGAAAGAACGCCGCACCGTTCCGCCGGAAGCCATCGAGCTCTACAACCAGTACATCCACGGCGAAATCAGCCGCCGCGCATTTCTGGACCGGGCCAGGCAGTTCGCCGTCGTCGGCCTCAGCGCCGGCACCATCGTGAAGGCACTGATGCCCGACTATGCGATGGGCCAGCAGATCGCCCGTGACGACGAACGCATCCGCGCCCGCTATGTCACTCTGCCCTCGCCGCAGGGGTACGGTTTCATCAAGGGCTACCTGGTACGTCCCTTCAGCGCCGACAGCCGCTCGGCCGAGCCGACCAAGCTGCCCGGCATCATCGTCGTGCACGAGAATCGCGGCCTGAACCCGCATACCGAAGATGTCGCGCGCCGGCTGGCCATGGCCAACTTCATGGCCTTCGCGCCCGACGTGCTCACGTCGGTGGGCGGCTATCCGGGCGATGACTATCAGGCCGGCCAGCTGTTCGCCGGCCTCGATGCCGGCAAGCGTTTCGAAGACATCGTGGCCAGCGCGCTGTGGCTGAAGAACCGCAGCGACTGCACCGGCAAGATCGGCGTCACCGGTTTCTGCTACGGCGGCGGCGTGTCGAACCAGCTGGCCGTGCGCCTCGGCGCCGACCTTGCGGCAGCCGTGCCGTTCTACGGCGCTGCCGTACCGGATGCGGACGTGCCGAAGATCAAGGCGGCGATCCTCGTGCAGCACGGAGCGCTGGACAAGCGCCTGGTCGACGCGTGGCCGGCATACGACGCGGCGCTGAAAGCCGCGGGTGTGCCGCACGAAGGTCACATCTATCCCAATGCCGTGCACGGCTTCTTCAACGATGCGACGCCGGAGCGCTACAACGAAGCGGCTGCCGCGGAAGCCTGGACGCGCATGGTGAACTGGTTCAACACCTACGTGAGAAGCTGAAACGCCTCGTCCACCCCACATGTGACCGGCAGAGAAAAGCCCCGGCGGTTTCCCGCCGGGGCCCTCGTTTCGAACGATGGTCAGGTAAGCGGATCGCTTACATGCCCATGTCGCCCATGCCGCCACCCGGCGGCATGTGGGCGTGATCACCCTCTTCCTTCGGAGCCTCGGCGATCATCACTTCCGTGGTGAGCAGCAGGCCCGCGACCGATGCCGCGTTCTGCAGCGCCAGGCGCGTGACCTTGGTCGGATCCAGGATGCCGGCCTCGAGCATGTCGCCATACTCGCCGCTCGCGGCGTTGTAGCCATAGGCGCCCTTGCCCGCCTTGACGGCGTTCACGACCACCGCGGCGTCCTCGCCGGCGTTCTCGACGATCTGGCGCAGCGGCTCTTCGATGGCCCGGGCCAGCAGGCGGATGCCCGTGGTCTGGTCCTCGTTCGCACCCTCGAGATCCTTCAGCGCCTTCTGCGCGCGGATCAGCGCAGTGCCGCCGCCCGGGACCACGCCTTCCTCGACGGCGGCACGCGTGGCGTGCAGCGCATCCTCGACGCGGGCCTTCTTCTCCTTCATCTCGACTTCAGTCGCGGCGCCGACCTTGATCACCGCCACGCCACCGGAGAGCTTGGCAACGCGCTCCTGCAGCTTTTCCTTGTCGTAGTCGCTGGTGGCTTCTTCCACCTGCTGGCGGATGGACTCGATGCGCGCCTTGATGTCGGACGCCTTGCCGGCGCCGTCGATGATCGTGGTGTTTTCCTTCTCGATCACGATCTTCTTGGCTTCGCCCAGGTCATTGACCGAGGCCTTCTCCAGCGACAGGCCGACCTCTTCCGAGATCACGGTGCCGCCGGTGAGCACGGCGATGTCCTGCAGCATGGCCTTGCGGCGGTCGCCGAAGCCCGGCGCCTTGACGGCCGCCACTTTCAGGATGCCGCGGATGTTGTTGACGACCAGGGTGGCCAGCGCCTCGCCCTCGACGTCTTCGGCAACCACCAGCAGCGGGCGGCCGGACTTGGCCACGCCCTCAAGCAGCGGCAGCATCTCGCGGATGTTGGAGATCTTCTTCTCGGTGAGGAGGATCAGCGGCTTCTCGAGCTCAACGACCTGCGTCTGCTGGTTGTTGATGAAGTACGGCGAGAGGTAGCCACGGTCGAACTGCATGCCTTCCACGACATCCAGCTCGTTGGAAAGGCCCGAGCCTTCCTCGACGGTGATCACGCCTTCCTTGCCCACCTTCTCCATCGCATCGGCAATGGTCTTGCCGATCGAGGCATCGGAGTTCGCGGAGATCGTGCCGACCTGCGCGATGGCCTTGGAATCCTTGCAGGGCTTGGACAGCTTCTTCAGCTCGTCGGTGGCGGCGGCCACGGCCTTGTCGATGCCGCGCTTCACGTCCATCGGGTTGCGGCCCGAGGAAACGGCCTTCAGGCCCTCGCGGATGATGGCCTGGGCCAGCACGGTGGCGGTGGTGGTGCCGTCGCCGGCCTCGTCAGAGGTGTTGGAAGCGACTTCCTTCACCAGCTGCGCGCCCATGTTCTCGAACTTGTCCTTGAGCTCGATCTCCTTGGCAACCGAAACACCGTCCTTGGTGATCGTGGGAGCGCCGAAGCTCTTCTCGAGCACGGCATTGCGGCCCTTGGGGCCCAGCGTCGCCTTGACGGCGTTGGCGAGGATGTTGACGCCGCGCACCATCTTGACGCGCGCGTCGTCTCCGAAACGGACTTCTTTGGCTGCCATGATTACTTGCCCTCGATGACGGCCATGACGTCTTCTTCACGCATGACCAGGAGTTCTTCGCCGTCGACCTTCACTTCCGTTCCGCCGTACTTGCCGAACAGGATCTTGTCGCCGACCTTCAGGTCCAGGGCGCGGACCGAGCCGTCGTCCAGGATCTTGCCCTTGCCCACTGCCACAACCTTGCCCTGGATGGGCTTTTCGGTCGCGGAGTCAGGGATGATGATTCCGCCTGCGGACGTACGTTCTTCCTCCAACCGCTTCACGATGACGCGGTCATGGAGAGGGCGAATTTTCATGCTTGCCACTCCTAAATTATTGATGTTGAACCCAAAGCGGTACCGGCAAACCGGTGATGCAGCCGCCGTGCGAGCCTTTCAGGCTGTTAGCACTCTCACTCGATGGCTGCTAACGGGGCGTAATAATAGCGGCGGAATGGCTCATTTCAAGGGAAAGCGGGAGCTGGATGCGCCGGCGCAGCGCGGACCCGGTGAAACAAGCCTCACTGCTGCGATAAGTTTATGAATTGAATGGAATTTCAGGCTGAAGTACACTGCAGCTTCAATCCGGAGACCCGCATGCCCCTGACGGCTCGTACCCGCTTTGTGTCCGGCGCGGCATCCCTTGCCATCGCAGCCCTGTTCGCGGTCGTGGCACCGGCCGCCTCGGCTGCCAACGCCGCGACCCTCACCACGCTCGCCAGTGGCTCGGGCGATGAGTTCCTCAATCCGGATGTGGCCTTCCGCGTGGGCGCAGAGGCCGTCGCGCCGGACCGCATCGAAGTGACCTTCCAGGTCCACGAGGGCTACTACCTCTACCGCGGCAAGATGAAATTCAAGGCCGCAGAGGACCGCAATGCCGGCCTCGGCACGCCCGATCTGCCCGCTGGCGAGAAAAAGACCGACGAATACTTCGGCGAGCAGGAGGTCTATCACCACGACGTGATCGCGCGCCTGCCGGTGTCGCGCGGTGACCTCGCCCCGTTCACGCTGCCGGTCAAGGTCACCTACCAGGGCTGCGCCGACGCCGGCCTGTGCTATCCGCCGATCACCAAGACCTTCGACGTGCAGATGCCGCAGGCGGCGGCCACCTCCTCGTTCACCTCACCGGGCCCCGGCGCAGGCGGCGACGGCTTCGTGTCGAAGCAGGACTCCCTCGCCAGCCTCATCCGTGACGGCAACATCTTCCTGATGGCCGGCGCCTTCCTGCTCGCCGGCCTCGCGCTGGCCTTCACGCCCTGCGTGCTGCCCATGGTGCCCATCGTCGCCGGCATCATTGCAGGCGAAGGCGCGAACGTGACGCGCGGACGCGCGTTCTCGCTGTCACTGGCCTACGTGCTCGGCATGGCGGCCACCTACACCGCCGCGGGCGTGGCTTTCGCCGCCGCGGGCCAGCAGGCGCAGACACTGTTCCAGCAGCCGTGGATCATCCTGCTGTTCGCCGCCTTGTTCATCGCCATGGCGCTGTCGATGTTCGGGCTGTACACGGTGCAGATGCCCTCGTTCCTGCAGACGCGGCTGTCACAGCTTTCCAACCAGCAGAAGGCCGGCAGCTATGCCGGCGTCGTGGTGATGGGTGCATTGTCCGCGCTCATCGTCACCACCTGCGTCGGTCCCGCGCTGGTCGCGGCCCTGTCGGTGATCGGCCAGTCCGGCAAGATGACCCGCGGCGGCGTGGCGCTGTTTTCCATGGCCATGGGCATGGGCGTGCCGCTGCTGGCAGTGGGCGCCTCGGCCGGCCAGCTGCTGCCGCGCGCCGGCGCATGGATGGAGACGGTCAAGCAGGCCTTCGGCGCCATGATGCTGGCGGTGGCGGTGTGGATGCTGTCGCGCATCCTGCCCGAACGCGTGAGCCTGCTGCTGTGGATAGTGCCGCTGGCCGCGCTGGCCTTCATCCTGCTGCGCGCGACGACGCGCACCGGCGGGGGCCGCTTCGCCGCACGGCTGATCGGTACTGCAGCGGCGATCTATGCCCTTCTCATCGCAGTCGGCTACTTCAGGGGCGCCACCGATCCGCTGCGGCCGCTGCAGGCCGCGGCAGCACAGGTGGAGCTGCCTTTCGAGCGCATCAAGTCGGTCGAAGACCTCAACGCCCGTGTCGCCGCCGCGGCGGCGCAGGGCAAGTCCGTACTGCTGGATTTCTACGCGGACTGGTGCGTGTCCTGCAAAGAGATGGAGGCGCGCACTTTCACGCAGGACAACGTGCGCGCGGCGCTGGCGAACACCCTGTGGCTGCAGGCCGACGTCACCGCCAACGACGCCACCGACCAGGCGCTGCTCAAGCATTTCGGCATCTACGGCCCGCCGACCATCGCCTTCTACGGGGCGGACGGCATGGAGCGCGCCCGCTACCGCGTGGTGGGCTTCATGAAAGCCGCGGAATTCGCGCCGCTGGCGGCGCGCGCGGTAGCCGCAAGCACTGCAAGCCAGTAGAGTCCGGCCATGACCGAGCCGGCCACACCGCGCACCTCCCATACCGCCCTGTGGGTGGTGCTGACCATCGCCATCGCCGGTGCCGTGGGCATTGCCGTGGAGCGCAGCCTGCGCGGCCACCCGCCAGCCGAAGCGCAGCCGGCGGCCGCGGCGGCGAACGCAGACCCGGGCCCGGCGCCGGAGGATGCCGCGGCGGGCGATGCCCTGCCCCACAAGGTGCCCGAAGTACTGCCCCAGTTCGAGCTGAAGGACCGCAGCGGCAAGCTGCGCAAGCTCGGCGACTGGAAGGGCCGGCCGCTGATGGTGAACTACTGGGCCACCTGGTGTCCGCCCTGCGTGCGTGAGATCCCGCTGCTCTCGCAGCTGCGCCACGAGCGGCAGAAGGAGCGGCTCGAGGTGATCGGCATCGCCGTGGATTTCCGCGACGACGTGCTGAAATTCGCCGACGAGCACCAGCTCGACTACCCGCTGCTCATCGGCGAGGAAGACGGCCTCGCCGCGGTTGAAGCCGTGGGCATGAGCACCGCGCTGCCGTTCACGCTGTTTGCCGACAGCCGGCAGCGCATCGTCGCGCTGAAGATCGGCGAGCTGCATCATGACGAGGCCGTGCTGATACTCGACCGCGTGGCGGCAGTGGACACCGGCACACTGGACCTCGCCGCCGCACGCGAACAGATAGCCGAAGGTCTGAAGGAACTGGCCACCCGGCACGGCCTGGAGCAGGCCGCCGGAGCCGCGGCGCCAGCTTCCACCCCCGGCTGACCGCCGCCGCCCCTTGGCGGCGGCCTCGCCGCGTCCATTTCCGATCTTCGGCGAAATTCGCCACCCACTCGCCGAATTTAGGGTTAAATGTCGCCCCGGGAGCGACTTACCAATATACACATGGCGCGGCTGCTGCTGCTGAACGGCCCCAATCTGAATCTGCTCGGCTCACGGGAGCCCGGCGTCTACGGCAGGGACACGCTCGACACCATCGTCGCGCGCTGCCGTGCGCTGGCCACGGAGCTGGGCCATGAGCTCGTCGCGGCCCAGAGCAACGCCGAGCATGAACTGGTGGAACAGGTGCAGCAGGCACCGGGCCGGGGAATCTCCTTCATGATCCTCAATCCCGGCGCCTACACGCACACCAGCGTGGCGCTGCGCGATGCCATCCTCGGCGTCTCGCTGCCGTTCATCGAAGTACATCTTTCCAACGTGCACGCCCGGGAAGCCTTCCGGCGGCACTCCTATTTCTCGGATATCGCCGTGGGCCAGATCGTGGGGCTCGGGGCGCTGGGCTATGAGCTGGCCCTGCGCGCCGCAAGCCAGCGCCTGGCCTGACGATACCCGCCCGCAGGAGACAATCGATGGATATTCGCAAGGTCAAGAAACTGATCGAGCTGCTGGAAGAATCCGGCATTGCCGAAATCGAGATCAAGGAAGGCGAGGAAGCCGTGCGCATCAGCCGCATGCCTTCCGGCGTCGCGGTGCCGCAGTTCATCCAGGCCGCGCCGGCGCCCATGGCAGCGCCGATTGCCGCGGCTGCAGCGCCCGCAGAGACGGCAAAGGCAGCCCCCACCGGCGGCGCCGCGCATGCCCGGCGCAAGGACGATCCGAACATCGTGCCGGCGCCCATGGTCGGCACCTTCTATGCCGCCGCCTCGCCCACGGCCAAGCCCTTCGTGTCCATCGGCGATGAAGTGAAGATCGGCCAGGTGCTGTGCATCATCGAAGCGATGAAGATGATGAACCAGATCGAATCCGACCGCGCCGGCAAGGTCACGGCCATCATGGCCCAGAACGGTGACCCGGTGGAGTTCGGCCAGCCCCTGTTCGTGGTCGAGTAAACGCCCTTGCCCATGCTGGAAAAAGTAGTCATAGCCAACCGCGGCGAGATCGCGCTGCGTATCCTGCGCGCCTGCCGCGAGCTGGGCATCAAGACCGTCGCGGTGCACTCCACCGTCGACGACAACCTCAAGCACGTGCTGCTGGCCGACGAGACCGTGTGCATCGGCCCGGCGCCGGCCGCGCAGAGCTATCTCAACATGCCGGCCATCATCAGCGCGGCCGAGGTCACCGATTCGGTGGCCATCCATCCCGGCTACGGCTTCCTTTCGGAAAACGCCGATTTCGCCGAGCGGGTGGAGAAAAGCGGCTTCGTCTTCATCGGCCCGAAGGCCGAGACCATCCGCCTGATGGGCGACAAGGTCTCCGCCATCAAGGTGATGAAGAAGGCCGGCGTGCCCTGCGTGCCCGGCTCGGACGGCCCGCTGGGCAGCGACCCGGACGAGATCATCCGCATCGCGCGCCACATCGGCTATCCGGTGATCATCAAGGCCTCGGGCGGCGGCGGCGGCCGCGGCATGCGCGTGGTGTACGCCGAGGCGGCACTGCTCAATGCAGTGAATGTCACGCAGCAGGAAGCCCAGGCGGCCTTCGGCAATCCGCAGGTCTACATGGAGAAGTTCCTCGAGAAGCCGCGCCACATCGAGTTCCAGATCCTCGCCGACAGCCACGGCAATGTGGTGCACCTGGGCGAGCGTGACTGCTCCATGCAGCGCCGCCACCAGAAGGTCATCGAGGAGGCGCCCGCACCCGGCCTCACGCAGAAAGTGCGCGACAAGATGGGAGAGCGCGTGGTGGAAGCCTGCCGCGCGGTGGGCTACCGCGGCGCCGGCACGCTGGAGTTCCTCTACCAGGACAACGAGTTCTACTTCATCGAGATGAATACGCGCGTGCAGGTGGAGCATCCGGTCACCGAGATGATCACCGGCATAGACATCGTCAAGACGCAGCTGCTGGTGGCCGCGGGCGAGAAGCTGCCCTTCAAGCAGGACGACATCGAATTCCGCGGCCATGCCATCGAGTGCCGCATCAATGCCGAGGACGCCCGCACCTTCATGCCCTCGCCCGGCCTCATCAAACGCTGGCATGCGCCGGGCGGCCCCGGCATCCGCGTGGACAGCCACGTGTACTCGGGTTATTCGGTGCCGCCGAACTATGATTCGATGGTGGCCAAGATCATCTCCCACGGCGACACGCGCGACACCGCCATCGCGCGCATGAAGAACGCGCTCGCCGAGCTCGTGGTGGAGGGCATCAAGACCAACACCGCGCTGCATCAGGAAATCCTCGCGCACTCGGCCTTCCGCAACGGCGGCCTGGACATCCACTACCTGGAGCGGCGCCTCGGGCTCAAATAGCCCGCGCGCCAGTTGCCGTGTCCGCGTGGCTCGCACTCAGTCTGGATCTGGCGGGGCTGGATCCGGAGATTGCGGAGGAAGCCTGTTTCGAGGCCGGCGCCGTCTCCGTGACGCTGGCCGATGCTGCGGACGACGCCATCCTCGAACCCCGGCCCGGCGAGGTGCGCCTGTGGCCGCAGACCGTGCTGAAGGCGCTGTTCCCTGCGGAAACGGCCGGGCCCGCCACGCTAGTGCAGCTGGCCGCCGCATTGCAGCTGCCCCTGGAACACATCCGCGCCGAGCATGTGCGCAACCGCGTGTGGGAACGCGAATGGCTCAAGGACTTCCACGCCATGCGCTTCGGGCGGCGGTTGTGGATCGTGCCCAGCCACGAAGCGCCGCCCGCCGATGCAGCGGCCGTATCCGTGCGGCTGGACCCGGGGCTGGCCTTCGGTACCGGCACTCATCCCTCGACGGCACTGTGCCTGACCTGGCTGGATGCGCATCTGTCTGCCGGCTGCGAAGTGATCGACTACGGCTGCGGCTCGGGGGTGCTGGCGCTGGCGGCGGCGAAGCTGGGCGCCGCGCGGGTGGATGCCCATGACATCGACCCGCAGGCGCTGATCGCCACGCGCGACAACGCGGCGGCCAACGGCATCGCCGAGCGCATCGTCATCCACGAAACCGCGGCCACGCTGCCGGCGCAAGCCGACGTAGTGCTCGCGAACATCCTCGCCGGCACGCTGGTGGACCTCGCGGCCGACCTCAGCGCGCGCGTGCGGCCGGGCGGGCACCTGGTGCTCGCCGGCATCCTGAAGCAGCAGGTGCCGGAAGTGCGTACGGCCTACTCGCCCTGGCTCGACCTGGCAGTTTTCGCCGAGCGCGACGGCTGGGCGGCGCTGGCCTCATGAGCAGCATGTCCACCACCTGTCCGAACTGCGCGCTGCACCTGGCGGTGACGGCAGCGGATCTGCGCGTGGGCCAGGGCTATGTGCGCTGCGGACGCTGCGAAAAAGTGTTCAACGCGCTGATCTCGCTGATCGAGGACCCGCGCGTGCCGCCGGAAACTGGGCACATCGCCACCGGGACGGCCTCCGTGCCCGCGCTGGCCCAGACACCGCCACCGGAGGCGCCCGAACCGGCCGGCTCCGGGACCGCCGAATCCACCGGCGCCGAGATCGTGGCCGCGGCCTTCGACCCCGCGCTGCCGGCGCCGCGGCCCGTGGCCACCGCGCAGGATGACGTGGAAGTGATCGAGACCCTGGCCACCGGCACCTTCGAGACCATCGTCCTCGAAGGCGACGGCGTGCTGCAGACCGAGGAAATGGTCGACGCGGCGGAAGTGGACGAGCGGCTGCAGGAGATTGCCGAGCAGATCGCCGGCACGCGCCAGCCCGACGAGCCCGAGGCCCACGACCCCGCGCCGGACATCGCCGGCGACCCCGCTCCCATGCAGGAGCCGGAACCCGACCTGTCCGCCGACCTGCTGCCTGCTCGCACACGCGCGCACCCGGGCTGGATCATCGGCGCCGCAGCGCTGGCGCTGCTGCTGGCCCTCCAGCTCGTGCACCACCATCGCCAGTCGCTTGCAGAACATGGCTGGGCCCGAAGCCTGCTCGCGCCGGTCTACCGCCTGTTCGGCGCAACGCTCGAACCGCGCTGGGATCTGGCAGCCTACGACGTGCGCCAGCTCGGCGGCGAGGCGGTGCCCGGCGCTGCCGAACGCATCCTGCTGCGCGCCACGGTGCTGAACCGCGCCACGCATGCCCAGCCACCGCCGCTGCTGCGCGTGACGCTGCAGGACCGCTTCGGCAACGCGCTGGCCGTCCACGACGTGAAGCCGCAGGACTACCTGCCGGCTACGCCGCCCGCGCGGCTGGCGCCGGACCAGCGCATCGATGCCGAACTGCTGCTCGACGACCCCGGCAGCAAGGCCGTGGGCTTCGAGATCGACGCCTGCCTGCCCACCGCGGCAGGTCCGGCCCGCTGCGCCGCGCTGCCGTGAGCATCTGCATCGGACCGTGGCCGATCGCGCGCGCCGCGGTGCTGGCGCCCATGGCGGGCGTCACCGACCGCCCGTTCCGCATCCTGTGCCGGCAGCTCGGCGCAGGCCTCGCGGCCTCGGAGATGATCACCGCCGACCAGCAGCTGTGGCAGTCGCGCAAATCGCGCCAGCGCATGAACCACGAGGGCGAGCCGGAACCGCGCGTAGTGCAGCTCGCCGGCAACGACCCGGCGCAGCTGGCCGAGGCGGCGCGCGTGAACGCGGACCTGGGCGCGCAGATCATCGACATCAACATGGGCTGCCCCGCCAAGAAGGTCTACGGCAAGCTCTGCGGCTCGGCGCTGCTGGGCGACGAGGCGCTGGTGGGCCGCATCCTGGATACCGTGGTACGCAGCTCTCCGGTGCCCGTCACGGTCAAGATCCGTACCGGCATCGACCGCGAACACATCAACGCCACACGCATATCCCGCATCGCAGCACAGGCCGGCGTGCGCGCCATTGCCGTGCATGGCCGCACGCGCGCGGATTTTTACGAGGGTGAAGCCGAGTACCACACGCTGCGCGAAGTGTGCGCGGCAGCGACGATTCCCGTCTTCGCCAACGGCGACATCGACAGCGCACACAAGGCGCGTGCGGTGCTTGATTTCACTGGCGCACAAGGAGTAATGCTCGGCCGCGCAGCACATGGCGCCCCATGGATCTTCCGCGATGTCAATGCATTTCTGGAAAACGGCCGCCTGCCGCCGCCACTCTTGCGCACGGAGATCAGAGACATCATCCTTGGACACCTCGAGGCGCTGTACGTCTTTCATGGAGAGGCGCACGGCGTCCGGATCGCCCGCAAGCATCTCGGCTGGTACTGCCAGCAACACACGCAGACGGCTTCGTTCCGGCCCGCACTGATGGCCGCGGAAAGTTCGTCGGCGCAGTTTGCCCTGGCGGCACAATGCTTCGGACGCTGGGCGGACAACGAGAACAACAAGATTCGAGTCGTGGAGCAGGCGGATGGTACGGACGAAAGCAGACAGCGCGCGCGTGAAGATCGCGCGCAGGCCCACGGCGGCTGAGGGCAGGCTGCCGCTGCGCAACCACGCCGAGCGTGCGTTGCACGACTACTTCGCCAGCCTCAACGGCCACCGCCCCGCCCACCTGTACGACATGGTGCTGCGCGAGGTCGAAGAGCCCCTGTTCCGCACCGTGCTCGACTACGCCTCCGGCAACCAGAGCCAGGCCGCCGTGATCCTCGGCATCACCCGCGGCACGCTGCGCAAGAAACTCCGTGAATTCGGCCTTTCGGCCTCCGCATCCTGACCATGAAGCGAACCATCCGCCGCGCACTGATTTCGGTTTCGGACAAGACCGGCCTCATCGACCTCGCCCGTGCGCTCGCAGCCCGCGGCATCGAGCTGATCTCCACCGGCGGCACCGCCAGGACGCTGGCCGACGCCGGCATCTCCGTGCGCGAGGTGGCCTCGGTCACCGGCTTCCCCGAGATCATGGACGGGCGCGTCAAGACGCTGCATCCGAAGATCCACGGCGGCCTTTTGGGCCGGCGCGGCACCGACGAGGCCGTGATGGAGCGCTTTGGGCTCGAACCCATCGACCTGCTGGTGGTGAACCTCTATCCCTTCGCGGCCACCATCGCCAGGCCCGGCGTGAGCTACGACGACGCCATCGAGAACATCGACATCGGCGGCCCCGCCATGCTGCGCGGCGCGGCCAAGAACCACGCCGATGTCGCCGTCGTGGTCGATCCCGCCGACTACGCCGAGCTGCTCGCCCAGCTGGACGGCGCTGCCGGCAGCACGGACTTCCCCTTCCGCGCGCGCCTCGCCGCCAAGGCCTATGCACATACCGCGGGCTACGACGCACTGGTCGCTGGCTATCTCTCAAAGCAGCATGCGCCGCAGGACGAATCCTTCCCGCCGCAGGTGAACCTCGCGCTGACGCGCATCGAGACCCTGCGCTACGGCGAGAACCCCCACCAGCAGGCCGCCTTCTACCGCACCGCGGATGCCGCCGAAGACAGCATCGCGCGTGCGCGCATGGTCCAGGGCAAGGCTCTGTCCTTCAACAACATCGCCGATGCGGACACGGCGCTGGAATGCGTGCGCCAGTTCGACGATGCCCCCGCCTGCGTGATCGTCAAGCACGCCAACCCCTGCGGTGTCGCGGTGGCTGCGACGGCGGCCGAAGCCTATGAGCTCGCCTACCGCTGCGACCCCACTTCGGCCTTCGGCGGCATCATCGCCTTCAACCAGCCGCTGGATGCCGACACGGCGCGGCGCATGGTCGAACGCCAGTTCATCGAGGTGCTGGTCGCCCCCTCACTGCTGCCCGGCGCCGCCGAAGCGCTGGCCGTCAAACCCAATGTGCGCGTGCTGCTCACCGGATCGCTCAAGAGCGCGCAGCCCGGCTGGGAGCTGCGCAGCGTGACCGGCGGCGTGCTGGTGCAGGACCGCGACCTGGGCCGCGTGAACGCCGATGCATTGCGCTGCGTCACCCGGCGCGCGCCCACCGACGCCGAGCGGCGCGACCTGCTGTTCGCCTGGCGTGTCGCCAAGTTCGTCAAGAGCAATGCCATCGTCTTCACGCGCGACCTCGCCACCGTGGGCGTGGGTGCCGGCCAGATGAGCCGCGTCTATTCCAGCCGCATCGGCGCCATCAAGGCCGAGGATGCGGGCCTTACCGTGCGCGGCGCCGTGATGGCCTCGGATGCCTTCTTCCCCTTCCGCGACGGCATCGACACCGCCGCCACCCAGGGCGTCACCGCGGTGATCCAGCCCGGCGGCTCGGTGCGCGACGCGGAAGTGATCGCCGCAGCCGACGAGCATGGCCTTGCCATGCTGTTCACCGGCATGCGGCATTTCCGTCACTGACCTGCGGCACACCGGCATGAAGATACTGGTCATCGGCAGCGGCGGCCGCGAGCACGCGCTGGCCTGGAAGTGCGCGCAATCGCCGCGCGTCAGCGAAGTGATCGTGGCCCCCGGCAACGCCGGCACCGCGCGCGAGCACAAGCTGCGCAATGTCGCCATCGGCGTGGAGCAGCTCGACCAGCTCGCGGACCTTGCCGCCGCCGAAGGCGTGGCCTTCACCATCGTCGGTCCCGAAGTACCGCTGGTGGCAGGCATCGTCGATGTATTCGAGGCCCGCGGATTGCGCTGCTTCGGGCCGCGCAAGGCTGCAGCCCAGCTCGAAGGCTCCAAATCTTTCACCAAGGCCTTCCTCGAACGCCACGGCATCCCCACCGCGGGCTACCGCAAGTTCACGCGCGCAACCTTCGACCGTCAGTGGCTCGCCGCGCAGACCGCGCCCATCGTGGTGAAGGCCAGCGGCCTTGCCGCCGGCAAGGGCGTCATCATCGCGCAGACCGCGGCCGAGGCCGTGGAAGCCGCCGAATCCATGCTCGGCGGCCGCTTCGGCAGCGCCGGCGAGGAAATCGTCATCGAGGAATTCCTCGACGGCGAGGAAGCCACCTTCATCGTGATGTGCGACGGCAGGCATGCGCTGCCCATGGCCACGAGCCAGGACCACAAGCGCCTGAAGGACGGCGACCAGGGCCCCAACACCGGCGGCATGGGCGCCTATTCACCGGCGCCCGTGGTCACGCCCCTGGTGCACGAGCGCGTGATGCGCGAAGTGATCGAGCCCACGATCGCCGGCCTTGCGAAGGACGGTATGCCCTTCACCGGCTTTCTCTATGCCGGACTCATGATCGACGCCGCCGGCAAGCCGAAAGTCATCGAATACAACGTGCGCTTCGGCGATCCGGAGACCCAACCGGTGATGATGCGGCTGAAATCCGATCTCACCGTGCTGGTGGAGGCCGCGCTTGAAGGCCGCCTCGACGGCGAGCGCGCCGAATGGGACCCACGCGCCGCCGTGGGCGTCGTGATCGCAGCCTCAGGTTACCCCGACGAGCCGCGCAAGGGCGACGTGGTCAATGGCCTGGACTCACTGGGCGGCCTGCCCGGCAAGCTGTTCCACGCCGGCACGACGACGAAGGACGGCAAGGTGGTCACCAGCGGTGGGCGCGTGTTCTGTGCCGTGGGGCTGGGCGGCACCGTGAAGGCTGCCCAGCGCGAGGCCTACGCAATTGTCGATGCCGTGGACTTCGCGGGCGCGCAGTGCCGGCGCGACATCGGCTACCGGGCCATTGCACGCGAGGGCGGTTAGCCTCGAGCGCCCCGGCTGACGCTAGAACCGCCCCTCCAGCCGGACCGCCACACACGCATCGCGATCCTCGGCCGAACAGGCTCTTCTCGACAAACGCGTCGAGAACCGGATCGATCCTGAAACGCTGCTGCGGAATGGCCTCACTTGCAAACATCCGGATATCGACCGCACTGACGTCTTGGGTATTTAATTGCCAGTCTCAGAAGGACGATTACCCTGGAGGGAACAGGCAATGGCCGAGCAATCATCCCATCTCCCGGATTTGCTGAGTACAGCGCTGAAAACTCTGGCGCATTCCTTCCTGTTGGCGGCTATAGCCGGCGCGCTGCTCTCGGGCCCGGCCTCTCATGCAGCTCAAAGCCCCGCGGCCGCGGACCCGCTCGTCCGCGAGGGCACCACGGTCAAAGTATCCGATCATGTCTACGTCATCCCCGATGCCAGCACTCCCGGCGTCCCCAACGTCGGCATCATCGTGGGCAGCCGGGCAACCCTGGTCATCGATACCGGGCTCGGCCCGAAAAACGGCGAAACCATATTGCGGGAAGTCCGGAAAGTAAGCCGGAACCGCAAGCTGTATCTGGTGACGACGCATTTCCATCCCGAACATCTGCTGGGAGCGGGCGCGTTTCCCCCGGAAACCGTAGTGATCATGGCGCGGACCCAGCAGCAGGATGTCGAGGAATTCGGCGCTCAAACCAGGCAGACATTCAGGGAGCGCTCCGCCGCGATGGCCGGGCTTCTCAGGAACGCCGAATTCCCATCCGTGGACATAAGCTTTGACCAGTCCCTGGACATGGACCTTGGCGCAGTGACGCTGCAGATCTTCTGGGCGGGCCCGACTCATACACGCGGCGACACGGCCATTTTCGTCGACGAAGATAAAGTGCTCTTTTCCGGCGACGTCGCCATGAAAGACGCGTTTCCTGCCTTTGCTTCGCCATATGCCAGCGTAGGACGATGGCTGTCGAGTCTTCGCCGGATGAAGGAGCTCAATCCCGCGCTGGTCGTTCCCAGTCACGGCTCCATGGGAGAGGCCAGCATCATCGACCGGTATTCGGACTACCTCACCGCGGTCCAGTCCGGTGTGAATGCGCTGAAAGCCCAGGGCAGATCCGTTGATGAAGCGTCCGAACTGCTTACCAAGCAACTTTCGGCACAGTTCCCCACGCTGGAAAGTCAGGCCCGCATCGCAGGAGCCGTGCAATCAGCTTACCGTGATTGACGCTGAACCAAGGAGAGGTATGTGAAGACCCATCTTGTCGCCTTGAGCGCCGGAGCAATCCTGTCCGGAGCCGCGCCATTGCCTGCCGCACAATCAGGGAGCGCCGATACATGCGCCAACCTCTCGGAGGTCCGGCTCTCCGCCGGCAAGATCACCGAAGTCTCCACTGTCCCCGCCGGCCAGTTCGTCCCGCCCGGCGCCACGGGCAATGCCGCCCGCGGCTTCACGGTACCCGCGTTCTGCCGGGTCGCGGCAGTGCTGCAACCTACCGGAAACTCCCAGATCCGGATGGAGGCCTGGCTGCCCAAGGCCGGCTGGAACGGCAAGTTCCTTGCTGTCGGAAACGGAGGCTGGGCGGGTTCAATCTCCTATGGCGGCCTTGCACAGGGACTCAACAGCGGCTACGCCGTCGTATCAACCGATGGCGGGCATATCGGCGGCAATGGCTCCTTTTCCACGGACAGCGACAAGCTGAAGGACTGGGGCTGGCGCGCAGTTCATGAATTGGCTGTGAACGGCAAGCTGTTCACGGCTGCCTACTACGGCGCCGCGCCGCGTTACTCCTATTTCGAAGGTTGTTCCGGTGGTGGCCGGCAGGCCGTGATGGCGGCACAACGTTTTCCAGGAGACTTCGATGGCATTGTCGCCGGAGCTCCCGGTATCGACTGGGTCCGCATCGGCGCACTACATGTTCAGGCCCTCAAGGCCAATACCAGTGCCGGCGAAAGGCCCGTGCTGTCTCCCGCACAGATCACCCTTGTCAATTCAGCCGTCATGGCCCAGTGCGACCGGCTGGACGGACTGGAGGACGGAGAAATCAGCCGCCCACGCCAATGCCGGCCGGATCTCGAAGCGCTGCGCTGCGCACCGGGCAAGGCGCCGGAATCCTGTCTGGGCGACGCACAGATCCGGCTTGTTCAAAGCGTCTATGGCGGCGTGAAAGATGGCGGCAAGGTGCTGTACCCGGGCTTCACTCCCGGCAGCGAAGCAGGCTGGGCCGGATTCATCACCCAGCCACAGGAAGTCTCCCTGGACACCTTCCGCTACCTCGCCGGCAAAGGCGCCGGATGGGATTACCGCACATTCAATGCACCCGCCGACATCGCAACGGCCGAACGCACGGAGGCCGGAGACGTCGCGGCGACGAACGCTGATCTTTCCGCGTTCCAGAAGGCCGGCGGCAAGATCATCCTCTATCACGGATGGAGTGACCCGACCATCGCGGCCGAACGCACCGCCCAATACTATGATGCCGTCGCCGCCGCAGCGGGCTCCATGGACAAAGCCCGTGAATTCTCGCGGCTGTTCATGGTGCCGAACATGGGTCATTGCAACGGCGGATACGCAGCATCATGGCTGACCGCGCTGGAAGGATGGGTGGAGCACCGCAACGCACCTGAGTTCATCGTGGCGCAGCGCCTTGCTCCGGCTGCACCAGCAGCGGGAGCAGGCGGGCCTCCTGCCGCACCGGCCGTCATCGGCCGGCGGCCGCTGTGCGCCTATCCCGCCGTGGCCACCTATCGGGGCTCCGGCGATATCAATGATCCGTCGAGCTTTGCCTGCGCAGCTGCGCCCTGAACGCGCGCACGGGCGATGCCGTTGCTCAATGCATCCGGCTGCGGACGAAACCGATCATGCCCAGCATGCTCAGCAGCGCCACCAGCAGGCCGCTGGCCGTCAGCAGCAGTTTGTAAGGCAGACCGCCCACCTTGCCCGTGTGCAGGGGATAACCCGCATAGTAGAGACGCTCCGACGGCAATTGCGCCTGCGAATCGATGCGCACGTCCATATGACCTTCCTTGGCCTCGATGTACACCTTGCTGAGGCCGGTCGGGTTCCACTCGCCCGGCTGCTGCAACCAGACTATGCGGTAAACCGAGAAATCATTGGCTGACTGCACCGCACGGATGCGCGCACCCGGAAAGCTGGACTGCGCGCGCTGCAACACCGACAGCCACGCGCCCGAATCGCCGCCGGAAACCCCGTCCAGGTGCTCGGAAAAATCCAGGCTGTAGCTGTCATCCCGGAAAGGCTCCAGCAGCAGCTTCTGCGACTGCTCCGGGAATGCGAGGATGGCGCCCGTCACCAGACTCATCAGCAGGGGAATGGCCAGCACGATGCCCGCACTGCGGTGCGCACTGCGCAGGCTTCGCACTGAAGCATCCCTGGGCCACACCCGCCACTCGAAGCTGCGGCGCATGGGCCAGAACACGATCACGCCCGCCAGCACCAGGATGATGAGCGCGAGCGCAGCGCAGCCCACGATGGTCAGCCCCAGGTTGTCCAGCAACAGGCGGTGATGCAGATCGAACAGCCATTCTTCCCAGCGCCCGTTGCCCTGCCATCGGGACAGGACTTTCCCGCGGGCATCGAAGTAGGCATAGCTGCTGCCGTCACTGCCCGTGACCTTGACCAGGGGCAGCTGCGGCGTCGGAAACTCGATCAGGTATACCGCATTGGCCCCGAGCTCGCGCTCCACGGCTTCGGTCAGCCGCGCGAGGGATTCGGGCGTGGCCGAGATTGCCGCACCGCCGTCCGCAAGGGTCAGCCGCAGGTAGTCCGGCTTCCATACCAGCAGCGAGCCGGTCAGGCTGATCAGGCACAGCAACAGCGCCAGAGTGACACCACCCCAGGCATGCAGCGCGCGCACCAGACGGAAGAACCGGCCTCTCATGTGCTGCCTACAAATGGCGATCCGGCAGAGGATCCGTCTACGTCAGAACTGCCCCCGCAGACGGATCGCCACGCGCACATCGCGGTCCTCGCCATAGAAATCCGAACGCACCGCCGGAGCCGCCGGCGTGGCCAGCGGCGTAAAACTGCGCCGGCGCCACTCGCGCGAACCGGTAAGGTTCTGCGCTTCGATGCGCAGCACCGTCGACCCGAACAGGCTCTTTTCGACAAACGCCTCGAGCACGGGATCGATCTTCATGTACTGCCGCACGACATTGGGCCCGATGAGATCGCTGCTGTAGGCGGCGTTGCCGGTATCGCTGTAGGTGAAACCGAACGACGCGCCGATGCTGCGCACATACTGGCGGTAGTTGACCTCGAACTCGTAACCGCGATCGTTCGTCCGGCGGCGTCTCTCACCGGTGAAAGGATCTTCGCTCTTTGAGCTCTCGGCCATGTAGCGCAGCGAGAGCAGCGCGTCGGGCATGCGGATGAAACCCAGGCGGATGCTGGATTTAACTTCGCCGCCGTAGCCGGTTGCGCTCGGAATATTGCCCTGCACCGCCACGATGCGCCCGGGCGCGATCTGCATGGGCGCCTTGTCGACCACATCGGTGATGTCGTTGTAGAACACGCGCGTTTCGATCAGGCCGGCATCGCCTGGCAGGCGCCATTCATGCCCGAGCTCGTAGATCCAGGTTTTCTGCGGCTCGAGGGCAGGATTGCCCGCAATGATGATGTTGTCGGAAAAATTCAGCCGCGGCACGAAATTGTTGAAATCGAGCTGGCCGATCTTGCGCTCGATCTTCATCCGGTACTGTATCTGCGGACTGGCCCGGTAGCGCATGTCGAAGCGCGGCTTGGGAAACTCCAGCTTGCGCTCAGGCGTCACCGTGGCGATACCGGCCGTGTGATAGTTGCTCGTCAGCTTGGACATCTCGTAGTTCAGCGCGCTTTCCAGCGACAGCGCGTCGGTGATGGTCCACTTGTGCGTGACGAACAGTTCGCTGCGATCCTCCTTGACCGTCGCGTACTGGTTCGGCGTGATTTCGAGCACGCCGTTGTTGTCCGAGTCGAAGTAGGCCAGCAGATCCTGGTCGAGCTGGTTGCGTGCGACCTCGGCGCCAAACTCCAGCGTCTGGCCCTGCACCAGCGGCAGGCCGTAGGACGCGCGGACGATGTCCTCACCGGCCTCCTGATGGGAGACCGTACGGTTGATCTCCTGCAGGTTGCCCGGAGTGACGAGATTGCGGTAGTCGATGTTGTCGTTGCGCTCGCGGCGCACGATGAACAGCGCGTTGAAACCACCCGGCCCGATCCGGCCTTCGAACTCGCCACCCACCTCGACGATTCTGGCCGGCTTCGTCGCGGTCTGATGGACGTCCTGGCCCTGCAGCGTGACGACCCCGCCGGGGGCGTAGCGCGTGAAATCCGCGACGTCGTCCTGATACACGTCGCGCGTTTCGAGCAGCCCGTTCAGGTCGAAGCGCGAGCCGCCCGCGAAGTTGTAGGAGAGGCCGCCGGTGTAGATCCACTTGTCGTGATCGCGGTCCCAGTCCTGGGCACGGACCTCCTGGGGAGTTCCGTCGGCGTAGTAGATGATCTCGTCGCGATAGCGCGTGCTCCAGCGCGCCGAGCCCACCGAAGGCGGAGACCACACGTTGCGCTCGATGCCAAGGGAATAGCCCAGCGCCCCCGCCGAACCGTTGTAGGACAGCAGCCCGTCGAACTGCGTGGAGGCGCTTTCGTCGTTGACCCGCGCATTGGCTTCCCAGGATCCGCTGCCCTTCAGCGAGGCGCCCTCGCGCAGCACCACATTGACCAGAATGCCCTCGCTGTTGACCGAAATGTCCTGCGCGGCGCCGCTGACCAGTTCGACGCGCGCCACGCTCGGCGCCGGAATGCGGCGCAGATTGCCGTTGATCTCGTTGGACTTGCCGGGGAAGCGCCGGCCGTTCAGCAGTATCTGCGCACCGCCCGAACCAAAGCCGCGCCGGGTCTCCTGCGTCGCATTGAGGATGGTCTGCACGCCGGGGACGAGTCTCAGCATGTCCTCGGCATTGTTGACCGAGTAGCGGGAGAAGAAGTCCGGGCCATAGACCACGCGATCGGTCGGCGAGCCGCCGGTGGGGGCGACCTCTTCCGACGACGGGGGCACTTCCTCCTGAGCGGACACGCCGCCAGCTCCCGCCAGACACAAAAACACCGATGCGCCGGCCACCGCCGCGCCACGTCTTCCGGACAACACCATCATTAGCCCCCGCAGATAACCTAAACGCGTTGAATCATATACTTACGAATATACGGAGTATAATGCCTGATTTTGCCCCAGGCCTGAAGGGCTACAGGTGCGGCGCAGTTCCAAGGGCCTGGGCCCAGGCCATGACGATCAGCCCCAGCGCAGCGCTCCCGCTCCCCCACTGCGGCACCCGGCGGATCACTCCGGCGGCGGCGGCCTGCGAGACGAGGACGCCGCCAAGCATGCCCATGACAAAGCCCAGGGCATGCGCGAAGAGATCGGTGCCCTCGCCGGCCGAGCCCAGCAGGCCCAGCAGCACCACGCCCGCCACCAGGGGCGCCCAGCGCCAGGCCCAGCGCTGCGGGAAAGTGCGGCGGCTGCGCCAGGCATGCGCGGCCAGCAGACCCAGAGCGGCGAACACGGCGGTCGAGGCCCCCACCGAGCGATGCGTGCCCCCACCCAGCCATCCCTCGGCCAGATTCGACAGCGATGCCGCAACGACCACCAGCAGCCACGCCGTTCCGGCGCCGAACTGCCGCGAGGCAAAATAGCCCACGGCAGCGCCCGCGCCCAGGTTCGAGACCAGGTGCACGATGTCCAGATGCAATGTCAGCGCCGTGACCGCGCGCCACCACTCGCCCTTGCGCACCAGGGCGGAATCCAGATCCCCGCGGGTGAAGAGGTCCGCCGGCCCCCAGCCCTGCACCACGGCCAGCATCACCATCGACAGCAGCACCACATAGACCAGGCTGCCCGTCCAGGCATGGGGAAAGCGCGATCCGGAACCCTGCGCCGCTGCCCGCGCCGCGTCGACCGAACGCTGTCTCTGCTCGTTCTCGTATTGCCACAGGTGGTGGGCCGCAAGCCCTGCCTGCGGGGATTCGACCCCCAGCGCGAATCCGGATTCCACGAGGATGAGCTGGCTCGGGATGTGCACGGCGGCCAGCACGAAGGCGCGCTCCTCGCAGGCCTTGCGGCTCGCAGAGCGGTATACCGGAACGAGGTCGTGCATCCATGGGTTGTGGGTCCGGATCATCAACAATCAAGATCCCTGCCCAGTCTCTATAGACTGCGTCCATGCCCGAACCCACACCTCAGCGCCTGCCCCATGTCTCCTTCGGCGCACTCAACCGCTACCGGCGGCTGATGGCGCTGCTGCAGCGGCTGAGCCCGGCACTGGCCGCGAGAGTGGGACTCTCGCTGTTCCTGCGGCCGTCGCGGCGGCGGCCGGATGCGCGCGACCTGCTGCTTCTCGGTCAGGCGCACCGCAGCACTCTGCGGTGCGCGGGCCAGAAGCTCTGCATCTATCAATGGGGCAACGGCGCGCGGCAGGCCGTGCTGGTACATGGCTGGGGCTCGCATGCGCCGCGTTTCGCACCGCTGGTCGAAGCGCTGCTGAAAGCAGGCTGGCGGGTGACCGCGTTCGACGCGCCGGCCCATGGCGAGTCCACGGGGCGGCGCTCCAGCCTGCCGCAATTCCAGCAGGCCCTGCTCGCCGTGCTGGCGCGGCAGGGCGCGGCCGATGTGCTCATCGGTCATTCGCTGGGGGCGCTCGCCATCGCACTCACCCTCGGCGAGGGGCATGTCGCGCCGCCGCCCCGCGGCGCCGTACTGATCAGCATGCCTCGCGGCGTGCCCTTCCTGCTCGGGCGCTACCAGGAGATGTTCGGCATCGGCCCCGCCACTGCGGCACGCTTCGGTGAATTGTTCCTGCGGCGTTTCGGGCATCAGCCGGAGCACTACGCGGCAACGCACCTGCCTGCACGGCTGCCGCTGCTCTTCATCCACGACAAGGGCGACGACGTGGTGCCGGTGGCGCACTCCATCGAACTGGCCGCATCCACACCGGATGCACAGCTGCATCTGACGCAGGGACTGGGCCACAGCGGCCTGCTGCGCGATCCGGATACGATTGACGTCATCGTGCACTTCGCACAAGGTCTGGTCCATGACTGAGAAGGCCGCACCGCTGGTGCGCGAAGCGGATCTTGCCGACGCGGCCGACGCCGCAGCCATCGTGGCCGTGCTCGATTCCTATGCGTCGGATCCGCGCGGCGGCGGCGAACCGCTTTCGCAACAGGTGCGCGCAACGCTGGTGCCGAAGCTGCGGGCCCATCCCGCCAGGCTGGTGCTGCTGGCCTTCGATGCAGGCCAGGCCGTGGGCCTGCTGACGGGATTCTGGGGGCTGAGCAGCTTCAAGGCACAGCCGCTGCTGAACGTGCACGATCTCGCAGTGGTACCGGGCCACCGCGGCAGGGGAACCGGCCGCGCGCTGCTCACCGCGGCCGAGTCTCTGGCCTGCGCGCGCGGCTGCTGCAGGCTCACCCTCGAAGTGCAGGACGACAATACGCCGGCGCGCCGGCTCTACGAGCGCTTCGGTTTCCGCGACGTGCGCTACGGCGATTCGGGGCCGACCAGGTTCCTGGCCAAACCGCTCGACTGAAGCGACCGGACTGAAGCGCCTCCGTTTGACCTTCCCGGCGGGCACCGATACCTTCGCATGATGAAAATCCGCCGAAGTGCCGGACTTGCCGCGGCGTTGCTCGCCACCGGCCTCGCGCTTGCCCAGACCGCGGCCGTCGGCCCCCTCCTTCCCGACCAGCTGCACTGGGTCAATGCACCCGGCCTGCCCGGTGTTCGGGTCACCTGGGTGGCAGGTGCCGAGAAGACCCCCGGCCTCTACGGACAGCGCGTGATCCTGCTGAAAGGCACACGCATCCCGCCGCACACTCATCCGGACACGCGCTACTCCACCGTGCTGTCCGGCACGCTTCTGGTGGGCTTTGGCAGCCGCGCGGACGATGCCGCGCTAGTGGCGATTCCGCCGGGCGGCGTATACATCGCGCCAGCCGGCACGCCGCACTTCCTGTGGGCGCGCGATGGCGAAGTCACGTACCAGGAAGCCGGCATCGGACCAACCGCCACCGTGATGCTCCCGCCATGAAGGCCGCAGAGGCTTGACCCTGCCCGCCGGGTTGCGGCCGGACTGCGCGGCCTGCGTTGCGCTGTGCTGCGTGATGCCACCCTTCGACGCACAGCAGGGCTTCGGCTATGACAAGCCCGCGCAGGTGCCCTGCCGCAATCTGCGCTCCGACTGCCGCTGCGCCATCCACGATCATCTGGCTGAATCCGGCTTTCCGGGATGCCTGCGTTACGACTGCTACGGCGCCGGGCAACGCACCGTGCGCGAGTTCGGTGGCGATCGCCTGCCGCATCACGGGCGCCAGGCACTGTTCGCCGCCTTCAGCCGCCTGCAGCCGCTGCACGAACTCAAGGCATTGGTGCACTTCACGCTGGAACGCATCGAAGATGCCGCCCAGCGCCGCGAACTGCATTCCCGCCTCGAGCAGATCGAAGCCCTGTGCCTTGCGGCCGGCAGTGATGCCATGCTGCCCGCGGCGCGGCAGCTGCGCGCGCAGGTCCTCGATCGCCTGCGGCAGCTGCTGCCGCAACCGTCCTCCCCCTGCTGAACACGCCAAACCGCCATGTCACGAGCCGTCTTCGTCCTCGTCATCCTCGCCGCCATCACCATACTGCTGTGGTGGATGCGCCGCCGCGCTGCGCCGCGGACCCAGGCTTCGCGCACTGCCGTGATCACACCACCGGCTGCTGTGCCCGCGCTGCCTTCACCCCACAACGGCGCCGATGAGCGTGTACTGCGCGCCATCCCCGGCGAGCTGTATGCGCAGGCGCTGGAGGATGAGCGTGCCGCTGATCCGCACGCGCAGCCCGCACCGGAGCACGTGTCCGTGCTGCTCGCCGCCAGCCGCGAGATCGCCCAGGTGGGCAGCGAGCCGCGCTACACGCCGCGTCAACCCGCGATGCTGCCGCAGATCATGGAAGCGGTGAACGACGAGGACGCTTCCCTGCGTTCGTTGTCGCGCATCATCGCCCAGGACCCCGAACTCACCAGCGACCTGCTGCGCGCCGCGAACAGCCCGCTGTACCGCGTGAGCAGCACGCCGGTCGAGAGCATCGAGCGCGCCGCTGCGCTGGTCGGCACGCAGGGCATCCGCACGCTCATCACGGCAGCACTGATGAAACCACTGGCTGCCGCGGGCAGCGGCGCCGCCGGCCGCTTCGGCGAGGTGATGTGGGAACACTCGCTGTACAGCGCTTCGGCAGCCGAAGCCTGCGCAGCCCGTACCCAGGACTGCGACCCTTACACGGCGCATCTGCTGGGCCTGCTGCATGGCCTCGGCAGCGTCGCGGTGTACCGCGCCCTCATGAACCAGTACGCCGCACATCCCGGCCTGGTCCCGGATGCGGCCGCCCTGTCGCAATCCCTCGGCGCCCAGTCCGCTGTCACCGCACAGCGCATCGCCGCCAACTGGGGCCTGTCCGACCGCACGCAGGAGGCGCTGGAATCACAGTCCAGCGCCGCGCCGGTTTCCATGGACAGCCCCCTGGGCCGCGCGCTGCGCTTCGGCCGCACCGCGGGAGCCCTGGTCCTGCTGTGCGTCCACGGCAGGATTTCCGCCGACGGGGGCCACGCGCAGCTTGCCGCCGCCGGCTATGGCTCACCGCAGATGCAGCGCATCTGGGAACGCCTGATCAAGGCTTATGTGAGCGCGAGGTAACCCGCCCCCGGAACGGGCGGTTCAGAAGCTGACGCGCACGAAGGCCTCCGGGCCGCGCGTCTTGAGCTCGAAGCGGCCCGCGAAAGAGTCATCCGTGCTGTCCACATGCAGGCTTTGCTGGGTATAGCCCAGGCCAACAGCAAGGTTGGGCCGCCAGCGGAACTGCACGTCGGCGTGATAGCGCAGGAAGGAGCCTTCGACATTGCGGACGCGGACGATGTTGCCGGGCAGGTACTGCGCCCAGGCCGTGGCGGAGAAGCGCGGCGTGAAGCGCCAGGTCGCATCCGCTCCCAGCGTTGCGAAAGGTCCCGCAACGCTGAAGTCCTCGTGCAGCAGCCGTGCGGGCACGGCGGCCCGGCCCTCGGCCTGCAGCAGGTGCACACCGAGACCCACGCCGATCTCCACCGCCTCACGGCGCAGCAGGGACCAGGAATAGGCCAGGTTCAGCATCCGCAGTTTCATCGACGAGACCACACGGTCAGAAACCCGGTAGACGTCGTCGCCGAAGCGCACCGTCTGGTCCAGCATCACGTCGCCGGAACGGTTCATCTGGTAGAAATCCGCGCGGATGCGGTGGCGGTCGGTCATCCGGAAAGTCAGCTCCACCGTACCCTGGTTCAGTTCGCCGTCGAAACCCAGTGTGTCCTCACCCGAGATCGGCGTGCCCTGCAGCAATGGTGAAGCGTCGTAACGCAGCGGCATGTCCACGCTGGGCTGGAAATAGGTGCCGCGCAGCGCGAAACGGTCGGTGATGGGGCTGGCCACGGCCTGCTTCGGCGGCTGCAGCAGCTCGCGCGCCGGCCGGCCTTCGGCCGCTCCCAGCGGAGCAGCGCAGGCCGAAAGGCCGGTCAGTATCAGCAGATGCCGGGAATTGAGCATGCACGGATGATCCCAGAGGGTCCGCGCCATCGCCAACGTCGCCGCGCCGCGACGCGCCGGAAGGAGAAGCCGGTCACACTTGAACGCGCGGGCAGCGGATCAGGTTCTGGGTGAATCGGGCGGACCCGTGTAGATGCGCCCCTCGTCGGGATCTCCGCGATCGCTCCAGTATTTGTCCAGCAGCACTTTGCCGGTCCACTGTCCGATGCGTGCATCGCGGCGCAGATTCCGCATGGCCGGCGTGAACACCCATTGGTAATTGCGCCACGCGGGATTGTGGTCCGCCCTCTTGGCCGGCACCGCCGGAGCGATCCGGTCCTCGTCCATGTCGAAGAAGTGGAAGAACTCCCCATAGGCCGTATCGACCAACCCCACCTCCGACAGGATCATGATCCGGTAGACATCCGACATTTTTTCCGTGGCAGGCATTTCACGGCGCGGCCGCACTTCGGCATCCACCGCGTCGATGGCAGCGGCCGTCCGCAGTTCCAGTGCATCCAGCGCGAGCCGCCAGTCCTGCACGAGTGCCTGCTGCTGCGCACCGTTTTCCAGCTTGCCGAGCATGACCCGGGCCCGCTCGAACTCCCCGGTGAAGGCATACAGCATCAGCGTGTTGCGCCACGCGTAAGGATGACTGGGCCAGTTGCGCAGTGCGAACCCGGTGGCAGCCACGGCCTCGGTGGTTTCGCCCGCAATCCAGTGCTGGATGGCCTTGCGGACATGGATGCTGGCCCAGGCATGGTGGGTGCTCTGGTCGATGTCCAGGATCCGCCTGCCCAGCTCCCTGGCTTCGCGTGAATATCCGGCAGCCTGCAGCTGCGCGGCCAGGGCTTCCAGTGCCGGGATGTGGTTGCTGTCACGCTGCAGCGCCTGGTTCAGTTGCCGCTCGGTATCGGACCAGTCCTCTCCGCGCCACACCAGGGCACGCGCCACGACGGCATTGGGCTCCGCGGGATCGAGCTTCAGCGATTCGCGCAACGCCTGCTCGCAGCGCCCGACAGCGGCCGCATCGCCCGACTCCGCCAGGCGGGCGTGTGCCAGCGCCAGCAGGCCCCATGCGGTGGCATTCGTGCGTTCGACCTCGACGGCCTGGCCGAAAAAGCCGGCCGCCTGCTGATAGCTGTCGTTCAGCTCCAGGCGCAACGCGTCGCGCCCTTTCTCCAGCAGCGCGGCGAGCTGATCCGTGCGGCGGCGCCAGAAGAACGTCGCTGCAGCCAAGCCAGCCGCCAAGGTGCCGCCCAGCACCCAGCGCCGGGTGCCTGTGAAGAAACCGGATGGCGCGCTGGCCGCAGAAGAAGGCGTTTCGGTCAGCCGGTATCCGATGCGGGGAATGGTTTCGATGCCGAAACCGGCGCCGGTTGCCCGCGCGATACGCCGGACCTCGGCCACTGCCCTGTTGATCGCGTCGTCGCTGACGACCTGCCCATTCCAGCAGGCGCGCAACAGATCGTCACGGGTGAGCACCGATCCATTGGCATCGGCGAAGGCCAGCAGCACCTGCATCACGCGCGGCTCGGCCGTAACGCTGCCGCCGGGTCCCTCGACTGTGCGCACCGAAGGCCGGATGAGCGCCGATCCCAGCGACAGATCCGGCCGATGCGCCAGCGGCAGCACGGTTTTGCCTGTCTTCGGAGAATCATCATCCAAAGATCGGTTTTCCATCATGCCTTCCTGGTTCGCGATGGAAGAGATTGCCCGCCAGTTTGCAAAGAATAACAGGGTGCAACATGAACCGGACTCGGGGCCGTCCTCACTGGCGGAACACGGCGCTGATCGGGCTGCTGGGCTGGATGCTGGCCAGTTGCGGCGGCTCCGGCGACTCTGCGCCATCCAACTCCGCGCCATCCACAGGCGCTCCGAGTGGGGCCCCCACGCCAACCGGTACCGGCACCTTGCTCGTGACGGTGACCGATCCGGACGGAGCGGCTGCCGCAGATGTCGGAATACTGGTTTTCAAGGCGGACCTGTCCTCAGCGACCTGGTCCGCCCGAGCCACCACCGGGCCGGATGGAGTGGCGGTCTTCCGCAACATGCCGGAAGCCGTCCATGTCTCCGTCAGCGCTCCCCTTGGCGACGGTTACGGGCAGGGTGATGCAGGCAATTTCTTCAGCAGGGGCAATGTCACCGTCGCCCAGACTGGATCGACAACGTTCCCGGTGACGCTGCCCTATACGCCAGCCATGGCCGTGTTTCCCGCCTCCGTGGCAGCCAGCAGTCTCAATGCGGACCGGTCGGAACTGGATCTGCATCTGACCCTGGCTTTTCCATCGGGAGTGAACGTAACGGACTACACCCTGTACCCCTGTACCGTGACCTGCATCGCCAGGCGCGTGAACGCGGACGGAACCCATGCCGAGATTCAAGTGCGCCAGCAACAGGCTCCGGACCGGAACCGGATCCGCATTCCAGCTCCCGTGACGGTTGCTCCCGGCGCGCCGTACAGCGCACTGCTGCTGCTGGATCAGGGGCGCCGCATGGCGGACGAGGATCTCGCGCAGTGGAGACTTCCGGCCGCGCGGCGCTTCATCCGCCGCGCCCGGGAAACCGATCGGATCGCGGTGGGTGGCTTTGCCGGCAGTGATGCCGCACTCAACTTGCCGCCACTGCTGCCCCAGTTGCCACTGTGGCTGGCCGCGCCCTTCGGCACAGACCGGCCGGCCCTGGAAGCCGCCGCCGCAGCACTGACACCGATGGTGGGCGGAGCGTCGCCAGTGCTCAACGCCCTGCATGCGGCTACCGATGAGATCGCGCAGCTCGCACCCACCGGCCGGCGTGCCCTGGTGGCGCTGGTGGGAGGCGACGATGACAGCGGTCTGGATGATCCGCAGTGGTTGACCCAGGCCATGTCGCTGCGCCAGAAACAGGCGAGCCTGGATATCCACTCAATCCTGGTGCCCGCAGACAGCCGTTTCTACTGGTCTTCTTCGTCGCGCGACGCCAACAACAACCTCACGACCACTGTACACCCCAACAAGTGGCAGCTGGACCAGCTGGCGAGACTGGCTGCCATCCTGGACGCTCCGCTGATCTATTCGCTGGGCAGTTACGGAAAGGCGGCCGGACTGAAAGTCGGACAGCTGGACATGGCGGCCCATCTGCTGGCAAGCCAGGTGCTGCGCCACGAGATCGACATCCATGTAACAGCCACGAGTCCGGGCGCGTTTGCGTCCGGCTCGACCTTGCTGCTCCCCATCAACATCTACAATGGCGTGTGGGATGGCTACTGGGACAGGGACTTCTACGCGGTCGCCAAGATCCCCTAGCGCTTCATCGCCTCGAAGAACTCGGTGTTGGTCTTCGTATCCTTCATGCGGTCGAGCAGGAACTCGATCGCGGCGAGCTCATCCATGGGATGCAGCAGCTTGCGCAGGATCCACATCTTCGCGAGCTCGTTCTGATCCGTGATCAGCTCTTCCTTGCGGGTGCCCGAACGGTTGATGTTCACGGCCGGGAACACGCGCTTCTCGGCGATGCGGCGGTCCAGGTGGATCTCGCTGTTGCCGGTGCCCTTGAACTCCTCGAAGATCACATCGTCCATCTTCGAGCCGGTGTCGATCAGCGCGGTGGCGAGGATGGTGAGCGATCCGCCCTCCTCGATGTTGCGCGCCGCGCCGAAGAAGCGCTTCGGGCGCTGCAATGCGTTGGCATCCACACCGCCGGTGAGCACCTTGCCGGAGCTCGGCACCACGGTGTTGTAGGCGCGCGCCAGGCGCGTGATGGAATCGAGCAGGATCACCACGTCCTTCTTGTGCTCGACCAGGCGCTTGGCCTTCTCGATCACCATCTCGGCCACCTGCACATGGCGCGCGGCCGGCTCGTCAAAGGTCGAGGACACCACCTCACCCTTCACCGTGCGCTGCATCTCGGTCACCTCTTCCGGCCGCTCGTCGATGAGCAGCACGATGAGGTACACCTCGGGATGGTTCGCGGTGATGGAGGTGGCGATGTTCTGCAGCAGCATGGTCTTGCCGGCCTTGGGCGGCGAGACGATGAGGCCGCGCTGGCCCTTGCCGATGGGCGAGACCAAGTCGATGGTGCGGGCGGTGAGATCCTCGGTGCTGCCGTTGCCACGCTGCAATTTGAGGCGCTGCGTGGGGTGGAAGGGCGTGAGGTTCTCGAACAGCACCTTGTTGCGGCTGCTCTCGGGCGAGTCGAAATTGATCTCGCCGACCTTCATCAGCGCGAAATAGCGCTCGCCGTCCTTGGGCGGGCGGATGATGCCCGACACCGAGTCGCCGGTGCGCAGGTTGAAGCGGCGCACCTGGCTGGGGCTGATGTAGATATCGTCGGGGCCGGCAAGATATGAGGCATCGGCCGAGCGCAGGAAGCCGAAGCCATCCTGCAGGATCTCCAGCACGCCGTCGCCGTAGATGCCCTCCCCATTGCGCCCATAGGCCTTGAGGATGGAGAAGATGATGTCCTGCTTGCGCGAGCGGGCCAGGCTCTCCAGGCCCATGGACTCGGCCACCTTCACCAGCTCGTGGATGGGCTTGGCCTTGAGCTCGTTGAGGCTCATGCGCTTGCGCGCCTGCGCCAGCTCCTCGCGGCTGACTATTTCACCGTCGCCGGATGGGTCGAAAGGTTCCGGATCGTAGATCTCGTCGGGCCGGCCGCCAACGTTGCCGTTGACATTGCCGCCGCCACCGCCGCCACCGCCGCGGTTGCCATCGCGATGGCGCTGGTTCTTGTTGCGCTGGTTGCGGTTGGGCCCGCCGAGATAACCCCTCACAGGCTGCTGTCCAGAAAAGCGTTCAGCTGGGACTCGGACATTGCGCCGACCTTCTGCGCCTCGACCCTGCCGTTCTTGAACAGGATCAGCGTCGGGATTCCGCGGATGCCGAACTTCGGCGGCGTCTGCGGGTTCTCGTCGATGTTGAGCTTGGCGATCTTCAGCCGGCCCTGATACTTCTGTGCCGCCTTGTCGAGAATCGGAGCGATCATCTTGCATGGTCCGCACCACTCAGCCCAGAAATCCAGCAGGACGGGTTCGGTCGACTTCAGGACGTCGGATTCGAAGCTCGCATCCGAGGTGTGGATGATCAACGGATTGCTCACGGGAACAGCCTCCGGAAGGCAATGGGCCAATGTGATGTCGGCAGGGAAGGGGCTTGGTCAAGCGGATGGTTTCGAGTCAGTGGACCGGCAGATCCGGCCACGGGAGAAATCCCATGCCACGGAGGCCGATCGAGCAGTTAGACTAGGTGTTTAGGAATTGCGTCCAGGGCGCCGGAATTGCGCCGTGTCTTGAGGCGCTTTGTAGCCGGTCCTTGCCGCTTTTGCAAGTACCGCATGCGACGGAAGTGATGATCAAAACGCTCTGGAAAAAACTCTTTGGCGGCAGCAGCGCCCGACCGGCGCCGGCTCCGGCCGCCCCCTCCCCCACGGCAACTGCCACCGACACCCCCCTGCCCGAACCGCGTGAAGCCACGCCGGAAGCTGCCGGCGACGGGCCCACCTTCACCGGCTTCGATCTCGCGGCACCGGTGGCGCGCGGCATCTGGGATGCCGGCTTCGTGCGCTGCACGCCCATCCAGGCGCAGACCCTGCCCATCACGATGGCGGGCAAGGATGTGGCCGGCCAGGCGCAGACGGGCACCGGCAAGACCGCCGCCTTCCTGGTGTCGATGCTGAACACGCTGCTGGTGCGGCTGCCCCGCGAGCAGCGCCCACCCAACTCCATCCGCGGCATCGTCATCGCGCCCACGCGCGAGCTGGCGGTGCAGATCCACAGCGATGCGCTGGTGCTGGCCAAGCACACGGGCCTGAAACTCGCCTGCGTGTTCGGCGGCGTGGATTACGAAAAGCAGCGCCGCCAATTCGACCAGGGCGCCGACATCCTCATCGGCACGCCCGGCCGCATCATCGACTACTACAAGCAGGGCGTGTTCGACCTACGACACGTGCAGGTGTGCGTGCTCGACGAGGCCGACCGCATGTTCGACCTCGGCTTCATCGCCGACATCCGCTACCTGCTGCGCAAGATGCCGCCGCCGGACCAGCGGCAGTCGATGCTGTTCTCGGCCACGCTGTCGCAACGCGTGCTGGAGCTGGCCTACGAGCACATGAACAGCCCCGAGCTGGTGCGCATCGAACCCGACCGCATCACGGCCGACAAGGTGCGCCAGCTCATCTACTTCCCGGCGATGGAAGAGAAGATCCCGCTGCTCATCGGCCTGCTGCGCCAGCACAATGCCGAGCGCACCATGGTGTTCGTGAACACGCGCCGCATGGCCGACCGCCTCGAAGAGGTGCTGCGCGCCAACGACATCAACGCCCAGGCGCTCTCCGGCGACGTGCCGCAGAACAAGCGCCTGCGGTACCTGAAGGATTTCCACAGCGGCGCGCTCGCGGTGCTGATTGCGACCGACGTGGCCTCGCGCGGCCTGCACATCCCCGATGTGAGCCATGTGTTCAACTACGACCTGCCGCAGGACCGCGCCGACTACGTGCACCGCATCGGCCGCACCGCGCGCGCTGGCGCCGAGGGCGATGCCATCAGCTTCGCCTGCGAGGACTACGCGGTGTGTCTGCCGGAGATCGAGGACTACATCGGTCACGAGATCCCGCGCGGCAGCATCACGCAGGAGCTGCTGGCGAAGAACCTGGTCTTCCCCCGCCACAAGCCGCGCGAGGATGCGCCACCGCGACGCGGCGGTGGTGGCGGTGGTGGCGGTGGTCGCGGCCGCAGTGGCGGCGGCGGCAGACCGGGCGGTGGTGGTTCGCGCCGCGGCCCACCGCGAGGCGGACCAAGGCGCTAGCCGACGGGCTGACCCGCAACACGCGATATCTGCCGAATCGAGCGCAAATCCGGGTGGCGGGAGAGGTTTCTCGGTGGCAATCTGCCTCTCGATGAGCACGGGAACCAGCAACCTGATCCTTGAACATCTCCGGGCCATAGGCGGCGATGTGGCTAACCTCCGCGAGGATGGCCGGGAGATCAGGACAAGCGTCACTTCCATGGAAGGCACCGCGGCCGGCATCAAGCGCGACATGGCCGACATCTACGGCGAAGTCGTTGCGCTCCATGCGAGCTTCGATCGGCTTTCGAACTCGATTCGAGCAAATCGAGAAGCGCCTGGAACTGGCCGGTTAGCACGTACCGGGCGCAAGTTCACGCGATCTGCGCCGCCGCAGCCGCATGCCGGTGGCCCATCCGCGGCTCGTACGGCGGGAGCCTTACTCCAGCAGCAGGTTGCGGAACGGCTTGCGCTGCTTGAAACGATAAGCGCGGTAATCCCGCTGGTCCGTCGAAAGGATGCGGCCGTCGCCACGCTGTTCGGCCAGCAACATCAGTGACGCGTCGGCCAGGTCCATGGGCAGGTCGGCGTATTTCTTCATCAGCGCGCGCAGCCGCGGCAGGTCGCCCGCTGCGAAAGCGTGGCGGGCGGCGCCCGGCGCCGCACTCAGGCGATCTGCGCCACGGCCGCTACGTGCGCGAATCCCTCCGGCGGTTCGCGCGGCGGACGGCTGGAGTCCGGATGCGTCACCGCGATCACCGTATCGATGCCGGCATCGCGCGCTGCGGCCAGCACTGACGGATTGTCGTCGATGAACGCGGCGCGCGCCGGGTCGAACGGCTCCACCCGGCGGAAGCGCTGCCAGAATTCCGGATGCTCCTTCGGCACGCCGAAGGGATTGGAGCTGTACATGGCGTCGAGGAAGGGCGCGATGCCCACTTTGCGGTCCTTGATGCGCAGCGTCTCCGGGTGCGAGTTCGTCACCAGCACCAGGCGCCGTCCCGCAGCACGCTGGCGCCGGAGGAAATCCTGCGCGCCCGGCAGCCAGGCGATGCGCTCGTCGTGCCGCGACTTGATCGCCGACAGGTCCAGCTCCAGCGCGCGCGACCAGTAATCGAGGCAATACCAGTCCAGCGTGCCCTCGGCCGAGCGCAGCCGCGGCCGGATGTGCCGCTCCAGCGCCTCGGCCGCAGACAGTCCGCGCGGCCGGCCGTAGTACTCCGGCACCACCTGCAGCCAGAAATGCGTGTCGAAGGCGAGGTCGAGCAGCGTGCCATCCAGGTCCAGCAGCAGCGTGTCGATGTGGGCGGGAAGGCTCAGGACAGGGTTCATGTGCCGCGTATCATAGCGGGCCCATGCCAGCGCTCATCGACCTGCACACCCACAGCCACTGCTCCGACGGCACACTCTCGCCCGCGGCGCTGGTGGCCGCGGCCGCCGCGCGCGGCGTGCAGGTGCTGGCGCTCACCGACCATGATTCCACCGCCGGCCTCGCCGAGGCGCGGACGGCCTGCCATGCCGCCGGTATCGCCTTCGTCACGGGGGTGGAAATCACGGCGCTGTGGCGCGGCCAGGAGATCCACGTGGTGGGCCTGGGATTCGACCCTGGAGAGCCGCAGCTCGTAGCCCACCTGGCGCAGATAGTGGGCCAGCGCCGCGAGCGCATCACCGCCATGGGCGAGAAACTGCGCCGCGTCCCGAAACTGGCCGCACTGGACCTTGCCGCGCAGGTGCTGCGCGAGGCGCCGGTACCCACGCGCACGCATCTGGCGCGGGCGCTGGTGGATGCTGGCCTAGCCGACACCCTGCAGGCCGCCTTCGACCGCTACCTCGGCCGCGGCGCCCGCGGCTACGTGCCCGCCGCATGGCCCGCCCTGGAACAGGCCGTGCAGGCCATCCGCAGCGCCGGCGGCCACGCCGTGCTCGCCCATCCACACCGCTACCGCCTTTCGGGCGGCGCGCTGCGCAACCTGTGCGCGGAATTCGCGGCCGCAGGCGGAGCGGCGCTGGAAGTGAGCCTTCCGGGCCTGGGGCCGAACGATGCCGACCGGCTCGCCCGGCTGGCGCGTGAACACGCCCTCGCCGGCTCCGCAGGCTCGGACTTCCACGACCCGGGGCAGCCGTGGCGCCCGCTGGGTCGCTTCGCTAAGCTACCCGAGGGCGTGGAGCCCCTGCTGCCACGCCTTGCACTGGCCGCCTGAGCTGCGCCACACCGGATCTGCACCAGGAATGTCCCAGGACAACGAAGACAACGTCAACCGCGAGCTGTTCCGCAACATCGAGAAGCTGCGGCAGCTGCGCATCGAACACCGCGACCTGGATCAGGTCATCGCGCGGCTGGCTCTGGACATGCACACCGACGAGGTGCAGATGCGGCGGCTCAAGAAGCGCAAACTCCTGCTGAAGGACCAGATCACCCGCCTCGAAAGCCAGGCCATCCCCGACCTCAATGCCTGAGAACGGACTGCAGCAACTGTTCGCGCAACTCGCCTCGCCGGCGGCGCTCACCCAGATCGTACTGATCACGGTGGCCGTGCTCGGCGCGCTGGCCGCGGGCCATTTCGCCCAGGTCCGCTTCGCACGCAGCGCTCTCGCCCGCGAGCACGGCTGGGAGAGCCGGGTCACCGGCGGCGTGGTCGTGGTCATGACGGCCTTCGCCGCAACCTTCCTGCTGCTGATCGCCCGCGCACTGCTGGGCTTCACGCAGTTTGCCCCGAAGCTGATCGACATCGCGCTGCAACTGGCGGCCGCGCTGCTGCTGGTGCGCCTCGGCGTGTACCTGCTGCGCCTGGCGCTGGGACCGGCGAGCTGGGTGGCGCGCTGGGAGGGCCGGCTCGCGACGCTGCTGTGGGTGCTGCTGTCGTTCACGCTGCTGGGCTGGTTCAACTTCGTCGAAGACACCCTCGACTCCATCGACCTCTCCCCCGGCAAGACCCACTTCACCATCTGGGCGCTGATCAAGGGCGTGGTCGTGGTCACGCTGTTCATGGTGGTGGCGAGCCTGGTGTCGCGCACTGTCGAGACCCGGGTGATGAAGATGGACGGCCTGGCGCTGTCCACCCGCATCGGCATCAGCAAGTTCACCTACTTCACGCTGCTGGCCCTGGGCGTGCTGATGGGCATCAATGCCGCCGGCGTCGACCTCACGGCGCTGACGGTGCTTACCGGCGCCGTGGGCATCGGCCTCGGCTTCGGCCTGCAGGCCATCGCCAGCAACTTCGTCAGCGGCTTCGTGCTGCTGATGGACAAATCCATCAAGCCCGGCGACGTGATCAGCTTCACCGGCGTGACCGGCACCAGCACCGAGAATTTCGGCTGGGTGCAGGAGCTGCGCGGCCGCTATGTGGTGGTGCGCGACCGCGACGGCGTCGAGACGCTGGTGCCCAACCAGAACATGATCACCAGCCCGATGATCAACTGGAGCTATTCGGATCCCAAGGTGCGCCTGAAACTGCCGGTGCGCATCAGTTACCAGGACGATCCGGAGGAAGCCCTCGAGCTGCTGATGCTCGCGGCACGCGGACAGAAGCGCGTGCTGGCCGAACCCGCGCCGGCCTCGCGGCTGATGCAGTTCGGCGATCACGGCATCGACCTGGAACTGCGTTTCTGGATCGCCGATCCGCAGGAAGGCGTGAACAATGTGCGCTCGGAGGTTAACCGCGCCATATGGCGGCTGTTCCGCGAGCGCGGCATCACCATTCCCGTGGCACAGCGCGACATCCGCATCGTGAAAGGCCGCGGCGGCGATCCATGAGCCGCGAACCGGACGCGGGTGATTACACCATCAGCTTCGTCCGCGCCGCCGGCCCCGGCGGCCAGAACGTAAACAAGGTGGCCACCGCAGCCCAGCTGCGCTTCTTCATCGATCGCAGCCGTGCGCTGGACGAGGGCGCCAAGCAGCGCCTGCGCCGCCTCGCCGGCCGCCGCCTCACCGAAGCCGGCGACCTTCTCATCATCGCGCGCAACCACCGCACCCAGGAGGGCAACCGCCGCGAGGCACTGGCGCGCCTCGCCGCACTGCTGGAGCAGGCCGGCAAGGCGCCCAAGCCGCGCCGCGCCACCCGGCCCACCCGCGCATCGCGCGAACGGCGGCTGGAACACAAGCGGCTCGACAGCCGCGTCAAACGCCTGCGCGGCAAAGTCCGCGATGACTGAACCCGCCTCGCAGGACTTCGACCTGCTGGTGATCGGCGGCGGCATCAACGGCGCCGGCATCGCGCGCGACGCGGCCGGCCGCGGCCTGGCCGTCTGCCTCGTCGAGCAGGACGATCTGGCCGCGCACACCTCCTCGGCCAGCACCAAGCTCATCCACGGCGGGCTGCGCTACCTCGAGCAGGGCGAGCTGCGCCTGGTGCGCGAAGCGCTGTCGGAGCGCGAACGGCTGCTCGCCATCGCCCCGCACATCATCCGGCCGCTGCGCTTCGTGCTGCCCTACGTCGATGGCCTGCGCCCGCGCTGGCTGCTGCGGCTGGGCCTGTTCGTGTACGACCATGCGGGCGGGCGCGAGAGGCTCGCCGCCTCCGAATCCCTCGATCTGGCCGGCACGGCCGAAGGCGCGCCGCTGCGCCCCGGCATGCAGAGCGGCTTTGCCTACTCCGACTGCTGGGTCGAAGACAGCCGGCTGGTGGTGCTCAATGCGCGCGATGCCTGCGACCGCGGCGCCTGCGTGCTGCTGCGCACGCAGGTGGAAACCGCGCAGCCCGAAGGCAATGGCTGGACCGTGACGTGCCGGAGGCGCGATGGCGGGCAGCCGCTGCGCCTGCGCGCCCGGGCCCTGGTCAATGCCGCCGGCGCCTGGGTGAATGAAGTCCTCCGGCAGCGCCTCGGCATCGAGCCGCGGCAGCACCTGCGCCTGGTGCAGGGCAGCCATCTCGTGCTGCCGCGTCTCTACCACGGCGATCACGCCTACCTGTTGCAGAGCCCGGACCGGCGCGTGGTCTTCGCCATTCCCTACGAGCGGCAGTACACGCTGATCGGCACCACCGACCAGCCTTTCACCGGTGATCCGGCGCGGGTGACGATCACCCCCGGCGAACGCGAGTACCTGCTCGGCTGCGTCGAGCGGTTCTTCCGCATGCCGGTCTCCTCCCGCGACATCCGCTGGGCCTATTCCGGCGTGCGGCCGCTGTTCGACGACGGCAGCGAAGCCAGCGCGCAGAGCGTGTCCCGCGACTATCACCTGGAACTGCAGCGCACTGCCGGCGGCGCGCCGGTGCTGTCCGTGTACGGCGGCAAGATCACCACTTACCGGCGGCTCGCCGAGGCCGCGCTCGGCCTGCTGCGCGGTGCCATGCCGGACATCCGCGACATGCCCTGGACGGACCAGGAACCCCTGCCGGGCGGCGACCTGCCTGGCGCGGATCTGGCCCTGTTCACGGCCGCGTGCCGCGAACGCTATCCGCAGCTGCCCGCGCCGCGGATACAGAGGCTGGCCCATCTCTACGGCACGCGGATCACCGAACTGCTGGGCAATGCCCGCACCGTGGGCGAACTGGGGCCGGCCTTCGGCGATGATCTGACGCTGGCCGAAGTGCGCTACCTCGTGCGCGAGGAGTGGGCCCGTTCGGCCGATGACATCCTCTGGCGCCGCACGCGCGCCGGCATCGGGCTCGGCGACTCAGCCGTGCACGACCTGCAGCACGCTGTGGCGGATCTGCTCCGATAGCACCAGCTGCGCGTCGCTCGCGATGCGCTCCAGCACGTCGTCGAACATCAGCCGGCCCTCGCCGTCGGCGCGGATCACGCCGCGCCGGCGCAGCAGCCCCAGATAGCCGTCGAACAGCGCCCGGTCATGGAACTCGGGCGAATGAAACCCGTACAGCGTCAGCATGCGCTCGGCCATCTGCTGGCAGCGCTTGCCCAGTTCGGCCTGGGTGAGCACACCGCTGCCGGCCTGCCGCAGCAGTTCGATGGCGAGGTAGTAGCGCTCGATGGTCTGCAGCGTGGGCTGCGCCAGCAGCGACAGCTGCATGGCTTCGGCCGTCGCCGGATGTGCGGCGCGCCAGCGGCGCGACTCGTCCACGCGCAGCACGCCCGTGGCATCCAGCGCCGCGAGGTATTGCGCCACGACCTGTTCCACGTCGGACTCCTCCCAGCGCAGGAACAGCTCCGAGGCGATGTAGGGATAGATGCGCCAGGCCAGGCGCTGCAGATCGCCCTCCTCGAGCGCCTCGTTGGAGAGGAAGCAGCAGGCCAGCAGCGAGGGGATGGCCAGCAGATGCAGCACATTGTTGCGGTAGTACGCCATCGACGCCGCGTGCCGCGGCGCCACGCCCACCATGCCCCCTGCGCGGCGTTCGACGATCTGCAGCTTCTCGCCGGCGCCCAGGATCTCCAGCGGCGACAGGGGGGTGACGGTCATGCGCTCGGAATACGGCGCCTGGCGCAGCAGCCGCAGGCAGAAATCCAGCTGCCGCAGCAGGTCCGCCTCCAGCATCACCTGCCGCGGCGTCGCCAGCAGCACCAGCGCCAGCAGGTTCACCGGCGTCATCACGGCCGCGGAATTGATGTGGCGCATGATGCGCGGCGCCAGCTCGTCGACGGCGCGCTTCACATCGGCGGCGCGCACCTCCTGGCCGATCTGGCTGCGCCAGTCGCTCTCGGTGGCATCCAGCAGCTGCGTCAGGGGAATCGGTTCGCCGATGTTCACATGCACGCGGCCGAAATTCTCGCGCAGGCGCTTCAGCGACTTGAGGAAGCCGCCCAGCGTCTCCTTTTCCTTCGGCTGGCCCGAGAGCTCGCCGACGTAGCTGTCGACCTCCATGATGCGCTCATACCCCAGATAGACCGGCACGAACACCACCGGGCGCCGCGGCTGGCGCAGATAGCTGCGCAGCGTCATCGACAGCATGCCGGTCTTGGGCGCGAGCAGCCGGCCGGTGCGGCTGCGGCCGCCCTCGATGAAGTACTGGATCGGATGGCCGCGCGCCATGATGGCGCCGAGGTAGTTCATGAACACCGCGGTGTACAGCGGGCTGCCGCGGAAGCTGCGGCGCATGAAAATGGCGCCGCCCTTGCGCAGCAGCGGACCGATCAGCGGCAAGTTCAGGTTGATGCCGGCCGCGATGTGCGGCACGGCGAAGCCGCGGGTGTACACCGCATAGGGAGTCAGCACATCATCCATGGTGCTGCGATGGCAGGGGACGTAGACCAGCTCGTTGCCGGCCGCGACGGCGCCCAGCGTCTCGGTGTGCTGCACCTCCACGCCATCGAAAATGCGTGTCCACAGCCATTTGAGCACCCGCTCCATGAGCTGCACGAAGCGCGGCGAATAATCGGCGGCGATTTCCTCGAAGATGGCCTGCGCCTCCTCCAGCGCCTTGCGCCGCGCAATGCCGCGTTCGCGCGCCTGCTGCGCCACCAGTGCGCGCACCGGGCGGGCGCGCAGCACCTGCGCCATCAACGTGCGCCGGTGCGAGAGATCCGGGCCGATGTAGGCGGTGCGCGCCGCAGCCAGCTGCGCCAGCAGCTGCCGCGAAATGCGCCGCGCCGCAATGCCGGCCGGCACATCGTCGGCGAGCAGCTGCCGCAACGACACCCCGCCGCCGAACTCCACCAGCGTGTTGCGGCCATTGAGCAGCACCGTGGCAAGCCGCCGGATGCGGCTCGCCAGGCCCCAGTCCTCCGACACCAGCAGCCGCAGCCAGGAGCCGGATTCACGCTGCGGCGCACGCCCCCAGTACACCGACACCGGCACCAGCAATACATCGAAGGCCGCATCGCGCCGCACGGCTTCGATCAGCGATGTCAGCGCGGCGGGCGCTCGCCGGTCCATGCGCCCGCGCCAGAAGCCCGTCTTGCGCGCCAGCGGCAGCAGCGCCCGGTCGGCGACCCGCACGCCGGAGGCCAGCAGGCGGCGGCGCGGCCGCGGCAGGCGCGCCCGTGCGCAGGCCCGCTGCAGCACCAGTTCGTCGAGCGCGCTTTCGCGCGCGAGCACGTAGCACACCGGCAGCGTGCCGGCCTCGAACTGGCGGGCCACGTCGGGCGGGCGCAGGTTGAAGCGCACCCACGGCATCAACAACCTGCCGATGAAGCGATCCAAGGCTGCGGCTCCCTATTCGAGCGGTACGGGCAGATCCAGTTCGGCGAGGAAATATTGGAACAGGTTGCGGATCAGTGGCAACGCCGTGTGCAACCGGTGGTCGGATTCGACCAGATGCAGCGAGGCGCCATGTGCGCGCGCAAAGTCGATGCTCTGCTCGCAGGGCACCACGTCGTCGCGCCAGCCATGCACCAGCGTCATGGGCGCGGCCAGCGAGCCGGACCGCAGCGCCGGCAACCCCGGCATGGTGATGGCCGGCGCCATCAGGAACAGGCCGCGCGCATGCAGCGAGGGCGCCGCCGCCAGCGACACCCAGGCGCCCAGGCTCGAACCCACCAGCACCAGCTCGCCGGACAGGTCCTTGCAGAAATCCGACAGCGCCAGCACCCGCTCCTCGGCATCGTCGATGCCGCGGTAGTCCACCGCGGCGGCGTGATAGCCCTCGGCCTCGGCGATCTCGTACAGCGCGAGGATCTTGCGGCTGAACGGGCTGCTGTCCTGCCCATGCGAGAACACCACGTGGCGGCGGATCTGCGGGCTCATGGCTGCAGCTCCCGTGCCGCCAGTGCATTGAGGCTCACCGGACGCGTCTGGCTGCCGGCGGCGCTGTGCACCACCAGATAGCTCTGGCGGTGCGCCGCCCCGCGCGACTGGAAGCCATAGGTCAGCCGCACCTCGCCTGCCAGCTCGTGCATCACGCCGTTCACGCGTTCGTCGCAGAACACGAAATAGTGCTTGTTGATCTCGGTGCCGGCGAAGGCGCCGGCCGCGGCCAGATGGGAGAGAAAGCGCTCCACCTGCCGGCAGGCGCGTTCGCGCGTGCGCAGGCTGTTGCCCTCGAGCGCCACCCAGCGCGTGCCGCGCTCGATGCTGCTGCTGACGAACAGCGCCAGGCGGCGCTCCGACAGCTGCCAGGATCCGGGGGGCGAAGAGCGGTCACCGGCGAGCGTACGCACCGGCAGCTCCGGCCGCTCGTGGCTGCGCGTGGCGCACACCACATTGACACCGGCACGCGCCAGCCGCTGCCGCTGCGATTCATTGACCGTCACGGCCGGCTGCGCCGAGGGCCGCAGCAATGCCATCTCGCCGGCCCGCCATGGCGCTTCCAGCGACTGCACCTCGCGCAGGATCAATGCCGCGGCCGCCGCGGAGGGTGCGAATTCGGCATGACACGCCGTGAGGCGGTCCCTGGCCACGATGCGCGGAAAGAACATCAGCGCATCGCGGCTCTGCAAGGGCCAGCCACGCATGCCGGCGATGGCGTCTTCAGCCGTGCGCCAGGCCTGCGGCGGATCCACCAGCAGCAGGGCATGCTGCTGCCGGCAGAAGCGCGCCGCGGCCACCAGCGCGCTCACGCCCAGATCCTGTTCCGGCGCCGGCGGCGGAATGCACAGGAAATTGAAGGGTGGTCCGCCGGCCAGCGCGAACAGGCCCGTGCGGCCGGCCTCCGATCCGATCAGGTCGTAATCGGAAAGCTGGCGGCCGTCATCGCCATCGCGGTTGCAGGCCACATAGCCTATGAGCGCCTGCGGTTTCACGCCGCGCGTGACATCGGGCCGCTGGCGCGGCAGACGCCCCGAAAGCCGTATCAATCGCGACCCGGACAGCACGCGGCCGATTTCGCGGGCTGATCCGGCCAGCACCGAGAGGCGGCGGAAAGTCTCCTGGGCTTCGACCAGTTCGGAACCGGGTGCACGCACCCGCTGCACCACGAGATTGAACAGATCCGTATCCTGCGGACTGATGCCGTCGTAATCCACCGAGACGCGCAGGAACTCGCGCGTGCCCGGGCAGATACCCGTCAACACCAGCATGTCGTCACCCGCCGGCAGATCGAGCGTCGGCGGCCGTCCGCCGCTGACCACGCGCACGATCACCGCCTCGCGGCCACCGTGCTCGAAGAACTGCTGCACCGCATAGGACAGCGTGGATCCGGCCCACAGCCCGCCGAAGACCTGCTGGTATTCGACGAAGCTGGTGACGCGCAGCGGCTCGCTGACGGGCCCCTTGAGGCAGCGGCCGATGAAGGCGACGACACCGGTGGGCGCAGGCGCAATGCCGGCAACCGGCACAGCGACCGAAGCCGCGGCAGGCGCGGAGCTGAAGAGCGCGACGCCGGAACTGCCGCCGGTGTCGATCGAGTTCCTGCACTTAGGAAACTTTCCCTTTCACCGGCCCTTGCGCCGGCAGCGCGCGGCCGCTGGCCGCCGCAACCTCCCGCAGCTGCCGTTCGGCGGCGGCGCGCCCGAGGTCATCCTGCTTGCGCGCCACTTCGCCGAGCATGATCCTCAGCCATTCGGACAGCGTACCCATCGGCGGCCGACTATAGCTCACGTGCGCGGAGCCTGTGCCTGCTCGGCAACCATGGACTCCGTATCGCGCCGCGCCTGCAGAGCCGGATCGTCGGCGCCATCCCAGTTGCCGCCCTCCGGAATCCGGTTCTCGACGCGCGGTGCGGCCGCGAGCAATGCATCGACGGTCTGGCCGGCGTCCGAGACCGACAGCGTCAGGCCGCGCGGATCGGAGGTGATCTGCGCCACGCGCTTCCAGTCCACGGTCTGGTTCTGCGCCTTGAGCTCCGTCTGGATGCGCGCGCTGAGCGTCTTGGACAGCAGCTTGGGCTGGGACTTCGACCAGTCGCGCTTGTCGTCCTCGAGCACATCGTAGGCCTGCAGATAGAGCTGACCTTCATGCCAGCCGAACAGGAAGGGCTGGTTGACCACACGCACCGCGGTGCCCGGCCCCACCATCGCAAAGATCTTTTCGATGTCCTCCGGATACAGGCGGATGCAGCCATGGCTGGAGCGCAGTCCGACGCCATAGGGCTTGTTGGTGCCGTGGATGAGATAGGAGGGCCAGCCCAGCGTGAGTTTGTAACGGCCCAGCGGATTGTCCGGCCCGGCGGGGACCACGGCCGGCAGGATCTCGCCGTTCTTCTTGTGCTCAGCAATGATCGACGCGGTCGGCCGCCACACCGGGTCCTTCTGCTTGGTGAGCACCTTGGTCGTACCCTCGGGTGTCGACCAGCCCACCTTGCCGATGCCGATCGGATGCGTGTAGACCACCTGCTTCTCGCCCTTCTTCGCGGGCGGGAAGTAGAAGATGCGCATGGCCGCCACATTGATCACGATGCCCTGCCGCGGCGCGCTGGGCAGCACGAACTGCGTGGGTACGACGATCTCGCGCCCGACGCCCGGCAGCCAGGGATCAACGCCCGGATTGGCGCGGACGATCTCCTCATAGCCCACATTGAAGCGGCGGGCGATGTCCGGCAGCGTGTCCTCCTTGCCGGTCACCGTGATCTGGATCCGGCCCACGACATCGTCATGCTCGGCGTCGATCTCGAAGCGGTTGGTGGCCACCGGCGGTTCGTACTGCGGCGCGGGCGGCGCCACGGGCTCCGGAGGCGGTGCGGGCGGTTCGACCTTGGGGGCCGTCAGCGAGCAGGCAGCCACAAGACCCAGCGCCGCGAGCGCGATACCAGTGCGTAACGTATTCATTCCCCGATTATTACACCCTGCGGCGGCCTTGGGGCCGGTTCGCCGCAGCGACCGGCCTTTCCGGGCTAAAGCAGCAGGGGCTGGTCGGGAAGCTCGCCCGGCCCGGCTGCGCCCGCCGGAAAGTGCCGCTCCAGCAGCCGCGCCGTGCCGTCGATGGCCGCAAGGGCTCCGGCGCTGCAATTCCCGGCACGGAACTGCGACTCGACCTCGCGGCACAATGCATCCCACTGGTCCTGCGGCACGCGGCGGGCAAGGCCGCGGTCGGCCACGATTTCCACGGCGTGGTCGGCATAGAGCACGTAGATCAGCACGCCATTGTTGCGTTCGGTGTCCCACACGCGCAGCAGTCCGAACAGCTCCAGCGCCCGCTGGCGCGGCGACACGCGGTCCATCAGGTCGCCCAGCTCCAGCGCATGTTCGACGACGAAGCGCAGTTCGCCGGGATGGGCGCGCTCCACCTCGCCGATGCGCCGCTCGATCTGTCCCAGCAATGGCGCAGGAAAACGCAGCCGCAGGATCCAGTAGGGCGTGAACAGGTTTCGCAGCAGGCGCAGCATCGCGTTACCAGCGCCCCGAGGCGCCACCGCCTCCGAAACTACCGCCTCCACCGCCGAAGCCGCCGCCTCCACCCCACGACCCGCCGCCGAAACCACCACCTCCGAGGCCACCGCCCCAGCCACCCCAGGGACCGGAACGGCCGCCGCGGCCATTGCGCACATTGGTGGCGACGCCCGCCACCAGGCTCAGCAGCAATGCCGCGACGCCCGCAAAGCCGGCCAGCAGCAGCACCTTGGAAAGCAGCCACACCACGCCGCCGGTGAGCCCGCCGGTCAGCAGCGCGCCCGCCGTGCGGCCGAACACGGCCCGCAGCACGGCGCCGACGACCAGCACGCCGAAGAACAGCAGCGGCAGCAGCGCTCCAAGGTTCTCGCCCGGCGCTCCCTGCCACTTCTGGTCGGGCGGCGGCAACGGCTCGCCATCCACCACATTCATGATGCGCGTGAGTCCGGCACTGATGCCGCCATGGAAATCGCCCTGCCGGAACAGCGGCGTGATGGTCTCGCGGATGATGCGGCTGGCGATGGCATCCGGCAGTGCGCCCTCCAGACCGTAGCCCACCTCGATGCGCAGCTGCCGGTCCTGCATGGCCACCAGCAGCAGCGCGCCGTCGTCGGGCTCCTTGCGCCCGAGCTTCCACGCCTCGGCCACGCGGATCGAGTACTGCTCGATGGTCTCGGGCTGCGTGCTTGCCACCACCAGCAGCGCGATCTGCGCGCCCTTGCGCTGCTCGAAGGCCGCGAGCCGCTGCTCCAGGTCCGCCTGCTGGTCAGCGGTAAGCGTACCGGTGAGGTCGGTGACATGCGCCTCCAGCGGCGGGACCGCCTGCAGCGTCTGGGCCGCTGCAGGCAGCGCTCCACAGAGCACCGCCAGCAGCAGCACCCATGCGCGCAGGCCGGGCCGCAGCAACCCCACGGGCCCGGCTACTGCGCCGGCGCGGCGCCGAAGTTCACCGTCGGCGCCTGTGATACGGCCGCTTCGTTCTCGACGGTGAAGCTGGGCTTCACCTTGTGCTTGAACAGCATGGCCGTCAGGTTGGTCGGGAAGGAACGCACGGTGGTGTTGTAGGCCTGCACCGTCTGGATGAAGCGGTTGCGCGCCACGGTGATGCGGTTCTCCGTGCCTTCCAGCTGCGCCTGCAGCTCGAGGAAGTTCTGGTTGGACTTCAGGTCCGGATAGTTCTCGGTGACCGCGAACAGGCTCTTGAGCGCCTGCGTCAGCTCGCCCTGCGCCTGCTGGAAGCGGGCCATCGCCGCGTCGTCGTTGATGAGCTCGGGAGTCAGCTGTATGGAACCGGTCTTCGCCCGCGCCTCGGTGACGCCGACCAGCACCTTCTCCTCCTGCGCCGCATAGCCCTTCACGGTGGCGACGAGGTTGGGGATGAGGTCCGCGCGCCGCTGGTACTGGCTCAGCACATCGGCCCAGGCGGCCTTCACCGCCTCGTCCTGGCTCTGCAGCGTGTTGTAACCGCAGCCCGACAGCAGGACCGCAGCAGCCATGAGCACGAATCGCAATCCACGCATGGTCCAACTCCTGGTAACAAGGGCAGTGCCCATGTGCGGCATTCTCGCATGGCCGAAGCAAGGTGGCAGTGCCTTCGCAGCGCCACTTGACCCTCGGCGTGGAGTCAAGCGCAATGCCGGCCATGAGCCGCTACCGCCCTCCGACCACACCCGGATCCCAGTACATCACGCCTGCCGGCGCGGCGCGGCTCCGGGCCGAACTGGACCAGCTGTGGAGGGTGGAACGTCCGCAGGTCACCGCGGCGGTCAGCGCCGCCGCCGCGCAGGGCGACCGCTCGGAGAGCGCGGAATACACCTACGGCAAGAAGCGCCTGCGCGAGATCGACTCGCGCGTGCGCTTCCTGCGCAAGCGGCTCGACGGCATGGTGGTGGTCGACCAGCCACCCTCGGACCGCGGCCGCGTGTTCTTCGGCGCCTGGGTCACGCTCGAGGACGAGAACGGCGACGAGCAGCGCTACCGCATCGTCGGGCCCGACGAGTTCGGCGACTGGCCCGGCTACATCAGCATGGATGCGCCCCTGGCGCGCGCCCTGCTGGGCAAAGGGCTCGACGCAGAGATTGCGCTCGAGGCCGGCGGCCGCACGCGCCGCCAGGTGATCGTCGCGATCGACTACGAGTGATGAGCGCCTAGATGACGCGCACGTTCTTGAACTGCCAGGGATCGCTCTTGTCGATGTCCTCGGGGAACAGGCGCTCGCGGTCGGACAGCGGCGTCCAGTCCGTGTACGCGCCGCTGACCGTGCCGAGATAGGGCATGCAGATCTCCAGCACGCGCCGGTAGTCGATCTCGTCCGGCTCCAGCAGTCCGCGGTCCGGGTTTTCTATCGCCCAGATCATGCCCGCCAGCACCGAGACGGTGACCTGCAGGCTGGTGGCGTTGTTGTGCGGCGCCAGCGCGCGTGCGTCGCCGATCGACAGCTGCGAGCCGTACCAGTAGGCGTTTTTCTTGTGGCCCGCGATCAGCACGCCGAGCTCGTCCACGCCGCCGGTGATCTCCTCCATCAGGATGTGCTTGCGATCCTGCAGCTGCCAGTTGCGGCCGGCGAATTCATGCAGCGACAGCACCGCCGCATCGCAGGGGTGGTAGGCATAGTGCGTGGTCGGGCGGTACAGCACCTGGCCGCGCTCGCGCACGGTGTAGAAATCCGAGGTCGATATCGACTCGCTGTGCGTGATGAGGAAGCCGTGGAAATTCTTCGCCAGCGGCGTCCAGGTGCGCACGCGCGTGGCCGCCCCCGGCTGGCCGAGGTAGATCGCCGCGCCGCAGCCGAAATCGAAACGCTTGCCATCGCGCGGGAAGTTGCGCTCGTGCGTGCCCCAGCCGAGTTCGGCCGGCTGGCAGCCCTCGCCGGTGAAGCCGTCCACGGACCAGGTGTTGAGGAACTCGTTGGCCCGCTTCGGCGCATCCGCGACCTGCGTGTCGCGCTCGGCGATGTGGATGGTGCGCACGCCCAGTGTCTGCGCCAGCCCAGCCCATGCCTCCCGCGATGCCGGCGGTGCCACATCGAACTTGAGATCGCGCGCGATATCGAGCATCGCCACCTTCATGAAATGCGATACCAGCCCCGGATTTGCGCCATGGGTGATCACCGCGGTAGGCGCCTTGGCGGTGTCGGCGTTGCGCAGCGCCAGGACCTCCTCGCGCAACGCATAATTGGTGCGGCGCGCCGGCGGCAGCGCGCTGTCGGTGTAGCCGCCGGCCCAGGGCTCGATGCAGGTGTCCAGGTACATCGCGCCGCGCTCCCAGCAGTGCTTGATCAGCGCGATGCTGGAGACGTCGACCGACAGATTGAGCAGGAAATCCCCGCGCCCCATCAGCGAGTCGAGCACGCGGCGGAAATTCTCGCGCACCAGCGGCTCGACGATGAAGCGCACCCCGAGTTCCTCGGCCTCTTCCCTGCCCCGCTCTTCCGCCGTGACGATGGTGATGCGGTCGGGACGGATGCCCACATGCCGCAGGATCAGCGGCAGCACGCCCTGGCCGATGCTGCCGAAACCGACCATGACGATCCTGCCCGGGAACTCGATATACACCTTTTCAGTCATTTCGCATCCACACTCGCTGTACGTTGAAAACCGGGCAGCCCCTCGATCCGCTGCATCCACTGCGCCAGCCGCGGATAGTGCACCTGCGCCGGCAGGAAGCGCGCCGACAGCTCCCCGGCCGCGGGAAGCATCAGGGCCTGGTGCAGCAGGCGGATGCAAGGGTATATCGCAAGGTCCGCCGCGGAAACCGTTTCGCCGACGATCCAGTCTCCCTTGGCGAGGCGGCTCTCGATGGTGCGCGCCTCCGCGGCCACCAGATGCATGGCATGCGTGAGCGCCTCGCCGCGCCCGGGCCGCGGCCGGTGCACCCAGTCCACGATGCCGAGCAGCTCGGCCTCCGTGTAGGCCTGGAATTCGTTGATCACGCGCATGACCACGCCGGCCTCCTCGGGCGAGTGGCCGAACAGCGGCGGCGCGGGATACTTGAGGTCGAGGTAATACATCACCGCCAGCGACTCGAACACCACGTAGTCGCCGTCGCGCAGCACCGGCACGCGGCCCCGCGGATTCATCGCCAGCATGCGCGGCGCCTTCTGCTCCTGGAAATCCAGCTGCAGCTCGTGCCCGGTCCACGCCAGCCCCTTGAGCTCCAGCGTCAGCAGCACCCGCCAGGAAAAAGCGCAGCCGCGGGCCCAGTAGACATCGATGCTCATGGGGAAATTGTAGCGATGAATTGTGTACCGGGGTTGCAGCAGCGATGATGCGCGGATGAACCAAGGCACTGCGGCGGCGGCACTGGTGGATGTAGCCACGCTCGGCACCCTGCTCGGCGCGCCGCAGCTCGCGATCCTGGATTGCCGCTTCGATCTGGCGCGCCCGGAATGGGGCGCCGCGCAGTACCGCAGCGGGCACATTCCCGGCGCCCGCCATGCCGACCTCAACCGCGACCTCTCCGCGCCCGTCACGGCGGCGACGGGCCGGCATCCGCTTCCCGATCCTGCAGCCTTTGCCGCGACACTGGGACGCTGGGGCATCACCGCCGGCAGCGAGGTGGTCTGCTACGACCAGGGCAGCGGCGCCTTTGCGGCCCGCGCGTGGTGGCTGCTGCGCGCCCGCGGGCAGGCGCGCGTGCGCGTGCTCGACGGCGGCTATGCCGCCTGGCTCGAAGCCGGCGGCGCCACCGAAACCGGCGCTCCGCAGGCCGCGGCCGCCACGGCGCCGGTGCGGGCATTCGCAGGCGTGGTGGACACCGGCGAGGTCGCAGCCGGGCTCGCGGCCGGCACGCTGCTGCTGGTGGATGCCCGCGCGGCAGACCGTTACGCGGGCCGCAACGAGACCATCGATCCGGTCGCCGGCCATGTACCCGGAGCGGTCAATCATCCCTTCATGTCGAACCTCGGTCCGGATGGACGGTTCCTCGCACCCGCGCAGCTGCGCGCTGCCTGGGCGCCGCTGCTGGCCGGCCGCGATCCGGCACGGCTTGCGATGATGTGCGGTTCCGGCGTCACGGCCTGCCACAATCTGCTGGCGCTGGCCGCCGCCGGCATCCAAGGGCCGCGGCTGTACGCGGGCAGTTTCAGTGAATGGATACGCGATCCGGCGCGGCCGGTCGCAACGGGAGAGAGCCAGAAGTCATGAGCGAGAAGAAAGCGGTGCGCACGCCGGGCGGTGCGGCCTGGTCCATAGAGGATGCGCTGGATCTCTACCAGGTGCCGGCCTGGGGCAAAGGTTACTTCTCCATCAATGCCGCCGGCCACGTGGTGGTGCGGCCCGACACCACGGCGGACCACGAGATCGACCTGCATGAAGTGGTGCAGGGTCTTTCGGCCCGCGACCTGCGCACGCCGGTGGTGGTGCGCTTCTCCGACATCCTCGCGCACCGCCTCAAGCGCCTGCACGATGCCTTCGCGCAGGCCATCGCCGAGAACGAATACCGCAACCGCTACGCAGCCGTGTTCCCGATCAAGGTGAACCAGCAGCGCCTGGTGGTCGAGGAGGTCTACCGCTACGGCAAGCCCTATGGCTTCGGGCTGGAAGTGGGCAGCAAGCCCGAGCTGCTGTCGGTGATGGCGATGACGGAGAACTCGCCGGACCGGCTCATCATCTGCAATGGCTTCAAGGATTCCAGCTACATCGAGGCAGTGATCCTCGCCACCAAGCTGGGCCGCACCATCATCCCGGTGGTGGAGAATTTCTCGGAGCTGGCGCTGATCCTGCGCCACGCCGAAACCCACAGCGTGCGTCCGCGCATCGGCGTGCGGGTGAAGCTTGCCAGCGGCGGCTCGGGACGCTGGCGCGAATCGGCCGGCGACCGCTCGAAGTTCGGGCTGTTCACCACCGAAATCCTCGAACTCGTCGAGGTGCTGCGCGAGCGCGGCATGCTCGACTGCCTGCAGCTGGTGCACTGCCATCCCGGCAGCCAGCTGCAGGACATCCGCCGCGTCACCGAGGCGATCAACGAGCTGGCGCATGTGTATGCCGAGCTCAAGCTCCTGGGCGCCGGCCTGCAGTACATCGACGTGGGCGGTGGCCTCGGCGTGGACTACGACGGCAGCGGCACCAACTTCGCCTCCTCGATGAACTACACGCTGGTCGAGTACGCCAGCAATGTGGTCTACCGCGTCGCAAGCGTATGCAACGAGCGCGGCGTCGAGCACCCCATGATCATCAGCGAGTCGGGCCGCGCGATTGCTGCCCACCACAGCGTGCTGATCTTCGATGTGCTGGGCTGCTCGGCGCTGGACCGCTTCACGGTGCAGGCGGCGGACATCCCCGGCTCGCGGCAGCGCGACATCCCGCAGCCGGTGCGCGACCTGGCCGACGCCTTCCGTTCGGTGAGCCCGCGGCGCCTGGTCGAGTGCTACCACGACGCAGTGACGGCCCGCGACCAGGCCCTGCAGATGTTCAAGCTGGGGCTGCTGTCGCTGCCGCACCGCGGCCTGGTCGAGCGCCTGTACTGGGCCACCTGCACCAAGATCCGCGACGCCGTGCGCCGCCTCGACGAGCCGCCGGAGGAGCTGGCGGAGCTCGAAGACATCCTCTCGGACACCTACTTCTGCAATTTCTCCGTGTTCCAGTCGCTGCCCGACAGCTGGGCCATCGACCAGCTGTTTCCCATCATGCCGGTGCACCGGCTGGACGAGCAGCCGGTGCGCAAGGCAGTGCTGGCGGACATCACCTGCGACTCCGACGGCAAGATCGACCACTTCGTCAGCCAGCGCGACACCAAGCGCGCGCTGGAGCTGCACCCGCTGCGCAAGGACGAGGACTACTTCCTCGCCGCCTTCCTGGTGGGCGCCTACCAGGAAACGCTGGGCGACCTGCACAACCTGTTCGGCGACACCCACGTGGTGCATATCCGCCTGCACGACGAGGGCGGCTGGTGGATCGAGGAGATCGTCAAGGGCGACACCGCCAACCGCGTGCTGGAATACATGGAATACGACGTTGCCGAGCTGTACCCGGCGCTGGCGCGGGACTGCGAGCGCGCCGTCCGCGACGGGCGCATGACGCTGGCGCAAAGTCAGGCCCTGAAGCGCTTCTATGAAACCGAGCTCGACGGCTATGCCTATCTCGAACCCTGAAGCGCAGCTGGGCTAGAATCCTTCTGCGTCCACCGCACCGGGAGTGAGCCATGTCGCGCAGGAAGCCTTGGATCTGGTACACAGCCGCCCTGTTCTTCGCAGCCGCTGTGGGCGGCTGCGCCAGCACCGCCACCCGCATGCAGACCGCCGCCGCGCTCGACCGCGCGCTGGCCGCTCCGCAGCGTGCGCCAGCCGAGCGCGCCCGTGACGTCTACCGCCATCCGCGCGAGACCTTGCTGTTCTTCGGCCTGCGCCCCGAGATGACAGTGCTGGAAGTCTCGCCGGGCACCGGCTGGTACACGAAAGTGCTGGGTCCGGTGCTGCGCGACCGCGGCCGCCTGCTGGTGGCCATGGAGCCGCTGGTGGAATCCAACCCCGATTCGGTACGCACCCACGAGCGCTTCCGCGCCCTGCTCGATGCCGCGCCGGGAGCACTCGACCGCGTGGAAATCGTGCCGTTCGGCGCAGGCCGGATGCCCGCCACCCCCGAAGGCTCGGTGGATCTGGTCGTGGCCTTCCGCGAACTGCATGGCTGGCTCGGAAACGGCAGCGCCGCGACGGTGCTGGCGGAACTGTATCGGGTGCTCAAGCCCGGCGGCATCCTGGGCCTGGTCGACCACCGCGGCAACCCCGCCACGCAGCAGGACCCGCAGGCCCGCAGCGGCTACGTGAACCAGAGTTACGCGGTCCGGCTCGCCGAAAGCGCCGGCTTCCGGCTGGTCGCAACCTCCGAGATCAACGCGAACCCGAAGGACACCAGGGACCATCCGCGCGGCGTGTGGAATCTGCCCCCCAGCCTGACCGAGGGTGAAAAAGATCGCGCGAAGTATCTTGCCATCGGCGAGAGCGACCGCTTCACGCTGAAGTTCGTCAAACCGCGCTAGCCCGCACCGGCGCCACCCGTGCGGGCGCCTACCACATGTCCTTGAGGCGCGCGGTGGCGTCGATGCGCACCGGTTGCGCCGCGCCGAGCTGTCCCTCGGCGGCGCGGCTGCCCGCGAAGGCCGACTGTTCCAGACACTTGAGTACCTTGTCGGTGACGAAACGGCTGCGGCCGCCATACAGGTGCGCATCACCGCGCGGCGACTGCTGCGTGAGCGGGTACTTCAGCGGGCTTATGAGCTGCAGCTCGTTGCGGGCGCGGGTCATCGCGACATAGAGCAGCCGGCGTTCCTCCTCCACCATCTCCGGCTTGCCGGTGGCGAACTCGGAAGGAAAGCTGCCATCGACCACATTGAGCACGTAGACCGTGTCCCACTCCATGCCCTTGGCGGAATGGATGGTGGACAGCACCAGATAGTCCTCGTCCTGATGCGCCTTGCTCGACAGATCGCTGGTGGCCTGCGGCGGATCCAGCGTCATCTCGGTGAGGAAGCGCTCGCGCGAGGCGAACTGCTGCGAAAGCTGCTCAAGCTGGTCGAGGTCGCCGATGCGCGTGTGGAAATGCTCGAAGATGCGCTCCAGATGCGGCTGGTACCACTCGCGCACCATGCGCATCTGGCCGGGCCAGGCGCGCCCCGGCTCGGCCAGCGTCGTGAGCAGGTCCAGCAGGCGGCTGAAATCCCGTTCGCAGGGCTTGGGCACCGCGTGCTGACGCAGCGCGGCGAGCGAGCCGCCGGCGGCATCCAGCGCCTCGACCACGGCGCGCGCATTCACCGGACCCATGCCCGGCAGCAGCTGCAGCACGCGGAAAGCCGCCAGGCTGTTGCGCGGGTTGTCGATCCAGCGCAGCACGGCGATCAGGTCCTTCACATGCGCGGCTTCGAGGAATTTCAGGCCGCCATACTTCACGAAGGGAATCTTGCGCCGCGCCAGCTCCACCTCCAGCAGATCGCTGTGGCTGCCGGTGCGGAACAGCACCGCCTGGCGGCGCAGCGCCGTGCCCGCCTCGCGTCGCTGCAGGATCTGCAGCGCCACGTACTCGGCCTGCGATTCGAGGTCGTCGGTGGTGATGTAGCGCGGGATCTGGCCCGCGCCGCGCGCGGCGAGCAGATGCTTGCGGTACTGCCGCGGCGCATCGGCCATCAGCGCGTTGGATACATCCAGCACCGGCTGCGTGGAGCGATAGTTCTGCGCCAGCGTCACCACCTCCGCCGGGGGCTGGTAGCGCTGCGGGAAGCCGAGGATGTTCTCCACCGCCGCGGCGCGGAATGAGTAGATGGCCTGCGCATCGTCACCGACCACGGTGAGCCCGGCACCGTCCGGCCTCATGCCCTCGAGGATCTGCGCCTGCAGGCGGTTGGTGTCCTGGTATTCATCGACCAGGATGTGGTCGAAATGCGAGCCCACGTGCTGGGCCAGCTTCGGCTCGGACATCAGCACCTGCCAGTACAGCAGCAGGTCGTCGTAGTCGAGCAGGTTGAAACGCTGCTTGCGGCCCACGTAGGCGCGGTAAAGGGCCGTTAGGTCCTGCTCCCACTGCAAGCACCAGGGAAATTGCTGTTCCAGCGATTCGCGCAGCGGCTTGCCGGTGTTGACGCGATGCGAATAGATTGCAAGGCAGGTGTCCTTGCGCGGGAAGCGCTGCTCCTTCGCCGCATAGCCCAGCTCGGTGCGCAGCTGATCCATGAGGTCCGCCGAATCGCTGCGGTCCACGACGCTGAAAGAAGGTTCCAAGCCCAGCTGCGGCGCGTAGTGGCGCAGCAGGCGGTTGCCGATGGAATGGAAGGTGCCGGCCCAGGTGAGCCGTTGCGCGATGGCCTGGGATTTGCCGCCCAGCGTGTCATCCAGCGCCTTGCGCAGGATCTCCACCGCGCGCCGCCGCATTTCCACGGCAGCGCGGCGCGTGAAGGTCAGCATCATGATGCGTGAAGGGTCCACGCCCTCGAGCACCAGATGCGCCACGCGATGCGCCAGCGTGCCGGTCTTGCCGGTGCCGGCGCCGGCGATCACCAGCAGCGGTCCGGCGCGAAAGCCGCCGCCGGGCAGCGCTTCGCCGTAGCTTGCGGCCTTGCGCTGCGCGATGTTGAGCGGTTCCAAATGTAACGACTGTGCGGCCATGATGTTCAGACTATGATGATGCAGAGTACAGGCTGCAATGGCCCGCGAGGAGGCTTGTGAAGCAGGTCGAGACCAAATTCCGTGGCCGCGTGATCACCGTCAACGTCGAAACCGTGCCGCTGCCCAATGGCACGGTCGCCGACTTCGAGATCATCCATCATCCCGGCGGTGCGGCAGTGGCCGCGGTCGACGGCGATGGCCAGGTCTGCCTCATCCGCCAGTACCGGCCGGCTGCCGATGGCTGGGTGTGGGAGCTGCCGGCCGGGCGCCTCGAGCCCGGCGAACCGCCGCAGGAAACCGCACGCCGCGAGCTCATCGAAGAGGCCGGGCGCGAGGCGCGGCAGTGGCAGTCGCTGGGCTCGATCCTGAGCTCGCCGGGCGTGTTCGCCGAGATCCTGCACCTGTATCTGGCGCGCGACCTGTCGCCCTGCCCGGTGGCACGCGAGCCCTATGAAGTGATCGAAGTGCACTGGATACCGCTGGCCGAAGCCATCCGCCAGGCCCTGCAGGGCGAGCTGCGCGACGCCAAGACCATCATCGGATTGCTGCGCGCCGCGGCCGCGCTGGAGGGCCGCGCTCCTCCCGCGTGACCCAGTCGACGGAAATCCCGCAGCTCAGGCGGGCACAATTTTCGGGCTGATCATGCCAAACAAGACACCCGACAAATTCTCGCTCCACGTGCCCGACGAGCAGGAGCCCGAACGGCACATGCCGGTCCGCCTGGAAATCCAGGAGAACACGGACACCGCCCCGCTGCTGCCGGAAGGCGCCTACGATCCCTACGGCAAGTCCTCGGGCGACACGACGATGCAGCGACGCCTCAGGACGCAGGACCTGCGGCGGCTCTCCGAATGGATCAAGACCCGCCGCACCGTGGAAGCGCTCGCCGAAGAAAACGGCGTCCCCGATCCCAAGCTCCGCAAGGGCTGACCTCGCAGGCATCCGGCCCGCGTCCCGGCTGGCGCTACACTTGAGGGCCCGGCCCTTGTCCGGACCAGGAGCCTTCATGCCTGCCACCCTGCGCAATGTTCTGGCTGCAATGCTGCTGGCCGCTGGCAACGGCCTCTGCGCCGCCGCCGCACCTGACACCCTGCCCGGTTTCTCGCCCGAAGATCTCGTGATGATGAACCGGCTGTCCGATCCGCAAGGCTCGCCGGACGGACGCTACATCGCCTTCACGCTGCGCAGCACGGACCTTGCGGCCAACCGCGGCAACAGCGATCTGTACCTGCTCGATCTGTCCGTCGCCGGCGCCGCACCCCGGCGTCTCACGCAGGATCCGGCTGCCGACTACAACCCGCGCTGGTCGGCCGACGGCCGTTACCTGTACTTCCTTTCCACGCGCTCGGGCTCTGCGCAGGTCTGGCGTCTGGCGCTGGAAGGCGGCGAGGCGCAGCCGGTCACCGCGTATGCCGTGGGCATCGGCGCGCTGAAGGTCTCGCCCACCGAGCCGCGCCTGCTGCTGTCGCTGGACGTGATGCCGGACTGCGCAACGCTCGCCTGCACCGCGGGACGCCTGGCCGCACGCGCCGCGGACAAGGCCACCGGCATGGCCTTCGACCAGCTCTTCGTGCGTCACTGGGACCGCTGGGAAGACGGTACCGTGGCGCATCTGTTCACGGCACGGGTCGGCGCAGACGGCAGGGCCGGCGAGCCCGTGGACCTGATGCCGGGCATGCGCGCGAACGCGCCCTCGCGGCCCATGGGCGGCGACGAGGAATTCACTTTCAGTCCCGATGGCCGCAGCGTGGTATTCGCCGCACGCGAGGCGGGGCGCGGCGAGCCCTGGTCGACGAATTTCGATCTGTGGCAGGTGGACGCTGCCGGCGGCACGCCCGTGAACCTCACCGCGGACAACCCGGCCTGGGATACTCAGCCGCGTTTCCTCGCCGACGGAAGCCTGGTGTACCTCGCCATGCGGCGCCCCGGTTTCGAGGCCGACCGCTTCCGCGTGATGCTGCGCGATGCCCGGGGCACGCGCGAACTTGCCGCCGGCTGGGATCGGTCCGTGGGCCAGATCGAAGTGGCGCATGATGGCCGCAACCTGCTGGTCACCGCTGACGATCAGGGCCAGACGGGCCTCTACCGCATCGATCCGCGCAGTGGCGAAGTCCGGCCGCTGCGGGTGCAGGACCAGGTCGCCGGCTTCGCGGACACCCGGCGCGGTACCGTCATCGCACTCGCCAGCCTCGCCGCGCCGCCGGACCTGTTCCTGCTGGCTCCGGGCGCGCGCGAGCCGCAGCGCCTCACCGGAGTCAATGCCGGGGTGCTGGCGCAACGCGCCTCCACACCGTTCGAGTCATTCACCTTCACCGGGGCCGGCGGCGCCACCGTACGGGGCCACATCGTCAAGCCGGCGGGCATGGTAGAGGGCCGCAAGTACCCCCTCGCCTTCATCATCCACGGCGGACCGCAGAGCGCCTTCGGCAATGCCTGGAGCTATCGCTGGAACCCGAAGACCTTTGCCGGAGCGGGCTATGCCGTGGTGTTCATCGATTTCCATGGCACGCCCGGCTATGGCCAGGCCTTCACGGACTCCATCAGCCGCGACTGGGGCGGCGCACCGCTGGAGGATCTCAAGGCCGGACTCGACGCCGCCGTGAAGCGCTACGGCTTCCTCGACGGCGACCGTGCCTGCGCGCTGGGCGCCTCCTATGGCGGATTCATGATCAACTGGATCGCGGGGCACTGGCCGGAGCGCTTCAGCTGCCTGGTGAACCACGCCGGCATCTTCGACTCGCGGTCCATGTACTACAGCACCGAGGAGCTGTGGTTCCCCGAATGGGAAAACGGCGGCCCTTATTTCGGCACGCCCGCCAGCTACGAGCAGTTCAACCCAGCCGCAGCCGTCGAACGCTGGCGCACACCCATGCTGGTCACGCATGGCCAGCGCGACTACCGCGTGCCCTACAGCCAGGGCATCGCAACCTTCACCGCGCTGCAGCGCCGCGGCGTGGAGAGCCGGCTGGTGATATTCCCCGACGAGACCCACTGGATACAGTCACCGGCCAACAGCCTGCAGTGGTATCACGAGGTGCTGGGCTGGCTCGACCGCTATCTCAAGCCGGGCGCGCCCGCCAGCGGCCCCAGCGATCGCGCAACAGCGGCAGCGCAATGAACAGCAGGCCGAGGCCGATGGCGATGAGATGCGCCCACCACAGGCCGAGCCAGGCAGGAATGCGCTGCCGCTCCAGCAGCGTGCGCCCGTAGATCAGGAAGTAGGCATACACGGCATACAGCAGCAGCGCCCAGACCACGCGCCCATAGCGCCCCTGGCGCGGCCGCAGCCTTGCCAGCGGCACGGCCAGCAGCCCGAGCACGGCGGTCAGCAGCACCGAGGCAATGCGCCAGTGCAATTCGCTCTTGAGCCGCGGATCGGAGGCGTGCAGCAGGTTCGCCGTGGGCTGCATGTCCACCAGCGGCTTGTTGGGCAGGGTGGCTTCGGGCGTGGGCAGGCGCACGGTCTGCGTGGCAAAGCGCATGCGCCGCCACTGCCCCTGCCCCGGCACGCCGGTGAGGCTTTCGCCGTTCTGCAGCGTGATGGTGTAGAAGTTGCTGTCCGCCGAAACCTCGTAGCGCGCGTGATCGGCGAGCACGATCTCCACCGACCCGGGGCTGTCCTGCCCCGACGCCGATCTCTGCACGAACACCTCGCGCAGCTGCCCATCGGGATCGATGCCGCCGAAATAAAGGGTGGTATCGGAACCTAGCGAACGGAACTGGCCGGGCACGAGGCCGCGCGTGGCCGCCGTGCGCAATGCCTCGATGCGGATCTGTGCCGTGCGCTGCGCCGCGGCAGGGCCGGCCTGGAAGGCCACCCAGGCGGCAAGCCCGGTCGCAACCACGGTGATGACACCCATGGCGCGGTACAGCAGCCCCGTGCCCACGCCGCAGGCCTGCGCCGCGGCGATCTCGCTGTCATGGTATAGCCGCCCCAGCCCCAGTACGCCGCCGAGCAGCACGGCGATGGGCAGGATCACCACCGAATTCTCCACCAGCGACAGCCGCACCAGTTCCAGCACCAGGGTCGCGGGAATCTGGCCGGTGGCCGCGCGGCCCAGAATGAATGCCAGCTGGTTGGTCAGCAGCAGCACCAGCAGCACCGCACCCACGCCCAGTGTGGCTCCCCCTACATCACGCAGCACATGGCGGAAGAAGATGCCTCTTACCACGGCGCATCGGCCCGCCGGATGAAGCGGTACCAGGGATCGGCCGAATCACCGTAGACCACGACGCCGGAAGCATCGCGGTGCCGCTCGAAGATGGCAATGCCGTCGCGGTCCAGCTCCATGCGCTGCTCCGCGCGCAGCGTCTCGCCGGTGGCACGCGAGGCAATGCGGCAGCCGAGGGCATCGTTGGCCCCGCTGAACCCCGTGGGCGTGCGCGTCCAGATGACATCGCAGCCGGCGCGCGCGCGCAGATCGGTGGGCAGCAGGCCGCGGAACAGGTCGCGCCGCAGGTGGCCGTCGCGCCAGCGCGCCGGCTCGGTGAAATCCAGCTGCACCATCACCGGATTCTCGCCGGCTGCCGGCGCATCGACCACGTACAGGCGTTGCGCCAGCACGCGCCGCGGATCGTCGGCCGCCATTTCCTGCACGTAGAACACATGGTCGCCCACCAGCGGCGCCTGCACCGGCGCCACCATGAGCCGCACGGCCGTGTGCTCGCCGCCCGTGGTCCGCGACTGGGCAAGATTGTCGTAACTTCCGGGCAGCAGCGTCACCAGTTCGCCCACGACCAGGTCCGCCTTCTCCTTCTGGCTGGCGCAGGCCGCCAGCAGCAGGCAGGCAAGGGCCGCGGCCAGGCGCTGCAGCCGGCGCTCAGCCATAGAGCACCCGCCACTGCGGCCGGTACTGCAGGCCCAGCTTCACGATGTTGTCCAGCAGCCGCGCGTAGCTGCGTTGTGCCGCCGCCGCGGAACGCGCGAAATCCTCCGACTGCGCCAGGTGCGGATTGGCGTTGGCTTCCAGCACGAACACGGTGCCGTCGGCGCGCATGCGGAAATCCATGCGCGCATAGCCGGTGAGCCCCAGCGCGCGGAACACGCGCCGCGACAGGCGGTCGAGCTGCTGCTCCGCGCCGGACGGCAGCTCCTGCGCCGGGGAGCTCGAAATGCTGTAGCGCTCGCGGTACTTGGTGTCCCACTTCACCTTGCGCGTGGCGATGCTGCTCTGGTTCTCCGGCATGCTGCCGAAATTCAGCTCCCACACCGGCAGGCGCGTGACACGCTCGTTGCCCAGCACGCCCACATACAGTTCGCGGCCTTCGATGTATTCCTCCACCAGCACGTCGGACTTGTTCTGCTCGAACACGAACTCGATGCGCTCGCGCAGCCGCGCGGCGTCTTCCACCACCGAGGCCTGTGCGATGCCGAGCGAAGCATCGTCCGTGGTGGACTTCACGAACAGCGGAAAGCGCAGGCGCCTGGGCAGCTGCAGGCGCTGACGGCGCCTGAACACCGCGAACTGGGGCGTCGAGATGCGGTGAAAGGCGAACACCTGCTTGCACAGCGCCTTGTCACGCGACAGCAGCAGGCCGCGCGGATTGCAGCCGGTGTAGGGCTGGCGCAGCATTTCGAGGAAGGCGATCACATGCTGGTCGTAGCTGACGATGCCGTCGAACTCCTCGAGCAGGTTGAAAACGATGTCCGGCTGCCAGTCGGCGATCGCAGCGCGCAGTTCAGTGAGGCTGTCGAGCACGCCCAATGCCCGCACCTCGTGCCCCGACGCGCGCAGCGTGGTGATGACGTCGTATTCGGTGCGCCATTCCTCGATGGCCTTGGAGTCGTGCCCGTCCAGCGAGTCCGGTGGCATCAGCGAGGGATGCAGCACCACCAGCACCCGCGACCGCTTCATCTTGCGCAAGGCATCCATCAAAGGTTCATCTGCGGGCTTTTCCCCTGCCCGTAGCTGCGGATCATGCTGGCGAGCAGCCGGCGCGCATGCGGCAGCGTCTGCCGCTGCGGCCGGCGCAGCACCAGGCCCAGCGCCTCGGCGCGCCCGATGGCCAGGCGCAGCATCTGGTGCGCCGCGTAGCGGTCCGCGCCGGCGTCGCGCGCGGCCGCATCGACCAGCTGCGGCTTGCAGGAGCGCAGCCACGTGCTCGCCCGCGGCACGTCGCGGCGCACGAGCCGCGCGGTGAACACGCGCCGCAGCAGGTCGTCGGCCAGGCAGCGCCGCGGATATCCGCGGCGCGCGAGCTTTTCCTCGTAGTGCTCGGCCAGCGTGCGGCGGTTCTCGCTCAGCGGTTCGACGAAGCGGCGGCTGCGCACGCGCGGCGCGGTGGTGCGCACCTCCTCCATCAGCTCATCCATCAGCTGCAGCTTGCGCCGTGCCGGCCAGAAGGCATAGCTGCGCCGCCAGTCGGAATTGGGCTTGAGCCACACGGCGAAAGTCTCGGCGAAATCCTCGGTGGGATGCGATTGCGCATACCACTCGCCCAGATGCCGCACATAGCGGCGGCTGCCCGGCCGCGCCTGGTAGCGCTCCGGATAAGGCAGCGATGCGGGACCGAACACCTCGCGGCAGCGCGCGCGGTGCCGCAGCCGCCACGCGGTGTCGATGGCGTGGCCAGCCTCGTGGCGCAGGATGCGCATCATCCAGTTGCTGTTGCCGCCCTCGACCTGCCGCATCATCTGCCGTTCCAGCCGCAGCAGCCGCGGATGCGCAAGATAGAACGGCACCGCGATGCCGGGCACGCCATCCGGCGAGAACCATTCCTCGGCCAGCCACATGTGCGGACGAAAGCCGATGCCGCGACGTTCCAGCTCGTGGTAGAGCCGCTTCTTCAGGCGCCGTTCCAGCTTCGAACCGGCAAACCGCAGCTTCAGATCGCAGAAGCGCATCTGCAGCAGCTCGGCATCACTGAGGCGGGTCCAGGACGGGCGGGGCATCGTGCAACTTTAAGGAACCTTCGCGGCGCTTGCACGGCCCTCTGACAGCCGGACAGCCAGCGCGTCGATCCACTCCCGGCCCTGGAGCCGGGCCAGCAGAACAGCCGGCAGCCCCGCCTCGCCGTACCAGGCCCCGGCCAGCGCTCCATAGGCGGCAAGCGTGGCATCGGCATCCGCACCGGGCGTGGCGCGCAGGCGCGCGAAACCCGCCATGACATCGCTGCTGCGGACGAAGCTGCGCACGGCGCGGTCCAGCACGGCCAGGATGGCAGGCAGCGCCTGCCGCCGCCCGCCCGGGGCGGCGGCCCAGCCCGCGGCCGCCCGCAGCACCTCGTCCTTGAGCGGCAGGCCCGCGATCTCTCCGGAGGCGATCACCGCCGCCTTGTCCTGCCCGGTGAGGGCCCGCCACAGCGTGGCTGCGAACAGCCTGCAGCTGTCCACCACCAGAGGTGCCTGGTGCGTGACGCGGGCGATGTCGCCTGCGAGGGCCGCCGCCGCCGCCTCGTCACTGGCCGCGAACAGCGCCGCAGCGGCCGAACGGACCAGCGGCGCCGCATCAATCGCCGAAGGATCGAGGCTGCCCTGGAACCGGGCATGGCTGCGCAGGGCGCGCAGCAGGGCATTGCGCACCGAGGGCCGCAGGGCCGCCCTGGGATCAGCACCCGATGCGCCCGGATCACGCTGCCACCGGAGATAGCGCTCGACCTGGTCGCGGCCGTCGAACCCGCCGCAGGCCAGCAGGCTGTCGGCCGCGCACAGCGTCATCGCCGTATCGTCGGCCCAGCGCAGCGGCGCGGCGTCCTGCCCTTCGCCGGGAGGCATGCCGGCCAGTGCATCGCCCAGCGCGAGGCCCAGCAGGCAGCCGCGGTACCGGTCCAGCATCTGCAGCCGGGAAAATGACCCCGAGGCGCTGCCGATCTGCACAAACCTTCCTGACGGGCTGCGGACGCCGCCCCAGAGGTGCACATAGCGGTACTGCTCGTCGGTCTCGGGCACGCTGGGCCAGGAAGCTGCACGGGCGCTCTGCCGCCACAGCCGGTTCAGCTGCGCCAGCGCATCGCCGGCCTCGGCGCCCCGCTCGCGCAGCCAGCAGCCCACGGTCATGCCGGTGCGGCCGATGCCGGCACGGCAGTGCACGTAGATGCCGCCGCTGTCCGCATGCGCGGCGGCCAGTGCCGCGAGGATCTCCTGCATGCTCTGCCCGGTGCGCGGAATCGAGTGATCGGGAATCGGGAAATTGCGGTACGCGGCGCCGCGCGGCAGCAGCGGCCAGTAGGCCGGCATTTCGCCGGGCTCCGTCAGGTCGAAGAAATGGCGGATACCGGCGTCCCAGAACAGCTGCAGCCGCTTGAGCGTGGCGGCTTCGCCATCGCCGCCGGGGTATTCGCCCGCGAGGAATTTTCCGGGCTCCACCCAGTAGCTGTTCGGGATGGGCCGCTTCATGGCGGCGCGGCCGCCAATGCGCGGAAGTCGAACAGTTTCGTGTCCGCCAGATGCGCAGGCTCCACATTGCGCAGCGCCGTGAACAGCGATTCAGTGCGGCCCGGATGCTCGGCCTCCCACTGCGCCAGCATGCGCTTGACCGCCGCGCGCTGCAGGTTCTCCTGCGAGCCGCACAGATTGCAGGGAATGATGGGGAACTCGCGCGCCGTGGCGTAGCGCGCAATGTCGCGTTCGGCGACATAGGCCAGCGGCCGGATCACGATGTGGCGGCCGTCCTCGGAACGCAGCTTCGGCGCCATGGCCTTGAGCTTGCCGCCGAAGAACAGGTTCAGGAACAGGGTTTCGACGATGTCGTCGCGGTGATGGCCCAGCGCCACCTTGGTGATGCCGTTCTCCGCGGCGTAGCGGTACAGCGCGCCGCGCCGCATGCGCGAACACAGGCTGCACAGCGTGCGGCCTTCGGGCACCAGGCGTTTGACCACGCTGTAGGTGTCCTGCTCGATGATGTGGAAGGGCACGGCCAGCGACCGCAGGTACTCCGGCAGCACATGCTCCGGGAAGCCCGGCTGCTTCTGGTCGAGGTTCACCGCGACCAGCGAGAACTCCACCGGCGCACTGCGCTGCAGGGACATCAGCATGTCCAGCAGCGTGTAGGAATCCTTGCCGCCGGAGAGACAGACCATCACGCGGTCGCCCTCGCTGATCATCGCGTAATCCTCGATGGCCTTGCCGGTGAGGCCGCGGATGTGCGCGGCGAGCCGGCGCTTGGTCCCCGAGAGGGGCAAGGGCTGCGGCACGGCGTTCATGGCGCTTCCACGTACTTGGCCTCGAGGTGACGCAGCAGCGCCGCCGCGGACAGCGGCTTGCCGGTGGCGGCCTTCATCAGTTCCTGCAGGGGCAGCCGCGCGCCCTGTCCGTGCACATGGGTGGCAAGCCACCCGCCAAGGCCGCTGAAGTCGCCGCCGGCAATCTGCGCGTCCAGGTCCGGCATCTGCGCGCGCAGCGATTCGAACAGCTGCGCCGCAATGACTGCACCGATCACGTACGAAGGAAAATAGCCGAAAGAACCCTGCGACCAGTGGATGTCCTGCAGGCAGCCCTCGGCATCATCCGCCGGACGCACCTCCAGACGGTCCGCCATGCCCTGGTTCCACGCCTCGGGCAGGTCGCGCACCGCGAGGCGGCCATCCATCAGGTCCTTCTCGATGGCATAGCGCAGCATCACATGCAGCGGATAGGTCAGCTCGTCCGCGTCCACGCGGATCATGCTGCGCTTGACGCGGGTCAGGCGCCGGTAGAGATTTTCCGGCTCCCACTCGGGACCGGAAACCCCGAAGTGCTTCTCCAGCAGCGGCCGCAGCCACGAGAGGAAAGGACGGCTGCGGCACAGCAGCATCTCGAACAGCAGCGACTGGCTTTCCTCCAGCGCAATGCCGCGGTCGCGCCCCACCGGCTGCGTGCGCCACGGCGCCGGCACGCCGAGGTCATAAAGTGCATGGCCGGTCTCGTGCACGGCGGCGAGCAGCCCCGTGAAGGGGTCGGCACCGTCCAGCCGCGTGGTCACGCGGATGTCGCCGGGCACGCCCTCGGTGAAAGGGTGCTCGCTCTCGTCGAGCCGGCCGCGGTCGAAAGGAAAGCCCAGCGACTTCATCACCTCGGTGATGAACTGGCGCTGCTTGCCCGGCGCAAAGCGGCCCGTGATCGGCAGCGGCGGTGTCTGCGCCTGGTGCTCGATGGCGGCGCGGATCAGCGTCGGCAGCTTGCGCGACAGCGCCTTGAAGATCGCATCGACATCGCCCACGGACAGGGCGGGCGTGAACTCGTCCATCAGCGCGTCGTAGGGCGCAAGTCCCAGCGCCTGTCCCAGCAACGCGGCGCGGTCGCGCACCAGCCGCAGCACCTCTTCCAGGTGCGGCGCGAACACGGAGAAATCCTTGCGCTGCCGCGCCTCGGCCCAGCGCACCTCGGCCACCGAGGTCGCCAGCGCCAGACGCGAGATCAGCGACACGGGCGTTGCGATGGCACGGTCCCGCTGCCGGCGCATGGCGTGCAGATTGGCCTTCTGCCAGTCATCGAGCGTGCCTTCGGCGGCCTGGGCGCGGTCGATGAGCCGGCTGATCCTGGGCGAAGTGAGCAACTGGTGGTGCTCGACCTCGATGGCGGCGAGCTGCTCGCCGCGCACATCGGCACTGCCGCGGGGCATCATCACGGCCGCGTCCCAGCGCAGCAGCGACAATGCACCGCTGAAGGCATGCAGACGCTGCCACTCCTGTTCGAGCTGTTTGTACGGCGGGGACACAGACATCCTAGGACCCGCGCCCTTGAGGCGGGGACCGCCGGAAACTGGGGCTCGGGAAAGGGCAATTTTAGCAGGAAGCCTCGACCCACTCTGGTGCAACCCGCGGGCACCGCCCCATCTAGCTGCCTATATCAATATCTGCCTAGGCTTTAAATGCTAACGTTCCAGCTCCTGCAGCAGGCGGCTGCGCAGCCGCGGCGTAAGCTCGCCGCCGTACCAGAACAGTGCCCGGCCCCGGCCGGGAGCTGCCGCCAGCAACCTGCCGGAGGATTGCAGCACCAGGTAGACCCCTTGCGCCCCCTGCTGTATCTCCAGCCCCAGGCCATAGCCGGGGTGCACCGGCGACTGCCGCAGGAGCTCGGCCAGATATTCCGCCGACAGCAGCTGCCGCGCGCCGGCCCGGGCATCTCCCGCGAGCAGCAGCCCCAGCCGCAGCCAGTCTCCGGCGGCCGCAATGAAACAGCAGTGCGCGGCCAGCATGCCGCGCCGGTGGTCGAGCAGCCCCTGTGCGGGCCGTGACGCCACTGCGCTCCACAACCGTTGCTGTAATGCGGTGGCGAAATCCTGGCCGGTCACGGCCTCGGCCACCAGGGCCAGCAGCTGCGCATTGGCCGGTGAAGGTTCGAAATGGCTGCCCGGCGGGTACGCGCTGCCGATCCCCAGCACCGCACGCCGGAAATCCGGTCCCGAGCGCAGCGCCGCCTGGTCACTGAAGGGATCCAGCGGATGAAAGGGTCCAGCGGGCAATCCGCTGAGCTGCCAGAGCAATTGCCGCGAGGTGATCGCGCCGCGCGGGTCCCCTGCCCACTCCTTCACCAGCTCTCCCACGGGAGTATCGAGCAGTGCCGGCCGCTGGCTTGCCAGCACACCCACCAGCAGCGCCGGCAATGCGGCGGACAGTCCGCGTCCGTCGATCAGGCTGTCGGCGGAGTTGCCGGCCGCGAAGTGCGCGCGCACCTGCCCGCCGGCTCCCACCAGCAGCACCGTGGCATCGGTGGATGCGGCCAGCTCATCGAGCGCTGCATCGCCGTGGATCTGCAGCGGCGGCACCGCTCCCGCCTGCAGCGTCTGCCGCGGCCCGCCAAGAGAATCCGGCCAGCCCTGCGCGGCGTTCTGCCATGCCAGTGCCCGCGACCAGAACGGCCAGTTCGATGCCAGCGCACCAATGGCAACCGACACGACGACCAGGCCCAGCAGTGTGATCAGCACCAGTGTCCGCTGCATCGGCGCATGATAACGCTACACTTCTGCAATGCCCTCCCTGCGCATCTGCTTCATCGCCTCGGAAGTCGCGCCGCTCGCCAAGACCGGCGGACTTGCGGACGTTGCCGGCGCGCTCACCAAGTACCTGCATGCCGCCGGGCACGACATAAGACTGTTCATGCCGCTGTACCGGCAGATCGAGCGGCGCGGGCTCACGCTGCATCCGGTGGACTTCCTGCGGGATGTGCCGCTGCAGCTGGGTCCGCATACGCTGCGCTTCTCGGTGTACGCGACCACGCTGCCGGGAACCGGCGCCACGGTCTATCTGGTGGATGCCCCCGCGTTCTATGACCGCGACCGGCTCTACGGCAATGCGCCGGACGAACACCTGCGCTTCGCGCTGCTCACCCACGCGGCACTGCAGTCCTGCCAGCGCATGGCCTTCGCGCCGCAGATCCTGCACTGCAATGACTGGCACACGGGCCTGGGTCCGCTGCTGCTGCGCAGCTTCTACGCCTGGGACCAGCTGTTCCACGGCACGCGCTCGCTGATGTCCATCCACAACATCGCCTACCAGGGCGTGTTCGGCGCCGGCGCGCTGGCCGATGTGGGGCTCGCGGGCCAGGAGCACCGCATCGATCCCGGCGACCTCGGCGCCGGCCGCATCAATCCGCTGCGCGAGGGCATACGGCACGCCGACCACATCAGCACCGTGAGCCCCACCTACGCACGCGAGATCCAGACGCCCGAATACGGCTACGGGCTCGATGGCAGCCTGCGGCCGCGCAGCCACGACATCACCGGCATATTGAACGGCGTCGACTACGAGGAATGGGACCCGCGCTGCGACCGCCACCTGCCGCAGCACTACAACGCCAGCCAGCTCGGCATCAAGGCCGAACTCAAGCAGGATTTCATGCAGCGGCTGGACCTCGCCACCCAGGCGCGCAGCCGCAGTCCGCTGATCGGCATGGTCAGCCGCATGGCCTCGCAGAAGGGTTTCGAACTGCTGTTCGATGCCGTGCCCGCGGCTGCTGGCCGAACGGGATTTCTGCCTCGCCATCCTGGGCAGCGGCGAGGAACGCTACGAGGATTTCTTCGCGCGCCTCGCCCACGACCATCCGACGCGCATTGCCTTCCGGCGCGGCTACAGCGAAGAACACGCGCACTGGATCGAAGCCGCCAGCGACATGTTCCTCATGCCCTCGCTGTACGAGCCCTGCGGGCTCAACCAGATGTACAGCCTGCGCTACGGCACCGTGCCCATCGTGCGCCGCACCGGCGGCCTCGCCGACTCGGTGCAGCACTTCGATCCGGCCACCCGTCAGGGCACCGGCGTGGTGTTCGAGGACTTCGACGTGGGCGGAGTGGTGTGGGGCGTGGGCCAGGCCATAGAGTGGTATGCCAACCGTGGCCTGTGGCGGCGCCTGGTGCAGAACGCCATGGCGCAGGACTTCTCGTGGAAGAAGCAGGTGAGCGAGTACATCGCCCTCTACGAGCGCCTGCTCTAGCGCAGGTTGAGGCTGCCCTTCTCCTCGAAGGGAATCGAACGGATGAGGCCCGAGGCCAGCTGCACCTTGCCGACGAGGCGGTAGTCCAGCGCGCCGGCGCGGTTGCCGCTGCCCAGCAGCTTCAGCAGCGTGCCGGCGGCATTGGCCGTCATGCCCACGTCGAACTCGGTGCTGCCCAGCGCCGGCACCTCGAAATTGCGTTCCGACTCGCCCTGCGCGAAGGGCTCGCCCGCCACTTCCACCCGGTAGATGATCGAGCGCACCGGCAGCACGCGGTCATTGGGGTTGGTGACGCGCATGCGCACCCGCAGCTGCTGCGTGAGCAGATCGCTGCGCAGCAGGTCCACGCCCACCACCTGCAGCTGCGGTGTCTCGAGCTTCGGCACGATGCCAGAACATCCGGTCATCGCCACCGCCAGCAGTGCAGAACAGAACCACGCTTTCATGTCAGCTCCGATCGTAGAGGCCATTGAGCTCGCGGTAGCGCCGCGCCAGATCGCCGTACAGCGCGCCCTCCGGCAGGCGCCAGCTCCAGTTGCCGGTGACCGTACCGGGCGTATTGAGGCGTGCTTCACTGCCCAGATGCAAGATGTCCTGCACCGGCAACACCGCGAGCCGCCCCACCGAGGCCAGCGCGGCGCGGCGCAGCGCATCCACCACCTCATCATCCGCGCGGCCCAGGTAACGGCGCACCCGATCGCGGCCGGCATCGCCGAGGCCGGCATACCAGCCCACGGTGGTGTCGTTGTCATGCGTGCCGGTGTAGACGACGCTGTCCTGGTCGTGGTGATGCGGCAGATGCAGGTTGGCCGGATCGCCATCGAAGCCGAACTGCAGCACGCGCATGCCGGGCAGCGCGAAGTCGCGCCGCAATGCCACCACGTCGGGCGTGATCACGCCCAGATCCTCCGCCACCAGTTCCAGCTGCGGCAGCAGGGTCGTCACCCGTTGCAGCATCTGGCGGCCGGGCGCCTGGATCCATTGCCCGGCACGCGCGGTGGCCGCCGCCGCGGGCACCGCCCAGTAGGCCGCGAGGCCGCGGAAATGATCGATGCGCAGCAGGTCGAAGCGCTCGGCCAGCAGGCGCAGCCGCCGCAGCCAGAACGCGAAACCATCGCGCTGGTGCTGTGGCCAGTTGTACAGCGGATTGCCCCACAGCTGGCCATCCTCGGCAAAGTAGTCGGGCGGCACGCCCGCCACCGGATCGGGCTTGCCCCCGGCATCGAGCATGAACTGCGCGGGATCGGACCAGGTGGCCACCGAATCCGGCGCCACGTAGATGGGCAGGTCGCCGAACAAGGCGATGCCGCGCGCCTGCGCATGCTCGCGCAGCCGGCGCCACTGGGCGTCGAAGCGCCACTGCGTGCGGACGATGCCTTCGATCTGCCGCGCATGCCGCGCCGCTGCCGCGGCCAGTGCCTGCGGCTCGCGGTCGCGCAGCGGCGCCGGCCACAGCCACCAGGGCGCTGCGCCTTGCTCGCGGCTCAAGGCTTCGAACAGCGCGTAATCCTCGATCCACTCCGCTGCCGCCGCGCGGAACGCCGCCAGGTCGGCCTCGCTGCCGGGATCGGGTTCGCGCGGATCGATGAGGGAAGGTTCGCCGGCACGGTCGGCACGCGACCAGTACGGTGACCCCGCCTCGCCCACCGGCACCAGCGGCAGCACCTGCCACACGGAGAAGCCCGCCTCGGCCAGCCAGTCGACGAAACGCAGGGCCGCCTCGCCCAGCGCACCACTGCCCTCGCGCCACAACGCGGAAAGCGGCAGCAGCGCACCGGCGCGGCGGCGGGAAAGAATGCGCGGTGTATTCACGCGCGCCGCATCACGCCGCCGCCCTCGGGCTCGCCGCGGCCGACGCTGATGGGCTGCTCGAGCGCCGCCGACGGATCAAGGCCCAGCGCGCGATACAGGCTCGCGAGCTGATGGCGGTACAGCTCGTCGAAATCGCGCACCGCTCCCGAAGGGTTGTAATCGCCGAACCACCAGAACCAGTCCGAAGCCTCGCAGGCGGCAAGCTGGCGCGTGGCGCGTTCGAGATCGGCGGCCGCGAGCCTGCCTGCGGCCACTGCCTGGTCGAAGGCCAGCTTGGCCTCGCAGAGCAGATCCCAGCCGCGGTTCTTGTCGGCATCACCCATCCAGGTGGACAGCGTGCCGTACACCCAGCTGCCGGCGCGCACCTGCGGCAGCGACACGGGCGCAAGCTGCGCTGCGCGCTGCTCGTCCACCACTTCGGCGAGTGTCGCCATGCGCAGCCGGGCATGCGCGGCCAGCGAGGCATACAGCGCGCTGAGGAAGTAATGCCCATTGAACGGGTAGTGCTCCCAGGCATTCTCGCCATCCAGCGCCACCAGCAGCACGCGGCCCGGCTCGCCGCGCGTGCGCACTTCGACGGCCTCCAGCTCGCCGACAAAATGCGCCGCCGCATCATCGCCATGCCATTTCGAATAGGTGAAACCGATGAGATCCGAGAGCATTTCCTGGCGGAAGAAGCCCGCCACGCGGCGCCCCGGCAGCGCATGGGCGCGATTGAGCTGGCGCTCCTGGGCAGCGGGTTCATCGGCAATGGCGATGTCGGATTTTTCCAGCGAACCGCGCAGCACGCCGGCACTGGTGGCAAACCAGTCGAAGCCGGCCGCGTCGATCGCGTCCACGGCCGCATTGCTGATCGCGCCCTCGGAGGGCCAGCAGCCCCGCGGCCGGCGTCCGAACACGCGCTCGAAGCAGCGCAGGGCTTCCTCCATGTGCCAAGTGGCACGGGCGGCTCCGCCCGGATAGGAAGAGTACAGCGGCAATGCCGCATGCGGTTCGGATTCGCGGGCAGCGCCGAAATCGATCAGCAGCGGCAGTATGGGATGGCTGTAGGGCGAGACAGCGAGTTCGCAGCGGCCCGCATCGGCGAGCCGCCGGTAGCGCGGCAGGATTCCAGAGAGCAGCTCGCCGATCAGCTCCAGCAGCAGGCGGCGGTCCGCGGCGCCGAACCCGCGGCCCTTGTCGGCGAGCTGCGCCACGCGCGCATCGCCGCGGCGCACGGATTCGCCGAGCCACGCCAGGTGGTACCACATGGAAAGGTCATGCAGAAAGGCATCGGAGACATAGCTGATGAGTTCCGGAGTGCCGACCGTCGCGGCAATCGCCGCCAGCTCGCCGAATCTCGGATGACGCCCGATGAGATGCGTGGCATCGGCCTTGAGGCAGGCCCGCAGCAACGCCAGCCGCTGCGCCTCCTCCGCAGGCAGCGGCTCGCCGGACAGCGTGGCGAGCAGCGCGTCCGGCGGCGGCCGGCCGCCGGCGAGACTCTCCTGCACGCGCGCTGCCAGCTCCTCGATCTGTTCGATCAGCACCGGCGTGAAATTGACCACCGCCTTCGCACCCGGCTGCGCCTCCAGGTGCGCGGCCATGTCGGTGTAGTCCTTGATCGCGTGCAGGTAGGTCCAGGGCAGGATGTAGCGCCCGGAAAGCGCATCGCGATAAGGCGGCTGGTGCATGTGCCAGAGGAACACCACTGGCAGACGGCCTTCGGTCAAAGCTGCCCCCGCGGAATCAGGCACGGACGCTGGTCATCGCCAGCAATGCCTGCGGCGTCACCAGCACCACGCCGCGCGGCGTGACATCGAAACGCTGCCGGTCGGCTTCCACGTCGACGCCGATCTGCATGCCGTCGGGAATGTCGCAATGCTCGTCGATGATGGCGCGCACGATGGTGCAGCCCTTGCCCACATGCACGCCGGGCATGATCACCGAGCGCTCGATCAGCGAGCGCTCCTCGACGCGCACCTGCGAGAACAGCAGCGACTCGCGCACCACCGCGCCGGAGATGATGGAACCGCCGGCCACCAGGGAATTCACCGCCATGCCGACGCGCTCGCCATCGTCGAGCACGAATTTCGCCGGCGGCTGCTGCACCTGGTAGGTCCAGATGGGCCATTCCTCGTCGTAGACATTCAGCTCCGGCGACACATGCACCAGTTCGATGTTGGCCTCGTAGAAGGCATCCACCGTACCCACGTCGCGCCAGTAATCCTGCGCGCGCGTGCGCGCATTGCGGAAGGGATAGGCGAAGACCTGCAGGCCTTCGATGGCCTTGGGAATGACGTTCCTGCCGAAATCGTGACCCGAAGCCTCGTCCGCCGCATCCTCCGCCAGCAGCTGCTCCAGCAGCCGGGCGTTGAAGACGTATATACCCATGGACGCCAGCGCCACGTCGTGGTTTCCCGGCATAGGCTCGGGCTCGCGCGGCTTTTCGGCGAACTTGGTGACGCGGTTCCACTCCGTCACCGACAGCACGCCGAATTCGCGCGCATCGTTGATCGGCACTTCGACCACGCCCACGGTGATGTCCGCCCCCTTTTCCACGTGGTAGGCGATCATCGGGCCGTAATCCATCTTGTAGATGTGGTCGCCGGCCAGCACCAGCACGTGGTTCGGATTGTGCTGGCGCAGATAGTCGAGGTTCTGATAGATGCAGTCGGCCGTGCCGCGGTACCAGTGCTTGCCGATCTGCTGCTGCGCTGGAATCACGTCGATGAACTCGCCCAGCTCGCCGCGCAGGTAACTCCAGCCGCGCTGCACGTGCTGGATCAGCGACTGGCCCTTGTACTGCGTGAGCAGCGCGATCTTGCGGACGCCCGAGTTCACGCAGTTGGAAAGCACGAAGTCCACGATGCGGAACTTGCCGCCGAAGGGGGTGGCCGGCTTGCAGCGGTGTTCGGTGAGGCCGCGCAGGCGCTCGCCGCGCCCCCCCGCCATGATCATCGCCAGCGTGCCTCCGGTGAGACGGCTCACATAGCGGTCACCGGATTTGCGGGAAACTTTGGCCATGCCAGCTATATTAACCACAGTGCATACAGAACTTACCCGCATATCTGCAGGCATGCATCACAATCCGCACAGCCTGCTGGGTCCGCATGACGCTGCTGTGGCAACGGTCGTGACGGCCTACCTCCCCTGTACCCGGTCGGCCATACTGGAAAATGGACCGGCGCTGATACGCATGGGAAACACGGATTTCTTCTCCGCCGAACTGCCGCGCGCCGATGCACCCCGGCACCCGGTGCTGATATGGGAAGACGACCAGGGCCACCGGCACCGGCGCATCGACCCCTACAGCTTCGCTCCCTCCCTGTCGGAGGCCGACCTTGCCCTGTTTGCCAGCGGCGGCCACGCCGAAAGCTGGCGCATGCTCGGCGCGCACGCGGCCAGCTTCGATGGCATCGCGGGCATCCGCTTCGCGGTATGGGCGCCCAATGCCGAACGCGTCAGCGTAGTGGGTCCCTTCTGCGACTGGGACGGGCGGCGCCTGCCCATGCGCGTGCTGGGCAGCAGCGGCGTATGGGAGCTGTTCGTGCCGGGCCTGGCGGTGGGCGAACTGTACAAGTTCGAGATCCGCAACCGCACCACCGGCAGCGTGGAGGTCAAGACCGATCCTTACGCGCGCGCCATGGAGCTGCGCCCGGCCACCGCCTCCATCGTCGCGACCGATGCGCCCTGGCCATGGCAGGACCAGGCCTGGATGCAGGCGCGGCGCTCCCGCGACTGGCTGCATGCACCCATGTCCATCTACGAAGTGCATGCCGGCTCCTGGCAGCGCCACCCGGATGGCAGCTTCCTCTCATGGAAGGAGCTCGCCGACGAGCTCATCCCCTACATGCAGCGGCTGGGCTTCACGCACATCGAACTGCTGCCCGTCACCGAACATCCGCTCGATGATTCCTGGGGCTACCAGACCACCGGCTATTTCGCGCCCACCAGCCGCTTCGGCACACCCGAAGACCTCAAGGCCTTCATCGACTGCGCGCACCGCGCCGGCATCGGCGTGCTGCTCGACTGGGTGCCGGCGCATTTCCCGCGCGATGCCCATGGCCTCGCCCGTTTCGATGGCACCGCGCTGTATGAATACGCCGACCCGCGCAAGGGCGAGCACCAGGACTGGGGCACCTACATCTTCAACTACGAGCGGCACGAGGTGCGCGCCTTCCTGCTGTCCTCGGCCTGCTACTGGCTGGAGGAATTCCACTTCGACGGCCTGCGGGTGGACGCGGTGGCCTCGATGCTCTACCTGGATTTCGCGCGGCGCGGCAATTTCGTGCCCAACCGGCACGGCGGACGCGAGAACCTGGAAGCCATCGACTTCCTGCGGCAGCTGAACCACCTCACGCACTCGCGCTCGCCGGGCACCGTCATCATGGCGGAGGAATCCACCGACTGGCCCATGGTGAGCCGGCCGCCCGACATGGGCGGCCTGGGCTTCTCGATGAAGTGGAACATGGGCTGGATGCACGACACGCTGTCGTACTTCAAGGAGGATCCCCTCTACCGCAGCCACCACCAGAACAAGCTGACCTTCGGGATGATGTACGCGTTCAGCGAGAACTTCATCCTGCCGCTGTCACATGATGAAGTGGTGCATCTGAAGAGCTCGCTGCTGGGCCGCATGCCGGGCGACCGCTGGCAGCAGCTGGCGAACCTGCGGCTGCTCTACGTGTACATGTGGACCATGCCGGGCAAGAAGCTGCTGTTCATGGGCGGAGAGTTCGCGCATCCCTGGGAATGGGATTTCCACGTGGCGCTGCCCTGGTTCCTGCTCGAGCATGCCGAGCACCGCGGCGTGCAGCAGCTCATTGCCGACTTGAACCGCCTCTATGTATCGGACCCGGCGCTGTACCGGCATGAATTCGAGCCGCAGGGTTTCCAGTGGATCGACTGCAACGACGCGCAGCATTCCACGCTCGCCTACCTGCGCCGCGGCGGCGGCCAGACGGCTGTCGTGGCGCTGAACTTCACGCCGCAGCCGCGGCCCGGCCATCGCCTCGGAGTACCGGAGCCCGGCTGGTACGAAGTGCGGCTGAACTCGGACTCCGGCCACTACGGCGGCGCGAACCTCGGTGTGGCCGGAGTAGAAGCCGTGCACGAACCGCTGCACGGCCTGCCCTGCTCGCTCACCATCGACCTGCCGCCGCTTGCCGGCCTGGTGCTGATCAGAAAGTCTTCATGAGCCCCATTTCAAGCGGATGCGACAGCAGCTCGTGCCAGGGATAGACGCGCACTTCCAGCTCGTACTGGCCAGCCACCGGTGCCGTTGCAGCCACCTCGTAGAGCACGCCGCCGTCGGGCGCCGTTTCCCCCGTGGCGGTGAACTCCGCACGCCACTGGCCCTGCGGCGTGGGATGGCCGAATGAGGACAGCGGCGCCAGCTCGAAGGAGGCTTCGGGCAGCACGCGCCGCGCCTTGAACTCCACGCGCAGGTCCGACGGCGCGAGGCCATCCACATGCACGCTGACGCGCATGCGCAGCGGCGCATTCGCACCCGGCTGCTGCGGCTCCCGCGTCACGGAAAGGATGCGCACACCCCACCAGCGTTCGCGGATCTTCTGCTTCCAGGCCGCGAGTTCCGCCGCCCGCACGCCGTTGTCGGCCGCCAGCAGCACCCCCTGCCTTGCGACCGGGCGATACATGCCGCGCTCGTAGTCGCACAGTGCGCGCCGTATGTTGAAACGCGGCAGTACCGAGGCCATCGCGTGCCGGCAGCGGCGCACCCACTCCGTGGACATGCCCTCGGCATCGCGCGAGTAGTACAGCGGCACCGCCTCTTCTTCGATGGCATCGAGCACGGTCTCGGCATCATGTTCGTCGCGCCGCGCCGGATCCTGCACGGTGGAGCCGGGCAGGCCCCAGCCGTTGTCGCCATCCCAAGCCTCGGCCCACCAGCCGTCCAGGATGGACAGATTCAGCCGCCCGTTGATGGCCGCCTTCATGCCCGAGGTTCCGCTGGCCTCCAGCGGCGCAATGGGGTTGTTGAGCCACACATCCACACCCGTGACCAGCCAGCGCGCCAGCTGGATGTCGTAGTCCTCGAGAAACACCACATGCCCGGCGAACTCGGGAGTGAGCATGGCCTGCTTGATCTCCCGCAGTATCTGCTGGCCGGGCTGGTCGGCCGGATGGGCCTTGCCGGCGAACAGGAACAGCACCGGCCGCTCGGGATTGCTGACCAGGCGCCGCAGCCGCTCGCGGTCGCGCATGATGAGCGCGGCGCGCTTGTACGTGGCAAAGCGCCGCGCGAACCCGATAGTCAGCACATTGGGGTTGGCCGGATCCAGGTGCCGGCAGATGTGGCGCAGCTGCGCCGTGGCCAGCCCCTTGCGCCGGTATTCGCGCTCCAGCCGCGCACGCACGCCGGCGATCATGCGCGACTTGGCATCCTGCGCCACGCGCCAGAACGGCGCATCGGCCTCTTCATCCAGCGCCCGCCAGTACTCCGGGTCCGTGGAACGCTCACGCCACTGCGGCAGACGCTCGTCCAGATACGGATGCCACACCGACGACAGGAAAGTCGGCACATGCACGCCGTTGGTGACGTAGCCGACGGGGTTCTCCAGCGGCGGCACTTCCGGCCAGTGGTTGGCGCACAGCTGCGACGACACTCCGCCATGGATGCGGCTCACGCCATTGATGCGGCGCGCGCCATTGAGCGCCAGGCGCGTCATGTTGAACCAGCCGTCCGCGCCGGGCGCGCGGCCCAGCGCCAGGAGCCGCCCCACGTCCACGCCCATGGTGCGGGTCAGGCCCGAGAAATGCTCGCGGAACAGGCCGTCGCTGAAGGCGTCGTGTCCCGCCGCCACCGGCGTATGCGTGGTGAACACGCACTGCGCGGCCACCGCCTCCAGGCCGGCGTCGAAGCCGCGCCCCTGCGCCAGCTGCTCGCGCAGCAGCTCGATGGTCAGGAAGGCCGCATGACCTTCGTTCAGATGCCACACCGCCGGCGCCAGCCCCAGCGCGCGCAGCGCGCGCACGCCGCCGATGCCCAGCACCATTTCCTGCTTGATGCGCCAGGCCTCGTCGCCGCCATAGAGGCGGAAGGTGATGTCGCGGTCAGCCTCGGAGTTGGCCGGCGTGTTGGTGTCCAGCAGGTAGACGCTGATGCGGCCCACCTGCGCGCGCCACAGCTGCGCCCGGACCTCGCGATCACCCACCGGCACGGAAACGGCAAGCCAGTTGCCCGCGCCGTCCAGCACGCGCTCCACCGGCAGGTCGCGCGGATCGGCATCGGCGAAGCCGGCAAGCTGCGCGCCTTCGCTGTCCACGGCCTGCGAGAAATAGCCCTGCCGGTACAGCAGGCCGACGGCCACGAAGTTCAGCCGTTCGTCGCTGGCCGCCTTGCAGTAGTCGCCCGCGAGAATGCCCAGGCCGCCGGAGTAGTTCGGAAAGCTCTCGTGGAAACCGTATTCGGCGCAGAAGTAGGCCACCAGCGGCTCGTCCGGACGCAGCCTCTGCGCCTGGTAGGCGTCGAAGGCGGCGAGCGCCGCGTGGTAGCTCTGCAGATAGTCTGGATCGGCGGCTGCACGGTCCAGCGAATCCTGCGACAGGCAGCGCAGCATCAGGCGCGGATTGGCATGGCTCTGGCGCCACAGCGCCCGGTCCAGATCGGCAAACAGCGCCCGCGTGGGACGGTGCCAGCTGTAGAACAGGTTCGCGGCAAGCTCGGGCAGGCGGTCGAGCGCGGCGGGAATGACGGGCGAGATTTCGATGACTTGCATCCGCGTAGTGTACCGGCTTACGGCGAGGGGACTTCGTGCACGCCCGCACAACCTTGTAGGATGACCCGCATGCACCAAGATGTTCCCGGCCGCCGGTGGCTTGCGCTCCTGATGGTTCCCGGAGTTCTCGCCATCGGTCCCGCCCGCGGCAGCGAGCCGGCGCCCCTCGCACGGGCTGCAGACGCGCGCCGAGCGCACGGGCTACGCCGAGACCAGCCGCTACGAAGATGTGCAGGCCTTCCTCGCAGCCGCCGCCGCAGCGTCCGATCTGGTGCATGTCACGCCCTTCGGCTACACCTTCGAGGGCCGGGCGCTGCCGCTGGCCGTGGTGGGCCGCGTTGCCGATGCCAGTCCTGCCGCAGTGAAGGCATCGGGCCTGCTGCGTGTGTACGTGGAGGCCAACATCCACGCCGGCGAGGTGGAAGGCAAGGAGGCCATCCTGGCGCTGGTGCGCGCGCTCGCGCAGGGCCAGCACGCCGACTGGATGCAGTCCATGGTGCTGCTGTTCAATCCCATCCACAACGCCGACGGCAACGAGCGCATCACGCTGGTGAGCCGCGGCTTCCAGAACGGACCGGTGGGCGGCCAGGGCACGCGCGTCAATGCGCAGGGCCTGAACATCAACCGCGACCACATCAAGCTGGAGACTCCCGAAGCCCGCTCGATGGTGCGCCTGCTGAACGAGTACGACCCGCAGGTGATGATGGACCTGCACACCACCAACGGTTCGCGGCACGCCTACCACCTCACCTTCGAGACCCCCGACAATCCGGCCGTCGATCCGGCCATCGTGCAGCAGGCGCGTACCTGGCTCGCCGCCGTGACGAAGTCCATCAAGGCCCGGGACGGCTGGTCGATCCGCTCCTACGGCAATGTTTCGGGGGAGCAGCCGCTGCGCGTGTGGCGCACGGTGGAGGATCTGCCGCGCTATTCCCACAACTACTGGGGCCTGCGCAACCGCTTCGGCATCCTCAGCGAGACCTATTCCTACCTGCCCTTCGACGAGCGCATCCACGTCTCCTACCGCTTCATGGAAGAAGTGCTGGACTACGCCCACCACAACGCGGCCACCCTGCGGCGCATCACCGCAGCGGCGGACGCGAACGCGGCGCGCCTGCCGGGCAGCAGGCAGTCGCTGCGCTCCGAGGTCCAGCGCACCGGCAACATCGAGATCCTGATGGGCGATGTCACCGAGGAAGTGAACCCCTACAGCGGGCACGTGATGCACCGCCGGGCCGACGTGGTGAAACCCGAGATCATGGCCGACGAGACCACGTTCCGTTCCACCGAGAACGAGCGCGTGCCCAGCGCCTACTTCGTGCCGGCCGACCAGAAGATCGCCGTTGAACGGCTACGTGCCCACGGCATCGTGCTCGAACCGGTGACTTCGGCAATCACCTCCGGGCTCGAGACCTACACCATTGCCACCTCGACGGCGGCAGAGAAACCTTTCGAGAACCATCAGGAGCGCACCGTGAGCGGCTCGTGGGGGCCGGCCCAGGCCACTGTGGCTGCCGGCGCCTGGCGCGTGCCGATGACGCAGCCCCTGGCGCGCCTGACCGCATACCTGCTCGAGCCGCGCTCGAACGACAGCCTCGTGACCTGGAACCTGTTCGACGAGGCGCTCGAACGCGGCGGCTACCCCGTGCTGCGCACGCGCAACTGATGAAAGGGGGTACACCGGTTCTGCTGCTGGGCATGAGCCTCGCCGCCTGCGCCGGCGACTCCCCCGCACCACAGCCGCCACCGGCGGCGCTGGCCACGGCCTGCCTGCCGGCCGGAGATGGTTTCCTGCACGCGCGCCTGCGCGGCGCCATCGATGCCGACCTCACGTGGAGCAACGACATGATGCGCTGTGAAGGCGGCGAGCGGCCGGACGGCAGGGGGCTGCGCGCCGTGATTGCCGGCACGCTGCCTGCGACGGCCACCGGCGGGCCGCACAGTCTGCGCTTCATCTTCGGCATCGATCTTGCGGATGCCGCAGCCGGCCCGGCCCAGGTCCTGCCCACCAACCTCACGGTGATCCTCGAAGGCGAGAACACCTTGTTCTCCACCGGCGGCAACACACGCTGCGCGGTCGAATCGCTGCAGCGGCGGCCGCTGCTGGCCGGCGGCGGCGAGCGGATCGAGGCACGCGGCTATTGCACGGCGCCGGCCACGGATGGCAGCGGCAGCCGCCGCCTGCTGGTACCCACCTTCGAGTTCGCCGGACGCATCACGATGGAGAAAACGCCATGATGACCCGGCGCATGCTGACCGCCCTGCTCGCCGCACTGGCACTGGATGCCGCCTGCGCTCAGGTGCCGCGTGACTACCAGCCTGCGCAGCTGAAGGAATTCCCGCGCAGCACGCTGACCATCCAGCGCGCCGACGGGCGCGACACTTTCCACGTGTTCATCGCCGATACGCCACCGCGCCAGGCGCAGGGCCTGATGTGGATACGCGACCTCCCGGCCGACTACGGCATGCTGTTCCTGCTCGACGCCCCGCGGCCCATGCAGATGTGGATGAAGAACACCTACATCCGGCTGGACATGGTGTTCTTCGGGCCGGACGGACGCATCCTCAACATCGCCGCCGACGCACGGCCGCTGAATACGGACATCATCGATTCGGGCGGGGCCGTGGCCGGCGTGCTCGAACTGCGGGGTGGAGAGGCCGGGCGCCGCGGAATCAAGGCCGGCGACCGGCTGCTGCACCCGGCGCTGCAGCGTTGACTAGGCGCTCCAGTGCCTGTTGCACAAGTGCAACAGAACCACCAAAGACTTGGTGGAATCGACACTTGCAAGTAGCATAAGCCACCTCCCCCGCCCCCGGGGAAGTTTCAGAAGGTAGTCTAAATGAAGAAATCCCTGTTACCGCTCGCCGTCGCGACCGCCCTGCTGGGTGCGGCCGGCGCGCAGGCCGGAGGCGAAGACCCCGGCGCAACGATCATCGGCTTGCAGCCCTTCCACCTGTTCTCCGACCATGGTTGGGGAGTGGACGAAGGCGATGGCGCCAGGCTCTACTTCGGCCGGGTGCTGAACGAGCAGTGGAATCTCAACGTCAGCGCCTTCGTCAGCCAGCACGATCCCTTCGCCGGCGGCTCGAAGCAGGAGCTGCACGGCGCGAGCCTCGACCTGGAGCGCGTGTTCAACCGCGCCGGCCGGACGAGCCCGTTCCTGTTCGGCGGCATCGGCTTCGCCGACGGCATCAACCCCCTCAACAAGTTTGGCGGAACCCATGATCTGTCCGTGGGTGAGTCGCTGTTCGCCAACGCCGGCGCCGGCTTCCTCGGCGACATCGCCGAATTCGGCAAAGGTGCGAAGCTGCAGCTGCGCGGTGATGCCGGCGTGCGCTACTTCGTCGCCGAGAGCCTGCTGGACCCGTACGTAGGCCTCGGCCTGCAGGTGGCCTTCGGTGGCAAGGCGCCGGCCGCTCCGACGCCTCCGCCGCCGCCACCCCCGCCTCCTCCTCCTCCGCCCCCGCCGCCTCCCCCGCCGCCGCCGCCCGCGGATGGCGACCACGACGGTGTGCCGGATTCGGCCGACCGCTGCCCGCAGACGCCTCCGGGCGATGCCGTGGACGCCGTGGGCTGCAGCCTGACGGTGCGCCTGGAAGTGCTGTTCGACACCGACTCGGCGAACATCAAGGCCGCTGCCCAGGCTGACCTGGACCGCGCCGTGGAGTTCTTCAAGGTCACGGTGCCGACGGCCAAGGGCGTGGTGGAAGGCCACACCGACAGCACCGGCAGCGACGCGTACAACCTGCGCCTGTCGCAGCGCCGCGCCGACTCCGTGAAGAAGTACTTCACGGATCGCGGTGTGGACGGCTCGCGCCTGGAGTCGGTGGGCTACGGAGAGACCCAGCCCGAAGCGGACAACAAGACGGCCGAAGGCCGTGCGCAGAACCGCCGCGTGGTGCTGCGTCGTACCGACACGCGCTGACCGCTGCGGCCTGAAAAGGCCAGCGTGAAAGCCCGGGCAACGCAAGTTGCCCGGGCTTTTTCTTTTGTCGATCAGCCTGCGCTGCTGCCGATCAACAGGCTCTGCTGGTGCTGGTGATCAACCCTCGCGCAGCGACTTCAGCATGCGCGCATAGTCCCTGCGGTATCGCCCGGCGAGCCGTTTTTTCTGCGCGCCGCCCAGTATCCTTCCCGAGACCTGGAAGAACTTCTTCTCCTCCTCGCGAAGGTGGTGATGCACCTTCTCGGAAAGCTTCTTCGCGGTCGCGAGCCAGCCTGGCCCCGAGGTATCCGTCTCCTGCAGCTTCTCGACCAGCTCGTCCATCTCGTGATGCTCATGCAGCGCATGGCGGGAGGAGTCGAGTCCCGCATCGTCCATCAGGATGGGCGCATACAGGTAGCGCTCTTCGGCTGCGGCATGCGCAGCCAGCTCGGTGCGCAGATCACTGAAGAGCTCGATCCGCCGCCGCGTATGCGGCCTCGAGCGCAGCAGCTTGCGGCACAGCGAACGCTGGATTGCATGGCTTTCGCGCAGGGCGTCGTAGATGGTGTCGCTCACGATGTCGCTCCTTGCACAAACAAATGACTGCTTGAAGGTACATCGCCGGACGCACCAAAGAAAACGGGGGAATCCTCGCGGATTCCCCCGTGGGAAGCACACCTGGTGCGATCAGAAGCGCGCGGTGAAGCCCAGCGTGAAGGTACGCAGGTAGGCGTCGGCGTAGCGCGGATCGTAGCCCAGCTGGTGGCTGCCTTCGGTGCGCAGCGTCAGCGGCGGCTTCTTGTCGACGAGGTTGTCGATGCCGAAGGTCAGGTCCACCACATCGTTGACGCTCCACACCGTGCGCCAGTTGATCAGCGAATAGCTGGGCACGTTCAGGCGGCCGTCGATGGGATTACCCGAGGGGTCGTACAGGGTGTAGTCACTCGCCGAGAACGGCACATCCTTGTAGCCCGACCGGTAGCGAACCTGCACCGAGTTCTCCACCGGGCCCGTCTTCAATGCCAGGTTCAGGGTGATGAGGTGGCGGAAGCTCACCTTGTTGTCCACACCATATTCGCCGAGGCTAGAGGTCCACTCATCGGCGGTGCCCGGCACCGTGTAGCTCGACTTGATCATGTAGGTGCCGGCGAGCGCTCCGGTGAGCCTGCCGATGCCGACATCACCGCCGACCTTGAAGTCCCAGTCGATGCCTTCCCTCTGCTGGCGGCCGATGTTGATCGGCGAATCCAGCATCGCGACGTAGGTCAGGCCACTGGAAGCGACGTACTTGGTGGTGAAGAGGTCGAGATACCGCGCCGGGTTGTTGAATATCAGCGCCTCGCTCACCGAATCGACGGCGTTCTTGATCTCCACCGACCAGTAGTTGGCGCCCATCGAGAAATCGCGGCTCGGCGACCAGATGAAGCCGACATTCCACTGCCGCGACGTCTCGGGCTTGAGGTCGGCGTTGCCGCCCTGCTTCACTTCGAACTGCAGGCCGCTGGCGCAGACATAGCCTGATGCGATGTAGCCCAGCGGATCGTAGCCGGCATTGAACGGACAGGTGTAGGTGTCACCCGTCACGCCGAAATCCACGATCGGCTGCGCAATCTCGCGCATCGTCGCCACCCGGAAGCCGGTGCCGTAGCTGCCGCGCAGGGCCAGCGAATCGGTCAGGCTCCACTTCAGGCCCAGCTTGTACGTGGTCTGGCTCTCGGTGTCGCCCACTGTGCTATGCGTCAGGCCATCCTTGATGCCCGCAATGCTGTCGTAGCGCACGGCGCCCGTAAGCTCCAGCTTGGGCAGCAGCGGCGCCAGCAACTCGCCGTACACGCCCCAGTTGGTGCGCGACAGGTCGAAGGGATCCTGCGGCGTATCGAACAGGATGAGGCCGTTGGCGGCAACGTTGGACAGCGTCTTCTTGTAGCTGGTGTCGCGGAAGTCGCCGCCGATCGACGCGATGAAGGCGCCGCCGGGCAGGTTGAACAGCTCGCGCTGGGCATTGGCTTCGATGCCCTGCATCAGCATCTTGTTGGAGTCGTAAACCCCGACGTACTGCGTGGCGCGCAGGGCATCGATCTGGGCCTGGGGCATCTGCCCCGCCGCATACGGGAAGGGATCGAACAGCTGGTTCTGCATGCCGGCGTCGAAGGCATCGGCCAGCGGCCAGCCCTTGGTGTAGATCTGCTTCTGCTTCTGCATCGAATAGGTCAGCGCGGCGGACAGGTCCCAACCTGCCGCCTTGCCTTCCAGGCCGGCGACCACGTGGAAGGTGTCGGTCGCGTAGTCGGTCTCGCGGTCGCCCATGTCATACAGGCGGTATTTGACATTGACCAGATCCACCGCCGCGGCTTCGGCCGGCGTGATGTAGGGCAGGATGTACCGCGTGTAATACGGATGCGTGGTCTCCATCGCGAACTCGGCCGGATACGGTGCGATGCCCGTGATGGTGTCGGCGTTCACGGCGGCAACGTCGGCAAAGGCCGACCAGCTGGAATCGCCCAGACGGACGCGGGCGGTGCCATAGGCCGACTTGCGCTCGATTTCCGGAGCGATCTCCACCGTGGTGGTGTAGTCGAACACGCACTGGCCGCTATCAGCCACATGGTCCACCGGACACCTGCCATTGGCCTCGTAGTACGGACTGAAGGAGGTCAGCGGCCATTCGTCCGGCGGTGCATCGAGGTCGTACAGGTCCACGTTCGGCGGCACCGAACGCGTGGAGCCGTTGAAGAAGTCGTAGATGATGTCGCCCTGCCGGCCCTGGATGATGCCGGAGCGGGCAAAGTCGCGCTGCGAGGCCTTCAGGCGCTTGAGCTTGTCGTAGCTCAGGGCGAAGAAGGTCTCGTAGCCGTCGGCGTTCAGGTTACCGAAGCCCTTGGTCAGCGAAAGGTTGAGACTGTCGCCTCCGCCGTGCTGGGGCTCGCTACGGCGCACGTCCACGGTGAGCGGGGCCTCGCCGCGCTTGAGCTTGAAGTTGACCACGCCGGCGATGGCATCGGCGCCATACAGCGCCGACGCGCCATCGGTCAGCACTTCGACGCGCTCCACGGCCGCCAGCGGGATGGTGTTCAGGTCGATGGTGGTGCCGGAATCCGACGGCGCCACGCGGTGGCCGTTGAGCAGCACCAGCGTGTACTGCGAGCCCACGTCATGCAACGAAGCGGTGGAGACGCCGCCGCCGCTGCCGCCCACCGAATCGGAGATGGGCTCGAAGCCCTGCATGGCCGGAATCTGCTGCACGAAATCCATCACGGAAGTGGTGCCGCTGCGCCGGATCTCTTCCTGGCCGAACACCTGCACCGGCAGGGCGCCTTCGGCCTGCGCGCGCTTGATCGACGAACCGGTGATGATGACCTCTTCAAGCGCGTCATCCTGTTCCGCCGCGATGGCCTGTGCCGTCAGCGATGCCATGCCGGCAGCCATCATGGTCAAGGCGAGAATCCGCCGCACCGAGACCGCCACGGTGCCGGCAGCCACTGAATGTGTGTTTTTCACCACATCACTCCTGTTCCGCGAAGACGGATTTGACAGATTGTTTCCCATTTCATCACCCGCGATAAAAGAGACCCTGAAATCACTATAAACATTGCTGCGCGAGAGCGCCATATGGAAAGAGCATCAATGTTGCTTTTTAACAACATTCGAGGCTGGTCCCGTCATCCATGCAGCGGACAGGGCCGTACCGCTGATCATCCTGCAAGAATGCCGGCAATCCGGCCCGCGTACCCGTGACCGAATCACAACTTGATGGCCAGAATCGGTTGGTTCCGGTATCTTCTTGATAGTAATTCTCATTTGTCGCCCATCATGACCGACCTCCCACCGGCCGTTTCCCTGGCTGCACTGAAACCGGGCATGAAAGGCCGTGTGGTCGCGGTGCTGGATGATCCGCAACCCCTGGGCGAGGACGCCGAGGCCACGGTGGCCATGCGGCTGATCGAGATCGGCTTCGTGCCGGGCGAACCGGTCGAGATCATTGCCGAGGCACGTCCCGGCGGCGATCCCATGGCAGTGCGCATCGGCGGCAGCTGCTTTGCATTGCGGCGCCGCGAAGCGGCCGCGGTGCAAGTGCAGGCCGAGGAAACCTGATGAGCCCGGCGGACGGACTGCGCATTGCCCTCGTGGGCACGCCCAACTGCGGCAAGACCGCGTTGTTCAACCGCCTCACGGGCAGCCGCCAGCGGGTGGCGAACTACCCGGGCGTCACGGTGGAACGCAAGGAAGGCCACTGCCACGATGCCGCGCGCGGACGCAGCTACCGCGTCCTCGACCTGCCCGGCACCTACAGCCTCGCCGCCGCAACCCTCGACGAGGCCATTACCCGCGACGTGGTGCGCGGCCGCCTCGCCGGCGAATCGCCGCCGGAGCTCATCGTCAACGTGGTCGACGCCACGAACCTGCGCCTGGGCCTGCGCCTGTCGCTGGAGCTCAAGCGTCTTGGCCGGCCGATGATCGTCGCGCTGAACCTCAGCGACATCGCACGCAAGCGCGGCGTGAACGTGGACCCGCAGCGCCTGTCGGCGGCGCTGGGCTGTGTGGTCGTCGAGACCGTGGCCGTGCACAGCGGCGGCGAAGGCGCGTTGCTCGAAGCGCTGGCCGCAGCGCAGCCCGGCGATCCGGCCCTCTTCCGCGACTGGAAACCGGCGGGGCGCCAGGAGGTCGAAACCACGCAGGCCGAGGTGCGCCGCATCCTCACGGAGGTCGGCTACCGCGAGCCGCTGCGCAGCCGCGCGCTGGCGGGCATCGACCGTCTGGTGATGCATCCGGTCGCAGGTCCGCTTTTGCTGGCCGTGCTGCTGTTCCTGATCTTCCAGGCGGTGTTCAGCTGGGCCGCGTGGCCCATGGACCAGATCGACGCCGGCGTCGGCGCCATCGGTGAGGCCGTCACCCGCGTCATGGCCGATGGCCCGCTGCGCAGCCTGCTGGTCGACGGCGTGATCGCAGGCGTGGGCAGCGTGCTGGTGTTCCTGCCGCAGATCCTCATCCTGTTCTTCTTCATCCTGCTGCTGGAGGACAGCGGCTATCTGCCGCGCGCCGCCTTCCTGCTCGACCGGCTCATGGGACATGTGGGCCTTTCCGGCCGCGCCTTCATTCCGCTGCTGTCCTCCTTTGCCTGCGCCATCCCCGGCATCATGGCCGCGCGTACCATCCCCAACACGCGCGACCGGCTCGCCACCATCCTGCTCGCCCCGCTGATGACCTGCTCCGCGCGCCTGCCGATCTATGCGCTGGTGATCGCCGCCTTCATTCCGGCGCGCAAGGTGGGCATCTTCAACCTGCAGGGGCTGGTTCTCTTCGGCCTGTACGCCGCCGGCGTAATCGGCGCCGTGCTGGTCGCACTGGTGATGAAGCGCTTCACGCTCAAGGCCAGCTACCACCCGCTGCTCATGGAACTGCCCGAATACCGCTGGCCGAACCTGCGCAATCTCATGATGGGGCTGTGGGAACGCGCGCGGATCTTCCTCACGCGCGTGGGCACCATCATCCTGGCGCTGATGATCGTGCTGTGGTTCCTGTCCACCTGGCCGGCGCCGCCGCCGGGCGCCACCGAGCCGGCCATCGAATACAGCCTGGCCGGCATGCTGGGCCGCGGGCTGCACGCGATCTTCGAGCCCATCGGCTTCAACTGGCAGATATCGCTGGCGCTGGTGCCGGGGCTGGCGGCGCGCGAGGTGGCCGTGGGCGCGCTGGGCACGGTGTACGCGCTGTCGTCCACGGCTGACAACGTCGACGCCGAGCTGGCCCCCATCATCGCCGCGAACTGGAGCCTGCCCACCGCGCTGTCGCTGCTGGCCTGGTACGTGTTTGCGCCGCAGTGCCTGTCGACGCTGGCCACGGTGAAGCGCGAGACCAACTCCTGGCGCTATCCGGCCATCCTGGCCGGCTACCTGTTCGCGCTCGCGTATCTGGCCTCTTTCCTCACCTACCGCATTGCCGGAGCATTGCTGGCATGACACCGCTGTGGCAACAGGCCGTGGTGGCGCTGCTGGTGGCTGGAGCGCTGCTGTTCGCGTTCTGGCGCCTCGCGCCGGACGCGCTGCGGCTGCGGCTGCTGGACTGGCTCGAGCGGGCCGCACCGCCACCTCCGGCCGGAGGGTCCACCGCGCTGCGGCGCTGGATCATGCGGCGCCGCGCACGGCTCATGGCTGGCGGTTGTGCCGGCTGTGCGCCCGGCAAGGACATCCACGCGAAGAAGGGCTAGAGCCTCGCCGCCACCTGATCCACCTCTTCAGGGCTGCCGAGGATGACCGTGGTGCGCTGATGGATGTCGGTGGGCTGCACGTCGAGGATGCGCGCACCCGGCCCCGCCAGCGCCTTGCCGCCGGCCTGCTCGACGATGAACCCCATGGGATTGGCCTCGTACATCAGGCGCAGCTTGCCGTTCGGCGCCTTCTTCGTCGGCGGATAGATGAACACGCCGCCCTGCAGCAGGATGCGGTGCACATCCGCGACCATGGCGCCGGCATAGCGGCTGGAATAGCCGTTCTGCTGCGCCCAGTGCAGGTAGTCCTGGTAGCCCTGCGGCATCGACAGGCGGTTGCCCTCGTTGAGCGAGTAGCTCTTGTTGCGCGGCGCAATGCGCAGGTTCTCGGCCACGCGCACGAAGGCGCCGATGGAAGGGTCGAGCACGAACATGTGCACGCCACTGCCGATGGTGAGCACCAGCACCGTGGACGGGCCATACAGCACGTAGCCCGCGGCCACCTGCCGCGAGCCCGGCTGCAGCAGCGAATCCTCCACCTTCGCCGAGCGCCGGTCCTTGCGCAGGATGCTGAAGATGGTGCCCACCGAACCGCAGACGTCGAGGTTCGAGGAACCGTCCAGCGGATCGAACATCACGCAGTAGCGGGTTTCGCCGTCGTTCTGCGTGCGCAGGATCACCGGCTCCTCGTTTTCCTCCGAGGCAACGATGGCCACGCCCTGGCGGGTGCCGAGGTTGCGCAGCAGGATGTCGTTGGCGATGACATCGAGCTTCTGCTGCTGCTCGCCCTGAACGTTGTGCCCGCCGACGCTGCCGAGCACATCCTCGAGCCGCGCGCGGCGCAGCGACGCGGCAATCATCTTGGCGGAGATCGACAGCGCCGAGAGTATCCACGAGAACGTGCCGCTGGCATGCGGATGCCGCAGCTGCTCCTCGAGGATGTGCGACTGCAGCGTGACGATGTGGCGGGGGCCGGCGATGCCGGCGGAAGGGTCTTCGGTCTGTGCGTTCATGGGTCCATTATGCGTATCTGCGTGCCGGCGCGCAGGCCCTGCGCCGCACGCGGGCTGATCAGCAGCTTGTCGATGACCAGGCCATCCATGTCCACCACTTCGATGGAGAGATCCCGCCAGGCCAGCTTCTCGCCGGCCACCGGCATGCGTCCCAGGTGCCACAGCACGAAGCCGGCCATGGTGTTGTAGTTGTCATCCCGGCCCAGGTCGCGCCGTCCCAGCACCCGCTCGGCCTCGTGGATGGGCAGGTGGCCGTCCATGAGCCAGCTGCCGTCCTCGCGCTGCGAGTAGCCTGCCGAGTCGCGGCTGCCCATTTCCGGCAGCTCACCGGCGATGGCGCGCAGGATGTCCGCCGGCGTCACCAGCCCCTCGATGCCGCCGTATTCGTTGGTCACCACGCCCAGGTGCACACTGGAACGGCGAAAGGTCTCCAGCAGCTTGAAGACCGAGATGCTCTCCGGCACATGCAGCGGCGGCTGCACGTCCACGTCCAGGTCGATGGCGCCGCGGCGCAGCGCCTCGCCGAGATTGGCCAGCGAAATCACGCCGATGAGCTGCTCCAGTTCGCCGCGGCACAGCAGGAAGCGCGCATGCCCGCTGCGGCGCGCCTCGTCCCACAGGGTGGCCACGGGTTCGTTGACGTCGAGCCAGAGGATGTCGCCGCGCGGCACCATGATGGCATCGAGGGAGCGGTCCGCGAGGCGCAGCACCGAGTCGATCATTTCGGCCTCGTGGCGGTGCAGGCCGCCCTTCTCCAGGCCCTCGGCCGCCAGCGCGCGCACGTCATCATCGGTGACGGTGGACTGGCTGCCGGCCGCGGCCGGCACCAGTCTCAGCAGCAGTTCGGTGGAACGCTGCAGCAGCCACACCAGCGGCGCGCCTGCACGGGCCACGAACTGCATGGGGATGGCCACCAGCACCGCCCAGCGGTCCGCATGCGCCAGCGCCAGACGCTTGGGCACCAGCTCGCCGAGCACCAGCGAAACATAGGTGATCACCACGACGATCGCACCAAAGGCCATCTCGTGGGCGTAGAGCTCCAGGCCCGGAAACCGCGCCTTGATCCACGCAGCGAGCACCGCCGAGTAGGCCGCGCCCGAATACACGCCGGTGAGGATGCCCACCAGCGTGATGCCGATCTGCACCGAGGAAAGCAGCCGCGTGGGGTCGTCGAGCAGGGCCAGCGCCGCCCGGGCGCCGCGGTGGCCGTCCTCGGCCAGCACCTGCAGGCGCGGCCGGCGCGCGGACACCAGTGCCAGCTCGGCCGAGGCAAACAACCCGTTGAGAATGATCAGGCCGAGGATGACCGCGGCTTCATGCATGCAGTTTGCGGCCCGATTCTGCGGCCGGTTGCGGAGACGAACTGGCATCATAGCGCGTTCCCGAGCCCCTACCCATGCGCAAGCCCTTCAATCCCGACACCCCCACCTGGAAGGTCTTCCTGATCTTCCTCGGCCCCATGATGCTGGCCAACATATTGCAGTCCCTCTCCGGGACGCTGAACAGCATCTTCCTCGGCCACCTGATCGGCGTCAGCGCGCTGGCCGCCGCCTCGGCGTTCTTCCCGCTGATGCTGTTCCTGGTCTCGTTCATCATGGGACTGGGCGCCGGCTCCTCGGTGCTGATCGGCCAGGCCTGGGGCGCCGGCCGGCCCGAGCGCGTGCGCGCCGTGGCCGGCACCACGCTGGCCGTGGGGATGCTTGGCGGGCTGGTCATTGCCCTGTTCGGTGGCGCGTTCGCACCGGGATTGCTCGCCGCACTGTCGACACCGCCGGACATCATGCATGAGGCCACGGTCTACGCGCGGGTGATGTTCATCGCCATGCCGGGCCTGTTCACCTTCCTGCTGCTCACCTCCATCATGCGCGGTGTGGGCGACACCCTCACGCCGCTGTATGCGCTGGTGGTCTCGACGCTGATCGGTGTGCTGGTCACTCCCGCGCTGATCACCGGCTGGGGCGGCCTGCCGCGCGCCGGCGTCGCCAGCGCCGCCTACGGCGCCATCGTCTCCTTCATCGTGAGCCTCGGCTGGCTCTCCTGGTATCTGCGGCGCAAGCGCCATCCATTCGCGCCCACTGCAGAGTTCTTCCGCCACATGCGCATCGACGGCACCATCCTCGCCGCGGTGCTGCGCATCGGGGTGCCGACTGCGCTGCAGATGGTGATCGTGTCGCTTGCAGAGGTCGCGCTGCTGAGCATCGTGAACCGCTTCGGCTCCGATGCCACGGCGGCCTATGGCGTGGGCAACCAGGTGATCGGCTACGTGCAGTTCCCGGCCATTTCCATCGCGATCGCGGCCTCCATCCTCGGCGCGCAGGCCATCGGTGCCGGCCACGCCGACCGGCTGGGCGCGATCACGCGCACCGGCATCATGATCAATTTCGCGATCACCGGCGGCCTGCTGCTGGTGTGCTATCTGGCAGCGCGGCCCATCATCGGCATGTTCACGGACCATCAGGAGACCACGCGCATCGCGCTGCGCATGCTGCACATCGTGCTGTGGAGCATGCTGGTGTTCGGTGCCGCAGTGGTTACTTCGGGCGTGATGCGCGCCAGCGGCACCGTGCTGGTGCCCGTGGCGCTGTCGATCAGCGCCATCCTGCTGGTGGAAGTGCCCACCGCCTGGTTCCTGAGCCGCAGCATCGGCCTCGATGGCGTGTGGGCCGCCTATCCGGTGACTTTCGCGGCCATGCTGCTGCTGCAATCGCTGTACTACCACCTGGTCTGGCGCAGGAAGAAGATCGAGAGGCTGGTGTGATGAAGCCCAAAGCCACTTTCCGCGGCGTAGTGCTCGATCGACCCGTGACGCTGCCCGCGGCAAGGCCGGCAAGCTCCGGGCCGCCGAAGATCCGCGTGGGCCGCGAAACGGCGGGGCGCGGCGGCAAGGGCGTGACCGTGATCACCGGCCTGCCGCTGGCGGGCGAGGCACTGGAACAGCTTGCCGGGCAGCTCAAGCGCGCCTGCGGCGCAGGCGGCGCGGCCCGTGGCGACCGCATCGAGATCCAGGGCGAGCATCGCGACCGGCTGGTCGCGGAGCTGCAGAAACTGGGCTACGACGCCAAACGCGCCGGCGGCTAGACGCGCCGGCTGCGCGGCTCAGTGATGATGCGCATGCTCGTGTTCATGCGCCGGTGCGGCATCGCCCGCATCCATCAGCGACCGTACCTTGAGCCGTACCGTCAACGGCTTCTCGCCGCTGAACTGGAAGGTCACGGGCACTTCACCGCCCACTTTCAGTGGCGCCTTGAGGCCTTCGAACATCAGGTGGTAACCGCTGGGGTCGAAGCGCAGAGTCTGCTCCGGAGCCAGTTCCAGCGAGGTCACCGGCAGCATGCGCGCCACGCCCTGGGCATCGACACTGCTCTGGTGTGCCGTCACCTGCGCGGCGGCCGGCGAGGACATCCCCGTGAGCTTGCGCGGCTGGCTGCCGGCGTTGTGCATCACGAGGTAACCGGCGCCCGTGGTCGCGCCCGGCACGGTTTCGCGCGCCCAGCCGTCGGTGATCTCCACATCCGCCAGCGCCGGACCGGCAAGGCCCGCGCACAGGAACAGGCAGACCAGGGGCCGGCCCCAGGCTGCAACCGCGTTCATGAGGGTTTTCATGGGGAGACATAGTACTACCGCGCCGCGGTGCGCGGTTCTTGCCCATCCGCCGCCAACCCCCTAGCCTTCGCGCCCCATGCTGGTATTCGACGATGTCACGCTGCGCCGCGGCCCCCGGATCCTGTTCGCCGGGGCCAGCTTCAGCCTGTTCCGCGGCGAGAAGATCGGCATCACCGGCGAGAACGGCAGCGGCAAGTCGAGCCTGATGGCACTGGTGCGCGGCGAGCTGGCGCCGGACGCCGGCCACTTCGAAATGCCCTCCGGCCTGGAGGTGGCGCATGTGGCGCAGGACCTGGAGGCCACGGACCGCGAAGCCATCGAGTTCGTGCTGGATGGCGACGCGCGGCTGCGTGCGCTGGAGAGCCGCATCGCCGCGGCCGAGGCCGCGCACACCGACGGCATGCAGCTGGCGAACCTCTACACCCAGTACGCGGCCATGGGCGGCTACGACGCGCGCTCGCGCGCCGCGCAGCTGCTGCATGGCCTGGGCTTCACCTCCGCCGACGAAACGCGCCCGGTGCACGATTTCTCCGGCGGCTGGCGCGTGCGCCTGAATGTGGCCAAGGCGCTGATGTGTCCCTCGGAACTGCTGCTGCTGGATGAGCCCACCAATCACCTGGACCTCGACGCCATCGTGTGGCTCGAAGGCTGGCTCAAGGAATATCCCGGCACGCTGCTGCTCATCGCCCACGACCGCGAATTCCTCGACCGGGTCGTCAACCGCATCGTCAACATCGAGAACCAGAAGGCTGAAAGTTACCGCGGCAACTACAGCGCCTTCGAGGAGGCGCGCGCCGCGCGCCTGGCGCAGCAGAGCGCGCTGTATGAAAAGCAGCAGCGCGAGATCGCGCACATGGAGGCCTTCGTCGAGCGCTTCCGCGCCAAGGCCAGCAAGGCGCGCCAGGCCCAGAGCCGCATCAAGGCGCTGGAGCGCATGCAGCGCATCGCGCCGGCGCATGTGGATTCGCCCTTCGAGTTCTCCTTCGCCGAGCCACCGAAGCTGCCGCGGCCGCTGCTGGCCATCGAGCAGCAGTCCACGGGCTATGGGGAGCCACTGCTGCTGCGCGGCGTGGACCTCACGGTGTATCCGGGCGACCGCATCGCATTGCTGGGCCGCAATGGCGCCGGCAAGTCCACGCTGATCAAGATGCTGGCCGGCGAGCTGCCGGGCCGCGGCGGCGCGCGCAACGACGCGCGTGACCTCGCCACCGGCTATTTCGCGCAGCACCAGCTCGAACAGCTGGACCCGGAGGCCTCGCCGCTGCTGAACCTCACGCGCCACGGACACAAGGTGGGGCGGCGCGACACCGAACAGGAGCAGCGCAACTACCTCGCCGGTTTCGGCTTTCGCGGCGACCGCGTGTTCGAGCCCGTGGGACCGTTCTCCGGCGGCGAGAAGGCGCGGCTGGCGCTTGCCCTCGTGGCCTATTCGCGCCCCAACCTGCTGCTGCTGGATGAACCCACCAACCACCTGGACCTGGAGATGCGCCAGGCGCTGGCGATGGCACTGCAGGAATACGCCGGCGCCGTGATCATGGTGTCGCACGACCGGCACCTGCTCACCACGGTGAGCGACCGCTTCCTGCTGGTCGGCGGTGGACGCGTGGCCGAGTTCGACGGTGACCTCGACGACTATGCGCGCTGGCTTTCCACGGCCCGCGCGAATGAAGGCGGCGGCATGGCAAACGCTGCGGCAAAACCTGCGACGGCAAAGCCTGCGGTGGCGCAGCCGGCCGCAGCGCGCAAATCAGCCGCGGTGGCGCCCGCAAGCGCAGGCGCCGCCGCGCCAGCAAGACCGCGCGTCAATCCTTCCGCGCTGCGCTCGCGCCTGGCGCGCTGCGAGAAACGCCTGCAGGAACTTTCCGCCGAGGCCGCAACGCTGGATGCGAAGCTCGCCGATCCCGCGCTCTATGCGAAGGCCGATGGCCGCGAAGCGCGCGAACTGACGGCGCAGCGCGCGCGGATCGCGCAGCAGACCGGCGAAGTGGAGACCGAGTGGCTGGAGCTCGGTGAACAGCTGGAGGCCGCGGGCGGCTGATTGTTCCGCTTACGCGGGGCGGATCCGCGCGGATGCGAGGCGCTGGATGCAGTCTACAGGTGCCCGGCGCGCTCGCGCTTGGTGCGCAGATAGCGCTCGTTGTGCACGTTGGGCGTACCCGGCAGCTTCTCGATGGCCGTGACCTCGATGCCGCGGCTGCGCAGCGCGCTGACCTTCTGCGGGCTGTTCGACAGCAGCCGGATGCGCGTGATGCCAAGGCTGCGCAGCATCGCTGCCGCAATGCCGTAGTCGCGTTCGTCGGCCGAGAAGCCCAGGCGCTGGTTGGCATCCACGGTGTCCAGCCCCTCGTCCTGCAACTGGTAGGCGCGCAGCTTGTTCGCAAGACCAATGCCGCGGCCCTCCTGCGCCAGGTACAGCAGCACGCCCCCGCCGGCTGCATGCAGCCGCGCCACCGCGGTATGCAGCTGCTCGCCGCAGTCGCAACGCAGGCTGCCCATGAGATCGCCGGTGAAGCACGAGGAATGCACCCGCACCGGCACTACGCCGGCAACATTGGGCGCACCAACCACCACGGCCACGTGCTCGGAGGCATCGCGCCGGTCGCGAAACAGCACGAAGTGGCTGGGGATGTCACCCATGAGTGGCACGCGCGCCTCGCTCACGCGCTGCACGTCCGCGTCCACCGGCATTGCATGACGCCCGATCTGCGCCGGCGTCACCGCCAGCACATCCGGCGGCAGCGCTCCGTTCGCCGGAACACATACCAGCAGCGCCGGCAGCAGCTGCGCGAGCTTGGCAAGCTGCACCGCCGCCGCGGCGAGCTCATCGGCCGGAGCGATGGCATCCACCGCAGCGCCGAGCACCGCGCGCCAGCCTTCCACCTCCCAGCACTGGCCCAGCGACAGCAGGCGATCGGCCGCGACCTGCGCGGGCAGCGGCAGCAGCACGCCATCGCTGTCGCAGGGCGCGGCACCCAGCGCAAAGGCCCGCTCACGCGTGACGGCCAGTTCAGCGCCACGCGCCAGCAGCCAGGACACCCGCTCCACCGGCGCCGTCTCCAGCGCCAGCACCAGACGCCACTCCCCTGCGCCGGCCTGGCGGATTACGGCCACGGCACGCCCGTGACGCAGCTCCTCCAGCGCCCGGTCCACAGCCACCAGCGCGGGGTCACCCTGGGGTGGCATGGCACGGGAATCGGCGTCCGTGGGGGAGCTCAAGGCGGTCTCCGGAGGTAAAGAATCGCAATTCTACGGCGGCGCCGAGGCACCACAAAAGGCGGATCGGCAGGTCCGTGACGCGGGCCGGACTACCGGCCGATGGTCCGGTGCAGGAAGCTCACCACGCGATCCACCGCCTCACCCTGGAAGAAAGGTTCGCCGCCGTGGCCCGCACCATTGAGCACCATGAATTCCACGAACAGGCCGGCCTTGCGGTAGGCACCCACGAGCTCGTGGGCCTGGTTGATGGGCATCTGCACGTCCTGGTCGCCGTGCAACAGCATCAGGGGCGGATCGCCGCGGTCGACGTGGAAGACGGGGCTTGCCTGCAGCGCCAGCTCCGGAACCTCCTCGGGCAAAGCGCCCAGCAGCTGCTGCAGCGCGGGCACGCGCACCTCGAGGCCGGCTGGCGTCGACTGCGCGAGGATGGTGGTCAGATCGCTGGCGCCGTAGTAGCTCACGATGGCCTGAACGTCCGAAGACTGGTCCGAATACTCGCCCTCGCTGCCCTCCAGCTCCGCATCGCCGTTGGTCACACCCACCAGCGCCGCCAGATGACCGCCGGAAGAGACTCCCGCCACCGCGATGCGCTCGGCACGGTAGCCATACTCGGCCGACTTCGCGCGCAGGAAACGGATGGCGGCCTTGATGTCGTGGATGTTCGCCGGAAAGGGCGTCGTGAGGGTGGAGCGGAAATCCACGCTGGCCACGGCAAAACCGCGTTCGACCAGAAACGCCGGATACTGGGTGCGGTCGCCCGAAGACCAGGCGCCGCCATGCAGGTAGACCAGCAGCGGCGGCCGGCGTTCGTTCGCGGGCAGATACAGGTCCAGAGCCAGCGGCGTGTCATGGACCGTGGCGTAGACCACGTCCATGAAGCTGCGCGCGGGCTGCGCTGCCAGCGCGGCGGCCGGCAGCAGCAGAGCCAGCGCCAGACTGCGGGCTGCGATTAGGTGCACAGGCCCTTCCTCCCGGTTTCGACTGGGCAGATCCTACCGCCTGAAGACCGGCGGCTGCACCCCATGCCCCGATGGCGCCCGCCGGAAATAGTGCTAGCCTGACGACATACGGGCTGCGTGCCCGGATAGCGAGGTCAACGTCATGAACAGAGCCCGAGTGATACTGACAGGTCTGCTGCTGGTACTGGCAGGTTCCGCGGCGCTGGCAGATGTCTATGACGACACGATCCAGCTGTTCCGCAACGCCGGGCAGAGTTCCGCCTTCTTCAAGAAGAGCTATGCCTATGCCGTGTTCCCGACCATCGGCAAGGCCGGGCTGGTCGTCGGCGGCGCCTATGGCGATGGCAAGGTGTATGTGGGCAACCGTTACGTCGGAGATACCACACTCACCAAGCTCAGCATCGGCTTCCAGGCCGGCGGCCAGGCCTACAGCCAGATCATCTTCTTCCAGAACAAGAAGGCTTTCGACACCTTCGCCAACCGCGATTTCGAATTCAGCGCCAATGCCAGCGCCGTGCTGATCACCGCGGGCGCCACCGCCGAAGCCGGCAGCACCGGCGCATCAGCCACCGCCAGTGCCACCAAGCGGGACGCGAGAACCGTGGGCGAATACGAGAACGGCATGGCGGTATTCGCCATCATCAAGGGCGGCGCCATGTACGAAGCCTCGCTCGCGGGACAGCGGTACAAATTCAAGCGCGCCAAGTAGGCCGGGCCCTGCTGCGCGAAGCACTGGGGAAATCGCTGCGGGGGCGTGTCATTGTCTGGTCGCTGCCTGCTGATCCGGTGCAGGCAGCGGCAACCCTGCGCTCCGTACCACCCGATTGACGCGTAACTCCACCCTGTAACGCAGGGTACGCGGCAGCCCGGCGATGGCGATGGACTTGCTGTTCTTCAGACTCCAGATACCCTTCTCTTCGTCGGCTTGCAGCTCCGGCCACGCCGATCCGTCGTACTGCTCCAGTTCCCCGTCTGTTGCCGGGCCGGTGCAGGCCACCTGGGAAGCAAGTTCGTCCCGCAGTTTCCAGACCTCACCGTCCCGGGCCAGCATGCCGGCGAGCACCAGAGGCTCCTCGGGATGCGCGGTCTGCCCGTCTATTTCCACGCTGCTGGTGACGGATCCACGCATCTGCGCGTCCAGATCGAAGTACAGGCAAAGGCGTCCGTCTTCACGCGCATCCATGCCCGAGAGCCGCGTGTCTCCGGCGGAACCGGACAGCATCGCTGCTTCGACCAGCGTGCCGGGCGGGGAGCCCCAGTCGGCGAATCTCAGCGAGCCGGAGTACTGGGCGCCGCCCTGCCGGCGAATGACCAGTTCGTCGATGGTGTTGTCCCGGCCCTGAAACGAGTAGTGGCCGTTGCGGCTGCCGTTCTCCTCCCAGCGCCAGACGAACTGCTCGCCCTCGGCCTGCAGGTCGAAATCCTCGCGCGCGGTCTGGGCGGCCGTATCCGTTTGCAGTCGACCCTCATCGGTCACGCTGAAATGGACCGTCCAGTGCAGCTGCTCCAGGCAAGGCTTCAGCGACCAGTAGGTGGCAGGCACCAGCTCGGGATCAAACCCCGCGCAACCCATCTGTGCGGCCGCGGCTTCGGTGTCCTGCTTCCCGGCCACCTCATCCTGTTCGTTTGCCGAGCATCCACACAGCACGCCCGCCAGCAGCAGGCCCGGTATCGTCCGTGCCCATGCCGCCGGCAGCGCCGGTTTCAAGGCGCGCTCTCGGCCACCGTCATGCTGCCACCCGCCGTGCTGAGATTGAGGTACAGCCAGATGTTACGGTCGGCACGCCGCACCACATAAATGCTGCTCGGCTGGTCGCCGATGCCACCGATGCCGGTGTTGTGGCCAACCATGATATCGTCGCCGAGCGTCTGCACCGCCGCCCTCAGCACGGTGCCGTCGAACACCTTGACGCCGCCGGCGGCCCGCACCAGTTCTTCGACGCCCTTCCTGACCTCGAAGCCGGAGAACTGCTTGCTGGGCGTCGTGCCGATGAAGCTCATCCAGGTGCGTCCCTCGACCCATTCGAAGCGGTCGCCAACCCAGAACGGGAAGCGATCCGCATCCGCCGTCTCGGGCTTGTTCAGGGGTTCATACCCGGCAGGCAGACCGAAATACGGGAATTCGCCCAGCGGCTGGTCGGAAACCGGCACATTGGCCATGTCGAAAGCACCAGGCGCATCGGCCGCAGGCGTGACCGCCGCCGGTTCCTGCGCGGACGTGGCAGCGCCATCGGCGGCTTTGCGTCCGCAGCCCGCCAGCACTACTGCGGCGAGCGACATGACCAGCAGGTTCTTGATCGTCATCATGCGATGCTCGTGGATTCGAGGGGGAGTGGTGCCGGGGCCGGCACCGCAGTAGTCGCAAATCGGGCTTGTTTTATAGCATGACCTGATACCTCAAATCCTGACGTACCCGAAATCCTACCCGTCCGTGCTGCCCGCTGGCGCCCTCCTCGGCCGTTTCCCGAGGGGTCACCCTGACAGGAGCCGCGAGCATGACGAGTATCCACCCCGCCCGCCTGGTCGCCCTGAGCGACCGTGAGTTTAAACGCGAAACCAACGCCCCGGCCGACCAGCCACCTCCCGACCGCAAGTTCCGGCCGTTCCGGCTGTCCCTGGCCCGGTACGACCGCGACTGGGACCGAAAGCGTGGCGCCGCGGCCCGCCTCATGGCGGTGTTGCTGCGCGAGAACGACGAACAGTTGACCGAGAGGGTCTGCGAATCCGCCCTGAGTAGCCAGACCTACGCTGGCGCCGCGTCCTGGCTCGGCCAGGAGGCTCTATACCTACGCAAGCTTGCCAGTCGCATGGAGACCGCCTCCGGGCGGCTCAACGTGGTGCTGGCGCGATGTGGGCACAGACGCCAACCGTCGGACGCTGCCCCAGCACCTTGAGGGCGAGAGCATTCATCGTGCCGGCGCTCTCAGGCCGGCGTAGCGGCGCTCGTCGGTGGTGATACACCAACGAGCGCCTGACCACTGTCACCAAGGAGATAGAAATGCAGACTCACTTTAGCGCCCCAGAAGGCGCCCCCGTTGATTCCCCCGCCATCCATCCCGCGACAGACCTGCCTACGCTCACGACCTTCAAGGTCCGCGAATACGATGACAGCGACAAGCCGCTAGGAACGTTGTTGGTCGATGCCGGGAACGCGCAGGAGGCCATGGAGGCCTATGAGCGCCACTGTGCTCTGAGTGGACGCGAACCTGCCCCTTGGATGTCCGTGATGCGCACCCAGGCGGTGCGGTCATGAGCGCCGCCGTAGACCAAGCGCTCAGCAAGGCACCGCCCGTCTCCGTCATACAACGACGCGCTTTACGGATCTGCGACCAAATCCACGACATACGAGCCGGACTCGAAATCCTTGCTGAGAGGCTTTATCACAACCAAGAACTCAATGAGAGCGAATGTGAGGGCGAGTACATCCGACGAATGGCCAAATCGTCATCCGAGCGGTTGGATGCACTCTGCGGCCTTCTCGACGTGATTCACCTGCCTCAAAAGGAGACGCAGTCATGAGCAAGACGAAACAGCAACTGCGGAATATCCCACCAACCCCACAGCAACTCTTTGAGGCGAGTATCTTGTTGTTGCAGACCAAGGGCGTGCTAGAGGTGCTCATCGAAGCCAAGGACAAGGGCCGCGAGGATTCCCCCGAGGCCAGCACCGTCCAAGCGCTCTACGCCGCAGTAGACCAGCTGGATCGTGCACGAGCCATTATCGAGGCGCCCGCCATGGGGGTTCAATCATGAACCACGCCAACATGGGCGCAACGCCTTCGCAGCCATTAGACGGTCTCTACGCTCTCGGTATCCTAGGTCATGACCTGGAACCCGATCTGCCTGACGGGTGCTTTGCGATCTTTGATCCAACTGCCGGACCTCAGCGAGGGGAGCTCGTGGCTGTCTGGCTGCGCAGCAGAAGCGACCCAATCGTGGCCCGCCTAGCATTCGCTATACCGCCGGAAGGCAAATACATCGACTGCACTCCGCAGCTGGCGATCAGCAAGCCAGGTAACGATGACCTTGTTCGCTTCATTGCCATGTCCAAGGTTCGCGGGGTTCATCGCTTCGCCCGCATCGCCAAGCGCGAAGAACTGCTCAACACAGAAGTGCACTCGCATCAGGAGAAATAGCACCAACCACTCCGGATGACATCGATAGCCGCCTCTCACGCGAGGGGCGGCCTTTCTCAGCGAAAGAACGAGCAGCCCCTCATCAGGTGGCCTTTAGTCCTCGCTCAATCCCGCTCTTTGGGAAAAGATCGCACTTCCGACTCTTTACGTCTTTAAGGAACTGCTCCATACCTCGAAGGGTGACCAACTCAAGGTTCGAAAGCTCGAACCATTCACCGCTTATTCCAAGTCGCACGGATTTCCCGACGAAATAGGTCAATCGATCTGTTGGCTCCGGCCCCCTCAATACGTCGCCATTGCCGGAATACAAGACACTCCATAAGGTCTGGTCGGGGACGACAACAAATGGGATTGCTGTTGCCACGTGCGACGATCCACTCTCCGCTACCACTAAATCACTTCCGGACATTTCTTCCACGGAAGCTAGACATTGAGACCATCTTTCGAAAAGCTCCTTGTCGCCCTTAGAAACTACGCCATTCCTGTCGCGTCGCAAATGTGCAGTGGACCTGCAAACTTCTGAGCCTAATTTGTATATCGACCGTGACCCACCAAGACGAACGGTTCGTGAATTTTCCCGTGTTACCGTAGATGAACCTGCGATCACCGACATCACTCCGTCATCTTCAGAATACGAGCTATCTGAATGAGGAGACACTACAACTTCGTGAAACGATTCGTGATTCTCGCGGCGCGTACAGAGCCCTAGCACAGGGAACTCAGGTCGCAGATTCTTGCACTCAACGGCAATAGACAGAGCGGTAGATCCATCAGATAGGCGCCCTCTAATGTCGAACTGCCGGACTTTATTTGTCACCGGATCGTCGTAGGTACCGCTGTGCTTACATTCGACGCCAAGACTCTTGAGAAGCAAGAGCACGCGCAACTCGAATGCGAAATCGGAGCTTTCTTCAAGATACTTCCGAATAGCTTCCGCATCTATGGGACGCTCTTCTTCTTGCATTAACGCTTCCTGAGAACGAGGAGTAAAAGGACTTAGCGGAAATTGAGCTATAGGCTACTAGATTGAAGCTCAGTCGCGCTAACTGGCAGCCCCAAACCCGACCACACCTGCGCTTTCCCTAACAGCACGGCCCAAGAGGCTGCCTAGCGAGAGGCGGCTTCGGACAACAGCGAATCAGCCCTCTTCTGCTGCGCTACCCGCCTCATCTCCTTGTGACGAGGAGCCAGTCACCGCCGCGCCTACTGTCGGCGTGAACATATCTCGTTCCTGCCCGATGGAAGAAATTGGGGGCGCCCCACAAAACTAGATGTTGCCGCTGCCGCCGGTTTCGCATGACGAATCCAGTGCGGCACGTGTTTAGTCTGTCATCGGCAGACACAGGCCGTTCGAATGAAACCGGCGGTTGCGCCGCGGACCGCAAGACCCGCTTCTGCCTTGAGGGGTGAGTTAGCTTTGGCTGGTTGGCTTACGCGCCTGCGCGGCCCGCTGGACTTTGACCGGCTTTACCGCGGGAAGCTCGATTTCTATTACCCTATCTGCGTGCGCCTTCAGGTCCCGCTTTATTCCATGCTTGAAGTGGCAGAGAAAGACCCTAAGCCCTTCACGACGGGCGAACTTGAAGGCAGGGATCAGATCACTATCGCCGGTAACAACGACAATGGATTGAACTGATTGAGTAAGTGCAAGCCTCGCTATGTCTAGACCAATGCGAAGATCCACTCCCTTCTGCTCGATGCTCGGCACAAGATCTGCTGCCTGAACTGGGCGCTGTCGATCCAGAAGAGACTTCATTGCTCTTCCTCCAAGCTTCCAGCCATGAGTGCTTAGCTCTCCTAGGCGCAGCGCAAAATCTGATCGAAGCTCCAAGGTATCTAGAAGACTTTCATGTTGCTTAAATGTCTCGGTCTTTGATAGGTCTGTCTGAGCGCCGTCGAGTGGGTTTGCCAAGACGCCTGTAGCTGGTTTAGCGTGATAGAAGTAGATACGCAGAAGCGTCTGACCAGCTACGCATTCATGCGCAGCAATAGCGGAGGCTATTGCCTCAACGTCATCAGCGGACGGGAAAGCCTTTGGCTTCGTGCGTTCGGAGAGTTTCTGAATGGCGAAACCGCCGTCGATTAGTACGGCGTATCGGAGCGGATAGGACATCGTGTCCCTTCTTCTTAGTGAGCCTTGAAAGGACCGGCCTCGTTGGTGGCGGTTTTTACTCCGCGCTTATATCAGGGACCAACGAGGGGGGTCACTTTTCTATCAGATTGCAGTCTAGCATCTACCGGCTACCATGCGCATGTCGACCAGTGAATGATTTTCACAATCGCGCCACCCTAGAGAAGCTTTTTAAATCAAGGACATGCGATTCCATGAAGGGTCGGTCGGTGTCATGATTTCTTCGGAAGACCAGACATGATCCGAGACTCCGGTGGCCATCTAGGGGGTAATCCACGGCGTCAATATTACGAGCCCGCCACAGACCTCGCCGAGTTCCGCAATCGCTTCTGAACCGCCCGACTTATGCGAGCGCCACGCTAACGATGCAGGACGCTTGTGACGACTGGCGCACAACAATCATCTCGCCTACCAAGTTCTGCTAGTTGCGATTCTTGCTCACCCGACCTCCTCGCTGCCGCACATACTCCCTGGCTCCGTTAGCCAAATCCTTTGGGAGGTAGATATATTTACAGACCTCATCTACGGCTTCCGGATATAGGAATAAGGGGCTGTTCTCAAATGACAAGCCTTCCGTCAAGGTTATTTTTTCTTTAGCCCGAGTACCGTAAGCAAGATTCTTCCACACCAACCCAGCCCGGGCAGGATGCTTTGGATCTCCTATTACCTTCTCAAGAAAACCATCGACTATCTGGGGACGCCTAACAGGCCTACACCGATCGCTAGCGGCACAGTTACGCAATTGATCCTTATCGGAGATCTCTACGCAATAGCGCCTAACAGCGCGGATCGTGAAATCAAACTGAGGCAACTCCTCCCCTTCAACCCACCAGGATCTCTCTAGATATCGAGTCGATCCGACCTTGTCGAGATAAGAAATGAACTTCCTGTGTGCCGCCACTAAATCAAGCTCAAAGAGGCCTCTTTCAACCAACTGAAGCGCCCGCTCTAAGTCATGACCAACATTGCGCCCATCTATGCGGTGCGTCAGAAGAAGGTATTTCAGATACTTTTCAACACTCTGCTGCGCCTGCCACAAAAACTGCTGATAAAGACCAGCCCTATAGGACAAGCGTGCCGCTATGTAGTCCCGATCCCCAGTATCACGGAAGCATCTACGCGCAAAATCAGCAACTCCTCTGCGTAGCCGCTCTACCCTGCTCACAATGCCCTCGCGTCACAGTCTTAAGCGGTGGTTTAAATGCGTAGAAATAGTGCTCACAACACTAGAAAGCGCTGAACTCTATCTGATCACATTCAGCCCAAGCGGAGACTCCCTCATCACTTCTCCACGAGTACGTATATGACTCTTCATCCAGATTGCGGCATTTTCCAAGCAGCCCAAAATCACCGTCAGGATTGGTAACTGCCTTTCGCGCAATGTAGTTCCAAGCCCAGAACCCTTCCGACATATCAGCAGGCTCAAATCTGGATAGCTGCACGATGCCACATGGTCCGCTGGGAGCGGCCGACGTAACCCACACGGGATGCTCATTCTTCGATTCTGGAAGCCTGCTGAAGTCCTGCTCAAATATATGTGAGGAGATTCGACATACCTTGGTATCTCTGACCAGGGATCTCTTGCCATAGTCTCTTAAAGCAGCTGTAGAACCAGTTTTGCACGCCGCCTCCATAGCCCTCACTGCCTCAATCGCCACCTCCCTATCCTTTGGATGCAGTGTAGGCAATGCCGCTGAGCTCTCACTCTGCAATTGAGCGTATAACCCGGCGCTTTCTGCACAATCCTTAGAGCTTGGTTTCCAATCCCTAGTGCTTTCATCCAGCTTATCGACTTCGGACTGAAGATCTGAAACTCCCAACTTTTTGCGTACTGCAGTTTGGACAAACCTGCAGTGCATTTGATTCCCGGCGACCGTACTGCATTCATAGGTAACAGCCGAGCGCTCTTTGGTGTTATACGCAATGCCACTGGTCGGTTGTCTCGGCAGATCTCTATCCGCAGAAGATGTCGGAGAGGCAGAAACTAGCGCGCCCGCTATCGACAAACTCATAACAAGAGGATTTTTTTTCACAGGCAACATCCCTGCATCGGGGTAGTAGTTTTGTAGCGTTTGTATACATGACAAGCCTATTTCCCTGCTAGCCAAGGGCAACGGGTTGGGGCTACTTTAGTCGAATGAACCACAAGAGAGGTAAGCCCGCCAGCTCGCGGGCCGGCTGCAAGCTCTGCAAGCCGTACAAGGACCAGCGATTCAGCAAGGCCAAGGCCCGCCGGGAGATCGCCGGTAAGGGTGGCTTTGGGAAGCTGCGTGCCTTGCGGCACGCGGATGCCGACTTGCGAGCAGCGACTTAAGGGCTTACAGCCAAGCCTTACGAGGGGAAGGCCGACCACTTCCCGCACCAACTCCCCGGCTTAGCTCACGCGCCAACTGCCGGAATGCTCGACTGCGCGCGCCGTGCTTCATAGCATTCAGCGCAGATCTAGCCTTGCCCTCTGGCGACTTTGGTCCGGTTGCCTTGTCCCATGGTTGCCAGCGTTGAATCGCCTGCGATGCCCGCTCCCGCCGTTCCTTGCTCCAGCCGGTTGCCATGGGCGATGCTCTCCAGAATTTCGTTTGAAGGATTCGAGTTTCCCGCGCGCTCGCGCGATGCGTCCGGTGCAACGCCGTTGTTCACTTGCTGCGGCCCGTTGGCGATATTGGCCTGATGCACAAAGGCAACGGGCTTCGGGTTCTTGATCTCCGCCAGGCTCTCAACGGTCGCGCGGCACTGGCTCTGCGCCTTGAGCGCCAAGCGCATGTAGCGGTCCACGGCTTGGGGATAAGCACCCATGTTCAGGTGCGCCCTGCGCGCCATGTCGTTGAATATCGCGTCCAGGGTGTGCGCCTGAATGGTCAGCATGGCTTCCAGACGTGACAGGTCGTTTCCGTTCGCCGCCTTGGCCTGCCCCTGCAGTTCGCTGGCAATCGCGTTCGGATCTTGCTGCGCCCCGAGAACCCCAAACCGTTGCAGGGTCAGCGCAGCTTGAGCCGACGGCTGCAGCGTCATCTTGGCTAATGCTGCATCTGGGGATTCACCCTCGGCCTGTAAGACGTTGAGCGGAGTTCCCGACTTGTCGGGAACGCGCACCTTGGTTCCCTTGCTCACGCTAGAAACCTCATGCCCGCCATGAGCCTATTCTTGTACGGCATAGACCCCAAGAACCCCTCCGGCCCCCGGAGCGGCGTAAGGCGCAATAGGGGCCACTGGACGCATCAGGGAGCCGAACATCGACGCCCCGTACCGCCCACCATCCCATGCACGCATGGCGCCGTTCGCCACCCGATTACTGGCGTACGCGCGAGCCGCCAGATTAAATGGCAGTGATGTCATCATGTCCCATCCGTTCTGCCATCCAGAGCGAGTCGCCGTCCCGGAGTCCCCGACGATGGGCCTGAACGCCTGCGCAAACCGGGCTGCGTTGTACAGGTCGGACTGGTTCTGCCCTGCGAGGAATCCGCGCTCATCCGCGCGCTGCAGCGTATTGGCCAGCTTCGGCGCGCTCACGTTGCCGCTCGATGGATTGATGGCGCCAGCCTTCGTCATCAGGCGGAAGTTGCGATATTGACCACGCACCGCGTTCAGAGCTTCCAAGCGCTTGCCAGAGAGGCCCTGCGCAAGCCAGTCGTCAGCGATGTCCTGCACGTCGAACAATGCACTTCCCAGCTCTCGATTGCCCTGGCTGTTACTCATCTGCTGTTGAGCCGCCTTGCCCAGTTGGGAACGCAGCTGGTGGGCCTGCTTGCCAGTAACCTCCCCCTTGCCGGCGAAGTCGATCAGGCGCTTCACCAGTGGTTGCTGGGCAATGCCGCCGGGCACCAAGCCATCTGTGTCGGCCTCGATCTGAGAGAGCCGGTTGAGAAATGCATGAGGATCAACCTGGCGGGCCACGTCGTCGGCTACGTTCTCGTAGACTTTGTCCGCACGCGCCAGGAACCTGCTCACCGTCGCGTCATCCACCACGTCACTGGATTCACCCAAGGCCTTGGCGAATACGCGGTTCATGTTCGTCTGGTTTCCAGACTTGATGGCATTGAACGGGCCAGAGGTCATCGGCTGGCTTTCCAGATTCGCCTCTAACTGCTGAAGCACGCGAGATCCAGTGGCCTGCCCCGGCGTGACCCTCATACCCAGGTTCCGACCACCCTCAAGAGCGCGCCTCTGGGCGGCATTCAAACCTGCTGAACCAGGCGCTGATGCACCGGCGGAACCGGAAGAACCCGGAAGCGTCCTTCGCGCAAGGGCACCAATTCCTCGGGAGACACCGTACCCCAAGGCACCGCCAGCACCACCGAATAATGTGTTCGCGGTTCGGCTCTCACCTGAAGCTGTTGGCTGAACGAAGCCCAGCCCCGCGCCAGTCAGCGATGCCCCAACCAATCCCTGCGCGCCCGGGATGAACATCGCAGGCGCTCCTACGGCCATGCCGCCAATGATGTTCCCTACCTTGCCCGCGGTTGTCCGCATCAGCGGAGCATCAAGACGCTTTGCTTCGTCGATCTCAGCTTGAATCCGCCCCGCGCGCGAATTGTCCTGGCCCGTAATTAGGCCGGACAGGTCCTTCGATGGATCGAAAGCATCCAGAGCCTGAGCGCCTAGCTGGCGAACACCTCTGCTGCTATCAACAAAGAACTTTCCGGCGCCCGACAGATTCCGATCAAGCCACTGCGGAGTGCGAACGCCCGTGTCCCACGGACCGAATGACAGAGTACCGCCGCCAGCCGAAGGATCTGCCGCAGGTTCTGTATTCGCAGGAGGCAACTTCGTTACTGGAGCTTGTTGTGCCTGCCACTGCTCCTGAAAGTGCGCTAATGCCTCTTCCTGCGTGCCGTTACCTGTAACGCGGTACTTGCGGCCGTCCGGCGCCGTGATCTCGTAGATCGCCACTAGTTCACCTGCTCGATAGACCAGCCACCGGATGCGCCTCTAGATATGGCGCCGCCTGAATCGCCCTGGTTCTGGCGAATCAAACGCTCACGCGCTTTGCGTAAGGCCTCAGACCGCTGTTTAAGCAGATTGATGTTCGATTCTTCGTTTGCTTTTTCGCTTATCCCAAGATCGCTAAGGAACTTTCGTTCCCCCTCTGAAAGAGCGCCGAATGTGGCTGAACTTATAGCTTTGATAACGTCCTTACCTTGCTCACGCTGCAAATCCTGCGCGGCAGTGCGCCAGTTAGGCAGCATCCCCGCTAGTGGACCTGTCTGGTATTTCCCGGCATTGAATTCACCCAGAAGCCGCTCTGTCCGCGCGATCTCGTCGTCAATCTGCGCGATATCAGAATTAAAGGTAGCCTGACGCTCACCCTTGAGCTGCCCCTCTTTCGCAGCTTTTTCGATAGCAGCCTTGAGCGCTGCCGCCGCATCAACCTCCTGCTGAGGTGTGGAAAGCGGCGTAAGTCCCACGCCACCACCTCGGGTCGGCTGAATGACAGTCAGCCCGCCGCCAAGCATTCCGACCGTGGGATTGATCGGCGTCATCGACGCACTCATCCTCAGCCACTCTTCGAAGCTAGGAGCCGGCTTTCCTCTCGCCGCGTACTCTTCCTTAACCCGGTCGTGCTCCTGAATAGATGCAGGCGGCTCGGCCCGTGTCCCCATCGAGCGATTCTTCAGGTACTCAGCAAATCCCGAGTCTTGCTTCGACAGCTCATACTCAATCCAGCTATTGGGGCGCTGGGGGTCTTTCGACCGTTGCGCATTCTCAATCTGCGCCAGAAGTACCCGGCGGCGCAGGTCGTTCATCTACGCTTCTTCCTGCGACTGCTGCTGCTGCAACGCCGACTGGCCCAGCACCTGCCCCAGACTCGCACCGCCTCGGTTGTTCGCAAGGATGCGAAGCCCAAGCTGGCCCTTGTCCGTGTTCAACCCCTGCATCGCCCGGTCCAGCCAGCCCTGCGGAGCCGCAGGAGCCTGCGCGGAAGGAGCGCTGCCGCCACCCATCGGGAAGCCCGTTCCCATCGGCGCGCTACCGTAATCACCTGTCAGCGGACCATTGATCCCACCAGGACGCCAGTTGCCGAAGCTGCCGAAGGGAGAATTGCCGCCCTGTGAACCACCGAAGGACAGGTTCTGCGGCATGACGCTGCCGAGCTTGTCCAGCCCGTAGCCACCGCCGTACATGGCGGACACGATATGCGCCGCGTCGTGCATCATGCCGCCAGCGTTGGTGTCTATACCGGCATCACGAGCACGCTGATACACACCGCCATCCTTGTTGCCGAATACGCTGAGGGTATGGCCGCCATAGGCGCCGCCCATCTGATCCACCAGCGGCTCGTAGTCCTTGCCAGTGACTTTCCCCCACATTCTTGAGGACAGCGGGTCAGCAGCACCAAGGAAGAGCCGCTCAGGGTTCTTCTTGAGCTTGCCGAGCATGTCCTTGGCGTTGAACGCTTCAAACCCGAGAACGTTATTCAGAAAGTTCATTCATCACCCGAAGCTGCTGCGCCCATCACGCCCCCTTCATGCCACGCCTTCAGTAACAACGGTTGCCCGGATCAAGTTGAAAACGGCTCCGGTGCGATCCTGAAAAAAGAGATCTTTGCACGCGTCGCAGAGACGAAAAGGAAAGCTCTCTCCGCGCATGGTCGGCAGGATCTCAATAGGGCCATCGTCGAGGAGAGGTTGGTGGCAACAGCCACAAATCTGCCCGGCGGCTATCGCCTGAATCCAGAAGGACTCGCTAGGATCGCGGACCACCTTGTCTCACCGACGCAAGCTAGAAAGCGCACCAAGCGTTTGCAACTGCTGCGACAGCTCGCGACTACGATCAAGGTGAAATGCCGCCTCACGCATCGCACGAACAGCCGCCTCATCGGCATCTGTCAGCGATACCCGCAGCGCCCGGATCGCGGCCGGATGAACCTTGGTGAACTCACTCTGTTTCTTCGCCATGGCGCGAAGATGACGAAATCGTACATTCCCGCTCTATTTCTCGCGGCAAGTCGTCCGGATCGACTCCGAGAGCAACGGCGATCCGCTGATAGGCTGCGGCCAGCAACATGGCAGCCCCTTGTCGGCGAATACCCAAACTCTCGTGCAGCGGGCGACCCTGCCCACCGTCCCGCTTGATCACATCCGAGAGCGCCGCCGTGATTCTGGGAATCATCGAGGCGTCAGTGGACCAGCCGTGGCGAGCAGCCCGCCAACGGCGGATGTCTCCAAGCACCACCTTGGACCCTCGACCTCGGCCCGTTGACCCCAGCTCGGCACACGGCGCCCCGTCGCGTATCCATCGCCGCAATGTCCCGGCATTGATCCCAAGGGCAATACTCGCCTCACGGATACCCATAGGAAGCTCCGGAGCGGCCATCAGGTAGCCAAGCCAATCCGCCCCAATCGGCGGTGGAGTTCTTCGTCATGCCGGACAGCTACCAACCAGCCCCCTGGATCTCGCTGCGCAGCCTCAAGCGCCCACGCCAAGTCCTCCGGGTCGTACTGCCAGCGGACAGCCATTACACGAATACGGCGCGCCAGTTCGCAGGCTGCCTCCTGTTCGGCGGCCAGGGCCGCCAGCAGTGCGGGCTTGTGCGCGCGGACCCGCGCGACCACCTCCGGCGTAACTCGCTCACGTGGCGCAACATTGACATTGCCGCCCGCCAGCAGCGACAAGCGCAGCCCTTCGGCCCTCAGTTCCGCCAGCAGTCCCATGTCCGGTGCGGCGCTCACAGGGCCACCCCGTCCGGCTCATTCGCGGCACCAACTGCGCCATTCGCGCCAGTTGCGCCACTCTCAAAGGTTGGCGCGAATGGCGCGACTGTGGCGCGGAAGGGGGATAATCCCCAGCTCGCTGGCTTACCGAACCCCGCCCGAATCGAGAGGGCACCCACCTTGGACCTGGCTCGCTGCACAGTTCGCCATGCCAGTCCGGAGTCCTTCGCCATTGAGCGCAGGTCAGCCACGGCAACAGGTCCGGCGGCCAGGGTCTCGCGCAGCCAGTCAGCGGTATCTCTTTGCTCACCGCCGTCATCGTCTTGCGCATCCGCCACCGCCAACACCTCGCGGGCCGTGCCCTCCACGCTGCCTGTCCACAGCACCGAACTGGCAAACACGCCGGGGAACCCAGCAAGCTCATCCTGCTGAAGCTCATAAGCGAACCCGCCCGCATCCGGGCCAATATTGCTCTTGGCGCGCATCAGCACGCGCCGAGCCTCCCGCTCTCCTTCAGCCTCTTGCCGGGTGGCAATCATGACCAGCCGCGCCAGTGCCCCGAATGCCAAGCTGCCCGTGACGCGCTCCACAGGGTCACGCCCAGCCGTACCCTTGCTGAGGTGAGTAACCCCCAGTAGTGCGCAGCGGCAAGCATGGGCGAGGTCTACTAGTGGTTGCAGCCCGCGCCGCGTCTCGCTGTTCTTGTGGCTGTCACCGGCTACCGCCGTCACCACGGGATCAACGATCAACAGGCGAACATCAGGAATGCCTGCCAGCGCATCGGACAGCGCAGCCATGTCCCGTGCGGGATCGAAGGGATAGCGACCCTCCGGCCCGGTCATGCCACCGACGAAGTGAACGCGGCTCATGTCCGCTCCCGATGCCCGCAAGCGGGGAATCAGCGTATCGGCAGGGTCATCCTCGCCGGACCACATGACCACACTTCCAGCGGTGGCTGGCGATCCATCCGGCCAACGCCCGCCCAACGTGACGGTCGCGGCCAGCGCCAATGCAATGGTGGTCTTGCCCGTGCCAGGTTGCCCGGCGATCAAGTGGAACTTGCCGGCGGCCAGCCAGCCATTCCACAACCAGTCGATGGCCTCTGGCTGGATGCTGTCGCCACGGATCAGATCTACACGCGGGGAACCGCCGGCCTGTGCTGAGACCACGGACGCCGCTACCTCGATACAGCGGCGGACAGCATGGGCGCCCGCTTGCCTCGCCAGATCGTTGAAGTCGGTTGCGCCAGCCGGACGGCTTACCCCGAAGTCGGGCACGGCAAGCCATCCGCCCACAGCCTCGGCCGCTGCGCGTGCTTTCATCAAGCCGGGATTGCCCTCCGTGTCTGCGTCATCGTCAGCGCACAGCACCAGGCGCAGGCCAAGAAACTTCTCCCGCATCGCCCGCGCCACTGGCAGCAGGTTGCCCGCATTGAATGCCACAGCCACAGCAAGACCTGTTGCTTCATGGATGCTGGCCGCCGTGGCGAAGCCCTCGGCGATACACAACGTCCCGTCAGGCTTGCCGATGCTGAAGTAGCCGCCGGCCACCTTGCCGCCGGGAAGGAATCGCTTGCTGCCATCGGCCGAGATGAATTGCAGGCTTTGCAGCGCGCCGCCGTGACGGACGGGAACCGCCAACGCGCCGTCATGGACGCGCAGCCCGTGCGCCTTGATCCCTTTCGCAACCAGGTACGGGTGATCGGCGGGCGCTGGACCCACAGCCTGCCATATTGTCTCGGCGGCTTCTGCCGCCTCCTGATGCTTGGCGTGTTCCTCGGCCTCACGCTCGCGCTTCGCCTCGGCTACCAGTCGCGCCAAGCGCTCACGCTCTGCAGCGCTCATCGGCTGGTCGCGCCGGGCCTGCCAGGTTTCTTGCCAACCCTCGCGCCAGTCGCCAAAGACCCCGCCGCGCCGGTCATCAAACAATTTGCACCAGCCCGCAAGGTCGCCCGTCCGTTCGCTACTGGCGAAGCGATGCAGCCTGCCCGGCTCGATATGCGGCGGAGGGCGCAGCCCGTGCGCCTGCATCGCCTCGCGGAACTCCCCCGCTGGGCTCATGCTGTTCGCCTCTCGGCAGCACGAGCGGCGATAAAGGCCTCAATCTCACTTTCAAGCCACCCCGAAGCCCGCTCGGAGATCTTCACGCAACGCGGAAACCTCCCCTGCCGAGCGAGCCTGTAGAGGCTGTCGCGTTTCAACCCTACGCGACGTTGCACCTCATCTATCCTGAGGATTCGCTGCGTCTCGCCTGCCATGCCACCACTCCTGCCGCCGTAGGTCGGCTGTTTGTGAATGGCATCTCAGTCTAGGCACATCTCGACACAGAACAACTGCCCCAAATACGATTGGGGCAGTCAGACAGCAGGTTTGACGCTTCTGGCTTTGTAGTTCCTCATGCCCGCCACCAGAAAGTTTGGAGCGGCCTTTAGGGGCGGGAGCAGTCTTCGGGTCGTCGAGATTCCCCAAAGTGTGGACCGATCAAGCAGAGGATCGGCTGGCCGGGCTCTCTTGGGAACAAAGGAGCAGCCCCAGTCCTGAATTGAGGCAGCAATCGCCAGGAGATCATCACGACTCTCTACCGAGGAGAGAGCTTCGTTCTGGGGCCGGATGGGAAACGCATGGTGCAAGCGATAGGCGGCCCAGAGGTGAGCTACATCCTTGTACTGGCTATAGTACGCCCGGATCGTGTTCCGGCTCGTCGGCATAGCCTCACCGTCCCCGTAACTCGCCTTGGCGGTCCACCTGGCCATTAAGTGTTCCGCCTTGCGATTACTCGGTTCCCCGAATTCCGTTGGAAACAAGCTCATCACGAACATCATTCCCAAGTAGTCGCCGGCTACGACTCCCTTCCTGGTAGCAGCCTTTGCTCGCTGCGCCATTTCATCCCTGCCTGGAGAGTCGAGAAGCACCCGCAGGAGTTCAGGTGTTATGTGGTCTGTAATCTCTTCGCCCGTAGCCAGTATTTCCGCCACAAAGTTCCTAGCGTAATACTGCTGCTGAAGATCTGGGTCATCAGGGAAGAGCATCACCGCCAAGAGCCATATCTTGTCCTCCCCATTGCCGCGTAATTCAATCGTTGGCACGGCTACACCATCCTCTTGAACGGTACAACATCGGCGCCAGCACGCAGGGTGTCGAGGGAGTCCGACCAGCTTCGTATCATTTCTGGCGCTCAGCCTTAGGTCGTGTCGATTTGCGGGTGCGCAGCAATTACGCTGCAGCCCTCGCTGCCGATGAGCGCCGTGTCCTTGTCTGCACCGCCCTGACGGTCAAGCGCAGCCCGAAGGCTTCCAGCAATGCCGCCAAGGTATCCAGGCGTGGGTTGCCGTTCTCGGAAAGCGTGCGGTACAGGGTTTCGCGGGAAAGGCCCGTACGCTCGGCCAGCGCAGCCATTCCGCCGACAGCCTCTGCCGCGGTACGCAGCGCGACAGGGACTACGCGCGCATCGCCATCCTCCAGCATCGCCTCAATGTACGCGGCGATCTCACTTTCGTTTCGCAGGTGCTCTGAAGCCTTGAACGGGCGGCTTGGCGGCAGCGGGCGGGTTGGGCGCGCTGCGCGCTTTGTAGTCTTTCCAGTAGTCATGGGCCTTCTCGATGTCCGTGGTTTGCGATCCCTTGTCTCCACCGCACAGCAGCAGAACCAGCTGGGCGCCTTCTTGTCCGTAATAGACCCGGTAGCCCGGGCCGAAGTCGTACCGCAGTTCGCTCACACCTGCGCCTACGCTCTTGGCGTCCCCGAACAACCCAATCTGCAAGCGGTCCAGCCGAGCAACGATTCGAGCGCGAGTCCTTCCATCCCGCAGCCTGTCCAGCCACTCGGTCAGAGGCTCCTTGCCATCGGCGGTCTGGTAGCGGTGAACTTCCAAGGTGGTCATTGTAGCCTAAAAGCTACTTTCTGCAACACTATCAGACGGTAGCGGATGAGCCATGCGTCACGCCTTGCGCTTCATGGGCACAATGTCAGCGCCGGCCCGGAGCCCATCCAGGTAGTTCGACCAGTCCTGCATCATCTTGCGGCGCTCAGCGAGGCGCTGCGCCCGGTTATAGGCCGCTCTCACCTTGTTGCGCTCGGCATGCGCCAACTGCAGCTCGATGACATCCGGCGCATAGCCCTGCTCGTTGAGGCTGGTGGAAGCCATCGCACGGAAGCCATGTGCCGTCATGTCCTCCTTGGAGTAGCCAAGCCGGCGCAGCGCGGCGTTGATCGTGTTCTCGCTGATCGGCCGGGCTCCGGTGCGCAGCGAAGGGAACAGGTACCCCTTCGGGCCGGTGATCGGGAGCAGGTCATTGAGCAGCGCCACAGCCTGGCTCGACAGCGGCACCAGATGCTCCTCGCCCATCTTCATGCGCTCACCGGGGATACGCCACAGCGGCTCATCGCCCACCAGCGTGAACTCCTCCCACTTTGCGAGGCGCAGCTCACCAGGACGCACGAACAGGTGCGGGGCGAGCTTCAGCGCGACCTCGGTGCCCGGCTGACCTCGGTAGCCATCCAGGGCCCGCAGCAGCTCGCCAATGCGTGCCGGGTCTGTGATGGCCGCGCGGTTCTTCGACACAACCGGCTGCAGCGCGCCACGCAGATCCGCGGTCGGATCTCGCTCCACCCGGCGGGTAACGATGGCATAGCGAAAGACCTGACCCGCCCGCTGCTTGGCACGGTGGGCCGTCTCAATGCGTCCACGGGCCTCAATACGGCGTAGCGCCTCCAGCACGTCAGCGGGCGTCAGGGCCTTGATTGGCTGCCGACCCAGGTACGGGCCCAACAGGTCCACCAGCATCCAGCGGGCCTTATCGTAGGTCGTAGCGGCCAGCTTCGCCTTCTGGAGCTGCAGCCACTCTTCCGCGATGGCGCCGAAGGTATCGGCGCGCGCGGCACGGGTAGCTTTGCGATGGGTCGCCGGATTGACGCCGTGGGCGATCAGCTTGCGGGCCTCGTCCCGCTTGTCTCGAGCCTGCTTGAGCGAAACCTCCGGGTACGAGCCCAGAGAGACCATGCCCTCCTTGCCATGCAGGGAGAAGCGTAGGCGCCACAGGCGGCTGCCAGCGGGCTGGACGAGCAGATAGAGCCCCTTCTCGTCCTTGAGCTTGTAGGGCCTCTCCCGGGGCTTCTCACGCTGGATCTTGAGGTCTGTCAGGCCGGCCATAGGCGGGTACGCCCGTCACAGATATGGGGTGTACCCGTTAACGTACCCGTGTCCGTGCTAGGATTGCAACGGATGCCATCGGACAGCATCGGACGCTAGGTAAGGGTTTTTCTCGGGATTTTTGAGGTTTTTGCAACGGCAGCGGATGCTGTCGGATGCTGAAATGGTGCCCGGGGCCGGAATCGAACCAGCGACACGCGGATTTTCAATCCGCTGCTCTACCAACTGAGCTACCCGGGCATTGGGCTCGAGGGGGCGCGTATTAGACCGGGGGCGGCTTCCGGGCGTCAAGTTCGCCGCTCCGGCCCCTGCCTGAGGCGGTCAGCCCGCCGGTGCGGTGAACTCCGCCGGTTTTTCCGAGCCACTGCCGAAGAAGTACTTCTCCATCTCGGCCTCCAGGAACTTCCGGGCCTTGGGATCCATCGGCGTGAGGCGGTATTCGTTGATCAGCATGGTCTGGTGGCGGATCCAGCCGCCCCAGGCCTCCTGCGACACCTCGTTGAAAATGCGCTCGCCCAGGGGGCCGGGATAGGGCTTGCGTTCGAGCCCGGGCGCTTCGCGCTTGAGCAGTACGCAGTGGACGGTGCGGGTCATCGGCGGGGTGGCATGCGCAGCAACTGGGAAACCGGTGCCGGCAGCCCGATGCTTGCCGGCCGCGCAGGGTTATACCACAGCGCCGGCGCTGCGGATTCCGCGACGGCACAGGTCACGCTGTGATCGCCCACGTCGATCCACAGCGGCCGGATGGTCAGATCGAAATGCGTGAAGGCATGCTGCAGCACTTCGCCTTCGCGCAAGGTGGCATCCTGCCCGCCCCACTGCTGCGCGGCCACACAGGCTGCAGCACGCTCCTCGAATCCCGGAGGGGACCACAGTCCGCCCCAGACGCCGCGCGCGGGCCGCTGCACCAGCCACACGCTGCCGTCGGGGCGCCGCGCAACCAGCATCCAGGTCTCGCGCTGGCGCCGCCGCAGCGGCTTCTTCGGCGCAGGATACTGTTCGCAGCGCCCTTCGGCGTATGCGGCACAGCGCGCCACGAGCGGACATTCGCTGCAGCGCGGCTTGCGGCGCGTGCACAGCGTGGCGCCCAGATCCATCATGGCCTGCGTGTAGGCCGCAACATCTGCGGCTGGCGTCAGCGCCGTGGCAATCTCCCACAGCCGGTTCTCGAAGGCGCGCTCGCCACTGCGGCCCGGCACGGCAAACAGACGCGAGAGAACACGCCGCACATTGCCATCGAGGATGGGGTGCGGCTGGTCGCAGGCCAGTGCCAGGATGGCGCCGGCGGTGGAGCGGCCCACGCCCGGCAGCGCCGCGACACTGTCGAAATCGGTGGGAAAGCGTCCCGCATGCTGGTCACGCACCTGCTGCGCGGCACGCTGCAGGTTGCGCGCCCGCGCGTAGTAGCCCAGCCCCGACCACAGATGCAGCACTTCGTCCTGCGGCGCGTCGGCAAGCGCGACCACGTCGGGGAAGCGCGCCAGGAAACGCTCGAAGTAGCCGATGACGGTGGCGACCTGGGTCTGCTGCAGCATCACCTCGGACACCCACACGCGGTAGGGTGTGCGCTCGCGCTGCCAGGGCAGGTCGTGCCGGCCATGATGGCGGTGCCACTGCAGCAATTGCGCAGCGATGGGTTCCAGCAGAGCCACGCTCACTCCACGGTGAACGCGATGTCATTGGCCGTGAAGCCCGCGAACCTGGCTTCATGCACATGGATCACGCCCCTGGCGTCCATCGATTCGAGGGCGGCCAGCGGCAACTGGAAAGGATCGCCGCCGGCTTCTTCGGGCTCCAGATAGCGGTCCACATCCACGGCATCGGCCTCCAGCGTGAAGCGCAGCGCCAGCGGCGACAGTGCGGGAAGCTGGATCCCGCCCTGCAAGCGGGTGTCGTCCAGCTGTGCCTCGAACTGGGTGAGCTCGACGGCGCCGCCGGCGTAGTTCAGCTGCGTGGACAGCCGCAACGGGCCGAGCGCCTGCGGATCGCGCGTCTGCTGGGCCGTGATCCCCAGCACTGCAAGCTGCGCGCGCAGCGAGGGCATCGTTGCAGCCACCTTCCCCGTGATGGAACCGGCCTGGCCGGTGTCGAGCCGGCCCTCGATCCGCGTGTTGTCCAGGCGCGCCGTGAACTGCGGCAGCGACAACTGCCCGCCCTCGCCGAAATCAAGCCGCGGGGCATCGAATGCGAACTGCACACCGCCATCCGGGAGCGGTCCGCCGAAGAGACGGCCTGCGGCGCCCACATTGTCCAGCGCCTGCGGCAGGAGGCTCTTCCCGGGTTCGATGCCAAGGGCCAGATCGAGGGATTCCACACGCCAGTCCGCGCCGCTGGCCGCATCGCGATAGCGGATGCGTGCCTGCTTCAGCGTCAGGGACTGCACGGCGATCTGCGCGCCGGCCTGCTCGCCACCGGTTTCACCCGTGGCGCCCGCGGGAAAATTCCAGTTGCCGGCGCCGGAAGCATCGCGCTGCAGATCGAGGGCAAGACCATCGATGCTGACGCCGTCGATCAGCACGCGGCGGTCGAGCAAGGGTCGCAGCGCGAGATCGAAGCTCAGCCGCTGCCAGCTGGCCAAAGGCGCAGCATCGAACCCCGGCGCATTGGCCACCGAGCCACCCTGGCTGGCAACGCCCAGCCGCCAGCCGATGTCCCAGTGCAGGCGGCCCAGGGCAACGCTTCTGCCGAGCTCACGGGAGGCAAGGGCCTCGATGCGCGGCCGGAAGCGGTCGGCATCGACGAAGAGCAGCAGCGCGGCAACGGCCAGAGCGAGCAGCAACAGCAGCCCCGCCAGAACCGCGGCCGCAAGCCTGATCAGACGTCGGGACGGCCGTGCCATTGAATGGCGTACTGTACCAGCTGCGCATTGGTCGTCAGTCCCAGCTTGCGCTTGATCGCCGCACGATGCGATTCGATGGTCTTCACCGACAGCGAAAGGCGCCCCGCGATGTCGCGCGAACCCACGCCGCGGCCGATCAGGTTGATGACCTGCAGCTCGCGGGCCGAGAGGCGGCTGCGCGGCTCGTCGGCGCCCTGCCGGCTGTGGCCGAGCCGCTGGCGCACGGGCTCGCTCAGATAGGTCCCGCCATGCAGCACCACCCGCAGCGCATCGACCAGCTGATCGGTCGCGGCCTGCTTCATGATGTAGCCGGCCGCACCCTCGGCGAGCAGCCGCTCGGCGTAGACGGCCTCGTCGTGCATGGAAAGCACCAGCACGCGCATGTCCGGAAAATGCGCGCTGATGTCGCGCACCACATTGAAACCATCGCCCTGATCCAGCGACAGGTCGACCACTACGGCATCGGGAGCGAGCGAACGCACCTGCGAGCGCGCCTCCTGTTCGGTCTGGGCTTCGCCGCACACGGCCAGATCCGGCTCGGCATCGATCATCAGCTTCATGCCCTGGCGCACGATGGGATGATCGTCGACGATCAGCACCCGGCGTTTCATCGCATCTTCACGGAGGCGGAGCCGGTTCGCCGGCAGCAGGTTGCGCCACATCGGTCTCCCAGCCTCCGCCCAGCGCCTTGTAAAGCGCCACCAGCGCCGTGGCCGCCTGGGTCTGGCCTGCCGCCAGTTCCTCCTCCGCCAGCAGCGCCGTGCGATAGGCGTCCAGGGCCGTGAGGAAATCATCGACGCCGCCCTCGAAGCGCTGCGTCGCCAGGTCCGCCGCCAGCACGCTGGCCCGCGCCGCCGCCGACAGATGCTCCAGCCGGCGGCGCTGCCGCCCGTAGTCCGACAGCGAATTCTCCACATCCTCCAGCGCCGTCAGTACCGCCTGCTCGTAGTTTGCCAGCGCCTGCTCGTGCCGCGCGCCCGCCGCCCGCACGCGCTGGTACACGCGCGCCGAATCCAGGAACGCCCACGACAGCGCCGGCCCGAAACGCCGGAAGTCGTTGCCGTGATCCCCCAGCGCTCCGGCATCTAGGGCCGAGAGGCCGATGGCGCCATTGAGCGTGATGCGAGGAAAGAAGTCGGCCACGGCGACGCCGATGAGGGCGCTGGTGGCGGCGAGCTGGCGCTCGGCCACGCGCAGATCCGGGCGGCGGCGCAGCAGCGTCGCCGGATCATCCAGCGCCACGGTCGGCGGGAGTGCCGGCAACGGCGCCGTGGGCGAGAGCTGCTCCGCGAGCTGGCCCGGCCGCAACCCCACCAGCACCTCGATGCGATGCTGCGCACGCGTGACGGCGGCCTCCAGCGGCGGCACTGCAGCCAGCGTGGTCTGGATCTGCGCTTCGGCGCGCGCGGTGTCCAGCGCCGTGCCGCGCCCCGCATCCTGGCGCGTGCGCACCAGGTCGAGCGCCCGCTGCTGGTTCTCGGCATTGCGCGTCGACACCTGCAGCTGTAGCTGGGCGCCGCGCAGTTCGAAATAGTTGCGCGCCACCTCGGCAATGACTGAAAGCCGCACGTCGTCGCGCGCGGCCTGCGCCGCCTGCTGGCTGGCGCGCGCCGCCTGGTTGCCGCGCCGCACGCGGCCGAACAGGTCCAGCTCCCAGCTGGCGTCGAAGCCCGCCTCGTAGAGATCGTAGTCGCGCACCGTAGGAACGCCGCCGGGTGTGGCGCCCAGGCTCTGGCGCTGCGACGTCGCGCTGGCGCTGGATGACAGCGTGGGCAGCAGGCCCATGACCTGTTCGCGCCGCGCCGCGCGCGCCTCCTTCAGGCGCGCCTCGGCGGCGGCGAGGCTGCGGTTGGATTGCAGCGCCCGGGCAACCAGATCATCGAGCATGGGGTCAGCAAACAGCGCCCACCAGCGGGCCTGCGCCGCACCGGCCTCGGCATCGACCAGCGGCTGCCCCGCGAAGGCCGCATCCATCTGCGGCTGCGGCCGCTTGTAGTCCGGCCCCACGGCACAACCGGCCAGCAGCAGGCCGGCCGCCAGCAACGCCGGCAGGCGCAGGATGTCATTGGACATCGGCGGCGGCCTCCCCGTTCTTGTAGCGCAGCACCAGCGCCCGGATCACGAGATAGAAGACCGGCGTCAGGAACAGCCCGAAGAAGGTCACGCCCAGCATGCCGGAGAACACCGCCACACCCATGGCGTGGCGCATCTCGGAGCCGGCGCCGCTGGAGAACACCAGCGGCAGCACGCCCATGATGAAGGCGAGCGAGGTCATGATGATGGGGCGCAGGCGCAACCGGCAGGCCTCGATGGCCGCCGCCATGGCCGTACGGCCCTGCTGCTCCAGGTGCACGGCGAACTCGACGATGAGGATGGCGTTCTTGCAGGCGAGGCCCACCAGCACGATGAAGCCCACCTTGGTGAAGATGTTGTTGTCCCCGCCCACCAGCCACACGCCAGCCAGCGCCGATACGATGCACATGGGCACGATGAGGATCACCGCCAGCGGCAATGTCCAGCTCTCGTACTGCGCGGCGAGCACCAGGAAGGCCAGCAGCACGCACAGCGGGAAGATCAGCGTCGAACTGCCGCGCGAGAGGATTTCCTGGTAGGACAGCTCGGTCCACTCGAAGGCAACGCCCGCCGGCAGCACCCGCCGGGCCAGGCTCTCCATGGCATCGAGCGCGCTGCTGGAACTGATGCCGGGCAGCGCCTGGCCGGTGACGTCGGCCGCCAGATAGCCGTTGTAGTGCGTGACCATGCTCGGTCCGATGCTGTCCTTCACCGTCATCACCGAACCCAGCGGAACCATGCCGCCCCCGGCATTGCGCGTCTTGAGCCCGAGGATCTGCTCCTTGCGCGCGCGGTGATCGGCATCGGACTGCACCACCACCTGGTAGGTGCGCCCGAAAAGGTTCATGTCGTTGACGTACAGCGAGCCCAGATACACCTGCAGGGCCTCGAAGACGTTTGACAGCGGCACGTTGTCGCGCTTGGCCTTCTCGCGGTCAACGTCGGCCTGCAGCTGCGGCACGTTCACCAGGTAGTTCGTGAACACGCCGCCCACGCCGGGCACCTGGCTGGCCTGGGCGAGGAATTCCTGCAGCACGCGGTTCAGGCCCTGGTATCCCAGCGAACTGCGGTCCTCCAGCTGCATCTTGAAGCCGCCCAGCACGCCCATGCCGTCCACCGGCGGCGGCATCACCACGCCGACGAAAGCATCCTCGATGGCGAACGCCTTGCCCTGCACGCGCGCCATGATCTTGTCCGCCGACAGCCGCTTGCCGCGCGTGGCCTTGGGATCCAGCGTCGCGAAGATCACGCCGCTGTTGGAGGCCATGCCGAAACCCCCGGTCACCGACATGCCCGAGAAAGTGATGACGGACTCGACCCCTTCCTCGGCGGCAAGTATGTCGCCCACACGCTTCATCACCGCTTCAGTCCGCGACAGCGAGGCCGCATCCGGCAGCTGCGCAAAGGCGATCAGAAAATCCTTGTCCTGCACGGGCACGAAACCACCCGGCACCTTGAGGAAGCCCAGCGCGCCGAAGCCCAGCAGCAGCGCATACACGGCGAGCGCGAGGCCGGTACGGCGCAAGGTCCAGGACACGCCGCGGCTGTAGGAAGCCGAGGCGCGCGTGAAGAAACGGTTGAACGGCCGGAACACCGGCCCTGCGACACGGTCGATGATGCGTGTGACCGCATCGCTGCGCACGCTATGCGGCTTGAGCAGCGCGGCGGCCAGCGCCGGCGACAACGTCAGCGAATTGAACGCCGAGATCAGCGTGGAGATCGCGATGGTCACCGCGAACTGGCGGTAGAACTCGCCGGTGAGCCCGCCGAGGAAGGCGATGGGCAGGAACACTGCCGTGAGCACCAGTGCGATGGCGATGATGGGGCCACTGACCTCGTCCATGGCGCGGAACGTGGCATCGCGCGGCGACAGGCCCGCGGCGATATTGCGCTCCACGTTCTCCACCACCACGATGGCATCGTCGACCACGATGCCGATGGCCAGCACCAGGCCGAACAGCGACAGCGTGTTGATGGAAAAGCCCATGGCCAGCAGCACAGCGAAGGTGCCGACGATGGATACCGGCACCGCGGCCAGCGGGATGATCGAGGCGCGCCAGCTCTGCAGGAACAGCACCACCACCAGCACCACCAGCACCAGCGCTTCGAACAGCGTGGTCACCACCGCATCGATGGAATGGCGCACGAAATTGGTGGGGTCGTAGACGACGCGGTATTCCACGCCTTCGGGGAAGCTGCGCTGCATCTGCCGCATCGCGGCCTTCACATCGTCGGCCAGTGCCAGCGCATTGGAACCGGGCGCCTGGAAGATGGCGATGGCCACAGCGGGCATGCCGTCGAGATAGCTGCCGATGCCATATTCGGCCGAACCGAGCTCGATGCGCGCCACGTCCCTGAGCCGGGTGACATCGCCACTGGCGCCGGTCTTGATGATGATGTCGCCGAACTCCTGCTCGGTGGCCAGCCGGCCCTTGGTGGTGATCAGCAGCTGCTGGTCCACCGGAGTGGACATGGGCGGCGCACCGACCACGCCCGCGGCCACCTGCACGTTCTGCTCGCGGATCGCGGCCACCACATCGCCGGCGGTGAGATCGCGCCCGGCGACCCGCTCCGGATCCAGCCACACGCGCATGGCATAGCTGCCGCCGCCGAAGACTTCCACCTGCCCCATGCCCGGGATGCGGGCCAGCGTGTCGCGCACCTGCAGCTCGGCGAAATTGCGCAGGTAGGTGAGATCGTAACGGCCCGTCGGCGACACCAGCTGCACGAACAGCGTGATGTTCGGATTGCTCTTGACCGTCGTGACGCCGACGCGGCGCACTTCCTCGGGCAGCCTCGCCAGAGCCTGGGCCACGCGGTTCTGAACCTGCACCTGCGCCTGGTCGATGTCGGTGCCGGTCTTGAAGGTAACGGTCAGATTCATCGATCCGGAAGCGGAGGACTGCGAGGACATGTAAAGCATGTTCTCGACACCGTTGATCGACTGCTCCAGCGGCGCCGCCACCGTCTCGGCCACCACGGCGGGGCTGGCGCCGGGATAGGTCGCGATCACCACCACCGACGGCGGCGCCACTTCGGGGTACTCGCTGATGGGCAGGCGCTGCAGCGCAATCAGGCCAGCGAGGAAAATGACGATGGAGACCACACCGGCGAAGATGGGCCTGTCGATGAAGAAGTGCGCAAGCTTCATGGCGCGGCCCGGATCATCCTGCAGCCGTTTCCGCCGGAACGCCCGGCGGTGCCGCATCGCTTTCCATGGGCACGACGCGCGGCACCACGGTCATTCCGGGCCGCAGACGCTGCAGGCCGTTGACCACGATGCGGTCACCGGGCTTGAGGCCGGAACGCACCACGCGCAGTCCGCCGACGGCGGGACCGGTCTCGATGGCGCGGTATTCCAGCTTGTCACCCTCGCCTACCAGCAGCACATAGCGCCGGTCCTGGTCGGTGGCGATGGCGCGCTCGTTGATCAGCGCACCTTTGTAGGTGTTCGAACCTGCCAGCTGCACGCGCACGAACATCCCCGGCGTGAGCACATGATCCGGGTTCGGGAACACGGCACGGCCGAGCACCGTGCCGGTGCCCGACTGCACGCGGTTGTCCACGAAATCCAGACGCCCTTCGCGCGCGAAGTCCCGGTCGTTGCCGATCGCCATGCGCACCGGATTCTGGAGGTCCTGCGACAGCGGCCGTCCGCCGTTGCGGGCCAGCTCGATGTATTTGAGGTAGTCCTGTTCGGCCACCTCGAAATAGGCATACATGGGTTCCAGCGACACCAGGGTGGTCAGCCGCGTGGCGCCGGCCTGCCCGCCGGAGACCAGATTGCCCGGCGTCACCTCGGCACGGCCGATGCGGCCGTCGATGGGCGAGGTGATGCGCGTATAGCCGAGATTCAGGCGCGCAACGCGCACCGCGGCATCGGCCGCGCGCACCGCTGCGGCCGCATTGCGGTTGGCCGCGACCCGCTGGTCGTACTCCTCCTGCGAAATGGCGCGCGAGGCGAGCAGCCGGTCGCCGCGCGCCTGGTCCGCCGCCGCCAGTTCCGCTGCCGTGCGGCTCTGCTCCTGCTGCGCCTGGGCGCGCTCCAGTTCGGCCTGGAAGGGACGCGCGTCGATCTGGAACAGCAGTTCGCCCTGCTTGACTTCCCTGCCCTCGGCGAAGGCAACGCGCTCGAGCACGCCCGACACCTGCGGGCGGATTTCCACCGTGTTCACGGCCTCGAGGCGGCCGGTGTATTCGGCCAGCTCGGTGATGTCGCGCCCGGGCACCACGGCCACGCTCACTTCGGGCGGCGGCGGCGGACCTTGCGGGGCCTGGCGGCCGCAGGCCGCCAGCATCAGGCCAGCCGCAAGAAGGAGGGAGGGGCGCGCGCTGCGAAGACGCAGCACGGAAGCAAGTCTGTCAGGCATGGGATCTGGACCTTTGCGGAGAACCGGCAGTGTGGTGGTACACTTTTGTCCTCTAGGCTCAAAAGTATACTGTCAAAGGCAGTCCATAAAAAGGCGTTTGATTGTCACCATCCCGCGACAGCCGCTTCTATCTCTGCGACCGTGGCAACTGCGCCCCGGTGCGCGAGATCCTCGACCGCGTGGGCGACAAATGGAGCCTGTACATCATCGCCAGCCTCTATGAAGGCCCGATGCGCTTCAGCTCCCTCAAGCGCGAGGTCGATGGCATCTCGCAGCGCATGCTCACGCTCACGCTGCGCAGCCTGGAGCGCGACGGCCTGCTCACCCGCACGGTCTACCCCACCGTGCCGCCGCAGGTCGAATACCAGCTCACGCCCCTGGGCCGCTCATTGCGCACACCCATCGTGGGATTGCTCGGCTGGGCCATCGACAACCGCGGCCACATGGAAAAAGCACGCGCGCGCTACGACAGGCAGAAATCCGGCAAGCCGGCGCCGGCCCGGCAGGCCGCCCGCTCCGGCTGAAAGCGCTCGCTCAGGCCAAGCCGGCGCGGCGCCCCTTCACGCTGCGCAGCAACGCGCCCAGCAGCAGCAGGGCGCCCCAGTGCAACCCACCGCCACCGCCGCCACCATTGCCGTCCACGGGCTCGCTAGCCGGCGCCTGCGCCGACAGTGAGGCAAAGCCGTGACGCTGGATGCCCGCTCCATCCGTGCAGCTGAGCACGTAGTTGTAGATGCCGGCCGTCGCAGGCTTCAGTGCCAGCGAACCCGACAGCGACTGGGTATCGGCCCAGGAGCCGGAAGCCGTGCAGGAGGCCGCGCCCGTGGTATCCCAGGTGAGCGTGGCGCTGTCACCGACCATGACGGTGGAGGGCGAAGCGGCGATCCGTACTGGCAGCACGCCGCCGGTGCCGCGATCCAGCTGGAATACCGCACCCGTGCCGTACACCGAATCCGTGTAGGTGACGCCATAGACCGCGTCGCCGACCACCGTGACGCCTGCGTAGGGCGTGCTGCCATCCTCGACACCGCCGATGAAGCCATGCAGCAGCGTGAATTGCCCGGCCGGCGAGACCTGCCATACGGTGCCACGGTTGAGGATCCCGCCCTTCTCCGTCGTTCCATAAAGGTTGCCCGCCGCATCCTGGGTCACGCCGGCCAGCGGAAAGGCGCCATCGGTCCTGGAGCCACTGAAGTGATGGAAAGCCACGACATTGCCGGCCGGAGTCATGCGGAACACCGTACCGTAACCACTGGTGCCGCCCTGATAGGCTGTGCCGTAAAAGTTGCCGTCGGACCCGAGCATGAGGCCGGCGCGCGGATTGGCGCCGACGTCGTTGATCGCCACGCCGCCATCAAGACTGGACGGCCCCGCCGGAAAGGAATAGAGCGTGGTCAGATCCCCGCCCAGGGTGATGCGGTAGATGGTGCCGCGTTCGTTCTCGCCGCCGGTCATCGTGGTGCCGTAGAGGTTGCCGTCCGGCCCGACGACCAGCGTGCCCTCGGGGCTTTCACCCTCGCTGTCGGCAAACTCGTGGATGATGTCGACGGTGCCCGAAAGCGAAATGCGGAATACCGTGCCACGGTCCGCGGCGCCGCCACGCAGGGTCGTGCCATAGAGGTTGCCGTCGCCGGCCTGCACCAGGCCCGTGTACGGCAGCTTGGGATCGCGCTTGCCCTTGCCGAAGGCATGAAGCGTGGCGAAGTCCCCGGAGAGGGAGACGCGGAACACCGTACCTGCGCCGTCATCGCCGCCGAGGTAGGTGGTGCCGTAGAGGTTGCCGTCGCTGGCCTGCACCAGCCGCGCATAGGACTGCGCGCCTTCGCTGCCGCTGGCGAAGGAGTGCAACGTGGTGAGCGTGCCGTCGGGCGCGATGCGGGCCACGGCACCGCCACTGTTCGCGCCGCCGCCGTAGGAGGTGATGTAGAAGTTGCCGTCATTGGCGAGCAGCAGCTCGCCGCGCCCGTTTATGGGCTTGTCCGTCACGGTCGATGTCCCCAGGTTCACCAGCGTCATCACATTGGCGCCCTCCGATTGCGCCGCGGCAACGGCCGGCAACAGCAGCAGGGACAACAGGGCGGCAAGATATGGGCGCATGGGGAACAACCAGCTCGGTGGGGCGCGGAATTACAGCACAGACTCCGGCGGTGCAGGAAGCGCGGACCGGCGTGGGGAACTATTCATAGCGCAACGCCTCTATGGGCACCAGATTCGCGGCCTTGCTGGCCGGCAGGATGCCGAAGGCCACTCCCACGACCATGGAGAACAGGAACGATCCGGCAATCGCCCACCAGGGCACGGCGGGGCTCGGGAAGTCCGGAATGAGGCCCGCGACGCCGAAGGCCAGGGCAAAGCCGATGACGATGCCGATCAGCCCGCCGATCACCGCCAGCAGCACGGCCTCGCCCAGGAACTGCAGCAGGATGTAGCGGCGCGGCGCGCCCAGCGCCTTGGCGATGCCGATCTCGCGCGTGCGCTCGGTGACCGACACCAGCATGATGTTCATGATGCCGATGCCGCCCACCAGCAGCGAGATGCCCACCACTCCGGCCACCACCATGGTGACGGTGCTGGAGATCTGCTGGAAGGTCTTGGAGATGGAGTCGGAGGACTGCACCTGGAAATCGTCGGCATCGCCGGCGCGCAAGCCATGGGCGCGGCGGATGGCTGCGATCACCCGCTGCTTGACGTTCTCCACCGCATCCGGGTCGTTCACCACGAAGGTGATGGAGAAATCCGGCCGCACCTGCTCGCCCGTGAAGGCCAGCGCCGTCTCGTAGGGCACCAGCGCGAACATGTCGAGGTTCTGGCCCAGCACCTCGCCGCGCGCCTCCATCACGCCCACCACCTTGAACCACTCGCTGCCGATCTGCACGAACTCGCCTTCGGGGCGCTCGGGCATCTTGAGGTCGCGCCTTATCTTGTCGCCCAGCACCACCACGCGGCGGCGGCTGCCGTCGTCGCTGTCGGTGATGAAGCGGCCGGTGCTCGGAAACAGGTGCTGCACGTCCTGCAGGCTGCGCGTGGTGCCGAAGAACTGGCCGCTGGCGCTCTGCGAGCCCCAGGTGATCTGGCCCACCGACATGGGCACCACCGGCGTGATGTGCGAGATGCCGTCGATGCGATAGCGCAGCTCGTCGACATCACTCAGGCGCAGGCGGTTGAACTTGCCGCGCATCCGGTCTTCGAGCGAGGTGTCGGCCTGCAGCGTGAGGGTGCTGGAACCCAGGCCCTCGAACAGCTGCGTGATGCGGCCCGAAAGCCCCTGCACCAGCGCGATCACGCAGATCACCGAGGCCACGCCGATGATGACACCCAGCATGGTCAGGAAGCTGCGCAGGCGGTGCGCATGGATGGTGGCCAGCGCCGAGCGCGCGCACTCCTGCAGCGTGTAAAGGACCCTGCGGGAGGCGCCGGCGTCGGTGAGAGGCGGCAGCCCAGGCTCTGCCGGCGCGGACTGCTCAGACATCCCGGTCCTCCGCGACGCGGCCATCATGCAGTCGCACCAGGCGCTTGCAGCAGGCGGCGATGCCCGGATCGTGGGTGACGATCACCACCGTCTGGCCTTCGGCATGCAGCTGGGTGAACAGGTCCATGATCTCGCGCGCCGTGCGGCTGTCGAGATTGCCGGTGGGCTCATCGGCCAGCAGCAGTTCCGGCCGGCCCACCAGCGCGCGCGCCACCGCCACGCGCTGCCGCTGGCCGCCGGAGAGCTCATTGGGCCGATGCTGCAGCCGGTCAGCCAGCCCCACGCGGCGCAGCGCATGCTCGGCATGGGCGCGGCGGTGCGCCGGCGACAGGCCGCGGTAGATCAGCGGCTGGCCCACATTGTCCAGCGCCGTCATGCGCGGCATCAGGTAGAAGTTCTGGAACACGAAACCGATCTTGCGGTTGCGCACCCCGGCGAGCTGCTCGTCGTCGAGCCCGGCCACCTCCTCGCCATCGAGGCTGTAGCGGCCTTCGGTGGGGGTGTCGAGGCAGCCGAGGATGTTCATCAGCGTGGACTTGCCCGAACCCGACGCGCCGGTGAGCGCCACGAACTCGTTCTCGCGGATGGTCAGATCCACCTCCTGCAGCGCCGGGAACTCGGTCTGCCCGAGCCGGTAGCGCTTGCCGATGCCCTGCAGCTGGATCACTGGGGGGATGCTTTGACGGACGAAGCATCCACGGGCACATCGGCGGCCAGGGTCACCCGGTCACCGTCGCGCAGAAAGCGCAGCACGCGCGCCGGCCCGGTGACGATGCGGTCGCCCACCGCGACACCCTTGGTGATGGCGATCCAGGCATCGTCCGCGGTGCCGGTCTCGACGAAGCTCTGCGCCACCCTGCCCGCCTTCTCGATGAACAGGCTGGCGCGCGCCGGCGTCTTGTCGCCGGCGGGTTTTTCCTCATACCGCAGCGCCTGCACCGGCGCTGCCAGCACCGGCTCGGCATCGGTGTTGCGGGTGATGATCTCGGCGCGGCAGCTCATGCCTGTGTGGAAATTGGCCGCGGTGGATTCCTGCAGGCGGATCTTCACCGGATAGGTCTTGCTCTGGCCGGCCAGCTGGCGCGGCGATACGGCTATGGCCTCGACCACGCCTTTCCACGCGGTATCGGGGAAGGCCGCCGGCACGATGCGTGCCTCCTGCCCGATCTGCACCCGGGCCACGTCGGTTTCATTGACGTTGACCTCGGCATAGAGGTTCGAGGTATCGGCGACCACCATGAGATCGGAGCCGGCAATGCTGGTGACGCTGGGCACGGCCGTCTCGCCGATCTTGATGGTGAGCGAGGTGACGCGGCCACTGATGGGTGCGCGCACTTCGGTCTTCGCCAGCAGCTCCCGTGCCCGGTTCAGCTGCGCCTCGGTCTGCCGCAGGTTCTCGCGCGCGCTGTCGAGTTCCACCCGCGCGAGGTCACGCTGGCCACGCAGGTCATCGAAGGTGTTGGCATCCACCAGACCCTGGCCGCGCAGCTGCTCGTAGCGCTGGTAGCGCGTCTCCAGCGTGGCAAGCTGCACGCGCTGGCGCTCGATGGCCAGGCGCGACTGTCCCAGCACCGCTTCCAGCTGCGCCACGTCGGCGCGCGTGGTGGCCGGATCCAGGCGCAGCAGCAGTTCGCCCTGCTTCACCTGGTCGCCTTCCTTGACGAGGATTTCCTGCACCCGCCCTATCACCTCGGACACCAGCCGGATCTCGGTCTGGTAGGTCAGGCTGCCGGAGGCCAGGATGGTCGGCGCGATGATGCGGGTGGCGACCGGCTCCATCTGCACCTGCTTGACCTCGCCGCCGCGCATGATGCGCAGCACCGCCGGTACGGCGATCAGCGCCGCGACCACCAGCGCCAGCAGCCACTTGCCGCGGCGGCTCACGCGCGGCCCAGCGCGAAGTAGCCCCAGGTGCCGAAGATGAGCAGGGGCGGCAGCAGCACGAAGAGGCTGGCGTACAGCCACGAGCGGCGCGACCACTGGCGCACGCCATACACGGCGAGCGCAAGACCGGCCAGGTGCATGAGATTGATGCTGACCAGGAAGCTCTGTGCCGGATCGCCCAGCTTCCTGTGGAAGAACAGCTCGTTGAGCGACAGCGGCGCGATGGCGCTGGAATCCAGCTGCGTGGTCGTGGTCATGAGCAGCACCGGAACCGCAGCCAGCGCGGCCACCACCTGCGGCAGGCCGGTCCAGCAGGCCAGTGCGAACCACTGGCGGAAACTGCGCTCCACATTGGTGACCTTGCCCGCCAGCAGATACCACACGGCTTCCAGCAAACGCATTACCAGCACGAACACCAAAGCGCTGACCAGGGAGAGCCAGATGGCGGCCGGGCCCGAGGCGCGCTGGATCATCTGCTCCAGCTGCGCCTCGCTCAGCGCCGCCACGCGCGGATTGGCGCGCAGCGTGGTATCGACCAGCCAGGTCATGTCGACCCTGGCGTAATACCAGCCCAGCAGGCCTGCGGTGGCGAACAGGGTGACCACCAGGGGAAAAGCCCAGCGGGGCTTCACGGCAAGGGCTTCGAAGGCACGCGCCGGTTCAGTGAACAGCGCGGTGACGAGAGCAAGATTGTTCACGATCCTCCCTGGGCGGCGCCCGTATTACGGCTGGATAGTCGCTGTGTCCCGAGAGGGCCTTACAACGGGCAAGTGCAAGAGCCCGCGGATTGCTGCCGCGTGTAAGTGTGGCAGGTTCCCGGTGACTATACTGCCTATGCCCAATCCGGAACGCGAAGCGGCCTTCCGCGCGCTGCTGCGCGCTCATCAGGGGTCGCTGCGCCGCCTCGCCGCAAGCTATGCCGGCGCCACCAGCGAACAGGAAGACCTGCTGCAGGAAATCGCGCTGGCGCTGTGGCTGGCGTTGCCCGGCTTCCGCGGCGAATCCTCCGAGAAGACCTTCCTGTTCCGCATCGCGCAGAACCGCTGCATCAGTCATATCGCCCGCCGGCGGCCGGTGGAGTCACTCGACGGGCTCGAGATCGACCCGGCAGATCCGGCCAAGGGGCCGGATGCGCTGGTCAGCGACGCCGAGCAATCCAGCCATCTGCTGCAGGCCGTGCGCCGCCTGCCGCTGATACACCGGCAGGTGATCGTGCTGGCCCTGGAAGACCTCGAATACGGCGAGATCGCCGCCGTGCTCGGCATCACCGAGACCAATGTGGGCGTGCGCCTGAACCGCGCCCGCGCACGCTTACGAAAACTGATGGGAGATCCCGCATGAACAGCCATCCGGACCTGGGCGAACTTCGCCGGCAGTGGCACAGCCAGCGCGCCGAGCCGCTGGATGTCGGCAGCTTGCACAACCGGGTGCAGACCGAGTCCCGCGCGCAGAGCCGCGCCTTGCTCATTGCCGCGCTGGTCACGGCCACCGTGCTGGGCGTGGTGTTCGCACGCGCGTTGCTGGCACGCACGCCAGGCGCGTGGTTCGGTGCCCTGTGGACGCTGCTGTTCATGGCCGTGATGTGGCCGGTGTCGCTGTGGCTGGCGCGCGGCACGCGGCGCCCCCGCGATGAATCCACCCTGGCCCACATCGAGGTGTCGATACGCCGCAGCCGCGCCGCGTTGATCACGGCGCCGGTGGGCATTGTGCTGTATCTCATCGGCCTCGCCAGCACGCTGCTGATGCGCCGGCACCTGTTCGGCGGCGCATGGAGCGAGCTGCTGTCCTCCACGCCGATGATCATCACGGGCTGGATCGGCGTGCCGCTCTACGCGGGCAGCCTGCTGTGGTACGCGCGCGGGCAGCGGCAGCGGCTCAAGGTGCTCGAAGCGCTGCGGCGCCAGCTCGGCGAGGGCTGAAGCGGCGCGAGACAGCGCCGCCACGGCCCGGTAGTCTTTCGCCCATGGCCGTTCCCTGGGCACAGATCATCCAGTGGGCGCCGCAGATCATCAGTCTGTCGCGCGACCTCCTCAACCGTTCGCGCGCGCCCAAGGCGGAAACGCTGGTGCGCGCCGCGGATCCGGAAAACCTGGCTGCCCGCGTGGCGGCGCTGGAAGAAAACGAGCGCCGCCAGGCCGAGCTGGTGGAGCGCATGGCCGAGCAGCAGGCGCAGCTTTCCCGCGCCGTGGTGAGCCTGCACCGGCGCCAGCGGGTGCTCATCATCGCCGTCGTCGTCTTGGCCTTGGCGCTGGCCTACATGCACTGGGCTTCCTGATCCCAATTAACCTGGACGCATCACAGCAGCGCCCATGCATGCATATCCGTAATGTGCTGATGGGTTGAGGGGGGTGCCGGGATCGCCGATCCTGCCGGACCCCACACTGCGCCCGCGCCATGACCCCCACGCCGACCGAAGTCTCCGAAGAAGAGCTCATAAGGGAGCACGACGAGCTCGGGTTGCCGCCCGTGGAGGAAGAGGTGCTGCATGCGGAGCCGACCACCGGCGTGCTGCTGCGGGTGATCAGCTACCTCGTCATCGCCGTGCTGGTGGGTCTGGCGGCGTATTTCCTGCTGCAGCTGTTCGTGGGCAGGCATGAGCGTACCGGCACCCAGATCGTGCTGGCCGCCGTCCACGACCCCATGTTCTGGTCCGCCGTGGGCGTGGGGCTGCTGGCACAGGTCATCGACGGCGCCCTGGGCATGGCCTATGGCGTGACCTCCAGCAGCTTCCTGCTGGCTGCGGGCGCGCCGCCGCTGCTGGCCAGCGGCGCCACGCACCTGGCCGAGGTGTTCACCACCGGCATCTCGGGCATCTCGCACCTGAAGATGGGCAATGTGGACCGCAAGCTGTTCCTGTGCCTGCTGCTTCCCGGCGTCACCGGCGGCCTGCTCGGCACCTATGTGCTCAGCAATGTGGATGGTGGCCTGCTCAAACCCTGGATCAGCGCCTACCTGCTGCTCATGGGCCTGTACGTGCTCAGCAAGGCCTTCCGCCGCATCGTGATTGTGAAGAAGGAGATCCACGCCGGCCGCATCGTGCCGCTGGCCGTGCTGGGCAGCTTCATGGACGTGACCGGCGGCGGCGGCTGGGGCCCCATCGTCACCACCTCGCTGGTGGGCGCCGGCCACGATCCGCGCACCACCATCGGCTCGGTGAACTTCGCCGAGTTCTTCCTCACCGTAACGGTTTCGGCGGCGTTCTTCTCGGTGCTCGATGCCAGCGTGTGGACCCTGGTGGCGGGCCTCGTGATCGGCGGCATGTTCGCCGCGCCCTTCGCGGCCTATATCACCCGCCACCTGAAGGCCAGGCTGCTGCTGGTGCTGGTCGGCACGCTGATCAGCGCGATCAGCGCCTTCAATCTCTGGCAGACGCTGGCGCGATAGCGGCCATCATCGGTCCGGCGGCCCGCACCGCCGGGCAGGAACGCAATAGGCCGTGCAGCCACTGCTCGTCCGGGTAGTAGGCAAAGACGTACTGGCCGTCCTTGAGCGAATCGATCAGCGGCACCGCGACGGCCTGGCGCACCGCAGGGCAGCCATGGCTGCGGCCCAGGCGCCCCTGCGCCTTGATCACGGCCTCGCTGACATAGGGCGCCCCGTGCATGACGATGGCGCGTTCCTGAGCGCGATCGTTGAAACCGGGCTCCAGACCTTCGAGCCGCAGCGAGTAGCCGTTCGCGCCGCGGTATGTGGCGGCGGTGCGGTAGAGGCCCAGGCTGGTCTGGTGGCTGCCGGGGCGGTTCGAGAAGTTCGTCGCGAGGTTGCCGCCCGAAGCCTGGCCATGCGCCACATGCTCCACGTAGAGCACGCTCTGCCGCTGCAGGTCGAAGACCCACAGGCGCTGTTCGGTGGAGGGTTTCGAATAATCGATGACCGCCAGGCGGCGCGCCGCCTGCTCCGCGGCCTGCCCGGTGGCGCAGCGCACCGACTGCAATGCCAGCGCCACGGCTTCGGGATTGACGCCGGGCGCGGCTGCGACCAGCCGCGACAGCAGCGCGTCGGCGTTGCCGGCGGAGGCGAGAGGGGCCAGCAGCAGCAGACCCAGTGCAGGCGGTACGCGCATCGGGCGACTATAACCTCGATCCGCCCTCGGGTTTCCCCGATCCACGTCACGCCGGCGATACACTGCTGCAATGACCCTGACCTTTACACGGGAAGAGGTGGAGTCGGCGCGGACTATCGTCGCCGCATCGGTTCCGCCTACTCCGCAGTACGCCTGGCCGCTGCTGCGCGAGCGCCTGGGCTTCGATGTGTGGGTGAAGCACGAGAACCACACGCCCGTCGGTGCGTTCAAGCTGCGCGGTGGCCTCACCTATTTCGACTTCCTCATGCGCAGCGGCGGGAAGATTGCCGGCGTGATCTCCGCCACCCGCGGCAACCACGGACAGTCCGTGGGCTGGGCCGCGCGCCGCTGCGGGCTGCCGGCCACCATCGTCGTGCCTCATGGCAACTCGGTGGAAAAGAACGCGGCCATGCGCGCGCTGGGTGTGACATTGCTGGAACACGGCGATGAGTTCCAGACTGCGCGCGAACATGCGATTGCGCTGGCCGGGGAGCGTGGACTGCACCTGGTGCCGGCCTACCACCGCGAGCTGGTGCGCGGCGTGATGACCTACTGGATCGAATTCTTCGAGAGCTTCCCGCGCGGCAGCGAACCCGACGTGGTGTATGTGCCCATCGGGCTGGGCTCCGGATTCGCCGGCGCCGCCGCAGCCCGCACCTACACCGGCGCCCGCAGCCGGCTCATCGGCGTCGTCTCGGCGCATGCAACCACGTACCTGGATTCCTTCCGCACCGGGCAGGTGGTGGCTTCGCCCGTCAGCGCCCGCCTGGCGGACGGCGTCGGCTGCCGCATCGCCGACGAAGAGGCGCTGCAGGTGGTACGGCAGGCCGCCGATGACGTACTGGCCGTGAGCGACGAGGAAGTCGCCCACGCCATGCGCGTGCTGTTCTCCGATACGCACAATGTCGCCGAAGGCGCGGGCGCCGCCGCCATGGCCGCCGCCATCCAGCAGCAGGACCGCTGGCGCGGCCGCTCGGTGGGCGTGCCGCTCACCGGCGGCAATGTGGATACGGAGGTGTTTGCCCGGGTGCTGGCGGGGCAGTCATACTAGACGTCCGGCATCGCCGCGCACCGCAAGCGGGTGTAGTTCAATGGTAGAACTGCAGCTTCCCAAGCTGCTAACGTGGGTTCGATTCCCATCACCCGCTCCACCTTCCGAAAGGCCACTACGGCGTGTGCGGCTTGTCCACCAGCTCCAGATAGATCGTGATATTCGCGCCGTGGCCCAGCGAAGCGTGTTCGGTTTTCGACGGATCGTATTGCGTGCCGTAGTCGCGCCAGTTCAGCGTGCCGGTCAGGGTAACGCCGCCGTAGCGGCGATCGGCAAAGGCGTGCGGCACGGACGGCTTGAGCTGGAATTCGGCAGGGCGCGTGACGCCATGCAGGGTCAGCGGTCCGCGCACCGTCCAGCCGCCCTCACCGTTCCTGCTGGCACTCTGCATCGTGAAGCTCAGCGTCGGCGTCTTCGCGACATCGAGCATATTCTCCGCCTGCAGCGCTTTCGGCCAGACATCGGTGTAGGACATGAGCGAACGCAGATCCACGTCGACCTGCAGACGGGTGATCTTGCCGTCCGCGTCGTCGATCTCCGTGGTGCCCGAGACGCCGCTGGCCAGCAGCGGGATGTCGATCAGGTCCGAATGATTGAACACCAGCAGCATCGAGCTGCCGTACGGATCACCGTGCCAGGTCATTGGTACGGCGAAGGCGGCAGACGCGGCAAAGGGCAGAATCAAGGCAGGAACAATGCGGCGCATGATTGGAGACTGCCCGTGTGAGGTGGAGAGCACGACTGTAGCACTCATGAATGAATGGGACATGGCTAACGCACCGAACCCACGAGAAGTTCAAAATGGCGCGACTGACCAACGAAGCGAAACCATCCTGATGCAACATGATGAGACCGTCGGGTCGGGCGACTTCCCGCCCCCACTCCCGGAGCACATCCAGCGCAGCAATATCTGGCGCCTCACCATCGCGCAGGCGCTGGCGGGCGCCAATTCCGTGGTTGTCTTTGCCACCGGCGCAATCGTCGGCAACCAGCTCGCACCAAGCCCAGTGCTGGCCACGCTGCCCATCTCCATCTTCGTGGTCGGCATGGCCGCCTGCATTCTCCCGGCAGGCGCCATCGCCCGCCGCCGCGGCCGTCGAGCCGCATTCCTCGCCGGCACCGGCGCGGGGGTGTTGACCGGATTGCTGGCCGCCGCCGCGGTTGTCGCAGGCAGTTTCGGGCTGTTCTGCCTCGCCACCTTCCTCGGCGGCGCCTATGCCGCGGTGGTGCTGTCATTTCGTTTCGCGGCCGCCGATGGCGTCGCGCTCCAGCGGCGCGCAAGGGCGCTGTCGCTGGTCATGGCAGGTGGCGTTGCCGCCGGCGTGGTCGGCCCGCAACTGGTGACGTGGACGATGGATCTGTGGCAACCGCACACATTCGCAGCCACATTCCTGGTGCAGGCGGCCGTCGCAGCGCTCTCCGCAGCTGTACTGCTGGGCGTCCGGTTGCCTGCCCCGGCTGCGAAGGACCCGTCTTCAGCTCCTGGGAGACCCCTGGCCGTCATCGCACGACAGCCACGCTTCATTGCCGCCGTCGTCTGCGGCTCCGTCTCCTACATGCTGATGAATTTCATCATGACGGCAGCCCCGCTGGCGATGCACCTGTCCGGCCATCCCCAGCATGCCTCCAACCTGGGGCTGCAGTGGCATGTCATCGCGATGTACGCGCCCAGCTTCTTCACAGGAAATCTGATCGCCCGCTTCGGGGCACTGCGCATCTCTGCCGTGGGGCTCGTGCTGACCGCGCTCTCGGCGATCATCGGGCTGAATGGCATCGATGTCGGGCACTTCCTGTGGTCCCTCATCCTCCTTGGCCTGGGCTGGAACTTCGGCTTCCTCGGCGCTTCCGCGCTGGTGCTGGAATGCCATGCACCAAGTGAGCAGAACCAGGTGCAGTCGTTGAACGACTTCATCGTGTTCGGCCTGATGGCGATCGGGTCATTCACTTCCGGCGGACTGCTGACTGCCTATGGATGGCACGCCGTGCTGTGGGTCTCCTTTGTTCCACTCGCGATTGCCGTCGCGGCGCTCATCACCGTCGCGCGCAGGAATGCCACTGTCTCCGCCCGTAGCCGGGCCACATCGCAGTGAGGATTCCTGCCCGCTCCCCTACACGGTTTCGCGCAGTTGCGTACCGGTAGCTCGGGCAAGCTCGGCCAGCAACGAATCCTGGAAGCGCAGGTCATCGACCGCGGGATGCGGCTTCCGGCGCCGCTGGTGATGCCAGTATCCGCCACTGGTCAATGCTTCGGTGTCGTTGCTGGTGGCAAGCCATTCCTGGGTGAGATGTCCCAGTCGCAGGTCATCCGGCGCATTCGGGCCGCCCATGCGCGTGGGCACCCATCCCGGGTCCACAGCGTTGCTGAGCACATCGGGCCACAGCCGCGCCACCGCCGCTGCCAGTGTGGTGACAAACAGCTTGCTGTCCGAGTAGCTGCCCGTGGCCGCACTGCCCGACCAGTCCATTCCGGCCAGCTTCGCCTGTCCGCTGCTGTGCATGCCGCTGCTGAGATAGATCAGGCGCCGGGGCCGCCGGATCAGTGCCGTGAGCAGGTACGGCGCCACCACATTGACGACCAGCAGCCGCGCACCCGAGTAGATGCCGGCGTTGTGAACGATGGCATCCATGAGCCCGATCCCGTTGACCTGGTCCGCCAGTTGGCGCGTCTGACCGACGTCCGAAAGATCGCCGATCGCCGCAACGGCGCCCCGCTCCACGAGATCCTTCACGGCAGGCAGTCGCTCCCGGACACGGACATGCACGACAACTTCATGGCCATGGGCGAGCAATGCCCTGGCCGCGGCATGGCCCAGGCCATCGGCGGAGCCGGTGATGAACACGCGCGCCCTGCGGCCAGCCACGGGGGAGGTCACTCGATTCACGCTGCGAGCGACGCGCAATCGATCACGAAGCGGTATTTCACATCGCCGCTGAGCATGCGCTCGTAGGCATCATTGATCTCGGCGGCGCGGATCATCTCGATATCCGCGACGATGCCGTGTTCGGCGCAGAAATCCAGCATCGCCTGCGTCTCGGGAATGCCGCCTATCATCGAGCCGGCCAGAGCGCGACGCTTGGTGATGAGGCTGAACACCTGCGGCGAAGGATGCGGCGTGGCCGGCGCGCCCACCAGCGCCATGGTGCCATCGCGCTTGAGCAGCGCGAAGAAGGCATCCAGATCGTGCGCAGCGGCAACCGTGTTGAGGATGAAATCGAGGCTCTTGGCATGGGCGGCCATTTCGCGCGGATTGCGCGAGACGACTGTCTCATGAGCGCCCAACGCCCGGGCCGCACCGCGCTTGGACTCTGAGGTAGTGAAGGCCACCACCTGCGCGCCGAGGGCATGCGCCAGCTTGATACCCATGTGGCCCAGACCGCCGATGCCCACCACGCCCACCTTCTGGCCCGGCCCCACCTTCCAGTGGCGTAGCGGCGACCAGGTGGTGATGCCCGCACACAGCAGCGGCGCCGCAGCGGCCAGCTGCGATTCGGGATGGCGGATGCGCAGCACATAGCGCTGGTGCACCACGATCCGCTGCGAATAGCCGCCCAGCGTGTGGCCGGGCGCATCCGGCGTGGGAGCGTTGTACGTCCCCACCATGCCGTCACAATAGTTCTCGAGCCCCGCGGCGCAATCCTCACAGTGCTGGCAACTGTCGACGATGCAGCCCACGCCGACCAGATCCCCCGCCTTGAAGCGCGACACCTGCGTGCCCACCGCCGAGACGCGCCCGACGATCTCGTGGCCCGGCACGCAGGGATAGCGCGTGCCGGCCCATTCGGAGCGCACCTGGTGCAGGTCCGAATGGCACACGCCGCAGTAGGCAATGTCGATCTGCACATCGTGCGCGGCCGGCGCACGACGCAGGATGCTCATCGGTCCGAGGGGTTTGTCGGCGGCGTGGGCGCCGTAGGCTTTCACGGTCATGGCGAGTCCTCGTGGCAACAGGCGTATTCTAGGCGGTACGCCAGCATTGCCAGAAGCGACGGCATGGTGAAGCGGTAGTCCATGGCAACAGTGCGGCCTGACCAGTGACGCTCACAAAGACATCCCGGCAGTTCCTGACCCGCAACGGACTCCCGTACCCCATCATCCAGGCGCCGATGGCTGGTGTTTCCACGCCCCGCATGGCAGCTTCGGTCTCCAATGCCGGAGGGCTCGGTTCGCTGAGTATCGGCGCCACAGCTCGTTTCACTGCTGGCAAGTGAACTGGGCATGACGGGCCGCAATGCAACCGGTCCATACAGGTGACTCGTTGAGAGTGCATTTCGTCGTACATGAATCGTTCGAGGCGCCGGGCGCCTACGAAACCTGGATCCGGGAGCGCGGCCACCAGGCCAGTTACTCCCGCGTCTACGACAATGAACCGCTGCCGGAATCCATCGACCACATCGACCTGCTGGTAGTCATGGGTGGCCCGCAGTCCCCCTCAACCACGCTGGAGGAGTGCCCGCATTTCGATTCCAGGGCCGAGCAGACCCTGATTCGGCAATGTGCCGCTGCGGGAAAGGCCGTCGTCGGAGTCTGTCTGGGCGCCCAGTTGATGGGCGAGGCCCTGGGTGCCCGATGCGAACCCAGCCCGGAGAAGGAAATCGGCAAGTTTCCGATCACGCTGACGGTCCAGGGCAGAACCCATGGCAAGTTCGCCCACTTCGGTGAGACCCTGGACGTGGGGCATTGGCACAGCGACATGCCGGGGCTTACCGGCCGCGCCAGGATCATCGCCAGCAGCGAGGGTTGCCCGCGCCAGATCATCGAATACGGCGACCTCGTATACGGATTCCAGTGCCACATGGAATTCACGACCGATGTGGTCGAATTGCTGATCGCCGCGTCGGAGCGGGAACTGAAGGCGCTCACCGCGCACCGGTTCGTGCAGCAACCTGCCGCCTTGCGCGCCAACGACTATGGTGCAATGAACCAGAAGCTGTTTGGCTTTCTCGACCGTCTCGTGGAGGACTACACCGCAGCGAGGCATGAACGACATCCGCCGGCCACGGGCAAGTAGCAGCAACCCGCGCGGATCCCCGCTCACCGACTGCCGCTTTCACCGGCTGGTGAAGAACTCCCACATCAGGTCATTCGCGCTTACCGCCCGCGACGGCGCCTCCCCAGCCCGGGCCTTGTTTCCGCCCGGCCAGCTGTGGCCACCGGTTTCCGTCACACAGAGCTGCACCGGCGCACCTCCAGGCAGGGCCTCGTGCAGATCGCAGTAGGCTCCTGTCACGGACAGCACGCGCTTGGGTGTCGCGGCCGCGTGGTCGAGCCGCACCCATTTCGCAATGCTGTCCGCTACGGAGACGAAATCCGTCACCTGATCCGTACGGCGCGAGCGGCCGGCGCCGCCGCCGAAAAGCACGAGTTCGTCGTCCCGGGCATGCACATGCAGCACCGGAACCGGGTTCGCCGGTGCGCAGGCGGCCGTATTGTCCGTGCCCGCAACGGCCATGATGGCGTGAAAGACATCGGAGGCCTCGCAGGCCAGGCGGTAGGCCATCATCGCGCCGTTGGACATGCCGGTGGCGTATACACGCTGCGGCGCGACGTTCGCGCGGCGGGAGACATCCGCCACCAATGCACGCAGGAAACCCACGTCATCGACTTTTCCATCACGCGCCCTGCCACAACAATTGCCGGCATTCCAGGTCGCCAGCATGCCGTTCGCCCTGTTGCTGACACCGTTCGGGAACAGCACCAGGAAGCCGGCCGACTCCGACTTGCCGATCAGTCCGTAGTGGCGGTCGTCCGCCATGTGCTGGGCGCTGCCGCCGCCGCCATGCAGGGCCACCACCAGCGGCATGGGCTGACGCGCGTCATAGTTCGCCGGAACGTGCAGCAGCGCGAAGCGCTCCCTGCCATCCTGCTGTAGCCGGATCTCGTACTCGCCCGGCCCGGGAATGCGCTCACCGCCCGCCAGGCGCCGCGCGGATTGTGCCGGTGCGGCGGCGATGGCGAGCGCGGCAGATAGTCCGCAGAGAGCGAGGATGCGCGAAGCCGTGATGAAGGCAGGCATGAATGTCCCGGTTGGCGGCCGATGGGCCCTGTCCTCCAATCAACGTCTGCAGCCGGAATGCGTTGACACGGCCGGCCTAGAGCACCGGCGCCATCATGCCGACCATGTTCTGCACCACGCGGCGGTAGAAGGGCCTGGTCCGCACCGCCTCCGCCGTTACGGCATGTGAACAGGACAGATACTCCATCTGGCGTTGCCGGATGGCGCCCACCGTGGCCTGGTCGGCAATGAGCAGACTGTTCTCGTAGTTCAGTTCCAGACTGCGGCGGTCCATGTTTGCAGAGCCGACCAATGCGATCCGGCCGTCGATGGTCAGCGATTTTGCGTGCAGTAGACCCAGAGGGTACTCGCAAAGGACAACGCCATTGTCGAGCAGATCGGAATAAGTGCTGCGCGATGCATTGCCCACGAACCAGGAATCATTGCGCGCCGGCAGGATCAGTGTGGTCCTGACACCGCGCCGCGCCGCGGCGCAGAGGGCGCGCAGAATGGATTCGTCGGGCACGAAATACGGCGTGGTGATGATCAGTTCCTCCCGCGCTGCGTACAGGCAGGCCACGAACATGTCCGACATGGCATTGTGGATGGCAGTAGGCCCGGTCCCGAACATATGCGCCACACAGCCAGATTCGAAACACTGATCCCCGCGCGCTGCCGGCAGATGCTCCAGACCGGTTTCGCCGGTTTCCGGTATCCAGCCGCTCAGGAACAGCCACTGCATCTGCCGCGCAACCGGTCCTTCGCAGCGGATCATGAGGTCGATCCAGGGCGCGAATTGCGCCTTTACCCGGAACTCGGGGTCGGCACAGTTCTGGCTGCCGCAGTAGGCGATGCGGTTGTCGACCACCAGGATCTTGCGGTGATCCCGCAGATCGACCCGGCTGAAGGCCACATGCCGCCAGCGCGCGATATCGCGCAGGGTCACCTGGAGCCTCACCCCCGCTTCGCTCATCTGCCTCCAGGTTGCGCTGCGCGTGAAGGCGCGCGAACCCAGTGCGTCGACCATGACCCGGCATTGCACGCCACGCCGCGCCGCATCGGCTACGGCGGCCGCCATCCTTCGTCCGGTGTGGTCATCAAGCCAGATGTACACCGCCATGTGCACCTGGTGCGTGGCCTGTGCGATGTCCCGCAGCATGGCCTCGATCGCGCACTTTGAGTGGCGCATGGGTTCGTCCGCGGGTGCCTCGGGGTCCGTGAGCAGCACCAACCGGTTGCCGTCTACGGCCTGGAACCCATTGACTGATCGGGCAAGGTCGAACAGTGACGCCATCTGAGGCAAGAGGCCGTGCGCAGCGGATGTTTCATCCGGTGGCGAAATCTCCCGCGCGGCCTTGCGCAGGCGCTCGACACGGGCCTGGCCGACGCTGGTCTCCCCCAGCAACAGGTAGGCGATCATGCCCACGAACGGCGCCAGCAAGATCACAGCGATCCACGCTATGCGGGAAGCCGGCGACCGGTTCGGCCTGGTCAGCGCGCGCAGCACGACCAGCATATGTACCGCGAACGTGACCAGCGCCCAGGCAAGACTCAGCAAGCCCTCAATCCCCTCTGCAACCAAGGCGGCTCTTGCAGCCTAACACCTGCTTCACGGACCTCCGAGAGGGAATTTGGGTTAGATTGCGCTCCTCATGATGACGATGCGCGGCCCAGCCCTGGTGATGGCATTGATGCTCGGCACAGTGGCCGTTGCTGCTCCGGCCCCTGAGATCCTCTCGCATGGCATTTTCGACAGGATCGCGCTGTACCGCCCGCCAGGCGAGGCAAGCAGCGTGGCGCTGCTGTTCTCGGGCGACGGGGGCTGGGAAGACGGTCTCGACTCCCTGGCAAAGGCCCTGAGCGGGAAGGGAGCACTGGTCGCAGGCATCCGCACGCCCGCGCTGTTCAAGAAGCTGGAGAACCTGCCGGACAGCTGCGTGTTTCCGGATGGCGACCTGGAGAACCTCTCGCACTTCATCCAGGGCTACGCGCAGTTGCCGACCTATCGCACGCCGCTGCTGGCCGGTTACTCCAGCGGCGCATCCCTCGCCTACACCATGCTGGCCCAGACGCCGCCCGGCATCTTCGCCGGCGCACTGACGCTGGGTTTTTGCCGCGAACTCGAACTGCGCAAGCCGCTGTGCAGAGGAGAAGGCGTGCATTTCAAGAAACGCGCAGACCTGCTCGATCTCCTGCCCGCAAAGCAGCTGCATGCCCCCTGGGTGGATGTGCAGGGAGAAGCGGACAGCGTGTGCCCGCTGACGCCGGCCAGCGGCTTCGTGAAACAGACCGGGGGCGCCGCGATGGCGGTGCTGCCCAGCATGGAGCATGGCCTCGAGGAAGAGGAAGGCTGGCAGCCGGCGATGCTGGCGGCTTACAGCCGGCTCGCGGCACTCTCCACGGCCACCCAGCCGCCGCCTCCCGGGAGTCTCGCAGATCTGCCGGTCATCGAGATTCCGGCCACCGCAGGCGGCGACAGCGGCAACACCTTCGCCGTGCTGCTCTCCGGAGACGGTGGCTGGGCCGGGCTCGACAAGCAGGTGGCTGCCGCGCTGGCCGCCAGGGGCATTCCCGTGGTGGGCTTCGATTCGCTGCGCTACTTCTGGAAGAAACGCACTCCCGAAACGCTGGCCCAGGATCTGGATCAGCTGCTGCGCTACTACGCGGCGCAGTGGAAGAAATCGCGTGTGCTGCTGCTCGGATATTCGCAGGGAGCCGACGTGCTGCCCTTCGCGGTGAACCGCCTGCCGGCCGCCTCACGTGCAATGCTGGTGCGCACCGTGCTCATGGGGCTGGGCGAGAAAGCCTCGTTCGAATTCCATCTCACCAACTGGGTGGGCGGCAGCCGCGACGCACTGCCCATCCTGCCCGAGGCACAGAAGCTCAAGGCGCGCGAGGTGCTGTGTCTTTACGGCAGCGATGACCGCGAATCGCTGTGCCCGAAGATTCCGCCGGGGCACGTGACCGCCGAGCCGCTGCCGGGCGGACATCATTTCGACGGCGCCTACGGCGAACTCGCAGCGCGCATCATGGCAGGATTGCCGGACTGACTCCTGCGCCGCCGGCTCATCCGCCGCCGGAGATGAGCGCCAGCGCACGCTGGAAACTGCGGGGATCGAGCAGGGCGACAAAGGCGAGGCCCGCCAGCGCACCGCCAAAATGCGCATCGTGGTTGACGCGTCCCCGGCTCTGCCTGGCGGACCACCAGCTGTAGACGAGATACCCCACGGCGAACAGCGGCGCCGGGATGGGCACCGGAATCGGGATGATGAAGAGGCTCATCGTCGGGAAGTAGACGATGGCTGCGAACAGCACCGCACTGATCGCGCCCGACGCGCCGAGCGTCGCGTACTGCGGATCATTGCGGTGTTTGAGGTAGGAGCCGATCTCGCTGGCAAACAGCCCGACGAGATACAGCAGCACGAAAGCCACGGTGCCGATGCGGCGCTCCAGCTGCGGCCCGAAGAACCAGAACGAGAGCATGTTGAAGATCAGATGCGGCAGGTCCGCATGCACGAAGCCGCTGGTCAGCGCGGTGATGCGGTTGCGGCCGCGGGCGAAATCGTAAGGCCGGAATACGCAGCGCTCGATGAGCCGCGGCGCGGCGAACAAGCCATAGAGGCCAAGGCCGATGTTGACGACGAGGATGAGAAGCGAAGCCGGACCGATGCTGTGCATCGGTGGATGTTAGCGTGCGGCAGCGCTTCCGGCAGCGGCCAGTGCAGCCTCTGCGGCCGCCGCTGCGGCTGCCGCCGGCTGCGATGCTGGCCGGACCGGCAGCGGCGCGGCAAGGGGCTTCGCCGGCGCAGCGGCTGCCGCAGCCGGCGCGGACGTGGCAGTGCGCCCGGGCTCCGGCGTCGCAGTGTCGCCAGGTACTGCCGCGCCCACCGACGCCCCCGACTCGATGGCTTCGCGGGCAACCTGCACGTCGGGCGCATCCGTGGCCAGCGCATTGGCCTCGGCACTCTTCGTCATCACGATGATGCTGATGCGGCGGTTGATGGGATTGTGGGGATTTTCCTTGTCGAACAGCACCGATGACGCCAGACCCACCACGCGCGCGATCTTCTGCGGGTCCAGGCCTCCATCCAGCAGCGCACGCCGCGCGGCATTGGCCCGGTCGGCGGACAACTCCCAGTTGGTGTAGCCACGCATCCCGACATAGGCCTTGTCGTCGGTATGGCCGGACAGGCTGATGCGGTTGGGCACGGTATTCAGGTATTTCGCCACCTCGTGCAGTATCTGGGTGGTGTAGTCCTTGAGGTTGGATTTGCCCAGGTCGAACATCGGGCGGTTCTGCTTGTCGACGATCTGGATGCGCAGGCCTTCCGGCGTGATGTCCAGCAGCAGCTGGTCCTTGAAGGGTTCCAGCGCCTGGCTTTTGTTGATGGCCTCCTGCAGCTCCTGCATCAGCGCCTCGAGCTGCCGCTTCTCGGCCTGCTGCGCGATCTTCTTCGCCTCGTCCTCGGTGACCGTGTCCACCGGCTGACCCAGCCCCTGCTCCTCGACGTTCTTTCGAGCTCTTCGGGGCATCCATGCCGCCGCCCAGGTTGATGACGCTGGTGCTGGCGCCACCCGGCCCGTACTGGCCGGGCGAAGCCTTCACACTCGCGCCGCGTTCCATGCTCGGGTTCTTGAAATATTCGAACATCGCGGCGCGCTGTTCCTTGGACACCGACGCCACCAGCCACATCACCATGAAGAAGGCCATCATCGCGGTGACGAAATCCGCATAGGCCACCTTCCAGGCACCGCCATGATGGCCGCCCTCGCCGGCGCGCCGGCGCTTGACGATGATGATGGGGCGTTTGTCGGCAGCGGCAGCCACGGGCGGGTCAGGCGGCCTTCTTGCCGCGCAGCTCCTGCTCCAGATCCTTGAAATTGGGGCGCACGCCGCTGAACAGCAGCTTGCGCGCAAACTCCACCGCCACCGGCGGCGGATAACCGCGCACGCTCGCCACCAAGGCCATCTTCACCACTTCGAAGGCCTTGGATTCTTCATGCGCCTTGTGCTCCATGGCGGCCGCGATGGGACCGATGAATCCATAGGCCACGAGGATGCCGAGGAAGGTGCCCACCAGCGCCGCGCCGACCTTGTGGCCGATCTCGGCGGTGCTCGCGCCGTCGATGGCGGCCATGGTGCTGACGATGCCCAGCACTGCGGCGACGATGCCGAAGCCCGGCAGCGCGTCGGCCACTTTCTGCACCGCATGCGCGGGCTCCGCGGCTTCCTTGTGGTGGGTCTCCAGTTCGTACTCGAGCAGGCTCTCCAGCTCGTGCGGATCGAGGTTGCCGCCGCAGATCAGCCGCAGGCAGTCGGTGATGAACTCCATCATGTGATGGTCGGCCAGCACGCCGGGGTACTTCTTGAAGATGTCGCTCTTGGCCGGATCCTCGATGTGGCGCTCGATGGCCAGCACGCCGTCCTTGCGTGCCATCACGAGGATGTCGTACACCAGCTTGAGCAACTGGATGTATTCTGCGCGCCCGTACTTCGGGCCCTTGACCAGGCCCAGCGCACCGGCAAACGACGCCTTGACCACCTTCAACGGATTGCTGATGAGGAACGCGCCCAGCGCCGCGCCGATGATCACGACGACTTCCAGCGGATGCCACAGCAGCAGCAGGCTGCTGCCACCCATCATGAAGCCGCCGAGCACCGAGCCCATGACGACGACCGAACCGATGATTGCGAACACGCGTGGACCTCAGGACAGTAGTGCTGTCGTTCGTGGGTGGATTATGGTCGGCGGGCGGGCCTGCGGCCCGGACCGGCGTCACGCTTGAGGCCCCGCTGATGCCCCCGGTATTGCGCCTCGAAAACCTCTCCCTGGCCTTCGGATCACGGCCCCTGCTCGACCAGGTCTCGCTGCTGGTGGAGCCGGGCGAGCGCGTGTGTGTCGTGGGTCGCAACGGCGAGGGAAAGTCCTCAATGTTGCGCCTGGCCTGCCGACAACTGCTGCCGGATTCCGGCACGGTGTGGCTGCGCCCCGGCGCGCGCGTAGCCGTGCTCGAACAGGACATCACGGCGGTTCACGATGCGCCGGTCAGGCAGGTGATCGCCGCCGGCCTCGGACCGCTCGCCGCGCAGCTGGAGAGCTGGGAGCTGCCGGCACGGGTGGAGAAGGTGCTCGCGCGGCTGGATCTGGATGGCGAGGCCTGCTACGCGACGCTTTCCGGCGGCTGGCGGCGCCGCGCGCTGCTGGCCCGCGCGCTGGTGTGCGAGCCGGAACTGCTCATCCTCGACGAACCCACCAACCACCTCGACATCACCACCATCGAATGGCTGGAAGAACAGCTGCTGGAGTTCCGCGGCGCACTGCTGTTCGTGAGCCATGACCGCGCCTTCGTCAACCGCGTGGCCACCCGCATCGTGGATCTGGACCGCGGCCAGCTCTCCTCCTGGCCCGGCAACTACGACGACTATGCGCGCAAGAAAGCCGCGCAGCTGGTCAACGAGGCGCGCAGCAACCAGCTCTTCGACAAGCGGCTCGCCGAAGAAGAGGTATGGATCCGCAAGGGCATCGAAGCGCGGCGCACGCGCAACGAGGGCCGCGTGCGCGCCCTCATCGCCATGCGCTCCGAACGGCGCGACCGGCGCGAGCGCCCGAGCGAGGCACGCATCGCCGTGCAGGAAGCCGCCGAATCCGCGCAGCTGGTGTTCGAGGCCGAGAACGTCGCGGTGCGGCTGGGCGGACGCGAGGTGATCCGTGGCTTCAGCACGCGCATCCTGCGCGGCGAGCGCATCGGCATCGTCGGCCCCAACGGGGCCGGCAAGAGCACACTGCTGCGCCTGCTGCTGGGAGAGCTCGAGCCTTCGGCGGGCCAGATCAGGCGCGGGGGGCGGCTGGAAGTGGCCTACTACGACCAGCAGCGTGCCCAGCTGGATCTGGATGCACCGGTGGCGCACAACATCAATGCGCGCAGCGATTTCGTGCGCATCGGCACCGAGAACCGTCATGTCTCGGGCTACTTGCGCGATTTCCTGTTCCGGCCTGACCAGCTGCTCACGCCGGCAGGCGCGCTCTCGGGCGGCGAACGCAACCGCCTGCTGCTGGCGCGGCTGTTCGCACAGCCCGCCAACCTGCTGGTGCTGGACGAACCCACCAACGACCTCGACATCGACACGCTGGAACTGCTGCAGGAGCGGGTCGCGGAGTTCAGCGGCACGCTGCTGCTGGTGAGCCATGACCGCGCCTTCCTCGACAGCGTGGTGACCAGCCTGCTGGTGCTGGACGGCTCGGGCGCGGTGCAGGATTTCGTCGGCGGCTACAGCGACTGGCGGCGCTGGCGCGACGCGCGCGATGCTGCCGCACCGCGCCCGGCGCGCACTGCATCCGCTCCCCCTTCCGAGGCATCCTCCGCGGCTGCGCCAGTCGCCACGCCGGCCGCGCGGCGGCGGCTTTCATACAAGGAGCAGCGGGAGCTCGCCGAACTGCCGCAACAGCTCGAAGCACTCGAGGCCGAACAATCGCAGCTCACGGCCGAAACGCAGCAGCCCGACTTCTACTTGCGGCCGCACACCGAAGTGAGCGAACGCCTGGCGCGCCTCGCGGATCTGGCGGCCCGGATCGAGGCCGCTTTCGCGCGCTGGGCGGAACTGGAGCAACGATGAGCGAAGCGCCTGCCGACCTGCGCCAGCGCGCCATCCGCAGCTTCGTGGTCCGCGCCGGCCGCATGACCGCGGCCCAGCAGCGGGCGCTGGATCAGCTTTGGCCGCATTTGGGCATCGAGTACTCGCCGGCGCAGCTGGACCTCGATGCCCTGTTCGGCCGCAAGGCGCCGCGCGTGCTCGAGATCGGCTTCGGCAATGGCGAACATCTCGCGCACCTCGCTGCAGCGCGGCCCGGGCAGGATTTCATGGGCGTGGAAGTGCATCCGCCCGGCGTGGGGCACCTGCTGCTGCGCATCGAAGCTGCGGCGCTGACCAATGTACGGGTGAGCCGCCACGACGCCGTCGAGGTGCTGGAAAACCAGATTGCACCGGACTCGCTGGATGAACTGCTGGTGCTGTTCCCTGATCCCTGGCACAAGAAGCGCCATCACAAGCGCCGGCTGGTCAACCCGGCCTTCGCACGCCTCGCGGCCTCGCGGCTGAAGCCGGGAGGCGTACTGCATCTGGCAACCGACTGGGAGCCCTATGCCGAGTGGATGCTGGAAGTGCTGGGGGCGGAGCCCCTGCTGGAGAATCTCGCGGCAGATGGCCGCTGGGCGCTGCGTGATCCGCAGCGCACCCCCACGCGTTTCGAGCGTCGGGGCGAGCGCCTGGGTCATGCGGTGCACGACCTGCGCTACCAGCGCCGTCTGCCCCCCGCCGATAACCCGGCTTTTTCTTCTTCTTAGTCTTCGCGACCCTTCTGGTCGAAGACTCCGTACGCGCCGACACCGATCATCACGAGGGCAGCGACACCGTGGAAGGTGACTACCGCAAAAGCAAGACTGGACATGTGAACTCCTGACTAGGCAATAATGCTTGGGCAATTATGCACAGGCAGTCATCTGCGGCCAGCGTAACCTGCCGAATCTGTGAATCCGGTCGCGGGATGAGGGCGCCGCCGTGAATTCCCCTGTTTTTTCGCTGCCGCGGGCGCTTTCGATGCCCTTCCAGGCCACCAGCCTGATGCTGGTGGCCCTCACCTCCGTGCTGCTGACGCTGTTCCGCGCCTTCGAACCCCAGCTATCCCTGCCCGCCTGGGTGGGCACCTACCTGATGTGCATCTGGATCAGCCGCTATGCCTTCGCGCTGCTCGACACGGCGGCCAATGGCGAAACGCGCTCACCCGTCGCGTCGGTGGAGATGCTCGGCCCGTTCGCCGATCCGCGCAGCTGGGTGCTGCCCGCTCTGGCCGCACTCGCGGCACTCGCCGTGGCGCTGCTGCCACCCGGGCTGCGCCTGCCCGGCACGGTGCTGGCGCTGCTCGTGCTGCCCATTCCCGTGGCCGCCACCGCGCTGACGGACCGGCTGGTGGATGCCGTCGATCCCCGGGCCTGGTGGCAGCTGCGCGGCCTCGGCATGGCCTACCCGATGCTGCTGCTGACCCTGGGCGGATGCGCAGCGCTGGGCTGGCTCACCTGGCAGGTTCCACTGCCGCGGCTGCTGCAGTTCGCGGTGATCCAGCTGCTGTATCTGTCGGCATTCGTGATGCTGGGCGCGGGGCTGCACCTGCGCCGCCACGCGCTGGCATTTTCTCCGCGTCACAGCGCCGAGCGCACGCAGGAGCGACGCGACGCCGAACATGCCCAGGCCCTGCAGGCGATGATCGACGACAGCTACAAGAGCACGCGGGCACGCCGGCCGCAGGATCTGGCCGTGACGCTGGACCGCTGGTTCGCACAGACCCCGTCCGCGGCGCAGCACGCGGATGCCATGGCCCTGATGCAGGCCGCGACGCAATGGTCCGACCCGGCGGGCGCCAAGCTGCTGCGGCATCTGCTGGTGGAGCGGCTGGGTGCATTACCCAACCTTGCGCTGGCGGCACAGCTCGCCGAAGAGATGCTGCGCACCGAACCCGGCTTCGCGCCGCAATCCAGCGCACTCACCGCCTCGCTGGTGGGCTACGCGCGGCAGACCGGGCGCCGGCGTCTTGCCGCCACACTGCTGCACAATGCACTGCAGCGCTGCCCGGAAACCGAGCGCGCCGCCCTCCTCACCCTGCAGCAGGAAGCCGGCACCTAGGGCCCGTCTCGCGGCTTCAGCCCACGAGACTGCCACGGATGCCGTCGATCACGTACTGCACGGCCAGCGCGCCGAGCACCACACCGAGCAGGCGGTTCAGCACATTCGCACCGGTGACACCGATGAGCTTCATGAGCGGCGCAGCGAGGTAGAGCGTTACCAGCACCACGATGAGCGCCGCAAGCACGCACAACAGCAGGCCACCGAAGAGCAGCGGATCGCCGGCCGAGCCCGAGGCCAGCAGGATGGTGGCCAGCGTGCCCGGACCGGCGATGAACGGAAAGGCCAGAGGAAAGACCGAGATGTCCGTGCGGCGCATGCCCTCTTCCTCCTCCGGGCTCGAGGTGCGCGATCCGGAAGGCCGCGCGAACACCATCTCCAGCGCGATCAGGAACAGCAGCAGGCCGCCGAAGATGCGGAAGGCATCGAGGCTGATGCCCATGATGCGCAGGAAGGCGCCGCCACCCAGCGCGAACAGCACGAAGATGATGCCGGCGATGATCACCGCCTTGCGCGCCATGCGCCGCCGCTCCGCGTCGCTCACGCCTTCCGTCATGGCAACGAACACCGGGATCACGCCGATGGGCTCGACCACGACGATGAAGGTGATGAAGAACTTGAACAAGTGCTCGAACATGATGCTGCGCGCCAAAAATGCCGCTTGTGATGCCCGGGAAGCAGGAGCAGGATAGCAGCGAGATAGCCTGCCCACACGGACGAGCGGAGGAGTGACGATGATCCGGCCGCAGCGCATCGATCCCATCGTGGGAGACTGGTACCAAAGCCACGGCCAGCTGTTCGAAGTCGTGGCCATAGACGATGCCGAGCACGTGATCGAGATCCAGCACGCCGATGGCGACCTGGAGGAGATCGAGGCCGACGACTGGATCACGCGCAGCTGCGCCGGTTCGCTGCAGCAGGCCGAGCAACCCGAAGACGCCCATGCCGCCGCCGACGTCGAGGACGATGTGCAGGACTACCCGCCCTCTGCCTTCGACGAACTGCAGGGTCTGCGGGCCAGTGCGCTGGACGATCTGGATCTGTTCTCCAGCAGCGAGTGACCGACGCGGCAAAGCCGGCTGTCCCGCCGGCACCCAAGAAGTCCGTGGCATTGTCCGGCGTAGTCGCCGGCAACACCGCCCTGTGCACGGTGGGACGCACCGGCAACGACCTGCGCTACCGCGGCTACGACATCCTCGACATCGCGCACCGCTGCGAATTCGAGGAAATCGCATACCTGCTCATCCATGGCCAGCTGCCCAATGCCGCGCAGCTGGCCGCCTACCGGCATCGGCTCATGCAGCTGCGCGATCTGCCGCCAGCCGTGAAGGCGGCGCTCGAGCTGCTGCCCGCGGCGAGCCATCCCATGGACGTGCTGCGCACCGGGGTTTCGGTGCTCGGCTGCATCGAGCCCGAAAAGGAAGATCACGCTGCAGCCGGCGCGCGCGCCATCGCCGACCGGCTGCTCGCCGCGCTGGGCCCCATGCTGGCCTACTGGCATCACTACAGCCGCGACGCGGTGCGCATCGACCTTGAAACCGGTGCCGATTCCATCGGCGGACATTTCCTGCAGCTGCTGCATGGCCGTGCGCCGCCCGCGAGCCACGTGCGCGCCATGCACACTTCGCTCAACCTCTACGCCGAACATGAGTTCAATGCCTCCACCTTCACCGCGCGCGTGATTACGGGCACCGGCTCGGACCTGCATTCCTGCATCACCGGCGCCATTGGCGCCTTGCGCGGCCCGAAACATGGCGGCGCCAATGAAGTGGCCTTCGAGATCCAGCATCGCTACCACAGCCCCGACGAGGCCGAAGCGGACATCCGCGCGCGGCTGGCCAGGCACGAGGTCGTCATCGGTTTCGGACATCCGGTGTACACCATCGCCGATCCCCGCAACCAGGTGATCCGCGAAGTGGCGCGCCGGCTTGCCACCGACGCCTGCGACCTCGCCATGTTCACCGTGGCGCAGCGCATCGAGGCCGTGATGCAGGACGAGAAGAAAATGTTCGCCAACCTCGACTGGTATTCCGCGGTCTCTTACCACCTGATGGGCATTCCCGCGGCGCTGTTCACGCCGCTGTTCGTGATGTCACGCACCGCCGGCTGGGCCGCCCACGTCATCGAGCAGCGCGAGGACGGCAAGATCATCCGGCCTTCGGCAAACTACACGGGCCCGGAGAACCGGCCCTTCATCCCCATCGACCGCCGCGACTGATCCCCCAACGCATGTCCCTGCCCGCATCGACTGCCCGGCCCGAGCCCGACAAGGTGCTCACCGACATCGCCGACTACGTGCTCACTTTCCGCGCCGAGGGCGCGGCGGCGCGCGAAACCGCCCGCCTGTGTCTCATTGACACACTGGGCTGTGGACTCGAAGCGCTGGAATATCCGGCCTGCACAAAACTGCTCGGCCCCATCGTCCCTGGCACGACAGTGCCCAATGGCGCCAGGGTGCCGGGCACCACCTTCCAGCTCGATCCCGTGCTGGCGGCCTTCAACATCGGCGCGATGATCCGCTGGCTGGACTTCAACGACACCTGGCTCGCCGCCGAGTGGGGGCACCCTTCGGACAATCTCGGCGGCATCCTCGCCGTGGCGGACTGGCTCGCGCGCGAGGCGGTCGCCGCCGGCCGCAGCCCGCCGCTGATGGGCGAGGTGCTCACGGCCATGATCAAGGCGCACGAGATCCAGGGCGTGCTGGCGCTGGAGAATGCCTTCAACCGTGTCGGCCTCGACCACGTGGTGCTGGTGAAGGTGGCCTCCACCGCGGTGGTGTCACAGCTGCTGGGGCTCACGCGCGCCCAGATCATCGATGCGTTGTCGCAATCCTTCCTGGACGGGCACAGCCTGCGCACCTATCGCCATGCGCCCAACACCGGTTCGCGCAAGAGCTGGGCGGCCGGTGATGCCACCAGCCGCGCGGTGCGCCTGGCGCTGATGGTGCGCAGCGGCGAAATGGGCTATCCCTCCGTGCTCACGGCGAAGCAGTGGGGCTTCTACGATGTGCTGTTGCGCGGCCAGCCCTTGCGCTTCCAGCGCGGCTACGGCAGCTATGTGATGGAGAACGTGCTGTTCAAGATCTCCTACCCCGCGGAATTCCACGCGCAGACGGCGGTGGAAGCGGCGATGCAGCTGCACGCGGTGCTGCGCGGCATGGGAAGAAGCGCCGCGGACATCCGCAAGGTGACCATCCGCACGCAGGAGGCCTGTGTGCGCATCATCGACAAGCAGGGGCCGCTCGCCAACCCCGCCGACCGCGACCACTGCATCCAGTACATGGTGGCGGTGCCGCTGATCCACGGCCGCCTCACCGCGGCCGACTACGAGGACGAGGTTGCCGCCGACCCGCGCATCGATGCATTGCGCGCGAAGATCCAGTGCGTCGAGGATCCGGCCTTCACCGCCGATTACCACGACCCCGCAAAGCGCTCCATCGCCAACGCGCTGACGGTGGAGCTGGAGGATGGCCGGCGGCTGGAAGAGGTGGTCGTCGAATATCCCGTCGGCCACCGGCGGCGGCGGGCCGAAGGCACACCGCTGCTGGAAGCCAAGTTCCGCCGCAATCTGGCGCGGCGCTTCGCGGGGCCACAGCAACAGGCCACCCTCGAAGCCTCAGCCAGTCTCGCGCAGCTCGAACGCATGCCCGTGCATGAATACGTCGATCTTTACCTTCCCGCGGACGCTCCATGACCTACCTGACTGCAGAGAACCTGCCACGCGCCCCTGCCGGCGAACGCTTCGCCGCACTGCTGGAACGCGGCAGCCTCCTGCCGCTGCCCGGCGCGCACAACGGTCTTGCGGCGCTGCAGGCGAGAGCCGCAGGCTTCGAGGCGCTGTATCTGTCCGGCGCCGCCATGAGCGCGTCCATGGGCCTGCCGGACCTGGGGCTGCTCACGGTGGATGAGGTCTGCTTCTTCATCCGCCAGGTGGCGCGCGCTTGCGGCCTGCCGGTGCTGGTGGACGGAGACACGGGCTTCGGCGAGGCGCTCAATGTCATGCACATGGTGCGCGCCTTCGAGGACGCGGGCGCCGCCGCCGTGCACATCGAGGACCAGCTGCTGCCGAAGAAATGCGGCCACCTGAACGACAAGCAGCTGGCCGCGCCGCAGGACATGGCTGCGAAGATCGCCTCCGCGGTGCGCGCGCGCCGGCACCTCTACATCATCGCCCGCACCGATGCCGCCGCCAGCGAGGGGCTCGACGGCGCCGTGCGCCGCGCGCAGCTGTATCTCGAGGCCGGCGCGGACGCGGTGTTCCCCGAAGCGCTCACCGACGAGACCATGTTCCGCGAGTTCGCGCGCCAGGTCCGTGCGCCGCTGCTTGCAAACATGACCGAATTCGGCCGCACGCCGCAGTTCACCGCGCAGCAGTTCCAGGACATGGGGTACGCCATGCTGATCTGGCCGGTCAGCGCGCTGCGCATGGCCGCCAGGGCACAGCAGCGGCTGTATGCCACGCTGCGCGAACAGGGCAGCGCTCGCTCGTTGCTGCCCGAGATGCAGACCCGCGAAGAACTCTACCGCACCATCGGCTACGCGGATTACGAGGCGCTGGACGCCTCCATTGTCAGGAGCGTGCTGCCGCCGTAGCCGAGGCCGGCCGGTAGTGCCGCCACACCAGCGCCAGCAGCAGCAGCGGCAGCAGCGACAGCGAGGCGGTGTAGAGGAAGAACGGCGGATAACCGATGTGGTCGACGACCATGCCCGAAGTACCCATCAGCAGCTTGCCGGGCAAGGCATAGATCGACGACAGCACGGCGTACTGGGTTGCCGTGTAGCGCGCGCTGGTGAGGCTGGCGAGGAACGCCAGCAGTGACGTGCCATGCACGCCCAGCGAAAGGTTGTCGAAGCTGTTGACCAGCGCCAGTGCCACATTGCTCTGCGACCCGGAAGCCGCGAGCAGCGAGAAGTTCACGCTCGACAGCATCACCAGCACCGCGCCGACCAGCAGCGCGCGCAGCACTCCGAGCCGCGCCACGACGATGCCGCCGACCACCACGCCCACCAGCGAGGAGATCAGCCCGAAGGCCTTCACCACCGCGGCAATCTCCTTCAGCGTGTAGCCCTGGTCGAGATAGAACGGGTTCGCCATCACGCCCATGGCGTAGTCGCCCATGCGGTAGGTGCAGATGAACGCGAACAGCAGCGCGCCGGCCTTGAGGCCGTTGCGCGCGAAAAAATCCGTCAGCGGGCAGATCACCGCGCCCACGAAGGTGGCACCGAGGGTGCGCAGCCACGACGGCCAGTGCTGGCGACGCGCAAGCCACTCCACCACGCGCTGTTCCTGATGCAGGGATTCGCGCGCGGCGACTGCCCGCGGCTCCGGTGTCAGCAGAGTGGCGATGATGCCGACGCCCATGAGGCAGGCCATGGCGAGATAGCTGGCATGCCAGCTGTAGTCGGCGGCAATCCACAGCGCACCGGCGGTGCCCACCATGATCGCGATGCGGTAGCCGAGCTGGTAGCCCGCAGCCATGGCGCCCTGTTCCTCGGGCGGCGCAGCCTCGATGCGCCACGCGTCCACAGCGATGTCCTGCGTGGCGGAACAGAACGCCACCGCCAGCGCGCCTAGCGCCACCAGCGTGAGATCCTGCGCCGGATGCTGGCCCGCCATGTTCGCCAGCGCCAGCATCAGGCCGATCTGGGCCAGCAGCATCCAGCTGCGCCGGCGCCCCAGCAGGCGGTGCAGCACCGGCAGTTCGAGCCGGTCCACCACTGGCGCCCACAGGAACTTGATCGAATACAGCAGCCCCACCCAGGCCAGCATGCCGATGGTGGCGCGCTCGATCTGTTCCTGACGCAGCCAGGCCGACAAGGTCTGGAACACCAGCATGAAGGGCAGGCCGCAGGCAAACCCCAGCGCCAGCGATGCGGCCATGCGCGGCTGGCGGTACACCAGGATCGCCCGGCCCCAGCCCCGCCACCAGGCCTGCTTCGGCGCGGCCGTGCCGCTCACGGCCGGCAGTCAATTATGATGCACACGCGCCGCATCATAGCGGTTCCAGGGCCTACGGCATGCACGACTACCAGGCAGATTTCATCCGTCTCGCGCTCGACCGCAAGGCGCTGCGCTTCGGCGAGTTCACGCTCAAGTCCGGGCGCATCAGCCCCTATTTCTTCAATGCCGGCGCCTTCGATGACGGCGCCTCGCTCGACGTGCTGGGCCGCTGCTATGCGGCGGCCATCGTGCGCTCCGGCCTCGCCTTCGACATGCTCTTCGGCCCCGCCTACAAGGGCATCCCGCTGGCGGCCACCACCGCCGCGGCGCTCTATGCCCACCATGGCCGCAATCTGCCTTTTGCCTTCAACCGCAAGGAGGCCAAGTCCCATGGCGAGGGCGGCAGCATCGTGGGCCGCGCGCTCGCCGGCCGCGTGCTGATCGTGGATGACGTGATCACCGCCGGCACCGCCATCCGCGAATCGGTGGAGATCATCCGCGCTGCCGGCGCCACGCCCGTGGGTGTGGCACTGGCGCTGGACCGCCAGGAGCGCGGCCGCGATGCCGATGGCGGCGAGCGCAGCGAATCGGCGGTGCAGGAAGTCGCACGGCTCTTCGGCATGCACAGCGTCAGCATTCTGTCGCTGGCCGACCTCATCGAGGCCATGCGTGGCAGTGACGGGCCGCTGGCAGGTGGCCTGCCCGCTGGCCAGCTGGCCGCCATGGAGGCCTACCGGGTACGCTACGGCGCACAGGCGTAAGGGAGATTGCCATGCATAGCGGATGGCTGAAGACCGGACTGCCCCTGTTGCTGATCCTCGCCATGACGCAGGCCCTGGCTGCGGAGCGCGGAAAGTCGGGCCCCACCTACAAATGGGTGGATGACAAGGGCGTCACGCACTACGGCGATGTGGTGCCGCCGGAATATGCGCGCCAGAGCCGTTCCGAGCTCAACAGCCAGGGCGTCACGGTGCGCGAGTTTCCCGCGCAGATGAGCGAGGCCGAGGCAGCCGAAGCGCAGAAATCCGCTGCCGAGCAGGCGCGGCGCCGGCAACATGACCAGTTCCTGCTCACCACATACACCCGCGCCACGGACATCGAGCAGCTGCGCGACGAGCGCCTGGCGCTCATCGACGGCCAGATGCGGCTTGCGCAAGGCTCCATCGAATCCGTGGATGGGCGGCTCCAGGCGCTTGAAGGGCGCATGCGCGGCTTCAAGCCCTATTCCACCAATGCCGGCGCGCGGCGCCTGCCGGACCAGCTCGCCGAGGAAGTGGTGCGCACGCTGCACGAAAAGCGCTCGCTGGAAGAAAGCCTCGCAGCGCGCGAGGCAGAGAAAAAGGAACTGCGCGAGCGCTTCGATGCCGACCTGGCGCGTTACCGGGAGCTGACGGCCTCGCGCCAGCCCCGGTAGCTGCGTTTTCTCAGCGGACGGTGTAACCCCGGCCCGTCATGCAGGCACCGATGGCGCGCTGGTAGTCGGCACGCTGCTCAGGGCTGTAGTTGCCCTGCACCGGGTCATAACCGGTTTCACCCACGGCCCAGCGATGGCATTCATAGCGGTCGTCCGCCTGCTGCTGCTCGCTCTGACCCTGCGCGGGATACACATACAGCTCGTCGCCGTCGGACGTGGTGTCATCCTCGCTGCTGCCCGCATCGCCATAGGGCGAGCTCGTCACCACATAGCCCCGGCGCGCAGGCTCGTAGAGGTAGTAGGTATCGTCGGCGAAGAAGTAGCGGGTGTTTCCATACCAGAACGAGGTGTAGTAGCTCGGCAGGTAGGACACGAACAACCCCGCCGGCGCCGCAACGATGGCGAACTGCGAGCCCCAGGGCCGGTACCAGTGGCCGGAGGAGTAATAGTAGGGCCGGCCATTCCAGCTGTAGCGCGCATAACCTCTCGGCAGCGATGGCACATAGCGCGGCGGCGGACGGTAGGCCGGCGGGCGACTGACGGGCGGACGATAGGCGGGCGCACCGGGCCGGTAGGCCGGTGGTGGACCCGGGCGATAGGCCGGCGGCCGGTAGTCACGATCGCCGGCGCGTTCATTGCGCGTCTGCCACTGGTTGACCGGGGGACGCGCCGGGCCGTTGTCATTGCCGGTAAAGCGCGGCCCCTGGTAGCGGGCGCCATTGTCCTCGCGATATTGCGGGGTGCGCACGGCGCCGCCCCCGGCCGCCGGACCGCTCGGCCGCGGCGGGGGCGCAACGTTCGCAGGCGGCGCAACGCTGACGCGATTTTCCGTGCGCGGTGCACGCACCTCGCGCGGGAACTGCATGTGCTGCTCACGGCGGTCCTCCAGGCGCTGCACCTGGCGCTCCCCCGCGCTCTGCCCGTCCGCGGCATTCGCGCCCGCAGGCGCCACGGCGGCGATGGCGAGCAGCAGCATGCCGGACAGCAAGGGCACGCGCAGGACGGGGCGGGTACGGTTGATGGTGTTCATGGTCTACCTCACTTCACGGAGTAACCGCGACCCTCCAGACATGCGGAAAGAGCGCGCCGGTAGCCGGCGCCCTCGCGTTCATAGCGGCGGTCACCGCGGCGGTCCAGCTGCTGTTCAATGCGGGCAGCTTCGGTTTCCTGGGCACTGGCCGCCGCGGCACCCAGCACGCTGCCCGCCACGGCGCCGATGATCGCACCCTTCGCGGCATCGCCGCGATCAGCCACCACCGCGCCGAGCACGGCGCCGGTGGCCGCACCCGCCGCAACGGTCTGGTTGGCGGACTGCGCCGGCACCACGGTGCGGCGCACCGGCGCCGCCAGCGCATGGCGCGAGGGATCGAAGCCCGACTCCCGCGTCGCCCAGACATGGCATTCGTAACGGTCGCGGTCCGTCTGCTCGGGAGACTGCCCCTGCTGCGGGTAAACATAAACCCGTGGCGGCTGCTGTGCGTCCAGGCGCGGCACCGGACGCGGGGGCGGCTGCGTGGCGCAACCGGCCAGCACGGCAGCCAGGACCAGGGGAATCGCGGTTTTCGTGTTCATGGAATGCAGACTACGCCGTGGCCCTGAACCCTTACTGAATGGTGCCAAGCACCTCCGGCCGAGGCGCCGGGCGGACTCCACAAACGCGAAAAGGGGCGCATTGCTGCGCCCCTTCCCGGTTTCAGACCGCCGGACCATTCAGTGGCCCGGCCCGCCGCTTACATCCGCAGATCGACGGTGACGCCGATCGTGCGCGGCTGGTTGACCGTCACGCGGTTGACGGATTGGAAGTTGTTGAAGATCGTGAGGTCCGCCGCCTTGTCGGTGACGTTCTTCACGAACAGGGCCACGCCCCACTTCTCGTTTTCCAGGCCCAGCTTCAGGTTGCCGAACACATAGCTCTCCGAGGCGCGGTTGCGCACCGGCGAGAAGCTGTTGGTCGGGGCACCGCTGGAGAACTGCAGGTCGCCGCGCAGGTAGGCCTGCACGTTGCCGGAGGCAACGGGCCAGCCGAACTGCGCGTAGGCGCTGCCGCTGTAATCCGGCGAACCTTCGAGCTTGTCGCCCGACACACCGTACACCGGATCCGACGTCGTGATGCCGGCCGGCAGCTCGTTGGCCAGCGTCTTGGTCAGATGCGCGTCGATGAAGGTGACGTTGGCGCCCAGGTCCAGGCCCGGAATCGGACGCGCCAGCAGCTCGAACTCCACGCCCTGGATCTTGGCGCAGGGACCGCTCGACTGGCAGTTCACCAGGCCGTTGAACTCGTTGGTGAACGGCACATTGATCAGCATGTCGTACCAGTCGATCCGGTAGGCCGCCAGGTTCATGTGCAGGCGGCTGCCCAGCCAGCTGGTCTTCAGGCCGAGTTCGTAGTTGCGCGTCTCGTCGGCGTCGAACGAGGGCGGAATCGTCGGCACCACCAGCGAGTTGACGCCGCCGGCACGGAAGCCCTGCGACACCTGCGCGTAGGCCAGGAAGTCCGGCGTGAAGCGGTAGGTCGCCTGCAGCTTGCCGATGACGCTTTCTTCCTTCGCGGGAATGTTCACGTCCACGCCGGCAGGACCGCCGATGGCGGGATTACGCGAGAACGGAATGATCACGCGGCTGAACTGGTCGCGCTTGGTCTGGAAGGCGCGCGCCCCGGCCATCAGCTCCAGTTTCTCGGTGGCGTTGAAATACACCTCGCCGAACACGGCCGCGAGCTTCGTGACGTTCTCGGCAATGCGGTTCTGCAACAGGAAGTTGTCGGACGCATAGGCCGGATCAGGCATGCCCGTCGCCGGGTTCGCCACCAGCACGGTGCTGACCAGGTCGCGGTCCAGATGCTGGTAGGTGGCGCCGACCAGGTAGTTGAAGCGGCCACTGAGGTTGGAAGCGTAGCGCGCTTCCACCGTCCACATCTTCGTGTCCTGGTCCTGGTAGTTGGTCGCAAGGCCAGTGGGCGAGATGAACGTGGCCGGATCCGAGTAGGCCGCAAACGGAGGGATCAGCGGCACGCCGGTCAGCTCACCCGAACGGATGGCAAGGCCGGTGTCACGGAAACGCCGCTGCAGGCGCACGGGGTTGGAGGAATCCAGGTACGACTGCGCGGAGCGGTCCATCAGCGAGGCCGCCACCGTCAGCGAGCCGGTGTCGAAGTTCGACTCCAGCGTGCTGCCGATCAGCAGCAGGTCTTCGGTGTAGGGCTCGCGCGTGGCGGTGTTCTGCTTCAGCACACCGGCGGCCGGCACAGTGAAGCGGTTGTTCGGGATGATCGAGCCGTTGGGCTGGCGCTCATGCAGGAACGGAGGGCCGACCACGTCGGTGAAATCGTAGGGGTTGTGGCCGTTGCGGCCGCCCGACTCGATTTGCTGGTAGTAGACCTGCGTGGTCCACGTCGTGGAGTCGGTGAACTTGACGCCCGCGGCAACGCGCGCGCCGCGGCGCTTCTGGAAGTTGATGTCCTTGATGCCCAGCGGGACGTTGTCGATGAAGCCCGAGGTGCTGGTGTTGTAACCCACCACGCGCAGCGCGAACTTGTCCTCGATCAGGGGCACGTTGACCATGCCCTTGAGCTCCCAGTTGTTGCCGCCGCTCTCGGTGTTGGACAGCGTGCCCTGCACATGCGACTCGAAGTTGCTGTAGTCCGGACGCTTGGTGACCATGCGGATCACGCCCGAGGCCGCACCGGCGCCATACAGAGTGCCCTGCGGGCCGCGCAGCACCTCGACGCGCTCGGCGTCGAACAGGTCGATGTCGGGCTGGTTGTTGCCCGCTTCCGCGGCACTCTGGCCGCTGCCGGTCACCGGATACTCGTCGTAGTAGACGCCGACGGTGGCTTCACCCGGCGCGTTGGCGCCGCGGATCAGGTAACGCTTCTGGCCAGGGCCGGTGTCACGCACGTCGAGGCCCGGGACCGAGCGCGAGAAGTCGGTGAACTCCGCGACACCCATCTTGGTGAGCGCTTCCTCACCGAAAGCCTGGATGCTCGCCGGTACGTCCTGCAGCGCCGCCTGGCCGCGCTTGGTGGCCGTGACGACGATCTCGTCCAGGCCGCCCGCCGCGGTCTGCGCAGACGCGACCTGCACATTGACCGCGGCCAGTGCCGCCGCCGACAGCAGCGCCGACTTGATGGCCCGACGTACAGCAGTACCCTGGAGATCTTGCATAGCGTTCCCTCGATAATGGATGGAGATCGACTGCCCCGGCAGCGACCTGATCCAAAAGAGTAACTGTTGCTTTTTAGCAAAACAACCGTTTCGCTGATCGAAACGTTCAGCGTGAACCGCTGTGGCCAAAGCCTCCAGAGCCGCGATTGCTGGCAATGAACTCATCCACGACGTTGAGTTGCATCTGCACGACAGGCAGCACTACGAGCTGCGCGATGCGCTCTCCGGGCTCGATGGTGAAGGCGCTCTGGCCGCGGTTCCAGCAGGAGACCATGAGCTGGCCCTGATAGTCCGAATCGATGAGGCCAACCAGATTGCCGAGCACGATGCCGTGCTTGTGGCCCAGCCCCGAGCGCGGTAACACCACCGCCGCCAGGCCGGGGTCGTCGAGGTGGATGGCCATGCCGGTGGGGATCAGCGTGGTCGCGCCCGGCTCCAGCACCAGCGGCGCATCGATCACGGCACGCAGGTCCAGGCCGGCCGAACCCGGCGTGGCGTAGGCCGGCAGGGGCCAGGTGGTACCGAGGCGCGCGTCGAGCACGCGCACATTGAGCTGCTGCATCGGGAAGTCCTGTGGATGGATCGGAAAACTAGCGCGGCGCGCGTTCGAGGAAGCGTGCAGTGATGAAATCCACGAGCTTCACGGCCAGCACCGCCTTGGCGCCGGCACCGAGCTCCTGCCGGCCGCCGCCGGGCCACAGCAGCAGCAGCGCATTGTCGTCCTGCTCGAACACCTTGTTGTCGCCCACCTCGTTCGCGGCGATGAGATCGAGGTTCTTGCGCGTGAGCTTGGCGAGCGCATGCTGCTCGACATCATTGGTCTCGGCGGCGAAGCCCACGGTGTAGGGCCGGTCCGCGCGCTGCGCCACCGCGGCAAGGATGTCCACGGTGCGTTCCATGCAGATCTCGAGCTTGTCGCTGACCTTCTTGATCTTGCAGCTGGCCGGATTCGCGGGGCGGTAATCGGCCACCGCCGCGGTGGCGATGAAGATGTCGGTGCCGGCAATCTCGGCCATCACCGCCTCGTGCATCTGCTGCGCGCATTCGACGCTGATGCGGCGCACGCCGGGCGGCGCGCACAGGTTCACTGGCCCGCTCACCAGCACCACTTCGGCGCCGCGGTCGCGCGCGGCCTGCGCCACGGCGTAGCCCATCTTTCCCGAGCTGCGGTTGGAGATGAAACGTACCGGATCGATGCGCTCGCGCGTGGGGCCGGCCGTGATAAGCACCTTGCGGCCTTTGAGCGGACCTGCGGCAGGCAGCACTGCAAAGGCGGCAGCAGCGATGTCCGCCGGTTCCATCATGCGGCCCTCGCCGGTCTCGCCGCAGGCCTGGCTGCCGCTGTCCGGTCCGAACACCTGCACGCCGCGCGCGCGCAGGCGTGCGATGTTGTCCTGGGTGGCCGGGTTCGCCCACATCAGGCGGTTCATGGCCGGCGCCACCGCCACCGGCGCGCTCGAAGCCAGGCACAGCGTGGAGAGCAGGTTGTCCGCCATGCCATGCGACAGATGCGCAAGGAAATCCGCCGTGGCCGGCGCGACGAGGATGAGGTCGGCCCAGCGCGCCAGCTCGATGTGGCTCATGGCCCGCTCGGCGGATTCATCCCACAGGTCGCTGCGCACCTCGCGGCCGGAAACGGCCTGGAAGGTCAGCGGTGCGACGAATTCGCGGGCGCTGGCGGTCATCACCACCTGCACTTCGGCGCCGCGCTCGATGAGCCGCCGCACCAGGTCCGGACTCTTGTACGCCGCGATACCGCCCGTGACGCCCAGCAGGATGCGTTTGCCGCTCATAGGCAGATTATCGCGGGTCGCAAGCGACATTTTCCATGTTCCACGAGGGATATCCTCATGCCCGAAGGCAGGATCCGCGCGCAGACTGCATCACATTTCGGAGTCGCGCATGTCCATACGCCAGTGGCCGGCACAGGAACGCCCGCGGGAGAAACTGCTGTCGCAGGGAGCCCATTGCCTCAGCGAGGCGGAGCTGCTCGCGGTGCTGTTCGGCAGCGGCCAGCGCGGCTGCGACGCGGTGACACTGTCGCGCAACCTGCTCGGCCATTTCGGGTCGCTGCGTTCGCTGCTGGCCGCCGACGCCGGCACCGCGCGCAGCACGCCCGGCCTGGGCGAGCGCCGCCACGGCCTGCTGCAGGCCGCGCTGGAGCTTTCGCGCCGCCACTACCTGGCGCAGCTCACGGCGGGGCCGCTGCTGGAGTCCCCGCAGGTCACCCGGGGCTTCCTCATCGCCCAGCTGCGCGACCGCCCCTACGAGGTGTTCTGCTGCCTGCACCTGGACAACCGCCACCGCCTCATCGCCTTCGACGAGCTGTTCCGCGGCACCATCGACGGAGCCAGCGTCCACCCCCGGGAGGTGGTCCGGCAGGCCCTGGCGCGCAATGCCGCCTCCGTGATCCTGGTCCACAACCACCCCTCGGGCGTGGCCGAGCCCAGCCAGGCCGACGAGCTGATCACCCACCGCCTCAAGGACGCCCTGGGGCTGGTGGATATCCGGGTGCTGGACCATCTCATCGTGGGGGATGGCCGCTGCCTTTCCTTTGCGGAGCGGGGGCTTATCTGACGCGCCGCCGCAACCCTTGCAGGGGGAGGGTCCCGGCTGGTATAAAGCACGCCCTTTTTGGACCACAGATCCAGGAAACTTCCTATGTCCCGCGTCTGCGAAGTCACCGGCAAGCGTCCGGCGGTGGGTAACCGCGTTTCGCACGCCAACAACAAGAAGCGCCGCCGCTTCCTGCCGAACCTGCACGAACAGCGCTTCTGGCTCGAGGGCGAGAAGCGCTGGGTCAAGCTGCGCGTTTCGAGCCGCGGCCTGCGCACCATCGAAAAGAACGGCATCGACGCGGTGCTCGCCAGCCTGCGCGCCAGAGGTCAGAACCATGCGTGAGAAGGTCAAGCTGCTGTCCTCCGCGGGCACGGGCCATTTCTACGTGGCCATGAAGAACAAGCGCCTGCATCCGGAAAAGATGGAAATGCGCAAGTACGACCCGGTGGTGCGCAAGCACGTGGCGTACAAGGAAACCAAGATCAAGTAGGAGCGCACCTCCCGCCTGCTTCTTCAAGAAACCCGCTCTATGCGGGTTTTTTGTTTTGTTGCGGGCCGCCGGCTTGCGGCCTGAAAGCCAGTGGCAACCCGGTGTTTCGATTGTTGGGCGTACTTGAGCCGTCAAACCAACAGCGCGGCAGCGCCCAGCACGGCGACAGCGGCAAACAGCGATGTCGATGGAAAGCGGAATGGGTTTATCCCACCTTTGAACGCCACTGCTGCACTCAGCGCCGAGAGCGCGGCACTCAGGCCGGACAGGAATACGGCCAGCTCGGGGCGATCCGGGTGCAGCGCAACGTACGCAAAGCCCATGCCCATTGCCAGCAGGAACACGGTGGTGATGTGCCAGCAGTAGTAGTTGAGCCACTTGGATGCGCGCGGCAAATGCGTGGTCGCCAGCAGCGGCCCGGCGACACGCGGGCCGCCGATGAAGGTATGAACCACAAAAGTCACAAAGCTGACGAGTGCCGCCAACCACAGGAGATAGGTTTGCATGCGATCACCTGATGCCTGAACCAGGCCGCGTTGCGCAGCGGCTTGAACTTGAATGAATTGCCAGACCGGAGCCGCATATTGCTCCGGTTTTCGTTCCTATGACTGCTCGCGCTTCTCCCGCGCCACCTCCACCAGGGCACGCAGCTTCGGGGCGAGTGAGGCGCGTTTCGGGAAGTACAGAAACAGCCCCGCTTCCTCGATGGCGGTTTCCGGCAGCACCGCGACGAGCTGGCCTGCGGCGAGGTCTGCTCTCACCAGCGGCTCAAGGATATAGCCGATGCCCACGCCGGCGAGCGCCAGATCGCGTGCCTGCAGCGGATCGGTGAGGAGGGCCGTGCCACGGGTGGCTACGGAAGCTGCCCGGCCCCGCTGCCGGACTTCCCAGGTGTAGATGCCGCCCGACTTGATCTGCCGGAAGCCGATGCAGTTGTGCAGCGGCAGCGCGGCGATGTCGGCAGGCGTGCCACGGCGGGCCAGGTAGGCCGGCGAAGCGACCATGATTGCCCGGAAGGGCGGTGTGAGGGCGACGGCCACCATGTCCTGCGCCACCATGCTGCCCAGCCGCACGCCGGCATCGAAGCCGAGTTCGACGATGTCGGACAGCCCGTCGTCGGCGACGATCTCCAGCGTCACGTCGGGATGACGCACCGCCATCTCGGCGGCGATCGCCGCCAGCGCCATCGGCACGGCGATGCGCGGGGCGTTGATGCGCAGATGTCCGCTCGCCCGGCCACGGATCGAGCGCACCCGGTCGAGTCCGTCGCCGATGTCCGCGAGCGCCGGGCTGATCGCTGCGATCAGCGTCCGCCCGGCCTCCGTCAGGGCCACGCTGCGCGTCGTGCGGGCAAACAAGGGCTGGCCGATCCGTTCCTCGACCTGACGCACGGCATGGCTCACGGCCGAGGCGGTCATGCCGAGCGACGCCGATGCCGCGGCGAAACCACCGCGCTGTGCGACGGCCAGGACGACGGGCAGGTGGACGAGGAGAGCGCGTTCCATTGATGAGCCAGACTTGATTATCCATTAAGACAAAGCAATCTTATCTTTCAATCGAGCCGGGCGCACAGTCTTTCCACGACAGGCAGACGCCTCTGCCAGCACCCGAACGAAGGAACCCAAGCCATGCATGCCACCCCCTGCCCCAAGACCTGGTTCATCACCGGCACCTCCTCCGGCCTCGGCCTGGCGCTCGCCCGTTATGCGCTGAGCCAGGGCTGCAACGTCGCGGCCACCGCCCGCTCGACCGCGAAGCTCGACGCACTCGCAGCCGCAGCGCCGGACCGCGTGCTGGTGCATCGCCTCGACGTGACGGCTGCCGGCGAAGCCGAAGCCGCGCTGGCAGCGGCGCATGCGCGCTTCGGCCGCATCGACGTGCTGGTCAACAACGCCGGCTACGGCATCGTCGGCGCGCTGGAGGAGACGCCGAACGGCGAGCTGCGCGCGCAGATGGAGACCAACTTCTTCGGCGCCTGGGCGGTGACGAAGGCGGCGCTGCCGATCCTGCGTGCGCAGCGCGCCGGGGCGATCATCAATATCTCCAGCCTCGGCGGCCAGCTCTCCTTCGCCGGATTCAGTGCCTACTCGGCCTCGAAGTTCGCGCTCGAAGGCATGTCCGAAGCACTCGCGGGCGAGATGGCACCGTTCGGCGTCAAGGTGCTGATCGTGGAACCGGGGCAGATGCGCACGGGCTTCGCCGGCGATGCAATGCGCCACATGCCGACCATCGATGCCTACGCCGGCACCGTCGGCCAGACGCGATCCTTCGCGCATTCGATGGACGGCGCGCAGACCGGCGACCCCTTCAAGGTCGGCCAGGCCATCGACGCCGCGCTGGCCGCCGAAGTGACACCACTGCGCCTGCAAGTCGGCGGGGACGCCATCGATATGGTGCGCACCCATGCCGAGCAGATGCTTGCCGACCTTGCGTCCTGGGACGAGGTCGGGCGGTCCATCGCCCTTGTTTGAAGCAGGAGCATCATCATGGCTTCGACGACCAAGCTCTACCCCGCACTGCCGGCGTGTACCTCCTCGGCGCATTGCCGTTGCTGATGATCGTAGGCACGCTTCTGGCGATCTCCGTCCTGCTTTCCAAGATCGCGGCTGGATTGCATGCGCCGATGCTGACCTACCTCGTGCTCGCCATGGTTGGTTCCGGCATCGTGCTGCTGGTGATGAACGGAGGCATCCGGCGCCGCAGGAGCCGTCTCGGATCCCTGGCAGCCTATAGCCTGGTTGCAGGCGGTCTCATGGCCCTCGGAAGCGCGCTGGGCTATCTCACCGTCCATGCGGTTGGCGCGGCCTTCATCGCGCTGGCGCTGGCTTTTCCGCCGATGCTCACCTGGCTTTTGTCGCTGGCCTTGCGCATGGAGCGTTTCGATGCCTTGCGTGCCACCGGCCTCCTAATCGGGCTTGCCGGCGGCATTCTTCTGGCGGCTGGCAAGCAGATCGCCGCGCCTTCCGATCTCGCTGCGGTTCTGGCCGCCTGCGCGATCCCGGCCGTTCTGGCCGCAGGCAACGTGTTTCGCACGCGCTTCTGGCCGAAGGGCGCAAGTCCGCGGGAACTGGCCGACGTCATGTTGATCTGCGGGGGCGCGCTCACCTTGCCGTTTGCCGTCGCCTTCGAGGGTGCCTCCGCCATCACGCGCGTGCTTCAGCCGCCAATGCTGCTCGTCCTTGCAGGAGCGATCATGACCTTCGTGGCGCAGTACGCCGCCTTGTTCCGCCTGCAACAGATTGCCGGCCCCGTCTACATGAGCCAGATAGGTTCGGTCGCTGCCCTTGTGGGTAGTCCGGTTGCAGTCCTTGCTCTCGGCGAACGCCTGCCGGACGGCTTCGCGACGGGAGACGGCAGGCCCCAATTGTTCGTTCGCTACTAATACGCCCGTCGCCAATAACCAGCCAAACCATCAACACGACAACTGCAACCCAGTGGAGTGAACCATGTGGAAATCCGAGACAGGAATAGATATTGACGTCGAGAGCGCGCATGTCTGGACGCTGTTCACCGATGTTGCCGGTTGGCCAAAGTGGAATGCCGGTGTCGAAGCCATCGAGCTGCACGGCGCCTTCGCCGACGGCACCACGTTCCTGATGAAGCCGCCAGGCATGGACGCGCTTCTCAGCACGTTGACCGACGTACACGCAGGCGAAAGTTTCACCGATGTCACCGTCGTGGACGCGACGACCGTACGCGTCTTCCACGGTCTCCAGCCCCTCGGTCGCGGCCGGACGCGCGTGACGTACCGGATCGAGGTCTCCGGTCCCGATGCAGAGGAGGTCGGCCGGATGGCGAGCGCGGACTTTGGCGATGTTCTGAAATCGTTGAAGCAAATGGCCGAGGATGCCGCATCAGCAACACGCCAGGCATCATCAAAGCGTTCACGGAGGCTCGGATGTCAGAGGATGCCGCGCTGCCTCAGCAGCGCCTGTTCATCGCCTGATACCCAGCCGAATATCTTCGGTTCGCCATCGAGCTGCTGCACGAAGTAGTGAACGTCGAAGTCGATGGCAATGTCCGGGCTCATACTGCGGCCGTAGATTGCCGTCCACGCGACATGCGCAAGGCAGTGATGCTCGTCTATGGGATGGATGCGGACACCGCGCAGGATCATGTCCCGGGTGCCGATCTGTCGGTAACGCTCGAACCCCTGCAGCATGACCTGCCTGAGTTGTGCATCGTTCTGACCAGCGATGACACCCGCCGGCGAGGCCGCCACGAAGGCCGCCGCATAGGACGATGCGACTTGCGCCATGTCCGCTTCGCCCTTCAGTCCCTGGCGGAAGAAGTGCTGGTATCGCTCAAAGAACTCATGGATACATTCTTCCATCACTCCTCCACCCGTGAATCAGCGCCGATGATCCATCACAGCCTTGCGCTGTGGGAAGACAAGGCCGCCCCGAGGTAAGCTCCCGCTCCCGTGCCCGAACTTCCCGAAGTAGAAACCACCTGCCGCGGCGTCGCGCCGCATGTAGCCGGCCGCCTGATCACGCGCCTCACGGTCCACAACCCGCGGCTGCGCTGGCCAGTGGCGGCGGATCTGCCGGCCTGGGCACGGGGCCAACGCATCGTCGCCGTCAGCCGCCGCGCCAAGTACCTGCTGCTGCAGCTGGACCGCGGCCACCTGATGCTGCACCTGGGCATGTCCGGCAGCCTGCGCGTGCTGCCGGTAAACACGGCGCGCGAGACGCACGACCACTTCGACCTGGAGATGGATTCGGGGTGGACGCTGCGCTTCAACGATCCGCGCCGCTTCGGCAGCCTGATGCGCATCGACGGCGATCCGGCCGCGCATCCGCTGCTGCGCAATCTGGCGCCCGAGCCGCTGGAAAAAGAGTTTGACGGCGCCTATCTGCACCGCGTCACCCGTGGCCGGCGCGTGGCCATCAAGCAGGCGCTGATGAACAGCCATCTGGTGGTGGGCGTGGGCAACATCTACGCCAGCGAGGCGCTGTTCCGCGCCGGCATCCGGCCCGGCCGGGCCGCGCGCAGCCTCACGGTGGAGGAATGCGCCCGCCTGGCAAAGTGTGTGCGCGCAGGTGCTCGCCATGGCGATCCGCCACGGCGGCACGACGCTGCGCGACTACGTGAGCGCTGAGGGCAAGCCGGGTTATTTCCGCCGGAAGCTGTATGTGTACGAACGCGCCGGACGACCCCTGCCGGCGCTGCGGCACCCCCATCCGCCAGCGCCGCCAGGGCCAGCGCTCGACCTACTACTGCCCCAACTGCCAGAGCTGATCATGCGCACCCGCCTGCTGCGTCATTTCCAGACCATCGACCCCGTAATGGTCAATCTGGTAGCCAATACGAAACAGTATGACCTCAGTCCGGCGCGGATCCGCCGCAGACAGGGGCAGCGGACGGTATTCGAGGTGCTGGCGCGGTCGATCGCGAGCCAGCAGCTGTCGGGCCTCGTGGCGCGGCGGATCCTGCAGCGGCTGGTCGATGCGCATGGGGGCAGCTTTCCGACCCCGGAGCAGATCACCGCGGCGACGCCGCAGATGCTGCGGGCAACCGGCTTCTCGTTCGCCAAGATCGCGGCCCTGAAGGACCTGGCCGCCCACAGCCTCGACGGGCGGCTGCCCGCCGATGCCGCGCTCGCGGAGCTGGAGGACGAGGCCATCATCGAGTGCTGCACGGCCGTGCGCGGCATCGGCCGCTGGACGGTGCAGATGCTGCTGATGTTCCATTTCGGCCGGCCCGATGTGCTGCCGGTGGATGACTACGGCGTGCGCAATGGCTTCCGCGTTGCCTACGGCCTCAAGGGTCTGCCGCAGCCGCGCGCGCTGGCCGGCTTCGGCGAGCGCTGGCAGCCCTACCGTTCCGCGGCGGCCTGGCATCTGTGGCGCGCGGTGGAGATGCACCAGCAGGGCGTGCTGCCGCCGCGGGCCGGGCGCGCGCCGCGCGTGGCCATCGTGAAGCCGAAACCATGATGCCCGGCGGCTGACCGGGCCTTCAGTAGATTCCCGCCGTGCCCACTCCGCGCGGATCCGAGGCCGCGTCCACCTTGCCGGTGGCCGCGTCGTAGGTGATCACCTGCAGGTTGCCCCAGCTGTCGCGGGCGCGCAGCTCGTGGCCACGCTGCTTCAGCGCCGCAACTTCGTCGTCCGTCAGCGCGGCTTTCTCGTAGCTCAGCACATCAGGCTCGTACTGATGGTGGATGCGCGGCGCCGCGACGATCTCGCCGGCGCTGTGGCCATCGAGCCAGTCCAGCGTCGCCAGCAGCACCATGCCGGTGATGAGGCTGCCGCCCGGGCTGCCGACGATCATGTAGCCGCGCGCACCTTCGACGAAGGTCGGCGTGATGGAAGAGAGCATGCGCTTGCCCGGCGCGATGGCATTGGCGGCTGGCGCCGATGAGCCCGTAGATGTTGGGCACGCCGGGCTTCATCGAGAAATCATCCATCTCGTTGTTCAGCAGCAGGCCGGTGCCATCGACCATGAGGCCCGAGCCGAAGCCGGCATTGAGCGTGATGGTGCCGGCCACGCGGTTGCCCGCCGCATCGAGCACCGAGAAATGCGTGGTGTTCGTGCCGGCCGCCGCCGCTTCAGGCACGGATTCCAGCGAACTGCTGGGCGTGGCGTGGTCGAAGCGGATCGAAGTGCGCAGCCCCGCGGCATAGTCCGGATCGGTGAGCCGCTGCACGGGCACATCGGTGAAGGCCGGATCGCCCAGGTACAGCGCGCGGTCGCGGTGCATGCGGCGCATGGCCTCGATGATGAGGTGCTTGCGCGTCACCGCATCGACCTTCTCAAGGTCATAGCCGGAGAGCACATTGAGCGCCTCGACCAGTGCAATGCCGCCGGCGCTCGGCGGCGGCACGGAGATCACCGTCGCGCCGCGGTAGTGCCCGACGATGGGCTCGCGCTCGATGGCCTGGTAGCCCGCAAGGTCTTCCAGCGTCCACAGGCCGCCCATCTTCTGCACTCCCGCCACCAGTTCGTGCGCGAGACGGCCCTTGTAGAAATCGTCCATGCCCTGCTGCGCCAGCCGCTCCAGCGTGCGCGCCAGCTGCGGCTGCTTCACACGCGTGCCCACCGGCGCCGCCTCGCCATTGCGCAGCCAGATGGCGGTGGCCTGCTTCGACTTCGCAAGCTGCGCGCGCTTGAACGACACGCCCGCGGCCAGGCGCGGATACATCTCGAAGCCCTCGCGCGCCAGACGGATGGCCGGCGCCAGTGTCTCGCGCAGCGAGAGCTTGCCGTAGCGCGACTGCAGCAGCGCCAGGCCCGCAGGCTCGCCGGGAATGCCCGCGGCCAGCGCCGTATTGGTCGACATGCCGCGCACCGGATTGCCTTGCGCGTCGAGGAACATGTCGCGCGTGGCCGCACCCGGCGCCACCTCGCGCGCATCGATGACGACATTGCGGCCATCCGCGGCGCGGTGCAGCAGATACATGCCGCCGCCGAGGAAGCCCGATCCGCTGGGCTCCACCACCATCAGCGCCGCGCTCACGGCCACTGCGGCATCGAAGGCATTGCCGCCCGCGCGCAGCACTTCATGGCCGGCAGCCGTGGCGAGCGGATGCGCGCTCGCGATGGCGGCCATGCCCGGCGCGCGCTCGGCGGCCGGCACCGCCACGGACAGCGCCAGCAACAGCACGCAGGAGAGCAGCCCCTGCAGGCCCGGGACGCGTGACTTTCCGCGCCGCGCTGCAGGTGGCGCGCCGGCGCTGCGCATCATCGGCGGGCGGCTCATGACACCAGCTTCCTGCCGCGCAGCGCCGCGGCAACCGGGGGCGCGACGAACTCGGAGGTGTCGCCGCCGTACAGTGCAATCTCGCGGATCAGCGTCGAGGAAATGAACGTGAACTGTTCCTGCGGCGTGAGGAACACCGTTTCGATGTCGCGGCCGATGTGCCGGGTCATGTTGGCGAGCTGGAATTCGAATTCGAAATCCGACACCGCGCGCAGCCCGCGCAGCACGAAGCGCAGACCCAGCTTGTGCGCGAAATCCACCGTGAGGCCGGTGTAGCCCGCGACTTCGACATTGGGGATGCCCGAGAGCACCTGGCTCGCCAGCGCCACGCGCTCATCCAGCGTGAACATGGGCGTCTTGCCGGGATTGGCCGCGATCGCGACCACCACCTTGTCGAACATGCCTGCAGCGCGGCGCACCAGATCATGGTGGCCGTTGGTGATGGGATCGAACGTCCCCGGATAGATCACTCCCCGATTCATGCAGCAGATGATACCCGACCTCGCCCGCCGTCCCGCTGCGGTGCAGCCTCCAGCCCGCCGGCAGGGGCGGCAGCGGCGTGCCGCGCGCGGCCTCCACGTAACAGAAACCCCGCGGCGAGAGCTGCCCGGAAGCCGCCAGATGCGTCATCACCGGGGCCAGCAGGCCGGCCGCAAAGGGAGGATCGACGAAGATCAGGTCCCAGGGGCCGCCTTCGCGCCGCAGGAAGTCCAGCGCCTCGGCGGTCTCCACGCGGACCGCGGCAAGACCGAGATCCGCCGCCGTCGCGCGCAGCTGGCGGCCTACCGTGGGGCTGGCGTCCACCAGCGTGGCATCCTGGGCACCCCGCGACAGTGCCTCGAACCCCAGCGCCCCGCTGCCGGCAAAAAGGTCGAGCACCCGCATCCCGCCGATGTACGGCGCCAGCCAGTTGAACAGCGTCTCGCGCACGCGGTCCGGCGTTGGGCGCAGCCCGGCCGCGTCCGGGAAGCGCAGCCGCCGGCCGCGCAGGCTGCCGCCGACGATGCGCAGCTGTCGGACTCCCTGCTTCATTGCACAAGCCTATCGGCTGCCGGGGCGATTACAATGTGCGGCTCCCTTTTGCCACTCAAGGTCGCGCCTTGGCCGACGCTCAGGACAAACCCGGCTTCTTCGGCAGGCTGCGCGAGCGGCTGGCGCGCAGCGCGAGCCGCCTAACCGATGGTCTTGCGGGATTGTTCAGCGGCCGCCGCATCGACGCCGAGCTGCTCGAGGAGCTGGAAACGCGGCTGCTCGCCGCTGACGTGGGCATCGACGCCACGACGCAGATCCTCGACGGCCTGCGCAGCCGCGTGGCGCGGCGGGAACTGGCCGACGGCGCGGCGCTGCTGGGTGCGCTGCGCGCCAGCCTGATCGAAATCCTCGCCCCCTGCCAGAAACCTCTGGCCATCGACCGCAGCCACAAGCCCTTCGTGATCATGGTGGTGGGCGTCAACGGCTCCGGCAAGACCACCTCCATCGGCAAGCTCGCCACACGCCTTGCCGCCGGCGGCAGCAAGGTGATGCTGGCCGCCGGCGACACCTTCCGCGCCGCCGCGGCCGAGCAGCTCGACATCTGGGCCGAGCGCAGCGGCGCCACGCTGCTGCAGCAGACCAATGGATCGGATCCGGGCGCCGTGGTCTTCGACGCCATGCAGACCGCGGCAAGCCGCGGCTACGACGTGCTCATCGCCGACACGGCCGGCCGCCTGCACAGCCAGTCGCACCTGATGGAGGAGCTCAAGAAGGTGCGCCGCGTGATCCAGCGCTGCGACGCCAGCGCGCCGCATGAAGTGCTGCTAGTGCTGGACGCCAACCAGGGCCAGAACGCGCTCACGCAGGCGGTGGAATTCCACGCCGCGGTGGGCGTCACCGGCCTGGTGCTCACCAAGCTCGACGGCACGGCGCGCGGCGGCATCGTGGTGGCCATCGCACGCAAGCTCGGCCTGCCCATCCGCTTCATCGGCATCGGCGAGCAGGCCGCGGACTTCGGCGAATTCGACGCCGCGGCCTTCACCGATGCACTCCTCGGCGCAGCCGGCAGTGTAAAGTCGGCCCCATGATCCGTTTCGACCGCGCGACCAAGCGCTATCCGAATGGCCGCGAGGCGCTGGGCGCCGCAAGCTTCGAAATCGCCGCCGGCGAAATGGTGTTCCTGACAGGCCGCTCCGGCGCCGGCAAGAGCACCATCCTCAAGCTCATTGCGCTGCTGGAACGGCCCACGCGCGGTCTGGTGCTGGTCAACGGCCACAACACCAGCTCGCTGCCGGCGCGCAAGATCCCGGCCTTCCGCCGCGAGATCGGCGTGGTATTCCAGGATCACCGCCTGCTACCCGAACGCAGCCTGTTCGACAATGTCGCGCTGCCGCTGTACGCCGCGCATGCGCCGCTGCGCGAGATCGACCGCCGCGCGCGCGCCGCGCTGGACCAGGTGGGCCTGCTCGACCGCGCCGCGTCGCTGCCGCTGGAGCTGTCGGTGGGCGAGCAGCAGCGGGTGGGCATCGCGCGCGCCGTGGTCAGCAAGCCGAAGCTCATCATCGCCGACGAACCCACGGGCAATCTCGACCCGGCGCTGTCGCTGGAAATCATGGACCTGTTCCGGCGCTTCAATGATGTCGGCGTCACCGTCGTCGTCGCCACGCACGACCTGGACATCGTGCAGGCCTCGGGCCTGCGCGAAATCGTGGTCGCCAATGGCCGCGTGCAGGATCCCGGCGCCGAACCCGAGCTGCCGCACATCGAGGTTGAGCGATGACCGGCTGGCTCACGCGCCACCTGCAGGCCATGCTGTTCGCGGCCGGCCGCCTTGCACGCACGCCGCTCGCCACGGGCTTCACGGTGCTGGTCATCGCCATCGCGCTCACCCTGCCCACGGCGCTGGGCCTCATCATCACCAGCGTACGCACGGCCACCGGCGATTTCGCCAGCGCCGTGGACATGACCGTGTACTTCAAGCAGGGCGTCACGCTCGAAAAGGCGCAGCAGCTGGCCAAGAACGCGCGCGCGCGCAGCGGCGTGGACCGCGTCACGCTGGTCAGCGCCGACGAGGCGCTGAAATCCTTCCGCGAGCAGAGCGGTTTCGGCGCCGCGCTCGACGTGCTGGGCGAGAATCCGCTGCCGCATGCGCTGGACATCCGCCCCGACGCCGACTCTGCCAGTCCGCAGCAGATGGAGTCCCTGCGCCGTTATCTCGCCGCGTGGCCCGAAGTGGAGATGGTGCAGGTGGACAGCGAGTGGGTGGTGCGCCTCAATGCCATCCTCGATCTGCTGCGCCGCCTGGTCACCGGCACGGCGGTGCTGCTGGGCGTGGGGGTGCTGGCCGTCATCGGCAACACCATCCGTCTGGAGATCTACAATCGCCGCGCCGAGATCGAGGTCACCAAGCTGGTCGGCGGCAGCAATGCCTTCGTGCGCCGCCCCTTCCTGTACACCGGCCTTTTTTACGGCCTGCTCGGCGCAGGGCTTGCGACCCTGCTGCTGGTCGTCGCGCTGCAGCTGCTCGCCGGCCCGGTGGGCCGCCTGGCCGCGAGCTACGGCAGCAGCTTCCACCTGCTGAATCCCGGCTGGCGCGAGGTGGGGAGCCTGCTGGGCATCGGCGCCGTCCTCGGCATGGCCGGCGCGTGGATGGCTGCCAGCCGCCACCTGGCCCGCATAGAACCCCGGGCCTGATGCATCTTGCTGAATCACAAGAGTAAATATTCGGTTTCTGGAGCGAACTTCCGCCGGCTTTAGCACTCGAATAACAAGAGTGCTAACATCCCTTGGAACCCCTCAGGGAGGTGGAATTTGAGCAACGCGAATTGCCTGGTCGCCCGTCAATGCGAGAGCCTGCTGCCCGGCCCGCTGGGCAGCTTCGAAGCCTATGCGGCGCGCGTCAGCCGCATCCCCGTGCTGTCGCGCGAGGAGGAGCTGGAGCTGGCCAGCCGCTTCCGCAACGACGACGACCTCGCCGCCGCCCGCACGCTCGTCATGTCGCACCTGCGTTTCGTGCTGCACATTGCCCGCGGCTATTCGGGCTACGGCCTGCCCATGGGCGATCTGGTGCAGGAAGGGAACGTCGGCCTCATGAAGGCCGTCAAGCGCTTCGAGCCCGACATGGGCGTGCGCCTGGTTTCCTTCGCCGTGCACTGGATCCGCGCCGAGATCCACGACTATGTGCTGCGCAACTGGCGCCTGGTGAAGATCGCGACCACCAAGGCCCAGCGCAAGCTGTTCTTCAACCTGCGCCGCATGAAAAAGAACCTCGCCTGGCTCACGCAGGAGGAGACCCAGGCGGTGGCGACGGATCTGGGCGTGACGCCCGCCGAAGTCTCCGAAATGGAGCAGCGTCTGGCCACGCGTGACCTGTCCTTCGACCCGGTGCCGGAAACCGACGACGAGAATCCTGGCTCCTACGGCCCTTCGGTATACCTGCCCGCGCCCGACGCAGACCCGGCCCTGCAGGCCGAAGAGGCCGAGTGGGATGCGGATGTGCGCGAGCGCCTTGCCGGTGCAGTGGCGCGCCTCGATGCGCGCAGCCAGGACATCCTGCGCCGCCGCTGGATGGCCGAAGAAAAGGCCACGCTGCATGAACTGGCCGAGCATTACCAGGTCTCGGCCGAGCGGATCCGGCAGATCGAAACCGCGGCACTGACCAAGCTGCGCCGCAATCTCGCGGCCTGAAGCCGCACGGAACCGGGTGAACCCGGACCAAAGCAGGCGCCGCGCGAACCCTTCGCGCGGCGTTTGTCGCCGCTGCCGCAGGTGCGCCATCATCCGCGCATGACTGCTGCCACGGCCAACCCCACTGACTTCTTCGGCCTCGCCGCCCAGCTCACTGAAGAGCAGCGCCAGGTGCAATCCAGCGTCGCGCGCTTCGTCGATGAACGCGTGCTGCCCATCATCCGCGACTGCTTCGAGCAGCACCGTTTCCCGCGCGAGCTGGTCGGCGAGATGGCATCGCTGGGCCTGTTCGGCGCGTCGCTCGAAGGCTACGGCTGCACCGGCCTCGATGCCGTGTGCTGCGGCCTGATCTCACAGGAGCTGGAATTCGGCGACAGTGCACTGCGCAGCTTTTCCTCGGTGCAGACCTCGCTGTGCATGTACCCCATCCACCGCTACGGCAGCGAAGAGCAGAAGCTGCACTACCTGCCGGCGATGGCGCGCGGCGAAGCCATCGGCTGTTTCGGCCTCACCGAATCGCAGGGCGGTTCGGACCCGGCGAACCTGCGCACGCGGGCGCGCCGCACCGGCGGGGACTGGCTGCTGTCGGGCTCGAAGATGTGGATCACCAATGGCTCGATCGCCGATGTGGCCGTGGTGTGGGCGCACACGGACGAGGGCATCCGCGGCTTTCTCGTCGACCGCGGCACGCCGGGCTTCAGCGCCACCGAGATCGAAAACAAGTTCAGCCTGCGCGCCTCCATCACCGCGGCGCTGTTCTTCGACGAGGTGCGCGTGCCCGCAAGCCAGGTGCTACCCGGCAGCGTCGGCCTGAAGGGGCCGCTGTCATGCCTCACGCAGGCGCGCTATGGCATCAGCTGGGGTGTGATCGGCGCCGCACAGGCCTGCCTTGCGCAGCTGCTCGACTACACCCAGAGCCGCGAACTCTTTGGCCGTCCGCTGGCCGCAACGCAGGCCGTGCAGATCCGTCTCGCCGACATGAGCCGGCGCATCACCACCGCACAGCTGCTCGCCCTGCAGCTGGCCCGCCTCAAGGAGGCGGGAACGATGACGCCGGCGCAGGTCTCCATGGCCAAGTGGAACAACTGCCGCATGGCGCTGGAGGTGGCACGCGACTGCCGCGACCTGCTCGGTGGCAGCGGCATCAGCGCCGAATACGCGCCCATCCGCCACATGCTGAACCTCGAGAGCGTGATCACCTACGAGGGAACCCAGACCATCCACCAGCTCTCGGTAGGCCGCGCCCTGACCGGCCACAACGCCTTCTGAATCTCTGCCGCGGCAGCTTCCGGGCCCCACAAGCACTTCGTGTGGTTTCTGCAGTACGCGTCACATTTGTCGCGCGCAAGAGACAGTGCATTTGTAACAATGCGGCGCTATAGTCCAGCCATGTTGATTGATGGCCTAAAGCCGCCAATTAACAAGCTGGAATTGTTGAGAAATCGACCCTTTTGTTGGGTTGACGACACAATAGAAACCCAGGCAATCAGAGTGGGCACGGCGCGCAACAGAACCCCATTTTGGGTTGGTTGCGGTGCGACTGACCGGCGAATTGACGCCAGGACCCGCAGTTAGGGTCGGATCGAAAGGTCCCGCGCACCACCGGCGAGAACTTGAAGTCCATGGCGGGCGCATGCGACCCGCGGCGATTGATCTAGGGCAAACGGTAGACTGCAAACCCCGCTGAAGCGGGGTTTTTTTCACTTCCCCTCGCCGATTTCCTGCTGCGGTGTTGGCAGCGGCACATTGCCCACGGCTTTGTCGACGGCAACGTAGAGCGTATTCAGGCGTCCCTGGCTGGCTGCCAGATCGCGGAGCGCCTGCAGCAGGCCTCGCTGGCTGTCGAGCACGGCGATGAAATCGGTGGTGCCACCCTCATAACGCGCCTCGGCAAGGCCGTGCGCATCCACGGCGCTGTGCACGCGGGATTCCAGCTGCTGCGTCCGCTGCCGCTCGGCCGTATAAGCGCTCAGGGCATCGTCGATCTCCTGCCAGGCCTTGAGCACTGTCCGCTGGTAGTTCACGGCCGCTTCCTGCTGCTCCAGTTCGCGCAGCCGCACGACGCTGCGGCGCCGGCCGCGGTCGAACAGCGGCAGATCGAGACTCGGCCCCACCGACCAGGTGCGGCTGCCCCAGTCGGCGAACTCTCCGCTCAGATAGGACTCGTAGCCGAAACGCGCGCCGAGGCGGATGGCCGGATACAGCTGCGCCCGCGCAATGCCGATGCCGGCCGTGGCATTGCGCAAACGGGCTTCGGCGGCGCGGATGTCCGGACGGCGCTGCGCCACCTCCGAAGGCAGACCCAGCGTCAGATCAGGCAGCTGCGCATTGCCCTGGCCATGGTCCTGCAGCGGCATCAGCTGATCACGCAGTGCGCCGGGCCGCTCGCCCAGCAACAGCGCAATCTGGTTGGCGCTGGCGCCCTCCTGGGCCAGCAGGCCAGGAAGCTGTGCCCTCGCCGCGGCCAGTTCGGTTTGCTGGCGATCCAGGTCCAGATGGTCGATGACACCACCCCTGACGCGCGCACCCAGGATCTCCACGCGCTCCTCCAGCGCCGCAATATCCTCGCGGGCCAGACGGATCTGGCGCTGCGCAGTGCGCAGCTCGAAGTAGTCGCGCGCCACATCGCTGGCAACACCGAGCCGCGCCAGATCCAGCAGCGCCGCCTGCTGCGCCACATCGGCATCAGCCGCTTCGATGGCGCGGCGCACGCGGCCCCAGAGGTCCAGCTCCCAGGAAGCATCGAAGCCCGCCTGGTACAGCGTGAAAGGCTCGGCGAGCAGGCTGGCCAGCGCGGCGCGATTGCCTGCACCACCCACTGCATCGAGCATGCGCGTGGCGGCACCGTATTCGCTCTGGCGCTGGCGGTTCACGCCGCCGCTCACACCCACCTGCGGTCCGCGGCCCGCCGCCACCGTGCTGCGCTGCACGCGCGCCTGTGCGAAACGCAAGGCAGCGGTGGCAAGGTCGGGACTTGCCTGCAATGCGCGCGACTGCAACTGCTCCAGCACCGGATCACCGAAGCTTGCCCACGCTTGCGGCTGCCCCGCGCCCACCGCTGCGCGCAGCGAGTCATCCGCGCCGCTCCAGCTGCTCCAGTCATCGGGCGATGCAGGCGATGGCCTGACCAGATCCGGACCCACCGCACAGCCACCTAGTACGAGCACGGCCAGGCATGTGGCCAGAAGCGGCGATCGATGGACAACACGGCAATCGGACATGGCCAGCACTCCGGATCAGGAAAGACGATGGCGGAACAGCCACGCCGCCAGCGGCAGCGTGATGGCGCCCATCACCAGCAGGGGAATGAACGAGGGTGCAATGTCGGCAAGTCCGGCGCCTTCCAGGTACACGCGGCGCACGATGCTGGTGCCGAAGCGCAGCGGATTGGCGTAGGTCGCCAACTGCAGCACTTCCGGCATGTTCTTGACCGGGGTGAGCAGGCCCGACAGCAGCATCAGCGGCATGATCAGCAGGAAGGTGTAGAGCATGGCCTGCTGCATCGTCAGCGACAGCGCCGAGATCGACAGGCCCACGCCCACCGAAGCCACCGTAAACGTGAACAGCCCCAGGTAGAGCAGGCCCACCGAGCCATTCATCGGCACCTGGAACCAGAACCGGATGACCAGGAAAATGAGCGTGGACTGCAGCAGCCCGACGGCGATGGCCGGCAGCGCCTTGCCGATGAGGATCTGCATCGGAGTTAGCGGCGTGACCAGCAGCTGGTCGAAGGTGCCCTGCTCGCGCTCGCGCGCCACCGACAGGGCCGCCAGCATCAGCGTCTGCAGCATGCTCAGCGCGCCGATCAGCGCCGGCATCAGGTTCCAGCGCGATTCCAGGTTGGGGTTGTACCAGGCGCGTCTTTCGATGGTGATGCCCGGAGCTCCGCCACCCAGCGAGGCGTTGTAGTCCGCCACGATGGCGCCGACATAACCCGCGGCGAGCGCGGCGGTGGAGGAATTGCGCCCATCCAGAATCACCTGCAGCGGCGCGCGCTGTCCGGCGGCGAGGCGCTGCTCGAAGTCCGGCAGCATGCCGATCACCAGCAACGCCCGGCCATCATCGATGACATCGGCGATCTGCGCCGACGAGGTCAGGGTGGCGGCGCGTTCGAACACGCCGGTGCCGTCCAGCCGCGCCAGCAATTGCGTTGCCGCCTGGCCACGGCCCAGGTCCAGCACCGCATAAGGCACGTGCCTCAGGTCGTAGGTGGCTCCATAACCGAACAGCAACCCCTGCATCAGCGCCGGCATGACCAGGATCATGCGGCTGGCAGGTTCCTTGAACAGCGCCAGCAGTTCCTTGCGCACCAGGGCAGCGATCTGCGCGAGCGTCGCGACGAGGGAAGTCATGGCCTCACTCCAGCGTCTTGCGCAATGTGCGCCGGGTGGCCCAGGTCAGCACGACGGCATAGAGGCCGAGGATCGCGGTGTCGCGCAGTATGGTCGGCCAGTGATTGCCGGCCAGGAACAGCGTCTTGATCAGCCCCATGAAGTGGGTGGCCGGCAGCAGCTGGCTGATCATCCGGATCACTGCCGGCACATTGCGCAGGTCGAAGACGAATCCCGACAGCATCATCGCCGGCATGAAGCTGGTCAGCAGCGCCACCTGGCTCGCCTGGAACTGGTTGCGCGTGGCGCCGGAGATGAACAGGCCCAGCAGCAGCGACACCGCCAGATACAGCAGCGCCGCCACGACGATGATCGCCAGCGACCCGCGCATGGGAACATGGAACAGGAAATGCGCCGCCAGCAGGCACATCGCCAGATCGATCGCGCCCACCGCCAGATACGGCGCGAGCTTGGACAGCACCAGCTCCAGCGGCCGCACCGGCGTAACGAACAGCGATTCCAGCGTGCCGCGCTCCCACTCGCGCGCGATCAGCAGCGAGGTCAGGAAAGCCCCGATCAGGGTCAGCACCAGCACGATCAGGCCCGGCACGAGATACCAGCGGCTTTCTCCGGCCTCGTTGAACCACATGCGCTGCACCACCTCCACGCTGCCGGCAAGCGGCGGCTTGTTGCCGGCGCGGTCGGCCTGCCGCTGCGCCCAGGTGGCGATGGCGCCACCGACGTAGCCTTCGATGGTGGCCGCCGAGGTGGAATCCACGCCATTGAGCAGCAGCTGGATGCGCGCATCGCCTGCGGCAAGCCGGCGCGAAAAATCCAGCGGCACGCGCACGATGCCGCCCACTTCGCCGGCGCGCGCCAGACGCTCGGCCGCAGGCATGTCCGCCACCCACACCGGCGCGAGATAAGCCGAGCCCCACAGACCTTCCACCGCATCGCGCGCGGTCGGCGATCCATCCTCCATGACCACCGCGACCGGTGCATTACGGACGTCGAACGACAGGCCATAGCCAAACAGCAGGATCAGCGCCACCGGCAGCAGCAGGCCCACGGCCAGGTTGCTGCGGTCGCGCAGCATCTGCCGCACTTCCTTGCGCAGCAGCGCAGCAAGGCGGCGCGCGAAGCCCGAGGCATCCGCGCTCACGCGGCGGCTTCCGCTGTTTCGCGCCGGCCCGCGACACGGCTGCGCTCGATGATGGCGACGAAGGCTTCGTCCATGTCGGAGTCCGCAGCCCCGCCGGCCTGCTCGCGGACTTCCCGCGGCGTGCCCAGCGCCAGCAGCCTGCCCGCATCCTGGATGGCGATGCGGTCGCAGTACTCCGCCTCTTCCATGAAGTGCGTGGTGATGATGATGGTGACGCCGCCCTGCGCCAGCGCGGTAATGGTGCGCCAGAAGGCGCGCCGGGCCAGCGGATCGATGCCGCTGGTGGGTTCGTCGAGGAACAGGATCTCCGGCTGATGCAGCAACCCTGCCGCCATCGCCAGACGCTGCCGGTAGCCGCCGGGCAGCAGGCCGCTGACCGCGCCGGGTTGCAGCCCGAACTGCTCCATGGCGGCGGCCACACGCACGCCCAGCGCCCGGCCGCGCAGACCATAGGCGCCGCCGAAGAATTCAAGGTTTTCGCGCACGGTGAGGTTGCCGTACAGCGCGAATTTCTGCGACACATAGCCGATGCGCGCACGCGCCTGCGCGCGCGCCGTGCGCAGGTTGAGCCCGGCCACTTCCAGGTGACCGCTGGTCGCCGGCAGCAGCCCGCACAGCATGCGGAAGGTAGTGGTCTTGCCCGCGCCGTTGGGACCGAGCAGACCGAAAATCTCGCCGCGCTGCACTTCGAACGAGGTGCTGGCGACGGCGGTGAAATCGCCGAACCGGCGCACCAGGTCGCGGACCACGATCACCGGCTTGCCGAAAGTGCCCTTTTCCTGTGCAGCGGGCACGGCAACTTCACGCTGCGACGGCGACGAACCGCCCTGATGCTGCTGCCGCAACAGCATCATGAAGGCATCCTCGAGTTTTCCGGGGCGCGGCTCCTGCGCGACACCGCCGAGCAAGGTGCCCAGAGCCTGCGCATCCGCATCGGGCTGGCGGATGAAGTGCACGGCACCGCCCCGGGGTACGGCATCGACTATCAGGTCAGCGGCATCGATCAATCCGGCCTGCAGATCACGCGCCGGCACGCCCGGCGGCGGCGCAGCTGCGAAAGTCAGGCCGTGGACACCTCTCGTGAGTGCCGCAGGCGCGCCTTCTGCCAGCAACCTGCCCTGATGCATCACGAATACCTGGGCGCAGCGTCCGGCCTCGTCCATATAGGCCGTACTGACAATCACGCTCAACTTCTCGTCATCGACCAGCTGCTGCACGATCTTCCACAGCTCGCGCCTCGACAAGGGGTCGACGCCTGCGCTGGGTTCATCCAGCAGCAACAGTTCGGGCGAGCGCACCAGGGTGCAGGCCAGCCCCAGCTTCTGCTTCATGCCGCCCGACAGCTTGCCAGCCGGCCGGCCGGTGAAATGCGCCAGATCGGTCATCTGCAGCATGCGCGCGAAACGTTCGCGCCGTGCCGCCCGCGGCACGCCGTGCAGATCCGCGTACAAGTCGAGGTTCTCCTGCACGCTCAGATCTTCGTACAGGCCGAAGCGCTGCGGCATGTAGCTGATCCGGTCCTGCACTGCCTGCGGATCGGCGGCTACGTCCGTACCCAGCACCTGCAGACTGCCGGCGTCGGGCCTCATGAGTCCCGCCATCATGCGCAGCAACGTGGTCTTGCCCGCGCCATCCGGACCGACCAGGGCCGTCAGCTCGCCCGCCCGCACCGTCATCGACAATGCATCGACCGCATGCAGCGGTCCGCCCCCCGGCGAGACAAAGGTCTTGCGCAGGCCGTCGGCGACGACTGTTGCGCCGGCAGCGCTCATTGGGCAGTGCCGGCCACCAGGTGGACGGTTGCGGGCTGCCCCAGGCGCAGCAGGTCCTGCGGATCGTCGACCTGCACCCGCACCTCGTAGACCAGACTGGTGCGCAACTCCTCGGTCTGGACCGACTTGGGCGTGAATTCGGCCACCGACGAGATGTAACCGACCTTGCCTGCGAGGGGCTCGCTGCGGCCATCGATGTTGATGCGGGCCGCCATGCCCGGCTGCACGCGGCCCAGATCGGATTCACTAACGTAGACGCGTATCCACTTCGGCTGCGTCAACGCCAGCGCGAACACCGGGCGCTGGGGCGTGGCCATGTCGCCCGGCTCCAGCAACCGCGAACGCACCACCGCGTCGGCCGGCGCCTTGAGCTCGCCCTGGGCTATCTGGTGCTGCAGCAGGGCCAGCTGCGCCCGCGACGCCTCGAGTTGCGCTTCAGCCCCGGCCACCTCCTCGGCGCGCGGCCCCAGCTCGGTCAACCGCAATGCCTCGCGCTGCTCGACCAGCCTGGCCTGCGCGACCTGCGCCGCACTTGCGGCGCGGTCCAGATCCTGGGCACTCACGCCGCGTCCCTGCGTGCTGGCCGCGATGCCCTGCAGGCGCGCCTGGTCCTCCGCGGCGCGCGCGGCATCGGCCTGGGCGGCCGCGAGGCGGCTGCGCGCCTGGAGGATCTCCTGCGGGCGCGCGCCGTTGCGCAGGCGCAGCAGGTTCTGCTGCTGCACCTCTATCTGCGCCTGCGATTGCCGGGCCTGCAGCTCCAGCGTGCGTGTGTCGAGCACGCCCAGCACCGCTCCCGCCTTCACCCTGTCGCCTTCCTCGGCGCGCAGCTGGGCCACCCGGCCATTGCCGTCGAAGGCCAGCGCGATCTGCCGGATGTCCACGTTGCCGTACACGGTCAGGGGCGTGTTGGCGGCGCGGTGATGGTTGCTCCACCAGATGAGGCCGGCGACGAGCAGGACGGCAGCCAGGGCGGCGGCGATCAGCGGCGTTTTCTTCATGGTCCGGTTCCCGTCGATGAAGCGCTTATCTTAAATTAAAATTGGATTTAGTCTATGCTACGTGCAATGAGCAAACCGCGTCGCAGCACCCGTGCCGACGGCGAACTGACCCGCGCCCGCATACTGGAGACCGCCGGGCCGCTGTTCGCGGCGGCCGGCTATGCGGAGACCACCAGCAAGGCCATCGCCACGCAGGCCGGCGTCGACTTCGCGTCGATCAACTATCACTTTGGCAGCCGCAGCGGCCTCTACCAGGCCGTTCTCGTCGAAGCTCACCGGCGGATCATCAGCCTGGAGGATCTGCGGCAGATCGCCGCCAGCGGCCTTCCCGCGAAAGACAAGCTCAGGTGGTGCATCGACAGCCTCATCGACGCCACGATAGGCAACGACGGATGGCATGCGCGGCTGTTCGCGCGGGAATTGCTGGCGCCGTCGTCGAATCTGCGAATCCTCTACAAAAAAGGTGTGCAGCCGAAATTTACCCTCATCCGGCGCATCCTCGGCGAAGTCACGGGCATTCCTGAAAGCGATCCGGCCCTGCTGCGCTGCATGATCAGCATTGTCGCCCCCTGCCTGATGCTGCTGGTTGCCGGCAACAGCGGCCTGCCCGGGCCGCCGCAGCAGGTGCTGCGCATGCCGCAGCGGGAACTGGCCGCGCACCTGCACCGCTTCGCGATCGCGGGACTGGAAGCCACCGGCCAGGAATACACCCGGCGTTCGCGAAGTCAGCCGAAGAAGTAATGCGCTGGCGCGGCTCAGCCCGCGTCCTTCTCCGCAGGCACTCCCAGCAGTTCATCGACCGTGTGCCCCGGCGTGCCGAGCAGCGGCACCTGCGCGGCACGCGCGAGGTAATCGATCTCGCCCGCCAGCGCTTCGCGCCACGGCCGCCCCTCCGGCCGGTGCATGCCGCAGGGCACGAAGGTGGAGTAGCCCGGATACTGCGCCGTGCGGTAAGGGTCCTCGGCCGCCGTCAGCGGTGGCGGCTCGGGCTCGTCGTCCTCCCCCTGCAGCGGGAACATCCAGCACATGGCCGGCTTGAACGTCCAGGGATGCTGGCCCCGGGCACGCGCCAGCTTCTCCAGCTCGCAGAAGCCCACCTCATCCGAGAACACGCAGCGGGTGCGCGTGAAGTGGGCCGGAAAATCCGCGGCGCGGTAATCGTGCGGGCGCGTGGCCGTCTTGCGGCCAAGCCGCCTGCCCTCCCACCAGCCGTCGACGACGAACTCCGGCGGAAGATGTGCGGCGAGCTGCGGCAGCCGCGCCACCAGTTCGCGCAGGAACGGTTCCTCGCCCTGCATCAGATAGACCCCGTCGTAGCAGCAGCGCCCCTCGCAGCGGTGGATGTCGCAGCTGGCAAGCCGCGGTTCGCCGCAGCCGTTGTCCGGTTCCTGTGTGCTCATCCAGCCCTCGGCAGCACCCTGTCCATGCCGGCGTCCTCGCCTGCGCAGCGCCGCAGCGCGAACCGCAATTCAAAACGCGCGCCACGTCCCGGTGCGGTATCCACCTTGAATTCCCCACCCACCTCGCTCACCCGGTCCGCGATGCTCCACAGCCCGAATCCCCTGTTGCGCTCACCGAACAGGTCCATCTGCCATTCGAATCCGCGCCCCGCATCCATCACCTCGATGCTCAGGCGGTCCTGGTCGCCGCGCGCCGTCACGCGCGCGTAGCGCACGCCGGCATGCTTGACCACATTGCGCAGCAGCTCGCGCACCAGCTTGAAGATCAGCACGCGCAGCTCCATGGGAATGGACGCTTCGTTCACCTTGCAGTCCAGCTCCACCTGCAGCCGGTCGTGGCCGCGGAAGTACACCGCCATCCACTGCAGCGCCGGGCACAGTCCCAGCTCATAGAGCCCTGGCGGCGAGAGGTCGGCGATCATGTTGCGGGTGCGCTCCTGAACCTGGCGCAGGTTCGCGCGGGTCTCGTCGATGAGCACCTGCAACTCGGGCGAAGCCTGGCGGCGCGCCACTTCCAGCGTCATCGCCATCCCCACCAGGGACTGCGCAATGCCATCGTGCAGATCCACGGCCGTGGCGCGTCGCGCCCGCTCTTCGGCCGTCATGATCTGCCGCGCATAGCTCTTCAGCCGCTCCTGCTCGCGCAGCAGCCGCGTATTGAGCTCCGCAATCTCGGTGATGTCGCGCGCTACGCCCCAGATGCGCTGCAGGGAGCCCTGCACCACCACGCCACTGAAGGCAATGATGAAGTTGCGGGGCCTCGTCCCGGAGCCTGCGGAGAAGCGCAGGCCGTCGAGGTTGTAGCTGTCGGCGGCAGCCTGCTCGATGTGCTGCTCGAACACCGCATTCCACGGCTCGTCCTCCCGCCACCGCTGCTGCAGGCCGCCGCCCGCGAGCTGCGCGAAATGCGTGTTGCACTCGGCCACATAGGCGTGCCGGCGCAGCCAGTCCCGCTGTGCCTGCGGCGCCAGCGTCACCGGCATGGGTACGTCGAGCTCGATGCGCCACACCGCCTCCGAACTCATCTCGATGAAGCTGCGGTAGCGTGCCTCACTCTCGGACACCCGCCCCAGCGTGATGCGCAGCTCGGCGACGAAATTGGTGAGCAGGTACGACACCACGGCGAACATCGCCAGGTGCATCTGCAGATGCAGCACGCGCAGGAAGGCACTGTCGGCTGCAAGCAGCCAGTTTCCGCGCGTGCCCACCTCCGCCGCCACGAAGACGATCGCCGCCACCACCAGCATCGACCAGCGCGGCGGCAGCCGGAATCCCACGCCGACCAGCAACGCCAGCAGGATGGCCGGCATGCGCAGCACCGACCCTGCGTCGCCGGTAAAAATCCACACCGTCACCGGCAGCAGAACGGCCAGATACAGGGAAATCTCCCAGCCGCTGCGCAGCTTCAGCTGCGCGAAGCGGCTGCGGAAAGGCAGCGACCAGGCATAGACCACCGGACCGACCGTCAGCGATCCCAGCCAGCTGCCCGCCCACCACAGCTGCCATTGATGCCAGTAGCCCGGAGAATAGCTGTGTGTGGCCGCCAGCGCGCCGATCGTCGCGCTGATAGAGGCGCCCACCGCACTGGCCAGCAGATACTGCAGCAGCCGCACGATGCGCACGCCCTCGTGGCGCGAATCCAGAGCGCGCAGCAGCAGTGCACTGACGACCGCATCCACGGCATTGGCCAGCACGAAGGACAGCGCCCAGCCGAGTTCATGCGGATCCCCCATCACCGCACTCACCGCGAGTCCGGTGACGATCTGCATTCCGAGGAATGCCGGCCACAAGCGCCGCGGCGCCAGCCACAGCGCAACGCACAGCAGGCCTGCGGCAGGCCACAGCACGGTGAGCTGCCGCGTGGTCTCCTTGAATTCGTAACCCAGCCACACCAGCAGCGCGTACAGCAGCACGAATGCCGCAAATACTGTCCGCTCTCCGCCCAGCTGCAGGGTCAGGTTATCCCAGGCCGGATCCCTGGCTGGCACGCTCCCCTGCAGATCGCGAGTCAACTTCATAGAGGGACGCAAGCCTAACGCAAGTCACCGCGGCACGAGGCGCCGCGGCCCGGTTCCGCGACTGGGCCCGCAGACATGCATCGACGTCTCGCGCCTGTCAGGTCATGCTGGCATGCGTGGAAGACCCCTGTGCCCGGACACTGACCCTGCACCCCATCGGCGTGATGCGCACGAGCTTCGCGAACCGGGTCGAGGCGCCGCGCCAGCCGGCGGCAGCATCCGGCGCCGAAGGCGTCATCGAGCTTGTGCCGCACCGCAACCTCGAACATGCCGTCCAGGACCTTCGCGAATGGGAACGCATCTGGGTGATTTTCTGGTTCGACCGCAACGCCGGCTGGCGCCCCAAGGTGCTGCCGCCGCGCAGCACCACCGGCCGCAAGGGCGTGCTGGCCACGCGTGCGCCCCACCGCCCCAACCCCCTGGGCCTGTCGGTGCTGCGCGTCACCGGCGTGGAAGGCCTGCGCATCGCGGTGCGGGACGTGGACCTGCTCGACGGCACGCCCATCTTCGACATCAAGCCCTACGTGCCTTATTCCGATGCCTTTCCCGAATCCGGCAATGGCTGGCTGGATGTTGCGGCCGCGGACCCGCGCACACCCTGGACCGTGACCTTCTCGGTGCTGGCCGAGCAGCAGCTGGCGTGGATCGCCGCGCACAGCGGCCTGCCGCTACGTGAACGCATCACGGCCACGCTCACGCTGGGTCCGCAACCTCACCCTTACCGCCGCATCCGGCGCGGCCGGGATGGCGCCCTCTGTCTTGCCGTGAAGGACTGGCGCGTCGACTTCACCGCCGGAGATTCCTGCATTCTCGTCGAGCGGATCCGCTCCGGATACGATGCCGCACAACTGGCCAGGGCGCCCGCCTCAGCCGAAGATCCCATTGCATTGCATCAGCAGTACAACCGAAGTTGAGGGCTGCGCGCCGGCACCAGCTCCACTGCCCGCTCCTGCACACAGCGGACCAGACTGCCGGAAGGGAACTCCCAATCCTCGAGCTCGGGGTCGTCGTTCTTCGAAACGATCAGGAATACCCCGCCGGCCCTGCGCAGCGCCTGCACCGGGCGCCAGACGTCAACGCCTTCGTTCAGCAGCCGTACGTAGATCGTCTCTGTAACCAAGTGTTCAATTCTCCAGAATTTCACCCGGATGATATTGACGATTATTTTTACCCGGGTATAATTTGCTCATGACGCCCACTCCCTCTTATACAAGCTTCGACGGCCATCGATGCATCGCCAATGGGTCCTTGCAAGACAACGCGCTGGCGGTCAAGAAAGCGCTCGAAAGCCATGCGGCCGGCCCGGTCCTGATCTTCGATGACGCCACCGGCCGCTCCATCGATGTCGATACCCGAGGCACGGATGAGGAGGTTGTCGCCCGGCTGACTGCACTCGTCGCAGCAGAACGCTCCCGAAACGATGCACCGGAATCTGCGCCCCCTCGAGGCCGCGGACGTCCGAGGTTGGGCGTGGTCCCCCGCGAAGTGACCTTGCTCCCGCGCCACTGGGAATGGCTCGCCGCGCAACCCGGCGGAGCTTCCGTCGCGCTGCGCAAGCTCGTGGAAGAAGCGCGCCGCGCCAACAGCGGCAAGGACAAGACCCGCCGGGCGCAGGAGCGCGCCTATTACTTCATGCTCGCCATGGCTGGCAACCTGCCCGGCTTTGAAGAGGCAACGCGCGCGCTGTTCGCTGGCGAACCACTCAAGGTACGGGAGCTGATCGCCACATGGCCCGACGACGTGCGGGAATACGCCATGAAGCTGGCAAAGCGATCTTGAGATATCCAAGGCGTCTGGCGTCGGTATCGCAGATCATCAGGCCGTCAGCTCCAGGCGGTTGCCATCGGGGTCGAGGACGACGCATTCATAATATCCATCGCCCGTCCAGCGCGGCCCATCCAGGACTGGAACCCCCTCGGCACGCAGCTTCTCGCAGGCTGCGTCGACAGCAGAAGCGGACCCCAGGGAGATTGCCAGATGCGTAAGCCCCATACGCTCCACTCCAGGCGCAAACTCCACCGGGACAAGCCGCGTCGTCTTCATCAGCTCGATCCTGGCACCGCCATCAAAGCCCAGGAACCTGGATTTGAACTGCTTCTTCTCATTGACGTACTCGGACCCCACGGCAGCGCCGAAGTGGCGCGCGTAGAACTGCGCAAGCCGATCGATGTCGCGGGTCCAGATGGCGACATGCTCAATGCGCATCGCAGCCTCCTGAGGTCCAGGCGATGCGGCCGCACCATGATTTGTCGAGCGCAGAGTCAGCCGTCAAGCCGCCACTCCAGGACAGTGCCATCCTCCGGATGCTCAAGCGGACCGACGCAACGGAAACCCAGCTTCTCGAGAATGCGATGCGAAGCGTTGCGATCCGGAAGCGTTTGAGCGGCGACCACGACTTCCGGTGCGGCTTTCCTGGCCATGCCCAGCAGGCCGCTGGCCATGGAGGTTGCAATGCCCCTGCCTTCGTAGCAGGGAAAGGTGAAATAAGCGATCTCTACCCGGCCCTCCTGCGGGGCGGACTTGAAGCCGCAAGTGCCGACCGAAGTCTCGCCATCCAGCGCGAGGTAGCAGATCCAAGGCGGAACAAACCCGACCAGATTGTAGAGGCCGGCAGTGGCGCTCAGGACTTCAGCGGCTTCGGATGGAAGCGGGATCTCTGGCGGCAGGTCCGTGGTGCCGTCTTTCTCGATGGGAATGAAGACAAGCCTCATCATGTCACCTGATGGCTGAGCTGAACGTGCCACCCTCGGCACCCGCTGGATCCCGGACGATAGCCGGACCTTACGCGCGCGGCCTGCCCTCATCAATGGCTTGCAGGCGAACCTGATTACTTCAATCGGCATGGTCGTCCAAGTAGCAAGCGACAGGACAATGTGCCCAGAGGGCATTGGCCACCAGAATCCACGCAAAGAAGACGAGCCAGTCGGGTTCGGCCTTCGGCCTCACCCTCCGAATCACAGTCGATCCCACAATCGGCACAAGAGAAACCAGAACAAGAGCCACACTGAAGCCCCTATGAACATCACCAGTCAGGAGTCTCGGATCCGCGCTCGCTGACTTCCAGGTCATTTCTGATTCCGCAGCGGGCCGACCCGGGACTACCTGGTAAACGGAACAAGGGCCGGAACGCGCCGGGCGTACTCGGCATAGGAGGGGCCAAACTGCTCTTGAAGCCACCGCTCCTCCAGCCGCAACTTACGCCAGATGGCCAGCCAGGCAATGATCATTGCCAACACACCACGCCACTCGTCCCGGGCGAGCGCCGACCCGACGATGGCAAGGAGCAGACCGGTGTAGATGGGATGACGCACCAGGGCATAGGGACCTGTGGCGATCAGCTCATAATCCTGCTTGAGCGTGACGGTTCCGCTCCAGTTTCGGCCGATGCGCGCGCGTGCCCCAAAGCAGAGCCATGGCGGCCAGCAACGGGAGAACATGCAAGAGCCGGGAAGGCACGGACTCCTGCCGTCGCGTCTCTTTGACCTCATGCGAGGCAATCCACCAGTAGAGAGCCCATGCGAGCCACATCAAAGTAAACAGATGTTGATGAAGAAGCTTCAACATGCGGCGTGCGGATGTAGGGACCAACGCCTGAGCCGATCAGCGGCGCGAACAACAATCTACTGCAGTCGGTTGACAGCCGCCCGCTTGAATGACCCGTCAGGCCTCAATCTCATGCTGCTACGCATTTCTTCACTGTGTCCAGAGTGCGTGTAGTTACGTTCTTTCCGAAAGTCTTTTCTATGAGTGTCATGAAAACGGGGCCACGCTCATTTGGCTCGTAGACTGTGAATACTTCGCCACCTTTGATTGTGAGAATCCGGGCGCCATCAAGCTCGATAGGCAACGAAATTTTTCCTCGACATGGTTCACCAAGGAAGGTGACAACACGCTTCGCCTTTGGCGGGAAATGAAACTTGGAGTAAGGATCTTCTGCAAGCAGGGCAGCCAGGTGATCTATCCTACGAACCATCGTGGGAAAGCTGCGTTGAAGGTGCTTGCCCATGCCAGATTCAATGGCTCTGGCCAAAGTAGCTTCTGCTTTTGAAGCTCCCGTAAATATCACATTGCCGCTGGACAGGACCGTTCTTACGTCCGTGAACCCTAGCGCCACGAAGAATTCCCTGAGATCAGCCATCCTGGCGTTCATGGGGCTGACGCCGCGAAGAAATGCAACGTAACGAGGCATGTTCGCTTCTCCTGAGACCTAACGGCCAGGCTCAGCGGCGGCGCTCCTGGACAAAAGCAGCACCGCAACGCCGACAACCCCAAGGACGTCTGCGACATTGAAGATTCCGGTTCTGAGCCCACCAATGCCCAGGTTCAGAAAATCCGTCACCCGCCCATCATGGATAACTCGGTCTATCAGATTGCCAAGGCCACTTGCGCCAAGGAGAGTCAGGGCTACCACCTGCACCCTCGTAAGGTGCGGCCAAAACGCCGCCGAGAGGATCAGCCCCAGAGTGAGAAGAGAGACGCCAATCTTAAAGACCAAGATGCGCATCGACTCTGACAGAGCTGCACCCAGCCCCAGGAACGCACCGCTGTTCTCCGCGTAGGTAAGGCGGACCGTGTCGTGAAGAAGCGTGATGGCAGGACCACCGCGCAGATGGACTTTGGCGACGACCTTTGTAGCTTGGTCACAGCCAACACAGCCCAGCAACAGAGTTGTTACCAGCAGGATTCGAGTCAGGTTTCGCATACGGGTATTGGTGCCGCCCAGCGTATGATCATGTGACCGCGATGAGCAGTTCTTCGGCACTGTTCGGTGGGCGAAGACCGTCCAGCCTGCCTGCGAAATACCGCTCCGCCAAAGTGCCTGATGAAACGTGCTGGACGGCCGCAAAGCCGGCTTCCCGGGCGAGGGTCAGCATCTGGTCAGGCGTGAAGGAGCTCAGCCAGGGCGTTCCGCTTGCACGTGCCCCCTGTTCGGCCCGCTCGACGCCAAACCGAATCTCTGGGTCGACTTGATCGATCGGCACCATGAACGACATGACGAAGGTAGACCCCGAGGCAAGGTCCGCGACCTGGCGCAGCAATGCGGCTATGGTCTCCCGCGTCAGGTACATGCTGACGCCCAAGGACGAAAGCACGGCCGGCCGCGATGGATCGAAGCCCACAGCGACCAGCCGGTCCAACCACACGTCGCCAGCCTCGAAGTCCACGGGAACCAGCCGCAGGAACGGCGCAATGCCCAGACCAAGATCGACGAGACGCTGCCGCTTCCACTCCTGCGTGTCCGGTTGATCGACTTCGTAGACAACGAGATGAGAAGAGAATTCCGGCCGGCGCTGGACAAAGGTATCAAGGCCCGCCCCGAGGATGACGTACTGGCCGACGTTGCGGTCGACCTGTTCCTCGACGAGATCTTCGACGAAGCGGGCGCGGGCGAGGATGGAGGCGCGGAACGGACGTGTGAATGAACTCATGTCCGGGCGGTTGCGCCAGCCGGAGTCGGGGGCTGCCAGCTGAAGACCGATTTCATCCACGAAAACATGCGGCGGGACATCGGCCAGCAAATGCAGCGCGCGCCACAAAGCCGTTCGAACGGCTGTGTTGTCCGGCGTGAGGATATGCAGCACCTGAGCGCGCGGACTCAGTTGAGCCCGAGGTACCCGAGAATGCCCTTCGCGGCTTCACGGCCCTCGAACACGGCCGTCACCACCAGATCCGCGCCGCGCACCATGTCGCCGCCGGCGAACACCTTGGGATTCGTGGTCTGGAACGGCGTGACACGGTCGGCCGACACGCGCACGCGGCCATTGCCGTGCAGCGCAATGCCATGCGGGTCGAACCAGCTGGGCGGGCTGGGCTGGAAGCCGAAGGCGATGACCACGGCGTCGGCCGGTATCAGCTGCTCGCTGCCGGGCACGTTCTCGGGCAGGCGCCGGCCGCGCGCATCGGGCTTGCCCAGGCGCGTCTCCACCACCTTCACGCCTTCCACCTTGCCGTTGCCGACGATCTCGACCGGCTGGCGGTTGAAGAGGAAAGTCACGCCCTCCTCCACGCTGTTCTTGTAGTCGCGGCGCGAGCCCGGCATGTTGTCCACGTCACGGCGATAGGTGCAGGTCACCGAAGTCGCGCCCTGGCGGATGGCAGTGCGATTGCAGTCCATGCCGGTGTCGCCGCCGCCCAGCACCACCACGCGCTTGCCCCTGAGGTTCACGAACTTCCCGCCGCCGGGCAGGCCCAGTTCATGCTGGATGTTCGATACCAGGTAAGGCAGCGCCTCGTGTACGCCGGGCAGGTCCTCGCCGGGGAAACCGCCTTTCACGTATTTGTAAGTGCCCATGCCGAGGAACACGGCATCGTATTCGGCCAGCAGCTGCTCGAAGCCGATGTCCCTGCCCACCTCGACGCCGAGGCGGAACTCCACGCCCATGCCCTCCATGATCTCGCGGCGCTTCTCCACCACTTCCTTTTCCAGCTTGAAGGGCGGAATGCCGAAGGTGAGCAATCCGCCGATGCGCGGATACTTGTCGAACACCACCGGTTTCACGCCATTGCGGGTAAGGATGTCCGCGCAGCCCAGGCCGGCGGGACCGGCGCCGACCACGGCCACACGCTTGCCGGTGGCCACCACGCCCGACATGTCGGGCGTCCAGCCCTGCTTCAGAGCCTCGTCGGTGATGTATTTCTCGATGGCGCCGATGGTGACGGCGCCCAGGCCGTCGTTGAGCGTGCAGGCGCCCTCACACAGGCGATCCTGCGGGCAGATGCGGCCGCACATCTCGGGCAGCGAATTGGTCTGGTGCGAAAGCTCGGCGGCTTCGAGCAGCCTGCCCTCGTTGATGAGCTTGAGCCAGTTCGGGATGTAGTTGTGCACCGGGCACTTCCACTCGCAGAACGGGTTGCCGCAGGAAAGGCAGCGCCCGGCCTGCTGTGCAGCAGCTGCCGGGTCGAAGGCGGAATAGATCTCGCGGAACTGCACCACCCGCTCGGCCACGGGCAGCTTGACGGGATCCTGCCGCGGGACATCGAGGAATTGCAGGTTCTTGTCGACGTTGGACTTGCTCATGCGGCAGCGCTCAGGTTCTCGATCAGCGATTCAAGCGAAGCGGCCTTGGGCTTCACCAGCCAGAAGCGCCCGATGTAGGAGCGGAAATCGTTGAGGATCTCTGCGCCCCACTCGCTGCCGGTCTCGGACACGTGCCGCTCGATCAGCTGCTGCAGGTGCAAAACCTGCGTCTGCATCGGCTCGGTGTTGATGCGGTGGATGTCGATGAGCTCATGGTTGTAGCGGTCCACGAAACAGCGGTCCAGGTCCAGCACATAGGCAAAGCCGCCGGTGAAGCCGGCGCCGAAATTGAGGCCCGTCCGCCCCAGCACGCAGACCACACCACCGGTCATGTACTCGCAGCAATGATCGCCCGCGCCCTCCACGACGGCGATGGCGCCCGAATTGCGCACGGCGAAACGCTCACCCGCCTGGCCCGCAGCAAAGAGCTCGCCGCCGGTCGCCCCATAAAGACAGGTGTTGCCCATGATCACGGTATCGCGCGCCACGAACCGCGAAGCACGCGGCGGCTTTAGCACCAGCTTGCCCGCCGCCATGCCCTTGCCGACGTAGTCGTTGGCATCGCCCTCGAGCACCAGATGCAGCCCGCCGGCATTCCAGACACCGAAGCTCTGGCCGGCCGAGCCGGTGAGCTTCACGACCAGCGGCGACTTCTCCATGCCGTAGTTGCCCCAGCGCCGCGCGATCTCGCCGGAAACGCGGGCACCGATGGAACGGTTGAAATTCTTGACCGCGTAGTGCCATTCCCCGCCATTGCCGTTGTCGATGGCTTCGCGCATGTCTGCAACCATCTGCTCGGCGAGCAGTCCCTTGTCGAAGGGCGGGTTGGAGGTCTGCTGGCAGAACTGCGGCCCATGCTCGGGCAGGCCATGGGTGGAAAGCAGCGGCGCAAGGTCGAGCCGCTGCTGGCGCGGCGTCTGGCCCGAAGCCGGCTGCAGCAGTGTGGTGCAGCCGATGAGGTCGGCCATGCTGCGCACGCCCAGCTGCGCCATGATCTCGCGGCATTCCTCGGCCACGAAGCGGAAATAGTTCATCACCATCTCCGGCATGCCGATGAAGTACTTCTCGCGCAGCACCTCGTGCTGAGTCGCAACGCCGGTGGCGCAGTTGTTGAGATGGCAGATGCGCAGGTACTTGCAGCCCAGCGCCACCATCGGCGCGGTACCGAAACCGAAGCTTTCGGCGCCGAGGATGGCCGCCTTGATCACGTCCAGGCCCGTCTTGAGGCCGCCATCGGCCTGCACCCGCACCTTGTGGCGCATGTCGTTGCGGCGCAGGGTCTGGTGCGTTTCGGCAAGACCCAGCTCGAAGGGACTGCCGGCATACTTGATCGAAGTCAGCGGGCTCGCTCCCGTGCCGCCGTCATACCCCGAAATGGTGATGAGATCGGCGTAGGCCTTGGCGACGCCGGCAGCGATGGTGCCCACTCCCGGCTCGGCCACCAGCTTCACCGACACCAGCGCCTGCGGATTGACCTGCTTGAGATCGAAGATCAGCTGCGCGAGGTCCTCGATGGAATAGATGTCATGGTGCGGCGGCGGCGAGATCAGGCCCACCCCGGGGCGCGCGAAGCGCAGGCGGGCGATCATCTCGTTCACCTTGTCGCCGGGCAGCTGGCCGCCTTCGCCGGGCTTGGCACCCTGGGCCACCTTGATCTGCAGCACTTCGGCATTGACCAGGTAGTGCGGCGTCACGCCGAAGCGGCCCGAGGCCACCTGCTTGATCTTGGAATTCTTCTCGGTGCCGTAGCGCACCGGATCCTCACCACCCTCGCCCGAATTCGAACGCGCACCGAGCCGGTTCATCGCCGTGGCCAGCGCTTCATGGGCCTCGGGGGAAAGCGCACCCAGCGACATCGCAGCGGAGTCGAAACGGGCAATGATGGCTTCCACGCTCTCCACTTCATCGAGCGCCACGGGCGAAGCCATCGGCCTCAGCTGCAACAGGTCGCGCAGCGCCGAAGCCGGACGCTCGTTCACCAGCCGCGCGTACTGGCGGTAGTGTCCATAGTCGCCCGAGACCACGGCCGCCTGCAGCATCGCGATCACGTCCGGGTTGTACATGTGGTATTCGCCGCCATGCACATACTTCAGCAGACCACCCTGCTCGATCGGCTTGAGCTCGTTCCAGGCGCGCTCCGAAAGCTGCAGCTGGTCGGACTGCAGATCCTCGAAATTGGCGCCGCGAATGCGGCTCGTAGTGCCGGGGAAGCACAGGTCCACGACTTCATCGCCCAGGCCCACGATCTCGAACAGCTGCGCCGAGCGGTAGCTCGCGATGGTGGAGATGCCCATCTTGGACATGATCTTCATCAGGCCCTTGCGGATGGCCTTGCGGTAGCTGCGGCCCAGCTCCAGACGCCCGTTGTAGTCGCTCTTGGTCTTGCTCTTGCGCAGCATGTCGTACAGCGACTGATAGGCCATGTACGGATACACGGCCGTCGCGCCGTAGCCGATGAGGCAGGCAAAATGATGCGGATCGCGGGCGGTGCCGGTCTCGATGAGCAGGTTGCAGCGGCAACGCAGGCCGAGCCGGACCAGATGCGTGTGGATGGCGCCGGTGGCGAGCAGCGCATGCACCGGCAGCTTGCCCCGGATCAGATAGCGGTCGGAGATCAGCAGCACCACCGTGCCGGCGCGCACGGCAGCCTCGGCCTCCCGGCACAGTCGGCGCAGCGCGGCCTCAAGCCCCTCGGCGGGATCGTACTGCAGGTCGATGAAGGCATTGGCCACGCCTTCATCGCCCAGCGCGACGATCTGCCGCAGCTTGCGCTGCGACAGCACCGGCGAGTTCATGACGATCTGCTGCGCGTGCGCGGCCTGCGGCTGGAAGACATTGCACTCCGGCCCGATCTCGGTCTGCAGCGACATCACGATGGACTCGCGCAGCGGATCGATCGGCGGATTCGTCACCTGCGCGAACTGCTGGCGGAAGCTGTCGTAGAGGCTGCGCGTATGCTGCGACAGCACCGGCAGCGGCGTGTCATCGCCCATGGAGCCCACCGCCTCGCTCTCGTCACGCGCCAGCACGCGGATGATCTCCTCGCGCTCCTCCGCAGTGATGTTGAACATCTTGCGGTAGAGGTTGAGCGTGCCCGTATCCATGGGCTCGGCGGCGAGCGAAGGGTCGATGAGCGCGGATTCCAGATAACGCACACCCCGCTTGAGCCACGCCTTGTAGGGATGGCGGGTCTTCAGCAGGTTGTGGACGGCATCGTTGTCCAGCAGCGTTCCGGTCTGCAGGTCCAGCACCAGCATCTGGCCCGGACCCATGCGGCCCTTGCGCTCCACCTGCTCGGGTTCGTAGTCCCACACGCCCACTTCCGAGGCGATGGTGAGGTGGCGGTCGCGGGTGATCACATAGCGGGCCGGCCGCAATCCGTTGCGGTCCAGCGTGCAGGCCACATAGCGGCCATCGGTGAGCACCACGCCCGCGGGACCGTCCCAGGGTTCCATGTGCGGCGCATAGAACTCGTAGAACGCGCGCACGTCCGGATCGATGCCATCGACGCTCTGCCATGCCGGCGGCATCAGCAGGCGCATCGCCTGCATCACGTCCATGCCGCCCATGAGCAGCACTTCGAGCATGTTGTCGAGGCTCTCGGAATCCGAGCCTTCCATGCGTACCAGCGGCAGCACGGCCTTGAGCTCGGGCAGCAAGGGACTCGTGAGGATGGGCCCGCGGGCCCGCGCCCAGGAGCGGTTGCCCTCGATGGTGTTGATCTCGCCGTTGTGCGCGAGATAGCGGAAGGGATGCGCCAGGCGCCACTGCGGCAGCGTGTTGGTGGAGAAGCGCTGGTGGAACACGGCCACCGAAGTCTCCATACGCTCATCGCCGAGGTCGGGGAAGAACTCCACCAGATGCGCGGGCATGACCATGCCCTTGTAGACCAGCGTGCTCGCGGAAAGGCTGGGCAGGTAGAACACCGGGTCCTCATGCTCCAGCGCGCGTTCGGCGCGGCGCCGCGCCATGAACAGGCGGCGGTTGAAGGCCGGCTCGTCCATGTCGGCAGGCGCGTTGATGAAGATCTGCTCGATGCGCGGCAGGGTCTTCAGCGCCTCGATGCCGCAGGCCGCCGCATCGATGGGCACCACGCGCCAGCCGGCGACACTGAGGCCTTCGGCTTCGATGCGGGCGCCAAGCTCGGCGCGCGCGGCGGCGGCACGCTGCGGGTCGGTGCTGAGGAATACATTGCCGGCAGCGAACAGCGCGCCGAGCTTGATGTCGGCCTCCCTTGCCATGGCACGCAGGAACTTCACCGGCGTCTTGAGCATCAGGCCGCAGCCGTCGCCCGTCTTGCCGTCGGCGGCGACCGCACCGCGGTGCGTGAGGCGGTTCAGGGAGGTGATCGCGGTCCTGACGATCCAGTGGCTGGGCAGGTCGTCGAGGTTGGCTATCAGCCCGAAGCCGCAGCTGTCCTTCTCATAGGCGTCGTTGCAGAGCCCCTGACCATGCGCAGCGCTCATTTCCTCTCCCTTGAAAATTTCACGTCGGACGCCCGCCACCACACCGCCTCTGCCGTGCCGAAGCAGGGGCCGTGCCGGGGGAAATGCCCGGATGTCGCTCAAACATTGCGTCAGGAGCCGCAGGCCGCCGGGACCGGCGGATCGGGCGACGACTGCCACCCAAGGGGAACCTTGGAAGCCCATGATACCGGCCCTGCAACCGGGGTCAAAATTCCGCCGGGAATCTATTGCATTGGGGGAACATTGGTCTCAATATCCGCGCCGCGTTGCGGGGTACGGTCGCTCGTGACGCCCAGAAATGGTTCTCGGGACCCTTGGAGGTGTGGCACCTAACGATGAACACAAGCAAAGCGTCGGCAACCCAAGACCCTGGACCCCGCCTTCTGAGCGTCAACCAGTATCTGGAAAAGAATTTCCCCGACTTTTTTGCTGAAGCCCGCTTCCAGGTGGGCGACGACGACTATTTTCTCTACAGCCGGTTCGGCCAGTACCTGGCCCGCTCGATTGAGGGCAACCGCGCTCCCCGCAACAAGATCAACCGCGGCTTCACGGTGCTGAACAAGATGGCGCGCCTGTCGACGCGGCATCCTTCCGTGCGCGGCATGATGATCAGCGGCCCGCTGGAGCACATCATGGATGCGCCCAAGGCCCGGGAGCTGGCCCGCAAGCGCCTGAATCCGGTGGCCCAGGGGCTGCTGGAGAGCCTCTGCGAATAAGGATGTGACCGGGGCGCCGCAAACCGCGCACCGGGCCCAGGACATCCTGGATTTCTGGTTCGGCCCCGATCCGCTCGGGGCCGGCGAATTCCCCCAGCGGCTGCGGCTGTGGTTCGGCGACGACGAGCCGCCCGAACTCACGCAGCTGCGCGACGAGTCGCTGGTGGCGCGTTTCGGGGCAACTCTCGACGCCGCCGCACGCGGCGAGCTGGATGCCTGGGCCGGCAGCCCGCGCCGGCTGCTGGCGCTTATCCTGCTGCTCGACCCTCTCCCCCGCCAGGCATTCCGCGGCAAGGCGCGCGCCTATGCGCGCGACCTGCGCGCCATGGAGCTGTGCCTGACCGGGATGGCCACCGGGGCCGATGCCGCGCTGGCCCCGGTCGAACGTCTGTTCCTCTACCTGCCGCTGCAGCACGCCGAATCCCTGGAGCTGCAGGAGGAGTCCATCGCCGCCTACCGGCGCCTCGCCAGCGAGGCCCCGCCGGCGCATCGCGGGCTCTTCGATGCCTGCGTCGACCTTGCCATGCAGCACCACCAGACCATTGCCCGCTTCGGGCGCTTCCCCCACCGCAATGCGGTGCTGGGCCGGCGCAGCACCGCCGAAGAGCTCTCCTGGTTGAGCGGCGAATCCGGTTGATGAAAAAAATGGCGCCGCAGCAGGACGCTGCGGCGCCCAGGTGTACGAAGACCGGGGGAACGGTGCTCCGCGGGACAGCAGCAAGCGCTGCCCTTGACCAGAGAGAAAGCAAGCCGCATGCCAGCGACAGACCCGGCTGCGAAGCGGCCGATCGAGGCTCGCGAAGTCTCCAGCGTTGCGCCCTGCACTGCCCCGGTGCGCGGTGCGCCAGCGGCGTGCAAGCCGCCGGCGAATGCAGCGGAAACCGTTCACAGTTCCTCGCGCCGCGCCGGTATCCCGCGGCGCGGGCATGCAATATCGGCGCATGAGTGACCTGCCCAAGCGGCGCTTCGGCGACCGCCTCAACGGTCCGCCGACGGTGATCGGCGCGGGCGTGACCATGAACGGTGACCTCATTGCGCCGGGCGCGGTGATGGTCTGCGGCCAGGTGCGCGGCGACGGCCAGATCGGCGGCACGTTGTCGATCGCCAAAGGGGCGCACTGGGAGGGCGAGGTGCGCACCCAGGCCGCGGTGATCGCCGGCTCTCTTACCGGCAACCTCACGGTGCGCGACAAGCTCGAACTGGGCGCGGCAGCCGTGATCCGGGGAAGCGTGCAGGCCGGCACGCTGGCCATCGCCCGCGGCGCGGTGATCGAGGGCGATACGCTGGTGACCAGCGGAGCGCCCATCACCCGCTTCGAAGAGAAGCGTCAGACCGAGAGCTGAGCGCGCACGAAATCGTTGAGCCAGGGCGGCGCCCCGGGGGCGGTCATGAATCCCATGTGGCCCCCGTAGGGATAGCGCACGATGCGCAGGCCGGGATGGACTGCGAGCCGCGCCAGGTCCGCCGCGGGAATGATGGGGTCATCCTCGGCCGCGAGGATCACCGCCGGCGCGGCAAGCGTGGCGAGCCGCTCACCGGTGATGGCATATCCCTCGAGGTAGTCCTCCATCGTCGGGAAATCCGTATGGCGCACTACCAGCGCAGCCGTCATGCGCCGCAGGTCGGCAAAGCCCAGCAGGCCCGAGAAATCCAGGTGCTGCGGCCAAAGCTGCTGCTTGCGCCTCAGCGAGCGCGTCCACTTGCGCACGAAATAGCGGTGGTACAGCGGCCAGCCGCGCTCCAGCGCATCCAGCGTGGTGGCCGGATCGAGCACCGGCGAGACGGCCACCACGCCCGCGAGCGGCCCGAGGCGCGCATCGCCGCTGGCCGCCACGCGCAGCATGAAATTGCCGCCCAGCGAAAAGCCGATGAGCCAGAGCGCTCGGCCAGGCAGCCGCGACTGGATGGCGGCCACGGCACCGCAGACCTCCGGCAGGCGGCAGGAGTGGAAGATGTCGCGGTTCAGATGGTGGGTTTCGCCATGGTCGCGCAGATTCAGCCGCACCACTTCCACGCCGGCCTCGAACAGCGACTGGCCCAGCGAGAGCACGTAGTGCGCCTCGGCGCTGCCCTCCCAGCCATGCAGCAGCACTGCCGCCAGGCCCCGCGGCTGCGCAGGTGCCGCATGGAAGGCCTGCAGCCGCACACCTTCGCCGCAGTCGAGCAGCCACTCGCGGCTCGCCTTGCGCAGCGGCCGGGCGCGCAGGTTGAGGCCTCGCTGCGGCCACAGGCTCGGCAGGATGGATTGCAGATGGGCGTTGCGCCAGAACCTGCCGGGCCGGAACTCGTTCAAGCGTCCGGGAGCCAGCGCACTTCGACGCGGTTGTTGGCGGCCGCCACGGCATTCCACTGCTCGGCGGTGGGCAGCGGCGTGGCAGCCGTGTCCGGATAGGCCTGCGGCACATCACCGCCGCCGGGCAGCACTTCGATGCGCAACTGCGGATGGCTGCGCCGCGTTTCCACCAGCAGGTTCGCGAACCCCAGCGACTCGGCCGGCACGTTGGCCACGCCCGTGCTGTCGGCATCGGCCACCAGATCGCATTTGTCATAGCTGGTGCTGCCCGGCGCCAGCGAGTAGCCGCTGCCGCCATCCCCCGTGAGGCAGAACCGGCCCGCGAAATGCCGGATCTCCAGCGTGCCGGAACGGCCCGTGGCTGCAAGCGAAGCGACCAGTTCGCGCAGCCGTTCCACGCGGGTACCGGCCAGCGGCGCCTCGCCGAAGGGCACGGGCAGTATCGTCAGCTCCGGCGCCCCTGCGGGATCGGCGACCTGTGATGCTGCCGCGGGCAGCGCCGTCTGTGGCGCACTCGCCGGCCTTGCGCTTGCCAGAGCCAATTGCGCCGCAAGGTCCGACGAATGCTGCCGCTCGCTCCACAGCAGCACGCCCAGCAGCAATGCGGCCAGTGCAGCGGCAATGGCGAGCGCCCAGGGCAGAGGATCGCGCGGGGGCGGCTGCGGCACCGGTGCAGGTGGCAGCACTTCGCGCAGGCGGTGCGGCAATTCGGCCACCAGCCGTTCACGCTGGGTTTCCAGATACCCGGCCACCTGGCGGCGCAGGCCGGTCAGCTCTTCGCGCAGCGTTTCGGCATCGACGCCCGGGAAGATCACGGGCGCGGGTGGCGGGGGTATGGCCGTCTCGACCGTGGCCTCCTGCGCCGCGGCCTGTGGCTCGCCGGCTGCGGCCGGTGGTGCAGGCGTTACCGGAAAGGTCCCGGACTCGCCCGTCAGATGCAGCTGCTGCAGCACCTTGCTCACGTCTGCCGGCCCCACCTGCTTGGGCAGCACGCCCATGGCGCCGAGCGCACGGGCCTGACCCAGGTACAACTCACCCTCCTGCGACGTGTACATGAGGATGGGAATGGTCGCGGTCTGCGGATTGTTCTTGATGGTCTGCACGGCCTGGAAGCCATCCATGCCGGGCATCAGGTGATCCATGAAGATCACGTCCGGCCGGTGGCGGGTGAGGTAATCGATGGCCTGCTCGGCCGTCTCGACCGAATCGACTTCGAGCTGATGGCCTTCCAGCAGCTTCGACAGGAAAGCTCGGGCGGACTTGGAATCGTCTACGACCAGGGCGCGCTTGCCGGACATGGGTTCTCCGGGAGGAAGCCTCTATCTCCCGGAGAGCAATCTTATCTAAAGCGCGCGGCCAGTGGCGCAGCAGCACCCACATTCGTCTGCACTTCGGTGTACAGCTGTGCCAGACGCTGTGCCATGGCGCGCGAGGACCAGCGGCGGGCCCAGGCCAGCCCCTTGGCCGCCCGCTCCGCAGCGCCGGCCGGATCGCGCAGCACGGCCAGCACCGCGGCCGCGAACTGCTGCTCGTTTTCATCGACCACGAAGGCGCCGCTTTCGCCGGCCAGCACCGAGCGGGTGCCCAGGCAGGCCGTGGATACGACCGGGCGCCCCTGAGCCATGGCTTCGAGCAGCACCAGGCCCTGGGTTTCGGTGCGGGAGGCGAACACGAAGGCATCGGCCGCGGCATAGCAGTCGTTCAGGTCCCGCTCCCGGTCCAGATTGCCGATGAAGCGCACGGCATCGGCCACACCCAGCCTCGCCGCCTCGCGCTGCAGCGCGGGCTGCGCCGGCCCTTCGCCCGCGATCACCAGCAGCGTCGCGGGATCACGATCCCGGACGATGGCGAACATGCGCAGCAGGAAAGCAATGTTCTTCTCGAAGGCCACCCGGCCGAGGATGAGCAGCATGCGCCGCTCTGCCGGCACGGCAAGACGTGCGCGGAAACGCGCCGCATCGCCGGGATGGAAGCGGTCGGCGGTCATGCCGGTGGGGATCACCTCGACGGGACGCGTCACGCCGTATTCCAGCAAGCGGCTGCGCACCTGCTCCGACGGCGAGATCACGCAGTCCACGGCGTTGAGCTGGTGCGTCATGGCGCGGCGTGCCAGCCAGGCGCTCGCCCTGTGCGGCAGCAGCGGCACATAGTGCTGCAGGTAATCCTCGAAGTAGGTATGGCAGGTCGCGACCACCGGGAGGCCGCGCTCGCGCGCGTGGCGCAGGCCAGCGTAGTGGGCAAGGAACGGCGTCTGGATGTGTACCAGCGTGCATTCGGCATGCCGGGAATCGCGCAGCGCAGCGCGCAGGGCGCGCCAGTTCATGAGGCGGTCTTCCGGATCACGCGGCACGGGCCGCGAGGGCACACGCTGCAGGCCGGATTCAGACGCGTCCTGCGGACCATAGACCGGCGCAACCAGGCTGCTCGCAACACCGAGCGCGGCCAGATCCTCGCGGAAGCTGCGGATCGAAGTGGAAACGCCGTTGACGCGCGGAAAGCAGACGTCGGAAACGACCAGCGGCCGCAGGTTCAAAGTACGATCCAGTGCAGCGCCGCGTGGGCGATGCCGGCGCCCAGCAAGGCTCCGGCCAGCACATCCGATGGATAGTGCAGCCCCAGCACCACGCGCGACAGCGCGATCAGCAGTGCCGCGGGCACCAGCAGCAACGCCGCGGCGGGCACCGCAGAGCAGATGATCAGCGTGAAGCTCACGGCATGCAGCGTGTGGCCCGAGGGAAAACTGAAGCGGTCCAGCGGCCGCGCCGCGCACACCACGGCATGGTGCGTGATGAAGGGCCGCTCGCGCACCAGCACGTTCTTCAGGCCGCGGTACAGCAGCAGGCCTGCGACACCGGCCACGGCGCACTGCAGCGCCGCGGTGCGGCCCTCGGGCCCGTAGAACAGCGCCAGGCAGGCGGTCAGGGAATACCACAGCACACCGTCGCCTAGGCGGCTTGCCACCCGGAACAGCCGCAGGATCTGCACCCTGCGGACCACTGCGTTAAAGTGCAGGCAGGCGTTGAGCTCGGCGGCGTCGAGCCGGGCGAGGACCGCATGTACACGATTGAAGGCCAGTGGTCTTGCCATGCCCGGCACTGTGGCCCGGCAGTACTGCACTGTTGTGACGGTGACATGACAACATGATGACATCCGGGCCCTGCCCCCATTCCTGGCTCGGCCAGCATCACGACCGCCATGCGCGCCGCACCCGCTGGGTGCTGGCCCTGACCATCGTGATGATGGTGGGAGAGATCGCCGGCGGCAGGTGGTTCGGTTCCATGGCGCTGATGGCCGACGGCTGGCACATGGGAACGCATGCGGCCGCGCTGGGCATTGCCGCGCTGGCCTACCGCTATGCGCGGCATCATGCCAGGGATCCGCGCTTCACCTTCGGCACCGGCAAGGTGGGCGAGCTCGCTGGCTTCGCGAGCGCCATCTCGCTGGGCATCGCCGCGCTACTGATCGGGCTCGAGTCCTGCGAGCGGCTGCTGTCTCCCCGGCCCATCGGGTTCCGGTCCGCCGGCGCCATCGCCGTGCTGGGCCTGATCGTGAATCTCGTGAGTGCGGCGCTGCTGCACGATGGCGAGGCCGGTCACGACCATGACCATGGCGACGGCCATGAAGATCACCACCATGACACCAACCTGCGCGCGGCCTACGTACACGTGCTTGCGGATGCTTTCACATCGGTGCTGGCCATCGTCGGCCTGCTGGCGGGCCGTTTCCTGGGCTGGGTGTGGATGGACCCGGCGATGGGCCTGGTCGGCGCCGCAGTCATCGCTCACTGGTCCATCGGCCTTGCGCGCACGGCCGGACGCTCGCTGCTCGATGCGCATGACGACAGCCAGCTGGAACGGGCGATCCGCGCGCGGCTGCTGCGTGCCGGCGAGGATTCGCGCGTGACCGACCTGCACGTGTGGCGGCTGGGCCCCGGCTACCATGCCCTGATGGTCTCGCTGGTCAGTGCGGCGCCGTTGACGCCCGCGGACTATCGCGAACGCCTGAACGATCTGCCTTCGCTGAGCCATGTCACCATCGAGGTGAACCCGCCGTGAAACGCGCGGTCCTGCTGGCCGCCCTGCTGGCCGCAGCTGCCCCGGCGATGGCCATCGAACGCATCCAGCTGCAGGCCACATCGATCCAGCGGCAGATCGCCGGGAGTGGCACCGTCACCGCGCACGAAGTGTGGGCTGCGCTGACACTGGGCGGCGGCGGCCGCAGCCGCATCGAACTGCGCGTGCCGCGCCTCGCGCTGCCTGCGGCGCTGACCACCCACACCGGGGCCGTGACGCAGATCCACCTGCTGTGCGAGAACCCGGTGATCCGCGAACCGGAATTTTCCTGTCCGGCACTCACGGCGCAGCTGCGGGCTGCGCGGCTGCCGCCGCTGGCGCTGCGCGGGCGCGTGGCGCTGCGCAGCGATACGGGAAATGCCGAAGGTGCGGGCACGCTGGCCGGCATTGCGGGCAGCACACTGGCCTTCGATGTACGGCGCAGTGCGCATGGCCTTGCGGCCGGGCTCGCGCTGCCTGCGGTGCAGTTCAGGGCGCTGCGCGAACTGGCCGCGCCCTGGCTCACCCTGCCGGAGGACCTACAGATCCAGGGTGAAGCCGATTTCCATGCGCAGTTCGAACAGCGTGCCGGCAGCCAGCGCGCCACGCTGTCCGCGGACCTGCGGGACGCCGGCTTCCAGAATGCCGCGGCCACGTGGATCGGCGAGAAGATCGCGGCGCGCATCACCGCATCGGCCGACCTCGCCGCCACGCCCATGCCGGTCGAGCTGCAGTTTGCCGGCACCGGCGGCCAGTTCCTCGGCGGCGTGGTGCTGCTGGACTTCGACCGCAATCCCCTGCAGGCAGACCTGCAAGGCCGCAGCGATGGCCATGACCTCATCGTCGATGCATTGCATTGGCAGCAGCGGAACCTGACGACGCTCTCGGGCAGCGCCGAAATCCGCCTCGAACCCTTTGCCGTACGGCGCGCGGCGGTGGACCTCGAACAACTGCAGTTCCCCGACGCCTACACCAGCTACATGCAATTGCTGCTCGCGACGACCCCCTTCAACCAGCTGCAGACGGCGGGCGCGGCCAGCGGCCGCATCGTCATCGCCGACAATCTGCCCGCGGCTGCGGACCTGCGCATCGAGGCGCTGGATTTCAGCGATGCAGCCCAGCAGCTTGATGTCAGCGGCGTGAGCGGCGAACTGCACTGGACCGATGGCGCCGCCGGGCCTCCGCGCCCGTCCTTTCTCGCGTGGGAATCCTCGCGCGGCTGGGGCATCGAGGGCGCGCGCACGCGCATCGATTTCGCCACCAGCGCCCGCAGCTTCCAGCTGCTGCGCCCGGCCCGCCTGCCCTTCTTCGACGGCGCGCTGCTGATCAACACGCTGCGCGGCCAGGACATCGGAATGCCGCAGATGGAGGGCGACTTCGATGCAGTGATCGAGCCCATCAGCGTGCAGCCCATCGCCCGCGCCATGGGCTGGCCGGATTTCTCCGGATCCCTGTCCGGACGCCTTCCCGGCCTCACCTACCGCAATGGCGTGCTGGCCTTCTCGGGCAATGTCGAAGCCGAGGTATTCGACGGCCGTGTGGTGGCCAGCAACCTGAGCGTGAAGCAGCCCTTCAGCGCCTGGCCGCAGCTGCATGCGGACATCACGGCGCGCAACCTCGACCTCGACCTCATCACGCGCACCTTCGAATTCGGCAGCATTACCGGAAGGCTGGATGCGGACCTGCTGAACCTGCAGACCTTCAACTGGTCGCCCATCGCCTTCGACCTGCGCATGGCCACCCCTCCCGGCGACCGTTCGCGGCGCCGCATCAGCCAGCGCGCGGTGGAGAACCTGTCCAACCTCGGCGGCGGCGGCGGTGTGGCCGCCGCGCTGCAGACCGGCGCATTGCGGTTCTTCGACGAATTCCGCTATGCCCGCCTCGGCATTTCCTGCCGGCTGCGCAACGACGTCTGCCAGATGGACGGCGTGGGCAAGGCCGGAGCGGGCTTCTACATCGTGCGCGGCAGCGGCATTCCCCGCATCGACATCATCGGCAACGAACACCGCGTGGACTGGCCGCGACTGGTGTCACAGATCACAACGGCGCTCGGCAACACCGAAGGCATTGTGGTGAACTGACGGGACGCTGTTACCATCCCGCATGCCGACCACAGGAGGATTCGAGGCCATGAACACATCGGTCCGCACCCTGGCCAGAACGGCCAAGCTCACGCTCGTCAGCCTGCTGATCGGTGCCTGCGTGACGATCAACGTGTATTTCCCGGCCGCCGCCGCCGAGAAGGCCGCGGACCAGATCATCGACGCGGTCACCGGTGCCGCTGCAGGGGCCCGCGCCACGCCCGGCGCCCAGACCGCTCCGCCGCTGTCCCGGACCGCACCCGCGGGCACCCACATCCTGCTCGCCGCCATCGGTCAGGTGCTGTATGCCATCGTGCCTGCCGCACACGCGCAGGAAGCCAACCTCGACATCTCCTCGCCGCAGATCCGCGCCATTACCGCTTCGATGCAGGCGCGCTTCGGCCAGCTGCAGAAGTTCTTCGACTCCGGCGCGCTGGGCATGACGCAGAACGGCCTCATCGAGGTACGCGATGCCAGCGGCGTGAGCCTGCCGGATCGCGGCCTCCTGAACCGCCTGGTCGCCGAGGACAACAAGGACCGCGAAGCGCTGTACAACGAAATCGCCTCGGCCAACGGCCACCCGGAATGGGCGGGAGACATCCGCAAGACCTTTGCCCGCCGCTGGGTTGAACGCGGCGCGCGCAGCGGCTGGTACTACCAGAATGCCGGCGGCGCGTGGGTCCAGAAGTAGTGCAGCCGGCGCGCATTGCGGCGCGCCGCGCGGAAATGGTCAGCGGCTGCGGTTGATCTCATCGCGCAGCGCGCGCGCCGCGGCGCGCGCTGCCGCTTCGAAATCCTCGCCGCTGCCGGCATAGAGGATGCCGCGCGAGGAGTTGAGCACCAGGCCGAAGCCATCGGCCGTGCGCCCGGCCTTCACGGCTGCGACCACATCCCCTCCCTGAGCGCCGACGCCCGGCACCAGGAAGGGCAGATCGCCGACCACGGCGCGGATCTCGGCCAGTTCCTGCGGATAGGTGGCTCCGATCACGAGCATGCAGTTGCCGGCTGTATTCCAGTGCTGCGCGACGCGCTCGGCCACATGCCGGTACAGTCGCCTGCCGCCGGACTCCAGGTCCTGGAAATCGCGGGCACCGGGATTGGAGGTGCGGCACAGCACGATCACGCCGCGGTCGCGGTACTGCAGATAAGGCTCGACCGAGTCGGAACCCAGGTAGGGATTCACCGTCACCGCATCGGCGCCGTAGCGCTCGAAGGATTCGCGCGCGTACTTCGCCGCAGTGCTGCCGATGTCGCCGCGCTTGGAGTCCAGGATCACCGGCAGGCCCGGGTGCCTGCGGTGGATGTAGCGGATGGTCTCGAGCAGCTGGTCTTCGGCACCCAGTGCGGCGTAGTGCGCAAACTGCGGCTTGAAGCAGCAGGCATATTCGGCGGTGGCATCGACGATGCGCCGGTTGAACTCGAAGATGGACTGCGACAGCGCGCGGATCGAAGCCGGAAAGCGCTCCGGCTCCGGATCCAGGCCCACGCACACCAGCGACTGGTGACAGCGCGCCGCCGCCTGAAGGCGGGACAGGAAGGCGCCTTCACCGCCGGATGATGCCTGCTCAGTCACGTATGCCCGACCCCCGGTTCAGCAGAATGATCGCCCAGGTGAACAGCGCCGCGACGCAGGCCGCCATGATCGCGAAGGCGCTGGCCAGGTGCACGTCGCTCACGCCCAGAAAGCCGTAGCGGAAGGCGTTCACCATATGCAGGATGGGGTTCACCAGCGAAATCTTCTGCGCCCACGCCGGCAGCATGTCCACCGAATAGAACACGCCGCCGAAATAGGTCAGTGGGGTGAGCACGAAGGCGGGAATCCAGTTCACCTGGTCGAAGTTCTTCGCGAACACGGCATTGATGAGCCCACCGAGCGAGAACACGGCCGAGGTCAGCAGCATTGCCGCCATGACCACGGCCAGGTTGTGCACCTGCAGGTGATGCGAGTGCAGGTAGGTGAAGAGCAGCGCGACGGCGGTCACCACCAGGCCCACCATGGCGCCGCGGATCAGCCCGCCGCAGACATAGCCCAGCGCGATCACCCAGTTGGGCAGCGGCGAGACCAGCAGCTCCTCGATGTGCTTGCCGAACTTGGCGCCGAAGAAGGACGAGACCACATTGCCGTAGGAGTTGGTGATCACCGACATCATGATGAGGCCGGGCGCGATGTAGGCGATGTAGTCGATGCCCTGCATCTGGCCGATGCGGCGGCCCACGAGGCTGCCGAAGATGACGAAATACAGCGTGGTCGTGACCGCCGGCGGCATCAGCGTCTGCAGCCAGATGCGCACGATGCGGCTGTATTCGCGGATCACGATGGTGCGGAAACCCACCAGCCGGATTGCCGCCATGGACATCTGCTGCGGGCTCATGCCGGGCGGTTCTCCACCAGGCGCATGAACATCTCCTCCAGCCGGTTCACCTTGTTGCGCATCGACAGCACCTCGATGCCCTGGCCGGAAAGGCGCATGAAGATGTCATTGAGGCTCTGCTCCTTGGACATCTCCACCTCGATGGTATGGTCGTCGACGAAGGCCGTGCGGTAGCCCTCGAGCACCGGCGCCTGCCGCACCGGGTCGCGCAGGCTGAACAGGAAGCTCTCGGTGTGCAGGCGCCGCAACAGGCTGCTCATGCGGTCGCGCTCGATGATGCGGCCGCCATCGATGATGGCGATGTTGCGGCAGAGATTCTCGGCCTCCTCCAGGTAATGCGTGGTGAGGATGATGGTGGTGCCCTGCCCGTTGATGCCACGCAGGAATTCCCACATGGAACGGCGGATCTCGATGTCCACGCCGGCCGTGGGCTCATCCAGGATCAGCAGCCGTGGCTCGTGCATCAGCGCCCGCGCGATCATCAGCCGCCGCTTCATGCCGCCGGACAGCGCGCGCGCGACATCCTTGCGCTTGTCCCACAGCTGCAGCTGCCGCAGGTATTTCTCCGCGCGCTCACGCGCCAGGGTGCGCTCCACGCCGTAGAAGCCCGCCTGGTTGACCACGATGGTCTCCGGCGACTCGAACATGTTGAAATTGATTTCCTGCGGCACGATGCCGATGCAGGACTTGGCGCGGCCCAGTTCGGCGTCCAGGTCGTGGCCGAACACCTTCACCGTGCCGCCGGACTTGGTGACCAGCGAGGTGATGATGCCGATCAGCGTGGTCTTGCCGGCCCCATTGGGACCCAGCAGGGCGAAGAAGTCCCCTTCCTCAACGTCCAGATCTATGCCCTGGAGGGCGTGAACACCGTTCTTGTACGTCTTGGTGAGGCCGCGGACGGAAAGGGCATGCATAAGCGCGGCATTCTAAAAGAATCCGCAGGACAAAGGGCTTCCGCGCGCGCGGAAGCCCTCCTGGCGGAAGGTCTACTTCGCCAGCTGCAGCAGCCCCATGGCCACCCAGCCCTCGTTGCCCAGTTCGTCCTGCACCTTCCAGAACGGGCCCTGCTTCTCGCCGGTGGGGTAGAGCATGGCGCCCGCATCCAGGTCGCGCAGCGCCTTGCTGGAGTTGCTCGGCGTCGAGAACAGCTTGCCCGGCTTGGCCATGCTGACGGCCTGCTGGACGTTGTCTTCCTTCGCGTTCGGCTGTATGGCCCTGACGTCATTGACCAGCTTCACGAAGGCGTCGAGGTAGGCCATGGTGACCACCTGGCCGATCTCGGTATTGGCGTAGCTGCTGGCACCACCGGCCGCGAAGCCGCCGAAGAAGGCGCCGCCACCACCGCCCCAGCCCAGATCGGTCTTCTTGGCATGGCCCTGCTGCAGCGAGATCTGCTCGGTGGAGCGCACGTCGGTGAGCGTGAGCACCACGTCGGCCGTCTTGCTCTTGAGGCTGATGCCACCCACGACCGCACCGGCCACGCCGCCGATCACGCCGCCCAGCAGGCCGCCGATGTTCTTGCCGCCGGCGCGCGCATTCTTGTTGACGATGTCGGGGACCAGCACATAGTCGGCCGCCTTCATCTGGCCCTTGCCGATGTTCGAGCCGCCACGCAGCTCGCCGCCGCCGGCCAGCGCCCGCTCGGCCTGCGCCGCGGCGAGGCCCTTGCCGCGATCCACCAGCGTGAAGCAGTTGGACTGCGAGACGAATACCTTGATGAGCGCTTCAGGCGATTCCAGGCCCAGCTCCTGCCACCAGCGCACTTCGGGTTCGGTGACCGCCAGCGTGCCGACACGCTGGTCGCACTTGGGAATCTCGGGCGGCGGCGCATCGGCAGCCTGCGCCGCGGCCGCAGCGCCCAGCGCGGTCACTGCCGCGGCGGCCAGAAAATGACGGTTGCGGCGTTGTTTCATGTCAAAGACTCCCTCCAGCCTGTTCCGGTGTACTGGGTCAGAATGCGGTGCTGAACCGGCTGGCCGGGAGACTACCGGCAGCGCGTGGCCGCCAAGGTAGCACATGCCATAATCGGCGAAAATCGTTCCCGGAATCGTGAATGGATACCCTCCCTGCCCTGGCCACCGATCCTGCCGCATGGCTTGCCCTGGTCACACTGATCGCCATGGAGGTGGTACTGGGCATCGACAACCTCATTTTCATCTCCATCCTGACCAACAAGCTGCCCGAAGCCTACCGGGCCAGGGCGCGGCAGGTCGGCATATCGCTGGCCCTGGTGATGCGGCTGGCCCTGCTGGGCATGGTGGCGATCATCGTCAAGATGACCACGCCGGTGCTGCAGGTCTTCGGCCAGGGATTCTCCTGGCGCGACCTCATCCTGCTCGCCGGCGGCCTGTTCCTGATCTGGAAGGCCACGCGGGAAATCCACCACAACGTCGACGTGGACAGCGGCCCCGACGTGTTCTCGCCGGCCGCCCGCACCGGCTTCGCCGCGGCCATCGGCCAGATCGTCGTGCTCGACATCGTGTTCTCGGTCGACAGCATCATCACGGCCGTGGGCATGACCGACCATGTGCCCATCATGGTGATCGCGGTGATCATCACTGTAGCCATCATGCTGTTCGCGGCCACCCCGCTCGCCAACTTCATCCGCGACAATCCGACGCTGGTGATGCTGGCGCTGGGCTTCCTGCTGCTGATCGGCACCACGCTGGTGGCCGAGGCCTTTGGCGCGCACATCCCCAAGGCCTACATCTACAGCGCCATGGCGTTCTCGGTATTCGTCGAGCTGCTGAACATGCGGGCGCGGCGCGCCCGCCGCCAGCGTCACGAACCGGGCAAGGCGGCAGCCGGCGACGAGCCGGTGCACTGACCGGCCGGCATTCGGCTTCCATGTCACTGCGCCGGCTGCTACCCGACCCTTTCGTGCTGACGCTGGTCGGTGTCCTGCTGCTGGCCACGTTCATGCCCGCCGCAGGACGGGCAGCGGACATGCTGGGAACGGTGGCAACGGCAGCCATCGTGATGCTAGGCGGCAATGTGGCCGCCAGCGTTGCCGCCGCCGCGGCCTCCAATCTGCTGGGCGTCATCGCCACTCCACTCGTCGCCGGTCTGCTGCTCTCGGCCAGCGGTGGTGCAGTGCCGCTTTCGGGGATCTGGAAGATCGTCGTGCAGCTGCTGCTGCCCTTCGCGGCCGGCCATCTGCTGCGCCCGCTCCTGGGGGGCTGGGCGCAGCGTCAGCGGGCACTGCTGGCCTGGGCCGACCGGGTCACGGTGCTCATTGCGGTCTACACCGCCTTTTCGGCGGCCGTCATCACCGGACTATGGAGACAGTTCGCTCCCTCCACCGTCGTCGTGCTGCTGCTGATCTGCGCAGTGCTGCTCGGCATGGTGCTGGCGTGGACCGGCTTGCTGGCGCGCTGGCTCGCCCTCACCCCCGGCGACGCCCGTGCACTGCGCTACGCCGGCGCCACCAAGAGCCTGGTGAGCGGCGTGCCGATGGCGCGAGTGCTGTTCCCCTCCGCCGACATCGGGCTGATCATGCTGCCCATCATGATCTACCACCAGCTGCAGCTGATGATCGGCGCCACGCTGGCGCGCCGCCAGGCGGCCGGACCATGATCCGCTTCAGGAAACCGCCGCAATTCCTCTCTGCCGCCGACTGCCCGCAGGCGGGTCGCGAGCGCATGGCGTTGCCGCAGCCCATCGCGAATTTCCATGCCGACGGCCGCCACGACTGCGAACCGGCCATGACGGCGCGCATGCACCAGGAGGGGGCCGTGTTCATGATGGGGCAGAATCCGGCATTGCCGGTGATGCCCGAGAAGCCGTCGCTGATCGACTTCTTCCACTACCGCTTCAACGACATCACCTTCCGCCATCTGCTGCAGTCGGCTCAATCGGCAATGCAGGCCGGCCAGAGCGAGACGGTGATCATCGCCTGCCTGCTGCACGACATCGCCAACGGCGCCCTGCTGCGCGCCGACCATGGCTACTGGGGCGCGCAGATGCTCGCGCCCTATGTCAGCGAGGAGATCGCCTGGGCCATCAAGTATCACCAGGCGCTGCGCTATTTCGCGGACGAGTCGGTGGGCTTCAAATACCCGGACGCCTATCACCGGTTCTTCGGGCCGGATTACCGGCTTCCGGAATACCTGCACCAGGCGCACCGCGAAGCCCGCAACCACAAGTGGTACATGACCTCGCGCCTGATCACCATCCACGACAACTACAGCTTCGAAGACGACTTCGACGTGGATCCGGAAATCTTCGCCGACATGATCGCCCGTCACTTCCGCCAGCCGGAACAGGGCCTGGGCTTCGACGGCTCGCCTGTAGCGCACATGTGGCGCACCATGATCTGGCCGAACAACTTCCTCTAGGACACGCGGATGATCACCGATACGGGCACAGCGATGAAGCAGGCAGGCAGCGGCACCGGATACGCCCCCGAACTGCGGGGATTCGTATTCGCGCTGTTCTTCGTCTTCGGAGGCATCACCAGCCTCAACGACATCATCATCCCCAAGCTCAAGGCGCTGTTCACGCTGGGCTACGCCGAGGCCATGCTGGTGCAGTCGGCATTCTTCGCGGCCTACTTCGTAGTTTCGCTGCCGGCCGCAGCAGTGCTGCGCCGCATCGGCTACATGCGCACGGCCACTCTGGGCCTGCTGCTGATGATGCTGGGCTGCCTGCTGTTCGTGCCGGCCGCGCGCGCGGCCACCTTCCCCCTGTTCCTCGGCGCACTGTTCGTGCTGGCCGCCGGCATCACCACCGTGCAGGTGGTGGCAAATCCGCTGATCTCGCTGCTGGGCCCGCTCCGGACCGCACACAGCCGCCTCACCTTTGCACAGGCCTTCAACTCCCTGGGCACGACGATCTTTCCCTACGTGGGCGCAGCACTGATCCTCGACACTGCGCTCGATGCCCGGGATCCGGCCGAGCTCAGCGGCACCGACCTCAGCGCCTGGCGCGCCGCCGAGGGAGCCGTTGTCGGCCACACCTACATCGGCCTCGCCGTGGCACTGGCCGTGCTGGTCGCGCTGGTATGGGGGTTCCGCAGACGGCTGGTGGAAACTCCCGCGCCGCGGCAGAACATCCTGCGCGCCTTCGGGCTGCTGCGGCAGCCGCGCTTTGGTTTCGGCGTCCTGAGCATCTTCCTGTATGTGGGCGGCGAAGTGGCCATCGGCTCGTCCATCGTCAACTACCTGATGCAGTCGTCCGTGATGGGACTCACCGCGCGCGCGGCGGGCGAGCTCGTGGCCTTCTACTGGGGCGGCGCCATGGTGGGCCGGTTCATCGGCGCCTACCTGATGCGGTTCATCTCGCCGGGCAAGCTGCTCATGAGCGTGGCCACGATGGTGCTGCTGATGCTGCTGGTCTCTGCCAACGCCACCGGCAAGGTTTCAGGCATATCGCTGCTGGCCATCGGCCTGTTCAATTCCATCATGTTCCCGACCATCTTCTCGCTGGCCTGCGAGGGCCTCGGTGACCGCGCAGCCGAGGGCTCGGGCATCATCTGCGTGGCCATCGTGGGTGGAGCGGTCGTGCCGCTGCTGCTGGGCGCGGCGGCTGACGCCTGGGGGCTGAAGGCGGCACTGTGCGTGCCGGCGCTGTGCTATCTCGGCATCCTGCTGTTCGGGTGGCTGGCGCGCCGGCCGGCCGTCAGCTGACGCCGCCGGCCTGAAGGCCCGCCGCGGCTCAACAGACGGCGCGCAGCGCCGCGATGAACGGCTCGACGGTACGCCCGGTGAGCCCCGCCACATTGATGCGGCCCGCGTCGGTCATGTAGATCGCATGTTTTTCCCGCAATTCGCGCACCTGCTCGACGGTGAGCGCCAGCAGCGAGAACATGCCCTGCTGGCGCGCCAGCGCGGCGCAGTCGACAGCGCCGATGCGGCCATGCGCGCCGATGCGCCGGCGGACATCCTGCAGCCGGCCGCGCATGGCATCGAGTTCAGTGCGCCACTGCGCCGCGAGCCCAGCCGAACCGAGGATTTCCGCGACGATGGCCGCGCCGCAATCCGGAGGCATGGACCAGTTGCCGCGCGCCAGGCTCTGCAGATTGGAGCGCACCACCACCGCATTGGGGGCATCGGCGGCAAGCACGTACAGCGCTCCGGTGCGCTCGCGGTACAAGGCAAAGTTCTTGTCGCAGGAATACGCGACGAAGGCCTCCGGCACATTGCGCAGCACGATGGCCGCACCGGCGCGGTCGGCCGCAAGGCCCGAGCCGAACCCCTGGTAGGCCAGATCGATCAGCGGCACGACGCCGCGGCGGGCAAGCGCGCCCGCGAGCTCCTGCCATTGGGCCGCGCTCAGATCCTCGCCGGTCGGGTTCTGGCAGCAGCCGTGCACGAGGAACAGATCGCCGGAGGCGGCATTCTCGACCGCCTGCAGCATGGAATCGAAACGCAAAGTCTGGGTGGGCACGTCGAACGTGCCGTAGGCGCGATACTGCAGACGCGCGGCCTCGAAGAACGCCCGATGAATGGGCCAGGTCGGTTCGCCCACCCAGATTGCGGCTCCCGGGCGGGCGCGCGTGGCGAGCTCGCCGGCAAGCCGCAGCGCCCCGCTGCCGCCCGGCGTCTGGATGCCGACGATGCGCTCCTGCGGAGCATCGGCATCGAAGATCACCGCCCGCAGGCACTCCAGAAATGCAGCGTTGCCCTCCGTTCCCAGGTAAGCCTTGGTCTGCTCGCGGGCGAGCAGCGCCTGCTGCGCCAGGCGCACCGCTTCCATTACCGGAGTCGCGCCGGTCTCAGAGCGGTATACGCCGACGCCCAGATCGATCTTGCCCGGCCGCTCATCGCGACGGTGCAGGTCGATCAGGCGGAGGATGGGATCCGGAGGACAACTGGAAAGATGTTCGAACATGAGGTCGATCCTGATGGTCAGGGTGAGGCAGGCTGCCGCGATCTGCACGGGGCAGTCGCGACAGCCGCTTGGGCGCCCTCCCTGGCGCCCGATGACGGTCACGCCATTACAGCGTGTGCAGCGTCATCTCCAGACCAAAGGTCCGCGGACGGTTGACGTACACCCAGGCCGGCGTGACGGTGTCGATCTGCGTGTTCACGCGGGCACGGGTGTCGCCGAGGTTGCGGCCGTAGAGCCGCAGGTCCCAGCGGTCGTTGAAAGACAGCGACGCCGAAGCATTGAATAGCGTGTACGCCGGGCTCGGGATGTTGAGGTTCTCCCGGTAGGTCACGTTCTGCACCTTGCCCACATGCTGCGCATCGGCATGCAGGTTCGCGCTCAGGTTCGTGTTCACCTGCCAGCCATAGTTGACCGAGCCGGACATCGTGAACCGCGGCGTGCCGGTGAGCTGCGTGCCGGCAACCGGCGCACCGTTGGCCTCCGGCAGCGCCTTGGTGAGCTCGGCCTTGAGCAGCGTCGCCGCCAGGTTCACATCCAGCCCGCGCATCGGACGCGCGGTGACCTCGAACTCCATGCCGTCGGACTTCGCGCACCGGCCCTGGCAGTTGAGCACGCCCTCGAAGGCGCCGTCGAAGAAGTCGCCGGAGAACTGCATGTCGTACCAGTCGATATGGTACGCAGCGACGTTCACCTGCAGGCGGTGGTCCAGCCACTCGCTCTTCATGCCCGCTTCGTAGTTCCACGTGTAGTCCGGACCGAACGAAGGCGGCAGCTCCGGCACCACCTGGTTGACCGTGCCGCCGGCACGATAACCCTGGGAAGCAGTGACGTATCCGAGCAGGTCGTCGGTGAACTTGTAGTTGAAGGCCAGCTTGTAGATCGCCTTGGACTCGTCGGCCTTCAGCGTGGTCACGGGCGAGAGCCCGCCCAGGCGCATGAAGCCGACGATGGTCTGCGCATGGTCGGTGCGGTCATTCTGGAATACGCGCGCGCCGCCGGTGGCCGAGAACTTCGGCGTGATGTCCCAGGTCAGCTCGCCGTAGGCGGCCTTCTGCGTCAGCTTGAAGTCGGCCGTGCGCTGGTACCAGGTATCAATGCTCGGATCGATCAGGCCATTGATGGCATTGGTCTCGAAGAAGGCGTTGGCGATGTCCACCTTCCTGTCCTGGTACATCAATCCCAGCACTCCGTGCCACGGACCGGGGGAGCTGGTGACCAGGCGCACTTCGGAGGTGTTCATCTTGGTCTTCTGCCGGGACTCGAACACGCCGTTGGGAATGACCGGCACCGGCGGGAACGCATCGATCGACTGCAGGAAGCTGAAGAAATACGGCAGGCCGGCGATGTCCTGGTCATCGGTGTTGTCGCGGTTGAACCAGGACTGCGCCACCGTCAGCGTGAAGGCATCGAAGTTGTGCACGTAGTTGAGGCCGGCCATCTTGGTGGCGTCCTTGCGCGGCTGGTGCGCATGGGCGTCGTTGGTCAGTGCGCCGGCAGCAGGCCAGAAAGTGGTGCCGACGGTGGCATTGAACGGCCGCTCGATGCCCTGATCCGCGGCATCCATGTTCTGCGACAGGAATTGCCCCGTCAGCGTGCCGCGATCCGAGACCGCCAAGGTGGCATTCAACCGCATGCCCAGCTGATCGACGCTGTTGACGTCCTTCAGACGCAGGTAGGAGTTGTCGATGAAACCGCCGTCGTGGACCTTGTAGCCCACCAGGCGCACCGCCAGCCTGTCGTCGATCAACGGCATGTTGATCATGCCCTTGATCCCGTAGTTGGACGAACCGTGATCGGTGGCGGAGCCATCCAGCACCACCTTGCTCTCGACCTTGGAGAGGTCAGCCTGCTTGGTGATCACGCGGACAACGCCGGCCAGTGCGGACGAACCATAGAGCGTGCTCTGCGGTCCGCGTAGCACTTCGACGCGGTCGGCATCGAACACATAGAGGTCGGTCTGGCGACCTGCTGCAGCCGCGGCGCTTTCGCCGGAGCCGGTGGTCGGCATGCCGTCGTAGTAGAGGCCGACGGTGGATTCGCCCGCGCCCACCAGGCCGCGGATGAAGATGGTCTTCTGGCCCGGGCCGGCGTCGATCACGTTGAGGCCCGGAACGTTGCGCGAGATGTCCATGAACTCGGTGATGTCGCGCTTCTCGAGTTCCGCGGAGCCGAGCACACCGATGCTCGCTCCGACCGACTGCAGTTTCTCGCCGCGGTAGTTGGCCGTGACGACGACCTCATCGAGCTGGGTGGCGCCCGCGTCAGCAGCCTGTTGGGCGAGCGCCATGCCCGAATGTGCTATCGCACCCAGGATGGCCAGTCTGACGGCGTTGCGTGCTGTGGCATTGCTCACTGTGTAGTTCCTCGTTGGCGATTGTTGCTATTTTGATACTGCAGGACCGTCATGCCTTGCGTACTGGCATCGGCCGGAGCCGCTCCCGGGTGACGGGAGATCGCCATGCATGGAACGGTTGCATTTCGGCAGTCTACGCGTGATGAGGTGAAACGTTAAGAACTAAACAAAGTGCGCGCAGCCAATGCGTCGTGCGTTTCGTCACGCGAGATTGTGGCAGCAATACAACAATGACGACTGCGTCAGGAGAACAGCTTGCCGGGATTCAGGATGCCCCTGGGATCCATGGCGTGCTTGATCGCGCGCATCAGTGCGATCTCCGCTTCACTGCGCGAGAAGTGCAGGAACGGGATCTTCAGCGAGCCGATGCCATGCTCGGCGGAAATCGAACCGCGGCGCATCGCGACGAGGCCGTACACCGCGTTCTCGATGACCAGCTCCGGAACATCATGCCCGGACATACGCACCGACACGTGCAGGTTGCCGTCGGCCACATGGCCGAAGAACAGAGCCGAAAGCTCCGGCCAGCGTGACGTGAGCTCGGCGCGGATCTCGTCGGCCAGCGCGCCGATCTCGCCGGTGGGTACACTCACGTCGAAACCCAGCTGCGGCCAGTGCGAAGTTCTGGCCCACTCGCCAGGTGAATCGCGGATGGCCCACAACTCGGTGGCCTCGCGCTGCGACTGCGCGACGACGGCATCGGTGACGATGCCCGCCTCGAGGGCTTCGGCAATCAGCGCCTCGTAACGTTCCTGGTCCGGCTGCGGATCAGTGCCCAGTGTCTCGATGAGCACATAGGCGCCGCTGCCCGGCGGCAGTGGCGGCTTGCGGCCCATGTCCACGGTGGCGAGCTGGTAGAAATCCGGCCACATCACCTCGTAGGCTGAAAGCTGCGCGCCCAGCGCGCTGCGGGCGCGCTTGAGCAATTCGAGCACGGCGGGATAGTCGGTGACGGCGCAGATGCCGGTGCAGGAGCTCCTGGGCTTGGGGAACAGCCGCAGCACCACGGCGGTGATCACACCCAGCGTGCCTTCGGAACCGATGAACAGCTGCCGCAGGTCGTAGCCGGTGTTGTTCTTGATCACCTTGCGCAGCGCGTCGATCACTGTGCCGTCGGCCAGCACGGCCTCGACGCCCAGCACCAGGTCACGCGCCATGCCATAGCGCAGCACGCGGTTGCCGCCGGCATTGGTGGCGACATTGCCGCCGATCTGGCAGGAACCGCGCGCGCCCAGATCCAGCGGGAAGAACAGATCCGCCGCGTCAGCCGCCTTCTGCACCGCCTCCATCGCGACGCCGGCCTCGACGGTGATCGTGCCCGCTTCGGCGTCCAGCTCCTTGATGGCGCGCATGCGTTCCAGCGACAGCACCACGCAGGGGCCGACAGGTACGGCGCCGCCGGCAAGACCCGTAAGCCCGCCCTGCGGCTGCACCGCCACGCCGTGCTCGTTGCAGTAACCCAGTACGGCGGCAACCTGCTGCGTGCTGCGCGGATACACCAGCGCGAAAATGCCGACGTCCGCGCGGCCGCGGATGTTCTGATCATGGATGTGCCGTTCCAGACTCACCGCGTCCGGCGCCACGGCCCCATCCGTCCCCACGAGGGCCTGCAGATCCGCCAGCACATTCTTCCCGTCGGTCATCGATTGCCGCCCAGTCTCCGGTAGTACTCGGCAACATTTTCCCGATACCGGCCCGGGTCGTCGACCACATCTGCGCGGGCGGCGGGCGATGCGCCCGCGGCCAGTTCCGCGCGCAGCGCCGCGAGCTCGAGCTGATCCACCAGGCTTGCCATCTGTTGATACTCCGCAGCCATAGGATCGGTGCCGGCACGCCGCATGCGCTCCGAAAGTTCGCGCAGCGCCGCCAGGTCCGGACTGGCGAGCGAACCGGGCTGCAGCTGTTGCCGCAATTGCCCCAGGCGCTCGCTGCTGGCGCGCACCTGCGGCTGCAGATCCGTGCCCGGTGCGCTGCGCGCGCCTTCCATGGCGCGCCGCAATTCGCCCAGTTCGGCCAGCAGCTCGCCAGTCGCAGCGCGGCCTCCGGCTCCCCCTCCTCCGCCGCCGCCGCGGTTTTCGCCTGCCGCAAGACTGGCTGCATCGCCCAGGCCGTTCGCGAGCTGCTCCAGCGATTGCGTGATGAGTTCGTCGCGCATGACGGCCTGCGCCCCGCGGCCACGCTCGAGCTCCAGCGCGCTGCGCGTCAAACCGGCGGAGGTGCCGGCCTCATCCAGCGCGGCGCTTTCCCGCGCCACCCGTTCGCTGGCCTGCGGCGTACGCTCACGGCCACCTTGCTGTGCCTCACGCATCTGGCGCTGCAGGGCCTCGACTCCGGATTGCAGCGCGCGTTTTTCGCCGGCGAGCCGTTCGGCCTGTTCGCCATCCAGCCCCCCTGCGGCATTGCCCGGACCGGCGATGCTTGCGGGCGGACGGTTGGCGACCGCCGCACGCAGTTCCTGCTCCGAGCGCCGCTGCCGGTCGAGCAGCGAGCGCGCGGTGCGCTCCATGTCCCCGAAGGATTCACCGATGGCCTGCTGGCGCGAGCGCTCCAGCTGCTCGCGCGCGCGCTCCAGCTGCTGGCCGGCACGGCGCACGTCCTGCGGATCACCGGATTGCATGTTGCGCATGGCCTGCGCCACCTGCTGGGCGGCATCGGCGGCCGAGGATGAAGAGGCCGAACCTTGCTGGCCACCCTGTTGACCACCCTGCTGGCCACTCTGGGGCTGGCCGGGGCTGCCGCGCTGCTGCTGCTGCGCCAGCTGCTCGAGCTGGCGGCGCAGTTCTTCGGCTTCGCGGCGCAGCTGCTCCTGCTGCCAGCGCTGCGCCTCGGGCTGCGCGGCATTGCGGCCCGCCTCGCGCGCCAGCTGCTCCTGGCGGCGCGCCAGCTCGCGCAGTTTACGCGCCGTCTCGTCCTGGGCCTGGCTGCGCTGCTGCGCCGTCATCTGCGGTTCGGTCTCGTACTGGTTCTTTTCCAGGTCCAGTTCCAGTTCGGTCATCTCCGCGACATCGCGGCCGGCCTGCCCGCCGCCACCGCCGCCCGCGGCATTGCGCTGCATGGCCACCTGGATGTCGCGGAAAGTGGATTCGGCGCGCAGCAGGTGCTGCAGCGCGCGCTGCTCATGCGCCACCGCCTGTTCCAGATTGCGTTCGCCGAGGCTCTGCGCCGCCGGGCGCATGGCCTTTACTGCTTCGGCGAGGCTGTCGACGAAACTGCGCACGTTCTCGTCCACGCCGGTGAGCAGGCGCGCCTGCGCGCGCTCCACCAGCGTATTGGCCTGCTCCGCAAGCGTGTTCTGCACCTCGGCCAGCATGCGGGCGCTGTCGGCGCGGCGCTCGGCCTCGCGCTGTTCCGTGGTCGGCGCGGCGCGCTGCAGGTTCCAGGTGGCCAGCAGCACCTCGCGCTGACGCTGCGAGATCGCGCCTTCGTCCTCGCCGCCCCCGGCACCTCCGCCACCGCCACCGGCCTGCGACTGCGTGAAGCGCCGGTCGAAGGGCTGCACCTGGATGAGGAACAGATCCGTCTGCACGCTGTGGCGGCGGTCGCGGGCCACGGCGTAGTAGCTGACGAGATCTCCCGGCACCAGCAGCGGCGCGGCGCCTCCCGGCCCGGGCTGCTGCATCTCTTCCAGACGCAGCAGCGCGGCGGCACGGGCATCGGCTGCGCCGGCATCGAGCTTCTCGCTGCGCCACTGGCCGCCGTTGACCGAATAGCGCAGTTCCAGCCCTTCGAGACGGAAATCATCCTGCGCCGTGACGCTGACCGGCACCTCTTCGATGCTGGTCGCGTGGTAGTCGCGGCCCGGCCGCAGGATCTGCACCTGCGGCGGCTCGTCCGGCACCACGTCGATCGCGAAATCCTCGGTGAGCGCCACCACTTCATCACCGAAACGCGTGGCGATGCGGTAGTGGCCCGGCGCGCTGACGGTGAGCTCGCCCTTCGAGGTGACGCCGCTCTGCCGCATGCCATCCTCGCTGCCGTTCACCACCAGCAGCGGCGCCTGCATCGGCGTATTCGTCACCACCTCGAGCGCGACACGCGTGCCTTCGACGGCGCGGATGTCGCCGCCCGCCTCCTCCATGCGCGCCTTCATGCCCGTCCAGGAAGGGTAGTTGTAGCTGAGCCGCAGGCTCTGGATCTGCGGCAGGTCCACCACTTCCACGCGGTGCTCGCGGCTCTTCAGACGGCCCGCACTCACGTAGTAAGTGGCCGGCTCGCGCAGCGCAAACAGCGTGAAGGCATAGCCGCCCTTGCCATCGGCCTCCATGGGCGCTGCCTCCCAGGCGCCGTCGGCGCCGAAGCGCACATGCAGCTGCACCTCGCCGGCGCCGCCCCGCACCAGCGCACTGACCGGCAGATCCTGGTTGCGCCGCACGGTGACATCGCCGGGCCGCACGGCGATGCCGCCCGCGGCCTCCGCCACGCGCTGCGCCGAGGGCTGCACACCCAGCCACAGCCGGCGCGCGCCATCGCCCCACAGACCCGTACCCGCAATGATGAGCGCGCCGAGCAGGCCTGCCGCCGCCAGCGCCGCGGCGACCGGCAGCGCCCAGTTCCTCAAAGGCACGGCCGTGGCAACCGGCGTGCGCGCGGCAATGACACCCGCATCTTCGGCGAGCAGACCGATGAGCGGCGATGCCGCGCCTTCGGCTTCGCGGCGGCGCTCCTGCAGGTAGGTCTCGATGCGTCCGCCCTGATCAGGCAGCGCGCGTTCCAGCAGGGCTGCGCCGTCATCGCGGCTCTCGCGCCGCAGCACCCACCACAGGCCGCCGATGCAGATGCCAAGAACCGCGGCTCCGAGGATGCGCGCCGCGAGCACCACGGCGGGAGCAAACCCGGTGCGGCCCAGCACGAAGGCGGCCAGCAGAGTCAGCAGCAGCAGCGCAAGCAACGCCGCGGCCGCGCCGCGTGCATAGAACACGCGCCGCAGTCCGGCGCGTACCTGGTCCAGATATCCGTCAAGTTCGGTGCGCGGATTCATTCACGACGCTCCCGCAGTACGTACAGATGGTAGTTCGCCACCAGCGGCTCGAACAAAGCAAGCAGCGCGGCTCCGAGCAGCAGCCAGAACCACACGGGAATGAGGCGGCCCGCATCCGGCTGCGCTGCGCGGGCCACCGCCGCGGTCTGGCCGCCGGCCGGCGCCGCGGCAGCCTTCAGGGCCAGCCATCTTTCGACCACGGCCCGCTCCAGGCGTTCGAGGCGCGATTCACGCGGATCGGGATTGACGGCGATGTAGTCGCTGCGGCCGCCGCCGCGCACCTCGTAGAAGCCCGGCTGCGCAGGCACGAAGCGCAGCGAACCGGCAGTGCCCTGCAGCATCAGCGCACGCTCGCCGGCGGGGTCGAACACCTGGCCGCCACGGCCCCCGAGGTCGGCATCCACGGGGCCTCCGACGGTGGCGGTGATGGCCTCGGCCTGCGTGCCGGCAAGGTACATCGCCGACTCGGCCACGAAACGCACGAACAGCGGATGGATGGCGAGGTCATTCCACTCGCGTGCCAGCGGCGAGGCAAACGTCAGCACCCGCCCGCGCCCCAGCGTCTGTTCCAGCAGCAGCGGCGAACCGTTGCCGAACTGCATGAGCACCCTGGCGCCCTGCGGCGGCACGATGGGCACATGGCGCAGGAAGCGGATCGAGCGCCAGCCGGCACTGTCGCGCAGCACCGGATGGCTCTGCTCCACCTCCGCGACAGACGCCATCTGGTTGCCCGCAGCCCGCGCACGACCCGCTGCGAGCTGGGCGCCGGTCAGCGGTTCGCCATCGGCCTGCAGCGCACGCGGGCCCAGCGTCAGCAATGCCGCGCCGCCGCCCTCCACATAGCGGCGCAGCGCGGCTGCGGCGCCGGCATCGAGAACGCCTGCATCGGAAACGACGATGGCGGAGAAATCCTGCAGCGAACGCGTGATCAGCTGCGGTGCGCCGGCCACTTCCACCTGGAAACGGGGATTGGCGAGGGATTCCAGCGCGGCGCGCAGATAGGTGGCATCGTCGGCCGACGTGGTGGCCGCGATGAGCAGCACCCGGGGCTGCACCCTTCGCAGCAGAGCGTAGCGGGCATCATCCTGCGGCAGGGCGTCCGCCGGCTGCAGCCGCGCGCCGAGGCGATGCTCTCCCGCACCGGGATCGCCGATGTCGAAGCGTTCCGTCTGCGGCAGCGGCCCGGCGCGCAGCATCCGCCGGCCACGCTCGACACCATTGATTTCGAACACCAGCTCCCGGCCGGCCAGTGCTGCGGCATCGCCTTCAATGCGTACCAGTGCAGCGCTGGCATCCCGCTCCGGCACCTCGACACCGGCCACACGCAGGTTCGGCGATTCATCGCCCCCGGCGTCGCGCAGATCGAGCGTGACACCCGCCGGCGGCTGCAGGTCCGCGAAGCGCAGCGGACTGGCGGAGGCCTGCAGATCGGTGATCAGGTGCAGGCGCACCTGCTCGCCGGGCGCAGCGCCCCACGCAGCCGAACCCGTCATCAGCGTGCCGTAGTCCAGGCGCGACGCGCCGGGTGCGAGGCCCTCCACCGCTGCAGAGAGCAGGCCGCGCTGTTCGGCAAACACCGGCTCCTGCATGACGCGCAGCCGGTGATCGGCCGCCACCACCATGGCGCGGTCCCCGCCGCGCAGCGCCGCGATGATGCCCTGCGCCTCCTGCTGCGCGCGCTGCCAGGTGGAACCGCGCTGCATGGACAGGGAGGTATCGAGTGCGATCACATGCAGCGTTGCGCCGCCGGCCGGACCGGGAGCGGCCGCAAGCCGCCACAGCGGCCCGGCGAAGGCCAGCGCCGCGAGGGCCACGAGCAGCAGGCGCAGCGCCAGCAGCGGCCGGTAGCGCAGCTCCTGACGGCGGCTGCGCCGCACCGTCGAGGCCTCGAGGAACATCAGCGAGGCAAAGGGCTGTTTCTCGTCCGTCTGCCGCGCGAAGCGATGCAGCCACAGCGGCAATGCAACACCGGCGAGACCGAGCAGGAACAGCGGCGCCATCCACATCGCCTCAGCTCCTGCGCCTGAACATGAGGTAGCGGCGCAGCGCCTTGTCCAGCGGCTCGTCGGTGGCCAGCAGCGCGTGCGCGGCGCCGGCTCCGGCCGCCACCTTGCGCATCTTTTCCAGATGCGCCTGCAGGCGCTCGCGGTAGGTGGTACGCAGGTAGTCGGGCGAGACTTCCAGCTGCGCGCCGGATTCCACATCCTCCAGCAGCACCGACTCCTGCCAGGCCGGTTCCAGCTCGGCGCGGTCCAGCACCTGGAAGATCAGGATGTCGTGGCCACGCCAGGCCAGCGGCGCCACCGCGCGCGTCAGCGCCTCCGGGTCGCAGTACAGATCCGAGATCACCGCGACCAGGCCGCGGCGCTGGCAATGCTCGCGCAGCTGCCGCAGGGATTCGGCCAGATCCGTGGTGCTGCCGGGCTCGAGCGCATCCAGCGCATGCAATATGGCAGAGAGGGAGCCGGTGCGGCTCGAAGGCGGACGGTAACTCCTGATCTTCGAATCAAAGGCGATGAGACCCACCGGGTCGTGCTGCTGCAGCGCCATGTAGGCCAGCGAAGCGGCCACGAATTTCGCATAGCGCAGCTTCGACACCGCGCCGGAGCCATAGCCCATCGACGCGCTCACATCCAGCGCAATCATGAGTCGCGTGTTGGTCTCGCCCTGATAGCGCCGGATGTAGGTGCGGTCGGTGCGCGCAAAAACATTCCAGTCGACGAAGCGCGGATCGTCCCCCTCTGCATAGGCCTTGTACTCGGCGAATTCCTGGCTGAAGCCAAAGCGCGGGCTGCGGTGCAGCCCCTGGAAGAACCCTTCCACCGCCGAGCGCGCCACCAGCTCCAGCGTCGCCAGCGACGCCAGCACCTCGGGGCGCAGCAGCGAATTGGCTGCGGTACGGTCCGGATGGGAGGTGGCGGCCGGCATGGGTTCAGCGCGGCAGCACCGCGTCGACCACCATGCCGAGCAGGGTATCGACGGTGATGCCTTCGGACTCGGCCTGGTAATTCGTCAGCACGCGGTGGCGCAGCACCGGCAGCGCCAGCGCGCGCAGATCCTCCTCGGCCACGTGATAGCGCCCCGCGGACAGCGCACGCGCCTTCGCCGCAAGCGCGAGGAACTGCGTGGCCCGGATGCTGGCGCCGTAGCGCGCGAACTGCTTCACGGCGGGAATGGAAGCCGGATCGCCCGGACGCGTGGCGCGCACCAGCTCCACGGCCTTGCGCGCCACGGTGTCCGACATCGGCACCTGCCGCACCAGCCACTGGAACTTCAGGATTTCATCGGCCGTGGTGCAGGACTCGACCTTCGGCGGCTCCATGCGCGAAGTGTTGCCCACCACCACCTGCAGTTCGTCCTCGGCCGAGAGGTAGTCGAGCAGCACGTTGAAGAGGAAACGGTCCAGCTGCGCTTCGGGCAGCGGATAGGTGCCTTCCAGCTCGATGGGATTCTGCGTCGCCAGCACGAAGAACGGCGGGTCGATGCGGCGGGTGTTGCCACGCACGGTGACCGAAAGCTCCTGCATGGCCTCGAGCAGCGCCGACTGGGTCTTCGGCGGCGTACGGTTGATCTCGTCGGCGAGCAGCACATTGGCGAACAGCGGCCCCGGCACGAAGGTCCAGGTGCGCTTGCCGGTGCTCTGGTCCTCCTCGAGGATGTCGGTGCCGGTGATGTCCGTGGGCATCAGATCGGGCGTGAACTGGATGCGCTTGAACGACAGCCCCAGCGCCGTGGCCAGCGTGCGCACCAGCAAGGTCTTGGCGGTGCCCGGCATGCCGGTGATGAGGCAGTGGCCACCCACCAGCAGCGTGATGAGCAGCTGCTCCACCACCTCGTCCTGGCCGACGATGAGCTTGCGGACTTCACTGCGGATGGCAGTGAAGCACTCGCCGAAGCGGTTCACGAGTTCCTGCGATTCGGTCATGGCGATCCTTCTCCGGTCATTTCAAGCAACAATTTCTGTGCGGGACGGAAGCGCGGCGCGGTTTCCAGCGCCTGCAGCAGATGGCGGCGGGCCCTGGCCGCATCACCGCTGGCGCGCCAGGCGCGCGCCAGCCCATAGTTGGCGGCGGCGGTGTCCAGCGGCGCCAGCGCCAGCAGCACCTGGTATTCGCGCAGGGCATCGGCCGGACGGTTCGCCGCCAGCAGCAGCTCGCCGAGTTGCGCGTGGCCGCCAGGGGCGAGCGGATCGACGTAGTTCACGGCCTCGAGCACCTCGAGCGCCTCGGTCCCGCGGCCGGCATCGAGCAGCTGCTGCGCCAGCGTGCGCAACCCTTCCGGATCCCAGCCGCCCGCGGCGCGCCAGGCGAGCAACGCACGCATTGCCGCCGCCTTGTCACCGGCCCCCTCCTCGGCCGCGGCGAGCATCTGGTAGGCATTGCCGCCGGCGGTGAATTCCGGCAGCAGCTCTATGGCTGCCTGCGCCGCAGTGCGCGCCGCGGCCCAGCGCTTGCCCTCGAGCGCCGCACGCGCTGCGGCCATCTGCTCCTTCCAGCGGGCAGGCTGCGCGATGTAGGGCGCGAAGCGCTGTTTCATGAAAGCCTGGAATTCGGAGTCGAAGGCTTCGGGCTCGACACCGAAGACGCGGCGCACGGCTTCGGCCGTGCTGATGTCCTCATTGAAGGCGCGCAGGAACTCGACCAGACGCGGCAGGCCCCAGCGCTGTTCCGCAAACAGGCAGACAAGCCCCGCCTGCATGTAGGAGATCTGCACCTGGTTCGGATAGGCGGGCCGCAGGAAGCCCTCATCCAGCTGCGCCACGGGCAGGAACTTTCCGCCGATGAATGCCTCGACCAGATCCGGACCCACCGCGACCCCGGGCGTGGGGCCGGTGCGCCATTCCTCGAACATCGACAGGCCTTCGCTGAGCCAGCGCGGCACGCGGTGCTGCGTGGCCGACAGCGTGAACACATGCGCCATCTCGTGCCACAGCGTGCTGCCCCAGTGGAAATCGCCGCTCTGGCGCCCGGAGGGGCTGTCCATCGCCACCACGTGACCGAAGGTCACGCCCAGCAGACCGATGCCCGGCAGGCCGGCAGTGCGCACGCCGAAGTCATCATGGTCGGGATACAGCTCGATGGTCACCGGTTCGCTCGGCGTGTAGCCATAACGCTGCGCGAAGGTGGCGATGCTCTGCCGCGCAAGCTGCCCGACATAGGGCGCAAGCGCCGCCGCTTCCTTGCGGTGCAGCTGCAGGCGCAGCGCCGGATCGCTGCTCTGGATGATTTCATACTGCCCGAAGCTGTCGAGCAGGCGCAGCGTGTTCACCGTCGCGGTGCTGAAGCGGTCGCCGGAATAGGCGCGCTCGAGAGCGGCGCGGGCGCCCGCCACATCGCCGAGCCGCAGCAGGTTCAGGCCCCGCTCGCGGTGCGCCGGCCACAGGTCCGGCTGCACTTCGACCGCGCGCGCAAACCATTTTTCGGCCTCGTCATAGCGGCGCCGGATCACCTCGAAGTAACCCAGCTGCTCGAACAGCGTGCCGTAACGCGGGTTGTATGCGAGCGCAGCGCGTATCCAGCGCGCCGGATCCCGCTGGCCAGTCACCTCGACGGCGGCCAGCAGCGTGTATGCCTCCAGCGGCGCGCGTCGCTGCGCCTCGGCCAGCGCCAGCGCGCGCTGCGCTGCGCCTCCGGCCTCGTCCAGGCGGCCGTTCTCGATGGCCACGTGCGCGGCAACCAGCTGCGCTTCGATGCCCTCGGGATTGCCTTCGATCAGCTCGCGCAGGGCATCGTCGACATCGCCCGAGAAGCGGTCCGCGGTCAGCCGTGCGCGCGCCACACCGGCCTCGTAATCGCGCGGCGCGATCTCCAGTGCTTCCTGGAACAGGCGCATGGCGTCCTGGTACTGGCCCGTCGAGAGGAACAACCGTCCCCAGCGCACCCGCGGCCGCGGATCGTTGGCGGCCGCGGCCACGGCTTCACGGAAAGCCTGGTTCGCGCCCTGGATATCACCCAGCCCCCACAGCGCTTCGGCGCGCAGCAAGGGATCTGCACCCGCGGGCGCGCCGGTCAATGCGCGGTAGCAGCGATTGGCCTCCTCCTGCCTGCCATGCAGCAGCGCATCGTCGCAGCGGCGCAGCGCAGCGGCGCGGCCGGGGTCATAGTCGGCCAGCTGCGCAGAGGCCAGCTCCGGCAGCCAGGCCATAACCAGTGCAGCGAGCGGCACAGCCATCGAGGGGATGCGATTCATGGCTGTTCCGCACTCCTGCCCAGCGCCGCCAGCCGTGCATCGATGCGCCCGCCGAGCCGCGCCATCTCCACGAGTATGGATTCGAGGCGCGCGTAGTAGTCGTCCTCGGCCAGCTGCAGCTTTTGCGCGCGCAGCGCATCGACGCGGCGCTCCACGGCATCCTGTTCTGCACGCAGGGCGGCAAGCTCGCTGTCGCCGGCAAACAGCGCCGCATCGCCCAGCCGCGCGACGATGAAATTCGCCGCATCGCCACCCATCATGCGCGCATGCTCGGTGGCGATGGCCGCGTCGGCCTTGTAGGCATCCTCCACCCGCCGGCTTGCGAACTCATAGGCCTCCTGTGCGCTGATGCGGCCGTCCTTGTCGCGGTCGGCTTCCTCGCTGGCGAGCGCCTCGGCCCAGAAACCGCCGAAACGCGTTGCCACGCGCTCACCGCCGCTGCGCGTGGCGGTGACAACGATACGGTGCGGCCGCTGCCAGCGCTCGGCAACCGCGCCGCTGGCGCTGGTGGCGTTCACCACCAGCTGCGGCACCGTGGCCGGAAAGCGGTCCAGCAGCGCCAGCAGCTCACTGCCGGTGAGATCCGGCCCCGGAATGTTGAAGCGGTATTCATTGCCGTCGTAGCTGCCATGCCCGAGCAGCACCAGCACGAACTGGTCGCCTGCCGCGAGCTGCGTGGCCAGCTGCCGCAGCTGCCCGTCGATGGCCTCGCGCCGCGCCGCGGCGCCGGCAAAACGGTGCACCGTCTGTGCGCTGCCCGTGGCCGTGGCGGCGCTGCCTGCAATCCGCTCGCTCCACTGCATGAAGCGCTCCTCGAACTGCGGCTCGCCGCCCAGCCCGCCGATCACCACCACATGCATGGCCGCCGGCAATGGCGTCGCGGCGCACAGCAGCGCAAGAGCTGCGAGGCGGCGCATCACAGCCGCCTCCAGCGCCGGCGCAGCAGCCATTCGGCGCTCTTCAGCGCCGCCAGCAGCAGGAACACCAGCGGGATGTTCCACAAGTCCAGGGTCTGGCGCTCCACCATGCCCGCCCGTGAATAACGGATGGCCTCCGGCAATTGTTCCAGATCGGCAAGTGTCCAGTAGCGGCCACCGCTCTGGCCGGCAATGCGCTCCAGCAGCGCGCGGTGCTGCCAGGCCGCGAACTGCTCCTGCGCGCCGTCCTCACGGCGCAGATGCGCCGTCGCGCGCGCCAGCTCGCTCCCATTGCGGCTGGCGGCAAGTTCCACGCGGTAAAGCCCGGCGTCGGGGGTCTGCAACCGCACCGTGTAGCGGCCGTCGTCCGCTCCAGAAGGCTCCACCATGGCAGGCACCGACGCGCCATTGCCGGCCAGCGCCGTGACGGCGAGCTGCACATCGCGGTAAGGGCTGAAATCCTCGTCGAGCACCTCGGCTTCGAGCGTTGCCGCCGCATCATCCTGCTGGATGCTGCGCACGGCGGTCAGGGAGGTCTGCGCCGGCGCGCTCACCGCCAGCTGGTGCAGCAGCCGCTGCCAGAACTGCTCATGATGCTGATCGGCCAGCGGCAGCTGCATCTGCCAGCGCCAGGTCGTCGCCGTGGCGAGCACCCAGGCCGCACCGCGGCCGAAGCGCTGCATGACCAGCAGCGGGTCCACGCGCTCGCCGCTCTGTGCCTCCAGCAGCACGATGGCCCCGGGCTTGAGCGCACCCAGCAGCTGGATGTCCGCCAGCGGCGGCAACGCCTGCCATGCCGCGGCATTGCGCACCGGATCGGCATCGAAACGGCCGATGGCCGACTCCAGCCCATAGGCCGTCGGCCGCACGCGGCTCACCCGCGCGCCATAGGAAACAGCGCCGCCCGGCAGTGCGGCCGGCAGCACCTGCGCCACGGGCACGCGGCCCCAGCCGCCATCGCCGAGGCCATCGCGTCCGGCCAGCAGCAGCAGCGAGCCGCCGCGGCGATCGACGAATTCCTTCAGCCATTGATGCTGCTGCGCCGACAGCGCGGCAGCCTCCAGGCTGCCGATCACCACGGCATCGAAGGCGAAGAGTTCCGCTTGCGTGCGCGGAAAGCCGCTGTCCAGTTCCGCGGCCGAATCCACACCCTGGCGGTAGTAACGGTTCGGTGTGGCGCGCATCACGCCCGCAAGGCGCAGCGTGCGGTCCTGTTCCACTGCGCGGCGGATGAATTTGTATTCCCAGCGCGGCTCGCCCTCGATGTAGAGGATGCGGCGCCGCCGGTCCGTCACTTCCACCAGCGCGCGGCGCGCGTTGTTGGCCTCGTTGGTCTCGCCCTCGCCTGCATCCAGCTGCACGCGCAGATCCCGCAGCCCGGCGCGCCCCGCGGGAATGTCGATGCGCACCGTGCTGACCGTGCTTTGCGGATCGAGCTTCACTTCCTGCGCGGCCACCAGCTGTCCGCCGTCGTAGACGCGTACGCGCGTCGCCCCCTGCCGCTGGTGGCGTATCGAAAGCTGTGCGCGCAGCGTTTCGCCGGCAATGGCCGTGCGCGGCAATTCCAGCGACTCCAGCTCCAGGTCATTGGTGAAGCGCTCCGGCCCCACGCCCACCGCGTGCACCGGCACGCCGGTAGCCGCGATCTGCGCCAGATCCGCCTCGGTCAGCGTATCGCCCGTCTCGGCGCCGTCGGAAACCAGCACCACCGCCGCCAGCGGCACGCTGGATGCCATCTGCAGCACGGCGCGCAGCGCCTCGCCGATGCGCGTCTGCGGCGCACCGCCCTGCAGCGCCGCCAGGTCCTCCACCGAGGTCGCGCGGTCGGAGAAAGCAAACAGCCGCAGTTCGGAACCCGCGGCAATGCGCGCCAGCACACCCTTGCCCAGCGCCGCCGCGGCCTGCTGGCGCCGGGTGGCGGTCTCTCCTGCGTCGATGGCATTCATGCTGCCGGAATCATCCACCAGCACCGCAACGACATTCTCGCGGTCGCGGATGCGCTCCACATTGAGCACCGGCCGCCACAGCGCCACCAGCAGGATGGCAAAGAACAGCCATTGCAGCAGGCCCAGCACGATGCGGCGCCAGAGCGCCAGAGGCGGCGCGGATGCAGCCGAGCGCGGCCAGAAAAAGCTCGCCACCACCAGCGCCAGCGCCACGGCCAGCAGCACGATCAGCAGCCACAGCGGCCATCCGCGTCCGAAAGCCAGCTCGCCGCTGCGCCAGGCCCACAGCGAATGCCCCAGCAGCCACTCAGGCATGTCGTTCGTGGCCTGCCATCAGTGGCTCATTGCATAGAGCACGTAGTTGATGCCGAACCGGTAGGCCAGTGCAGTCAGTGGCTGCGGATAGCCCGGATCGTCGGCAAGCTCCCAGGCATCGCCCAGGTCCATGTTGAAGTTGATGGCCACCATCAGGCGGCCGTTGTCATCAAAAACGCCGCGCCAGTGCGGCTCCACGCCATCGCGCTCGTAGGTGCGGCCGGACCTCAGCGCCGCCGCACCCGGGATCTGCACCTTCTGGTCCAGGTCGTAGAGAACGTGGAACACCTCGTGGCTGTCGGGAATCTCCACCACCTCGCGGTCGGGGAACACGCGGCGCATCGACTCCATGAAAGACTCCCACTGCAGCGAGCCATGGAAGTCGTCCACCATCAGGAAACCGCCGCGCAGCAGGTATTCACGCAGCCGCGCGGCCTCCTCGTCGTTGAGGTACCAGCGCCCCACCTCGACGGCATAGAGAAATGGCGCCTCGAACAGGGCTTCGTCCAGCGGCTGTACGGCATGGAACTCGTGGCTGACCTTCAGCCGCGTGAGCCGGTCGACACCCTGCATGAAATGCTGCTCGGCCTCCGGCGCATCCGTCATCCAGGAGCCGCGGCCGCCGAAACCGCCGCGGAAGCGCCCGAAGCCGGAATCAGGGTTGTCCGAATAGGCAAGGCGCATGAAACGGAACTCCGGTTCGGCCGGCCCCAGCCCCGCTCCCGGCGCTGCGCCGCCCCTGACATCGGCAGGCAACAGCAGGACGAGGCCCGCGGCAAGCGCCAGGCCTAGCTGCTGACGCAACTGCCGTACTCGTGGCTCCATCGAACCGAAACTAACCTCGATGGCCGTCCCGCGCCAGTGGCGCGGCGGGGGTCACTGCTCCGGTTTGACGAACTTGAGCGTGAAGCGGTCGGACTCGCCGATGGCGGCGTATTTCGCCCGGTCCCTTGCGCCTTCGGCAAAGGTCGGGGGCAGTGTCCACACGCCGTGCGGGTAGTCCTTGGTGTCCCGGGGGTTGTCGTTGATACCGGAGCGGCCCACCAAACGGAATCCCGCGGCTTCGATCAGCCGCACCGCATAGTCCTCGCCCACATAGCCCTGCCCCGGCAGGCGGGGCTCGAAATCCGGGTCCGGGTGGCGATGCTCGACGATGCCCAGCACGCCACCGGGCTTGAGGGCGCGGAAGGCCGCGGCAAAGACATCCTTTTCCATGTCCGCCCACACCCAGTTGTGGATATTGCGGAAGGAGACCACGAGGTCGGCCGTACCCGGCGGGGCAATCTCCATCCTGCCGCGCGCCAGCACCGACATCCTCACCTTGGAATAAAGGTCGGGACGGGTGGAAAAGAGCGTTTCGAGGTCATCGTTGTAACGCTGCTCCTCGGCGGTCGCCGTATCCGGATCCATGGCCGCCGCGTAGTACACGCCGTGGTCACGCAGGTAGGGCGCGAGGATCTCGGTGTACCAGCCCCCGAATGGCCACAGTTCCACTACTTCCATGTCGGGTGCGATGCCGAAGAATTCCAGCGTCTCCACCGGATGCCGGTAGGGGTCGCGCGCGCGGTTGGCCGCAGAGCGGTGCGCGCCATTGACCGCCGCGAGCAGCCGCGCGTGCGCATCGGCCGTAACCGCTGCGCCCCGCTCCGGTGCTGCCGCACAGGCGCCCAGCACCCCACAAACACAAATCAAGCCGGCCAGCAGCCCACGGCGCCAAAAACGCCGCTTCCCCTCGTACATGCTCAAGATCATTGCCTCGTTGATTGCGCACCGCGGATGCGGGCGCATTCCGGTGAGCGCCACCGGTCTGGAAGGCAATTATAGCGCTGACCGCACCTGCTCCACCTGCTGTGGCCTACACCGCCTGCCGCGGCCTGCGCAAAGGCGGCGCATCGGCCGGCACGCAGGCCGCCGCAAGCAGCTGGATGCCGCGCAGGCTCGCCTGCGTCAGCAGCGCATGGTCGTCCTCGGCTGCCGCCTGCAGCAGATGCCGCCAGACCAGCGGTTGGGTTTCCCAGCGCGGCCGCACCCAGCCGGGCTGCTGTTCGGCCAGCCAGTCCAGATCCTTCAGGCGCAGCCCTGCAAGCAGCGCCGCGCAGGCCGGCGTCATGCCGAACACCAGCCGCGCCACCTGGCGGTGGGCGCGCACCAAATGCCAGCTGTAGATGAGCACGCGGCGGATGAAGTCGCGCGCCGCGGCGCCGGTAAACGCACTCTCGGCGAACTCGCGCGGCAGGTCGCGCACCGCGCGTGCCGCCATGGCCTGCCAGCGCACCTCATCGTTGAAACCCGCATCGGCCAGCAGGTAGGGGCTTGCGGCCAGCCGCAGGCGCGCCTGCGGCGAGAGCATCCGCCACACCTGGGGCTGGGCGGCCAGCATCCGCGGCTGCGCCAACGCATCCGCCTGCGCCATGGCGCAGAGCAGATCGAGGCACTGTGCGTTGATCTCGGCCAGCGGTTCCAGCGCCTCGTCAGTAAACCATTGGCCGGCCAGCCATTGCGGCCCGGCCGCGCTCCGCGCATCGCCATCCATCGTGATTCCTCCGTGTTTGCGCGAGATAGTCATGCGCGGCATCCTTCTTGGCGAGATCGCGAATTTGGTAGATTTCTGGCGTTTGTATACTTAACAAACCCATACTCCGAAGCCCGCAGCTGATTGGCTTCCGGGCGGGATTAATTCAACCCTTACGCGGGTTGCGCTACCCTACGCAGGCCATCAGGTCAGCCGGAGCAGGCTCATGGGTAACGGGTTTAACCACGTCGAAGTCAGTGCGCAAATCCAAGCGCTTATGGATGAAACCATGCGCATTCACAGGCTGAACTCGACTGCCTTCACTTGGCTTACCCCGATCATTCTCCTTGGCGCTGTATGCCTAGGCGCGGCAATCGGGACATATCTCTAGGTCATGGCAAAGGCAAAGAAATCCCCCTCACAGGGCAAGACAAGCTCCCTCGGGGCCAGAAAGGGCGCCCCCATGCCCTTCAAGGACGTGGTGCAGAAGCTACTGGAAACGCCGGCAAGTGCCGCAAAGACAAAGGGCGCCCGAAGGCGCCCTTAACAACAATCTAGGCAGCTTGTCATCGCCATCCTAGATGACCTTGGTTGCCCAAGGATTTAACGGGCATATTTCAGCCCAACCAAGGGAATTATGGGGCCTCCGGCCGCTCAGTCAACACGTTGTGCTCACATTATGAGACGTGGTTGCCGGCTTGAATCCCAAGCGCCCACAGAATGCACCGCTCCATGGCCTGCATATCTGCTTGAATTATCTTTGTTTTTACGTATTTCCTACCGTCGGCGCGTGACCGCGAATACGGATCGGTGCAGCGATCCAAAGATACGGTCACAAGGTGGTCACATTTCGCCCACCTCTCCAAAGCCTGCCCACCGTAGTCTGCTGGCAGCTCTCTGAATGACCGGTGATCCATTAGGTGGTGATAGGGCATTCGAGGCTCTGGCGCTGTCGTGCTCAAAGGTATGAGCGTCACCAGTGGTCCGCGATTTACCTTGTTGTTTTGAACAACGATGCATGGTCTGCCCGACTTGCACATCTCCGGAGGAACCGCACTACCGCCGAGCTCAAAATTTACAACCAGAATCCTGCCGCGATCCGGCACGCCTCTGCCGCTGAAATAGGCCATGAACCGCCCTGTGATATTCTTGTAAAAGGTTGTGGAGCGCACGGGAGTCGGACCCGTCGGACGTGGATAGAAAGCCTGCCCGGTAACCTACGCGCCCCGCCAGCCCACCACGGCCCCTATTCGGTCTCCGCCAAGAGATTGCCCGAATAGGGGCCTTGTCCTTTCTCGCCCCCGGTCCCGGTGGACTAGGTTCCAGGGGCTTTGACTAACCTAAGCATGATTGCACCTCGCATATGGTTAGCCGCCCTTGAGCATCCGGTTGATGTACGCCTTCAAGATGGGCTCCAAAAATGCCCAATCGTTTGCGTCGAACGACGATGGCACCAGCAGCACGACGTCGGGCTTGTCCATCAACTGAATTTTTATCTGCTTCATTCCTTCCGGGGGTGCCTGGGCTACTGCCGCTGTCGCGGCCTTGTCGCCCACGCCCGCAGCCGCCGCCTTGGGCTTGGAGGTCGCCGAACGAACCGGGGCCGGAGTCTTCACATGAGGCGAAACCGTAATCCCTGCGGCCTTCGCCGCCGCCAAGAAGAACGCGATGCACTTCACCACCGTGCTGCCCGTCACCCCTTGATCCCGGAATGCGTCCTCTACCTGCTTGGTCGTGGCCTTCTTAAGGTCGATTGAGCCGGCAAAGAGGAAGGTGTAAGCTTTCTCCAACACAGGGCGCAACAGAGCAGGCCGCTGTTCTTCTGTAGAATCAATGAGTTGTATGAATTCTTTCGACGGAATCCCCTTGTCATTGATAAGCGATAGGAACTTCAGGCTCTGGATGATCGCGCTCTGGTCGCTGCCTGACATGCTCTTTAGAACACTGCGATCTATCTGCGACGGCGCACCAGACTCTTTCAAACTACTGATAAAATTGGAAAAAGTCTTGTGCGGCACATAGGCCGGCGAGACCTTCTTATCGTCCTGTTTATCCACCTGAAGTCTCCTGGAGAGTCCTGTGAAACACAAAGTAACACAAAACACAGAGAGAGAAACAGAGATTTTGGAGAGTTATGGCGGAGAGACTGTTGGGGGAGACGTTGCGCGTGGCGATCTTGTGCTAGCCCGAGTGGCTTCCGGCGCGCTAGTGAAGCGACGGGTGTGGGGAGTGGAAGGATCTGTCGTCTACCTGTGCTCTGAGCGCCTATATATGGCGCTGCTGATCGGCGCATCTCGGCTTTGGCCGATAGGGTTTCCGAAAGCCGATGTCCGGCGCTTCAACGAAACTTCAGCAGCTTAGCGACCAGCTCATCTATAGGTCAGCCGCTTGCCCTCGATGTTCTCAAGGGCGTGGTTGAATCTGGCCTTGTCGTCGATCTCCAGCGCTGCCCGGTGGTTATAGCGCCAATCGAATTCGGCCAAGTAGCGGTTCAGGTGGGCGGCCGAACAGTGCTGATAGGTGCCCTTCATGCCGCGCTTGAACACGCTGAAGAAGCCTTCAATCGTGTTGGTGTAGGCATTGCCACGTACGTATTCATCCTTGGAGTGGTCCACTTTCTGGTGACTGGCGAACGCCTTGCCGATCTTGTTGTAGAGGCGGGATGAGTCAGTCATCAGGTGGGCGTCATTGGAAACGCCCTTCAGGGCCTGCTTGATGCCATCGAAGGCTGGGCCGGCGATGTGCTGGCTGCGGACCTTGCCGCCGCGCTCCACCAGCGAAAAGACCATGTTCTTGTGCGACCAGCCGCCACGGACCTTGGTGCCGGACTTGCGGCCGATGTAGGTCTCGTCGGCCTCAACAGTGCCGCCACCTTCGCCCATCAGGCCGCCACCCTGACCGCTCATGGCGTGGCGGATGCGGTGGGCCAGAAACCACGCGGTCTTGTAGGTCACGCCCAAGGTGCGGTGGAGCTGGTGGGCGGAAATGCCCTTCTTGCTGGAGCAGAGCAAGTAGGCGGCCATCAGCCACTTGGACAGGGGAATCTTGGACCGCTCGAACACGGTGCCCACTGTCACGGAGAACTGTTCCCGGCACTCCTGGCACTTCAGGAGCCCCTTGCGGGCCTTCGTACCCTTCTCCCCGCCCTTGCCCTCAAGGCGGTAATGGTCGCCCGTAGCGCCGCAGTGCGGGCATACGGGGCCATTGGGCCACCGGACGGACTCAAGGTATTCGCGGGCCTTGGCGTCGTCGTGGAAGTAAGGGGCGGAAAGGGAAGTGCTCATGGGAAGAAAGTATCCTTCCCGTGGATGGGTTTGTCAAGTATATAAACGCCAGATTTCTACCAAATCTGAAAACGGCCCCATTCTCACAAGACCGTCCCGGAGAGCGCAAATGAGGATTTCCGACGACCGCTACAGCCGCGATCGGCAGCGCCTGGACCTGGCCCTGCGTTTCATTCACCACGAGGCACGCACACGCACCATCCGCACCTGGACCGGCCTCACCGACGACCGCATCCGCAAGCTCTACCGCTCCTACATCGCCGTCGGCAGCGGCGCGCGGGTGGCACGCCACCGCGGCAAATCGCCGCAGCAGCCGGCCTACTTCACGCGCAGCCCGCGCATGCGGCAGGAGGCAGCGGTGCTCGCCAGCGTGTGCTACCTGCTGGGCGTGATGCCGGGATCCCGCGTGGCGGACGCGGCGCGGCAGCTGCCCGGCATGCAGCGCGGCGAAGCCCTGTGCGAGGCCTTCGAGACCTACCGCCGCCTGGTGCCCGACGCACGGATCAGCTTCGAGCATGCGGTGTTCCTGATCGCCGCCCTGGCCCGCGGCGACGAACTGCATGCCGCGCACTGCGTCGACTGCAGCGGACTCATCGTCGTCGACCGGCTGGCCGTCAGCGGCCGGCGCTGCCTCGCCTGCGAGGGTTCGCTGCAGGGGAAATTCGGCTTCGGCTAGGCCGCCATTCAGGCCGGGTTCGGCTTGGCGTTGATATCATTGCCGGTCTGCAACGGGCGGGCCTATGACGACGGAGAACCTATTCGCTGGCGGCTACCTGGACCGGCGCGCCGAAGCGCGCCTGAAGGCCGACTGGTTCGAGGAAGCCAGGGCCGACGGCCAGGCCCTCTATGTGGTCATGCGCGGCAGCGCCGTGCTGATGCGCGGCACGGACCGGCAGCCGGCGCTGGCCCTGCTCTCCGCCACCGATGCGCGGGTACGCGCGCTGGCCGACCCGGACCACGTGCTGCTGCTGGGCTGGTTCCGCGAACGGCGCTGCCTGCTGCTGGAGTTGCCCGAGGACCTGCCCCCATCCATCTCGCAAGAAGAGAGCTTCGCCGAGCTGCGCCCGCTCGCGGGCCAGCTGCCGCCCCAGGAGGCCGGCCTCCTCGCCTATGCGCGGGCGCTGTCCATCTGGCGCGCCAACCACCGCTTCTGCAGCCGCTGCGGCCACGCGCTGCGCTCCGAACGCGCCGGCCATGCGCGCGTGTGTGCGGCCTGCGGCTACCACAGCTTTCCGCGCATCGATCCCGCCATCATCGTGCTGGTCCACCATGACGGGCAGGTGCTGCTGGGCCGGCAGGCAAGCTGGGCGGCAAACCGCTACTCCACCATCGCCGGCTTCGTCGAGCCTGGAGAATCGCTGGAAGATGCCGTGCGCCGCGAAGTGGCCGAGGAAACTGGCATCGCCGTGGATACCATCCGCTACCAGTCTTCCCAGCCCTGGCCCTTCCCGGCCTCGCTGATGCTGGGTTTCCGGGCGCATGGCACGTGGGCCACGCCGCAGCTCCACGACGCCGAACTGGAGGACGCACGCTGGCTCACGCGCGAACAGATCCGCGCCGGCGCCGTGCAGCTGCCGCCGCCCGAGTCCATCTCACGGCGGCTCATCGACGCCTGGCTCGACGAGGAATCCTGAAAAGCGATGTGCCTCATCGTCCTCGCCTGGCAGATCCACCCCCGGCACGACCTGGTACTGGCAGCCAACCGCGACGAACTGTATTCGCGGCCCACCCGCGCGCTGGATCGCTGGAGGGATCAACCCGGCCTTGCCGCAGGCCGCGACCTGACCGCCGCGGGAACCTGGCTTGCCGTGCACGAGGACGGCCGCTTCGCGGCGGTGACCAACTTCCACGACGGGCAGCCGCCCGCACCCCTGGCGCCTTCGCGCGGCGACCTCGTCGCCGGTTACTTTGCCGCCAATGAGCCGCCACGGACCCATGCCCAGCGCCTCGCGGCCCGCGCGGCGGATTTCGCCGGCTTCAACCTGCTGCTCGGCGACGCTGATTCGCTGTGGTATCTGTCCAACCGCGCGCCGGCTTTTGCGCAGCCGCTGGCGCCTGGCGTGCACGCCCTTTCCAATCATCTGCTGGGAACGGCCTGGCCCAAGCTGCAGCACGGTGTGGAGGCCATGAATGCGCATGTGGACCGCGGCAGCACCGACCTGCAGCCGCTGTTCACGGTACTGCAGCAACGCAGCGCGCCCGGGCGCGGCATCCAGGGACTGCCCTGGCCCGCGAGCTCCGGTCCCTTCGTGAGCAGCGAGACTTTCGGCACCCGCTCCTCCACCGTGGTCACGCGCGAGCGGCGCGGCGCCATCCTCATCGAGGAGCGCAGCTTCGGCCCCGGCGGCACGCCATGCGGCGCGGTGCGCCTGACACTCTGCCCGCGGATGGCGGCATGAGGCCGTGGCTGCGCCCGCTGGCCGCCGCGCTGATGCTGTGGAGCGGCGCGGCGCTGGCCGAGATCCGCATCAACATCGAGGGCGTCGATGGCGACCTGCGCCGCAACGTGCTCACCTTCCTCAGCGTGGAGCGCTACCGCCAGCGCGCCGGCGTCGATGAAGACACCATGACGCGGCTCTTCAACCGCATCGACGAGGAAGTGCGCGGCGCGCTGCGGCCCTTCGGCTACTACGAGCCCGCGGTACGCTCCACATTCGGGCCCGAAGGCAACGGCTGGCACGTGGACATCAGCATCACCCGCGGCCCGGTAGTGCGCATCACCAAGGTCAACATCGAAGTCACCGGTCCGGGTGCCAACGATTCGCAATTCACCGCGCTGGCGGACTTCCCCCTCATCTCCGAGGGCATGACGCTCAATCACGGCCTCTACGAACAGGCCAAGGGTGAACTCACGCGCACGGCAGCGGCCAATGGCTATCTCGACGCGCGGCTGCTGCGCAGCCAGTTGCTGGTCGATCCGCAGGCGCACACGGCGCAGATCGATCTGGCACTGGAGACCGGCCCCCAGTACCGCTTCGGGCAGGTCGCCATCGAGCAGTCGGTGATACGGCCGGAGCTGATGCAGCGTTTCCTGCGCTTCAAACAGGGGGATCCCTACAGCGTCACGCAGCTGCTGCGCACGCAATTCGCCCTCGACGACAGCCTGTACTTCGCGGCGGTGGAAGTCAGCCCCGGAGAGCGCGACCCGCAGACCCTGACGGTGCCCATCTCGATCACCGCCAGCAAGAGCCGCCGGCAGTTCACCATCGGTGCCGGCTATGGCACCGACACTTCCGTACGCGGCACCATCGGCTGGACCGATTCACGCGTGAACGACCGCGGCCACCGGCTGCGCATCGAGTTCAAGGCTTCCACCATCCTCCAGCGCCTCGACGCGCGCTACGACATTCCCATCGGCGACCCGGCGCTCGAGAAATTTTCGCTGGACGCGATCAGCCGCTCGGAAATACTCAGCGACCTGAACACCCAAGAATATACGCTGAAGCCATCGGTGACCCAGGTCCGCGGCCTGTGGCAGCGGGTGTTCTCGCTCGCGGCCACCCACACCGTGACCAACAAGGGCGCGGTGGACCGGCAGTCGGCCAACCTGCTGGTCCCCGGCATCACCTACGCCTCGGTGCCGGAGGGGTTTCTGGGCGAGGCCTTGTTCAGCCGCGAGTTCTACGCTGAACTCATCGGCTCGCATTCGGTGCTGGGCTCGGACGCGGATTTCCTGCGCCTGTTGCTGCAGAGCGAGCGCGACTTCGACCTGTCCGACAAATGGCATGTACTGCTACGCGGCCAGTTCGGCGTGAGCCTGGTGCGCAATTTCGGCGACCTGCCCGGCATCTACCGCTTCTTCGCCGGCGGCGACCGCAGCGTGCGCGGCTTCGCCTACAACAGCCTCTCGCCGCAGGAATACGTGGCCATGCGCGATGGCACCACCGAGCTGCAGAAGACCGGCGGCCGCAACCTCATCGTCGGCAGCGCCGAACTGGTGCGCGACCTGCCGCGCAATCTCGCCGTCGCCACCTTCTTCGACATCGGCAACGCCTTCAACCGCTTCGGCGACCCCATGGAGTATTCGGCCGGCGTCGGGCTGCGCTACCGTCTGCCGGTGGTTTCCATTGGCCTCGACATTGCGCAGCCCCTGTCGCGCAGCGGCAGCCCGCGCCTGCACCTCAACATATCGCCCAAGCTGTGAAGCTGCGCCATCTCATCCTGCTGGACCTGCTCACGGTGCTGCTGCTGACGCCGGTCGTCGCGCTGTACTACACCGTCGTCACGGAGCCCGGACTGCAGTTCGTGGCGGCACGGCTCAACCGCACCATCGGCCCGGTCACGCTGACGCTGGAAGGCGCCTCCGGCACGCTGCGCCGCGGCTTTCATCTGGACCGGCTGCGCGTGCAGCACCGCCTGGCGGACGTGGACCTGCACGATGTGGCGGGCAAGATCGACTTCGTGCCGCTGCTGGCGCAGATCATCCAGCTGCGCGAGGTGAAGATCGGCCGCGCCGACGTCCACCAGTTCCGCAATACCCTCGAAGGCGGCAAACCCCGGGCGCCACGTTTTCTCCCGCGGCTGATGCAGATAAACGTCGAGGATCTGGCCGTGACATCGGGCTCGCTGTCACTGGCCAATGGCCTGCACTACGAGGCGCGCGATGCGCGTGCCGCGGGCCGGGTGTCGCCGCAGCAGATCCGGCTGCGGCGCGCCGCGCTGGCGCTGCCGGAGCAGCGCCTGCGGGCCGAAGGCACGATGCGCCTGCGCTCGGCGCTGCCACTGGGCCTGGAGGGAGATCTGCGGCTGCGCTATCTGCCGGAGGACCTGCCCGAATGGCAGATCAGTGCCTCCTTCGGCGGCGATCTGGACAAGCTGCCACTGAAAGTCGCCATCGATGCGCCCTTCCGCGCGCACGCCGAAGGCGCCGCGGTCACGCTCACCGACGGCTGGTCCTATGCCGGCAAGGGCGAGGTGAGCGATGTGGACATCACCGATTTCGGCGGCGGCGGCGCACTCGGCCTGATCTCCGGCCAGCTGGACATCAAGGCCGATGGTGATGGCTACCAGGCGCGCGGCAGGCTGCTGCCCGCAGGACTCAAGGCCGGCGCCTTCGATGTGGAGTTCGACGGCCTGTACCGCGAGCGACGTCTGCTGATCCGTTCGGCCAGCGCCCGCCATGCCGGGTCCGGCACGAAGCTGGACACACGCGGCAGCGTGAGGCTTGCGGACCAAGGCGGCCCGGTGCTCGATCTGGCGGGCAACTGGAGCCAGTTCCGCTGGCCACTGACCGGCGCGGAGGTTGCAGTGACCAGCGCCCAGGGCAAGTACCACCTGCGCGGCCAGAAACCCTGGGCGGTGGAAGCCAGTGGCGAGTTCAGCTCGTCGGAGCTGCCGCCGATGCCCTTCACGGTGAACGGCCGCCTTTCCGGCGAGCGCTTCGACTTCGACGACGCCCGGGTGGAACTCCTCGATGGCAGCGCCGAGCTGCATGGCCTTGCGCGCTGGAGCCCCGATGAAGCCTGGCAGATCGAAGGCCGGGCCGAACGCATCGACCCGGCCAGCCTGCGCGCGGACCTGCCCGGGCGGCTGAGCTTCGATTTCAATGCCGCCGGCGCTCCCTTCGGCGGCGAGGCCAGGCTTGCCATCGGCATCGGCCGCCTGACGGGCCGGCTTCGCAACGCCAGCGCCCAGGGCGAGGGGCGCGCCGAAAAAGCCGCGGGCAGCGACGTGTGGCAGTTCCATCAGGTGGACCTGCGGCTCGGGCGCACGCAGCTGCAGCTGGATGGAAAGCTCGGGCCGCAGCGCGACCTGAATTTCGCCGTGGATGCCGACGACCTGAGCCTGCTCGACCCGCAGGCGCGCGGCCGCCTCAGCGCGCGCGGGCGCATTGCCGGCACCGGCGCCGCGCCCCTGCTGCTGTTCAAGGCACGCGGCACGGATTTCAGCTGGGGGTCGGTGGAACTGGCGGCGCTCAACGCCGACATGGACCTGGACCTGGGCCCCCAGGGACACACCGCCGGCCAGATCCAGCTCACGGGGCTTGCGGCCGGTCGTCGCCGGCTCGAGCGTGCCTCGATCACGCTGTCCGGCCAGCCGGCGGCGCAGCGCATCGTTGCGGACATCGAAGCGGCACCGATACGCGCCGGCTTCACGGCCCAGGGCGTGTTCTCCGACAGCCAGTGGAAGGGAAAGCTGCAGACCCTGCTCGTCGAAGATGTGGACGCCGACCGCAACCTGCGGCTGACGATGGAGGCGCCCGCGGACCTGGCCTTTTCCGCGCAGACACTGGATCTTGGCGACCTGTGCCTCAAGGGCGCCGCAGCGCGGCTGTGTCTGGCGCTGCAACGCGGCCCGCAGAGCTGGCTGACCCGCTTCTCCGCCGGACAGCTGCCGCTGCGGCTGCTCACCACAGGACTGGCGCAGGACGTCGACTACAACGGCGAGATCGACCTGCAGGGCAATGCCGTGGGCGGCCCCGGCCGCCTGCCCACCGGCGAGCTGCATGGCGAGCTCACGGGTGCCGAGCTGGTGCATCATGTGGGCAACAACCGCGTGGAGCGCATTGCGCTGGGTTCGGGGCGCGTCGACGCCAGCGCCACCGACAGGGAGTTCTCCGCCACCATCGGCCTCGACGCCGGCGAGGCCGGCCATGTCCAGGGCAAGGTGCAGGGTGAACGGCGCGGCGAGCGCTGGCAGGACTATCCCCTGAGCGGCCAGCTCGAACTGGCCACCAATGGTCTGGGCATGCTCGAAGCGCATGTGGCCGAGATCGACCGCGCCACCGGCAAGCTGCACAGCGACATGCGCATCGGCGGCACGCTGGGCGCACCGACCATCGCCGGGCGCCTGGAGCTGCGCGACACCCGCATCGACGTGTACCGGGTGAACCTGTCCTTGCAGGACCTGAACCTCGACGCGGACCTGGATACCAATGCGCTGCGGCTCACCGGCCAGACGCGCATCGGCGAAGGCACCGCGAAGGTCAGCGGCCGCCTGAGCTGGCGGGACCTCGAGCCCTACGGCGACCTGCACGTGGAAGGCGAGAACCTGCTGCTGGTGGACGTGCCGGAGGCGCGCATCCACGCCTCTCCCAACCTCGATTTCAAGCTGGCGGGCCGGCGCATCAACGCCACCGGCACGGTGAAGATCCCCGCTGCGCGCCTGGAGCCGGCCGACCTCACCAACGCCGTGCTCGCCTCCGGCGACGAAGTGCTGGTGGGCACGGAGCCGGTGGATCCCGCGCAGCGCTGGCTCGTGGTCAGCGACATCCGCCTCGAACTGGGCGATGCCGTGGAAATCGACGCACTGGGACTGAGCGCGCGGCTGGGCGGCGGCATCCAGGTGCGCCTGGATGAAAACGGCGTGACGCGCGGCCTCGGCGAGCTCAATGTCACCTCCGGCCGCTATGCGGCGCTCGGCCGCCTGCTCGACATCTCGCGCGGCCGGTTGCTGTTCAGCAATGGTCCGCTCGGCGATCCGGGCATCGACCTGCGGGCACAGAAGGAATTCCCCGACATCACCGCTGGCGTGAACGTGCGCGGCACACTGCGCGCGCCGCGCATGACCTTCTTCTCCGAGCCCTCGATCCCGCAATCGCAGATCGCCTCGCTGATCCTCGCCGGCGGCTCGCTCGAAAGCGTGCAGAACAGCAACCAGAACGGCGCCGCGCGCAACGACCTGCTCGCGCAGGGCGGAGCCATACTGGCCCAGCAGTTCGGCAACCGCGTCGGCATCGAGGACGTGAGCATCGAATCGGACCTGAGCAACGAGACCAGCCTGGTGCTGGGCAAATACCTCTCGCCGCGGCTCTATGTGAGCTATGGCATCTCGCTCGCCGAAGCCATCAACACGCTGAAGCTGCGCTACACCATCACCGACAACTGGACCATCAAGACCGAATCCGGCAAGGCGCGCAGCGCCGACGTGGTCTATACGGTCGAGAAGTAGCGCGGATCAGGGCGTGACCAGCGGCACGCGCGGAAAATACCTGCGATAGCGCCGTGCGTCGCGCGTAAGGATTCCACAACGCAGCACCGCCGCATGCGCGCCGATGAGGAAGTCCGCGAGGATGCTGGTGCGCGGGCCGCCTTCGCGACGGTAGTACCGGTGGGCAAGGCCCGCGATATACAGCGCCTCCCTTGGTATCTCCCGGTATGCGAACCCTATGCCTTCAAGGTGGGCATCCAGCGCCCGTGGAGATGCGTAGGCAGGCGACACCTCTGCGTAAACGACGGGATTGAGCAGCAGTTGATGCACCCGTCCCTGCATACGAAGCTGTCCGGCTGACCACGACACCCAATTCTCGTCGCGATTGACGACATCGAGGAGGATGTTGGTGTCTACCAGCAACATGGGCAGGGTCTCTCACTCATCCATTTCGATCTCGTAGTCGTCGCCGCGAATGAACTTCATGTATGCCGCGGTGCTGGGCCATTTGAAATCGGCGCTTCCGGTCGCCCTGTCGATGGCGTCCGGCTCCCGCTCCCCGGCCTCCCGTTCACCCACCCGCCGCAGCACCACCTCGCCGCGCTCGTCGAGCACGAAATCCACTTCATCGCCGGGAGCGAGCCCCAGCGCGTCGCGCACCCGTTTGGGGATGGTCACCTGCCCCTTCACCGTGATCGCGTTTCCCATGTCCATGCCTGGTATTACTTCAAGTCGGCTTGTAATACTCCAGCGCCATTTCCCCTGCAACCAAGGCGAAATGCATTGCGGGCAGCGCGTTGACACGATGAGAATTTATGCATAATATTTGAAATATTATGCACGTCGACCGCTATCTCATTGACCGCCGCGATGCCATCCTGCGCCATCTGCGCGGCACGCCCGTGCGCCGGCAGTCCGATCTGGTGGGGCTGCTGAAGCAGGATGGCTTCGATGTCACGCAGTCCTCGGTGAGCCGCGACATGCGCGAGCTGGGCGTGCTGAAAGCCCAGGGCCGCTACCTTCCTCCGGCTGCGGAAGTGGCGCAGGCGCAGGGCAATTTCGCGGCCGTGGACCGTTTCGTGCGCGAAATCCGTGCGGCCGGCAGCTGCCTCACCGTGGTACGCACCTCCGTGGGTGCGGCAGGCAGCGTGGCCGTGGCCATAGACAAGGCAGCCTGGCACGAAGTGGTCGGCACCATCTCCGGCGACGACACCATTTTCATCGCCACGCAGGATGGCGACGCGCAGGCGCGCCTCATCGAGCGCCTGCATTCCGTTTTCCGCATCTAAATAAAGAAACCCCATCATGTCGAAGACTCCCTCGCAGGGCGCGCAGCCCATCGTTCTGGCCTATTCCGGCGGGCTCGATACCTCCTTCCTCGTCCCCTGGGTGGCCGAGAACACGGGCCGGCCGGTCATCACCGTCACGGTGGATACCGGCGGCATCGACGCGGCCACGGCAAAGACGCTGCATGAGCGTGCGCTGGCGCTGGGCGCCATCGACCACCACCAGATCGACGCGCGCGCCGACTACTTCGAGCAGGTGCTGCGCTTCCTCATCATGGGCAATGTGCGCCGCGGCAACCTCTATCCGCTTTGCGTGGGCGCCGAGCGCGTGATGCAGGCGCAGACCATCGCGCGCGTGGCGCGTGAACTGGGCACCAACATGATCGCGCATGGCTGCACCGCGGCCGGCAACGACCAGGTGCGCTTCGAAGTCGCGCTGCGCACGCTGGCGCCGGACCTCGAGGTGTTCGCGCCGGTGCGCGACAAGGCCTTCAAGCGCCAGGAGGAGCTCGACTACCTCAAGGCGCGCAACCTGCCCATCCCGCCGCATGGCGCGGCGTACTCCATCAACCGCGGGCTATGGGGCGTGACCATCGGCGGCACCGAGACGCTGACCTCCAAGGGCAGCATTCCCGACAGCGCCTGGGTGCTGTCGAAGGACGCCTTCGACAAACCCGCGCTGCCGCAGCACCACACCATCGGTTTCAAGGAAGGCCGCCCGGTGAGCCTCGATGGCAAGGCACTGACGCCGGTGGAGGTGATCGAGCGGCTGGAGACCATCGGTGCGCGCTTCGGCATCGGCCGCGGCATCCACCTGGGCGACACCATCATTGGCACCAAGGGCCGCGTGGCCTTCGAGGCGCCGGCCGCCGACATCCTCCTCAACGCGCACCGCGAGCTGGAGAAGCTGGTGCTGACGCCGCGCCAGCAGCGCATCAAGGAGCTGGTTGCCGGCCCCTACGGCGACTTGGTGCACGAAGGCCAGCTGCTCGACCCGGTATGCCGCGACATCGAAGCGCTGATGCTCTCCTCGCAGGCGCGCGTCACCGGCGACGTGCACGTGCTGCTGCGGCCCGGCTCCTGCTTCGTCGAGGGCGTGGAATCGCCGTTCTCGCTGATGAAGGCCTCCAAGGGCGTCTACGGCGAGGCCGTGGGCGAATGGACGCCGCAGGATGCACTGGGCTTCTCCAAGATCGTCGCCCTCACGGGCGTATTCCACCGCCGCGCCGGCGAACAACAGAAGGATTGAAGACGATGAGATCCGTGGTGGTCGACAAGATCGGCTCGGTGACCCAGGCGCTCGGCCTCAAGCACGACCTGCGCATTTCCGACGACATCCCGTCCGAGGAAGGCGTGGTGCTGGTGGTCGAGATCCTCACCAACAAGTCCACCTACAACACGCTGGAACTCACCAGCGGCCGCATGGCCAAGGTGATGCGCGGCGACATCGTGGTGGGCGCACTCGGCCCGCGCCGCGCGCTGTTCGGCTATTCGGGCCATGTGCCCGAGTCGGTCAAGCCCGGCGACGTGATCCAGATGCTCAACATCGGCGGCGTGCTCGGCATCTGCGATTCGGTGAATCCCGACAAGGGCAAGCCCTTCGATTGCCGTGTGCTGGGCGTGGTGCTGCAGTTCCCTTATCTGGGCGAGCGCATCGGCGTGCCGGCGCGGGTGGGCACGCGCAAGCTCGACTACGACGCAAAGCTTGATACCCAGGGCGTGCCCGTGGTCGCGCTGGCCGGCACCTGCATGGAGGCGGGCAAGACGGCGGCGGCCTGCTCCATCGTCTCGCGCATGCGCCATCGCGGCCTTACCGTGGATGCCTTCAAGGCCACCGGCGTATCGCTGCGGCGTGACATCCTCGCCATGGAGGATTCGGGCGCGCGCAATTCGATGATCTTCACCGATCTGGGCATCGTCACCACCACGGGCAAATCCGGCCCCGCGCTGACGCGCGCCATGCTCACGGAGCTCGCCGCGCGCAAGCCCGACGTGATCGTGTTCGAGCTGGGCGACGGCCTCATCGGCACCTACGGCGTGGATGCCATCCTCGACTGCGAGGACATCCGCAAGGCACTCACCAGCGTGGTGCTGTCGGCCAATGATCCGGTCGCGGCCTGGGGCGGCGTAAAGCTGCTGCGCGAGCGTTTCGGCATCGAACCCGCCGTGGTTACGGGGCCGGCCACCGATAACAGCGTGGGCGTGGACATCATCAACGAGCAGATGAAGGTCCAGGCCTTCAACGCCCTCACCAGTGGCGCAGCGCTGGGCGACTGCGTCATCGACAGCCTCGGCCTCGGCGTGAAGTTCCCCGCGCCGGCCGCGGCCTGAAGGCCACGATGAACACTACCATCCCCACCATCGTGCTCGGCGGCACCGGCTATGTGGCTGGCGAACTGCTGCGTCTCGTAGCCGGTCATCCCAACTTCCGGCTGGCGGGCATCCTGTCGGACAGCCAGCCCGGCGAGCTGGTGGCGAAAGCCTTCGGCCACCTGGCCGCGGTGTATCCGGATACGAAGTTCTCCTCCATCGAGGAGATCGAACAGCTGGTGGCGACACTGCCGCGGACCGCCGTGTTCTCGGCCGCGCCGCATGGCGCCTCCGCGGCGCTCATCGACCGGCTGCTCACGAAGGCCGAAGCGGCCGGCACCCGACCCAGTGTGGTGGATATCTCCGCGGATTACCGCTTTGCCACCAACGAGGCTTATGCGGCGGTCTACAAGCATGATCACGGCGCGCCGCAGCGACTGAAGCAATTCACCTGCGCGCTGCCGGAGCACCTGGCCGCCTCGCCCACGCCGCACGTGGGCCATCCGGGCTGTTTCTCCTCGGCCATCCTGCTGGCCTCGGTGCCGCTGCTGAAGCTCGGCATCGCGACACCGCAGTTGTTCGTCGCCGGCGTCACGGGCAGCACCGGCGCGGGCCGCAAGCCCACCGAAGGCACGCACCATCCGCAGCGCCACAGCGACCTGTACGCCTACAACGCGCTGGCGCACCGGCACGCGCCGGAGATCGCCGCCGTCGCGAAAGCGGCCAGCGGCGTCGATGCGCACTTCGCCTTCGTGCCGCATTCAGGGCCGTTTGCGCGTGGCATCCATGTCACGGTTCAGGCGCAGCTGGCAAAGCCCGCCACCACCGCCGAACTGCTCGATGCCTTCACGAAGTTCTACGCACACTCGCCCTTCGTGCGGGTCAGCGCGCAGGCACCACGCGTGAAGGACGTGGCCGGCAGCAACTACGCCCGCCTTTCGGTAGCCACGGATGGCAAGGTGGTTGCCGTGATGAGCGTGCTGGACAACCTCAACAAAGGTGCCGCGGGCGGCGCCGTGCAGTGGATGAACCGGCTGATGAGCCTGCCCGAAACGGCGGGCCTGACTGCGCCGGCCGCGGGCTGGACCTGATCACGGAAGACACGATGAACATCTCACAAGCAATGGCCGCAAGTTCCGCGCCCAGTCATGGCGCACACGATCCGCTGGCCCCGGTATTCGCGCAGTATCCGCTCGAAGTGCTGCGCGGCGAGGGCGTGTGGCTGTACAGCACGGACGGGCGCCGCGTGCTCGACCTCTACGGCGGCCATGCCGTGGCGGCGCTGGGTTATGGACATCCATCCTGGACGCGGGCGCTCACCGAGCAGGCACGCACCGTGAACTTCCAGAGCAACGCCGTGCCCATGGACGTGCGCACGCGCGCCGCCAACCGGCTCATCGCCTTCTCGAAGTTGCCGGTGCAAAGCGTGTTCCTCATCAACAGCGGCGCCGAGGCCAACGAGAACGCGCTGAAGATGGCCTTCACGCTGAACCCCGGCCGCACGGAAATAGTCGCGCTGGAGGAGAGTTTCCACGGCCGGACGGCCGGCGCGGGCGCGCTGACCTGGGGCGCTGCGAAGAAGTGGTATGGCTTTCCGCGCGCGCCCTTCGATGTCACTTTCTTGCCGCGGCGTGATCCGCAGGCGCTGGCGCGCATCACCGACAAGACCGCCGCCGTGATCGTGGAGCCCGTGCAGGGCGTGGGCGGCGCCTTCGACCTGGGCGCCGAGTACCTCAAGGTGCTGCGCAAGCGCTGCGACGAGACCGGCGCCGTGCTGATCTTCGACGAGGTGCAATGCGGCATGGGCCGCTGCGGCACACCGTTCGCAGCCAATCTCTACGGCGTGGTCCCCGACATGATCACCACGGCCAAGGCCCTGGGCAATGGCTTCCCCTGTTCCGCGCTGCTGCTGATGAAGAAGGCGGCCGATGCCGTGAAGCTCGATTCGCTGGGCACCACCTTCGGCGGCGGCCCAATGGCCGCGGCCGCGATCGAGGCCTGCATCGACGCCATCGAGAAGGAAGACCTGATGGCCAATGTGCAGCGAGTCGCAGCCTACATCCGCAAGACCTGCATGGTCGGCCCGGTCACCGGCATCCAGGGCGAAGGCTTCCTCACCGGGCTCATCTGCTCGAAGCCGGCGAAGGATCTGCAGCAGCGGCTGCTCGCCGAGCACAACATCCTCACCGGCACCAGCGGCGATCCGACAGTGCTGCGGCTGCTGCCCCCCTTCATCCTCAAGGAGGCGGAAGTCGATCTGCTCGCCGCGGCGCTCGAGCGCCTGGCCTGAAGCGACATCCTGACGACATGAAACGCTTCATCGACCTCGCGGACCTCGAACCCGCCGCCGTGCGCGACCTCATCGCGCTGGCGCAGAAGCTCGAGCGCGAGCCCGAACCGCAGGCCCTGGCCGGCAAAGTGCTGGGACTGCTGTTCATGAACCCCTCGCTGCGCACGCTGGCGTCGTTCCAGGCGGGCATGGCGCGGCTGGGCGGCCATTCCTTCGTGATCACTCCCGGCCAGGGCACCTGGCAGATGGAAACGAAGCTGGGTGCGGTGATGAACGGTGACCGCGCCGAGCACATCCGCGAAGGACTGCCGGTGCTGGCCTCCTATGCCGACGCGGTGGGAATCCGCTCCTTCGCCGAAGGCAAGGACCTCGCTGCCGACCTGGCTGAAACCGGATTCCGCACCATGGCCGACCTCGTGGACAAGCCGCTGGTCAACATGGAATCGGCCATGAATCATCCCTGCCAGGCGCTGGCCGACTGGAAGACCATGGATGAACTCGACGTGCCCACCCGCGGCAAGTTCGTGCTCTCGTGGGTGAATCATCCGCGCGCGCTGCCGCTGGCCGTGCCCGCCGCAACGCTCACCATGGCGGCACAGCGCGGCATGGAAGTAGTGGTGCTGCGGCCCGAAGGCTTCGAGATCCCGCAGCCGCTGGCCGACAAGGCCCGGCACCTGGCCCGCATTTCGGGAGGCTCCTTTACCGAAACCACCGATCGCGCCACAGCGCTCAAGGGTGCGCGCGTGCTGTATGCGAAGGAATGGGGTTCGACGCGCCATTACGGCGATGCGTCTGGCGATGCCGAACTGCGCCGGCATCTCGCCGACTGGAAGGTCGATGAACCCTGGTTCGCCGCCGCCGATCCCGCCTGCCATTTCATGCACTGCCTGCCGGTGCGGCGCAATGTCGCCGTCACCGATGCCGTGCTCGACGGCCCGCGCAGCGTGGTGCTGCGCGAGGCCTACAACCGCATGCCGGCCCAGATGGCCGTGCTGCACCGCTTGCTGGCCCGCTGACTCTCCCCACCTCTCAACTTTTCCGGAAAACCGCCGCCAATGATCACGTCCAGCCACGACAAGTCCGCCGCCATCCGTGCGCTGCGCAGCGCCGCGCCGTACATCCGCCTGTACAAGGGCAAGACCTTCGTCGTGAAGGCCGGCGGCGCCGTGTTCGGCGACCCGCACGCCACGCGCGCGCTCATCGAGCAGATCGCCATCCTGCACTACCTCGGCGTGAAGGTCGTGATGGTGCATGGCGGCGGCCCGCAGCTCACGCAGGTGACCGAGGCCATGGGCGTGCCCACACGCATGGTGCAGGGACGCCGCGTCACCGACGAGAAGTCCATCGACGCCACCTCCATGGTGCTCAACGGCCTCATCAACACGCGGCTGCTGGCCTTCTGCCGGGACCTCGAGATCGAGGCCGTGGGCGTGTCGGGCGTGGATGCCGGCCTCATCAAGGCGCACAAGCGCGGCCCGGTGCAGGTCGAGGGCGAGACCGTGGATTACGGCTTCGTCGGCGACATCGACCTGGTGGACGAATCGGTGCTGAAGAAGCTGCTGGACACCGGCCTGATGCCCGTCGTGAGCCCGCTGTCGGCCGACGACAAGGGCACGCTGCTCAACATCAATGCCGACACCGTGGCCGCCGCCATCGGTGCCGCGCTGGGCGCGGAGAAACTCATCCTGTGCACCGGCGCGCCGGGCATCCTCGAGAACGTGGCCGATCCGGGCTCGGTGATCTCCTACACCGATCTCAAGGGCCTCGACGCGCTGCGCAAGTCCGGCGCCATCAAGGACGGCATGCTGCCCAAGGCCAAGGCCATCGAGGAAGCCATCCGCGGCGGCGTGCGCCGCGTGCACGTGATCTCCTACGACGCGCCGGACAGCATCCTCACCGAGGTGTTCACCAACGAAGGCATGGGCACGCTGATCGTCAGCGACGTCAACGCGCTCACGCCGGCCGAGCAGCAGGGCGGCAAGTAGCCGCTCCGGGACAAACACCGTGACACGTCTCTGGGACAAGGGCACGCCGCTGGACAGCCGCGTGCTGCAATTCACCGCCGGCGAGGACCACGCGCTCGACGAACGCCTGGTGCGATACGACGTGGCGGCTTCCATCGCGCATGCGCGCATGCTCGCCGGCCGCGGCCTGATCCCGCAGCAGGACTTCACGGCCATCGAGCAGGGGCTCACCGAAGTCGGCGCCGCGCATGCGCGCGGCGAGTGGACCATCACCCTTGCGGACGAGGACGGCCAGACCGCGCTCGAGAAGCATCTCACCGCCAAGATCGGCGCCGTGGGCGGCCGCGTGCATCTGGGCCGCTCGCGCAATGACCAGGTGCTCACCGCGCTGCGCCTTTATCTGCGCGATGCGGCGCAGGAACTCGCCGCCGGCACGCTGGCCGTGGTGAAGGAGCTCGATCAGCTTGCCGCCCGGCAGGGGCAGGTCGCGCTGCCCGGCTACACGCACATGCAGCAGGCCATGCCCAGCTCCGTGGCGCTGTGGGCTGGCGGCTTCGCCAGCGAACTCAAGGACGATGCTGCCGGCCTCAAGGCCGTGCGCCGCCGCATCGAACGCAGCCCGCTGGGCTCGGCGGCCGGCTATGGCGCGCCGGCGCTGAAGCTGGACCGCGAAGCCACCCGCAAGGAACTGGGCTTCGACGAGGTGCATGAGCCGGTGACCGCCGTGCAACTGGCGCGCGGCAAGGCCGAGAGCCAGCTGCTGTTCGAGATCACGCTCACCATGCAGGACCTGGCGCGCCTGGCAAGCGACCTGCTGCTGTTCTACACGCAGGAATTCGCGTTCGTAAAGCTGCCCGATGCCTTCACCACCGGCTCCTCCATCATGCCGCAGAAGCGCAACCCGGACGTGTTCGAGCTGGTGCGCGGCCGCAGCGCCACGGCGCTGGCCTGCCTCACCGAGGCGCTGGCCATCTTCGCCAAGCTCCCATCGGGCTACCAGCGCGACCTGCAGCTGCTGAAGTTCCCGCTGTTCCGCGGCATCGACATCTGCGCGCAGTCGCTGGACATCATGGCTGCGGCGCTGCCGCAGATCGCCTTCAATCCCGACCGCATCCGCATCGACCCCTCCATCCACGCGGCCGATGACGCCTACGAACTGGTACTGAAGGAAGGCATTCCCTTCCGTGAGGCCTACCGGCGCGTCGCAGCGAAATCCAAAGGCAGCTGACCGCGCTGCCGTTCGGCGATCCCGGCAATATGGGCCGTCCGCACGCGAACCAGGCCCGCTTCGATGGCGCCAAGGACGGAGAAACGATCATTCAGGTTCGCCCAACCCGGTCCATGGAGTATCTTTGTACCCATGGACGACTCCTCCTCTGTCACTACAACCGTCGCCGTCGACCCGAAGCTCGTCTCCTGGGTCAAACTGATCTACGCGCTGCATGCCGTGTCGATCGCGATGGGCATCTTCGGCCAGGCCCTCGTCGCTACCATGTTCGTGTTCGGGCTGCCCTCGCTGGTCGCCGTGGTGATGTGCTATGTGAAGCGCGATGAGGCGCAGGGCACCTGGCTGGCCTCGCACTTCCGCTGGCTGATCCGCACCTTCTGGATTGCCTTTGTCGCAGTCATCATCCTCGGGCTTATCTTCGGGCCCCTGTCGCTGCTGCTCATCGGCATCCCCTTCCTGTTCGGCGGACTCGCGATCACGGGCATCTGGGCCGCCTACCGGATCGTGCGCGGCTGGATGGCGCTGGCCGACGGCAAAGCGCTTCCCAACGGCGGCGCCTGAATGGCGTGGCGCCTGCTTGCAGCCGGTGCACTGGCGCTGCTCTGTGCCTGCGGGCAGAAGGGAGCACTGCAGCAACCCGATGAACACCGCGCAGTCGTCACCACACCGGCAACTGCGGCCACGGCCATCCCCGACGGCGAAGACAGGGCACAACCCGGGGCCAGTGATGGCCGCCAGGAAAAATCCTCCCGGCCGCGGCAGTGAGCACGCCTGCGCTCATCCTGGTTGACGGCTCGTCCTATCTCTACCGGGCCTTCCACGCACTGCCGCCGCTGACCAACTCGCGCGGCGAACCCACGGGCGCGGTATTCGGCGTGATCAACATGCTGCAGAAGTTCCTGCACGAGCACGCGGACTGCCCCATCGTCGTGGTGTTCGATGCGCCGGGCCGCACTTTCCGTGACGAGCTCTTTGCCGAGTACAAGGCGCACCGCCCGCCGATGCCGGACGACCTGCGTTCGCAGATCGAGCCATTGCTGGCCGCGGTGAAGGCGCTGGGCCTGCCGCTGCTGCGCATTCCCGGCGTGGAGGCGGATGATGTCATCGGCACGCTGGCGCGCCGTGCCGCCGCTGAGGGACGCGACGTTCTCATCTCCACCGGCGACAAGGACATGGCGCAGCTGGTGGATGAGCACATCACGCTCATCAACACGATGAGCAACACGCGCATGGACCGCAACGGCGTGAAGGCAAAGTTCGATGTCTGGCCCGAGCAGATCATCGACTACCTAGCATTGATCGGCGACAGCTCGGACAACATCCCAGGCATCGACAAGGTGGGCCCGAAGACCGCAGCGAAGTGGCTGGCGGCCTACGGCAACATCGACGAACTGCTCAAACATGCCGACAAGATCACCGGCAAGACCGGCGAGAACCTGCGCGCCGGGCTCGATACGCTGGCTCTGTCGCGACAGCTGGCGACCATCCGGCTGGATGTCGATCTGCCGGTACAAACCACGGAACTGCAGCGCCAGAGCGCAGATACCACCGCGCTGCGCGAACTTTATGCGAGGCTGGAATTCCGGGGGCTGCTGAAACAGCTGGATGGCGGCGCTGAAGCGGACAAGACCGCCGCATCATCGGGCACGCCGCACGCAGCTGCAGCCGCGGCGCCTGATCCACGCGCAGCGGATCTGCCCGCACCGGTGCCGCGCCACTACACCACCATTCTCACCGAAGCCGCCTTCGACGACTGGCTCAGCCGGCTGCAGCGCGCACCGCTCACCGCCTTCGACACCGAGACCACGAGCCTCGACTACCGCGAGGCGCGCATCGTGGGGCTGTCGTTCTGCATCGAGCCCGGCGAGGCCGCGTACCTGCCGCTGGCCCACCGCTATGCGGGGGCGCCCGAACAGCTCGACCTCGAAAAATCGCTGGCAAGACTCAGGCCCTGGCTCGAGGACGAAGCCCGCGCCAAGGTCGGCCATCACCTCAAGTACGACGCGCACGTGCTCGCCAACCATGGCATCACGCTCGGCGGCATGCGCCACGACACCATGCTCGAGTCCTACGTGCTCGACAGCGTGGCCTCGCGCCACGACATGGATTCGCTGGCCCAGCACTACCTCGGCGTCGAAACAGTCAAGTACGAGGATGTCGCCGGCAAGGGCGCCAAGCAGATCGGCTTCGACCAGGTGCCGGTGGAAAACGCCTCGAACTACTCTGCCGAGGACGCCGACATCACCCTGCAGCTGCACCGGACGCTGTACCCGAAGCTGCAGGCCACCCCTGCACTGCTCGCCCTGTACGAGGAGCTGGAACAGCCGCTGTCGGGCGTGCTGCTCGCCATGGAGCAGCGTGGCGTGCTCATCGACGCCGCGCTGCTCAAGAAGCAGAGCGGCGAGCTCGGCATGCGCATCCAGCAGATCGCGGCGCAGGCCCATGCCGTGGCCGGCGGCGAATTCAACCTCGATTCGCCCAAGCAGCTCCAGCAGATCCTGTTCGAGAAACTGCAGCTGCCGGTGATCCGCAAGACGCCCAAGGGCCAGCCCTCCACCGCCGAGGACGTGCTCGAGGAAATGGCCGGCGACTACGAATTGCCGCGCCTGATCCTCGAATACCGCGGCATGGCCAAGCTCAAGTCCACCTACACGGACAAGCTGCCCGGTCAGATCAACGCCGACACCGGCCGCGTGCACACCAGCTACCACCAGGCCGTGGCCGCCACGGGCCGGCTCTCCTCCACCGACCCGAACCTGCAGAACATTCCCGTCCGCACGCCCGAAGGCCGGCGCATCCGCCAGGCCTTCATCGCGCCCAAGGGCTATGTGCTGATGGCCGCCGATTATTCGCAGATCGAGCTGCGCATCATGGCGCATCTGTCGGGCGACCCGGATCTGCTCAAGGCCTTTGCCGAGGACCGCGACATCCACCAGGCCACTGCGGCCGAGGTGTTCGGCAGGCCCATCGACGAGGTCACGCCCAACGAGCGCCGCTCGGCCAAGGCCATCAACTTCGGCCTCATCTACGGCATGTCTGCCTTCGGGCTCGCCAAGCAGCTGGGCATCGACCGCGGCTCGGCGCAGAAGTACGTGGACCTCTACTTCCAGCGCTACCCGGGCGTGAAGGCCTTCATGGACCGCACCCGCGAGCAGGCCCGCGAGCGCGGCTACGTGGAAACCGTACGCGGCCGGCGGCTCTATCTGCCGGATATCCGCTCGAGCAACCGTTCGCTGCAGCAGTACGCCGAACGCAGCGCCATCAATGCCCCCATGCAGGGCACGGCTGCGGACATCATCAAGCAGGCCATGCTGAATGTGGAGGCGGCCTGCGCCGCGCAGAAGATGCCCGCCCGCCTCATCATGCAGGTGCATGACGAGCTGGTGCTGGAGGTGGCCCGGGAAGCCCGGGACGAGGTGGCCGCACTGCTGCGCTCGGAGATGGTACGGGCCGGCGAGCTCAGGGTGTCGCTGAAGGTGGACATCGGCACCGGGGAAAACTGGGACGAAGCCCACTGATGGGCCCCGGCCGGCGAAGTGAGCCGGCAGCAAAAAATCTTCGCTCCGGAGTGAACTTCCCGCGCAGGGGTCTGTCTGACCTATTGAGTGACGCGATCACTCCCCGCTTCCCTCCCTGAGCGGGTCAACCGCAAGGCACCGAGACCTGTCATGCGGTTTATCTGCCCCGGTGGCCAAGCCACCGGGGCATTTTCTTGTCCAGCCCTTATCCGGCTTCCCTCCCCCACCTTCCGCCGCAGCACTCATCCAGCGCTTCAGCACGGCACGGCCTGCGTCCAGACCGTCGCCTTTGAGCGACGAGAATAGCTGGCAGGTCGCCCTGCCTTCAAGCCGCCCCTGTGCCTCCCGCAGACATTGCATGGCCGCACTGCGGGCCAGCTTGTCGGCCTTGGAAAGCAGCACATGCACGCCTTCCTGCGACAACCCCGCCCAGTCCAGCAGGGCCAGATCCATATCTCCCACGCCGCGGCGGCTGTCCACCACCAGCAGCAGTCCGCACAGGCTCTGCCGCTGGCGCAGCGCCTCGCCCATTGGCCCCCAGCTGTCGCGGGTGGCCGCCCGGACTTCGGCGTGGCCATAGCCCGGCAGATCCACCAGGCGCCGCCCCGGGGCGAGTTCGAAATAATTGAAGAGCTGGGTACGGCCCGGCGTGCGGCTGGTGCGGGCCAGGTTTTTCCTGGCCAGCAGGGCATTGATGGCGCTGGACTTGCCGGCGTTGGAGCGGCCGGCCACGGCCACCTCCCGCCCCTGGTCGGGAGGAAACTGGGCCGGCCGGGAAACACTGGTCAGGAATTGCAGCTGCGGCCACTGGCTCACGGGCGCACCGGGGGAAAAACGGGGCGCTAGTGTACAATTGCGGATCGGTTCGCTCGATCGGGAGCTTGGGGACGCATGAGGAATTTCTCGCTTGCCGCGGCACTTGCCGCGGTCTGCCTGTCGATGGCCGCCACCGCCGCGCATGCCCAGATCGTGGGCGATGCCGCCGCCGGAGCCGCCAAATCCGCCACCTGCACGGCCTGTCATGGCCTCAGCGGCAACAGCGTCAACCCTGAATGGCCGGTGCTGGCCGGCCAGAACGCCGCCTACCTCACCGAGCAGATCACGCGCTTTCGCAACGGCCATCGCGTGAACGTGCTGATGCTGCCCATGGTGCAGAACCTCTCGGACCAGGACATCGCGGATCTCGCCGTCTATTTCGCTTCGCAGACGCCCACCGGCCTGGAGGCCGATCCCTCCTACTGGAAGGCCGGTGAAACCCTTTACCGCGGCGGCGACGCAACGCGCAGCATTCCCGCCTGCCTTTCCTGCCATGGCCCGGTGGGCCGCGGCAATCCCGCCGCCGGCTACCCGGCGCTGCAGGCCCAGCATTCGGTGTACACCGTCAAGCAGCTCACCGACTACGCCACCGACACCCGTTACGCCAAGGACAACGCCGGGCAGGCGCAGTCAGGCCCGAATGCAGCGATGATGCACACCATCGCCACGCGGCTGACGGCTGAGGACCGCCGCAACCTCGCCTCCTACATCCAGGGGATGCGCTGACAATGAAGAAGGCTCTGCCCTGGATCGGTCTCGCCGCGCTGCTGCTGGCCGCCTGCGGTTCGCCCGCGCCCGAGAGCAAGCCAGCCCCCGAAGCTCCGGCACCGGCTGCGCAGCCGTCCGAATCGCAGACCCCCGCCCCCTCGCAGGCGGAACTCGACAAGGCAGCCACGGCCACGCAGGAATCCAGTGGCGATGCGGCCGATGACGCCAGCGATGCCTCGCTGGAGCGCCTCGCCGCACTGCCCGAAAATGCCCAGCTGCCGGCCGGCCGCTGGAAATCGGGCGTGAACTACCGGCCCATCGTGCCCTCGCAGCCCACCAGCGCCGAACCCGGCCAGGTCGAGGTGATCGAAGTGTTCTGGCTGGGCTGCGGCCACTGCTACGCACTCGAGCCTTTCATCGAGAGCTGGAAGAAGAACAAGGCCGATTACATCAAGTTCACCATGGTGCCGGTGATGTGGGGCCCGGTGCACCGCGCGCATGGCCGGCTCTACTACACGCTCGAGGCGCTGGGCCGCACGGATCTGGTGCCCAAGGCCTTCGACGAGATCCACAAGCGCGGCAACATGCTGGTCGCGGACGGTGCCGCACAGAGCCAGCGCCTGGGGCTGGAGTTCGCCAAGGCCAACGGCATCAGCGAGGCCGACTTCAACCGCGAGTACAACGGTTTCAGCGTCAACACCAAACTGCAGCGCGCCGAGGAAATCACGCGCCGCTACCGCGTGGAGGGTGTGCCGTCGGTATACGTCAACGGCAAGTACATGACCGACGTGGGCCTGGCCGGCGGCCAGAAGCAGCTGGTCGACCTGATCAACGATCTCGCCGCCTTCGAGAAGCGCCGCTAGCGCCGCGCTGCACCTGTGCTGACGGTCTACTGCCTCACGCCCGCAGGCCTCAAACGCCTCGAGCGCGAGCCGCAGGCGCCGCTGCCCGAGGAGGCGCTGTGGCTCGACCTGCTCGAGCCCACCGTCGAGGAGGAACGCCAGGTCGAGGCGCGGCTGGGCATCGAGGTGCCCACCCGCGAGGAAATGGGCGAGATCGAATACTCGAACCGCCTGTACGAGGAAAACGGCGCGCTGTACCTCACCGCCACCGTCGTCACCCGGCTGGACTCCGACCTGCCCGAGAATGCACAGGTCACGTTCATCCTCAAAGACTCACGCATCGTCACCAACCGCTATGTCAATCCGCTGCCGCTGCAGCGCTTCGCCAACTACATCGAGCGTCACCCGACTTCGCACAACAGCGCGCCGGCCGTGCTGGCGGGGATCATCGAGTCCATCGTCGAGCGCATCGCCGACGTGATCGAACGCGTGAGCCGCGACATGGATGCCTGTTCGGCGGAAGTGTTCAGCCGCGAGCGCCGGACCGACGGCCACCGCAAATCGCAGCGCGACTTCCGCCGGCTGCTGGAACGCACCGGGCAGAGCGGCGAACTGATCGCCAAGGCGCGCGAGAGTCTGGCGGGCCTGGCACGCCTGCTGGCCTTCGTGCAGCAATCCAGCATCAATCTGCCGCAGGACGTGCGCACCCGGCTGCGCACCCTGTCCAAGGACGTGGTGGCCATGAGCGACCACGCCATCTTCTTGAGCTCCAACCTGAACTTCGTGCTCGATGCCACGCTGGGCCTGATCAACATCGACCAGAACAACATCCTCAAGATCTTCTCGGTGGTCACCGTGTTCCTGCTGCCGCCCTCGGTGATCGCCGGCATCTTCGGCATGAATTTCCAGTCCATCCCCACCCTGCACAGCCCCTGGGGGTTCTCGGCGGCACTGGTGCTGATGGTGGTGTCAGCGGTGGTCCCGTGGCTTATCTTCAAACGCCGCGGCTGGCTGTAGTACGCTAGGCAATTCAACAAGGCGCCCGTAGCTCAGCTGGATAGAGTACTGCCCTCCGAAGGCAGGGGTCACTGGTTCGAATCCAGTCGGGCGCGCCACTTTCTATCGGCACAGCTCCCGGATCATTGCCCGGCATCACGGTCGCTCCCCAGCGCGGCAAGCACCTGATCGACCGCTCGCCTTGCGGCGATGACGGCGCCGGCAAGATAGCCGGACTCGAACGGGCTGGTTTCGCTGCCGGCCATCACGAGCCGCCGCTGCCACGGACCCGTGACCCAGGGCGCATCGCCGGTACCGGCATGACCTGCGGCGGCAGCCATGTCGGCCACGGTGGCAGTCAGCGGATCGGCAGCCCAATCCTTGAAAATCGTCGCCGTGGGAGCGCGCGCTTGCTCGCCGAAGATGCGGGCGAACTGATCCAGGCAGGCGCGGGTCAGCGCCCCTTCACCCAGGGCGGCGCGCTGATCGGCAGCGACGCCGAGGAAACCGAACAACGCCGCGCGGCCGGATGCCGTGGTCGCATCGTGCATCTCCATCATCGGTCCGACCATGCTCTGCGCGGTGCCGGAAAGCCCGGCGGCGCGCCAGAAAGGCCGATCGTAGAGCGCAAAGAACTTGGCATGCGGAGCCATCCACGTCGCTGCATCACGCCAGCGCCGCGTCGTTGCCGCATCCTGGACGGGCGTGAACGCGACCGTCGCATCGAGCAGCCGCGGCGGCAAAGCGGCGATGACCTGCGCAGCAGTGAGTATTTCCCGCGTTCCATCGGTGCGTGAGATCGTCAGCGCGGCTGCGTTTCCCGCGAGCGTCAGCGCGGTCACGCGTGCGCCCAGCCATATCCGCTCGCGCGGCAGGTCCCGCGCCAGCGCATGCACCAGCGAGGCGGTGCCGCCCACCAGGCGCATCGACTGCTGTTCCTGCGCATATCCACGATAGCGATGCCGCCCTTCGCGCGACATGCGCTCGAACACCACGTCACCCTCGCTGTTCTGGCCGAAGGCGGGAAGACCCAGCTCTGCGACCAGTTCGCCGATGGCCGGCTGCACTTGTGGCCAATACCAGGATGGGCCGAGATCGAAACCGTCGCCGCAGGGCGATCCGGTTTCGTCGGCAGTGAAGATGCGGCCCCCAAAACGGTCGCGGGCTTCAATCAACACGAAACCAATGGCCGCCGCCTGCAACAGGCGGGCCGCGTGAAGGCCGGCGAGACCGCCACCGACAATGGCCACTTGCGTATCCATCACATCATGAACCCTTCACGGACGACGCGCCAGCGGCACAGGATATCGAAACTGTCCCGTATCGCCGACAGCATTACTAATCCTCTCCGTCTTGTTTTCATGACTTTATGACAAAGACATGAACGACAGGAGGGGATCGAATGAACCCGGAAAACAACTCGAAGAGGGCGCCGGTCATCAAGCGCTACCTCATCATTCTTGGCGCCATGAAGTGTGGCACTTCCAGTCTCTTCCGCTATCTCGCGCAACATCCGGCCATCTGTGCGGCTTCGGACAAGGAATCGGGTTTCTTCGCGGTCGATTACCGCTGGCCGCTCGGGCTCGATTATTACGAGGGACTTTTCGACTGGAACCCGGCACAGCATGTCTGGGCACTCGATGCTTCGACGGAATACACCAAGCGCCCCTACGTTCTCGATGTTCCGGCAAACATGAAATCGCTTCCCGGCGTCGAATACCGTTTCATCTACATCATGCGCAACCCGCTGCGCCGGATCGAATCCCACGCGCGGCATTTCGCGACGGCGGGCCGCGAGTTCGGTCTCTACAATCCCGAGACGCGCTACACCGGCCTCGACGACGGAATCACCGAGATGGCGTTCAACACATCGCGTTACGCCTACCAGCTTGCCCCTTTTGTCGAAGCATTCGGACGCAGGCGCATCCATCTCGTGACTCTCGAAGAGCTTTCGCAGGACCCGCAGAGCGTCATGCGCAATGTGCTCGCCTTCGCCGGACTCGATCCCATCACGATAGACTCTGCGCGCTGGAACGGCGCCGACACCCAACGCGTATCGCCGCCGTTCTGGCGCGCGGCGAGCCGCCTGCCTGCGCTGCGGGCGCTGTGGCGATCCCTGGTGCCCCAGCGCGCACGGTCCGCACTCTGGAGCCGCATGGCCGTGGACAGCGGGCGATTCAAGTTGACGCCTGACGAACAGCTGCGCCTCATCGCTGCGCTGCGCGATGAGCTGGCGACGCTGGAAGACGTCTACGGTATCGACGTGCGGGGCCTGTGGGGCCTGGACTACCCGCGTGAGGCTGCGTCCCTCGCCGCCGAACCCATCGAGCTGAGGCCGTCGGAAATCCGGATGGAGCAGGCCGCCTGACGCAGACGCGGGCGATACGCCGCAGCGAAAAAGTGGAGCGGCGGCAAGCCGCTCCACAGGAAGCGGGTTACTTGCCGAAAGCCAGGATCACGTTGCCGGGCGTGCCGCCCTGGAAGCCCGGGTAGCCGGAAGCCACGTAGACCATGCCGTTGGCGATGGTCGGTCCCGGCGCACCGATGGAACCGCCGATGGCAATGACACCGTTGAGGGAGTCGAAGCGCCGGCGCGTGTTGAAAGACCAGATCACCTTGCCGTTCATGTCCACGGCACGAACGATGCCGTCCCAGCCGCCGGTGAACACGACGCCGGGAATGACCGTGGCGGCGCTGGCCTGGCCACGCTTGTCGGCACCGACCTTCGCATCCCAGTCGATCTTGCCGGTCGCCAGCTGCAGCGCCTTGAGCCCGCCGCCCTCCTGCTGCAGCGGGAAGTACACGCGCTTGCCATCGGCCGCACCGCCGAAGAGCACCAGACCATCGGCCGTCGGCGGCGTCTTGTCATAGAGCTTGGTACGCCACAGCAGCTTGCCCTTGTTGTCGGGGTCCAGGGCAATCGCGACGCCGCCCTTGCCGGCCGCGACCAGCACGTCCTTGCCATTGCCCAGCGGCTGCAGGATGGCCGAGGCGCCGCCGAAGTCCCAGTCCGGGCCGATCTGCTGCGGGCAAATCTCGCCGGGCGGACCCTTGTCCGGGCAGCCCAGCATGAAGGCGTCCTTGAACTCCTGGTGATGCCACTGGATTTTGCCATCGCTCATGCGCAGGGCAACGATGGAGTCGCTGGTGGAAGCCACCTTCGGACCATAGCTGTTGCCGGTACCCACGTAGATGAGGCCGCGCTTGGCATCGACGGTGGGCGCATTCCACACACTGGCCCCGCCCGGACCCCAGACTTGCGTGCCGAGGCTGTTCTTGCCGAGATTCTCCAGCGGCTCGGGCACGCTATCGCTGCGCCAGATGATCTTGCCGTCGCGGGCATTGAGCGCCACGATCGCGCCACGGTACTTGCAGCACTCGACATTCGGAGTGAAGCCCGCCGTGACGCCCGACGAGGTCAGGCCGACGTACAGCCGGCCGTCATGGTAGGTCGGCGAACCAGTGAGCCCGTTGCCATCACCCGGGATGGGGCTCTCCCACAGCAGCTTGCCGGTCTGCGCGTCGAGCGCGTAGATCGCCTTGCTGGCCGTGGCATAGAACACTGCGTACTTCACGCCCGGATAGCCCGCGATGGGCGCGACGATGGGCGCGGCGCGGCCCGGTGTCTTAGTGCGATAGGACCAGTAGGCGCAGCCGGTCTTTGCATCCAGCGAATAGAGCGTGGAGTTGTCGCTGCCGACGAAGATCCGCCCTGCCACCACCGTGGGCTGCGAGGCCGTGCTGGAACCCAGCGGCAGGCCGAAGGCCCATTTGAGCTTGAGCTTGGGTACGTCGGAGGCGTTGAGGCCGGCTGCTGCCGCGCTCTGGAAGCGCGCATTGTCGGGCGTGGGACTCCAGCCATTCCAGCCAGCCGAACGCGCCGGGTCCGTCATCGGCGGATTGTTGCGGCAGTTGTTGGTCATGGCGGCAATCAGCGTGTCGCCGCTGCCCTCCATCTTCTTGCCCGTGATCAGCTCGGCGATGCCGCGCATGTCGCGGTCGCTGATGCCGTCGGACTGCGGCAGCATCTTGCCGTGCGCCATGGACTCGTAGACCTTGCTGGCCTGCATGGCCTTGAGCGTGGCGGCATTGGGAACCACGCGCCCGTTCAATACCAGTCCGGGATCGGCGTCGATGTGGCAGATCGCGCAACGCCGCTCGTACAGCTCCTTGGCCGGCGGCGGCGCCATGATGTCCGGACGGCCGCCGCTGAGCGTCGCTTCCTTCTCGGGCAGCGGTTGAGGCTCCTGTGCAGCGGTCTGCGCCAGCGCCGAAAGGCCGAGCGCCGCCAGCCCCGCGGCGGTCAGCGTGGCCAGAAGCGATTTCCTGCTGATTGCGTCGAACATGTCGTCTCCCCCGTTTTCGATCAGCGCGCGGGCTTGCCTGCCGATTTCGCGAAACCCTGGCTCTGCAGCCAGTAGTGGAACGCGTCGATCCAGTGGTCGCTGGTCAGGCCCTGCTTCTTCACGCCGAAGCCATGGCCACCGGCCGTGAACGCATGAGCCTCGGGCCTGTAGCCGGCGGCCTTCATCGCAGCGAAGAGCTTCGCAGTGGTGTTCTCGCCGATCTGGTCATCCTGCGCCCAGGCGAGGAACACCGGCGGCAGGTCCTTCGGCACCGAGGCGGGACCACCGAACGGGCCACCGTAGATCACCCCGGCAAAATTCGGACGCACGGCGGCGTCGTCACTGAACAGCGCGCTGGTCGCGACCGTGGCACCGGCCGAGAAGCCCACCATGCCCACGCGGTCCGGCGCGACGCCCCACCGCGCGGCATTCTGGCGCAGCACCTTCATGGCCTGCATGCCGTCGGCGACGGCGTATTTCTCGGCCGCAGCCATCTCCGGCATCGACGGCATGGCGCCGCCCGGACGCTGCTCCATCAGGCGGTACTTGAGCACGAAAGCGGCGATGCCGCGCTCCTGCAGCCAGCGCGCCACGGCCTCGCCTTCGTACTGGATGGCCAGCGCCACGAACGCGCCTCCCGGCGCGATGATCACGCCGGTACCGGTGGCCTTGCCCTTGCGCGGCAGGTACGCGGTCAGCGTCGGCTTGACCACGTTGACCACCATGGCACCGCCCGGCGCATCGTCGACGCGCTTCTCGACGTAGGTCCAGTTCTCCGAGCCGGGAGCAACACCCGGCCACAGATCGACGCTCTGGGCCGAAGCGGCGCTGCACACCAGCAACGCGGCAAAGAATGCTCCAAGCCCTTTAGCGATCGCGCGCATGACTGTCTCCGAGTGGGTCATTCAATGATGGGCAGCAGAATGTGCGAAGGATAGCGCGCCGAGTGATACACGGTCTGACGCGCCTGCTCCATGCGCACGCCGGTCATCGGATCCTCGCCGGTGTTGAGGTTGCGGTCGAAGCGCGGGAAATTGCTGCTGGAGATTTCCACGCGGATGCGGTGCCCGGGCAGGAAGGCATTGCTGGTGGCCCACAGGTCGATGTCGTACTCGTACACCTTGCCCGGCTCGAGCAGCGAAGCCGGTGCTTCCTTGCCCTGGCGGTAACGCGCGCGGATGATGCCGTCCTGGATGTTCTGCGCGTACCCATCCGGGTGCACATCCACCAGCTTGGCGGTCCAGTCCGTGTCGCGGCCGCTGGTGGCAGCATAAAGCTTCACCTTGATCGGCCCGGTCACCTCCACCGGCTTCGTCAGCACCGGCGTGGTGTAGACCAGCACATCCTGGCGCGCCTCGGCCCTGGCCTGGTTCACCGGCCCCTGCTGCACCGACAGGCACATCAGGCAGTCGAGCAGGTTGCCGCCCAGCGTCGGCACCGGATCGGCCGGGTCGTAGGTGAACTGGTCGCTCGCGGCACCCTTGGGCACTGCCAGCGACAGCATGCCGTCACCCTCGGTGCTGTTGGCCTTGCCGCCGCTGTGCAGGTAGTACTTCGTGTATTTGGCACGCGCCAGCGGCCACTCCTGCTCATCGCGCCAGCGGTTCTCGCCCATCACGAAGATCTTGACAGGCGCATCCTGCTCCACGCCATTGTTCGCGCCCTTGAGCCAGTGATCCTGCCAGCGCAGGTAGATGTCTCCGAGGTTCACGGCCGCCGCGGGACCGAAATCCATGCCGCGATCGGGACCGGTGGCGGGGTAGCCCGGGTTGGCGTTGCGCACACCGGTGTTGTGCGTCCACGGGCCGACGATGATGCGCTTGTTGCTGCGCGCCAGCTGCGAGGGGCTGTTGTGGCTGATGTCGACCTGATCGGCCAGTGCGCCGCGCAGGAAGATGTCGTACCAGCCGGTGACCGTCAGGAAGGGCACCGAGATGTTGTGGGTTTCCTTCTCGATGCTGATGGCGCGCCAGAATGGATCGTTGGCGCGTGGATGCTTCAGCAGCTCGCGGAAACCCGAGTTCGGCTGGCTGGCCGCCTCGTCCATGGTCATCAGCGGCAGATGCTTGTAGATCACCGGCCAGTCCAGGCCCGCGGCATACTGGAAGCCGCGGCCGGACATGTCCACCCCGGCCCAGCCGATGCCGAAGCTCAGGTACAGCGCGCCGTCGATGTAGGTCCAGTTGTTGTAAATGTCGCCGGTGGTGACCGAAGCGGCGATGGCGGTGAGGTGCGGCGGCTGGAACACGGCCGGCGCCAGCTGCACATAGCCGCCGTAGGAGCCGCCGCTCATGCCGATCTTGCCATCGCTCCAGGGCTGGGCGGCGATCCAGTCGAGCGTATCCAGCCCATCCTTGGCCTCGCTGGCATACAGCGTGAACTGGCCATCGGAATCGTAGCGTCCACGCACGTCCTGCGTGACATAGGCATAGCCGCGCTCGGCGTAGTACTTGCCCGTCGCCAGCGCACCGGCGCTGATGTTGTTGTACGGCGTCCTGCCGAAGATGGTCGGGAACCTGCCGGGCGCGTCCGGCAGATAGAGGTCGGTGGACAGCTCCACGCCGTCGCGCATGCGCACTTTGGCGTTGTGCATCATGCGCACCTTGTATTGCGGCTGCGAGAGCTTCGCAGCATCGAAGGCCACGGGCGATGACTGCTGCGCCCAGGCCGGCAATGCCAGCGCAGCGATGATTCCCAGCAGACCGGCCGGCAGCTTCACTCTCTTCATGGCGCCATTCAGCTCTTCGGCGGCTCGTGGAAGAAGAGCTTGTCGACGATGACCCAGCCGCGTGCCGTCTTCAGCAGATGGAAATGATCCATGAAGTTGAGGCCGAAGTAGGACTGCTCGATCACGCTGCCGCGCGCCACATTGCCGCTGACGTGAATATCAACAATAGCGGCGCGGAAGGGCTCGCCGGACTTCACCGGCGGCGGATTTTCCGCGACATCCTTCAGGAACACATCCAGCGGACCATTGACCTCGTGGCCCATGATGGTGCCGTGCAGGCGCGCGTTCTCGTCGAACACGCTGCGCAGCAGCGCCACGTCACCGGTGCGGATGCCTTCGAGATACTTGTTCAGCACCGCCTGGACTTCGAAATGTGCAGGCAGATGCAGAGAATCGGTTGTCATGTTTACGACCACCGCTGGAAATTGAGAAAGTGGAATCGTGAGGATCGTAGGACATTGCTCGCAGGCCATATGGTCCGCGTTCAACCGCCAGTGAACCAAACATCCACTGGGGATGCACCGGCGAAGCCCGCCCCGAAGGGTCCTCGAGACACCTGCAGACGTATTCGCAGGCGAATCGGTCGGCGAGATCGGGCGGGTGTGCGCGGGAGCCGCGCCGTGAGCGGGCCAACCTGGGCAGCAACAGCCCTACCCCCCGGATCGGCACTCCCACTCCCGGCGTTGCCCCCCGGGAAACCCCTGATCCGGCTATAATCGCGGGCCTTGAAAATCACCCGATAGCCGGATTTCTCCACCGTGAGCAAGCAGGACACCCACTTTTTCAACGTTTTCAGTGTCGTCATCGGCCTCCTGACCGTGATCATGCTGGTGATATTCGCGCTCGCCCGCCACGTTGGCGCCACACGGCAGGCGGCGTTGATGAAGGACGATCCCCTGGTGATGGAGCAGACACAGGCCCGCACGGCGCTGCCCGTGCGCGTTGCCGTGGCCGGCCAGGACAATTCGGCGCTGGTCATTGCTCCGGTGACGGCAACGCCGGCTGTCAGCACCGCTCTGGTCGTGCCGACCAATGGCGATGAGGTCTACGAGCAGGTCTGCAAGGCCTGCCATGGACTGGGCATCGCCGGGGCCCCCAAGGCCGGAGATGCCGCGGCCTGGGCATCGCGCCGTGCCGAAGGCAAGGCCACTCTGTACGAGCACGCTCTTAAGGGCTACACCGGCACGGCCGGTGTCATGCCCGCCAAGGGCGGCCGCACGGATCTGTCCGATGAGCTGATCAAGGCCGGCCTCGACCACATGCTCGCCATGTAAGGCGCAGTGCGCGGTCTATTCGGACCAGCGCATGGCCAGGGCTTCGGCGATTTCGGCCGCTCCCGTTTTTGCATACCCGCCCGAATCGCTCCCTGCGGCCAGATCCGCTATGGTGCGGGCCACGCGCAGCACGCGGTGCTGGCTGCGGGCCGAGTAGCCGCGGCGGCGGCTGACCTCCTGCAACAGCTTCAGGCCGGCGCCATCGGGCCGGCAGTGTTCCAGCGTCTGCTCCGGATCCAGCTGCGAATTCAGGCGCCCCTGGCGCGCCAGTTGCCGCTGCCTCGCGGCCTGCACTGCCGCCGCGGCGCGGACCGTGGATAACCCCTGCTCCTGCACCCGCGGCGCCGCGGTGACCAGATCCTCGGTCGCCACGGCCGGCAGTTGCAGCTGCAGATCGATCCGGTCGAGCAACGGGCCGGAAACACGGGCGCGATAACGCTCCACCTGCGCCTTCTGGCAGCGGCAGCGCGGCGAGGCCAGCCCGGCGCAGCCGCAGGGACAGGGGTTCATCGCCGCCACCAGCTGAAAGGCCGCGGGAAACTGCGCCCGCGCCCGGGCGCGCACCACGTGCATCACGCCGGCCTCCAGCGGCTCGCGCAGGCCCTCCAGCACACGGCGGTCAAATTCGGGCAGCTCATCGAGGAACAGCACCCCGCGGTGCGCCAGGCTCACCTCGCCCGGGCGCAACATCGGGCCGCCTCCGACGATGGCATGCGCCGAGGCACTGTGGTGGGGAGAGCGGAAGGGACGGGGCGGCGGCCATCGCAGCGGCAGCTGCGCCACGGCCGCAATGGCCGCGACCTCCAGCGCCTCGGCCTGCTCCAGCGGCGGCAGCAGCCCCGGCAGGCAGCGCGCCAGCATGCTCTTGCCCGACCCGGGCGGGCCGCACAGCAACAGCGAGTGCTGCCCCGCCGCAGCGATGATCAGGGCACGCCGTGCCTGCTGCTGGCCACGCACCTGAGCCAGATCCGGCGGCTCCTCCCCTGGCGCCATCCCGGCCGCGGACGGCATGGCGGCGGCCGGGACGGCCGGCAGCGCGGGGGATTCCAGATCCCGCAGTTGCGGCAGCGCCCGCACCTGCAGCCCCTGCAGGCCCGCCAGCTCCTGCGCCTGCACCGCGGGCACCACCAGCGCGCGCCCCGCCTCGGCGGCATGCAGCGCCGCGAGCAGCAACCCGGGAACGGGTTTCAATTCCCCGGTAAGCGCCAGCTCGCCATAGAACTCGGTGCGCGGCAGCGCGTCGGGCTCGGCCAGCTGACCCGAGGCCAGCAGGATGCCCAGCGCAATGGGCAGGTCGAAACGGCCGCCCTCCTTGGGCAGATCGGCGGGTGCGAGATTCACGGTGATACGGCCGGCCGGAAATTCGAAGCCGCAGTGCGCCAGCGCCGCGCGCACCCGATCCTTGCTCTCGCGCACCACGGGCGCCGGCAGACCTACGATGGAAAACTGCGGCAGGCCGCTGCCGAGGTGAACCTCGACCCGGACCTCCGGCGCGGCGAGCCCGAACTGGGCGCGGCTCAGGATCTGTGCAAAACCCATGGCCGCATGCCATCGCGGAGCCGCGCCACGCGCCAGCGGACAAACCGGCGCAAAAGGGCAGTAATTCGCCGGGCGGCTTACTGCCGCGTTGGCGCAGCTCTGGCCTCAAGCTGCGCCACACGCTGCTCCAGCTGCCCGATCAACTCGCGGCTGCGCGCCAGAACGCGCGTCTGGGCATCGAACTCCTCGCGCGTGACCAGATCCAGCCGCGCGAGCCCGGCCCGCAGCGCACGCCCGGCATGGGCCTCCAGATCGGCCCGGGCTGCCTGCAGCGAAGGCGGCAACCCTTCCATGAAACGGCGCAGCAGTTCGTTCAGTCGTGACTCTTCCAATTCCTTCCCCTCGAGCACCGGATTGGTGCACCCGCCCGATGTCCCTGCCCACAACTGTGCGTCCCGCCCGCCGCGGGCCTGCACGCAAGCACATGCAGCGTCGCTGCAGCATGGCATGGATTCTGCACTTGGACAAAAGCAGACCTCTGGGAGCCGCCTATGCACATAGATTTTGCCCCGGCCTCGCGCGCGCGCCGGGCATCGGGAACCCTGATCGCATCACTGGCGCTGGCGCCTGCGCTGGCAGGTGCGGCAGAGGCCGCGCCGACGCCGGACAAGGGCGACATGGCCTTCATGATGCTCAGCACCCTGCTGGTCATCTTGATGGTGCTGCCGGGCCTCGCGTTGTTCTACGGCGGCATGGTGCGCTCGAAGAACATGCTGTCGGTGCTGATGCAGGTTCTGATGATCTTCTCGATGCTCATCGTGCTGTGGGTGGTCTACGGATACAGCCTGGCATTCAACGGTTCCGGCGAATGGATCGGCGATTTCAGCCGCGTGCTGCTCTCCGGCATCACCACCGGCTCCACCACCGCGACCTTCAGCGACGGCGTGGTGATTCCGGAGCTGGCCTTCGTCGCCTTCCAGGCCACTTTCGCCGCCATCACCGCGGCGCTGGCGGTCGGCGGCTTCGCCGAACGCACCAAGTTCAGCGCTGTGCTGATCTTCGCCGTGCTGTGGTTCACGCTGTCCTACCTGCCCATCGCGCGCATGGTGTGGTACTCCGAGGGCTTCCTGTTCAAGCTCGGAGCGCTGGATTTCGCGGGCGGCACGGTCGTGCACATCAACGCCGGCATCGCCGGGCTGGTGGGCGCGGTCATCGTGGGCAAGCGGCTGGGATATGGCTCCGTGGCCATGCCGCCGCACAACCTGCCGTTCGTGATGATCGGCGCGTCGCTGCTGTGGGTGGGCTGGTTCGGCTTCAACGTCGGCTCGAACCTGGAAGCCAACAGTTTCGCAAGCCTGGTGTTCCTCAACACGCTGGTCTGCACCGCGGCCGCCGTATGCGCCTGGGTGTTCGGCGAGTGGATGATCCGCGGCAAACCCACCATGCTGGGCGGTGCGTCGGGCGCCATCGCCGGACTCGTGGCCATCACGCCGTCCTGCGGCGCGGTCGGCCCTGGCGGCGCCATCGTGCTGGGCATCATGGCGGGCCTGATCTGCCTGTGGGCGGTGGCAGGCCTCAAGAAGGCGCTGCGCTACGACGACTCGCTGGACGTGTTCGGCGTGCACGCCGTTGGCGGCATCCTCGGCGCCATCATGACCGGCGTGCTGATCTCGCCGAGCTTCGGCGGCACCGGCCTCGATGGCTACTCCATGGGCACCCAGGTGCTCAAGCAGCTGACGGGTGTGGTCATCACCATCGTCTGGTCCGGCATCGTCAGCATCGCCATCTTCATGCTGCTCAAGGCCACCATCGGCCTGCGGCCTTCCGAGGAGATCGAGCGCGAAGGTCTCGATACCACCGAGCACGGCGAGCGCGCCTACGACTGATTCGGAGGGAGCGCGGCCTCAAGCCCCGGCAACCCCAAGGTTGCCGGGGTTTTTCTTTTTGGAGAGACTTCCAGGGGGGCGCCACTGTGAAGGGCGTCACACTGTGCCGGGCCGGTCTGCGGCGATACTTCACGCGGAGTCACCACATGCGCCACATCCTCTGCATTGCCACTGCCTGCCTTTTCGGTGCCACCTCGCTGGCCTTCGCTGCGGGCGAGATCTACCGCTGGAAGGATGCAAACGGCATCTGGCACTACGCGGACCAGCCGCAGCCCGGCGCCGAGCTGATCAGCGGCACGCGTCGCCCGCCGCCCACCCCGGCAGCAAGCACGCCCACGCCACCCGTTGCCCAGAACAACGCGGCCCCGCCCCCTTTGCCCGGCATAAGCAGCCAGGTGGCACAGGAAGTGCGCGCGGAAGCCGCCACCGCCAAGGCCGAGCAGTGCAAGAAGGCCGAAGCCAGCTACCAGCAGGCCATACAGGCCCGCCGCATGTACCGCACCGACGCCCAGGGCAACCGCACCTTCCTGAGCGACGCCGAACTCGACGCCGCGCGCCTGCAGGCGCGTTCCACGCGCGACCTGGCCTGCAATCCTTAAGCGGGAGCAGGGTCCCCATTCCCTTCTTCTGATACGGTTCCGGCCGTGTCCGAAGCCCGCCATCTGCTGCTGCCCAATTTCTGCGAGCCGCGCGCCGTACTGGGCGTGCTGCTCATCGTCGCGCTCACAGCGCTGATGCTGGCGCTGGCCGCTGCGGGCTTCGGTTCGGGCTTCTGGACGGCGCTGGCGCGCGCCGCGCTGTTCCTGGTGTGGATCGGCCTGGCCGGCGCGGCGCTGCTGTGCGGACTGCGCCGCTACATCGCCCGGCAGCCGGCCGCCGCGGGCGCTGTGGTGGCGCTGGGCTGCCTGGCATTGCTGGTTGCGGCAGTATCCCTGGGTGCCTGGTTCCTGATGTCGAGCGCAGCGCTCAATCCGGGCGGGCTGCTGGGCACCGCGCCGCAGGACCGCTGGCTGTTCCTGGCACGCAATGTCGCCATCGGCCTGCTGGTGGCCGGTCTCGCGCTGCGCTACTTTTACGTCACGCAACAGTGGCGGCTCAACGTGGAAAGCCGCGCCCATGCGCGCGTCAATGCACTGCAGGCACGCATCCGCCCGCACTTCCTCTACAACAGCATGAACACCATCGCCGCGCTCACGCGCAGCGATCCGGCGCTCGCCGAAGAAGCCGTGCAGGATCTTTCGGACCTGTTCCGCGCGGCGCTCAGCGAGAAGCGCAGCCTGATCCCGCTCAAGGAAGAGCTGGAGATCGCGCGCATCTATCAGCGCATCGAGCAGCTGCGCCTGGGCGAGCGGCTGCGCGTGCGCTGGAATGTGCGCGAACTGCCCATGCGGGCGCTGGTCCCCAGCCTCACCATCCAGCCACTGCTGGAGAATGCCATCGGGCATGGCATCGAGAACCTGCCCGGAGGCGGCGAAGTCATCATCGACGGCGCAGGCGAGGACGACCTCATCACCATCGCCGTGCGCAACCCCATATCCACGGCCGGCAATTCCCGCAGCGGCCACGGCATTGCGCTGGACAATATCCGCGAGCGCTTCATCCTGCTCTATGGCGCGCGCGCCGAAGTCGCAGCGGGCCGCGAAGGCGGCGAGTTCATCGTGCGGCTGAAATTCCCGTACACCCTGGCTCCCGAAGCCGCGCCATGACTTCGCTGCCCAGGGCGCTGATCGTGGATGACGAGGCGCCGGCTCGCGCGCGCCTCGCGGCGCTGCTCACGGAACTGCAGCAGGTCGAGGTGGTGGGCGAAGCGGCGGATGCCGCCCAAGCGCTGGCGCGTTGCGAGGAACTGCATCCCGACGTGGTCTATCTCGATGTGCGCATGCCCGGCATGTCGGGACTGGAACTGGCAAGGCATCTCATGGGCCTCGATGCGCCGCCCGCGGTGATCTTCACCACTGCCTACGATGAGCATGCGCTGGAAGCCTTCGAAACCCACGCCCTGGGCTACCTGCTCAAGCCCGTGCGCAAGGAGAAGCTCGCTGCCGCCACCGGGCGCGCCGTCCGGCTGGGCGCGCGCCAGCTCGAGGCCCTGGCGCCGGCCGCGCCGCGCACGCATCTGGCGCTGCGCCAGCGCGATGGCATGCGGCTGCTGCGCGTGGAGGAAGTCATCTGCCTGGTCGCCGACCAGAAATACGTCACCGTGCGTCATCCCGGTGGCGACGACCTGATCGAGGATTCGCTGCGTCAGCTCGAAACGGAGCTGGGCGCCGGTTTCATCCGCATCCACCGCAATACGCTGGTGAACCGCGCCTGTGTCGCGGCACTGGAACGCAATGCCGAGGGCCAGTACCTGCTGCGGCTGCGCGGCATCGCGGAGCCGCTGGCCGTGAGCCGGCGGCTCGCCGCCGAGGTGAAGGAAGCGCTCGAACGCCACTGAGCCTGCCCGCGGGCGAGCGGCGCGCCGGTGTAAAATGCAGGCGTGAGACTCGAATTCACCAAGATGCACGGCCTCGGCAACGACTTCATCGTGTTCGAGGCTGATGACCGCCGCCTCGGCGCGCTGCCGCATCAGCAGTGGCGGGAGCTCGCCGACCGCCGCCGCGGCATCGGCTTCGACCAGGCGCTGGTCATCGAACCGCCGCGCAGCGCGGGTACCGAGGCCTACTACCGCATCTTCAACGCCGACGGCAGCGAGGTCGAGCAATGCGGCAATGGCGCGCGCTGCGTCGCCGAGCTGCTGCGGCTGCGTCATCGCACGGCCAATGGCCGGGTTGCCCTGGAGAGTGCCGGCGGCCTCGTGGCAGCCGAGCTCAAGTCCCCCGGCATCGTCGCCGTGGACATGGGCGAGCCGGACTTCTCGCCCGAAGCAGTGGCCTTCGATACCCAGGGACAGCCAGGCCCGCAGTACCAACTGGTCATCGGCGACCGGCACACCGGGTTCAGCATCGTCTCCATGGGCAATCCCCATGCCGTAATCGACGTCGACGATGTCGCCACGGCGCCCGTCGGCACGCTGGGCGCGGCGCTCGAATCCCACCCGCGCTTCCGCCACCGCGTGAACGTGGGCTTCCGCCGCATCGTCTCCCGCGGCCATATCCAGCTGCGCGTATTCGAGCGTGGTGTGGGCGAAACGCTGGCCTGCGGCACCGGCGCCTGCGCCGCGGTGGCAACCGGCCGCCGCGCGGGCCTGCTCGACGAACGCGTGCAGGTGGATCTGCCGGGAGGCTGCCTCACCCTAAGCTGGGCCGGACCGGGCCGGCATCTTTGGATGCAAGGGCCAGCTGAAGTATCTTTCACCGGTTACATCAACCTGCAGGAGTTTCCCGATCCATGACGAATCCGGCACCGCGCGGCACCGAGCCCGCTTCCAGCGAGGAACAGATCGCCGCCTGGCTGCGCGAGCATCCGGACTTCTTCCTGCGTCATGGTGACCTGCTGGCCGCGCTGCGCCTGCCGCATGCGCGCGGCAGTGCGATCTCGCTGGTAGAACGCCAGGTGGAGGTGCTGCGCGAGAAGCAGCAGACCACCGAATCGCGGCTCGCCGAACTCGTCAGCATCGCCCGCGCCAACGAGCAGCTGGCAGCGAAGATCCACCAGTTCGGGCGGCGCCTGATGGCCGCGCCCACGCGACGCGAGATCCTGGCGCAGATCGAGCGCAGCTTCCGCGAGGATTTCGACGCCTCGCAGATCGTGCTGCTGCTGTTCTCGCCCAACGCCAGCGATGCCGGCATGCGTTTCGTGCGCAGCGTCGGCCCGCGCGATGAAAGCCTCGCCGGCTTCGAATCGCTGCTCGCCACAGGCAAGCCGCGCTGCGGCCAGGTGCGCGACAGCCAGCGCGAGTACCTCTTCGGCACCGATGCCGGAGAGATCGGCTCGGTGGCGCTGGTGCCGCTGTCGGGTCAGGGCCTGCTGGTGCTGGGCAGCCACGAGCGCGACCGCTTCCATCCGGGAATGAGCACGGATTTCCTCGCGACGCTGGGCGAACTGATCGCCGATGCGCTGTCGCGCGACTGATCCCCCGGGGGATCTGCGCGAAGCGCTGCGGCGCTTCGCCAGCCACCTCGCCACCGAGCGGCGCCTGTCGCCGCACACCGCCACCGCCTACCAGCGCGATCTGGCGCAGCTGGCTCAGTGGTGCGAGGCCCAGGGGCTTGCCGCATGGAGCGCGGTCGACCACGCCCATGTGCGCAGCTTCGCGGCACGCTCCCATGCCCGCGGCCTCGGGCCGCGCAGCATCCAGCGCCTGCTGTCGTCGGTACGCACCTTCTACGAGTTCCTGCTGCGCGAGGGCCTCGCCGCGCACAACCCGGCCGTCGGCGTGCAGGCGCCGAAAACCAGCAGGCGTCTGCCGCACACCGTCGACGTGGACCAGATGCACCGCCTGCTCGAATCGCCGGCCGAAGATCCACTCGAAGAGCGGGACCTCGCGATGATGGAGCTGCTGTACTCCTCCGGCCTGCGGCTGTCGGAGCTGCTGGGCCTGGACCTGGGCGCAGTGGATTTCGGCGATGCCACCGTGCGCGTGCTGGGCAAGGGCAGCAAGACGCGCGTGGTGCCGGTGGGCAGCAAGGCCCTCAAGGCGCTGCGCAGCTGGATCTCGGCCACGCGGCCGGGCCTTGCCCGGCCGGACGAGCCGGCGCTGTTCGTCGGCCGCAACGGCCACCGCCTCGGCGCGCGTGCGGTGCAACTGCGGCTCGCCGCACTGGCGCGGCGCCAGGGCCTGCCCGTGAAGCTGCACCCGCACCTGTTCCGGCACTCCTTCGCCACCCACCTGCTCGAATCCAGCCAGGACCTGCGCGGCGTGCAGGAGCTGCTCGGCCACGCGGACATCAGCACCACGCAGGTCTACACCCATCTGGACTTCCAGCACCTGGCGCGTGTCTACGACGGCGCCCACCCCCGCGCGCGCCGCAAGAAGGGCTAGCAAGCCCAACGCCGGGGATCCCCGATCCTGAGGGGGTTGAATCCGCTCCGCCCGCCCCAAGGTCCAGCAGACCTATGAGCGAACAATTCGATCCCCACAGCACGACCATCCTCGCCGTGCGCCGCGACGGGCTCCTGGCCCTGGGCGGCGACGGCCAGGTGACCCTGGGCAACACGGTGATGAAGGGCAATGCCCGCAAGGTGCGGCGCCTGTACGAGGGCAAGGTGCTGGCCGGCTTCGCCGGCGGCACCGCCGACGCCTTCACGCTGTTCGAGCGTTTCGAGGGCAAGCTGCAGAAGTTCGGCAACCTCACCCGCGCGGCCATCGAGCTTGCCAAGGACTGGCGGCAGGACCGCTACCTGCGGCGCCTCGAGGCGCTGCTGCTGGTGGGAGACCCCGGCAATCTCTACATCATCTCCGGCAACGGCGACGTGATCGAGCCCGAGCAGCCGCTGGCGGCCATCGGCTCCGGCGGCCCCTATGCGCAGTCGGCCGCCCGCGCGCTGTACGAAAACACCGGCTTCGGCGCCCGCGACATCGTCGAGCGCTCGCTGAACATCGCGGCCGACGTGTGCATCTACACCAACCGCAACCTCACCATCGAGGAACTCGGGGGCAACTCATGACGCCGCACGAGATCGTGCAGGAACTGGACAAGCACATCGTCGGCCAGCAGGCCGCCAAGCGCGCCGTGGCCATTGCGCTGCGCAACCGCTGGCGCCGCATGCAGGTGGAAGAACCCCTGCGCCACGAGATCACGCCGAAAAACATCCTGATGATCGGCCCCACCGGCTGCGGCAAGACCGAGATCGCGCGCCGGCTCGCAAAACTGGCGAAGGCGCCGTTCGTGAAGGTCGAGGCCACCAAGTTCACCGAAGTGGGCTATGTGGGCCGCGAGGTGGATTCCATCATCAAGGAACTGGCCGATGTCGCGGTCAAGATCACGCGCGAGGAGGAAATGGCGCTGGTGCGCGGCCGCGCCGAAGAGGCCGCCGAAGAGCGTGTGCTCGACGCGCTGCTGCCGCGGCCGCGGCAGATGGGTTTTTCCACCGACGAGCCGCGCGAACCGCGCGATGCCGAAACGCGGCAGCGCTTCCGCAAGATGCTGCGCGAGGGGCAGCTCGCCGACCGCGAGATCGAGATCGAGGTGCGCGCCCTGCCCCCCGGCATCGAGATCATGGCGCCGCCCGGCATGGAAGAGATGCAGCAGCAGCTGGCCAGCATGTTCAGCAACCTCGGCGGTGGCCGCACGCGCACCCGGCGCGTGAAGGTGAGCGAGGCGCAGAAACTGCTGCTGGATGAGGAAGCCGCCAAGCTGCTCAACGAGGAGGAGATCAAGCTCAAGGCGCTGGCCAACGCCGAGGAGAACGGCATCGTCTTCATCGACGAGATCGACAAGATCGCGCGCCGCCAGGACACTGTCGGCGCCGATGTCTCGCGCGAGGGCGTGCAGCGGGACCTGCTGCCGCTGGTGGAGGGCTGCACCGTCACCACCCGCCATGGCCCGATCAAGACCGACCACATCCTCTTCATCTGCTCGGGCGCCTTCCACATGTCCACGCCCTCGGACCTGATCCCCGAGCTGCAGGGGCGCCTGCCCATCCGCGTGGAGCTGGAACCGCTGAAGGTCGAGGACTTCGAGCGCATCCTCACCGAGCCGGATGCCGCGCTCACGGTGCAATACCGGGCATTGCTGGGCACAGAGAACGTGCAGCTGGCCTTCACGCCCGATGGCGTGCGCCGCATCGCCGAGGTGGCCTGGCAGGTGAACGAGCGCACCGAGAACATCGGCGCGCGGCGCCTGCATACGGTGATGGAACGGCTGCTGGATTCGGCCTCGTACGAGGCTACGGAGCAGGTCGGCTCCACGGTGACCGTGGACGCAGCCTATGTGGACCGCCAGCTGGGCCAGCTGGCGCACGACGAGGACCTGAGCCGCTACATCCTGTAGCAGCCGGGCCTGGCGGGGCGCTTACCGCTCGCCAGGCCCCGCAAGGATCAGGCGGACTTCTTGCGGGCCGCGGGCCGGGCGGCCGGCTTCGGCGCAGCAGCCGTCTTCACAGCGGGCTTGGCCTTGCCGGCCTTCGAATCCTTGGGCCGCGACTTGCCGAATGAACCGGCGTAGATCTTGCCGCGACGGGTCCTGCGATCACCTTTTCCCACGAGTCTCTCCAGATTCCGCAAAGGCGGCGCAGTCTAGGAAACATGCGCTGGACTGTCCACAATGGACACATGGCGCCGCTTCACAGCATGGTTTCCGGACCGCGGAAAAAAGAAAGGCCGGACATTTCGTCCGGCCGAATCTTGACAAGACCCCCATTGGCCGCCGCTCATCGAGCACCGAGCCGGGGTGGATCATGCGTCAGCTTGGCGCAGATTGCCAGACCCTTCCGCAACAAAATTGGTTGTTTCGCAACGAGAGTGCCGGAAGGCCCTGAATCGACGACAATTCAATTGCCGTGGCAGGTATTTAGACTCACTGGAACCGCTCGAAAAGGCTGAAAAATGCAGGATCGCGAAACGAATCAGCAGACCGATTTCGGCTTCGAGCGCGTGGCGTGGCAGGACAAGGCGCGCCGTGTGCGTGGCGTTTTCGACTCAGTCGCCGGCCGCTACGACCTCATGAACGACCTGATGTCGATGGGTCTGCACCGGTTGTGGAAACGCTTCGCCCTCTCCTGCACGCGGCTGCGTCCGGGTCAGCGTGCACTGGATGTGGCCGGCGGCACCGGCGATCTCTCGGTGGGCATGGCGCGCCAGGTTGGCCCCGCGGGCCTGGTATTGCTCACGGACATCAACGCCGAGATGCTCGCCCGCGGGCGCGACCGCGTGCTCGACGCAGGGCTCGCCGACAACATCCGCGTCGTGCAGGCCAATGCCGAATGCCTGCCCTTCCGCGACGCCAGCTTCGACTGCGTGACCATCGGCTTCGGCCTGCGCAATGTCACCGACAAGTCCGCGGCACTGCGCTCCATGCGGCGTGTGCTGCGGCCGGGCGGCCAGGTGATCGTGCTGGAGTTCTCACAGCTCGCGGTGCCCGCACTGCGCAAGCTTTATGACCTGTATTCCTTCGAGGCGCTGCCGCGCCTGGGCCAGTGGGTGGCCGGCGATGCCGCGAGCTACCGTTATCTCGCCGAATCCATCCGCAAGCATCCCGACCAGGAAACGCTGCTGGGCATGATGCGGGAGGCGGGCCTGGAAAACTGCAGCTACCAGAACCTCTCCGGCGGCCTGGTCGCCGTGCATCGCGGCTACTGCTACTGATGCTCACCGAACGACTCCAGGCCGCGATCGACCGCGAGGTGGCCGGCAGCCCGCGGGCGCGTGAACTGCTGCAGCTGCTCGACGGCCAGAGCATGACGGTGGAAGCCCGCTACACACCCTGGCGCATGACGCTGCATGCCCTGCCCGGCCGCCTGCTGCTGGAGAAAGGCAGCGCGGCCGATGCCGACGCGCGCCTCTCCGGCACGCCGCTGGCGCTCGCCGCGCTGGCGCGCGAGAACCCTGCCGAGGTGATCCGCCGCGGCGATGTCAGCATCGATGGCGACGGCCAGGTGGCCGAACGCTTCCAGCAGCTGCTGCAGCTGCTGCGGCCCGATCTCGAAGAAGCCCTTTCCGGGCTGATCGGCGACGTGCCCGCGCAGGGCGTGGGCAAGCTGCTGCGTATGGCCGTGGGCTATGGGCGCGACAGCCTGCACACCGTGGCGCGCAACGTGGGCGAATACGTGGCGCACGAGCGCGGCGAGCTCGTTGCCAGCGCCGAGGCGCAGGAATTCCTCGACGAGGTCGACCGGCTGCGCGAGCGCGCCGACCGTCTGGCCGTGCGCGTGGATGCGCTGGAGCGCCACTCATGAAACCCCGCGTACTGGCCCGGCTCATTGCCATTCACCGCACCATCGCGCGCTACCGCCTCATCGACTACACCGAAGGCACCTCGCTGCACGGCCAGCTGCGCCTGATCGAGGCCCTGTCCCCCTGGCTGTGGCTGCAGGGCAGCCGCCGGGGTTCGCGCGGTGAGCGCCTGCGGCTCGCGCTGCAGGAGCTGGGCCCGGTGTTCGTCAAATTCGGCCAGGCCATCTCCACGCGGCGCGACCTGCTGCCGCCCGATGTCGCCGATGAACTGGTAAAACTCCAGGACCAGGTACCGCCCTTCGATGGCGACGTCGCGCGCACCCTCATCGAGGAGGCGCTGGGCCGGCCGGTGGGCGAAGTATTCCGGTACTTCGACACCACGCCGCTGGCCGCCGCCTCGATCGCCCAGGTGCATGCTGCCGAGCTGCCCGACGGCCGGCAGGTGATCGTGAAGGTGCTGCGGCCCGGCATGCGCGCCGTGATCCAGCGCGACCTGGAAGTGCTGCATGCCCTGGCCGATCTCGCGGACCGCCATTCGGCCGAAGCGCGGCGGCTGCGCCCCAAGGAAGTGGTGCGCGAATACGAGCGCACCATCCTCGACGAACTGGACCTCATGCGCGAGGCCGCCAACGCCACGCAGCTGCGCCGCAACTTCGCCGGCGACCCGAAGCTGCACGTGCCCGAGGTGTTCTGGGATCTCACGCGCACCGACGTGATGGTCATGGAGCGCATCCATGGCGTGCAGATCGGCGAGATCGCCCGCCTTCGCGAGCTGGGCACGGATTTCCGCAAGCTGGCGGAGAATGGAGTCGCCATCTTCTTCACCCAGGTGTTCCGCCACAATTTCTTCCACGCCGACATGCATCCCGGCAACATCTTCGTGCTGGTGGAGAATCATGCCGAACCGCGCTATGCCGCTGTGGACTTCGGCATCGTCGGCACCCTGGATCCGCGCGACCAGGACTACCTGGCGCAGAACTTCCTCGCCGTGTTCGACCGCGACTACCGCCGTGTGGCCACGCTGCATGTGGAATCCGGCTGGGTGCCGCACGACATCCGCGTCGAGGAGATGGAATCGGCCATCCGCACCATCTGCGAGCCCATCTTCGACAAGCCGCTGAAGGACATCTCCTTCGGCGTGGTGCTGCTGCGGTTGTTCGAAGTGCTGCGGCGCTTCGATGCGCGCATCCAGCCACAGCTGATCCTGCTGCAAAAGACGCTGTTCAACATCGAGGGTCTGGGGCGGCAGCTGTATCCGGACCTGGACATCTGGACCACCGCCAGCCCCATCCTGCGCGAGTGGCTGCGCGACAAGCACCACCCCGTCAATGTCGCGCGGCGCCTGTGGGCGCAGATGCCGGAGCTGCTGGAGGCACTCGAAGCCGCGCCGGTGGCGCTGCGGCGCACGCTGGTCGAACGCGCGCGGCCCCGGCCCGCGCCCAATACCTTCGCCAGCGATGCGCACCGACGTGCGCACCGCAGGACCGCTTTACGGAGCACCGCCTGCATCGCACCGGCAATGGTATTGCTCGCCGGCGTCGTAGCCCTGACAACCGAACGCATCCCGGCGCCGCTGGGCTGGATCACGGCCGGCATCGGCGCGCTGTGGCTCGCGGCAGCCGCGCTGCTATTTCGCCGCTGATCCCGGCTGCTCGGGCACATTGGCGCCGCGGGTAAGCGGCCGGCCGTTGACCACCGCGCTCATGAAGCTGCCGCCGGGCGCTCCGTCGCGCAAGGGATGCATGGTCAGCACAACCTTGTCACCCGGCTTCATCGAATTCCTCGTCCATCCTTCGCGGCGCAACCCGTTCGGGCTGGCGCCCTCGATGTTGTATTCAACGACCTTGCCATCGGTCCCCGTGACATTGACCACGATCCAGATATGAGGGTTCGTCCACTGGAATTCCTTCACCACTCCTTCGATGGTCTGCTCCTTGTCGGCATCGAACATCGCGAAGGAATGATGGGCTTCAGCCACAGCGGCCACTGCAAGAGCTGCGCCCAGCACGAACGCCCTGCTGAAGTTCATGGGTTTCTCCTAGGTGAAATCACTGCGGCTTCTTTCTTTCGTAGGGTTGCGGTGTATCGGTAGAGGTCAGGCTCTTCGGATTGTTCGGATCGTCGGGGTTGTTGCGGTTGTTCTCGGTGCAGCTGAATTCACCCAGCTTGAATCCCCTGGGCTGGCGCTTGTAGGTCTGCACCGACTTCCATGGCCGGGTGTAGTTGTCCGGGTCGTCGAAGGTGAATTCGATCTGCAGCGTGTCCGGGTCCGTCAGTCGCCACCGTTCGACCAGATGCAGGTTCGCGCTCATCGGATCCCCTGCCGGGTCGAGGTAGTTGACGCCGTTGAAGCTGACCGAATCGACGACCATCATGTCCCCCTCCCAGTGGACCACCGTGTCGCCGTAGAAACTGGGGTCGGCGTCAGGATCGTGTTCCTTGGTATCGGTCCAGATCCGGCGCACCACATGGTTGAACTCGGAGACCAGCAGGATATGGGTGTCCCGCGCCACGATCTCCATCGGGTAAGGCGAGATCATGATGCGCGGAGTGCCGCTCTCGGTGCAGCGGGCGCCCGGATCATCCTGGGGGCGCAGCGACTCGAATTTCGCTCTTGCCGCCGGTGTGAACGGCGGATCCTGCGAATACCTGAGGCTCCCTCGGCTCTTGTTCCAGATGCCATCGAACTGTGAAAACCGGCCCGTCTCTGCCGCCTGGACTGCCAGCGTCAGCGCGGCGCTGCAGGCCAGTATGGCAACACGGGCGTGCAAGGATTTGCATTTCACGGCGCCACCTCTCTCAATGCCGGTACGTCAGGCTGAGCCCGATCGTCCTGGGTGTCAGAGTCTGTTGGGTGATCTGTACGCCGTAGGGCTGCTTCTGGTCGCTCAGCAGATCGTGCGAGTTGGTCAGATTGTTGACGAAGAATGCGACATCGACCCCGCCTCTCGTGAGTCCCACCCGGGCATTGACGTAGTCGATCGCCATGGCCCGGTATGAATACTCGTCATACGTCAGGGTGCCCGGACCTGACGTGGCGAAGTACGGCCCCTGGTACTGGTAGTTCGCCTGCAGATACCACCCGTAGTCGCTCGTGAGCCTGCCGTTGTACTGCGCACCCACCGAGTAGGTCCACTTTGGCGCGCCCAGTGAATCACCCTTGTTGAACAGGATCTGACGTGTGACGCCTGCCGGTGGCACCGGCCCCAGCACCGCGTCCTTGTAGTAGGCATCGTTGTAGCCGATCGTGGTCGACAGGATCAGCCCATCGGTCACGAGCACCTGCGCCTGGATGTCGCCACCCTTGGATATGGCCTCGGCGCCATTGACGACGTACTGGAAGCCGCAATTGCGAAGCCGCGTCTGGGTCTGGATGTCCTGCCAGTCGATGTAGAACAGGCTGGAGTTGACCTGCGCCCTGCCGCCCCAGGCGCGCACTTTGGCGCCCACCTCGAAGCTGGTCACCGTGTCGGAGCTGTAGGAGGCCGGCGGCTGCGCACCGCCCAGTACCGCCAGGTCCACCGCGCAGTTGGTCACCGGTATCGGCGCATTGGTGCCGCCCGGCCGGAAGCCGCGCGCAATGTTCGTGTACAGCAGGTTGTGTTCGCTTACCTGGAAATCCAGCCCGACCTTGGGCGTGAACGAGTTCTCCTTCTGGTCTCCGGTAACCGTGACCGGCGAGGCAGGTCCTGCGAGCGGACCCTCGAAGAACTGGTAGTAGTCGTACGTGTTGCGCGTATACCGCGAACCCAATGTCGCCTTCCACCGCGGCGTGAATCGGTAGGCGATCTCGCCAAATACGGCTGCCTCGGTCTCCTTGAACTCCTGGTAGCGGTGGGAAACGATGTCGCCGTCTATGACGGGTGAGCCGGATCTCTGCCCGAACGGCACACCGCTCACGAACAGGGATTTTTCGTCGTCGTTCGACCGCTCGGTCGGATCGACCTTGTTGGTGAAGTTCGAATAGTATCCGCCGGCAACCCAGCTGAACGGGGAGTCTCCGGCGACCGATGTCAGGCGTATTTCCTGTGCAATACCCGTTCTGCTGTTGGTGTAGAAGTAATTGTCCCAGTAGTCGAAACCCGGCACGACGACAATGGTGCCGCGAAGCACGCCGTTGACCAGGGCCGTGCCGTTGTACACATTGTTGCGGACACCGGTCATCGTTGCGGTGTTGCCCTTGGCGCGGTCCTCGACGTACGAAGTGATTGACCGCAGCGACAGAGTGTCGGATTCCAGGTCGATGGTCAGGCTCGGGATCAGCAGCGAGTTCTCCCGCGGCGCGAATGCAGCGGACTCGACGCCGTTCTTCACGAAATTAACGCCCGTGCGGTAGCGGCCGAACTGGTTGTAAGGCCCGTCCGTGACTCCCGGAAAGACCACGTTCGGCCACGGCACGCCGGTTGCCGGATTGATGTACGCGCTGTTGTTGTAGGACTGCGGCAACGTGCTGTACGCCGGGATGTTCTGCCAGTACTGGTCCGGGTCATGCGACCGCTCGGAGGAGTAGTAGAGCGCGGGAGTGATGCTCAGGTTGTCGGTCAGTTTCCACAGCAGCGTGCCGCGGACCATCTTCGCGTCGCCCCAGTTGGAATTCCTTGCCAGGGTTTGGGCCGTCTTCATGGATACGTGATCGACGTATCCGGGTGTGCGGCGGCCATAGGCACTGATCCGCACACCGACCCGGTCCTGGATCAGGGGACCGCCAAACGCGAATCCCGCGGAGAAACCCATGTCTCCTCCGGAGACCTGCGTCACCTCGGCCTTTGTGTAGATCGAATGTTCAGTAAGGCTGGGGGTCGGAGTGATGAAGCGGACGGTGCCGCCCTGCGACGAACCGCCGTACAGAGTCCCCTGCGGTCCGCGCAGCACTTCCACGCGGTCCAGATCGAACAGCACGGGCAGTGGCGATCCGGAGCCAGTCGTGGCGCCATTGGCCAGACGCTTCTGCAAGGGAGTGTCATCCAGGTAGATGCCGGTAGTCGGCGCCCCGTAAATGGACACGATGCCGCGGATCGAGATGTTGGAAATCCGGTCGCCCGTCGGGCCCTGCCGGAACGTGACTGCGGGCATGCTGCGCGACAGGTCCGCGACCGACTGGATGCCCTGCCTGTCCAGGGATTCCTGTGTCACGGCCGTGATCGACAGTGGCACTCTGATTGACGGTATCCGCGCGCCGAGTGGCGGTCACAGTAACCTCTTCCAGGGTTCCTTCGGAGTTAGCGGGCGCCGCTGCAGCCGGCGCATCGGACGGCTCCGTAGCCTGCGCGAACAGCAGCGATGTCTTGTGGAGGCCGCCGATGCTTCCAGCGGGCAGGGGAACGACCCGCACCGTCCTGCGGTTGATGAACTCGAACTGCAGGCCGGAATCCTTGAGGATCCGCTCCAGCGCCTCAGCGGGCGAGTAGCTCCCCGAAACCGAAGGCGAAACCTGGCCTGCTCCGCCGCCTGTATCCCGCCACAGTACCTGCAGGCCGGATTGCCTGGACCACTCCATCAGCGCCTTGTCCAGTGACTGGTTCGGGATGTGGAATGCGATCCTGGTGGACCCCACGGCGGCATCGGATACTGCGGGTCGCACCGGTCCCGCATCGGCAGCGCCGGCGACTTGCGCGTAGGCAAGTGCGGCGGACACGGCAAAGGAAACACTGGCAAGGGCAATCATCGACAGGCGATCTGGCATATGCATGAGTCCCCCTTGATTGTTTTCTGGTACGCAGGCGCCTCGTTCCTGAACCCCCGGTTGCGTCCATCTACTGAAGAGGAAGCTGTAGGCACATTCATTGATTCCTGCCATTGCGAATCCATGAATTCGGTCCCGACCCCCTCTTAACTGATGGGGTGATCCCTCCTTTCCCGAATACGTGCCCAATGGCGAGACTCCCTCCAGCAACCACACCCGCAGCCGCGCCCACGGAACAGACGCTGTATGCGCGCTACGCCTCGGCGCTGAGCCGGTATCTCATCCGGCGCGTCCGCCGTCCGGAGGACGTGGACGATCTCACGCAGGAAATCTTCGAGCGCTTCGTGAAAAGGAAGGACCGGATGGAGCTGGTCCGGGATCCACTGGCTTACCTGTTCCGCATAGCCTTCCACGTGGTGGGAGAAGCTCTGGCGGACGAGCAGCGCCACGAGGTGACATTCGATCCGCAGCAGCCGCTGCCCGGAGCCGAGCTGTACTGGAAGAGCGGTGGGGATGACGCCGAAGAACTGGCCGTTCAGGAGGATGTGCAACAGGCGCTAGCGCAGCTCCCGAAGAACCATCTCACGGCGCTGATGCTGGTAGAGGGCCACGGTCTTTCCTACAAGGAAGCGGCGAAGATCAGTGGCTTCACGCCCAGCACGATCGCCACCTACGTGATGCATGGACGGGCCGCGCTCAAGCTCGCGCTGGACGACAGCCAGAGCGCGCGCCGGCGCGACCACAAAGGCCCGGCGCGATGAGCATGCAGCAGCAGATCGACCGGCTCATCGCCTGCCGGGCCGCGGAATGGTACGAGCTGCTCAGAAACGGCGGCGCTCACGTGGAGGAGAAGGTACGGGCCGAGTTCGTCGACTGGATCTGCGAGTCGCCACGCCACATGGAGGCATTTCTTGCCGTCGCCGCAAGCGTATCCTTCATCCGTGGAGCGCTGGCACAGGACCGCTTCGATCTGCAGCAGCATCTGCAGACCGCGACTGCCGACGTCGTGACGCTGCCGGGAACAACCACAGGCCGGCCGGCAAGCCCGCCGGCCGTGCGGGTTCGCCGGTTCCGGCGGGGATGGTACGCCGCCGCGGCAGCTGTGGGCATCCTTGCCATTGGCACCCTGATCTGGTCCGCCCGCCCGACGGTTGAACACTTCGAGACCGCTATCGGCGAACAAAGGACCTTGCAGCTGGCAGAAGGGTCCATCGTCAATCTCAATGCCCTATCGCGAATCACGGTGCGTTTCGACGACTCCCGGCGGCAGATCGTGCTCGAACGGGGGGAAGCGACATTTAAGGTCATGCACAATGCCACTCGGCCCTTCAGCGTATATGCGCACGGCGCCGTGGTGGAAGCCGTGGGTACGCAGTTCAATGTCTACGCCCGCCACGATGGCGCCACTACCGTTGCAGTGCTGGAAGGCAAGGTGCGTGTATCCGACGAAATGGTGTCCATGGCTCGGCCGCCGGCTGAGCCCATGGCGCTCATGGCCGGGCAGGTGGCCAGCATCCGGCCCGACGGCCGGATAGAACGACAGACGGACATGGATGCCATGGAAGCCATCGCGTGGCAGCAGCGCATCCTCATCTTCAAGCGCACGTCGCTGGAAGACATCGTCACGGAGTTCAACCGCTACAACAAGTCCGTGCAGTTCGAGCTGGAGAACATAGAACCAGGCTCATTGCGGTTCACCGGCATATTCAGCGCCGACGACCCTCAGTCGCTGGCGGATGTGCTGATGCGCGAACCGGACCTCCGGGTCAGGCGGCGACAGAACGCCATCGTCATCATCGGCGTCGGAGTCCGGCGCCTCTGACGCCGGGCCGGCCAGTCACACCGCCCGGCGCCGCGCGAGCGTCGACCCGGTGTGCCAGGACAGAAACGCGAGCAGCGCGCCGGCCAGGGAGAGCCACGCCAGCAACCGCAGGTCGCCGTGGGCCACCGGCGCGATCATGCCCATAGCAATGCCTCCGACGCTCAGCGCCACGAACGACTGCACCGAGGCCGCGGCACCACGTGCCTCCGGATGCATGTCGAGCATCTGCAGCGACAGCACCGGGAAGGTGATCTGGGTGCCGAGTGCCATCAGGAACCACATGACCTGCACCGCGGGAATGGGGACCGGCCCCAGCATCGTCTGCAGCAGCGCACCCGCAGCGGCGGTCGCGCCCAACAGGCCGAAGCCGTACAGCAGCTGCCGGCTGCGCGGTACGCGGCCGGCCATCCGGCCACCGACGAACGAAGCGGCCACGAACCCGCATACCACGGGAATGAAGATGTAGTGGAACTGGGTCTCCTTCAGATGCCAGGTGTCCAGGATGATCGCCGGCGCCGCGCCCACATAGATGAACATCGAGGCCATGCCGAGGCCGGCTGCCAGCGCGAGCAGGAAGAACGCCGGACCGGAGCCCACGCGCCAGCAGCTGCGGATCAGCAACAGGGGATGAAAAGGCGTGCGCTGCCGGCGCGGCAGGGTTTCGGGAAACAGCAGCAGACAAGTCAGCGCCAGCATCAGGCCGACGACGAACAGCATGCCGAACACCCAGCGCCAGCCCAGCGCCACATGCACCCAGCCGCCGATGATGGGGGCCGCCGCCGGCGCCAGCGAGAACACCAGCATGGTGCTGCTCATCAGCCGCTGCGCATTGGCGCCCTCGAACATGTCGCGCACCACGGCGCGCGCCACAGTGGGTCCGATGCCGGCAGCGAGGCCCTGCAGTACGCGGCAGAACAGCAGTGTGGCGAAGGTGGGCGCGAGGAAACAGCCGATGCAGCCGACGGTGTAGAGCACCAGCCCGCCGATCACCACGCGGCGGCGCCCCAGCGCATCCGACAGCGGCCCGTGCACCAGCGAGAACAGCGCAAAGGGCAGCAGGTAGGCGGTGATGATCTGCTGCACTTCCCACGCGGTGAGGCCGAATTCCGCCGCGATCGTCGAAAAGGACGGCAGGAAGGTGTCGATGGACAGCGGACTGATCATCGACAGGCTGGCAAGCAGCAGTGTGATCCCGAGCGCGGGTCGGCCGCGCGCGTTGGTGACCTTCAGTCTCAATGACCCTCCCGGCACGTCAGCCATGCAGGCGGCGCAGCAGTTCGATGGTGGACTCGCCCTTCTCCAGGGCCTCGATCACGGCAGAACCCACCACCACGCCATCGACATGCGGCGCCAGTGCCGCCACCTGCGCATGGGCACGGATGCCGAAGCCCGCACAGACCGGCACCGGCGAGAGCTGGCGCACGCGATCCAGATAGTCCAGCGTCTCCTGCGACACGCCGCCGGCACCGCCCACCGAACGGCCGGTGGTGCCCGTCATCGATACGGCATACACGAACCCCTGCGCGCCGCGGCACAGCGCTTCCAGCCGCGCCTGCGGCGTGACCGGCGTGACCATGCGGATCATCGCAATGCCATGGGCGCCCAGCGCCTTCTCGAACGGTCCGCTCTCCTCCATGGGCAGGTCCGGCACGATGAAACCGCAGATGCCCGCGGCGGCTGCGTCCTGCGCCAGCCGCGGCAGGCCATAGGCCAGCATGGGATTGAAGTAGCCCATGAACACCAGCTGCGCCTTCAATTTCGGCAGTGACTGCAGCGTGTCGAAGATCCAGGCCAGGTTCACGCCCTGCGCCAGCGCCACTTCGCTGGAACGCTGGATGGTCACGCCATCGGCCATGGGATCGGTGAAAGGTACGCCGATCTCGACCACGTCGGCCTCGGCGGCAACCGCCAGAAGTTCCTCGCGGAAGCGCTCCTTCGTGGGGAATCCGGCCGTGAGGAACACCACCACGGCCACGCGTTCGCGGCGCACGGCGCGCAGCGCATCACTCAACTTCTGCGCGGGAGTGGAGTTCACGGCTGCACCTCCTGACGCGCCAGCAGTGTGGATTGCAGCGTGGGCATGTCCTTGTCGCCGCGGCCCGAAAGCCCCACGAGAATGCGTTTGCCCGGATGACGGCGCGCCAGCTCGCGCGCGCCCCACAGCGCATGCGCGCTTTCCAGCGCCGGCAGTACGCCTTCATAGGTGCTGCATTCGAGCACGCAGTCCAGCGCGTCCTGATCCAGCGCACTAAAGTATTCCGCGCGCCCGATGTCGCGCAGCAGCACATGCTCGGGACCGACGCCCGAATAGTCGAGGCCGGCGGATACCGAATGCGTCTCCTGCACCTGGCCGTTCTCGTCCTGCAGCAGCAGCGAATAAGTGCCATGCAGCACGCCGGGCCGGCCGCCGGCCATGCGCGCGGCGTTGTCGCCGAGCCCCGGACCGCGTCCACCGGCTTCCACGCCATAGATCTTCACCGACGCATCGCCAAGGAAGGCCTGGAACAGGCCGATGGCATTGGAGCCGCCGCCCACGCAGGCCACGAGAACATCGGGCAGGCCACCGGTGCGCTCCAGCATCTGCGCACGGGCTTCGCGGCCAATGATGGCCTGCAGCTCGCGCACCAGATAGGGATAGGGATGCGGCCCCAGTGCGGAACCGAAGCAGTAGAAGGTGTTCTGCGGATCGGCCACCCAGTCGCGGAAGGCCTCGTCGATGGCGGCGCGCAGCGTGCGCTCGCCGCTGGTGACGGGAACCACTGTAGTGCCCATCAGCCGCATGCGGCCGACATTCGGCGCCTGGCGCGCCATGTCCACCTCGCCCATGTACACGGTGCAGGGCAGGCCCACGCGGGCGCAGGCCGCGGCCGTCGCCACGCCATGCTGGCCGGCACCGGTCTCGGCCACCACGCGTTTCGCGCCCATGCGGCGCGCGATCAGCACCTGGCCCAGCGCATTGTTGATCTTGTGGGCACCGGTGTGCGCCAGGTCCTCGCGCTTGAACCACAGCTCGGCGCCCCAGCGCCGGCTGAGGTTGCGCATGGGCGACAATGCCGTAGGGCGTCCCACCCAGTCGCGCAGTTCCGCATTCAGCTCATCGCGGAATTCCCTGGAGGGCAGGATTTCCTTCACCGCCGCTTCCAAGCGGTCGAAGGCCGGCACCAGCGTCTCGGGAATGTAGCGGCCGCCGTAGGGCCCGAACCGGCCCTGCGCATCGGGCAGCTTGCCGGCCAGCAAAGCAGCCAGCAGCCGGTCGGCCTCGGCCTTGTCCATTGCAGTCATCTTGAACTCACTCCGCTTCCGGACTGCGCGAATGCCGCGCGCGCCCGGGATACAAACGATTCGATCAGCGCCGGGCTCTTGCGGCCCGGCGATTCCTCAACTCCGCTCGACACGTCCACACCGAAGGGGCGCACGCCGGCAATCGCCTCGCCGACATTGGCGGGCGACAAGCCCCCCGCAAGGATCAGCTCGCAGCGGCCGGCCAATGCACGCGCAGCGCTCCAGTCCGCCACCTGCCCGGTGCCGCTGCGCGGCCCTTCGAACAGCAGGCGCGGGCGTGTGCCCAGGCCGGACACCGCGTCCGCCGTCGGTGCACCGCGCAGCACCGGCCATGCGGTGACACCGGAGGGCAGTTCGATGCCCGCGAGATCGCCATGATCTGTCTGCAGCACGTCGGGTGCGAAGGTGCGGAACACTTCTTCGAGCAATTCCGGCGCCGGATGCTGCGTCACCGCCACGCACAGCGCGCGGCCGCGCGCCGGGCGCGCCAGCTCCAGCGCCTGCGCAGGCGTCACGCGCCGCACCGACGGCGCGAACACGAAGCCGATGGCATCGGCGCCGCAGGCCAGCGCCGCCTGCACCGCGCGCGCATCCGTCATGCCGCATACCTTCACGAAGCTCACGGCCGGCGCGCTCCGCGCCCCGCAGCCAGCATCTGCCTCAGCAGCGCCGCAGGATCGGGAGCCGTCATGAGGCTGCTGCCGATCAGCGCGAGCTCATAGCCGCAGGCCGCCAGACGCGCCGCATCCTCCGGCGTTGCAACACCGCTCTCGGCCACGCGCGGCCGCGTCGTGGGCAACAAGGGCAGCAGCGCTTCGAGCCGGCCCGGCACCACCTTCAGCGTGACGAGGTCGCGGCTGTTCACGCCGATGAGCAGCTGCGCGCCCTGCGCCTCAGGCGACCCAATGAGCTCGCGCGCCACGGCAATGTCCGCCGCATCGAAGCACTCCACCAGCACGAACAATCCGAAGCGGCGCGCCGCCGCGACCAGCGCCGCGAGCTCGGCCCGCTGCAGCATGCGCACGATCACCAGGATGCCGCCCGCTCCCGCCAGCCGCGCCTCGGCGACCTGCCAGGGATCGACGAGAAAATCCTTGCGCATCGCGGGCACACCGCGGCCGGCCAGCGCGCGCGCCGCCTGCTCGAGGTGATCCAGCGAACCTTCGAAGCGGTCCGGCTCGGTGAGCACCGACACCGCGGCCGCGCCCGCCGCAGCGTAGCTGGCGACGCGCCCGGCCACATCCTCATCGCCACCCTTGAGCTGGCCCACGGCCGGCGAGCGCAGTTTCACTTCGGCGATGACATCGAAACCTTGCGGCGACAGCGCAAGCGGCACCGGCGGCGGCATGCTCGAAGCCCAGCGCTCCAGTTCACTCTGGCTCATTCCCTGGCGCGCCAGCGCCACGCGCTCGCGGCTGGCTTCGGCCATGGCCGCAAGAAAATCGCCGCTCATGCGCTCTCCCGCGAAAAGGCCGCAAGCCTGCCAAGCAAGGCAGCAGCGCGCCCGTCGTCGATGGCGGCATGGGCCTGCGCCATCGCGCTGTGCGCGTCCTGAGCGCGGCCCGTGACTTCCAGCGCCAGCGCCGCGCCCAGGCACAGTGCATCGCGGTGCGGGCCACGCTCCTCGCCCCGCAGCACGCGCGTGAGCGCCGCCGCGTTGAACGCCGCATCGCCGCCCAGCAGCGCATCTTCGGCACAGACCTCGATGCCGTAGTCCGCCGGAGTGCGGCGCGACTCCCGCACCACGCCCGGCCGCACGTCCAGCAGCAGGAACGGCCCCAGAGGCGTCGGCTCATCCCAGCCGGCCGCACCATGCAGCACGAAGGCGCGCTCGATGGGCAGCCCCGAGACGGCCTGCGCCATCAGCCGCGCCGTGGGCTCGTTGTAGGCACCGATCACATGGAACGGCGGCTCGGCGGGATTCGACAGCGGCCCCAGGATATTGAACACCGTGCGCACACCCAGCGCCGAGCGCACCGGGCCAATGGCCTTCATAGCCGGGTGATAGTGCGGCGCGAACAGGAAGGTGAAGCCCGTGGCCGCAAGGCACTGCGCGGCGCGGCTTTCATCCAGCGGCAGCGGCAGGCCCAGCGCCTCCAGCACATCGGCACTGCCTGCCTTGCTGGAAACCGAACGGTTGCCGTGCTTGATCACGGTGAGGCCTGCCGCCGCTGCCAGCAGCGCGGCGCCGGTGGAAAGATTGAAGCTGCCGGATTTGTCGCCGCCGGTGCCGACGATGTCGACGCTGCCCGCCGTCTGCGCAATGGCAGGCCGCCGCGCCAGCGAACGCATGCCCAGCGCAAAGCCGCGCAGTTCCTCCGGCGTCACGCCCTTGGCGCGCAGCGCCGCCAGCAGCGCACCAGCCAGCGCCGGCGGCAGTTCAGCTTCGGTGAGCCCGACCAGCAGCGCGCGCGCCTCATCGGTGGACAGGGCGCGGCCCTCGAGCAGCGTCTCCAGATAGCCGCGCATGACGGGCAGCGAGGCGCTCATGCCGCCTGCCTCAGCGCCGCGGTGAGCTTGAGGAAATTGCCCATCAGCTGCGGCCCCTGCGGCGACAGCACGCTCTCGGGATGGAACTGCACGCCTTCGATGACGAAGCGGCGATGCCGCACCGCCATGATCTCGCCCTCGGGCGTCATCGCGCTGACCTCCAGCTCCGCAGGCAGCGTGTCGGCCTGTGCGATGAGCGAGTGGTAACGGCCCACCTCGCAGGGCTGCGGCAGGCCCTCGAACAGCGTGCGGCCGTCATGCTTCACCAGCGAGGTCTTGCCGTGCATGAGCCGCGGCGCACGCACCACTTCACCGCCGAAGGCTTCGACAATGGCCTGGTGGCCGAGGCAGACACCGAACACCGGCAGATGCCCTGCGAAAGCGCGGATCATCGCGATCGACACGCCGGCATTGCCCGGCACGCCGGGTCCCGGCGATATGCACAGATGCGTGAGGTCCAGCCGCCTCGCCTCCTCCACCGTGATGGCGTCGTTGCGCACCACGGTGACCTCGGCGCCCAGGATGAGGAAGGCCTGCACCAGGTTGTAGGTGAAGGAATCGTAGTTGTCGATCAGGAGCAGCCGCGGCTGCCGTGCTTCGCTCACAGTCCCTCCTGCGCCAGGGTCAGCGCGCTGCGCAGCGCGGCACTCTTGGCGAAGACTTCATCGAACTCACTTTCGGGACGGCTGTCGGCAACGATGCCGGCACCCGCCTGGTAGCTGTACTCATCACCCTCGAAGACCAGCGTGCGGATGGTGATGGCCTGGTCCATGTCACCCTGCGCACCGAAATAGCCGATGGTGCCGCCGTAGAGGCCACGGTCCACGGGCTCCAGCTCCTCGATGATCTGCATGGCGCGCACCTTCGGCGCACCCACCAGCGTGCCGGCCGGGAAGGTCGCCGCGAACAGGTCGAAGGCATCCTGCCCCGGCGCCAGCTCGCCGCGCACGCCGCTGACGATGTGCATCACATGGCTGTAGCGCTCGATGGCGCGGTAGGGATTCACATGCACGCTGCCGGCGCGCGCCACGCGGCCCAGGTCGTTGCGCGCCAGGTCCACCAGCATCACGTGCTCGGCGTTTTCCTTGGGATCGGCGAGCAGCCGGCGTTCATTGGCCAGATCCGCTTCCGGATCGGCCATGCGCGGCAGCGTACCGGCGATGGGCCGCAGCTCGGCGTGGCCGGCGGCAAGCTTCACCAGCGCCTCGGGTGAGGATCCCACCACCGAGACGCCGCCGAGACGGCAGAAATAGAGGTACGGAGAAGGATTGATCAGCCGCAACGCGCGATACACCTGGAAAGGATCGAGGTTGTGGCGGCCGCTGAATTTCGAGGCCAGCACCAGCTGGTACACATCGCCCGCGGCGATGTAATCCTGTGCGCGCCGCACGCCGGCCATGTAGGCCTCGCGCGGCAACGACATCGAAGGTTCGCCGAAGCTGCCCGTGGCCGTGTGGACGCGCAGGCCGCCACGCAGCGCAGCAATCACCTCGCGCCGCAGCGCCTGCCGCTCGGCCTCGCTGCCCGCATGCAGCAGGGCGATGCCGCGCGTCAGGTGGTCGAACACCAGCAGCGAGCGCGGCGCCACGTAGTGCAGGATGGGCGCATCAGGCCGCCGCGCCAGATGCTGCGGCAGACGCTCGAAGAAGCGCACCACGTCGTAGGCCGTGAAACCCACCAGACCACCTGCCAGCGGCACACCGGGCAGTTCGGGCAGGGGCCGCGGCGCCAGGGCCAGCGCCTGCCGCAGACGGCTCAGCAATTCATCGCGGCTTGCCGGCACCGGGTAGTGGTCGCTGCCGATGGTCAGCGCGCGCGAGTCGAGCCGCACCTCCAGCCCCTCGCCGAAGCCGATGAAGGAATAGCGCGCCAGACGCTCGCCGCCCTCCACGCTCTCCAGCAGGAAGTACGGGCGGAAGGCATGCAGTTTGGCAAAGGCCGACACCGGCGTGTCCAGATCCCCTGCGATATCGAATGGCGGTTTCAGATGCATTTCCTCAAGACAACAAAAAACCCATCCCGGCGGCGTCCGGAGATGGGTTCTGGCTTGGAGTCCCTGAGCCGGCTAAGGCTTCTTGATGACGACCAGCACCCCGCTCCGTCAGGAGAGGGGCCACCACCAGCGCTGGGAGGCGATTTTGCGGGTCATTTGACCAGTATGGCGGACCCTATGGCGGTGCGCAAGAAGCAGCCGAATCCGGCATACAGACCTGGCTAGGGGCCATTCCGGCCAGCCCCGAACGACTGTGCCTGGGTTAAATTGCCGCGATGACCACCGACTACGAAAAGCTTGGCGCCTTCTACCTCGGCAAGGCCTACGACCCAGCAACCAGCCAGCTCGGCTCCGAACCGCTGCTCTACGACTCGCGCGACCTGACGACTCACGCCGTGTGCGTAGGCATGACGGGCAGCGGCAAGACCGGCCTGTGCCTGGCGATGCTCGAGGAAGCCGCCATCGACGGCATTCCGGCCATCTGCATCGACCCCAAGGGCGATCTGGGCAACCTGCTGCTGACCTTCCCCAACCTTGCGCCACAGGATTTCGCGCAGTGGGTCGATCCCGGCGAAGCGTCGCGCCGCAACCTCACCGTCGAACAGTACGGCGCACAGGTCGCCGAGCAGTGGCGCAAGGGCCTCGCCGAGTGGGACCAGCAACCCTCGCGCATCGCACGCTTCCGCGATGCGGTGGACATCGCCATCTATACACCGGGCGCCGAGTTCGGCCTCCCGCTGTCGGTGCTGCAGTCGCTGGCCGCGCCGCCGCCGGAGCTCATGGCCGATGCGGCCGCAGTGGCCGAGCGCGCCGCCTCGGTGGTCTCCGGACTGCTGACACTGCTCGGGCGCGATGCCGATCCGCTGCAGAGCCGCGAACACATCCTGCTGTCGAACCTCATCGGCCAGGCGTGGCGCGAAGGCCGCGCCATCGACCTTGCCGCACTGGTGGGCATGGTGCAGAAACCGCCGATCGACAAGCTCGGCGCGCTGGACCTGGAAACCTTCTTCCCCGCCAAGGAACGCACGGCGCTGGCGCTGGCCATCAATGCGCTGCTGGCTTCACCGCGCTTCACGGCCTGGACGCGCGGCGAGCCGCTGGACGCGCAGCGGTTGCTGTATACGCCCGAGGGCAAGCCGCGCATCGCCATCGTGTCCGTCGCGCACCTGTCGGACGCCGAGCGCATGTTCGTCGTCACATTGCTGCTCAACGAGGTGATCGGCTGGATGCGCCGGCAGACGGGCACGGGCTCGCTGCGCGCCATCCTCTACATGGACGAGATCTTCGGCTACTTCCCGCCCTCGGCGAATCCACCGTCGAAGCCGCCGATGCTCACGCTGCTGAAGCAGGCGCGCGCCTATGGTGTGGGCGTGGTGCTCGCCACGCAGAACCCAGTGGACCTGGACTACAAGGGCCTGGGCAACACCGGCACATGGCTGATCGGCCGGCTGCAGACCGAGCGCGACCGCGACCGGCTGCTCGATGGCCTGACGACGGCCATGGCGGGCAGCGGGCCGGACCGCGCCGAACTCACGCGGCTGCTGGGCGCGCTGACGCAGCGCGTGTTCCTGATGCGCAATGTGCATGACGATGTGCCGGTGCTGCTCAAGAGCCGCTGGGCGCTGTCCTATCTGCGCGGCCCGCTGACGCCGGCGGAGATCGGCCGGCTCATGGCGCCGCGCCAGGCCGCCGCCGCGACTACGGCAGCCACAACGCCCGCTGCCGGGTCCGGCGCAACGAACCCGGTGACAACGCAAAGTGCCGCCGCGCCGCAGAGCGCAGCGCGGCCACCGCTGCCCGCCGGAATCGAGGAAGCCTTCCTGCCGGCCGGCAGCGCTGCCGGACAGATCACCTACCAGCCGCGCGTGCTGGCCATGGCCAAGCTGCACTTCGTCGATAAATCGCTGAACCTCGACGACTGGCAGACGCTGGCGCTCGCGGCGCCGCTGTCCGAGGACGGCAAGGCGGTGCTCTGGGACGATGCCGAACCCTGCGATGCCGCGCAGCTGGCGCGTGATCCGGCCGCGGGCGCGGCCTGGGGCGAGCTGCCCGCCGCAGCATCGCGCGCCGATGCCTACGCGCAGTACGGCAAGGCGCTGGCGGCACAGATCTACGAGCGGCAACGCACCACGCTGTACAGCTGCGATGCGCTGAAGCAGATATCAAAGCCCGGTGAATCCGAAGGCGACTTCCGCAGCCGCCTGGCGCTGGCCGCACGCGAGCAGCGCGATGCGCGCACCGCCGAGCTGCGTGCGAAGTTCGCACCCAAGCGCGAAACGCTGCAGAGCCAGCTGCAACGCGCCATGGAGAAGACCGAACGCGAGAAGCAGCAGGCCTCGAGCCAGAAGCTGCAGGCCGCCATTTCGGTTGGCGCCACCGTGCTCGGCGCATTGCTGGGCCGCAAAGCCCTCTCGGCGGGCAACATCGGCCGTGCCACCACCGCCGCGCGCTCGGCCTCGCGCATCGGCCGCGAAACAGAAGACGTGCAGCGCGCCGAAGAAAGTGTCGAACGCGTGCAGCAGCGCATCGCGGAACTCGAAAAGGAATGCGCCGATGCCATCGCAGCGCTCGACGGTACTTTCGACGCCCGCGCAGTGGCGCTGCGCGAGATCACCGTGGCGCCGCGCAAGTCGGACATTGCCATCGGCCGCGTGCTGCTGCTGTGGACGCCATGGCGGCGTGGCGCGGACGGCTTCCAGGTACGGGCATGAACAGGTATTCCATGATGCGACCGACCACAGCGTTATCAGCATTGCTGCTTGCAGGCACGGCCCTCCTAACCGCCTGCGCACGCGGGCCGGCACCCGAGGCTGCGCCGGACTGGACCGGCAGCTATCGCGCCACATTGCAGCTGCCCGGCGGCGAACTGCCCTTCGGCCTCACCATCCGCCGCGACGGCGAACGCCTCACGGCCGAGATCCGCAATGGCGAGGAAAAGCTCCAGGTCGATGAGGTGTCGGTTGCCGATGGCCAGATCCATCTGGCGCTGCCCGGCTTCGAGAACACACTCACCGCGCGGCGCGAGAACGGCGAGCTGAAGGGCGAACTCTTCTTCGTGAAGGCACGTGGCCGCAACCAGCACATCCCCTTCACTGCCGAGCCCGGCGAGCCGCGCTTCTTCGCCACGCCCGCAGCGCCGGGCGGAGATGTCTCCGGCCGCTGGGCGGTCACATTCACGGGGGACAGCGGCGACACCTCCATCGCCGTGGGCGAATTCCGCCAGCAGGGCAGCGACGTCACCGGCACCTTCCTCACGCCCACGGGCGACTTCCGCTACCTCACCGGCGAACTGCGCGAGGGACAGCTTTACCTCGGCACCTTCAATGGCGGACAGGCCTTCCTGTTCCACGCGGCACTGTCACCGGATGGCAATGCGCTCGACGGCGAGTTCTGGTCCGGGCTCGCTTCGCACCAGCGTTTCGCCGCGCACCGCGACGCAAGCGCCAGCCTGGGGGATACCACCCAGAAGACCGCACTGCGTCAGCCGGCAGAACGTTTCAACTTCACCTTCCCCGATCTGGACGGCCATCCGGTGTCGCTCACCGACCCGCGCTTCGCCGGCAAGGTCGTGGTCGTGACGCTGGCAGGCAGCTGGTGTCCCAACTGCCATGACGAAGCCGATTTCCTCGTGCCCTACTACCGCGCACACCGCGATGCGGGCCTCGAGGTCATCGGCCTGATGTTCGAGCAGTTCGACTCCGAGCCCGAGGCACGCGCCGCCGTGGCGCGTTTCCGCGACCGCAAGGCGGTGCCCTATGCGCTGCTGATCGCAGGCATCAGCCCCACCGACGATGCCGCCACCAAACTGCCGCAGCTCAATGGCGTGTTCGCTTATCCCACGACCCTCTTCATCGACCGCAAGGGCAAGGTGCGTCACATCCATACCGGCTTCTCCGGCCCGGCCACGGGCGAGCACTACACCGCGCTGACGCAGGACTTCGACCAGCGCATCTCCGCTCTGCTGGCGGAGGCTCCCTGATGCCGTCCTTCGATACGGTCTCCGAAATCGACGGTCATGAAGTGACCAACGCGGTGGATCAGGCCAGCCGCGAGGTTTCGCAGCGCTTCGACTTCAAGGGTTCGGGCGCGGAATACACGCGCGATCCGAAGGAGCCCTTCGTCGTGAAGATGAAGGCCAAGGCCGAATTCCAGCTCAAGCAGATGCTGGACATCCTGCGCCTGCGTCTTGCCAAGCGCGGTATCGACGCCAGCTGCCTCGAAGAAAAGGATCCGGAGACCAATCTCGCCGAGGCGCGCCAGAACGTGGTGCTCAAACACGGCATCGACCAGGACACCGCTAAGAAGATCGTGCGGCTGCTGAAGGAATCCGGCCTCAAGGTGCAGGTCCAGATCCAGGGCGACAAGGTGCGGGTCACCGGCAAGCAGCGCGACGACCTGCAGGCCGCCATCGCCCATCTGCGCAAGGCGGAAGTGGGCGTGCCGCTGCAGTTCAACAACTTCCGCGACTGAAGGTTAGCGTTGCGGCTCGACACGCACCTCGCTCTTCACCGAATTGGCGATGTAGCACAGGCTGTGCGCATCGTGATGCAGGGCCTTGAAGGCCACTTCGTCCGGAACACGCTCGCCGGAGAACTTCACCTGCGGACGCAGCGTTACCACCGTCACCGACTTGCGGCCATCGGCTCCGCGCGCAAGCAGGCCCGAAGGGCGGTCGATGTAACGGTCGACGCGGTAGCCCTGCTTGCCGGCCAGTGCCAGGAACCACAGCATGTGACAGCTGGACAGCGCCGAGATGAAGGCCTCCTCCGGATCGATCGCCGCCGGATCCGACATGGGTTCCGGCACCTCGCCGGGCGACGACGAGCCCGTGATTTCGAGGCCACCGTCCAGACGGATGCGGTGGCGGCGGCTGTACCGCATGTCCACGAAGGGCTGTTCGCCGCGCTCCCACACCAACTCCATCGAATAATCGGACATGACACTTTCCTTGGCTAGAATAATGAGCAGTTTATGAGCACTCCGGACACTTCGGCCATCGATGCCCTGCTTTCCCGCAGCTCGCTGGCAGGAGCCTTCCTCACCGCGCCGGCGCCCTCGGATGCCGAACTGCGCCAGATACTGGGCGCCGCGCAACGCGCCGCGGATCACGGCCGGCTGCGCCCCTGGCGCTTCTTCGTCGTCCGGCCGCAGGATTATGACGCCTTCTACGACCGTCTCGCCGAGGCGGCCACACGCGTGCAGGGCGATCCAGCGCGTTACGAACAGAACCGCGACAAGTACCGGCTCACGGCGCGCGCGCCGCTGCTGGTCGTCGCCGCAGCGAAGATCGACCCGGACCACAAGATCGCTCCCGTGGAGCAGGCCTTCGCGGCCGCGGGAGCGACGCAGCTGGTGCTCAGCGCGGCGCATGTGCTGGGCTACCGCGCCTTCCTGTTCTCCGGCGCCGGCGTGTTCGACCTGCCCTTCAAGGGCAGCCTGGGGCTCGCGCCCCATGACCACCTGATCGGCTTCATCTGCATCGGCACGGCGAACGGGCCCGGCAAGCCCGGCCCCAGCGCAGAGGAGGCCGTGCGCGCCGGCCTCGAGCACACCGTGAGTCAGTGGCATCCATCAGGCCTCTTTACGCCGCTCTAGGTCATGGCGGACCTCAAACTCAAGGACCTGCGCTATCTGGTCGCCGTGGCCGACACCCGTCACTTCGGTCAGGCCGCGGCGCGCTGCTTCGTGAGCCAGCCCACGCTGTCCGCGCAGCTGAAAAAACTCGAGGATTACCTCGGTGTGCAGCTCATCGAGCGGCATCCCCGCAAGGTCACGCTCACCGAGATCGGCACGCAGGTGGTGGCGCATGCGCGCCGCATCATCGAGACCAGCGAGGAAATCGCCGCGCTCACGCAGCAGCAGCGCGATCCGCTGATCGGCCGCCTGCGGGTGGCCCTGCTGCCCACCATCGGCCCCTACCTGCTGCCGCTGGTCGCGCAGCGCATCCGCCGCAAGCTGCCGCGGCTGGATCTGCTGCTGTATGAATACCAGACCGGCCTGATGCTCGAACATCTGCAGACCGGCGACATCGACGTCGGCATTCTCGCCTTGCCGGTGCCTGCAGTAGGCATGCAGCAGCGCGAGCTCTACGATGAACCCTTCGTGCTGGCCGTGCCCGCCGACCACGAGCTCGCCGGCCAGCGTTCGGTGCGCCCCGCGGACCTGGACGACCAGACGCTGCTGCTGCTGGAGGACGGCCACTGCCTTCGCGACCAGGCGCTGGCCGTGTGCAGCCGCACCACGGCGCATGAAAAGCAGGACTTCCGCGCCACCTCGCTCGAAACGCTGCGGCAGATGGTGGCCTCGGGCGGCGGCGTCACGCTGCTGCCGGAGCTTGCCAGCAGCGGCGCCTACGGCAATGCGCGCGGCGTGGTGATCGTGCCCTTCGCGAAGCCGGCGCCCGTTCGCCACATCGGTGCATTGTGGCGCCGCACCTCGGCGCGCAGCGCGGCCATCAGCGCCGTGTGCGACGTCATTGCCGAAACCGCCTCCCGGCAGCTCGGGCAGGCGTGAGAATCCCCGGCGGCGGCGAGGTTTCCCCCTACGACCGGCTGGTCTGGCCGGAGGGCGCCATCGAGGCGCTGCTCGCCAGCGGCGAACGCCGCCGCGAAGTGGTGGCCTATCTGGGCGAGGCCGAATATCTTGCGCTGCAGCCGCTGGCCCGCGCCGCCGCTCAGGCGCCCCGCGACCCGCAGCGCTGTGTGGTGCTGGTGCCGGGAATCATGGGTTCGCAGCTGGGATTGCCGCGGCCAGCGCCCCTGCCCGACAACCTGCTGTGGATCGATCCGGTGGACTTCCAGCAGGGTCACCTGGAACTGCTGGCGCTGCCGGGCCCGCCCATCCGCTCGCTGGGACCGGTGCTCTACAGCTATCTGCCGCTGAAGCTCGCGCTGGAGGCGGCCGGCTGGACGGTGCGCTATTTCGACTACGACTGGCGGCTGGACCTCAACGACCAAGGCCGGGCACTGGCCGCAAGGCTCGCCGCCGAAACTGCGTCCAACCTGCAGATCATCGGCCACAGCATGGGAGGCCTGCTCGGGCGCATTGCGCTCGCCACGCCTGCAGGCGCGCGCGTGCGCCGCCTCATCACGCTGGGCACGCCGCATGGCGGCGCCTATGCGCCGGTACAGGCACTGCGCGGCGTGTATCCCCTGATCCGGCGCGTGGCGCAGCTGGATCCACAGCACAGCGCCGAGGAACTGGCCAGCCGCGTGTTTTCGACCTTTCCCAGCCTGTACCAGATGCTGCCGCAGCACAGCAATCCGGACCTGGGCAATGCCGCCTCGTGGCCTTGCTCCGGCCCCCGGCCACGCGCCGACATGCTGGCAACCTCGCAGCTGCCCGATGCCACGGCTCTTGCCGGCCGCATCACCTGCATCGCCGGCCACGGCTTCGATACCGTCGTGCATGCCAGCCTTGAAGGCGGGGATTTGCGCTACCGCGTGGACCGCAACGGCGACGGCACCGTGCCGCTGGCGCGCGCCACGCTGCCCGGCGCCGTGACGGCCTACGCGCCGGTCGGCCACAGCGAACTGCCGCGCCATCCGCAGGTGCACGCGGCGTTGCTCGACCTGCTCGACGGCCGCCGCTGCGGGCTTGCGTCCACCGCACCGCCGGCATACCCGAACGCACACACCTATACCGATGCCGACCTGCGCGCACTGTTCACGGAAAAGATCGACTGGGCCGCCCTGGAGCCTGCGCAGCGCCGCCATTTCCTCGACTCGCTGAACGAGGCGAAGCTGCCACTGCCACACTCATGAGCCGCGGGCTATAGTGCGACGATGAGAAACGGCAGCTTCCGCTACTGCATGCTGATCGGTGCCCTGGCATTGGCCGGCGTCGCGGTCTACTACTTCGCCACCTACATGCTGCTCATCGTCGCGCTGGGCAGCAGCGGCATGAAAATGCACTATCAGGATTCGGTGCGCGCACTGTGGCTTGCCTTCGGCGCGCAGTCGCTGCTGATCGCGCTGCTGTACGCCATCGTGGCCTTCCGCCCGCACGCCGTCACGCGCGAGGTGATCGTGATCTGCGGCCTGCTGCAGCTCACCGAATCACTGCTGTTGTTCCTGTTCTCCGGCAATACCACCGCCGTGGTGCTGCTCGGCATTGCCGCGCTGTGCGTGATGATCGGCAGCGTGCTGTGGCCGAAAGTGGTGCTGGAAGATCCGCTTGCACCCGGAGCCGGAACGCCTCCCGGCACACCGGCAGCCTGATCAGCGCAAAGCGAACGCCGCTATATCAGCTCCGGCAAGGCCTCCAGCACGCTCGCGCCGCCGCCGCTGACCACCGCAGCCAGTCCTGCCGCATCCGGCAGCAGCTGCTCGGCGTAGTAGCGCGCGGTCTGCAGTTTCGCGCGGTAGAACGCCTCTTCCGGCGACTTGCGCAGCGCCAGCTCCGCCACCGCGGCGGCACGCGCCATCAGCGCTCCGGCAAGAACAAGGCCGCAGAGCTTCAGATACGGCACCGCCACGGCAAAGGCGCGCTCCGTGTCATCCGCGTACTGCCGCAGCAACGAATCGGTGGCTTCCCGCAGCAGCGCGAGCGCGCCGCTCGCGGCCTGGCAGCTGGATCTGGCCTGCTGCGACTGCACGGCAGCCGCCTCGAGGCCCGCCAGCAGATCGCCGATCAGCGCTGCCATCGTCGCGCCACGGTCACGGCCCAGCTTGCGGCCGACCAGGTCATTGGCCTGAATGCCGGTGGTGCCCTCGTAGATCGAGGCAATGCGCACATCGCGCAGGAACTGCGCCGCACCGGTCTCCTCGATGAAACCCATGCCGCCGTGCACCTGGATGCCGGTGGAGGTGACATCCACTGCCGTCTCCGTGCACCAGGCCTTCACCACCGGAATCAGCAGCTCGGCGCGATGCAGTGCCGCGGTGCGCGCAGCCTCGTCGGCGAGCCGGCGCCCCTTGTCCAGCTCCAGCGCCGCGAAATAAGCCAGTGCGCGCATGCCCTCGGTGTGCGCCTTCATCGACAGCAGCATGCGCCGCACATCCGGGTGCTCGATGATGGCCACGGGAGCGCCGCCCGCGGCGCGTTTACCCTGCACGCGATTGCGCGCCCAGTCCACTGCGCTCTGCAGCGCCCGTTCGCTCTGCGCCAGACCCTGCACGCCCACCGACAGCCGCGCCGCGTTCATCATGATGAACATGTGCGCCAGGCCGCTGTTGGGTTCGCCGAGCAGATAGCCGACCGCGCCCTGCCGCTCGCCGAAGGCCATGACGCAGGTGGGACTGCCGTGTATGCCCAGCTTGTGCTCGATCGAAAGGCAGCGCACATCGTTGGGCGCACCCCTGCTGCCATCCGCATTGATCAGGAACTTCGGCACGCAGAACAGCGAGATGCCGCGCGTGCCCGCGGGCGCGCCGTCGATGCGGGCCAGCACCAAGTGGATGATGTTGTCCGTCAGGTCATGGTCGCCATAGGTGATGAATATCTTCTGGCCGAAGATCCGGTAGTGGTCGCCTTCGGCAACGGCGCGCGTGCGCATGAGGCCCAGGTCCGAGCCGGCCTGCGCCTCGGTGAGATTCATGGTGCCCATCCACTCGCCGCTGACCAGCCTCGGCAGCACGGCCTCCTGCTGCGCCGAGCTGCCCGCGGCGGCAATGGCTTCCACCGCTCCGCGTGCCAGCGAGGTGCCGAGGAAGAACGCCATGTTGGACGCGAACATGAGCTCCTCGACGGCCGAGTTGACCAGCTGCGGCATGCCCTGGCCGCCGTGATCCTGACCGATGGAGAGCTGCGCCCAGCCCGCCTCGACATAGGCCTTGTAGGCCGCAGGAAAGCCGGCCGGCGTAGTCACCCCGCCTTCGGACCATCGTGCCCCCTCGCGGTCGCCGGTGGCATTGAGCGGCAAGAGCACCGATTCGCAGAATTTCGCCGCTTCTTCGACGATGTTGTCTGCAAGTTCTGCGGAGTAATCAGCCTCCGGATACAGCCCGGCGAGCAGGCTGTCATCCAGCAGCTCGTGCATGACGAAACGGATCTCGCGCAGGGGAGCTTGGTACATGGTCAACCTCTTGCTGCAGCCATCACAGTTGCGCCGGCACCCGCGGCCGGCGCACCGGCCAGCGCCGGCACCACATTGGCGGAAAGAAACTCCACGAAACTTCGCACGGCAGGCTCCGCGGCACGGTCCTTCGGGCTCACGGCGATGAGCTCCACGACGCCCGCCACCTGCCAGTCGGGCAGCAACTGCACCAGACGCTTCATGGCCAGGCCGTTGCGGCACAGGAACTCCGGCAGCGCTCCGATACCCAGCCCCGCGGCCACCGCCGAGTGCAGCGCGTTGAGGTCCTGCGCAACCAGGCGCGGCGTGCCGGGCACGGCCACCAAGCCTCCATCCTTGGCGAGACTGAGGCCGGTGTGCTCACCGCTGCCGGCCCACAGCAGCGCATGCTGCGCCAGATCGGCCGGCGATTGCGGCAGCGGCTTGCCGGCCAGATACGCCGGCGAAGCGCAGAGGATCATCGGCGGACGGCCCAGCGCGGTGGCTGTCTCGTCCCCGGACACCCGCCCGTCACTGCGCAGCGCGACGTCGTAGCCGATGCCATCGGCCAGATCCTCGGCCTGTACCAGCCGCAGCGCAACCTGCGGGAAGCGCTCGAGGAAGCGCGGCACCAGCGGCGCCACCAGCAGCCGCCCGTAGCCCTGATCGATCACCACGCGCAGCGAGGCGCCCTCGGCCACCGGCTGCAGCGCAGCGCGCGCCGCCTCGACCTCCAGCGCCACGCGCTGGCAGTGGGCAAGGATGGAGCGCCCGGCGGCCGTCAGCGAGATGCGGCGCGTGGTGCGCTCCAGCAGCCGCAGGCCAAGCACGCGCTCGAGCTGCGCCACTGCGCGGCTGACCCGCACCTTGGGCACTTGCAACCGGCGCGCCGCGGCCGTGAAGCCATTGAGTTCCACCACCCGCGCGAAGATCGCCATCTCATCCGCGATCAGATACAGCCGTGGACCCGGATCGACCGCTGAATGGTTCATTCGTGGACCAATGATTGCCGCAATTGGTCATATTGTAGCGCTGTACTTACGTATTGGATCACGCTCCGGTTGACGCGGAATCGCGACAATGGCGGCCATGACACATGCGCCCGATTCTCCCGGCACCACATCGCCGGCCCTGGTCGAACAGCTCGGGCAAGGAATCGCGACCGCCCTGGCGGGACTGGACCTGCATGCCAGCTCCATTCACGACGCCACCGGCGAGCCGGTGTGGATCTCCAGCGATGTGTTCGGCCCGGACGACTACGCGCTGTTGTTGGACGCGCTCGACTGCTTTGCGCTGGAGCCGGCCCGCGCCTGCGTGGAACGCCCTGTCGACGAGCGGCGCTGCAAGCTGATCTTCCCGGTGCGCGATCCGCGCGGCATGAACCGCGGCGCGGTGATGATCGAGGTGACCACACGCACGCTGGGAGGCCGCGGCGCCGAGAAAGCCCTGAAGCCGGCCTTCGCGTCGCTGCTGCGGCGCCTGGCGATGGCGCTGGCCGATGCCGGCCCGGCGCGCCAGCCCGCCCCGCACGAGACGCTGGGCAGCTCGCTGACCCTTTACGTACAGCAGCTGCTGAAACTGCGCAGCAGCGGCCGCACGCGCCGCTACGAGATCCTGCTGCGCTCGAATTCCGAAGACGACGCCTCCGAAGAAGCCCCGCGTGCGGTCGTGGAACGCGCCGACGCCGAGGGCGCCTCCGGAGAACTGGACCGCCACATCCTCGGCGAACTGGTGCGCTGGATGACGACCCATCGCGAGGCGCTGCAACGCGAGCCGGCGAGCTTCACCATCAACCTTTCGGCCGGTGCGCTGCGCAACCCGGATTTCCTCGATTCGGCGCTGGCCATGCTGCGTCCGGCACGCCTGAGTCCGCGCATGATCGGTTTCGAACTGCGCGAGGGCCTGGCGCGCATCTGGCCGCGCGAGGCCGAACGCTTCGTGCAGCAATGCGACCGCAGTGGCCTGCAGGTGGTGATCGACGATTTCACCTTCCACAGCGACGTGCTCGCGCTGCTGCGCTACCAGTCCGTGAAACTGCTGAAGATCGACCCGGTGCTCACCGTCTCCGCGCTCAGCGACAAGGTCGCGCAGGCCAAGGTGGTGGCCATCACGCAGGCCAGCAAGGTGCTCGGCGCCCATTGTGTGGCCAAGCGCATCGAGTCGGCCGTGGCACGCCAGTGGCTCGCGGCCATTGGCGTGGACTTCGCGCAGGGCTACCTGCTCGAAGGCCCGCTGCCGCTCACGGAACTGGCTTCGCTGAACCTGCGCAGCGCCTGACGCCGCGCAGGCCGGCCCCTCACCAGCTGTAGCGCACGCGATAGCGCAACGTGGCGCTGCCGTTCTTCGCCACCTTCACCGGGAACACCACCGTTCCGGCGTCTTCCTTGCTGTGCGGCAGCGTGCTGGAGAGGATCTGCCAGTTGCTCCAGCGGAACAGGAACTCGCGCACCTGCACCTCGACGTCCTCGTCCTTGTGGTTGCGCACCTGCACCTCGATTTCCTCCTCGATCCAGCGCGCGCGAGTATCCGAGCGGAAATCCACCTGGCGGCGCTCGCCCACCACGTCGAAGGCCGAGCCCAGCCTCACGCGCACGGTCTCGTCGCGCGGCGTGTGGCCAATGGCATCCTCGCCGATGAATTCCAGCGAATCATCCGCCGGATCCAGCCGCGACACCCGGATGCGGCCGGCGGGCAGCGGCAGGCCCAGGCCCGCTGCGCGGTCGTTGCGGAACACCAGATAGCTGTCGACGCGGGTGTTGCCGGTGGCGGGGAAGTTGCTGTCCGCATAGGGACTGCCGCCTCCGTAGATCCTTCCCGGTCCGCCCGCGTAGACCAGCAGCCGCTGCGCCGGCACCTTGCGTGCCTGATCGAAGAGCTCGATCTGCTTGGTGGAGTTGTTCGGCAGCGTGGTGCGCCGGCCCAGGGCATAGAGATGGAATTCGTCGAAAGCCTTCTCTTCGAAACCGCCGGCATCCGACATGGCGCGCTCCATCGCCATCGTCACGCGCGGGCTGGCCTTGGGCTGCGCGCGGTTCACTTCACCGGCAATCAGCTTCAGGCGCGCATCGTCGTAGCTCGCGCCGGACTGGTTGATGATGCTCACCCAAGCGGACAGATCCACGAAGCCGTTGTTCGCATCGCGGCCGGCGCTGAAGATGAGGTTGTAATCCGCCCACCAGGTGATGCCACCGGTCTGATAGCTCACCCGCGCCCGCTGCGCGCCCGAGCGCGGCGACTGGATATCCCACACCAGCGTCGGGCGTGTCATCAGCCCGCCGGGCAGTTCCGGGAAGCGCACCGAGGAATAGTCGCGCAGTGCGGTGAGCGTGCCATCGTCACCGCGCACCAGCAGGCCGTCCACCGACGACAGCAGCGTGCCATTGACGGTGGTGGTGGCGCCGTTGCCGGCATTGCGCTCGATGGCAATGGGTCGGTCGAGGTATTTCAGCAGCAGTTTGTCGGTGCTCACCAGATCGAACTGGAAATTCTGTTCCAGCACGCGCGTCGCCGGATCCGAAAGCGACGTGAAGGTCACCGTGGTCGGATCGATCAGCGCGGCGACATCGGTGAACCGCAGCTCGGAACGCCCCTGGGACAGCTGCACGCCGCGCTCCTGACGCACCAGTGCATAGCCCGGCACACCCAGCGCATTGGGTACGCCCTGCCCCGGCAGGGGGCGGTAGTACTCGGGCGAGATGGCGCCGGGAGCCGCCGAGCTGTAGATGGTCAGCGCCACGTCGCCGGCCGCCGCGGCCGATTGCGCCGCCGTGGCCATCGCCGGCAGGCCGGCCAGCAGCAGTGCTCCGGCTGCGGCGGGGGCGTTGGAAACGGCTCGTGACAGGTCGCGCTTTTCTTGCATGGAAGGATTCCTGACTGTGCAAACTGTGAGACATATCAGGCCGCCAGGGCCCGTGGGCGGCACGATACACCCATCGAGCCGAACCCCAGATGAACACCACCACCGCCACCGAACCCGCTGCCAGCACAGCCCCATCGGCATCTGCCCCGCCGGCGGCGGCTGCCATGGATGCGGCCTTCGTCGAGCGCAACCAGATCATCGAGCGCTACCTGGCCGGCCGGCTGCCCCCCAAGGGCGCCCAGGACTTCGAACGCTTCTGCCGCGAACATCCCGAATCCCTCATCGCGCTGGGGATGCCCGAGAGGATCCACGCCGGCCTGCGCCTGCTGGAAACCGCGGGACAGCCCGAGCCCTGGACCGAGAAGCCCCCGGCTTTCTGGCAAAAGCCGCTGTTCCTCGCAGTGCTCGCGGCACTGGCCGGCACCCTGCTCATCGCCACGCTGATGCTGCTGTTCGCCGGCAGCGAGCGCGACAAGCACATCAGCGCGCTCGAAGACCAGATCGCACACCAGCCGCTGTCACCCGCCGAGTCCACCCGCTCCATCGTCGTGGAGCCCAGCCGCACCGGCCCCATGCTCCGCAGCATCGTGACTCTCGGCGGCAAGCGCGCGGAGATGGCGGACCTGAAGGTCGATGTCTCCTGGTCGCGCTTCACCAGCTTCAGGGTGACCATCGACCGCATCGACCAGGGGCGCGTGCTCACGCTCGGCAACCTGCAGCGCGACTCCAATGGCCACCTGCGCGTGGCGCTGAACAGCTCGGTGCTGGGCCCCGGCGACTACGCCGTACAGCTCGAAGGCCTCGACTGGCGCGGCACGCCGAACAAGGAAGGCTGGTTCACGTTCTCGGTCGCACGCTGAAGGCATCCACCACGCGCGGGGATGTGGCGCGCGGATCATCGGCCACGCAGCGGCCGTCCGCCTCCTCGCGCCAGCGGCGCGGCACCCGGTCGATGGCGATGGCCCATGCCGTCAGCACGCCATCGGCGCCGATGCGCAGCCGCAACCACTGCTTGTAGTCCTGGATGCGCAGCGACGAGAACGCCTCGTTGTTGTGCCGGCCAAAGACATTGATCGACACCAGCAGGTACAGCCCGATGATGAAACCGCCGGCCAGCGCACCACCCAGGAAGGTCAGCGCGCCGGAAAGCAGCATCTGCAGCGGCTGACCATAGTCCATGCCCAGCACGTCCACGGTGAACCGCACCGACAGCCAGGCCAGCGCCAGCGCCGCCGTCAGGTGCGCCACCGCGTGCAGCCCGCCGCCGATCCAGCGGTAAGGGCGTGAGTGCGTGTCGGTGAAGAACACGATGGCCGCGATCACCGCCATGAGCCACAGCCCCGGCACCGGATCGCGGACCGCCACGCGCAGCGCGCTCGCGAGGGCGCGCGGGAAGGTGTCGATGTCCGCGAGATTGAGGCGCGAGGAGGCAAACCAGGCCGACAGCGCATAGACCGCACCAGGCAGCACGCAGCCACGGGGATTGCGCCACGGGAAGCCGAGGTTCTTCCATGCCAGGCGCGCCGACTGCGCGGCATCCGGATACGCCGCCTGCTGCGTGAAGCCGTCGTTAAGCCTGCTCACATCAGGCTTGTGGGTGGGGTGCAGGAAGGCGCCACCACCGCCGCAGACCACTTTCTGCACGCCTTCGGCATTGGCGTGACGCATGTACAGATGCAGGTCTCCGGTGAGCAGCAGGCGCACCGGATGGCGCAGGATCTGGCTGGCGAATTGGTCCAGCGTGCGGGCGCCATAGCTTTGATACCAGGAGTAGCTGCTCTCGTAGATCCAGTGCGGTTCCGGCACACACAGGATCACGTTCGCCTGCGCGGACATCTGCGCCGCCACACCCTGGAAATAGCGGATCTGCGGCTCGTCGAAATCCGCGCCCAGCTGCAGGTCGACGCCCATCAGCCACCAGTCGCGCGGCAGGTGCAGCGCAAAATAGCTGCGCGTCTGGCGCGTGGCGCAGCCCGCGAAGCCGCGCTCCGAACGGCAGAAGGTGCGCGAGAAGGCCACCAGGCTGTCGAACCAGTCGTGATTGCCCGGAATGGCGAACACGTCCGGCCGCGGCGCCACGCCGGCGAAAGCGGCCGCATACGGCGCCTCGGTGCGCTGCGCATAGGCATCGCGCGTGGGATAGGGATAGACCTCGTCCCCGCCGAACACCAGCACCTCGCCGCGGCGGGTATCGAGCGGCCCATCCTGCGCCACCGCAGCCGCGATCGCGCAGGTCGGGTTCCAGCCGTCACCGAGGTCGGCCACATAGTCGATCCAGAAATCGCCGCTGCGGCCGGAGTAGTCGAAGCTGCCCTGCGGCTGGCTGCCCAGCGCCTCGATGAGCCGCGTATCCGAATGCCGGCCGAAGATGTTCGCCATGAACATCATCGATGCGGACTGCGCCATCACCGCCGGGTCGTACCACCCCGTCATGCGAGGCCGGCGCCGGGGACGTTCAGCCATGCCGCAGTATCGCCATCGGCGGCTGGTTCAGCGCTGCGCGGGTGGCCAGCCAGCCGGCCAGGCACACCAGCAACGCGCCGGCGCCGGCGCCCATGACCCACAGCAGCGGATTGGGGCGGTAGGGCACGTCGAGCAATCCCGTCGCCAGGAAGTAGCCGCCGATGGAAGCCGCTGCAGCTGCCAGCACGCCTGCCAGCAGGCCGATCAGCGCAAACTCCACCAGCACACCGGCGCGCACCGTGCGGCGCCGCGCGCCCAGCGTGCGCAGCATGGCGCTTTCATAGCGCCGCTCGTCGCGCGTAGCCTGTACGGCTGCCAGCAGCACCACGATGCCCGCGAGCAGCGTGCCGCCGAAAACGCTCTGCACCGCGAGCACGGCCTTCTCGATCAGCGCCCGCACCTGAGCCAGCAGATCGTCCATGTCGAAGATCGAAACGCTGGGGAACTGCCGCACCAGCCGGGCAATGGTGCCCGGATCCGAGGGCCGGAACTGGGCGCTTGCCATGTAGGTGCCTGCGGCACCTTCGAGCAACCCGGGCGGGAACATCAGGAAGAAGTTCGGCTGCAGGCTGTCCCACTTCACCTTGCGGAAACTGGCGACGGTGGCCTCCACGGTCTCGCCCGCGATGTCGAAAGTGAGCCGATCGCCCAGCGCCAGCTGCATGGACTCCTGGAAGTCCGTTGCCACCGATACCAGCGGCTTGCCTGCGTCAGCCTGCGTGAACCACGCGCCCTCGGTGATGCGGTTGTCCGGCCCGATCTGCGCCGCCCAGGTGAGGTTCTGTTCCCGCTGCGCAAAGCGCTCGCCACGGGACGTGGCAAAGGAAATCTCCGCCACCGGCCGGCCGTTGATGTGCGTCATGCGGCCGCGGATCATCGGCAGCACACGCGACATCTGTCCGCCTTCGGCCTCGATGTAACGCACGAAGGCTTCGCGCTCCTCCGACGGGATGTTGACGAAGAAGTAATTGGGCGCCGACCGGGGCAGGCTGTCGCGCCAGTTCGCGATCAGGTCGCCGCGGATCACCGCCAGCAACAGCAGCGCCGACAGTCCCAGCCCCAGCGCCACGATCTGCACCACGCTCTCGGCGCGGCGCCGCGCGAGATTCGCGACGCCATAGCGCCACGCCACACCAACCCGCCCGCGCATCGTGCCGGCAACGCGCACCAGCAGCAGGCCGCCTCCCGCGAGCACCAGCGTCAGCCCCGCAAGGCCCAGCGCGAACCACGAGGCGAGCTTGCCATCGCCCGTCACCCACAGGATCAGCACCACCATCACCAGCAGCGCAGGGCCGAAGGCCAGCAGCACCGTCAGCGGCGGCGCACCGATGTCCCGGCGCAGGACGCGGATGGCCGGCACGCGCGCCAGCCGCAGCATGTGCGGCAATGCGAACCCCACCAGCAGCAGCAACGCCGTGGCCAGGCCCAGCCACACCGGCTGCCAGCCCGGCGGCGGCAGCTCGGAGGCAATCAGGTCCTTCAGCGCGATCAGCAGCCAGGCCTGCACGATGAACCCGGCCAGCGCGCCCAGCAAGGTCGCGACCAGCGCAATGCAGCCCAGCTGCACCAGGCTGACGATGAGCACGAAGCGCCGCGTTGCGCCCAGCGTTTTCATCAGCGCGGCCATGTCCTGGTGGCGGCTCACGTAACGGCGCGCCGTCATCGCGATGGCCACGGCGCACAGCAGCACGCTGACGAGGCTTGCCAGCGACAGGAACCGCGCCGCGCGCGTGCTTGCATTGCCCACTTCGGGGCTGGCTTCCGCAATGTCGCGCAGCCGCTCTGCCGGTTTACGGTTCGCCTCCAGCCACTGCGCGAATTGTGCTGCCGCACTGCGCGAGCCCGCGTACAGCGCCGCATAACGCACCCGGCTGCCGGGCTGGATCAGCTGCGTGGCCGCCAGATCCGAGTCGTTGATGATCACCGAGGGTGCCAGATCCACGAAACCCGAGCCCTGATCCGGACGCGAGATCAGAATCCGCGTGACCGAGAATTCCGCGGCACCCACCGTGATGCGGTCCCCCACGCGGGCGCCGAGCGCCGCAACCAGCCGTGAATCCGGCCAGGCCTCGCCCGGACCGGGCACTTCATGCGCCGGCTGCGGCACGCCGAAGGCCTGATCCGACACCTTCACTCTGCCGCGCAGCGGATAGCGGCTGTTCACCGCATGCACATTGGAAAGCTGCGTGGCTTCACCCTTGAGCACCACGGACAGCATCGTGGTCACGCGTGCGGCCTCGAGGCCGCGCTGGCGCGCCTCCTCGTCATAGGCCCCTTCGATCGGGTTCGGCGACTGCAGCCGCAGGTCCGCACCCAGCACCTCGCTGGCCTGCAGCTGCATGGCCCGGTCGATGCGATCGACGATGAAACCCACCCCGGTGAACGCCCCCACCGCGATCAGCAATGCCAAGAACAGCACGGAAAGGTCTCCCGAGCGCCATTCGCGCCCGAGTATCCGCAACGCCAGCTGCAACGCACGGCTCATTGCTGGACGAGCCTCCCGGCCGCCATGCGCAATGTGCGGCTGCAGCGCGCCGCCAGCTGGGCATCGTGCGTGACCAGCACCAGCGTGGTGTTGGCCTCGGTGTTGAGCTCGAAAAGCAGCTGGCAGATATTCTCGCCGGTGACCGTATCGAGGTTGCCAGTAGGCTCGTCCGCGAACAGTACCGCCGGCCGCACCACCGAGGCGCGCGCCAGAGCCACACGCTGCTGCTCGCCACCGGAGAGCTGCCGCGGGTAATGGCCGGCGCGCTCCGCCAGCCCCACGCGCTCCAGCATCGACAGTGCCAGCGCCCGCACATCGCCGCGGCCGGAAAGCTCCAGCGGCAGCATCACGTTCTCCAGCGCCGTCAGCGACGGCACCAGATGGAAGGCCTGGAACACGAAGCCCACCCGGTCCGCGCGCAGCTGCGCCCTCTGGTCTTCGTCCAGTGCCGTCAACTCCTGACCCGCCAGCCACACCTGCCCCGCGGAGGGCAGATCCAGGCCCGCGAGCAGCGCCAGAAGCGTCGACTTGCCGGCGCCCGACGCACCCACCAGCGCCACGGTCTCGCCCGCGGCGATTTCCAGCGACACATCGTCGACGATGGTCAGCGTGCCTTCGGGGCTGCTAACCTTCTTCGACAGTCCCAAGGCCTTGAGAACGATGCTTCGATCCATCGGGATATTGCTCACCTGCCTGCTATGGGCCTCGTCCGGCGCAGAAGCCGCGAACGAGCGGACCCTGCTGGTCTATGGCGACAGCCTCAGTGCGGCATACGGATTGCGGGCCGACCAGGGCTGGGTCGCCCTTTTGCAGAAACGACTTACGGCCCAAGGTTACGGTTACCGCGTAGTGAACGCCAGCGTCAGCGGCGAAACCACCAGTGGCGGCAAGGCCCGGCTCGGCCGTGCGCTGGAGCAGCACCGGCCGGAAATCGTGATCCTGGAGCTCGGCGCCAACGACGGGCTGCGGGGGCTGCCCGTGGCCGCCGCCCGCGACAACCTCGCCGCCATGATCCGCAGCATCAGTGGCATCAAGGCCCGGACATTGCTGGTCGGCATCCGGATGCCGCCGAACTACGGCCCCCAGTACGAGCGCAGTTTCAATGCCATGTACGGCGAACTCGCGCGAGAGAACCGGCTGCCGCTGGTTCCTTTCCTGCTCGAAAAGGTCGCGCTCGAAGAACGCTACCTGCAATCCGACGGCATGCATCCCAACGAACAGGGTCAACCCCTGCTGCTGGAAACCGTGTGGCCATTCCTGCAGCCCCTGCTGCACCGCTGAAGGGAATCGACATGGACAAGATCTGGCTCAAAGAATATCCCCCGGAAGTCCCGCACGAGATCGATCCGGCGCAGTACCCCTCCCTCAGGGAGCTGCTGGAGAGCGGCCTGCGGCGCCACGCCGCGCGCAAGGCCTATCTGCAGATGGGCAAGACACTGACCTTCCGCGAGGTCGACCAGCTTTCGGCGGCCTTCAGCTGCTGGCTGCAGCAGCAGGGCCTGCAGAAGGGCGACCGCATCGCCATCATGCTCCCCAACCTGCTTCAGTACCCCGTCGTCATGCTCGGCGCACTGCGCGCCGGCCTGGTCATCGTCAACACCAACCCCCTATACACCGCCGATGAGCTGCGCCATCAGCTCGCGGATTCCGGAGCGACGGCCATCGTCGTGCTGGAGAACTTCTGCAACGTCGTCGAGAAAGTGCAGGCCGAGACCTCGCTGCGCCATGTGATCGTCACCGGCGTCGGCGACCTGCTCGGCTTCCCGAAAGGCGCACTGGTCAATTTCGTGCTGCGGCATGTGCAGCGCAAGGTGCCCGCCTGGCGCATCCCGGGCGCCGTCCGCCTCACCGATGCATTGCGCCGTCACGCAGGCCAGCAGCCCCGGGAAGTGCGGATCGAACCCCAGGACATCGCCTTCCTGCAGTACACCGGTGGAACCACCGGCATATCCAAAGGCGCCATGCTGACCCACCGCAACATGGTCGCCAACGCACTGCAGGCCCGGGGCTGGTTCGAGCAGGTACACACCGAGTACGCCACCTACTACATTGCGCTGCCGCTGTACCACATCTTCTCGCTGACCGGTAACTGCCTGCTGCACCTGCTCACTGGCGGCATGGGCGTGATGGTGCCGAACCCCAGGGATTTCCCGGCCTTCGTGAAGCTCCTGCAGCAGCATCCACCGCAGATATTCAAGGGCGTGAACACACTGTTCAACGCACTGATGAACACGCCGGGCTTCGACAAGATCGACTTCAGCGGACTCGTCGCCACCGTAGGTGGCGGCATGGCCGTGCAGGCCGCTGTAGCAGAACGCTGGCAGAAACTCACCGGCTGCACCCTGAGCCAGGGATGGGGCCTGACAGAGACCTCACCCGTCGTGACCGTCAACAAGCTCAACGATTCGCAGTTCAACGGATCCGTTGGCCTGCCGCTTCCGTCCACCGAAGTCTCCGCACGCGATGATGCCGGCAACGAACTCGGCCTTGATCAGGCCGGAGAGATCTGTGTCCGTGGCCCGCAGGTCATGGCTGGCTATTGGAACAAGCCTGAAGAAACCGCACTGGTCATGCTGCCCGACGGCTGGATCAGGACCGGAGATATAGGCCGAATCGACGAACGCGGCTATGTGTTCCTGGAAGATCGCAAGAAGGACATGATTACGGTATCCGGCTTCAAGGTTTATCCCAATGAAGTCGAGGCCGTTGCCGCCCGCCACCCTGGAATTTTCGAGGCCGCGGCCATAGCCGAACCCGACGAGAGATCAGGGGAAGTCGTAGCGCTCTACGTGGTCAAGAAGGATCCCGACCTTCAGGCCGACGACATCATCACCTTCATGCGGCAGCACCTGACGTCCTACAAGGTTCCGCGCCACGTCTACTTCCGGACCGAACTACCGAAGACGAACGTCGGAAAGATCCTGCGGCGCGCTCTGCGAGATCCAGGCTAGCAAGATCATCACTGTCATTGCCCATGTAGGCGTAGAGGTGGACTCCGGCGCCAACACGCTTATTTTCTGACTTTCGTGATGACACACGAACACGTCTTGTTTCCAACCAATCATCGACAGCCTGAAGGTAAGCCAGCCCTTGGCGATGTGTAAATTCAGCGAATGCTCGAGCTTGCTCAGGATCCAAATCGGGTATACGAGCAAATCTCTCTATAAGCTTGAACTGCGAACGCTGCGGACTGGTGTTTCTATCAACAGTCTCGACTAGTCGGAGGACGGACTTGGAGACGTGCTCCATCATTAGTGGGTGAATCTGGCTGAATGCAGCAAACTCTCGCGTTGGCAGATAGCGCCCTCGCGATGAGCGACGGATCAATTTCGCTGATTTCAGACTGCGAATGAACTCTCTTACGCCGACACCAGCTCGCAATCCCCGCACAAGCGACTCGATACTAGGTGCTCGTCCATAGAGGGCCAACGACTTTGGATTCGCATCCTTAGTCAAATAACGTGAATCGCGATGCCACACTTTGATAACGGCCGCAGCCACGAAATCATCTCCTGACCTGGGGCGGTGCACAGCCGACTCTGAACAGACACTAGCATCTAAGTGTGCATCCATACATTGCTGAAATGTCGCGCTAAGATCTCGACGACTCAAACCAGATCTCAATATCAAACTAAGAACAGCAGAGAGCAAATTCCTTGCGTTTCTGGCACTTTGATCTTCAGCGCTCATAATCCACCCCACGCCTGATATCGCCTGCAATGCTAGTCGTGCGCAATAACAACAACGCTCATTTTTGACATACGGCTACGATTTTTTTTTCTACGCTGTTCATCAGATATGGCGGAAATTGCTGTTTCCAAATTGTGAGTAAATGCATCCATACTTTGCCGAACTCTCCTCTTGAGGAGGACTTTTGAAACCGAATTCACTGAAGAAAAGGAGATCTCCTTCGATAGCACTCCGACCTGACTTGATCCGTCCCGGTCCCTCGGAGAACGCATAGCCATTGCCAAAGCATTGAGGAGACGTTCAAGTTGTCTCTCTTGGTTATCGGGCTTCATGACGCGACGCATCAATCGAATTTTCCCGTCAGAGATCTTTGCCAAACCTCTTCGAACAAGCTCAGCCTGGAGAGCACGTGGCGTCACGCCCGCCCCGTAACGACGCACTAACTCGGAAAACGAGTGCGTCTTGCCACGGATCATCAGCGTTCGCGGTTTCCCCTCACTCAGATAGAAATCTGGATCACTTACCCATCCCGCAAGCAAATCGCCAACTGAACTAACTCTTTTCGCATCCTGCTGCAGATGCCTACGAAGCAACCCTCGCACTTGTGGCCGAGTCAACCCAGTCATTGCAGCGATTGCAGATTGATTGATACGTGTATTTCGTAGACGAGCATCTTTAGACGCAGCTCGCACGAAGCCCACTTGAATCACTCTCTCCAACTCATGGGCACCGATACCCACCTCAATAAGCAATCGCGCCAACTCGGTCAAAAACCCGACGAGAAAATGATCTTTTGGAACGGTACGCGGCATGCTGCGCTTTAATTTAAGCCTCAGCTTGATTTGGCGCGTGTAGTGCCGCCATGAATACCCAGGAATTAGATCTCCTAGTTAGTATTCGATAAATCAGACTTTCTGGCGAAAACAGTCAAAAATACACAAACAAAAAAAGAACGCCGCCAATTGGCGGCGTTCTCAATGAGATGGCTGTCCGCGGTCAATCGCGGAGCACAACAAGTGATTTAGCTATTTTTTATGCCGGTCCCAATAATAGACTTGGCTTTTTCACCAGTGCCGATGATGGACTTGGCCTTCTCGCCAGTTCCAATGATAGATTTGCCTTTTATGCCGGTCCCAATAATGGACTTGGCTTTTTCACCAGTGCCGATGATGGACTTGGCCTTCTCGCCAGTTCCAATGATAGATTTGCCTTTTATGCCGGTCCCAATAATGGACTTGGCTTTTTCACCAGTGCCGATGATGGACTTGGCCTTCTCGCCAGTTCCAATGATGCTGCTCGTATGGACGAAGCCCGCAGAGCTGACTTGCTCGCTCGCTACGTTACTAAGAGTGGCCTCATGGGCACGATCTGCAGCTACCGCACTAACGGTAACAGCCATCAAGGAAAGCGCCGATACGATCGCCAACGTCTTTGACATAGCCTTGCTTCTCCCCAACGCGTTTTACGCCGAATACCCCGTGAACTGAGAGTTGAATCACAGTTCTTCCGGGTTATGTCTAGTGTGCGCGTAAGTTAGAAGACTAGCAACGGATATGTCAAACGATCTCAGATTGATCTCAGAAGCCAAATATAATTGCTTGGGCAATAATTGCCTTGGGCACTTAACTTCAGGTTTTGGGATGTTTGGAATTCTTTAACCGAGACGCTTGGAAAAGGTTATCTAGCTCTTGTAGCGGCCTAAAGTCCAAATCTTCCGAAACGTAGTGGAAGACCGTCAAGCCAGTGTTGACTACATTTGTACGGTCTCCCCAACGATTCATGTTCTGACTTAACCAATCGTCCACTTCAACCAAGAGCGCCTGAACACGATCCTTAAGCAAAGCTTCAAATTCGGGCAACGCGTAGTCTGGTATTCCTCCGTCAGCTACCACAGACCGCTGAAGACGTTTTTCTTGGCCGGGCCGGACTGCCATATTGAACTCAAGAGTCTGTGCCAGATCTGCCATCACTCGACCAAAGTACTCCAATGCTTGCGGACTCATAATGTCAGCAAAAAGATAAGAACGAGTTCCGGCCTTGAAATGCTTGTGCCCGACTTGCGTGACAAGACCAGTCTCAACCATCTCATCTAAAATCACTGAGGGATCAGCCGTCGGATCTGCTCGATACACCAAATCACTAAGATTGCGATTCGGTGTGGCGTCGAAATCTATTTCGAGAGGAATACTATAAGGCCCAAGATAGTTGGGATCTGTATTCCAAATATGCAGCACTTCTGCTATCACCGCCGCATTCGTGGCATCCGGTGGCGCCAACAGTGACGCATCGTCGATGAACCGATTGATATCCCCCCCAGGAACACCGGTGAATACGGCAATGCGCTCCCTGGTTATGGGCCCCGGCTGACCGACCCCGTCACGCACGGCGGTTTCGACGTAGGCGCCTTTGATCACTTCGCGGAACTCGTCGTAGGTCACGCCAGCGCGGATCAGGATCTTGATCAGCGGGCGCAGGACCTTGCGGAACGAGAAGATCAGATGGGCTCGCGCGGAATCTGCCATCAGTATCAGCTCCTTTCACCGGGCACGAACAGCCGGTCGTGCTCGCCAATTGCGTAGCGGTCGGTCATGCCGGCTATGTAGTCGGCAACCGCCCGCGCGCGCCCCGCAATGCCTTGGGCCGATTCCAGCCGCTGAGCGGCCACCCGGTGTTCATCGGGCATGAGCCGCACATCATCCATGAATACGCGAAACAGGTCCTGTACTACGTGCCGCGCTTTGCGGGTCATGCGCTGCACGCGATAGTGACGATACAGATTATCGCGCAGGAAGTGCTTCAACTCGAGATGTTCAGCCAGGACCGGCTCGCTCATTCCGACGAGCACGTAACCCTGCTCGCGCACGGCTTCGATGCTCGCAGGCGCCGCAGCCTCGATGCCAGCACGGGAGGATTCGATCACATCGACAACGATATGGTTGATCATGCGGCGCACGGTCTCGTACACCAGGCGCCTGCCTCCCAGATCAGGCCATTGCCGCTCCACAGCAGCCAGCTGCCGCGCCACGATGGGCACTTCGCGCAGCTGGTCAAGCGTAATGAGCCCGGCGCGCAGGCCGTCATCCACGTCGTGATTGTTATAGGCGATCTCGTCGGCAATATTGGCGAGCTGCGCCTCAAGCCCCGGCTGGCGTCGCTCGATGAAGCGTCGCCCCAGTTCGCCGAGCTGACGCGCATTGCTGAGCGAGCAATGCTTGAGGATGCCTTCACGGCACTCGAAGGTCAGGTTCAGGCCATTGAAGGCGGCGTAACGCTCTTCCAGCTCCTCCACTACGCGCAGTGACTGCAGGTTGTGTTCGAAGCCGCCGTGGTCGCGCATGCATTCGTTCAGAGCGTCCTGGCCGGCATGTCCGAAGGGCGTGTGCCCCAGATCATGGGCAAGGCAGATTGCCTCGGTCAGAACCTCATTGAGCCGCAAGGCCGCGGCAATCGAGCGCCCGATCTGCGCCACCTCCATGGAGTGGGTGAGGCGCGTGCGATACAGGTCGCCCTCGTGATTGACGAACACCTGCGTCTTGTAGACCAGCCTGCGGAACGCGCCCGAATGAACGATGCGGTCGCGGTCGCGCTGGAACTCGCCGCGGTACTGGGGAGGGGGCTCGGAGTGGCGGCGGCCCCGGGACTGGGCGTCATGGGCCGCGTAGGCGGCGAGGCCCCGGCTGTTCTCACTTGCCGAAGCCTGCGACACCGGCTCACCCGAAGTGAGCCGCGAGGGTACTGGTGAGCGCGTCGTCGGCATAGTCCGCGGTGAATCGGGCGGCTCCCAACCGTTCCAGCAGCACCAGGCGGATCCGCCCGGCCTTCACTTTCTTGTCCACGCCCATCAGGTCCAATGCTTTGGCGGCACCCACGCGGGGCGCCTCCACCGGCAAGCCAAGACGCTGCAGCAGCTCGCGCAGCCGCCGTACGTCGGCGGCGTCGAGCAGTCCCAGGCGGGCGGACATGTCGGCGGCAATCACCATGCCGGTGGCGACCGCCTCGCCATGCAACCACTGGGTGTAACCAGTGGCCGTCTCGATGGCATGGCCGAAGGTATGGCCGAGGTTCAGCAGTGCGCGGTCGCCGGATTCGCGCTCATCGCGCCGCACGACATCAGCCTTGAGCTCGCAGGAGCGGTAAATGGCGTGCGCCAGCGCGGAGGGATCCAGCGCCAGCAGCGCATCGACATGGGCCTCGATCCACTCGAGAAAGGCCAGATCGAATACCAGGCCGTACTTGACCACTTCGGCAAGACCGGCGCGCAGCTCCCGCGGCGGCAACGTGGCCAGCGTGCCCGTGTCGGAAAACACCACGCAAGGCTGGTGAAAGGCCCCGATCAGGTTCTTGCCGCCCGGATGGTTGACGCCGGTTTTGCCGCCCACCGAGGAATCCACCTGCGCCAGCAACGTGGTCGGCATCTGGGCAAAGGCCACACCGCGCTGATAGCAGGCGGCGGCAAAGCCAGCCATGTCGCCGACCACGCCACCGCCGAGAGCCAGCACGATGCTGTCGCGGCCGAAGCGGTTGGCCACCATCACGTCCAGCACGCGGCCCAGGTACTCCATGGTCTTGTACTGCTCGCCGTCTGGCAGCCGCACGTCGACGATGCGCCGGTCGGCCAGCGCGCCGCGCACTCTGTCCGCGTAAAGCGGGGCCACCGTGGTGTTGCTGACCAGCAGCAGATCACGGGCGGGCAGATGCGCCGCCAGCTGGCGCGCATCGGAAAGCAGCGAGGGTCCGATCAGGATCGGATAGCTGCGATCGGCAAGGGAGACATCGAGGGTCAGCACAACGGGCAAGTATACGGGCATGCCCGTCCAAGGGTTCAGCCTGCCGGTTCGCGGCCCAGCTGCCTGAGAATCATCTCGGCCACCCGCGCCACCCGCCGGTTGTCGGTGGAGAGGGTGATGTCGGCAATCTCCCGATACAGGGGGTCGCGCACGACGCGCAATTCATGCAGCCGGGCCGGCGTGACCAACCCCTTCAGCAGCGGCCGGCCACGGCCCGAACCCACGCGCTGCAGCTGCTGCGAAACCGACGTATCCAGGAACACGACCACACCCGTGGCGGCCAGCAACTGGCGGTTGGCCGGGTTCAGCACCGCGCCGCCACCCGTGGCGAGCACGATGGGCTCCTGGGTGACCAGCGCCGCCAGCGTCTCCCGCTCGCGTTCGCGAAAACCCGCCTCGCCCTCCTGCTCGAAGATGTAGGGGATGTCCACGCCGGCGCGACGCTCGATCTCCGCGTCACTGTCGTGGAAGGGCACCTTGAGCAGCCGGGCAAGCTGCTTGCCCACGGCGGTCTTGCCGGTGCCCATGGGGCCGACGAGGTAGATGTTGGGTTTGCCGAGCATGGGCCGGAAAGCATACGGCCGCCCGGAGGCGGCCGCTGCACTGGATTACAAAGCCTGCGCGGCTCAGTCGAAGTCGGAACAGCTGGCCCCGACGCCGTAGGGGCTCTCTATCCCCGGAGGCGCGCTCTGGAGATTGTTGAAGTCTGCGGCAGAGCCCGGCAGCCAGAACGCCAGTGTGTCCTTCGAGAATGCAGTTCCCTGCACTGCCGTCCGCGCTCGCAGAACGATCTGCACATATCCCGCATGATCCTGCGGATACACAACGGTGAACGGCAGGAACCCGTTCGCATCCGTAGTCCCATTGCCGGGCGAGACCGTTGCCACGTTACCGGGCTCGAGTGTCACAGCGCCGCTGATCGGATTGAGTCCGTTCTGGTTCTCACCCGGATCGAGGATACCGTTGAAATCATAGGACGGATTCCCGGTGACGCGGTCCTCGCTTATGCACACCGCATTGCGCTGCGTACCCCAGGCAGTGGCGCCTGCAACTCTCTTGCCCTTGGCGTAGTTCCATGACAGGGCGCTGACCGTCACCGGTACCCCGGAAACGCCCGCCCCATTGGCATCGGTAACCTGCACCGTGTAGTTGAGACGGTACTGCGTGTCGTTGTTGATTTCCTCGATGGTATTACCGGTGCCGAACACCAGGAACAGGGGAGCACCTGCCACGGTCAGGTCGACATAGTCAGTGACAGCCGCACCCTGCACGCGGGCGGTAATGCGCACACCATTGGTGGCGCTGGTGGTCGAGCTCGCTGTGTAGACAGTGCGGGCGCGGCCCTGGCTGTCGGTGACGGCCGACCCCAGCGACAACGTACCGCCTGTGGTATCCGTCAGCTCGAACTCCACGACTTTGCCAACCACCAGATTGTTGTTGGGATCCCGGACCACAGCAGTGATGGTGCTGCTCTGGTTGATGCCCACCGTGAAGGGATTGGCCTGGACATTGATTGTCGAGGGAGTGGAAGCAATGAAAACAATCCTGTTCTGCGTCGAACCACCACTGCTATTGACCGCGGTGACAACGGTCTCTCCGGCAATGAAGGACGTCAGGGTCACGGAGGCATTGCCACCCACGGGGGTGACTTGCGCCGGCGTCGTGAGAGTGCCGCGCGTGGTCGAAAAATTAACCGTACCGGAATTCACCGGCACACCTCCGGAAAGCCAGTTCACGGTGAAAGTGACACTGTCATTCAGGGAATACTGGGTTCCCGGTGCCGGCGAGGTAAAGCTGAAGCTGTCGCCGCTGACGGTAACCTGCTTGGTACGCGTCTCTCCGATGCCCTTCGCCGTGATCGTCACGGAGGCATTGCCGGTCGGCGTCATCGTGAAAGTGGCGCGTCCGTTCGAATCCGTCGTGACATTGGCTGTGCTGAGTGTGCTCGCCGGCTGGGTGCTGAGCGCCACCTGCCTGCCGCGCACGGGATTGTTGGCCGAATCGGTCAGGACGATCGTGTAGTTGCCTGTAGTGCCGGTGACCAGCGACTCCGGCCCCTGGATGTCGATGGTGGAGCCGGCGACATTGACCGTGGTCGTTGCGGATATGCCACCCGCGTTGCCGGTAACCGTTATGGGCCGGCTGGTCGGATTGCCGGCCGTCGACAGTGTGGCCTTGGCCACGCCGTTGTCGTCGGTCACCGCACTGACAATCGCAAGGCCGGCATCGCCGTCCGCCGAGATGGCAACCGGAACATTTGCCATGAACTGGTTGGAGGCATTGCGGACCAGGACACTGATATTCGCGGGAGTCAATCCATCGGACGGAATGACCGGCGTATCGGTGAGCACAGTGACCGAGGATACGGTCGCCGCGGTGCCGTTACCGCCGTTGGCAGGCGGCCGGAAAGCATCGTCCTTGCCGTCGCCGCTCCCACCGCAGGCGGTGAGGACCGTGGCCAGCAGGGCGAGAAGAAATCCAGACTTACGCATAGCAGTATCCGTTTCCGTAGGTACGTTAGTTGACGTTGACGCCTTCGCGCAGGATCTTCGGCGTCACGAAGATCAGCAGCTCGTCCTTGTTGCTGACGCGGCTGGTGGTCTTGAACAGCCGGCCCAGCACCGGCACGTCTCCGAGGTACGGCACTTTCTTCTCGTTCTCGCGGCGCTCGGTCTCGAGGATGCCGCCCAGCACGACGGTCTGGCCGTCGCCGATGAACACCGTGGTGCTGATCTCGCTGGTGTCGATGGAAGGCACGTTCACGCCGCCGGTGGTCACGATGACCTGGCCCACGCGGTCTTTCTGCACATTGATGTCGAGGATCAGCCGGTTGTCGGGCGTGATCAGCGGCGTCACGCGCAGGCTCAGCTCGGCCTTCTTGAACTGGATGGTGGCAGCACCGCTGGAGGCCGCTTCCTGGTAGGGAATCTCGGTGCCCTGCGCGATCAGCGCCTCCTTCTGGTTCGCGGTGATCACGCGCGGCGAGGAGACCACTTCACCCTTGCCTTCGGATTGCGCCGCCGACAGCTCCAGGTCGACGATATAGTCCGAGCCCAGCACCATCAGCGCGAGGCTGCCGGCGGGGTTGGCTATCGGCATGTTCACGTTGTAACGGTTCGATGCGGTGGATCCGGTGGGCACCTTGACCGGATAGGGCGAGCCCGAACCGCCCGACAGGTTCGTCAGTGCCGAACTGAGGATGGTATCGGCGGCGGCGGCCGTGCCGGTGGTCGAGTACAGGCCGTCGTTGCCGTTGCGGGCGGTGCCGGTAAAGCCGGCGCGCACCCCGAGGTCGCGCGCGAAATCCTCGCTCACGACCACGATGCGGGCCTCGATCAGCACCTGACGCACGGGAATGTCGAGCGTCGCGACCAGCTGCCGGATGTTGGCGATGCTGTCGGCGGTATCCTGGATCAGCAGGGTGTTGGTACGCTCGTCGATGGTCACCGAACCGCGGCCCGACAGCAGCGACTTGCCGCCGCTGCTTGCGGCACCGGCGCCGCCCTGCGCGCGGATCAGCGAGGCGATGTCACCGGCCTTAGCGTAGTTGACCTGGAGGTACTCGGTGCGCAGCGGCGCCAGTTCCTGGATGTCCTTCTTCGCGGCAAGATCGGCCTTCTCGCGGGCAGAGAGCTCTTCGGCCGGCGCCACGATGATGACGTTGTCCTGCTTGCGCTTGTCCAGGCCCTTGAGGCGCAGCACCACGTCCAGCGCCTGATCCCAGGGCACGTTCTGCAGGCGCATGGTGACGCTGCCGGAGACTGAATCGCTGACCACGATGTTCTGCCCGCCGGTATCGGCCAGCAGCTGCAGGAAGGCGCGGGTCTCGATGTCCTGGAAGTTGGCGCTCATGCGCTCGCCGGTGTAGACCGGCTTGTCATCCACCTGCGCACGCACCTGGCGCTGCGGCTGCAGCTCGATGATGTACTGGTCGTCGGCCTGGTAGGCGAGCTGCTCGAAATCGCCCGAGCCGGAAATGACCAGCCGCGCACCGCTGGCGTCATGCAGCGCATCGAAACTGGACACGGGCGTCGCGAAATCGGCCACATCGTAGCGGCGCTGCAGGCTCTGCGGCAGGTCGGTGCCGGCGAAATCGGCGATCACCTGGTTGCCCTGCTGGCGCAGGTTGATCTGCGTGCGCGGGTCGGTGAGCTTGACGACGACACGGCCGGTGCCGTCGTTGCCGCGGCGGAAATCGAGGCTCTGGATGGAGCGGCGAGCACTGGTGGCCGCAACCGGCGCCGGGCGCGCAGCGGTTGCAGCGGCAGTGCCGGCCGGACGAGCGACGTCACCCAGCGTCACCAGAATGCGGTTGCCGTCAACGCGCGTCTGGTAGGGCAGCATGCGGTCCAGGTTCAGCACCAGGCGCGTGCGGCCACCGGCCTCGGCGGCGAGGATGGTATCGAGGCCGGCGCTGCGCACGTCGATGCGGCGCTGGGGCACAGCCAGGGCTGTATCGGCGAGATCAAAGGAGATGCGCGCCGGATTGTCGATGGCGAAGGAGACGGGTTCGGCCGCGGGCTGCGCCAGAGTCAGCGCCAGCTGCAGCCCCTGCCCCCCCATGGGCTGCACGTCGATCGACTGCAGGGTGTTCGCCGGCGCATCGGCCGCGGGGGCCGTGGCCGCGAAGCTGCTGCCCAGCACGAGCGTTGCTGCGAGCAGCAGCCGCTTGAGCGTGGTGGGAACGGCGATAGTACGGTTCATTCGCATGATCTCCCTGCCGGTCATTCGTTCAACGCGAGCGCGGCGGTGCGCTCCATGTAGCCGCCAAGCCCATCGGGAACGATCTCAGTCACATTGATGCGCGAGGGTTCGATGGTAGTGATACGGCCATCGTTCTGGCCGATGTAGTTGCCCGGCAGCACGCGATGCACGAGGCCGTCGCGGGTGCGGACGAGTCCGTAGTTGCGGCCGCCGAGGCGCAGCGTGCCGACCATGGTGAGCGTATCGAGCGAGAACTGCTCGAGGAACTCGCGATTGCGCTTCACGTCGGGGCGCAGGCCCTGCTGGGACGAAGCCGAGCCGCCGGGAACGAAGGGCGAGCGCTTGCCCTGCGCGGTGTAGAAGAAGCTCTCGTAGGGCTTCACTTCCGGCAGTGCCTCGACACCGCCGGGCTGCTCCTGCTTGGTCCGGGCGATGAAGCTCTGCAGGTCTGCATCCTTGGTGGAGCAGCCGGCGGCCAGCAGCGCCGCCGCGATCAGGACCATGGTGGCGGATTTCATGAAGAGCTCGAGCCTCGCGTGGTCTTCCGGGCCGCATTCTTTTCAGCCTCGGCCGCGGCGATCTCCTCGTCATCGAGGTAGCGGTAGGTCTTGGCTGTCACGTCCAGCTGCAGCCTGTCGTATGCGTCCTTGGTCGCCGGCTTGATCTCGACATTGTGCAGCGTGACGATCCGCGGCAGCGCCGCAATGCCGCTGACGAACTCGCCCATCTGGTGGTAGCTGCCGGTAAGGCGGATCTTGATGGGCAGCTCGGCGTAGAAATCCTTGTTCTCCTGCGGCATGGGCTGGAACAGCTGCTGTTCCAGGCCGGCCGCAAGGCCCGTCTGCGAGATATCCACCAGCAGGTTCGGCACCTCGGTCTTGCCCGGCAGCTGCCGCAGCATCGCGCCGAAGGAGCGCTCGATGTCCGCCAGCTGCTGCTTGTACAGATCGAGGTTCACGGCCTTGGCGTGCTTGGTACGGAACTCGCTGCGCAGGTTCAGCTCCTCCGCTTCGTGCTGGGCCAGCTCGTCCTTGTTGTTGTTCCAGACGACGAACCACAGCAGCAGCAGCGACAGCAGCACGAAGGCGATGGCGATCACGCCGGCGCGCACCACCAGAGGCCAGCGGCCCGGGTCGCGCGGATCGAGTTGACGCAGTTCTTCTAGATTCATTTTGTCGCCCTCGCCTTGGCAACCTGCGGCGTGGCCTGTTTGCCATCGTCCGCGAGCGTGGACACCTGGTCAGCGTATAGCGTGAAATCGCTGCCCAGCGGATTGTCCTTCTTGCTCTCAACCACCTCGAGCTCGGGATTCTTCAGCCACTGCGAGGAATCGATGTTGCGCATGAACGAGGACACGCGGGTGGAGGACTGGGCCACGCCCTGGATCTTGAAACGCGGCCCGGTCTGGGTGATGCCCGTGAGATAGGTACCGTCGGGCAGTGTCGTCACCAGCGTATCGAACACATGGACGATTTCCGGCCGCGAGCGCTGCAGTTTCTCGATGATCTGCATGCGCGCGATGAACTGCTGCTTCTGCGTCTCGAGGGAGTTGATCTCCTCGATCTTCTTGTCGAGCACCTGGATCTCCGAGCGCAGCAGCTGGTTGCGCTGCATCTGGGAGTCGATCATCGAGCGGATGAAGAGATAGCCGGCACCGGCCACGACCAGCGCGGCTGCCGCCGCGGCCGCCAGGCCCACGGTGAAGGCCATCTTGCGTTCGTTGCGCTGCTGCTCGCGCCAGGGAAGCAGGTTTATGCGAGGCATCAGTCGAAACTCCGCAGGGCGAGGCCGCAGGCGGTCAGCAGTGCCGTGGCGTCGCGCTGCACCGCCTGGGCGCGCGCGCGCGAGGACAGACGCATCTGGCCGAGGGGATCACCCTTCTCGGCGGGCACGCCGATGCGGCTCTGCACCACCTCGGCAGCGCCGGGGATGTTGGCGCAACCACCGCACAGCAGGATCTTCTCCGGCTGCTCGCGGCCCGAGCCCGAGGCCAGGAAGAACTGCAGCGAGCGGCTGATCTGCTGCGTCATGTCGTCGATGAAGGGGTCGAGCACTTCGGTCTGGTAGTTCGCCGGCAGGCCGCCTTCCTTCTTCGCGCGGCCGGCCTCCTCGAGCGACAGCCCGTAGGTGCGCATGATCTCCTCGGTGAGCTGATTGCCGCCGAAGTTGAAATCCCGCGTGTAGATGACCTTGAGGTTGCGCAGCACGCTGAAGGTCGTGGTGCTGGCGCCGAAGTCCACCACCGCAATGGAGCGGTCGATGCCGCCGTCGGGCATCTGGTGGGTCATGAGCTTGCAGGCATTCTCGAGCGCGAAGGCCTCGACATCGACGATGCGGGCCGTGAGCCCCGCGGCCGCCACGGCGGCGCGGCGCTGCTCGACGTTCTCCGAGCGCGTGGCCACCAGCAGCACGTCAATGGATTCCGGGTCCTTCTCCGAGTTGCCGAGCACCTCGAAGTCGTAGGCCACCTCGTCCATCGGGAAGGGGATGTACTGGTCGGCCTGCATTTCGACCTGGGCCTCCAGGTCCGCTTCCTTGAGGCTGCGCGGCATCTGGATGACCTTGGTGATGGCCGCATCGCCGCTGATGGCGATGGCAACCTCCTTCGTCCGGGCCCCGGCACGGCGCGCCGCGCGGCCTATCGCCTCGCCAATGGCATCGGCATCGACGATGGCCTTTTCGTTCATGGCGTTCTGCGGAGTGGGCTCGGCAGCGTAGGAATCCACGCTGTAATGCCCCCCCGACATGGACAGCTCAATGAGCTTTATCGACGACGGAGTGATATCGAGGCCCAGTACGGGACGGTGTTTTCGTGAAAAAAGAAACACTGTTCTCCCTTATATATCAACAGGTTATCCGCCTAACCGTGGCGAAGCCTGATATCCTCGGCAAATATATCGCACGCAAAGGTTAAATTGAACGTAACCACATCACATTGTTTTCTTGTGGCCGGAACATTTGTCCTGTACCCGCCCAGAGGGGAAACTGCGCCTGTATCGCTCAGGGGCGCAACCCGGGAATGCTGAATTCGTGAACCGCTCGATCCCCCGCTGGGTCCGCTGGCCCCTGATCCTCGTCGCAGGCCTGGTGCTGACCGGGTGCTTTGCCCTGGCCTGCACCTATGTCTATCTCGCGCCTTCCCTGCCCACGGCCGAGACCATGCACAGCGTGGAGCTGGCCGTGCCGCTGCGCGTCTACACCCGCAACGGCGGGCTGATCGCCCAGATCGGCGAGCAGCGGCGCATCCCGGTCACCTACGCCGACATTCCCGTCATCGTGCGCCAGGCGGTGCTGGCCGCCGAGGACGACCGCTTCTTCGAACACAGCGGCCTCGACTGGATGGGCGTGGCCCGGGCGGTGGTGAAGAACGTGGCTACGGCCGCCGCCGGCCAGGGCGGCAGCACCATCACCCAGCAGACCGCGCGCAACATGTTCCTGACGCTGGACAAGACCTTGCGGCGCAAGCTCTCCGAGGTGTTCGTCACCTACCGGATGGAGCGGGATTTCACCAAGGAGCAGATCCTCGCCACCTACCTCAACGTGATCTTCTTCGGCCAGCGCAGCTACGGCATCGCGGCGGCGGCCGAGACGTTCTACGGCAAGCGCCTGCCGGATCTGACCGTGGCCGAGGCGGCGACGCTGGCCGGCATCATCCAACTTCCCTCGCGCTACAACCCGGTAACCAATCCCAAGGCCGCCGAGAACCGCCGCTCCTACGTGCTGCGGCGCATGACGCAGCTGGGTTACATCGACCAGGCGACCGCCGAGGCTGCCGCGAAGGAACCGGTCGCCTCCCGGGGCTTCGCGCCGGTGGTGGACGTGGAGGCTCCCTATGTCGCCGAGCTCGCGCGCCAGAAGGTGGTGGAGCTTTATGGCGAGGCGGCGGTCAACACCGGGCTCAAGGTGTTCACCACCATCGACGGGCGGCTGCAGGCGGATGCCAACCGCGCCTTGCGCGTCGGGCTCATCGAATACGACCGCCGCCACGGCTACCGCGGCGCCCTCGACCAGCTGACACTTCCTCCGGCACAGGCACCGGCCGAGCTGGACCGGGCGCTGGCCCCGTATCCTTCCGTGAGCCTGCTGCAACCGGCCGTGGTGCTGAAGGTTGCCGACACCTCCGCCACCATCCATGTGCGCGGTTATGGCCAGGCGCGCATCGGCTGGGACGGCATGTCCTGGGCCCGCAAGGCGCTGAAGAACAATGCCTTGGGCCCCAATCCGCGCAAGGCCGCCGATGTGCTGGCCGTGGGTGATGTGATCTACGCCATCACGGACCGGCGCGGCGCCGCGCAGCTCGCGCAGCTGCCCAAGGCGCAGTCGGCGCTGGTGGCGCTGGATCCCCTCGATGGCGCCGTGGTTTCGATGGTCGGCGGCTTCGACTACTACAGCAACAAGTTCAACCGCGTGACCCAGGCGCGGCGCCAGCCGGGCTCGGGCTTCAAGCCGTTCTTCTATTCGGCCGCGCTGGAGCAGGGTTTCACGCCCGCCTCCATCATCCTCGATACGCCCGTGGTCCTCGACGGCAGCTCCGGCGAGGAGAACTGGCGCCCCAAGAACTCCGATGGCGGATTCGGCGGCCCGATGCGGCTGCGCGAGGCGCTGGTCCGCTCGCGCAACCTCGTGTCGATCCGCATCCTGCAAAACATCGGCGTGGATGTCGCCGTGGAGCACGCTGCCAAGTTCGGCTTCGACCCGGACAGCCTGCCGCACAATCTCACGTTGGCGCTGGGCACGCAGTCCGTCACGCCGCTGCAGATGGCCACGGGATTCGCCACGTTCGCGAACGGCGGTTTCAAGGTCGAGCCTTACTACATCGCGCGCATCGAGGATTCCAGCGGCAAGGCGATCTTCGAGGCCGAGCCGGTCATCGCCTGCCCGGAGTGCGAGGACCCGCAGGTCTTCAATCCGCCCGTGGCGCCCGCCAGCAACGAAGCCACCAGCGATCCGGCGGGCGAACCTGCCAGCACCCTGCCCGCGCAGCTGCCGCTGGGAATCGCCTCCGTGTGGACGCCTCCCTACCACGACGCCGCGGCGCCCGAAGGACTGCGCGAGCTCGCGCAGCTGCAGGGCGGAGCAGGCTACCTGCCCGGCACGCGCCTGGCCCCCCGCGTGCTCTCGCCGCAGAACGCCTGGCTCATGACCAACATCATGCAGGACGTGACCCGGCGCGGCACGGCCGCGCGCGTACGCGCGCTGGGCCGCAATGATCTGGCCGGCAAGACCGGCACCAACGGCGAGCGCGACACCTGGTTCAACGGCTTCAATTCACGGCTCGTCGCTTCGGTGTGGCTGGGCCAGGACGATGAGCAGTCTCTGGGCCGTGGCGAGGAAAGCACGCGCACCGCAGTGCCGATCTGGATGCTGTTCATGCGCGAGGCCCTGCGCAACGCGCCACCCATCACGATGCCGCGTCCTGGCGGACTCATCGACCTGAAGATCTCTCCGTACATGGGCACGCTGGCCAGTCCCGAAGATCCGGACGCCATCACCGAGACCTTCATGATCCAGCATCTGCCGCGCGCACCGGAACCCGGCGATCCATTCTATTCGCCTTCCGGCAGCAAGGAAGGCAACAGCAGCGACACGCTTTTCTAATATGCTGCAGCCATGCCCAAGCGCAGCCCCACCCGCGCCGACCACCTGCGCAATGCCGTTGCGCAGGAGGCCGCCCGGCTGATGGCCGAGCACGGCATCCAGGATTACCTGGCTGCCAAACGCAAGGCCGCCGAACGCTACGGCGTCGTCGACGGTTCGGTACTGCCCAAGAACACCGAGATCGAAGCGGCCCTTGCCGCCTACCAGCGCCTGTTCGGCGGCGAGCAGCATGCCGGCAGTCTCGTCGGGCAGCGCCGCGTCGCACTGCAGGCCATGCAGCTGCTGGAAGAATTCGAGCCGCGGCTGGTGGGACCGGTGCTTACGGGCACGGCCACCGGCTACGCCGACATCCAGCTGCATGTATTCACGGACAGCACCGAGTCCGTCTGCATGCACCTCATGGACCGGCGCTACGACTACGAGGTCTTCGAGCGCCGGCTGCGCATGCAGGCCGACCGGCAGATCACCGTGCCCGCCGTGCGCTTCGAAATGGGGGATGAAGCCATCGAGGCCATGGTGTTTCCCCGGGACGGCATCCGCCAAGCGCCGGTGAGTCCGGTGGACGGGAAGCCGATGCGCAGGGCCGGGATCAGGGAGGTGGAAACGCTGCTGGTGGAATGATGCGTGGCCGGTTCAGGCAAAAACGCTTCGGAGCAGTGCGCAGCGCTTGCCGTGCATGGCTTCATGCGTATGGTCTTCAGCGACGTCGCGGCCTGCCAGCCCGGCCTCGCGCAACAGGCCAGGCCGCCCAGCCAACATCAGCACTCGCGCATGCAGCTCATCCACCGAGCCGGTCTTGAATACCCAACCCGTATGACCATCGTCGACGCAGGACTCAAGACCGGGAGTGGATGAGGCCACGACAGGCACGGCCTGGGAATAGGCGTCGTACACGACACGCGGCTGTTCGTCGCCGAGACTCGGCACCAGCACCGCATCATGGGCAGCGATGAGATCAAAGAAGGCGCGCCCATACGGCAGGGGCTGCAATACCTGCAGAAACCTCGCTCCCAGTCTGCGTGCTTCCTCTTCAAAGGCCGCGCGCATCTCGCCATCACCGATGACGGAGACTCGCACAGCGACACCTTCGCTCACCAGACGTCGCACCAGTTCCAGCACCAGCTCCGCACCCTTGTCCATGACCAGCCTGCTGGCAAACAGCAAACGCAGCGGCTCACCACTGGCCGCAAGACGTGCGTCCCAGCGTTGCCGGGCCTGCGCGGCTGGCACGATGATCTCCGCATCGATCCATGTGGCCGGATGCACGGCATAGCGGCCATGGCTTTGCGCTGCACGCAGTCCCGAAATGTATTCGGGCTGCGTTGCCACCAGCAGATCCGCGCGCGTGGCAAAAAAACGCGCGCACAGCTCATACGCCCAGAAAATCAGGCGTCGGCGCAGGGAACTTCCCGGCGGCGGCGTGCGCCACGGTGCACTCTCCACGACCACAAACAGATTCTTGCGCAACAACAGGGCGAAGGCGCCCGCCGGCCAACCCGGTGGGTAAGGCCAACCCACCACGGTGGAATGGACAATATCGGCTTTGCGAACCTCGAGGAATATCCGCCACAGCGTGGCCGGGAGGTTGAGCAGGGCCCGCAGCCGCGTCTCCTGGGAGGGCAACAGCGCCGCTTCGAAGCCGGCCTGATCGGGCAGCATTTTCAATCCGGCCGCATCCGGATCGCCCCGCAACGATTCGCGTGGCGCGAGCAACACCAGCTGCCTGATGTAGGCCAGATGCAGAAGCATATCCTTGTGCCACAGAGGATCGATCCATCTGCGACCGTCCGCATCAACCAGAACCGGGATGGGAACAACCAGTAGATAGCGTTGATGGATGCTGCATACAGGACCGATATCTGCCATAAGCATTCTTAAGTATAGCGCCAGGACATTTATTCCTGCCCCGCGAGCAACTGCCGTGTCCAGAGCATGCGTCTTTTTACCCAGACCTCCTGCGTATTCTCTCTCGCAAACCGGACCGCCGCCCGCGACATCTCTGCCAGCCGCCGACGATTTCCCGCGAGCTCCTGAAGAACCCGGGCAAGTCCTTCCGCGCTGGGCCAGGGCGTCGTCACTACAGCGCCGCTCGCCTCTGCAAGGTCCTTGAAGTAAGTGATATCGAAAGCCGCCATCGGCAATCCCCTCGCCATCGAATCGAACGCGGCTCGCGGAGTGTCTTCTACCAGAGGTGTGGCTACCGCCAGATGACACTCATCGACAAACCTGAACAACGATGGTCCATAGGGCACCTGCGGAAGCATTTCCACTGCCGATCCGAGACTCTCCGCCTCGACCTGCGCCTCCAGCGCTGCTCGACTTTCTCCATCGCCAATGATGCGTAGCCTGACGTCAGCGCCCGCGGCGCGCGCCAGCGCCAGCGCCCTTACGACACGATCCAGCCCCTTGTACGGAACCAGCCTTCCGAAATAGGTGATGAGAAGCGGCCGGGAAGCATCCAGCGCACTGCGCAACTTCACTTCCAGATCTGCATCCCTCACGATCAGCTCATCGCTGTGGACCGTATCGAAGAAGTTCCGCACGTTCGGCCGGCCACCGGAGAAATCCCTCACCAGGGACCGGCTTTTGAACAGACACAGATCGAAAAGCCGCGGCGCAAGCCACAGCTGTACCCACTTCAGCGGGTCATACACGAAACGGTTGATGAGAAAACTCTTCAGCCCCCATTCACCGAGCTCATAGTAACGACGGGAATGCTGCCGGAAATCGATGTCGACCATGAACACGACAACCTGTCCTTGCCGCTTGGCAGCAAGGCAGGCCATGAACATCAGCGGGTGAGCCAGCTGGGTGGACATACCCGATTGCACCACGCAGGAAGCGGAAAACTCGCGCTTGAGAAATCGCCACGTGGGAAAGAGATGGCGCAACAGAAAAGCCGGCCTTGAAACATCGCTGCGGTATGCAGGAAGGAACCGAACACCGGTAACGCGGCTATCCACGACGGCCAGGCTCCCGGCTGCGGCAGCATGCTCCGCCGGCGTCATTTCCGGACCAATGAGCACCAGCTCGTCAAAGTCCGCGCCCAGCCTCGCGCGAAGCTCCTGCAGATGGACAGCGAACGCGGACTCTATTGCAAATTCATGTGCTGTCAGCCGATACGCCATCGCCTGAACAACGACAAAGTACTTCACCGCTCCGCCTCATGCGTAGTGAAAACGCACCGCCAAAGTATCAGGAGAACAAGCTCCGCGCACAGTGAAAACCCAGCAACCTCGCTGCCCGCGAGCCAGGTTGGCACACCAGGTTCGCAACCCGCCTCCCGGCTCGATATTTGACGTAATAGAGGTATCCGATGGCGCTGGAGTCCATGTCAGTTACACCCGATATATCCAGCGTCACATCCCCTTCCGCGTCCCTGTTCAGACTGTCTCCCAAGAGAGACAGCGTGGAACCGAGAAGCGGCCCCGAAACACTGAGGGTGCGCGCTGCCCCTTCGTGCCTCTCCACCACGCACAGGGAGGAACCCTTGCCGCCTCTGGCGGACAGGACAACAGGCACGAGACCGAGAAACACGGTCCGCAGCAGGAACAGGAAATCCCGCCAATAGCGGCGCATCAGCCGCGGTTCCATCGCCATGCGCCACAGCCACTCGAATCCAAGTGCCTGCATCAGGCGGGGGGACCTTTTCGTGGTCCCGGCAACGAAACCGATGGCGGCGCCAAGATGGCTGATCACGGTAGCGTTCAGTCTGCCGGCATTGCGCGCTATCCACTCGTGCCCTTTTTTGGCGCCCAGCGCCACCACCAGGAAATCCGGTTGCGCTTCATTGATCTTCGCCAGCACATCCGGAGTGCTCATCTCGTCCATCGACACGAATCCCGGATCCAGCCATCCCGCCGCAATGGCGCCACCTTCCCTTTTCTCAAGCGCAGCATGGGCGAGCCGCGCCATGTCCTTGTCTCCGCCAAAGAAAAATATGCGGATTCCCCGATCACCCGAATTGCAAATCAGGCCATCCAGCAACGAGCTGCCCGCAACGCGCATGGGAATGGGTGCGCCGATTGCGCGCCCCAGCCATACGACAGGTGCGCCATCTGCAACACTCATGTCGCAGGAAAGCAGGGTATTCCGGAACACCGGATCCGCATTGGACTCGGCAAGGAAATCGGCGTTGGGTGTCGAGAAGATCAGCCGCGTGCGCATGCGCACGGCATCGAGTACCAATCGCCGTGCCTCGTCGAGTGAAAGGCAGTCTATCGGGAGTCCGAAGACCCAATGAGGAGGCGGGAGCAGGGCTGGCTTATGGTCAGACATGATGTAAAGACGCGAGGCCGGAGGAATCACCCGTACATATTACGCGGGCATGTCCGATCGATATGCGTGCTTACGATCCTTGAAGGGCCGCCACGATCCGCCTCGCCACTTCCGGCGGGCTACCCGTAGTGGATACTGAAGCAAGCAGTTTCCCGTCCGGATCGACCACCAGGACAGAGGCCGTGTGGTCGTATACATAGGCATTGTTCGATACATCGACCCAGCGCTTCTCGAAAAACACGCCGTAACCGGCGGCAACCTTCTGCAGCATCGGCGCCGTGCCAGTCAGCCCCCTGATCCGCGGATCGAAAGCGCGCACGTATTTTTCCAGCGCCGCGCCGCGATCCCGCTCCGGATCGACCGATATGAATACCGGAACCACCTGCGCGGCCCTGGGCCCAAGCTGGAACATTGCTTCCTTGATGGCGAGCAGAGTCAGCGGACATACATCCGCGCAGGAGGAGAAACCGAACAGAACGATGCGGTACTTGCCGGAAAAATCACCCTCGTGCACGACACGCCCGCTGGCATCCACGAGTCCGGCCAGGGAAGCAGAGGTGAACGAGCCGGGAGCGGACGTCGCCACAGTCGCGGTGCCGATGAAAAGCCCCAGGAGTACACTCCAGAAACGACGTCGCAGGTATTCCAAGCCGTTCATGCACTCCTTCCGTCTGTATACCCTGGCTATTCTCTCTCTGGCGGCCGCTCCTGATGCCTCGCAGGGTGCCTCGTCGGGCCCTGCCATCCAGGTAAGCGGTGACTTATGCACGGGAGGAACTGCCAGCGGCACTGGATTGCGAGGAGCGTACTACAGCGGCGACCCACGAATTGTAAAACCTGCACTCATCCGGCTCGATCCAAGAGTGGAATCCGCAGCACTGCAAACCTCCCGCAGGATGCTGCCGACCATGCCCGTTCACACGGCACGCTGGTGCGGATGGATAAGACCCATCGTGTCCGGGCCCCACCGCTTCTCGGCAACAGCCAAGAAACTCCGTGTGGAAATCAACAAGAAGACCGTGACCAATACCGCGGCCGGCGAATCCAGCGCCGTCGAGATGCAGGCTGGCAAAGCGTACGCCATCCTGGTGGAGATCCAGGATGCGGACAAGACCGGAGAGTTCAGCCTGCAATGGACGCCGCCGTTCGGCGTTACTTATGCCGTTCCACCCACGGTGCTGTTCCCTCCGGTAGCCACGGTCGATCCAGGCTGCTGAAAGTACGCCATCAATAGTACTCCCGACCGTCACCCACCAGATGCGCGTGGCAGTCACGCCCCGCCCGCACGCAGCCGTCCATCCACGCAGCCTTGATGCTCTCATCCCAGTCGATCCAGAAGTCGGCGTGCATCGAATATCCCGCGGGGATGGTCTTTGCGTAGTTGTCCGAGGACAGACGCCAATTGGCGGTACTCTCGCCGTTCGGCACATCGTAGTAGACGTTCAGGCTGACCACGGGAACGGCAACCGGGTGCGACGCCGGGCACAGACCCTGAACGGGATACGACATGTGACTGCGGTGATCCACGGAATCCAGATTCACGCCATCCCAACAGTTCGGGAAAATGACGGTCACTGAAAGCACCTTGCCGCCCTGACAGGCCGGGATGCTCTGGTTGCGATTGGCGCCGTCGCACTCGAAGTAGTGCCACACGTCCCAGTCATCCTTGGGGGAGCTTTGAGTGACAGCGTTTCCTGCTATCACACGCAGCCCGTTGGGCGGAGCCTGTATCTGCTTGAGGGGAATGGAATTGTAGCCGCTCTTGTAATAGACCAGAACGGATGAGGGAACCACGGCCCGCATGGTCGCTGAATCGACCATGGAAGGAACCCAGTACGCACTGCGGTTGGCATTGCCTCCGGAGCAGGTGGAACCGGCAGCGAACAGGCTTTCCGTCGTCGAATTGCCGTCGGTGCTGGAATTGGCGAAGAAAGTGTGCAGATGTGAAGCGCCAGGCTTGCCCGGAAACACGATGGGATCATCGAACGCCATGTGGGAATAGCCGCAGGAAATCCGCATGGCGCCAACGCCATCGACAGCCAGGGGCGCCACTTCGGAGGTAGGCCGGACTCGCAGCGTCGTAACACTGACGCTCGAAGATGCAGCCGGAATCGGCCGGTCGGCCAGATTGGCGGCCGCCGAACCCGTGGCACTGCCATCGGTTGCCGGAGCCGATGTGGTCGGACTCGAAGTCGTCGGCGACGAGGTCGTTGGCGATGACGCGGCCGGCATCGAAACAGACGACGCAGCTTTGCGCGAAGGCTCGGGATCCGTCGTCACCGGCGAACTCGACTTCTGCACCGTGCCGGCGGATCCGTCAGACGTACTCTGCACAGTAGAGGTCGAAACGCTCGCTGCCGTCTCAAACGGGTTGTAGCAACCGGAAAGCAGAGCGCATACCGCAGCAGATACAGCCAACATGCAGGGAAGTTTTGCCATCAACGTCAGCTCCTCTCGCCATATCGGCAAAAGAAACGACGCTGTGGCCCGCGAGTCCGCCATATAGCGGCTCACGAGCCCGGAATACGGGAAGCATGGCGATAACCACTCTCCACGATCCCGGCAGCCCCGCCTTCTCCAACCCGACAATTCCGGCAGGAGATCGGTGGCTTTGCGTCCCCGCCTCGCGACGGGTTTGCCGATGGGAGCGAATTTGAACAGGAAGCCTTCTGCGTGGCGAACAGTAGGCAAACTGCGACAGAAATGCGCTCGAAAAAAGTAAGTCAAATGACTCGCGCGACGCAGTTTCACAGGCGTCGCGCGCATACCGCATCGAATCCGCCGGTGTCGTGAATTGTTTCACATCAAACGATACGCCGGAGATCGCGCCGACCCCCCGTTATATATCTGTGACGGACATCCGGCAGGGATGAAAGCCCTGCATGGAGAAATGGCCTACTATAGGGAGCATGTTGGCGGGGAAAGAGACGCTGGGCGCGGGGGAAGACACGACATGTACCTGGTAGCCGTGAGCGTCCCAATATATGTCGATGGGGCGGATACCTATGTCCCCACGGACTGGAGCCGCTCCCTGCACCTGCTGCGGGACTCTCTCCAGGAGCGCTACGGCGAGGTCGCGGTGGTCGCTCCGTTTGCCGACATGCTCGAAACACAGGACCAGCTGCTGGAGCCCATCGGGCCACACATTGACGGCATTCGCGCCGTGCCGACCTTTCATCAGCGGCCACGCACCAGAAAGTACTGGTTAGGCCCGCACTTTCAATGGCGACGGACCGTCGCAGATCTGCTCGATAACGCCGATGTCATCCACAGCAGCGTGATAGACGCCTTCCAGCCGTACTGCTATGCCGCACTGCGGATGGCCCACCGCCGGAACGTGAAGTCTGTGTTTGTCTTGGATCAGGACGTGGTCCTGAGAATCCGGAACGTGGCAGCGCAGCACGGCACAAGACAGCGCCTGGTAAGTTCGCTGCAGGCCAGGCTCTATCAAAGTCAATGCAGGACTGCGGTATCCGAAGCAGACCTGTGTTTCATGAAGGGCCGCACGACGTTGCAGCGCTACGGGCATCTCGGCCGTTTCGTACGGCACATTGAAGATACCTCCTACATCACTAGCGACATCGTCGGCGACGCTGTTGCGATGCGCCGGGTCGAAGCACTCATCGGAACGCGGCGACCGGTCCGTTTCTGCTACTGCGGAAGACTCCACAAGGACAAGGGAATAGACGCCAGCATCCGGCTGCTTGCCGAAGTCCGCGCCGCTGGGCGCGCCGTGGAGTTCCACATCTATGGCACGGGCCCGGAGAAGGCACCACTGGCGCATCTGGCGGAATCGCTCGGGATGTCCGATGTCGTCCACTTCCGGGGTGCGCGCAAATACGGGCCCGAATTGCTCCGGGAGCTATCCGACAACGACCTCTTGATCTTCACGCCACGGATAGACGAGACGCCGAGAATGATCTTCGATGGCTATGCAGCCGGCCTGCCTCTGGTGGGGAGCGACATAGACTACGTGCGTGAACGATCCGACACGGATGGCGCCGGTTACGTGCTTGCCAGAGACGAGAGACAGGCCGTATCGCAGCTGCTGAAGATTCTCGAAGATTCATCATCATTGCGTGAAAAGACGGCACGCGCGGTACACGCAGCACACGAGAACGCGGCAGACATCTGGTATGCCAGAAGGGCGGAATGGACACGCGAGGCCATCGGCCCCGGCAAGGCCGAGCGGCGGGCGACCAGCTCCTGCGCGGCACCGATGCGGATGCAGAATCACCCGTGATCGTCGTGGTTTCTCCGCACCTGGACGATGCTGTCCTGTCCGCGTTCGACATCCTGCAAGGCAATGCGTCCCGGGGAACCGAGGTGGCGACCTTGGTGACCGAGCCCGGAGAGAACTGGTCGCAGGACTGGGCAAAGGTGACGGGCTTCAGCAGCGGCAGGGAGGAGTTCGAGTCCCGCCGGCGCGAGGATGCACGGGCGGTGTCCCTGACAGGCGCCGCGTACCACCATCTGGGCGGTGCCTCCGACGATGTGCCGGGCAGCGGCCATCTGCTGGACCGCTATGTCGAATCGAAAATCTCCGAAGACCGGGACCTCCTCTTGCTGATCCCCGCGGCTGCCGGTGGCTCAGAACCGCCGGGATCGATCGCGCGACTGCTGAGCAGGCTGACCAGAAGGCCTTCCGGAGCCGCGTCACACCCCGACCACGCCTTTGTCCGCGACCGGATGATCGAGCTCGTCCACCGGCATTCCATACGCCGGTTCGGCTTCTATCTGGAGATTCCCTACGTCTGGAACGACTCGGTCCGCAGGCTCCACGCCGACCTCGAAGGCCGCACCGGAAGCGCGCTACGCCGCGCGGAGCGCAAGGTGAACGCCGATGACAAGCTTCAGGCCTGTGAAGCCTATGCCTCGCAGCTCAGATTGATACTGGGACGCAAGCCATCCTATAGGAAGCGGGTTCTATCCGCGAAAGAACAGTACCTGTTGACGGCGGAAGCCGCCGCCGCCCTGGCGCACTGAATTACGGCGCTTCCTTCAGGGGTCGCGAAACCGCGGGAATCCCCACTGCAATGCTGTTCGACGGGACATCGCGGATCACCACGGCGTTCGCGCCTATCCTGACGTTGTCGCCGATGGTGATGGGACCCAGTATCTTGGCCCCCACCCCTATATCGACGTTGTTGCCGATCGTCGGCGCGCAGGGCTCCTCGACCCTCGCGAGACCGATGACCACGCCGGTCCGGATCCGGCAGTTGTCGCCAAACTTGGTGTAACCACTGACCACTATCGACCCGAAATGATCGATGATGAAATTCTTTCCGATCTGCACTTCGCAGGGCAGCTCTATGCCGGTAAAGCCGCGAATCATCATGTAGAGAAGCCGGTACAGGAACGAGAACGGCTTGCGCAGCAGGCGCGGTTTTATGCGATAGCGCCAGCGCCCGAAACGGTACACGAGCAGACACCAGAAGCCGAAAGACTCCCAGCGCGAACCGTGCGATTTGAAATCCGCACGCACGTTCTCGAACATTCAGCAAACCTCCGAACTGCGGCAAATGGCATAGGAAATTGTGGGCAGCCATGGCACCCAGCCGCGCCCCGGGCGCCGATGACCGGGAAGTGCTGCAATTTTTGCTCCCGCCAGCGTGGAAGCCGGGTCCCTGGCTATCCGCATTCCGGCGCACAGAATAGCGTGTTGTCGCCGTAACCGGCCAACCTGTTGCTCAAAGCGGACATCTCTTACGGCGCAACCACGGCGACCAGGCGGGGTTCATGGTCCCATGGACCTGGGCTTCAGTGAAGCTCGACCGTTTGTCAGGGCGCCCGATCTGAGAAGCCCGGACACGAAATTCGGCGGGTCCGTAACTTCCCTACGCAGCAGGTTGCAACGGATCCTGTTGAGCGCATGGCCAGCCAGAGCTGCAATATCTGCCAGCATGGCGTAGAGGCGGCCATGATTGAGAATGAAATAGCGGCGCCTGGACTCGAACCAGTAGCCGGGCAGCGATCGCATGCCGGCCTGTGCATCATTCACGCCGGTGCTCTGCCCCACCAGGTGCACCACGCGGCTGGCCGGAACATGCCAGCAGCGCCACCCGGAACGCCGGGCACGCAGCAGAAAATCGGTCTCCTCGAAATAGAGGAAGTAACCCTCGTCCAGCAGGCCGATGTCATCGATGACCTCGCGGCGGACGACCACATAGGCCCCGGAAACCCAGTCCACTTCCTCGGGCTCGCGCGGCTTGCGCACCACGAGGGTGGAGCGGCTGAACAGCCTGTCGAACAGGCCGATCTGGGCGTAAGTCAGGAATTCACTGAGAGCAGACGGAAAACGGAAACAGCATGCCTGGGGAGTGCCGTCCGGATCCTCGCTCACCCCTCCCGCCACACCGACTTGCGGGTGGGCCGCCATGAAATCCAGCAGCAGCCGCAGTGCGCCGGGACGCACGAGAGTATCCGGGTTCAGCAGCAGCACATGGCGCAGATCCGGATGCCGCCCCAGCATCGCCCGGATAGCCACGTTGTTGCCGTAGGCAAACCCCCCGTTGCGGGGCGCCGGGATCAGCGTTACCCAGTCCTGCCATCCGTTTTCGGCGATGGCCGCGCCGATTTTCTCCACCGAATCATCACCGGAGGCGTTGTCCACCACGATGACGCGGACATCCACCGAGGCCCGCTCCGCCACCAGGCTGCGCAGGCAATCCACAGCCAGCCCCGGAGTGCGCCAGTTGACCACCAGAATGCCGAGTTCCGGGGCCGAATCGGGCTTTCCTGTCATCTTTGCGTCCATATCCGTGACATGGTACCGATCCCGGCCCGCCGGCGACTCTGAAAAATCACCCTCTGCGGCTGGCTTCACATTCGCCGACCGCGCCAGCCGGATAATCTCCTTTTACAATCTGCCCGTGCCCTCCGAAATCACCGCCCCCAGCCGATGACCGCTCTCGACGACAACGACATTGCCATCGTGGGCATGGCATTGCGCGTCCCCGGCGCCTCCACGCCGGAACAGTACTGGCGCAACCTGATCGACGGCGTCGAGTCGCTGCAGTTCTACAGCGAGGAGCAACTGCTCGCACGCGGCGTATCACCGGCATCGCTGGCGGACCGCAACTACATCCGCGCCGGCATGCCGCTGCAGGACATGGATCAGTTCGATCCGGAGTTCTTCGGCTTCAGCCCCAAGGAAGCGGCGATCCTCGATCCGCAGCACCGGCAGTTCTATGAAGTCGCCTGGGAGGCGCTCGAGCGGGCGGGACACCCGCCCTCGAAGTTCGGCGGAAGCATCGGCCTGTTTGCCGGCAGTGGCATGGCCGCCTACTTCGCCCACAACATCCTCAGCAACCGTGAGCTGCTGGACTCCGTCGGCATGTTCCTGCTGCGGCACACCGGCAACGACAAGGATTTCCTTGCCACACGTGTCTCCTACTCCTTCGACCTGAAGGGCCCCAGCGTCAACGTGCAGACGGCCTGCTCCACTTCGCTGGTAGCCACACATCTGGCCGTGCAGAGCCTGCTGGCCCGCGAGTGCGATATGGCCCTGGCGGGCGGCGTGACGATCGAGCTGCCGCACGCCGTGGGCTATTATTACAAGGAAGGCGAAATCCTTTCGCCCGATGGCCATTGCCGCAGTTTCGACCATCGCTCCAAGGGCACGATCTTCGGCAGCGGCACCGGCGTCGTCGTGCTGCGGCGACTCGCCGATGCGATTGCCGATGGCGATCATATCCACGCCGTGATCAAGGGCAGCGCGGTCAACAACGATGGCTCCTCGAAGGTGGGCTACCTCGCGCCCAGCGTCGACGGCCAAGCCGCGGCGGTTTCCGAAGCCATTGCCATATCCGGCGTCGAAGCCGAGTCCATCGGCTACGTCGAATGCCACGGCACCGCAACACCGGTCGGCGACCCCATCGAGATCGCCGCGCTCACCCAGGCATTCCGTGAAACGACGGATCGCCGGGAGTTCTGCTTCGTCGGCTCGGTCAAGACGAACATCGGTCATCTGGACACCGCGGCAGGTGTCGCGAGCCTCATCAAGGCGGCGCTGTCGCTGGAGAATGGCCGCATTCCGCCGTCGTTGAACTACGAGGCGCCGAATCCAGCCATAGACTTCGCCGCCAGCCCCTTCAAGGTCGCCGATCGCGCCATCGACTGGCACGCCAGCGGGCCACGGCGTGCGGCCGTGAACTCGCTGGGCGTTGGCGGCACGAATGCCTTCGTAGTGCTGCAGCAACCCCCGGAGGAAACGCCCGCAAGCCAGTCAGCCGGGGCGCAGCCGATCGTGATCTCCGCGCGCAATCGGCGCGCGCTGGATGATGCCGCGCGCCGGCTTGCTGCGTGGCTGCGCGAGAATCCGCAGGTGCCCCTGGCCGACATCGCCTGGACGCTGTGGGAAGGCAGGCATGGCTTCGAGCAGCGGCGCGTGCTCGCCGCCGCAAGTCACGCCGAGGCTGCCGAACTGCTGGAGAGCGGCGATGCCCGGCGCGTGTTCAACCACGCGAAGGAACTGGAACGGCCATCCGTAGTCTTCATGTACCCGGGCGGCGGCGCCCAGTACTTCCAGATGGGCCGCGGCCTCTATGATTCCGAGCCCATCTTCCGCGAGCACATGGATCGTGGCTTCGAGCTGCTGCGCAGCCGCCATCAAGTGGACCTGGCGCCGGTCTTCCTTGCCGCGGAACCGCTGCGCGAGCGGACGGAAAGCGAGCTTGCGAAACCCTCCGTGCAGCTGCCGCTGATCTTCCTGATCGAGTACGCACTGACCCGGCTCTGGGAGCACTACGGCATCAAGCCGGCCGCGCTCGTCGGCCACAGCATGGGCGAGAACACGGCCGCGTGCATCGCCGGCGTGATTTCCTTCGAGGATGCGCTGGGCCTGGTGCGCCTGCGTGGCCAGCTGATGGACGAAGTGCCCGCGGGCGCCATGCTGAGCGTCTCGATGCCGGCCACGGACCTGGTCGGGATTCTGGGCCCGGACCTCGACCTTGCAACGGCCAACAGCCCCCAGCTTTCGGTGGCTTCCGGCCCCATACAGCGCATCGATGAGCTCGCCGCCCATCTGGCCACGCTGGGCGTGGACTGCCAGCGCGTACGCATCAACATTGCCGCGCATTCGCGCATGCTCGACGGAATCCTCGAACGGTTCCGCGCCTACCTCAAGAGCGTCCCGCTGCGCGAACCCGGCCTTCCCATCCTCTCGAACCGCACCGGGCAGTGGCTGGCCCCTGCACGGGCGCGGGATCCGGAATACTGGGTCGAGCATCTGCGCAACACCGTGCTGTTCGCCGACAACGTGCAGACCCTGCTGGAAGCCGGTGACCGCGTGTTCCTGGAGGTGGGGCCCGGCAACATCCTGGGGTCCTTCGTGCGCCAGAACCCGGCTGCGCCCGCACAGCGCGTCTTTTCCTCGCTGCGCCATCCCAACGACCCTTCGGGAGACGACATCTACCTGAAGGCGGTCGCGGCGCGGCTGTGGGCCGTCGGAGCCCCCATCAATGTACAGGCGCTGTGGAAGGACAAGCGGCGGCGCATATCGATGCCCACCTACCCTTTCCAGCATGCAGGCTACTGGATTGCGCCGGGCACCCATGCACAGCTCGCCAGTACCGCCGACGAGCGCCCGATGCGGCTTGCACACATCGAGGACTGGTTCCGCATTCCCCGCTGGGTACAGCAGGGGATTGTCGACGTCGACGATACGCCGCGGACCTGGCTGGTGTTCCATGGCCACGAGCCGCTGGCCGACCACGCCGTGCAGAGGCTGCGCGAACGGGGCAATACCGTACTTTCCGTACTATCCGGCGACACCTTTGCAAAACTGGATGAGCACACCTACACGCTGGCTCCGGAAGCCGGCGGCACCGGCTACTCCGAACTGATCGCGGATCTTGCCGAGCGCGGCCTGCTGCCCGACTGCATCCTGCACACCTGGCTCATCACCTGGGACCAGGCTTTCCGGCCGGGGTCCACGTTCTTCCACCGCAACCAGGAATACGGCTTCTACTCGCTGTTCCATCTTGCCCAGGCGCTCGGCAAGTCAGGATCGCCGGAAAAGCCGCTGCAGATGATCGTTGCCGGAAACGGGCTGCTGCGCATCCAGGACGAGCCGGCACCCTATCCGGACAAGGCGACGGTGCTCGGCCCCTGTGCCGTGATCCCGCGCGAGTTCCCCAACATCCGCTGCCGTTTCGTCGATCTGGACCTGCCGCTGCCGCAGACCAAGGACCGCCGGCCGCCCCCCGCGCGCGAACCCGGCCGCGCACTGGATGCACTGCTGGAGGAACTGACCGGCACGATGGGCAACGGAGTTTTCGCATGGCGCAATGGCGTACGCTGGCAGCGCCATGTCTCCCGGTGGAATCCCCCGGCGCCAGACAGCTTCGCGCCGCGCCTGCGACCCGGCGGCACCTATCTGATCACCGGCGGCATGGGCGGCATCGCCGGCGTACTGGCTGAATGGCTGGCGAAAGAGTATCAAGCGCGCCTCGTGCTGCTGGCCCGCACACCGCTGCCGCGCCGCGCTGACTGGGACGACTGGCTTGAACGCAACAAGCCCGCCGACCCGATTTCGCGGAGCATCCGCCGCATCCGGCAGCTCGAAGCGCTGGGGGGCAAGGTTCTGCCCGTATCGGCCGACGTCACCGTCGCCGAGCGCATGACCGAAGTGCTCGAAGAAGTACGCAAGACTTTCGGTGAGATCCATGGCGTGTTCCATGCCGCCGGCGTGATCCGCGACAACCTGATCCAGCTCAAGGGGCAGCGCGACATCGAGGACGTGTTCTCCGCCAAGGTCTACGGGACCGTGGTGCTCGACAACCTCTTCGCCGGCTCGAAGCTGGACTTCATGCTGCTGTTCTCCTCCACCAGCGCCTTCATCGCGCCGCAGGGCCAGGTGGACTACGTGGGCGCAAATGCCTTCCTCAACGCCTTCGCCGACTCGCGGCGTGCCCTGCGCGCCTTCCCGGTCATCGCCGTGAACTGGGGCGTGTGGAAAGGCATCGGAATGGTCGATACGGCCAGCGGCGCAGAACATGCCCTTTCACTGGATCAGGCGCCCAACACCCTCTCCAGCGATGCGACCCATCATCCGCTGATTGCACGGCACCTGTCGTTCCGCGATGGCGTTTCCACCGTCCACTGGCTGGAAGGCACCTTGTCTGCGGAACGCGACTGGGTGATCAACGAGCACCGTCTGGGCAACGGCGATGCGCTGCTGCCCGGAACTGGTTATCTGGAGCTGATCCGGGCGGCCCTGGCGGAGATCGGCATGCCTTCCGGCTGGCAGGTGACGAACCTGCTGTTCCAGTCGCCGCTTTACGTGCGCGAAGGCCGGAGCCGCACCTGGCGGGTGCGGCTGCAGGGCTCGGATGCGCGCTGGGATGTCGATGTATTCGCCCAGCTGCTCGATGCCGCGGACGGACAGGATCAGTGGGAAACCTGTGCGTCGGCGCGGGTGCTGCCGGGAAGGCCCGACGTCCGCACCATTGTCCCCCTGGGAGAGATAGAAGCGCGCTGCACGGCATATGTACGGGTCGCCGGCGGCAGCGGCACGCTGCGCACGCGCCAGGAAGATCACCTCCGGTTCGGCCCGCGCTGGCGGGTCCTGAAGAAACAGGCGCTCGGCGAGCGTGAAGCATTCGCGTGGCTCAGGCTGGCGGACGAATATCGCGATGACCTGGAGCAGTACGGCCTGCATCCCGGCCTGCTGGACATTGCCACCGGCTATGCCATGGACCTCATTCCGGGCTACGCCCAGCATGAAGTCGCGCAGAACCTGTGGGCGCCCATCATGTACCGCGCCTTCCATCTGCACGCGCCGCTGCAGCAGGAAATAGCAAGCTGGGTACGGCTGTCCCAGGAAAGCGATCCCGAGAACGGCTTCGTCGCCTTCGACATCACGATTACCGATTCACAGGGGCAGGTCCTGGCCGAGGCCGAGCGGCTCACCCTGCGCCGCATAGAGGGCGCGATGGCCGCCCCCCTGCCCGCGCCGGACGCGGGCAGCACTGCCGGCAAGAACGCCGGCAGCCCGTCATCACCCGCGCAACTGGCCCTGCAGCACAATGTCTCGCAGGGCATCACCGCCGCGCGCGGCATGCAGGCCCTGGCACGCGTACTGTCGGCGCCTGCCATGCCCTCGACCGTCATCGTCAGCTCCATGGAGCTTCCGGCGCTGATCCGTCAGGCCGATGCACTCAGTCAGGCGGCGGTTACCAGCTCCGATACACGTTTCTCCCGGCCCCAGCTCGACAGTGATTTCGAGCCGCCTCGCGATGAGCTCGAAAGACAGCTCGCAGAACTGTGGGGCAAGCTGCTGGGTGTGGAAGGTGTCGGCATCCACGACAGCTTCTTCGATCTGGGTGGACACTCCCTGATCGCCGTGCGCCTTTTCAACGAGATCAGCGACAGGTTCTCGGTGGATCTGCCCATGTCCGTGCTGATGCAATCACCGACGATTGCCGCGCTGGCTCCGCTGATCCGCTCCCAGGCACCGGAACTGGCCGGCGCAGCCGGCACGCCCGCGGCCGGCGACACCGCCACGACCGCGACGATGCGGGCGCTGAAGTACCTGCACCTGGTCCCCATGCACAGTGGCCCGGTCGCCAACCGCACACCGCTGTTCATGGTCGCCGGCATGTTCGGCAACGTGCTGAACCTCAGCCATCTCGCCCATCTTCTCGGCGAAGAGCGGCCCTTCTACGCCCTGCAGGCGCGCGGCCTGTTCGGTGACATGGAGCCCCACGAATCCTTCGAGGATGCCGCAAGGGATTACATCGAGGAGATGCGCCAGGTGCAGCCGCAGGGCCCCTACCTCGTCGGCGGCTTCTCCGGCGGCGGCATCATCGCCTACGAGATCGCGAAGCAACTGCTCGCGGCCGGAGAGCAGGTATCCAAGGTCATCCTGCTCGACACGCCGATCCGCGAGAACACGCACTTCAGCATCCCGGACCGGATCTCGATGTTCATGACCGGCCTGCGGCGTGAAGGTCCGTCGTTCCTGTCGAGAAAATTCCGCGAGCGCATTGCATGGCACAGGGAATTGCGGCAGAGAAGGACCGAGAACCTGAAGAAGGACTCCGGCAACGCCGCCGAGTTCCAGTCACGCCGCATCGGTGATGCCTTCCTGCGTGCCCTCGCGCAGTACAAGATGGTGCCTGCGCCCGTGGACGTAGTGCTCTTCAGGCCGAAACTCAACATCCATTTCGTGCTGAGCGGCAACCGGCTGGTGGACGACGACCAGAACTACCTCCATGCCGACAACGACTGGACGCGGTTCGTGCGCAACATCGAGATCCACGAGGTTCCCGGCAACCACGACAGCATGGTGCTGGAACCAAATGTGCGCGTGATGGTGGGGCTGCTGAAGCGGTCGGTGGACGGCCTATGACTGCAGTCGGGACCGGAACACGCAGGCCAGAAGCTTCCAGCCCTCGAGTCTCCATGGCTGCCTCGCCACAGCAAGCAACCCCTGTCGCTGCGCAGTCCTGGAATAACCCGAATTGAAGGCCTGCCAACCCCATCTCAGATGGTGATCGGCCGGAGTGACATTGTCTGCCGCGGAAGTTTCCTCCGGAACCGCTTTCTGCAGGTTGCGCCTCGCGTAGGCGTCCCGCAGCGCCATGTTGTGCTGCTCCACCTGACCCGCCTTTCTCGCATGGGTAACCGATTTTGCATGCACCCGGTACTCGAACAGGACTTCCGGGACATTCGCGACCTTTCCCAATTCGCCAAGCTTCAGGAAAAAATCTGTATCCATGGATGTCGTCATGTCCTCGCGATATCCGCCAATCCGCAGGGCCATATCGCGCCGGAACAGGGAGGTCGGCGCAAGCAGCGCCCAACCATGTCCGTCGAGCAACTCCCTTTCGATGTCCTCGTGCTTTTCGTGATAGATGTCGAGCACGATAATCGGATAGCGCTTCTCATCCACCATCAAGGGGAAAACCCCCACACAGATGATTTCCGGATGCGTTGCCAGATAGTCCATCTGCTTCTGCAGGCGATCGGGGTAGGAAAAGTCATCGCTATCCATTTGCGCGACCCACTCGGCGCGCGCCTCGTTCACACCCCTGTTCAAGGCCGCGGAAATGCCCCGGTTATGTTCACAGTGAATCACGCGGATCCGCCCGTCCTGCCTGGCGTGCTCCTGCGCGATTTCCAGCGATCTGTCTGTCGACCCATCATTCACGATGATCAGTTCGAAATCCCTAAAAGACTGCTCCCGGATGCTGCCAATCGCCTCCGCCAGATAGCGCTCTGAGTTGTAGCAGGCCATGACGACCGAAACTTTCGGAATGCTGGTTTCCATCTCTCGTTTATCTCTTGTTTTCCGGACCAGAGTCGCGGCCTGACCATCTCCGGCCTGTACGATATCATGACGCCGTGCGTGAACAGCCTAGGTTCCATAATGTTCGACCGCTTCCTGGAAACTGAACGCTTTGGCAGTCTGGATGGTCTGCGCGCCTTCAGCATCCTGGCCGTGCTTTGGCATCACTCAGGCCTGCCGCGGCACGGTCTGCCCATCCTGGAGCGGGGGCAGACAGGCGTCTATCTGTTCTTTGCGATCTCCGGGTTCCTGATCACGTCACTGCTCATCCGGGAGCGCCGGAGAACGGGAACCATATCGATGCGTGGTTTCTACATCCGGCGCAGTTTGCGCATCTTTCCACTTTATTACGCGGTCCTGCTTGCCTATGTGTTGCTGGTATCGCTGTTCGAGCGCGGCGAAGCCGGGCAGCAGTTCTTCACTCATCTGCCATTCTTCGCCACCTACACCAGCAACTGGTTCGTTCCCATCAACGATGAAGGGAGAACGATTTTCTACTTCGCCTGGAGCCTCGCCACCGAGGAGCAGTTCTATCTGGCGTGGCCGTGGATCGAGCGTTATGTGAAACCGGCCGTTCGCAGGATCATCCTCGGGGCAGTCATTGCCGTTGTTGCCGCGGTGCACTTCGGCTTTACGCCTGTTCCGGCTGACAGCCTGGCTCACACCATGCTGTGGTCCATTGCCCCGCCCATACTGTTTGGCGTCGCAGTGGCGCACATCCTGCACACGCGGCGGGGGTTCAGCTTCTTCTGGAGCCTGCTCGGCCACCGCTGGTCCGCCCCGTTCGCCGCGGCAATCGTGCTGGGCCTGCTCACCCTGCCTCACCTTGCACATCCCATGCTGCACAACTATGCCATCTACCTGATGCTGACCGTGCTGGTCGTGGCCTGCGTGATCCGCGAGGACAATGGCCTTTCCGGAATGCTGAAGCTGCCGCCACTGGTGCGGCTTGGCGTAGTCAGCTATGGCGTCTACCTGATGCACATGTTGTGCTTCAATGCAGTCAGACGCGTTGGCCCCATGCTGGGTCTGGACAATGCCTTCGTGCTGTGGGTGCTGGGAATCGCCATCGTGTACGTCGTGGCAGAGATCAGCTTTGCTACCTTCGAGCGATTCTTCCAGTCGCTGCGGCCCCGCAGCCGCCCCACCACTGGGGCGCTGGCCTGACAGACGGCCTACTTGTATTCGATCAATTCCTTGCGGGAACCGAAAGCGCGATCCCGCAGGTACTTGAGCAAACCCGCCGCTTCCGGGAACTTTGCCAGCACCATGAACGCGGAGTAAGTAAATGCCCACGGATGCGGCAGGAGGCTCTTCATCGTCATCCTGGCAATCTGCAGCGGGTATATCAGCAGCAACAGCAGCGCGAGAGGGCCCATGACAATGGCCGACGCCAGAATCAGGACCGGAAGTCCGATCCCCCATATGCATATGGAGCGCGCTTCCCGGCGGAAGTGGCGGAAATCGCCGGCACCATGCAGCGCTGCACCTTCCGCGAAGGCGTAGCCTCCTCTCTTCGCGCGCTTCCACCACTGGCCGAAGGATCTGATGTCCGCGTCGTGCCAGACCATCTCCCGATCCAGATGCCATACGAGATATCCCGCCTGCCTGATCCGCAGGCACAGTTCCGGATCCTCGCCGGCGATGAGATCGTCCCTGAATCCCCCAACCTTCTCGAACACGCTCCGCCGAATCAGGGCATTCCCCGTGCTGGCCAGCGCCTCGCCGATGGGGGTCGCCCACTCTATGTCCATCAGCCGGTTGTAGACGGAAGCCCCGGGGAATCGTTCCTTCTGCAGGCCAAAAACCACGCCCACTTCCCGGCGCTCATCCATGAACTGCTCGGCGTGAAACAGCCAGCCCTGCACGACCTCACAATCGCCGTCAATGAAATGTACCTTGTCGATCGAAGGCGCGATTTTCACCAGCTGCCGGAAACCCGCATTCCTTGCCCGCGCTGCGGTAAAAGGCATGGACATGTCCAGATCCAGGACTTCGATGCCCCGGGATCGCGCTTCAGCCGTCGAACTGTCCGTGGAGCCGGAGTCCACATAGACGCAGCGCTCGCCAAAGCCGGCCAGCGATTCGAGGCAACGTATGAGCCGTCCGCCCTCATTGCGTCCGATCACGACGATGCCGACGGTCACGCGAAACCGACCTCAGGAATGCAGGCGATCACTGATGCGGCCGGGCCGCTGCAATACACGACCCGTTACTGGACGGACAGTGAACTGGGTGCCTTGGGCTTCGTGGCTGCCGCACCGCTCCAGCCGCGGTACTCCGAAACCGTTTTCCAGGCCAGGTCCTGCAGACGGCGGGCCAGAACCGAATCCAGATTCGTCATTTCCTCACCCCATTTGTTCACGGTGCGGCCGGTACCGCCCGCGGGGCTCTGCTGGAAGACGGAAGCGAAGACAACGCAAGCCATATAGTAGTTTCCAAGCGAGCTCATATGGACGTCGTCGGCAAACAGCTGGCTGCGATTCGTGATGCCCTGGAAGTTCCCCGATTCCGCCGCGATGATCAGATCCCTGAGCGCCTTGTCTGCCGGGATGATGTTCACGTCCACGACACGCGACCGCTGGTCTCTGGATATCTGCTCTATGCGGTCGGCCACCTGCTCGTAGTAGGACAGTTCGCCTGCAATCCTGGTGGTCCATTCCTGACCCTGGTGCCATTCGGAGCCCTGCCCCTCCCACGACGTATAGAAGAATGCCCGGCCAGCAGGATTCTTGGTCAGGAAGAGATTGAGGAATTTCTCGAAATCCACGGCCGTCGTGTTGTACGGGGAATCCAGCGGAATGATGATGGGATTGTTGACCTGCGTGATGATCAATGTGTCGTACAGACCGGCGTCCGTACCCGCGTCGATCTCGTCACATGCGAAGGCTTCCGGCGGATACTGCCCGGAAAAGGACGATCTGCGGCAGCCCAGCCAGTTGTTGGAGATGTTGGTTCCGTTGTTGACTTGCACTGCCTGCCGGATCAGCAGGCCACCCTTGCTGTCGGCAATCGCCTTGACCATCGCCGGCATGTCGTAGTTGATCAGGCTGTGCCCGACATACACGATCCGCGCAGAGCTCCGCGGAGAAACCGATTGCGCGTTCGACGGGCCCGATGCGGCAAAGAGCACGGCGGCAAGAACAGCCCCGAGACATCTGGCAGATACTGATGTGCGATTCACGTACTCACCTGTGGAATTTCTTGCGGCCGGACCGGCGCCCGTATATTCCGGCATTTGGGGCACTGGCTCCAGTCTCGTCAAGGCGACGCAAGGTAGAGACACCGCCCCTCCCGGAAGTTCACATAATCCTGCTGGAGCCAGCCGGTCAACGCAAACCCAGTTTATGCAGGATTGGCCAGGCAATCATGTTGAACAGCCAGCCCGCGCCGAAGCCAATCGGCCACAGCAGCAGGCTCCGGGCCTCGAACAGGAAATCGTTCAATTCACGCTGCCGGTTCTTGAGCATCAGGTAGAGGGTCGATGGGATCATGTGCAGGGCGATGGCCCACACGGCACCATAGTATCCGCCGATGGCATTGCCTACGGGGACGGCCAGGGCGACGGTGCACAGCTTGATGACATTCGAAATGGACGCCGTACGCGGTTCGCCCAGGGAGACATGCGCCGTGGCGGTCACGCCATAGCGCACGAACAGCAGGGAGAAGGAAAGCACCTGCAGGGTCCTGCCCGCTTCGGCGTAACGCTTGTCGTACAGGATGTCGATGATGGTGGGAGCAGCCGCAAAGAAGAAACCTGCAGCGCACAAGGTCACCACGTCCAGCGGCAGCCGCAGCTTGAAATAGGCCTTTCTCAGGCCTCCATCGCCGCGCCGCACCACTTCGCTGAGAGCGGGCATGGCGACCTGACCGAATGGCCGCGTGATGATGCTCTCGACAATGCTGGAGATGTTGAGGGCGAGAACGTATATGCCCAGAAGCAGGGGAGTAACCCACACACCAAGCAACAGCCGGTCGAGATTTCCGGCGACCACGAAGGTCGCGGAGGAAAGCAGTATCCAACGGCCGTAGAATATGACCTCGCGGGCAACTTCAGCATCCCAGCGCATCCTGCCCCGTGCACCTTCGAGCCAGAACAACGACAACAGCACCGACACAGCTGCCGCGCACCAGGCCCCCACGACGATCGACCACACGTCGCGCCACAGCCATGCCAGACCTATGGTGACCAGCGTACCGGTCAACTGAGAAAGAACCTCGATGTAGGCTACCCGCCGCAGATCAAGATTTCTTTCCAGCAGCGCCAGCTTCGGGGATTTGAAACCCGCGATCAGCGAGCTGATCGCGGTCAGCGCAACCAGAAGCGGCAGGTCCGGGTGTGCGTAAACGGAGTCCGCGGGGAATTTACCGTACACCTGCCCGATCTTGACTACCGCCGCGACAGTGGCCGCAATGCCGGCAATGAGCGTGCCCTGCAGAGCGGACATCGACCAGATCGTGTCCAGATATCGCCGCTCATTGCCCCGCGGCCGGAACACGATGAATTGTTTCAGGCCGACATCCGACAGCAATGTGAGGATGACCAGCACCGTGCTGGCAATCGCGAACACACCGAACGCCTCGGGATACAGCAAACGGGTCATGACAAGGCTGCTGCCGAAACGCAGCGCCGTCCCCGCAAAGCCGATCAGGCTGGACCAGACTCCAGCCCTGATCGTCCTGGACTTGAGGCTTGTGCCGGACACGTGGGCGGACTCAGTCCGGCAACCGGCGATCAGATGCCACGTACGTGCGCGGTCTTACCGGCGGCCAAGAAATCCCTTCAAGGCGCTCTTTGCCTGATCGGCGACGCGGGACACGCCGCGCTTGAGATTCTCGGCGGGCATCAGTATCGCTTCGCGGACCTTCTCCTCGGGACGGGCACGGAAGATCGTCGAGTGCTTGACGCCATCCCAGCCGGCCGGAGGCTCTTTCGTGTAGTAGTACGCGGCAAAGGATTTGCGCGCCATGGAGGGCGGACATTTGAGCGGCGTCACGCCATGGTAGCTGATCTTGGTGGTCTCAAAGACCACGCAGCGGTTCATGATCGGCGAGTAGGAATGCCAGCACTTGCGCACATCGCTGTCCCAGAGCTCGATGTTGCCGCCCCAGGCTTCCTCCCACACCGGATTGAGGTAGACGAGAATGTTCAGCCGGCGGAACGCGCTCAGCTGGTCATTGAAGTTGAAATCCACATGGACATCCAGCCGCCCCGACTTGTTGGTCAGATGCATGCCACCGCCCGAATATCCGGCATCGGCCAGCAGACTGGGAATACCGGTGATGTACTCCATGTCGGCCAGAAAATCCGGGCCGCTCAGGGCATCCGCCAACTGCTTCACGGGCGAGGGAAACTGCGCGCTGTCGGTCACCTGGATCTTGAGCTTTTCATTGACGGCGTCGAACTCCTTGCCGCCCAGAGCCCTGGCCTGCTCGTAGGTGGGGTAGGACTGCACGACTTCGTCGGCGAACCCTGCATCGAGAAAATTCTCGATCTTGAAGAACCTGAACGGTGCTGCAGACTGGAACTGCTGCCGGAGGGCGTCACGGTCGTATGGCGCAATCAGAGCTTTCATGGCCGTTTCCTTGAGATAGGAGGCCATTCTATCGCATGCTAGGGGCCGTATCGGCTTCGTTCCGCCCCGCCATGACAGCGCCGGGTTCCGGCCGGCCGGAACGTGAGCGCCGTCACATATTGTCAAGAGAGATCGGCAACCTATGCTCGGCTTTCTGCCCACCTATACCAGGGCCTTCGTTTTCGTCCTCGTCGCGCTGATCGGCGCCCGGGTGTTCATGCGCATCATCCGCTTCACGCCGGAAAATGACAGCGCATGGTTCAGGGCCTGGCTGGTACTCACTGCCGCTGCATTCTTCGGCGGTCATTTCCTCATTTACTCGCTTCTCGTCGGCATCGTCTGTGCCATGCTAGCCGCACCCGGAACGACCAATCGGGTCCAGGCCTATGTCGTTCTCCTGCCCCTCATCCCGCTCTTTTCGTACACCCTGCCCGGAGCCTTCGGCATCAGTTACATACTGATGCTCGATCATTTCCGCGTACTGACAATCTGCATTCTTCTGCCGGCCTTTTTTCACGCACCGGCGCAAGACTATTCCCCCAAGGTGGTCAGAAACACCGTTGACTTCTTCTTTCTCGGCTACTGCCTCTGGATGATCCTGCTCAATTTCACCCAGCGCGAGACCGTGACCGACGTGCTGCGGGGAACCGTGGAAACGCTCCTGTTCATCCTGCTGCCGTTCTACGCCGTACGCCGGCTTCTCGGGTCGGCAAAGGACATCGAGAAAGTGCTGGTGGCGATGGTCTTCGCATCGATACTGGTGGGCTTTGTCGGCATCGTCGAGGAGACATTCCGGTGGTCTTTCTTCGACTACATATCGAGCACCCTGCATATGGACGCCAGGCGGGACTTCACCCGCGCACAGGACATCCGCTTCGGCCTGATCAGGGTCAAGGCGACCATAGACGGCGGTGTCGGTTATTTCTTCATGCTCTCCATCGGCGCCGCCATATGCAGCCACCAGTTGAAGCTCATACCGAAGCGAGTATTTTTCCCGCTGCTGCTGATACTGGTCACCTGCCTGATATTCACCGGATCCCGGGGCCCGTGGTTTGCCACCGCGATCATGGTGTGCCTGATGCTGTTCTTCCGGCTCTTCCAGACCCCCGTGCGCCTGTTCTTCGTCGCCGTTGCCGCGATCTTCCTCCTGCCCATAGTGCAGGGGATGATCCTCAACACTTCCGACCCCTTCGACACTTTCTCCTACCGGAAAAAACTGCTGGAATCGAGCATTCCGGTAATCCGGCAGAAGCCGCTGCTGGGCTGGGACAACATGCAGGCGCTGGAAGCCTCGGGCCTGCTTGAACATCTGCGCCAGGGGCAGGGAATCATCGACATCGTCAACACCTTTGTCGGCGAGGCGCTGTTTGGAGGCATTCCGCGTGTAGTGCTCTTTGGCGGGATTTTCTTCGGCTGCCTATGGTCGGTGGTGCAGCGGCACAAGCGAGACATGGTGAGGGGCGATCTGAGCAAGGCCCCCATTGCCGCCTTCCTGTCGGCGCTGACAATTGCCACCGTGTTCCTTCTCATCACCGTGAGCATGGTCGGGCACATTCCGGCGTATGTATTTCTTGCCGCCAGCCTGTGCAGTGCGTATGCGGCGAGGCCAGTCCGGGAAGCCACGGAAGTGGCTGCTACGCAGACGGACGCGCTGTCAGCGCGCTCAGGAGGTTCCCGCTCCGAGCACCGCCTCGTAAAAGGCCATCGTCTGCCGGGCTACAGCGACAGGATGAAACCGGCCCGCTGAGGCGAGACCCGCACCGGATAACGACTCCGCCAGCCGGGGAATGGTGATGATGCGGATCAGCTGACTGGCCAGATGCTCCGCATCTTCCACCCTGAACAGTAATCCACTCTCCTCGTCGGCGATGATCTCCGGAACCCCGCCCACACGGGAGGCAACAGTGGGTGTACCGGCACAGAGGGATTCGATTGCCGCGAGCGGATAGGTCTCCTGACGCGAGGCAATGACCGCCACGTGACACGACCTGCGCAGCGCCTGAATCGCCGCCGCGGACTGGGCTCCAAGCACGGTGATACGCCGGCGCACGTTCTCGGCTACATGGACGGGCAGGTAGTCCTCCAGGGACCATACCTTTCCGGCGTCATCCCGGAACCCGTTGTCCGGCCCGACGAAGACCAGTTCAGCCTCCGGCACTTTGCCCAGCACCAGGGCAAACGCGCGAAACAGGATGTCCGGCCCCTTGATGCGGTCGAAGCGGCCGACGTAGAGGATCCGTGCCGGTGTGGCCCCGCCCAGATTCCACGTCACGGCATCCGCGTTGACATTCACCGGATTGGGAATCACCGCCGACAGCCGAGGCGGATTGCGAAGACGCGCCAAGGTCTGCTCCAGTACCGTGCGGGAGGGAGCCGTAATCCCTGCCGCCACTTGCATGCCGCGGAATTCGAGCTGGCAGCGGCGGGCGAACCGGCGTTGCGAAATCGCGCCGTATGCAAGCCCGTTGATGAACCAGGGACCATGCAGGCGGACCACGATCGGGATGCCTGCGGAACGCATCCAGCCGGCGAAGCCAAAGCTCTCTTCCACTTCCACCAGTTGGGGACCTGGCTGCCGCCGCAGCGCAAGCGCCACACCTCTGCCGCTGCGCCGTGGAATTTCAGACTCCGGGTCGAAAATCCGGCTCAGTCTCTGGCCGAATTTGGCAATGATGCCAGAGGCCTCATTGGCGATCCGGTCGACATCCGTCACATTGGCCTGCAGGAATTGCGGCGGGACACTGCCCATGGAGAGGATGCTCGGCGTGACATTCAGCGACGCCAGCCCGGCCGCGAGATTCTGTACATAGGTGGCGATGCCGCTCAATGTCTTCTCCGCGGGCCACCCTGGAGAAACCAGCGCCACGTTCCGGATCGGGGCAGTCATTCTGGCTGCCCGTACGTGCACAGGCCCTGCAATATCCGCTCCGCCGCGTGACCATCCCCGAAGGGATTGCGCGCCGCCAGATTCGGCCGCGAATCCTGCTCCCGCTCGAACAGCTTCTTCACTTCGCGCACGATATCTTCCCTCGACGATCCGACCAGGCGCGCGAGCCCCGCATCGACCGCTTCCTGCCTCTCGGTGGATTCGCGCAGTACCAGCACCGGCTTGTTCAGCGACGGCGCCTCCTCCTGCACCCCGCCGGAATCGGTGAGAATGATGTCCGCTTCGGCCATTGCCTTGACGAACTCGGGATAGCCCAGTGGGTCCGACAACTCCACCCGCGGATGCCCACCCAGCGCGGGCATCACGACGTCCCTCACGCGCGGACTCATGTGGACGGGAAACTGGATGCGGGCGTCGGGATAGCTATCAAGGATTTCCAGGAAAGCCTGGCAGATGTTCCGCAGCGGCGCTCCATGATTCTCGCGCCGGTGGGTAGTCACCAGAATGCGGCGGCTGCCGGCTCCAATGCCTTCCACACCCAGCTTCCTTGCCGTCCACAGCAGCGAGTCGATGCCGGTGTTGCCGGTCACGGCGATGTCCTTCTCCTCCACTCCTTCGCGTCGCAGGTTGGATACTGCTAGAGGAGTCGGCGCACAGTGCAGCTGTGCCAGCTGGGTGATCAGACGCCGATTCATCTCCTCCGGGAAAGGGCTGTACCTGTCCCAGGTGCGCAGGCCCGCCTCCACATGAGCGACCGGTATCTTGTGATAGAAGGCCGCCAGCGCGCCGCTGAATGCAGTGGAAGTATCTCCCTGCACGAGCACCCAGTCCGCCGGATGAGCTTCGAGCCAGCCGCTGACTCCTGCCAGCGCTGCACGGGTGATGTAGTCGATGGATTGATCGGGGCGGAGTATGTCCAGGTCCACATCCGGAGTGATGTCAAACCAGCGGAACATGGCCGTCAGCATTTCCCGGTGCTGCCCGGTGCTGACCACCTCGATCCGGAACTGCCCGGGACGGGACCGTGCCGCGAGAATCAGCGGCGCCAGCTTCACGACTTCAGGCCTCGTGCCCAGCACGAAGGTAAGCCGCAACGGCCGTGTACTCATGGACGCCTCCCGATCAGCAGCGCAAACATCGCCGCGACCATCAAGGCGCCGAACTGGACGCCGGTCGTGAAGTATCTCGGGAACAGCCGGGCCGGCTCCTGCAGCAATCTGTGCACCCACTCCAGGCCACACTTCTGCATCCACAGCGGGGCGCGGCTCAGATGGCCGGAGATCACCTCGAAAGAACCGCCCACACCGATCGCCACATCCACGCCCAGGGATCCCCACTGATCAGCAATGAAGTACTCCTGACGGGGAACGCCCATGCCACAGAGCAACACTCTCGCACCGCTCCCGGCAACAATGGAAGCGATGGCGGAAAAATCCGCTGCCGGGAAGAAGCCGTGATGATACCTGATATCCAGGCCCGGAAATTTCGCGCGCAGTTCTTCCGCTGCCCTACGGATATTCTGTTCGCTCGAACCCAGCAGGAACACGGGAATTGCGCGCCGCGCTGCTTCCGAACAGACCCCGTCAACCACATCGATGCCCGCGACGCGTTCTGGAAGTCCACGGCCAAGCAGTCTTGAGGCCCACACCAGCGGCTGGCCATCCGCCAGCGCGAGAAACGCCCGGTCGACATGCAACTGCAGCTTCGGGTCACTCCTCATCATCATGGCAAACGAGACGTTGACGGTGCAGACCCATCCTCCCGCGCGGGCCTGCACGGCCTGGATGATCCTGCCGACCGCCTCATCGAGCGTGACCTTGTCCAGGCACGCATTGAGGATCTGGACACTCCCGCGCCGCATCAGGTTTCCCAGGCGCGCTGCAGCAGCGCGGCATCGACAAAAAACTTCGTCGCCCAGTTCGGATAGCTCAGAGGTGCATAGCGTCCCCATATCGGGAATGAGCCTGCAATGGCGCCTCGCACCTGTTCGGGCGCTTGCTCTGCCGTCATCTGGGTCGACATCACGTAGCGCAGCGCACGGCGTGCAGCATCGCGGTAGACGGAATCACCCGTGGCTTCGAATATGCGCGCCCAGACGGTGGAAAGCTGGCAGCTTCCCGTGAGGCAGGCATAGCGCGCCGCAGGCCCGCCCTCCACGGTTATCTGCCCCGGCACGAAGCCGTCCTCACCTTGCAACTTTAGTACTGCATCGGCGGCCCGCCGGCCGGCTTCGACGTAGGTCGAATCGCCGAGGATCCAGCCCGACTCCTGCAGGCCGCAGATCGTGTAGGAAATATTGTGCGTGTAGGGATTGTCGCCACGACGGAAAGCGGCGTCGCGGAACAATCCGCCCGAATGCTGGCTTTCCACCGCCCAGTCGAGATTGCGCCGCGCGATCCGCTCGAAAGCCGCATCCGGAGCGACGCCATTCAGCCGCAGCAGCGCCCAGGCAGAGCGGGCGTTGTAGACATGCGGCGTGCCAAAGTGCTCATTGCGCGTCCAGCGCCCCGACTCGTCGGCTACATCGACCAGCCAGCGGCCGGCATCGATCGCCGCCCGCAGGAAAACCTGATCGGAGGAGCGCTGATACGCATCGACGAGACCGAAAAGCACCTGCCCGGTATCGAAGACGATGCCGCCGGCGCCATACGATGGGTTCGAGATGCTGCCATCCGGATTCTGGATGGAGACCAGCCAGTGGGCGGCGCGCAGCGCGCGCTCGTCAAGGTCGGCGCGCCGCAGCTGCTGCGCCGCCTCCAACAGCGTGCCCACGATGTACCCGGTGGTTTCACGATAGGGCGGCTTCCAGCCGCCGCGCAGGCTGTAGCCATAGCTGACGCCATCGCCACACTTGTCCTGCGCCCGACACAACCAGCCGAGTGCAGCATCGACATGCCGTTGCAATTCCAGCGGCGCTGCGCGCGAGTCGAACAGATCTCTCCAGACAATACCGGCAAAAATCTGTCCTGCTTGAATCCAGGACATCGGACCTTCCCTTTGTTTCCCTTTCCGGCCGCCTATAGCCTGCCTGATCCAGCGCCGGAATACAGTGCCGGGCATACCCGCGCCGGCTGCAATCCCTGGGATTTCGTCACAATTTCCGGCAGCCGCTACCCCTCTCCGTCCCGGGGCGTACGCTTCCAGTCCTTCTGCGGGCCCGATAGCGCGAGGCGGGCAAAGAGCACCAGTTTCCCGAGCATGAAAACCGGGCTCAGGGCGAGATAGATGAAGGCCCGGGCAGGCATGCGCAACTGCACCAGGCCGGTGAAAACGGCGAGCCCGAAGACGACGACGCTCGCCGCAACGACGAAGACCACCGCGCTGCCCAGCCAGAGGCTGATCGCACCCACCACCAGCATGCCGAAGATGTACATGCTCAGAGGCGGCACCAGCATGTCCAGCACTTCGTCCAGCATGAGACGGCTGGGACTGCGCAGCAGCGATCGCAGGGCCCGCGGGAAGAAGGTGGAGAACGCCTGCTTCTTTCCACCCTCCCAGCGGGCCTGCTGGACCTGCACCTGGCGGACGCTGGAGGCAATGTCGCTGGTGACGACGGCGCCTGGAATGTAGTGGATGCGCACGCCCTTCTGCACCAGCTCCTTGCCGAAGTCCAGGTCTTCCGCGATGGAAGACACCGGCCAGCCGGTCTCGAGAATGAGCGGGCTGCGAAATGCCATGCCGCTGCCCTTGAGGCCGCAGGATCCGCCGAGGAAGCAGCGGCCTGCCGCCCGCACGTGATTCACGTACGCGAAGCTCATGAAGCCGAAAGCCGCGAGCCAGGAGTCGGTGGGATTGGCGACCGTGTTGCGCCCCTGCGCGACCTCAACCCGCGGATCGGCAAAGGCATCGTTGAGCGCCGCGAGGAATCCGCGGTCAACGTACATGTCGGCATCGACGAATGCGATCACGTCGAACGATGAAAGATGGCCGGCATGCGACCGCAGCAGCCAGTCCAGCGCCTGGCCCTTGCCGCGGGCGGTCTGGTCGTGCCGTTCGTAGACGCGGGCATGGCAGCGCCGGGCAACCGCGGCCGTATCGTCCGTGCAGTTGTCCGCGATCACGATGATCTCGAACTGGTCCCGGGGATAGTCGCAGCCGGACAGGTCCGAAAGCGTCCGGGTGATCCGCGCCCCTTCGTTGTGCGCGGGAACGATGATGGCGATGCGGCTGCGCCGCGCATTGCGCTGCCCCGGCGGGACATACACCCATGAGCCGATGACGACACAGAGCATGTACGCGGAAACGAGCACGATGTACGCGGCGACGGGCCACAGAATCCAGGTAAACACGTGCCTAACGATTTCCGGAGCTGAATTTCAAAAAGGTTATTACAGACCCGGGCCGAATGCACGGGACCCGGTCACGCAAATTCCTCAAGGCGGATCTCCCAGCGCCAGGCGGAACAGCCCATGCAGCTTCTGTGCTTCGGCGAGCACCCGGTGCTGGCGGGAAACAGCCTGCCGCGCCGCGGCCGCCATGCCCAGCCATTGCTCGTCCGTCAGACCCACGGCCCTGCGCACGACATTCTTCAGGCCGTCGATGTCGGCAGCCGGACAAAGCCAGCCATTGACCTCGTGCTCCACCAGTTCCGGTATGCCCGCGATGTAGGTGGAAACCACAGGCCTGCCCATGGCCATGGCCTCCATGATGGCCACCGGCAACCCCTCGGCCAGACTCGGCAATACGAGAATGGACGAGGAAACGATCTGCTTCCTGACCTGCTCCTCGGAAGCCCAGCCCGTGATGGTCACCAGATCCGCCAGATCGTGCCGGCGCACCTGCTCCTCGATGACCCCGCGCAATTCTCCATCCCCGACCAGCACCAGCGGAACGCGCAGGCCTTCGGCCTTCAGCCGCGCGATGACCTCGACCAGCAGATGCTGGGACTTGGCCACGCACAGACGCCCCACGCAGACGATGCGGGCCTGCGCGGGCCGCTCATGCAACGGCGCACCGAGATAGGCGTCATCCAGGCCGCAGCGGATGACATGCGCCTTGGGTTGATCGCCCAGGGCCACCCAGCGGAAGACCTGGGCGCGCGTGTAGTGGCTGATGGCTGCAACGAACTTTGCATGCCGCACTTTCTCGCGGATGTGCAGCTGCTGCGGATGGTCCCATTCATCCGGGCCATGGATGGTGAAGCTGTATGAAAGCCCCGCCAGCCGCTGCGCATACATGCACACCTCGGCCGAATTGGTGCCGAAGTGCGCATGGACATGCTTGACCCCGTCGCTCCTGGCCCAGCGCGCGAGCAGGGCGCCCTCGGCAACCGCAAACAGATGATGGACCAGGGTGCGGTCGCCACCCACCCCCATGCGCAGCGCCTCCGCCAGTACCCGCAGCATCCCCACGGGACTGCGGCAGGCCTCGGCGAACGCCGCCCACAGGACCGGCAGCACGCCTTTCTCCAGCAGGTATCGGGTGCGGCCGCGCTCGGCTTCATCGACGGGATCGGCGACCTCGGCGTCCCACCCCCGCAGCGCATAGCGCCGCACGCTCATGCCCAGGGTCTCCAGCGCGAGGATCTCGCGCCGTATGAAGGTATGGCTGACTTTCGGATACTGGTTAATGAAATAGGCGACTTTCATCATCGGATACTAGCGGCCACGCGACCTCCTAAAGTAGCCGACCCGCCGCCGCTCGACTGTGCGCAAAGTGACAGGATGAACGGCGGCATCCTTGATGTTGTTTTTTTGCAACATTCACGATTGTGCGCGAAGCCATATTCGGTCTTCAGTCGCCATTGACCGACATCACATAAAGTCGGGGGGCGTTGCGGCGACAATAGGACAATGAGTCAGCCTGTACTGTTGCGCGCCAGCCTCCCCGTCGCTCTCGTCAGGGTGGCGCAGACTGCCGTGCCGGCGCTGGTGATCGCCCTGACGCTGTTTGCCAGTGTGGCCCTCTACGGACGCAGCTTCGACCAGCTTTTCATGACCTTGGCCCTGCTGGCCGCCCTGCTGTACAGCGCGCTGCTGCAGCCGCCCGCGGAGGACACACCCATCCTGCAGGTGGGGGTCGGCGCGCTGGCCCTGGACACCCTGCTGCGCTGGGCCATCACCATGGGCCTGCTGTTCGGGTTCGGCTACGTCTCGGGACTGGCCGAGCATTTTCCGCGGCGCATCATCGGCACCTGGGTATTGGCGACACCCGTGCTGGTGCTGACCGTCAGGGTGCTGCTGCAACTGTGGATGCGGCGCACGGTCATGACCAGGGAGAACGAACGCTCCGCGGTGATCGTCGGGGTGAACGTTGCGAGCCTGCAGCTGGCCGACCGCCTCGCCAAGCACCCGGAATTGTGCACCCGCGTCGAAGGCTTCTTCGACGACCGTGGCCTGGAGCGCCTCGAAGACATGGGCGAACACCCGCTTCTGGGCAAGCTCACCGACATCGTCGGCTACATGAAGCCCCGGCATACCGACGTGATCTTCATCGCCCTGCCCATCCGCCACGTGCAGCGCGTGATGGACCTGCTGGACGACCTGCACGACTCCACCGCATCGATCTACTACGTGCCCGACGTGTTCGTCTTCGACCTGATCCAGTCGCGCACCACGGACATCATGGGTGTGCCCGTGGTGGCGATGTGCGAGACGCCCTTCTATGGCTACCGCGGCGTAATGAAGCGCATGACGGACCTGGGCTTCACGCTCGCCATCCTTTCGCTGGCGCTGGTGCCCATGCTGCTGATCGCGCTGCTGGTGAAATTCACTTCCAGGGGCCCGGTGATCTTCAAGCAGCGGCGCTACGGCCTCGACGGCCGGGAAATCACCGTCTACAAATTCCGCTCCATGCGCGTCACCGAAGATGGTGCGCACGTCACTCAGGCCACGCGCAACGATCCGCGCGTTACGCCCATTGGCGGCATCCTGCGGCGCTTCTCGCTGGACGAACTGCCGCAGCTCATCAACGTGCTGCAGGGACGCATGAGCCTGGTGGGGCCGCGGCCGCACGCCGTGGCCCACAACGAGCAATACCGGCGGCTGATCAAGGGCTACATGATCCGGCACAAGGTGTTGCCCGGCATCACGGGCCTGGCACAGATCAACGGCTGCCGCGGCGAGACCGCAGAGCTGGAGCAGATGCAGGCGCGGGTGAACTACGACCTGGAATACCTGCGCCGCTGGTCACCGTCCCTGGACCTGAAGATCCTGATCACGACGGCCCTGCAGACGCTGGGCGACCACAAGGCCTACTGACCCGTCAGCGCCGCATGGCGGCGCGCCGCGCCTCGGCGCGGCTGCGGCCGCGCTGCGCAGCCTCACCCTGCGGCGCATCTCCCTCGATGAAGCGCGCCAGCGACTCGATCGTGGTGTGGCGGAATAGGTCAGTCATCTGGATGGGCCTGGATACCTTCTCGCGCAGTTCCTTCAGCACCTGGATGACCAGCAGCGAATGGCCGCCGATGTCGAAGAAATTGTCGCGCAGGCCGATCTGCGTGACGCCCAGCGCGCGCTGCCAGATGTCCAGCACCAGTGCTTCGGCGCCGGAACCCGGGGCAGAAGCCGGCACAACGGCCGCACTGCCGCCCTGCGGCGCGGCGCTGCGGACACGGGGCGGCGGCAATGCCTTGCGGTCGGTCTTGCCATTGGGCGTGGTGGGTATGGATTCCAGCGTCACCACCACGGCAGGCACCATGAAATCCGGCAGGCTGCGCGCAAGACCGGCGCGCAGCGCATCCGAATCGGCCTCGCCGCCGATGGCGGTGCGCACATAGCCCACGAGACGCTGATCACCTGGGGTGTCCTCGCGCAGCACCACGGCCGCCTCGGCCACGCCGGGCTGTTCGCGCAGCAACGCCTCGATTTCCCCCAGCTCCACGCGGTAACCGCGGATCTTCACCTGATGGTCGCGCCGCCCCAGACACTCGATGCGCCCGTCGGGGAGAAAGCGGCCGAGGTCCCCGGTGCGATACAGACTGCCACCGGGGAATTTCTCCGCGGTCAACTCGGGGCGCTGCCAGTAGCCACGCGTGACGCCGAGGCCGCCGATGACGATTTCTCCCGGCAGGCCGGGAGGCAGGGGCTGCAGCCGGTCATCAACCACATGCACGGACTGGTTCACCAGCGGCGTGCCGATGGAAACACTGCTGGAAGCGGTGATCGCCTGCTCGTTCACCGGGCCCACGGTGGACCAGATAGTGGTTTCCGTGGGCCCGTACATGTTGCTGACGCGGCCCGTGACCAGGTGCGAGAGCGTGCGCGCCAGATCCGGCGGCACGGCCTCGCCGCCCACCATCATGTGCCTCAGCGCCGCGAGGCCGGGCTGCGAATCCGCATCGGCAGCCAGCATGGTTGCCATCGACGGCGTGCACTGGAAGTGCGTGACGCGCTCTTCGCGCAGCAGACCAGCGATGGAGAAATCTCCCTGCGGAACTTCACCCTGCTGGGCGAGCACGCGCAGCTGCTCCAGGTACGGCAGATGATCCAGCACGATCTGGGTCTTGATGCCGAAGTCGATCAGGCAGGCGATCTCGTCCACATCCGCCCCTTCGACCCGGCCCACCATTTCCAGGCACTGCTCCGGCGTGCCGAACAGGCCGCTGGTGCGGAAGTAGCGCAGGAAGGCGAACTCGAGCAGATCGTCCATGTCCTGCTCGGAGATGTTGGCGAAGAAATCATCGAGCGTGCGGCCCTGCTCCTCCGACATCTTCTTGAAGGTCGGGAACTGCCAGGCCGCGGCCTTGACCAGGAATACCGCGCTGCGCAGGTAATCCTTCATGGGCTGGCGGACGATGCGCTCGATCTCCTCGGCATCCGGGCCGACCAGAGTGTGCAGCATCAATGTGACCGTGCCACGCCCGGCATGGCCGGCGTCGGTCCAGGCCTTGCGGTAGGCGGCGACTTTCTCCGCCACTTCTTCCACGCTCTGGCCCAGCAGGTGCGTGAGCACATTGGCGCCGGCCTTGCCCGCGGAGATGTAGGTGTCGATGTTGCCGGCCGTGGTGACCCAGACAGGCAGTTCCTTCTGCACCGGGCGCGGCAGCGTGCGCACCTTCACCTCGCCCTTCGGGCCGGGGAAATTCACCGTCTCGCCGCGCCACAGGCGCTTGACGATCTCGGTGGATTCGAACATCACCTGCTTGGCGTTGGCGAAATTCTCGGGCTTGATGGCGAAATCCGGCGGCGCCCAGCCGGCCGCCACGGACATGCCGACACGGCCGTTGGAAAGGTTGTCCACCACCGCCCACTCCTCCGCGATGCGGATGGGGCTGTGCAGCGGCACGACGCAGCTGCCAGCCCGCAGCTTCACATTGCGCGTGATGGTCGCCAGCGCCGCGCAGGTCACCGAAGGATTGGGGAACAGTCCACCGAAGGCCTCGAAGTGCCGTTCCGGCGTCCACACGGCATTGAAGCCATGCGTGTCGGCAAACTTTGCGCTCTCCAGCAGCAGCCGGTATTTCTCTTCGTCGTAGTCGGCTTCGCTCCTGGCCACGTTCCAGTAGAACAGGCCAAAGTCCAGCGGCGCGCGTCCGCCGCGCATGGAGGACAACTGCGGCCGCGCTGCGGCCCCCTTGCCCTTGTGCCGCAATGCGTCGCCGTGCAATACCACGGTGAATCCGCGGCACAGGGTCCAGAACAGCTCCAGCACCGAGATGTCGAAGGAGATGCTGGTGACGGCAAGCCAGGTGCCGGCATCGGCACCGATGCGTTCGTCGATGCCGGCCAGGAAGTTGACCACATTGCGGTGTTCCACCATCACGCCCTTGGGTTTGCCGGTGGAGCCGGAGGTGTAGATCACATAGGCCAGGTCCGAAGGATCGCCGGCTACGCCAGGATTGTCCTCCGGCAGCCGCGCGAGCTCGGCGCCGAGCCGGTCGATCTCCACCAGGTTCTGCACCGGCAGCTTCACGGCCACGTCGCTGCGCGTGACGACCACGTGCAGCTTCGCATCTTCGGCCATGTAGATCAGGCGGTCTGCGGGATAGGTGGGATCCAGCGGCACGTAGGCTGCGCCGGCCTTGTGCACGGCCTGCAGCGCGACCACCATCTCCAGCGATCGCGGCACCTGTATGCCCACCAGATCGCCGCGCTTCACGCCCAGCGACTGCAGATGGCGGGCCAGCCGGTTGGCGGCCGAGTTCAGTTCGCCGTAGGTCAGCGAGCGGCCTTCAAAGGCCAGCGCGCGGCGCGCGGGATCGCGCTCGGCCTGCGCCTCGAACAGTTCATGCAGGCGGCGCGGCTCGACCGACGTGGTGAGCGGCTGGCTCCAGCGCGCCAGCTGCACCGCGTCCTCATCGCTGAGCACGGAGACATCGCCGCACAGCACTTCGGCATCCTGCACGCGGCCGGCGAGCGCGCGCCAGCAGGCGGCAAAGCGCGCGAGGCCCTCGCGGTCCAGGCTCTGGCCATCCGCCCACGCGCCGGCGCCGCCTTGGTCGTCGATGATCACGGCCAGTGCAGCACCGGCCAGCGGCAGGGCCGCGGCGGCCTCGGCGTCGGCCGGCAGCTGCGGGACACGGATCACGCGCAGCGGCGCCTGCGCCACGGCCAGCAGGGTTGCACGCTGCTCCGGCTCGCGCGCCGGCAGGTCCGAGAACCAGCCCAGCCGCGCTTCGAGGCGATCGAGCTGATCCGACATGCGGTCCTGCCAGGAGCGGAAACTCTCCTGCGGATCGAAACGCTCCGAGATCACCGCGCCGGCAGCCACGTAGCGCCGCTGCGAAACCGGCAACGTGTATTGAGCACGGGGCGTGAAGGCCACGGCAACCTGCCGCTGGCCATTGAGACGGCCAATGGTGAGCAGCAGACCCGCCATCCGCGAGGCCACCGCAGCCGGCGGCAGGTCCAGACGCATCCACTGCGGTGCCTCGAGCGCTGCGCGCCGCGCGAAGGGCAGTCCGGAAAGCTCCAGGCCCCGCAACTGGCGCAGCCACCAGCCTTCGTGCCGGGCTAGCTCCTGCAGCCGGGCTTCAAGTTCATTGTCGGCCGCGGCGGCTGGCAGCATCGAGCCCACCTGCATGCCCTGTTCGCGCAGCAGGTCGGCAGCCACAAACGGTTCACCGCAGGGGCGGGTCAGCTGGGTGATGTGCAGCGCCCCCTCGGCGCAGCGCACGGTGAGGGAGTGGTCGTCGGCAGACTGGATCTGCCCCGGCTGGAATGCGGGATCGGCCGCAACCTCCGCCGCCGCACGCACCAGCACCAACGATGCGCCCAGGTCCAGTTTCGGCAGCGTGACGGGATTGGGATAGCGGCCGAAATCCAGCGCCCGCACCAGGCGCGCCAGCTCCGCGGCCGGCCGCGACCAGTCCAGACCTGCGGCGCGCGCGGGGCGCGCCGTGAGCCCGAAATAACTGCGCCGTGAAAAATCCTGTTCGCGCGGCGCGAGCCGCGCATCCTCGAGCTGCTCCACCAGTTCGCCGAAGGACTCCAGACCCGACTGATAGCACTGGGCATTGAGCCCGAAAACCGTTTCGTCCGCGGCGACGGGAAAGCTGCGCGAAACCAGGATGCGGCCCCGGTCGGCTCCAGCCACGATCTCGTGCCAGGTCACTCCGTGTTCGCGCTCGTCACGCAGCAGCGCCCACACGGGCGCATTGAGCCCTGCGTAGCGCGGCAGCGGACCGTCGTGGAAATTGATGGCGCCCGCGCGCGGCAGCTGCAGCAGCCATTGTGGCAGCATGCGCAGGTTGGTGATGCTGAGAAGGTAGTCGAAGGCGCCGCCCGGCACCGCCTGCCGCAGGTCCTCGAAACGCGGCAGGCAGGGCAGCTGCGCCCTGGATGCCCATTGCGCGATCCGCCGGTCCTCCGTGACCACGCAGCGGATCTGGTGACCGCGCGCCCGCAGCAGCTCGGCGCACTGGATCAGCAGCGACTGCTCGCCAAGCAGCACGAAGGCATAACGGCGGCTGGATTCTGTCAAGTCTCGCGCTCCACGGAACAGGTGGGTCGATTCTATTCAGGAGTCGTGGCTGGCCCGCCTCCCGGCGTCACAGTTGCGCGCTGTCAGGGTGTGAAGCGGCGCGGTGCCCCCGGGGCATAGCGCAGGAACACGCCGCCGGACATCTCGGAATAACCCCGCTCCCGGACGATGCCGTCGCGTTTGCGGTGCTCGGCGCGCAGCTCCAGTCCCATGGCCCGGCCGAAGGTGATGCCAAGCTGCGCGCCGAAGATGCGCTCGTCGTACTTGTCGACAAACGCCGTGAAATCCTCGCTGGAATACACCGCGAACAGCGATCCATTCATGCGGGGCGTGAAGTTGCGGGCCACGCGCGCGCGCACTTCGTCGTAGTTGCGCTCGCCCACGGCGGACAGCAGCGACTCTTCCTTGCGCCGCAGATAGGCAAGTTCGGCCTGCGCGCGCACCGTGGTGAAGCGCAGTCCGCCCTCGTAGCTGCTCGACAGGCGCGGCCCCGAAGTCAGCAGGCCACTGTCATAGGTGCCGCCGCCGGCGATGGTCGGATCGGCAGACAGAGCGGCAGCCTCGGAAGTCGGGTATTCACGTACACCGTTGAGGAAGGCACTCAGTGCCGGCGTGAGCCGGCGGCTCAGGCGCGCGCGCAGCATGAGACCACCGCCGCTGAAGCTTTGTCCCGACACATCGGCGTAGCCGGCCTCGACCTGCACATCGGTACGCACACCATGCAGCTCGGTCCGCGCGAACAGTTCATGGCGGTTGTAGTCGAGACCGCTTGGACCGAGTTTCGAGACATAGGACACATCATCGTAGGACACGCCCACGGCGATCATCGAACGCGGGTTGGCTCGCCGCACCAGCATCGCGCGACCGCCAGCGGTCTCGTTGTCGAAGGGGCGCTTTTCGTAGCTGGTCCGCGTGTAGCGGCCATCGAGCTGCCCTTCCATGATGTTCGAGAAGCGCGCCCGCAACGTGGGCCCGGTGGACAGCGTCAGCACATCCTCGGTGTTGCCGGGTGCCAGGGGCCGGAACATGTCGGCACTGATCTGGTCGTAGTTGAGGCCGGCATTCCAGCTGAATGTATCGGGAATGAAATCGTAGGCGCCGGTCAGCAGTGCGCGTCCATAGACCTGCGAACCGATGCCGCCCGGACTGAGGTAGTCGTAGTAGGCAAGATCCGCGGCGACGTCGTAGCGCAGCCGGCCGACGGGGCGCTGGCCATGCACATCGACGCCGACCACGGCAGCGGTGGAGCTGGTTTGCGAGTCGGGCGGCATCCGCAGGACATTGTCCGACAGGGCTACGCCGGCACGCAGCGCATAGTCGAGCTCCGCCGACAGTGCAGGACCGCCGGCCAGCAGCGCCGCGGTGCAGATCAGGATGCGATGGTTCATGGAGAGGTCACTTCCCAGTGCCGTAGTTGTAGTCGTATCCATAGCCGTAGCCGAGGTAGTGCGTCAGGCGCGTGCGTACCACGGCATTGAGCACCAGCTTCACGTCCACGGCCGGCCCCAGCAGGTCCAGCGCCTGCTGCACGGCGGCCTGCGCCGTCGACTCCGCGCGCACCACCATCAGCACCTGCGAGACCAGCGGCACGAGCGCCCGCGCCTCGGTGGTCAGCAGCAACGGCAACGAATCAATGAGGACGATGCGGCCGGGCACCGACTGCAGCTGCTCCAGTGCCACGCGCATGCGTTCGCTGCCAAGATACTCGGGCGCATTGGCGCTGACGCTGCCCGCGGGCAGTACCGACAAGCCGTCGATGTCCGTCGTGATCACCAGAGACTCGATGTCCCGCTGCGTATCCACCAGCGCATCCATCAGCCCCGGGCGGTCCACCAGTTCCAGCGACCGGCTCACATGCGGTTTCACGACGTCGGCGTCCACCAGCAGCACGGTGTAATCCGGCTCCAGCGCCAGCGACCGCGCAAGGTTCGCGGCGATGAAGCTCTTGCCCTCGCCGGCCAGCGCGCTCGCCACCATCACCGTGCGGGCATCCGGCTGCGCATGGGTCCCGGCGATTACCTGGCGCTTGATGTGACGGTACTCCGACATCCACTGATGCCCCTGCTCGTTGGCCGGAGTCAGGCCCAGCCGCTCGCACATCAGCGGCGAGACATGCAACTGCGGTTCGCCATGCGACCGTGCCGGCTGGCCAACTGCGGGACGCCGATACGCGGTCCGCTCGGTGCCCTGCGCCTCGGGGGATTTGCGCGCCTTGCCCAACGCTCTTTCGATGAGACTCACGTAGTTCCCCTTGTCTTCATGTGAACAGGCTGTGTAGCAGGCGCGCACCATACGGGCCCACTATGGCCATCAGGCCCGTCAGTGCGACCAGCGCCAGACCGGCGATCGCCACCTTGCGGATTTCCTCACGCTCTTCGGCGCGCTGCCGATGCGTGTGCACCGCGGAGACGGCCCCCAGCACCGGCAAGCCGAACTTGCGCGACAGCGAGCCCACGTCGCCGAACGTGGGTGCGAAGAGGTGTGGCAGGACGGCAACGCCGAGACCCGCAGCCACCGCAAGGAACAGCGAGGCGATGATCATCAGGGAGCGTTTCGGCCACTTCGGAGTCAGCGGTGCGCGCGGCGGTTCGATGACGTCGAAACGCACGATGCCGCTGCGGGCCGCATCTCCGGAAACGCGCGCCTGCTCGCGCCGCTGCACCAGCGCATCGTACTGCTCCTTGGTCACGCCATAGTCGCGGTTCAGGCGCGCAAACTCCTGCTCGATCTCCGGGGCCTGGTCGACATACTGGCGCAGGTTGGCGATCTCGCGGCGGTGCTGCGCGGCGGCGCCCTGGTGGGAAGCGATCTCCACCTGCACCTGGCTCAGCTGCGACTGGATCTGCTGGTAGATGGGATTGGCGCTGAGCGAACGGATGGCACCGGTACCCTGCCCGCCGCGCTGCAATTCTTCCAGCTCCTTGACTTCACGCTCCTTGAGCTCCCTGATGGTCTGGCGCAGAGCGATCACTTCCGGATGGCGGTCGGTGTAGCGCAGCAGCAGTTCCTCCAGTTTCTGCTCGGCCTCCTGGCGGCGCAGGGTCACATCCGGTGGAACACCGGCCGTGCCGGTTGCACCGGCGCCGGGCAGATAGGCGCGGGCATTGGACAACTGCCGTTGCAGCTCCGCGCGCCGGCTCACCGCCACCGCAAGATTGGTCTCTGCCTGCTGCAGGCCGGTCATCTCCTGGTTGAGGCGTGTGAAATAGTCGCCACGATCACCGGGCAACAGCCCGATGTTCTGCTTCTTGAAGGCCGCGAGGCGCTCCTCGGCCTGCTGCAGGCGCTTTTCCAGCTCGGCAATCTGGTCGTTGAGGAAGTTCTGCGCCTCGTTGCTGCCGCTACTGTTGCCGTTGCGCGTGCCCTCCATGAAATTGTCGAGCAGCGTACGCACCACCTCGACGCTCTTGTTGCGGTCGGTGTTCTGGTAGGCGATCACGTAGATCGCATCGCGCGTCTGCGATGAACCGGCGGGATTGTTGGGGCTGAAGGCATTGACGACGATCTGGTTCTTCAGCCCCGTCACCAGCGCATCCATCTGTGCCGGCGAGTTCACCTTGGCATTGAGGTTGGTCCGACGGGCAACGGCCTCCAGCTGCGGGCGCGACAGCAACGCCTCGCGCACCAGCGCCAGTTGCGACTCGTAGTCCGACTGGATGGCGATGCCCTCCAGCACCGGACGCAGCGGCGTGCGGGCGTCGACGAACACGCGGGCGGAGGCTTCGTAGCGGTCGGGCAGCGACATGATGACCGCCCAGGCCGCAAACGCCACGATCCACGCCGTGCCGAGCGCAACCCAGCGCCGCCGCCAGGCAACGCGCGCAAAACCATAGATGATGCTGAATATCTCGTTCACGGCGGTTCCTTCAGAACAACGACTGCGGAATGATCAACACGTCACCGGGGCGCAGCTGCAGGTTCTGCTTCAGGTCCCCGTTGTTGAGGAGGTCCCCGAGCCTCACGCGCGTCTCCACGGTCTTGCCCTGCTCGTCGCGCACGATGCGTGCGCGGTTGGGCGCCGCGAAATCGGTCAGGCCGCCGGAAGCGAGCACGATGTCCAGCACCCGCAGGCCTTCGCGGTAGGGGAGCGCCTGGGGGTTTCTGACCTGGCCCACCACCTTGACCTGACTGAAGGTGCTGACCGCACTGCCAACGATCACGTTGACCTGCGGCTGCCGCACGAACTCGGACAGCACCTGCTCCATGTCGCGCGCCAGCTGCGAGGGCGACTTGCCGACGGCTACCATGTTCTCGACCAGCGGCGTCGTGATCTTGCCGTCCGGGCGCACCGGTACGGTGACCGACAGCTCCGGGTTGCGCGAGACGTAAATCTGCAGCGAATCGCCCGGACCAATGACGTAGTCATCGCCCACAGTCTGTGGCGGCACGGCCTGCGCCTCTGCGGCCGGCGTGGCGCTGGCGCCAGCCAGCCCCACAGCAAGGGCCAGGACTAGCAGCCAGCCCCGCAGCGGTGAAACGGCGGAATGATCTTTCATGCTTGCAGCTCCTCCAGCAGCCGCCGGGCATCGGCCCGGCTGGCAAATTCGTATTGTTGATCCCGGCAACTCATGCCACGCCTCCCGCGCTTTCGGGGCTGCGTGTGTCGCGTCGCTCCACCGGCACCGGATCATGGCGCGCCAGCAGGTCGTAGAGCGTCGGACGGGAAACGCCCAGCATCTCCGCAGCCCGCGAGATATTGCCCCCCGCAGCACCCATGGCGCGGCCCACCGCGTCACGTTCGGCACGGTGGCGCACTTCCTTGAGGTTGAGCATCGGCCCGGCACTGTAACCCGATGCCAGTCCCAGATCCGCCGCCGACACCAGGGCATCGTCCCCCAGCAGGCAGGCCGCCCGGATCTTGTTCTCGAGTTCGCGCACATTGCCCGGCCAGTTGTGGGCCGTAAGCACCTGGGCGGCAGCATCGGTGAAGCCGCGGCGATTCTTGCCCTGGATCCGTGCCTGACGCAGCAGAACCGCCTGGGCAATGGCCAGGATGTCTGCCGGCCGCTCGCGCAGCGGCGGCACGTTCACAGTGACCTCGCTCAACCGGTAAAAGAGCTCCTGACGGAAACGCTGCCCCGCCATCAGCGCCGCCAGGTTCTGGTTGGTGGCCGCGACGATGCGCACATCCACCGCAGTCTCGTGATGGGCGCCCATGCGCTCGACCGCCTTGTTCTGCAGGAAGCGCAGCAGCTTCGCCTGCAGCGCCAGCGGCATGTCGCCGACTTCGTCGAGGAACAGCGTGCCGCCATCAGCCTGTTCGATCTTGCCGGCCACGCCCTTTTCGTAGCCGAACAGCTCCGCTTCCAGCAGCGGCTCGGGAATGGCCGCGCAGTTGACCGTCATGAAGCGTTTGCCGGCGCGGCCACTGAGATTGTGGACGGCATGCGCCAGCAGCTCCTTGCCGGTGCCGCTCTCACCGAGAATGAGCACGGCCACCTCCGCCGGCGCCACCTTCTCGATCATGCGGCAGACATTCTGCATGGCGCGGTCGACGGCGATGATGCCCTCGAAACTGCCGGGCATGAGGCGGTCGCGCAGCTGTCCCAGCTCCTGCTCCAGCGAGGCGGCCTCGAAGGCGCGGCGCACGAGCAGGCGCAGCGCATCCGCATCAGCGGGCTTGTCATGGAAAGCCCAGGCGCCCGCGGCCACTGCCTTCATGGCGTTGTCGCGCTCATGCTGGCCGGCGACAACGATCACCTTGGTCGCCGGCACCAGTTCCAGGATCCGCGCCAGCATAGCGAACCCCTCGGCCACGTCCGCATCCGGCGACAACCGCAGATCCTGCAATACCACCTGCGGCTGATGTTGGTGGAGCGCGTCGCCGACTTGCTGGCGGTTTTCGGCAAAGAGCATTTCCAGCCCTTCGAAACCCCACTTCAGCTGGGCACGCAGCGCCGCGTCGCCCGCGATGATGAGCAGCCGCCGGGTTGCAGGGGCGGAATCTGTAAAGCCGGCAGACATGATATGTCGGTATTCTATACAACATGATGTCGTGATGTCTTACACGGTTCTCGAACTGTGATGGGCATCACATCTTTACCAATGGCGCATGAAGTGCCGGAACTGCTTCCTCCCGCGCAGGCGCTCCAGCTGGACCTCAGGAAACCCATCTGGGGAGCCAGCTGCGCTATGCGCACGTAGCGCCAGTAGTCATCAATGAAGCTTTCCTCCAGATAGCGGCGGCAGCCATCGGAATCCAGCGCTATGCCACGCTTCGTGGCGTGGCTGGCGAAAAAAGCCGTCGCCGCGTGCAGCAACCACCGGGCCTGCTCGGGACTGACCTCCGGCACCAGCGGTTCGGCCAGCAGATCGGGGTCAATGCCGCGTGGCGGCAGGCCGGTCATGCCCAGATAGCTGACCAGCGCCATGTAGAAACTGCCCAGCGGCGTCAGATGCACTTCGTCCGCCATGACCCTGTCGATGGCCTCGCGAGGCGTCGCCGCCGACGCACCCGGCAACACCGCACCTGCGGCCAGATGTGCGATGAGATCCACCAGCGCAAGGCTGGCGGGAATCGTGACGATGCGATCCCTGCGGCCTTCATCGGCCAGTTGCACATTCACCCGCGTAACCATGCACTGCCACACATGTGCTGCCGCCTTTTCATAGGCGATCCAGCGCGACGGGTCATTCCGGTCGTCGATCGACAGCCAGGGAACATAGAAGTACGTGACGGCATGCGGATTGCCGGCATGCAGCGCATCGGCCCACTGGCGCAGGTGGCGTGGCGTGTCGTTCCACATCAGGTTGCCTAGCAATGTGTGCTGCTCGGTGATGAGCAGGGCATCCTGGGGTCCGTCCGCGAGGGGGGCCAGGGTGCGTTGCCGGATGGACGAACCGAACAGATGCAGGCGCTCCCAGCGCAGTGGATTGCCGGCCCGCGCTGCCAGCGCCTCCATCTGGTCGGGGAATGGCTGATCCACGAGGCTGTGCCCCGAAATGAAAAGCCGCTGCAGCGCGGGCGCATCGGGAAGCGGCGCTTGCGGAGCGAGGCCGGCACGCTGCGGCGCGTCCGTGAACAACTGCGAGGCTGGTTGCCGGGTATTCATCACGGATTCCGGATTCAGGCCGGCCAGCCAAAGGCCGTGCACACCCAGCCCTCGATCAGCAGGCAGCACCCCGCCAGCGTGACATCCCCGCTGCTCACCTCCAGAGCGCATGAGACAGCGCCCCGCGGCAGCCCCTCCACCCGCGCCCAGGCCTGCCCAAACTCCAGAAAGCGCTCCGTCACGCCGTACTGGCATTTGTAGAAAGACTCCTTGGCGCTGAAGACGATGCTGGCCAGCAGGCGCTGCGCGCCGGCCGGCTGTGCTTCCAGCCATTCCTGTTCCGCGGCGGTGAGGATGCGCGGCCACAACGCCGGCTCCACGGCGCCAGCCACTTCCACGTCCACGCCGAGCGAACGCAGGGCGTCGCTGCGGGCCACGACTGCCACGCTGAAGCCACGGCAGTGGGAGATGCTGCCGACGATGCCTCGCGGCCATTCAGGCCGGCGATCCGGTCGGGACAGCAGCGGTTCGGGCAACACACCCAGGCGGCGCAGCGCCTGGTGCGCGCACTGACGTCCGGCCGCAAATTCCAGCACGCGCTTGCGCGCCCAACGCTGCTGCCCGCTGCGCTCGGCATCGAACAGGGCCTGCGGATCACCCTCGCCCATCAACTCGGCAGCCGCCACTGGCTGTGCGAACAGCGCTTCAATGCGCGGCGACGCCTCGGCATCCATGGGGGACGGCACGCTACAGGCTGCCCACGCTATGAAACACGCAGCGCGGCGATGATGTCCGCGGGTGCCTGCACCAGCTCGATGAGCACGCCTTCACCTCCCAGCGGGAAGGTCTCGTTACCCTTGGGATGAATGAAACAGACATCATGGCCCGCTGCGCCCTTGCGTATGCCGCCCGGCGTGAAACGCATGCCACGGGCTTGGAGCCATTCCACTGCCCGCGGCAGATCATCCACCCACAGACCGATGTGGTTCAGTGCCGGAACGTGCACCGCCGGCTTGTTCGCGGCATCGAGCGGCTGCATCAAATCGACTTCGACGGCATGCGCGCCACGCCCGAGGATGCAGATGTCCTCATCGACATTCTCCCGTTCGCTGACGAAGCTGCCTGTGACATCGAGACCCAGCAGATCCACCCACAGGCGGATCAGTGGCGCCTTGTCCTCGCCGCCAATGGCAATCTGCTGGATGCCGAGAATGCGGAACGGCCGGATGCTCATCGGGCTTCGTCCTCGAAAAATTCGGCCAGCAAAAGACGGGCAGCGGCCGGCGGCGGCAGCTGCCCGGATTCAACGCGCCTCATGACATCCGGCCATTGCGCCCTGACCCGGGCATCGCCGTCGAAACGGACCGACAGGCCCTCGCGCACCGCTTCACCCATCCAGGCCACGTTCTGCTCACAGCGCAGACGATCGCGCTCACCACTGCCGCGCTGGGCCTGCGCACGCGCCTCGATCGCCGACCACAGCGCCTCCAGCCCCTCGCCGGTGAGCGCGCTCACCTCATGCGCGGGACCACGATGGCCAAGGCCCGCCCCCAGTTGCAGCGCTGCGCGCCGCGCGGCGGCAGGATCGAGGTCCGCCTTGTTCACGGCGACCAGATCGGCGATCTCCATGACGCCGCGTTTGATGGCCTGCAGATCATCGCCCGCGTTCGGAAGCTGCAGCAGCAGGAACAGATCCGTCATTGCCGCAACGGCGGTTTCCGACTGGCCGACGCCCACGGTTTCGACCAGCAGCAGGTCGTAGCCGGCCGCTTCGCACAGCAGCATGGCCTCGCGCGTGCGGCCCGCCACGCCGCCGAGCACGCCGCTGGAAGGGCTGGGCCGGATGAAGGCCGCCTCGTGCATGGCCAGACGTTCCATGCGCGTCTTGTCGCCGAGGATGGAGCCGCCGGAAACGCCCGATGAAGGATCGATGGCGAGCACCGCGACCCGGCGTCCATGCGCGATGGCGGCAAGACCGAAGGCTTCGATGAAGGTGGACTTGCCGACTCCCGGCACGCCGGAGATACCCAGCCGCAGCGCGCCGCCACTGTGCGGCAGCGCCTGCGTCAGCAGCTGATCCGCCTGCACAAGATCCGTCTCCCGCGTCGACTCCACCAGCGTGATTGCGCGTGCCAGCGCCCGCCGCTCTCCGCGCAGCAGTGCCGCCAGCAACGGATGTTCAGCCATGATCCGCGCCACCGCGCCGCAGACGCTCGATGGCATCGAGCACGCCGGCCGCGCTGTGGGTGATCGGCGTGCCCGGCCCATAGATGCCCGCCACACCGGCGGCCAGCAGCATTTCATGGTCGGCGGGCGGAATGATGCCGCCGACGAATACGGCGATGTCCGCTGCACCCTGCGCGCGCAGGGCCTGAATGATGGCCGGCACCAGCGTCTTGTGGCCGGCAGCCAGCGAGCTCACGCCCACTGCATGCACGTCGTTCTCGATGGCCTGGCGGGCACACTCTTCGGGCGTCTGGAACAGGGGTCCGATGTCGATGTCGAAACCCAGATCGGCGAAGGCCGTCGCCACCACCTTGATGCCTCGGTCATGCCCGTCCTGGCCCAGCTTGGCCATGAGCACCCGCGGCCGGCGCCCATCGCGCGCGGCAAATTGCAGCACCCGCTGCTTCAGCGGCTCCCAGTCCGCCATGTCGGCATAAGCCGCGCCATATACACCACTCACTTTCTGCGTCTCCGCGCGGTGACGGCCCCAGACTTTCTCCAGCGCATCGCTGACCTCACCCACCGTGGCACGTGCGCGCATCGCGACCACCGCAAGAGCCAGCAGGTTACCCTCTCCCGAACGAGCCGCGTGCGTCAACGCCTCCAGCGCAGCCGACACCGCGGCGGCATCGCGCGCGGCGCGCACCTTGCGCAGCCGCTCGATCTGCTGCTCGCGCACCCGCGCATTGTCGACCTCGCGGGTCTGAAGCTCCTCGGCTGCAGGCGGCGGATACTTGTTCACGCCGACGATGACATCCTCGCCGGCATCGATGCGCGCCTGCTTCGCCGCTGCGCTGGCTTCGATGCGCAGCTTGGCCCAGCCGCTCTCCACGGCGCGCGTCATGCCACCCAGGGTCTCGACTTCCTCGATGATGGCCCACGCGGCATCGGCCATGTCCTGGGTGAGGCGCTCCATCAGGTAGCTGCCCGCCCAGGGGTCCACCACCGAAGTGATATGAGTTTCTTCCTGGATGATGAGCTGGGTGTTGCGCGCGATGCGCGCGCTGAACTCGGTGGGCAGTGCGATGGCCTCGTCCAGCGCATTGGTGTGCAGGCTCTGCGTGCCGCCGAATACCGCCGCCATTGCCTCGATGGTGGTGCGCACCACATTGTTCCAGGGGTCCTGCGCCGTGAGCGTCCATCCCGAAGTCTGGCTGTGCGTGCGCAGCATCAGGCTGCGCGGATCCTTCGCACCGGCCTCGCGCATGATGCGCGACCACAGCAGCCGCGCCGCGCGCATCTTGGCGATCTCGAGATAAAAGTTCATGCCCACTGCCCAGAAGAACGACAGCCGGCCGGCAAAGGCGTCGACATCCAGCCCCTTTGCCAGCGCCGCCTTCACGTACTCGCGGCCATTGGCCAGCGTGAAGGCCAGCTCCAGCGCCTGGTTCGCACCCGCCTCCTGCATGTGGTAGCCGGAGATGGAAATGGGGTTGAAACGCGGCAGATGCTGCGCGCAATACTCGATCACGTCGCCGACGATGCGCATCGAAGGCGCCGGAGGATAGATATAGGTGTTGCGGACCATGAACTCCTTGAGGATGTCGTTCTGGATGGTTCCGGAAAGACGCGCCGGGTCCACGCCCTGCTCCTCGGCCGCCACGAGATAGGCCGCCATCACCGGCAGCACGGCGCCGTTCATGGTCATCGACACCGAGACTTCGCCCAGCGCAATGCCGTCGAAGAGGATCTTCATGTCCTCGACGGTGTCGACGGCGACGCCGGTCTTGCCCACATCGCCGACCACGCGCGGATGATCGCTGTCGTAACCGCGGTGCGTGGGCAGGTCGAAGGCGACGCTGATGCCCTGACCGCCGCCTGCGAGCGTCTTGCGGTAGAAGTCGTTGGATTCCTCTGCCGTGGAGAAGCCGGCGTACTGGCGTATGGTCCACGGACGCACGGCATACATCGTCGCCTGCGGGCCGCGCACGAAGGGCTCGAAGCCCGGCAGGGTGTTGGTGTGCGGCAGGCCTGCAATATCCGCAGCCGTATAGAGCGGCCGCACGGCAAGCCCCTCAGGCGTATGCCAGGTCAGCCCGTCGAGGCCCCGGTTGCCGGCGGATTTCTCCGCCGCCTTGCGCCAGGCGGCAAGATCGGTCTCATCCTTGGGCCGCCCGTCCTTCATCACATGCCTTCAGGCACCACGCGCCGAGTAGTTGGCATCGACCCACTGGCGGTAGTCGTTGTTCTGGATCGCGCGCCACCAGGGCTCGTTCTTCAGATACCACTGCACGGTCTGCGCCAGCGCCTGCTCGAAGCGGAAGGCCGGTTCGAAACCCAGCGCCGCCTCGATCTTGCGGGGATCGATGGCATAGCGCCGGTCGTGGCCGGGCCGGTCGGTCACATAGGTCTTGAGCTCGGCGCAGCTCGCACCACGTGCCGCCGGACTCTTCGCAAAGCGCTCGCGCAATGTGCCGTCGGCGGCAAATGCCGCGTCCACCGTCTTCACGATGGCCTCGATCACCGCGATGTTCGGCAGCTCGCAGCGGCCGCCGATGTTGTAGGTCTCTCCAGGAGCGCCGCGTACCAGCACGGCATCGATACCGCGGCAATGGTCCTCGACGAACAGCCAGTCGCGCACGTTCATGCCATCGCCGTAGATGGGCAGTGGTCCGCCCTCCAGGCAGCGGATCACGAACAGCGGAATGAGCTTCTCCGGAAACTGGTAGGGACCGTAGTTGTTGGAGCAGTTGGTGAGGGTGGTGGTGAGGCCATAGGTATGCTGATAGGCGCGCACCAGCATGTCCGAACCGGCCTTGCTCGCCGAGTAGGGCGAGTTGGGCGCATAGGGCGTGGTCTCGGTGAAGGCCGGATCGGTGGGCGACAGCGACCCGAACACTTCATCCGTCGACACATGGTGAAAACGGTGCGGCGTGCGGCGGCGCTCGCCCAGCCAGGCCTTGCGCGCGGCCTTCAGCAGCGCGTGCGTGCCGACGACATTGGTCTCGATGAAGGCATCCGGTCCCAGGATGGAGCGGTCCACATGCGATTCGGCCGCGAAATGCACCAGCGTGTCGATGTCATGCCTGACCAGCAGATCGTGCACCAGATCCGTGTCGCAGATGTCGCCGCGCACGAAATGCCGCTGTCTGCCGTCGAGCACGTCCTGGATGCTGGCGAGGTTGCCCGCATAGGTGAGCGCATCGAGCACCACCAGCCGGTCGCCCGGATGAGTGGCAGCACGATTGCGGACATAGTTGGCGCCGATGAAACCGGCGCCGCCGGTGACGAGAAGATTAGCCATGGGTTTCCTTCAGTTCAGCGAGCATCCGGCGCAGCTGGCTGCGCCAGTGCGGGGGCATCAGATCCAGTTCGCGCCAGGTGCGGGTGCAGTCGAGCAGGCTGTAGCCGGGACGGCGCGCGGGAGTGGGGTAGTCCTGCGTCTGGATGGGCACGATATCGACCGGACGCAGCAGCAGCCCGGCAGCCACGCCCTCCTCGCAGATCGCCACCGCGAAGTCGTACCAAGAGGCCGCGCCGGCATCGCGCCAGTGATGCAGGCCGTGCAGGCCAGGCTTGCGGGCGGCACACCAAAGCGCTTCAGCCAGACCGCGGGCCCAGGTGGGCGCGCCCACCTGATCCGCCACTACGCGCACCGCGGGGTGCGAGGACATCAGCCGCAGCATGGTCTTGACGAAGTTGCCGCCAAACACCGAGTACACCCAGGAAGTGCGCAGCACCAGGCCCTGTGCGCCAAGCTGGAGCACCGGCGCTTCACCGGCCAGCTTGGTGCGTCCGTAGACCGACAAGGGATGGGTACGGTCGTCCGGGCTCCAGGGATGGCCCTGGCTGCCATCGAAAACAAAATCGGTGGAGACATGCAGCAGGCGCGCGCCCGTGCTCGCTGCAGCCGCAGCCAGATGGGCCGGGCCCTGCGCATTCACGCGCTGCGCCGCCGCCTCATCGCTTTCGGCCTTGTCCACCGCGGTGTAGGCCGCGGCATTGATGATGACCTGCGGCCGCTCCCGCGCCACGGCGGCGGACACGGCAGAGGCATCGCCGATGTCGCAGTCGCGGCTGGTGAACGCGGCGAGCGTGCATCCGGGCGGCACCGAACGCGCCAGCTCGCGGCCCAGTTGCCCGCCGGCGCCTGTGACCATCACCTTCAAGCAAACACCTCGGCCTGTGCCAGCGGCTTGCCCTGCAGGTCCTTGGGCGAAAGCAGGGTCTGCACGCCCGGCACCAGCGGCCAGCGTATGCCGACCGCGGGATCATCCCAGGCCAGGGTCCGCTCCGATGACGGGTCGTAGAAATCCGTGCACTTGTAGAGGAACTCGGCACGCTCGCTGGTCACGTAGAAGCCGTGCGCAAAACCGGCCGGCACCCACAGCATGCGCTTGTTCTGTGCCGACAGCGTCACGCCCACCCACTTGCCGAAGGTGGGCGAGCTGCGGCGCATGTCGACAGCCACGTCGAACACCTCCCCGGCCACCACCCGCACCAGTTTTCCCTGCGTCTGGCGCATCTGGTAGTGCAGGCCGCGCAGCGTGCCCTGTCCTGAAAGACTGTGGTTGTCCTGCACGAAGGCCATGGGCAGGCCTGCGTCGGCGAAACTTTTCTGGTTCCAGCTTTCGAGGAAGAACCCGCGCTCGTCGCCGAACACGCGCGGCTCGATGATCAGGACGCCGGGAAGCTCAGTGGGAAGGACGTTCATGGCGCCTCGTGCCGGAGCACGTCGAGCAGGTACTGCCCGTAGCCGCTTTTGACCAGCGGCTGCGCCAGCTTCTCCAGCTGCCCGCTGGTGATGAAGCCCTTGCGCCAGGCGATCTCCTCCGGGCAGCAGACCTTGGTGCCCTGCCGGTCCTCGATGACGCGCACATAGTTGCCGGCATCGATCAGCGACTGGTGCGTACCGGTGTCCAGCCAGGCAAACCCGCGGCCCAGACGCTCCACTTCGAGATCGCCGCGCTGCAGATACACGCGGTTCACGTCGGTGATCTCCAGCTCGCCGCGCGGCGAGGGCTTGATGGACTTGGCGATGTCGACCACATCGCGGTCATAGAAATAGAGGCCAGTGACAGCGAAGTTAGACTTCGGTTCCGGCGGCTTCTCGACGATGTCGACGGGCTTGCCGTCGGCGCCGAAGCTCACCACGCCGTAGCGCTCCGGATCGCGCACGTAGTAGCCGAACACCGTGGCGCCGGCCTGCCGGGAATCCGCACGCTGCAGGATCTCGCCGAAGCCGCGGCCATAGAAGATATTGTCGCCCAGCACCAGCGCCGAAGGTGAACCGCCCACATGCTTCTCGCCGATGAGGAAAGCCTGGGCAAGACCATCCGGCCGCGGCTGCTGCGCATAGCTGATGGCAAGGCCCCAGGCCGAACCATCGCCCAGCACCGACTGGAACAGGTCGGCGTCATGCGGCGTGGTGATGATCAGCACGTCGCGGATGCCGGCCAACATCAGCACCGACAGCGGGTAGTAGATCATCGGCTTGTCGTACACCGGCAGCAGCTGCTTGCTGATGCGCACCGTCAGCGGATGCAGGCGCGTGCCGGATCCGCCGGCGAGAATAATGCCTTTTCTGGTCACGTATTGGTTCCTTCACGCCCGTAGGCGTCCTCGAAGCGCACAATGTCGTCCTCGCCCAGGTAGCTGCCCGACTGCACCTCGATCATGTGCAGCGGGATCTTGCCGGGATTCTCGATGCGGTGTTTCGCACCGACGGGAATATATGTGGACTGGTTTTCCTCCAGCAGGAACACCTCGTCGCCGCGCGTGATGCGCGCGGTGCCCGAAACCACGATCCAGTGCTCGGCGCGGTGGTGATGCAGCTGCAGCGACAGCGTGGCACCGGGCTTCACCGTCAGGCGCTTGACCTGGAAGCGCTCGCCGGCATCGATGCTGTCGTAGCTGCCCCAGGGGCGCAGCACCTCACGGTGCAGCAGGTGTTCGCTGCGGCCCTGGCTCTTGATGCGCGCCACCAGCGTCTTCACGTCCTGCGCCTGTTCCATGGGAGCCACCAGCACCGCATCCTTGGTCTCGACCACCACGTGGTTGCGCAGGCCGATGGCGGCGACCAGCCGGCTGCCGGCATGGATGTAGGAGCCCTCGCAGTCCTCCATGAGCACATCGCCATGCGTCACGTTGCCGTCGGCGTCGGCAGGCAGCGCGGCGCACAGCGACGACCACGAGCCCACGTCGCTCCAGTCCACGTCGAGCGGCACCACCGCCGCAGCGTCGGTCTTCTCCATCACCGCGTAGTCGATGGACTCTGAGCGGCAGGCGAGGAATTGCTGCTCGTCCACGCGCGTGAAGTCCAGATCGCGGCGCGCAGCGGCGAATGCAGCGGCGCAGGCAGCGGCGATGTCCGGCGCATATTTCTGCAATTCTTCGAGGTAGCGCGCGGCGCGGAACAGGAACATGCCGCTGTTCCACAAGTACTCGCCGCTTTCGAGGAAGGCGGCGGCACGCGCACCGTCCGGCTTCTCGATGAAGGCCTCAATGGCATGCACGCCGGCGACGCCGGCAAGGCTGGCGCCGCGGCGGATGTAGCCATAACCGGTCTCCGGCGCATCCGGCAGCACGCCGAAGGTGACCAGACGCCCCGCCTGAGCCGCCGGCAACGCTGCCTTCACGGCGGCGCAGAAGCCGGCCGCATCGCGGACCACGTGATCCGCCGGCAGCACCAGCAGCAGCGGATCCTCGCCATTGCCGTCGGCGCGCGCGGCCAGCGCGGCCAGCGCAATCGCCGGCGCAGTGTTGCGCCCGGCCGGCTCCAGCAGGATGGCCTGCGGAACCTGCCCGATGGCGCGCAGCTGCTCGGCCACGAGGAAACGGTGGGCTTCGTTGCAGACCACCAGCGGCGATGCGGTGGCCAGCCCCTCGAGGCGGCGCACCGTGGCCTGCAGCATGGTGTCCTCGCCCACCAGGGGGAGCAGCTGCTTGGGGTAGAGCTCGCGCGAAAGTGGCCAGAGCCGCGTGCCGGCACCCCCCGAGAGAATGACTGGAATCAGCATGTAATGAGAGACCCGCAAGATATCCGCGCAGGATCGAAGCACGTGAATGATACGGGCAGCTCCACCGACCCAGTGGGACGCAGGTATCACGGCCAGAGCTGGGCCCGGCACGTGCCCCTGATCCCGCGGAGCACCGCGATTTAACAGTAACCGGCCATATCCTGCGTTATGTGATGTGGTTCAGCGGTTATGTCGGGAGTAGCCGACAAATTGCAGTGGACAGGCCACTACATTCCAATACGCTGCCGAATAACATCGCCGGAGTCTCAATGATCGCCTGGGGAGCACATAGAAATCTGCTGGTTGCAGCACTTGCCAGCAGTGTGCTTGCCGGTTGCCTCAACGAGGTCGCGCCGTCCCAGGGGCAAGCGCCCACCAGCGAAACACCCGTCGGCGAAACCCCCAAGGCGGCATCGCCGCCAGCGAGCAATTCGGCACCGGTGATCGAAGGCACGCCGCCGGTCTCCGTGACTGTCGGCACATCCTATCTCTTCCAGCCCACTGCGCGCGATGCCGAAGGCGATGCGCTGCGGTTCAGCGTCGCGGGCCTGCCATCCTGGGCCCGCTTCGATGCCAGCCGCGGCGAAATCTCCGGCTCGCCGGCGGATGAGGATGCCGGCGTCACTGCCGATATCCAGGTTTCCGTCAGCGACGGCAAAGCCACCGCGTCACTGCCCACCTTCCACATCACCGTGGAACCCCGGCCGCAACCGCCCGAGCAGGCCCGGCCGTCCAACCGCGCACCCGAAATCGGCGGATCGCCGGTGACGGCCGTGCAGGCAACTCAGGCTTACCGCTTCAAGCCGCAGGCCAGCGACCCCGACAGCAACACGCTGCGCTTCTCCATCCAGAACAAGCCTTCCTGGGCCTCGTTCAGCACCGCCGACGGCACGCTCGCCGGTACTCCGGGTGCGCAGCAGGTCGCGCAGTACCGGAACATCGTCATCACCGTCTCGGACGGGCAGCTGGGAGCTTCGCTGCCGGCCTTTTCCATCGAAGTCACGCCGCCGCCCAATCGCGCGCCGGTGATCAGCGGATCACCCCCGGCCACCGCACAGGTCGGCGCCGCCTACAGTTTCCGGCCCAGCGCCCGGGACGATGACGGCGATGCGCTGCGTTTCTCCGCCTCCGGCCTGCCGGGCTGGCTGCACATGGACGCCAATACCGGCGCACTCACCGGCACTCCTGCCCAGGGCGACGTCGGCAACCATTCGAACATCCGGCTGACGGTGACCGATGGCAGCGCGTCCGCGACGCTGGGGCCGTTCTCCATCGCCGTGGCCGCAGCGCCCAATTCACCGCCGACCATCGCCGGCACGCCGTCGACCGGCGTGACGGTCAACCGGCAGTACTACTTCCAGCCCAGCGGCCATGATCCTGAAGGACAGACACTGCTCTACGGCATCGCCAACCTTCCGGCCTGGGCCAGCTTCAACACGGCCACCGGCGCGCTCAGCGGCACACCGGGCTTCGATCGGGTGGGCACGTACTCCGGCATCGTGATCTCCGTCAGCGATGGCGACGCCATCGCAACGCTGCCGACTTTCTCGATCACCGTGAGCGCGGCACTCAACGCACCGCCCTCCATCAGCGGCTCGCCCTCGACCAGCGTCACCGCCGGCAACAGCTACCGCTTCACCCCGCAGGCTTCGGATCCGGAAGGCCAGTCCCTGACCTTCTCGGTGCAGAACCGTCCGGCCTGGGCCAGCTTCAATGCCGCCAACGGCACGCTCGCCGGCACCCCCACGCGCGACAACGTGGGGCAGTACCCGAACATCGTCATCAGCGTCAGCGATGGCAGCGCCACGGCTTCGTTGCCCGCCTTCACCCTCCAGGTCGAAGCCGCACCGAACCGCGCGCCCACCATCAGCGGCTCGCCTTCCACGCGCGTCACTGCCGGCAACAGCTACGGCTTCACGCCGCAGGCCAGCGACCCCGATGGCGACAGCCTGAGCTTCTCCATCCAGAACCGTCCGGCCTGGGCCACCTTCAATACCGGCACCGGCGCGCTCACCGGCACGCCCAGCCGCGAGCAGGCCGGCAATTACGGCAATATCATCATCAGCGTCAGCGATGGCAGCGCCACGGCTTCGCTGCCGGCCTTCACCATCCAGGTCGATGAGCCGCCGAACCACACGCCCACCATCAGCGGCTCGCCGTCGACTTCGGTCGACAGCGGCAACGATTACAGCTTCACGCCCCAGGCCAGCGACTCCGATGGCGACAGCCTGACCTTCTCGGTGCAGAACCTGCCGTCCTGGGCGAACTTCAGCACCAGCTCCGGGCGGATCAGCGGCCGGCCCGGCAGCGCGGATGCCGGCACCTACACCGGCATCGTGATCAGGGTGACGGATGGCAAGGCCAATGCCTCACTCCCGGCCTTCTCCATCACCGTGCGGGCGCCGGTCACGGGCTCGGCGACGCTGAACTGGGCGGCGCCCACGCAGAACGAGGACGGCAGCGCGCTGACCGATCTGGCGGGGTTTTATGTTTACTCCGGCCGTGATGGCGGCTCGCTATCCCGTAGCATGACCCTGGGCAGGGTCACGAGCGCGGTGGTGGAAAACCTCTCCTCGGGCACGTACTGCTTTGCGGTCAGCGCCTATACGCAAAGCGGTGTGGAGAGTTCCCGCACGGCCGCGGCCTGCAAGACGATTCCCTGACCCCTGTCGGCAAGTTGCGAACTTTGGTCCCGCGCGGCGGGTCACGTATAAAGCACGCCATGCGAAAGCACGATCTCAGAAACCTCCTCCTCGCCATGGCACTGGGCGGCCTGCTGGCCGCCTGCGGCGGGGGTGGGGATTCAGCCACCGGCAGCTCGGGAACCAGCAGTGGCGGAAGCGGCGGCTCAGCCAGCGGCGGCACCAGTGGTGGTACGGGCAGTGGCGGCACGGTCACCGGCGGCAGCAATACGGGTGGCGGCTCCGGCGGCAGTAGCGGCAGCCCCACCGGCAGCGCTTCGCTCTCCTGGCTGCCGCCCGGCGAGAACATCGATGGCAGCACGCTGACCGATCTTGCCGGTTACCACATTTATCGCGGCACCAGCGTGAACGCCATGAGCCTGGTTGCGACCGTGAACAACCCTGGCATCACCACGTACGTCGTGGATAACCTGCCCTCCGGCACCTATTACTTCGCCGTGAGCGCCTACAACCGCAACAACATGGAAAGCGACCGCTCAGCAGCGGCCGCCAAGACTGTTCCCTGAACGCAAGGCACATTGACGCGCCAGCGCCCGAAGGCCTCTGGCGCGACCCACCACCGCTCGTTCAGCGCCGGCCGATGTCGGTGTAATCCCGCCGCGTGGGACCGGTATAGAGCTGGCGCGGCCGGCCGATGCGGAACGCCGGGTCGGCGATCATCTCCTGCCAGTGCGCCACCCAGCCCACGCTGCGCGCGATGGCGAACATCACCGTGAACATGGCGCGCGGGATGTGCAGGGCGCTGTAGATCACGCCGCTGTAGAAATCCACGTTCGGATAGAGCTTGCGCTCGACGAAGTAGTCGTCCTTGAGCGCGATCTCCTCCAGGCGCAGCGCCAGCTCGAACAGCGGATTGCTGGTGTTGCCGAGCTTCTCGAGCACCTTGTGGCAGGCGGCGCGGATGATCTTGGCGCGCGGGTCGAAGTTCTTGTAGACGCGATGCCCGAAGCCCATCAGCCGGAAGTGGCTGTTCTTGTCCTTGGCCATGGCCAGGTACTTCGGGATGTTCTCGACCGTTCCGATCTGCTCGAGCATGTTGAGCACGGCCTCGTTGGCGCCGCCATGGGCCGGCCCCCACAGCGCCGAAACGCCGGCGGAGATCGCGGCATACGGGTTGGCGCCGGTGCTGCCGGCCAGCCGCACGGTGGAAGTGCTGGCGTTCTGCTCGTGATCGGCATGCAGGATGAACAGCAGGTCCAGCGCCTCGGCCGCGACCGGATCCACGTAATACGGCTCGCAGGGCACCGCGAAGAACATGTGCAGCAGGTTGGCGCAGTAGCTGAGGTCGTTGCGCGGATAGATGAAGGGCTGGCCCAGCGAATGCTTGTGCGCGGCCGCGGCAATGGTCGGCAGCTTCGCGATGACGCGGTGGGCGAAGATCTCGCGGTGGCGCGGGCTGTTGATGTCCATCGAGTCGTGATAGAACGCGGACATCGAGGCCACTACGGCCGACACCATCGCCATGGGGTGCGCGTTGTGGTGGAAGCCGTTGAAGAAGCGCAGCAGCGACTCATTGATCATCGTGTGACGACTGATGTCACGCGTGAACTTCTCCAGCTGGGCGCGGCTGGGCAGATCGCCGCCCAGCAGCAGGTAGCAGACTTCCATGAAGCTGGACTTCTCGGCCAGCTGCTCGACTGGGTAGCCGCGGTACAGCAGCACTCCGGCGTCCCCGTCGATGTAGGTGATCTTGCTCTCGGTGGCGGCCGTGACGCCGAAGCCGGGATCGAAAGTGAAGACGTCGTGATCCCGGTAGATGTCGGCAACATCCAGCACATCGGGGCCGATCGTGCCGGCCTTGACGGGCAAAACGCTCTTCTTGCCGGAGCTCAGGTCAGTGAGCTCGAACTTCTTTTCTGTCATGGGCTCAACCTAGGGGTAATCGGGTCAAGACTACACTACTCGACGATCTTGATGTATTCCCCGACCGGCGGTTTCTTGCCCGGATAGAGCCCATTCATGAGCTCCAGTTCTTCTTTTTTGTAACGCTCGGCCGGAACGGCCGCCTCATAGTCGGCGAGGCGCGTCTTGTCGGTGGCGCGGATGATCTTCAGCCGGTAGGGCTCAGCGAGGGCGAACTCCGAGGTGCGCAGATCACGCATGGTTTCGGCCACCGAGCGGATCAGGCCATCGGCCTCCGGCTTGCCGTCGCGCGTGGAGCGGCTGGCGCCGGCGAACAGGAAGGAACTGTTGCCACGATATACGGCGATCCAGCGCACCGGGCCCACGCCGCCATCCAGCGGCGAGCCATTGCGGGTAAGCACAGAATACCCCTGCATGCCGTTGATGGAAACCGGCTCGCCGCCTGCGAGCGTTGCTCCCTTGAGGCGCTCGATGAGGAACTCGCGCGGCGACTGGCGCTCCGCAATGCCCGCCACGGTCACCTGCATGAGCGTCTCCTGACCCTTGGTGAAGGCCAGGATGCGGTCGCGATGATTCTCCACGATCCAGCCGCGCGGGAAGGCCATCGTGAGATTCATGTCGGCGTGATAGAGGCGGTTGTCGCGCACCACGCCCTGCGCCCTGCTGGAACCGAAGGCCAGGCCATCGATGGCCTGCATGTACACATTGCGGTTGTCCACATAGCCGCCCTGGGGCTCGGCGACCACTTGCGCTGCGCCGCGCGCGGCCTGCAAGGCGCGGTCATCCGGCGCCGGATGCGAAGAGAAAACACCGTGATACACCCGCGGCTCGCGGCCCTCGGCGCGCGCCGAGGCAAGCTCGAAGCTCTCCTGGGCCCGGAAGGTCGCGAACACGCGGCCCATGGCCAGCGGATCGTAGCCCGCCTTGATCAGGTACTTCATACCGATGCGGTCGGCCTCCATCTCGGCCTCGCGCCCGTAACCCTGCGTATAGGCGGCGGCGCCGATGCTGGCCATGTCGGCCACCGCGCCCGAACCGGTGGCGATGGCGGCACCCAGCGCCAGCAGGTTGGTGAGCACGCTGCGCGTCTGACCGCGCGCGACATGGCGCGCGGTGACATGCGCAAGCTCGTGGCCCAGCACGGCGGCGAGCTCGGATTCGGAGTTCAGGTACGGCAGCAGGCCGCGGTGCACGTAGACGTAACCGCCGCCGGTTGTGAAGGCGTTGATCGAGTCCTCATCGATCACCGTGAACTTCCATTCCATGTCGGGCAGATCGCTGTTGCGGGCAACGCGCTGGCCGACGGCGTTCACGTAGTCCTGGACCGCCTGGTCTTCATAGAGACCATAGAACTTGAGGATCTGGTCGTGGATGCGGCGGGAGTTCTCGATCTCGCCCTTCTTGGTGCCGAGAACGACATTGCTGCCGCCGGTGGCCGGATTGCTGGAACAGGACACCGCTCCCAGCAGCACCATGGCGGCAGCGCCTGCGGCGAGCAGGCGCGGAAACAGGCGGGTTCGAGTCATGGCCGGCAATCTCCTTGCCGGCGCGGTCTGGCGTTCCGGTTTCGGCTAGCGGGCCGCGGGAGCGGACTTCGCGGCGTACTTCCTGCGGAACTTGTCGACGCGCCCGGCGGTGTCGACGATCTTCTGCTTGCCCGTGTAGAACGGATGGCAGGCAGAGCATACGTCGAGGTTCAGGTCGTGTCCCAGCGTCGAGCCGGTCTTGAAGGTGTGGCCGCAGCTGCAGACGACGGTGATTTCGGCGTAAGCGGGATGGGTCTCGGCTTTCATGACAGGCTCCGGAAGGGGCGCGCAATATACCGGGGGCGGGCGGTCCCGGCAACTGCCGCGGCAGATAATCCAGAGGGCACCCCCTTATCCACAAATTCTGTGGATAACTCTGTGGACGGCGCTCATCGTCAATCGCTGCGAATGCGAAAAGACGGAGAATCTGTGTACTTGGTCAAATTGTGACCAACCCATTTCAGCTTGTTTTATCAATGAGTTACATGGCACTCATATGGTAGTGCGGTGCATATCGGGTGTAATTGCCTCAATTTGACCTCCCGCCCCGGCGCTGTGGATAGATGCGGCTCGCGATGCAGTAAATCTCCTAACTGCCCGCCCCGTCTTGCGAAATTGGCGCCGGGAGAAATACGGCTGTCACATCGTTGAGGAAGCGGTGGCCCAGCGCCGTGGCGCGCCAGCCAGGACCCTGCCCGGTAGGCAGCGGCTCGGCGAGCCCGCGAGCGGCCAGCTGCGCAAAGCTCGGGGCGATCACGGCCGGGTCGAGGCCGGTGCGCGCGGAGAAATCCGCCGCGGTGAAGCCCTCGTTGAGTCGCAGCGCATTCATCATGAACTCGAAGGGCAGATCCGCGGCGGCCACAGCCTGCCAGCGCGGTCCCTGCGCAGCGCCGGCCTGGTAGCGGCGCGGCTCGCGCGGGTGCGCGCTGCGCTCGATCAGCCCCCGGCCGGGGTGCGTGAGCTTGCCGTGCGCCCCGGCGCCCAGGCCAAGGTAGTCGCCAAAGCTCCAGTAATTGCGGTTGTGGCGGCACTGGAAGCCGGCCTGCGCCCAGGCGGAAACCTCGTACTGCGCATAGCCGCGAGCGCCCAGCAGCGCCTGGGCATCGGCCTGCATGGCTTCACACTCTTCTTCGTTCGGCAGCGGCGGCGGATGGCCGGCGAAGACGGTGCCAGGCTCGATGGTGAGCTGGTACAGCGACAGATGCGAAGGAGCCAGCGCCAGCGCGGCGGCCAGATCCGCCAATGCCAGCTCCCGCCCTTGCTGCGGCAGCGCGAACATGAGATCGAGGTTGAAATTGACGAGGCCGGCGCGGCGCAGCTCATCCACCGAGCGCAGCACATCCTCGACCTTGTGGATGCGGCCCAGCGCCGCCAGCTGCGCCGCACCGAAGCTTTGCGCGCCCAGCGACACACGATTGACGCCGGCGTCGCGATAGCCCGCGAAGCGCCCGCGTTCGATGGTCGCCGGATTGGCCTCCATCGTGATCTCGGCATCGGGCGCAAACGGCAGGCGCGCGCGCAGCAGCGCCAGTACCTCACCGATGGCCGATGGCGCAAACAGACTGGGCGTGCCGCCGCCGAGAAATACGCTGCAGACCTCGCGCCCGGCGACCCGCAGCAGCTGCGCCGCGAGATCTGCGGCCAGGGCTTCGAGATAGGCCGCCTCGGGCAGCGCGCTCTTGAGCTGGTGCGAGTTGAAGTCGCAGTACGGGCACTTGCTCACACACCAGGGAAAATGCACGTAGACCGCAAGCGGCGGCGCCTGCATGGCCTATGCGCCTGTCATGGCGTGGGCGGGCCGCCGAGCTGTTCGAGCAGGGCATGCAGTGCGCGGGCGCGATGGCTCACGGCATTCTTGGCCTGCGTGCTCATTTCCGCTGCCGAACGGCCATTCTGCCCATCGGGCAGGAAGATGGGGTCATAGCCGAAACCGCCGCTGCCACGCGGGAAAGTGGCGATGTGCCCCTCCCAGACACCGCTGCCCAGCAGCGGCTCGGGATCCTCCGCCGAACGCACCAGCGCAATCACGCAGCGGTAGCGCGCCGTGCGCCGCGCGTCGGGCACGTCCGCCAGCTCCGTCAGCATCAGTTCGAGATTCTCCAGATCCGTTGCGCTCTCGCCCGCATAGCGCGCGGACCACACACCGGGACGGCCGTCCAGCGCATCGACCTCGATGCCCGAATCATCCGCCAGGGCCGGCAGGCCGGAAAGTTGCGCGGCATGGCGCGCCTTGAGCAGCGCGTTGTCCTCGAAGGTGTTGCCGGTCTCCTCGGGAGCCTCGATGCCCAGCTCGCTCTGCAGCACCAGCTGGAAACCGCGCGGCTCGAGCAACGCGGCAAGTTCGCGCAGCTTGCCTTCATTGCTGCTGGCGAGCACCACGCGGCCAGTCACCGGCGGCGGAGCGGGATCCGGTTGTGCCATGGGACGGATCAAGGCGCGGCCGCTGGCGCCTGCGCCAGCGCCGCGCGCTGCAATTCGAACAGCTGCCCGGTGCCGAGCGTGGCCAGCAGCAGCAGCGAATCCACTTCGTCGCGGCGCATGGGATGACCTTCGGCGGTGCCCTGCACCTCGATGAAGCCGCCGCCGCTGTTCATCACCACGTTCATGTCGGTCTCGGCCGTGGAATCCTCCACATAGTCCAGGTCCAGGATCGGACGGCCATCGACGATGCCCACCGAGATGGCGGCAACCTGGCCGTGCAGCGGATTGGCGATGCCTTTCGCGGCGGCCAGGCGCATGCAGGCATCGGCCAGCGCCACGTAGGCGCCGGTGACCGAGGCCGTGCGCGTGCCGCCGTCGGCCTGCAGCACATCGCAGTCCAGCGTCACGGTGCGCTCGCCCAGCGCCGTGAGATCCAGCGCTGCACGCAGGCTGCGGCCGATGAGCCGCTGGATCTCCTGGGTGCGGCCGGACTGCTTGCCCTTGGCCGCCTCGCGCGCGCCGCGCGTATGCGTGGCGCGCGGCAGCATGCCGTATTCGGCGGTGACCCAGCCCTGCCCCTTGCCGCGCAGGAAGGAAGGCACACCTTCCTCGATGCTCGCGGTGCACAGCACGCGCGTGTGGCCGAACTCCACCAGCACCGAGCCTTCCGCATAGCGCGTGAAGCCGCGCGTGAAACGCACCGGGCGCAGCTGGTCGGGTGCGCGGCCGTCATGCCGCAATGCCACGGTATTCACAGGATGCGCAGCGCCGCGGCTGAAGTGTTGTCGCTGGCCCCGCCCGCATTGCGCACCGCGAAGTCCGCGATGGCATAGAGCGCGTCGTGCAGGCTCACGCCCGAATACAGCGACGCGGCGATGTCCTCGTCGCGCAGGTTGGCCCAGAAGCCGTCGGTGCAGACCAGCAGCGTGTCGCCGGGCTGCACGCGCACGCAGCGGCCGATCACCATCTCGGGCAGCAACGCGTCGCCACCCAGACAGCTCTCCACATAGTTGCGCATAGGATGGTTCTGCGCCTGATCCGCGCTGATGAGCCCCTCCTGCAGCAGCAGCTCCACGTGGCTGTGGTCGCGCGTGCGCGTGAGCACCTGGCCGGCGCGCAGGTGATAGACGCGGCTGTCGCCGACATGCGCCCACCACGCCGTGCCCTCCTGCGCCAGACAGATGGCACCCGTGGCGCGCGGCCGCTGCTCCAGCGGCAGCTTCGTGCCCAGCGCCACCACCTGCGCATGCGCCTGGCCGAGCACCAGATGCAGGAAGGCGAGCGGATCGAGCAGCGGTTGCCGCGTCGCGGAGGCGATGCGCCCCAGCAGCACCTGGCGCGCCGTCTCGGCAGCCTTGGCACCGTCGGCATGCCCGCCCATGCCGTCGAAGGCCGCAATGAGGGCAACCTCGGGGTTCACGGCCACGGCAACGCGGTCCTGGTTCTCGTCACGCGCGCCGAGCAGGGTGACCTCGGCGAATTCGACTTGCAAAACCGGCTCCCGCGTTCAGCTAGACTAGCCCCATATTATCGCATTGCGCACCCGACCCCGGTAGCCATCCATGATCCTCAGCATGACGGGCTTTGCCCGCAGCGAAGCCGTACTGCCCAATCGCCACCTGGTCTGCGAGCTGCGCAGCGTCAATCACCGCTTCCTCGAAAGCTCGCTGCGCCTGCCTGAAGAACTGCGCCCCCTGGAGGGCGAGTTGCGCGCGCGTCTGCAGCAGGAGCTGCGGCGCGGCAAGGTGGACTGCAGCTTCACATATCGCAGTTCGGCCACTGAAAGCCGGGAGCTGGAGCTCGACGGCGCGCTGGTGGAGCGCCTGACCGCCGTGCTCACGCAGCTGGCTGATGCCGCGCGTGCCGTCACCCATCCCCCGCAGCTGGACCTGGTGGAGCTGCTGCGCTTCCCTGGCGTGCTGCGCGAGGCGGCGCCAGACGCGCAGGCGCTGCTGGAACAGAGCCGGCATGTGTTCTCCACCGCTCTGCAGGAACTGAAAGAGATGCGCGCCCGCGAAGGCGCACGGCTGGCCGAGCTCATCAGCCAGCGCTGCGACCAGTTGGCCGAGCTGGTGGCGCGCGTGCGAGCACGGCTGCCCGAAGTGCACCAGGCCATCCGCCAACGGTTCACCGAGCGCCTCGCCGAACTTGCCGCAGGCGTCGACAACGAGCGCATGGAACAGGAGATCGCGCTGCTGCTGCAGCGCATCGACGTGGCTGAAGAACTCGACCGTCTGGATGGCCACCTTGCCGAAACACGCAAGATCATCGCCAGCCCTGAACCCGCGGGCCGGCGGCTGGACTTCCTGATGCAGGAGTTCAACCGCGAGGCCAATACGCTGTCGTCGAAGTCGCAGGACCTTGCGACCACGCGCATGGCGGTGGATATGAAAGTGCTGATCGAGCAGATGCGCGAGCAGGTGCAGAACATCGAATAGCGGTGGGCGCCCCGATCAGGCAGCAGTTCTGCCAGGCAGCAACACCACCAGCTTCAGATCCGGCCGCCGTGCGACCCGCAGCGTGAGCTGCGCGTGTTCGCGCACCCGGCCCGAGCTGCTGCGGAATACGCGGATTCCACCCTCGCGCTCCTGCACCCGCTCCTCCCGCCACGCCGCCGCAAACTCCGCACTGCCGGCACACAATTCCTCCACCAGCGACTGGCGCAGCGGATCGGTGCGCCAGCTTTCCGTGTCGGCGCGGAATTCCGCCACCAGGCGCTGCGCACGCGATTTCCAGTCCACCACCTGGCGCTGCGCGGCTGCATCGAGGAACACGTAGTGCAACAAGTTCGGATGCGGCGCATGCCGCCGCACACGGCGGCCCAGCCATGCCGGAAACAGCTTCTCCGCCGCGGCATTCCATGCAATGGCGTCCCAGCAGCGGTCCAGCACGTAGGCCGGAGCCGCCAGGCTGTCGAGCAATTGCCGCAGTTCCCGCTCTTCGCCACCCGCGCCAGAAAGCGGCGCCGGATCGGCACGCTCGGCCAGCTGGAACAGATGCGCCCGCTCGGCGCGCGTCAGATGCAGGCCGCGGGCCAGCGCCAGCAGGGTCGCCATCGACACCGAGCGCGTGCGGCCCTGCTCGATCCACGCCACCCAGGTCGGGCTGATGCCGGCCAGTTGCGCCAGCTCTTCGCGCCGCAGGCCGGGAGTGCGGCGCCGCGCGCCAGCGGCGAAGCCGAAGTCCTCCGGGCGGCTCTGCATGCGGCGCGCACGCAGGAAGGAACCCAGCGGCGTCCGCCGCGTTTGCTGTTGCTTCATGTAATAGGATAAGTACCAACTTTCTAACAGGATAACAGGGTGCAATGCTGGCCACCTGTTTCACCAGGAGAGCCGACCATGTCGAAGCATGAACACGCCGTCCTCCAGCAATTCGATCCCCGGGCCGGCGCCTATCTGACCAGCGCCGTGCATGCCGGCGGACCCGATCTGCAGTGGGTGCAGCAATGGCTGGACGACTGGAAGGGTCCCGCGCAGGACGCCCTGGACGCCGGCTGCGGCGCGGGCCACCTGGCCTTCCGCCTGGCATCGCGCTTCCGCCGCGTCGTGGCCGCGGACCCGTCCCCGTCGATGGTGCGCACGGCGGTGGAAGAAGCCCGGCGCCGAGGCCTCGATCCGGTGGAAGGCCTCAGCGCGCGCGCCGCCAACCTGCCCTGCGCCGACGGCAGCTTCGATCTGGTCGCCACGCGCTTCAGCGCCCACCACTGGTACGACCTGCCAGCCTCGCTGCACGAATTGCGCCGCGTGCTGCGGCCTGGCGGCCAGCTGCTGCTCATCGACCTGCTCGGCGAGGACTCCCCGCTGGTGGATACCCACCTGCAGGCCATCGAACTGCTGCGCGACCCGAGCCATGTACGCGACCGCACCACCGCCGAATGGCTGGCATTGCTGCAAACCTCCGGTTTCCGCGCAGCGCAGATGCGCAGCTGGCCATTGCGGCTGGAATTCACCAGCTGGACGCAGCGCATGCGCGTGCCGGACCCCGTCATTGCGCAGCTGCGGTCCATGCTGGCCCAGGCGCCTGAAGAAGTGCGGCAGGCTTTGCAGATCGAACCCGATGGATCATTCACGGCCCGCGTCGGCTTGTTCGTTGCCGACGCGGGCTGAGCGCAAAGCGGCGCAGCCCGCCACCTCGCGATCCGCACCCACCAGCCGGATCGCGCAGGGGATCGCAGGTCTATACTCGCCTGCATCCGCAGCGTGGAGGTCATCATGTCGCAGGTCCTGCGCCACATTCGTGCTTGGTGGTTGCTCGCCGCACTTCTGCCGACATTCGCGCTTGCCCAGTCCGGTTCCTCGGACGCAGCATTTCATGCACTGGCGGACGAGTTCATCGACACTTTCGTATCTCCCGCCAGCCCCACCTGGGCAACCCAGAACGGCATCCACACTTTCGACGACAAACTCGAGGACTATTCCCGCGCCGCCATCAAACGCCACACCGCAACGCTGAAGCAATACGAAGCGCGCTTCAGCGCCATCGCGGCAGCGAAGCTCAGCGCCCCGGCGGCCATCGACCGCGAACTGCTGCTCAACTGGATCCGCTCCGGCATCCTGTCGAACGAAACCATCCGCGGCTGGGAGAAGAACCCCGACAGCTACACCAGCGGCATTACCGGCACGGCCTTCGCGATGATCAGCAAGCAGTTCGCGCCACCGGCCGACCGCCTGCGCAACCTCATCGCGCGCGAGAAACTGATGCCGCAGGCGCTCGAGGATGCCCGCGCCAACCTGCGCAATCCGCCGAAGATCTTCACCGAAATCGCGATCGAGCAGTTGCCGGGCATGATCAGTTTCTTCGATAAGGACGTGGTGAGCGCCTTCGCCGACGTGCAGGACCCCACCCTCCTCGCGCAATTCGCCGCCAGCAACGGCGCGGTGATCAAGGCGCTCAATGACTACCTCGTCTGGCTCAAGGCGGATCTGCTGCCCAGGTCGCATGGCGACTACAAGCTCGGCGCCGCCACCTACGCGAAGAAGCTGCAGTACGACGAGATGGTAACCACCCCATTGCCGCAGCTGCTGGAGATCAACCTGCGCAATTTGCGCCAGAACCAGGCGGACTTCGCGCGCATCGCCAAAGAGCTGGAGCCCGACAAGACCACCGCACAGGTGCTGGCCGAGCTCAGCGCGGACTATCCGCCGCCCGACAAGCTGCTCGACACCTTCCGCGGCACACTCGACGGCCTGGTGAAGTTCATCAACGAGCACAGGATCGTGACGATTCCCTCCCCGGTGCGGCCGATCATCGAGGAGACACCGCCGTTCCTGCGCGCCATCACTTTCGCCTCCATGGACACTCCCGGGCCGTTCGAGAAGGTCGCCAAGGAAGCCTATTTCAACGTCACCCTGCCGGACCCCAAGCTCACGCCGGAGCAGACCCGCGAATTCATGGCCCAGTTCAACTATCCGGTGATCAACGGTGTCGCGGTACACGAGGCCTACCCGGGCCACTACGTGCAGTTCCTCGTGATGCACGATGTCCCCGGCCGCGTGCGCAAACTGTTCGGCGCCGCATCGAACTCCGAAGGATGGGCGCACTACTGCGAACAGATGATGCTCGACGAGGGCCTGGCGCAGGCGCTGTTTCCCAATGACGTGCGCCGGCAGAAATTCCTGCGCCTGGGCCAGCTGCAGGATGCGCTGCTGCGCAATGCGCGCTTCACCGTCGGCATCAAGCTGCACACCGGCGAATTCACCTTCGATCAGGCGGTGGACTTCTTCGTCAAGGAAGGCTTCCAGTCGCGCACCGTCGGCACGGTGGAGACCAAACGCGGCACCGGCGACCCGACCTATCTCTACTACACGCTAGGCAAGCTCGAAATCCTGCAGCTGCGCGCTGACATGCAGCGCAAGCTCGGCGCCTCGTTCAATCTGCAGAAATTCCACGATGACTTCCTGCACGAAGGCAGCCCGCCGATCCCGCTGGTGCGGGGCGCGCTGCTCGGCAGCGGCTCACCTGTGCTGTGAAGACTCGCGAAGCGCTCATCAGCCTGATTCCCGAGCAGATGCGGGACATCGAATAGCGCCGGCCCAAACCCTTCTGCATGCGTCGTGGAAGCGGCGCCGGCTTCCCGCGCCGCATTGTCATCGCGCCGACATTCTGCCTTAACGGCGATGAAACCTCGTGCCTCCATCCTGCCGCGCTTTCCAGTTCGCGGATTCGGGAGGCGACATGAGTGTTTCAGTTCGGCGTGATTGGGTTCCAGCGGTGAGGATTGCAGTGGCGGCCGCGCTGTATGGAGCGGTCGGTCTGCCGCAAATGTCGCTCTCCGCGGAAACTGACTCTGGCGACAGCGTGGATGAGCTCGAAACCATCGTCGTCACCGGCTCGCACATCCTGCGCACCGACATGGAGAAGATCGCCCCCATCACGGTCATTGGCGAGGAGGCGATGCAAGCCCGCAATGCCGTGCTGCCCGTGGACCTGCTGACTTCGCTGCCTTCGGTGGTCAGCCTGCCCGAGAACGAGACGCGTCTGGGCTCCTCCGGCGCGCGCGGCGACAACGCCAACCTGAACCTGCGCGGCCTGGGCGCCACCGCGACGCTGATCCTGCAGGACGGCCGGCGCATGGCCGTCAACCCGATGACTGCCGGCCTGTCGCAGGCCGTCAATGTGAACCAGCTGCCCTTGCGCGGCGTCGAGCGCATCGAGGTGCTGCGCGATGGCGCCTCGTCCATCTATGGCTCGGATGCCGTCAGCGGCGTCATCAACTATGTGCTGAAGCGCCAGATGGATGGCGTCGAAGCCAGCCTGCGCTATGACCAGCCGGAAGCCGGCGGCGGCGAAGCCGCCCAGGGCAGCCTCTCCTTCGGTTCGCAGTTTGCAGGTGGGCGCGGCCACTTCTTCGGCACTCTCGATGCGCTGAACCGCCGGGAGGTGAAGCTCACGCAGCGCGATTTCAGCGAAAGCTATACGGCCATCCTCGCACGCGCGGAGAAGGGCTTCGACAATCCCGGCGGCCCCTTCGACGCCCGCCTCGACCGAGGCTACTGGCCCACCTTCCGCATCGGCTCGGCCACCGCGAACAACTACTTCCGCCCCGTGAACGGCGTACCGACGCTGACCACCGCCGCGCCCAGCCGCACGGCGAACCCCGAGTTCTATCTCGACCTCAACCAGTTCGGCTTCGCCTCGCCGCGCGTGCGCCGCTGGGATGCCTTTTTCTCCGGCGAATTCGAACTCACCGACAGCGTGACGGCCTTTGGCGATGTCAGTTACTACGCGGCAAGGTCCACCATGCGCCGCCAGCCGCTGGCACTGAATGCGCCGGGCACGGATGCCTACGTCGTGCTGTCGGCCAACAATCCCTACAACCCCTACGGATCGCGCTTCTACGATCCGGCCGGCGATGGCGTCACGCGCCTCGCGGGCACGCCGCGCAGCGTCACCATCACCCGAATGACCATCGCAGACCTCGCGCCCGAGACCGTGGTGACGGACAACAACGCGTTACGCCTCACCGCTGGCCTGCGCGGCTCGATCGGCAGCAGCTCATGGAACTGGGAAAGCTCGCTGTTCTACAACGAGGTCAACGGCAAGGACGGCGCCACACCCGACGTGCGCGAGAGCCTGCTGCAGGCCGCCGCCGCGCGCACCGGCAGCGATGCCTTCAACCCCTTCGGCTACACCTTCCGCATCGCCAATGGCGCGGTGGTTGCCGACCGGCCCTACACCAACCCGCAGTCGGTCATCGATTCCTTCTCCGAAACCTATCTGCGCCGCGCACGCAGCTATCTTGCCAGCGCCGACCTGCGCGCCAACGGCACGCTCTTCAGCTGGCGCGGCATGGACGTCAAGGCCGCAGTGGGCACCGAATATCGCCATGAAGACCTGAGCGACACGCGGCCGCCCTATCACGGCGAGAACCCGGCCGATTCGGGCCTCGACCCCACCAACAACGATTTCCTGCTGCACCCCGCCCGCCCCGATGTATTCGGCGACCGCGATGTGATCAGCGCCTATGCCGAAGTCGTGTTGCCGCTGGTCAGCCCGGAGCGCGCGCTGCCCATGGTGCACAGCCTCGAGATCAGCACCTCCGGCCGCTTCGAGAACTACAGCGATTTCGGCAGCACGGTGAAGCCCAAGATCGGAATGAACTGGCGGCCGACATCGTGGCTGATGCTGCGCGGCTCGTACAACGAGGGCTTCATGGCGCCCAGCCTCGCCGCGCTGTACACCAGCTCGCGCTGGAGCATCTCCACGGACGGCGACTGGATGTCTACCGCAACCCCTATACCAATGAAGGCCGCTACACCACGCGCGGCTACTTCGGCGGCAACCCCGATCTCAAGCCGCAGGAATCCAAGGGCCTGACCTTCGGCTTCGGGCTGGATGTGCCGGGCATGCAGGGCCTTTCCGTCACGGCCGACTACTGGAAGATCACCCGCACCAACCTGCTGGGCAGCCGCGGCACCACGCAGATCCTCGAGAACGACGCGGCACTGCTGCGCGCCTATACGGCGCAGCAGATCGCCGCCGGCGTGAACCCCAATGACATCGACGTGGGCAGCGGCACCGCCGGCTACAAGGGCGATCCGGACGTGGTGCGCCTGGCACTGACCAGCGAAGACCGCGCAGCCTTCGCGGCCTGGAATGCCGCGCACCCGGACAACCCGGCGGCGCCGGCCGGCCGCATCTGGTCGCGCAACCAGCCCTTCGTGAACCTCAACTCCAGCGAGCACAAGGGTGTGGACCTGGGTTTCCGCTACGTGATGCCGCGCCAGTCCTGGGGCCGGATCTCGATCAGCTCCGAAGCCAGCTGGCTGTGGCGCGCCAGCAATGTGAACGCCACCGGCGTCACCCCGGTGGTGGAGAATGGCCTGTATGCGGGTGGCGCGGCCAAGTGGCGCAGCACCACCAACATCACCTGGGACAGGGACGCCTGGAACGCGAACCTGGGCATCTATCACGTGGGCAAGACCATCGACAGCGCCTCGGTCACGCAGGCTGTCTACGAAGAACTGGGCAAGCCCAGCTACATCACCCCCTATCACCCCACCGACACCAGCACCGTCTATCGCCGGGTCATCGATCCGGTGGTGAGCTACAACCTGTCCGTGGGCTACCGCTTCGAGCCGCAGTCCTCGCGACTGGGCGACACGCGCCTGCGGCTTGCAATCGCCAATCTCACCGACGAGGCGCCGCCGCTGGCCACCGGCGGCTTCGGCTACGACCCCGGCACCAGCCAGGCGCTGCTGAACGGCCGCACCTGGAGCCTCGAAGTCACCAGCAGGTTCTGAACGCCGTGAACTTCACAAGACGCCAGACATTGCTGGGGTTCGCCGCACTTGCACCCACGCTCGCGCTTGCGGCGCAGGACGGCACCGATGAAGCCGGGCTGCGCGCGGCCTATCGCCGCTGGCAGGAGACATTGCCCGTTGCACCACCGCCGGTGCTGGCGCGGCATGGGCTCGTCGCCACGGAGCTCGCGCGCTGGCCGGTGCTCGAAGCCAACCAGGCCGCGGCCGTGGATGCCACGCATTTCTATGGCATCGGCAACCACGTGCTGGTCAAGCATCGCAAGGACAACGGCGAGCGCGTCGCCGAATGGATCAGCCCCCGCGGTGGCCCCATCGTGCATTACAACGCGGGTTATGTGGAGGGCAACCGCCTGGTGCTCGCTCACTCGAATTTCCCGCAGCTGCCTCCGGCCAGTTCAGTGGAGACGCACGACATGCGCACGCTGCAGCCCGTGGCGAGCTACAGCCTCGGCCTGCGCCCCGGCTCGCTGACCTGGGCCGTGCGGCACAAGGGTTCATGGTGGGCCTGCTTCGCCTGCTACAACGACGCCGGCACGATGCCCGGCCAGGACCAGCGCTCCACCTATGTCGGCCAGTTCGACGACCGCTGGCAGATGCTGCGTTCGTGGCTGTTCCCGCCGCAGGTCATCGCCACCTGGGGAGTCAGTTCCTGCTCGGGCGGCGACTGGGGTGACGATGGATTGCTCTACACCACCGGTCACGATGCTGCCGAGCTGCATGTGCTGCGCCTGCCCCGCTCGGGCGTGACGCTGGAACACGTGACCACCATCGACGTGCCCTTCGAAGGCCAGGGATGGGCCTGGGACCGCAGTGTGCGGGGACAGCGCGTGATCTACGGCATCAGCCGCGCGCGCCAGCAGGTGATCGCCGCGCAGATCCCGGCGCTGCCGGAGGAGATTTGCAGAATGTATTCATGCAGTCAAAAATGACGGCATGACTGTCCAGATCGCCACTCGCGATGCGCGGTGATCCAACCCACCTCACCCGCCGCGAGTTGCTGCAGGCCGGCGCCGCCACCGGCCTGATGTCCCTGCTGGGACAACCCGCCCTCGCGCAGACCAGAGCCGCTTCGGCGGCCGGACCCGAAGCCTTCCTGCGGCGGCCCGCGGCACTGCTGCTGCGCAATGTCCGCCCGATGGGAGCAGCCCAGGTCGACGTGCTGGTACGCGACGGCCGCATTGCCGGGATCGGCAATGGACTGCATGCCCCCGCCGGCGTCGCCATCGAAGACGGCCGCGGCGCGCTGCTGCTGCCGGGACTCGTCGAAGCCCACAGCCACATCGACAAGACCCTGTGGGGCATGAAGTGGTACCGCAACGAGGTCGGCAACCGGCTCGTCGACCGCATCGAGAACGAGCGTGCCTTCCGCAAGGCCAGCGGCCATGACGCGCGCGCGCAGTCCATGGTCCTGGCGAAGGCCTTCCTCGCGCTGGGCACCACGCGGCTGCGCACGCATGTGGATGTGGACACCGAGGCGGGCCTCAGGCACCTCGAAGGCGTGATGCACACGCGCGAAGTGCTGCGCGAACTGCAGCAGATCCAGATCGTCGCCTTCCCGCAGTCAGGCCTGCTGGCACGCTCCGGCACGCCTGAACTGCTGGACAGCGCAATGGCCGCAGGCGCCGATGTGGTGGGCGGCCTCGACCCCGGCAACATCGACGGCGATCCGGTGCGTTCGCTGGACACGCTGTTCGGCATTGCCACGCGGCACGGCAAGCCGCTGGACATCCACCTGCATGAAATGGGTTCGCTGGGCGCGTTCTCGCTGAAGCTGATCCTGGATCGCACCGAGGCATTGGGCATGCAGGGCCGCGTCGTGATCAGCCACTGTTTCTGTCTCGGCGACCTGTCCGATGCCGAGCGCGGCCCGCTGCTCGAGCGCATGGCGAAGCTCGACGTGGCCATAGCCACCAGCGCACCGCCTTCGGTGGCGGTGCCGCCGCTCATGGCCTGCCGCCAGGCCGGCGTCACGGTGATGGGCGGCAACGACGGCATCCGCGACACCTGGGGACCCTATGGCAGCCCGGACATGCTCCGGCGCGCCATGTTCATCGGCATGCGCTACAACCTGCGCCGCGACGACGACATCGCGGTGGCGCTGGACTGCGTCACGCAGGCCGGCGCGCGCGGCTGCCATTTCGCGGACTATGGTCTTGCGCCCGGCAACCGCGCCGACCTGGTGCTCGTCGATGCGCAGAATGTGGCGCAGGCCGTGGTCGACCAGCCGGCGCGGCAGCTGGTGATGGCCGCCGGCCGCATCGTGGCACGCAACAGCGTGCTGGACCCGGCGCTGGCAGGCATCTGACCCGGCGCCCGCCCGCTTCTGCAAGCGGGCGATGCGCACGGCCCTTACTGCATGTGCTGCCCGCCGTTGATGGCGATGTTGGCGCCGGTGACGAACGCTGCCTCGTCGGAAGCCAGGTACAGGATCAGCCCCGCCACCTCTTCCGGCTTGCCGAGCCGCCCCACCGGGATCTGCGGCAGGATCTTGGTATCGAGCACTTCCTTCGGAATCGCGGTCACCATCTTGGTGCCGATGTAGCCCGGCGAGATGGTGTTCACCGTCACGCCCTTCCTGGCCACTTCCAGCGCCAGCGCCTTGGTGAAGCCGTGCACGCCGGCCTTGGCCGCCGAGTAGTTGGTCTGCCCGAACGCGCCCTTGGAGCCATTGACCGACGACACATTGATCACCCGGCCCCAGCCGCGCTCCACCATGCCATCGACCACCTGCTTGCTCATGTTGAACATGCTGTCGAGGTTGGTGTTCATCACCGCGTCCCAGTTGACCTTGTCCATCTTCTTGAAGGTCATGTCACGCGTGATGCCGGCGTTGTTGACCAGCACATCCACCGGCCCGAGCTTGGCCTGCACTTCGGCCACCGCCCTGCCGCAGGAATCGAAATCCGCCACGTCGCAGGCCACGGCGAGCACATCGAACCCCTGCCGCTTGTTCTCCGCCACCCACTCCGCGTGCTTGGTATTGCCTGGAGAGTAGGTCACCGCGAGCCGGTAACCCGCCTCTTCCATCTTCTTCGAGATGCTCTCGCCCAGCCCGCCCATGCCGCCGGTGACCAGCACCACTCTTTGCTTGCTCATGATTCCCCCGTCCCTACTTGTTGTCGCAGCGTCTTGTCTCAACGTTCCACGGCCAGCGCCACTCCCATGCCCCCGCCGATGCACAGCGCAGCCAGGCCCTTCTTCGCGCTGCGCCGCTGCATCTCGTGCAGCAGCGTGACCAGCACGCGGCAGCCGCTGGCGCCGATCGGATGGCCGATGGCGATCGCCCCGCCGTTGACATTGACCTTGGCCGGATCGACTCCCAGCTCCTGGTTCACCGCGCAGGCCTGTGCGGCAAAAGCCTCGTTGAGCTCGAACAGGTCCACGTCGGAAGTCTTCCAGCCGGCGCGTTCCAGTGCCTTGCGGCTGGCCGGCACCGGGCCCATGCCCATGGTCGCCGGATCCAGGCCGCTGGTGCCGAACGCGGCGATGCGCGCCAGCGGCTTGAGGCCCAGCTCGGCAGCCTTCTTCGCGCTCATCACCACCACGGCGGCCGCGCCGTCGTTGATGCCCGAGGCATTGCCGGCGGTCACGCTGCCGGCCTTGTCGAAGGCCGGCCGCAGCCCGGCCAGCGCCTCGGCATTGGTCTTCTTGTTGATGAATTCGTCGGCCGCGAACACGATGGGGTCGCCCTTTCTCTGCGGGATCGTCACCGGCACGATCTCGTCCTTGAAGCGCCCCGCATCCTGCGCCGCCGCCGCCTTCTGCTGGCTCGCGAGCGCCAGCGCATCCTGCATCTCGCGCGTGATGCCGTGGGCCTTGGCCACGTTCTCCGCCGTGATGCCCATGTGGTACTGGTTGTAGACGTCCCACAGGCCGTCCACGATCATCGAGTCGACCAGCTTCCAGTCGCCCATGCGCTGGCCATTGCGCGAGCTCGGCAGGATGTGCGGCGAGAGGCTCATGTTCTCCTGGCCGCCGGCCACGACGACCTCGCTGTCGCCCCAGGCCACCGCCTGCGCGGCCAGCATCACCGCCTTCAGGCCCGAGCCGCACACGGCGTTGATGGTCAGCGCCGGGGTTTCCTTCGGCACTCCGGCCTTCAGCGAAGCCTGCCGCGCCGGATTCTGGCCGGCCCCCGCGGCCAGCACCTGGCCCATGATGACCTCACCCACCTGCGATGGATCCAGCCCCGCCCGCGCGATGGCCTCCTTGATCGCGATGGCTCCGAGTTCGGTAGCCGGCACGCCAGCCAGGCTGCCGCCGAACTTGCCAACCGCGGTGCGTACCGCGGAGACGATGACGATGTCACTCATGAACGGGCTCCTTCGGGCGGTTTGGCCGCCTTGTTGTTCGGACCAGGGTCGGCCGATCGTCGGCCCGCGAGTTGCCCTGATGATCCGCCTTGACGGTCCAAGCTTCGATCTTCCCCCCGGACGCCGTCAATGGTTTTGAGCCCTGAAAAGGGCCAGAAAGCGAGTGATTGCCGGTGCAATCACTCGCTTCGGCAGTCAGGTCTTGGAGGCGTCGTAGATGCCCTGGATGGAGCGGTCCAGCGCCTTGTCGAACTCGGCATCGCTCTGCTGCGCCGTAAGCCCCTCGGTGAGCGCGCGCGAGAAGCTCGCGATCATGCCGTGCTGGCGGGCAAGCTTCTTGTTCGCATCGTCGCGCGAGTAGCCGCCCGAAAGCGCCACCACCTTGAGCACGCGCGGGTGCTTCACGAAGTCGGCATAAAGATCATCCACCTCCGGCAGCGTGAGCTTGAGCATCACGAGCTGCCCCTCGGGCAGAGCGTCCAGCCCCTTCTGCAGCGCGGCCTTGAGCAGCTTCTCGGCGCCGGCCTTGTCCGGGCAGTGGATGTCCACCTCCGGCTCGATGATGGGCACCAGGCCCGCGGCCACCACCTGCTTGGCCACCTGGAACTGCTGGTCGACCACGGCCTGGATGCCTGCGGCATTGGCCTGCTTGATGACCGAACGCTCCTTGGTGCCGAAAATGCCCTTGGATTTGGCCTTCGCGAGCAGCGCATCGAGCTGCGGCATGGCCTTCATCAGCTGCGCGCCGTCGGCCTCGGCTTCCAGGCCCTTGTCGATCTTGAGGATGGGCACCACCTTCTTGACGTTCCACAGGTAGTCGGCCGTGGGCCGGCCCTGGATGTCGCGGTCCATGGTGGCCTCGAACAGGATGGCCGCCACCACGCGGTCGCCATTGAAGGCGGGACTGGTGATGATGCGGGTGCGCATCTGGTGGATCAGATCCATCATCTGCGTCTCGCCCGAATAGGTGTTCTCCGCAATGCCGTACAGCTTCAGCGCCTTGGGCGTGCTGCCGCCGCTCTGGTCCAGCGCGGCGATGAAACCGGGCTGGGTGCGGAACTTGGTTTTCTGTGCTTCGAAATTGCTCATGAGTGAGACGGCCTCGCTGCGTATCGGATCGTGACTGTCCGGCAATTCTAGGGCCTGTTGCCGCTATGGACGGCCCTTCTTCTGCCCGGTAGTGTACTTGCAACCCATGGCCGCCCGTCTTTATGTCATCTCCGCACCCTCGGGCGCGGGCAAGACCAGCCTCGTGCGGGCGCTGCTGGAGCGCGCGCCCGGGCTTGCGGTATCGACCTCGCACACCACCCGCGCGCCCCGCCCCAACGAGCAGGACGGCCGCGAATACCACTTCGTCTCCCGGGAGCAGTTCGACCGCATGGCGGCCGCGGGCGACTTCCTGGAGCACGCCCGGGTGTTCGACAACCAGTACGGCACCAGCCGCTCGCAGCTGGAAGAGAAGCTTGCCGCCGGCCGGGACGTCATCCTCGAAATCGACTGGCAGGGCGCCCGCCAGGTGCGCGCGGCGCTGCCCGGCTGCCGCAGCATCTTCATCCTGCCGCCCTCGCGCGCGGCCCTGCGCCAGCGCCTGACCTCCCGCCAGACGGACAGTGCGGCCGTGATCGAGCGCCGCCTGGCCGACGCGGTGGCCGACATGTCCCACTACGCCGAATTCGACTACGTCGTGGTCAACGACGATTTCGGCCGTGCCGTGGCCGACCTGGAACGCATCATTGCCGGCGACGGCGCCCCGTTTGCCGCCGGGCGGCCGGAACTCGCCCCGTTGCTGGCGGATCTGCTAGACTTTCCAGTCCCTTAAGACCTCTCCCTGCGGAAGATCATGGCCCGAGTCACCGTCGAAGACTGCCTGGATAACGTCGACAACCTGTTCCAGCTGGTGCTACTGGCCTCGGCCCGCGCGCGGCGGCTTGCCAATGGCGCTGCCCCCACCGTGCCGGTGGACAACGACAAGGTGACCGTCATCGCCCTGCGCGAGATCGCCGAGGGCAACATCACTCCGGAGATGCTGCAGGAGCCGGAGCCCCAGCCCGAACCGGTGATCAACGACATCGACGCGCAGCTCGCGAGCTTCCGCGCACCGCAGTTCGGCCTGGGAGACTAAGCCCACCCGCCCCGTATGGACGCGTCTTCGCTTCTCGGCCTGATCCCAGGCGCCGGAGCAAGACGCGTTCCCGGTCTCAAGGAGCTGCTGGCCAGCGTCGAGACCTACCTGCCGCCGGAGCAGGTTGCCCGCATCCGCGAAGCCGCCGACTTCGGCACCTCAGCCCACCAGGGCCAGAAGCGCCTCTCCGGCGAACCCTACATCTCCCATCCGCTCGCGGCCGCGCAGATCCTCGCCGGGCTGGGGCTGGATGCGGACACCATCATCAGCGCCATCCTGCACGATGTCATCGAGGACACCGGCGTTTCCAAGGAGGAGATCGCCGGGCGTTTCGGCAAGGACGTGGCCGAGATCGTCGATGGCGTCACCAAGCTCCACCAGATCCAGTTCAAGAGCCGCGAGGAAGCGCAGGCCGAATCCTTCCGCAAGATGCTGCTGGCCATGGTGCGCGACCTGCGCGTCATCATCGTCAAGCTCGCCGACCGCACGCACAACATGCGCACCATCGACAGCATGTCGGTGCAGAAGCGGCGCCAGATCGCGCGCGAAACGCTGGACATCTACGCGCCCGTCGCCGAGCGGCTGGGCCTGTACAAGATCAAGCTGGAACTCGAGGACCTGGGTTTCCGCGCGCTGTATCCGCAGCGCTACCGGGTGATCGAGCGCGCACTGAAGCGCGCGCGCGGCAACCAGAAGGAATTCCTCGGCAAGATCGAGAAGACGCTGAAGGCCGCGCTGGAGAAGACCGGCATCAAGGCCGAGGTGGGCTCGCGCGAGAAGCACCTCTACAGCATCTACCGCAAGATGCGGCACAAGAAATCGCTGCTGGCGCAGGTGGTGGATGTGTACGGGCTGCGCATCCTCGTCGATACGCCCGACACCTGCTACCGCACGCTGGGCGTGGTGCATGCCGCCTACCGGCCGATGCCCGGGCGCTTCAAGGACTACATCGCCATTCCACGCACCAATGGCTACCAGTCGCTGCACACCACGCTGTTCGGGCCCAATGGCGTGCCCATCGAAGTGCAGATCCGCACCCACGACATGCATGGCGTCGCCGAATCCGGCATCGCGGCGCACTGGAAGTACAAGGCCGGCACGCCGGCCCAGAGCAGCGACGATTCGGCGCAGCAGGAGCGCGCGCGCGCGTGGGTCGCGAACCTCATGGAGATGCAGGGCAGCGGCAACCCCGAGGAGTTCATCGAAAGCGTCAAGGTGGACCTGTTCCCGGACAAGGTCTACGTGTTCACGCCCAAGGGCGCCATCCTGCGCCTGCCGCGCGGCGCCACGGTGGTGGATTTCGCCTATGCCGTGCACACGGATGTGGGCAACCGCTGCGTCGCGGCCAAGGTGGACCGGCGCCTGACCTCGCTGCGCACCGTGCTGCGCAATGGCCAGACGGTGCAGATCATCACCGCCAAGGGCGCCTCGCCGAACCCCTCGTGGGTAAGCTTCGTCGCCACGGCCAAGGCGCGCAGCGCCATCCGCCAATACCTGAAGTCGCTGCAGCGCACTGAGGCGGTGGAGCTGGGCGCGCAGCTGCTCAATGCGGCGCTGGCCGACTTCCAGCTCGACGTGGATCACCTGGAGCCGCAGATCCTCGCGCAGACACTCAAGGACCTCGGCCTCAAGAACAAGGACGAGCTGCTCGCGCAGATCGGCCTCGGCGAACACATGGCGCCGCTGGTGGCGCGCCGCCTGCTGCCAGGCGCCGGCGATGGCGCGGCGGGGTCGGCAGCACCGCTGACCGTGGCCGGCACCGAAGGGCTGCTCGTCACCTATGCGCGCTGCTGCCATCCCATTCCTTATGATCCCATCATCGCCTTCCTGTCCACGGGCCGCGGCATCGTGATCCACCGCGATACCTGCGTGAACGTCGAGGACTACCACAAGCATCCGGACAAATGGCAGCCGGTGGTGTGGCAGCAGGACATCTCGCGCTTCTTCAGCTCCGAGGTGCGCGTGGAGGCCGCGAACAAGGTGGGCATGCTGGCGGCGATCTCCGCGGCCATCGCCTCCACTGGCACCAACATCGGCCACGCCATGGTGGAGCGGCGCGACGGCGACATCTCGCTGATCACGCTCGAAGTCGAGGTGAAGGATCGCAAGCACCTGGCGCGCATCGTGCGTACCATCCGCAAGATGCCTGAAGTGCTGCGCGTGGCGCGCACCCATCTGTCCAGAAGGAATTCATGACCACCATGCAACGCACCATCATCCAGACTCCCGATGCGCCGGGCGCCATCGGCACCTATTCCCAGGCCGTGCGCGTGGGCGACACCGTGTGGATTTCCGGCCAGATTCCCCTCGACCCGGCAACCGGCCAGCTGGTCAGCGGCGACATCGACGCCGAGATCCGCCGCTCCTTCGACAATCTCAAGGCGATTACCGAAGCTGCGGGCGGCACGCTGGACAACGCCGTGAAGGTCAACGTCTTCCTCACGGATCTGGCGCATTTCGGGCGCGTCAACGAGATCATGGCCACCTACTTCGCCAAACCCTATCCGGCACGCGCGGCAGTGGGCGTCGCGGCATTGCCACGCGGCGCGCGCGTGGAGATGGAGTGCGTCCTCAGCCTGTGAGCGGCGCCGCCGCGGCAGCCGATCCGCTGTTCCTGCTGCCGGTCCGCTATGAGGATCGCACCCGCGTCACGCCGCTGGGCGCGCTCATCGCCAGCACACGCGCCGTGGTCGAGGCCGAAGTGCAGGTGGCCGATGTGGTGTTCCGCCGCCGGCGCGCGCTGCTGGTGCGCCTGGCCGATGGCTCGGGATTCCTGACGCTGCGTTTCTTTTATTTCTCGCGCGCACAGGTGGAAGGGCTGGCACGCGGCACGCGGCTGCGCTGTGCCGGCGAAGTGCGCCGCGGTCCGCAGGGACTGGAGATGGTGCATCCCGAGTATCGGCGAGTGGGCGCCACGCCCGAGCCGCTGGATGACCGCCTCACGCCCATCTACCCACTCACCGAAGGGCTCACGCAGGGCCGCGCGCGTGCCAACGCCAACCGGGCGCTGGCGCGCCTGGCCGCCAACCCCGCACAGGACCTGCTGCCGCGCCACATCGTCGAGAAGCTGGAGCTGCCCACGCTCACCGAGGCGCTGAAGTTCGTGCATCGCCCGCCCGTGGGCACGTCGCTGGCTGCGCTCGCATCCGGCCGGCATCCGGCGCAGCGGCGCCTGGCTTTCGAAGAATTGCTGGCGCACCAGCTTTCCATGCAGCAGCTCAAAGCACGCGTGCAGCTCGAACCCGCACGGGCACTGCAGGATGAAGCGCAACTGGCTGCACGCTTCATCGCCGGCCTGCCCTTCGCGCTTACCGGAGCCCAGCGCCGAGCGCTCGATGACGTGGAGCGCGACCTCGCGCGGCGGCATCCCATGGTGCGGCTGGTCCAGGGCGACGTGGGCTGCGGCAAGACCGTGGTGGCCGCCGCCGCCGCTGCGCGCGCGGTGGGTAGCGGTGGACAGGCCGCGCTGATGGCACCCACCGAACTGCTTGCGGAGCAGCACTGGCGTTCGCTGGATGCATGGTTCCGCCCGCTGGGCGTCACCGTGGCGCTGCTGTCCGGCTCGCAGCCGGCACGCACGCGGCGCAGCGCACTCGAAGCCGTGGCCAGCGGCGAGGTGCAGATCGCCGTGGGCACGCATGCGCTGTTTCAGGGCGGCGTCAACTTCCGCAACCTCGCGCTGGTGATCGTCGATGAACAGCACCGCTTCGGCGTGCAGCAGCGGCTGCAACTGAAGGAAAAGGGCCGCCAGGACGGTTCCGTGCCCCACCAGCTCATCATGACCGCCACGCCCATTCCACGCACGCTGGCCATGACGGCCTACGCCGACCTCGATGTCTCGGTGATCGACGAGCTGCCGCCCGGCCGCACACCGGTGCGCACCGTGGTGGTGGCCGAGGAGCGCCGCGCACAGGTGGTCGAAGGTGTGCACCGCGCCTGCCATGAAGGCAGGCAAGTCTACTGGGTGTGCCCGCTCATCGAGGAATCCGAAGAGCTGCGCGCACAGGCCGCAGAGGAGACAGCCGCCACACTGGCCGAAGCATTGCCCGGCATCCGCGTGGGTCTGGTGCATGGGCGGCAGCCGGCGCGCGCCAAAGATCAGGCCATGCAGGAGTTCAAGGCCGGTCACATACAGCTGCTGGTGGCCACCACCGTCATCGAAGTCGGCGTGGATGTGCCCAACGCCAGCCTGATGGTGATCGAGAACGCCGAACGCATGGGCCTTGCGCAGCTGCACCAGCTGCGCGGCCGCGTGGGCCGCGGCGCACAGGAGTCCAGCTGCGTGCTGCTGTATCGCGGCCCGCTGAGCCAGCTGGCGCGTGAGCGCCTCGCCTGCCTGCGCGACAGCAATGACGGCTTCGAAATCGCGCGCCGCGACCTCGCGCTGCGCGGCCCCGGCGAGTTGCTCGGCACGCGCCAGACCGGCCTTGCCGAACTGAAAGTGGCGGACCTGATCCGCGACGCCGACCTGCTGCCCGCGGTGCGCGAGGTTGCCGAACAGCTGCTGCACGGCAATGATGCACTGGTCGCCGCGCTGGCGGCACGCTGGATCGGAGGGGCGGAGGAATATGGCCGGGTCGGGTGAGGCAACAGTGGATCTGACCACGCGCGTCTTCGCCGCCGTCGTGCCCTCGCCTGCACTGCGTCGCCGGGTCGTCGACTACATCCACCTCACACGCCTGGATCGTCCCGTGGGCATCTGGCTGCTGCTGTGGCCCGCGCTGTGGGCACTGTGGGTGGCTGCCCGCGGCGTACCCAGCGCAAAGCTCTTCGGCGTGTTCATCGCCGGCACCATCGTGATGCGCTCGGCCGGCTGCGTGATCAACGATTTCGCCGACCGCGATGTCGATCCACACGTCAAGCGCACCCGGCAGCGTCCGCTGGCGGCGCGCCGCGTCTCGCCCAACGAAGCACTGGTGCTGTTTGCGGTGCTGGTGCTGTTGGCGCTGTGGCTGGTCACCCGCCTCGATGCACGCACCGTTTATTTCTCCTTCATCGGCGCGGCGCTCACCGTCAGCTATCCCTTCGCCAAGCGTTTCTTCCCCCTGCCGCAGTTCTGGCTCGGCGCGGCCTTCGGATGGGCCGTTCCCATGGCCTTCGTCGCCACAGTAGGCGAAGTCCCGCGCGTGGGCTGGTTGCTGTTCGTCGTCACACTGCTGTGGTCCGGCGTTTACGACACCATCTACGGCATGGTCGACCGCGACGACGACCTGAAGCTCGGTGTGCACTCCACCGCCATCGCCTTCGGCGACATGGACAGGCCCATCATCGGCGCCATGCAGCTGATGATTCTCGCCGGCCTGTTCCTCGTCGGCCGCAGCCTGCAGCTGACCTGGCCGTTCTACCTGGCGCTTGCCATCGGTGCATTGCTGTTCGCGCGGCAGCAATGGCAGATCCGCAACGCCGAACGCGATGCCTGCTTCCATGCCTTTCTCGAAAGCCACTGGTTCGGGGTGGTCATCCTCGCGGGATTCATCGGGTCGCTAACCTGACAGGAAGTCAGCGAGACGGCTTCGACACCAGAGGAAAGGCTTCCGGGTTCCTCACTGATTCGACAGCCAGATCAATATCCAGCTCGGGCCAGTAGAGATGCCCCGCAGAGGGCAGCTGCACGCTTGTGATCTGCGCGATGGTCGCGTCCCGAAACCAAGGGAACAGGGAGAATGACACAAAGAGCTCCTCCTCCCCGAGGAGAAGCCAGAATCCTTGAGGGGAAACGTTGGCAACCTCAACCCCCGAAGTGGGCTTTCCAGCAGTTGCGACATTCATCTACGTGGACCTCCACGAGAGCCTGGGCGTCCCGAAGTTGCCGATCATTCAGACCGCAATTCTGGGCTAGTGCGACGCAGGGCTCAAGCCAGAACTTGGCCTCCCCGTCTCCACAAGCCACATGCACATGCATACGAGGTTCCTCTCGGGAAAAGAAGTAAAACCGGAACGGGCCACTGCGGAACACGGTCGGGCTCATGCACGAATGCTGCACTCCATAGACGTGCGAATACGGTCGCCTAGCTATCGAGTTTCAACAGGAATGGCTCTGCGAGGCGGACTGGTGCAGACCCAGCCACTACACGCTGTAGATGTGCAAAAAATCTTTCAGCCCCGTGAAGTCCGGAGGGCTGCGCGCAAAGACGAGATAAGCGCTGCCTTATGGCCTCTGCGACAACGCCCGTCTATCTCGGAAAGTTGTCTACGAAACCACTCTTCGTCTTCGTCTTCTTCTTCGTTAGCTATCAGGCCGTTGCCTATACAAAGCATCGAAACGCTTCTCCAGCTGCGCATGCGCACCGCGTACGTTATCAACGACCTGCTTCGCCCAATCGAAATACGCCTGCTTGCGCTCCACCGACCAGCCCACGGGAGCGTTCCCCAGAATGTCACGCAGATTGCAGATCTTGTCCGCGATTTTCACCGCGCAGGCACCCGCACTGGCATGCGACACCTTGCTGATTTGCAATCGCTTTCTGGCTTCCTTCGAAAGCCACTTGGTATCCGTGACCTCCGCGACAATATCAGCGATCTCATCACCGAACTGGCCGCGCAGCTCTTCGTGCGTGGTCTCTGTGTCTTCCAGCGTGTCGTGCAGCAATGCCGCAGCAAGGATCACTGTATCGGTAATGCCGCCCTCGTTGCACAGCACATTGGCGAGCGAGATCGGATGATTGACGTAGGGTGACGCGTCCGCGTCCTTGCGTCTCTGATCACGATGTTTGTGGGCAGCAAATTCGGCAGCTCTGAGAAGGACAGATATATCGTCAGTCACTTCCGGTCCCGTCCACCACCCCACTCAATAGCAAAACCTTGTGGCCCTCAAACCCGCCGCAGCGCCCGATACAGCGCCAGTGTCGACAGCAGCAGCAGCGCCGCGCCGGCGTTGTGCGCCGTGGCGAGCCACAGCGGAAACCCGCGCAGCACCATGAAGATGCCGATGGTCAGCTGCAGTGCCAGCGCAGCCAGCACCGCGCTCGCAGCCCAGCGGGAATCGTATTCCTGCCGCCGCCACAATGTGAGGCCGGAGAGCAGCAGCAACAGCAGCGTGGCAACGACGGCGCCGAGGCGGTGCGTGAAGTGGATGGCCACGCGCGCCGGATGGTTGAGCACACCGCCTTCGTAGTTGATCCCCAGGCCATGCCAGGGAGCAAAGCCCTGCTCGAACTCGGCCTCGGGCCACCACGATGCCTGGCACTTCGGGAAATCGGGGCAGGCGATGGCGGCGTAGTTGGTGCTGGTCCAGCCGCCGAGCAGGATCTGCACGGCCAGCGCCACCAGCGCCACGAGGGCAAACCGCCGCATCGCCACAGGCGCCGGCAGCAGCAGCGCCGCCGTGGAGCCGCCTCCCGCTGCAGAGACACTGCCGGACCACGGCCCGGTGGAGCGGCGCCGCAGCGTCAGCCACAGCCACCACAGCAGCGACAATGTGAGCAATCCGAAGGCCAGGTGCGCGGTGACGATGATGGGCTTTACCAGCCATCGCACGGTGAGCATGCCCAGCAGCCCCTGGAAGATCACCAGCGCCACCAGCGTCAGCGGCAGCGCCAGCGGAATGCCGGGATGGCGCCGCCAGCGCAGCGCAAAGCCCGCGATCACGACGATCAGCGCACCCAGCAGCGAAGCCGCATAGCGGTGGATCATCTCGCGCCACGCCTTGCCGACATGCAGCGGCGCTGCGGCAGTGCCGGCATTGGCTGCGGCGGCAGCCGTGGGCGTCAGATGTCCGTAGCAGCCCGGCCAGTCCGGGCAGCCCAGGCCCGCGTCGGTGAGCCGCACATAGGCGCCGAAGACCACCACGCAGAACGCCAGCAGCGTACCGGCAAGGGCAAGGCGGCGAAGCAGGGCAATGCGCATCATGGAACCAGCAACCTCAACCGATGTGGGACAGCTGCAGCAGCTTCTTCAGGTCCGTCAGCAGGCCACGCGGATCATCGCGCGTGTCGTAGCGCATGACCAGATTGCCGAGCGGATCGATGATGAAAAGCGAGTGTTCGCGGTCCTGCGCAGGCAGCACGGCCAGCAGCGGCTCGCGCGCGGCCGCATCGCCCAGATCCAGCACCTTGAGGCCCTGGTGCTCGCGGTCGAGATAGTCCTGGTCGCAACAATCCGTGGTGGCGAACAGCACGCGCACCACGCGATCCATTTCCTGGTTGAGGGAAAGGCGCGTCTGGCGCGCGAACACCAGCGAGCGCTGGCAGTCCGCATCGCAGCGGCCATCGCCCACATAGGCCAGCACCCACTTGCCGCGCAGGCTGTCCGGGACCTCGGGCACGGGCCGCGCCGGCACGATCAGCTCGCCGTGGTTGCTCTTCCCCACCGGCCGCCAGCTGGTGGCGTAATAGAGCGTGAACGAAGCCGCGATGGGCAGGAAGAACAACGCAGCCAGGAACAGCAGCTTGCGGCGCTGGCGCGCTATGGGATCAGTCATCGTGCAACCTTGAGATTCAATGCCACATACAGTCCAAAGGCGATTGCCGCGAACAGCCACCACTGCACGGCGTAACTGAAATGCCGGTCCGGGGACATGCCCGGCGGAAGCCACTCGCGAAGATAGCCGGCGCCGGAATCCCGATCCAGGAGCAGCACCTGCGGCAGCAGCGGCTCACGCACCGCCTGCGCGAGCTCGTCAATGGTGGGAAAGCTCGTCACGCGCGGCCACGGTCCGTCAGGCGCAGGCGCCTGGCGGCCGGAGGCAAGACCTGCCACCGGCAGGGTGGACAAGCGCCCGGTGATCGTCACGGAGCCGTCAGCGGTGAGAGAGACATCCGGCAGGCGCTCGCGGTAACCGCTGAAGGGCACCCAGCCGCGGTTCACGGGCAGCAGCCGGCCATCCGTCAGCCGCAACATCGACAGCACGTCGTAGCCAGGCTGGCCATCATGCGAGATGTTGTCGAGCAGGAACTGATGCGCCGCATCCCACTGGCCCTGTACCGCGACGCGGGTGAAGCGCGGCAGCCCCGCGAGCTCGCCGGGAGCGGCAGGCTGCGCCGGCAGATTGCCGCGTTCGAAGGCCTCCCACGAAGCCTTGCGCGCCACGCCGCGCTGCCACTGCCAGTAGCCCAGCCCGACGAATGCCGTCACCGCCACCGCCGTGAGCAGCGTGAAGATCCAGCGGGGGCGGAAACTCAGCGACACGGCCGGGGCCGGCTCCTTACAATTGCAGCATGGACGTCATCAAGATCGGCGTGGTCATCGCCCTGCTCGCGATCATCGCCAGCCTCGGCTCGGCGCTGTTCTCGCTCACCCGCAGCCAGGGCAACTCCCGCAGCATGGTGCGTGCGCTCACCGTGCGCGTCGTACTGTCCGTGGGGCTGTTCCTGCTGCTGCTCGCGGCCTGGCGGCTGGGCTACATCCAGCCGCACGGCCTCCAGTGAGCGGCCGGCGTCAGATCCAGTAGACGAACACGAACAGGATCAGCCAGACCACATCGACGAAGTGCCAGTACCAGGCCACTGCCTCGAAGCCGAAATGGCGCTCGGGCGTGAAATGGCCCTTCAGGCAGCGCAGCCAGATCACCAGCAGCATGATGGCGCCGATGGTCACGTGCAGGCCGTGGAAGCCGGTGAGCATGAAGAAGGTCGAGCCGTAGATGCCCGTCGAGAGGCGCAGGCCCAGCTCGGTCCAGGCGTGCACGTATTCCTCGGCCTGCAGGCCCACGAAGATGAAGCCCAGGATGAAGGTGGCCGCGAGGAAGATGTTCAGCACCATGCGGTTGCCCGCGCGCAGTGCATGATGCGCAATGGTGATGGTCACGCCTGAAGTCAGCAGGATGGCCGTGTTGATGGCAGGCAGGCCGAAGGCCGGGATGGTTCCGAAGGTGCCGTCCGCGCGCCCGCCCACGACGGCCGGGCCATTGGTCGGCCAGGCCGCATCGTAGTTCTGCCACAGCAGCAGCTTGTTGAAGACCTTCACGCCCTCGCCGCCCAGCCACGGCACCGACAGCTGCCGGGCATAGAACAGCGCACCGAAGAAGGCTGCGAAGAAGAAGATCTCGGAGATGATGAACCACATCATTCCCATGCGGAACGAGCGGTCGACGTCGAGGCCGTAGAGCCCCTGCTGGTTTTCCTTCACGACGGTGGCGAACCAGCCGAAGAACAGCACCGCGAGCATCACCGCACCCGGGATGAACGCCCAGCCGCCGGCCCAGTGGTTCAGGAAGCTGCAGACGCCCACCATCAGCACGAACAGGGTCACGGCGCCGAAGATCGGCCACGGACTGCTGTGCGGAATGTAGTACTTGCCGGAGTCGTGCGTTGCGGAGTGGGTGCTCATGGGATCACTTCGGGAGGTAGTCGTTGGACAGGGCCGCCACCGGCGCCTGCGTATCGTAGAAAGTGTAGGCCAGCGTCACCCGGTCCACATACTTCGGCAGCGCCGGGTCGATGAAGAAGCGCACCGGCATCGTCCGGGTCTCGCCGGCGGCAAAGTGCTGCGGCGTGAAGCAGAAGCACTCGGTCTTGCGGAAATACGCCGTCGCCATCGAGGGCGCCACGTCGGGAACCGCCTGCGCATCGGTCGCGCGCTGCGAGAGGTTCTCGGCGACGAAGGTGGCCTCGTACAGCCGCCCCGGCTGCACCTGCATGGAGGTGACCGTGGGCCGGAACTGCCAGCTGCCCACCGTGGGCAGCTCGGCGAGGAACTCCACCGTGACCACACGGCCGGCATCCACTGCGCTGACACCGGGCGCATCACTGGCCTGCGACAGCTCGCGCCGGTCGCCATAGCCGGTCACCGCACACATCACGTTGTAAAGCGGCACCAGCGCGAAGCCGAAACCGAATGCCAGCAGCGCCACCACGCCCAGCTTCAGGGCCATGCTGCGATGCGCGGAGACTGGCGCCGGCATGCTCATGGGCCGCGATTGATGAAGGCCACGATGAAGCCGATGTAGACGACGAAGGCGAACAGCGCCAGGCGCAGGGCCAGCCTGCGCGTGCGGTGGCGGCGATCCTCGTCTTCGGTCATCACGATCTCAATGCGCCGCGTTGCGCTCGATCACGGCGAGCGAGGGCGGTGAATCCCAGGTGTGGTGCGGAGCCGGCGAGGGAAGCTCCCACTCCAGGCCACGCGCGCCCTCCCAGACCTTGTTCGGCGCCTTCTCGCCGCCGCGCACCGTGCGCAGGACGATGTAGAAGAACAGCAGCTGCGACAGGCCGAAGCCGAACCCGCCGATGGAGGAGACCATGTTCCAGTCCGCGAACTGCGTGGAGTAGTCCGGAATGCGGCGCGGCATGCCGGCAAGACCCAGGAAATGCTGCGGGAAGAACAGCACGTTGACGAAGATCGCCGACAGCCAGAAGTGGATCTTCGACAGGCGCTCGTTGTACATGTGGCCGGTCCATTTCGGCAGCCAGAAATACACGCCCGCCATGATGGCGAACACCGCGCCGGGCACCAGCACGTAGTGGAAGTGCGCCACCACGAAGTAGGTGTCGTGGTACTGGAAGTCCGCCGGCACGATGGCGAGCATCAGGCCCGAGAAGCCGCCGATCGTGAACAGGAACAGGAAGGCGACGGCGAACAGCATCGGCGTCTCGAAGCTGATCGAGCCCCTCCACATGGTGGTCGCCCAGTTGAACACCTTCACGCCCGTGGGCACGGCGATCAGCATGGTGGTGAGCATGAAGAACATCTGTCCTGCCAGCGGCATGCCCACGGTGAACATGTGGTGCGCCCACACGATGAACGACAGGAAGCCGATCGACGCCGTGGCGTACACCATCGACTCGTAGCCGAACAGCGGCTTGCGCGAGAAGGCGGGGATGATCTCCGAGACCACGCCGAAGGCCGGCAGGATCATGATGTAGACCTCGGGATGCCCGAAGAACCAGAACACGTGCTGGTAGAGCACCGGGTCGCCGCCGCCGCCGGCGCTGAAGAAGCTGGTGCCGAAGAAGTGGTCGGTGATCAGCATGGTCACCGCGCCCGCGAGCACCGGCATCACCAGGATGAGCAGGTACGCCGTGATGAGCCAGGTCCAGCAGAACATCGGCATGCGCAGCAGCGTCATGCCGGGTGCGCGCATGTTCATGATGGTGACGATCACGTTGATGGCGCCCATGATCGAGGAGGCGCCCATCAGGTGCACCGCGAACATGGCCAGCGGAAAGGCGCTGCCCACCTGGATCGAGAGCGGCGGATAGAGCGTCCAGCCGCCCGCCGGTCCGCCGCCCGGCACGAACAGCGTCAGCAGCAGCAGCGTGGCTGCGAAGGGCAGCAGCCAGAAGCTGAAGTTGTTCATGCGCGGCAGCGCCATGTCCGGCGCGCCGACCTGCAGCGGCACCATCCAGTTCGCCAGGCCCACCCAGGCGGGCATGACGGCGCCGAAGATCATGACCAGCGCATGCATGGTGGTCATCGAGTTGAAGAACTGCGGATCGACGAACTGCAGGCCGGGCTGGAACAACTCGGCGCGGATGACCATCGCGAGCGACCCGCCGATCAGGAACATCACGCCCGCGAAAGTCAGGTAGAGCGTGCCGATGTCCTTGTGGTTGGTGGTCAGCACCCAGCGCCGGAAGAAGCCGCTCGGGGCTCCGTGGTGATCGTGGGCGGCGTGGTCTGCGTGTTCGGTAGCCATGATTCTGTCCCGGTTCGGATTCTGCGGATGCGGTGCCGTCAGCCGGCGGCCGCGGTCATCGTCTTGGTGGCGGCGCTGCGCTGCTCCTCGAGCCAGGCCGCGAAGTCCTCGGGCGTCTTGGCGTCGACCACGACGGGCATGAAGCCGTGGTCGCGGCCGCACAGCTCGGCGCACTGCCCGCGGTAGGTGCCGACCTTGTCGGGCCGGATCTCGAACCACAGCTCGTTGACGACGCCCGGAATGGCGTCCTTCTTCACGGCCAGATCAGGCACCCACCAGGCGTGGATCACGTCCCGCGAGGTCAGCAGCACGCGCACCTTGGTGCCGACGGGAACCACCAGCGGGCGGTCGACATTGAGCAGGTAGTTGGGCACGTCCTCGGGTTTCACCGTGGCATCGCGCTGGCGGGCCTCATTGCTGACCGCATCCAGCGTCGAAAAGTAGCTCACGCCCGAGCCCAGGTATTCGTACTGCCACTTCCACTGGTAGCCGGTCACGCGCACGGTCAGCTGCGTGCCGGTGGCATCCTCGAGCTTGATCAGCATGCGGGCCGAGGGGATGGCCATCACCACCAGGATGACGACGGGAATGATGGTCCAGATGATCTCCGCCCGGGTGCTGTGCACCAGTGCGGTGTCCGGCACGGCCCCCTTGGACTTCCGGAACTTGACCAGCGAATAGATCATCCAGCCGAAGACGATCACGCCGATGCCCACGCACCACCAGAAGACCGCCATGTGGAGGCTGTAGATGTCCCCCGACAGGGTGGTCACGCCGCGCGGCATGTTCACGAGGGACCAGTCCGCATGCGCGGGCACAGCCACAGCCAGAAGAGCGGCCGCCATGGCGCCCCAGGTTCCAGTTTTGCGAAGCATCGTAGACCTTGCGTACCTTGTTGCGTTCAACCGGGAGAAACGCGGTCGGGCGCGGGGATTTCACCCATGCGCCCGACCAGGCCACGTAGCTGCCGGGCCAGCTCGCGCCGTCGATCCTCCGTCAGAAACTCCCCGACTTCGCAGGATTTGCCGCTGGACTCCAGAGTCAGGCGGCCGGGATGCGAGGCGATTGCCGACCGCGACAGTTTAACGCGCGTCCAGTACCTCGGGAACACCACTTCCCGTGCCGTGCCACTTTTTCCCCGCTTGCGGATGCGGATCTGGTCTTCGGAGATGAATATGGTCTGCCACTGTAGCGCCCGGCGGCGGTTGGCCCGCAGTGCCAGCGCAAACACCAGGATTTCCAGCCCCGCGAAGGGCAGCACCGGCCAGAACCCGCGCGCCGTCCACAGCAGCGCCACGGCGATGCAGCCGGCAGCCACCACACCAATGGCGAGGCGTGCCTGCCGCCGGTTCAGCGCATTGGTCACGGCGATGTCGATGCGCTGGACGCCCGCACTCATATACGGAGGCTAGCAGACCTCGTCATCGGCCACGGACACCCGCGGCGCGGGCAGCCGGCGCTGCAGGGATTCGACATAGGCCGCGCAGTCTTCGAATCCGGGGTCGATGGGGTTGGCCACCCAGGCCGCAAGCCTGAGGCCGCAGCCGCGGATGGCTGCCGCCGTCAGCAGTGCGTGGTTGAGGCTGCCGAGGCGCACGCCGACCACCAGCAGCACCGGCAGGCCCAGCGCGCGCGCGACATCCTCCATGGTCGGACCGCGCTCGCCCGCATGGCCGGGCTCACCGATGGGCGCCCACCATCCGCCGGCCCCCTCCACGGCAACTAGATCTGATAGTGAAACAATACGGTCAAAATTCGACTTGATTGTATCGCAGGAGATGCTGACTCCCGTTTCCTGCGCCGCCAGATGCGGTGAGGTGGGCCGGGCCAGGCAACAGGGATTCAGTACCTCATAAGGCAGCGCCACATTGCCCGCTGCCTGGAGCGCCAGAGCATCTTCGTTGCGCAACCCGCCGGCAGCGCGCTCGGCGCCTGCCGCCACGGGCTTCATTCCCGCCGCGCGGCAGCCCTCACGCACCCAGGCGCGCAGCAGGCGCGTGGTCACCCAGGTCTTGCCCACGCCCGTGTCGGTGCCGGCGACGAACAGGCTCTGGCGCAGCAATGGGTCCAGCCTGCTCACCGGCCCGCGATCCTGCGCCGCAGGGAGGCCAGCGAGACCACGGTTTCTGCATCGGCGACATGGATGCCTGGCGGCGCATGCTCGCCGGCCCAGGCCGTGGCATAGACCACCTGCCAGGTGGCCGGCAGGCCGCGCGCCTCGCGCAGCGACTCATATGCCGCGGTCATGCGGCCGTAGGCGCGCCGGCCCGTGAGGCCACGGGGGCGGCCGGCATTGAGGTTGTGCGCGCCGATGGCCTGCAGGCCGCGCATCAGCGCCACGGGCTCGGAGTACCAGCGGCGGTGGCGGTCGGTGTCGAGCACCGGTTCGACGAAGCCGGCGCGCACCAGCGCACTGCCCAGATCGTGCATGTCGACGAAGCGGTTCACGTGCACCTGCCCGTCCGCGGCTTCCCAGGCGGCGCGCAGCTCCTGCAGCGTTTCCGGGCCGAAACTGCTGGCGAGCAGCAGCCCGCCGGGCCTGAGCACGCGGCGGATCTGCTCCAGCGCAGCGTCCAGCGGCTCGGCCCACTGCAGCATGAGGTTGGTGAACACCAGATCGAAGCAGGCATCCGGGAAAGGCAGCTCGTGGCAGTCGGCCACCACCGTCTCGATCGGCCGCCAGAAACGGCTGCGGCGGCGCGCCAGCGCCACCATCGCCGGGGCAATGTCCGCTGCCACCACGCGCGCGCGCGGGAAGCGCCGCTTCAGCGCCGCCGCGCCCGCGCCGGTGCCGCAGCCCAGATCCAGTATGCGGGCGCGCTGTGCCTGCAGCTCGTCCACGCGCGCGAGCAATTCGGCACGCACCTCGGCCTGCAGATCGGCGGCTGCGTCGTAGCCGGCACTGGCAGCGCCGAAGCTGCGCGCAACCACACGCGCATCGAGATGAAAGCCGCTGTGCTGATCCCCTCTCATGCCGGGCTCCGGTTCAGGGGAGCAGCCGCGGCCGCAGTGCGCGCCAGAAACTCACGGATCGGCGCCGCCGTCTCCTCCACATGCGAGAGGAAGGGGGCATGCGAGGCGCGCGGAATGCACACATGGTCGGCATCGAGGGCCGCCGCGAGCCAGGCGCCGGCGCCCGGCGGCGTGACGCGATCGTGCTGGCCGGTGATGACCAGCGCAGGCTGGCGGATATCGGCAAGCTGCGCGCGCAGGTCCAGCGCGCCGAGGATGGCCATGTCCGCCGCCAGCGCCTCGCGCTGCGGTTCGCCATGCGAACGCAGTCCCGCCTGGATCTGCCGCTGCACGGTCTCGGCATTGCGGCTGCCGCGCAATTGCAGCCAGATGAAATCCTGCAGTGTGTGCTGCCAGTCCTGTTCCAGCGTGGCGCTGAACGCCTCCATGGCGAGCGGCGCCAGACCATGCGGCCAGTCCGGCGCGGCACCGAAGCGCGGGGTGGCCGCGACCAGCACCAGCCCGGCGACGCGCTGCGGCCAGCGGCGCGCGCATTCCAGCGCGAAATAGGCGCCCAGCGACCAGCCCAGCAGCACGCCGCGCTCCGGCATCGCCCGCGCCAGATCCTCCAGCTGCTGCTCGAAGCCGGCGCGCGAGGGATCCCAGCCGCTGCGGCCATGGCCCGGAAGATCCAGCGCGCAGTCCGCCACGCCCAGTGCCGCGCGCAGCGCATCGAAGGCACGCAGGCTCATGCCCCAGCCATGCAACAGCACCAGCGGCAGATCGCCGGCGCCGCTGCGTTCGGCATGCACGGCGCTCATGTCCGGCTTCCGGCCGGCAGCACGGCCGCCAGGGATTCGAGCAAGGCATCCACCTCGTCGTCGTCGTGGGCCGCGGTCAGCGTGATGCGCAGCCGCTCGGTGCCGGGCGGCACGGTGGGGCGGCGGATCGCGGCCACCCAGAATCCGCGCTCGCGCAGCGCATCGCTCGCCGCAAGGCAGCGCGCCGTCTCGCCGACGATGAGCGGCTGCACCGGCGTGCGCGAGGCACCGAGCGGCAGGCCCAGCTGCGCGGCGCCGGCGCGAAACCGCGCGATGAGCTGCGCCAGGTGCTCGCGCCGCCAACTCTCCCGCTCAGCGATGTCCAGCGCTGCATGCGCAGCGGCCGCGGCGCCCGGCGGCAGCGCCGTGGTGTAGATGTAGCTGCGCGCCCGCTGCAGCACGAACTCCACCAGGTCACGGTCCCCGGCCACGAAGGCGCCGCAGCAGCCGAAGGCCTTGCCCAGCGTGCCCACCAGCAGCGGAACCTCCGCAGCGCCCAGCCCCGCCTCTTCGAGCGTGCCGCGCCCCGTCGCGCCGGTCACGCCCAGGCCGTGCGCATCGTCGAGCAGCAGCCAGACGCCGTGCACGCGGGCCGTGCGCGCCAGCGCCGCCGCCGGCGCCACATCGCCGTCCATGCTGAACACGCCGTCGGTGGCGAGCAGCGCCGCGTTCTCGCCCGCCTCTTCCAGCGCGCGCGCTGCTGCGGTGGCATCGGCATGCGCGTAGCGGATCAGCCGCGCGCCGGCCAGCTGCGCGCCGTCGAGCAGCGAGGCGTGATTGAGCCGGTCCTGCACCACGGTCTCGCCGCGGCCCGCGAAGCTGGTCACGACGCCGAGATTGGCCATGTAGCCGGTGGAAAACAGCAGCGCAGCCTCGCGGCGCGTGAACGCGGCGAGCCGTTCCTCCAGTGCGTGATGGACGGCCGTGTGGCCGGTGACCAGATGCGCGGCGCCGCTGCCCGCGCCCCACTCGCGCGCTGCCTGCGCCATGGCCTCGCCCAGGCGTGGGTCGCGCGCCAGGCCCAGATAGTCGTTGCTGCAGAAATTGACGAGCTCGCGCCCGCCGACGATCACGCGCGTGAGGCGGTCCGCTCGTGCGAAACCTTCGACGCGGCGCCGCTGGCGCATGAGCTGCGCCTCGGCGATGCCGTGCAGCAGCCGTGCAACGGCGTCATCCGTGCGGCGCATCGGCTGGCCTCATCACCGGAAAGTGCCGTGCGCCCTAGCAGCAGCCGGAGCGCGCGTCCGTCTGCGCCTGTGTCTCCGGCTCGATCTTGAGCCGCGCCAGCAGCCGGCGGTCGCGCTCCACATCGGGATTGCCGGTGGTCAGCAGCTTCTCGCCATAGAAGATGGAGCTCGCGCCGGCCATGAAGGCCAGTGCCTGCAGTTCATCGCTCATGCCCTCGCGGCCCGCGGAGAGGCGCACCTGCGCCGCCGGCATCAGGATGCGCGCCACCGCAATGGTGCGCACGAACTCGAAGCCATCCACCGCGGCCTGCGCTGCCGGATCGGCCGCGCCATCGGCCAGCGGCGTGCCCTTGACCTGCACCAGCTGGTTGATGGGCACGCTCTGCGGATGCTCGGGCAGGTTGGCCAGCGTCACCAGCATGCCGGCGCGGTCGGCGCGCGTCTCGCCCATGCCGACGATGCCGCCGCTGCAGACCTTGAGGTTGGCATTGCGCACCGCGGCCAGCGTGTCGAGCCGGTGCTGGTAGGTGCGGGTGGTGATGATCTTGCGGTAGAACTCTTCGGAGCTGTCGACGTTGTGGTTGTAGTAGTCGAGGCCGGCGTCCTTGAGCTCATGCGCCTGTTCGGGCGTCAGCATGCCCAGCGTGGCGCAGGTCTCCATGCCCAGCGCGCCCACCTCACGGATCATCTGCGCCACACGCTCGATGTCCTTCTGCTTCGGCGAGCGGAAGGCCGCGCCCATGCAGAAGCGCGTGGCGCCGGCCGCCTGCGCCCTGCGGGCCGCGTCGACCACCGCCTCGACCGGCATCATCGCGTCGCGCGCCACGCCGGTGTCGTAGTGGATGCTCTGCGGGCAGTAGCCGCAGTCCTCGGGACAGCCGCCGGTCTTGATGGACAGCAGCGTGCTCATCTGCATGCGGTTCGGCGCATGGTGGCGGCGGTGGACGGTCTGGGCCTCGTAGACCAGATCCATGAACGGCAGCTCGAACAGCGCCTCTACCTCGGCCAGCGTCCAGTCGTGGCGCAATCCGTCGGAAAATGACGCGATCGGCTCCGATATGACTGCGTTCATGACATTTGTCTCCCCTTTGGCGTGAAATCCGGTGTGCTGAACTGCCGCCGGACCGCCAGGCTGCCGAGGATGTTCAAGAAGGCCAGGAGTCTTGTCAACCCGCTCCGGCAGGCGTGGTTGACGTATGGTCATTTTCTGACCAATACGGTGGCACCGCCGGTCTGCCTGCTCTGCGGCGGCACGGGCCAGGATGGGCGGAATCTGGATCCTCCCGGAGCCTGGGGCCTGGACCTGTGTCCGCACTGCGAGGCGGCATGCCCCGCCGCGGCACCGGAGCATCTGGCTGCACCGCGCGGCATCGACCGGCTGCGCGCGCTGTTCCTCTATGAGCCCCCGGTCGATGAGCTGATCCAGCGCCTGAAATTCCACCATCAGCTGGTGAGCGCACGCGTGCTGGGCATGCTCATGGCACAGGCCTGGCACGGCACCGATCTGCCCCAGGCGCTGGTGCCCGTGCCGCTGCATGCGCAGCGCCTGCGCGAGCGGGGCTTCAACCAGGCCGCCGAAATAGGCCGGCATCTGGCCCCCAGGCTGAAGCTGCCCTTGCTGTCCGGCCTGCTGGAGCGGCAGCGCAACACGGCCGCCCAGAGTGGTCTTGCCGCGGCCGAAAGGGCGCGCAACATCGCCGGCGCTTTCCGCCTGAAGCCTGGCGCGGTGCCGCCGGCGCATGTGGCCCTGCTGGATGACGTGCTCACCACCGGCGCAACGGCCGCGGCGGCCGCCAGCGCACTGCGCCAGGCCGGCTGCGGCCGGGTGGAGCTGTGGGTATGCGCCCGCACGCCGCCCCCCGGACCCCGGAGCGGGCGTCGCAGCGAGCACGCGGACGGCTTCTGCTAAGCTCTTGCGCCCTTGTCCATCCGGAACGCCGTGGCCAGCAGCAGCACCCAGATTCTTGCGGCCCCCAGCCGGTGGCGCCTGTATCTGGCGCTGACCAAGCCGCGCATCGTCGCGCTGATCGTGCTGACCTCGGTGGTCGGCACCCTGCTGTCCAGTCCCGGGCTGCCACCGCTCGCCGCGCTGATCTGGGGCAACCTCGGCATCGGGCTCGCGGCCGCCAGCGCCGCGGCCATGAACCAGCTGCTGGACCAGCGCATCGACGCGCGCATGGCGCGCACCCGCTTCCGCCCCCTGCCGCGGGGCGGTGTCACCGAGCGCCAGGCGCTGGTGTTCGCGCTGGTGCTCGCCGTCATCGCCATGCTGCTGCTGTGGCTGCTGGTGAACCCGCTCACGGCGTGCCTCACCTTCGCCTCGCTCATCGGCTACGCCATCATCTACACCGCCTGGCTCAAGCGCGCGACGCCGCAGAACATCGTCATCGGCGGCGCCGCGGGCGCTGCACCGCCGGTGCTGGGCTGGGCCGCGGTGACCAACACCATCGACCCCTACGCGCTGCTGCTATTCCTCATCATCTTCGCGTGGACGCCGCCGCATTTCTGGGCATTGGCCATCGCGCGCCACGACGAATACGCGAAAGTGGGCATCCCCATGCTGCCGGTGACGCACGGCGTGGAGTTCACGCGGCTGCACGTGCTGCTGTACACGGTGATCCTCGTCATCGTGACGCTGCTGCCCTATCTCACCGGCATGAGCGGCCTCATCTACCTGCTGGCGGCGCTGGCGCTGAACTCGGTGTTCCTGCACTACGCCATCCAGCTCAAGCGCACCGCGCGCCGCGAACTGCCCATGCAGCTGTTCCGCTTCTCGGTGAAATACCTCATGTGGCTGTTCCTGGCCCTGCTCGTCGACCACTACCTGCCGTTGGGATTCCATCGCATATGAAGAAGCTGCTCCGCCCGCTGCTGCTGCTCGCATCGTTGCTGCCGCTCGCCGCCCAGGCGCAGTGGCGCTGGCAGGAAGGCCGGGACTACACGGTGATCCCGACGCCGGTGTCGAGCGGCATGGCGCCCGCAGGCAAGATCGAGGTCACGGAAGTGTTCTCCTACGGCTGCCCGTACTGCTTCCAGGCCCTGGGCGCGATCGAGCAATTGCGCGCCGGCCTGCCCGCAGACGTTGCACTGACGCTGGTGCATGCCTCCTTCGTGCCCTCCGAGGCGTGGCCGATGTTCCAGCGCGCCTGGCTCACGGCGCGCGCGCTGGGCATCGCCGACGAGAACCACGAGCGGTTCTTCAAGGCCATCTGGGAGAACCACGAGTTCCCGCTGCTGGACCCGTCCACCGGCCGCCTGCGCCGGCCGCTGCCCGGCATCGAGGATGCCGCCGCGTTCTATGCCAACCACTCGAAGGTGCCGGCTGCGGATTTCCTGGCGAAGGCGAATTCGCCCGAAATCGACGCGCAGGTGCGAGCGCAGGACGAGTACGTGAGGCTCGCAAGAATTCCGGGCACGCCGGCGGTGGTCGTCAATGGCCGCTATCTCATCAATTCCGCCGCAGTGGGCAGCTGGAGCGGTGTGCGCGAGCTGGTGGACTTCCTCGTGGCGCAGGAGCGCGCGCGCCTGCGCGCCGCACCGGCAGCGCCGCAATGATCGTCGAGCGCCTCTGGCCTGATACGCGGCTGCGCAACTACCACTACCTGGTGGCCTGCGGCGAAACCGGCGAGGCGCTGGCGATCGATCCCTTCGATGCCCGGCTGATGCTGGGCGCGGCGCGCCAACGCGGCTGGACCATCACGCAGATCCTCAACACCCATCACCACCACGACCACACCGGCGGCAATGCGGCGCTGCGCGCAGCCACCGGGGCGCGCGTGCTGGCGCATGCAGGCGCCGCCGCGCTGATCGAGGACATCGACGTGGGCCTCGCGCAGGGGGATGTGATCCGCGTCGGCCGGACGGTGGAACTGGAATGCCTCGATACCCCGGGCCACACGCGCTCGCATGTGTGCCTGTTCGCCCATGCCGACGAGCCGGCGCTGTTCTGCGGCGATACGCTCTTCAACGCCGGCGCCGGCAACTGCCACAACGGCGGCGATCCCGCGCTGCTGTACGAGACCTTCTCGCAGCAGCTTGCGCGCCTGCCCGATGCCACGCGGGTCTACGCCGGCCACGACTACTTCCTCAACAACCTGGGGTTCACGCTGGACCGCGAGCCGGGCAACGGGACAGCTGCCGGGCTGCGCTCGCAGCTTGCCGAGCGGCCGGCGCCCGACATGCCCGTGACCACTCTGGGCGAAGAGAAGCGCTTCAACACCTTCCTGCGCCTGCAGAATCCCGAAATCATCCGCCGCCTGCGCGAGCGCTTTCCCGACCTGCCCGATGAACCCGCGCCGCGCGATGTGTTTCTGCGCCTGCGCGAGCTGCGCAACCACTGGTGATGCCATGAGCGAGGAACGCGGCCCGACCCTGCGACGCTGGCTTGCCATCGGCACCTTCATTGCGGTGCTGTGGGCGATCGGGCTCATCCTGTGGCCGCTGCGGATGCCGCTGGCCTGGGCCGCCATCCTCGCCTTCCTGATGGCGCCGCTGCAGGAGCATCTCACGCAGCGCTTCGGCAACCGCCGGGGCGCTGCGGCCGGCGCCCTCACTGCACTGACCCCCATCGCCGTCTTCGCGCCGCTGGTGCTGCTCGGGATGGCTTTTGCGCAGCAGATCGCCGGCATGGCCGCGTCGCTGCAAAGCAATCCGCAATTCTTCGACCTCGCCTCATGGCTCGACCCGAACCGGCATCCCTACATTGCCGCGCTGGCAGCGCGGCTCGCGAAATACGGCGGACCCGACCTCAATGCCATCCAGGATTACGTGCGCGAGAACCTGCAGAGCTGGGCCGGAGCGCTGGCGGGCGTGAGCGGGCAGCTGTTCCTCAATGCCGCCGGTGTCGTGCTGCAGTTCTGCCTGATGCTGTTCATCCTGTTCTTCATGCTGCGTGACGGCACAGCCTGGTTCACGCGGCTCGCGCAGCTGCTGCCGCTGGAGCCCGCCCGCCGCGGCAGGCTGTTCACGCGGCTGGGCAAGGTCACGCGCGCCGTCGTCTATGGCTGCGGCCTCACTGCGGCGGCGCAGGGCCTGCTGGTGGGCATAGGCTTTGCGATCGCCGGTCTTTCCGGCCCGGTGGTGTTCGGCGTGGTCGCAGCCGTGTCGGCGCTGCTGCCCTTCGGTGGCGCGGGACTGGTGTGGGTGCCGGCCGTGCTGTATCTCGCCGTCACCGGGCACTTCGGATGGGCCATCTTCATGCTCGCCTGGGGCGGCCTGGTATCGGTGTCCGACAATTTCATCCGCCCATGGATCATCTCGCGCTACACGCCGGTGGCCACGCTGCTGGTGTTCCTCGGTGTGATCGGCGGCATCTCGGCCTTCGGACTGATCGGATTCATTCTCGGGCCGGTGATCCTGGTGCTGGCCACGGAGCTGCTGCGCTTCACCGAGGAGTCGGTCCGGCGCAGCGACTGATAGAATCGGCGGCTCCTCATGGACCTGTCCCCGATTCTCAATCCGCTCAACGATGAGCAGCGCGCCGCCGTCACCGCGCCGTTCGGTCCCACGCTGGTGCTCGCCGGCGCGGGCAGCGGCAAGACGCGCGTGCTCATCCACCGCATCGCCTGGGCGCTGACCGCGCTGGACGCCTCGCCGCACAACATCCTCGCCGTCACTTTCACCAACAAGGCCGCGGCCGAGATGCGCCACCGCATCGAGAAGCTGCTCGGCATGCCCGGCGGCGGCATGTGGGTGGGTACCTTCCACGGCATCGCGCACCGGCTGCTGCGGCTGCACCACCAGCTTGCCGGCCTGCCGCCGGGTTTCCAGATCCTCGACAGCGAGGACCAGCAGCGGCTGATCAAGAAGCTGATCCGGGCGCAGGAACTGGACGACACCCGCTTCGTGCCGCGGGATGTGCAGTACTACATCAACAAGCTCAAGGACGACGGGCTGCGTCCGGCGCAGGTCAAGGCCGGGAACGATCCCATGCAGCAGACGCTGGCGAAGCTGTATGCCGCTTATGAAGAGGCTTGCCAGCGCAGCGGCGCGGTGGACTTCGCCGAGCTGCTGCTGCGCGCCTTCGAGCTGCTGCGCGACAATGCCTCGCTGGCCGCGCATTACCGCGCGCGCTTCCGGCATGTGCTGGTCGACGAATTCCAGGACACCAACGCCATCCAGTACGCGTGGACGCGCCTGATGGCCGGTGCCGACGGCAGCCCCTTCGTGGTCGGCGACGACGACCAGTCCATCTACCGCTGGCGCGGCGCGCGGGTGGAGAACCTGCGCCAGTTCTCGCGCGACTACCCCAGTGCAGCGATGTTCCGGCTGGAACAGAACTACCGCTCCACCGGCAACATTCTCGGCGCCGCCAACGCCCTCATCGCCAACAACTCGGGGCGGCTGGGCAAGAACCTGTGGACCAGCGGCGGCAAGGGCGAGCCCATCCATGTCTATGCCGCCTTCAACGAGCGCGACGAGGCGGATTTCGTGCTGCACCGGATCGTCGAGTGGGCGCGCCGCGGCGGCGCGCGGCGCGAGGTCGCCGTGCTGTACCGCTCCAATGCGCAGTCGCGCGTGTTCGAGGAGGCCTTCCTCTCGGCGCGCGTGCCTTACAAAGTCTATGGCGGCCTGCGCTTCTACGAGCGCGCCGAGATCAAGGACGCGCTGGCCTATCTGCGCCTGGTCGCAAACCGCCATGACGACGCCTCCTTCGAGCGCGTGGTCAATCTGCCCACGCGCGGCATCGGCGCGCGCACGCTCGAAGGCCTGCGCGCCGTGGCACGGCAGCGCAGCGAATCGATGTGGGCGGCGGCCGCGCACATGCTCTCCGGCGTGCCAACGCAGAAGCTGGCCGGCGAACTGTCGGCCGCCGAGGCCTTCGGCGCCCGCGGCGGCGCGGCATTGCTGGGCTTCCTGCAGCTCATCGACCGGCTCGATGCCGATACCCGGGGCCTGCCGCTGCACGAGCAGATCGACCACGTGATCCAGAACACCGGCCTCATCGAACATTTCCGCAAGGACAGGCAGGACAAGGGCGAGGCGCGCATCGAGAACCTCGAAGAGCTGGTCAGCGCCGCGCGCGGCTTCGATGCCGACGCGGTGGATCCGGATACCGAGGGCGAGAAACTGCCGCCGCTGGAAGCCTTCCTCGCGCATGCGGCGCTGGAATCCGGCGAAGGGCAGGCCGGCGAATGGGAGGACTGCGTGCAGATGATGACGCTGCACACCGCCAAGGGACTGGAATTCCCGCTGGTATTCCTCACCGGCATGGAGGACGGCCTGTTTCCCCACCAGCGCTCCATCGACGACCTGGAGGGCCTGGAGGAGGAGCGGCGCCTGTGCTACGTGGGCATCACGCGCGCGATGCAGCAGCTGTACATCAGCTACGCCGAGCAGCGCCGGCTGCACGGCATGGACAGCTTCGGCACGCCGTCGCGCTTCATCGAGGAAATCCCCGCCGAGCTGGTGGAGGAAATCCGCCCGCGCGTACAGGTGGCGCGGCCGGCCATCGGCGTGGCGCGGTTCCGCCCGCCGGTGCCGGAGGCGGCGAGCCCCGGCATCAGGCTCGGCGCCCGGGTGCGCCACGGTCGCTTCGGCGACGGGGTCATCCTCAATCTCGAAGGCCAGGGCTCCCAGGCCCGCGTGCAGGTAAACTTCGAGAATCAGGGAGCCAAGTGGCTGATGCTGTCGTACGCCAACCTGGAGATCGTGCGGTGAAGGTACTGATCCTCGGAGCAGGCCAGGTCGGCCGCACTGCCGCCTATCACCTCGCCCGGGAGCCCGCCAACGAAGTCACCGTGGTGGATGTCGACGAGGAACTGCTGCGCGATCTGCAGGGCCGCATCGACGTGCGCACCATCGCCGGCAATGCCTCGTTTCCTTCGGTGCTCGAAGCCGCCGGCATCGCCGACACCGACATCCTCGTCGCGCTCACCAGCTCCGACGAAGTGAACATGATCGCCTGCGAGATCGCCAACGCATTGTACCGCACGCCCAAGAAGATCGCGCGCATCCGGGCGTCCGAATACACCAGCAAGGAGAAGCTGTTCGCCGAAGGCGCGCTGGCGGTCGACGTGTGGATCAGCCCGGAGCAGCTGGTCACCGAATACATCGAACGCCTGATCCACAATCCCGGCGCGCTGCAGATCGTGGATTTCGCCGACGGCCGCGTGCGCCTGGTGGGCATGCTGACGCGCCGCGGCGGCCTGCTGGTGGGCCAGGAGCTGCGCACGCTGCGCGACCACATGCCCAATGCCGAGGCGCGCATCGCCGCCATCTACCGCAATGGCCGCGTGGTCGATCCCGAAGGCGAGACCGTGATCGAGGAGGGCGACGAGATCTTCTTCGTCGCCGCGCGCGACAACATCAAGCGCATGATGAGCGAACTGCGCCGCGCCGAGGAAGGTGTGCGCAAGGTGATCATCGCCGGCGGCGGCAACATCGGCATGCGCCTGGCGCGGCGGCTCGAGAAGCAGTACCAGGTGAAGCTTATCGAGCGCGACCTGCTGCGCGCCAACCGCGTGGCCGAGCGCCTGGAAGGCACCATCGTGCTGCACGCCGATGCCCAGGACGAGGAGCTGCTGATCGAGGAGAACATCGACAGCACCGACGTGTTCGCCGCCGTCACCAATTCCGAGGAGGCCAACGTGCTCTCGGCCATGCTGGCCAAGCGCCTCGGCGCCCGCAAGGTGCTGGCGCTGGTCAACAAGCCTTCCTACGGCGACCTGATGGAAAACCGCAGCATCGACATCGCCGTGTCGCCGCAGACGGTGGTCATCGGCTCGCTGCTCGCGCACGTGCGCCGCGGCGACGTGGTGCGCGTGCATTCACTGCGCCGCGGCTCCGCCGAAGCGCTCGAAACCGTGGTGCACGGCCCGCAGGACCGCTCGCGTGTGGTCGGCCGCCGCATCGAGGAGCTGGACCTGCCCTTCGGCGCCACCATCGTGGCGCTGGTCCGCGGCGAGAAGGTGATCATCGCCCACCACGACACGATGATCGAAACCGAGGATCACGTGATCCTGTTCCTCACCGACCGTCGGCAGATCGACGCGGTGCAGCGCCTGTTCCAGACGGACTGATACGGGCGCCCCATGCGCTCCATGCGCTCCATCCTCGCCGTCGTCAATGTGCTGGGCTCGCTGCTGGCCCTGTTCGCGCTCTACTATCTGCTGCCGCTCGCCACGGCGCTGATCTACGGCGAGACGGCGCAGCTGCAGGCCTTCGCCATTCCCGCGGGCGTGACGCTGGGAGTGGGCCTGGTGCTGCTGCTGGCGACGCGCCGCTGGCGCGCGGAGCTCAAGCCCCGCGACGGTTACCTGCTGGTGAGCCTCAGCTGGCTGATCCTCACGGCCGCTGCCGCCGCGCCATTCATGATCGGCGAGCCACACCTGAACGCCGCGCACGCCTATTTCGAAGCCATGTCGGGCTTGTCCACCACCGGCTCCACGGTGATCACCGGCCTCGACCACCTGCCGCATTCGATGAACCTGTGGCGGCATGCGCTGCACTGGCTGGGCGGCATGGGCATCATCGTGCTGGCGGTGGCGGTGCTGCCGCTGCTGGGCGTCGGCGGCATGCAGATGTACCGCGCCGAGACCCCGGGTTCGGTGAAGGACACCAAGCTCACGCCGCGCATCACCGAGACCGCCAAGGCCCTGTGGATGGTCTACGCCAGCCTCACGGCCGTGTGCACCTTCGCGCTGTGGAGCGTCGGCATGAGCCTCTTCGACGCCATCTGCCATGCCTTTTCGGTGATGGCCCTGGGCGGCTTCTCCAACTACGATGCCAGCATCGGCCATTTCAATTCGCCGGCCATCGAGGCCGTGCTGATGATCTTCATGCTGGTGGCGACGGTGAACTTCTCCACTCACTTCATCGCCTTCCGCCGCGGCGACCTGGATGCATACCGGCGCGACCCCGAGGCGCGCTGGGTGATGCTGCTGCTGGGCATCAGCGTCGTGATCGTCGCGCTGGTGGTCGGCCGCAACCACCTCTACGGCAACTGGCTGACCACGCTGCGGCACACGGCCTTCACCACCATTTCCATCGCCACCACCACCGGTTTCGTCACCGAGGACTACTCCCGCTGGCCGCTGTTCGCGTCGATGTGGGTGCTGTTCCTCAGCTGCGTGACCTGCAGCACCGGCTCCACCGGCAGCGGCATCAAGATGTTCCGCGCCCTGGTGCTGGTCAAGCAGTGCTTCCGCGAGATGTTCCTGCTGGTGCATCCACAGGCCGTGCAGCCCTTGAAGGTCGGCGGCAAGGTGATCGCCAGCCGCGTGGTCTACTCGGTGCTGGCCTTCATCTTCATCTACTTCATGACCGTGGTCGTGCTCACCTTCGCGCTGCTGGCCACGGACATGGATTTCATGTCGGCCTTCACCGCGGTGATCGCCTCAATCAACAACGCCGGCCCGGGGCTGGGACTGGTGGGCCCGATGGCGAACTACGGCGTGCTGAGCGATCTGCAGGTGTGGATCTGCACGCTGGGGATGTTCCTCGGGCGCATCGAGCTGTTCACCTTTCTGCTGCTGTTCTCGCGCACTTTCTGGCGCAAGTAGCACGGAAGCACCGCGCCCGGTCCCGGCCGTCAGCCCGTCTGCCGGATCGCAGCAGTGCCGGTCGACGCCGGATGCCTCAGCGGCAGGATGATCATCGTCGTGGTGCCCTTGCCCGGTTCACTGCGCAGCTCCACGCTGCCCCCCAGTTCCCTGACGTTCCGGCGCACCACGTCCATGCCGACACCGCGGCCGGAAAGATCCGTGGTCTCGGCCACCGTGGAGAGCCCCGGCAGGAAGATGAGTTCATGCACCTGCTCGTCAGTCAGCACCGCGGCAACATCGACCAGGCCGCCCGCCCGGGCCTTCTCCAGGATGCCGGTGTGGTCCAGTCCGCGGCCATCATCGCGGACGACAATGCCGACACCGCCTTCCCGGTGGAAAGCCTCCAGATGGATGGTGCCAGCGGCGGGTTTGCCCGCCGCCACGCGCACCTCCGGCGTCTCGATGCCATGATCCACGCTGTTGCGCACCAGGTGCACCAGCGGATCGCCGATCTTCTCGAGCACGGCATTGTCCAGTTCGACGTCCTCGCCGCTGATCTGCAAGTTGATCTGCTTCGCAAGCCGCGCCGAAAGGTCGTGCACCAGGCGCGGAAAGCGGCTGAAAACCGATCCCACGGGCTGCATGCGGGCGCGCATGACGCTCGCCTGCAGGTCATGGAGCTGGGATTCCAGCCGCGCGAGGCCGCTGCGCAGCCGCTCGGCATCCGCGCCCTGCAGATGCATTGCAAGCTCGCTCAGCATCGACTGCGTGCTGACGATCCCGCCCACGGTGTCGAACATTTCGTCGATCTTGCCGATCGCGATGCGCACCGAAGTGGCGTCCGCAAGTGACGCATGGCCGGAAGCATCCGGTTCCACGATCTGCAGCCTCGTCACCTCCAGCTCGCAGTCCCCCTCGACGCACTCGAAGATCAGGTCGATGGACGAGCGGGGCACCGAGGTTCTCAGCACCAGGTTCCAGCGTAGATGGCATTGCGTCGGGTCCAGGCGTCCCAGATCCGGCAGGCTGCCGGCATCGGCATGCACCTGGAGCTCACCCATGCCGGCGAGCTCCTCGAACAGGCGCAGCGGATCATTGCCGCGGCTCAGGAACTCAGGCAGCGGTCGGAGGCGAATGCTCCATGCCGTCATGCCGGTGGCGGGAACCGCAGCGGATATCATTGCCGCCACCGGCCGCACTGCAGCGGCGCCCTGGGCCACCATCTGCTCAAACATTACCTGCAGCAGGTCGGCCGCGCGGGTGTCCAGCGGCTGCTGCCTGCGCATTGCCGTCATCAGCAGGCGGATCTGGTCGACGGATTGCAGCAGTCCGTCGCAGATTTCTGTCGTGACTTCGAGCCTTCCGGAGCGCAGTTCGTCGAGCAGCGTCTCCAGCGCGTGTGCGAATGCGGTAATCTCGTTGAAGCCGAACATGTCGGCTCCGCCCTTGATCGAATGGGCAACGCGAAAAACCGTGTTGATGGTTTCGCCGTCCGCGGCTCCGGGCGCAAGCTTTAGCAGCGCGCCCTCCATCTTGTCCAGCGCCTCGAAGCTCTCGGCAAAGAAGGCTTCGTGGAACTGCTCCAGTCCGCTGCTCACGGCATCTTTCCCGGCACGGCATCCTGCAGCCCCAGCAGCCTGTCCAGGCCGAGCCGCCTGAAGCCCTCCAGCAGCGGCTGTGACACGCCAATCCAGCGCAGCGGCACGTCCGCAGCACGGCGGCGGCGGCGCGCAGCCGCGACCAGCAGCTGTAGCCCGGCCGTATCCACCTGCTGTACGCCGCGGCCGTCGATCTGCACCAGGCCCTTGCCGACGGTGGCCGCCAGCAGCTCCTGATGCAGTCCGGCAACCTCGCTCAGCGTGACGCTGGCGCCCAGCGTCACGACTCTCCCGGCTCCATCATGAGTCGGCGTGCTCATGCAGCGCGGCTCGCAAGGATCTTCTCGATCTTGTCCTTCAGTGTCTGCGCCGTGAACGGCTTAACCACATAGCCGTCGACGCCAGCCTGGGCAGCCTCGACGACCTGCTCGCGCTTGGCCTCCGCCGTTACCAGCAGCACTGGCAGCGTGGCCAGCGCCGGGTCGGCTCGCACCGCCCTGAGCAGACCCAGGCCGGACATGCCCGGCATGTTCCAGTCGGTGACGAGGAAATTTATGCTCCCCGTCTTGAGGATGGGCAATGCCATGTCGCCATCGTCCGCCTCGACGACCTCATGGTAGCCCAGCTCGTTGAGGAGGTTGCGAATTACACGTCTCATGGTGGAGAAGTCGTCCACCACCAAAAACCGTAGTGCCGTGCCCATCTGCAGATTAACCACGTATGCCCGAGCTGCCCACGGCCTCTGTGAACCTTACGCCATACCTCTCGTTGACCATCACCACCTCTCCGTGGGCGACGAGCCGGTTGTTGACGTACACATCGAGGGGATCGCCCACCGGGCGCTCCAGCTTCACGATTGCGCCGGGGGCCATCTGCAGGAAATCTCGTATCGTCATCTTCACCCGGCCCACTTCCAGCGACAGCCGGACGGCGACGTCGAGCAACACGTCCTGGGTCTCTGCTGCGGCTTCGTTCACGACGACCTCCTGACGAATGCGTCGAGCGAGTTCCCCTGCTTGCGTGTGTTCATCTGCACGACTTTGACCACCTGTGATCCGGCCTGCTGGCCAAGCTCTCCCCAGAACAGCGGCACGCCGTCGGCCATCATGGTGGCGCGGCCGTCGAAGTCGCAGGGAATGATGTCGCCGGCCCGCATGTTGAGCAACGAGCCGACCGTCATCTGCGCAGTCCCGAGATGGGTCACTAGATCGACCTCGGACTCCTCCAGTTCATTGCGCAGGATCTGCGACCAGCGCTCTTCCTTGTCGGCCCGGTCGCTCTGCATGCCGGCCCGCAGGGTATCCTTGATGGGCTCCAGCATCGAATACGGCAGCGTGACATGGATCTCGCCGCTATGGCCGTCCAGATCGACACGCAACCGGCTGACCACCACGATCTCGGTGGGGCTGACGATGTTGGCGAAAGTGGGATTCATCTCGCGGTTGATAAGTCCGACGTCTATCGGCATCACCGGTGACCAGGCCTCCTTCAGGCCGATGATCACCTGCTCCATCAGCATCTCTATGATGTGGTTCTCGGTGGGCGTGAAATCCCGTCCCTCGATCTTGGCGTGCCGGCCGGTGCCGCCGAAATACACGTCGATCATCGCGAATATCAGCCGCGCCTCGAAGATCATGAGTCCGGTGCCGGACAGCGGCAGGAAGCGGATCAGGTTGAGGCTGGTCGGCACGCTGAGCGTCGCGATGTACTCGGCGTACTTGGGCGTGCTGATGCCGACCACCGACACCTCCGGCGAGCGCCGCAGCATGCCCAGTATGGACAGCCGCAGCGACCTTGCCAGGCGCTCGTTGATCATCTCCAGCGTCGGCATCCGGCCGCGCACGATGCGGGTCTGGGTGCTGAAATCGTAGTTGCGCGCAACCCCTGGATCCTGGGGCGGCTTCGGTCCGGTATCCACGGCACCGGAATTCACGCCATGGAGCAGGGCGTCTATTTCATCCTGTTCGAGCACTTCACTCATACGTAGGCCTCACCTGCGCCGCCGAGCGCGATCGTTCCAGCGTCGGCGAGCTTGCGCGTGGTTGCGAGAATCTCCTTCTGCGCGGCTTCGACTTCCGAGAGCCTGACCGGACCGCGCGACTCCATGTCGTCCTTGATCATCTCCGCTGCACGCTGCGACATGTTCTTGAGGAAATGCTGTACCAGCGCCTGGTCCGCGCCCTTCAGCGCCACGACCAGACGCGCCGAATCGACCTCGCGCAATATGGTCTGGACGCTCTTGTCGTCGATGTTGATCATGTCGCCGAACACGAACATCAGGTCCTGCAGCTTCTGCGCCATGGCTTCATCGGCCTTGCGCAGCTCCTCCATGGCCGAAGCGGGCATGTAGTTGAGGATGCTCGCCGCCGACTTCGGTCCGCCGAGATTCGCCGAGGCGCTGCCACCCTTGTGCGCGATCTGCTTCTCGATCATCTCGTCGAGCTTGCCCAGCGCCACGGGCTGCACGCCGTCGAGCTGCGCGACGCGCAGCAGCACATCGGCCTGGATTGCCTGCGGCAGCTCGGCCAGCACCCTGGCGGCAAGATCGGCATCCAAATAGGAAATGATGATGGCCAACACCTGCGGGTGCTCCAGCCGGACGATCTCCGCAATGGCGCGTGCGTCCATCCACTTGAGCACGTCCAGCCCCTTGCTCTTGCGGCCGACGAGGATGCGGTCGATGATGCCGCTCGCCTTGTCGTCGCCGAGCGCATCGGTCAGCACTCTGCGGATGTAGTCTTCCGAGCCGACCTTGATGTCGGCCTGCCCCTCCATCGTCACAACGAAGTCCCCGATCACCTCGGCGACCTCCTCGCGGGAGGCGGATTTGAGCTGCGCCATCGCCGAGCCCAACTTCTGGACGACCTTGGCGTCCAGGTGCTTAAGCACGGTCGCGGCCTCGCTCTCGCCCAGCGCGAGCAGCAGCACGGCGGCGCTGCGCGTGGATTGCAGTTCAGTCGTCATGACGGACACTTAAGCAAGTTCCGTGCCGTTGCCATGTGTGACCTGCGTCACACAGGTTCGTCGGCAATCCGTCGCCGCGACGATCTCAGCCGCGGATGTACTGCTGCAGGTTCTCGATCAGATCGCGCTGGTCGTCGATCACGCACTTGACCAGGTCGCCGATGGAGACGACGCCAACCACCTGCCCGCCGGCAACCACCGGCAGGTGCCGGAAACGGCCGTTGGTCATCTCGCGCATCGCATCCTCCACGCCGCGGTCGGGCGCGATGGTGGCGACGGGCGAGGACATGATCTCCCGGACGGGTGTACTGGCCGAGGAACGGCCCTTCAGCACGATCTTGCGGGCATAGTCCCGCTCCGAGACGATGCCGAGAAGCTTTCCCTGCTCCATCACCAGCAATGCGCCGATGTGATTCTCGGCCATCATGCGGACGGCTTCGAGTACCGGCTCTCCGGGACTTATAGAACGGATGGCATGTCCCTTGCGATCCAGCAGCTGCTGCAGCGTGACCATGGCTGTCCTCCCGGTTGGCCTCACCCGTCTTTACATAGTTTCCACCTTAAGCGTTGCGCCATCCACCCCTGTCACGCGCACGCGCGCGCCGGCGGGCGCGTCGGGCCCGTGCACCAGCCAGACCGTGTCGCCGACCCCGATCTTGCCCTGGCCGTCCTGGATGGCTTCCACCAGCGGAAAAACCTGTCCGATGTACTGCGCGCCGCGCCGGTTCAGCTGCTGCGGCTGCTCCTTGGCCTGGTAATCCTGCGGCCGCAGGCGCCGCCAGAGGAAGATGGCCACCAGGCCCAGCGCCCCGAACAGCACCAGCTGCAGCTGCCAGGCCATGGGCAGCGCCAATTGTATGGCCCCGACGATTACCGCCGCGGCAGCAAACCAGATGGCAATGGCGCCGGGCAGGAAGGTTTCCAGCGCTGCCAGCATGGCGGCGGCGATCCACCAGTGCCACCAGGTCACGCTCTCGGCGAATTCGATCATCGCGGCATTCCCGGTGCCCGCGGCGGCGGCGGGGACTGCTTCTGCATGGCATCCTTGGCGAGCTCGGCGATGCCGCCGATGGAGGCGATGACGCTCGACGCCTCGACCGGCAGGAAGAACACCTTCTGGTTCGGCGAGTGCGCGAATTCCTTCAGCGACTCGATGTACTTCTGCGCGACGAAGTAGTTCAGCGCGTTGGTATTGCCCTCGGCTATGGCCTGCGAAACCATCGCGGTGGCGCGGGCCTCGGCTTCGGCCAGGCGTTCGCGCGCCTCGGCATCGCGGAACGCCGCCTCCTTGCGGCCCTCGGCCTCCAGCATCACCGACTGCTTCTCACCCTCGGCCTTGAGGATGGCCGCCTGCCGCAGGCCCTCGGCTTCCAGCACATTGGCGCGCTTGTCGCGCTCGGCCTTCATCTGGCGCGCCATCGAATCGATGAGGTTCTGCGGCGGCTGGATGTCCTTGATCTCGATGCGCGTGACCTTGATGCCCCAGGGCGAAGTGGCCTCGTCGACCACGCGCAGCAGGCGGTGGTTGATCTCGTCGCGCTTGGACAGCGTCTCGTCCAGATCCATGGAGCCGACCACGGTGCGGATGTTGGTCATCGTCAGATTGATGACGGCAAGGCGCAGGTTGTCCACCTCGTACGCCGCCTTGGAGGCATCGAGCACCTGGTAGAACACCACCGCGTCCACGCCCACCATGGCGTTGTCCTTGGTGATGACCTCCTGGCGGTTCACGTCCAGCACCTGTTCCATCATGTTTATCTTGCGGCCGATCTGCTCGAAGAACGGCATGATGAAGTGCAGCCCCGGCTCCATGGTGCGCTTGTAGCGCCCGAACTTCTCCAGCGTGAACTCGTAGCCCTGCGGCACGGTGACCAGCGTCTTCGCGGCCACCACGATGATGGCGATCAGGATGATGATGGGCAGATATCCGATTTCGAAGAACGGCATGACTACTCCTTGTGATTGATGTCGTTCGCGATCGCCGCACGCAGCTGCGTGAGCTGGGCCTTCACCACTGCGGCGTGCTCGGGTCCCATCCGGATCAGCAGTTTCTGCCCCGCCGAGCGCGACTCCACGGAAGGGTCGGCGTATTCATAGAGAACCTTGGGCTGCACCAGTTCCAGCGGCCCGGCGGGAGCCGGCGTTTCCAGCAGGTGGTCGATCACGGCCACCACGCGGTCATTGAAGTAGCGGCCGGGATAGCCAAGGTCCTCATAGGCCTGCTGGAACAGCGGATACCAGCGCCGGTACAGCGCCGCCACCTGCTGCATGTCCAGTGCCTGCAGGGCGGCCACCGCTGCGTCGTAACGCGCCGCATTGGAGGTCGCCATGACGATGCGCTCCTCGCCGCTGGCCGCATCGAGGGTGGTGCGCTCCACCGCGAACGGCCCGGACGCGCCACGCAGCACGCGGCTGCGCTCGGCGAGGTAGTTGCGCGGCAGATTGTCTACGGTGGCGACGAAGCGGCGCACCACGGCATCGGGCACCAGCCAGGTCAGCACCGTGCTCTTGCCGGCGAGATGGGCCAGATCCTCCGTGAGCGGCGCATCGCTCTCGCCCACCGGTGGCAGCGCCGGCACATCGGCGCCTTCGGAGGGCTCAATGGGATGCTGGATGGCATCGGGCGGCGCCTCGCCACCGGTTGCCTGCGGCGTCACCTCGGCAACGGGCGGTTCTTCGACCGCCTCTTCTGGCGGCGCCTGGTGTTGCCGGTACCAGTACCAGCCGCCACCGACGGCAAGCACGGCGATCAGGGCTGCGATCAGGGTTCCACGGTTCATGCTGCGCGTGACCTCTTCAGGTGGACGAGAAGCAGGGAGATCGCCGCTGGCGTCACCCCGGGGATGCGCGCCGCCTGACCCAGGGTCTCGGGACGCGCATCGTGCAGACGCTGGCGTACCTCGTTCGAAAGGCCGGTGACGCGGGCGTAGTCGAAGCCCGCGGGCAGCGGCGCCGACTCATGCTGTCTCTGACGCTGGATCTCCGCCTGCTGGCGCTCGATGTAACCTTCATAGCGCGCCCGCACCAGAAGTTCCAGTTCCAGCTGCTCGGCGATGCGTTCATCGTCCACCGCTGCCGGCGGCAGGCCGAGCTGATGCAGCAGATCTCCGTAATTGGTCTCCGGCCGGCGCAGCTGCCCGAAATGCCGCCCCAGACGCGTGAGTTCAGCCGTGATCCCGGCCTGCTTGTCATTGAAGAAACGCCAGCGCCCGTCATCCACCAGCCCCAGCTCGCGGCCGCGCGGCGTCAGGCGCGCATCGGCATTGTCCTCGCGCAGCAGCAGCCGGTACTCGGCGCGGCTGGTGAACATGCGATAGGGCTCGGGCGCTCCCTGTGTCGTCAGGTCGTCGACCAGCACGCCGAGGTAGGCCTCGCCGCGCTCCGGCACGAAGGACTCCAGATCGCAGGCCGCCGCCGCGGCATTGATGCCGGCGAGCAGGCCCTGAGCCGCGGCCTCCTCATAGCCGGTGGTGCCATTGATCTGGCCGGCGAAGAACAGGCCCGCGATCGCGCTGGTCGCAAGCGTGCGCTTGAGGTCGCGCGGATCGAAATAGTCGTATTCGATGGCATAGCCGGGCCGCGTCAGGTGCGCCTTTTCCAGACCGGGAATGGTGTGCACGAAAGCCTGCTGCACATCGAAGGGCAGGCTGGTGGAGATGCCGTTGGGGTAGACCTCGTGGGTGGCGAGGCCCTCGGGCTCGAGGAAGATCTGGTGCGAATCGCGCTCCGCGAAACGCACCACCTTGTCCTCCACCGAGGGGCAATAGCGCGGGCCCGTGCCCTCGATGAGCCCGGTGAACATCGGCGAGCGGTCGGTCGCGGCGCGGATGATCTCGTGCGTGCGCGCATTGGTCGCGGTGATATGGCAGGGCCGCTGCGCTGGATGTTCGCTGCGCCGGCCCAGGAAGGAGAACACGGGACGCGGCTCGTCGCTGTGCTGCTCCACGAGGCGCGCATAGTCGATGGTGCGCCCGTCGATGCGCGGCGGCGTGCCCGTTTTCAGGCGTCCGACGCGCGGCATGAGTTCGCGCAGCCGCGCCGCCAGGCGCAGCGAAGGAGGATCGCCGGCGCGTCCGCCGGCGTGACTCTCCAACCCCACGTGGACGCGGCCACCGAGGAAAGTACCCGTGGTGAGCACCACACTGCGCGCGGCGAAGCGGATGCCGCTGGCCGTGACCACCGCCCGCACGCGCCCGCTTTGAACCTCCAGGTCGGCCACTTCCTGCTGGAACAGCTGCAGGCCCGGCTGCGCCTCGACCATGCCGCGGATGGCGGCGCGGTACAGCTGCCGGTCCGCCTGCGCGCGGGTGGCGCGCACCGCCGGTCCCTTGCTGGCATTGAGAGTGCGGAACTGGATGCCTGCCCGGTCGGCGGCCAGCGCCATGGCGCCACCCAGCGCATCGATCTCGCGCACCAGATGCCCCTTGCCCACGCCGCCGATGGCCGGATTGCAGCTCATGCTGCCGATGGTCTCGACGCTCTGGGTGATGAGCAGCGTGCGGGCGCCGCGCCGCGCCGCGGCCAGCGCCGCTTCGACACCGGCATGTCCGCCGCCGACCACCACCACGTCATATTCGTTGCCATCCATGCCCCTCATTGTACGGCGCACGCGGCGACAGCCCCGATGGTAATGTTGCCGCCCGTGTCAGCCGCCCTTCCGACCCGCCGCCGGATCCACCTTCTGGCGCTGCTGCTGCTGTGCCCGGCCTCCGGATGGACGGCCGGCGCGGCGCTGTCCCTCTCCGAGTGCCGCCTGGAGCACCCGCAGGGGCTCACTTCGCTGGCCGCCGAATGCGGCACGCTGCAGGTGCCCGAGAACCGCGCCAACCCCACAGGGCGGCAGATCAGCCTGTTCGTGGCACGGATTCCGGCGCTGAGCCGCAAGCGCGCGCCGGATCCACTGTTCATCCTGGCAGGAGGCCCGGGCCTTGGAGCCAGCACTTTCTATGCAGCGGCCGCGCCCGCCTTCGCGCGCATCAACCGCGACCGCGACCTCATCCTGGTGGACCAGCGCGGTACGGGGCGTTCCGGCGCGCTGCTGTGCCCTTTCGCCGAGCAGCAGCTGTGGGACACCGACGAGGCCACGACCACGAAACTGATGCGCCAGTGCCGTGATGCGCTCGCCGTGGACCATGACCTCGCCCAGTACACCACCAGCGTGGCGGTGGCGGATCTGGACGCCGTGCGCGCGGCGCTGGGCTATGCCGCCATCGATCTCTACGGCAGTTCCTATGGCACGCGGGTGGCCCAGCACTATGCGCGCCGTTATCCGCAGCACACGCGCGCGCTGATCCTCGACGGCGTGATCCCGCCGCAACGCGTGCTGGGAACCACCACCCCCCTGGACGCCGAGCAGACCCTGCAGCGCATCTTTTCCCGCTGCCGCGAAACCCCGGAATGCCGCGAGCGCTTCGGCGATCCGGAGCAGGACTATCTGGAACTGCGCGAACAGCTCGGCGCGGGTGCGGTTGCCGTGCAGCTCGCGCATCCGCGCAGCGGCGAGATGCTGCGCCTGGAATTCACCACGCAGCTGCTAGCCGGTGCGCTGCGCCTGGCCAGCTACAGCGCCGACCAGGCGGCCCTGCTGCCGCTGGCGCTGACCATGGCCAACCGCGAGAAGCGCTTCGAACCGCTTGCAGCGCAGTATCTCGTTGCCGCCGCCGGTTACGACGCAGTGCTCGCCTACGGCATGCACAACAGCGTGGTCTGCTCCGAGGATGTGCCGCTGTTCAACGAGGCCACACTGAACCGGCGGCAGCTCGAAGGCACTTTCCTCGGCACCGCGCAGATCGATTCGCTGCGCAGTATCTGCGCCGAGTGGCCCGTGGGCCCAGTGGATGCGGACCTGCACCAGGCGCTCTCCAGCAAGGCGCCGGCATTGCTGCTGTCCGGCACCGCCGACCCGGTGACGCCCGCGGCCTTCGGTGACGAGGCCGCGCTGGGCTTCACCGCAGCACTGCACCTGAAGTTCCCCGATCACGGGCATGGCCAGCTCGCACAGCCCTGCGTGGATGGCGTGATGGCCCGGTTCCTCGACCGCGCGCGGCCCGGAGAGGTTCCGGACGTGGAGACCTCCTGCGTGGAGCGCATCCGGCCGCCGCCTTTCTTCCTGTCGGTGAACGGGCCGGCACCATGATCGAAGCCGATGGCATCTCCAAGCATTTCGGCGCCGTGCAGGCGCTGACCGAGGTGAGCTTCCGCGCCGGCGACGGCCGCATCACCGGATTGCTCGGCCCCAACGGGGCCGGCAAGAGCACCACGCTGCGCATGTTCTGCGCCACACTGACTCCCGACAGCGGCCGCGCGCGCATCGATGGCCGCAACGTCGATGCCGACGACATCGACGTGCGCCGCCGCCTGGGCGTACTGCCGCATTCAGCGGGTCTCTACCCCTCGCTCACCGCACGCGAGAACATCGAATACTTCGCCCGCCTATCGGGCCTGCCGCGCGCGGCGGCCCGCGAACGCACCGAAGCCCTGGTGGGGTTGCTGGAACTGCGTGACATTGCCGAACGCCGCGCCAAAGGGTTCTCGCAGGGACAGAGGCTCAAGACCGCGCTGGCCCGCGCACTGGTGCACGCGCCGGGGAACCTCATTCTCGACGAGCCCACCAACGGACTCGACGTGCCGGCCGTGCGGCGGCTGCGCACCCTGCTGCACCGCCTGCGCGATCAGGGCCACTGCATCCTGTTCTCCAGCCACGTCATGCAGGAGGTCGCGCTGCTCTGCGACGATGTGGTGGTGATCGCCCGTGGCCGCGTCGTCGCGCAGGGCACACCGGAGCAGCTGCGCGAGAGCACCGGCGCCGCGAACTTCGAGGAAGCCTTCGTGGCGCTCACCGGCGGCGACGAGGAAACGCAGGCATGAGAGCCGCGCTCATCGTCTTCGCCAAGGAGTTCATCGAAAACCTGCGGGACCGGCGTACCGTGCTCACCGCGCTGGTGATGGGACCGCTGTTCGGACCGCTGCTGTTCAGCGCCGCATTGCAGCTGTCGCTGGACCGCGGCCGCCTCGGAGCCGACGAGGCCGTGGAATTGCGCGTGATCAATGGTGCCGCGGCACCGCAGCTGCTGCGCTATCTGCAATCCTTCGGTGTCGAACCGCAGGAGCTGCAGGGAGGGGAGGCCGCGGCGCGCACCGCCATTTCCAGCCGCAACGCCCGCGTGGTGCTCGAGATCCCCGAGGAATTCGGCAGCAAGCTCGCCGCGGGCGATCCGGCGCCCCTGCGGCTGTATGCCGATGGCTCGCGCAGCGGCGACCAGCGCAGTGTGGCGCGCGTGCGCGCCCTGCTGTCGGCCTGGTCGCAGCACCTGGCCGGGCAGCGTCTGCAGGTACGCGGCCTGGATCCGCAGCTGCTGATGCCGGTGGCGCTGCAGAACATCGATGTATCGACCCCGGCGGGCCGCTCGCTGCTGCTGCTGGGCATGCTGAGCTTCTTCATCATCCTGTCGCTGCTCACCGGCGGCATGTACCTTGCCATCGACACCACGGTGGGCGAGCGCGAACGCGGCACGCTCGAACCGCTGCTCGCGACGCCGGTGCGGCGCGAATCGCTGCTGGTGGGCAAGCTGCTCGCCACCTGCAGCTACATGCTGTTGTCCATGTCGCTGACCACGGCGGCATTGTTCGTGGCACTGGGCCGCATCGACATGGAGCAGTTCGGCATGAGCGCTAACCTCGGCCCAGGCACTGCGCTGGCGCTGATCGGGGTGACCGCGCCACTGATCCCGCTGCTGGGCGGCGCGATGACGCTGGTGGCCGCATTCACCCGCAGTTCGCGCGAAGCGCAGGCCTGGCTCGGCGTACTGCAACTGCTGCCGACGCTGCCGCTGGTGTTCGCGAGCCTGATGAACCTCGCTCCCAGCCTGCGCCTGATGCTGGTGCCCTCGCTGTCGCAGCACCTGCTGATCACGCAGCTGCTGCGCGGGGAGGCACCGGATCCGCTGTGGCTCGCGGCATCGGTGGGCGCCACGCTGCTGGCCGGATTGTCCGTGATACTGCTGGCTTCAAGGCTCTACCGGCGCGAATCACTGCTGGTCTGAGCGCGATCCCTCGAAGAGCAGCCGTGCATAGCGCGGACGATGTTGCGCGGCAAAGCGGCGCGCATCGACCTCGAAGCGATTCTGCCAGTAACCGTTGCGGAACAGTTCCACCACATAGCGCCACAGGGTCAGCTCGCCGGTGGCCCACTGCCGCAGCACATGGAAGTATTCATGCACCACCAGCTCCGGATCGGCGAAAAACTCCTCCCGGCAGCCGCGCAGATAGATGCGGTTGCGGCGCGTGACGGCCAGGGGCCGCAAGTGCAGCGTATTGAACAAGGAGTGCTCGACGATGCGCACCTCGTCGATGGCCTCGCCGAACAGCTCCAGCAGCAGCGCGCGCAGCGCCGCAGGCATACCGTTCATCAGCCGCTGCGGCGCGCCGTCACCAACAGCGCATGAGCGGGAAAACCTATGCCCTGCGCGGACTCGCGCGCCTGGAACAATGCCAGCAGTTGCGCCGTGACACGCTCATGCAACGCCGGCGGCAGCTGCCGCAGCGTGGCGCCGATGGACATGCCATTGCCGACGAAATCTAGCGCGGCGGCGGCGCTGGCACCGGGACCGGCAATCCACTGCGTGCCATGCCAGGAGTGCAAGTCGATGTCGCCGAAACCACCGTCGCGCAGCAATCCGCTGAAATAGTCCCGATCGCCGAGCGCAAAGGGACCTGGCGCGCGCGGATCCGGCGCGGGCAGATCCACGTGCCGCCGCAGCACGCCCATGAGCTCGGCAACCCAGGGATTGTCCGCGGCGGGGGCCCACACGGCAAAATCCGCACGGCCGCCGATACGCACCATCCGGCCCAGGTTCCGGAATGCGGCAGCCGGCTCCGCGAAGAACATCGATCCGAAGCGGGAGTGCAGCCGGTCGAACGGGGCCTGCGCCGGCTGTACGGTTGCCGCGTCGGCTACAACGAACTGCACATTCTTCACTTCGGCTGCCGCTGCGCGCCGCCGCGCCTCGGCAATCAGGGCGGCCGAGATGTCGATGCCCGTCACGCCGCCGGCAGGCGCCACCTGCCGCGCAATGGCCCGCGCCGATGCGCCGCCGCCGCAGCCAATGTCCACCACCCGTTCACCGGCGCAAAAACCGCAGCGGGCCAGCAGCGCCTCGCCGATGGGCGCGATCATGCTCTCGAACACATCCAGGTACTGCAGCCAGCGCTGCCCGCCATCGCTGCCCCAGTCGTCCATGCGCAAGGCATCTTTCACAGGGCTGTTCACGGCTGCGCGCCCTCGGCAGTCGGCACGCGCAGGGCCGCTGCGGCACTTCCGGGACGGGCGCGCTCCGCCCATTGCTGCATCACGGCGGCGGGCGTGGGCTCGTCCAATAAGCTGAACAGCACAAAGGCGGCAAAGCTGCCTGCGAGGCCGACATAGACCGGCAGGTACGCATCCACACTGGTGAACAGCATCGTGCCCATGGTCGCCACGATGCCTGCGACGATGCTGGCTATGGCGCCCCTGCCGGTGGCGCGCTTCCACAGCATGCCACCCAGCACCGGCACCATCAGGCCACCGACCAGGAAATCCGAGGCCAGCGTCAGCGCGGTGATCACGTCCTGCACGGCGCAGGCGATGCCGACCACGACCACGCCGAAGAACACGATCAGCAGGCGGCTGTCGCGGATCTCGTCATGCGGATCGTGACGGGCCGGTGCAGCGGCCGCGCCCCGCCGGCGCTTCCAGCCGTCCAGGACATCCTGCTTGGCCACCGTCGCGGTCGCGATGAGCGCACCGCTGGAGGTGCCCATGATGGCGGCCAGCGCGCCGGCCACCACCAGGCCCGCGAGTCCCGCCGGCAGCACGTTGTTCACCACCTGGGTGTAGACCTCGTCGCGAGTGGCAAGACCCGGCATCAGCACTGCCGCCGACATGCCGATGAGGGCGCCGGCAATGCCATAGAGAAAGCAGTACAGCGATGCGCCCACCCCGGCCCAGCGGGCCACGCGGTCGCTGCGCGCGGTGAATATGCGCTGCCACAGATCCTGTCCGACGATCATGGTGGGCACGTACAGCAGCAGGTAGGTGAAGATCCTAGGGCCACCCATCGCGGTCCAGTCGAAGGCCGACTCGGGCAGCTTTGCCGACAGGCCCTCGAAGCCGCCTGCCTTTATCAGCGCCACCGGCAGCAGCACGAAGAAGATGCTCAGCGTCTTGATGAGGAACTGGGCCACATCGGTCAGCGTGATCGACCACATGCCGCCCAGCACCGAATAGAGCACCACCACGCCGCTGCCCAGCAGGATGGCCGGCACCTTGCCGATGTCGAACAGCACCGAGAAGATGGCTCCGTAAGCGGTGGTGGAAGTCACCGAAATGAACAGCGTGTAGCCCAGCATCACGGCGCCGGAGACCACGGTGCCGATATTGCCGTAGCGCATCTGCAGCATCTGCGCGACGGTGTAGACCTTCAGGCGGTTGATCAGCGGCGCAAGGAACATGCTGACCAGGAACACGCCGATGGCCAGCGAGAACACCAGCCACACGCCGCTGAGGCCCAGCTGGTAGCCGAGGCCGATGCCGCCCAGCGTGGCGCCACCGCCCATGACCAGCGCCGCCATCGTGCCCGCATAGAAGAAGGGACCCAGGCGACGGCCGGCAACGAGGAAGTCCGATTTGGTGCGCGCGCGGGCGCGCGCAAGGAAGCCGATGCCCACCATGCCCGCCATGTATACGGCGATGACGATCAGATTCAGGGTCACGGCCTCACCTGCACTGGGAACTGCGCCTTGCCGATACTACCCTTTGGCCTTCGGCGACGCGCGGGGCGCCGGCACGGCGGCAAGGGGCGCAAAGCTTGCCACCAGCTGGTGCAGATCGCCGGGATAGGTCAGGCGCACGAAAGTGATGGTCGGCTCTATGCCACGCGTGGTGCGCTCGACGATCAGGCAGGGCGCGCCGGACTTTATCTTCAGCGCCGCCGCCACCCGCGGCGATGCGGCGGCCGCGCGGATGTGGTGCTCGGCCAGCGTCCACGGCACCCGGCGCAGCAGCCAGGCCCCCGGGGCCAGCTCCTCGAAAGGCTCGTCGGCGGCTTCGGGCACCGCCAGCAGGTTGATCGCACGCTGCTCCAGGCAGAAGGGCCGCCTGCCGGCCATGTGCAGGCAGTGGACCTCGAGCACGGACAGTGTGCCGCTGCCGAAGAGCTCGTATTCGGCGCGCAGGCTGCGCCGTCTGCGGCGCCGCAGGATTTCGTGGCGGTAGGGCAGACCCAGCGCGGCCACCTCGGCCTTGATGTCCGGAATATCCAGCACCGCCGATTGCGAGTGCGGACGTCTCACGAAACTGCCCGCCTTGCGCCGCCGCTCGATCAGCCCCGCCTGCGCCAGGCGCGTCAGCACCTTGCTGACCGTCATGCGCGAGCACTGGTATTGCTTCATCAGCTCGTGCTCGAAGGGAATGCGGCGCCCCGCGGGCCATTGTCCGGAGAGTATCCGGCCCTGGATGTCGGCGAGGATGCGCTGGTGCAGCGACGTGGCCGGCCGTTTCACGCGCACAGTTCCTGCAGCGCCTGCAGATACTGCCGCTGGATCGCTTCGCGCTGCAGATGCCGCCCGCCCTCGACGAGCTTGCGCCCGGCCACCCACACGCAGTCCACGCTGCCGGCAGGCGCGGCGAATATCCACGAATCCAGCAAGGCGTCACTGCTGCGGCAGGCCAGGGCAGGCGAACCTGCCGCAAGGCTGACCATGTCGGCCGCCGCACCGGCGGACAGTCCCGGCTCGCCGGCCGCCAATGCGCGGCTGCCTCCCAGAAGGGCACGCTGGAACAGCGTGCGGCCGGTGGAGAAACCATCCCGCGCCGCCACATTGCGCACACGCCGCGAAAGACGCTGCGAGTACTCCAGCAGTGCAAGCTCGGCCGCAGCGCCGATCTGCACGTTGGAGTCCGAGCCGATGCCCCAGGCACCGCCCCGCTCCAGCAATGGCGGCAGTGGAAAGATCCCGTCGCCCAGGTTCGCCTCCGTGACGGGACACAGGCCCACCACCGCGGCGGCAGCGGCCATGCCCGCGATCTCCCCCTCATCCACATGCGTGGCATGCACCAGGCACCAGCGCCCGTCCACCGGCGCATGGTCCAGCAGCCAGCGCACCGGGCGCGCGCCACACCAGGCCTCGCAATCGCGCACCTCGCCCACCTGCTCGGCGATGTGGATATGCACCGGCGTCTGCGCACCGAGGTCGCGCGCGATCTGCAGTACGCCGGCAAGCTCTTCCGGCGTCACGGCGCGCAGGCTGTGCGGAGCAACGCCGAGCCGCGCGCCGGGCATTGGGGCAAGCAGCGCGCGGCAGCGGCCGATCAGCCGCGCGTAGTCGTCCACGCCGGAAACGAAACGCCGCTGCTGCTCGCGCGGCGGCTGCGCGCCGAAGGAGGAGTGTGCGTAGAACACCGGCAACAGCGTCAGCGCGATGCCGGCACGCTGTGCGGCCGCGGCAATGCGGCCGGACATCTCGCCGATATCGGCATAGATGCCGCCGTCCACGTCGCGGTGCAGGTAGTGGAACTCGCCGACGCGGCCGAAGCCGGACTCCAGCATCTCCATGTAAGCCTGGCCCGCGACGGCCTCCAGCTGCTCCGGCCGCATGCGCGCGGCGAAGCGGTACATGGTGTCCCGCCAGCTCCAGAAGTCATCCTGGGTCGCGCCGCGGGTCTCGGCAAGCCCTGCCATGCCGCGCTGGAAGGCATGGCTGTGCAGGTTCGGCATGGCGGGCACGATGGCGGCGTGGCGCTCGTCGCCAGGCTGCGCCGCGGCATCAGGCTCCAGCGATGCGATCCGCCCGTCGCGCAGCTGCATGCGCACCGAGGACATCCAGCCGGCGCGGGTCAGCACCTGGGAAGCAAATATGGTGGTCACCGCAGCATTCATCCCGTGGCGGGCCGGCCGCCCTTGCTTTCGGAGAGTATATGACTATACATTTTGTCGGCAGCGATTCCGGCCACAGGCAGCGCTCCTCAATTCCCAATGGCCGCAGACCACCAACAGCACAGCCTGCCGCGCGAGCGGATCTGGCGCAATGCGTCCATCGCCACCCTGGCCGGCCCGGGGCTCGGCATCATGGAGGCCGCATGCGTGGTGGTGCACGGCGAGCGCATCGCCTGGGTGGGGCCGGATGCCCGCGCGCCCGCGCCGCTGCGCGGGGATGCCGAAGTCATCGACTGCGAAGGCCGCTGGATCACGCCGGGGCTGGTGGACTGCCATACCCACCTGGTGCATGGCGGCAACCGCGCCAATGAATTCGAGATGCGCCTGGATGGCGCCACCTACCAGGAGATCGCTGCAGCCGGCGGCGGCATCGTCTCCACGGTGCGTGCCACCCGCGCCGCGGACGAGCAGGAGCTGCTGAGGCAGGCCCTGAAGCGCCTGGATGCGCTGATCGCCGAAGGCGTCACCACGGTGGAGATCAAGTCCGGCTACGGCCTCGACCTCGCCACCGAACGCAGGATGCTGGTGGTGGCGCGCCGGCTGGGTGAACTGCGGCCGGTGACCATCCGCACCACCTTCCTCGGCGCGCATACGCTGCCTGCCGAAGCAGCCGGCGACGCAGACGCCTACATCGCGCGGGTCACCGGCGAAATGCTGCCGCAGCTCGCGGCTGAAAACCTCGTCGATGCGGTGGACGGCTTCTGCGAAGGCATCGCCTTTTCCCCGCAGCAGATCGCGCGCGTGTTCACCGCGGCAGCTTCGCTGGGCCTGCCCGTGAAACTGCACGCCGACCAGCTGTCGAATCTGCATGGCGCGGCGCTGGCGGCCAGCCACCGTGCGCTGTCGGCCGATCATCTGGAACATGCCGACGAGGCGGGCATTGCCGCGATGGCGCGCGCCGGCACGGTCGCCGTGCTGTTGCCCGGCGCCTTCTATTTCCTGCGCGAGACGCGGCAGCCGCCAGTGGAACTGCTGCGCCGCCATGGCGTGCCCATTGCAGTGGCCACGGACTGCAATCCCGGCACCTCGCCGCTGACCTCATTGCTGCTGGCGATGAACATGGCCGCCACGCAGTTCCGCCTGACGGTGGAGGAGTGCCTGGCAGGCGCCACGCGCGAGGCCGCCCGCGCCCTGGGCATGGCGCAGGACACCGGCACGCTGGAGGCTGGCAAGTACGCCGACCTTGCCATCTGGGACATCGGCAGTCCGGCCGAGCTGGTTTACCGCATCGGCTTCAACCCCTTGCATTCACGTATCTGGAGAGGCCGATGACTGCGATCGTCCTGGCGCCCGGCACAACGACGCTTGCCGACTGGCGCAGCATCTACCGGGGAGCCATACCCAGGCTCGATCCCGGCTGCATGACCGCCGTCGCCGCCAGCGCCGCGACCGTGGCGCAGATCGCCGCCCGGTCCGAGCCGGTCTATGGCATCAACACCGGCTTCGGCAAGCTGGCGAATGTGCGCATCGAAGCCGCGGACCTCGCGACGCTCCAGCGCAACATCGTGCTGTCGCATGCCGCCGGCACCGGCGCACCGCTGCCGCCGCCCATCGTGCGGCTGATGATGGCGCTGAAGCTCGCGAACCTGGGCCAGGGCGCCTCCGGCGTGCAGCCGCGCACGCTGTCCTTCATCGAGGCAATGCTTGCCGAAGGCGTGACTCCGGTGGTGCCCTCGCAGGGTTCGGTGGGCGCCTCCGGAGATCTGGCTCCGCTGTCGCACATGACTGCCGCGATGATAGGCGTCGGTGAAGTCGATACCCCCTCCGGGCGCATGAGCGCAGCCGAAGCTCTGGCGCGGATCGGGCTGCCGCCGCTGGTACTGGCGCCGAAGGAAGGTCTCGCGCTGCTCAATGGCACGCAGTTCTCGACGGGCGTGGCGCTGGCCGCGCTGTTCGAAGCCGAGGTGCTGTACCAGGCCGCGCTGATCACCGGAGCACTGAGCACCGACGCGGCGCGCGGCACCGATACGCCCTTCGATCCGCGCATCCACGAACTGCGCCGGCACCGCGGCCAGATCGAGGCCGCGCGCGCGCTGCGCGAGCTGATGGCAGGCAGCCCGCTGCGCGCCTCGCACCTCACCGACGACACCCGAGTGCAGGATCCTTACTGCCTGCGCTGCCAGCCGCAGGTGATGGGCGCCTGTCTCGACGTGCTGCGCGATGCCGCCGATTTCCTCGCCACCGAAGCCAATGGCGTCTCCGACAACCCGCTGATCTTCTCCGACCGCGGTGAAGCGCTGTCGGGCGGCAATTTCCACGCCGAACCGGTGGCCTTCGCGGCCGACATGATCGCGCTTGCGGTCTGCGAGATCGGCTCCATCGCTGAGCGGCGCATCGCCATGCTGATCGATCCCGCGCTATCCGGCCTGCCCGCCTTCCTCACGCCGCGTCCGGGGCTGAACTCCGGATTCATGATCCCGCAGGTGACGGCAGCGGCGCTGGTCTCGGAGAACAAGCAGCGCGCCTATCCAGCCAGCGTCGATTCCATTCCCACCTCGGCAAACCAGGAAGACCACGTCTCCATGGCCGCGCATGGCGCGCGGCGCTTGCTGCCCATGGTGGAGAACGCCTCGGCGGTGGTGGCCATCGAACTGCTGATCGCCGCCCAGGGCTGCGACTTCCGCGCCCCGCTCAGGTCCAGCACACCGCTGGAAGCAGTGCGCGCCGAGCTGCGTGCGCAGGTGCCGATGCTGGAGGATGACCGCTATCTGTATCCGGACATGCAGAAAGCCGCGGCCCTGGTGCGCAGCGGCCGGCTCGCCGCCGCCGTGGGCATGCGTCTGCCGGCGCTGGAGCCCGCATGAGCGACTGGCTGTCCATCACGCCCGGCGACGCGCCGCTGCTGCTGTCGATGCCGCACTCGGGGCTCGATCTGGGGGACCTCGCGCCGCGCCTGGTTTCGCCCTGGCGTGCGCGCAAGGATGCCGACTGGCACCTGCCGCAGCTGTATGCCTTCGGTGAACAGCTGGGTGCAACCATCGTGCGCACCAGCCTCTCACGCACCGTCATCGACGTGAACCGCGACCCTTCCGGGCGGTCGCTGTATCCGGGCAGGGCCACCACCGAGCTGTGCCCCACGACCACCTTTGACGGCGAGCCGCTGTACATCGAAGGCCAGGCTCCCTCCGCGCAGGAAATCGCGCAGCGCCGCCGGGACTACTTCGACCCCTACCACGCCGCATTGCGCGCGCAGGCCGAGCGGCTGCTGGCGCGTCACCGCTGCATCGTGATGTACGACTGCCATTCCATCCGCTCATCGATACCGCGCCTGTTCGAGGGGCAGCTGCCGCAGTTCAACATCGGCACCAACGACGAGGCGGCCTGCGACCCGCGGCTCAGCGCGGCCATCGTGCAGGCCTGCGCGGAGTCGGATTTCAGCCACGTGCTCAACGGCCGCTTCAAGGGCGGCTACATCACCCGCAGCTTCGGCAACCCGGCGCGCGGCCTCCATGCCGTGCAGATGGAACTGGCCTGCCGCGGTTACCTGCGCGAACCCTCCGGTTCCGTCACCGAAGCCCAGTGGCCGGTGGCCTTCGACGCAGCATTCGCGGCGCCGCTGCAGGCCGTGCTGCAGCGCGTGCTGCAGCGCTGCATCGAATTCGCGACCCGTTCCTCTTGATTCCACACCAGGTGCCTACCATGCATCGCTCCGACAAATCCCGCGTCATCCGCGCGCCGCATGGCACGAAGCTGAGCGCAAAAAGCTGGCTGACCGAAGCTGCGCTGCGGATGCTGATGAACAACCTCGATCCGGACGTGGCCGAGCGACCGGAGGAACTGGTGGTGTACGGCGGCATCGGCCGCGCCGCGCGCGACTGGGAATGCTTCGACCGCATCGTCGCGACACTCAGGCGCCTGGAAGCCGACGAGACGCTGCTGATCCAGTCCGGCAAACCGGTGGGCGTGTTCCGCACGCACCCGGACGCACCGCGCGTGCTGATCGCCAATTCCAACCTGGTACCGCACTGGGCGAACTGGGACCACTTCCACGAGCTCGACCGCAAGGGGTTGATGATGTTCGGCCAGATGACGGCCGGCTCATGGATCTACATCGGCTCGCAGGGCATTGTGCAGGGCACCTACGAAACCTTCGTCGAGATGGGCCGGCGCCATTACGGCGGCAATCTCGCGGGCCGATGGATACTCACCGCCGGCCTCGGCGGCATGGGCGGCGCGCAGCCGCTGGCGGCCACCATGGCAGGCGCCAGCTGCCTTGCCATCGAGTGCCGCCAGAGCAGCATCGACTTCCGGCTGCGCACGCGCTACGTGGATGTCGCGGCAAAGAACCTCGACGAGGCGCTCGCCATCCTTGCCAACGCGAAGAAAACCGGCAAGGCGATCTCGGTGGCGCTGCGCGGCAATGCCGCCGAAGTGCTGCCGGAGCTGATCCGGCGCGGCGTCAGACCCGATGCCGTCACCGACCAGACCTCGGCGCACGATCCGGTCAACGGCTACCTGCCCATCGGCTGGACGGTGGAGGAATGGGATGCGAAGCGCGTCAGCGATCCGGCCGCAGTGGTCGCCGCATCGCGGCCCTCGATGGCCGTGCACGTGCGCGCCATGCTGGAGTTCCACAAGCATGACGTCCCGACCTTCGACTACGGCAACAACATCCGCCAGGTCGCATTCGAGGAAGGCGTGAAGAATGCCTTCGCCTTCCCCGGTTTCGTGCCGGCCTACATCCGCCCGCTGTTCTGCAGGGGCATCGGCCCGTTCCGCTGGGCCGCGCTGTCCGGCGATCCCGAGGACATCTACAAGACCGATGCCAAGGTGAAGGAACTGATCCCCGGCGATGCGCATCTGCACCACTGGCTCGACATGGCGCGCGAATGCATCAGCTTTCAGGGTCTGCCGGCGCGCATCTGCTGGGTGGGCCTCGGCGACCGTCACCGGCTGGGTCTGGCCTTCAACGAGATGGTTGCGAAGGGTGAGCTCAAGGCGCCGGTGGTCATCGGCCGCGACCACCTGGACTCGGGGTCGGTCGCTTCGCCGAACCGCGAAACCGAATCGATGCAGGATGGCTCGGACGCGGTCTCCGACTGGCCGCTGCTGAACGCGCTGCTCAACACCGCCTCGGGCGCAACCTGGGTATCCATCCATCATGGCGGCGGCGTCGGCATGGGCTTCTCGCAGCATGCCGGCGTGGTCATCGTCTGCGATGGCACCAGGGAGGCCAGCGAGCGCATCGGCCGCGTGCTGTGGAACGATCCGGGCACCGGCGTGATGCGCCATGCGGACGCCGGCTACGAGATCGCCGTCGAATGCGCCCGCGAAAAGGGGCTGGACCTGCCGGGCATCACGGACTGAAGCGGATGGAGCTGCTGCGTTCGGCGGGATATCGCTGCATGCCGTGGAAGAACGGCGGCGGCGAAACCTTCGAGATCGCGGTATCACCGCCGGGTGCGTCGCTGGACTCGATGGACTGGCGCATCAGCATGGCCATCGTGGCGGCGGATGGGCCCTTTTCCTCTTTTCCGGGTGTCGACCGCACGCTGTCCATACTGGAAGGCCGGGGCATGGAACTGGATCTGGGTACCGGCCATGGCAATCACGTGCTGACGCGGAAGACCGGACCGCTGCACTTCCCCGCCGACATTCCCGCCACCGCAAGGCTGATCGGTGGCGCCGTGACCGATCTCAATGTGATGACTCGCCGCAGCCGCTACACCCATGCCGTAACGCGGCACCTGTTGCAGGGCTGCCGGACCTTCGACATCGGCGCCGCCGAAGCCGCACTGTTCTGCTGCGCTGGCGCAGTCAGCTGCGCGTTGCCATCCGGCGATACGGCCGTCATGCAGGCCAGGGACTGCGTATTGTTCCGCACGCCGCCTGGGCGCGTGGTGCTCACATTGGAGACGACGTCAGTGCTGCTGCTCGCCGAGTTGCGCCGAATCACTGCCTAGCGCGAACACCAGCAGGCGCGCGGAAGCACCCGCGCCGGAGTCCTCCCGTACCGCGCCACCTGTGCTGACCGCAATGTATTGCCGGCCATCAAGCTCATAGCTGATGGGCGGCGCCCGGGTAACCGACTGCGTTTCATGGCTCCACAGCTGCCGGCCCGTCTTCGCATCGACGCCGCGCAGCTGCCCGCCGGCACTGTGGAACACCAGGCCACCCGCCGTGGCCAGCACACCGCCCGGGAGTGAACCGGCCAGGCTTCCGGTTTCCCACTGCGGCATGCGAGCCACGGGATTCCAGGCTTTGACGTGGTCCGCGTCCGCGATGTACATCAGCCCGGTATCCGGACTGTATGCCGCGGAGTACCAGCGAGGCGCGGGCAAGGTGCTTTCCCGTGCCTTTCCAGAGCGCGCAGCACGGGCCACATCCGGACGGCCGGTTTTCATGTCCACGCCGGTGGCCCAGTCCACTGTGGTGAAGGCATCGGCAGCAAGCAATTCGCCCGTAGCCACATCCAGCATGTACAGGAAGCCGTTGGCATTGGGCTGCACCAGCACATGGCGTGGCTTGCCGTCGATGAGCACGTCCAGCGTCATCATCGGATCGGTGGCGTCGTATTGGCCGCTGCCAGCCGGCGTGGTCTGGTAGTGCCACACGTATTCGCCGCTGCCCGCCTTCAGCGCGATGAGCGACGCGGTGAAGAGACGATCGCCACTGCGCGCGTCATGCGGCAGCGCACTGCCGCCAGTACCGTAGATGAAAAGGTCCGTCGCCGGATCGTAGACAGCGCCTTCTCCCACGCCGCCGCCACCGCCGGTGGTCCACCACTCGCCACTCCAGGTGGTGGCCGCCCTTTTCATGGCCTCGTTCCCGAATCCCAGCGCAGGATCGCCAGGCACATTGTGGAAACGCCAGATTTCCCGGCCCATATCGGCATCGAATGCGGTCAGGGCACCGCGCGCACCCGCGTTCGTGGCGCCAATCAGCACCTTGCCCTGCACGATGCGCGGCGGCGTGGCAGCGGGCACACCCTGAGACGGCTCGGCTCCGCCGGCAAGGGCCTGTGACCAGGCCTCCCTGCCGGTGCGCGCATCGATGGCGATCAGGCGCGCGGCCGTGCTCATGATGATCCTGCCCCGATAAGCCGCGAGGCCGCGGGCCGCAGGATCGGACACGGCCGATCCAGCCGGTCCGGCGTCGTACTGCCACAGCTGCCTGCCGTCGCGGGCATCCAGGGCCAGCAGCCGGCTTCCGTCCACCGGCACATAGATGACGCCATCGATGTAGAGCGGCACCCCCTGCTGGCCCACGCTGCTGCCGTAGTCGGCCTGCCAGGCAAGGCGCAGCTGCCCGACATTGCGGACATCGATCTGCCGCAGGTGGCTGAAGCGCTGTTCGGAATAGGCGCCGCCATGGGTGATCCACTGCGCGCCGTCTCCCGGCGCAGCCAGCAGGCGTTCAACCGTGACGGCGGCGGGATCATCGAGCAGCGACGGCGGGGGGCGCTGCGCACGCTGGCAGCCGGCCAGGCTGCAGATCAGCAGCGACCAGCCCAGGATGTAGACATTGCGGACCATGGCCGCCGGGCTTTCACACTTCCCGCTCAATGAGCTCGATCTTGTAGCCGTCAGGGTCTTCGACGAAGGCAATTACCGTGGTGCCGCTCTTCACGGGGCCGGCCTCGCGCACCACCTTGCCGCCCGCCGCGCGGATGCGCTCGCAGGCAGCGGCTACATCGGGCACGCCAAGCGCCAGATGCCCGAAGGCAGTACCTATCTCGTAGGACGAAACGCCGTAGTTGTAGGTCAGCTCCAGTTCGCCGCTGCCGTCGGCATTGCCGCGCCCATAGCCCAGGAAGGTCAGCGAATACTTGTGTTCGGGTACATCGCGGGTGCGCAGCACGTTCATGCCCAGCACGCGGGTGTAGAAATCGACGGAACGCTGCAGGTCGCCCACGCGCAGCATCGTGTGCAGGAATCGCATCCGCCATAGATAGCACACCGGCGCCCGGCAGTTCCACGAGTGGCGGCGGATTCCTGATAGGCTCGATACTTGCGGATCATGGTGCATTTTCCGCGGAGAGTGGCGTTGAACGAACCCCCTGTCTGGCAACCCGATCCGGCCCGCGTCGAAAATTGCGCGCTGCGCCGCTTCATGAACGAGGCGGAGCGGGCGGCGGGCATGTCCTTCCCCGACTACCCGGCGCTGCACCGCTGGTCCACCGCGCATCCGGAGCAGTTCTGGCCCCTGGTGGCGCGTTTCTCCGGCGTGCGCTGGCACCGCGAAGCCGAGGCCGTGCTCGAGAATCCGCAGCGCATGCCCGGTGCACAATGGTTCCGCGGCGCGCTGCTCAGCCACGCCGAACACCTGCTGGGCCGGAGAGGTCCGCAGGCGGCCATCATCTGTCACGACGAACGCGGCCGCCGGCGGGTGCTGAGCCGCACGGACCTGCACGAAGCCGTGGCGCGGGTTGCCGCGGGCCTGCGCTCGCTGGGAGTTGGGCCGGGCGACCGCGTTGCCGGCTTCGTCACCAACACTGCCGAGACCGTGATCGCGGCGCTCGCCACCGGCAGCCTGGGCGCCATCTGGTCCTCCTGCTCGCCGGATTTCGGTGTTTCCGGCGTGCTCGACCGCTTCGGGCAGATCGCGCCCAAGGTGCTGTTCGCCGTCGATGGCTACCACTGGAACGGCAAGCGCATCGACACGCGCGCCGTGGTCGCGGAAGTCGCCGCGAAACTGCCGGACCTTGCCGCCGTGGTGGTGATCGGCTTTGTCGATGAGCAACCGGACATCTCGGCCATTCCCCTCGCGCGGCACTTCGGCAGTTTCGGCGATGCCGGCGCGGCCCTCGAATTCGCTCCAACGCCCTTCGACCATCCGCTCGCCATCGTCTATTCCTCAGGCACCACCGGCGCTCCCAAGTGCATCATCCACAGTACCGGCGGCATCCTGCTGCAGCATCTGAAAGAACACATGCTGCACACCGACATCGGCGCCGACGACGTGGTGTTCTACTACACCACCTGCGGCTGGATGATGTGGAACTGGCTCGTCGGCGCGCTGGCCACCGGCGCCAGCATCGTGCTCTACGACGGCTCGCCCATGCATCCGGATCCGGGCGTGCTGTGGAGAATCGCCGAACGCGAGGGCATCACCGTGTTCGGCACCAGCGCCAGGTACCTCTCGGGCCTGGAAAAGGCCGGCTACCGTCCGCGCGAAAGCGTGCAATTGCCGCGGCTGCGCACGGTGCTGTCCACCGGCTCGCCGCTGGCGCCGGAGAGTTTCGACTATGTCTACCGCGACATCGGCGCGGACCTGCTGCTGGCTTCGATCTCCGGCGGCACGGACATCCTCTCCTGCTTTGCGCTGGGCAACCCGATGCTGCCCGTGCATCGCGGCGAACTGCAGTGCCGGGGCCTGGGCATGGCTGTGGAAGTTTTCGACGAGGGTGGCACCTCGCTGCCCCGTGGGCGTGGCGAACTGGTCTGCACCCGCCCGTTTCCGTCGATGCCGCTGGGCTTCTGGAACGACGCCGACGGACAGCGCTTCCACAAGGCCTATTTCGCCCGTTTCAGCAATGTCTGGGCACATGGCGACTACGCGGAGATCACCGTCCACGGCGGCGTCATCATCCACGGCCGCTCCGATGCCGTGCTCAACCCCGGCGGCGTGCGCATCGGCACCGCGGAGATCTACCGCCAGGTGGAGAAGCTCGACGAAGTGGTCGAGAGCATCGCCGTCGCGCAGCCCTGGAAGGGCGATGAGCGCGTCGTGCTGTTCGTGGTGCTGCGCGAAGGACTGGTGCTGGACGACGAACTGCGCGGCCGCATCCGCGACGTGATCCGGCGCAACACCACGCCGCGCCATGTGCCGGCGAAGATGCTGCAGGTACCGGCTATGCCGCGCACGCGCAGCGGCAAGCTGGTGGAACTGGCCGTCACGGCAGTGGTGCGCGGCGAGGAGGTCACCAACACCCTCGCCATCGCCAACCCCGAAGCCCTGGAAGCCTTCCGCAACCGCGAGGAACTGGCCTGCGCCTGATCCCGCGGTGCAAGCCGGAGAGCCTGTGGCGGACCGTTCCGAACTCGAAGTGCTGGAGATACTGGAGGCTCCTCCCGGACCGGCTCCGGTGGACTATCTGCCGCCCAGCTGGCTGGTGGCTACCGGCCAGGACCGCTACCTTCGATGGATGATGCTGATGACCTTCTGCGGCGCAGGCCTTGTAGTGCTGCGATGGATCGGCCAGTACCCGGCCTTGCATGTGCCGCGCGCCCTGCTGGGATGGGTGGGCGGATTCGCTGCCGTGCTGGTGTGCGGCGGGCTGCTCGTGACGCTGCTGGCCATCCGCTGCCGGGTCTGCGGTTGCCACGTGGCGCTGCATTTCATCCGGCGCGAGAAATTCCTCCACTGGATCCAGGCGCTGCAGGATGCCAAGGGCTGCCCGCGCTGCGGCCATCACCCGGCCGGCGGACCGGCGGGCGAAGCGCCATGAGCGGCTCGCGGTGGTTCATGCCGGCATTGGCGCTGTGGGCCATGGCGGCAGCTGCGGCGGCTGCGTCCGGCCCGGCTGGTCCGAAGCCGGCAGAAACCCGAATGCTGGAACAGCAGGCCTGCCTCGGCCCCGCGGAACAATTCACGCGGATGTCCGCAGACCACCTGCGCGTCATCTGCCCTGATCACACCACGCTCGCCGGATTGCCGGCCCTGTACGTCACCGAGTGTGGCCGCTTTGGCCGTCGATGGCGCTGCAACCGCGCGGTGCTCGCGGTGCGCGCGCCCGTAGGTGCCCGCACCGTACTGCTGACCCCGCAGGGAGGCAGCTTTGCCACCGCCCGCGACGTGGCCCGGGTGCTGGTCGAATACCCCTGGCATTTCAATGGCCGCAATCTCGCCGAAATGCTGCAGGGGCTGTGCGCCGTCGAGGATCTGGGCACCGGCGCCTTCGCCGGCGCACGCGACTACCGCGTGCGCTGCGCGGGGCGCGGTGTGGTCGTCACCCGCGCCTGCGCGGGCCAGGCGTGCCGGATGTTCCCGGCACGCTGGGATGACGCCTAGGCCGCAGCCGCGGCGGCAACCGGCACGCGGATCAGGTAATCGAAGGCCGACAGCGCCGCCTTCGAGCCTGCACCCATGGCCGTCACGATCTGCTTGTAGGGGATGGTGGTGCAGTCGCCGGCCGCGAACACCCCGGGCAGCGATGTGCGCCCATGGGCATCGATCTCGATCTCGCCGCGCGGCGACAGCGCGATGGTGCCCTTGAGCCACTCGGTGTTCGGCACCAGGCCGATCTGCACGAACACGCCCTCGAGCGCCAGAGTATGTATCTCGCCGCTGTTGCGGTCGCGATACGTCAGGCCGGTGACCTGCTGGCCATTGCCGAGGACCTCGGTGGTCTGCGCACTGGTGATGATGTGCGTGTTCGGCAGGCTCTTGAGCTTGTTCACCAGCACGGCATCGGCGCGCAGCTGGCTGTCGAACTCGATCAGCGTCACGTACTTCACCAGCCCCGCGAGATCAATGGCCGCTTCGACACCCGAGTTGCCGCCGCCGATCACCGCGACATCCTTGCCCTTGAACAGCGGACCATCGCAATGCGGGCAATAAGCCACGCCGCGGTTGCGGTATTCCTTTTCTCCCGGCACGTTCATCTCGCGCCAGCGCGCGCCGGTGGAAAGGATCACCGACTTGGCCTTGAGCGTGGCGCCATTGGCAAAGCGCACCTCGGTGAGGCCATTGCCGGCAATGAGCTGTTCGGCGCGCTGCAGGTTCATGATCTGCGCCTCGTTGGCGCGCACGTTCTGCTCCAGCGCCGCCGCCAGCTGCGGACCTTCGGTATGCGGCACGGAGATGAGGTTCTCAATGCCCATGGTGTCGAGCACCTGGCCGCCGAAGCGTTCGGCCGCCACGCCCACGCGGATGCCCTTGCGCGCCGCGTAGATCGCCGCCGCGGCGCCGGCCGGCCCGCCACCGACGATGAGCACGTCGTAAGGCGCCTGCTGCGCCATCTGTGCGGCGGCGCGCGCTTCGCTGCCCTTGTCGAGCTTGGCGAGGATCTGCTCCACGTCCATGCGGCCCTGACCGAAGGCTTCGCCATTGCAGTAGACGGCCGGCACGGAGCGGATGTTCTTCGACGCCACTTCCTGCTCGAACACGGCGCCATCGATCATGGTGTGGCGGATGCGCGGATTGACCACCGACATCAGGTTCAGCGCCTGCACCACGTCCGGGCAGTTCTGGCAGGAGAGGGAAATGTAGGTCTCGAAATTGTAGTTGCCGTCGAGCGCGCGGATCTGCTCGATGACCTGCGGTTCCACCTTGGGGGGATAACCGCCGACCTGCAGCAGCGCCAGCACCAGCGACGTGAATTCGTGGCCCATGGGCAGGCCGGCGAAGCGCACGCGGGGCGCAACGCCGGGGGTACCCAGGGCAAAGGATGGCACCCGCTCGCTGGGCGCCTCGCGCACTTCACGCAGCCTCAGCTGCGGCGAGCAGGCGAGGACGTCCGCCAGCAGCTCGAGCATGTCACGCGAGTCCTTGCCGTCGTCCACGAAGGCCGTGATCTCCACCGGCTGCGTGAGCCGTTCGAGATAGGCAGCAAGCTGTTGTTTCATGTCGTCTTCAAGCATGGCGGACTCCAGTCGGGCGGGTTATCGGCTTGCGGTCAGATCTTGCCGACGAGGGACAGCGACGGCGCCAGCGTCTTCGCGCCGGGCGTCCACTTGGCCGGGCACACTTCGCCCGGATGCGCGGCGACGTACTGCGCGGCCTGCACCTTGCGCAGCATCTCCTTGGCGTCACGGCCGATGCCGAGGTCATGGATCTCCGCGACCTTGATCTTGCCCGAGGGGTCGATGACGAAGGAGCCGCGCAGCGCCAGGCCCTCTTCCTCGATCAGCACGCCGAAATTGCGCGCCAGCACATGGGTGGGGTCGCCCACCATCGGGTACTGCACCTTCTTGATGGTGTCGGAGGCGTCGTGCCAGGCCTTGTGCGTGAAGTGCGTGTCGGTGGAAACGCTGTACACCTCGACGCCAGCCTTCTTGAACTCCGAATAGACATCGGCCAGATCGCCGAGCTCAGTAGGGCAGACGAAGGTGAAGTCGGCGGGATAGAAGACAACCACGGACCACTTGCCCTTCAGGTCGGCATCGGTGACTTCGACGAACTTGCCGTTGTGGTACGCGGTGGCCTTGAAAGGCTTGATTTCACTGTTGATCAGGGACATGGCTCTATCCTTTGCTGTCGTGGGTGTCACGGGAGTGACGGTTTTACCGGAGCGAAGGATATGCCGCCGGACGGCGATGATGAAGTCGATTGTCTGTATTGTTGTAATAGATGATATCTATTGATCCGCGGGGCCCGGTGGCGACTCCAGCTCCAGCTGCGGCAGCTCTTGATGCGCCAGCCCCTGGATCTCCCCGCCGACGCCCAGCAGCGCGGCCCGGCCCGCCTCCAGCTGCTTCTCGCGCCTTGCCCAGCGCTGCAGCGTCTGGCTCTTTTCCGATTCCAGTTCCTCCCGCATGCGCCGGAAGGCATCGTTCACGGCCCGCAATTTCTGCGCGAACTGAGAGGAGGTCACGTAGTCGTACACCGCCTCCATCTTCTGGTCCTTGCCGGCGGAGGCCACGCGCTGCTTGTGCACCTCGAGCAGCGCTTCACGCAGCACCTCGGCCAGCTGCAGGGCCACCGACCAGGTGGCTACCCACACGCCTTCCACCATTGCGAATTCGCGGCCGGCTTCCCAGTCCCGGGGCACCGCGCCGGGCATGGTCACCAGCACGCCAGCATCGGCCGAAGCCGAGCGCATGTCATCCTTGAGCTTGGCGAGCCACTGCGCATTCCACGCAGCGGCGCGCTTGGTCTCCCACAGCAGCACTCCGGCGGCCGCGCCGCTGCGCGCCACGATGCGGTGCACCACATCGCCGCCGCGCTGGCCCTTCTTCACCTCGTCGATGGCATCGAGCGGAAAACTGCGCCGCAGTCCCTCCTCCAGCGCCAGTTCCAGCACTTCGCCCTGCAGCTGCTGCGAGCCCTGTTCGGCGCGCCGCTGCATCTGCACCATCTGCGCGGTGACATCGTCGAGCTTCTTCTGCAGCTCGGCGGCATGCAGCGCGGCGCGCTCCTGCTCCTGCGCGCGCACCTGGGTCTCGCGCTGCGCCAGCTGCGCATCAACCTGGCGGCGGACCTCCAGCTGCAGTGCCTCCTTTTCATCGCGCAGCTTCTGGCGCTCCTCGCGCAGCTGCAGCTCGGCACTGCGCAACTGCGCCACCTGCGTCTGGGATGACACCAGCTGCTGCCGCAGCTCCTCGAACTGCTGCCGCTGCTGCTCGCCGGCCTGCGCCGCGCGCATTGCCTCGGCGCGGCGCGCCTCCTCGACGGCGCGCTGCCGGGCCTCGATCAGCGATTTCTCAAGCTGCTGGGCGCGCTTCTCCGCCGCCGCGCGCTCCTGCTGGCGCAGCGCTTCCAGCGCCTGGCTGCTCGCGGCTTCTATCCCTTCGAGGGCCTGACGCGCAAAACCGTCGGCCAGGGAGAACTCCTGCTCGCAGCGGGGGCACGTGAGGCGATCGTCGGGCGCCAGGACAAAGGTGACTTGCGAAGCCATGAATCACTCCAGCGCCACATGGCGCAGTTCCACCACATCGTGGATGGCGGAGCCATCCCAGTGGTAAGCATAGTGGCGCCCCACGCGGCAGGGTCCCACCCGGTCGGGCCAGAACAGCGCGGCGCACTGGCCGCCACGGTGCCGGACGCTGTCGTACACGACGCCGTTGGAATTCTGCGCCCGCAGCTGCAGCGCGAGGCGCTGGCTGGCGCGATAGTCATCGGGATCGTGCACTGCGGGGTAGCCGCCGCGCAGATCGTGCAGCGCGCAGGCGATGGTGCACTGGTAGCTGCGCATCTGCAGCACCGTGGGCGGTTCGTGCGTGCGCGCCAGAAAACGCTCGCGGTGATGCACGGTCTCGCGGATTGCGGTTTCCAGCGCACGGCTGGCGTAGAACACGCCGAAGCGGCCATCCGAGAAACGCGAACCTTCCGGGTTCAGGTGCGCGAAGGCGGCCATCACCGGCGTCGAGCCGGCGCCGGTGAGCCAGCGCTCGCAGGGAATGCCGGGCAACGCGCCCGGATTTGTGCGCAGCCGCGGATTGGTGAGGCCTTCCAGCTGCGCCAGTGCATCGAAGTCCGCCGGGTCGGCAATGCGATCCCAGGGGCCGACGGCAGGATAGCGGCTCGGAATCAGGCGCCAGGCAGGCTGCCAACGCACACGGCGCACCGCGATTGCGGCGATGTTGATGGCCATGGCCCCGCCTCAGCCGCGCTGCGCATCGAGGTACTGGCGCACCCTGTACAGATCGCCGACGTTGCCTCCCAGCATATGCTCCAGCGCGCTGTGGCCGCCGAAGAGCGGTGCGGCATTGGGCTCCTTGATCCAGCCATCCGCGCGCTCCGGATCGGGCAGCAGGATTTCCAGCGCCTTGTAGATGCCGAGGATGTAGCTGATGCGCTCCAGCACATCGCGCGGCAGGTTGCCGGCCTGCTGCTTCTTCCATTTGAAGTAGGTGGAGGGCGGGGGATTTCCCAGCAACACACGTTGCTGGGCGGCCGACAGGCCCCAGCGCTCCGCAATGCGGAAGAAAGCGCGCAGACCCGCGCCAGCCAGGGCGGCATCGGCAGCAGGCAATTCGCGCGAAGGCAGGCTTTGTACGCTCATGCTTTACCTCACAGGCCGATGATACTCCATATATGGAGTATCACGAGAAGTAAATTCATGAGTGGACGGCGGCAGCTTCCGCAGCCGCGGCCTACATGCGGCGGTTCAGCTTCCGGTCAACGACCCCGGGCCCTCTGCTTGAGCACCCCATCGAGGCACACGAATTCCTGAAGCTCGCGTTCCTTCGGCTGGCGCGTGTAAGTCCTGGTCACAGTCCAGGGCTGGGTCAGCATCTTCGGATCGATGATGGTGATTTGATCTTCCAGCTTGCCGTCTTCACGCAGCCGGAAACGCTCTACCACTTTCGTCACATCCGAATGTTGCAGGCCCTGCTGGCTGATGAGCGTTTCTGGGCGCAGCCCCACGGTTTCCACTACCAGGGCATTGCCTTCCCAATGGCCGATGGAGTGACCGCTGTAAGTCGGATCCACCTCCGCAGGATGGCCGCGACCGTCGGTGTAGACATGACGGACCTGGGTCAACCACTCGAAGATCATCGTCACCTTTCCCGGTGTCATCAGGATTTCCATCGGGAAAGGCGTTGCGCCCATCATGCGGGGGAAGCCGCCAGGCAGACACTCGGCTGTCGGATCCGGAAAAGGATCGCCGTTCCGACGCGCCTGGAGGGCAGCCTCGAACTTTGCCGCATACTCGGGTGTCAGCGGCGGCCTGTCCGGCTCCCCCGGCGTGGTGGCGGGGTCGAACCGGATGCCGAGGTTGACCGCTGCATTGCCACTGCCCAGCCGCTCTCCCAGCCACAGACCGCTGAAGTCCGCGTTCCCCGTGCTGGCAGCACGGGGAGCGGCGGCGCATCCAGCCAGTGCTGCCGCCAGCGCCAGCCCACATATCCACAGTCTGCGCATCTTAGCTGCCTCCAAGGTCAGAACCGCGCCTCGAGCGCCACCGAAATCAGACGCCCGATGGCGCCGGCGTTCTGGTTGTCATACAGCTGCGCCGGATTGCTCACCAGGGCGTAGGGCGGATTGCGATCGAAGACGTTCTGGGTATTGAGCTGCACCGAGAACTTGCTGAAGCGGTAACCCAGATTCACGTCGAGAGTCGTAAAGGACGACACGGAGGCGACGGGACTGACCTGCGTATTCTTGTAGGAGTTGATGTAGTCCAGGAACAGGTTTGCCGACACCGGCCCCCGGTCGAATCCCAGCTGCGTACGGGTTCTGAAACGCACCGGGAAGCCGTAGGTGTTGACGTACTCCGTCTGCTCCGTGCCGGTGAACAGGGATTGCTTGTAGCTTGCGACATAGGTGGCGCTGTTGCTGAGACGCCAGGTGCCCCATCTCGAATCCCACGAGCCGCGCAAGGTGAAGTCGACGCCGTTGGTATCCACTTGACCCGTGTTCACGCTGCGCATGTCCATCAGCACGGCGACCGGAATGGTGCGGCCCGGCGAAGGTCCGCTGCCCGTGCCGTAGACATTGCGCGGGCCGATGACTGACACATACGGGAATCCGCCATAGTCGAGGTAGCTCTGCACCTGCGCCGTGGTGGGATTGAAGACGAGCAGCCCGGCGTTCGCCAGGGCGGTCGCGTAGGCAGCGTCGTTCAGGGCCGCACCGCTCACCGCCGACACGATCTGGTTCTTGTAGACCAGGTTGTAGTACGTCAGCGAGAGCTTCCAGCGATCCGCGCCGAAGGGCGTGTAGTCCACACCGAAGGACAGGGTCCGGGCACGTTCCGGGCTGAGCGCGCCATCGACCCGGCCACCCTGAATCGACACGCCATTGACGGTACCTGCAGGCAGCGGCAAACCAGCCGCATGGGACATGCCCGACTGCGCACCGGCAACGGATGTGGTGGGCGGCCCGAGCGAATAGTCGCCCAGCGACGGAGCGCGGAAGGACTTGCCGTAGCTTGCGCGGAAACTCAGTGATGACAGCACGTCCCAGGTCAGGCCGAACTTGGGGTTGAAAGTGCTGGTGTCGAGCAGGTTGGTACCCGGCAGGCTGTCGTCATAGCTGTCGCTGCGGCCGGCGATGGACAGGGCCAGGCGACGTATGCCCGGCACCTGGTTTTCCGTGCCCACGATGGGCACCAGCAGCTCCGCGAAGGCCGACTTCACCTTGCGGGTGACGGTAGGGTAATTCGCGACCACCAGAGTGTCCACGGTGGTGCCCTGGCTGGTGTTGGTATTGGTGCTTTCACGCACTTCGCGAATGTACTCGACGCCCGCCGCCATGCGCACGTCGCCACCCGGCAGCCCGAACAGCGGGCCGTCGAACTTCAGCGCTGCATTGCGCATGCTGTAAGTCAGGTCGTTGGTGCTGTAGCCCATGAACTTGGCCAGCGTCGCCGCCTGGTTCGCGCCACCGAAGGGGTTGAGCGCTGCCGGCGTTGCATCGCTGAGCACGCCGCTGCCGCTCAAAGCCGTGGTATTCACGACATTGTTGTTGGTGCGGTAGGAACGCGCCTCCGAAGAGGTGACATAGGCCTCCGTCTGCCAGTCGTGGCGCATCTGGTACTTCGTTCCCAGCGTGATCTGCCGCGGATTCTCGTAACCATCGCTTCCCGCGGAACCGACGTCATTCATGAACGAGTAGTTGACCGTCAGCGGCAGGCCCGTCTGGTTGTAGTAGTTGGTCGCGGGCACCGTCAGCGTTGCGGTCGGCGAAGAAGACAGGCGCGAGAAACTGCGCCTGGAGATATGCCCCTCGGCATAGAGCTTCAGATTGTCCGTGGCATCGAACTCGCCATAGGCGAATACCGTATTGCGCTCCTGTTCGGGCAGCGCATCCACGCCGGTCCAGTTGCTCAGACGGTTCGGCGCCTGGCCGGCCGCGGCCGCGTATTCGGCCATCGACAGGCGGCCATCGCCGTTGGTATCGCGCGCCGGACGCAGCACACCGCCCACCGAAATATTGCCAGGCGCAGCATTGGTGGAGGTGCCTATGCCACCAGCCGTGTTGCGGCTGTCGTCATAGAGGTCGGAACGTTTGGTCGCGGACAGGTTGTCGCGGTGATAGTGCTCCACAGCCATGAGCACGCTGCCGCGCCCCAAGTCCAGACCGGCAAGGAGGCTCACGTTGTACTGCTTCATGCCGTCGGCAAAGCCGTAGCTGGTACGCGCCTTCACGCCGTCGAAGTTGTGGTAGGGAACCAGGTTCACCACGCCGGCCACGGCATCGGAGCCATAGACCGCCGAGGCGCCGTCCGCAACGACCTCGATCCTCTGCAGTGCGATCGACGGAATGGTGCTGGTATCGAAGAAGCGGCCCGATTCACTGCGGCCGGGACGGCGACCATCCAGCAACACCAGCGTCGCCTCGGGGCCTACGCCCCGCAGGTTGATTGCTGATGCGGAGAAGATGTTGGCCTGAGCGCGCTGCGGTCCGTTCGTGCGCGAATCGTCAGCACCCAGGTTGGATACCTGCGGCACCAGGCGCAGCAGATCGGTACCGTTGGCGCGACCTGCCGCCTCGATGTCCTCGGAGGAAATGGCCGCCACGTCCGAGCCGACAGGCGCCGCACCGCGGATGCGCGACCCGGTGACGGTGACTTCCTCCAGCTGCAAGGCATCGGCCGTCGCCCCTGCATTAGTAGCAGCGGTCTGGGCGCCCGCAGTGGCCGCCGCGAACAGCAGCGCGAGGCCCACGGCTGACGCCGGACGCGTCAGCGGCGAACGAAAGCCTTCCCAGAAGGCATGGCATCGCAGCGGCTCATATTGTCCCCCCATATGCGGTCACCCCAGATGTTTCATTAGGAAAACTCAGTTTTATATTAATATCGAATTCAGCCGAACGCAACGACGCCGGATCCACATGTCCTGCGGCGGAACCTTCAAAAGCGCGCCTGTACCCTGAAATTGCACTATCACCGCGCACGGCAACTCCACAGACGCACCGTTTCGTCTCCGCACCCCGATCGCCATGTCCCGGGCTGCATTGCTGCTCGGCCCGTGAGGCCCGCAACCCGTGGGCGCGCTCTTCAGCCACGTGAGCCACAACCCGCCAGACTGTTGTTTCAATAAATTAGCAATGAATCAACAGTGATGATATGTTCAATATAGAATCATAAAGTTCAAATACGAATCAAAACGGGAGGGTCGATAGTGATCAAGACTCGTATGGGGCTGTTGGCAACAGCCGCATTGGGCGCTCTCGCAGCGCATGGCGCGCAGGCGCAAACCGCTTCCGAGTCAGACCAGGGAAAACTCGACGAGATCGTCGTCACGGCACAGCGCCGCAGCGAATCCCTGCAAAACACGGCCCTGGCGATCACCGCTCTGACTGGAAACGCCCTGGTCGAGAGCGGCGTGTTCACGGCTCGGGATCTGCAATCCCAGGTTCCCGCCCTGCAGGTGACGCCTTCCTTCCTGGGAAGCCTGCAGATGTTCCTGCGCGGCGTGGGCAGCTCGAACAACTCCATCACCGGCGACCCGGCGGTCCCCATCCATGTCGACGGTGCCTATATCCCGCGCACCTCATCCAGCACCGGCCTGCTCTACGATCTGGACCGGATCGAGGTGGTGAAGGGACCACAGGGCACCCTCTATGGCCGCAACGCGACCGGCGGCTCGGTGAACATCATCACCAGGAAGCCTGACTTCAACTTCGCCGGAGGCGGAACCATCGAGGTCGGCAACTACCACGCCTTTCTCGCCAGCGGCTACATCAACGCTCCGCTCACGGACAAGACGGCCATCCGCTCGGCATTCCAGGTCGTCCGTCATGGGCCGTACATGCAAGTCGTTCCGGGACCGAACGGTGCCATCGGCAATCCGCGCCAGGACCAGGAGGACGCCGCCCTGCGCGTCCACCTGCTTACCAAGCCCACCGACCGCCTTTCCATACTGCTGACCGCCGACTACGCCCACCAGGACGGCGCCGGCCTCGGGGACCAGATCAATCCCAGCGCCACCGGCAAACCCTATGTCGTGCGCGCGACCCGCCAGGTGTTTCTGGACAACGACTTCATCAACGGCCAGGCACAGATCGACTACGACCTGGGTTTCGGGACCCTCACCTATCTGGGCGCATATCGAACCACGGACACCCAGCGCGACTACGAATTCCCCTACACCAACTACCCGGGCTTCTACTGGGAGAAAGACCGCAACCAGAGCCATGAGCTCAGGCTCGGCGGAAAAGCCGGCCCGCTGGTGTGGGTCGCCGGGTATTACTACTTCGAGGAATTCGCCACCACGGGGTTCAGGGCCCAGACCACGCCGGCGGCGTTCATCAACCAGATCACACGGATCACGGCGAACTCCAACGCCGTGTTCGGCCAGGGCACGTACTCCATCACGCCAAGCCTGCGCCTGACGGGCGGGGCAAGGTACACGAAGGACTACAAGGCTCGCCGGCCCAGTGTGACCTACAACGAGAACCTGGCTTCACAAGTGGTCGGAACCATCTATGGCCTGACTCCCCATGCGACCTGGTCCGACACCAACTGGAAGGCCGGGGTCGAATACGACCTCGCGCCCCAATCCCTCGCTTACATCAACGTCGCCACGGGCTACAAAGCCGGTGGTTTCTATGGCGGAGCGACGTGTGTGAACTGCACTTTCAATCCGGAGAACCTGCTTTCGTACGAAATCGGCCTGAAAAACACGTTCTTCGACCACCGGATGATCCTCAACGTCGATGCCTACTACTACGACTACAAGGATCTGCAGGTCAGTGGCCTGAGCGTGGTCAACGGCATCAGCACCACGGTGACCTCCAACGCTGCCTCGGCGACCATCAAGGGCGCGGAAGTCGAGGCCGCTTTTGCGTCGGAGCGTTTTGGCCGGATTCGCGGATCAGCGGCCTACACCAACGCCAGGTACGACACTTTCGTCCTGCCGTTCGGCGATGCCTACACGAACTATGGGCTCGTCGGTACGCGTCCAGCAGTTTTCTCCGGCCAGCGGATGCCCCTGTCTCCCACCTGGAGCGCGACGCTGGGGTATGAATACAGCTGGCCGCTGGGCCAGGGCAGGCTCACCGCCAACGCCCAGACGCACTACGAGACCGGCAAGTATCTGGACTTCCATGGCTATGCGCCGTCCTACCAGCGCGCCTACTTCAAGACGGACCTTGGCCTCAGCTACGAACCGGGGAATTCGTTCTGGAAGGTGGCGGCCTATGTCCGCAACCTGGAGAACAAGGCCGTCCTCGCCGGTGCCGCCACCGCCACGAGCGCGCCTCCCTCCATCGCGCAGGTCAGCTATGCGCCTCCGCGACTCTACGGCGTGCGGGTCAGCGCGGATTTCTAAAGTGGCGGAACCTGGGCCACGAAGGGCGCTATTTGCCGCGCCCTTCGGGTTCATGCAGAGCAGCCGGATTGGTCGTCTGCCTGCGGGTATTGCCGTCCAGGCCACCGAGGATGGCCCACTCCGCGAAATTCTCGGGCCGGCGCTCGAACTCGTTTGGCACCCACTCTTCGGTGCAGGCATCCTCGTCGGCGAAATACTCCAGCGCCCCGCCAAACGGGCTCTGGAAATACCAGAAGTAAGCCGAAGAGATCGGATGGCGCCCGGGACCGATCTCGGTCTGCCAGCCCTTGCGGCTCATCGCGAGACCTCCGCCGAAGACCTCATGGATATCGTTGACGGCGAAGGCGACGTGGTTCAGTCCCGGCCGGCCCTTGCGCTCCAGCAGGAACACATTGTGATGCACGCCCCTGGCCTGGGCACGCAGGAACACGGCCTGCCCCGGATAGCTGTCGCTCACGACGAAGCCGAGCCGGTCGACAAAGAAGGACCGCATGGCCTGAAGGTCATTCACGAAAAGAACTACATGGCCAATTCCCTTCGGAACCGCTCTTTCATAGACCGGCGACCGCCGGTTCACCCGGTTGCGGTACCCCGGCCCGTTGGTGAGTACCGGAGAAATATCCACCGGCCGCAGCACGCTCACGCGGAAGGCATGTGTCAGGCCGTTGGAATCGACGGCGCGCAGCAGGCCATCCTGCCCCTGCGAAACGGGACCGGAGGCGCGCAGCCTGGCTTCCAGCCTTCCGAGATCTTCTTCGCTCTCACAGCCCCAGATCACCTCGCGCAGCGTTGAGCCGGGCGCCATGGCGGGCGGCAGGGCTGGATCGTCCTTCTGGCGGGCCATGACCTCGGCGCCGTTGGTGGCCTCGTAGGCCAGGACGCCCGGGCCGGCCGTCTTTCTGGTCAGTCCCCAGTCCGTCAGAAAGCGCTCCGCCTCCGACAGGTCTTCGACACCGAACACCACCGCATCGATATTTCGAACCGTCATCCTGGCCGCGCTCCGTGGTTGATTGCCCTAGGCAATTTCGTTCAGCATGTGAAATAATGTTTTTATAGGGTAACAAATGGGGGAGCGTATGGCCAAGGCCGCGAAGTTGCAGTCGTCGTTCGGCTGGTGGGTGCTTCTGACCTCGACCCTGAGCCTGGCCTTCAGCCCGGGCCCAATGATCTTCGGCTCCCTAGGCCTGTTCGCGCCGTATCTCGCCACGGAGTTCGCATGGAGCCGCGGCGAGATCATGCTCGCCCTGACGCTGTTCAATATCGGTGGTTTTCTCGCCGCTCCCTACACGGGAAGGCTGATCGACCGCTTAGGCGCGCGGACCGTGATCCTTCCCTCGCTGCTGTTCCTGACGGCCGGCTTCGTCGCGCTGAGTTACTTCGCGTCGAATCTGCCCACTTACTACGGCATCGCGCTGGCCTGGGGATTGCTGACCGTGGGATCGCAGAGCATCAGCTACGCACGATTGCTCGTGGGCTGGTTCCCCGAACGGCGCGGCATGGCCATCGGTGTGGCGGCAGCCGGACTCGGCTTGGGGTTCATGGTCGCACCGCTGATCGTCCACGGTCTGCTGGAAGTCCTTCCCTGGCGGCAGGCCATGGTGGCGTTCTCGGGCATCGTGATCGTCGGCCCCCTGCTTCTCAATCTGGCGTTTGCACACCCGAACCCCGAGGAGGCCGCCGACCGCAAAGGCCCATCGCTGGAAGGGGCATCGCTCATCGAGGCCCGGCGCACGCAGGCCTTCTGGCTCGTTGCCGTCGCCATATCCCTGATGGCCAGCGTTCTGGCCGGCATCGTTCCGCATCTGGTAGGCATCGCCAACGATGCAGGGCTCACTCCCAGGACAGCTACCATCCTGGCATCCCTTTACGGGGCGGCCACCCTGATCGGCCGATTGGTCGTGGGCATGCTGGTCGACAGATTTCCCGTTGCGCGCGTCGGGATGGTGTTCTTCGGTTTGGCAGCGGCCGGCTTCGCCCTGCTCAGTCTGGCCTCCACAGGCGCCGGCGGCACACCGTTGCTGGTTGCAGCCGCCCTCACCATCGGGGCAGGCTTCGGCGCCGAAAGCGATCTGATCGCCATCTTCATCTCGCGCTATTTCGGCCAGCGCGCGTTCGGTGCGATCTATGGCTGGTTCCTGTCGGCCTTCATCCTCGGAAGCGCTGCCGGCCCGGCCATCCTGGGCTTCGGACGCGATGCTTTCGGCGGCTACCGCGGCCTGATGATCTACGCCGCCGTGGTCAGTGTCATCTCGGTCATCCTGGTAGCCCGACTCCGCAAGCTGCCGGAAACCCAGGAGGATGAGATGCTGAGGGGCCCGAAGCGGGCGGTCGCGACCGCCTGACGCGCCTATCCCTCACTCGGACCTGGCCGCGTAGCGGCGCGCCAGGACTGCGCAGGCCATCAGCTGTATCTGATGGAACAGCATCAAGGGCACGATGATGGGCCCGACCACTGCCGCCGGAAACAGCACGCCGGCCATCGGCACGCCCGAGGCGAGGCTCTTCTTCGAGCCGCAGAAGACGATCACCGCCTCGTCTTCGCGCGGGAAGCCGAAGGCACGGGCCGCGAAAGTGGTGGCGGCCAGCACGATCGCCAGCATCACCACGCACACTCCCAGCACGCCCAGCAGGTCACCGAGGGAAAGCCGCGTCCACAGCCCTTCGACCACCGCAGCGCTGAAGGCGGTGTAGACCACGAACAGGATGGAACCGCGGTCCACCAGACCCACCAGCTGCTTGCGTTTGCTGATCCAGCCCGCTGTCAGCGGACGCGACAGATGGCCCAGCACGAAAGGCAGCAGCAGCTTGAGGCAGATGGCCTTGATCTGCTCCAGGGCATCGCCACCCTCGGCACCACCGCTGACTTCGGGCATCAGCAGATTCACCAGCAAAGGCGTGATGAAGATGCCGAGGAAGTTCGATGCCGATGCGCTGCACACCGCCGCAGCCACGTTGCCGTTGGCCACCGCCGTGAAGGCGATGGAGGACTGTACGGTGGAAGGCAGCAGGGTCAGGAACAGCAGCCCTGCGACCAGCGACGGATCCAGGAACGGTGCTGTAGCGGCCTTGGTTGCCAGCCCGAGGATTGGGAAGAAGCAGAAGGTCGCACAAAGGACCAGCAGATGCAGCCTCCAGTGGCCGAGGCCCTGGACGATGGCTTCGCGCGACAGCTTGGCGCCATGCAGGAAGAACAGCAGGGTGATGAGGGCATCGGTGACGATGTCGAAGCCCTGCGCCACCTGGCCGCGGCAAGGCAGCAGGCTCGCGAGCACCACGGTGCAGATGATGGCGACGACGTAACCGTCGGGCAGGAACCGTTTCAGGTTGGCGAACACTTTGGATTCCGGTTTGGCAGTGGTTGCATCAAATGATTGTTTACAGGTCCAGGACAAGCAGTGGCGTCCTGGACCGGGAACAGCACAATGTCATCACGTTGTTTTCCGCCCGTTCCGCATCGGTCAGCAGGCCGTCGCGATGTTCAGGCTCTCCCTCCAGCACGCCGGTCAGGCAGGCCCCGCATACGCCCTGGCCGCATGAGGTGGGGATCCTGATCCCATGGTCGCGCAGCACCGCGACGATGGAGCGCCCTTCCGGCACGATGAATACCTGGCCCGAAGAGGCGATCCTGACCGAAAACTCCTTCAGAGGACCGTGAGGCGACATCGCCTCCGGCTCATCAGGCGGTCTTGAGATGGCTGTCGCGCTCCTTGTAGAGCGACTCGTCGGCATACCCCATGGTCTCGGGCGCGGCGCGGCCCAGCATGACCTGGAAGTAGACCGGCTCCAGGCTGTTGTTCACATAGCCATGAATGACACCCGGCGGACAGGCGACGCACTCCCAGGGACCAATACGCCTCCAGACCTTGTTGTCGTTCTCGTCGGTCAGAAACACATCGAGGAAGCCCTTCAGCACGAAGAACACCTCTTCGACCTCATGGGTATGAGCCGCATTGCCCTCGCCCGGAGGCACGAACATGATGCTGAGCGTGAAGCCGCGGGCGGGGATCACCGACTGATCCGTCGTCTTGCCCGAGCCACCGGCACCGATGAAACGATGCTGGGCGCGGCGATAGCCGTCGATCTTGGCGTCGGCGAAGGCTTCCCAGTCCGCCTTCTTGTCGCGGAAGCGGCCCGTAAAGCGGTCGGCCAGAACCTCCGTGGACAGACCGACGAGTTCTTTGGGAAGGGGGTGACGGGCTTTCATGATGGGGTTCTCCGATCCAGGTGATGGGAAATGCGTCAGTTCGTGGAACGCGCCTTGCGCACGGCATCGAGGCGCTCGCCTCGTTCGGCAATGCCCGCAAGCAAGGGATACGGCTTGGTGTCGAAATTGAAGCGCGCCGCACCTGCAACCTGCGCGAGCAGGCAGATGTCGGCCAGCGTGAACTGATCTGCGAGGCAGTACTCTCCATGCAGCGCCTCGCGCTTCAGGAAAGCCTCGATCGCGTCGAAGCCCTCCTGCAGCCAGTGGTGCGCCCACACGCCATTCACGGCCTCCTGGGAAAGGCCCAGGGGATCGCGCAGGAATTTCGCGACCCGCATGTTGTTGAGCGGATGGATCTCGCAGGCCACCATCTGCGCGATGGCCCGCACGTAGCTGCGCTGCCAGGGATCCTTCGGCAACAGTGCCGGCGCGGGATACTGCTCTTCGAGGTATTCGATAATGGGCAATGACTGCACCATGACGCGCCCGTCGTCCAGCTGCAGTGCCGGCACCAGCTGCTGCGGCTGAAGAGCACGATAGGCATCCTCCCGATGCGCACCCTCGGCCAGGCTGACCGACACGCGCTCATAGTCGATTCCCTTCCAGGCCAGTGCGATCCTGACCCGCAGGGAAGCGGACGACGGAGCGAAATGGTAGAGCTTCATTCCTGCTATGCGGCGGGTGGTTCGGCGTTCAAAGTGCTGCTGATCCATTCCACGACCGTGGGGCCGGACTTGGGATACCCCATGTGGCCACCGGGGAACAGGCGCATCGCCTTCGGTTTGCCGGTCTCGACCAGCAGCATGAAGTCCTCCAGGGACTGCTGCCGGTCGTCATTGCCGTTCACGAGCAGCATCGGCGGATGCGGTTTGTCCAGCAGGCCCGCATCCAGCAGCGACAGTTTGCTGGCCGCTTCGATGTAGCTCTCGTAGTCGGTCTTTCCGACGCAGCGCGAGCGCGCGATGGTGATGTCCATCAGGTAACTGCCGGCATTGCGCGACTTCAGCAGCCACTCGCGCTTGAAGCTGTGGTGGACCGGGCCAGCCCAGTTCACCGCGGCGGCGAGGCGGTCGGCATGCATGAAGGCCAGCTTGGTAGCCCAGTATCCGCCCCAGGACATGCCGATGATGCCGACGCGTTTGGCGTCCAGCTCAGGCTGGGCGGCGATCCAGTCGAGCACGGGAACGAACTGGCGCTCGCCCTCGGGGCCGACCAGAACCGGAGATTCGCCGGTTCCCGGCATGTCCATGGTGATGACGGCCAGACCCGCCTTGAAAAGCCGCTCGTCGATGTCCTGGCGTTCTTCCTTCCAGGTGTCGATGCCGCTCCACCGGATGACCACCGGCTGCTTCTTCTCGGAAGCGGGACGGCGGCGGGCGTAGAAGATCACCTTGTCGCCTTCACCCGGCCGGCCGGCGAAGGGCACCGAGATCAGCTCCTTCTTCGGCTTCATGAGCAGGCCGGCGCGCTGGAAGCATTCCCGCGAAAGACGGTAGGCCTCCATCTTGGCCGGATGACTCGGAACCGGATAGCGGCCCACATGGTAGAGGCCATAGGCCTTGAAGTAGGCATCACCTGCTTCATCCAGGCGGCCCGCCGCCTCATGCGCCTCGGCCTGCTGCCGGTACTTGTTTCCGGCGGCGACCCAGGGCGCCGTCCACGCCTCGCCCTGCAGGCCGGTGAGGGCCTCGATGCCTTCGGCCGCAGCCGCCTTGTCGGCCGCATGGAACGGCGCCTTGTTCCCCGCCAGGCGATCGCGCAGCGAAGCCTTGACCTCTTCCAGAGTCCGTTGATCCGAGTTGTTGCTCATCAGTTCACCTACATTACTTACTTGGCTGCGACTTCCACCACTTCGACTAGCCACTCGGTTTCACGAAGATGCTTGTCGGGATTGACCACCATCCGGATCGGATCCGGCGAGTAGGTCGTCAGGCGGTACATTTCTTCGGTGGAGACGCTGGTGTGTGATACCCCCGCCTCGGCCATGGACAGCGTGCCGTTCTCCATCTTGTAGATGGCATGTTCGGTTTCGACACCGATGGGGCCGACGAACTGGAACCACAGCTCGTCCTCGTCGTAACCGCGATGCGGCGCCGGCTGGCGGCCGGGATTCGAATACACACGCTGGCGGAAAGTAGCGCTGTCCCACAGCAGCGCGGTGCGCACCGGGGGCAGCTTGTTGACCGTGGCGCCGGTCTTCTTGAAGTGCTCGAACGGACGGATCTTGATCGGCGCGCGGCCACGATCGGCCTTGCCCACCAGCCACTCATGCGTCCTTTCGAACCAGAAATCCTCGCCGGGCAGATCGTCCCAACGCGACAGGTGCTCGCGGATGCGTCCGTTCGGCGTGGCTGCCGGAGGCAGTGCCACATCGTCCGGCGCCGCTTCGCCCTTGGCACGAACGCGGAAGCGCAGCTTCTGTTCGTCTTCGGCCGCCGGAAGATGCACGGTGACCAGCTCGCGCACGCGATACTCCATGCGCCGGCAATTGGGCGTGCCCGTGGTACGGTGCGCCACCATAGCCGGTACCAGCATGGCTTCGCCGGGGTGCAGCTCGAAGACGCCGAAGCCGGTTTCGACCGTGCTGACGCCGACGTACTGGACCAGGATGGTGTCGAAGTCGCCCGCACGCTCGAAATGGCCTTCGGGACCCGCGATATGGGCAGCGCTGACACGCGCATGTTTGCCGCGATACAGCTCCAGCCGCGACACACCGCCGTTCTTGGCGCCCGGCTCCGGCAGCATGTCGAAGGGACGCAGCTTTCTCCAGTCCTGACGGCCGGTGCCGGGGACGATGCTGTTGCTCAGATCCTGGCAGGGCTGCGCCTCCCAGGTGATCTCGTCCTCGCGGCCCCACAGCGTGTAGAAGCAGCGCTCGACGTTGGGCTTGTCGACATGCTCATTGTCGGGCTTGTCGTCCGCCTCTTTCATCATGGTTTCGATCAGATTGCGGTGAACCGTCACATCGACTTTGTTCATGGTTGCTTCTCTGCTTGGTTTGTCTGACTGCTGTTCTTGTTCAGCACGCGCTGGAGGAACAGGCGCATCCTCCGGCCGAGATCATCTTCCGCCGTGTTGATGTGGGCGATGATCGAGGTGTGGTTGTGCCCGAGCAGGCGCACGACATCGGGCGCCCGGCGCTGACCCCTGGCAACCTGGTGCGCAAGCTCCAGGCAATAGATGTCGATCAAAGGGTTCTCGTACTCGGCAAAAGCCACGAAAACCGGACAGTCGATGCGGCTCGCATGGCTGACGGGCGAGCGCTCGGCATACGTGGAGAGATCATCGCCGTAGTAGGCGCGGACCTTGACGGCGTTCGGGTTGTCACCGTCCGCATCCGCCCTCACGCGGCCACTGATGATGAGGAGGCCACTGACGCCGTGCGCCTGCTGCCTCCTGACATGCGGATCGCACAGCCAGGCGCAGGCATGGGCGCCGCCGGCCGAATGGGCGGCCAGGAAAATGGTGTCGGGCGCACCGCCGTAATCGGCGATATGGCTCCGGACCCAGGCGATGGCCGCGCCTACGTCCTGCGCGCCGGACGGATAGGTCGCCTCCGGAGCCAGGCGATAGTCGATGTTGACGCCGACATACCCGTGACGCGCGAAGTAACGCAGCACATTGGCGTAGATTTCGTCGGAACGGTCGCGGCGGCCGGACACGAATGCGCCGCCATGGACGAAGACGATGACAGGGCGGCTCTGCGCACCCGGCTGCGAGAAGACATCCAGCCGGTGGTTCTGGTGAGGTCCGTAGGCAAGATCACGAGCAATGACGACATCATCCGCCGGTCGCTGCTTGTGAAGCGCCGTGAATACATCGACCATCCTCTGCACATGACCCGGCACATTGGAGCCCCAGATCGGGCCGATCCGCTGCATCTCGGCCCAGACTTCCGCGGGCAAGGCTGGCGCCGGAGTGTTGGCCGGGGAAGCGCTCATCCTGGCTTGCGCATCCGGATGCCGGTGACGGTGATCTGCGAGAGCTCTTCGATGGCGTGCCGCACGCCTTCGCGGCCGTAGCCCGATTGCTTCACGCCGCCGAAAGGCAGCATGTCGAGGCGGAAGCGGCTGGGTTCGTTCACCCACAGCGAGCCGACCTCGAAGTCGCGCGAGAAGCGCAGCATCTCATCCAGGTTGTTGGTGAACAGCGCGCCCTGCAGACCGAAGGGCGAATCGTTGGCCAGCGTCAGGGCATGATCCGCGTCATCCGCCACATGGACGGTGACCGCGGGACCGAACACTTCGTGACACCACAGCGGCGAGGACTGATCGGCGCCGCCGATAATGGCCGGGCTGATCAGGCAGCCGCTTCTGCGCGGCTGAAGCAGATAGCGCGCACCGCTGGCGATGGTGTCCTCCAGCAACTGTTCGATGCGGTCCGCCGCCGCACGCGAAACTACCGGCCCGACATCGGTTGCCTCGTCGTCAGGATCGCCGACTTTCAAAGCCGCCGTCGCCGCGACGAAAGCCGCGATGAATTCTTCGCTGACGGCGTGCTCGACGATCACGCGCTGCGCCGACACGCACTGCTGGCCGCTGGCCTCGAATCCCGCCGCGGCAATCCGCGCCGCGGCATCCTTGCAGTCCGCATCCTTCAGCACGACATTGGCCGAATTGGAGCCCAGTTCGGCGAGAAACTTCTTTGCGCCCGCCGCGCGCACCAGGGCGTCGGCCGCAACTTGGCCGCCGGTGAAGGTCACCACGCGCACCTGTCGGTGAGCCGCCAGCTGCGCAGCCGGCTGCCTGTCGCCGGTGACGACATTGAATAGCCCCGCAGGCAACCCGGCCTTCGCAAACAGCATCGCCGCTCGCACTGCAACTCTCGACCCCGCCGGGTGCGGCTTGACGACGACGGCATTGCCCGCCGCCAATGCCGGTGCAACCTTCTGCATCAGCAGGTTCATCGGCGCATTGAATGGAGTAACTGCCGCCACCACGCCATAAGGCGTGCGGCGCGTAAAGCCCAAATGATCCTTGCCGTTTGCCACGGCTTCGAACTGCGGCGCGCTGTCCTCGAGGAACAGCAGCTGCGCCGCGCACAGACGCATGAAGGCAATGGAGCGCTGCACTTCGCCGCGCGCGACCCGGCGCGGCTTGCCGATATCGGAAACGATGAGATCGACGAGCAGATCCAGATCGGACCGCAGCGCGTCGGCGCATCGCTCAAGCCACGCCGAACGTTGGGCAGGCGTCGCATGGCGGCTGGCCCTGTAGGCAGCGAAGGCGGACAGCACCGCGTCCTCGACGACTTCGGGCGAAGCATCGATCAGTTCGTACAGCCGCTCCTCTGTGAACGGGTTGAGCAGCAGCGATGACGCGCCCCCGCCCACCAGAGTGCGCCCGGAAACGAAGCTCTGCCCCAGAGCAGTCAGATCAGAACGATCGGAATTGCCAGAGTGATTCATTAGCGTAACGTCATACCGTATTTGAAACAATACTGCGCGTTCGCGCGTAGCCCGTCAATCACCGGAAGGAGTTGCAGGAAGATTCATCCGCCGCAGTTGTTCTGAGCGGCGCCCCTCGCGTATTATTCTCTAATAAAATTATGTTTTAATAATAAAACATAAAATCATCGGGCCACAAGTCCTTATCTGAAGGCGGTTCTGAAATGAACGACAATTCGTTGTACAGCGGCCCGGTGTTCGAGATGGCCCGGCGGCAGTTTGATGCGGTGGCCGACCACCTGGAGATGCCGGTGGAGTACCGGGACCGCATTCTGCTGCCCAAGCGGGCCATTGCGGTTTCCTGCCCCATCCACCGCGATGATGGCTCCACCGCGGTGTTCCAGGGCTTTCGCGTCCAGCACCACCTGAGCCTGGGGCCGACCAAGGGCGGCACGCGCTTTTCCCCCGCCGTGGACATGGGCGAGGTGGCGGCCCTGGCCGTGTGGATGAGCTGGAAGTGCGCCCTGGCCGGCCTGCCCTACGGCGGCGGCAAGGGCGGGGTGTCGGTGGATCCCCAGCAGCTGTCGATCCGGGAGCTGGAGTCCCTGTCCCGGCGCTACATGCAGGAGATGATCCCCTTTGTCGGGCCGCACACCGACGTCATGGCCCCGGACGTGGGCACCAACGAGCAGGTCATGGCCTGGTTCATGGATACCTACTCCATGTACCAAGGCAGCACGGTGACCGAGGTGGTCACCGGCAAGCCGGTGCAGTGCGGCGGCACGGCCGGGCGGCGCGAGGCCACCGGGCGCGGCGTGGCGCACCTGGTCAACCGCGCGATGGAGCGCCTGCAGATCAACCCCCGCCAGTGCACGGCCATCGTGCAGGGCTTTGGCAATGTGGGCTCGGTGGCCGCGCAGACCATGGCCGAGCGGGGGGTGAAGATCATCGGGGTCAGCGACCACACGGCCGCCTACTACGACCCCAAGGGCTTTGACATGGCGGCCCTGATGAAGCACATGAGTCAGCACCGGGTGCTGCGCGGGTTTTCCACCCAGGCGCTGTTTGATCCGCAGGAGCTGCTGGCGCAGCGCTGCGATGTGCTGGCGCCCTGTGCGCTGGAGCGGGTGATCGATGCGCCGCTGGCCCAGCGCCTGGACTGCCGCATCATCGCCGAGGGGGCCAATGGGCCGACCACCCCGGAGGCGGACCGGATCCTGGACCAGCGCAAGGACCAGGTGTTCGTGATTCCGGACATCCTGTGCAATGCCGGCGGTGTGATCGTCAGCTACTTCGAGTGGGTGCAGGACCTGCAGCAGTTCTTCTGGGACGAGGCCGAGGTCAACGAGCGGCTCTACCGCGCCCTGGACCGCTCCTTCAAGCAGGTGCTGCAGTACGCCACCGACCATGGCATCTCACACCGCAATGCCGCTCTGGCCATCGGCGTGCAGACCGTCTGGAAGGCCAAAACCACTCGCGGCCTGTTCCCCTGAGGGGGAACGGCCCGGGCTATTTGCTTACGCCGGCTTCTGTCTTGAGCTTGCAGAAATACTCGTGCACATAGGCCGACTCAGGCTGCCGCCGGAAAACCATCCGCACCACCCAATCCTCGGTGAACGCCTTCGGGTCGGAGGCCGTGACGATATCTTCCAGGGTGTCCTTGTCCAGGAAGCGGATCGTCTGCTGAACCGTGAGCGCATCGCTGTGCGGGATGCCGGAGGAATCGAACAGCTTGTCTGCCCGGAGGTTCACTGTTTTCGCGGACAGCATTTTGCCGTCCCATGATCCATTGGTGAAGCCAATGTAGGTCGGCTCGGCGCCTTCCTCCTGCTGCTTGCCGTCGAGATAGATCCGGACGGTTTCGGCACTGCCCTCGTTGTACAGATTGACCTGCTTGTCCGTGGCCATGATCTCCAGCCCATAGGGCGCCATCAGCACGCGCGGCATTCCCTTCGGATAGCAGCTGGCCGCCGTGTCGTAGGAGAGATCTCCTTTCTCGGACATTGCGATGTTCGTCTTCCACTTGGCCGCGTACTCGGCATTGAGCGGCGGCTTCTGGGAAAGATGCGTGGGCGTGTTCGGATCGTAATGATCGTTGCGGACCAGCGTATCGCGCTCCCAGAATCCGGTCATGTCCAGAAGCTTTGGTGCTGCCCCCTTGGTCTGGGCGCAAATCGCCACGCCCGTCCCGAGAAACAGCACCGACATACCAGCCATCGCGATGATGCGCTTCATTGATCCCCCTATTTGCAAGTCACTTCTGCGACATACCTGGACGGCGGCTCGCGGTGATAGACCATGCGCACCACCCAATCCTCGGTAAACGCCTTCGGGTCGGACATGGTCACGATGTTCTCCAGCGTATTGCGATCGAGGAATCTCATCTTCTGCGTCACCGTCAGCGAATCGCTGTGCGGAATGCCCGTGCCGTCGAACAGGGTGTCCGCCCGGAGATTTCCGGTGTGCAGGGTAAGCACGCCGTTTTCCCAGCGGCCGGTGGTGAAACCCATGTAGGTGGGATCAGAGCCCTCGATCTCCTTGCGGTCGTCGAGGAAAGCGCGGACGACGTCGCCGCTGGCTTCGTTGGTGAAATTCACCTGCGCTGGCGTCGCCATGATCTCCATGCCCAGCGGCGCCATCATCACCCGCGGGAAGCCCTTCGGCAGGCAGTTCAGGGAGGTGTCGTAGGACAGATCCCCCTTGTAGCCCTTCTCGCGGTTCTCCTTCCACAGCTTGGCATAGGACTCCCGCAGCGGCGGCTTCTGGTCCTCCGAGTTGTAGACATTCGGATCGAAGTGGTCGGGACGGTCGCGCAGCCTCTCGCGCGACCACACTCCCGTCATGTCCGACAGGCCGGGCGCGGGAGCCTGGCCGGCGCCTGCTGCCACCATCGACCCGAGGAGAGCTGCGGCCAGCCATCCGAAACGAAGCTTGATGCCCATCTACTGGTTGCTCCCACTAATTGCCTTGGTGCTGCTCATTATCCGGCCATCCGGCAGCGTCACCCGCACCAGACTGCCGCCATTGGTCCCATCCTTGAGAGGATTGATGATGACCGCCACCTTGTCGCCGGGCTTCAAGGTGTCGCGTGACCAGCCTGCACGGCGCAGGAAATTGGGACTGGCCGTCTCGATGGCCCAGCTGGACACCGTATGCGTCCCCGGATCGTTCACATCGACGTGGATCCACGAATGAGGATTGGTGAAATCAAACTCCTTCACCTCTCCCGTTATCGTCACCTCCTTCTTATCGTCGAACATCGCGAAGGAGTGATGGGCCAGCGCCTGTCCGCCGGCGACAACCGCAAAAACGATCAGCATTCCGGCTGCGGTCCTGTTCATCGCATTGCTCCAGCCCTACCCGCGGGTGTTTTATATACGATATAGTAGTTCTATACTGAAATAGAAATTGACGGCGCGCAAGAACCTTGTCGAACGACAGCAGGTCTCCCATGAACATTGAAAATCGCATCTATGTCGGCGGCCAATGGCGTACCGGGCGCGGCCGCCCGCTGACGGACGTCAATTCCGCCAACGGCGAGGTCATCACCGAGTTCAACACCGCCTCCCCGGAGGATGTCTCGGACGCCGTGGAGGCCGGCAAGGCAGCGATGGCGGCACCGCAGTGGCGCGACATGAAGCCGCACCTGCGGGCCCGGTTCCTGCACCGCATCGCCGACGCCATAGAGAAGGACGTCGACGCGATCTCGGCCCTGCAGACGCTGGACACCGGCAAGACCCTTTCCGAAACCCGCGCCCTCACCCTCAGCGCCTCCACCACGTTCCGCTACTTCGCGGCAACACTCGAGACCCTGCAGGAAGCCATGCCGCCGCCCCGCGGGGACTACCTGACCTTCTCGGTCCATGAGCCGATCGGCGTGGTGGGAGCCATCACGCCGTGGAACTCGCCGATCGCCAGCGACGCACAGAAGGTCGCGCCGGCCCTGGCCGGCGGCAATGCCGTGGTGCTCAAGCCTGCCGAATGGACGCCGCTGGTTTCACTGCGGCTGGCCCAGATATGTGAGGAAATCGGTCTGCCCAAGGGCCTGCTTTCGGTGGTGCCCGGCCCGGGCTCCGTAACCGGCGATGCCATCATTCGCCACCCCGACGTGCGCAAAGTGTCCTTCACCGGCGGCACCTCGACCGGACGGCTGATCGCCGGCATTGCGGCCCAGAAACTGATGCCCATTTCCCTGGAGCTGGGCGGCAAATCACCCACCATCGTGCTGCAGGATGCCGACCTCGACCATGCGGTGAACGGCGTGCTCTACGGCATTTTCAGTTCGACGGGGCAGTCCTGCATCGCAGGGTCAAGGCTGTTCGTCCATCGCTCCATATTCGACGACTTCATCGGAAGGCTGGTGGCCGGCACTAAGCGCCTGAAGGTGGGACTGCCCACCGAACCCGGGGTCCAGGTTGCCCCGCTGGTGGCCTTTGGCCACCGCGACCGGGTCGCCGACTACGTGGATATCGGCCGCAAGGAAGGCGCCGAGGTGCTGTGCGGCGGAACCGCGCCCTCCGGCGGCTGCTACGATGCGGGCGCCTTCTATCTGCCCACCATCCTCGCCGGCGTGGGCAACAACGCCCGCATCTGTCAGGAAGAGGTGTTCGGGCCCGTACTGGTGGCACTGCCCTTCGACGACGAGGAGGACCTGGTCGCGCAGTGCAACCAGACCGTCTATGGCCTCGCCTGCGGCATCTGGACCCGGGATTTCGCGCATGCCTGGCGCCTGGCGCGCCGCATCGACGCCGGCACGGTGTGGATCAACACCTACAAGCAGTTCAGCATTTCGACGCCCTTCGGCGGCTTCAAGGACAGCGGCCTGGGGCGCGAAAAGGGGCTCGAGGGCATCCGCGCCTACATGCAGCAGAAGGGAATATACTTGGGGATGAACCAGAAGCCGCTCCCCTGGGCAGGATAAGGAGCGAGCGGCCGGATCACACCCCAGCAAAGTCGAGGCGGCCGTAATTGACCCGGAAAATGACGTCGGCGGATTCCTCCCAGGAAGTGGACCAGCGCTATCTGGTTCCTGGCCTGCTCCGCGGTCTGCAGATCCTCCACACATTCACACCGGAGCGCCAGCAGCAGACCATCGCCGAAATCGCGCGGGCGGCAGGGATCACACGCACCACCGCCTTCCGCCTTGTCTACACGCTGGAACATACGCAGCACCTGCGCAAGGTGCCCAATTCCCGCAACTATGAACTGGGCAGCCGCGCGCTGGATCTGAGCCATGCGTACCTCAGCTGTCTCGACATGATCGAGACGGCCAATCCTATCCTGAAAGCGCTGCGCGACGAGACCCAGACATCCACCCATCTGATGGTCCTGGAAGGCCGAGATGTCGTGTACATCGCGCGCTTCGCCGGCACTACCAGCCTCGTCAGCACCCAATGCGTAGGATCGCGTTTGCCCGCCCACGCCACGGCGCCGGGCCGCATCCTGCTGACCGGACTCACTCTGAGCGAAATCGCCGCCCTGTACGAGAACGTGCCGCTGCAGTCCTATTCCGGCGCCGCGCCGGACAGCATCGGCGCGCTGATCAGCCGCGTGGAGGAGGATCGCCGGGCATCCAGCATCGTCAGCTGGGGCGCCTATGAACCCAGCGTCGCAGCCATCGCTGCACCGGTGTATGGCCAGGATGGCAAGATCCTGGCCGCCATCTCTGCCACCTGCCCGTTGAGCACCTTCTCTCAGGAGGAGTTCTCCACCGTGATCCGCGGACACGTGGAGACTGCAGCCATGACGCTTTCCCGCGCCCTCGGTTATCGCCGTCCGGCCAGCGCGGGAGACGCCCGGCGCTGACGAGCCGTTTCACACGGCTCGTCAGCCATCACTTCAATATCGTGCCATCGGCCTTGGTGACGCTCACCAGGCTGGCGCCATTGGTGCCATCCCGCAGGGGATGGCCGGACAGCGTGACCTTCTCGCCCGGCGCCAGCGACGTGGATTTCCAGCCGCGACGGCCCATGCCGTTCGGACTGCCGGCCTCGATCTGCCACTCCGTCTCTTTTCCGTCGGTGCCAACGACGTTCAAGTAAATGTGGCTGTGCGGGTTGGACCACTCGAACTTCGTCACGGTGCCGACCAGCGTGACGTCCTTGGTCAGATCGAACATCGAATAGGAATGGTGCGCGAACGCCGGCAAGGCGACCAGCCCGATGAACGCGGCAACAACAGTGCGAACCCTCATTTCCTCGATCCTCCTGTCCACTCGAACCGACAAACTGATTGCAGTTGCACCTAGTGCTGCACGACGGGATCCACCAGCGCACCGATGGCCCGGCAGACGCTATCCGCGACAATGGCCGAGCTGCGCACATTGGCCGAAGGCGCAGCCTGGATTTCGAAGCGGATGGTTCCGCAGGCGCCGCGCGCCTCGATGACATGCTGGTTGGCGGTGCAGGCCGGATCAGCGACCAGCGCGACCTCCGTGCGGTCGAAGCCCAGACCGGCCAATGCAACGGTGGCGGCCACGTTGGCGTTCTTCGGATAGTTCGCCGCCGCCTCGCGCGAGGTGCCGCGGAAAAAAGTCGTGGCTTCGGCAAGACTGCCAAGGTCCAGCAGCCTTTCGGCAGCACTGCCCCTCCACGCCGCCGGGGGCTTGGTGCCGGTGTACCGCACCGCATCCAGACCTCCGCGGCGCATCGCCTCCAGCGCATCCAGCCCACCGACGGCGCCGGAGGCCAGGCGCAGGCGCGCACCACCTCTGATAGCAGCCTGCTGCAGACTGTCGTAGAGGTTCGAATCCGCCAGGGCTCCGATGGATACCATCAGGAAGTCCCGGCCACCGGCGAGGACCGGAGCCGCAAACTGGTGCACGGCCTCATGCGAGGCACATTCGATGACCAGCGCGGGGTTCGTCTGCAACAGGCCATCGAGCGTCGTGGTAGCTGCGCAGCCTGCCGGCAGCGCAAGAACAGATCCGGTCGGTGCCTGGCGCACCAGCACTCCCGTCACCCGCACGCTGGCACCGAAATCCCGCGCCAGCCCCGCCAGCACTGAACGGCCGATGGCGCCGCATCCGATCAGGCCCACTCTTAGTGTTTCTTTCACAAAACTTAGTTTCTCATGAGAAACGCTTCTCGGCAATGTGCCTTGCGCCTGCACCGGAAGCGGGCCGTTCCCGGCGGTCCCCACAAAAACTGGGCAATTCAGCCTAGAATCGCCCAATTTCTGGGAGCGGAGGCCCATTCGTTTCATGCCCAAACTGAAGACAGAGTCCATAGAAGACCGCTATATCGTCCCCGGCCTGAAACGCGGTCTGGAACTGTTGCAGTTGTGCACCCGCCACTCGGGCGGCATTGCGCTCACCGATGCGGCGCAGCATTTGGGAATTTCACGTTCCTCCACGTTCCGTCTGCTGTATACGTTGGAGAAGATGGGCTTCATTCGCCGCGCCGCCGACGAACGCAAGTTCGTCGCCGGCCTGCAGGTGATGAACCTGCGCGCCAATGTCGTGCAGACCGATGTGGGCGCAGCAGCCGCAGAACCGATGCGGCGTCTGCGCATCGCCACCGGCGCCTCGGTGCATTTGGGTGCACGCGACGGCAGGGATCTCCTTTATACCCACAGTCTTTCCAGCCTGGCCCGCGTGACCACCAACATCGGCGCTGGAACACGCCTGCCCGCCCATGCAACGTCGATGGGGCGCCTGCTGCTGAGCGAACTCTCCGAAGCCGACCTGCGCGCGCTGTATCGCAATGTGCGTCTCGAGGCGCGCACTGAACATACAGTGACGACGGTGGGCCGGCTGGTGGAGCAGGTGCGGGCAGACGCCGAACGCGGCTACATCATCAGCGAGGGGAACTTCGACCCGGCGATATGGAGCATCGCCGCTCCGATCCGCAACCACACCGGCGCAATCGTGGCCGCCATCAGCATCACCCTGCCCGCCGGCACCGTCGAAAAGAGCCAGTTTCGCGGCCCGCTCAAGGACCAGGTCTGCGCAGCTGCTGCCGAAATCTCGGCCTTCCTCGGTCACCAGACTCCCGCAGCGGGCTGAAGCTCAGGGGCGCCGCTGCTGGCGCGTAGTGGGGTCTATGCCTTCGGCGATCGACCACTCCGCGAAGTTCTCCCGCGTCCGTTCGAATTCGCGCGGCTTCCACGCTGCGGTCAGGTAATCCTCGTCGGCGTAGTACTCGGCCAGTGCGCCGCAGGGATTCCTGATGTACCAGAACACCGCCGAAGAGATGGGATGGCGGCCGGGGCCGATTTCCGTTTCCCAGCCGAGGCGATTCATGTTGATGCCGCCGCCGAAGGCCTCGTAGATATCGCGCACCATGAAGGAGACGTGATTGAGGCCCGCCTTGCCGATGCGGCTGCGGCTCAGGAACAGGTCGTGGTGCCCGCCCTCGATCTGGCAACGCAGGAACATGCCATTGCCGGGATAGCTGTCCGACAGGTGGAATCCGACCACGTCGGTGTAGAAGGCGCCGATGCGCTCGAAATCCACGATGTTGAATACCACGTGCGACAGCCGCACCGGCCTTGCCGCCTGATATATCGGGCTGGGAGCATCGACCCTCAGTGTGCGGCCGTAACCGTTGACCGCACTGCCCACCACGTGGACCTGGCGGCGCCCACTGACGCGGAACGCCAATCCCAGTCCGCCCGGATCCCGGCAGCGCAGCACGCCATCAGCGCCCAGCGTTGCCTCGACCGCCGTCTGCAGGCGATGCTGCAGCGCGCGCAGATCATCCTCGCACCGCACGCTCCAGGTCACTTCCCGCACCGTCGATCCCGGCTCGATGGCCGGAGGCAGATCCGGCGCGTCGCGGGCGCGCAGTTCGATCCGCGACCCTTCCAGGGTCTCGAACAGCGCACGGTCGGCGCCGCTCGGCAGGCGCGTGAGTCCCCAGTCGGTGAAGAACCGCGTGCCCAGGGCCAGATCCTCCACACCGTAAGTCACGCTGTCCAGAGCCGTGACCAGGTCCCTGCGCCCGTCTTTATCGTTCACGGTGAATGCTCCTTCAAGCTCAGATGAATCGCGCGGTGCCACCGGAGACATCAATGCTGGTGCCGGTGGTATAGGAGGACAGAGGTGAGGCCAGGAACACGATGGCCTGCGCCGCCTCTTCGGAGCGGCCGAACCTGCCCAGGGGAATTTTTTTCTCGCGCGCGAGATTGGCAAGCCACTGTTCGAAAGTCTCGCCGGCTGCGGCCCGTTTGGCATAGCGGGCCTGCCACTGCCCCGAATCCACCGTGCCGAGCAGCACGGAATTCACGCGGATTGCGAACGGCGCAAATTCGACGGCCAGCGAGCGGACCAGGTTCTGCACGCCGGCACGCGCGGCGGAAGTCGCCACCATGTGGGGTTCCGGCTGCAGTGCCAGCAGCGAATTCACGCACACGACCGCAGCATGAGGCGAGCGCTTCAGCGCCGGCAGGAAGGCGCGCACCGGATAGATGACACTGAAGAACTTCAGCGTCAGCTCTTCATGCCAGTCCGCATCGGAGGTATCCGAGAAGGTGGAAACCCGCGCGCGGCCGGCGTTGTTGACCAGCACATCCACGCCCCCGAACCGCTGCTCCACTGCCTTGCTGAAGGCCTGCACCTGCGACTCGACCACCACGTCGCAGGGATGAGCCAGCACGCGATCGCCATGGCCTTCGGCTGCCAATGTGGCCGTCACTTCCTCCAGCCGCTGCGGATCGCGCGCGCACAGCGCAACGCGGGCACCGCGGGCAAGCAGCAGACGCACTGTGGCGAGCCCGATTCCCGAGGTACCGCCGGTTACCACGGCGGTCAGCGAGGAGAGATCCATCGTCATGCCATTCATTTCACCTGCTCCACTGCGTCTGTGCCGTGCTCCCGGATGAAGGCCGCCAGCGCGGCATCGACCCCTTGCGGATCCTCGACGTAGGATGCGTGCCCCACACCATCGAGCGAAATCCGGCTCACCGCGCGGCCAGCGCGCGCCGCTTCGTCCGCACTCCCTGGGGGAGTGATGTCATCGGCGGTACCCGTCAGCACCATCACGGGCAGTGCAATATCGGCCAGATCCCGCAACAGGTCTCCGGACGCCAGCATCCGCGCCGCCTGCTCATAGCCACCCACGGTGAGGCGACGCGCGTTCCAGCGCAGGATCTCCAGTGCGGCGGGCGATGCCCGTGCCGACACCAGCGCCGGTGCGCGCTCCTCGGCCAGCCCTTCGGGGCCCAGCCGCCGCACCTGTTCCAGCCGTCCGTTCAGTTTTGCTTCGCGTACTTCCGGGGCCTGCGATCCGTAACCCACGGCAGGGTTCAACAGACTCAGGCTGAGAAGGCGTTCCGGGTAGGCGCGGGCATAGGCCGCAGCCACCAATGCACCCAGCGAGTGGCCGACCAGATGCATCGGTCCGCACTGGGATGAGAGCATCCTGTGCAACACCAGGGCGTAGTCCTCGGCCCGAGGATCGGCAACGGGCAACGGCGCCGACTCACCGTAGCCCGGCGCATCCCAGGCCATGACGCGAAAACTCTGCGACAGATGCTCCAGCTGCTGCAGCCACGAGGCGGATCCGGAGGAGATGCCATGCAACAGCACCAGCGGTTCACCCTGCCCGGCCTCGCGCCAGCTGATCACGCCACCCTCCACGGTGGCGTGCCGCAGTGGAAGGGCCGCGATACGCTGACCTATTCCACTGGCTGCCAGGCTGCCGGCAGCGCTCACTTCTTGTGGCGGTCGATCTTCGACAGCGGGTGATCGGGCGGATAAGTCGGCAGCCGGGGCTTGGACGATCCCAGCATCACGCACATGATCACGTCTTCCTCGCCTTCATTGATCACGCCACGATAGACGCCGGGCGGCACCGAGATCAGATCGCGCTCGTTCAGCAGCGACTCGTAGTAGAGGTCGCCTTTCTTTGCCATCACCTTCACGCTGCCGCGCAGCACGAAGAAGACCTCTTCCACGTCGTCGTGCACATGCAGCGGCCCGACCGACCCGCCCGGCAGCAGCATGGTGGACAGAGTGAAATGCTCGGCCGGCACGACATTCTCATCGTGGGCCACGCCCGCCGCCCCGGTGCCGATGTAGCGCATCTGCGCGCGCCGGTATTTCGGATCAAAGTCGGCCTGGAACTTCAGGGCGTCGAAGTCGTAAGTGCGGGTCTTCAGACGCGCAATGCGCGATTCGACGAACTTGCCGAACTCCGCCAGCTCCGCGCTTACCGGTGCTTCCGCCTTGTTGGCATTCATCTCGATACCCTCATTTCTATAGCAAAACTATTTATTGCATATGAAATCATAACACTTGCGCGCAGCGGCGACCAACGGCCGGCTAGCTCTTCACGGGCGGCCCGGCGAAGGCGCGCCTGAATGGCCCGACGGACAGCATGTCCACTTCGACGATTGCCGGCCCGTCGATGGCCAGAGCCGCCCGCAATGCACTCCGGAACTGCTCCGGCGCGGTCACCATGTGATGCGCAATGCCGAGCGAACGCGCGACATGGGTGAAGTTCGGAGTCAGGATCTCGGCGCCATAGCGCCGCCCGCCATATTGGGCGTCCTGGATGTTCTTGATCACGCCATAGCCGCGGTCGTTCATCAGCAGCACCGTGACATTGGCGTTTTCCTGGGCAGCCGTGATGAGTTCGCCCAGGTTCAGCGTGAAACCGCCGTCACCACACAGGGCCACCACCTTGCGGTCGCGGACGGCAATCGAGGCGCCCACAGCCATCGCCACGCCCTGGCCAATGCCGCCACCCACGGCATGCACGCCGTTGCGCGCCGCCGAAATGTGCAGCAGCCGATTGCCCCACATGCTGTTGGAAATGGTGACATCACGTACCCAGATGGCATCGGCAGGCATCTCTTCCTGCAGGGCGGTCACCAGCTGGGAATAGACGCCGATGTCCTCGCGCAGCTTGCGCTCCGACTGGGCACGGACGCCGGCGATATCGGCCGGGAAGGCCGGATCGACCTGCAGCCCGCCCCGCAGGCGGTTGACCAGAGCCTCCAGGAACAGCCGGCTGTCCGCGTGGACGAAGCGTCCACCGACATAGGCATGATCATTGGCCGCAACGTCACAGTTGACGATGAAGCGGTGCTCGGGAAGCGCCAGCTTGTAGGTCCAGGTCTCGTTGCTGCGCAGGCGCGTACCGACCGCCAGGAAGCAGTCGCAGGTACGGTACAGCGATTGCAGCTCGTGCGAGACATTGAACGCGCCGAGCGAACCCGGGTGATCCTCCGCAACGATGGCGCGCCCGCTGGTGCTGGTGACTACACCCACACCCATGTCGGCAAGCTGTCGTGCCGCCTCCTCGGCTCCACGGGCACCGCCGCCCAGCAACATCATCGGCCGGCGCGCATTCTTAAGAGCGGTGGCGACGGCCTGCACGTCGGCATCCTGCGGCTGGATACGCTCGATGCGCGGCAGCGCGATCGAAAGCGGCGGACGCATCTGCGCAGCCTGCAGATCAATGGGAATCTCGACGCTGACGGGACCGGTCGGTGGTGTCAATGCATGCTGGATCGCCTGCGTGAGCACGGGGAGGGCGTCGGCCAGACTGCCGATGCGCCAGGCCGACTTGGACACGGCTTCGAGCATCTTCAGCTGTTCCGGCGCCTCGTGGATGTAGGCGCGATTGCGATCCACATGAGCCGACTCGATCTGCCCGGTCAGGTGCAGCAAGGGCGAACCGGCCGTCAGCGCCTCCACCATGGCGCCTGCCGCATTGCCCGCCGCGGTGCCGGTGCTGGTAACGGCAACACCCAGCGTGCCGGTGACCCGCGCGTGCGCATCCGCCATGTTTACCGCGCCTGCTTCGCCACGACTGGCGACCAGCCGTATAACCCCGCGACGCCCGATCGCATCGAGGATGGGCATGTTGTGGATGCTGACGACACCATACACCGCCGTCACTCCCGCCGCTTCGAGGGCCTGGGCAACGAGATCGCCAATATTGAATTCCGCCATGGCGGCCGCCGCAGTATTCATGGAGTGCGTCACCGATGAGAACTATTCGCCAAGCTTCGCGCCGTCAGCCAGCGTGACGGTCATCATGCTGCCCAGAGGCGACCCGTCCTTGGCCGGATGGATAAGGATGGTCGCCTTGTCGCCGGGATTGAGCGAGCGGCGGGTCCAGCCCCTGCGCTGCAGCAGGTTGGGGCTGCCACCCTCGATCTTCCAGACGACAGCATTGCCGGCCTCATCGGTCACGGCAATGTGGATCCAGGTATGCGGGTTGGTCCACTGGAAATCCCGTATCTCGCCGACGAGGGTCGTCTCTTTCGACCCATCGAACATCGCGAAGGAATGATGTGCCCAGGCACCCTGTGCGGCCACCAGCAGCGCGATCGCAAGAGGAAGTTTGGAAATGGATTTCATGATTGGCCTCACGGCGGCGTGTAGTAGGACTTGAATTCGGGGTTGGTGAGCTGACAGACGTTCTCTTTCAGGCGGTAGCCCTTGAGTCGCCGGAATTCCAGCTTCGTGGACCACGGCGCCTCGTAGGTTTCCGGATCATCGATCGTGATGCGCAGCCGCAGGCGGTCGCCCTTCGGTGCGAGGCTGTAGACCTCCGTCACACGCATCTTCTCGCTGTGCGGCAGGCCGGCGCGGTCCAGCGTCGTGAGGGTATTGTGGCCCACCGTGGTCACCACCAGCTCGCCATTGCGCCATACAGCCGTCGAATGACCGAGGAAAATCGGATCCGGATCTTCCGGCTCCGGCTCATTCATGCGGATGAGCCGGAACATGTGCCCCTTCTCGTGCACGAAAGTGATCTGCTCGGGCTTCTGCAATATCTGGAAGGGCATCATCGCGTACATCAACCGCGGCACGCCATCCGGCTGGCAGTAGGTGGTACTGTCGGGGATGGGCTTGCCCTTGGCGCGTGCCTGCACCCGCGCCTGGTAGGCCTGCGCGGCCGCGGGCTTCAAGGGCGGAATCTTCCCGTCCTCGGTACGCAGGGTCGTGATCTGCTTCGTTGGCAGCCATACGCCTGAAAGGTCCGCCGGCGCAGCAGTCTCACCGGCTGCCCAGGTCATGCCGCAGAACATCAGCAGGGAAGCGGCCAGACTCAGGCGGCTCATGGCTTCGCTCCTTCGGTGCCCGGGATAGCGTCCGTAGCATCCTGGTTGTTTTCTTCGCAGACCGCCTCAAGGATCTTCACGTCAGGGCGCCACTCGAACACGATGCGCGTGGACCAGGGGTGGGTATAGGTCTCCGGATCGTCGAAGTCATAGACCACTTCCAGCTGCGTGCCGTTGGAAATCTTGCGCATCCTTTCAGTGACTCGCAGCTTTTCGCTGTGCGTCGAACCGCCACGATCCATCATGGTCAGCGTATTGAATCCAGTCGTGCTGACCACCAGCGTATCCCCTTCCCAATGGGCAACGGACTCCCCCATGAAAGTGGATTTGAGGTGCTTTGAATGGGGCACATCCATATAAATGAGGCGCAGGTTGTGACTGGCCTCATGCAGGATGGTCATCTGCCCCGGCGTCTGGATGATCTGGATCGGATAGGGCGCCAGCATGGAGCGGGGCACCCCGTGCGGCATGCACTGGGTGGCGGCATCCATCATTGGCTTGCCGACGCGCGCTGCCTCGTCGTAGGCATCCTGGATCGCCTTGGCATGGGGCTTGAATGGCACATCACTGCCGTCGATCTGCTTCAGCACCGGCGTGAAACTCTTCCACCAGACGCCATTGAAATCCCTCGGATCCGCGGACGGCGGCTGAGACCCGGGAGGCGCCTTGTTTATCGGGCGCGTCCCGCCAACCTGCTGTGCCGCCATCACGGTCGGGCCCATTGCCAGGGCAACTATCATGGCCAGCACCATGGCGCCTCGACGGACCATCGCGCCTCCTGTACCTGCGTCCCTCACGACGACACCCCGCTTTCGCTAATAAAACATTGTCTTATATATGGTTATGCTATATGCCTAGCGGAGGCAGTGTCAATGAAAGCGGCGATGCAGGAAATCCGCCGTCGATATGTCTCCAATCCGCGCCGGGGAGGGATCAATCTGTAGCGCGGATGAAACGGTTGTAACTGTTCCGCAACGGGTCGGTCGATCGACAGGAAAGAATTTCGATCGACGTCTTCCGATCGTCATTTCCGGTGGCTACGATGTATTCCGGCCCCCGGGAACGTGCCGCGGATTCCTGCAGATACAGCGCTCGCGCGCTGCAGCGATCCGCGGACTCTGGGGGGCCACCAGTCTTCGCTGACGTGCACGACCCCCTCACACGTTGGCTTGCCTCGCGGCCCGCCGGACCGGCGGGCCGCTTTCTTTATGCCCGGCCATCGATGGCCAGCGCACCTCGGCACCCGCCAGGTGAGCTGCCAGGCTTTCGGCGTGCCCGCGTAATTCAGCCACCGCCGTCGACTCCCAATGGGCGGCGCGCAGCAGCGGCCCCAGGCAATACAGGTTGCGGCTGGTGCGTCCCGCGGAATCCAGAAGCGCACCGTGGGCGCCGGTCCTGAGCCCGAGGCCGGATTCATCGGCTGCCGCCAGAGCCCCGCGCAACAGTGACTGCAACAGCGGGTTGCGCGTGCGGCGGATGTCGTAGTCCGGCCCGGTGCAGTTGACGACCCAGTCCACGCCCATGAGTTGCACCGAATCCTCGCCGCGTGGACGCCATGACACCTGCAGCCTGCCGTCTTCCGGACGTGCCTCGACGACTCGCCCCGCATGCACATGCAGGCGCCCGCAATCACGCAGCTGCATGAGATGCGCATGGATCTGGGCCGGCAACCGGTGGCGGTGGATATCCCAATACGGCCGCAGATGGCGCAGGAAGCGCTGGCGCTCGGTAACATCCAGATCCCGCCAGATCTGCGGTGCGCGTTCGCGGATCGCAGCCACCACGTCGCGCCAGTCGCCGCCACACTGCTGCAGCTCGCCGGCCAGTGTCCGGGCGCTGCGCAGCAGTTCGCGCACGGTGCGCGCCTTGCCGAGCCGCAGCGGGAGGTCCGCGCTGCCCGCACCATGTCCGCCCGCCAGGGTCTGTCCAGACGGCACGAGACCATGACGCGAGATGGCGTGCAGCACCACATCGTCACGCTCCGCGGCAGCCACGGCCACATCGGCCATCGTGAGCCCGGTGCCGATCAGCAGCACCGTTCCGTGGTAGCGCTGTCCGTGGTCGTCGGCACAGCCATTGGCCACATGGCGCGGATGATGCTGCACGGCCTGCAGCGCCGGCAATCGGGCAGGCGGCGGATTGCCGCAGGCCAGGACCAGATCATCGGCAAACAGCTCGCGCCCGTCGGCGAGCGCGATGCGCAGGCCTCTGCCGTCCCGCTTTACATCGACGGCCTCGCCCTGCATGCGCTCGAAGCGGATGCGCGCAGGCGCAATGCGCTCGGAGGCCAGCAACAGCGCATGCAGGTAATCGCCATACCAGGCGCGCGGCACGAAATCTCCGGCAGCCACCTGGGAATTCCGGCGGCGTACGAAATCAAGGAATGCTCCGGGCCGATCCGATTCAGCCGACATGCGTCCCGCAGGCACATTGAGCAGGTAGGGATGACTGCGCCTTGCATAGGCGAGGCCGCGCCCGGGTTCCGCGCTGCGTTCCACGAGTACGATGTGCGCCGCGTGCGCAGGTGGGCGGCGCAGCAGGTTGGCGGCCAGTACCGTACCGGAAAAACCGCCGCCTATGACTACGATGGCATGAGAATGCAGGGCCACGGTTTGCTCCTTCCACGTCAGATGTGAAGCAGCCTGATCAGGTGCAGGTATGAAGTAAGTCGCAATGACGTGACAATCCTGTCATTGCGGCCCCGGCGCGAGCCATGCCGCCCGATCAGCGCAGCGGTAATGCCATGGATTCGAACAGCTGCTCCGTTTCCGCCTGGTTGGCGGCCGTGCGCGCCCGGTCCACAAGCCGCTTGCCCAGATGCGGCGCCAGCAGACTGAAAAAGTCATACATGTATCTGCGCAGCAGCGCCGACCGGTCGAAGCCGGCCCATGTGACGTGCATCGGAAACAGGTGCGACGCATCGATGCGGACCAGATCGGAATCCTCCACCGGATCGACGGCCATGTTGGCGATGATGCCCACGCCGATGCCCAGCCGGACGTAGGTCTTGATCACATCCGCATCGCGTGCAGCCAGCGCGATGTTGGGCCGAATGTTGCGGGCGGCGAAAGCATCCGTCAGGGAAGAGGAGCCGGTGAAACTGAACGCGTAGCTGACGATGGGGTACCGGCCCAATTCCTCCAGCGTCAGCCGCTTCACGGCGGCCAGTGGATGTCCTTGCGGAACGATGACCTGGCGGTACCAGCGGTAGCATGGCAACAGCACGAACTTCTCGAACAGCGCCGCCGAGCCGGTCGCAATGGCGACATCGATGCGGCCTTGCTGCGCCATGTCCGCAATCTGTTCGGAGGTTCCCTGCAGCAGGTTGAACTGCACCTTGGGATAACGCTCGCGGAACGCCTTGATGACCTGCGGCAGTACATAGCGTGCCTGGGTATGGGTGGTGCCTATGGAAAGCGTGCCGGTGCTCCGGTCCCTGAAGTCGGTGGAGATACCCTTGATGTTCTGGATCTCGCGCAGGATGCGCTGCGTGCACTCGATTACGCGTTCACCCGGGCCGGTGATCGTCGACAAGGTGCGGCCGCGGCGTTCGAAGATCCTGAAACCCAGCTCCTCCTCCAGCTGCCGCAGCTGCTTGCTGACGGCGGGCTGCGTCGTGTGGAGCTTCGAGGCTGCCGTGGTGATGTTGAGTTCACTTTGGGCTACGGCGGCGAGAAAGCGCAGTTGCTGGAGTTTCATTCATGCTGATGATCTGATCTGGCGAGACGGCCAGGCAGCCGGATGCTAGCAATCGGCGGGTCGCAGTTCGGTAGGCAGCCGGTTACAAGGCGGTTATGGCCGCGCGCAGGCCACGCGGGCGCGGCTTACTTGGCGCGCCCGGAGAACCCCTCGGCAAGCATGGCAATGCGGTACACGGAGCCGCGGCCCACGATGTACAGCTGCCGCCGGTCCAGCCCCGCAAAAGCCAGGTTCTGCGGCGCCTTGGGCAGCTCGATCACTCCAAGCGCATCACCGGCCGCACTGAAGACCTGCACGCCGGCGGCCGTCGCCGCATACAGACGGCCGGCCGAGTCGATGGCAAGACCATCGGCGCCCATCATGGCGCCCCCGCCAGTGTTCTGTACCGCGAGCCTGGCGAAGTTGCGCCCGTTGGTCACCACGCCTGCAGCCGGCACATCGTAGGCCAGCACGTACTCGCCGGCGGTGTTCGCCACATACAGCGTGCGCTCGTCGGTGCTGAGCTGGATGCCATTCGGGAAGGCGATATCGGAAATCAGCCGCTTCAATTCCCCGGCAGGCGACAGGTAGTAAATCGCCGTTGCAGCCTGCGGTTCGCCCGGTTTGGGCAGATTGCCGGGATCGGTGAAATAGATGCCGCCGCTGCGATCGATGACGAGGTCATTCGGCCGGTTGAAGGGCTTGCCTTGGTAACCGGCAACAAGGGTCTTCACGCTGCCTGCCGGATAGACGATGCCCACGGCAGGCCGCACCGTCTGCACCGACACCAGCTCGTTGCGCGCATTGAGCGCCAGGGAGTTGGAACCATTGGTTTGGCTGCCGGCAAGGAACTCCGACAGCGTGCCGTCCGCAGCCACCCGCAGGATGCGCCCGACGCGGTTCTCCGTGAACAGCAGGGTGCCATCGGTGAAACGCAGCGGCCCTTCCGTGCCCTCGAGACCTTCCCTCAAGACCTCGATGGGAGTGCCTGCCGCAACCACGCCCTCGATGGCAGGGGTCGCAAGTTCTGCCGCCATGCCCGCCGCGGCCCACAGCAGCGCTAAACCACAGAACCATTGCCGTCTCATCCTAGAGCCGCTCCACGTCCTGGGCCTGGTCGAGCACCCGCAGCAGATTCCCGCCCCAGAGCTTGGCGAGATCATTGCGGCTGTAGCCCTCTTTCAGCAGGCGTTCGGTGATGCGCGGATATTGCGTGGCGTCCTGCAACCCCTCGACGCCACCGCCACCGTCAAAATCAATGCCGATTCCCACGTGGTCGATGCCGGCCACACGAATCACGTGCAGCAGGTGATCCATGAACTGGTCGAAGGTCGCCGGCGTGACGGGCCAGCGCTGGTTCACCTCGGCAAGCTTGCGGACGGTGTCGCGCCGCACCTGCGCGGTGCGCTGGGTTGCCGCATCGCGCCGGATCTGCGCAATCGCCGCGGCGCGCTCCGGATTCTGTTCGCGTTCCACGAGATAGTCCGGGAAGGCCGCCACCTGGATCACGCCGCCGCGCTCGGCGATGCGCCGCAGATGCACATCATCGACATTGCGCGGATGCCGGAACACGTCCTTGGCGCCCGAATGCGACAGCACGATGGGCTTGGTCGACAGGGCGAGCACATCGTCCAGCGTGGCATCGGAGGAGTGCGAGAGATCGATGAGCATACCGATGCGGTTTGCTTCGCGCACCCAGCGCCGGCCCAGCTCGGTCAGGCCCGGTTCGGCGGCGGCCCGGATGTCGGTGCTCGAAGTGGCCAGATCGTTGTGCTGGGTGTGCACCGGGCTCGCCAGGCGCACGCCGCGCGCGTAGAACTCGGCGAGGCCGCGTTCCGGCTCCACGCCCATCGGATAGCTGTTCTCCATGCTGAGGAACGCAAAGCGCTGGCCGCGCGCCACGAGGCGGTGCGCTTCGGCGGAGGTGCGGACGATGCCGATCTTTCCGGGATACTGCGCGAACATGGCGTAGATCTCGTCCAGGCGCTTGTTCGCGGCGCGCTTTGCGGCCTCCCGGCCTTCGTCGGTAAGCGGCCCCTGCGGAATGAAGGTTGCGAAGAAGCCGCCATCGAGGCCACCTTCGATCATGCGGGGCAGATCGATCTGCGTTCCGTCATCGGAATACTCATGACGGTCGCCGAACTCCCAGCCCTCGACGCCGAAGAAAACCGGAGTATCGAGGTGGGTATCCAGCGTCAGCAGCGATTCGTGCAGACGTGCAGGGGGAGTTGCGCAGCCGGCCAGGGCCAGTGACAACAGCGCCGCAGCGCAGAGAGAAGGGATTTTACGCATGGTAGGCGCATCATCTCTCAGACGGCAGCGGAACGGTAGCTTCAGCCGCTCAGCGCAGCGGCAGCTCCAGGTCCTGAAAAATCGCATCCGTCTCCGCCTGATTGGCGGTGGCCCGCGCCCTGTCCACCAACCGGCGGTTCAGGTGCGGCGCCAGCATGCCGATGAAGTCATACACGTAACGGCGCAGCAACGCCGAACGGTCGAAGCCTACCCAGGTGACATGCACAGGGAACAGATGCGAGGCCTCGATGCGCACCAGATCACTGTCCTGCTGCGGATCGATGGCCATGTTCGCGATGATGCCCACGCCCATTCCCAGCCGCACATACGTCTTGATCACATCGGCATCACGCGCCGCCAGCGCGATATTCGGGTGTATGCCGTGCGCCGCGAAGGCGTCGGCAAGGGAGGAAGGTCCGGTGAAACTGAACACGTAGGTCACAATGGGATGCGCGCCGAGTTCCTGGAAGGTGAGGTGCCGGGCTCTGGCCAGCGGATGGCCCTGCGGGACGATCACCTGCCGGTACCAGCGGTAGCACGGTAGCAACACGAACTTGTGGAACAGGGAAGCCGATCCCGTGGCAATGGCAAGATCGATGCGGCCATTCTGCGCCATCTCCGCGATCTGCTCCGACGTCCCCTGCAGCAGGTTGAACTGCACCTTCGGATAGCGCTCGCGGAACACCTTGATGACGGGCGGCAGCACGTAGCGCGCCTGTGTATGGGTGGTTCCAATGGACAATGTCCCGGCGCTCTCGTCCTTGATGTCGGTGGAAATTCCCTTGATGTTCTGCATCTCGCGCAGGATGCGCATTGAGCACTCGATCACCCGTTCGCCAGGCCCGGTGACCTTGGCGAGCGCACGTCCCCGACGTTCGAAAATCCTGAAGCCGAGTTCCTCCTCGAGCTGGCGCAGTTGCTTGCTCACCGCCGGCTGAGTCGTGTGGAGCCGGGATGCTGCCGCGGTGATATTCAGATCGCTCTGGACAACCGTCGCGAGGAATCTCAGCTGCTGAAGCTTCATGCGGCGAGAATCACATGCGGCCGCCAATGCAAACAATGCTGTCGGCGCATGTGATTAGAACGCAATTTCCGGTGCTATTGCGCCGGCGCTGCGTCCGGCAGCGAAGCCGCATTGCCGCCTGGCCCTGCGGCACCCGCCGAACCCGTGGAGAACACGCGTCCTCCAGGCAGGGTGATGCGCTGCGCGTCCATGACCCTTTTTCCGCTGCGTGCCAGATAGCCGTCCACGATCAGCGTATCGCCGACTTTCACATCCGACTTGTTGAATCCGCGGCGTGAGAGGGCTCCCGGGCCGGCTCCTTCGCAGATCCATGTGACCGTTTCGCCGTTCCTCCCGTGCACTTCGACAAGGAAGGAGGCGTGCGGATTGGTCCAGTTCACCTGGCTGAGTTTGCCCTCGATCCGTATCGGCTTGGTGGCGTCGTACATGGCCGCAAAGGAGTGATGCGCCAGGGCATCCGGACTGCTGACGACGGCAACCACCATCATGGCAGCGGCGGTGATGAACGGGCGAATCGGAAGCATCGTTGGTCTCGTGCAGATGGGCGGCTTGAACGGGAGTCGATGCTAAGAGGGCGCATTCCGGCACCGCAAATGCCCAGATGGCATGAGGACATTGCCACATTGCCTAATGAACCTCGGGAGCCGCACCTACCATGCTGCATTCCCTCTCCATGATCTTCCGGGGATGCCCTCGATGCGCCAGGTTCCATTACGAATGACGCGGATAGCCGCCGCCGCAGCGACGCTGTTGTCACTGCCGGCGTGGACGGCATCCCCCGCCACGGCTCCTCCTTCCGCCGAGTCCGTGTTGCTCGGCAGGCCCTACAGAGGCGAGCAGAAACCCACGCCGCGCGACCAGGAAGGCAAGCCGCTGTTCACCGGCTACTGGAAGCTGTTGCGCGAGCAGGGCAAGCCGGATGGCAACCTGGGCAAGGATCTGCCGGGGTTCTTGCTGCCCTATTCGGAGAAGGGCAAGGCCGCACTGCAATACAACCTGACCCGCACCATCGATCCCGAGGCCCGCTGCCTGATCACCGGAATCCCGCGGCTGCTGACCAGTGTGTTGCCGTTCGAGATCCTGCATACGCCCAAGCGACTGGGGATCTTCTTCTACCTGAGCTGGCACCGCTGGGTGTGGCTGGACGGGCGCGGCACGGAAGCGGATCCCGATCCGCGCTACCTGGGCAACTCCGCAGGCCGCTGGGAGGGCGACACGCTGGTCGTAGAGTCCAACGGCTTCAAGGACAGCGCGGACGGAAAATTCTGGCTGGACGACAACGGCAACCCGCAGAGCAGCCAGGCGCGCATCGTCGAGCGCTGGACGCGGCCGGACTTCCACCATCTGAATCTCGAGCTGACCTACATGGATCCCGCCTACTACTCCCGGCCCATCACCTACACCCGCAGTTGGGTGATCGGTGAACCGGGCGAGACGCTGGAGGAATTCTCCTGCGAATGGAATACGCCATGGGTGGTGGCCCATCTGGAGCCGGGCCCCGGCACGATTGGCCCCGACGGCAACCGCGGATTCGGTCCCAATGGCCAGATCGTTCCGGATCTTCCGCTGGGCTCGGTGGATTCGGCCCGCGGCACGGGCTACTGGCTGTATCGCAAGAACAAGCCCAAGCCCTCGGATCCTCCCGCGCCCAAAGCCCGTTAGCACCCTCATCAGACTGGAACGACAATGCGAAATCTCAATGCAGTCCGCAGCGCAGTGGCGCTCGCCATCATCGGTGCGGCAGCTTTGCTGCCCCAGGGCATCTCGGAGGCCGCCGCGCCCGCCACGCCCGCTGCTGCGCCCAGCGGCGAAGAGCTGACTTCATCGCTGATGCGTGGCCAGCCTTACGCAGGACCGGTGGTCGAAACCCCGCGCGGCCTGGATGGCAAGCCCGTATTCACGGGCATGTGGAGACCGGTGCGCGAGCCCGGCAAGCCCGGCGGAAACATGGGCAAGGATCAGCCGGGGTTCCAGCTTCCCTTCACCCAGATGGGCAAGCGCGCGGTGCTGTATTCGCAGAATCACACCGTCGATCCGGAAGCACTGTGCATACTTGGGGGCATTCCGCGCCACAATGCCAGCGGATTGCCATTCGAGGTGCTGCACACACCGCAGCGCATCGCCTTCACCTATAACTACAACACCAGCCGGCGCATATCCATCGGCGACGGCCTCAGGATCGATCCTGATGCACCGCCACGCTACTTCGGCAATGCCGTTGCGCACTGGGAGGGTGACACGCTGGTCATCGAGACCAGCGGCCTTCATGACAGCTCGCACGACAAGATATGGCTGGACGAGAACGGCGATCCCACCAGCGACCAGACTCACGTCATCGAGCGCTGGACGCGTCCCGACCTGCATCACTTCCGCGTGGAGATGACGATCACCGACCCGAAGTACTACACCATCCCCGTTCAGTTCAACCGGACGTGGACGCTGGCCGAGGACGCCGGCCAGCAGGAATACGCCTGCAACGAGAGCAACCTGGCGGCCGAGAACATTGGTCCCGGCGCCGGCGTGATTGGTCCGGACGGAAACCGCGGTTACGGTGATCCGGAGCCTCTTCCCGAGGCTCCGCCGGGACCCGAAGCCTACGGCCTGCAGTAGCGCTCAGGCTGGCCGCAATTCCTCACCACTTGTACTCCACCGTGGCTGAATAGAATGCGCCGGCCGCTCCGATCGGGCCGTTGTTGGTGTACGCGTAACTCTGCGACGGCGACAGCAGCACCGCCGGCAACTTGCTGGGCTTGGTGCCGAACACATTGGTGGCCGCCAGCGAGAAGCGCAGATGCGGGTTGTACTGGTATCCGCCGTCGAGGTCGGTGATCCACAGCCCGCCGATGTCGTAGAAGACGGTCTCTCCCACGTTCGGCAGGTTGGTACCGTTGGGCCCGGTGCCGCTGGGCACGGTACCGGAGCGCGTGATGGCACCGTAGTGCGTCTCGCGCGCACCCACCGACCAGCCACCCAGCGTCCAGCGCAGGCTCAGGACCTCCTTGCTGCCCGGCGACAGCGTCGCGTTGATGTTGTTGGTGTTGGTGTAGTTGTCCGCCGCCAGCACTGCCGGTGTCGGCGCCACGCGCGTAACGGACTGGTAATTGCGGCTGGTCGCCAGCGACCAGTTCAGGCGTCCCGCGGCATCGAAATTGAAGAGGCCGTCGAGAGTGATCTCCACGCCACGCGTGCGGCTGTCACCGGTATTGGCGAAATAGCGCGCCTGATCGCCGGTGGCGAAGCCCGCGGCCGCCAGTAGCGCCGCGGAGCCGGGATGCTGCGCGTTGGAGACGATGGTCGGCGAACTGCCGATGCGGTCCTTGAGATCGATCTGGTAGACATCCAGGGCAAGGTTGGCGCGCAACCGCGGGATCTTCGCGACGAAGCCGACGGTGTAGTTCGTGGACTTCTCCGGCTTCAGCGGCTGCGCGCCGAGCGCGATGGCCTCGGGCGAATCGACCTGCAGCACATGGCTCAGGTAGGTATTGATGTTCGCGGTGTTCTTGTACGCCAGCGCGGCCAGCGGCGGTGCGCGGAAGCCGGTGCTTGCGGTGGCGCGCAGGCCGATGCCGCCCAAGTCGTAGCGCGTCGACACGCGGCCGGTGGCCGTGTCGCCGAAATCGCTGTAGTCCTCGTAACGCCCGGCGAGATCGATGGTCCAAGGCTGGACCGGGTTGAGGGAAACGCCCACGTACACGGACTTGCCGTTGCGGTGCTGGTCCACCTCGTCGTCGGGCCGGAACCCGGGCAGCGCCTGCGCGCCGGTGACGCCGGCTCCGTATGCCTGGCCGGCATTCGGTCCATCGAGAATGGGCGAGGGCCCGTGGCTCCAGGACTGCAGGTCACCCTGTCCGCGCGTGTATCTCTCGGCTCGATACTCCAGGCCGGTAGAAAATTCCGCCGGCACGCTGCCGAGCGAGAAGGGACGGCGCAGGTCCAGGTTGCTGGTCCACACACCATACGTCAGGTTGCCGTCGTAGAAGTCCCGCTGGGACTGCAGGCCGTAGGTCGGGTTCTCGGAGTTGCGCGTGTAGACGTCGACGCTGTCGTGGCCGTAGCCGGTCGACAGGTCCCAAGACCAGCCTTCCTTGCCCCCATCGTGGCGCAGGCCGCCGACCGCCTCGTAGTCGCGCTCCTCGATCGCCTCCACCGGTGTGAAGCCGTCCGGATAGAAAGCGCGGATCACCTCATCGCGCGACGGGTGGCGGAAGTTCTGCGGCGCGCTCGACTCGCGCCGCGCGCCCGTAAGCGTGGCATAAGCCTCGACCGCATCGTTCACCGGCGCGCCCAGATCCGCCGTCAGCGCGTACAGCCTGAACGGCGCCGCGCCCTGGTTTATCCATGCGTTGTTGTTGCGGCTCGCCTCCTTCGGATTCGGCGTGGCGCCGGCCGGCAGCCGCGGATTGCTCGGATTGCCGGTGGGCGCGATCTGCTGACCCTGCGCGTTGAGCGGAAAATAGAACAGGAACGTGGACGGGACCGGACTGTTGCGGACCATGAGTTTGCGGTCGTCCACCTGGCCGGCCAGATGCAGGTAGCCTTGCTCGCCAAGCCGGAACCCGGCATGAGCCTGGGCGGTCGTACTCCCGCCATCGCCCGCTCCCGTCTGGCCATAGCGCACCGACACGCCACTGTCATCGACGCTCTTGTCGGTGATGATGTTGATGACGCCTGCGATCGCGTCGGAGCCATACAGCGCCGATGCGCCGTCGCGCAGCACTTCGATGCGGCCAATGGTGCCGCTCGGAATCAGCGACAGGTCGGCCGGCGCCGAGGTACTGAAACCTCCGGCGCCGAGGAACGCTGTGGTGTGGCGGCGCTTGCCGTTGATCAGTACGAGCACGTGGTCGGGGTTCAGCCCGCGGATCTGGCCGCCGCGGATCATGCTGCCGATGTCCGGCGTCGCGACATTGGGAAGGTTGAAAGACGGCAGCAGCGTGTTCAGTGTCTCGAGCAGATTGTCCTTGTTCGAGCTCGCGATCTCGGCTGCCGGCAGCACGTCGATCGGCGCGACACTGCTCTCGACGGTGCGGCCGATGGCACGTGTGCCGGTGACAATCAGCGTGTCCAACGTGCCGTCGCCGGTGGCCGAGGCATCGTCGGCGAGAGCGCCGCCTGCCGCCATCGAAAGGGCGGCCGTGACGGCTGCGCGCAGCAGCCCGCCGGAGGGCTTGTGATTCATGCGGATTCCCTTGTCTTCCTGGATGAGTGCGAAGCGATGGTAAAAACCGCTTCTCCACGCAGCCAATGACAAATCGGAATGTGCGCATTCCCGATGAGCCCGGTGCCGGACGTCGGGAGTATCCGCGAGCCTGACTACATGATGTTGAGCTGCACCGATTCCTGCAGCGGCAGGGCATTGATGAGGAAGCGGCCCCAGGGCGCGCGCGCCGTGATGTCGGCCAGGCGCTCGCGGATCGCGCCCATCAGCAGCGGCAGGCCGTTGGTGAGGATGAATTTCTCCGCCGCCTCGCCTTCCAGCGGCGTGCCGCCGATGGTCACGATGGCATAGACCTCGATGACGAAGTGATAGGGCGGGTTGCGGCTCTTCTCATCGTCACTGCCCACGGAAACGGCCAGGGCGTACTTGCCGGGCTGGTTCTCGAGCTTCTGCACCTGCCGGCCGAACTTGAGCAGCGTGCCCGCCCGCTCGCCCTGGGCGGAATGATTGTTCAGCGAGCGCACTTCCTGGGTGGGGTAGAAGATTTCTTCGATCAGCAGCGTGGACGGTTCGGACATGTCGTTCTCCATTGAAGGCGCTGGAGTGTAACCTTCGGGAACCCCTGCCGCACCTCAACCGCGCCGGGCCGCCTCGATCGACGCGATATCGATCTTTCCCATCTCCATCATTGCGGCGAACACGCGCTGGCGCACGGCCGGGTCTTCGTCAGCCATGCCCTCGATGAGTGCGATCGGCGTGATCTGCCAGGAAATCCCCCACTTGTCCTTGCACCAGCCGCAGGCGCTCTCCTTGCCGGCATTGCCTACGATGGCATTCCAGTAACGGTCGGTCTCCTCCTGGTCTTTCGTTGCCACCTGGAAGGAGAACGCTTCGCTGTGCCGGAACATGGAACCACCATTGAGGCCAATGCAGGGCATGCCCAGCACCGTGAACTCCACGGTCAGCACATTGTCGGCCTTGCCGCCAGGATAGTCGCCAGGTGCGCGGCGTACGGCGCGCACCGCGCTGCCGGGAAAAATCCCTGCGTAGAAACGCGCGGCTTCCTCGGCGTCGTGGTCGTACCAGAGACACAGAGACGTCTTGGGAATTTCCTGATTCACGCGCGTTCTCCCAGCGGGCCCACGACACCGAAGGCTGCACCCTGTGGATCCATTGCCACGATTATCCAGTCGCCGCCCGGCACCTCGTGAGCGCCCATGAGCACCTTGCCGCCTCCTGACTCGATGGCATGCCTTGCAGCGGTCACGGAAGGCACCGCGAAGTAGAACAGCCAGGCTGCCATGGGACTGTCGGCCGTCTTCTGCATGACGGCGCCGATGCGCTGGCCATCATGATCGATGAAACAGTAGTCGCCATTCGGGCCCATGGACATCGCCTCATTGAAGGCGAAGCCGAAATGCTTTGCGTAGAAGGTCCTGGCCCGGTCCAGATCGGGACTTGCAAGTTCGTTCCAGCGCACGCGCTGCGCGGCCCGCGTGTCGAACACATCGCTCGTGGCATCCGGCTGGCCCGCCGGCGGCACCGGCATCATCACGTAGAACGGGGTACCCATCGGGTCCGCCACCATCGCGATCTGGCCCACCGGCAGCGTCATCTTCGGCATCAGCACCTTGCCGCCGTCGGTCTGGATCGCCGCGCATGCCGTGTTCACATCCTTCACATGCAGATAGCCCAGCCACAACGGGCGCGCGCCCTGCGCGCACATCTGCTCCGTGAGCTGCAGCACTCCGCCCGCCGACCCTCCGTCGCTGCGCACGATCATGCGGTAATCCTGGCCATTCGAGGGATGGGGCGCCGCCGACGCCGGAATCTTCCAGCCCATGACCGCGCCATAGAACTTCGCCGCGGCATTGGCGTCGGTGGTCATCAGTTCATACCAGATGAAACTGCCCGGAGCGTTGCTCATGGCGCCCTCCTGTAAGTGGAGCCCTTCGACACATGGCATACCCGCACGGAGTAGGTGTCAAGGGCTGCGGCTCTTTGCCATTTACATGATGACTCCGCAGGCAACGCGCGAGCCGGAATCGCCGGCAGGCTGGGTCTTGTAATCATCACGCTGCATGTGGATCACTACGGAACGGCCGATCAGATCGTTCACCCCGGCATCATGCAGCGTGGCATTGGCAATCAGCTGGTCCACTTTCGCCGTACCCATGGAATCGGGTTCGAGGTTCGACAGATCTCCCAGATGATGCGCTGCATCGGTGGGTGCGCCATGCGGGTTGTTGCCGGGGTTGAAGTGGGCGCCGGCCCGCATGCCATCCGGCCCCGAGCAGTCGCCGAGCTCGTGGATGTGGATGCCCTGTTCCTTGCCCTGCGTGAGCCCGGTGATTTCTCCGGTGACGCGCACGCCCTGCGAGAGCGTGGTGAACTGCAGGTTGCCGCTCACCGGGCTGTCGCCGATGCCCTGGATGCTCGCCGAGGCGGCCTGGCCGGTGGGCGCGGGCAATGCTTCGGGCTGTGCCGGCGCCGCCACGGGAGCAGAAGCCGAAGGCGGCACTGCAGCGTCCTGCTTGCTGCATGCAAACAGCAATGCACAGGGAATGAGCGAAACACAGACGAGTTTTCTGTTCATGGCTTGAATCCTCATAGCTTGAATCCTGCGGCGTGCTCGCCCAGCAGTCCGCCCTGCGCTTCCTCAGGTGCCACGCGCCACAGGACGGTTTCCGGGGCATGTTTTTCCAGGGTCTTGCTGATCATTTCGATTTCCACCTTGCCGCGGGGATGCACGACAAGAGCCGCCCGGCCTTCGTGGATGGAATTGACGATCGCATCCACCAGCGGCTGTTCCTCGTCATCATCGAGCAGATTGCGGAAATAGGCCGCCATGCTTTCGGGCCGGGATTTTCCGGGTAAATCGACCACGCGGCCGCGGTCGACCAGCGAGACCACATCGAGCCGGTCGGTGGGTACGCCCTGCGCGCCCAGCTGCACGCGCGTACGGTCGGCCAGGGCGGCGCTGGCATAGATGGCGATGATCCTGTCCATGTGGACAGCGTGCTCGCTGCGCGGCGGATCAGGTACCGCTGCTAAGGAGAAGTTCGCGTAGGGATGATCCTACCTGGATCGCTTCGGCCGGCGTCGCTGGGCCTTGACCCACTCTTCCACTTCATTCCAGGACTGGGCTGCGGGACCCTTGACGTGCCCGTTGGTAGAGTTGCGCATCACGATGACGTTCTTCCCCGCCTTTCTCAGCATTTCGATATTGCCCGGGGAATCCTCCACGTAGACATTGGCGTCGACCGAGGATTTGACGGCCATGAAGCACAGGTCCCAATACGGAATACCGTTCTTCTCCAGCCACTCGACGGTCTGGTTCACCGCCTGACGGTGGAACCACGGGATGTACAGCCGGTGGGTGATGATGCGGATCCGCACTCCCTGGCGTGATAGCCGGCGCAGGGAGGCCGCTGCGCCATCGATCACGGGCAGCGTTTCGAACAGCCGCTTCTCCTTGAGCGCGTAGCGGTGCAAGTCGTCATAGCCACGCTTGCCGCCCAGCTTCCATTCCGCGAAACTGTAGCTGACATCATCGGCAAGCTCATCTTCCGGGACGCCGAGCCATTCGGCAGCGACGGGCTTGAGTCCGGCGATGAAATCCGCGACCACGCCATCCAGGTCGACACCGAAGACGAATTCTCTGGTCATTTCTGCATTATCGACCAATTGCGCGTGAGCAGGGGGCTGCAGTAGGAAACCGCTTACTCCCGATGCAGCCGCCGACCTAACGCACCCGCTTGCGGCCAGCCTACGATCGCAGCAGACCCGATGAAGGACGAATGTGTGGAGGCGTCATGGGCAGCAAACGTAGGTATTCACCGAGCGCTTCAAAGGACGTGAAGCGTGCGGTGCACCGCTACAAGAAGGGAAAGCTGTCCAGCGGACCCGGCGGCAAAGGAGGAAAGGTCAAAAGCCGCAAGCAAGCCATTGCCATCGGCCTGTCCGAGGCACGGAAAATGGGCAAGAAAGTGCCTAGCAAATCCGGGCGCTCCGCATGACGCCCCCTTCGGCCGGCAGCAAGGATGTGAGCGGAGGCTTCGCCGAAGCGTTCCGCAGGCTCGCAGCCCGCAGTGCTGCCGGCCTTGGCAGCCCTGCCGCATTCTCCCTGGCGGTGCTGGTGGTCGCGGCCTGGGCCGTGAGTGGTCCCTACTTCCATTTCTCCGAGACCTGGCAGCTCATCATCAACACCAGCACCACCATCGTCACCTTTCTGATGGTTTTCCTGATCCAGAACACCCAGAACCGGGATTCACGCGCCATTCACCTGAAGCTGGATGAGCTGCTGCGCGCCGTAAGCGGTGCGCGCACCATGATGGCGGATCTGGACACATTGACCGAAGCGGAGCTGACACGACTGGAGGAGACCTTCCGGCGGTTGGCGCACCATGCCGCCAACCGCCGGGAGACTCCCGTCAGCGCGGCTCCGCTGGATGTTACGCCTGAGCATTCCTGATGACGGAGGCGATGGCCTCTCCGTAACGTTCAAGCTTCGTCGCCCCGATCCCGCTGATGCCGGCCAGCTCGCCGGGGCCCGCCGGCCGCCGCCGCGCGATTTCACGCATCGTGGAATCGTGCAGCACCGTATAGGCCGGTACACCATGCTCCTTCGCCACGCCGCGCCGCCAGTCGCGCAGCGCCTGGAACACCGCCTCTTCCTGAGGTGAGGCGGAAGTTGCGGCAACCTCCGGCTTCGACTTGCGTGCCTTCGTTGCCCTGCTCCTTGCCGCAGCCACCTCACGGCGCAGCGTGAGGCGTCTGCGTCCGGACAGCACCTCGCGACAGCTTTCCGTCAGCCGCAGCACATTGAAGTGCTCATGATCCACCTCCACCAGCCGCAGCGTGACGAGCTGGCGCAGCACCGCGCGCCATTGCTGCTCGTCAAGGTCCGCGCCGATGCCAAAGGTGGTGAGCGTGTCGTGACCGCGCTGCAATACCTTCTCCGTGGCCTTGCCTCGCAGCACGTCGATCACCTGCTGCGCGCCGAAGGCGAAGCCGCTGTGGCGCTCGCAGCGGATGATGCAGGAGAGCAGTTTCTGCGCCGCCTCAGTGCCGTCGAACTGATCCGGCGGTGCCAGGCAATTGTCGCAGTTGCCGCAGGGTGCGCTGGCCTCGCCGAAATAGTGGAGCAGGTACTGGCGGCGGCAGTGCGCCGTTTCGCACAGGCCCAGCATTGCATCGAGCTTGGCGCTGGAGACGCGTTTGTACGCCTCATCGGCTTCGGACTGCTCGATCAGCCGGCGCTGCTGCACGACGTCGGCCAGACCATAAACCATCCACGCTTCGGCCGGCGCGCCATCGCGCCCGGCGCGGCCGGTTTCCTGGTAGTAGCCCTCGACGCTCTTGGGCAGATCCAGGTGCGCGACGAAACGCACATCGGGCTTGTCGATGCCCATGCCGAAGGCGATGGTCGCGACCATCACCACCGCATCGCCCTCGATGAAACGGTCCTGCCGCTGCTCGCGCTGCTGCGCGTCGAAGCCGGCGTGGTAGGCGAGCGCGTCGATGCCATTGTCGGCCAGGAGCTGCGCCGTCTCCTCCACCGAACGGCGCGACAGGCAGTACACGATGCCGCACTGGCCCGGGTGTTCGCGGCGGATGAAGTCCAGCAGCTGCCGGCGAGGATTGTCCTTTTCCGTGATGCGGTAGCGTATGTTCGGGCGGTCGAAACTCTCGACGAACTGGCGCGCCTTGCTCAGCTGCAGGCGTTCGAGGATCTCGCGGCGCGTGGCGGCATCGGCGGTGGCGGTCAGCGCGATGCGCGGCACGGAGGGATAACGCTCCGCCAGCACGGCCAGTTGCAGGTATTCCTGCCGGAAGTCATGGCCCCACTGCGAAACGCAATGCGCCTCGTCGATGGCAAACAGCGCCAGCGGCAGCTCATCCAGCAGCGCCAGCCCGCGCTCGGTGACCAGCCGCTCGGGCGCCATGTACAGCAGATCCAGTTCCCCTGCCCTGGCGCGGCGCTCGATGGCCTGCACCCCGCGCCAGTCCAGCGTGGAATTCAGGAACGCCGCGCGAACGCCCGCCTCCTCCAGCGCGGCCACCTGGTCCTGCATCAGCGCGATCAGCGGGGAGACGACCACCGCCACGCCCTCGCGCAGCAGCGCGGGAATCTGGTAGCACAGCGACTTGCCGCCGCCGGTGGGCATCAGCACCAGCGCATCGCCGCCGCCAGCGACGTGGCCGATGATGTCGGCCTGCTGGCCGCGGAAGGCGGGGTAGCCGAAGACATCCTGCAGGATGGTGAGGGCGCGGGAGGGAAGATCGGCGGGAGGGTTCATTGTCTCCAACGAGAATACAGGGCGGGAATGAGGAATATATTGACTCACAAGTGATACATATAGATTGTATTGGCGGCCAACAAGGCAGGAATCTGGATTGATTGGCCAGTTGCCCGGATTGAACAAGGCCGCGATCTCTTCCTGATACGCTGGCAGCAACTCATGTGGGAGGTGCCATGACCATAGCTCTCTGGTGCGTCTTCATCGCGGGACTGCTGCCCTATGTTGCAGCGGTGCTCTCCAAGGCCGGCGGACAGAATTTCGACAACAACGAGCCGCGTGTGTGGCTTGCCAAGCAGCAGGGCTTCCGTGCCCGCGCCAACGCGGCGCAGCAGAATGGCTTCGAGGCCTTTGCCTTCTTCGCCGTCGCGGTGCTGGTTGCGCATGTGACCCGCGGCCAGCTCGGGGTGGTGAACATGCTCGCCATGCTGTTCATCGCGGCGCGCCTGATCTATCTCGCGGCGTATCTTGCGGGCTTGGGCACACTGCGCTCCCTGGTGTGGGCAGTGGGCATGATGGCTACGGTAGCCATATTCATTGCCGTGGCGGTGGCGCACTGACCTCGCGGCGAGCGCGCGGACCCGTGAATCCGCAGACCTCGTGCATCGCCGCCCTCGATCAGGGCACCACCAGCACGCGCTGCATTCTCTTCGATGCGCGCGGCGACATCCTCTCCCTCGCGCAGCGCGAGCATACGCAGCACTACCCGCGGCCCGGCTGGGTGGAGCATGACGCAGCGCAGATCTGGCGCAACGCCGATGAGGTGATCGACGAGGCCCTCACCGGCACATCGCTGACGGAGCGCAGCATCGCGGCTCTCGGCATTACCAACCAGCGCGAGACCACGGTGCTCTGGAACCGCCACACCGGTGAGCCCGTGCACCGCGCGCTGGTCTGGCAGGACACACGCGTTGAACCTCTGGTGCAGGCGCTGGCGCAGCAGGGCGCGGAGCCACGCATCCGCGAACTCACCGGCCTGCCGCTGGCGAGCTACTTCAGCGCGCTGAAACTGCGGTGGCTGCTCGACGAGGTGCCGGGCGCGCAAGCCGCCGCCGAACGGGGCGACCTGCTCTTTGGCACGATGGACAGCTGGCTCGTCTGGAATCTCACCGGAGGCGCCCAGGGTGGCCGGCACGTCACCGACGTGACCAACGCCAGCCGCACGCAGCTGATGAACCTCGCCACGCTGGACTGGGACGAGACATTGCTGGCGACATTCGGCATTGCGCGCGCGCTGCTGCCGCGCATCGTTTCGTCGAGCGGCGAGGTGGGCGGGATCCGCACGCCGGCGCTGGAAGGTGTGCCCATCGCCGGCATCCTGGGCGATCAGCAGGCAGCGCTGGTCGGCCAGTGCTGCTTTGCGCCGGGCGAGGCGAAAAACACCTACGGCACGGGCTGCTTCCTGCTGATGAACACCGGCGGCACACCGGTGCCCTCGCGCGCAGGATTGATCACGACGCTGGCCTACCGCTTCGGTGAGGCGCCGCCGGCTTATGCACTGGAGGGGTCCATCGCCATCACCGGCGCGCTGGTGCAATGGCTGCGCGATGGACTGAAGATCATTGCATCGTCACGCGACATCGAGCCCCTGGCGCGCGAGGTGGAGGACAACGGCGGCGTCTACTTCGTGCCGGCCTTCTCCGGACTCTATGCGCCACACTGGAATGCCGGCGCGCGGGGCGCGGTGCTGGGCCTCACGCGCTACGCCACCCGCGCGCACATTGCGCGGGCGGCGCTGGAGGCCACCGCCTTCCAGGTTCGCGAAGTGCTCGAATCCATGCAGCAGGACGCCGGTATCCCTCTGCCCGAGCTGCGCGTGGATGGCGGCATGGTGGCGAACGATCTGCTGATGCAGTTCCAGGCGGATATCCTGGACCGTGCGGTGCTGTGCCCGCGCGTGACCGAGACCACGGCGCTGGGCGCAGCCTATGCGGCGGGACTGGCGGTGGGTTACTGGCCGGACACCGACGCGTTGCGTCGCAACTGGAGTGAAACGCACCGCTGGCGGCCGGCGATGACGGCCTCCCGCCGCGAGGGTCTTTATGCCGACTGGCGCAAGGCCGTGGGGCGCACGCTGGACTGGCTGTAGCTCAGCGCCTTCGGACCACTACATGTCCGTGGGGCGTCAGTTCAGCGCGGCGGCGCAGCGGCCGGCGCGGGCTCACCCCTGTAACGGCCCACATAGGCCGCCTTGGCCAGCACCTTGCCGTTCATGGCTGCGAGCAGCTCGGCGCGGGTGGTCGTTTCCGCAGGCAGATCGAGTTTCACGCTGAGCGCGTAGAACTCGAACACATAGTGGTGATAGCGCGGCCCGGCGGGCGCTCCAGGGCCCATGTAGGCGTTCTGGCCCCTGACGTTCTTGCCGGTGACCGAGCCCTCGGGCAGCTTGCCCTCGGCAATCTCAGTGGTGCTTCCCGGGATGTTCCAGGCCACCCAGTGCAGCACATCATCGACTCCGCCACTTCGCGCCACATCGATGTCGTGAAAGATGATGGCGTAGCTGGCGACGCCTTCGGGCGCATGCGAGATCCTGAAACCCGGCTGCACATTGTCGCCGCGTGCAACGAACTTTGGAGGCACGATGCCGCCGTCGGCAAACGCCGTGCTCTCGATGAGCAGCGGCACGAGGCTGGGCGGCGGAGCCTGTTGGGCCTGCACCGCAAGACCGAACGTGGACGCTGCGGCAAACAGCGCCAGCGCCGCGGGAATCTTCAGTCGCATGCAACCTCCTCTTCGATCCGTGAAGGACCTGTCCTTTGCTGGAGGCCTCGATCATACTTGATGAAATCCGGTCCGGTTCAACGACGGAGTTGCCATGCGCATCGCCTTTGCCGGCGGCCTCCTGGGCTGCTTTTCCCTGCTCGCACTCACCGGCTGCGCCACTGCGCCCGGCACTGCAACACCTCCCGCCGCAGCAGCGGACCCGGCGCGCATCGAAGCCGAGAGCCGGCGCATCAATGAGTGGTTCGATGCCAAATTCGAGGAGCAGCTGCGCTTCAGCCCCATGGGGCTCACCTACCTGGGGCGCAAGGAGCTGTATGACCAGCTTGATGATTTCTCCCTCGAAGAGGCCGAGAAGGAACTGGCTTGGCAGAAGGCTTCGGTGGAAGAGATGCGGGCGCGGTTCGACTACTCGCTGCTCTCCCCGGAGGCGCGACGTTCCTACGATGTGTGGCAGGACCAGTACGAGCGGGCTGCAGCGGGCGCGCCGTACCGGTTGCATGGCTATGTATTCGAGCAGATGGGTGGCGCGCAGTCGGAGCTGCCCACCTTTCTGATCAGCTTCCATGAGGTCGCCACCGAAAGCGATGCGCTGGCCTGGATATCGCGTGCCAGCCAGATTCCACGCGCCCTGGACCAGTTGCTCACGCGCGCCTACGAAGCGGCGAAGCTCGGTATCCGTCCGCCGCGCTTCGCCTATGAAGGCGCCATCGATCAGTCACAGAAGGTGATCAGCGGCGCGCCCTTCGATGGCGGCGCGGATTCGCCGCTGTGGGCGGATCTCCAGAGCGACGTCGGCGCGTTGGTCGACAAAGGCGTGATCAGCGCGGCGCGCGCCGAGCAGATCAAGGCCCAGGGCCGTGCGGTGCTTGCGGATCAGGTCGGCCCCGCCTACCGGCGCCTCATTTCGTGGCTGCAGTCGGACATGGCGAACGCTGCCGTGAATCCCACCGGCGTAGGCTCCACACTGCCCGACGGCGCCGCCTACTACCGCAACCGCCTCAGCGCCATGACTACGACACCGTTGACGGCGGAGCAGATCCACCAGACCGGTCTGCGCGAAGTCAAACGCCTGCGCGCCGAGATGCAAGCGCTGAAGAGCCGCACCGGATTCAAGGGCAGCCTCGATGACTTCTTCAAGTTCATCGATTCGGATCCGCGCTTCCGCTATCCCAACACCGACGCGGGACGGCAGGCCTATCTCGATGACGCCACCGCCGCCATCAACAACATCAAGAAGGAGCTGCCGCACTACTTCGGCCTGCTGCCCAAGGCGGATCTGGTGGTACGCCGCGTGGAGGCCTTCCGCGAGCGCGACGGCGGCGCGCAGCATTATTACAGCGGCACACCCGATGGCTCGCGGCCCGGTGTCTATTACGCGCATCTGTCCGACATGAACGCCATGCCGAAGACCGAGCTCGAGGTGATCGCGTATCACGAAGGGCTGCCGGGGCATCACATGCAGCTGTCCATCGCGCAGGAAATCCAGGGCATTCCGAAGTTCCGCGGGCAGGCCCGCTACACCGCCTATGCCGAAGGCTGGGGTCTTTATGCCGAATGGCTCGCGAAGGAAATGCCCAATACCTACCAGGATCCCTACTCCGACTTCGGACGCCTGACCTCCGAGATGTGGCGCGCCGTGCGCCTGGTGGTGGACACGGGGCTGCACGCCAAGGGATGGACCGAGGAGCAGGCGGTGGAGTATTTCGATGCCAACACGTCCATTCCCATCACGGCGGTGCGGTCGGAGATCCGGCGCTATCTCGTGATGCCGGGGCAGGCGACGGCCTACAAGATCGGCATGCTCAAGATCCAGGAGCTGCGGGCGAGGGCTGAGCGCAAGCTGGGCAGGCGGTTCGATATCCGCGCCTTCCACGACGTAGTGCTGAAGGGCGGCGCACTGCCGCTGGACATACTCGAGCGCAGCGTGGATGAGTGGATTGCACAGCAGCTGGCTGCCAGCTGATCGAAATCTGGTAACGGGAGAGGACGCGTTACATCAGGGCGGGCTCCACCCTGCCTCGATGGCCGCCATCATGATGCGGGCACAGGCTTCGGCGTCCGAATCAGCCTGGTGATGCTTGAGCTCGATGCCGAGGTGCTGGCACACATTCGGCAGTTTGGTCGGATGGATGCGCCATACGCGACGCGCCACCTGCACCGTGCACTGGAAAGCCGGCGGATCGTCGTAGATCTGCCAGGTGTTGCAGCAGGCGGCGAGTACGCCGCGGTCGAAGGGGGCGTTGTGCGCGGCGAGGAACCGGGTTCCCCGCAGCAGCTGCCTCAGTTCAGGCCACAATTCACCGAAGTTGCGCGCTTCACGGACGTCGTTCCAGGTGAGGCCGTGCACCCAGGTGAAAGCGAAATCGCGCGAGGGTGGGCGGATGAGGTGGTAGGCACGCTCGATGATCCGCCCGTTCTCCACCACCACGAGCCCCACGGCGCAGGCGCTGTCGGCCTCGTAGTTGGCGGTTTCGAAGTCGATGGCGGCGTAGCGCATGAGGTTCGTTGCGAATTTACTTTCCGATGCAGAAGGCGGGACTGGCGCCCAATGTATTGATCTGCCTTGATTTTCTCAACGTATCCGATCCCGCATGGACCTATTCTTGGACCCAGGAACCTGACCATTCCCTTCCATCTAGATTAGGAGTGGTAGGCGAGAGTGATCAGAGCGGTTCCCGGCGCACCGGGTCACGTTACCAAGCGTAAGCCTGAGGCGCCTCTCCGCCCGGACCTGGCCACACGCTATCTAGCTTCACCAACGTCTCACCCGAGAGCTTCATCTCCAGCGCTTTAAGGTTCTCGCGCAGCTGCTCGACAGTACGCGGACCACTGATGACGGACGTCATTGTTGGGTTATGCAACAGCCAGGCCAGCGCCACGATCGCGGGTGACTCGCCCAGTTCACCGCACAGTGTCTCCCACGCTTCGAGCTGCGGGCGAAGGCGCTCGATCCGCGCCTGCAGCCCAGGAGTCGCCCTGCGGCCCTCATTGATCTTGCGCAGCACGCCACCCAGCAGCCCCATGCCGATGGGGCTCCATGGGATCAAGCCGATGCCGAAATGCCGCAACGCCGGAATCACTTCCAGCTCGATCGTGCGCTGCGTGAGGTTATACAGGCTCTGCTCCGATGCCAGCCCCAGCAGATTGCGCGACACGGCTGTGCATTGGGCGGTAGCAATGTCCCAGCCCGCGAAGTTGCTGGAACCGACATAGGTGATCTTGCCTTCGCGGATCAACTGCTCGAAGGCTTGCCAGATTTCCTCCCAGGGCGTTGCCCGATCGATGTGATGCATCTGGTAAAGGTCGATGTGGTCGGTCTTGAGACGCTTCAGGCTCGCCTCACAGGCGCGGCGGATGTGGTAGGCCGACAGGTACTTGTCGTTGGGGCCGGTGTCCATCGGCTGATAGACCTTGGTGGCCAGCACGATCTTGTTGCGGCGAGATCTATCCTGAGCCAGCCAGTTGCCTATGATCTCTTCGGAGATACCGTACCCCTTCGCCATGTCTGGGGACTGCGGACCGCCATAGACATCGGCCGTGTCGAAGAAGTTGATACCCGCATCCAGCGCCGCATCCATGATCCTGAAGCTGCCCGCTTCATCGGTCAGCTCACCGAAGTTCATGGCGCCGAGAGCTATGCGACTGACTTTGAGGCCAGTGCGGCCAAGATGGGTGTAGTTCATTTTGTAACTCCTTCGCGACGACCAGACGGTGAGATCATCGACCACGGCAAGCGTATTTCCACGTGCTCACCAAGGTTGATTCGCGGGACCGACTGTGAACTCATTAATCGTAGTGTCTTCGGGTTGGTCGATCGCAAAGGCCACGACGCTGGCGATCCGGTCAGCGGAAATGCCGTACTGATCGTAAACATCTTTCATCTGATCACGCGTCCCCTTCTCGCTGATCGTCGCCAGCAGCTCGGTATTGATGGCAGCCGGATAGATCGTGGCGGTGCGGATGTGAGTGCCTTCCATGGCCGATTCCATGCGCAGAACTTCCATGAAATCGCGCACGAACCATTTCGTTCCGCCATAGACAGCGCCGTTCGGATAAGCCTTGAGTCCCGCGACCGAAGAGGTCGTAATGACGTGACCCGATTTCTGCTCCAGGAAGGTTGGCAGCACAGCCGCCACGCCGTTCAGAACGCCCTTGATGTTGACGTCGACCATGCGGTGCCAGTCATCGGTCTTCAGCGCCGATAAAGGCGAGTTTGGCATCAAGCCGGCATTGAGGAAGATGACATCCACGCGACCAAACTTGTCCTTGGCTAGCCTGACGATACGATCGTTGTCTTCCTGCCGGGTCACGTCCAGAGCTTGATAAACCGCCTGGCCGCCGCTCTGCGTGATCTCGTCGGCGATCCGCTTCAGGTTGCCCTCGCGGCGTGCGCCGAGCACAACCTCGGCGCCCTGGCTTGCGAGCAGCTTGGCCGTGGCTTCGCCGATGCCGGAGGATGCGCCGGTGATGACGACAACTTTGTCTTTGATCATGATGCTTTTCCTTGGTACGAACTGATGAGAAGCGAGTCAGCGATAGGCAGCGGGTTTATCGCCATCCGTATGAGGCTGACTTATGCCGAGGTCCTCGTTGACATGGCGCTCCGGGTGTTTGACGAGGTCAGCCACAAAGCGCCCCAGGCTGGCACGCGAGGTTTCCGTGCCCTTGAAGGTTTCTCCCTTGCGGGTCAGCTCGACATCTTCGACAGGCTTGTTCGTCAGCCAGACGGGACGCAGGATGGTGTAGTCCAGCGAAGACTTCTCGATCACTTTGGCCGTCTTCAAATTGGCAGGACGAGTAGCGCCCACGATGCTCTTGTCCCAGGCGTTGAACGGCTCGGGCAGCTCGTCATAGATGCCGCCAGCACTGATCGCGATGATGCGGCGAACGCCCAGATCCTCCATCACCTCGACGACACGCTGTGTAAGATCGCCGAGATCCATTCCCCCCATTGCGCTGACGACGATATCCTGACCCTTGATGGCCTCTTTCAGCGCGTCCGTGTCCTGGGCGTCTCCCTCGAATACACGGACGCGCTCACCCCTGAGATCACGCAGGCGTCCGGCCGCACGGCGCGCAAAGAGCGTCAGCTCCACATCATCCTGTTCCAGCAAGCGGGGAATGATCTCCCTGGCCGTGTAGCCGCTGGCACCCAGCAGAACGACTCTCTTCATTGGGGCAATTCTCGAGACCTGGTCGATCTTGTCAGGTGTGCGCCACGGCATGGCGCGCGGTCACTGCGGTCAACACGGCACAGATCGCCAGCAGCACGGCGCTCACGATGAAGGTACTGCGGTAGCCGCTGTGATCGAACAGCAGGCCGCCTGTCGTGGAGCCCAGCGCGATGGACATCTGGACGACGGCGACGAACAGGCCACCACCGGCCTCGGCATCCTTGGGGAACACCTTGGCAATCCAGGCCCACCAGCCTACGGGCGCTGATGTGCCGGTCAGGCCCCACAGAGCGAGCAGCACCACTACAACGGCCAACCAGCCACCAAAGATAATCAGGGCCAGGGCGGTCGCTGCCATCAGCACCGGAATCAGCACGAGCGTCTGATAGAAGGCCCGCTGCAGGACACGACCGATGAGCACGGTGCCGACGAAGCCTGCCACGCCAATCACCAGCAGCAGCAGCGAGATCGTCGCCCCATGCACATGGGTGACCGTCTCCAGGAACGGCCGCACGTAGGTGAACAGCGAGAACTGGCCCATGAACAGCAGGCTGCTGGCGAGCATGCCGACGACGACGCCCGGATGCCTGAACAGGGTGAACACCTTGAACACCTGGCCGATACCGGGTGCGCGGGCCACTGCCTGCATCGAAGGCAGCGTCTTCCACTGCCAGGCCAGCGCCACCAGGGACACCGGCACCAGGCACAGGAAGGCGCCACGCCAGCCGATGACGGTGCCCAGATAGGCGCCCATCGGAGCCGCCACCACGGTAGCCAGCGCATTGCCGCCATTGACGATGGCCAGCGCACGCGGCACATCATTCGTGGGCACCAGCCGGATCGCAGTGGCCGCCGACATGGACCAGAAACCGCCCACGACGACGCCGATCAAGGCACGGCCCGCCATGTAAATGAAGTAGTTCGGGGCCAGCGCAACGATGGCACCGGAGATGCCCATCGCCACCGTCAGACCCAGCAGCAATGTCTTGCGGTTGAGGCTCCCGGCCAGCACCGAAATGAACAGACTGGTGAGCACAGCGAAGACACCCGAGATGGCGATGCCCTGGCCGGCCATACCTTCGGTGATACGAAGGTCCGAGGCGATGGGCGTCAGCAGGCTGACGGGCAGGAACTCGGAGGCGATCAACGCAAAGGCGCAGACCGACATGGCGAACACGCCGCTCCACGAGGTCGGCATGTCTTGGGACTTCTCAGAATTGTCGGTGCCCTTGGAGGCGTCGATAACGGTAGCTGTCATGGAGTGCTTTTCTGCTTAGGTGGACAGGTGCTTCTGGAAGAAGGCCGTCAACCTGTCGAACGGGATTTTGTCCATCCGGTCATACAGATCCACGTGATTCGCGCCCGGGATGATCACCAGCTCCTTCGGCTCCGCCGCTGCTGCGTAGGCGGTTTCGCTGAAGTAGCGCGAGTGCGCCTTCTCGCCGTGAACCAGAAGGATCTGCCGTGGCGAGATCTCCTTGATGTAGGTCAGGATCGGCAGGTTCATGAACGGCAGCGGTGCGGTGATCGTCCACGCATTGCCGGAGTTGATCGCCCGCACGTGGTAGCCGCGTGGCGTCCTGTAGTAATCGGCGTATTGGACCAGGAACGGTGCCTCGCCACCCTTCAGCTCGTTGTAGGGCGGCTGATAGGCAGGCTTGCCGGCCTCTGCATCCTTCCAACGCTGCTGGCCCAGTTGCTCCAGCGTCTGCGTGCGCTGTTGCCGCGTCACGCTGTCGTTGTAACCCTGAGACATCACGCGCGTCATGTCGTACATGGTGCTGGCGACGACGGCCTTGATGCGCTTGTCCACGGCGGCAGCACTCAACGCCATGCCACCCCAGCCACAGATGCCGATGATGCCGATGCGTTCACGATCCACATTCGGCAGCAGGCCCAGGCAATCCACCGCCGCGCTGAAATCTTCCACGCTGATATCCGGGGAAGCGACATTGCGCGGCTCGCCGCTGCTTTCGCCGGTATAGGAGGGATCGAAGGCCAGCGTGACGAAGCCACGCTCGGCCATGGTCTGCGCGTACAGGCCAGAGGATTGTTCCTTCACGGCACCGAACGGGCCGCTGACTGCGAGCGCCGCAAGCTTGCCGCTGGCGTTCTTCGGCTGGTACAGATCCCCGGCCAGAGTGATGCCGTAACGGTTCCTGAAGGTGACCTTCCTGTGGTCAACCTTGTCGCTCCTGGGAAAGGTCTTGTCCCACTGGTCGGTGAGATTCAGGGACGACTGCGCCTCGGCCGGGCTTGTGGCCACAGCACCGACACCCACGGCGGCGATGCCGGCAGCCGTCATCTTCAGCAAGTTGCGGCGGCCGGTGTCGAGGCTACCCGGCGTGGCGATGTCGCTGCTCGTCTGAATATTCTGGGTCATGACGGGTAGTCCTTTCATGTGGATCTCTGTCGCGGAGAGATGATTCATGGCGCAACGCGCTCTATACGCACCTGGTACGGCCCGGGCTGGGACAGGATGGCAAGGCCTTCATCGACCTTGCCCAGCGGCAGCAGGCTGCGCGACCAGGAACGCGGCTTGATGAAGATCGCGAGGTTTCCCCAGGGCGCGTAGTGGGTCAGTTCGCCGGCCACGGGAGCCATGCCATCGGGCGCGCCCTGGGTGGACAGCTTGCGTGGCAAGTCAGAGACACGCTCGATGGTGTCGTAGTCGGTCATCGTCAGGGACAGCGGCAGCAGTGACGCGAAATCCCTGGCCGTGGCGTTGTCGTACAGCGTGGCGGTGGCGATCTGCTCACCGACGATCAGGCGAATCTTCATGGGGGATTCCTTCGAGGATGCTGACGAGGCGCCGTGCGATGTCTGGGCTGCCGAGTTGCCAGGGGCGCACGCCGCCAGCCATACGAACGAGCCAACCAGCAGTGCCGGGATTTGGCATAGCCAAGCAGAGATCAGGGGCAAGCCTTTCATGGTTCGGTATCTTCCGCGCCATCTGCCCACATGACTATCTAATGAATACTTAATAAGCCTATTAGTTTCACTAATTAGTATTTGATGAGAGACTGCAGCCCGTGGTCAGACGCAACCTCAACGATCTGCTGTCCTTCGTCACTGTGGCACGCGAAGGCTCGTTCACCCGTGCCGCCGCCCTGTTGGGCGTGACGCAATCAGCCTTGAGCCAGGCCATCAGCGGCCTGGAGGCGCGGCTGCAGATCCGATTGCTGACCCGAACCACACGCAGCGTCTCGCCGACAGCGGCTGGCGAGCGCCTGTTGAACGCCATCGGCAATCGCTTCGACGAGATCGAAGCGGAGCTGGACGAGTTATCGGAGCTGCGCGACAAACCGACGGGGACGGTGCGCATTACCTGCGGCGATCACATTCTGCGAACCACGCTGCTGCCCAGGCTGACGCCCTTGCTGCACGACTATCCCGACATCCACGTGGAATTCGACGTGAACTATGGCTTCCGCGATATCGTGGCTGATCGCTTTGACGCGGGGGTGCGCCTTGGAGACACCATCGAGAAGGACATGATCGCCGTGCCCCTCGGGCCGCGGCTGCGCATGGCAGCGGTCGCCTCCCCGGGGTATTTCGCCTCCCATCCCATTCCCAGGAAGCCACGCGACCTGCTGGATCACAACTGCATCAACATGCGCATGCAGTCAGGTGGCGGGCTCTACGTCTGGGATTTCCAGAAACGCAGCCAGCAGCAGAATGTGCGTGTGGAAGGACAGCTGGTCTTCAATACGTCCCCCAATATCGTGGATGCCGCGCTGGCAGGGCTGGGCGTTGCCTACCTGCCCGAGGAGGAGTTCGCACCGCACATCGAGGAAGGCCGCCTGGTACGGGTACTCGAGGATTGGTGCGATCCCTTTGCCGGGTACTACCTGTACTACCCTAGCCGTCGCCAGCCTTCCGCAGCCTTTTCGTTGATCGTCGATGCGCTCCGCTACCGCGACACCAGGCCAAGCGTGGATGCGCGGGGCGCGGCTTCCAAGAAAACCAGACCGAGGACAAAGACCTCCGCAAAGTGAGCTGCAGAAAGCGGACTTGGCGCCCAAGGCACTGATCTGCTTCTTTCCATTGACAGCCAATGGCGTCGCGCCCAAGCAGCTCCAGGTGCATCTTCCCGGTCTCGCCACGCAATAAGGAAGCCCCGACTTGTGGCAGCTAAACAAACAAGGCGAAGCGCATTTCGGATTGTTGGCTGTCGCAGTGATAACGCTCGGGTGACATGACACCTCCCTCGGCCAGCGAGCCGATCCTGATTGGAGATCCGTCATGTCGCCTTCCACCTCTGCACATCCAGGAGTCCTTACACCTCAGGCGCTGCTCGTTGATAAACGACTGACTCCGCTGGAGCGCAACGCTTGGTTGGCCTTCCGCTTCATGGCCGGCGATGACGGCACCGTTGTCGCCAGCTACGAGTCTCTGCGTGACTACCTGTCGGTTGCGCCGGGCAGCCGAAAGGGTGCCCTCGAGACTGTGGCAAGGGCCGTGTTGTGCTTGCGCCTTTCCACCTGGATCGCGCTCGTCGAGTACCGCCGTAGTCCGATGACCGGATTCTCCTTGGCCAGCCGCTATTTGGCTAGGGAGGAACCGCTCGCATTCGATGAAGCCTGTCGCGCCGATGACGACTACCTGCCTTTGCTGGAGCGCGCCCTGGGTCACTCCAGCGCGACAGTGCGTCATCTGGCGCGCGGCATACTCGAAGTGGCTCTTTGCGATCCCGATGCGCTGGCTCGTTTGCCGACCGGCATACAGGAGCGGATACGGCTCCTTAAAGAAAAGTATTATGGCGATCGTCCAGACGATTCCGGCGATCCTCCGCCATGCAGCGACCCACCATCATCTGCGTGCCCGCGTTCGCCCGACATTGACGTTCCGAAGCACGCTCCGACGAGGCCTGCAACAGTACGTACTACTAACAATAGATCAGTAAATACGTACTGTACTGAAGTACCGCCACAATCCGAAGTGCCGGCAATTACGCTGAAAGCGCTAGATCGCTTCCACCACCTTCTACCGAAGCAACAGCGCTACCTCACGACTTGCCTTAAGAGACTTCATACTGAACAGCGGCAGGCCGTACTGGAGGAATGGAATGTGCGCTGCGATAGCGGTGCCGTCCGCGACGCCGCCGCCTACCTCTATGGCTTGATCGAGAGGGCACTGGGAGGCGAGTTTCACCCACGTGCAGCGCGCAAGGTAGCGCCCGCTCTAAGTTCTGCCGGGATGTCCGAAGCTTCGCACTCGCACCAGGGTCCAATCCACTCGCAATACACTCTCCCGGCCAGTAGTTCGGAATCCGGCGACGTGGGCCGTAAGTACCTCGATGAGATGAAGAGGAAAGTAGGAAAGCCTGAGCATGCCTCCGAAGTGATCAATAAGATGGTGTGCAACGGCGCGCTATCCAGGCCACCCACAGTGCTTTCCAGCTAGACCCATGGCTCTGTCAGCACTGTGCTGCACCAGCAGGTTTCACGCGATGACAGACTGAATGATGCAAGCAAAGCATGTCACGTGAAGACCTCCGTGCGCCGCCCGAGCACTCAATCGAACCGGCGCCATGCCCGCCAGCGTCTTCGCTGTTAATGGAGGCGCTGCGGCATAGGGGATAAGCGCTGACCCAGTTGTCGCGCCACGGCAGCCTCGGAGTGCGGGTGAGCTCGTCCGACGTAAACACCGCTGGCGAGGTATGGGAGCTCCACTGCTTCCGGAGCAACTGGTGTTCAGTGAGCCTACCGAGGTCGCCGATTGGGCAAGCGAAATAGAGTGTTGGCTGCTCTAAATGGAGTAGAAAGATCGGTTGGAATGCGCCGATACTACAGCACGACGCTCAATCAAACCTTTTCGCCAGGTCGATGCCGATGACCATGATGTCCTCGACATGGGGATGCTTGTTGGCGATGGATTTCCAATGATTGCGAAGCGCCTCGAGCAGTTCTTCGAACTCGATCCGGTCTCCTGATGGAAGTTGCCATCTCCGTTCCTTGGCGCGGTTCACCAGAACGAAGATCCCGCGCGCGGAACGATTGTCGCGCAGGTAATCGCCCGAAAGCTGGTTCTCAAGCCGCTCGAACAGCTGCGGTCCTGTCCAACGCTCCGCCAGCTTGAGCTCGGCCGGCACCGGCGCATCAAAATCAGCACCGTGGAATCGCAAATCAGCACGTTTATCGTCAGCAAACTCCTCCTCTTGCGTAATCGTATACCGGCCTTGCGCTTTTCCACGGAGTTCATGCGCGAGATAGTTGCGCATCTCGGTCTCTTCCTGAACGCGTTGGAGGATTTTTGCAACGCTGTCGTCGCCGTTTTCAAGGTCATCCTTGAGATCGAAGAGACGCATGATTGCGAGCTCGGCGAGCTCTCGGTGATTTGTGGGATTGCGATCTAGATGTTCGTGGAAGTCTCTTACTTGCACCGGCGACCACGGCGTCAGGTCTGCATCCTGCTCGGCCTTAGACTGCGCGTAGGATGCAAGCCATGGCCGGGATGCAGCATGCGGATGCTGGGTTGCGATCTCAGCGAGGGCCAAATAGGCCTCCTTCCCGGGGATCTGCTTCAGCTGACTGAATAGGGCGTTGCGGGCATCCTGGGCATTGTCGCGCAACCCTGGCGAATACACGCCACCGCCCGATCGATCGATATCTTCATCCTCCCGGATATAGCACTGCATCAGGAGAAACAGTTCCTTCAAGTGCGCTGCCGTGGCGTATCGTTGCCGAACACCCGTTGGCGCCGAACGCTGCCCACCCAGAATCCATGTAACGAAGGTCATCGCAAACGCTGTTTGCGCCTTAGCATCAGTAATGGACGCAAGGTGTGCTGCAACCGCCGGTATTGCGTGCTCCGGGTCCGCGCCGACCCAGACGGCGTACCAGGCCGCAGCAATATTCGCATCGGTGGCCCGCCGGGCTTTAAGTTGTACAAGCGCGGCCAGGTCCTCGTCAGAAACCGACGTGCTGCCCTGAACGATAGATAGTAGCTTGCCGAGATTGAAGAGATTGCAAACATCGTTGGCGTAAAGGAATTCCAGAAGGACTGGTGCCAATTTCTCCCACGCCCATTGTCCCGTCCAGCTCACGTCACTTAGCAAATAGTGCGACTCTCCGTCCGGCTTTTCGGACAGCACCTCCTGCCTAATTTCATTCAAGAGGAAGTTGCCAACGATCTCAGGACAAGCTTCGAACAGTTTCGGAAACCACGACGGGAATCCATTCAACTCATAGGCAGCGTAGCGGCACGCAATAAGTACCTCGTCCTTGGATAGATTCGACGGCCAGTCCGGTGTTTCCGCCGCTTCGATATCCAAGCCCGCAAGACCAAAGATGACAAAGATCGGCGTCGAGTTTGTTGGCGCCCCTTCCGAGCGGAGCGCCGGTCGATACTTACGCCAGTAGTTTGTTACCCCCTCGCGATAGGCTTGCGCAACCTCTTCGCCGAACTCGGGAACCAGATCGCGCCAACGGCCGACTTTCCACCTGTTGGCCCTATCGGATTTCTCGCGAAGGAACTCGTGCAAGTACCACTGAGCCTTTGAGATGTCGGTCGGAGTCTCCATCTGCGGCGCACGGACGAACTCGACATGCGAGCGGATAAACTCCCTGGATTTTTCGCGGTCGTCTCGTTCCTTTTTCTCCCTCGCGGCGGCGCGCTTTTTCCACTTCTTTTCTTCGCGGTCGTGTTCGCTTACGGGCGGATTAAGAAGTTGCCCAAGACGCTCTTCAAGCTCGCTGTTGCCGCGTACAAACTCGCGAAGCTGCTCCAGCCACATCGGCAGCCGATTGCCTTTCACATAAATTTCAAACGCGAGCGTAAGAGCGATTAGCTTGTCGTCTTGATCCGCTTCTGTCCGAATAGCTCCGACTGCCCAGTCGAAGTCATCTACTCCAAATTCCCAATGACCGCCTAGCATTTTAGCCTGCGAGAAGTACGTCAGTCGGTATTCTCGCTTGGTATAGCGGATGCTATCGCGCAAAGCGTGTACGTCATACCAGAAAGCAGCGCGGTTAAACTCCAGCCATGCTGGGACCAGCTTTCCGAACTCGGTCTTCACATCGCGGAGATCGCCATCCCAATTCGTGGTCACCACGAACTTGTGAAGGATGCCGAGCGTGGGCTCTTCGAGTGCCTCCATTCGTCTTTCCCGGATGAGCCCCTCGGCGGCAATAGAAGCAGCCTTGAGGAGCCAAACATTTTTTTTCGATATGTCGCAGAAGCCCTGCTCGATTAGCGGAGGAGATTTCAGCAAGAGGTAGAGGCCTGCAGCAAGTCTCGGCAGGAGCTCGACGGGCGCAGCTTCGACAAATCGGACGACAGCATCTGTCAGATAGTCAACAGAAAGACGTTCCTTCGATTCTGCTTTTCCCAAGGCCTCAAGAAGCCACTCAACTGTTTCTTTCGTCGGGTTCGATGCAGCGACGATCTCTCTGAGCCAATTGCGGTTGAGCACGGGCGCTTCATTCAGGAAGCTCGTACGAAGGTCGTCCAGGTCTCGGGTCGTTGCAACTGCGCGGGTCGCGCGTATTGCGACGGTACGCGTGTAATGTTCCGTACTTGGGAAAATCGCTAAGGCTTTGGCCTCCTCCTTGAGCGCACCAAGGCGTCCCAACCAAACCATCCTTATGAGAAAACTGACGATCTCCGCATTCGCGGCATACATCTTGAGATGAGTGCGGATGTCTTCGACCAGTTCCGAGCTCGCGAAGCGCTGTACCGCAGCATAGTCGAGAGCACTACGGCCGGACTTCCCGGACGCAAGCTCCTTGCACACATCGGCGAGGACAGCCTTGCGCGTTGCGAGCGGCAGAGCGCTTGGGTCACCACTCTCGAGAAGGACTTCGGGCGCAATCCTCAGGACACGCTCCCGGATGCGCTCGTCAAGAATGGCAAGCCAAGGAAGCACCGGCCGCATGGTGGGAACGATAACGTCCACGCCGTATTGTTCTCGAAACAGAAGGGCTTCAACCCCACGGCGTGAGGCTGATCGCTCAAGTAGGTGCTGCAGCCACTCGGCTGTTAGGAATTCCCGAACTGAGCGATGGTGAAACCGAACAGTTCCATAGATGGCTTCATCGAATATCGGCCGCGAGAGAAGCGCTTGCTGGTCGCGATCGTCCCAATCGGGTAGGACCAACTGAACGGCGATGCCCCTGTTGTTGTGAGACCCATCCGGCACCTGGATGGTTGGCTCCTTTCCCAAAATCGACGCCGCAGCAAGCAATCTCGCTCCCTCACGTGCGCGCTTCGTCGCGAGCGGCTGGGCCTCACGATGATTTTGGTCGCGTTCCTCTAGTCTACGCTGAACACTATTGCGCATCAGGTCTAGGCGGGTGCCTATGCGGTGTTCTTTATTCCAGAACTCGACGAGCTCCTCGAGATCTTGCGGTCTCGTCGTAAAGGAATCCGCATCGAGACGCTCGATCTCCTCAAGGAATTCCCGCGTATCGTTCACGCCGCGCGCCCGCACAAAGGTTTCGATCTGGGCCGTCGAGAGATCGTCCAGAGCGACCACTAGGAAACCCGAGGGCACCTCCTTTTCTTTCGAATCTTCCGTATCGAAGGCATCCAGATCGGGCAGATCGTCTAGCGCGATTTCGGGAGACGTATCAGCCGTAGTAACCTTCGTGGTCACGGGAGCTATAGGTAGGTGACGCTCGCACAACTCCAGATCGGTTTTTGCGCGCCACGCACTTGTGCGTCCCGTCAGAATAATGTGCGCTCGTGCGCTCGCCGCCTGAATGAGGCGGCCAAGCTTGCGAACAGCCCGCTCAAAATCCCCGGGATTGCGAAGCCGCGCTTCATCAACAGAGTCCAAAAGTAGCCAACCTTCGTCGGTCGAGGCCAGCCACTTTTTGAATTCATCGAAAGCGCCAATCTCAAACGCTTCCTCGAAATCGCTGGGGATGTGCTCGAGCCGCAGGAAGAACGCCTTGCCCCCTTCGGCAAGGAGACGATAGGTGATCTGCCGTATTTCCTCGGTCTTGCCTGATCCTGCCTCGGACAATATGACGGTTCGATAACCTTTCAGAAGATCGTCCCATTGCAGACGAGAGCCAGTGAAAAAATCTTGGTTCAATTCGAAAGCATCGCTCTCGCGCGCATGCTCGGCAAGCTCGTGGAATGTGCGTCTCAGCTGAACGAAAGGATATGTTTCTTTCTTCATACAACCATGCTGTACCAAAGTCGCGCCAGTATCGGGCAGTACAGGTGGAGTCACCGTCTTGATCGAGCGACTGCTTGCACTCCCTAAAGCAAAAATGAAGGCATGCCGCCGCAGTATTGTCATACTGAGCTGAACTTCATGCATTCTGATTATCCAGATGAGCGAGACACGAAGGATGCCTCGTCTTCATCGCACGAACGGAAGTGCCTCTGATGTAGACCTAGCACCTCCCCGGAAGGGCCATACTCTGCTTCCACAGCTGCTGTTCGACACGGGCTAGGGTCGTATGGCTACAGCCTGGTTCTATTCAGAGAGTACAACGGACCAGGAGTGCGGTGCCGAGCCGTTCGACAAGATCGGCAAACTCCAGGACCGCGCTATCCTTGATGATCAACCGCTGACCCACCGCATAGCTAGTGTCGCCGCTGCGGCTTACGTAGTCGCTGTCAACTATGCCCTGTTGATGAGCAAACAGATGGCGCTGCTGATAGTACACGCGCAGGCTCTTCATAGCAGCGACATCGAGAAGCTGCTCATAAGAAGTGCCAAGTTCCACCTCCCACAACTCCGAGCCGGCATCGAGATTTTGAAACGCATTCCGGCGGGCGGCCTCCCCCGTTCGAGCTTCATAGAGCTGCTCGGCCAGGCGCTGGAAAGACGTGACGGTGTCCTGCATTGCTTTCTCAAGCAGCGTGCGCGTCATCACCTCAGCTTCGTCAGGTCCGATTACCGAACGCAAGGTCTCGCCAAGGCCGGCGGCAACGCGGATGGCAGCCAGCGTTTGTAGGAAGGTGTGGTTCGCCGAGTTCTTCCCGCAGCTTGGACAAAAGTAAGCTGCGCCGACGTAGGAATATCGACATTCGCAATCTTCGCAGATCGTTCGAAGGCGCATCGGTTCTGCCGCTGCTATCGGCATAAGCACGGCATCGCGCCCACCTTTCACATCCAGCGTGATGCTAAAAAACGCGCCAGGCTTCTGACGACGCTTCGATGCCCTAGCATCGGCTCGCATCGCACCATTGAGGCGATTGACGACAGTTCCAAGAGCATACTGCTTTGCAGCTTTAATTTGAGCAGTCGTGTACCAGGAGTTAGCCGGAGCTTTGTGGCGACAGGACGGGCAAAACACCTCCTCATCACGCACTATGTTTTTCCAATCGTCACCATGGATTTTGAATTGAAAAAGGCACGCTTCCGCTGGGCACTCCTTGTCGACGTAGCCTTCCGCGTCCCTTTCAAGAGGCACCTCTACTTGCTGAAGTTCAGCAAGTCGGCACAGCTCTTTTTGCAAGTTTTCGAACATCGTGTGCTGCGTGAGTCGGGCTTGATTTAACCTGGTACATATCATGAATGCGGCGCGTAGAGCCACTACTCGATGGAACTGCATTGAGACCGATACGCTTCCTAGCCGGGAATTCGTGTTCGCTGAAGGATATCCAGATTTCGAGACCCATCCCGTCGTCCCACGAGCTCATGGAACATGTGGGCGGTCAGGTTGAGAAAGCATTGCAAGAAATGCCAAGCTAACTGCGCCATCATGGCCGTCACTGCCCGCCGCAGTGACGGCCCGACAAACTGCCACAACAATACGGACTGGCCCAGCATCTGATTACGTGCGGCGCGTGTGATGATGCCTTGCCACACTGGCCTGGCAATGACCTGCCGGCGGGTATGACACCGGCACCCTGGCGCAGGGCTTAAAGCGCCCGTGGAGTACTGACGTCCAGGCTCCATGCCGCGTCCTGCGGTGCCCGAATGGCGCAGGTTCCTGAGAGCGCCAGCCCGATCCATCGGGAGGAACCGAGCCAGGCACGCTCCGGCTCGTCGATGCGTGCCGCCTTCGCCGAAGGTCGAGCCTATTTTGTCTGTGGGCCAGTCATTGTGGCCCTGCGCTTTCAAGCGCCACATGGCGCTAGTCATCCTCGTCACGGCATCGGCTCGCCAACTGGAGTCGGTGCCGTTCTCTCTTCATCCACCATCATCTGGAGGTATCCATCCCAGCACACCGCATCGTCGTCCCTTGCAACTCTCCCGTCCGGTCTTCCTACAGGAAGCAAGACGGGTGCCTCATGCGAGGCAACAGGTGAACTGAGCACCTGGCCCTTGCCCTTCGGGGATCTCGCTTCGGCGAGTTGGCATTAACACTAACCCAGCGCTTTCTCAGACCTGCCCGATCGACCCGGAGACGATGATGGACGACCTGACTTACACCCTGCGCCAGCTCTGCCAACGCAACCGTGATGGCAGCCATACCACTCAAGCCGACCGGCAACGCTCGCTGGCCCTGGCCGCGCGTCAACTGCGCGAAGCCGGGTTCCGCCAGATGCGCGCCGGCTCTATCAAAGGCAGGCACATCGAAGTCCTGCTGCAACGCTGGCAAGCCGAGGGCCTATCCGCCGGTACGCTGAAGAATCGCTTCTCTCATCTGCGCTGGTGGGCCGAGAAAGTTGGCAAGGCAGGCATCTTGCCGGCGGACAACACCAAGCTGGGGATTCCCGAGCGTCGCCGCGCTGCTGGCCAGAACAAAGCCAAGGAACTCGACGACAAACTGGACCGTATCACTGACCCCCACGTGCGCATGAGTCTGAGCCTGCAAGCCGCCTTCGGCTTACGGCGTGAGGAGTCCATCAAGTTCCAGCCTGGCTACGCTGACCGTGGTGACCACATCGCTCTTAAGGGTTCATGGACCAAAGGCGGGCGCGAACGTACTATACCGATCACAACGCCGGAGCAGCACGCTGTGCTCGACGAAGCTCACCGCCTGGCCGGTTCTGGCTCCCTGATTCCGGCGCACAAGAGCTACATTCAACAGCGGCATATCTACGATGGACAATGTAAGACTGCCGGTCTAAGCAATATGCACGGCTTGCGACATCGCTATGCCCAGACCCGATATGAAGCAATAACGGGATGGAAGGCTCCGGCAACAGGTGGGCCGTCAGGAGAAGCGCTGACGTCCATGCAACGCATTACGGATATGTGGGCGCGACAGCTTATCAGCCGCGAGCTAGGCCATGAACGAACGCAGATTACAGCTATTTACGTAGGAAGGTAGCGCACTACTGCCGAATTCCGAGCAATAGGCCACTACCTACTGCACCGTCAATATGGAAGAGCCATCTGAGCCTAGTCTATTGCGCAGCCCGCTCTTCCCGCTCCTTCGTCGCCGCCTGCAACCGAACGTGCAGCAGGAACACGTCCACCATCAGGTGCTGCTCGTAGTCGCCGAGCGGCTCGCCTGCCTTGAGCTGTCGCTCCATATTGTCCCATGTCTTGTCGTACTGATCGCCACGGCGGTCGGGCACTAGGCTCAGCGCGAAGTCGAGGTACTCGCCCGTCAGCGGCTCTCTTGCGTTCAGCTTCTTCTTCACTTGAGCGCACATGTTACCCGTCTCGTTCATGACGACCTCCCTTGTTGGCCGGAACCTAGCACACATCTTTCGACGTCGGGCACGCTTCTTATTGTGCTAGGTGACACCATTGGCACCGTCGACGTTCACACTGCCAAGATGCCGAAGTGCGAGGTGCCAGCCCAGCGCCTATACCGGAGACACGGAAAGGCGCTGAACTGGATAAGGGAATGGCGATAAGGGGAACAGGTCTACCCGGAAAGAGAAATGGCCAAGCTCAAACCGGAGCGGGCATCACAACAAAATCACTCGCTGGCACTAATCGATCAATGAAGTCCGCCCAGAACTGCAACATCTCCTTCCGCTGCTCCGCATACTCGGCCCGGTTGTAGACGCCCCTCACCCCGCCGATCGTGTGATTCAACGCCTTCTCCACGACATCGGACGGCCAGCCCTTCTCATGCAGCAGCGTTGAGGCCGTGCGGCGCAAGTCATGGATAGTGAACGCCGGGATTTCCTGATCTTGCAATGCAACCTTGAGGGCGCTATTGAGTGCATTGTGGGCAAAGGGCTTGGTCAGAGTGCCGCGGCCAGGCAGTACCCATGCGCTATTGCCGGCAAGCGCCTTCAGCTCCTTGAACAGCAGCACGGTCTGCTTCGACAGGTAGACGATGTGCGGCTTGCCGGTCTTGGAGTTTTCCTGGGGAATGTGCCATTCCGCCTCGTCGAGGTGGACATCCTTCCACTGCGCGAGCAGCAACTCCGACTTGCGCACCAACGTCAGCAGGATCAAATAGAGCGCGATCTTGAACTGGCGCCGGATGTTCGAGGCCTGGGCGGACCGCAGGAATAGCTGAATCTCCTCCGGAGCCAACGCGCGGTCTCGTGCGGCAGCCCGATAGACGTGGCGCATGGGCAGCGCTGACACGGGGTTGTGATCGAGCAGACCACAAGTCACGGCGTAATCGAGCATGCGCTTGAGCAAGCCGCGAATCTGGCCGGCGGCGGCGTCGAAGCCCTGCTGCTTCTTCCGCCAGACCACGGACCGAACGTCCTCCGCGGTGATCTCCCGGACCTGCCTGGTGCCGATGTACGGCACGATGTCCTTCTCGAGGTAGCGGCGGGGGATGGTGCTGTTCTTCCGGTCCCGCTCCTGGATGTCGCGGAAGAATCGCTCGCCGAACTCCGCGACCGTCGCGTTCTCCGGGCCGGCCACCTTGGCGAGCTGCTTCTTCTGCGCGGGCGACTGCCCCAGCGCGACGGCCTGGGCGGCTTCATCGCGCTTCAGGCGCGCATTCTTGAGCGTGAGCGCCGGGTACTTCCCCAGCGTCAGCTTCTCCCGCCTGCCATTCAGCCGGTAGCGATAGCGCCAGACGATGCTGCCTGTGGGCAGCACCTCGACGTACAAGCCCCGATCGTCGCTGACGATGTACGAGGCGTCCCTGGGTTTGAGTGCTTTGAGAGCGGTGTCTGTGAGAGCCATGGACCTTCCATGGGTCCATGGAAGCCAAGTCACCTCAAAATCCGGTGTACTTGGACCCAAATATGGACCCAAAAAGTGATGGCTCCGACTGTACCACCATAATGCTCACAAGACTAAAAATCCTTTAATTTCATTCTATTAAAAGCCTTTAGAAGCCTTCTGGGGCTCTCTGTGGAATCAGAGTTATTTCCCGATGCAGAAGCTACTGAAGATATGCCCCAGTAATTGATCACTGCTCACATCCCCCACCACGTCTCCCAGCTCACGCTGAGCTTCGCGCAGCTCGAAAGCAGCAAGTTCGCCCTGCTTGGCGCCAAGCTGCCGCTGGGCTTCATCCAGGCGCGCGGTGGCGCGACGCAGCGCTTCCACATGTCGGGCGCGGGCGGAGAAGCTGCCCTCGCTGCCGGCATCCCCGGCAAGTCCAGCAAGGCGGCGGCGCAATGATTCCATGCCGAGGCCGGTGGCAGCGGATAGCTGAAGTACAGAGCCAGGGTGATCCGGAGTCGCAGATTGATCCTTCAATGAATCTTTTTGGCTATTTTTTGCACTTATAAGATCAATCTTGTTGCCAATAAGGGTAATACCCACCCCCTGTGGCAGCGACCTCCTCTCCTCCTCGAAGGAGTTGAAATCAGGGTCCTCCATTACATCCACCACGAACAGCAGGTGATCAGCCCGCTCGATGGCAGACCGGGCGCGGCGCATGCCTTCGGCCTCGATGGCATCGCTGGTGGCATCGCGCAGCCCCGCGGTGTCGATCAGCTCCATGGGCACCCCATCGATCTCGATCTGCACCCGCAGCAGATCCCGCGTGGTGCCGGCGATGGGCGTAACGATGGCCACATCCTGCCCCGCCAGCGCATTCATCAGCGTGCTCTTGCCGGCATTGGGCCGCCCGGCAATGGCGATGGTGAGCCCGCGGGTAAGCACGGCGCCGCGCTCCGCGCCGCGCAGCACGGCCGCCATGCGCTGCTGCACATCGGCAAGCCGGGCGCGCAATTCACTGCTGCCGAGAAAATCGATCTCCTCCTCGGGGAAATCGATCGCCGCCTCCACGTACACGCGAAGCTGGGTCAGCGCATCACGGGTGGCATTCACCGCCCGCGAGAACTCGCCCTGCAGCGAACGCAGCGCGGCCTGCGCGGCGCGGCGCGAGCCGGCATCAATCAGGTCGGCAATGGCCTCGGCCTGGGCCAGATCGATCCGGTCGTTGAGAAAGGCGCGCTCGCTGAACTCTCCCGGCCGCGCGCGGCGTGCGCCCAGCTCTACCGCCCGCGCGACCAGCGCCTCCACCACCACATTGCCGCCGTGGCCCTGCAGCTCCAGCACATGCTCGCCGGTGAAGGAATGCGGCGCCGGGAAATACAGCGCCAGGCCGATGTCGATGAGCTCGCCGGCCGCATCGCGCCAGCGCGAGAGCACTGCCTGCCGTGCCGGTGGCAGCGCACCCACCAGCGCCTGCGCAATGGCCGGCACCGCCGGCCCCGACACCCGCACCACCGCCACGCCACCGCGTCCCGGCGGTGTGGCCGCTGCCACGATGGTGTCGCGTTCAGCCATGCGCCGGCCTCACGCGCAGCGTCAGTTGCGCCGCGCGTTCGATGCCTCGATGCGGCGGTTGATGTTCCACTGCTGCGCGATGGTGAGGATGGTGTTGGTCACCCAGTACAGCACCAGCCCCGAGGGGAAGAACGCAAAGGTCACCGACATCACCAGCGGCAGGATCATGAACACCTTGGCCTGCACCGGATCGGCCGGTGTGGGCTGCAGCTTGTACTGCAGGAACATGGCGCCGGCCATGATCAGCGGCAGGATGAAGAACGGATCGCGCGTGGACAGATCCTGCAGCCAGCCGAAGAACGGCGCCTGGCGCATCTCCACGCTCTCGAGCAGCACCCAGTAGAAGGCCAGGAACACCGGCAGCTGCACCAGCATGGGCAGGCAGCCGGAGGCCGGGTTGATCTTCTCCTTCTTGTACATCTCCATCATCGCGCGGCCGAGCTTCTCGCGGTCGTCCTTGTAGGTCTCCTGCAACTGCTTCATGCGCGGCGAGATCAGTTTCATCTTCGCCATGGAGCGGCCGGAAGCCTCCGACAGCGGATAGAACGCCAGCTTGAGCAGGAAGGTCACGGCGATGATGGCCAGACCCCAGTTGTTGAACAGCTGATGCGCTTTCTGCAGCAGCCAGAACAGCGGCTTGGCGAGGAAGGTCAGCTTGCCGTAGTCGGCGGCCCGCGAAAGTTCGGGGTGGATGGATTCGAGCTGCTTCTGCAGCTTGGGACCGACGAACACGGTCTCGCCGATGGTATGGCTGCTGCCCGCGTCGATGCTCTGGGTGGGCCCGACAATGGTGGCGAGGTACTCGTTGCCGCGCACGCGCAGTGTGTAGCGGGCGCGCTCGGCGGTCTTCGGCACCATGGCCGCGACGAAATGGTGCTGCAGCGAAGCCATCCAGCCACCGGTGATCTCGCGGTTGAGGCTGGCGTCGTCCTGGCTCGCGATCTTGAGCTTCTGGTACTTGCCGCCGTCCCACAGCGCCGGCCCGGTGAAGGCATAGCTGTTCACGTTGAAATAGGAGCGGGTCACCGGCGGCATGTCGTGCAGGATCTGCATGTAGGGCGCCACCTGCCAGGCAGCCGGGCTGCCATTGTCGACCCGGTATTCGATGTCGATGCGATAGCTGCCGCGGTGGAACACGAAGGTCTTGGTGACGTTGACGCCCTCGGCCGAACTCCACTTCAGCGGCACGCGCAGTTCGTCGGCGCCGTCCTGCAGCTCGAACCCGGCGAAGTCGCTGGTGAAGGTCTCGACATGAGTGGGGTAGCTGCCCGCGGGCACCGCACCGGCGCCGGCGAGGCCGCTCTGCAGCACGTACTCGTCGCCGGGGCCCTGGGCACGCAGCAGGCGCACGACTTCCGGCTGGCCCTTCACCACCGGGTACTGCAGCAGGTCGGCGCGGCGCAGCTCGCCGCCGACCAGGCTGATATCGAGGTCCAGCACATCGGTCTTGACCCTGAGCAGCGCGGGCGCTGCGGCCGCGGCGGCATCGGGCTGGGTTGCGGCACCCGGAGTCGGCGCAGCCTGCGGCACGGGTGCGGTGGCGCCGGCAGCGGCCGGCGCATTCGCGGCTCCCGCCTGCGGAATGGCATTGCCCAGCGAGGGCGGCGGATTGGCAGCCGCAGCAACACGCGCGGCCTCGGCTGCCGCCGCATCGCGCGCGGCGTAGTCCAGCTGCCAGGTCTGGTAATTGACCAGCAGGATCATGCCCAGGGCAATCCACAGGAACAGTCGCAGGTTCTTCATTGGCCTTTAGGGAACGGGGTCGAACCCGCCTTCATTGAATGGGTGGCAACGGAACACGCGCCGGGCCGACAGCACCGACCCTTTCAGCACGCCGTGACGTTGCAGGGCCTGCGTGGCGTAGCAGGAGCATGTGGGGTGAAAACGGCAGCATTGGCCCAGATGTGGGCTAATGATGAGCTGATAGCCCCGGATTATTGCAATCAGGATACGACGCATTGCTTTCGAACCTGGTTCCAGAGTCCTTCGAGGCCCTCGCGAAGCGCGGCATTATGCGCCGTCCGCGCTCCGTTCCGCGCGCCGACGACGAAGTCCATGGCGGGCAGATCCGGCGCCGCCCGGCGGAAGGATTCGCGCACCTGGCGCTTCACGCGGTTGCGATCCACCGCCTTGCCCACGGCCTTGCTGCCGATGGAAAGACCCAGGCGCGCATGACCCAGTTCGTTGGGCGCGAAGTTGATGGAAAAAAGAGCGTTCACGACACGCCGCCTGAGGGCGTACACCCGGTTGAAGGCCGGCGGCGAGAGCAGCCGCTGCTGCGGCTTGAAGGGGAATCGCGCGGGGGTCGCGCCAGTCACGGGGCGACCTCGTCGCGCGTCCGGCGATCAGGGGATCAGGCGCTTGCGGCCCTTGGCGCGGCGGCGCGCCAGGACCTTGCGGCCATCGGCCGTGGCCATGCGGGCACGGAAGCCATGCGTGCGCACGCGCTTGATCTTGCTCGGCTGGAAGGTGCGTTTCGTGGCCATGGCGCTTGAATCGGCTCGGGAAAAACGGGTCCGGCAGGGTACGCAGGGCGCCGCCCCAAGTCAACAGCGATGACCGTCCCCGGCATCCCCGGGGCCGCTGCGGCTGGGGTAGACTTTCGCCCCCCCATGTCTGCCCTCGCCGAATTTTCACCCCTATGGCCGCAGGTCCTGGAGCGCCTCGCTCAGGAGCTGCCGGACCAGCAGGTGAATACCTGGATCCGGCCACTGCAGGCCGTGGAGGATGGCAGTGGCCTGCGCCTGCTGGCGCCGAACCGTTTCACGGTGGAATGGATCCAGGCCCATGCGGCGGACCGCATCGCCGCGCTGCTGCGCGAGATGGCCGGCCACGAAGTGCCCTGCACTGTGGTGATCGGCTCGCGGCCGGCGGCGGTCGCAGCACCAGACCCTGAGCCGGCGCGGCCGATGGCGCGGCGGAACACCGAACCGGTGATGCAGATCGGCGCCAGGCTCAATCCGGATTCCACCTTCGCCACCTTCGTCGAAGGCAAGAGCAACCACTTCGCCAAGGCCGCGGCCATGCAGGTGGCGGACAACCCGGGCAAGGGCTACAACCCGCTTTTCATCTATGGCGGCACGGGGCTGGGCAAGACCCACCTGATGCAGGCCGTGGGACATGTGATCCGCGAGCGCAACCCGCAAGGCCGCGTGGCCTATGTGCACTCGGAGCGCTTCGTCGATGACATGGTGCGCGCGCTGCGCCACAACACCATGAACGACTTCAAGAACAGCTACCGCTCGCTGTCGGCGCTGCTCATCGACGACATCCAGTTCTTCGCCGGCAAGGACCGCTCACAGGAAGAGTTCTTCCACACCTTCAACACGCTGCTCGAAGGCCAGAGCCAGATCATCATCACCTGCGACCGTTATCCGAAGGAAATAGAGGGTCTCGAGGAACGGCTGAAATCTCGCTTCGGCTGGGGCCTCACGGTGGCCATCGAAGCGCCGGAGCTGGAGACCTGCGTCGCCATCCTCATCAGCAAGGCGCAGGCGGCCGGTGTGGCGCTGCCGGAGGAAGTGGCGTTTTTCATCGCACGGCGCATCCGCTCCAATGTGCGCGAGCTGGAAGGCGCGCTCAAGCGCGTGATCGCCAACGCGAACTTCACCGGCCAGGAAATCACCGTCGACTTCACCAAGGACGCGCTGAAGGATCTGCTGAACCTGCAGGCGCGGCTGGTCACCATCGAGAACATCCAGAAAACGGTGGCCGATTACTTCAAGCTGCGCGTTGCCGATCTGCTTTCCAAGAAGCGCAGCACTTCCGTGGCGCGGCCGCGGCAGATCGCCATGTGCCTGGCGCGTGATCTCACGCGGCACAGCTTGCCGGAGATCGGCAATGCCTTCGGCGGCCGCGACCACACCACCGTGATGCACGCCTGCTCACGCGTGAAGGAACTGCAGGAAAGCGAGACGCGCGTGCGCGAAGACTACTCCAACCTCGTGCGCACGCTCACCGGCTGAAGCTGTGCATATCCCTGTGGAAAAGCCTGGGGAAAAGCCTGTTGATGAGAACGGGATGATATTGTCCACAGGCCACCCACAGCTGCTCCCGAACTGCCGCGGTGGATAGTCCACAGCGCCGCCGCGCGCAGGCCGCTGATATTGAACCCTTCTCCGGGTTATCCTTGTTTTCCACTGCCCCTACGACAGCTATAACAGTCTGAAAGAACGTACTGTTCAGATCAGAAAACCAAAGGCCAGACATGAAATTCACCGCGACCCGCGAGCAGATCCTCACCCCGCTGCAGGGCGTGATCGGAGTGGTTGAACGCAAGCAGACCATGCCCATCCTGGCGAACGTGCTGCTTGCCGCCAAAGGCAACCGTCTGTCGATCACGGGCACGGACCTGGAAGTGGAACTGGTGGCATCCGGTGAGGTTACGGTGCAGCAGCCGGGCGACATCACGGTGCCGGGCCGCAAGCTGCTGGAAATCGCGCGGGCTCTGCCCGAGAAGACGTCGGTGACCATTGCCACCGATGGCGACAAGGTGAAGGTAAATGCCGGCCGCAGCCGCTTCGTGCTCTCGAGCCTGGCCGCTTCGGAGTTTCCGGTGGTGGACAATGTGAGCGCCCAGCAGACGCTGGTGTTGCCCCAGGCGGAGCTGGCGCGTCTGATCGGCAAGACGCACTTCTCGATGGCGCAGCAGGACGTCCGCTACTACCTGAACGGAACTTTGCTCGAAACTGACGGGAAAATGCTGCGAACGGTCGCGACTGACGGCCATCGTCTCGCTGTCGCCGAGGCTTCGCTGGCGGCCGGAGATGGGGCTGCTGCGATGCAGCAGGTCATCGTTCCTCGCAAGGGCGTGCTGGAGCTGCAGCGGTTGCTGGGCAGTGAAGGTGAAGTGCAGATCGTGATCGGCTCGAATCATATTCGCGTCACGATCGGCGATGTTCGCTTTACTTCAAAGCTTATTGACGGCAAATTCCCGGAATATGGGCGCGTGATCCCCGCCAGTCCTGGCAAGAACATCGTTGCGGATCGTGAAGCGCTGCGCCAGGCGCTGCAACGTACGGCCATCCTGTCGAACGAGAAGTACCGTGGCGTGCGCCTGAGTCTGGGCAAGGATTCACTGAAGCTTCAAGCTCATAACCCCGAGCAGGAAGAGGCTGAAGACGAAGTGGAGCTGGATTACAAGGGTGAGGAGCTGGAGATCGGCTTCAATGTCACCTACCTGCTCGATGCCCTGTCTGCGGTGGATACCGAGACCGTGGAGATCGGATTGACGGATGCGAACAGCAGCTGCCTCATCCGTTCGCCGGGTTCCACCAATGCGCGCTACGTCGTGATGCCCATGCGGCTGTGAGCCGCGGGCGCAAACCCTCTCCCAGTGAGCCTTGCGCATCTGCAGGTTGAGGGTGTCCGCTGCCTGAAGCCGGGGCTGCTCCACCTCGCCCCGAATCTGAATCTCATCCACGGGTCAAACGGCTCGGGCAAGACCTCTTTGCTCGAAGCCGTCTTCCTGCTCGGACGGGGGCGTTCCTTCCGTACCCGTCATACCGAGCAACTCATAGCCCGGGGTAGGGAGCAACTGTTGGTGTTCGGCCAGGTTCAGGACGAAGCGCATCGTCCGTCCCATCGCATCGGATTTGAGTACCACCGGGACGAGTCGTACAAGGCGCGGCTGGATGGCCGGGATGTGCAGTCGCTGGCGGAACTTCCCGGTGCTTTCTTCGTCGAGGCCATCGATCCCGAGGTGCACCGGTTGATCGAAGGAGGACCGGGGGAGCGCAGGAGATGGCTGGACTGGGGAGTGTTCCACGTGGAACGTCCCTTCCTGGATCACTGGCTTCGCTACAGCCGGGCGCTGCGGCAGCGCAATGCTGCCTTGAAGCAGAGCTTGGATCCTCGACCCTGGGATGCCGAGCTTATCCTGCACGGCAACCAGATCTCGCACCTGCGCAGCCAGGCTTTCGAATCCGTGCTTCCTTTCTGGTCGGAAGCAGTGGGGCGGCTCTGCGGCTTGCCGGTGGAAATGAGCTACTACCGCGGATGGGCAGCGGATCGCGAGTTGTCCGAAGTGCTCGAGGCAGGACTCGGCAGAGACCGGGAGCGGGGCAGTACCACTTCCGGTCCTCATCGCGCCGACGTGCACCTGAGGATTGGCGGCAAGGCCGCGAAAGAGACCTTGTCGCGTGGCCAGCAAAAGCTGGTCGCTGCAGCTATGGTCCTGGCGCTATTGCAGCGGCTGCGCGGCCTTCAGCCGTTGCCGCCAACCTTGTTGCTGGACGATCCAGCGGCAGAGCTGGATACCCAGCGACTGGAAAGTCTGGTGACGCTCGTGCGCGAACTGGACTGCCAACTCATCATCACTTCACTCGATCCGGATCTTCGCCTGTTCGGAGACCCGGAAAATGTGTTCCACGTGGAACAAGGGAGTGTTCGATTGATGTGATGCATTGCAGCAATCATCGGGCCACGCTGCGATGCCCACAACCTCCGGAGAGAGGCTATAATAATAATGTGTACGCACGGGGTCTCTGATGGCCGACGAAGAAGTCTACGATTCCAGCAAAATCAAGGTATTGAAGGGTCTGGACGCGGTGCGCAAGCGCCCCGGCATGTACATCGGCGACACCGATGACGGCACCGGCCTGCACCATATGGTCTTCGAAGTGGTGGACAACGCCATCGACGAAGCCCTGGCCGGACATTGCACCAAGGTCGAGGTCGTCATCCACGCCGACGAATCCGTTACGGTGCGCGACAACGGCCGCGGCATCCCCGTGGACATCCATCCCGAGGAGGGCCGTTCTGCAGCCGAGGTCATCATGACTGTGCTGCATGCCGGCGGAAAGTTCGATGACAGCTCCTACAAAGTCTCCGGCGGCCTGCATGGCGTCGGCGTGTCGGTGGTCAATGCGCTCTCGGACCTGCTCGAATTGAGCATCCACCGCGACGGCAAGCTGTACACGCAGCAATATCACCTGGGTGATCCCGTGGCGGCGCTGGCCGAGACCGGCATCACCACCGAGCGCGGCACCACGATCCGCTTCAAGCCTTCGCCCACCATCTTCACCAACATCACGTTCGACTACGAGGTGCTGGCCAAGCGTCTGCGCGAGCTCTCGTTCCTCAATTCCGGCGTGCGCATCGAGATCATCGACGAGCGCGAGGACAAGCGCGATGTCTTCCAGCACGAGGGCGGCCTCAGGGCCTTCGTCAGTCATCTGAATCGCGCACGCAACGCCATTCACCCGTCAGTGTTTCATTTTTCGGCCCAGGAAGGCTCCATCGGCGTCGAAGTGGCCCTCCAGTGGAACGATTCCTACCAGGAAACGATGCTTTGCTACACGAACAACATCCCGCAGCGGGATGGTGGCACGCATCTGTCGGGCTTCCGCGCGGCGCTCACGCGCACGCTGAACGACTACATCGACAAGGAAGCGAAGAAGGAGAAGATCGCCACCACCGGCGACGATGCGCGTGAGGGCCTCACTGCCATCCTGTCGGTGAAACTGCCCGATCCCAAGTTCTCCTCGCAGACCAAGGACAAGCTGGTTTCCTCCGAGGTCAAGGGCCCGGTGGAAACGCGCGTGGCCGAGAAGCTCTCCGAGTTCCTGCTCGAGCATCCCGCCGAGGCCAAGGCCATCGTCGGCAAGATCCTCGATGCAGCCCGCGCGCGCGAGGCTGCGCGCAAGGCGCGCGAGATGACCCGCCGCAAGGGCGCGCTGGATATCGCAGGACTGCCCGGCAAACTCGCCGACTGCCAGGAGAAGGATCCCGCGCTGTCCGAGATCTTCATCGTCGAGGGCGACAGCGCCGGCGGTTCGGCCAAACAGGGTCGGGACCGCCGCACCCAGGCCATCCTGCCTCTGAAGGGCAAGATCCTCAACGTCGAGCGCGCGCGCTTCGACCGCATGATCAGCTCGGCCGAGGTCGGCACGCTGATCACCGCGCTGGGCTGCGGCATCGGCCGCGACGATTTCAACATCGACAAGCTGCGCTACCACCGCATCATCATCATGACGGATGCGGACGTGGACGGCAGCCACATCCGCACGCTGCTGCTCACGTTCTTCTACCGGCAGATTCCGCTGCTCATCGAGCGCGGGCATGTCTACATCGCGCAGCCGCCGCTATACAAGGTCAAGCGCGGCAAGCACGAGCTCTACGTGAAGGACGACAACGAGCTCAACGCCATCCTGCTGAACAACGCCGTGGACGAAGCGGCGCTGCACGTGAACGCCGGCGCGCCGGCGTTGACCGGTGCGGGCCTGGAGATGCTGGCCCGGCAATACATGGAAGTGCAGGCCATCATCCGCCGCTGGAGCAAGCGCTATGACGCGCACCTGCTCGAACAGCTCATCTATCTGCCGCAGCTGGCCGTGGAGCGTTTCGATTCAGCGGACAGCCTGCGCGACTGGGCCGCGGGCCTGGAGCGTGCGCTCAATGCCGAGGCGGACACCAACCGCCGCTACCACATCGAGGCGCATGGCGCCCACGAGGCCGCAGAAGGCGAACATGCGCGCCCGGCCCGGCTCACCGTGCGCCGCGCCGAGCATGGCAGCGTTTCCGAGCGCAACCTGCCGCGCGAGTTCTTCGCCTCGGCCGAGTATGGCCGCATCACCGAGCTGGGCCGCACGCTCAACGGCCTGATCGGGGAGGGTGCTTACGTGACCAGCGGCTCGCAGCGCCGGGAGGTGGGGTCCTTCAAGGAAGCCATCACCTGGCTGTTCGACCAGGCGCGCAAGGGCCAGACCATGCAGCGCTACAAGGGCCTGGGCGAGATGAACCCCGAGCAGCTGTGGGAGACCACCATCAACCCCGAGACGCGGCGCCTGCTGCAGGTGCGCATCGAGGATGCCATCGCCGCCGATGACATCTTCAACACGCTGATGGGCGACCAGGTGGAACCGCGGCGCGAGTTCATCGAGAAGAATGCGCTGGCGGTGGCGAACCTCGACATCTGATCCGGCTCGTTCCATGAACTGGCTGATCCTGTTCATCGCCGGGTTGCTCGAAGTGACCTGGGCCGTCGGGCTCAAGTACACGCAGGGCTTCACCCGGCTGCTTCCCTCAGTGATCACGGTGGCGGCGATGGCCGGCAGTGTTCTGCTGCTGGGCGTGGCATTGCGCAGCCTGCCGCTGGGCACCGCCTACGCCGTATGGGTGGGCATCGGCGCGGTGGGAGCCGCCCTGTGCGGCATGATGCTGTTCGACGAATCGGTGACGGCGCTGAAGGTGGCGAGCCTGGTGTTCATCGTCGCGGGCATCGTGGGGCTGAAGCTTTCCTGAACGACCCCACTTCGGCCATCAAATTCCAAGAATGTCCGGCGACATCCCCGAGCACGACCTGCGTACATGCCTGCGCGTACTGCAGGCCATTCACGATGACCGGGCCGCGCTCACCGCGCTGACGCAGCAGCAGCGCCGTGAGCTGCTGACGCTGGCGGGTCTGGTTGCCAAACCGGATCGTCAGGACTTGCGCCGCATGGCGAAAGCTTTCCGCCGCGCCGAGCGTGAGGCGACGCTTGCCCAGGACCGCAAGGCCATCGAGCAGGCCGGCCTGCGTCTGCAACGCCGCAGTGAAACCTATGCACCGCTGTGGCTGCCGCCGCCGGAGGCTCAGAACATGGACGGCACCGCTGCGGCAAACGAGCAACCGGCGCTGAATGCGGCGCGTGCCTGCTATGTATGCAAGCAGCCTTACACGCAGGTGCATCGCTACTACGACTCCATGTGTCGCGGGTGCGGCGATTTCAACTATGCCAAACGCTCGCAGACGGCGGATCTGGCGGGCCGGGTGGCATTGGTTACCGGCGCACGCGTGAAGATCGGCTACCAGGCCGCGCTGATGCTGCTGCGCGCCGGTGCGCAGGTGGTGGCGGTTACACGTTTTCCCGTGGATGCCGCCGCACGCTACGCGCAGGAGAGCGACTATGCGCAGTGGCGCGAGCGGCTGCATGTACATGGTCTCGACCTGCGCCATACGCCCAGCGTGGATCTGTTTGCGCGCTGGCTGGGCGGGCAGCTGCCGCGACTGGACTTCCTCGTCAACAATGCCTGCCAGACGGTGCGGCGTCCGGCCGGCTTCTTCCGCCATCTGCTTGAACGTGAAGCAGCCGGTTCCGCGTCGCTGCCGGCCGAGCACCGCGCGCCGATCCACGCGCATGAATCCCTGTGCCGCAGCCTGGTACCGGCAGCGCAGCACAGTCACATCGAAGGCCTGGTACACAGTGCCGCGCTCTCGCAGCGCCGCTATCTGGACGAGGACTATCTAGATGGTGAAGCGCTGTTTCCCCGCGGGCTCTACGACGAGGACCGCCAGCAGGTGGACCTGCGCGGCATCAACAGCTGGCGCCTGCGCCTGCACGAGGTGGAGACTCCGGAGCTGCTGGAGGTGCAGCTGGTGAACGCCATTGCGCCCTACATCCTCAACGCGCGTCTGAAGCCGCTGATGATGCGCAGCGGGGCGCGCGATCTGCACATCGTCAATGTCAGCGCGATGGAAGGGCAGTTCTACCGCACCACCAAGACCGACAAGCACCCGCACACCAACATGGCCAAGGCGGCGCTCAACATGATGACCCGCACCAGCGCGCCGGACTATGTGCGCGATGGCATCCACATGAATGCGGTGGATACCGGCTGGGTCACCGACGAGGATCCTACCGTCCATGCGGCGCGCAAGGCGGAAGAAGGGTTCGCACCGCCGCTGGACATCATCGACGGCGCGGCGCGCATCGTCGATCCCATCTTCTCGGGTATCAATACAGGCACCCATGTCTGGGGCCAGTTCCTCAAGGACTACAAACCCGCACCGTGGTGAACCGGCGCTTGCGGGATTGGCGCTAGAATCGCCACATCGCGGGTCACCGGTAGTCACTCATGTCGATCCAGGGCTCCTGTCTGTGTGGCACGCTGCGCTTCGAGATCACCGGACCGCTCACCGCCATGCTCCATTGCCACTGCTCACGCTGCCGCAAGCAGCACGGCGCTCCGTTTGCCACCTTCGCCACCGCCGCCATCGACGATTTCCACTGGCTCGCCGGCGAAGAGGCGGTGGACTCGCATGCGGTGGCGCCGGGTGGCCCGCGGCGCTTCTGCCGCCACTGCGGCTCCCCGGCGCCAAGCACGGCGCCGTCCATGGGTCTGGCGTTCATCCCCGTGGGCCTGCTCGAAGGTGATCCGGGCATGCGGCCGCAGGGCCATCTGTTCGCCGGATCGAAGGCGGGGTGGTACACCATCCACGACGATCTGCCGCAGCACGACAAGTATCCGCCCGAGTTCGGCAACATACCGGGATTGCCCGATCCTGAGCCGGTGACCGCAGCCCCCGGCCGCATTGCCGGCAGTTGCCAGTGCGGGGAAGTGGCCTATGACCTTGCCAAACCCGTCGCCATGTACCAGTGCCATTGCAGCCGGTGCCGGCGCGCACGCGGCGCGGCGCATGGCGCGAACCTGTTCTGCAAGCTCGACGATTTCCGCTGGCTGCGGGGCGAGGACCGGGTGGTCGACTACAAACTCCCCGAAGCGCGCTACTACGGCGTGGCGTTCTGCCGGCAATGCGGGGCATCCGTGCCCCGCGTCTCGGCTGAGCGGGGGGTGGTCGTGGTGCCCGTCAGCGGGCTGGATACGGAACCCGGCATGCGCCCGATGGCCCACATCTTCGTGGATTCGAAGGCGCCGTGGTTCGAGATCACCGATGAGCTGCCGCAGTATCCGCAAGCGCCACCGCTGGGCATCGCGCCACCCCCAACCCGCTGACCGGGTTCAGGTCAGGTGCAGCCGCGCAGCAGAAAAAGTCCCAGCAGCACCGGAATCGGAATCCCCAGCAGCCACAGCAGGATCCAGCCGATCTTGCCTTGCTGATTTTCGCGGTGGGTCATGGTGGCTTCTCCCTGTTTCATTTCAGAAGCGCCAGGCTGCAGACAGCCAGAACGCATCCGATCTGTCGGTGTTCCTGAGTTCGAGCTTTTCATACTCCGCGCGTACTTCCAGATGCTGCAGCATCACGAAAGACAGGCCGCCGCCCCACATGAAATCGTTGCGGCTGTCCTTGCCACGAATGGAAGGTAGCCCTCCATCGAAGTCTATGCGCGTGCGCACGTCATAGAAGTACTGACCGACCTTGCCGAACAATTCCACCGGGCCCAGCGGGACCCTGCCCAGCGCGGCGACGGTGAAACCACTGACCGCCAGGCGATAGGAGCCATGGCTGCCGGAGGTCTCGAAGTCGTCGCCGGGCTTGCCCAGATCCACATAGCCGCCTTCCACCGACAGGAAAGGCAGCAGCCGCCAGCCGGCAAAGATCTTCATGGCGGTGTCATCGGAGTTGCGGATGTTGGTCACGGCGACATTCACATCCTGGAGGCGCTTCAAACCGACATTGAACTGCCCTACACCCACGCCCACGTATGGACCCGTGGGATTGTCCAGCCAGTCCTGCGTCAGGCCGGTGAGAGGCGCGGCTATCAGCGCCACGGCGGCCATCATGCGGTATGCGTGTTTCATCACTCACCGGGCTCCTGGCGTTTGGCTGTAGTAGTCGTTCACACGATGGAAGATGGCTTGTCCGTCCCCACTGGTAAGGGCTTCGATGGAGTCGGCAGGGGCGTTCTGCAGTTGCTCCTCCGTTATCGCCACGACATAGCTGCTGTCTTCTGGGCGATAGTCCAGAGCACTCCATGGCAGCGGGTGGTACTTCTCGCCGATCTTGAGGAATCCGCCGAATCCAATGACGCTGAACAGGATCTGGTTGGACATCTTGTCCAGCACGATATCTTTCACGTGTCCGAGAGTGCGGCCCGACGCGTCCTTGACTGCAGTGCCAATGACTTTGCTGGCTGCAATGGCCGTAGTGTGACCACTTGGTGTTGGCATGGCTGCTCTCCTCGTTCAGGGCTTGACGACCAGTTCGCTGTGTACCGAACGCACCTTGTCGGTGGTTCTGGCGATTTCCACCGCCCGGTCGGCTTCGGCCTTGGAATCCACGGTCCCCTTCAGCGATACGACTCCATTGCTGTCCGTATCGACATGGATGTTGGCGAGGCTGCGGACATTCTCGGCGGCCAGTTTGGTCTTGATGGCCACCGTCACGGCGGAATCCTTCACGACGGTGCCGGCTGAATCAGCGGCCATGACTGGGCATGCCAGCAGCCCGGCTACGAGGATCCCGGCCAGTGCCTTGTGAGTCTTCATGAGAATCTCCTGGTGCGGTTGCGAAGCGTTGTGCTTCACCGTCACCATGAGCTTTCCCGTCGGGAGCGGATATAGGATGAAGCTGCCTTGCTGCTGTAGTTTGGTTCCTACAGGCAGCGCGCGGTGATCTGGCTGATCAGCGGTTGCCCCACACAGTGGAAGCATCGATCTTGCGCCAGTGGCCTGGCGGCAGGCCTTCGATACTCACACTGCCGACGCTCGAGCGCACCAGCCGCAATGTGGGAAATCCCACCTTTGCCGTCATGCGCCGCACCTGGCGATTCTTGCCTTCGCGCAACGTCAGCTCGATCCACGCGGTGGGAATCTTCGCGCGATGGCGTATGGGCGGATCGCGCGGCCAGAGGCCGGCGGGCTCATCGATGCGCCGCACGCCTGCAGGCAGCGTGCGGCAATCGCCCAGGTCCACACCCTCCCGCAGCGCCTGCAGTGCTTCTGCTGTCGGAATGTTCTCCACCTGTGCCCAGTAGACCTTGGCGAGCTTGTGTTTGGGGCTTGCGATGCGCGCCTGCAGCGCGCCGTCATCGGTAAGCAGCAGCAGACCTTCGCTGTCCGTGTCCAGCCGGCCGGCGGGATAGACATCGGGGACGTCGATGAAATCGGCCAGCGTCGGCTTGCCCGGCTCGGGGCTGAACTTGCAGATCACGCCGAAAGGTTTGTTGAAGGCGATGAGCAACGTCGGGGCTTCCCGGGGGTGGCTGGACAAGAGCGCCGCCTCAGGGCCTCTTGCGCTCCGAGGCAAGTCCTCTCCGCGATAGTAGAGCTGGGCTCCACTATCGTGGAAGGGCCTTTACTTGAGGACAAATTCGCCGGAAGTCTCGGTAGACTCGCCAGCCGGCCCTGTGCCGGACGCCCCTGCCATGAAAGCTTCCGATCCCACTCCCATGCCGGATCCTCTCGCCGCCTGCCTGCGGCGCGACCAGTTCCGTCTGCGCCGCGAGCGCGACCGCGTACACAGTCAGAGGCTCAGGGGGCAGGATGTGGCTGCAGCCGAGGCCGCGCTTGCGCAGCGCATCGAGGCTTCGGCCGCGGCGCGTGCCGCGCGCGCGGCCAGTGTTCCGGCCATTGTCTACCCGGAGGAGCTGCCGGTCTCGGCACATCGCGAGCTGATCCGCAGCGCCATCGACAGGCACCCGGTGGTGATCGTGGCGGGCGACACGGGCTCCGGAAAGACCACGCAGCTGCCCAAGATCTGCCTCGAAGCCGGGCGCGGCATCGCCGGCATCATCGGTCACACGCAGCCGCGTCGCATCGCTGCGCGCGCGGTCGCCGCACGCATCGCCGAGGAATTGAAGGTGCCGCTGGGCACTGCGGTGGGCTACAAGCTGCGTTTCCAGGACCGCAGCCGTCCCGAGGGGCTGATAAAGCTCATGACCGACGGCATCCTGCTGGCCGAAACCCAGGCGGACCGTTTCCTCGACGCCTACGACACGCTGATCGTGGACGAGGCGCACGAGCGCTCGCTCAACATCGACTTCCTGCTTGGCTATCTCAAGTGGCTGCTGCCGCGCCGGCCGGATCTGAAGGTGGTGATCACCTCGGCCACCATCGACACCGAGCGCTTCTCGCGACACTTCAGCGACGCGCCGGTGGTCAATGTGGCGGGCCGCAGCTACCCGGTGGAGGTGCGCTACCGCAGTGTCGAATCCGATGAAGAGGCAGATGAGACGACGGCGGTGGAGCAGGATGCCATCCTCGCCGCCGTGGACGAGCTGTGGCGCGATCAGAGCGGCGACATCCTCGTGTTTCTTTCCGGCGAGCGCGAGATCCGCGAGACGGCTGAATCGCTGCGCAAGCATCATCCGCAGGGCTGCGAGATCCTGCCGTTGTATTCGCGGCTGGCGCAGGAGGAGCAGCAGCGCGTGTTCCGGCCTTCGGGCCGCCGCCGCATCGTGCTGGCCACCAATGTGGCCGAAACCTCGCTCACCGTACCCGGCATCCGTGCCGTGATCGACACCGGTGTGGCGCGCATCAGCCGCTACAGCCATCGCAGCCGCCTGCAGCGCCTGCCCATCGAGAAGATATCGCGCGCCTCGGCCAATCAACGCTCCGGCCGCTGCGGGCGCGTCGGGCCGGGCATCGCGATCCGGCTGTATCCGGAAGAAGACTTTCTCACGCGGCCCGAGTTCACCGAGCCCGAGATCCAGCGCACCAATCTTGCGGCCGTGATCCTGCAGATGCAGGCACTGAAGCTGGGCGACATCAGCGCCTTCCCCTTCGTCGAGCCTCCGGATGGCCGCTATGTGCGCGACGGCGAGCGCACGCTGCGCGAGCTGGGCGCGCTGACCGCAGAGGGTGGTCTCACCGACATGGGCCGCAAGCTGGCGCGGCTGCCGCTGGACCCGCGCCTGGGCCGCATGCTGGTGGCCGGCAACGACGAGAGATGCCTGGAAGATGTGGCCATCATCGCTGCCGCGCTGTCGGTTCCCGATCCGCGTGAGCGGCCCGCCGACAAGCAGACCCAGGCTGACCAGAAGCATGCGCCGCTGCGCGATGAGCATTCGGATTTCCTGTCACTGGTGAAGCTCTGGCGCGCCTATGTGGAGCAGCGCGGCAAACTTTCGCGGGCCAAGCTTCGCGCCTGGTGCAAGGAGAACTATCTATCCTGGCTGCGGCTTTCGGAGTGGCACGATGTGCATGGCCAGCTGATGGAGGTGGCTAAGGGGGAGCTCGGCTTCACGCTCAACACCCAGCCCGGGCAATACGATGCCATCCATCGCGCGCTGCTTACCGGATTGCTGTCGCAGGTGGCGCAGCGCAAGGAGCAGGGCGAATATCTCGGCGCCAATGGCCTCAAGCTCGCCATCCATCCGGGCTCCGGGCAGTTCAAGGCAAGGCCGGCCTGGATCGTGAGCGCCGAACAGGTGCAGACCACCAAGGTCTACGCGCGCAATGTCGCGCGGATAGATCCGCTGTGGATGGAACAGGCCGGCGCACATCTGGTCCGGCGCCAGCACTATGAGCCGCACTGGGAACGGCGCGCCGCGCGTAGTGTGATCCTGGAGCGGGTGACGCTGTTCGGGCTGACGCTGTCGTCGGGCCGTAATGTGCCCTTCGAGCGCATCGACCCCAAGGCGGCCCGGGAACTGTTCATCCGCCATGCGCTGGTGCGCATGGAATACGATTCGCGGGCGCCCTTTTTCGAGCACAACCTCGAGCTGCTGCAGGAAGCCGAATACCTGCAGCAGAAGGGGCGCCGCGTGGATCTGCTGGGCGATGAGGAACAGCTCTATGCCTTCTTCGATGCCCGCATACCCGAGGGCATCGCCACCGGCGCTGCCTTCGAGCGCTGGCGGCGCGAGGCGGAGGGTACGCAGCCGAAATTGCTGTGGCTGACGGAAAAGGACATTGCCGCCAGCGATGTGGAGCTCGATGCACAGCGTTTTCCCGATCACCTCTCGGCTGGTCCGCTGGTGGTGCAGCTGCGTTACCGCTTCGATCCCGGCCACGAAGACGATGGCGTGTCAGCGCTGGTTCCGCTGCATGTGCTGAACCAGCTGCCGGAGGAGGCATTCGCATGGCTGGTGCCCGGCCTCATCGACGAGAAGGTCTCGGCGCTGGTCCGTGCGCTGCCGAAGAATCTGCGGGTGCATTTCGTGCCGGTACCGCAGACCGTGGAACACGCATTGCCGCTGCTGGACCGCGATCGGGGCTCGCTGCATGCGCAGCTGGCCGCCGCCCTGTCGCGCATCGGAGGTGTTGTGGTTCCTCACGATGCCTTCCGCGAGGAAGTACTGCCCCCTCATCTGCGCATGAATTTCCTGCTGGTGGACGATGCCGGCACGGTCATTGCGCGCTCACGCAGCCTGGCTTCGTTGCGCGAGCGTCACGCTGCCGAATCGCAGCAGCACTATGCGCAGCAGTCGCAGCTCGAGACGGGCGCGCGGACCTGGGTGTTCGGGGCGCTGCCGGAGCAGCTGCAGACGCAAACGGGCCATCGCCGGCAGATCGGCATACCGGCGCTGGTGGACGAGGGCGACAGCGTGGGCCTGCGCGCCTTCGCCACGCAACACGAGGCGCGGGTCAGCCATGAGCGGGGAAGCGCGCGGCTCATCCAGCTTGCGATGTCACGCGAGATCAAGTCGCTGCGCCGCGGTCTGGCCGTGAATGTGCAGGGCGAGCTGCTGTATCGCAACCTCGGTGCGCATCCCCTGCTGGATCCGGATCTGCAACCCGGACGAGAACTGCGTGAGGATCTGCTGACCCGGATCATCATCACGGCCTTTCTCGATGGCCTGGCGCCGCTGCGGGACGCTGCAGCCTTCGAAGCCCGTGTTGCGGCAAGGCGTTCGGGACTGGGGCTGATCGCCCAGGAGATCTCGCGCAGCGTGCAGGTTTCTCTGGAGCGGCTGCCCAGCATCGAGGCCGGATTGCGCGCCGTGCCCGCGGCAGCTGCCGCCGACATCCGCGCCCAGCTGGCATGGTTGCTGCCGGCCGGGTTCCTGCTGACCACGTCCTGGGAAAACCTGCGCGAATTTCCCCGCTACCTGCAGGCCGTGGAGCAGCGCCTCAAGAAACTGGCCGCCGATCCGCGGCGCGATGCACAGCTGGCCGCGCAGGTGGCCACTTTCGAAACGCGTTACCGCCAGCAGGTGAAGGCCCGGCGGGGCGCCCCGCACTCCGGTGACGACAATTTCCGCTGGCTGCTGGAGGAGTTTCGCGTGTCGCTGTTTGCCCAGCAGCTGCGCACCCGCATGCCGGTGTCTGCACGCCGCCTCGAAGAGGCCTGGCAGGATCGCGTCGCCGCCATGCAGTCCTAGCGGCGCAGCAGATCCCAAAGCACCTTGATCGCGAGCCCGGTCGAGGTCGCGACCAGCACCGGCTTGATGACGTGGGCTCCGATGCGCACGGCAAGCTTTGCCCCCAATGTCGCACCTGCGGCCTGCGCCGCGCCCATGGCGAGGCCCGTCAGCCACCACGGCTTCGCGACCAGAACGAATGCTGTCATGGCGCCGAGGTTGGAAGCGAAATTCAGCAGCTTGGTGTGGGCGGTGGCCTTGAGCACTCCATATCCTGCCAGCGCGACGAAGCCGATCATGTAGAAGGATCCGGCTCCCGGCCCGAGCAAGCCGTCATAGAAGCCGACCAGCGGCACCAGCGTCAGGATGAAGACCGTCGGGGCCACACGCCGGGCACGGTCGATATCGCTCAGCCCCGGCTTGAGGGCAAAGAACAGCGCGATGCCGATCAGCAGCACCGGAAGTACTGCGCGGATCAGGCCCACGGGCAGCATCGTTGCCAGCAGCGCTCCGGCCACGGCGGCGGCATAGGCAATGAGCGCGGGCAGCACCTGCCGCCGCAGATCCACCTGTCCGGCGAGGGCATAGGACGTGGCCGCCGACCCGGCACCGAACAAACCCTGCACCTTGTTCGTGGCCAGAGCCGTCACCGGATCGGTGCCGGCGATCAGCAATGCGGGCAGGGTTATCAGGCCGCCGCCGCCGGCGATGGAATCGACGAAACCTGCAACGAAGGCTGCGGCCATCAGCAGCAGCACGATTCCCAAACCGGTTTCGAAGCCCACCCCGGGATGGTAGCCCGAAGGGGGCGCCGGTGCACCATCGCACCAGCCAGCGCTGGTAGAGTCACTGGATCATGAGAAATCTCCTCCGCCAGCGGTTCAACCGCAAGTACGTGCTGTGGCCCATGCTCGCCACCATCGCACTGGTGGCCACGGCGTTCATGGTGACCGAGGCCCGCCGCAGCGACACCCGCGATCTGGTGCGCTCGGTCAACGAGGAGCAGACCTTTCTGGCCGATGTCACCGAGCTGCTCAATGCCAGTTATGAAGCCGAAAGCGCCCAGCGCGGCTACATCCTCACCGGCTACGACGCCTACCTGGCTCCCTATGGCTCGGCGGTGAAGACGGCGCGCGACAAGATCGCGGCGCTGGTGGCCCGCAAGGTGAACATGTCCGAGACCGAGGCGGCCGAGGTCGAGCTGATCGAGCACAGCTTTGGCGGCAAGCTCCAGGAGATGGAATCCACCATCAACATGCGCCGCTCCGGATACCTCGGCTCGGCTTTGTCGGTGCTGAACTCCGATGTCGGGCTCAATCACATGCGCGAGATCCGCGAGGCCGCGGACCGCCTGCATGCGCAGCGCGCCGAACGGCTGGGCCGCGCGATCCGGGAATGGAGCGAAACGGAAAATGCAAACACCATCATCAGCGGCGTGATGACACTGTTCACGCTGTTCATCATCATGCTGGTGGGACTGCTGCTGTCGCGCGAGATTTCGCGGCGCGCCTGGATCGCCGCGGAGCTGGACGGCCAGGTCAGGGAGCGCACCGCAGAGCTGGCGGATCTGTCCACGCAGCTGTTGCGCATCGGCGAGACGGAGAAGGCGGCCCTGTCGCGCGAGCTGCACGATGAACTCGGTGGGCTGCTGGTCGCGATGAAGCTGGATCTTGGAGCCCTGAAGAAGACCCTGCCTCCGGGAGAAGGCGTCGCGCAGCGTGCGCAGCGGCTGGACGCCTCGATAGATGCGGGCATCGACCTCAAGCGCCGCGTCATCGAGAACCTGCGACCCACATTGCTGGACAACCTGGGCCTGTTCGCAGCGCTGCGCTGGCTGATTGGCGAGGCCAGCGCCCAGAGCGGCGTGGCCATCGAGTTCAATGCCTCCGGGGAAGAGCCACAACTGCCGGCCGATGTGTCCATCGCCATCTTCCGCGTGGTGCAGGAAACGCTGACGAACATGCTGAGACATGCACGGGCCAGCGGGGCCGCCATCGAAGTGGCGACTCAGGAAGGCGGCATGGAGATCACGATCCGGGACAATGGCGTGGGCCTTCCCGCAGATGCCCTGAAGCGCAGTGGCTCGCATGGGCTCAAGCAGATGCGTTTCCGCATGACCGCGATAGGCGGCGAGGTGGATTGGGCCGACGCACCGGGCGGCGGCACTGTCACAAGGGTGCGCTACCAGCCCTCTGCTCCTGCCTGAGCCCCGGCGGGCGGGCGCGCCTCAGCGCTGTGGGTGCCCCAGGGTCAGCAGCGCGCGCTGGGCATCGCGCAGCCGCTCCCCCGCCACGCCCGGTTTGGCGCTGTTGTTCATGCTCTCCTCGGTGGCGCGCAGCTGCGCTTCGAGATCGGCCACCATCTGTTCGAGGATCCAGCGTTTCTCCTCGTCGGAGAAGCTGCGGTCCAGCATCAACATGGAGGGCCGGACGTGGCCGGCTTTCAGATATTGCTGTGCGCGTGGCGTGGACATGGGTCCTCTCCTGAAGTAACCGGGGTGCTGCGCACTGCCCCGGTGGTGCGCGGCCGCAGCACCGTGACCGTCTCGCTCGCGGACGGGGATTCATCCATCATCACGTGAAAGGCGTTCTTGCCGCCGTTCTTCACCCGGTACATCGCGGTGTCGGCTATCTGCATTGCACGGTGATGCGTCGTGAATTGCGGCCGGTAGCAGCAGGCGCCGATGCTGGCCGGACAGCCGAAGAGCCGACGCTCGATCCGGTAGGCAGGCCGCAGCGCATCCAGCAGCGCGCTGCAAAGGGTTTCGGTCATGCGGTGGGCAGCCAGAACGCTGTCGGGGAGCTGGTCGATGACCACCACGAACTCATCCCCGCCCCAGCGGGTCAGCGTATGCCCCTCCGGCAGGCAGCTGCGGATGCGGCTGGCACAGCGGCGCAGCAGCTGGTCGCCGCGATGATGCCCGGCCCCGTCGTTCACCTGCTTGAAGCCATCCAGATCGATGAAGACGATGGCACTGCGACCGGCCTGCGGCATCCGCGTCATCCGATCTTCGAGGCCCGCCCGGTTCAGGGCTCCAGTTAGCGGATCGGTGAAAGCGCGGCGCCACAGGCGGTTGATCAGCCGCGAGGTCGGGTCGCGGGGTTGCAGCAGGCACCCTACGCCGGTGATCGCACCGCCCTCATCGCAGATGCGGGACAGCGACAACGATACCCGCAACGGTCTGCCGTCGGCAGCGCAGCGCGAGGTCGTGAGGCGCAGCGTGCCGCCCTCGCGCAGCAATTTGCGCATGGTGTCTTCGTGCTCCGCGAGCAGGCTAACGGGCACCAGCAGCCCCACATTGCGTCCGATGATTTCCCCGCCGCGGTAACCCAGCAGCTGCTCGGCGGCCTGGTTCCAGGTCGTGATCTCGCCCGCCACCGTCCATGACACCAGGGCTTCACCGATCTGATCCACCAGCGTCTGCAGGCTTTGTCCGCCGGACATTGCGGCCTCCGTCCACGAAATCGGAAGCCCACGATGCGCCCGCCGCAGACGGGCGACAATTGCAGTGCCCCCCGTCATGACGTAGGACCAGGCCGACACGCCTGCGGATCTGCTATCCGCTGGCCGCCGTATCCGGCAGGAAGATTTCCACCGCGGTTCCCCGACCGTCGCGGCGATAGATTCGGAAAGTTCCGCCCAGGCTTTCGATGCGGAAGCGCATCTGCTTCACGCCATGCGATTCGCCGCGAGTCTCCGCATCGGGTGGCAATCCTATGCCGTCGTCGCAGATGATCATCACCAGTCCCGAAGCGTCGCGGCGCACATCCACCAGCAGGTGCCGGGCACCGGCATGTCTTGCCACATTGGTCAGCGCCTCCTGGAACGTCCGGAAGACGCCGATGGCGACATCCGGCGGGAACTCGTGGTCCTCCTCCGGTATGTGCAGGGTGGCTTCGAGGCCGGCCTGGTTGCAGGTTTCCTCTGCCTGCCATCGCAGGGCGGTGAACAGCCCCATGTTGTCCAGCAGCGTCGGCCGCAGTTGCTCGATCACGCGCCGCTTGAGGTCGATGCCGGCGGACAGGGCCTGTTCCACCCGCGCCCAGCGCTTTTCGACGTCGGCGTCGTCCTTCGGGAACAATGTGCGCCGCAGTTGTACGATATCCATGCGCAGCGAAATCAGCAGTCCTCCCAGCTCATCATGCAGCTCCCGCGCCAGGGCATGTTTCTCCACTTCGCCGATGCGTGCCATGTGCCGAGTGAGATCGCGGATCTGGTGGGTGGCTTCCGCCACCCGGCGGTTCAGGTCGCTGAAATAGATCGCACGGCGCCGAAGGTCACGGCTGACGAGCAGCCCGGCCAGCAGCAGTACGCCGAGCGTGAAGACGGTCATCAGCAAGTTGATGCCCGTATTGATGCGCAGCACCGCGTGCGCTTCTGAAAGCCCTTGCTGGACATCCTCACGTTGATGTCGACGCAGGATCTCGAGGCCATTGCGGATGGCGTTCATGTGCCCGAGCCCGGCGTCGGCCTTGATCAGGGCAAGGGCATCCGTATTGCGGCCGGCTTCCATGAGGCGCATGGATTCGGCCATCTCCCCCACCTTCAGCTCGAAGCTCTGTTTGACAAGCCGGATGACCGGCAGGTCGCCGGGCAGCAGCTTCTGCAGTTCATTCTCGAGCTCGGCAATGTGGACACGGGTAGCGTCGACGCTGCTGTTGAAAGGCGCCTGGTACCTCTTCTCTCCGGTGAGCAGGAAGCCGCGTTGCGCGCTTTCCGAGTCCAGTGCCTGGTAGAGAGTCTCGGACACCATCCGCAGTACTTCCTGCCGTTCGCGGATCACGGCATTGAGCGCTGCCGTCTTCGTCCTGCGCATCTCGGAGACGGTGAAGCCGAGAATGACCAGCAGCATGATCAGCAGCAGCGGCAGGAGCACGTACTTGCGGTTGAGCTTCTCGTCCAGGAGTCGTTTGTCCATGCCGGCTCCTTCAGATCAGGGGTCTGCCACGCAGCGGCAGCGCGTAGTAGTCGGCGAACCGTCTCATGGCCTCGGGATGGCGCAACGTCAGATGTGCCGGGGAAATCTCGAAATGTCCGGTAGCCTGCAGTTTCCTCAGCGTCTTGTTGGTGTGGACCAGCGACAGGCCCAGCGCGTCGGCCATGTGCTGCTGGGTGACGGGGAAGGGAACGCGTCCGTCGGCCTTCTTGAGGCCCACTGATTCGGCGCGTTTGTACAGGTGGATGAGCAGCATCGCGATGCGCTGGGCAGCGCTGCGCCGCCCCACGGACACGAGGTTCTCGTCCACGATGAGCTCTTCATGCGCTGCGATCCATGTGATGCCATAGCCCAGTGCCGGATGGGCTTGGTACAGATTCCAGATGCCGCTGGCGGGAAAGCGGCAAAGCCGGGCGTCCGTGAGCAGCTCCACTCCATGCGCGGCATGGGCGCCGAGATTCTCCTGCAGCCCGATGAAGTCGCCGGGAAGCAGGAAGTTGAGGATCTGGCGGGCGCCGCTGGAAAGCGTGCGGAAGCGAAAGGCCCAGCCGCTGAGCAAGGTATGAAAATCACCGCTGGTTTCGCCCTCGCGCCTGAGTCGCGTGCCGGCAGAAAGAGTCACTTCGCCGGTCTTGAAGCGCTGGATGAAGGCGATCTCCTCGGGGGTGTTGGCTGAAAAGGCACCGGTAAGACGCAACGGGCACTGTGCGCAGGGGATCAAGCGGGGACCGCGATCGTGGTTTTCATTTTTCACCTGCGAGCCTACGGCATGAACCGGATCCCGCGATATGTACTTTGACATAGCCGATGCCGGCGGCGGTTGCCTCCGCCTGGCATCGAGCCTTAAGGCTAGTGGGTATGGCTGGCCTGCAGCTGCTGGATGATGGACTGCAGCTGCTCCAGATCCTTCGACTTGTCGAGGAAATACTCCGCGCCGAGTTCCTGAGCGCGGCGACGGTACTGCGGCAGCGCATAGTTGGTCAGCACGATGGTGGGGGGATGCTGCGGGCCCAGCGCTTCCAGCACGCCGAAGCCGGTTCCGGTGCGCAGCTGCAGGTCGAGTATCATCAGGTCATAGTGGGTCTGGCGCGCTTCAACGATGGCGGATTGCTGATCGGCCACGATCTGGATGTCATGGATTCCCGTCTCGTTCTCCAGCAGATCGCGCAGCATCGCCGCGATGCGCGATGAGTCCTCGACCAGCAATACCTTCAGCGTCTTCATGGCCGCTATCCGTCAAACCAGCCCGTTTCTCAGCGCGTAGGCCGTGATGTCGGCATTGGAGCGGAAGCCCATCTTCTCGAGGATGCGCGTGCGGTAGGTCGACACCGTCTTGACGCTGAGGAACAGCTCCTTGGCGATGGCGGAAACCGCATCTCCTGCCGCAAGCTTGCGGAAGATCTGGAACTCACGCTCCGAAAGCGCGGCGTGGGCGGGCTGGTCGTGATTGGCGCCCAGCTCGCCGGCAAGCTGCTCCGCCAGCGTGCTGCTGACATAGCGCCGCCCCGACAGCACCATGTGCACGGCGCGCAGAAGTTCCTCCGCCGCGGCCTCTTTCTGCAGGTAACCCGCCGCACCGGCCTTCAGCACATTCACCGCATACTGCCGCTCGGGGTAGCCGCTGACGACGAGGATGCGCAGCTGCGGATGCGAAGCCTGGATGTGACGCAGGATGTCCAGGCCGCTGCGGTCCGGCATGTTGATATCGAGGATCACGAGGTCAAAGCGCTGGTCGCGCAAGGCATCCATGACCTCCTGCCCGGAGGAGGCTTCATGGACGCCACGAATCTGAGGATCGGACTCGAGGAATTGACGCAATCCGGCACGCACCATGGGATGGTCGTCGGCGATGAGTACGGCGTGCATGCAACAATCCTGCGGGAACCGCGCGGCCCCACGCAAGGGGCGGAGGTGAACAGCCGCGTAGGAATGCTCCTACACGGCCGTGCCTGCAATCAGGACTTCTAGACTTTGCGTATCAGACTCATGATGAAGGTTGCCAGCGCAATGATCAGGAACACGATGAACAGGATCTTGGCGATGCCGGCCGCCCCCGCCGCTATTCCCGTGAATCCGAACAGCGCAGCAATGAGTGCAATGACAAAGAAAACGACCGCGTAGTGAAGCATGACCTGAATCCTCCGCTGAAGCTGGTGGACGCAGCTTCCCACGCAATACAGAGCGTGGCCGTCGGCGGTTGCACTGAAGCCGCGTCAGCCGATTCCGACTGCAGCAGGGCAGGAGACTTCCTACAGGCCGTGGTGGCGCTCAGGAGCTGCCTCACCACTGCGGCCAGGGCATGCTTCCTCGGGACGCGGCGCCGCCGCCACTATCACCTATCACCGAGGATGAAACATGACCCGGAAGCTTCCTGTCCTTGCCTGTGTGCTGCTGTTTGGCGGCCTTGCCGGATGCAATGTGCTGCGCGGTGAATCCACCCCGTCGGAGTATGTAGATGACGTGGCGCTCACGACCAAGGTGAAGAGCGATCTGCTAGCATCGAAGGATGTCGATGGACTCGACGTCAATGTCGATGTGAAAGACGGGCGCGTCACCCTCGCCGGCTGGGCCACCAATGCGCAGGAACGTACGCGGGCGGCCCGGATCGCGCGCAATGTCAAAGGTGTGAAGAGTGTCGACAACCAGATAGAGTTGAAGAAGAACTGAGGAGATAGACGATGAGCACCAAAAAAGCCAAAGCCGCGGCGCAGGATGAGCTGAGCGC
>JASGHI010000004.1:0-285000 GCA_049841155.1 Steroidobacteraceae bacterium
GGCCATGAGTCAGGCCGCTCTGGATCAGCGGCATTTCGCGAGCGCCTACGACCTCGCCCGCGAGGTGCCGGCACTGGTGTACCGTAACTCCGGCCCCAACCAGGGTGCTCAGGTTGCGATTCGCGGCGTCTATAGCACCACCGGTGCGGCCACGACCGGCACCTACCTCGACGACGTTCCGCTGCAGCGCCGCAACATCCAGAACGCCGGCGCCGGCACCGTCATCCCGCAGCTGTTCGACCTGGCCCGCGTCGAGGTGCTGCGCGGTCCGCAGGGCACGCTGTACGGTGGCTCTTCCGTGGGTGGTGCGATCCGCTTCATCACGCCCACGCCCAGCCTGACCGAATATTCCGGGCTGGTGCGCGCCGAGACCTCCATGACCAAGGGCGGCAATCCCAGCGCCGACGTCGGTGCGGCTATTGGCGGACCTATCGTGCAGGACAAGCTGGGCTTCCGCGTCAGCTTGGTGGCCGGCCGCAAGGGCGGCTGGATCGACCACGTTCACCCGATCAGCGGCCTCCAGACCTTCAAGAACTCGAACGACGCCGACCGGACGGCGCTGCGCGCCGCGCTGAAGTGGGCTGTCAACGACAACTTCACCATCGAGCCGTCCTATTACTACGGCCTGTCGGACACGAAGGATGCCAATTCCATCTGGTTCAATGCGCCAGCGTTCACTGTGCCCTCGGCCACCTTCGGGGCCACCGGCCGGCCGGCGACAGGGGCCGCGGTCACCTTTACCCGTCCGGCGATCAATTACCCGGCCCTGACCTATTACGGCAATCGCACCACGTCGGGTGAATATTCGCTCACGCCTCGCCGGGAGGCTCTCGCGGTCTACGGGCTCAACATGGCCTACGATCTTGGCCCGGTGACCTTCCGTTCGATCACCTCCTACGAGTTCGACTCCACGAAGGGTTCGGGTGCCTCGGGCGCCCAGAACAGTCTGCAGGATCCTTACTTCAGCGGCTTCTTCATCACCGCGCCGGAATATCAGGCTCGCGTCACCTTCGATTCCGACAACAGCACCTTCGCCCAGGAATTCCGCCTGAGCTCGCGGTCCGAGCAGCGCCTCACCTGGGTCGCCGGCGCCTTCTACAGCAGGAACATCGTCCATGTGAACCAGAGGGTGTACGAGAACGTCGAGCAGGTGGTGCGCACCCTGCGCGGGGTGAGTTCGCTGGTGTACTACGGCGTCGACGCCGCCTCGGTCAACAACGTCTCCTTGAACTCCGATCAGAAATTCGAAGAAACCTCATTGGCGGCCTTCGGCGAGGCCACATTCGCGGTCACCGACAAGCTCAAGTTGACCGCTGGCACCCGCTATTCGGTCGAGGACCATCACTACACGGGCTGTGACTGGGGCATAAATCGCGGGTCCACGACTTGCAGTTTCGCCAACGGCGGCCAGGTAGACGGGAAGCAGAAAGCCAAACCGTTCACACCCAAAGGCTCGATCTCCTACCAGATCGACGAACAGAACATGGTGTACACCACCGTGTCCCGCGGCTTTCGCAACGGTGGCGTCAACCGCCCGCCGCCGGCAGGCCCCAACTGCGACGCCCTCACGCAAACCATCGGGAATTACCATCCCGGAAAATTCAAGCCGGACGAAGTGACCAACTACGAGCTGGGCGCCAAAAGCCGACTGGGGCCGGTCTCGCTGAACGCCAGCATCTACAAGATCGACTGGACAGGCATCCAGCTTCTGCTCTCGTCCCCGCAAGGCTCGGGCTGCCTCTTCAACTTCATCGCCAACGCCGGCAAGGCGACCAGCCAGGGCGTCGACCTCACCGCGCAGGTGCGGCTGACGCAGGGTCTGACGGCGGAGCTGAACCTCGCTTATACCGACTCGCAGTACACCGAGACCACGCGCAGTCCGTCGCTGACCGCCACCCCTGGTCCAATCATCGTCAACAAGGGTGACAAGCTGGCCGTGCCGCCGCGGACTGCGTCGCTCGGTCTTGAGTACCGCTTCAACGCCTTCGGGGGCCGCGACGCCTACTTCCAGGGCAACTATCAGTACACCAGCCGCTACGTGCGCAGCCTGGGCCCCGGCACCTCGGCATACACGCCAGACGTGATGTACGGACCGGCGACGGACATCTTCAACGCTCGCGTCGGTGCGGTTTTCGGCAGCGCCGACGTGTCCGTGTTCGTGAAGAACCTGTTCGACTCCCGTGACATCGTCGCCGGGGCTGAGCCGCCGTATGCGACCGGGGTGCGAGTCGGCTGCGCGAACGCGGCGTGCGCGACCTTCGCCCGCACCAACTTCCAGCAGACTCTCACCTCGACCTTCCGGCCGCGCGAGGTCGGTTTGACGGTGAACTATCGCTTCTAAGCATCCATCCAACCACGGCGGGCTTGGAAAGAGGACGTTTGTTATGCGTTTGTCTACATTGCAGATCGGTGCGGCCGCTTTTCTGGCCTGCTTATCCGGAGCGCTTCCCGCCGCGGGCTTTCCGGTCACGCCTCCCGCTGACCGGCCGTTCGACCTGACCGGCGTCTGGGCGGTGGAGAGAGGCGGCGGCTGGGCGGATGCCCCGCCGCTGACGCCGGCTGCCGCCAAGTTCAAGGAGGAGCAGATCAAGAGGAATGAGGCGGGGGACGTCGGTTTCGGCAATTGCCTGCCGCCTGGCATGCCGACGATCCTGACCTACTCGTGGCCGGAGCAGATCGTCCAGCTGCCCAACCAGATTCTGATTGTGTATGAGCAGAAGAACAGCGTGCGATGGATCTGGCTCGATGGTCGCGAGCACCCCGATCCGGAAGACGTGGGGACGACCTACAATGGCCATTCCGTCGGCTGGTGGGAAGGCGACACCCTGGTGATTGACACCGTCAACATCAACGACCGGGTCCCCATGGTAGTGAACCTCAGCCGCAACGAGTCAGAAGTCAGAGTGGATCACAGCGAGAAGATGCACATCGTGGAGCGGATCAAGATGGCTCCGGACAAGAAGAGCTATACCAACACGCTGACCATAACTGAGCCGACTGTGCTGACGCGGCCGTTTACTACGACCTTGAAGATCAATCGCCGGAGCGACTTGGAACTCGCCGAGTCCGTCTGCGAGAACAACCGCGACGTCAGCGGCAATCTGCACTAAAGCCTGGAGGTCATCATGTGCAAATTACGAATTGCTCGCGCAACACTTGCCCTCTCGGTCGGTTTTGCGCTGTTTTCACCTTGGGCGCTTGCTCACCACTCCTATGCGATGTTCGACGGAAAGAGGGAAGTGACCATCGAGGGTACGGTGAAGGAATTCCAGTGGACCAACCCTCACGCTTGGCTGATGGTCAATGTGCCTGTGGCGGGAGGCGAAACGCAGGAGTGGGCCATCGAGATGGGTGGCCCCAACTTTCTGATACGCCAAGGCTGGAAGAAGAGCATGTTCAAGCCAGGTGACAAGGTCAGCGTCGTCCTTAATCCGATGAGGAACGGCAGTCCTGGCGGAAACATGGTGGGTGCCACCCTTGCCAGCGGAGAATCCGTCAAGATTGTCAGAGCCGGTGGTGGATAAGGCCTGAAGGAGTAAGGTCCAATGTTTTTCGCCATGCGTGCCATGAAGGCTGCCGCCGCATCGAAAGCATCTGCCTTATTCCCGCCCATTGGAGCGGAGATGCCGAGCGGCCAAGCCATCAACCTCCTGAAGCCGGCCCTGCTGGTGCTCACGCTGCTTTCGTTCGGCGCATCTCAGGGCTGCTCTCAAGCGCCGAAGACGCAACCTTCTCCGGCAGCCTCGGCAGAGGGGGAAGGGCGGGATTGGACCGGGACCTGGAAGCCGATTGGTCCCGGATCGCTGGTATTGATTACCGACTCCGACGGCGCCGCGAGCCTGCCGGAAAATGCCGGGCGGCAGGTGTTCGAGATGAGGCAGCCTATCCCGTACAACGCCGAGTACCAGGCCCGGTACGACAAGGTGATCGAGAGCATCCGCACGACCGGATATGCCTACGACAATAGTGCGCAATGCCTGCCCTTGGGCATGCCTCGAATGATGATCATTCCGTATCCAATTGAAATCATCGTGCAGCCTGACAAGGTCATCATGATCGTCGAGCAGGGCCGGAGCGTCCGCTGGATCCACACCGACGGCCGGAAACATACCCTCCCAGAAGATCTCGATCCGGGATTCACCGGCGAGTCGATCGGACACTGGGAAGGCGACACGCTGGTTGTCGACACCATTGGTATCCGTGGAGACATCGTCTTCGATTCCACCAGCGCGCCGCATAGCGACGCCCTGCACATTACTGAACGGATACGCCGCATAGATGCGAAAACTCTGGAAGACCGCCTGGTCATCGAGGACCCGAAGGCGTTCACCAAACCGTGGCTGGTGACCCGAAAACTTGAATACCACCCAGAGATGGAGCTGCAGGAAGTTGTTTGCGAACCCGAAAATCGGAAGTTCCCTGGAGCGCCGGGCTTAGCTCCGGAGTAAGGAAGATACCCTGTGAAATGTTCAAATGCCGTGCTCGTTTTAGCGGCGTCGGCGGTGGTTCTGGCGGCGGTTCCTGCCGCCGCCCACCACTCCTTCGCGATGTTCGACAGCAAGAAGACGATGGTCCTGGAAGGGACGGTGAAAAATTTCAGCTGGTCCAATCCCCACATCTGGATTGATCTCGTAGTCAAGAATCCCAAGGGCAAGGATGTGGAGTGGGCGATTGAGGGCAGCAGCGTCAACAGCCTGTCGCGTAAAGGCTGGAAGCGCTCGTCGCTCAAGAGCGGCGACAAGGCGGTGATCACCATCAACCCCTTGAAGGACGGCACCAACGGCGGCTCGCTCATTGAGGTGACCGTCAACGGAGTGAAGGTCGGCAACTAGCTGTGAGCTCTCAGTAGGTCGTCCATCGTCCGAACCGGGAAGGCTGGTATTGCGCGCTTCCATGGAATGTTCGCCGGACATCCGGCAGATGGCGCTGATCGAGCATTTCGACGAGAGGGATCTCCATGCTAAGAAATTCCGAGCTGAACTACGGCCTGATTGCACGCACCCTGCACTGGTTCACCGCGCTGCTGTTCCTTTGCTCATATGTCTCGGTGTACTACCGCCACTGGTTCACCGAATACGAGACACCAGCGAACTTCACTGCGCGGGACCTGCACCTGTCGGTCGGAATCACCATAGGCGTACTGGTCCTGCTGCGCGTTATCTGGACTCTCTCGAACAAGCATCCGCGGCCCGCACCGGGCAGCAGGCTGGCGCAACGTGCAGCCAGCTGGGGGCATGCGGCGCTTTACGTCATCCTGATCGGCATGCCACTGACCGGCTATATGGGCACCGGGATCAACACCAACTGGTTCTTCCTGTTCGAAGTGCCGAGGTTCGCAGACACCCAGCTGTTCAAGACGGTGGTCGATGGCTGGATGGGATTGACCTTCGATGAAATCGAGCCGTACTTGGATTTCACCCATATGAAAGGCGGCGCCACCATCGTCTGGATGCTGATCGTCGGCCACATCTGCGCCGCTCTCTATCACCACTACGTGCTCAGGGACCGGACGCTTATCAAGATGACCACAGGCTAGTGCGTGTCCAGGTCATGCCCGCTGGCGGGTGAATTGTCGTTACTAAGCACAGCGAGCCAAGAAAGAGGACGTTTTTCTATGCGTTTGTTTAAATTCCAGATCGGTGTGGCCGCCTTCCTGGCCTGTTTGTCCGGGACGCTTCCTGCCGCAGGCTTTCCGGTCACGCCTCCCGCCGACCGGCCGTTCGACCTGACCGGCGTCTGGGCGTTGGACATCGGCGGCGGCTGGGCGGATGCCCCGCCGCTGACCCCGGCCGCCGCCAAACTCAAGGAGGAGCAGATCAAGAGGAATCAGGCGGGGGACGGCGGTTTCGGCGATTGCCTGCCGACAGGCATGCCGACCATCCTGACCTACAGCCCGCCGCTGCAGATCGTCCAGCTGCCCAATCAGCTTCTGATTCTTCATGAGTATAAGCACAGCCCGCGATGGATCTGGCTCGATGGCCGCGAGCACCCCGATCCGGAAGATGTGGGGACGACCTACAATGGCCACTCCGTCGGCTGGTGGGAAGGCGACACCCTGGTGATTGACACTGTCAACATCAACAACAAGGTTCCTATGCCGGTGAACGTCCGACGAAAGGAACCAGAAGCTAGGCTGCTCCACAGCGAAAAGTTGCACATCGTGGAGCGGATCAGGATGGCTCCCGACAAGAAAAGCTATACCAACACGCTGACCATGACCGACCCGCTCGTGCTGGCCCAGCCGTTTACCACGACCTTGAATATCAAGCGCCGGAACGACCTGGAACTCGCCGAGTACGTGTGCGAGAACAATTGCGACGTCAGCGGCAATCTGCGCCCCTAGAGCCTGGAGGGTCACTATGTGCAAATCAAGAACTGCTCGCACAATACTTGCCCTGTCGGCCGGTTCGGCATTGTTCTCGCCTGGCGCTGAAAGCACGGTGAAGAACTTCCAGTGGTCCAATCCACAGGTCTGGATCGAGATCGGGGTCAAGGAGCCCGCGGGTAAGGACGTCGGGTGAGCGATCGAGGGCAGTAGCGTCAACAAGCTTGTCGCGTAAAGGCTGAAAGCGCTCGTCGCTCAAGAGCGGCGATAAGGCGGTGGTTACCTCATGTGCTGCAACTGATGGTGCAGCGTTTCGAGGCCGAATATCCGGACGATGGCGCCGCGGCGCCGAGCGCGCGGGTGGAATTCGAATGCCTGCTGCTGGCCAGCGGGTCGCGCGATGTGCTGGGTCACTGCGATGCCGAGGCCGCCGTGCCGGCGGCGGCCAACCGGATGGGTGCCACCGTGCGGGCCATGGCGCAGGTGATCGACCGGGCGGCCGACGCAGCGGCCCGGCCGGCTTCCGGCTGAGACTACTTCTTCGGCTGCCAGCGGCTGTCGTCGCCGGAGCGCGGCTGCCGCTGGCGGAGCACCCAGATCTTTTCCTGCTGCGTCATGATGGGGTCGCGCATCACCAGTCTGGCAGGCAGTTCGGGATCGCGGGCACAGGAGCGTGCCCAGGCCGAGGGATGGAAACCGGTGTCGTTCATCAGCGTGCCCGTCCGCGGCGGAAAAGGTTCATGTCGTTCTCCCTTGCGGGCAGCGCGGGATTGCGCGTTTGTCGCGCAAGAATGGCTCTGGCCGGGTTCTGAAATAAGACAAAGGCGGCGCGTCCGCGTGTAGGCGGGCGCTGACGCCGGCCTAGAAACGGCGCGTGAAACTCACCAGGTCCTGGTCCGGATCGCCGTTGCCGCAGATCTGCGCGCGCAGCACCTGCGCTGCCAGCATCGAGAAAGTGATGCCATTGCCGCCATAGCCCAGCACGCCGTAGCAGTTGCGCATGCGCGGTATGGGCCCGATGGTGGGCGTGCCGGTGATCGATGCGCCGAAGCAGCCCGTCCAGGCGAACTCGGCGCGCACATCGATGCCCGGGATCAGCTGCGCGAGTTTGCGCGCGATGGTGCGGATCTTTGCCGGCAGCAGTGCATCGCGCTGCGCTTCGTCGGCAAAGTCCTCGTCCTCGCCGCCGCAGATGATGCGGCGGCCGGGACCGACGCGCACATAGAGATAGGGATCGGCGGCTTCCCACAGGAAGGCCTGGCCTTCCCAAAGCCTGCCGCGCTGCGGATGCGTGGCCAGCACCCAGGTGGAGACGATGCGATGTCCGCGGTGCGGGACGCCGCGGGGCAGTTCGTAGCCGGTCGCAAAGACCACGGCGCCGGCCCGCAGCTGACCTCCGCCCGCCAGGTGGATGCGCACGGTGGCGCCGGGCTCCACGTGGGCAACTTCCTGCGGCGCATGCAGCGTTGCACCCCGCGCCAGTGCGGCAGCGAGAAATCCCGTTGTCAACCGGCGTGGATTGGCGGCCAGATTGTCGTAGCCGAGCAGCGCGGCGCGGTGCGCGATGCCGAAGCGGCTGCGTACCTGGGCGGGGGTGAGAAAGCTGACCTCGAAGCCGGCGCGGCGCCGCGCCAGCGCTTCGCGCTGCAGCCCTGCCGCGTCGAGCAGATCGCCCTGCAGATACAGCGAATCGCGGTTGACCAGATCCGCATCGATGCGCAGATGGCGCGCCCGCTCGCGCAGCGCATCCAGCGCCAGGCGGGAGCGCCGCCACAGGCGCTCGGCCCGGCTGCGGCCGATGCGGCGCGCCAGCAGCGAAAGCGGCGTGTCGATCTCGTACTGCAGCAATGCCGTGGAGGCGGGCGTTGCGCCGCGGACCGGTCCGCGGCGGTCCAGGATGGCGACGGACAGGCCGGCGGCGCTCAGGGCATCGGCTGCCAGTGCACCCGAGATGCCGGCACCGATCACCACGCAATCGAGTTTGCGCCGCGGCAGCTGCCGCGAGACCGGCAAGCGCGGCGCCGGCAGCGACATCCACAGCGATTTGCCGGTGCGCAGGTCTTTCTTGTGGGTGGCTGACATCAGAAAGTGGACAGTCCAGTGGCTTCCATGAAGCGGTACAGCCAGTAGCGGCCCTGCGAAGGGTCGGCATACAGGTCGCTGTCGGCGGTGTACTCGATGCGGCCGGGGCGGTTGAACCACAGGCTGTCGAACCAGCCTTCCACGCTGCGGTCCAGTGCGCTGTCGGGTGCCGTCGTGACCAGCACATTGGCCTCGAGGTTGTAGTCGTCCAGGTTGCGGCGCGTGAAGTTGGCCGATCCCAGACACAGCCAGAACTGGTGCGGGCGCCGGATCGCGACGACCTTGGCGTGGAACTGCTCGCCATGGGTGCGGTACCAGCGCAGCTTGATGGCGCCGTCGCTGGCGGCCACCAGTTCCGAGGCCACGAGGCGGTTGGGCAGGCCGGATTTCTCGAAGCCGAAGGCATCCTTGTTCGGATCCAGCACCAGGCGGATGGCAGCGCCGCGGCGCGAGGCGGCGAGCAGCGCATCGATCACATGGCGGTCGGAGAGATAGAACTGCGCGATGTCGATCCGGTCCTGTGCGCCGGCTTCGGCAAGCGCTGCGAGCAGCGCATCGGCGATGGCGCCTTCGGTGAGGATGGCGGCGCGCGCGTCGCCGGTGACGGCGGGCCGGGGTGCAGGGGCCGGCTGCGCCGCGGCGGTCTGCAGCGCGGTGCCCTGCCAGCCGGACAGCTGCGCGATGGCCACTTCGCTCTGCAGCAACGGCCGCAAGGCCTCGCCGTGCAGTTCCAGCGCCACGTTCGAATGCGCGCTGCTGGCGTCGTGCGGATTGGCGCTGCTCACCATGCCTACCAGCGAACCTGCGCCGTCGCCGGTGATGAGCACCTTGCGGTGATCGGCCTTGAAATGCGGGATGCGCAGCACTGCGCTCAGCGGCAGCGAAGGGCCGGCGGCATCCAGCGGATTGCCCCAGCCGCCTTGCACGCCGGGAGCCAGCCACCACTGGAATGCCAGACGCCACAGGCTGCTGTAGAGGGGATTGGAGTCGCGCAGCGGATCCAGGTCCACCACCACCACGTCGATGCCGGCCTGCGACAGGGGCGCGAAATCTTCAGGTGCGATGCCGCGGTAGTAGCCGTTGATCGGGTCGATGAGCACCAGGATGGGCAGCGCGGGCTCGCGGGCACGCAGCGCCAGCAATGCGTCGAGAGTCTGGCTCGCCACCGGCTGGATGCCGTTCTGGTAGCGCAATACACCCGACGGGCCCGGCTGGTCGTTGAAGAGGAAGTAATCGAGCACCAGGAAGTCGCGCGCGCTGCGGATGCGCTCCAGCACGCGGGCGTGGATGGATTGTTCGATGACGGTGACGCCGCGCAGATCCACAGCCGTGAGATCGGTGAGCAGCTGCAGGGAAGCTTCGTCCACGGGCTGCAGTGCGCCGGCGACATGCGTGCCGGGGGGCAGCGGCTTTGCCGTGTGCCACCAGCCGATGCCGGCCCAGGCACCCAGCACGAGCAGCAGCAGGATGCGTGGCAGGCGCGAGCGCTTGCTCACCTGCGTCATTCCGGGATTCTAGCCAGCGGGCGGGAAATGCGCCGTGCGGCCGCTACGGGATTATGTTCAGGCGTGCAGCCGGCCGGATGAACCGTCGAGTGCTGCGGCTTCGGTGACCAGGGCGGCAAAGGGCGAGCCGCCCGGACCTTCCTGCTGCGTGAGCAGCATGGCCAGGTGCGCGGCGCTGCAGGGCTCGCCGAACAGCCGGCCCTGCGCAAAGTTGCAGTCCACCGAGCGCAGGAACGCCAGCTGCCCGATGGTTTCGACGCCTTCGGCCACCACCTGCATGTCGAGGCTGCGCCCCATCTCGATGATGGTGCGCACGATGGTGGCGTCGTTGCTGTCGGTGGCGGCGTCGCGCACGAAGGACTGATCGACTTTCAGTGTGCCGATGGGGAACTGCTGCAGCGCCGACAGCGAGGAATAGCCGGTGCCGAAGTCGTCGATGGACAGGTGCACGCCCATCTGGTCCAGCTCCTTGAGCATGTCGATGGTGCGCCGCGGGTCGGCCATCAGCGTGGTTTCGGTGATTTCCAGCTCCAGGCAGTCCGGCGATACATCGTGACGGGCGAACACCGAGCGGCAGTTGAGGATGAAGCTCGCCTGGCGCAGCTGCTTCAACGAAAGGTTCAGCGCGATGCGGCCCGGGTCGTGGCCCTCGTCGGTGAATACGCGGTAATCCTGGCACACCCGGTTCAGCACCCACTCGCCGATGCTGTTGATGAGGTTGTTTTCCTCGGCCAGCGGGATGAACTGGGCGGGGGGGATGTCGCCATGGCCCGGCACGCGCCAGCGCAGCAGCGCCTCGGCGCCGACGATACGGCCGTCGCCGATGTCCACCTTGGGCATGTAGGCGATGACCAGCTCGTCGCGCTCGACGGCGCGCTTGAGCTTGCTCTTGAGCATCAGCCGTTCGACCGCCGCCGCGTTCATCTCCGGCGAGTAGAACACGCAGCTGTTGCCGCCGTTCTGCTTGGAGTAGTACATGGCCGCGTCGGCGTTGCGGATCAGGTCGATGACGTTCTCGGCATCGCGCGGGCACAGCGCCACGCCGATGCTGGCCGACAGGAACACTTCCTGCTGGTTGATGTGGAAGGGCTGCGCGATGGCGCTGAGGATGTCGTTCGAGAGGTGCTTGACCACGTCATGGGCGCCGGATTGCGGCACGCCGTCGATGAACAGCGCGAACTCGTCGCCGGCCAGGCGGCCGAGCACGGTGTCCTCGGGCAGCACGTGCGTGAGGCGCTCGCTCAGGGTTTCCAGCACGCGGTCGCCGGCGGCATGGCCGAAGGTGTCGTTGACCTCCTTGAAGTGGTCCATGTCCAGGTACAGCAGCGCGATGCCGGTGCGGCTGCGCCGCGCGCGCGCGATGGCCTGCTGCAGCAGGTGCTGGAACTGCATGCGGTTGGGGATCTTGGTCAGCGCGTCGTAGCGGGCGAGATAGCGGATGCGCCGCTCGGCCCGCTTGCGGTCGGTGATGTCGCGCGCGACGAAGATGCTGCCGGCGAACTGAGGATCCTCGGTGTCGATATCCGAGCCGGAGAAGGAGACCGGGATGGTCTGGCCGCTGTGCGTGCGCATCACGGCCTCGCCCACTTCGCGCGCGCGCTGCAGGCTTTCCCCGGGCGGCACATTGGGAGCGTGCAGCAGCGCCGCGAGGTTGCGGCCGGCGAGCGCGTCGTCGTCGAGACCGGTGAGGCGGCGCGCCGCGGAGTTGACGATGCGGATGGCGCCATCGGGGGCGGTCACGAACACGGCATCCGACATGCTGTTGAGCACGTTGTCCAGGTAGTTGCGGGAGATGGTGGTCTGCCGCAGGTTCTGCCGCATCTGGTCGACGGTGCGCTGCAGCTCGCCGAGCTCGTCGCGCCGCAGGATGGGGACGGGCTGGGTGTAGTCGCCGCGGGTGATGCGGTTGGCGCTGTCCTTGAGCTGCTGCAGGGTCGAGACCAGGCGCCGCCCGTAGAAGAAGGCGAAGGCGCTGCTGCCCAGGGCGGCCAGCGCCGCCACGGCCACCACCAGCCAGGCGAGCGAACCGCGCTCGATGCCGAGTATGGCCGTGCGGCCGAACGCGGCGACGATGGCCGCGATGCCCAGCACCAGCGCCAGCGCGATGGAGGCGCCGAAGACCGCATACTTGGTCTTGAGGCTGTACATCCCGGCGATACTAACCTGACATAATGGATTCCGGCCATCGCCGCCCATTGGCGACCGCCCTAGAATGAAACATGGCCGCAGCCGCAGCAATGACACCCATGCAGTTGACCGGCCGCAGCCGCACTCACATCGTGGACCTGGCCGAGCCGCGCTGCGCGGTGCACTGCGCCGTGGTGCAGCCATTGCTGGCCCTGCGCGCCGCGGCGCAGTGCGCGGGTTTCGATCTGCTGCCGGTGTCGGGCTTCCGCGACTTCGAGCGGCAGCTGGCGATCTGGAATGGCAAATGCCGCGGCGAACGCGAGCTGCTCGACCGCTGCGGCCGGCCGCTGACCGCGGCAGCCATGGATGAGGACGCCATTGTTTCCGCCATCCTGCACTGGTCGGCGCTGCCGGGAGCCAGCCGCCATCACTGGGGCAGCGAGATCGATGTGATCGACGGCGCGGCATGGCCGGCCGGCCGGCCGGTGTCGCTGCTGCCTGAACACTATGCGCCGGGTGGCGTGTTCGCCGGACTCGGCGCCTGGCTCGACCGCCATGCGGCGGAGCACGGCTTCTATCGCCCCTATGCCACCGACCGCGGCGGTGTGCAGCCCGAGGCCTGGCATCTGAGCTATGCGCCGGTGGCGCTGCCGGCCATGGAGGCCATGACGCTGGAAGTGCTTGCCGCCGCGCTGGCGCAGGCGCCGGTGGATCTGGCCGCGGTGATCGGCAGGCGGCTGCCGGAGATCTACGGCCGCTACGTGCGCAATGTGGATGCGCCGCCGCCGGAGCTTGCCCTCAGCCTTCGGGACTCCATGCTTTCTTGAAGTAGCCGACCATGAGCCCGCGCACACTGCTGAGGGAATCCGGTTCGGCGGCGTAGACCTGCGGGCTGCGCCGCAGCATGCGCCAGCTTTCGCTGCGCAATACGCGGCGCAGGAAGGCGAGGCTCTTGTCGATGGCCTCGATGTAGGGGTTGCGGCCTTCAAACAGCGGTTCGAGGTAGCAATAAGCGCGGTTGAATGCCGTGTCGAGGCGCTTGCGGCGCGTCTCTTCCATGAAGTCGGGTGTCTGGCGCAGCAGGTCGAGCCCCGAGGCGTATTTCACGGCGCGGCCGCCGTTGGCGGCCAGGGGCAGCGCCACGCCGCCGAGCACGAATTCCGGATACAGGCGGTCGCGGCATTTCTCCAGATAACAGCGGTCGGCCATCTGCGCGATCATGTCCGCGGTGCCGAGCAGGTGGCCGAGCTGGATGTCGCGCGGATCCTTGACCGATTCGCCGATGGCCTCGAAGCTCTTTTCGTAGCCCGTGAAGTGGACCACCTCGGCGGTGATGCGCGTCCAGTGCGCAAGGCCGATGGTCGGCAGGTAGTAGTCCATGAAGCGGGCGCTGCGCGACACGTGGTTGCGGGTGAACTCCGCGCCGTTGAGCGCCGTCTCGCCGCGCTCGCGCAGATAGCCGATGTCGTGGAACAGCGCGAGGCAGATGCCCACCGCGGCGCGCTCGCTGCCCAGGGCGAGCGCCGTGCCGGCATGCGTGAGCTCGTAGCCGGCCATCAGCCGCGCCATGGCCAGTGTCACATCCAGCGTGTGCTGCTGGTCGTGGTACACCGTGTCCACACCGAAATAGCCGGGCATGCGGCCGGTGAAGGCCAGCTCGAAATCGTGGAAGGCGCGGGCGATGGGTGTGAAGGAGGCGCCGGGCCAGGCGCGCACAAACAACGCCTGGACCGCATCACGGACGTCCGCTGCCGAACTCACCCGGACGGTGTTCGTGACGTCGTAGTCGCTGCGACGGGCGCTGTACATTTGGCGCAGAGTCTATTGAGCGTCGCGATTTTGCGCCAGCGACAGACGGCACAGTTTGGCGAGGCCGGACGCGGCTAGAGCCCATATGTCAAAGTCGCGGCTTGCGCCGCTGCGGGTCACGGCGCCATACCGTGCTGGCGCAGCAGCGGTTCGATGGCCGGCGGCCGGCCGCGGAACTCGACGAAGGCTTCCAGCGCCGGCCGGCTGCCGCCGCGCGACAGGATGCAGTCGACGAAGCGCTGCGCCGTGGCACGGTCGAACACCCCGGCCTCCTCGAAGGCGGCAAAGGCGTCGGCGGCCAGCACTTCGGCCCATTTGTAGCTGTAGTAGCCGGCCGCGTAGCCACCGGCGAAGATGTGGCCGAAGCTGTTGGGATAGCGGTTGAACTCCGGCACGCGGATCACGGCCACCTCGCGGCGCACTTCTTCGAGGATGTCGTAGATGCGCGCGCCGCGCGCCGGGTCGTATTCGGCGTGAAGGCGGAAGTCGAACAGCGCGAATTCCACCTGGCGCAGCGTGGCGAGGCCCGCCTGGAAGCTGCGCGTGCGCAGCAGCTGGGCGATCTTTTCCTCCGGCAGCGGGGCGCCGGTTTCCACGTGCGCCGTGAGCTTGCGCAGCACTTCGGGCTGCCAGGCGTAGTTTTCGAGGAACTGGCTGGGCAGCTCGACGGCATCCCAGGCCACGCCGTTGATGCCGGCGATGCTGGGATAGTCCACGCGCGTGAGCATGTGGTGCAGGCCGTGGCCGAATTCGTGGAACAGTGTCACCACGTCGTCATGGGTCAGCTGGGCCGGCTGGCCCGGCGCGCCGGGCAGGGCATTGCAGACCAGATAGGCCACCGGCAGCGCATTGCCGGAGGACAGATGCTTGCGGCCCACGCAGTCGTCCATCCACGCGCCGCTGCGCTTGTTGGCGCGGGCGTAGGGATCGAGGTAGAAGCCCCCCTGCAGCTTGCCGCCGGCATCGAAGAGGTCGTAGTAGCGGGCATCCGGATGCCATACCGCCACGTCCGCGCGCGGCTTCACCTGCACGCCGAAGAGCTGCTCGATCACCCCGAACAGTCCTTCCAGCACCCGCGGCAGCGCAAACCAAGGGCGCAGTTCCTCCTGCGAGATGCTGTAGCGCTCCTCCTGCAGGCGCTCGGAATAGAAAGTGACGTCCCAGGCATCGAGCTTGCGGCCGGCGAAGGCGGTCAATTCGGCCAGTTCGCGCTCGGCCGCGGGGCGTGCAGCGCGCGCCAGGTCGCGCAGGAAGGTGAGCACTTCGTCGACGCTGCCGGCCATGCGGCGGGCGAGGGCGTAGGCGGCGTAGTTCGGGTAGTCCAGCAGCTGCGCGGCTTCGTGGCGCAGGCGCAGCAGGTCTTCCATCACCTGCAGGTTGTCGTACTGCGCCGGGGTGGGGCCGCTCGCCGACGCGCGCGTGGACCAGGCGCGGTAGTAAGCCTGCCGCAGCGCCGGCGAGCGCGCATCGGTCATCACCGCTATGTAGGTGGGCTGCTCCAGGCCCAGCAGCCAGCCCTGCTGGCCGGCAGCGTTTGCGCGCTCGCGCGCCTGCGCGACGATGGTGGGGTTGAGGCCGGCGAGCTCGGTTGCGTCGGTGACTCGATGCGTGAACGCGTTGGTGGCATCCAGCACGTTCTCCTCGAACTTGGCGGCCAGGCTCGACAGCTCCAGCATCACGGCCTTGTAGCGCGCCTTCTTCGCGCCCGTCAGCGCCACGCCGGCGAGGCGGAAATCCTCGAGCGCATGTTCCAGCGCGGCGCGCTGCATGGCATCGAGCTGCCGGCCGTCGCGCTGCTGCACGGCAAGCAGCGCCTGGTAGATCTTTTCGTTCTGCGTGAGGTCGGTGTCGTAGGCGGCCAGCAGCGGCAGGCAGGCGTTGTAGCGCTCGCGCAGCGCCTCGTTGTTCATCACGCCATTGAGATGGCCCACCGGGGACCAGGTGCGCGCCAGGCGATGGTGCAGCTCCTCGAGCGGTTCCACCACGTTTGCGAAGCTGGGTTCGGGCAGGGATTCCAGCGCGTGGATGCGGGCGCGGTTGTCGTCGATCACTTCGCGGATCGCGACTTCCACATGTTCGGGGCGGATCTGGTCGAAGGCGGGCAGGCCGGCTTCGCGCAGCAGCGGATTGTTCGGGTTCATCGTGCGCCTATGTTACGGGTACCATGCCCGGATGAGCCATGAAGACGACTACGATCTGATCGTCATCGGCGGCGGCAGCGGCGGCCTGGCCGCGGCGCAGCGCGCGGCCGAATACGGCGCCCGGGTGGCGCTGGTGGAGGGCGCCCGCCTGGGCGGCACCTGCGTCAATGTGGGCTGCGTGCCCAAGAAGCTGATGTGGAATGCGGCGGACCTGGCGGGCAGCCTGCACGATGCCGCGGATTATGGCTTCGATGTGCACGTGTCCGGCCATGACTGGCCGAAGTTGAAGGCCGCGCGCGATGCCTACATCGAACGCCTGAACGGCATCTATGAGCGCAACCTCGAGAAGCGCAAGGTGACCCTGCTGCGCGGCTGGGCCCGGCTTGCCGGCCCGCGCACGGTGGCCGTGGGCGGGCGGCGGCTGACCGGCGGACGCATCCTGCTTGCCATGGGCGGCCGGCCGCAGCGGCCTGCCATCGCGGGCGCGGAACTGGGCATCGATTCGGATGGTTTTTTCCAGCTTGCGCAGCGGCCGCGGCGCGTCGCGGTGGTCGGCGGAGGCTACATCGGCGTGGAGATCGCCGGCGTGTTCGCAGGCCTGGGCAGCGAGGTTTTCCAGGTGGTGCGCGGCCCTGCGCTGCTGCGCGGCTTCGATCCGCTGCTGGCGGAGGCGGCGCAGGAGGGGTTCGCGGAGGCCGGTGGCAGGCTCCTCACTGGCGCTGCGCCGCTGTCGCTGGCGCGCGAGGGCAAGGGGCTGGTGCTGTCGCTGTCGCAGGGTGGGCCGCTCACGGACCTGGACTGCGTGATCTGGGCCACGGGGCGCAGTCCGGCCACCGAGGCGGTCGATCCGGCCATGGGTCTTGCGCTGGACGAACAGGGTCACGTGATCGTGGATGAATACCAGCAGACCAACCTGCCCGATGTATTCGCCATCGGCGATGTGACGGGCCGGGCGCTGCTCACGCCGGTGGCCATCGCCGCGGGCCGGCGGCTCGCCGACCGCCTCTGGGGCGGCATGGCCGGCCGCAAGCTCGACTACGAGAACATTCCCACTGTGGTCTTCGGGCATCCGCCGCTCGCCACCGTGGGGCTCACCGAGCCGCAGGCGCGCGCACGTTTCGGCGATGCGGTGAAAGTGTATTCCGCGACATTCACGCAGATGTACTACGCCTTTTCCGCTGCGAAGCCGAAGACACGCATGAAGCTGGTGACGGCCGGCAGCGAGGAGCGCGTCGTGGGCGTGCACCTGGCCGGCCGCGGCGTGGACGAGATGCTGCAGGGCTTTGCCGTGGCGGTGAAGATGGGCGCCACCAAGCGCGACTTCGACGACACGGTGGCCATCCATCCCACCGCAGCGGAAGAGCTGGTCACGATGAGGTAGCGCTCGATGCTGCAGCTGGATATGGTCCAGACGGTCGCCTTCGGTGGCGTGGCCCTGATGGCCGGCTACCTGCTGCGCAACCTGATCCCCGTGCTCGGGCGGCTGAACATGCCGGCATCGGTGCTCGGCGGTCTGCTGGTTTCCGTCGTCATGTGGATCGGCTATTCGCGGGATGTGCGGCTCGCGACCTTCGATACCACGCTGCAGTCGCCGCTGATGATCGCCTTCTTCACCACGGTGGGATTCGGCGCCAGCCTTTCCATGCTGCGTGTGGGCGGCCCGCTGGTGGTGAAGTTCCTGATCCTGGCCACCGGCTTCGCGGTGCTGCAGAACGTGCTGGGCGTGGCCATTGCATTGCTGTTCGGGCTCGATCCGCTGTTCGGCGTGCTGGCCGGATCGGTGACATTGACGGGTGGGCCGGCCACGGGCCTGGCCTTTGCGCCGCTGTTCGAGGAGGCCGGCGTGCCGGCGGCGGCCAGCGTGGCGGTGGCCGTGGCCATGGCCGGCATCGTCTCGGGCGCCCTCGTGGGTGGTCCCGTGGCCACCTGGCTCATCCACAAGAACCGGCTGCACGGCCGCGGCGGACCGCTGCGCACCGCGCCGGCACTGCCGGTGGAGCCGCCGCCGGACCTCGTGACCGCGGGCGGCGGCGCCGAGGACGATGATGAAGTGCTGCCGCTGCTGAAGAACATCGTCACGCTGCTGGTGGCGATGTGGCTGGGCTCCTATGTGAGCCAGGGCTTTGCGCTGCTGGGCATAACGCTGCCGGCCTACATCGGCGCCATGCTGGTGGCGGCGGTGATCCGCAACATCGATGACTGGACGGGCTGGTTCGGCCTCTCGCACCGCGTGCTGGACACCCTGGGCGCCGTTTCGCTGTCGCTGTTCCTGGTGCTGGCGCTGATGAATCTCCGGCTGTGGGAGCTCGCGGGGCTGGCCCTGCCGCTGGTCATTGGCCTTGCCGCGCAGGTGGTGATGATCATCTTCGGCACGGTGCTGGTGTTCCGGCGCATGGGGCGCGACTACGAGGCGGCGGTGATGAGTGGCGGCTTCATCGGCTTCATGCTGGGCACGACCGCCAATGCCATGGCGGTGATGCGCGCGCTGGTCGAGCGCTATGGCGCCGCGCCGCGCGCCTTTCTGGTGGCGCCGCTGGTCGGGGCCTTCTTTCTCGACTTCCTCAATGCGCTCATCATCACGGCCGGCCTGAATCTGCTGCGATGAGCGCGCCGGTTCTCATCGCCCACCGCGGCGCCAGCGGCTACTTTCCCGAGCACACGCTGCCGGCCTATGCGCTCGCCATCCTGCAGGGCGCCGATTTCATCGAGCCGGACCTGGTGGCGACGCGCGACGGCGTGCTGGTGGCACGCCACGAGAACGAGATCGGCGGCACCACCGATGTCGCGCAGCATGAAGAGTTCGCTGCCCGCCGCCGCACGCAGCGCATCGACGGCGGGCTTGTGGAAGGCTGGTTCACCGAGGATTTCACCTGGGAGGAGCTGCAGCGGCTGCGCGCCCGCGAGCGCATTGCGTCACTGCGGCCGCACAGCGCGGCGCACGATGGCCTGTTCTGCATTCCCTCGTTCGCTCAGATCCTGGGTTTTCTTGCAGCGATCAACGAGGTGCGGAGCAAGGCGGGGCAGACGCCGGTGGGGGTCTATCCGGAGACCAAGCATCCGTCGCATTTTGCGGCGTTGGGTCTGCCGCTGGAGCCGGTGCTGCTGGCGCAGCTGGCGACGCTGGGCGGCGCTGCGCCGGTGTTCATCCAGTCCTTCGAGGTGGGCAATCTGATGCGCCTGCATCGGGAGTGCGCATTTGCGCTGGTGCAGCTGATGAGCCCGGAAGGCGGGCCGTGGGATCGCAGCAGCGGTGCTGAGGCCGTCTCATACCGGCAGATGTGTACGGCGCAGGGACTGGCCGAGGTCGCGCGGTACGCGCAAGCCATCGGCGTGCACAAGGCCATGGTGCTGGAGGAGGCCAGTGGCGAGCCCACCGGTCTCGTGGCGCGCGCGCACGCGGCGGGTCTTGCCGTGCATGTGTGGACGTTTAGGGCGGAGAATCATTTTCTTGAGCCGCGTTTGCGTCGCGGCGCAAATCCTGCAGAGCAAGGGGATCTGGAGGGCGAAGTGCGTTCGTTCGTGGCCGCGGGCATCGACGGCCTGTTCGCCGACCAGCCGGACCTGGTGCGGACGGTGCTGTCAGGGAACTGAGGTCGCCTCTGCCGGAGTCAGCCGCTCAACTGCGCCTTGAGCTGGGCGAGGACCGAAGGCGTATCGGGCCGCACGCCGCGCCACAGATGGAAGGACTCGGCCGCCTGTTCCACCAGCATGCCCAGGCCCATTACCGCGCGTGCGCAGCCGCGCTCGTATGCCCAGCGCACGAAGGGCGTGTCATCGCGCGCATAGGCCATGTCGTAGCAGAAGCTCTGCTGCGTGACGATGGTGGGCGGCAGCGGCGGCAGTTCGCCCGCGAGGCTCGCGGCGGTGGCGTTGATGACGATGTCGTGGGACTGGGTGCCCAATCCTGAATAGCCGGTGGCGCCCAGGCGGCCGAGGTCGGAGAAGGCGCGCGCCAGTTCCTGCGCGCGCTGTTCGGTACGGTTGGCGATGACGAGAAGACTGGGCTTCAGGCCGAGCAGCGGCGCCAGCACCCCGCGCGCCGCGCCACCCGCGCCCAGCAGCAGCACACGCCGGCCTGCGATGCGCACGTGGTGATTGTTGAGCAGGTCGCGCGCCAGGCCGGCGCCGTCGGTGTTGTCGCCGAGCAGGCTGCCGTCGGCGCGCATCATCAAGGTGTTGACCGCGCCGGCGCGGCTGGCGCGTGGCGTGAGCTCGTGCGCCAGCCTTGCAGCGGCTTGCTTGTGCGGCACGGTGACGTTGAGCCCTCTGCCGCCGTCAGTGAAGAAGGTCTGCACCGCCTGCGCAAAGCCTGCCGGCGCGGCGTCGATGCGCGTGTATTCGATGTGCTGGCCGCTCTGCTGCGCAAAGCGCTGATGGATGAAGGGCGACCAGCTGTGGGCCACCGGGTGGCCGATCACCGCATAACGGTCCGGAACGGTCATGATTTCAGCCAGCGCACGGCGCTGCCTCCTGTTCCTCCGAGCAATGCCAGCACTTCGGGTTGCCAGTGGCCGGCTTCTTCGTCGAATTGCCACGGAGGGTTCAGGATCAGCATACCCGAACCATTGAGGCCCGCGGCATTGTCGGGCGGGCGCAGGCACAGTTCGATGGTGAGCTGCGGGCAGGGGATGCCGCGCGTGATGCGCGCCAGCCACAGGTCGGCGTCATGGCGTTTCTTGATCGGGTACCACAGCGCGTACACGCCGGTGCTGAAGCGTTGCAGCGCGGCGGCAAGGCCGGTGGCGATGCGCTGCTCCTCGTCGGCATCCTCGTAGGGGGGATCGATGAGGATGAGGCCGCGGCGCGCCGGCGGCGGCAGCAGTGCCTTGAGCTGCTGGTAGCCATCGCCGTGAATCACGCGGGCCGCGGCTGCGGCGGGCGCGGCATCGAGGGCGCGCTGCAGCGCGCGCGCGACGGCTGCCTGGGATTCCACGGCGATCAGCGAATCCACGTCCCGCAGGGCCAGCGCGGCCAGCAGCGGTGAGCCGGGGTAAAGGTGATGACTGCCGCCGGCGCGGCGCAGGCGCCCGATGCCGTCGAGATAGCTGCGGATCGCCGGGTGGCAGGAACTGGGCGCGAGCCGGCTTTCCAGCTGTGCGATGCCGGCGGCGCTCTCCGCGCTGTGCCGGGCGTCGTGGCTGGCAAGGTCGTAGAGCCCTTCGCCGGCGTGGGTGTCGAGGAATAGGAAGCCCTTGGGCTTTTTCTGCAAGGAGGCGATGAGCGCCAGCAGTGCGATGTGCTTGTGCACGTCGGCGAAATTGCCGGCATGGAAACTGTGGCGGTATTGCATGGCGAACCGGCGGTGCGGCCGCGCGGGACCTCAGGCCTTCTTCTTGCGAGTCGTCTTGGCAGTTGCGGCCGTCTTGGTCTTGGCGGCTTTCGCCCTGGGCTTCGGTTTGGCCGCTGCTGCGGTTTTCGCCCTGGCAGCCGGCTTGGCGGCGGTCTTTGCCGCCGGCGCGCGCCGGCCGAAGCGGCCGCGGGCCGGGCGCACGGGCGCGGCGGCCAGCAGTTCGCGGCACTCTTCCAGCGTCAGGGTCTTGGGGTCGCGGTCCTTGGGCACGCGGGCATTGCGCTGCCGGTCGGTGATGTAGGGCCCGTAGCGGCCGTTGAGCACCTGGATGTCGTCCACGCCGAAGTCGTGGATGATGCGGTTGGCGTCGGCGACCTTCTTCGCCTCGATCACTTCGAGCGCGCGCCCGCGGGTGACGGTGTACGGGTCGTCTTCCTTCAGCGAGACGTACTTGCTGCCGTATTTCACGTAGGGACCGAAGCGGCCGATGGCCACCGTCATCGGTTCGCCATCAGGCGTCTCGCCGAGGCTGCGCGGCAGCTGGAACAGCACCAGCGCATCCTCGAGCGTGATGGTGTCCATCTTCTGCCCGGGACGCAGGCCGGCGAACTTGGGCTTCTCCTCGTCGTCCTTGGTGCCGGCCTGCACGAAGGGTCCGAAGCGGCCCATGCGCACCGAAACCGGCCGCCCGGAGACCGGGTCGGTGCCGAGCTCGCGCGCCATTGCCACTTCCTCGCGGCTGACGTTGGTCTCGATGTCGCCGACCTGGCCGATGAAGGGTTTCCAGAACTTTTCGAGCGGGGCCGTCCAGGGCTCCTCGCCGCGCGACACGGCGTCGAGCTCGTCCTCCATGTCGGCGGTGTAGCCGTACTCGACGTACTTGGTGAAGTACTTGGTCAGGAAACGGTTGACGATCTTGCCGATGTCGGTGGCGATGAAACGGCGCGCGTCCATGTCCACGTACTCGCGGTCGCGCAGCGTGGAGATGATGGAGGCATAGGTGGAGGGACGGCCGATGCCGTGCTCCTCCAGCGCCTTGACCAGCGACGCCTCGGAGAAGCGCGGCGGCGGTTCGGTGAAATGCTGTTCGCCCTGCAGCGAGACCAGCTTCACCGCGTCGCCTTCCTGCATGGCAGGCAGCACATGATCGCCGTCGTCGTCGGGCGAGTCGTCGCGGCCTTCCTGGTAGACGGCGATGTAGCCGGGCTTGACCAGCGTGGAGCCGTTGGCGCGCAGCACATGGTGATTCGTGCCGCTGCCGGCGGCCGTGCCCGGCACCATGTCCACCGCCACGGTGTCGAACACGGCATGCGCCATCTGGCAGGCGATGGCGCGCTTCCAGATCAGCGAATAGAGCTTGAACTGGTCGGCGTCGATCCGGCCCTCCAGCTGCTGCGGCGTGATGGCGGCGCTGGTGGGGCGTACGGCCTCGTGGGCCTCCTGCGCATTCTTCGACTTGGTCTTGTAGACGCGCGGGCTCTCGGCGAGGCCTTCCTGGCCATAGAGCTTCGCGATGGTGGCGCGGATCTCGGTGACGGCCTCGGCGGCCAGCGCCACCGAGTCGGTGCGCATGTAGGTGATGAGACCCACGGCGCCCTCGCCGAAATCCACGCCCTCATACAGCTGCTGCGCCAGGCGCATGGTGCGCTGGGCCGAGAAGCCCAGCTTGCGCGCGGCTTCCTGCTGCAGCGTGGAAGTGGTGAAGGGCGGCGCCGGATTGCGCTTGCGCTGCTTGCGGTCGATGGCGGTGACGGTGAGGCGACCGCCGGCTGCTGCCTTGAGCGCGGCCTCGACGCCGCGCGCGGCCGTCTCGTTGGTGAAGCTGAACTGCTCGACCTTGCTGCCCGCGTACTCGATGAGCTTGAGCGGAAAGCGCGTGTCGCTGTGTTCGCCCTGGGCGTCGATGGTCCAGTATTCCTGCGGCACGAAGGCGTCGATGGCCTCGTCGCGCTCGCAGATCATGCGCAGCGCGGGGCTCTGCACGCGCCCGGCCGACAGGCCCTGGCGCACCTTCTTCCACAGCAGCGGCGAGAGATTGAAGCCCACCAGGTAGTCGAGCGCGCGGCGCGCCTGCTGTGCGTTGACCAGGTCCATGGAAAGGTCGCGCGGTTCCTGGATGGCGGCACGGATCGCGTTCTTGGTGATCTCGTAGAACACCACGCGGTGCACCTGCTTGCCGTCGAGGTCGCCGCGCTCCTTCAGCAGCTCGTAGAGGTGCCAGGAAATGGCCTCGCCCTCGCGGTCCGGGTCGGTCGCCAGATGCAGCGCGCTCGCCTTGCGCAGCGCCTTGGCAATGGCCTCCACATGCTTCTCGTTGCGTTCGATGATGCGGTAGCGCATCGCGAAGCCGTGGTCCGGATCGACGGCGCCCTCCTTCGGCACCAGGTCGCGCACATGGCCATAGGAGGCCAGCACCTCGAAGTCCTTGCCGAGGTACTTCTTGATGGTCTTCGCCTTGGCAGGCGATTCGACGATGACGAGGTTCTCAGCCAAACCGGCCCCGGATGCTTGGTTGCGGTTCGTTCAGTGCGCGGCCGATTCGTCGGCCTCGAACACCAGGGTTTCCATGCGCGCGCAGGCCAGTTCCTGCCCCGGCTGGCTGGACAGCACCATCAGCACCACCCATTTCACCTGCTCGATGTTCAGGTCGTCGGCATCCAGTGCCAGCAGGCGGTCGATGACGATCTCGCGCTGCAGCGGCGAGAGGATTTCCGCGTGCTCCAGCGACATCAGCAGGCCGCGGCATTCGGCCGACAGGCGCGCCAGTTCCTGCGGCGAATACACGCGCAGGGGGAGGTCGCGGCGCCGGCCGGTGTCCGCCGCTTCGCCGGGCTCGCCTGGCCGGAACAGCGCCGGACGGTTGCGCTCGCCGGCGAGGTCCGCGAGCCAGTCGAGCGCGCGCTCGACGTTGGCCTCGCCGAAGCCGGCGCTCTCCAGGTCCCGCGCCAGCACGTCGCGCTCGGGCACTTCGGGCGCCTCGTCGAACATGTAGCGGTCAAAGACGTAGATGAGGATGTCGAGGACGGTGCCGTTCATTCAGTCAGTCAACGCGGTTGAATAATGCTCCAGGCCGGGTTTCGACCCGGCCCTGCAGTTCAAGGATCAACATCATGGAGGCGACTACGCCTGCCGCAAGCCCGGTCCTGTGGACCAGATCTTCGATGCTGGCCGGCTCGAAGCCGAGGGCATCTAACAGTATTTCGTAGTCCTTGTCCAACCGGGCGGGCGGGCCGGAAGGGGGGGTGGAGATTCCAACATAATGATAATCATGGGATTTATGTGAATTCATCGTGGGCTCCGAGAGGATGTCGGAGGCGCAGCGGGTGAGCGCTGCCCCCTCGCGCAGCAATTCCAGGCACCCGGCGGCCTGCGGATTCAGCGGCGAGCCGGGCACCGCGAACACCTCGCGGCCCAGGTCCAGCGCGCGGCGGGCGGTGATCAGCGAGCCGCTGCGCAGGGCGGCCTCGACCACTACGGTGCCGCGCGTCAGGGCGGCAATGAGGCGGTTGCGCCGCGGGAAGTGGTGGCCCCGCGGCGGGGTGGCGGGCGGGAACTCCGACACCAGCGCGCCGTCGCGGACGATGCGCGCCGCCAGCCCGGCATTGCAGGCCGGGTAGCAGGAATCCAGCCCCGTGCCGAGCACGGCCAGGGTGCGGCCGCCCGCATCCAGCGCGGCCTCATGGGCCGCAGCGTCGACGCCCAGCGCGAGACCGCTGGTGATGAGATAGCCGGCGCGGGAGAGGTCCGCAGCCAGCTGCGCAGCGATGCGGCGGCCGGCGGCTGTGGGCGAGCGGCTGCCGACCACCGCGATCTGCAGTTCGCAAAGGGCTGCCGGGTCGCCCAGCAGGTACAGCGCGACGGGCGGATCCGGAAGCTGGTCGAGCGCCGCAGGCCAGCGCGCTTCCAGGCAGTTCACCAGCGTGGCGCCGTTCGCGGCCAGCCAGGCGAGATCGGCCTCGATCTGGCTGCCCGGTCCCTGTGCCAGGTGGGCACAGGTGGCGGGACCGAGCTCCCATTCGCGCCACTGCCCGGGCCGCGCATGGCGCAGAGCCGCGGGAGAACCGGCGGCCCGCAACGCGCGCTGCAATGCCGCGGTGCTGCCCGGCGCGCGCAGCAGCAGCGCCCAGTCCCGCAGGTGTTCGGCCGCCTCCGTCATCCAGGCAGCCTAAATGCCAAGGGCCCGCGCGAGGCGGGCCCTTAATTCATGCAAACGGGCCGATTCAGATCAGGGAGTGCGCACCTGATCCGCGACGTGCACCGGCGCGATGGCGCTGACCACGAGGCCGTAGCTCATCTGGTCATAGGTCTTGAACACCAGCAGCGTGCCGGCGCGCTCATCCGGCAGCTTGACCTTCTTGCCCGCGCACCAGGAGAAGGTGCTCTTGTGGCAGGACGCGTCCGGCACCACCTCGCCGCGCTGGTCGATGGCGAGCACATGGCCCACCTCCAGCCCGTGGCGCAGGCCGCGGTTCACGGCGACCACCTGGTACTGGCCGATCAGCTGAACGCCATCGACCACCGCCATGATCTGGCCGTTCACGTTCGCCGGCGCTGCGTGCGGAGTGATGCCGCTGGCCGACTGCAGTTCTTCGGCGAACAGCAGGTCGCCGGCCACGGTTTCACGCGCCGAGCTGACGAGCCTGGCCTTGCTGATGTTCTCGGGCCGGTCCACCTGGGCCGAAGCGGCGTACACGCCCATGTAGCCCAGCACCTTGCCGTTTTCCGGATCCTTGAGCGGCTCGCCGACGCGCACCACGTTGAAGCGGCCGGCGCCGGCATCCGCCAGCCCCTTGACGTAGATGTCCTGGCCGGCGCCTGCCACCACGTGCTGGTCGCGCATGGCGACCACGTGCGGCGCGCTCTTGATGTCTTCCTGGGACACGATGCTGGGGCGGCCCAGGAAGGCCGCGATCGCCTCGTAGGGAATGGTCGCGATGGGGCCGTCGATCGGCGCGCTGCGCACCAGCGGCGAGACACGCAGGGCATCGCCGCGCACCAGGCGCAGTTGCGGCTGCCCATTGGCGCCGTAGGCCAGCGTGAGCTGGTCGCCGGGATAGATGAGGTGGGGATTGCGGACGCCGGGGTTGACCTGCCAGATCTCCGGCCACAGCCAGGGATCGCGCAGGAACATCGCGGCGATGGCCCACAGGGTGTCACCGCGCTTGACCGTGTAGCTCTTCGGCGCGTTGCTGTTGAAGGTCACGTCCGCGGTGGCGGCAGTCTGCGTATCGGCGGCGCCGCTGGCCTCCCGGGCCAGCGCTGCCTCGATGGCGGACTCGGGGCCGGCCTCGGCGGGCGGAGCCGTGCGGGCCACCGGCGCAGCCTGGGGGGCCGGCTCCGGCGCACGGCTGCCCAGCGCATGGCAGCCGCTGCCCAGCGCCAGCACAGCAAGCCCCAGGGTCATGCGGACCGCAACGCCCGGGGTCCGCACCGCGGCCAGACGTGCAACATGTTGATTCAGAACCATTCTGCGCTCCTTGAGACGCCCCTCGGCCGCCTGCCGCCGGCAAGTTCTGCCAGGCATGGGCCGACGCCGCCCTGCGCTGTTATAAACTCTGCCCGATCCCCGCGCTAAACCGCGACTTCCGGTTTGTGCGCTCCATCACGGCCGCCGTTGAACATTCCGAGGCCGGGCCTCACGTTAGGCGCAACATTAGCAGCAATTTGGGAACCTTAAGACATCATGGCACGGCTTGCGATCCTCGAGTATCCGGACCCGCGACTGCGCACCCGCGCGGTGCCGGTGGCCACGTTCGATGCGGCCCTCAAGCAGCGCGTTGCGGACATGTTCGAGACCATGTACGAGGCGCCGGGCATAGGCCTTGCCGCGTCCCAGGTCGACTGGCACGAGCGCGTCATCGTCATCGACATCAGCGATGACCGCAGCCGGCCCGAGGTATTCATCAACCCGGAGATCCTCGCGCGCGAAGGGCGAGTGGCGGGCGAGGAGGGCTGTCTTTCCGTGCCCGGCATCTTCGATGACGTGGTGCGCGCCGCAAGCGTGCAGGTGCGCTACCAGGATGTGGAGGGCAATGTCCGCGAGCGCGCCCTGGACGGCATGCTGGCCGTGTGCCTGCAGCACGAGATGGACCATCTCGAGGGCAAGCTGTTCGTGGACTATCTCTCCGAGCTCAAGCGCCAGCGCATCCGCAAGAAGCTCGAAAAGGGCCGCCGCGAGCGCAGCGACCCCACGCTGCCGGAACATGCCGCAGCGCCGCGGCTGTAAGGCCGGCATTTTCCCCGGCCGGCAGCGGCAGCGTTCGGGCAGAGGATGACAGCCTTGCGAGTGGTCTTTGCGGGAACACCCGTCTTCGCGGTGCCGCCACTGGCGGCGCTCTTGGGCCGCCACGAGGTGGTGGGCGTGCTCACGCAGCCGGACCGGCCCGCGGGCCGTGGCCGCGAGCTGCGGGCGAGCCCGGTGAAGGAGGCGGCGCTGGCCGCAGGCCTCGCCGTGCTGCAGCCGCGGAGTCTGCGCAATGATCCGGCTGCCATCGACGCCCTGCGCGCCTGGCAGCCGGACATCATGGTCGTCGTGGCCTACGGGCTGATCCTGCCGCCGGCCGTGCTCGAGCTGCCGCGGCTGGGATGCCTGAACATCCATGCCTCGCTGCTGCCGCGATGGCGCGGTGCGGCGCCCATCCAGCGCGCCATCCTCGCCGGCGATGCCGAAAGCGGCGTCACCATCATGCAGATGGATGCCGGCCTCGACACCGGCGCGATGCTGCTGCGCGAAGCCGTTCCCATCGGCGCGCAGACCACGGCCGGTGAATTGCACGATGCGCTGGCCGCACTGGGCGCGCGCCTCATCGTCGAGGCGCTGGCCGATTGCGCCGCAGGCCGCACGCGGCCCGAGCCGCAGCCCGCCGAAGGAGTCAGCTACGCCGCCAAGCTTGCCAAGTCCGAGGCGCAGATCGACTGGATGCAGCCGGCCGCGCACATCGACCGGCAGATCCGCGCCTTCAATCCCTGGCCGGTGGCCGAGACCCATGCCGGCGGCGAAGTGCTCAAGCTGTTGCGCAGCCGTCTGCCGCGCGAGCCCCGCCCGGCGGCCGGCATGCCTCCCGGCACGGTGCTGGGGCTGGAAGGCGATGCGCTCGAAATCGCCTGTGGCGATGGGGAGCGGCTGCAGGTGCTCACGCTGCAGCGTCCCGGCCGGCGCGCGGTGGGTGCGCGCGACTATTTCAACGCCAGCACCGCGGGCGGCGGCGCTGCACCGGTGTGGGGATGAAGGCCTCCGCGCCTGCCGCGAAAGCCGGGACACCGGCCCCCGGTGCCGTGGCACTGGCGCAGGCGGCGCAGGCGGTACACGCCGTGCGCTTCGATGGCGTCACCGCCGAAGAAGCGCTGACACGTCTGGGCGGCGATGCCACGGACCTGGCCGCCACGCGCGCCATCCTCAGTGGCAGCCTGCGCTGGTATCTGCGCCTCGCGCCGCTGGCCGACACGCTGCTGCGTCCCGGGCAGCTGCTGGCGCCGCCGCTGCACTCGCTGCTGGTCACGGCATTGCATCAGCTGGAATATTCGCGCGCGCCGGCGCCGGTGGTCGTCAACATCGCGGTCGACGCTGCGCGTGTGTTGAACCGGAGCGTGGCCGCGGGCCTGGTCAATGCACTGCTGCGGCGTTTTCTCGCTGCGCGCGAGGAACTGTGTGCACGCGTTGCGCGCAGCGATGCGGCGGAGCTGGCGCATCCGCGCTGGCTGCTGCGCGAGATCCGCTCCGTGGCCGGCGCGGCGGCGGATGCCGTGATCGCCGCGGACAACGAGGCACCACCCATGAGCCTGCGCGTGAACCTCGCGCGCGGCACCCGCGCGGATTTCCTGGCGCGCTGCGCCGCGGCCGGCATCGGCGCACAGCCGGGCCTGGTGCCCACTGCCGTGGTGCTCGACGAGGCCGTGGACGTCAGGCTGTTGCCCGGATTCGCGCACGGGGAGGTGAGCGTGCAGGATGCGGGCGCACAGCACGCGGCGGTGCTGCTCGATGCCCGGCCCGGTGAGCGCGTACTCGATGCCTGCGCCGCGCCGGGCGGCAAGGCCGGCCATATCCTCGAGCGCACGCCGGAGGCCGATCTCGTGGCGCTGGACGTGGCGCCGGCGCGCCTGGCGCGCGTGCAGGAGAATCTCGATCGTCTTGGCGTCACGGCCGAGCTCGTGGCAGCGGATCTGGCCGCGGAGGGCTGGTGGGACGGCCGCCCCTTCGACCGCGTCCTGCTCGATGCACCCTGCTCGGCCACGGGAGTGATCCGCCGTCATCCGGACATCAAGCTGCTGCGCCGGGCCAGCGACATCACCGGTTTCGCCACCACCCAGCAACGGCTGCTGCAGCGCTGCGCGCAGCTGCTGGCTCCCGGGGGAAGGCTGGTCTACGCCACCTGTTCGATCCTTGCGGCGGAGAACGAAGCCGTGGTCGAGCACTTTCTCGCTGCCCACCCGGACTGGTCGCGCGCCGCGGCGGATCTGCGCCTGCTGCCCGCGCCGCGCGCGGCCGGTGCCGCGGCGGTCACCGATGGCTTCTATTATGCTTGTCTGACACGAGGGGTCAGGGGACCGTAGAGGAACCCGGCAGGTAATCATGAACGCAGTGCAGCGCCGGGCCGCAGGCCCGGTGCGGACCATCTTGCTCGTCGGCCTCGCGCTGCTGTGCAGCGTGGGCCTGGCTGCATCCGCCGCTCCGGGCCGCATCGAGGTGCGTTCGGCCTACGTCACCGTGCAGGGCGGCGTGTTCCTGCTCAATGCCTTCACCGTCTATCCGCTGGATGCCGACATCCGCTCGGCCCTGGACGATGGCCTCACCATCCAGTTCGAACTGCAGGCCTTGGTCAAGCGCGAGCGGCGCTTGTGGTTCGACGCCGGCATCATCAACGTGACGTTGCGCCGCGAGCTGTCCTGGCATGCCGTGAGCGAGCGCTACGTGTTGCGCGACCCGGTGCTCGGCGGGCAGCAGGTGTTCGCCGCTCTGGACCAGGCGCTGGCCGCGGTCGGCAGCGTCACCGACTGGCCAGTGGTGGTCGAGCCGCAGCTCGAGCCCGACGGCGTCTACGAGATCAGCGTGCGCGCCGGCGTGCGCCGCGGACGGCTCCCCGATGCATTGCGCGCCATCATCTTCTGGTCCGACAGCTGGAACCGCAGCAGCGAATGGTATTCATGGACCCTGCCGCGCTGAAGCCCGTGGCGCGCAAGCGCTGGCGCAGCTACGGTTTCGTGCTGCTGGCGGCGCTCACCTGCCTGTCGGTGCTGCTGCTGCTGGCGCGCAGCGTGGAGAACGCCTCGCAGTTCAGCCGCTGGCAGCCGTGGATACTGCTGGTGAACCTCATCGGCGTGGTGGTGCTCGCGGTGATGCTCACGCGCAAGATCTGGCAGCTGGTGCGCGACTACCGCGACCATGTGCCCGGCTCGCGGCTCACGGCGCGCACCGTGACGATATTCGGTTCGCTGGTCATCGTGCCGCTGCTCGTGGTGTACCTGTTCTCGCTGGGCTTTCTCAACCGCGGCATCGACAGCTGGTTCCGCCTCGAGGTGAAGCAGGGCCTGGGCGATGCGCTGGTGCTGTCGCGTTCCGCGCTCGACCTGCGCATGCGCGAGCAGGGCCGGCGCACCGAGGAGTTCGCGCGTTCGCTGGTCAACGTTCCAGCCGCCGGCCTGCCGGAGGCGCTGGAGCAGGAGCGCCGCGGCACCGGCGCCGTGGAGATGCTGGTGTTCGGCCAGAACGGCCAGGCGCTGGCCGCCAGCAGCGAGGCCCGTGACCTGCTGCTCGACGTGCGGCTGCCGCCGGAACTGCTGCTGCAGGTGCGCGACAACCGGCCGTTCGCCAGCCTGGAGCCGCTGGATGACGGCGGCTATGTCATTTCCACCGCGGCGCCCATTCCCGACAGCACCATCGGTTCGCGGCGGCGCTTCGTGCTCGCCCGCTACGGCCTGCCGCAGCAGCTGGCGGCGCTCACCGACGCCGTGCAGCGCTCCTATTCGCAGTACGGCGAGCTTGCGACGCTGCGCGAGCCCCTCAAGTACAGCTTCCGCCTCACCCTGACCCTGGTGCTGCTGCTGGCGATGCTGTCGGCCATCTATCTCGCCATCCAGTCCGCGCAGCGGCTCACCCGGCCGGTGCAGGACCTCATGCAGGGCACGCGCGCGGTGGGCAAGGGCGATTTCGGCACGCGGCTGCCGCTGTCCTCGCGCGACGAGATGGGCTTCCTGGTGCAGTCGTTCAACGAGATGACCAAGCGCCTGCGGCGCGCCAGCGACGAGGCCACGCGCAGCCATGCGCTGGTGGAGCAGGAGCGCGAGCGGCTGTCGGTGATCCTCGCGGGGCTGTCCAACGGCGTGCTGGTCATCGACACCCAGCGCCGGCTGCGCATCGCCAATGCCGCAGCGGATGCCATCCTCGGGGCCGAGCTCACCGCGCTCACCGGACAGCTGCTGGACCAGTTCCCGGACGGCTCGCCGCGCCTCACCCAGTTTGCGCGGCTGCTGGAGGCACAGTTGCACACGTCGGGCGGCTCCTGGCAGGCCGAGATGCCGCTGCCCCCCGACCGCGTGCTGCGCTGTGCCTGTGCGCCGCTGGCCAAGGCGGCGGGCGAACCCGGCTACGTGATCGTCTTCGACGACATCACCAACCTGCTGCATGCGCAGCGCGACGCGGCCTGGGGCGAGGTGGCGCGGCGCCTGGCGCACGAGATCAAGAACCCGCTGACGCCCATCCAGCTGGCGGCCGAAAGGCTGCGCCGCCGCCTGTACGACCGCCTCGGAGCCGCCGATGCGGACCTGCTCGAGCGGGCGACCCACACCATCGTGCAGCAGGTCGAGGCCCTCAAGGGCATGGTCAACGCCTTCAGCGAATACGCCCGCGCCCCGGAACTGAAGCTCGGCTGGGTGGATCTCAATGGCCTCGTCAATGAGGTCGTGGAGTTGTATCGTGCACAGGAGTCCGGGGTGACACTGCGCATAGACGCTGACCCGGGGCTGCAGCGCATGCAAGCCGACCGCGGCCGCCTGCGACAGGTGCTCAACAACCTGATCGCCAACGGCCTGGAAGCGGTGGATGGCGTGACCGGAGGCTGGGTGGCCGTCGCCACGCGCCGCGAGTCGCGTCCACAGGGCGACGTGGTCGTGGTCACGGTGAGTGACAACGGGCACGGGTTTCAGAAGGAGATGCTGGCAAGGGTTTTCGATCCTTACGTGACCAGCAAATCGAGGGGAACAGGTCTGGGTCTGGCCATCGTCAAGAGAATCGCCGAAGAACATGGCGGCAGCGTGGAGGCGGACAACAGCCCGGGCGGCGGTGCGTTCGTGCGCATCATGCTGCCGCTGGCTGCCCGCGGAAGTGCCGCACAGCTCCAGAGGGATATCGCATGAGTGCAGGCAAGATCCTCGTCGTCGACGACGAGGCCGACATCCGGGTTCTGCTCAAGGAAATCCTCTCCGAGGAGGGCTACGAGGTGGATGTGGCGGCCGATGCCGGCCAGGCCCGCGCCTCGCGCGCCCGCGCCACGCCTGACCTCGTGCTGCTGGACATCTGGATGCCCGACACCGACGGCATCACGCTGCTGCGCGAATGGTCCAATGTGGCCTCCGAAGACTGCCCCGTGGTCATGATGTCGGGTCATGGCACGGTCGAGACCGCCGTGGAGGCCACCCGCCTGGGCGCATTCGATTTCGTCGAGAAGCCGCTGTCGCTGGCGAAACTGCTGCGCACCGTGGAGCGCGCCATGGATGCGGGCAAGCGCCGCCGCCTCGTGGGCCGCACGCAGGTGGCGCCGCTGCTGGCCACCTTCGGCAAGAGCCGCGTGGTGCAGCAGCTGCGCACCGAGCTCACGCATATTGCGCCGCTCACCGCGCCGCTGCTGCTGGTGGGCGAACCGGGCAGCGGCCGCGAAGCGCTGGCGCGGTTCACGCACGAGAGCGGTCCGCAAGCCACACGCCCCTTCGTCACGCTGGTGGCAAGCGCAGTGGCGGATGAAAACGCCGAGCGCTATCTGTGCGGCGTCGAGGACGGCGTCGACGTCCCGGGCCTCTTCGACCAGGCCCAGGGCGGCACGCTCTTCATCCAGGAGATCGAGGACCTGTCGCCGGTGGCGCAGCGCGTGCTGTTGGGCGCCATCGAGACCGGCGTGTGGCAGCGCGTGGGCAATCCGCGCCCGCTGTCCTTCAACACGCGCATCATCGCCACCACGCAGCCCGGTGTGGAGGACCGCACCGGCGGACGGGTGCTGCGCCGCGACCTGCTCGCGCATCTGTCGGCGTTGCGGCTGCGGGTGCCGCCGCTGCGCGAATATGCCGAAGACGTGCCCGAGCTGCTGCGCTTCTACGTCGACCGCCTGGTCGATGCCGAGCAGCTGCCGTTCCGCCGTTTCTCGGTGGCGGCGCAGAACCGCCTGCGCAACTATCCCTGGCCCGACAACCTGCGCGAGCTGCGCAACCTGGTGCGCCGCATGCTCATCAAGGGCGGCAGCGAGGAGATCCGCCTCGAGGAGATCGAGAGCGAGCTGGTGGCGAGCGCGCCCGCCGGAGAGCCGCTGGTCAAGCAGGATCTGCTCGCCCTGCCGCTGCGCGAGGCGCGCGAGCAGTTCGAGCGCGCCTACCTGCAGCAGCAGCTGCTGCTGTGCAATGGCAAGGTGGGCCAGCTCGCCAAGCGCGTCGGCATAGAGCGCACGCACCTGTACCGCAAGCTGCGTTCACTCGGGGTCGATTTCAGGCATGTGACCGACGAGTAGACAAAGCAACGGTTCCAGGGAGAAAACAAGAACAATGAAGGACCTGGTCTACGAACGCGAGAATTCTCTATTCCGCATTTCCGTCGTCATCGGAGTCGTTGCGTGGCTCGTGCTGCTGGTGGCGACGGCCGGCGTGGTGCTGCTGCTGGCACTGTTTTTCTTGATATCGTATTTGTTCGTGCAATCTGCGTTCGTATCGCATCTGCGAGGCAACAGTGTGGAGCTGGGCCCCGGGCAGATGCCGGAGTTGTATAGCCAGTACACCGATTGCTGCCGCAAGCTGGAAGTCGCTGATCCGCCCAAGGCATACCTGATGATGAGCGACGGTGTGCTCAACGCGTTCGCAGCGCGGTTCTTGCGCCGCTACTACGTGGTCGTGTTCAGCAGTGTCATCGAGGCGCTCAAATCGAGGCCCGAGGCGGTTCGCTTCTACTTCGGGCACGAACTTTCCCATGTCGTGCGCGGCCATCTGAAATTGCGCTGGCTTAAACTGCCGGCCTCCGTATTGCCGCTGCTGGGTGCCGCATATCGCCGCGCGCAGGAATATACCTGCGACCTCCACGGCATGGCGGCATCCAACTCAGTCCAGGATTCGGTCGCGGCGCTGGCTGTGCTTGCAACGGGTGGCGAGAAGCTGCCCAGCATCAACATCGATCGCTTCGTCGAGCAGCAGCGGGATGCTGGCGGATTCTGGATGTCGTACCACGAGCTGACGGCCGACTACCCTTGGTTGTGCAAGCGGGTCTCGCATCTACTGCGGGTCAGCGGAAATGACGCTGCGGCCCTCCTGCCTCCGCGTCGTTCATTTTGGTCGGGGGTGCTGGCGTTCTTCACGCCCAGACTGGGGGCCGGCGGTGGCTCGGCATCGCTGATCGTGATGGTCGCAATAATGGGTATGCTGGCGGCTATCGCGATTCCTGCATACCGGGATTACACCCTGCGAGCTCAAGCCGCTCAGGTATTTGTGATTGCTGACGAGATTGCAGCGAAGGCTGCTCCTTACGTGAACGAGAACGGTGCATATCCAGACACCGCTTCAGAGGTAGGGTTGCCGGAGGACTTGGATTCCGGGCCTGTGTCCCGCATTACTGTCGGCCCGGACGGGTTCGAGATGACGCTGCGAGGGACCGACCCGGCCCTGGACGGGCAGACGGTGGTGGTTGGAGTCCACAGAACGGAAGACGGCGGATTTCGCTGGCACTGTCAGGGCGGTACGCTCGCGGCCAAGTATCGGCCCGCCCATTGTCGCCCGTAGTGGCGCAGCGGAGAAACTGACGCATCCGCGTTGAGGCGTGCCGACGGGGCTGTTCGGCCCGTGTTGTCTAGGGCTGAAAGAGATCCGAGCGGGGTCAGCGCCGCGTCAGCAGCCCGATCGCCAGCGCTGTCACGAGACCGATGCCGCCGATGGCCAGCAGCTTGCCGCCGGTCTCGGCGAAGGCGCTGTGCGGAATCACGTCCAGCACCACCAGCACGCCGGTGAGCGCGAGCGCCAGCACGCACAGGGTCGCCATTGCGCGCAGGCTACCCGCGAGGCCGCGCGGCTCGGGATCATGCGGATTCGGGTCGTTGTTCATTGGCTCGAGTCTAGGTCCTCGGGGGAGGCCGGGGTTGTGGCTCCTGTCGCAGTTCCGCGTGCCGGAAGGCGCGGATGTGGCACGGTTCACGGCCGTGTGACGGCAGCCGCCGCCACCATGCGGCGTGGCAACGGATTTCTTCGAGCGGCAGCGCCGCGCACGAGCTCATTCGCTGTGGCTGCGCGCCGTGTTCGCGCTGGCGATGGCGTTGAATGCCGTGCTGATTGCCGCCGGCGTGATACTGATGCTCACGTTCCTGACCTTGGGTGCAGTGTTCCCGCGGCCGCGTGGCGAAGGCGGCGTGCTGGTCGAGCTCTTCGCCCGCTCGCTCGTCGGCTGGTATATCGCGGGCGCCGTGCTGCTCGTCTGCCTCGCCGTGAGCGCGTTGACGGCGTGGGAACTGCGCGGTGGGGGCGCCGCGCTGGCGCGCGTACTGCGCGGCACGCCGGTGCCGCCGGAGACTTCCGATCTCGCGCAGCGGCAGCTGCTGAACATTGTCGCCGAGATGGCGATCGCCGCGCGCATCCCCGAGCCGGAGGTATTCCTGCTGCCGGACGAGCCGGGCATCAATGCCTTCGCTGCCGGCCGCACGCTGCAGGGTGCCGTGATCGCCGTGACCGGCGGCGCGCTGCGCGAGCTGGACCGTGACGAGATGCAGGCCATGGTGGCGCACGAGTTCAGCCACATCCTCAACGGCGACATGGCGCTGAATACGCGCCTGGTTGCGTGGCTCGCCGGGCTGTACGCCATCGAGTCCTTCGCGCGCGCCTTGCGCGGCAGCCGCGAAAGCAAGGGCGGCGCCGGGCTGCTGCTGTTCTGGTGGGCCCGCCTGGGCTTCTACCTGTTCCATGCGACGGGCGCTGTGGGGCTTGCCATGGGCCGTGTGCTGCAGGCGGCGATCTGCCGCCGCCGCGAGGCGCTGGCCGATGCCTCGGCGGTGCAGTTCACGCGCAATCCCGAGGCATTGAAGTCGGTGCTGCTCAAGGTGGAGGCGGCCGGCTCCATTCGTCCGCGGGCGCGTGTGGCGGCGGGCATGTCGCACATGTTCTTTGCATCCGACCAGGTGGCCGAGGGCGGGCTGCTGCGGCGCCTGCAGCAGGGCTTGCTCGAAACCCATCCGCGCATGGAAGACCGTGTACGCGTGCTCGTGCCCAAACTCTCCAGGGCGCAGTACCGCGCCGCGCTGCGCATCGAGCGCAGGCGCATGCTCGATGCGCGCGCGCAGGCCAGGGCACCGGTGCCGCTCGGTGGCGAACTGCTTGCGGCTGCCGCCACGGCGGGCGAACGCCAGCCCGTGCATGAGCTGCTGTGCAGCCGCCTGGGTGTGGCGCAGCAGCAGCAGGTGCTGGAGCTGCAGCGGAGCATCGCTGCCGCTCCCCATGCGGTGCAGGCGCTGTTCGTTGCCGCGCTGCTCGACACCGACACGGCGCGCGCCAAGGGCCAGCTGCTGCAGCTGGCCGCGGTGCTCGGTGCGCCCGTCACTGCGCAGGTCCCGCGCATGCGGGCCGCGTTGTTCGGTCTGCCCGCCATCGCGCGGTTGCAGCTGCTGGTGATGCTGCTGCCCGCGCTGGGTGCGCTGCCGGACCGCGCCCGCCTGCAGGTGGTGCGCGTGATGCGCGCCTTCGGCGACAAGCTCGTGCCCCGGGACACGCTGCGTTTCGCCGTGTCGCGCCTGGCGCTGCGCATGCTGGTCCACGCACCGCCGCAGCAGCCGGCTGCGCCGTCGCAGGAGGCCACGGACGCGGCCTTCGGGCTGCTGTGCTCACTCGTGGCCGGCCAGTCCGGCGCGCGCGCCGCGGCCGCATTCCAGGCAGGCATGAACGGCCTGGTGCCGCTGCTGCGCTGGCCCGCGTTCACGGCGGGCGACATCGGCGCCGGGGACGTGGATGCCGCGCTCGACACCGTCGCGCGGTTGCCCTACCTGCAGCGCACCCGGCTCTGCGATGCGCTGCTGCGTGTGATCGGCGCCAACGGTTCGATGGGCGTGGGGGAGTTCGAGCTGCTGCGCCTGGTGAGTCATTCGGTGGGTGTTGCCACGCCCGCCACCGGCGCGCTGCGCCTCGAAGCGGTATCATGAGAGCGTTGCCACCGCGGTCCTGATCCACGCCTCCTCCGTGCAGACTCCCGTTTCCGAGCGCTTCATCGACGGCCTGACGCCCAAGTTCGTCACGGTGCTGCGCGAGGGCTACCGCGCCTCCCAGCTGCGCGCCGACCTGGTTGCCGGCGTCACCGTCGCCATCGTCGCACTGCCGCTGTCCATGGCGATTGCCATCGCCTCGGGAGTGGGACCGGAGCGCGGCCTCTATGCCGCCATCATCGGCGGTTTTCTCGTCTCGCTGCTCGGTGGCAGCCGTCACCAGATCGGCGGCCCTGCGGGCGCCTTCATCGTGCTGGTGGCAGGCACGGCGGTATCGCAGGGCGTGGACGGCCTCATCCTCACCACGCTGATGGCGGGGCTCATCCTGCTCGCGGCGGGGCTGCTGAAGCTCGGCACCTACATCCGCTACATCCCCTATCCCGTCACGGTGGGTTTCACTGCCGGCATTGCCGCCATCATCTTCGCCAGCCAGCTGCATGACCTGTTCGGTCTGAAGCTGCCGGCGGCCGAACCGGCCGAGTTCATTCCGAAGATCGGAGCGCTGGCCGGCGCGTGGCGCACGGCCTCGCCGCAGGCCATCCTGGTCGCCGCATTCACGGTGCTGGTCATCGAAACCACGCGCCGCCTGCGGCCGCACTGGCCCAACCTGCTCATGGCCGTGGCCAGCGCCTCGGTGCTGGCGGCGCTGCTGCCGTGGCCGGTGGAGACCATCGGCACGCGCTTCGGCGGGCTGCCTTCCGGCCTGCCGGTGCCGCACCTGCCCCCGCTATCGCTGCCGCGCCTGCTGTCGCTGCTGCCGCTGGCGCTGTCCTTCGCGCTGCTCGGCGCCATCGAGAGCCTGCTCTCGGCGGTGGTGGCCGACAGCATGACGGGCCGCCGTCACCGCTCCAACTGCGAACTGGTCGCGCAGGGCGTGGCCAACATCGGCTCGGCGCTGTTCGGCGGGCTGGTCGTCACCGGCACCATCGCGCGCACCGCGACCAATGTGCGTTCCGGAGCCCAGACGCCGGTTGCCGGCATGCTGCATTCGTTCACGCTGCTGGTGTTCCTGCTGGCCGCCGCGCCGCTGGCGGCATGGATACCGCTGGCCGCGCTGGCCGGCGTGCTGGTCACCGTGGCCTGGCACATGGCCGAGAAGAACGCCTTCGTCGCGCTGCTGCGCAGTTCGCGCGCCGATGCCGTGGTGCTGCTGGTCACCTTCGGCCTGACGCTGTTCCGCAACCTCATGGAAGGCATCGTGGTCGGCTTTGCGCTGGCCGCGCTGCTGTTCCTGCACCGCATGTCGCAGTCGGTGCAGGTGGACGACATGAGCGAGAGTCCGCAGGCCGCGAGGGTGGGCCGCGACACCGTGATCTGCCGCATCAGTGGCGCATTCTTCTTCGGTGCGGCGGCCAGCGTCGCCGCCGCGCTGGATCGCATCGCCGAGCGGCCGCGCAATTACGTGCTCGATTTCTCCGCCGTCGGCATCGTCGATTCCACCGCTGCGGCCACCGTCGCCGGGTTCGCGCGCCGCATGCACGGGCACGGAGTGCAGGTGTTCGTCGCCGGCGCCTCTCCTCCCGTGCGCCGCGAGCTGCTGCAGCACGGCGTGCGCGAACCGCAGGTGGCATACCGCGAGAACGTGGAGGCAGTGCTGGCCGAGTGCCGGGGAGCTCCGTCATGAGCGCAGCAGGTCACGAATGACAGGAACGGTGTTGATAACCGGCGCCACCTCCGGCTTCGGCGCCGCCGCCGCACGGCGCTTCGCCGGTGCCGGCTGGAAGGTGATCGCCAACGGCCGCCGCGCCGACCGCCTGCGGCAGCTCGCGGACGAACTGGGCGCGGCCAGCGTGCATCCGGCGGTGTTCGACGTGCGTGATGCCGCGGCCATGCGCGCCGCGCTCGATGCGTTGCCGGAAGCCTTCCGTGACATCGATCTGCTGGTCAACAACGCCGGTCTGGCGCTGGGCACGCAGCCGGCGCCGCGCGCCAGCCTTGCCGACTGGCAGACGATGATCGACACCAACATCACCGGGCTGGTAACGCTCACCCACCACCTGTTGCCGCGCCTGATCGAGCGCCGCGGCGCCATCATCAACATCGGTTCGGTGGCGGGCAGCTACCCTTATCCGGGCGGCAACGCCTATGGCGGCACCAAGGCCTTCGTGCGGCAGTTTTCTCTGGCCCTGCGCTGTGACCTGCACGGCACCGGCGTGCGCGTGACCGACATCGAGCCGGGCATGGCCGAGACCGAGTTCACGCTGGTGCGCACCCGCGGCGACCAGGCGGCGTCGGACAGACTCTACGCCGGCGCCAGTCCCATGACGGCCGAGGACATCGCCGCGCAGATCTTCTACGTGGCCACGCTGCCGCCGCACCTGAACATCAATCGCCTGGAAATCATGCCGGTGTCGCAGTCCTTCGCCGGCTTCCAGGTGCATCGGGGCTAGTCGCCCACCCCGCGCAGCAGCAGCACCTGCTCGGCAAGGTCGTCCGCCGCCGCCAGGCCTTGCGGCTCGAGTGCGAACCTGGCGCACAGCGCTGCGCGCAGGTCCGGCAGCGGCCGCGGTTCCAGCGGATGCGCGAATCCCGCATCCAGCGCCGCCTGCATTCCCAGGTGCGTCAGCGCCGCGAGATCCCGCGCCGCGTCGTCCGGTGCCGCCAGTGGATCGTGATGGAACGCCACCGCCGCGGTGATGAGCGCGGGCAGGCCCCAGGCCTCGAACATGATGCGCGCGCACTCGGCATGCCCGACGCGCACCAGGGCCGGTTCCAGTGCGCCGGGCCGCGCGGATTCGTCATCGCGCAGCGCGTCGATCAGCGCCGCGACACCCGCCGGATCCAGCCGCTCCTGCACCAGCACGCCGAAATCGTGCAGCAGGCCGGCGATCATCGCCTCGACCGCCATCGCGGGCCGCACCCGGCGTGCCAGATGCTCCGCGGCCAGCGCCGTGGCGAGGCAATGCCCGGCCAGCGCGTCCGGCTGGATGGCGGCCGTGGCCGAGCGCCGCACGATGCCGCGGTCCAGGCAGGCCGAGGCGGCAATGCCGCGCACGGCGTCGAAGCCCAGCAGGATGAGGGCCTGATCCACCGACTGTACCTGCCCGGAGCGGCCGTAGTAGGCGGAATTGGCCACCTTGAGCACCCGGGCCGTGAGCCCGGGATCGCGCTGCACGATGGCGGCGATTTCATGTGCGCCGAGTCCAGGGTCACACAATGCCGCAAGAACGCGGTGCACCGACTGGGAACTGCCGCCGACCACGCCCAGTGCGGTGGCCGCCTTGAGGACTTCCGCGTTGTCGATGGCCATGCGGAGCGGAACCCTATCACAGTTTCCGCCCTTTCCCGGTGCGGGGCACTGCGGCGGAACATGCGGTCTGCCGATACTTGATTGATGACCACGCCTGCCACATTGGAGCACCCCGAATCGGCGGGTGCCTTGCGCCGGCGGCGGCTGCGCTCGGCCGTGGAAGCCGCCGTGGTGGGCTCGCTCGCGGGACTGGTGATTGTCTCGGCCTGGTACGTGATGCATCAGGACTCCGCGCAGCATTCACTGGCGGTGCTGCTGCCGCAGCTGCTGCTGGCGGCCGTGCTGCCGCTGCTGGTCTACCGCAGCCGCATGCATTCGCTGGCCGCCGCGGCCGCCGATGCCGCGCATCAGCTGCGGTTGCGGCACGTGATCGAAAGCACCGGCGTGGGTGTGTGGGAAATGGATCTGGACGCCGGCCTCATGCATGTGAGCGAGAGCTGGCTCCGGATGGCAGGCCGTCCGCCAATGGCCGCCCGCACACTGCGTATCAGCGAATGGCGCGCGCTGATCCACCCCGATGACTGTGCCGCCGTCTTTGCCGCCGCCAATGCCGGCGTGCAGGGCGCCGAAGCGCTGTTCGGCATGGATCATCGCATCCGCCACGAGCTGGGCCACTGGATCTGGGTGGCCGCGCGCGGTCGGGTGCTCGAGTGCCGTGCGGACGGTTCGCCGCGGGTGCTGGTCGGCACGCATGCGGACATCTCCGCGCGCAAGGCGGCGGAGGAGGCGCTGGCCGCGGCGGCGTACCAGGACCGTCTCACGGGCCTGGCCAACCGCAGCTTCTTCATGGAACAGCTGCGCGCGAGGGTCGAGGCTGCCCGCCATGATTCGCGGCAGCACTTCGCAGTGCTGTTCCTCGACTTCGACCGCTTCAAGATCATCAACGACGCCATGGGCCATCAGGCCGGCGACGATCTGCTGGTGCAGGTCGCGCAGCGTCTGCGCACGAACCTCGGCGAGATCGGCCGCATCAACGCCATGAACCCTCTCATCGCGCGCTTCGGCGGCGATGAATTCGTCGTGCTGCTGGACGGTCTGCACGACGCCGCTGACGCCGGGCTCATCGCGGATCAGCTCCTCGATGCACTGTCGTACCCCTACGTGATCCGCGGCCGCGAGGTGCATTCCACCGCCAGCATCGGCATCGTCACCGGTGGTCAGGATGCACCGGATGCCGGAACGCTGGTGCGCAACGCCGACCTCGCCATGTACGAGGCCAAGCGCGCCGGCCGCGCCCGCTCCATGCTGTTCTGCGAGAAGATGCACGCGCGCCTGTCGCGCAGCCTGCAGATCGAGACCAGCCTGCGCCGCGCCATCGGAACGGCGCAGTTCTCGCTGGTCTACCAGCCCATCGTCGAACTGGACACCGGCCGCCGCACTTCGGTCGAGGCACTGCTGCGCTGGGAGCATCCCGTCATGGGTCAGGTGTCGCCGGGCGAGTTCGTGCCCGTGGCCGAGGAATGCGGGCTGATCGGTGCGCTGGGCGAGTGGGTGATGCACGAGGCCTGCGCGCAGCTGGCGCGCTGGCGCGCGCAGGATGCGGCCAATGCGCCGCATGTGGTGAGCGTGAACGTGTCGCGCGCGGAGCTGGCGCAGGGCGAACGGCTGCTGCACACCGTGCGCAGCGCGCTGTCGAAGGCGCGGCTGCCGGCGGGCTGCCTGCTGCTGGAGGTCACCGAGCGCGAGGTGATGCGCGATCCGGCGGCGTCGCTGGCGCTGATGCACCAGCTGCATGAGATCGGCGTGCACCTGGCCATGGACGATTTCGGCACCGGCACTTCTTCGCTGGGATGCCTGCGCGACTATCCCTTCGACGTGATCAAGATCGACCGCTCATTCACTGCGGGAATCGCCGCGGGACCGGACACGCTGGCCGTGATCCACGCAACCATCACGCTGGTGGAGAACCTCGGCAAGACCAGCGTGGCCGAAGGCGTGGAAACGCCCGAACAGCTCGCCATCCTGCAGTCGCTGGGCTGCCACTATGCGCAGGGCTACTACCTCGGCCGGCCGCTGACCGCGGAGGAAGTGCTGCAGGCGGCGAACCTCGACGCGGAGCCGCGCGCGGCCATTGCCTGACGAGGCTTCGGTCAGTCGCCGACGCGCACCACGATGGTGTCGACGTCGGCGCGGCGCAGGTTCTCGCGCGCGGTCTCGAGGCGTGCCAGATCACTGAACGGACCCACGCGCACGCGGTGCCAGACATCGGCATCCACCTGCACGCGCTGCACCGTGGCCTCGATGCCCTGCTTGCCCAGCTGTGAGCGCACGCGCTCGGCATCGGCCTGGTTGCGGTACGAACCGGCCTGCAGCACATAGACGCCCGGCTTGGTGACCGGCGCCGCCGGCGCGCTGCCGCGCACATCGCGCTCGCCGCGTTCCGGCACCACCACCTCGAACTTCGGCAGCATGTCGTAGAAGTCGTACTGCGGCGCCGGGTCGGCCTCGGCCTCCGCGGCAGTATCGGGTGCGTCGGCCCTGGCCTGGGGCCGGGGTTCGGTTTCGGCGGCGGTTTCCTCGTCCCGGTTGCGATGGTCGGAGACGTAGATCCCGAGCGCCACGACCAGACCTATGGCAAGGCCCGCACCGAAATCCCTGATGCGCGCCGCGGGCAGCGACTGGCCGCGCCCGCCGTGCTTGAAATCCCGGCTCGTCAGCCGGGTCCGCGCGGCGCTCACATGGTCTCCGGCGCCGAGACGCCCAGCAGCGTGAGACCGTTGCGCACCACCTGCTGCGTGGCCAGCGCCAGCGCCAGCCGCGCATTGCGCGTGGCGGCATCCTCGACGATGAACTGCGCGGCGTTGTACCAGGTGTGGAAGGCGTTGGCGAGATCGCGCAGGTAGTGCACCAGCGCATGCGGCGCGCGGTTGGCGCCTGCCAGCTGGATCAGTTCCGGATACTTGCCGAGCTGAGTGAGCAACGCGCTTTCCTGCTGTGAGGCCAGCGCCGCGAGGTTGGCCAGGCCCTGTGCCAGATCGAGCGAGTGGCCCTTGGCCGCCAGCTGCCGCAGCACGCTGGCCACGCGCGCATGCGCGTACTGGATGTAGTAGACCGGGTTCTCGTTGGTGCGCGACTTGGCAAGCGAAAGGTCGAAGTCCAGCGGCTGGTCGTGGCTGCGCAGCACGTAGAAGAAGCGCGCCGCGTCATTGCCCACTTCGGCGCGCAGCTGGCGCAGCGTGATGAACTCGCCGGCGCGCGTGGACATGGGCACCTTCTCGCCGCCGCGGTACAGCGACACGAACTGCACCAGCTGCACTTCGAGGCTTTCCTGCGGCTCGCCCATGGCCGCAAGACCCGCCTTCACGCGGGCGATGTAGCCATGGTGGTCCGAGCCCCAGATGTCCAGCAGCACGTCGAAGCCGCGCTCGCGCTTGTCCAGGTGATAGGCGATGTCCGAGGCGAAGTAGGTCTTCACGCCGTTCTCGCGCACCACCACGCGGTCCTTCTCGTCGCCGAAGGTGGTGGCGCGGAACCACAGCGCGCCGTCCTTTTCGTACAGATGGCCCTGGCGCTGCAGGCGTTCGAGCGCCCGGTCGATGGCGCCGCTCGCCGCGAGCGAACGCTCGGAGAACCAGCGGTCGTAGACCACGCCGAATTCCTCGAGGTCGTTGCGCATGTCGGCCACGACGGCATCCAGCGCCAGGTCCGCCACTTCGAGGAAGGCCGCATCGCCGAGCAGCTGCCGCGCGCGCCCGATCACCGCATCGATGTAGGCATCCTTGTCGCCGCCTTCGGGTTCGTCCGGTGGCAGGTTGCCCAGCAGCTCGCCCACCGGCCGCACCAGCGTCGCATCGGCCTTCTGCAGCAGCTGCGCCGCGATCTCGCGCACGTAGGCGCCCTTGTAGCCGTTGGCGGGAAAGCGGAACTGCTCGCCGCAGGCTTCTAGATAACGCAGCCACACGCTCACCGCGATGATGTCCATCTGGCGGCCGGCATCGTTGATGTAGTACTCGCGGTGCACCGCCCAGCCATTGGCTTCGAGCAGGTTCGCGACGCTGGCGCCGTAGGAGGCGCCGCGGCCATGGCCCACGTGCAGCGGGCCGGTGGGATTCGACGACACGAACTCCACCAGGATGCGGCGGTCGCCGCCCGAGCCATTGCGGCCGAAGGCATCGCCCAGCTCGTGCACGCGGCGCACCACATCGGCCTGCGCGCTGCCGGCGAGGAAGAAATTGATGAAGCCGGCACCGGCTATCTCGACCTTCGCCAGAGCGGGTGAGGCGGGCAGCGCGGCCACGATCTTCTGCGCCAGTTCCCGCGGCGGCAGCCTGGCCTGCTTCGCGAGGCGCATGGCCACGTTGCTGGCGTAGTCGCCATTGGCCGTGTCGCGGGTGCGCGCCAGACCCAGGTCCGGGGCCGGCAGATCCTGCGGCAGCACGCTGCCCTTCAGATGCGCCAGGGCCGCGTGCAGCAGCTGTTCGATGTCTTGCTTCATGGGGGGCGCAAGTCTACCCGGTTGTCGGCGCGCCGAAGCGGCGCCTGGCCGCGTCCTGCTGGGCGAGTCGCCGCAGCGCCAGCAGCACCGGCTCGATGAGCAGGGTGCCCAGCACCGTGTAACGCACGGCGGCTTCCGCCGACGCAGTCGGGATGTGGGCGATCTCCGCGCAGGCCAGCTGGTCCATGCCTGCCGCATAGCGTTCCAGCATCCCCTCCGGCGGCACGAAGCCCGCCGCGGCCAATCCCGCCAGTGCCGCGGCGAGCTGACGCACTTCCGGGCAGTCGGCGTCGATCTGCCATCCGGCGCTTGCGATCAGTTCCAGCGCGGCCGCGATGTCCGGCTCCTCGCGCCGGGGTGCGGTGGCCAGCTGCACGCGGCCCAGCAGAGTGAACATGTCCGGCCCGGGGTCGTCGATGATGTGCAGCACTTCGCGCACCTGCGTGATCGAAAGGCCGGCCGGCCCGAGCAGGGCGCGGATCAGCCGCAGCCTTGCCGCGTGCGCCTCATCGTATTGCGCCTGTGTGGACGAGGTCAGCGTGCCGGGGAACAGCAGTCCCTCGCGCAGGTAGTACTTGATCGTTGCCACCGGAACGCCGGTTGCCCGCGAAAGCCCGGAGATGCGCATGCCGCCTCTTGATATTGGATATTGAAACTATCTATTATTGGATTGTCTCACTATCCATTATGCCCGGGAGCCGTCCATGAAACCTCTGACAGGCCGGATGACCCACGACTACGACGGCCAGCTGGTTGTCTTTCTGATCGGCATGCGTATCAACAATTGGCTGCGCCCGGATCTGTGGCTGCCCACCATGGCGGCCATGCCGCCGATGATGCGTGAGCTCGCCGCCGACCCCGGTTCGGGGCTGCTGGGGTACCGCGCGTTCGGCTTTCCACGCACGCCTACCGTGCTGCAGTACTGGTCCAGCCTCGAGCGTCTCTACGAATACGCCGTCGACGGGAAGGGGCGGCACCGCCCGGCCTGGGCGGCGTTCAACCAGCGGGCACGGGCGGGTGGGGATGCCGTCGGCATCTGGCATGAAACCTATCCCGTGCCGCGCGCCGAATCGATCTACGTGCACATGCCGCCCACGGGGCTGGGTGCAGCAACCGCTTTGCGCCCGGTCACCGGGCGGCTGGACCGGGCGCGTCAGCGGCTGGACGAGGATCGGGCCAGCGCGGCGTAGGCTGCCGGGTCGAAGCCCACCAGCACGCGGTCACCGGCGACGATTACCGGGCGCTTCACCAGTTTGCCGTCGCGACTCAGCGCATCGATGAGCTGTGCCTCGGTCATGGCGGCGACGCGTTCCCTGCCCAGCGCGCGGTAGCTCTGGCCGGAAGTGTTCAGCCACTTGCGTAAGCCAAGGCCGCTGGCCGGTATCCAGCGCGCGAGTTCCGTCCTGGTGGGCGGCTGTTCGACGATGGCGCGTTCGGTGACGGCGATGTCGTGCCCGCGCAGCCAGGCGCGCGCCTTGCGGCAGGTGCTGCAGCCGCTGTAGTGCAGGAAGATCATCCAGTCACTAGAACACTTCGAGCGGATCGACGTCCAGCGCCCAGCGCAGGTTCGCGGGCGCGGGCAATGCCTCGACAGAGGGCACCCAGGTGGCGAGGAATTGCTGCAACCGGCCCCGGTTGCTGCATTCCACCAGCAGCTGCGCGTGGTAGCGGCCGGCCCGGCGCGTCATCGCCGCAGGAATGGGTTCGCGCAATGCGATGCCGGCCGGGCGGTTCGCCGCAGCCACGGCGGCCCTGAGGAATCCCAGCGCGGTATCCGGCGCGGTGCCCGAGGCGCGCAGCATTGCGATGCGCCCATACGGCGGCCAGTGTGCCGCCGCACGTTCGGCAAGCGCATCCCGGGCAAAGGCGCCGTAACCGTCCGCAACCAGCGTGCGCAGCAGCGGATGATCCGGATACTGGCTCTGTATCAGCACTTCGCCGGGCCGGTCGGCGCGCCCGGCACGTCCGGCCACCTGCACGATGGTCTGGGCGAGCCGCTCGGCGGCGCGGAAATCGGTGCTGAATAGGCTCTGGTCGGCATTGAGCACACCCACCAGCGTCACTTCGGGAAAGTGATGCCCCTTGGTGAGCATCTGCGTGCCGACCAGGATGCGCGCCGCGCCGCTGGTCACGCGGCCGATCGCGCCCTCCAGTGCCTGCTGGTGCTGCAGCGTGTCGCGGTCGAAGCGCTCGACGGCGTACTGCGCGAAGCGCTCCGCCAGCGTTTCCTCCACGCGCTCGGTGCCGTGGCCCAGGGGTTGCACCGGATAGCCGCAGCGCGGGCAGCTTGCGGGACGCGCCTCCTCCGCACCGCAGTGATGGCAGGCGAGCCGCCCGCTGCGCTGGTGCACCGTCAGGCGCGCATCGCACTGGCGGCAGCCGGCCACCCAGCCGCAGGCCGTGCACAGCAGCGTCGGCGCATAGCCGCGGCGGTTCAGGTAGAGCAGCACCTGGCTGCCGGCGGCCAGATGGCGCTCCATTGCCGCGATCAGCGGCATGGCAAAGCCCTTGTGCACGGCATGCGCGCGCATGTCCACCACCACCGCGCGCGGCGCGGCGGCATTGCCCGCGCGTGCCGGCAGCGACAGGGGCTGCAGCTTGCCCAGCTGCACATTGTGCAGCGATTCGAATGAAGGCGTGGCCGAGCCCAGCAGCACCGGGATGCCGGCGCGCTGCGCGCGCAGCAGCGCGAGATCTCGCGCCGAATAGCGGAAGCCCCCTTCCTGCTGCTTGTACGAGGCATCATGCTCCTCGTCGACCACCACCAGCCCCAGCCGCGGAATGGGCGCGAACACGGCCGAGCGCGTGCCGATCACGATGCGTGCGCCGCCGCTGGCGGCAAGCTGCCAGGCGGCGGCGCGCTCGCGGTCGGTGAGTCCCGAATGCAGCGCTGCGACAGGTCCGGGGAAGCGCAGGCCGAAGCGGCCGACCAGCTGCGGAGTGAGGCCGATCTCCGGGCACAGCACCAGCACCGATTCACCGCGCGCCAGCGTCGCGGCCGCCAGCTGCAGGTAGACCTCGGTCTTGCCGCTGCCGGTCACGCCGTCGAGCAGGAAGGCGGCCGGTGTACCCAGGCGCGCATGCACCGCCTCCACTGCCCGCTGCTGATCGGCTGTGAGCACCAGGCCGCCGGCCTGCGGTGCCGCAGGCGGTGAGGGCGGCGTTGCGGCGGCCACTTCCTCGACGGCGATGAAGCCGCGCGCGGCAAGGCTGCGCGCGGCGCCGCGCCAGTGCGGCGCCAGTTCCTCGATGCGCGCCTCGCCCAGCCATGGCAGCGGCGCGAGGATGTCCAGCAGCGCGCGCTGGCGCGGGGCGCGCTGCAGTGTGCCGGCGGCGAGGGCGGTGCGGCCTGCCGGCGTGATGCGCCAGCGCCGCTCGTACACGGTGAGGTCGCGGCCTTCGCGCAGCAGCTTCGGCATCGCCGCGGCGATGACCTGGCCTATGGGGTGGTGATAGTAGTCGGCTGCCCAGCGCAGGAAGCCGAGCATGGAAGCATCGAACAGCGGTGCGGCGTCGAGCACCTGCAGCACGTTGCGCAGCTTGGACTCGGGCAGATCCGATTCGTCCGCAGTGTCGACGACGAGGCCGGCACTGCGCCGGCGCCCGAAGGGTACGAGCACGCGCATGCCCGGCTGCGGCTGCGGTCCCTGCGCGGCGGGCAGGTAGTCGAACAGCCGCCGCAGCGGTGTGTCGATGGCGACTTTGTATATCCGGGCATTCACGGGCCCGACAGCTTGAAGCTTCCCTTTCGTTCCGGCCAGTCCGCGTTGTCTGCCGGGCCGACCTGTCATACTCTTGCGGCTGCTTGAACCGCAACAGAAGTCTTTGGCCGCCGTCCGGCGGTTCTTCTTTCGACCACGATCCTCCGCTCGTCGCGTCGCCCGGCAGGCACGCCCTGAATCAGCTGGTGCTGCGCGCCGACGTGGCGGGCATGCCGCTGGAGTGGATCGACTACCGCGAAGCGGCCCGCCTCTACCACCAGCAGCAGGTGGCCTACATCTGCGGTTCGCCGCTGTACCGCCTGCAGGGGGGTTACAACGCGACCACCGGCCGGCGCACCGTGCTCGAAGTGAGCTCGATCATCGCCACGGTGGGCCACACGGGCAATCCCGGCAACACCCGCCACGACTACGTGCCGCCGCTGAACAACCAGACGCTGTTCCGCCGCGATGGCCATCTGTGCATGTACTGCGCGCAGCGCTTTCCGGCATCCGAGCTGTCGCGCGACCATGTGCGCCCGCTGAGCCAGGGCGGCAGGGACATCTGGACCAATGTGGTGACGGCCTGCCGCCGCTGCAACAACCACAAGGCCTGGCGCACGCCCGAGCAGGCGAAGATGCAGCTGGTCGCGGTGCCGTTCACGCCCACCTACGCCGAATACATCTTCCTCAAGGGCCGCCGCGTGCTCGCCGACCAGATGCAGTATCTGCTGGCGCATTTTCCGCGCAGCAGCCCGCTGCATGCACGCATCCGCGAGCAGTTGAGCTAGCGCAGATGTTCGCGGACGGCATCACCGCACCGGACCGACCGAACCTGAGGCGCTCCGGTGCCATGCTGCGCCGGGCGGGCCGCTTCGCGCTGGGCATGGCGCTGCTGCAGCCGCTGCTGTCGGCGGCGCAGGATGCCGCGGCATTGAGTTTTGACGAGGCGCGCGCGCGGCTCGAGCAGGTGTCGGATGCGCTGGCCGCGGCCGATGCCAACCAGCGCGCCAGGCAGGATCTGTCCGACGCGGCTGCCCGCATGCGTCTGCCGGAGGTTTCCCTGGAAACGCGCTACCTCGGATTCCAGAAGACGCTGGATCTGCCGCTGGGTTCGCTGGCGCCGGTGGCCCAGGCCTTCGGCATCGACGATCCGCTGCGGTTCCGCGAGCGCGACTGGCGCCTGCGGCCGATGCTGACCACGGTGCTGCCGCTGTACACCGGAGGCCAGATCCCGGCTGCGCAGGCCGCCGCCGCGGCCGGCGTGCGCGAGGCCGAGGCGGAGCGGGCGCGCCAGTCCCAGGTGCTGGTTTCCCAGCTGGTGCAGGCCTACTTCGGCCAGATCCTGGCCGGGGAAGCGCTGGCCGTGCGGCGCGAGGTGCGCGATGGCATGCGGCAGCACCTGGCCCAGGTCGAATCGTTCGAGCGCGAAGGCTTCGCGACAAGGGCGCAGGTGCTGCAGGCCATGGTGGCGCGCGATGCCAGCGAGCGCGAGTACCGCAAGGCGGTGAGCCGCCGCGATGCGGCGGCCGCGGCGCTGGCGCTGATGTTGCGCAATGAAACGCCAGTGACGCCGACCACGCCGCTGTTCGTGGTCGGTGCGCCGCTGGGCGCGCTGGAGGAATTCACGCGCACGGCGCTGGCGCAGCACCCGCAGCTGGCGCAGCTGCATGCGATGGACGAGCAGGCCGGCGAGAACGTGCGCGCCCGCAGGGCAGCGCTGAAGCCGCAGTTGTTCCTGTTCGGCCAGTACGACCTGCATCGCCAGGATGCGCTGCTGAACGACAGCGACTGGGCCGTTGGCGTGGGCATCAAGTACACCTTGCTGTCCGGCAGCGACCGTCCGCGCCGCATCAGTGCCGCGCGCGCGCAGCAGTCGCAGGCGCAGGCGGCGCTGCGTGAGGCGGAGAACCGGATTGCGATCGGAGTGGCCCAGGCGTGGAATGCGCTGGAAGCCGCGCGCCAGCAGTTCCTGCTGCTCGACAGCAGCATCGAACAGGCGCGGGAGAACCTCCGGCTGCAGGAACTGTCGTTCCGCGAGGGACAATCCACCTCGCTCGATGTCATCGATGCGCAGCTCGGTCTGGGTGGCGCGCGTGTGGAGCGGGCCCAGGCCGCATACGACTACGGCCTGGCATTGGCGCAGCTGCTCGAGGCGAGCGGCCAGTCGGCGAGTTTCGGTGAATATGCCCGCAAGGCCGATCACAGGGTGCTTTCCAATGAATGAAACGGTGCCGGCTGGCGAACCCACGGCGCCGCCGGCACAGGTGCCGCCGGACGGCGCGCCACCGGCTCGCCGCCGCCTGCTCGTCATCGCCCTGGCCGTGGTGGCAGTGATCCTCGCGGGCGGCCTGTGGCTGGCATTGCGCAGTCCGGCTGATCTGGTCCAGGGCATGGCCGATGCCGACACCGTCAATGTCGCCGCGAAGGTGACCGCGCGCGTGTCGGCGTTGCGGGCCGCCGAGGGCGAGCGGGTCGAGGCGGGGCAGGTGCTGTTCGATCTGGATAGTCCCGAAGTGGCAGCGAAGCAGCAGCAGGCCGAAGCGGTGCTGGCGGCAGCACGCGCACAGTCGGACAAGGCCGAAGCCGGCGCCCGGACAGAGGATATCCGCGCGGCCGAGGCCAACTGGCGGCGTGCGCAGGCGGGAAGCGAGCTGGCCCAGTCCACTTTCCAGCGTCTGGAGCGGCTGTACGCCGAGGGCGTGGTAACGCGGCAGCGCCGTGATGAGGCGCAGGCAAAGGCCATCGATGCCGCGGAGCAGGCGCGCGCGGCGCGCGCGCTGTATGACCAGGCACTGGCCGGCGCCCGCCGCGAAGACCGCGCTGCGGCGCAGGCGCAGGTGCGCCAGGCCGAGGCTGCGGTGGCCGAAGTGCGCGCGGCAGGTGACGAAGTACAAGGCCGGGCACCCGTGGCTGGCGAGGTGTCCCGGCGCCTGGTCGAGGTCGGGGAACTGGTGCCGGCCGGCTATCCGATCTACACGCTCGTCGATCTGCAGCGCACTTGGGTGGCCTTCCATCTGCGCGAGGACCAGTTCGCCGGGCTCGCAACCGGGCAGAAGCTGCGCGGCCGGATCCCGGCGCTGCAGGCGGACGATGTCGATTTCGAGGTCTACTACATCAGCCCCGCCGGCGATTTCGCCACCTGGCGTGCGACCCGCCAGTCGGCGGGCTACGACGTGCGCAGCTTCGAGGTGCGCGCCAGGCCGGTGGAACCGGTAGCGGGCCTGCGGCCGGGCATGAGTGTGCTGTTCGCATGGCCGCCGCGCTGACGCGGCCGACCGCACGCCAAGCCTTCGTCGGTTCGGTGCTGCGCGAGTGTGTGCGGCTGCGCCGGGACCGCTGGGATCTGGCACTGGTCACGTGGATCCCGCTGCTGGGGCTGGCGCTGTTCGCGTGGATGTTCTCCGGTGCAGTGCCCCGCGGGTTGCCGGTGGTGCTGGTCGACGCCGATGGCGGCGCCACCGGCCGCGAACTGGCGCGCCTGCTCGACGCCGCGCCGGGGCTGCGTCCGACCCGGCGAGTGGATCTGCTGCAGGCATGGTCGCAGGTGCGCGCCGGCGGTGCGTTCGCAGTGGTGTACCTGCCGGCGGGCAGCGAGCGCGAAATCCTGCGCGGCGGCAGCGCCACCGTCTTCGTCTACTACGATGCCAGCCACCCCACCGCCGGACAGGCCGCGATGCGCGAGATCGGCGAGGCGGTTCAGGCGACGAACGGGCGTGTGCGCGGACCACGGGCGCTGCGTGCGCCGCCGCTGCGCGTGCAGGCCACGGTGCTGGCCAACGCGGCGCGCAGCTACGAGCAGTTCCTGCTCGGCCTGCTGTTTCCCGCCCTGCTGCATCTGGCGGCCTGTCTGGCGATGGTGACTGCGCTGGGGCGCGAACTGCGCGATGGCACGGTGGCGGCATGGCTGCAGCAATGCGGCGGCCGCCTGCTGCCTGCGGTCGCCGGCAAGCTGATGCCCTACCTGCTGCTGTTCACCGCCTACGGCACGCTGTCGCTGACATGGCTGGCGTCGATCAGGGGCGGTGCGGCTGGCAGTGCCGCGCTGCTCGTGGCCGGACAGGCAGCGATGTACCTGGCATACGGCGCCATCGCGCTGCTGCTGGTCGGGGGCACCCGCAACCTGGGCACGTCGCTGTCGCTGACCGGCTTGTATGCGGGCACGTCGCTGGCGTTCTCGGGAGCGGCGTTCCCGGTGCAGGGAGCGCCGCTGTTCGCGCAGATATGGAGCCAGCTGCTGCCGTTCACGGCCTATCTGCAGCTGCAGGCACAGCAACTGGATCTGGGTGCGGCGTGGACGGCGTCGCTGCCGTCGCTGGGCGTGCTGCTGCTGTTCGCGCTGCTGGCCGGCGGCGCCGGGTTTGCGCTGTACGCGCGCGGCGCGCGTGATCCGGCCGCATGGGGGCTGCGGTGAACCGGATGGCGGCGGGGTTCCGGGAAACATTGCGTGCGGTGTTCGCCGATCGCTATGCCATGGTGACGCTGATCGGCGCGGTGGTGCTGTACTCGTTCTTCTATCCGCTGGCCTACCGGCACCAGGTGGCTTCGCGGTATCCGGTGCTGATCGTCGATCAGGACCGCAGCCCGATGAGCCGCGCGCTGGTGCGCAAGGTCGATGCCGTACGCGCGGCGCATGTCGCCGGTGCTGCGATGTCGATGGACGAGGCGCGGCAGCGCATTGCGCGCGGCGAGGCCGAGGGCGTGCTGATGATGCCGGCGGGATTCGGACGCACGATCCTGCGCGGGGAGCCGGCAGAGCTGGCCCTCTTCGGCAGCGGCGCTTTCCTGGGCCGCGGCGCCGGCGTGCTGCAGGGCCTGGGCGATGCCGCCACCGCATTCGCGCGCGATGCGGCCATGGCGCAGGCGCGTTTCGCCGGCGTGCCGGCCGCGCCGCCGCTGCAGGTGGTGATGCGGCCGCTGTTCAACACCCGCGAAGGCTACGGCAGCGCCGTGGTGCCGGGCGTGGCGCAGCTGATCGTGCAGCAGACGCTGCTGATCGGCATGCTGGTGATGGCCGGCACCCGCCGCGAGCGCGTCGGCCGGCTGGCATTCTCGCGGCCGGGACTGCTCGGCATCGCCGCGGCCTTCGCGCTGATCGGCATGTGCAGCCTGCTGTACTACAACGGCCTGGTGATGTGGCTGCAGGACTATCCGCGCGGCGGCAATCCGGCCGGCCTCCTGTTTGGCGGCGCACTGTACGTTGCCGCGGTGGTCGCCTTCGCGCTGTTCGCGGGAAGCTTCTTCCGTACCCGCGAGCGGCCGTTCCAGCTGATGACCGTCACCTCGCTGCCGCTGTTCTTCCTTTCCGGCCTGTCGTGGCCGGCTGCAGCGATGCCGCAGCCGCTGGTGTGGCTGGCGAAGCTGATCCCGTCCACGCCCGGCATCAACCTCATGATCAAGTTCAACCAGATGGGAGCGAGCGCTGCCGAAGCGGCGCCCGAACTCGCCAATCTCGCCGTGCTGGTGCTGTTGTACGGCGCACTGGCGGTGTGGCGTTACCGGCCTGGCATCGAGGGCGCGGGGATGGACAGGCCGTGATCTATCTCGTCGATGCGTCGGTGTACGTGTTCCGCGCGTACTATTCGCTGCCGCCGGAGATGCGGGACCGCGACGGCAATCCGGTGCACGCGCTGTATGGTTTCGCCCGCTTCCTGTCGGATCTGGTGGAGCGCGTGCGCCCCGAGTACATCGCGGTGGCCTTCGACGCCAGCCTCGCCTCCTGCCACCGCAACCGCATCTTCCCGGCCTACAAGGCCAACCGCGAACCGGCGCCGCCGGACCTGCTGCTGCAGTTCGAACGCTGTCGCGCCTTCTGCGCGCACCTGGGCGTGACCTGGTACGACAGCCCCGAGTACGAGGCCGACGACATCATCGGCACACTGGCGGCTTTCATGCGCCGCGAGGGCCTGCGCTGCACGCTGGTCTCGCGCGACAAGGATCTGGCGCAGCTCATCGGGCCCGGCGATGTGTACTGGGATTACACCGGCCAGGCCCGCTATCACCACAGCCAGATCGAGGAGCGCTTCGGTGTGGCGCCGGACCGTTATGCGGATTACCTCGCGCTCACCGGGGACGCGGTGGACAACATTCCCGGAGTCCCCGGCGTGGGGCCGAAGACTGCCGCGGCATTGATGAAAGCCTACGCCACGCTCGATGAGCTTTACGCGCGGCTCGATACCGTGCGCGACCTGCCCCTGCGCGGCGCTGCCCGGCTCGTCGAGCGCCTGGCCACCCATCGCGATGCGGCGTACCTGGCGCGGGAGCTGACCCGCATCTGCTGTGACATGCCGCTGGCCCTCACACGCGAAGGTCTGCGCCGCCGTCCGCCTGATCTTGCGGGCCTTGCGCAGTTCTGCGACGAGCAAGGTTTCGGTCTCCTATTGCGTCGGCAAGCCGAAAGGTTGGCGCTATGATCGGGCCATGAACGACAAATCCATTCAGTCGGTCCTCACCGAAGACCGCGTGTTTGCGCCGCCGGGGGAGTTCGCGGCGCAGGCCCATCCCAACGCACAGGAGCTGGCGCGATTGCACTCGCTGGCCTCGCTGGGCAGCGAGGCCTTCTGGGCCGCGCAGGCGCGCGAGCAGCTGTCCTGGCACAAGCCCTTCACGCAGGTGCTCGATGCCAGCAGTGCGCCGAACTACCGCTGGTTCGCCGACGGGCAGCTCAATGTCTCGGTCAATTGCCTCGATGTGCATCTGGCTGCAGGCGGTGACCGCACCGCCATCATCTTCGAGGCCGAAGGCGGCGAGGTGCGCCGCTTCAGCTATGCGCAGCTGCATGCCGAAGTGTGCCGCTTCGCCAATGGCCTGCGCGCGCTCGGTGCAAAGAAGGGCGACCGCATCATCATCTACATGCCGATGCTGCCCGAGGCGGTCCTTGCCATGCAGGCCTGTGCCCGCATCGGTGCCATCCATTCGGTGGTCTTTGGCGGTTTCTCGGCACTGAGCGTACGCGACCGAATCGATGACGCTAAGGCGCGGTTCGTGATCACGGCCGATGGCGGCTGGCGCGGCGGCAAGGTGGTGGAACTGAAGGCTGCCACCGACAAGGCGTTGTCCGAGGGCGGCGCCAGCGTCGAGCGCGTCATCGTGCTCAAGCACACCGGCGAGAAGGTGCCGTTCAAGGAGGGGCGCGACCTGTGGTGGCATGAGGTGGTGGCCGGCCAGTCCACCAGCTGCCAGCCCGAGTGGGTGGGTGCCGAGCACCCGCTGTTCCTGCTCTACACCTCCGGCTCCACCGGCAAGCCCAAGGGCATCCAGCATTCCACCGGCGGCTACCTGCTGGGCGCGAAGCTCACCTCGAAGTGGGTCTTCGACCTCAAGCCCGACGACATCTACTGGTGCACGGCGGACGTGGGCTGGATCACCGGCCACAGCTACGTGGCCTACGGGCCGCTGGCCAATGGCGCCACCGTGGTGATCTACGAGGGCGCGCCCACCTTCCCGGATGCCGGCCGCTTCTGGAAGATCATCCAGCAGCACAAGGTCAGCGTGTTCTATACGGCGCCCACGGCGATCCGCGCGTTGATGAAGCTGGGCGATGAGATTCCGGCCAGCTACGACCTTTCCTCGCTGCGCGTGCTGGGCAGCGTGGGCGAGCCCATCAATCCCGAGGCCTGGATGTGGTATCACCGCGTGATCGGCGGCGGGCGCTGCCCCATCTCCGATACCTGGTGGCAGACCGAAACCGGCGCCATCATGATCTCGCCGGTGCCCGGCGTCACCACCACCAAGCCCGGCTCCTGCACCCGGCCCTTGCCGGGCATCGAGGCCGACATCGTCGATGAAGAGGGCGAGCCGGTGCAGGGCGTGGATGCCGGCGGTTATCTGGTCATCAAGAAGCCCTGGCCCTCGATGTTGCGCACCATCTGGAACGACAACGCGCTGTACATCGAAACCTACTGGGCCAAGTTCGGCAACCGCTACTACGTGGCCGGCGACAGCGCCCACCGCGACAAGGACGGTTATTACTGGATCATGGGGCGCATCGACGATGTGCTCAACGTGGCCGGCCACCGGCTCGGCACGATGGAGATCGAGTCCGCGCTGGTCGCGCATCCGCGCGTGGCCGAGGCCGCCGTCGTCGGCCGGCCGCACGACATCAAGGGCGAGTCGGTGTTCGCCTTCGTGGTGTGCAAGGGCGAGCGCCCCACGGGCGACACCAAGGCGTTTCGCGAGGAACTGCGCAACTGGGTGGGTGAGCAGCTCGGCGCCATCGCCAAGCCCGACGACATCCGCTTTGCGGACAACCTGCCCAAGACCCGCTCCGGCAAGATCATGCGCCGCCTGCTGCGCACCATCGCGCGCGGCGAGGAGATCACGCAGGACATCTCCACGCTCGAGAACCCGCACATCGTCGACCAGCTGCGCGGCGTGGATGTAGGAGGACACTGACCGCGGATGGCGCGCCCGTCCGCTGGCCGGACCATGAGTGGGGGAAGATAATCGGCGAACTGCCAAGGCCTGTTTCCCTTCCAGCAGGAGCTTCTCATGGCCACAAGAATCCCGCAGCGCAGAAGCCGCAACTCCCGCACATCAGGCGACCTGCAGCGTGGCACCGGCGGTGAGCCGCAGCAGCAGGCCGGTGGCCACCACCCGGTGATGACCACGGCGCAGGGCATTCCCGTCGCCGACAACCAGAACTCGTTGCGGCCCGCGCCGCGCGGTCCCACGCTGCTGGAGGATTTCATCCTCCGCGAGAAGATCACCCACTTCGACCATGAGCGCATTCCCGAACGCATCGTGCATGCGCGCGGCAGCGCCGCGCATGGCCACTTCGTGCTGACGAAATCGCTGGCGAAGTACACCCGCGCCGCCATCCTGACGCAGGTCGGAAAGAAGACGCCGGTATTCTGCCGCTTTTCGACGGTGGCCGGCGGCGCCGGTTCGGTGGACACGCCGCGCGATGTGCGCGGCTTTTCGGTGAAGTTCTACACGCAGGAAGGCAACTGGGATCTGGTGGGCAACAATGTGCCGGTGTTCTTCATCCAGGACGCGATGAAATTTCCGGACCTGGTGCATTCGGTGAAGATGGAGCCGGATCGGGGCTGGCCGCAGGCCGGCAGCGCGCACGACACCTTCTGGGACTTCGTGTCGCTGACGCCCGAGACCATGCACGCGGTGATGTGGGCCATGAGCGACCGTGCCATTCCGCGCAGCCTGCGGATGATCGAAGGCTTCGGCGTGCACAGCTTCCGCCTGGTCAACGGCCGCGGAGAGTCCATCTTCGTCAAATTCCACTGGCGCCCCGTCCTCGGCCTCCAGTCCACGCTGTGGGAGGAGGCGGTGAAGCTGCAGGCTGCGGACAACGACTTCATGCGCCGCGACCTGTGGGAGGCGATCGATGCCGGGGATTTCCCCGAGTGGGACCTGGCCGTGCAGCTGTTCACCGAGAAGGAAGCCGCGAAGTTTCCCTTCGATCACCTGGACCCGACCAAGCTGATTCCCGAGGAGCTGGTGCCGCTGCAGGTGATCGGCCGGATGCAGCTGAACCGCAATCCGGACAACCTGTTCGCCGAGACCGAGCAGGTGGCCTACTGCCCGGCCAACATCGTGCCGGGTGTGGACTTCTCCAACGATCCGCTGCTGCAGGGGCGGCTGTTCTCGTACCTGGACACGCAGCTGCTGCGTCTCGGCGGGCCGAATTTCCACCAGCTGCCCATCAACGCGCCCAAGTGCCCGTTCGCGAACCATCAGCGCGACGGTCACATGCAGCGCGAAGTGCCGCGCGGACGCGTGGCCTACGAGCCCTCCAGCCTCGATCCGGAGTCTCCGCGCGCCAGCCGCACGGCCGGCTTCGTGCACGCCGCGCAGCCCGCCGACGACGGCATCAAGGGGCGGGTGCGGCCCGAGAGCTTTGCCGACCACTACAGCCAGGCGCGGATGTTCTTCCGCAGCCAGTCGGAGCTGGAGCAGGCGCACATCGCCTCGTCATACGTGTTCGAGCTGTCGAAGGTGGCTACCGCCGAAGTGCGCGAGCGCATGGTGGGTCACCTGCGCAACATCGACGAATCGCTGGCGCGGCGTGTCGCCGCGGGCCTGGGGCTGGCGAAGCTGCCGCCCGCGCCCGCTGCGGCGATGCCCACGCGCGAGCTGCGCCCCTCGCCGGCGCTGCGCATCATCGATCGCATGAAGCCCACACTGCAGGGACGCTGCATCGGCATCCTGGTGGCCGAAGGCTCGGACCTCGGGCAGGTGCGGGAGTTGCGCGATGCCGCGCGCAAGGCTGGCGCGGCCGTGAAACTGGTGGCGCCGCGGCTGCAGGTGAAGCTCTCCGATGGCAAACCCATGGTCGCCGACGGCCAGCTTGCCGGCACGCCGTCGGTGGTGTTCGATGCGGTGGCCAGCGTGCTGACGCCGGAGCAGGCGCAGAAGCTCGGCCGGCAGAGCGCGGCCATCGACTGGTTCCGCGATGCCTTCGGTCATCTCAAGGCCATCGCCGCCTGCGGCGGCACGCGTGAGCACCTGCTGAAGCCTGCCGGCATCCGGCCCGATGCCGGCGTGTTCCTGCCGCGTGATGTGAAGGCATTTCTCGCCGCCGCGGCGACGCGGCAATGGGCGCGCGAGCCGCAGGTGCGCGAACTGGCCTAGCCGGGCGCCGGAGGTTGTCGGGGAGCGGAATGCCGGCTACTATATGCTAATGATTCTCATTCGCTTTTGAGGTCGTCCAGCCAGCTATGGAAATCGTCGACCCCACCCCCAGCCGCATCGTTTCCCGCATCCTCGCTAGCCTGGTGGGCGGCTACGGCTTCGTGGGGGGATTGAGTGCGCTGGGCATCGCCCTGTTGATGGCCGGCGGCATGGCTTATGCGCAGGCCTGGATGCTGGCGATGCTGCTGGCGTTCGTACTGTTCCTGGTGCTCATCTGCTGGGCGTTTGTTGCGGCCAGCGTAGCGCGCGTGTGGATGGTGCTGGCCGGCAGCGGCGCGGCGATGACCCTTGCCGCGTGGCTGGTCGTGCACCACCTGCGCCCGGTGGCCTGAGCCGCCGCCTTCAGCCTCCGGCCAGCGCCCAGCTCACCAGCCGCCGGTCGAGCCGTTCGCGCCAGCTCCGCGGCGCGTCGAGATCCATCCTCGCGAGTTCTGCAGCAAAGCGCCCGCCGCGCCGATGCACGGCTGCGCGCCACAGCAGCGCGGCGCGGCCCATGGGCGTCGCCGCCGCGGCGGCCAGCCGCGGCAGCGCCCTTGCCAGCGCGATCTCCTCTTTCGAGAAGTCGGTGCCGAAGGGGTACTCGCTGAACTGCCCCCGCGCCCGCAATGGCCGCATGAGTCCGGCCAGCCGCTGCGGCGTGTTGTGCCGGGCGTGGTCCGGAATGCGGTAGCTGCGCGCCACCTTGCCGGCGCGCTGCGCCTCGGCCAGCAGTTGCGGCTGGAAGCGCGAGTCGGCGATCTCGAGCAGCGCCGCGATCACTTCGGCATCGGTGCGGTCGCGCAGGTCCGCGGCTCCGTATTCGGTGACCACGATGTCGCGCAGATGCCGCGGCACCGTCGTGTAGCCGTAGGCCATGCGCAGGTTCGACTGCACCAGCCCATCCTTCTCGCGGGTGGCGCGCAGGCACAGGATGGAGCGGGCATCGGGCAGTTCGCGCGCCTGCAGGATGAAATCCATCTGGCCGCCCACGCCGCTGACCACGCGGCCATCCTCGAGGCCGTCGGAAACCGCGGCGCCCAGCAGGGTCACCATCATCGTGGTGTTGATGAAGCGCGCGCCGCGGCGCTGCAGCCGGTGCAGCTCGCGCTGTGCCTCGCCGAGGCGGTTCACGCGGCCGACGGTATTCATCAGGAAGCGGGCGCGCTCGCTTTCCGGCAGTTCGCGCAGCGCCGCGTAGAAGCTCTGTGGTCCCAGCAGGAAGGCGGCGTGCAGCACGGCGCCGCCCTTGAGCCGCCGGCCCAGCGTTGCGGCCAGATCCCGGCGGACCTCTGCCCGCGACAGGTCGGCTTCGATGCGCCTGCCGTCCTCGCGCACGATGCAGCCGGCTTCGTAGCGGGCCGAGGAATGCAGCACGCCGCAGCGCTGCAGCAGCGCGAACGAGGCGGCATCCAGATGCGGATCGAGGCCATGATCCAGCAGCCGCTCGAGCACGTCGGCGTCGAAGCGTTCGCCGAGCGCGCCGCTGGCGAGTGCCCGCTCGATGGGCAGGCAGTCGTACACCTCGCGGCGCAGGATGCCGGCGCGCGCCAGATCCAGCAGCTGGTCGAGGAACATCTCGCTGCAGCCGAACAGGCCGGTGACGAAGGGCGCGCTGCCGCCGATGGACTGCGACAGCGCGCGCGTCGCGGGACTGGCCAGCGCCGCGACCGCACGCTGCCAGTCCTCGTTGCGCTGATGCCGCAGCAGCGTTGCGTAGCACACCGCGTCGCCGAATTCGCCGATGCCGATCTGCAGCGTGCCGCCGTCGGCAAGCAGGCTGCTCACATGCAGGCCGATGGCGTGATCGATGTCCGACAGCGGCAGGTTCGGCGGTCCGTACAGCCGGTAGTCGTAGCGGGGATGTTCCAGCAGCAGGTCGAAGGTGCCGGGTTCGACGCAGGCGTCGCCCAGCATGAAGGGCATGTCCGGATGCACCTGGCCGACGATGGCGATGGGCGCCTGTGCCGTGGCCCGGCGGCGCATCTCGGGCACCAGTTCGGCGGCCACGTCCGGATTGGAGCCGAGGCTGAACTGGCGCTGTCCGTCCTGGCGCCGCGACGCCACCAGTTGCAGCACCACATTGATGCCGCGCGCCAGCAGCGCGCGTGTCACCTCGGTGAAATTGTCCGCCAGATGCTGCTGCTGGCTCGTCGGCCAGTCCAGCGCCGACCCCGGCGTGAAGAAGAACTCGCTGACGCGGATGTTCGGCGGCAGCGTGTTGCTGCGCAGCGCCTCGACGTACGCGGGCTCCGGATCGTCACCGAACACGCGTTCGACGAAGGGATCGAGGAAGCGGTGTTCCAGCGGACTGCGGGCGCGTGGCCGGGTGAGCGTGAGGCCCGTGAGGAAGGTGAGGTCGATGGCCGGATCGCCGGCCGCGCGGCGGTAGAGCTCGTTGACCAGCGCTATGGGCTTGCCGATGCCGATGGGCATGCCCACCACGAGCCGCCGGCCGACGCGGCGCAGGACCTCGTCGATGACGAGGTCTGCGCGGTCGAAGTGCTCCGGCACTGAAGACCGGGCCTGTTCACGCCCTGGGACGGAGCAGGCCCCGGCGCATTACTTGCGCTGCGCCGGCGTGGGGGTCGCGGGAATCGCAGGCGCTGCAGCGCGCGGCCGCAGCAGCAGCGAGAAGCTCACTTCCACATCGTCGTTGACCCACTCGGTGGATTTCCACTCGCCCTGGCCCACGCCGAAGGCCAGGCGCTTGACCGTGGCCGTGCCCTTGAGCGTGGCGACGGGCTTGCCTGCCTCGTTGCCCGGCTGGAAGGTGAAGTGGATGGGCACGTCGCGCGTCACGCCGCGCAGCGTGAGCTTGCCCTGGCCGTCGAAGCCCGTGCCCTTGGCGGCGAAGGTCGTTGCAAGATAGGTGGAGCGCGCGAACTTCGCCGTGTCGAACAGGTCCGCGGTCTTCAGCGTGCCGTCGCGGTCCTTGTCGCGCGTGTCGGCGCTGCCCATGTCGATGGCGACGTCGATCTTGCCCTTGGCAAGGTCGGTGGGCGAGAAATCCACGTTCGCGGTGAATTTCGTGAACCGGCCCGTGGTCTTGGCGCCGGCCTGCACGAAGTTGAACTCCAGCGTGCTTTTCGCCGGATCGGCGGCCCATTGCAGGGGTGCCGGTTCGGCGGCGCGCGCGCCCGTTGCGGCAAGCAACAGCGCAGCGAAGGCGGGCAGGAGCCGGGGGTGGAGTGTGGTCATCATCGTTGATCCTCTGGGTGTCGAAGGGGTCAGCGCAGGCGTCCGAAGGGCAGCATGCGCAGCAGGATGTTGTCCTTGCGGATGAAGTGGTGCTGGAAGGCCGCGGCCACGTGCAGCGCGGCCAGCGCCACCAGCGCCAGGGCCAGCGTGTCGTGCACGCTGTGCAGGGTATTGAACAGCGACTCGCTGGGCGCGACGAAGTCCGGCAGCCTCACCAGGTTGAACCAGCTGACCGGATAGTTCTTGGCCGACGACATGGCCCAGCCGGACAGCGGCATCGCGAACAGCAGCACGTAGAGCCCCTGGTGCGTCAGATGGCCCAGGAAGCGTTCCCAGGGCTTCAGGTCCCCGGGCAGTTCGGGGGAACGCCCCCGGTTGTAGAACTTCCATGCCAGCCGCAGCACCGCCAGCGCCAGGATGGTGATGCCGACGGACTTGTGGCGCGCATAGGTCGCAAGTTTGGCCAGGCCCAGGGGCAGCTTCTCGGCCTGCCAGGCCAGCCAGAACTGCAGCAGGATCAGCGCCACGATGATCCAGTGGAAGGTCTTGGCGACGGCGCCCCAGCGTTCGGTAGTGTTCGTCAGTGCCACGTGTTTACAGCCCCAGTTCCCTGCTCAGCTCCCGTGCATCATAAACCTGTGTGAGCGCGACGCGCATGATGGCCGGATGGACGGCGATGGCGCGGTTTTTTGCGGCGTCGAACCAGTAGGACCCGGATATGGAGTGAATGTTCCCGTCGAAGATCAGGCCCACGATTTCGCCCGCGGCGTTGATCAGCGGGCTGCCGGAGTTGCCGCCGACGATGTCGCTGTTGGTGGAGAGGTTGAAATAGGTCTCCGGGTCCAGCTGGGCGCGCTTCGCGGTCCAGCTGTCCGGCAGGCGGAACGGTTCGCTGCCCGTGGCGCGCTCGTAGGCGCGCGCGAGCTTCGTGAACGGCGGCACCGGCGCGCCGGCCTCGTCCCAGCCCTGCACGGAGCCATAGTTCAGGCGCAGCGTGAACGTGGCATCCGGATAGATGCGCGTGCCATAGGCCGCAAAGCGGGCGCGCGCGATCTTTTCCTGGGCCGCGTCGATCACCGCCTCGACCTCGTCCTCCATCTCGCGGCGCAGCGTGCGCGCCGGCTCGTCCACCAGTTTTGCGATGCGGATCATCGGATCCTGCGAGGCGTCGATCGCGGCCTGGCCGCCGTCCCAGAGCTGCTTGCGCAGCGCCGGATCGGCAAGCCCGGAGCCATCGACGAGCGCCGCAGCCAGCGCGTCGGGCGAGAACTCGGCCAGCAGCGTGCGCACCAGCGCGTGATCGGGGCCCAGGAACTCGCGCATGCGCTCCACGCCGAAGGAGAAAGTGAGCTTCTCGCGCTCCGGATACACCGGCACCGCCGCAGTGAGCTGCCGCTCCAGCGCGGGCAGGGCCGTGTCCACGTATTCGCGCAGCCGCTCCTCGCTGGGCTTGCGCCGCTCGGCCGCGGCGCGTACCAGCGTACGCGCATAGCGGAACAGCACGCTGTTGAAGCCCGCGCCGCCTTCGATGAAGGTGTAGGGCACCGAGAGCTGCATCTCGCGCTGCGCGGCGCGGGCAATGTCGGCCCAGGGATCCTCGCCCGCCGGGAAGGCCGCGCGGCGGCGCAGATCGGCTTCCGCGGCGCGCTTCTGCTCCAGCAGAGCCGGGTCGAGCAGCGCGTCGAGCTCCTTGCGCCGCACCTTGATGCCGTTCTCCAGCGAGCTCAGGGGATCGGCGGCGATGCGCGCGGCTTCGGTGCCGGTCTTGGCGAACTGGATGTAGCGGCCGCGCAGCTCCGACGCGCGCAGCAGCCACAGCGGCAGTTCGGCGCGCTGCGCCTCCAGCTGCGCCACGGTCAGCAGCCGGTCGGTGGAGCCGGGATGCCCGGACACGAACACGGCCTCGTTCGCGGCGGGTCCGGCCCAGTTGATCTGCAGATGATCCGGCGTGACGGCCGGCTTGCCGTTCTCGTAGGCGCGCAGAAGGGTCATGTCCAGGCACCAGCGCGGAAACTGGAAATTGTCCGGGTCGCCGCCGAAGGCGGCGATGGCATCCTCGGGCGCGAAGGCGATGCGCACATCGTCGTAGCGCTTGTACTGGTAGAGGAAGTACTGCCCGCCCTGGTACAGCGTCACCGATTCGCAGCGGCGCGGGTCGCGTGTGCCGGCCGCCTTTTCGCAGGCCTGTTCCAGCTGCGTGAGCGCCTTCTTGCGCGCCTCGTTGGCGGCACGGTCGCCGAGGCCGGCGGTGGCGGCGTTCACCCTGGCAGTGATGTCCTCCATCTTCATCAGCACGTCGGCGTACTGCGTGGGGCAGCGCACTTCCTCGGCGCGCGTGGCGGCCAGGAAGCCGTCGCGCAGACGGTCCCGGTCGGAGGTGGAGATCTGCGCCAGGCAGGAGGCCGCGCAGTGGTGGTTGGTGAGGATGAGTCCCTGGCCCGAGATAAACGAGGCCGTGCAGTTGGAAAGCCGCAGCGTGGCGCGGCGCACGCGGTCCAGCCACTGCGGCGTGATCTTTGCGCCCAGCTGCTGCTGCACGGCGGCGGCTGGAAAGTTGTCGTAGGTCCACATGCCTTCATCGGCATGGGCGGGCAGGGTGGTCAGCGCCGCTGCGGCGGCTGCCAGGAGGGAAAGTCGGAGCGTGCTGGTCATGGGGTTATGAAGCCATCCTCCGCGTTGTCACGCAAGCGCGAGTGCCAGCAGATCCTCAGGCGAACGCAGCTGCAGCGCGCCGCCCGCTCCCATCGGCAGCGGCCGTTCTTCCAGCTCGAATCCGCGGGCCTCCAGGCGGTCCGCCGCGCTGGCCGGGTCCGGATGCCGGAACAGCAGCACCGGACCGGCGTGTTCCTCGGGCCGGTGCCAGGCCAGCGGCCAGGCGCCGCTCATGCCCAGGCGCCGCCAGAATGCTTCGACGCCGGCTGGTCTTGCCGCCGGCAGCGACAGCCGCCGGAAAGTCCCCAGCAGGGTGCTCGCCGGCAGGTCGGCAGGCGCGGAGAAACTGCGTGCTTCGAGCACGCGCAAGGCGGTGCCTGCAGGGTCGGTGAGCTCGAGCTGGTTGAAGGCATCGCTGCCCAGCACGGCGCTGGCTGCAATGCCCATGGATTCGAGCTCGCGATGCAGCCGGGCGACGTCGGGCTGCACGAAGGTCAGCGTCAATGGCCGTGCGGCCACGCCATGCAGACCCAGCGCAAGGCCGCCGCAGCACATCACGCCGTAGGCATGCGGCCAGATGTCTCCCGCAGTTGCGGCGGCGAAGCCGAGCCGCCGGTAGTGATCGAAGGATGCGCCCGTGTCCGGCGCATGCAGCGAGAACTCGAGCAGCTGGCCCAGCATGTCCGGTGGAACCTGGCGGCTAGTACTGCGCCAGCAGTCCCGCGAGCAGTTCGACCTGCGCCGGGCCTGCGTTGAGCGCCGGAATGTAGCGCAGCGCCTCGCCGCCGGCCGCGCGGAACACGGCGCCGTACTCGTGGCCGATTTCGTCCACCGTCTCCAGGCAGTCCACGGCGAATCCGGGGCAGATGGCGTCGAGCTGCTTGACGCCGCGGCGCGCCAGCTGCACCACGTGCTCTTCGGTGTAGGGCTTCAGCCATTCGGCGCGGCCCACGCGCGACTGATAGCTCAGCGACCATTCTGTGTCGCCCAGGGCGAGCCGCGCCGCCAGCGCGCGCGCCGTGGTTTCGCACCGGCGTGCGTAGGGGTCGCCCCGCTCCACGTACTGCCGCGGAATGCCGTGGAAGGTGATGAGCAGGTGATCGCCGGCGCCCCGCTCCGCGCGGTGCGCGCGCACGCTGGCGGCGAGCGCATCGAGATAAAGAGGGTTGTCGGCGTAGTCGGGCACGGTGTGCACTTGCGGCAGGAAGCGCCAGTGGCGCAGTGCTTCACCCACCTGGTCGCAGGCTGCCGCGGTGGTGGTGCCTGAGTACTGCGGAAACAGCGGCAGCACCACGATGCGCTGCGCACCGGCCGCGCGCAGCGCGTCGAGTCCCTGCGCCACATCCGGCGTGGAATAGAGCATGCCCAGTTCCACCGCCACCTCGGCGCCGCGCTGCGCCGACAGCCGCTGCGCCAGCGCCTGGCGCAGCTCGCGCGAATGCACCAGCAGCGGCGAGCCGGCCGCGGTCCAGATGCGGCGGTACTTGGGCAGTACGCGCGCGGGCCGCAGCGGCAGGATGGCCAGATGCAGGATGGGATACCAGATGGCCCGCGGCAGTTCGATGGTGCGCCGGTCGCTGAGCAGGCGGCGCAGGAAATTGCGCACGCCGCGCGCGTCGAGGGTATCGGGCGTGCCCGAGTTCACGAGCAGCACGCCGAGCTTGCGGGGCCGGGCGTCGTCGAATGCCGGCGAGGGGCTGTAGCCGGGCATCACTCCTCGGACAGATGACGGCCCAGGAAATCCAGGGTGCGCGCGCGCGCAAGCTTTGCGGCGCCGGCGTCGTAACTGGGGCGCGGATCGCAGTTGAAGCCGTGATCGGCCTCGTAGATGTGGAACTCGCCGGCCGGATCTGCCGCGCGGATGCGCTCGATGGCCTCGGGCGGAATGCTGCGGTCGCGCGTGCCGAAGTGGTAGAGCACCGGAACCCGCGGCCTGAGGTCGAGGTTCTCGACGATGCGTGTGCCGTAGTAGGCCACGGCGGCGGCCACCGGCAGTTCGCAGGCGGCGATGTAGGCCACCGTGCCGCCCCAGCAATAGCCGACGATGCCGACGCGGCCGGCATGCTTGACCACATTGATGGCGGCCGCCACATCCAGCAGCAGCTTGTCGCGCGGGATCTGCAGCACGTAGCCGCGCCCCTGCTGCAGCGATTCGGCGGAGTAGTCCAGCTCGATGTTGCGCTTCACGCGGTCGAACAGCGAGGGCGCGATGGCGAGATAACCCGCAGCGGCAAAGCCTTCGGTGACGGCACGTATGTGCGCATTGACGCCGAAAATCTCCTGCGCCACCACCACGGCGCCCCGGGGCGCGCCGGCGGGCGGCACCAGCCAGGCATCGAACTCGTGGCCGTCGCGGGCCATCAGGCGCATGAATTCAGGCATGTTTCCTCGGCAGGTTCACAGCAGGCCGGGATTGAGTTTCCACAGCGCGGCGGTCAGCGCCACGGCGAAGCCGGTCCACAGCAGATAGGGTAGCAGCAGCAGGGCAGCGGTGCGCTGCACCTGCCAGAATGCCCATGCAGTGGCCACCAGCAGCATCCACAGCAGCGCCACGTCGATGAGTGCGACGGCGCCGAGGTGCTGGCGGAAGAACAGCCACGACCACAGCGCATTCGCACCCAGCTGGATGAAGAACAGCGGCAGCGCGACGCCGCTGAAGCTGGCGCGCGCCCGCCACAACAGCAGCGCGGCGACAGCCATCAGCACATAGAGCACGGTCCAGACCGGAGCGAAGAGCTCCGCCGGCGGCGCCCAGACGGGTCTGGCCAGCAGCGCATAGAAGGCGCGCGCATCGCGCGCAGCCATGGCGCCGGCAACGGCCGTGGCCAGCACCGCAAGCACGATCACCGCCACTGCGCGCCACTGACCGCGCGGCGCACCGGGCCGGATGCGCAGTTCCGGACCGCTGGCCCGCGTCATCCTGCCACTGGCGTCGCGCGCTGCACGATGGCGGCAACGCCCATGCCGCCCGCAGTGCAGATGGAGATCAGGCCGCGCTGCGCCTGGGGGCGCTCCTCGAAGATCCTCGCCGCAGTGGCGAGGATGCGGGCACCGGTGGCCGCGAAGGGATGCCCGACGGCGATGCTGCTGCCATGGATGTTGAGCTTGCTGCGGTCGATGGCTCCCAGCGGCTGGTCGCGGTGCAGGCGCTCGCGGCAGTATTCGGCCGATTCCCAAGCCGCCAGCGTGCACAGCACCTGGGCGGCAAAGGCCTCGTGGATTTCGTAGAAGTCGAAATCCTGCAGCGCCAGGCCGGCATCCCTGAGCATTTCGGACACCGCGTACGCCGGCGCCATCAGCAGCCCGTCGTGGCCGCTGGCGAAATCCACCGCCCAGGTCTTGCCGTGGGTGAGCAGTGCCTTGACGGGCAGGTTGCGTTCGGCAGCCCAGCTCTCGCTGGCCAGCAGCACGGCAGCGGCGCCGTCGGTGAGCGGCGTGCTGTTGCCCGCGGTGAGCGTGCCGGCGCCCGAGGTGTCGAATGCGGGCTTGAGCTTGGCGAGTTTCTCCAGGGAGGTGTCGGCGCGTACGTTGTTGTCCTGGGCGAGGCCCAGGTAGGGCACGACGAGCTCCGCGTTGAAACCGGATTTCCACGCCGCGGCGGCGGCGTGATGGCTGCGCATGGCGAGCTCGTCCTGCGCCTGGCGCGTGATCTTCCAGGTCTTGGCCATGATCTCGCAGCTCTGGCCCATGGAAAGCCCGGTACGCGGCTCGATCACGCCCGGCATCACCGGCCTGAAGTGCCGGGGACGCAGGCCCAGCCAGGGTTTGATGCGCTGTGCGAGGCTGCGCCCGCGGTAGCTCGCCAGCAGCAGGTCGCGGTAGGCCTTGGGGTAGACCACGGGCGGGTCGCTGATGCTGTCCACGCCCGCGGCTATGCCCGCGTCGATCTGTCCCAGCGCGATCTTGTCGGCGACCAGTATGGCGGCTTCGAGGCTGGTGCCGCAGGCGCGCTGGATGTCCAGGCCCGGCGTCTGCGGGTCGAGGCCGGAGGAAAGCACCGATTCACGCACCAGGTTGAAGTCCTTCGAGTGCTTGATGACGGCGCCGCCGATCACGTCGCCGAGGCGCTGCCCCGCGAGGCCGAACTTGTCGACCAGCCCGCGCAGCGCGGCGGTGAGCATTTCCTGGTTGCCGACCCGGGCGTAGGCGCCGTGGGCGCGCGCAAACGGAATGCGCGTGCCGCCGAGGATGGCGACGCTCCGGACCGATTTTCCTGCCAGCATGCGGTCTCCTGCTTGATGCAGGCTTAGGATGCCATCAGCGGCGTCCTACTGATAGCCGTAGCCCAGCGTCCGGATCGCCTTGACGATGCCATCCTCGATGGTGACCTGGCGCATGAACTGGTTTGGTCCCAGGTTGAAGGTCCAGGTCTCCACCACTTTCTCCACCGGGCCGCCGGGCAGCTGCCAGGGGCGGCCGTAACGCCACACCACCGCCGGCCGCAATACCGCGCGGCGGTCCACCTGCACCGGGTCGCCGCAGCGCGCGATCACCTCGGCGGCGCTGTCGCCCTCGGTGACCAGCCGGTTGCCGCAGCGGAAGGCAAAGGCCTCCCGCGGCAGGCACAGCAGTGCCAGCAGGACGGCGAGCACGAGTGGAACCGGGCGGCGCATGGGGAAACGTTACGCCGCGCAGAATGAACCGGCAATGAAGGCCGGTGTAGACTGCGCCGACATGGCACGCGCCACCGACCCACAATTCGAGCGGCGCCTCGCTGCGCTGATCAATGCCCGCGAACCCGGCGTGCTGCAGCACGGGCTCAAGGGCGTCGAGAAGGAAAGCCTGCGCGTCACCCCCGGCGGGCGCATTGCGCAGACGCCGCATCCGGCCGCGCTGGGTTCGGCGCTGTCGAACGAGCACATCACCACCGATTTCTCCGAGGCGCTGATCGAACTGGTCACGCCGGCCTTCCGCCACAGCTGGGAACTGCTGCAGTACCTCACCGATCTGCACCAGTTCGTCTATGCCCGCCTGGACGGGGAACTGCTGTGGGCCACTTCCATGCCCTGCCGCATCGCGGACGAGGCCGAGGTGCCCACGGCCCGCTTCGGCAGCTCCAATGTCGGGCGCATGAAGCATGTGTACCGCGAGGGACTGCGGCACCGCTACGGCGCGCTGATGCAGGCCATCTCCGGCGTGCATTTCAACTACTCCTTCCCGTCGCGCCTGTGGGAGGTGTATGCCGGCGTCGAGCGTTCGCACGAGGATCGTCAGGCCTTCCAGTCGCGCGGCTACTTCGACCTGCTGCGCAGCTACCGCCGGCATGGCTGGATCGTGCTGTACCTGTTCGGCGTGTCGCCGGCGGTGGGCCGCGACTTCCTCGGTGATGATCCGCATGAGCTCGCTGCGCTCGATGCCGACACGCTGTACGGCCCGCACGCCACCTCGCTGCGCATGAGCGATGTGGGTTACCGCAACCGCAACCAGGCGGCCATCCGCGTGTCGGTGAACAGCCTCGATGAGTATGTGCGCGACCTGCGTCACGCCATCCATACGCCGCATCCGGCCTACGAGGCCATGGGCGTGAAGCGCGGCGATGCCTGGCTGCAGCTCAATGCCAACCTGCTGCAGATCGAGAACGAGTACTACAGCTACATCCGCCCCAAGCGCGTGGCGCGTTCCGGCGAGAGTCCGAGCGCGGCGCTGCGCCGCGGCGGCGTGGAGTATGTGGAGATGCGGGCGCTGGATGTCAGCGCTTTCGATCCGGTGGGCGTGAACCAGAACAAGCTGCGTTTCCTCGAAGCCTTCGCGGCGTACTGCCTGCTCTGCGGCAGCCCGCCCATCGATGCCGACGAGCAGCGGGCGCTGGACGAGAACCATCTGCAGGTGGCGCGGCGCGGCCGCGAACCGGGACTCACGCTGATCCGGGACGGCAGGCCGGTGCCGCTGGCGCACTGGGCCGCCCAGATCCTCGACGACATGACGGGCATCTGCGAGCTGCTGGATCACGGTGATGCGGCGTGCGGCTACGGCGCCGCGCTGCGCGTGCAGCGCGACAAGGTCGAGGATGCCGGGCGCACGCCCGCGGCGCGCCTGCTGCGCGAGATGGCGACACAGGGTGAGTCCTTCTACGACATGGCGCTGCGGGTGTCGCGCAGCCACCGCGATTACCTGCGCGAACTGCCGCCGCCCAACGAGGGCCGCCTGGCCGAATTCACGGACGAGGTGCGCGCATCACTGGCGCAGCAGGCCGCCCTCGAAGCCGCGCAGCGGGACGAGCCTTTCGGGCAGTATCTGCAGCGCTACTTCGCCGGGACCGGCGCCTGAGTCTTCGCGTGCACCAGGTTCGCGCATGGCGCGCACCGCGCTGCCCTATAATGGTTCGCCGGCCTTCGCACCGGGTCTGTGCGCTGCGCGGATCCGGGTTGGCGGCAGCGCTCGGTGTGGCACAAAAGATGCAAAACTGGCCCAGGAATCTTGGCGCTGGCGGGAGTCTCGCATGAAACTGATTACTGCAATCATCAAGCCCTTCAAGCTCGACGACGTCCGCGCCGCGCTGTCCGAAATCGGCGTGTCGGGGATGACGGTGACGGAGGTCAAGGGCTTCGGCCGCCAGCGCGGCCATACCGAGCTTTACCGCGGCGCCGAGTACGTGGTGGATTTCGTGCCCAAGACCCGCATCGAGGTCGCAATCCGCAGCGAGCTGGTGGATCAGGTGGTGGAAGCCATCCTCAAGACGGCCAAGACCGGCAAGGTCGGCGACGGCAAGATCTTCATCACCGACATCGACCGCGTGATCCGCATCCGCACCGGCGAAACGGACAACACCGCGCTGTAGCCCATCCTTCGGGCCGGTCGCGGCGCCTCAGGCGTCCGCGACCACGTGCAGGCTGCGCGGCCGGCGCGACAGCGCGACGGCGCCGCTGCGCACCACCTCGAGCAATTCCCCGTGCCGCGCCAGTTCGCGCACGAAGCGCGTCACTTCGGCTTCGCTCGCGGTCAGCTCCGCGATGTAGCTTTCCGGCTCGGTGTTCAGCACCCGGCCGCCGGCGGTTTTCACCATGCCGGCCGCCAGCTCGCGCTGGTCCGGAGCGATGCGCAGCTTCACCAGGGCCAGCTCCTGCTCCAGGTGATCTCCGGTGGTCATGTCGTCGACGGTGACCACGTCGATCAACTTGTTGAGCTGGGCAACGATCTGCTGGATCACCGCCTCGGAGCCGGTGGTTACCAGCGTGATGCGCGATACCGTCGGGTCCTGGGTGGTGGAAACTGCAAGCGATTCAATGTTGTAGCCGCGGCTCGAGAACAGGCTGGCCACGCGCGCGAGGGCTCCGGATTCGTTCTGGAGCAGAATGCCGATGATGTGACGCATAGAACATCTTCAGGATACCCTTCTAAAACGATGAACGACACTGTGAAACTGGCCATTCCCTCGGGCGAGCACCCCCTGGCCGGGCAGACCCTGTCCGGCGCGCAGATGGTGGTGCAGGCGGTTGCCGACGAGGGCGTCACTTCGATCTTTGGCTACAGCGGCGGCGCGGTGCTGCCGGTGTACGACGCGGTATTCCTCTACAACGAAGAGCAGGCGCGCCGTGGCCGCCGCCAGCTGCCGCTCATCGTTCCCGCCAACGAGCAGGGCGCCGGCTTCATGGCGGCGGGCTATTCGCGTTCCACCGGCCGCGTGGGCGTGGCGCTGGTCACCTCCGGCCCCGGCGCCACCAACATGGTCACGCCGGTGCGCGACTGCATGGCCGATTCCATCCCGCTGGTGGTGATCTGCGGCCAGGTGGCGCGCGCGGCCATCGGTTCCGACGCCTTCCAGGAAGCGCCCATCGCCGCGGTGATGGGCGCCGTGGCCAAGCATGTGTTCCTGGTCACCGATCCGGAGAAGCTCGAGGCCACCATCCGCGCCGCCTTCGAGCTGGCGCGTTCGGGCCGGCCCGGTCCGGTGGTGGTCGACATCCCCAAGGACGTGCAGAACTGGAAGGGTGTGTTCCGCGGCCGCGGCACGCTCTCCTCGATCGAGATCTACCGCCGCCGCATGCTCGAGGTGGGTTCGCGCCGCCTGCCCGAGGCGCAGCAGCGCTCGTTCTTCCAGATGCTGGAAGCCGCGAAGCGGCCGCTGATCTACGCGGGCGGCGGCGTGATCCACGCCGGCGCGGTGGAAGCGCTGCGCGAATTCTCGCAGGCTTTCCGCATTCCCGTGGTCACGACGCTGATGGGCATTGGCGCGGTGGACACCACCGATGCGCTCAGCCTGCGCATGCTGGGCATGCACGGCGCGGCCTTCGCGAACTATGCGGTGGAGGACTGCGATTTCCTCATCGCGCTGGGAGCGCGCTTCGACGACCGCGTGGCCGGCAATCCGGCAAAATTCGCGCCGCGGGCGCGCAACATCGCGCAGCTGGACATCGACCCGGCCGAGATCAACAAGGTCAAGCCGGTGCAGTGGAGTCATGTCGGCGACCTGCAGGATGCGCTGCGCGCGCTCATCACCTGGGGCCGCAGCCACGGCACACAGCCCGACCGCAGCGCCTGGCTCGCCGAGGTGGCCGCGCTCAAGCGCGACTATCCGATGGACTACGACCGCGAGAGCCCGCTGATCCAGCCGTACTACGTGCTGGAGGAGATCAACCGCCACACGCGCGGCGAGGCCATCATCACCACCGGCGTGGGCCAGCACCAGATGTGGGCGGCGCAGTACCTGGACTTCCGCGGGCCGCGGCTGTGGCTCACATCGGGGAGCATGGGCACGATGGGCTTCGGTCTGCCTGCGGCCATTGGCGCGCAGGTGGCGTCGCCGGCGCGGCTGGTCATCGACATCGATGGCGACGCCAGCATCCGCATGAACTTCGGCGAGCTGGAGACCGTCACCACCTACGATCTGCCGGTGAAGATCTGCGTGCTCAACAATGTCGGCGACGGCATGGTGCGCCAGTGGCAGAAGCTGTTCCACGGCGGCCGCATGGCGTCCACAGACAAATCGCTGCACACCAAGGACTTCGTCAAGGCTGCGCAGGCCGACGGCTTCCGCTACGCCGAACGCCTTGCACAGAAGGCCGACGTGCCGCGCGTGATCGCCGAGTGGCTGGCGTTCCCCGGAGCGGCCTTCCTCGAGGTGATGATCGACCCGGATGCCGGCGTGTATCCCATGGTCGGTCCCGGCCTGGGTTACGACAGCATGATCACCGGCGATCACATCCGGGCGCGTCACAAGGTGTCCACCGAGGCGCCGGGCGCCTCCGGCATGTTCTGAAGCCGATGGCGAAGTCCACGCCCAGGACGGCCGGTGCCGGCCGTCCCGCCCCGCGCCTCCGGCGCGCCTACCACGACTGCCGTCACGGCCAGCTGCACCTGCACAATGCCATCCCTGCCGGTGGCGGTTTCGATGAGCTGACTTCGGTGATCTGCGTGCATGGCGCGGGCGAGACCGGCCGCGCCTTCGCCCCGCTGCTCGCCCCGCTGGGTGCCGAGCGTTCGGTGTACGCGCCTGACCTGCCGGGCAGCGGCGAATCCGACCCGGCGCCCGGCGTGCCTTTCGTCGAAGCCGGCGCGCAGGCCATCCTGGATTTTGCTGAATCGATGCGCATCCGGCGCTTCGACCTGGTTGCCCAGGGCGAGGGAGCGGCCATCGCCAAGCGTGTGGCCGCCGAGCGCCCGGATGCCGTGCGGCGCCTGGTGGCGCTGGGCGAGGCGGGCCAGCCCCGGGCCGGCGATGTCGCGGCGCTGCTGAAGCAGCTTTCCTGACGGCCCCTTCGCGGGCATCGGATTTTGCCGACGGCCGTCACGGAACGGCGCTTCCAGCAGTACGATCCTTGCCAACCATGTCTGTCCGTCGCCGCAAGCCCCCCTCGCAGGAGGTCGATCTCGAGGCCACAGCCGAGCTGCCGGTCATCGATTTCGAGGCCACCGACACCGTGGCGGTGGCCATTACCGCAGAAGTGCCGGAGCTCACCGACAGCCTGCGCGAGGTCGAGAGCCGGCTGCAGCGCAAGAGCGAACGGGTGCGGGAGCTCGAGGCGCAGCTGGCCTCCGCCGGCGAGCTCGCGCCGCGCGTGGCCGCGGCGGAACAGTCGCTGGCCGAGGCGCGCAGCACGCTCGAAACCCGTGACCGGGAGCTCGCGGCAGCGCGCACCGCGCTGGCCGACCAGCAGCGGCAGCTGACCGAGCTGCAGCGGCTGGGCGAGCGCCAGCAGCAGGAACTGCGCCACCAGGTCAGCGAAATGGAAGAGCTGCGCCAGCGCAGCGAACGCCAGTGTGAAGCGCTGCGGCATACCCAGGGTGTCCGCGGCGTGTTCGAAGGGCTGATCGCCGAGCGCGAGCATGCTCTCGCCCATGTCGAATCGCGGCATGCCGCGGATGTGGCCGCCACGGCGGTGCGCGTCACCGCGCAGCAGGAGGAATTCCGGCAGCGCGAAGCCGGGCTCACCGCGCGCATCGCGGAACTGGAAACGGCTGCAGAGCGCACCGCCGCCGAGCTTAGCGAGATGGCGCAGAAATTCGCGGCCGCGGAGCAGCACAGCGCCGGACTTGCCGGCCAGATCGACGCGCAGCGCGCGCAGATCGCAAGCCAGGAGGCGGAGCTTGCGCAGCTGCGCACCACCCATGCGACGGCGAGGACGGCCGCGGAAGTGTTCGAGGCCCAGCAGGCCCGCATCCGCGAACTGGAGAACGAGTGTGCCGCGGCGCAGCAGCGCTCGGTGCAGCTGGATCAGGATCTGCGTGCGGCCGAGGACCAGATCCAGCGGCTTGAATGCGACGCCCGCGCCAATGCGCTGCTGCTGGGCAATCTGCAGCAGGACATTGCGCGGCTGGGCAGCGACGACACGGGCGCGCGGCCGGGCCTGAAGCTGGTTGCGCCGGAGCAGCTGCCCGAGCGTTTCCTGGTGCGCCTCGAGGCCGGAATGGAAGTGGGGCACCCGCTGGGCCGCCGCACCACCATCGGGCGCACCTCCGACAACGATATCCAGATCGAGGCGACCTTCGTCAGCCGCCACCATGCCGTCATCCTCGGCAATGGCCAGCATTGCATCATCGAAGACCTCAACAGCACCAATGGCGTGCTGGTCAACGGCAGACGGGTGAATCGCCAGATGCTGCGCGATGGTGATAACGTCGCCATTGGCAAGGCCGTCTTCCGTTTCCAGCAGCCCGCATGACCGAACCCTATGTCGAGCGCATCCTCAAGGCGCGTGTTTATGATGTCGCGGTAGAAACACCGCTCGATCCGCTGCCGCGCTTCTCGGCGCGGCTCGACAACCAGGTGCTGCTCAAGCGCGAGGACCTGCAGCCGGTCTTCTCGTTCAAGATCCGCGGCGCCTACAACAAGATCGCGAACCTGTCGCAGACCGCGGCGCAGCGCGGCGTGATCTGCGCCTCGGCCGGCAACCACGCGCAGGGCGTCGCGCTGGCCGCGCGCCGCCGCGGCATCGCGGCCGTGATTGTGATGCCCGTGACCACGCCGCAGATCAAGGTGCAGGCGGTGGCGAACCTCGGCGGCGAAGTGGTGCTGCACGGCGAGGTCTACGACGCGGCCTACGAACACGCGCTGAAGATCGCCGCCGAGCGGCAGCTGGTGTTCGTGCATCCCTTCGACGATCCGGACGTGATCGCCGGCCAGGGCACCATCGCCGTGGAGATCCTGCGGCAGACGCCCGGCGACATCGACGCGATCTTCGTCCCGGTGGGCGGCGGCGGCCTGATCGGCGGCATTGCCGCCTACGTGAAATACCTCTATCCGCGCACCCGCATCATCGGTGTCGAACCCGAGGATGCGGCGGCCATGTACGCCTCGCTCGCTGCCGGCACCCGCGTGAAACTCGACCATGTCGGCATCTTCGCCGACGGCGTGGCCGTGCGCCGCGTGGGCGAGGAGACCTTCGCGCTGGCGCGCAAGTACGTCGACGAGATCGTGCTGGCGAGCACCGACGAGATCTGCGCCGCCATCCAGGACACCTTCGAGGACACGCGCGTGGTGCCCGAGCCGTCCGGGGCGCTGGCGCTGGCGGGCATGAAGAAGTACGTCGCGCGCGAAGGCTGGAAGGGCCGGCGCCTGGTGGCCATCAACAGCGGCGCCAACGTCAATTTCGACCGGCTGCGCCACATCGTCGAGCGGGCCGACGTCGGCGCCGGGCGCGAGGCGCTGTTCGCAGTGGAAATTCCCGAGGAGCGCGGCAGCTTCCTGGAGTTCTGCCGCGTGCTCGGCGCGCGCAGCATCACCGAATTCAATTACCGCGAACAGGGGCGCGAGCGGGCGCAGATCTTCGTCGGCGTGAACCTCGCCGCCGGCGCAGCCGAGCGCGCGCGCATCATCAGCGAGCTCAGCGCCGGCGGCTACAAGGTGGTGGACCTGACCGACAACGAGATGGCGAAGCTGCACGTGCGCCACATGATCGGCGGCCATTCGCCGGGCAGCGCGCAGGAGCTGCTGTTCCGCTTCGAATTCCCCGAGCGGCCGGGTGCGCTGCTGCGCTTCCTCGAAGCCGTGGGCAGCCGCTGGAACATCAGCCTGTTCCACTACCGCAACCACGGGTCCGATTGCGGGCGCGTGCTGGCCGGCATCGAGGCGCCGGCGGCCGAGCGCCAGGAGCTGCTGCTGCACCTGAACGAGCTGCACTATCCTTACGTCGAGGAAACCGACAATCCGGCGCACCGGATTTTCCTGGGCGGCTGAACACGTGGACGGCAAGTCGAGTGGGGCGCTGCATCAAGCCATGCGCTGGGGACGGCGCATCGGCATCGCCATCGTCGGTGGTGCGGTGCTGGCCGTGGGCATTGCGATGATCGTGCTGCCGGGGCCGGCCTTCGTCGTGATCCCGGTGGGCCTGGGCATACTCAGCCTCGAATTCGAGCGTCCGCGCGCCTGGCTGGCGAGATTCAAGGCCCATGCCCGCAGTGTCGGCGCCCGGCTGAGCGGGAAGGCCGGGCCGCGGGCCCGCAAGGACTGAGCCGCGCAACGCTGCTGCGGCAGTGATGACGGGGTACGAATCCCGCGCACGCCGCGCATGGCATACTCTTGAACGGTCGCGGATTTTCGCGCGGACCCGAGGCGATATGCGATTCCGTGCAACCCCATCCCTGCTGTGCATTGCGCTGCTGCCGCTGGCAGCAGGGTGCATGCGCGCGCGGGTGGACGAATCGCGCGAAGTGGCCACCGCCATTGCCGCCGACGAGTCGGTGGTGGTGCTGGCCAAGCCGCAGATCGAAGGCGCGGGTGCCGAAGCGGGCTTCCTCGATTGCGTGAGCAGTCACCTGGCTTCCGGCGGCGGGCAGAAGCTCAAGGTGCACGACAACGAGGCCTTTGCCGACAAACTCTTCCCCTGGTTTGAGCCCGGCACAGTGCCCACGCGTCCGGAAGGCGTGACGGCGGTGCTGCAGCAGCCCGGCGTTGCCGAGCAGGTGGCCGCCACCGGCGTGCGCTACGTGGTGTGGCTCGACGGCAGCACCCGCAAGACCGACAGCGGCGGCAGTCTCGCCTGTGCCGCCGCGCCCGGTGCGGCGGGCTGCTTCGGATTCGGCTGGTGGGAAAAGGAGTCGGCGTACGAGGCGACGATCTGGGATCTGCGCCAGTCCCGCTCCGTGGGTTCCGTGGGGACCAGTGTCACCGGCACCTCGGCCGTGGTGGGCGCGATCGTCCCCCTGCCTTTCATCGCGCGCGTGCAGGGCACGGCATGCAGCCGCATGGCGACCCAGCTGCGCAATTTCCTCACCGGCACTTCCGCGGGCGGATGATGGCCGAACGTACACGCATCGCTTTGCTCGCTTTGGTCCTGCTGCTGACCGGCTGTGCAAGCATGGGTGGTTCGAGCAGTGGCGGCGGCGCGGGCAGCAGCGGTAGCACCGGCGGCATTCCCGGTGGCACTGCCGGCACCAGCACCGGCACTGGCCCGATCGGCAGTGCCGGCACGGGTTCCGGTACATCAAGCCCGGACGGCCGCAGCGATGGCAGCGCCGGGACCGGATCGGGCAGCGGCACGGCGGGCTCCGCGGGCGACGCAAAGACCAGCAGCGAGCGCCGTTCCGACATCGACGCGCGGCTCGATGCCTCGCTGGGCGGTTTCGACGACACCTTGCGCAAGGAACAGCAGGGCACGGCCCGGCAGCGCGATGCGGGTGCAGCGGCGCAGGCCGGCAGCTCCGCGGGCGATGAACCGGGACAGGGCCGCGGCGGTGAAGCCTCGCGCGACCGTTCCGGGGATCTGCGGTCGGAGGGTGCCTCCGGCCGTTCCGGCGGCAGCGAGGCCGGCGGCGAAGCACGGGATGGCCAGGCGGCCATGCCGCAGGGCGGCGGCGGTGGCGCGGCGCGCTCCATTCCGTCGGGCGAGGATGACGACATCATCGCGCGCCGTCTGCGCAAGGCGGCCGAGGAGGAGACCGATCCCGAGCTGAAGGAGAAGCTCTGGAAGGAATACCGCGACTACAAGGAAAACACGCGGGGCAGCCGATGATGAAACCGGCGCGCACACTGCTGCTGCTGGCCCTGCTGCCGCTGGCCGCCTGCGTGGTGCAGGAGGCGAAGCCCCTGCCGAAGCTGGAGGCCACGCAGGCGGTGCGCGAGATTCCGCCCGACGAGCGGCTCGACATCGTCGTGCACAGCTTCGATCCCGGCATTCCCGAAGCGCTGGCCGGCGACGAGGATGCGCTGGCGAAGAAGCGCATCTATCCGGAGCTGCGCAAGGCCGAGGCGCGCTATTTCGCCGTGACGCTGCGCAATACCCTGGAGACCTCGGCGCAGTGGGGCGCGGTGCGCGTGGCCCCGGCGGCGGCGAAGTTCGTCGATGTCAGCATCGACGGGCGCATCGTTGAATCCACCGGCAAGCACCTGGAACTGCAGATCACCGCGCGCGACGCGGCCGGCCGCGTGTGGATCGATGGCCGGCGCTACGAAGGCGATGCCGACATCGGCAGCTACAAGACCGACGCCGCGCTGCAGGCGCGCGATCCCTTCCAGAATGTCTATTCGGCCATCGCCAATGACCTGGTTGCCGCGCGCAGCCGGCTCGGTCCGGCCGAGCTGCGCGACCTGCGGCGCGTCACGCAGCTGTCCTTCGCCGAGGATCTGGCGCCGGCCGCGCTGTCCGGCTATGTCACCACCGATACCCGCGCGAAACCGCCGCTGCGCCGCGCCGTGCGCCTGCCGGCCGCCGACGATCCGGTGGCGCTGCGCGTGGAGCGCATCCGCGAGCGCGACAGCGCCGTGATCGACACGCTCGACGGCTACTACACCGGCTTTGCCGAGCAGATGCAGCAGTCCTACGGCGAGTTCCGCCGCACCTCCTACGACGAGGTGGAGAAGGAGGACCGCGCCCGAGCCAGCGCCCGCACCCGCACCATCCTCGGTGCCGCGGCGGTGGCGGCAAGCGTGCTGGCCCCCGGCAGCTGCGACAGCAACGCCAGCTGCAACCTGCAGAGCGCCCTGCGCTACGGCGGCGCCACGGGCGGCGTCGCGGCCTTCCTCTCGGGTCTGAAGAAATACGCCGATGCGCGTACCCATGCGCAGGCCCTGGGCGAACTGGCGCTGTCGTTCCAGTCCGAAGTGGCGCCGCAGGTTCTCGAGGTGGAGGGGCGCAGCCTGCGGCTGACGGGTACTGCAGACGAGCAGTACCGCGAGTGGCGCAAGCTGCTCGCCGAATATTACGCGGAAGAGGCCGCGCTCCCGGTCAGTGCACCCTGACGGGAAGCTGATGGCAGGCGCCGCATGACGCTCCTTGAAACCGGCATCCGCATCGGCGGGCGTTTCCAGTTGCTGGAGCGCATCGGCGACGGCGGGCATGCGGAAATCTGGGCGGCCTGGGATGAAGTGCAGCAGCAGCGCATGGCGCTGAAGTTCCTGCATCCGCATCTGTGCAATGCCGGCGAGGCGCTGCTGGTGCTGCGCCACGAGGCGCAGATGGCGCGGCGCCTGGCGCATCCGGGCGTGCTGCGCACCGAGGATCCGCAACAGGACGGCAACCGCATCTTCCTGCCGATGGAACATGCCACCGGCGGAGACCTCAAGCGTCTGCGCGGCACTTCCTATCTGGAATCGGTGCCGGTGCTGATCCGCGTCGCGACCATCCTCGCGCATGCGCATGCCCTGGGCATCGTGCATCGGGACATCAAGCCCGGCAATGTGCTGTTCGACGCCGAAGGCAATGTGCGTCTGGCGGATTTCGGCACTTCTGCGCTGTGCGGCTCCGACCAGACACTGGCGGCCGGTTCGCCGTTCTCCGCAAGTCCCCAGCAGCTGGCCGGCGAGCCGGCTTCGCCCCTGGACGACATCTACGGGCTCGGCGCGCTCGCCTACGAGCTGCTGAGCGGCTATCCGCCGTACTACCCGGATTTCGATCCGGTGCGTGTGCAGCAGCAGATGCCGCCGCCGGTGCGGCCGGCATTGCCCGCGCCGCCGCGGCTGACTCAGCTCGTGATGGCGATGCTGGCGCGTGATCCCCGCGAGCGCCCGCAAAGCATGGAGGCGGTGATCGACGTGCTGGGCGAGGCGCTGGCCGACACGCTGTCGGTGGAGAGCACCGGCACCGCGATGATCATCGAGAGTGTGCCTGTGCCGCAGGAGATGCTGCTCGATGCCGTGGAAGCGCCCGCACGCCGGCGGTGGCGTCCGGCTCTGGCCGTGATCGCACTGCTCGCCGTGGCGGCGGCCGGCTACATCGCGCTGCGCAATGGCGTGTTCGACAGTTCGCAGCCACAGCGCGGGCAGGACACGGCAGCGCCGGATGCCGTGCCGGACGCGTCATCGCCGGCGCAATCTCCGGCACCGGCACCAGACTCGGCAGCCGCGCCGGATGCGCAAACGGTTCCGGCAGACGCAGCGCCGCCGGCAGCCGCGGCGCCGGAAGCCGTGCCGGCAGTGGCGGACAGCGCATCGGGCGCGCGGACCAGCGCGCAATCCGATGCCGGGGACGATGCCCAAGCACGTGCACGAGCGCTTGCACTGGAAGCGGCCGCCCGTGAATTCGACCGCGAGATCGAGGCTGGCCAGCTGGCGCTGTCACGCGGACAACCGGCGCTGGCGCGCACGGCCTTCCAGCGCGCCGGGCGCATACGGCCCGATGCCGTCGAGGTGACGCTGGGTCTGGATGCCGCCGGACGTCTGGACCGGGTGCTCCAGCTGCACACCCAGGGCGTGCAGGCCGAAGCTGCCGGCCAGCTGCCGCTGGCGCGCGAGCGCTTCGCCGCAGCGCTGGCGCTGGATGGCCGTTTCGCGCCGGCGATCGAGGGCCGCGACCGTGTTGCGGCCAGACTCGCGGCGGACGAGCGCGCTGCCGCGCAGCGCGCCAGCGTGGTCGAGCGCAGCGCGCAGAATGCGCGCGACCAGCGCACGGGGGCGGAGCTGGAAGCGGCGGAGCGCTGGCGCGACGCGCAGGTGCTGTACCAGACGGCCTACGGCCGCGATCCGGCTGCCACGTTTGCGCGCGAAGGCGTCGAACGTGCACGGCAGCGCGCGGATTTCGCCATGCAGCTGGACGACTTCATCAATCGTCCCGCGCGGCTCTCCGACCGCAATGTCCGGCTCGCCGCCGAACAGGCGCTGGCTGCGGGCCGCGCCCTGCAGCCGGCGGGCCCCAAGCTCACGCAGCAGCTCTCGCAGCTGGCATCGCTGCTCGCCGCACAGACCGTGGCGGCGCGCGTGGAGATCACCTCCGACAACAGCACTGAGGTGCGCATCGCGCGGGTCGGCGAGCTGGGACGATTCATGACTCGTGAGCTCGATCTGCCGCCGGGCAGCTACACCGTCACCGGCACGCGTGCGGGCTATCGCGACGTGCGTTTCGAGCTCACCATCCGGCCCGGGCAGAGCAGCGCCAAGCTGGTGGTGGAATGCACCGAACGGATCTGAACGCCTGATGTCATTCCCGTCGCTGATCGTCCATGAGGCTGGCGGCTCGCGCAGCCTGCCGTTGCCGCTGCGCCTTGCAGGCGATGCCGCGGATGTGGCGCTGCCGGCTGCAGTGGAAGGCCGTGCCCGCATCGAATCCGCCGCCGGCCAGTGGTGGCTGCGTCTTGCCGGTGTCACCGTGCGCCTCAACGGGCGGCTGCAGCAGGGTGATGCGCAGCTGCACTCCGGCGACGTGATCGAGATCGGCGGCGCTCAGCTGGTGCTGCGCACCGAGGCGCCTGCGCCGCGCCTGGAGATCTATCCGCTGCGCGGCAATGAAACCATTGCTCCGCTGGAGACGGTGCCGCTGCCCGGTGAAGAGATTGCTGCCGGAACGCGCGAGATCCGCGTGGCCGAGGAGACATCTGCAATTGCAGCCGGCCCGGCCGCGGCCACCGGCGCTTCCATGGCCCGCCGGCTTGGCCTCGTCGCCTTGCTCATGGCCGCGGTGCTGGCGGTGATCGGCGTTTCGCGCATCGTGCCGCTGCGGCTCGACATCACGCCGCAGGATGCGAAGGTGGGCATCGATGGATGGCACTGGCTCTGGGGGCGGCAGCTGCTGGCCGTGCGCGGCAGCCATGTTCTCGAGGTTGCCAGCCCCGGCTACCGCAGCGAGCGGCGGCAGATCGACGTGGACCGCACGCTGGCTGCGACGGCACTGCGTATCGAGCTCGCGCCTCTGCCCGGCATGCTGAGCATCGATACGCAGGGCGTGCAGGCCGAAGTCCTCGTCGACGGCACGCCTGCCGGCTCCGCGCCCGGTGTGATCGAGCTTGAGGCGGGGCAGCGCCAGGTGGTGCTGCGCGCGCCGCGTCATCTGGATTTCTCCGCCGAGGTGCAGATCGAAGGCCGGGGACAGGAGCAGTCGCTCGCCGCCATGCTGGAGCCGGCATGGGGATGGCTCGAGGTGGATTCGCGTCCGGCGGGTGCGCAGGTGATCGTGGATGGCAAGGCGCTTGGCAATGCGCCGCAGCGTGTGGAGCTGGATTCCGGTCTGCACCAGCTGGAGCTGCGCGCCGCAGGTCAGCGCGGCTGGCGCAGCCAGGTGGCCATCACTGCCGGCGAGACTCTCGCGCTCGGCGCCGTGGACCTGGCGCGCGCCGCGCCGCGGGTCGCGGCGGCTGCGCCCCCGCCGGCTGCCGCGGTGCCTGCCGAAACGCAAACGTCCGCCGCCGCGCCTGCCGAGCCTCCGCGGCCGCGCATCCAGAGTCCGCTGTTGGGCACGCTGATCCTCGTTCCCGCCGGCAGCTTCCAGCAGGGCAGCGAGCGCCGCGAGCAGGGCCGGCGCGCCAACGAGACCCTGCGTCAGGTCACGCTGTCACAGCCTTTCTATCTTGCCGAGCGGGAGGTGACCAATGCGCAGTTCCGTGCCTTCCGCACTGTGCATGCCTCGGGCATCGCCGCCGACCGCACGCTCGATCTGGACCAGTACGCCGTATCCAGCGTGAGCTGGGACGATGCGGTGGCCTTCTGCAACTGGCTTTCGCAACGCGAAGGACTGCCGCTGGCCTACGAACGTCGCGACGGCCGCTGGCAGCTCGTCGAACCGTTTACCCACGGTTACCGTCTGCCCACCGAGGCAGAATGGGAGTACGCCGCGCGCTACGTGGATGGCCGCAGTTTCCGCCGTTACAGCTGGGGCGATGCATTGCCGCCACCGGCCGGCGCGGAAAATCTCGCCGGCGCCGAGGTCAATGCCGGCGTGCTGCCGGCCCGCGCGCAACCGGTGCTGCCGGACTACCGCGACGAACATGCGGTGGTCGCGCCGGTGGGCAGCTATGCGCGCAATGCACTGGGCTTCGCCGACATGGACGGCAATGTGTCGGAATGGATGCACGATACCTATGCTTCGCTGCTGCCCGCCGAGCCGGTGACCGATCCGCGCGGCGACGGTACTGCCGGAGCGCATGTGATCCGCGGCGCGAACTGGCACAGCAGCAATGTGGCCGAGCTGCGTCTGGCCTGGCGCGATCGCGCCGCCACGGCACAGCAGACCCTGGGATTCCGCGTCGCGCGCAGCGCGAAGGAGATGCCATGAAGAATCTGTTCCGGCCCCTGCTGCTTGCCGCCGGGGGCGCATTGGCGCTGCTGCTGGGGCCCCTGCGCGCGCAGGAAGCGCCGCCTTCTCCGCCTCCCGCCGAGCAGTCCGCGCCACCTGAATCGGCAGCGGCCGCGGAAGAACCCGCGCCCGCGGACGGTGAGGGTCTCTCGGCCGACAACAGCCTGAGTTTCCCGGTCGACATCTGATGCGTGGACTGCAGGCCAATGACTGGCTGCCCGCCCTGGGCGAAGACGGCGCGGCGCTGGCGTTGCCGGTGGCCGCATCGCTGTCCCGCGGCCAGGGCATCGTGCCGGCGCTGGCTCCCATCGTGGCGGCGGCGCGCGCCGCGGGCAGCACATCCGCTGCGGCCCTGTGGGTGGCCACGCCCTCGCATCTTCCCGTCACCGCCATGTCCGATCTGCTGCGCGAACTGCGGCTTGCCGGCTGTGCGGTGCAGGGCTTCGTCGATGCGGCCGTAGCCGTGGGTGCCTGGCTGCAGCGTCCGGGCACGGCCCTGGCGCTGGATATCGGTGCGCGTAGTTCGGTGATCAGCGTCGTCGTCAGCGAAGGTGAGGATTACCGCCTGCGGCGCAGCGTGACGCTGGCCATGGGCGCACAGGATCTGCACGACGCCTGGCTGCGCATGCTCGGCGCCTCGATGGTGCGGCAGTGGCGCTTCGATCCTCTCGACGATCCGGCGCATGAACGCGCACTGCGTCTGGCATTGCCGCAGCTGCTGGAAAGCGCAGCGGCCACGGGCAGCGCCCAGCTGACCTTGCCGGTGGATGGGCGCGAACTGCAGCTGGCGCTGTCGCGCGATCAGTTCGAGCTGGCCGTGCACGAGCTGCTGCAGGGGCTGGGCGACGCATTGCAGGCCCTGTGCGCGGCGCTGGGAGAGTGCGAACTGCGGATGACGGCCGATGCCTTGCGCTGGCCGGGACTGCGTGCCGCGCTGGCCCGGGCCGGATCGCGTCCGCTGCTGGCGCTGGCACCGGGTGCCGCGGCCCGCGCCGTGAGCCTGCTGCCGCCCGCCGGCGGTGCCGATGGCGCCGTGCAGTACCTCACCCAGCTGCCGGCGATGAGCCAGCCTGCACCGGCGGAGATCGCCGAGTGGTCCGATGCCGGAGCGGGGCATGCCGCCGAGGCGCCGACTCATCTGGTATTCCGCGGCCGCGCCCTTGCCATCGGGCAGGGCCTGGTGCTGGGGCGTGATCCCGGCGCCGGGCCCGGCGCATTGCAGTTGCCGGAAGGCATTGCCGGCTTGTCGCGCCGCCATTGCACCTTGCTGCGCACGGGTGCGGAGACGGTGCTGGTGGATCACTCGCGCTACGGCAGCTTCGTCGACGGCATGCGCGTGAACGGCCGCGCGCTGCTTGCGGCCGGCAGCGTGCTGCGGCTGGGCACGCCGGGCATCGAGCTGCCGCTCATCGCACTGGGCAGCACCGCGGGTCCGTGATGCGCCGCCGCCGCGTCGAGGTGTTCAGCCTCTCCTTCCTCGACTGCATCTGCTGCGGTTTCGGCGCCGTGGTGCTGATCTACACCGTGCTCGCCGCGCGCTCGGGAGCCGAGCGCATCGAACGCAGCGATGAGCTCGCCGCGGAGGTGAACCGCGTCGAGGAAGAAGTGCTGCTGGGCGCGCGCAATCTGGTCGTGCTGCGCAACACGCTGGAGAAAACCGAGTCCGACACGGCACGCGCCGCGGCGCGCACCACCGCGCTGCTGGCCGAGATTGCCGCCACGCGCGATGAAGCCATCCGCGTCGGCGCCACCAGCATGGCGCAGCGCGAACACATCGACCGTCTCAAGGCGGATCTCAAATCGCTCGAAGAAGGCACGCGGCGCCTGCAGGCCGGCGCGCTGCAGAAGGCGCCGGAGGGCGAGCGCGTGCGCGCCTTCCGCGGCACCGGCAACCGCCGCTACATCACCGGCGTGCAGCTCAAGGGCAAGCGCATCCTGGTGCTGGTCGACCGGTCGGCCAGCATGGTCGATGAAGATCTGGTGCAGATCCTGAAGCTGCGCAACCAGCCCGAAGCCGTGCGCCGCGCCGCGCCCAAATGGCGCCAGACCGTGGACATCGCCGACTGGCTCGCCACCCAGTTTCCGCCCGGCAGCCAGTTCCAGATGTATGCCTTCAACACGCGGGTCCAGGAACTGGTACCGGGGCGCCAGGGGCAGTGGCTCGATGCCGCCGATCCGAAGCTGCTCGGTCAGGCCGTGGAAGCCTTGCGCGGCCTCACGCCCGAGGACGGCACCAGCCTCATCAACGCCTTTGCGTCGATCCGCAAACTCTCGCCGCTGCCCGACCAGGTGGTGCTGATCACCGACGGGCTGCCCACGCAGGGCGCCGAGCGCGGACTGCGCCGTGTCGTCAGCGTTGCGCAGCGTTCGCGGCTGTTCGACGAGGCGCAGCGCAGCCTGCCCTCCAGTGTGCCGGTGGACGTGATCCTGCTGCCGCTGCTGGGCGAGCCGCCGGCGCCGCACCAGTTCTGGAGTCTGGCGCGCGCCACCGGCGGCCAATTCCTGATGCCTGCGCGGGACTGGCCATGAAGCTGCGCCGCCGCGACACCGAGGTGTTCAGCCTCTCCTTCCTCGACTGCATCTGTTGCGGCTTCGGCGCCATCATCCTGCTGCTGATCCTCACCGAAGTGGATCAGCCGGTCGTCATCGAACGCACCCGCGATGCCATGGAAGGGCAGTTGAAGCGCCTGCAGCAGGAGCTCTACGCCATCCGCGGCGAGACCGACCAGCTCAACCGCGAGCTGCAGGGCCGCGTCACGGCACTGTCGCGCGAGCGCGCGCGGCTGGCGCGCGTGCAGGGCGATCTCACCGATGTGCGCGGCCAGTTCGCCGCCAGCCGCAGCGACGCACAGGTGGGCAACATCGTCGAATCCGAGCTGGTCTCGGCGTACCAGGAACTGACGGCGGAGATGCTGCGGCTCAATGCACAGCCGCGTCCGCGGCCCTCGCCCCAGGCCGTGGGCGGTGTGCCGGTGGACAGCGAGTACGTGGTGTTCGTCATCGACACCTCCAACAGCATGGTGAGCCTGCACTGGGAGACCACGGTGCAGCTGATGCGCGAGATCCTCGACATCTATCCCGAGGTCAAGGGCCTGCAGGTGCTGAACGACCAGGGGCGCTACATGTTCGGCGGCGTGCCGGGCCGCTGGCTGCAGGATTCGGACAGCACGCGCAACCGCATCCGCGAGACACTGCCCAGATGGACTCCCTTCAGCCAGTCGAACCCGGTGCCGGGCATCGAGGCGGCACTGCGGCAATTCCGCGCGCCGGGCCTGAAGATCAGTGTCTACGTGATCGGCGACGAGTTCACCGGCGAGTCGATACAGGCCGCGCTCGACAGCATCGCCATGCTCAATGCGCCCGACCCGCGGCGGCCGCGTGCGCGCATCCATGCCATCGGGTTTCCGGAGGGCGCGGGGATGCCGCCGTTTACAAACATCCGCTTTTCGGCTCTGATGCGGGCAGTGGCGGCGCGCAACGAGGGCACCTTCGTGGGCCTGACGAACGAGAAGCCCTGCCGCCAGTTCATCGAGGTGCTGGGAACCCGTCAATGCGTCAGTCGCTGAATCCGCTCGGGACCCTGCTGCCTGCGGCGCTGCTGGGCCTCGCCGCCTGCAGCGGCAGTGTGCAGGTGACGCCCGAGCCGGCGCTGCCGCGCGCGCTGGTGCAGCCGCTGCCCGCGCGCGTCGGGCTGGTGCTCGATTCCGGGCTGCGCGGCTACCGCCACGAGGAAACCCGCTACGGCTCCGGCTGGGCCGTGAACCTCGGCCCCGGCCACGTGAAGATGATGGAGTCGATGTTCGGTGCGTCCTTCGGCGGCGTGGCGCGCTTCGACAGCGTGGACGAGGCGCAGGCCGCCACCGGACTGCAGGCCATCTTCGTGCCCGGCATCGAGCAGTTCTCGTTCGCGACGGCGCGCGACACCAGCGGTGGTTACTGGGCGACCACCATCCGCTACCGCATCGCCGTGCTGGCGCCCGACGGTACGCCCGCCGATGCGCTGACGCTTACGGGCTATGGCAGCGCGCGCGAGGACGGCGGCAAGGGCGCATCGCTCACCCACGCCACGATTGCCGCCATGCGCGATGCCGCGGCCAAGTTCCTGGTGCAGCTGCCGCGCCAGGGACTCGCCACGCCACTGAAGGCCGGCGAGGTCGTGAAGGTGGGCAAGGACATTGCGCTGGCGGTGGATGCCATCGAGGTGGTGCCGATCGAGCCCTGAAGCGCCGTCCCTTCAGGGTTTCGCTGCGGGCGTCTGCGCAATACGCACATACACCCGTTCGCGGAACGGCACCTGGGTTTTCGTCACCGTCGCGCCATCGATGATGGCCGGGCGGAAGCGCGCGCGGCGCAGCGCCGTGGCCACGGCGCGCTCCGCGCTCTCCCGCGCCGCCACCGGATTCGCTGCTGTCGCCTCGCGTACCTCGCCCTGGGCATCCACGCTGACCATGAAATCGATGTCCTGTTCCTCGAAGCGTGCGGGATCCTCGGTGCGGCGCGACACGGCGATGCTGGGCGGGCGGTAGGTGAGCGGTGCGGGCGTGGCCAGAAGGTCCGCGGCGCCGGCGGTCTGCAGGCTGGACCAGGCATCGCGGTAGGCGGCCACCGCGCGCGCGGTCAGGCCGGCCGTGAGATACCAGTCGCCCAGGTCCGTAAGGACTTCACCGCGCAGCTGGGCATCGTCGGGCGTCAGCGCCTGCATCAGGTCCAGCGCGCGGCGCAGTGCCTGCTCGCCGGCGACCGGAGGACTGGTGGCCGTGCGCGTCAGCAGGGGGTCGGACCCCAGCGGGCCGGCCGTGGCGGCAACCGGTTCCTCGATTTCGCCGTTCAGGAAGGCATGGCGGTAAGTACGCGCGATGCCGCGCAGACCCGCAACCGCCAGCACGTGGCCGCCGGCGACCTGCCGGTCGGCGATCTGCACCGCGCGGGTGTGCAGCAGGTGTGCCGGAGCATAGCGGCCGGCATCCTCGTTCCAGCGCGCTGCCTCATCCAGTATCGGCAGCAGGCGCGGGTCGTTGCGGCCCCAGGCGGTCTCGGCCACGGTGAGCGCATATTGCTGGGTGCTGCCGGCATCGTCGATGCGGTGCGCGCCCATGTAGGCCTGCGCCAGCGGGCGCAGCAGCGGCAGCTGCTGCAGCGCGAACAGGCCTTCGCGGTTGCGCAGGATGTCGACGGCGCGCTTGAGCGGCACGATGGCCTCCTCGTCGCGATCCAGCGCGCGCAGTGACAGGCCCAGCCCCTGCAGCGGTGCAACCAGCCGCGGGTTCGCCGTGTCGGCGTCGGTTTCCAGCAGGCCGAGCGCCGCGCGGTAGGTGTCGAGGGCCGTGCCGTACTGCTGCAGGCGGTAGTAGGTGGTGCCGAGATTGGTGAGCGGATTGACGAGCTCCGGAGCTTCGCTGCCGAACTGGCTGCGCGTGATTTCCACCACCCGCGCTGCGGCGGGCAGCGCCTCGCCATAGCGTCCGGCATCGAAGGCGGCGCGGAATTCCTGGTTGGCGGCGAGGCGCTCGTCGGCGGGAACCGCGGGAGTGGCGGTTGGTTCCTGCGCCTGCGCCGCGGCGGCCAGCAGCGCGATACCCAGCAGTGTCCGCAGCCCGGCGAGTGTCATGCCCGCAAGATTAACCCGGAGGGCATACGGGGCGCATCGCCGCCGGCTCTCCTGTATCGTTGCGCCATGCTGCAGCAGACAAATCCGCGGATCGCGCTGGTTGCCGGTGGCAGCGGCTTCGTCGGCGGGCTGCTGTTGCGGCTGCTGTTGCAGGCGCCGGACTACGCGCGCGTCTATGCCGTGTCGCGGCGCCCCCTGTCGCTGGAACATCCGAAGCTGGCCAATCGCATCCTGCCGCTGGAGCAGGCCCGCGCCCAGCTTGCCGGCCTGCAGTGCCACGACGTCTATTGCTGCCTAGGATCCACGTTGCGTCAGGCCGGCTCCGAACAGGATAGGCAGAAGGTGGATCTTGATCTCACTGTGAGCTTTGCGCGCGCGGCCCGGTCCCTGGGCGCCACGCGTTTCGTGGTGCTGTCGGCCGCCGGCGCGGACCGCGACGCGCGCAACCCCTATCTGCGCACCAAGGGAGAAATGGAGCAGGCAGTGCGCGAGCCGGGTTTCGAATCGTTGGATATCCTGCGGCCGGGGCTGCTGCTGGGCTGGCGCGGGGAACTGCGGCCGCTGGAGCTGCTGGCGGGGCTCGCCATGCCCCTGGTGAACCCGCTGCTGCGGGGCCGGCACGCCCGCTGGCGCGGCATCGCCGCCGGCGACGTGGCGGCGGCCATGCTGGGTGCCTCGCGGTCACAGCGCCGCGGCATGTATGTCTACGAAGGGCTGGCGCTGCCGCAGCTGGCGGCCGCGGGCCGCCGCAACCTTTCCTGATTGGTGACCTTGCGCACATATTCCCGCCGCCGTTACGTCGTCAAATAAGGGCCCAGTCCCTCATGGACGGCATTCGACGGACCGCATGCGCGCCAGTTTTTCTGCCATCAACAGCGGCATGGGCCGTTCCGTCGCTGCCATCTGCTCTGCCTGCGCGGCAGCGCTGCTGGTGCTGGCCTTGGCCGTCGTGGCGCATGCTGACTATCGCAGCCAGTCCGAGGCCCGGCTGCAGCGCATAAGCGGTGCATCGGCCCGCATGGCCCGTTCCGTGTCGGGCCAGCTGGATGCCGCGGAAACCGTGCTGCGCACCGCAGCCGACAGCGTGCGCGAGGGGCTGTTGCCACGTTCGGGACTGCGCCGCCAGCTTACCCAGACCGGCCCGTTCAGCTGGGCAGCGATTCTGGAGCCTGGCCCGGATGGATCCTTCAACGCGATGCAGCGCCGGATGCAGGTCACCGCGCAGGAGCAGCTGGCGCTGGAGAACGGCCGCTCCGTTGCGGTCACCGGCGAAAGCCCGGCCGGGCCGCGCGTCTATCTGGTGCGCCGCGTGTCCGAACTGTCGGAGAACCATGTGCTGGTCGCAGAGCTTGCGCCGGAGTGGCTGTGGAGGCCGCTGGAAAGGGCGGACCTCACGCTGCAGGTGCTGGTGATCGATGGCCAGGGAACGGAATTCTTCGGCAATGTCGGCGGGGCCGACTACATCCGGGGCCTGTTCTCCGGAATGATGGCGGCGCGCGGCGTGAGCAAGCCCACGCAGCCTCTGGCATGGCAGAACGATGGCGCCGCCTGGGTGGGCGCACTGTCGCCGGTGCCGCCATCGGCCAGCGTCGTGGTGCGGCCGCTGGGCATCGTGATCGCCGGACCGGAAATCGCCTGGTACAGCCAGATAAGCAGCGCGCTGCACACCTTGCTGCCGGTCATTCTCGCCGCGCTGCTGCTGGTGGCGCTGGCCGTGATGCTGATCGCACGGCGCTATGTGCCGCCGCTGCGCGAACTGCAGCGGGCCCTGCTGCAGCTGCCCGACTCGCGCACAGCGCTGCCGCGGCCCGGGGCTGCATTCCCGGAACTGCGCCAGCTGGCCGATGCCTTCAACCAGACGGCCGAGCGCGTGGAGCGGCAGCGGCGCATGCTGCAGGCGCTGAACGACATCGACACTTTCCTGATCGGCGTCGTCGAAGTGGAAAACGTGCTCGACTGCGTGCTGCAGCGCATGCGCGAGCTGATGCAGTCGCGCAACGTGGGCCTGCTGCTGATCGATGCCAATGCGCCGGATCTGGGCCGGCTGTTCTCGGTGAGCGCCGAGGGCGGGCTGCCGATCAGCCGCATGGGGCTGGATCCGCAGATGGCGCAGACACTGCTGGAATCGCGCGCCGGCCTCACCATCATGCGCTGCGAGGAGGAACGGCACAGCTTCCTCGCGCCGCTGCATGCCGCGGGCGCACAGTTTTTCTGGACATGGCCCATCGTGGTCGGGGAGCGTCTCGCGGCCATCCTCGCGGTGGGCTATGTGGAGCCGCCGCAGCAGCAGGGCGCGCAGCTGGCCCACTATGGCACCCAGTGCGCGCGGCGGATGTCGGCGGCGCTGGCCATCAGCGCGCGCTCGGAGGAACTCTACCGCCAGGCCTACTTCGATCCGCTCACCCAGCTGCCCAACCGCCTGCTGTTCCGCGACCGTCTGGAACAGGAGCTGTCCGGCCTCGCCGAAAACGCCACGCGCGGCGCGCTGCTGTACATCGACCTCGACCACTTCAAGCGCGTCAACGATTCGATGGGACACGAGGCCGGCGACCAGCTGCTCGCCATCATCGCCCAGCGTCTGCGCTCCTGCGTGAAGGATGGGGACACCGTGGCGCGCCTCGCCGGCGACGAGTTCACCGTGATCCTGCGCCAGGTGGTCGAGCCCGGTGCCGTGGCCGCGGTGGCCGACCGCATCATCCAGTCGCTGCAGATGCCCGTGAACATCGGCGGCAAGGATCACCAGGTGCGCGCCAGCATCGGCGTCACGCTGTTCCCGGACGATGGTGCGACGCTGGACGAGCTGCTGCGCAATGCGGACCTCGCCATGTACCAGGCGAAGGCGCGGGGGCGCGGCGCCGCGGCGTTCTACGAACCGAAGCTGGCGCAGCGGGTGCCGCCCGTGGCCGACAGCGGCCTGTACCGCGCCTTGAAGCGCCGTGAATTCGCGCTGCTGTACCAGCCGCAGTACAGCGTGCGGGACGGCAGCCTGCAGGGCATCGAGGCATTGCTGCGCTGGCAGACGCCGCGCGACGGCGTGCGTACGCCGGTGGAGTTCATCGCCGCCGCGGAGGAATCGGGGCTCATCATCGACCTGGGTGGCTGGGTGCTGGAAACGGCCTGCCAGCAGATCGCCCGCTGGCGCAATGACGGCCTGGAGGTCCCGCGCGTTGCAGTGAACGTCTCCGTGCAGCAGCTGCGCGATCCGGCCTTCAGTGCAACCCTGCGGCGCCTTCTGGACCGCTACCAGATTCCGGCCGGCATCCTCGAACTGGAGCTCACCGAGGCCGCCCTCAGCGATCCGGATGCGCAGGATTCCGTCGCCGCGATCTCCGGCATGGGCGTCGGGCTGATACTCGACGACTTCGGCACCGGCCACACGGCGCTGAACAACCTGCGCCGCTATCCGGTGCGGGTGGTGAAGATCGACCGCTCCTTCGTCGGCAAGGTGACCGACGATGCCGGCGCCCGGGCCCTTGCGGACACCATCATCGTGATGGCCCATGCGCTGGGCAAGAAGGTCGTCGCCGAAGGCGTGGAGACGGTGGAGCAGCTGGATTTCCTGCGCGAGCGCAGCTGCGACATCGCGCAGGGTTATTATCTGGCGCGCCCGCTCACCGCCGTGGTGGCCACGGAGCTGCTGATGCGCCGCGCCGGCGACGGCGATCCGGGCGAGCAGGTGGCGAGGGCCTAGGGCCGGAAACCGTGGATTGCGTCGCAAAGCTGTGACATATCGCACTCAATGGCGGCTTGACGCATAGTCGCCAGCCACCGACACTTTGCCAGTGACAAAGGCAAACCTGTCGAAAGACAGGGGCGCAAAGCCACCGGTCTACAGGTGCCCGATCGCGGGCTCCCAGGATAGCGGGGTCGTCCGGCAAGCGGTTGCTTCCCTGGAGTTTCACGAGATGAGTTCGAGTTCTGCCGAGCGCACGGCAACCACGTCTTCCGCCCCGGATTCGCTGTTCGTCATCAATCTGTGTGCGTCCACCACGCCCATGGCGCTGGTGCATCCGAGCAATCCCGAACTCAAGCGCTACACTTTCTTTGTCACGCGCCAGCGCGAGGAAGGGCGCGAGCGTTTCCGCCTGCACATGGGCTACTTCGCCTCGCTGTTCGAAGCCGAGACGCTGCTCGGTGCAGTGCGCGATGTCTATCCCGCGGCCTGGGCCGGGCCTGCGCCGACCCAGGGCGCGCCGCGCCGCGGCCGTGCGGCCACCGCCGCTGCGGCCAGTCCCGCAGCCGAGGCCGCTGCGCCGGCGCCCATGGCCGCCGCGCCGGAGCCCGCACAGCAGCCTGCGCCTGAACTCTCGCTGGAGCCGGAACCCGCGTCCGCGCCTGAACCTGCAGCGGCGTCCGTCTCCACGCCTGAATCCGCGCCTGCGCCTGCGCCTGTGTCAGTGCCTACGGCTGTTCCCGCTCCGGCAGCGGTGCCCACGCTGGCTCCGGCATCCACTTCCACCTCGACGATCGATGCCATGTCGAACCTGCGCGACGTGCTTGCGCAGCTCGGCGACGACGCGCCCACGAGGCTGATGCCGGCGCCGGCGTCCATCCCGACGCTGTCGGAATCCCAGACGCTGCGCATCCTCGAGCCCGCCGCCGCGGCAGCCAAGGCGCCGGTTGCGCAAGTGAGCCCGCCGGTTGCTGCGAAGCCGGCCGCGCGGCCGGTGCCGGCGGCAAAGGTTGCGCCGCCGAAGCCAAAGCCTGCTGCGCCGGCAAAAATCGCGCCGCCGCCCGACGAACAGGATCAGGTGCGGCTGGTCACGCCCGAAGACACGCAGACCCTGCGCGACATCCGGCTCGATGTCGAACGCAATGCGCCGCCCTGCTTTGCAGTGCAGCTGCTGTGGTCGGTCACGCCGATCACCATCACGGATCATCCCCATCTCGCCATCTTCGACGCCTACACGCTGTACAACGTCGAGGGCAACCGCCAGGGCCGCAAGTGGTATGGCCTGCGCCTGGGTTTCTTCACCGATCCCAACGCAGCCACCCAGGTGGCCTACTACGTGCGGTCGGACTATCCCGCCGTGGCCGTGGTCCCCGTGGCCGAGAAGGAGCGTGACCGCGCCCGTGGCGGTGAACCGGCTCCGGCCGCACCGCGCGCTGCCGCGCCGGCCGAGCACAAGCTGCCGGACGGCGCGCCGCTGCAACACGAGAATCTGGATGGCTTCGAGCTGCTGGAAGACGATCGTCCGCCGCCCGTGAAGCGCGATGTGGAAGATGCGCCGGCCGCAGTGCAGGCCGCTCAGGCGGCAGCCAAGGTGCCGGCGAAAGCGCCGGTGAAACCTGCCGCCAAAACCGCCGCGAAACCCGTCCGCGCGCCCGCCAAACCCACGGGCAAGCGGGTGGTGGTGCGCAAGGGCAGCAGCCGCGTCCCGCCGGGTGCGGCGACGCCGCTGGACCAGACCCTGGAGATCCTCGGCGCCAGCACGCTGACGCTGGACGAGAGCCGCGAGATCATCAACGATTCTGCGATCCGCACTCCGGTGTCCACCACGAAGACGAAGAAGGGCGGACGGCTCGCCAAGCTGCTCAACCGGCTGGGCGGCAGCTGATCCGTCGCGGCTACTTGCCGAACAGCTTTTCCAGTTCTGCGCGCGCCGCGGCCGCCGCATCCTGCGCGGCGGGCTTCCAGGCGCCGGCCACCGGGCGGTAGTGGTCGCAGAAGTTGGCGTGCTCCTTGTCGCGCACTTCGTCCACCGTGGGTTCGCGGCACTGGTGCGCCACACGCGGGTCGTAGTCGCCGCACAGCCGGCAGGCATGCAGATCCGCGCCGCAGGCCTTGCAGCGTTCCAGCCTGCCGAAGGGCAGCTCCAGATGCGCGAGCGACGCGCCGCATTTCCAGCACTGGATGTCATGAGGCATGGCGTTGCTCCAGGAAGGGCGCCAGCGCTGCACCGGTGCGCGAGCGCCGGCTTGCTGCAACAGTGGCCGGCGGGCCGGCGACCACCACCTTGCCGCCGGCGGGGCCGGCTTCGGGGCCGAGGTCGATCACCCAATCCGCCTGCGCGATCACGTCGAGGTTGTGCTCGATGACGACCAGCGTATTGCCGGCATCGGCAAGGCGGTGCATCACGGCGAGCAGCTTCTCCACATCCGCCATGTGCAGGCCCACGGTGGGTTCGTCGAGCACGTACAGCGTGCCGTGCGCGCCGGGTGCTGCATCCGCGCGCAGCCGCGCCAGCTCCGTGACCAGCTTGATGCGCTGCGCCTCGCCGCCGGAGAGCGTGGGGCTCTGCTGGCCCAGGGTCAGATATCCCAGGCCCACGTCCTGCAGCAGCGCCAGCGGCCGGTGGATGGCGGGATGGCTGCGGAAGAATTCTGCCGCCTCGTCCACGCTCATCGCCAGCACGTCGCCGATGGAGCGCTCGCGCCAGCGCACCGCCAGCGTTTCCGGATCGAAGCGCGCGCCGCGGCAGGCATCGCAGGTCACCTTCACGTCGGGCAGGAAGTTCATTTCCACCGTGCGCACGCCCTGGCCCTCGCAGACCTCGCAGCGTCCACCCGCGGTGTTGAACGAGAAACGGCTGGCGGTGTAGCCGCGGATGCCGGCCTCGATGGTGCCCGCGAACACCTTGCGGATCGCGTCCCAGAAGCCCACGTAGGTGGCGGGGCAGGAGCGCGGCGTCTTGCCGATGGGCGACTGGTCCACTTCGAGCACGCGGGCGATCTGTTCGGCGCCTTCGATGGCACGGCAATGCAGTGTTCGTTGCTCGCGCTTGCGGGTCTGCAGCAGCAGCGCCAGGTTCTCGCGCAGCACGTCGTGCGCCAGCGTGCTCTTGCCCGAACCCGATACGCCGGTGATGGCGATGAGCCGTCCCAGCGGCAGCGATACGTCCAGGTGATCGAGGTTGTGCAAGGTCACGCCGCGTAGCGTGAGCAGCGGCGTCGCGTTCTTTCCCTTCGATACCACCGGCCGTCGCGGTTCGCGCGGCGGCTGCAATGGCTCGCGCAGACAGCGGCCGGTGATCGAATCGGGCGCGGCCAGCAGGTCCTTCACCGTGCCCGCGGCGATGATGTGCCCGCCGCGGCTGCCGGCTCCGGGGCCGATGTCGATCACGTGATCGGCGCGACGGATGGTGTCTTCGTCATGCTCCACCACCACCAGCGTGTTGCGTCCCTCGGCCAGGGTTTCCAGCGCATCGAGCAGCAGCGCATTGTCGCGCGGGTGCAGGCCGATGGTCGGCTCGTCGAGCACATAGCACACGCCGCGCAGGTTCGAGCCCAGCTGTGCCGCCAGCCGCAGCCGCTGCGTCTCGCCGCCGGAGAGCGTGGGCGCGGCGCGGTCCAGCGAGAGATAGTCGAGACCCACCCGGCCGAGGAAGCCCAGCCGTCCGGTGATCTCGCGCAACAGGTCCGCGCCGATGGCGGTCTCGCGGTCATCGAGCTTGAGCTTGCCAAGGAAGGCGCCGAGCTCGGTGACCGAGAGCCGGGTCAGTTCGCCGATGGAGCGGCCACGGAACTTCACCGCGCGCGCCACGGGGTTGAGCCGTTCGCCGTGACAGGACTCGCACACATGGGTGGCATCGGCCTCGCCCCATGCCGATTCCTCGCCGCTCTGTTCGGCATCGAAGCCGGCGAGTTTGAGGCCGGTGCCGAAGCAGCTGGCACACCAGCCGCGCGCGCTCTGGTAGGAGAACAGGCGCGGGTCCGATTCGCCGAAGCCGGTGCCGCACTTCGGGCAGGCGCGGCGCGAGGAGAAGGTCATCGAGGCCGCGGTGCGCCGCCCCTGCGCGCTGCCTGCGGGCTCGACCTGCACCAGGCCCTTGCCCAGGTCCAGACCCTGTTCGATCAGCTGCCGCAGCCGCGCTTCCTGCGCCGGCACGGCCTTCACCGTGCCCAGCGGCAGCTCGATGTCATGCGGCTTGTAGCGCGCCAGCTTCGGCCACTTTGCCGTGGGCAGCAGTGCGCCATCCACGCGCAGCGCCTCGTGGCCGCGGGCCGCCGCCCACGCCGCCAGTTCCTTGTAGATGCCCTTGCGCCCGGTGACCAGCGGCGCGAACACTTCGAGTTCCTGACCGCGCTGCTCGCGCATCAGCCGCGCCACGATGAGCTCCGCCGACTGCGGCTCGATGGCCACCTCGCAGTCGGGGCAGTACTGCACGCCGAGCTTCACGTACAGCAGGCGCAGGAAGGGATAGATCTCGGTGAGCGTCGCCACCGTGCTCTTGCGCCCGCCGCGGCTGGTGCGCTGTTCGATGGCCACCGTCGGCGGAATGCCGTGCACGGCGTCCACGTCCGGCCGCGACGCCGGCTGCACGAACTGGCGTGCATAGGCATTGAGGGATTCCAGGTAACGGCGCTGGCCCTCGTTGAAGATGATGTCGAAGGCCAGCGTGGATTTGCCCGAGCCCGATACGCCGGTCACCACCGTCATCGCGCCCTGCGGCACGGCCACGTCGATATTGTGCAGGTTGTGCTCGCGCGCGCCGTGCACGGTGATCTGGTCGGGCGCCCGCGTGCGTGCCGCCGCGCGCGGCTCGTGCACGGCGTGGCCACCCAGCAGATCGCCCGGCGCATAGGCGGCGAGCGCAGCGCCGGTGTGGCCCTGCCGGCGGCTGCGCAGCTCGGCCGGAGTGCCTGCTGCGACGATGCGGCCGCCGGCCTCGCCGCCTTCCGGCCCCATTTCGATCAGCCAGTCCGCATTGCCGATCACGTCCAGGTTGTGCTCGATCACCAGCAGCGAGTGGCCGCGTTCGAGCAGCTTGCCGAAGGCGCGCATCAGGCGCGCGATGTCCTCGAAGTGCAGGCCGGTGGTGGGCTCGTCGAAGATCAGCAGCTTGCGGCCGCCGGCCGTGGTGTCGGCCAGATAGCCGGCGAGCTTCAGGCGCTGCGCTTCGCCACCGGCCAATGTCGGCACCGGCTGTCCCAGGCGCAGGTAGTCGAGGCCCACGTCGGCCAGCGGCGCCAGGCGCGCGAGCACTTCGGGGCGCTGCGCGAAGAAGGCCAGCGCTTCCGTCACTGTCAGGTCGAGCACCTGCGCGATGTTGGCGCGCGCGCCGTCCGCGCCTTCGATGGCCAGCTCCAGTGTCTCGTCGCGGTAGCGCCGGCCATTGCAGACGCTGCAGCGCAGGTAGACATCGGAGAGCAACTGCATCTCCACATGCTCGAAGCCATTGCCGCCGCAGGCCGGGCAGCGGCCGGTGCCGGAGTTGAAGCTGAAGGTGCCGGCGGTGTACTTGCGCTCCACAGCCTCGGGCAGCTTCGCGAACAGCGCACGGATGGGATCGAAGGCGCCCACATAGCTCACCGGATTGGAGCGCGTGGTGCGCCCGATGGGCGTCTGGTCGACGAACACGGCCTCGGTGATGCCCTCGTGGCCCGAGAGGCTGCGGTACATGCCTTCGAGTTCGGCGGGTTTGCCCAGCGCGCGCTGCAGCGCGGGGTACAGGAGGTCGCCGATCAGCGTGCTCTTGCCCGAGCCCGAGACGCCGGTCACGCAGACCAGCCGGCCCAGCGGCACCTCCAGCGTCACATCGCGCACATTGTGCAGCGTGGCGCCTGCCAGCCGCAGCAGCTGAGCCGGCGCCGCGGAATCCGCCGCGGTGCGCTGCACCTGCACCTGCCGCCGGCCGGTGAGATAGGCCGCCGTCAGCGAATCCTTCGCGCCGCGCAGCGCCGCGGGCGCACCGTCGAACACGATGCGGCCGCCATGCTCGCCGGCGCCCGGGCCCATGTCGATGAGCCGGTCCGCCTCGGTCATGATCTGCGGGTCGTGCTCCACCACCACCAGCGTATTGCCGGCATCGCGCAGCTTGCGCATCACGCCGATTACCCGCGCCATGTCGCGCGGATGCAGGCCGATGGAAGGCTCGTCCATCACGAACAGCGTGTTGACCAGCGAGGTGCCCAGCGCAGTGGTGAGGTTGATGCGCTGCACTTCGCCGCCGGACAGCGTGCGCGACTGGCGGTCCAGCGTGAGATAGGACAGCCCCACGTCGCACAGATAGGCCAGCCGCGAGCGGATTTCCCCGAGCAGCAGATTGTCCGCGGCGGACAGCGGCGGCGGCAGCGTGAGCGCGGCGAAGAATTCGCGTGCGCGGGCGATGGGCAGGCATTGCAGCTGGTGCACATGGTATGGGCCGAGCTTCCACAGCAATGACTCGGGCTTGAGCCTTGCGCCATGGCAGGCCGGGCAGGGCGTATAGCTGCGGTAGCGCGACAGCAGCACGCGCACATGCATCTTGTAGGACTTGCGCTCGAGGTAGTCGAAATAGCCCTTGGCGCCGTACCAGTGCTTGCGGCCCTTTTTGCCGTCGCCTTCGATCACCCAGCGCCGGTGTTCCTCGGGCAGATCCTGCCAGGGCACGTCGAGCGCCACGCCGGCGGCCGGGGCGTAACGCTCCATGTCGTCCTGGCATTCCTTGCCGGTGGCGGTCTGCCAGGGCTTTATCGCGCCGCTCGCCAGCGTCTTGCGCGGATCGGGGATCACGAGGTCGTAGTCGATGCCCACCACGCGGCCGAAGCCGCGGCAGGTCTCGCAGGCGCCCAGCGGCGAGTTGAACGAGAAATGGCTGGGCAGCGGCTCCTGGTAGCCGATGTCGCAGTCGGCGCAGTGCAGGCCGGCGGAATAGCGCCAGCTGGCCTCAGCGCCTTCGGCGTCGTCGAGCGCGTGCACGGTCAGATGGCCGCGGCCGGCCAGCAGCGCGGCTTCCAGCGCTTCGACGATGCGCGCGTCTTCGGCCGTGCCGGCGCGGAGGCGGTCCTGGATCACTTCCACCGTGGCCGGTTCGCGTTTGCCCGCGGGCGGCTCGCGCAGGCGCACGTAGCCCTGGGATTCCAGCAGCTTCTTCAGTTCCGCCAGGGGCAGATTGGCCGGCCGCGCGACGCTGAAACACACCAGCAGGCGCGGATCGCCCAGAGCCGCCGCGCGTTCGCGCAGCGAGGCGAGGATGGTGGCCGGCGTGTCGCGCCGTACGACCTGGCCGCAGCCACGGCAATGCAGCACCGCTGCGCGCGCATACAGCAATTTCAGGTGGTCGTTGATCTCCGTCATCGTGCCGACCGTGGAGCGCGAGGTGCGCACCGGATTGGTCTGGTCGATGGCGATGGCCGGCGGAATGCCTTCGATGGCATCCACCTGCGGCCGGTCCATGCGGTCGAGGAACTGCCGCGCGTAGGGCGAGAAGGTCTCGATGTAGCGGCGCTGGCCCTCGGCATACAGCGTGTCGAAGGCCAGCGAGGACTTACCCGAGCCGGAGACCCCCGTGACGACGATCAGCTCGCCCAGCGGCAGGTCCAGCGACAGATTGCGCAGGTTGTTCTGGCGCGCCCCGCGGATGCGGATCGCGGGGCGTTCGGCCGGGCGGCTTGGCATGCCGCCATTTTATCATTGACTGTATATTCATACAGTCTCTGTTTTCAGCTTTCCCACCCGCACTGCTGCCCGGCGTTCTGCTCCTTGAGCCAGCCCATCAGCGGCTGGAAGTAATCGATGATCGCGCTGGCATCCATCTGCCGCGTGCCGGTGAGTTTCTCCAGCGTTTCCGGCCAGGGCCGGCTGGCGCCGGCCTGCAGCATGGCCCAGAAGCGCTTGCCCGCCTCGCTGTTGCCGGCCACCGAGCACTCGTGCAGCGGCCCCTTGAAGCCCGCTGCCTCGCACAGCGCGCGGTGGAACTGGAACTGCAGGATGAAGGACAGGAAATAGCGCGTGTAGGGCGTGTTGCCCGGCACGTGGTATTTCGCGCCTGGGTCGAAATCCTCCTCGCTGCGCGCATTCGGCGCGGCGACGCCCTGGTACTTCTCCCGCAGCGCCCACCAGGCCTTGTTGTAATCCTCCGGTTTCACCTTGCCGGAGAACACCTGCCAGCGCCACTGGTCGATGAGCTTGCCGAAGGGCAGGAAGGCGATCTTGTCGGCGGCCATCTTCATCTGCTCGTTGATGACGGCTTCGCGCGACGGCCGGGCCGCGCCCATGAGGCCGATCTTCTGCAGGTACTGCGGCGTCATCGACAGCACCACGGTATCGCCGATGGCCTCGTGGAAGCCGTCGTGCGCGCCGTTCTGGAACATGAACGGCTGGTCCTTGTAGGCAAGGTCGTAGTACACATGACCGAGCTCGTGGTAGGTCGTCGCCAGCTCCTTTTCATTGGGCACGATGCACTGCTTGATGCGCACATCCTCGGCGCCATCCATCTGCCAGGCGCTGGCGTGGCAGACCACTTCGCGGTCGCGCGGCCGCGTCAGCATGGAGCGTTCCCAGAAAGTGGCCGGCAGCTGCGGCATGCCCAGCGAGGTGTAGAAGGATTCGGCGAGCCGGGTCATCCGCACGGGGTCGTATTTCTGGCGCGCCAGCTCGGCATCGACGCTGGAACCGCTGGCGCCGGGATAGGGCTGCAGGATGTCCGGATAGATCCGGTTCCACTGCTGCGCCCAGAGATTGCCGAACAGGTGCGCCGGGATGGGTTTGCCGGCGGGCACCTTGTCTTCGCCATACTTCTTCGCGAGCTTAGCGCGCGCGTAGCAGTGCAGTTCGTCATACAGCGGCTTCACCTGGCCCCAGAGCCGCTCCACCTCCTGTTCGAACTGCGCGGGCGGCATGTCGTAGCCCGAGCGCCACATCGCGCCCAGGTCGTCGTAGCCCAGTTCGCGCGCACCCTCGTTGGCGAGCTCGACGAAGCGCACGTAGTCGGCGCGCATCGGCCGGCTGATGGTGTGCCATCCCTTCCACGCTTCGAGCAGCTCGTCGTAGTCGCGGCTGGTGGCGATGGTCTCCGAGAGCTGGTCGATGTTGCGGCATTGCTCCTGGCCGCCGCGCGTCACGCAGTACTTGCCCTCGCCGTAGGCGGCTTCGAGGCGCGCAGCGATCTGCGTCAGCTCCGAACGCTTGGCGGGGTCGTCGGGTGCCGGTGCGGCGACGCCCTGGCGCAGCAATGCGATGGCGCGCGCGGTGGCCTCGTCCTTCTGCACGGCGTCGAAACGGCGGGATTCCTTCACCGCCTTGCTGAAATACTCCAGGTAGCGTTCGTTGGCCCGCGCGTTCAGCAGCTGGGTATCGGCAGTGATGTAGGTGGCCTGCACCCAGCCGGCCGCGCTCACTTCCTTGCCCAGTTCCAGCATGTCCGCATTGAGGCGGGTGACAAAGGCAGCCGCGTCGGCGGAAGTGGGCGGCGGGGCAGAGGGGCTGCCGCACCCGGCGGCCAGCAGCGCGGCCAGGGCGGGGGGCAGCAGGCGAGGCAATACGGAAAATCCGCTCATGATGTTCTCCGGCGTGAAACCCGGGCGCATTACAAAGGCTAGAATGTAGCCTCTGTGCGCACCGCGCCGATACCCTCCCGCGTATGAACCTTGCCGAAGCCCTGCCGCTGCCCATCGTGAAGCCCGAGCGTCCGCCGCGGCCTGCTGCGCCCTTCCTGCCGATGACGCGGGAGGAGATGCAGGCGCTGGGCTGGGAGCAGTGCGATGTGATCCTGGTCACCGGCGACGCCTACGTGGACCATCCCAGCTTCGGCATGGCCATCATCGGCCGCCTGCTGGAATCCCAGGGACTGCGCGTCGGCCTCATCGCCCAGCCGGACTGGCAATCGGCGGCACCCTTCCGTGCGCTGGGACGTCCGCGGCTGTTCTTCGGCGTCACCGCCGGGAACATGGATTCGATGGTGAACCGCTATACCTCCGACAAGCGCATCCGCAGCGACGATGCCTACACGCCGGGCGGCGCGGCGGGACGCCGCCCGGACCGTGCGCTGATCGTCTATGCGCAGCGGGTGCGCGAGGCTTACCGCGACGTGCCCATCGTCGTCGGCGGCATTGAGGCATCACTGCGCCGCATCGCGCACTTCGACTACTGGTCCGAGAAGGTGCGCCGCTCGGTGCTGCTTGACGCCAAGGCCGATCTCCTGGTCTATGGCAATGCCGAGCGGCAGATCGTCGACATTGCGCGGCGCCTGGATGCCGGGGAACGCGTCGAGGACCTGCGCGACCTGCGCGGCACGGCCTTCGTGCGCGGCGCTCATGCGCAGGACTACATCGAGATCGATTCCCGGCACCTGGATGCGCCGGGGCCGCTGAATCCGCCCGTGGATCCTTATGCCATGGAGCCTGGCGGCAGCCGGATGGCCGGCAATGACGCTCCGGCCTGCGCAGCGCCGGCCGCAGCCGGTGCAGCACCCGCGGAAACCGTGGTGCGCTTCGTGCGCCGCGTGAAGAACGCCGACCGTGACCGCAGCGTGATCCGCATGCCGGATTTCGAGCAGGTGGCCGCGGACCCGGTGCTGTACGCGCATGCCTCGCGCATCCTGCACCGCGAGGCCAACCCCCACAATGCGCGCGCGCTGGTGCAGCGGCATGGCACCGTGGACGTGTGGCTCAATCCGCCGCCCATCCCGCTCACCACCGCGGAGATGGACCTGCTGTACGAGCTGCCCTACCAGCGCCGGCCGCATCCGGCCTATGGCGAGGCGCAGATTCCCGCCTACAAGATGATCCGCTTCTCGATCGCGATCCAGCGCGGCTGTTTCGGCGGCTGCACCTTCTGTTCCATCACCGAGCACGAGGGCCGCATCATCCAGAACCGCTCGGAAGGTTCGGTGCTGCGCGAGATCGAGCAGGTCCGCGACACGGTGCCCGGCTTCACCGGCGTGATCTCCGACCTGGGCGGCCCGACGGCCAACATGTACCGCATCGCCTGCAAGAGCCGCGAGATCGAATCCAAGTGCCGCCTGCCCAGCTGCGTCTATCCGCAGGTGTGCGAGAACCTCAACACCGACCATACGCCGCTGATCGAGCTGTACCGCAAGGCGCGTGCGCTGCCCGGCATCAAGAAGGTGCTCATCAGCTCGGGGGTGCGCTACGACCTCGCCATCGAATCGCCCGAATACGTGAAGGAGCTGGTGCAGCACCATGTGGGCGGCTATCTGAAGATCGCGCCCGAACACGTGAGCGAGGGTCCGCTGTCGAAGATGATGAAGCCCGGCATGGGCACCTACCATCGCTTCAAGGAACTGTTCGACCGCTTCTCGAAGGAGGCGGGCAAGGAGCAGTACCTCATCCCCTATTTCATCGCCGCGCATCCGGGCACCACGGACGAGGACATGCTCGAGCTTGCCATCTGGCTCAAGCAGAACGGCTTTCGCGCCGACCAGGTACAGGCCTTCCTGCCTTCGCCCATGGCCACCGCCACGGCCATGTTCCACAGCGGCCGGAATCCGCTGCGGCGGATCACGCGCGACAGCGAGGCGGTGCCCATTCCCAAGGGGCTGCGCCAGCGCCGGCTGCACAAGGCTTTCCTGCGCTACCACGACCCCAACAACTGGCCGATGCTGCGCGAGGCGCTGCGGCGCATGGGGCGCGCCAACCTGATCGGCAATGGTCCCCAGCACCTGGTGCCCAAGTTCCAGCCCGCCGGAACCGGGTTGCAGTCGGAGGGGCGGCGCCGGCCTGGCCCCCCTGCGGCGAGTCAGCCCGGACCGGCATCGCGGCCTTTCCGGACACAGCATGTCCGCGATCGGCGACAGTCCCGCCGCCCACGATAGGATCTATCCTATATACATGAGAAGAAACGCAGGCAATGCGACGCTGGGGGTGACTGTGCTGCTGGTGGCCGTGCCCGCCGTGGTGCTGATTGCCCGGGCATTCATGTCACAGGGCCTGCCCGAGCCGGCCGCTCTCCAGCAGGAAACCCTGGTTGCCGCCGCCGCACGTGCTCCGGCCGCCGCGGCGCCCGGCGCAGCCGGTGCACCCAGCAAGGAGGAGGCCGCGGCCGGGAGTTTCTCCGGTGCCGATGTGGTTGACCTCGCCCGCAAGCTCGCCGCTGCGCCGCCGCGTGCCCGCGGCACGGTCACGCCGGGGCTGGAGCAGCTCACCTACGACCAGTACCGCGACATCCGTTTCCGCATCGACCAGGCGCTGTGGACCAGCGACGGCCTGCCGTTCCGGCTCGATGTGCTGCCGGCCGGCTTCGTGTACACGGCGCCGGTGACGGTCTCCATCGTCGACAACGGCAATGTCATGCCGCTGGTGCCTTCGCCGCAGATGTTCGAACTCGGCCCCCACGTGCCCGATGCGCTGCGCGGCAAGTCGCTGTCGATGTCGGGCTTCCGCGTGCGCACGCAGCTGAACTCCCGCAACTACTGGGACGAGTTCCTGGTGTTCCAGGGCGCGAGCTACTTCCGCGCCGTGGGCCGCGGGCAGAACTACGGGCTGTCCGCGCGCGGCCTGGCGCTGCGCACCGCCGAGCCGCAGGGCGAGGAGTTTCCTTCCTTCACCGAGTTCTGGATCGAGAAGCCGAAGCCGGCCGCGACGGCGCTGGTCATCCACGCGCTGCTCGAGAGTCCTTCGGTCACCGGCGCCTACCGCTTCACGGTGACGCCGGGCCGCGAGACCGTCATGGACGTGGAGTTCACGCTGTTCCCGCGCGTGGACCTTTACAACGTCGGCATCGCGCCGCTGACCTCCATGTTCCTGTTCGATGGCACCAACCACCAGCGCTTCGATGATTTCCGCTTCCGCGTGCACGACTCCGACGGATTGCTGTTCATGACGGAGCAGGGCGAGCAGGTGTGGCGTCAGCTCGCCAACCCGCGCAATCTGCAGCTGTCCTCGTTCACCGAGGAGCGTCCGCACGCTTTCGGCCTCATGCAGCGCGCGCGGCTGCTGGCGGATTTCCAGGATCTCGAAGCCAACTACGAGCGCCGGCCCAGCGCCTGGGTGCAGTTCCAGGAAGGCACGGCGCCCGGCGCGCTGCGGCTGATCGAGATTCCCACGCCCAACGAGACCAACGACAACATCGTCGCTTTCTGGCAGCCCCGCGACGTGTTGCTCACCGGGCAGCCCTACACCGGTGCCTATCGCCTGAGTTGGACCGCCGATGCGCTGGTGCCGCAGTCCGTGGGCAAGTTCACCGCCGCGCGCCTGGGCACCAACTTCCAGGGTGACCACAAGATCGTGGTGCTCGACCTTGCCGGGCTCGGCACCGATCCGGCCGGCCTCGACCTGAAGGTTTCCTCTTCCACGGGCAAGCTGTTCCATCCGGTGATCCAGACCAATCCCACCATCCGCGGCCTGCGGGCCAGCTTCGAGTTCGATCCGGCCGGCGCGCCGCTGGTCGAATTCCGGGCCCAGGTGTTGAAGGGCGACCGGGCGGTGAGCGAGACCTGGCTCTACCGATGGACGGCGAACTGAACGCCCGCAATCTCCCCTCCGGCGCCGCGGGCTGCGGCGCCATGCCGCCTTCCGCGCCGCTGCCCATGCCGGCCCAGGACCTGAGGCGCAAGCCGGCGCAGCAGCTGCATCCCTTCCCCGAACCGGGCGTGGTCTTTGCGCGCGCGGTGGCCATTGCCGGCACGCTGGGCATCCTCTGGTACAGCGTGTCCGAGATGATCGCCATCGTCCGTAACGACGACATCACGCTGCTGCAGGGGCTATTCATCTTCTTCTTTGCGGCGACGCTGGGATGGATTGCGCAGGCGGCGGCCTCGGCGATCGCGGGCCTGCTGCCGCTGCGCCGGCTGCCGCTGGCGCCGGCCTTTTCTGAGGCAGGCGCAAAGCCGCATCGAACGGCGCTGGTGATGCCGATCTACAATGAGGATCCGCTGCGCACCACGCTCGCGATGCGTGCCATGGCCGAGGAACTGGCAAGGCAGGGCTGTGCCGCCGGCTTCGAGATCGTGCTGCTGTCGGATTCCACGCGTGCCGATCCGTGGATCCGCGAGTCGCTGGCCGTGGACCGCCTGCGTGCGGCGCTCGATGGCGTGATGCCGGTGTGGTACCGGCGGCGCTGGCAGAACGTCGGCCGCAAGGCCGGCAACCTGCAGGATTTCGTCGAGCGCTGGGGCGCGCGTTTCGAATACATGATCATCCTCGATGCGGACAGCCTCATCGAGGCGCGCACGCTGGTGAAACTGGTGCGGGGGATGCAGGCCGATCCCACGCTGGGCCTGCTGCAGACCGTGCCGCAGCTGGTGGGCCGCAGCAGCCTGTTCGCACGGCTGCAGCAGTTCGCGGGCCGCATCTATGGCCCGCCGATCGCGCGCGGCGTTTCCGCGTGGGCAGGCGATGACGGCAACTACTGGGGGCACAACGCCATCCTGCGCGTGGATGCCTTTGCCTCGGCCTGCGGCCTGCCGGAGCTGCCGGGCCGCAAGCCCTTCGGCGGCCACATCCTCTCGCATGATTTCGTCGAGGCGGCGCTGATGCGCCGCGCCGGCTGGAAGGTGCGCATGGCCGATGGCGTCGGCGGTTCCTACGAAGAAAGTCCGCCTTCGCTGATCGATATGGCCATCCGCGACCGGCGCTGGGCGCAGGGCAACCTGCAGCATGTGAAGGTGCTGGGCGCAGCGGGCCTGCGCTGGCACAGCCGGCTGCACTTTGCCTTCGGCATCATGAGCTATCTGTCCTCGCCGCTATGGCTCATGCTGCTGCTGCTGGGCTTCGCGCTGTCCGTGCAGGCCAGCCTGCATGATCCGCAGTACTTCCGCCTGGAATTCCAGCTGTTCCCGAACTGGCCGCGGTTCGATGCCGAGCGCATGCTGCACCTGTTCATCTTCAGTTTCGCTGTGCTGTTCGTGCCCAAGGCCATCGGCTTCGTGAAGGCGCTGTGGTCGCTGCGCATGCGGCGCGCGCTGGGGACGCTGGAGTTCCTTGTCAGCGTCGTGGTGGAACTGCTGCTCTCGGCGCTGTATGCGCCGGTGCTGATGCTGATGCAGAGCCGCTACGTGGCCGAGATCCTCACCGGCCGTGATGCCGGCTGGTCCGCGCAGCGCCGCAGCGAAGGTGTGGTGAGCTGGGGGGAAGCGTGGAGCTTTCACTGGGGCCACACGCTGGCCGGCGTGCTGCTCGGCGCGCTGTTCGCGTATCTCGCGCCGGGGCTGCTGCCCTGGCTGTCGCCGGTGCTGATCGGCATGCTGCTGGCCGTGCCGCTGTCGCGCTACAGCGGCAGCACCGACATCGGCCGCTGGCTGGCGCACCTGGGCATCCTGTGCACGCCCGAGGAAGTGCAGGTGCCCGACATCGTGCGGCGCCGCGATGCGCTGATCGCTGCGGCGCCGCCGCTGCCCGAAGATGGCCTGCGGGCGCTGGCGCTGGATGCGCATGGCCGCGCCGTGCACCTGGAGGAGAATTTGCCGCCGCCGCAGCCGCGGCGCGGCCATCCCGATCCGGAGCAGCTCACCGCAGCGCGCAAGCTCGACGAAGCGCACACACTGGACGAGGCGCTGCAATGGCTCTCGCCGCGTGAACGCGTGTTCGTCGCCAGCGATGCGGGCATGCTGCAGCGGCTGGCGCAACTGGCGGCACAGACATGATCCATCGCAACGCGCGTGGCTTTCTCGCGGCCGCAGGTCTGCTGCTGGCATTGGCAACCATCGCCGGAGCGCTGGGTGCACATGCACTGCGCGGCGTGCTGGATGCGCAGCAACTGGTTTCCTTCGATGTGGCGGTGAAGCACCAGTTCTTCCACTCGCTGGGTCTGATCGGCGTGGCGCTGCTGCTGGACCGGGTGCGCGATGCGCGGACGCAGCGCAGGCTGGCAGTGGCTGCGTGGCTGCTGATCGCGGGTGTCCTGTGCTTCAGCGGCAGCATCTATCTGCTGCTTGCAGGCGGGCCGCGTCTGCTCGGGCCGGTCACGCCGCTGGGTGGGTTGCTGTTGATCGGCGGGTGGTTGTGGTTTGCGCTTGCAGCGCTGCGGATGCCAGCCATCCCACGAAATGATTAACCATAATGTAATGATTAGCCGCGGACTTATATATCCGTTCCGGGCGGTATATTGGAATATAACCAATTGATCTAAAATAGAAAAAATGCGCTAAATAGCGGACATGAAAGCGGACATCGAAATGGTGCCGGACCGCGGCGAACCGGTGACCCTGATGGAGCCTCTTCTTGTAGGAGAGCACTCGGCCCATCGGACCGAATTGAACGACCTGGCGCTGGAGCTGGCCGAGGCCAGCCAGGGTTTTCGTCGATCCCTGCCGCCGGGGCTGGTTGAATCGCTGGCCTCGCTGGTGCGTTCGATGAACTGCTACTACAGCAATCTCATCGAAGGGCATGACACGCATCCGGTGGATATCGAGCGCGCACTCAAGGGTGATTACAGTTCGGATGAGCGGCGACGGAACCTGCAGCTGGAAGCTCAGGCGCATATCGCGCTCCAGCAGTGGCTGGATGGCGGTGCGCTGGGCGATCGCGCCACGACGGTGGAGGGCATTTGCGAGCTGCATCGGCGCTTTCACGAGCGGCTGCCGGAGAAGCTGCTGTGGAGCGAAGATCCCCATACCGGCGAGAGGCTGCACGTTTTCCCCGGGCAACTGCGCACGCGGGATGTTCAGGTCGGACAGCACATTGCGGTCAGTCCAGGCGCCGTGCCGCGCTTTCTGTCCCGCTATGAAGAAGGCTATGCGCCGCTGAGCCGGATGCAGAAGATCATCGCCGCGGCGGCGGCTCATCACCGGCTCGTGTGGATACATCCCTTCCTGGATGGCAATGGTCGCGTGGCGCGCCTGATGTCGCATGCCATGATGCTCGATCTGCTGGACACGGCTGGCCTGTGGTCGATCGCGCGCGGTCTGGCGCGCCAGGTCGGGGAGTACAAGCGGCATCTTGCGGCCTGTGATCAGCCGCGCCGCGATGATGTGGATGGGCGCGGCGCGTTGAGTGAAGAGAATCTGGCCGCCTTTACCGCGTTTTTCCTGCGCACCTGTCTGGACCAGGTCCGGTTCATGGAAGCGTTGATGAAGCCCGAATCACTGCGCACGCGCATCCAGCTGTGGGCCGAGGAGCAGGTACGTTTGGGCAAGCTGCCCGGGCGGGTCCAGGCGGTACTCGATGCCATCCTGTATCGCGGTGAGCTGCTGCGCGCTGACGTGGCGGCTGTCGTGGGCACGGGTGAGCGGCAGGCGCGGCGCGTGACCTCGGCGCTGATCGAATCGGGAGTGCTCACATCCGGGAGTTCCCGCGCGCCGCTGCGGCTGGCCTTTCCGGCCGAACTCGCATCGCGTTGGGTACCGGGGCTGTTCCCGGAAAAGCTTGGATGAGAGCGACCGCAGCCTTGTGTCAGCGGATGCCGGCTGCCCCACGGCCAGATTAACCATAATGTGACGAGTTCTCGCGAAGGGCTATGCAGGGTCGATAGCCGGGAGCATGATGATCACCAAGCCATGGCGAAGAACTATGGCGGTGTCGGTTTCGCTTGGTAGCTAATACTTCCTGCCGATGTAGCGGAAGAAGGGAGCAAGCGGTGAAGGTCACCCGCGCATTTGAGATCACGCGCCTGAGTTGCGCGCTGATCTTCACCGAGCCGCCCCGTCCCCTCTGAACTGACTGCTCCCTGAAGCAGCATGGTTCGCAGAGGCGGCAGAGCGGTATCGGTTCTGGCCACCTTCGCTACTGTGGCTCTGCACCTGATGCTGCTGGCTCCTGCGATGTGGGGAGACTCCTCGCTGTCGAAGCCGCGTATTCCCGATGCGTATGGCGCCGGTGCCAATGCCGGCACACCTGGTGAGGGTGAAGAACAGCGCCTCATCCTCATCGATCTGCATACCAGCCTTTCCCCTCCCGAGAACGTCGTCGAGGCGCACACGCTGGCCAGGCTGGAAGCGCCGTCCTCGATCCTGCACATCGTCGGTCCCGACAGCTTGCCGCAGATCCCCCTGGAGACGAGCGAAGAGGGCGAGGCGGAAGAGCCTTCCGAAGCCGATCTCATGGCCCGCACCAAGCTGGCCGGGCTCTACGAGGGCCAGATGCGCGCCCGCATCGAGCGGGCCTGGATGCGTCCCCGTGAAGCAGCGGAAGCGGGTGGCTTCGCCTGCCGGGTGAAGATCCGCCAGGACCGGCGGGGGCAGATCAATGAAGTGGAACTGGAGCGCTGCAATGGCAGCGTCGCGTGGCAGCAGTCGCTGGTCTCGGCGATCAATGCGGCCTCGCCGCTGCCCGCGCCGCCGGATACGGCGGTGTTCGTGGATGCATTCAGCATGACGTTCCGTTCGCAGGGCTACGTAGCCGGTGGCCCGGACGAGGGATATGCACCGGAGGGGCGGCGCGTAGCAGCGCTGCGACCGGAGGCGATTGTTGTCGTGTATTCAGCAGATCCGGTCTCTGACTCGTCGCCGGCCGAACAGAGTGGCGACGCCACGTTGAGAACAGTGATGTCCACCAGCGATGGCGTGGTGGAGCTGACGGCAAACGGCAATCAACTGACCTGGGCGATCCGAGAGAAGAAGGAGAACAAGAGTGTCCCGTCTCAACCTTGAGCATGTCTCCTGGACTCGTGGTTCGTGGGGGATATTGGCCGTGTTGGCGTTTTGGGTGCTGGCTACGGCGCCGTCCACGGCGGCCGTCGGACGTACCAAGGGGCAGTTCGACGTGTCCAGCACCGGCGCTGCGACCTACACCATTCCCATCTTTACGCCGCCCGGGCCCCACGGCATGCAGCCCAACATTGCTCTGGCATACAGCAGCCAAAACGGGGGAGGTCCGGTCGGGAATGGGTGGGGCATTGCGGGGGTTCAAGCCATTACCCGTTGCAACAAGACCACTGCGCAGGACGCTAATGCTGCCGCAGTGGCTCTGGCCGCGAGCGATGGCTACTGCCTCAATGGCAGGCGCTTGCGAATCACCAACGGAACCTACGGGGCGGCGGGTTCCACCTATCAGACCGAGATCGCCGATTTCTCGCTGATTACCGCCGTGGGCACTGCGGGCTTGGGGCCCGCCTCCTTTACTGTCAAGACGAAAGAAGGCTTGACGTACGAGTATGGCAATACCACCGACTCACAGGTGCTGGCCAATGGCACTTCCACCGCCAGGATGTGGCTGGTGAATCTGATCAGCGATCGCTGGAACAATCGCGTGAAGTTCACTTATGGAACAGGTGGTGTGGCTACCGCCGTTCCGATCAAGATCCAATGGGCAGCTACCAGCCACGGTGCCAGCACTTTCGCCAACGAGATGACGTTTACCTATGGCACCAACACACCGGCGAGCACGGAGCAAGGCTACACGGGAGGAACGCAGTACAAGAACGATTCGCTGCTGTCCTCCATTTCGGTGGCGGTGTCCGGCACGGTGGAGCGCAAGTACCTGCTGACTTATGACACTTCTCCGACCACCGGGGCTAAGCGTCTCACCACTATTCTGGAGTGCCCGGATTCTTCTGGTACGGACTGTTTGTCACCGACCTCAGTGGGCTACCAGAACGGACAGGCCGGCACCGGCACTGCGCCGCTGACCACGCTGGGCAGTGCTGTGAATGCCGTTTATACGGGCTTTGATTTCAACGGCGATGGCTTCGAGGACCTGGTCTACCGGGACGGCAGCAATTGGTACGTGGCCATGGGATCAACCTCCGGCCTGGGAACGCCCATCAACACTGGCGTGACCAGCAATCTCGTGCCGGGAGACCTTCTGGGCACTGGCAAGGACATGTACCTGGCAGTGAACAGCGGTACTTGGTATCTCTATCAGTGGAATGGATCGTCGTTCACGGGGACGAGCACCGGCATTGCGACTTCGAGTACCTCGACCAATGTGAGCCTGGCCGATACCAATGGCGACGGCAAGGTGGACCTGATCTACGTGACGGGAATCTCCGGAGCCGTGGTCACGCTGGCCACGCGACCGAATACCTCTACGGGATCGACGCTGTCCTTCGGGGCTCCTGTGACCTCGACCGTCGTGCACTCCATACCCGTGGCTTTCGCGCGAGTTGTTCCTCCTACGGGATGGACGGGCAGCCACCGGCGCTTTGACTTCAACGGCGATCTGCGGGAAGACATCGCTTTGGAGCTGGAGTACATGGAGTGTTCGCCCGAGTGCCTCACCGGCTCACACGTGTTTGGTGCGATCGCCGGCGACGGGTTCACGTACACCCTCGGCCCCATGCTGGCTTTCACCGCCATCGGCGGATGGACTGCCAGCGGCTATGCCCTGGACATGAACTCGGACAGTTGCAGCGATGTGCTGATTCGCAACACGCTGCTAATCGCCAAATGCGATGGCAATACCCCGGTCACCATTTCCCTGCCCAGTGATGCAATGGGAGCGGTCGACTGGAACGGGGATGGGCGCCTGGATCTGATTACGCGGCCGACCGGGAGCACGACCCTCAAAGTCAGTCTTTCCAATGGCGCGGGCTTTGGTTCGGCCGTGGATACGGGAATTACAGCTTCTGCTAGCTGCCGAGTGCTGAGGGTGGATGTAGATGGCGATGGTCTGGACGATCTCATGTGCTGGGAGGCCCCCGGTGGGTCATTGAAGATCTATCGGCATAACTCCCCTGGCGTCACGCCCGACGTTGCAAAGGATTTTGACGACGGATTTGGTATTACACATTCGGTAGCTCACAACCTGACTACTTGGGGAAACTATACGCCCGAGGCGAGTGCGACCTACCCTAATCGCGACTATCGAGGTCCGCTGAAGATCGTGGGGGCGGTACTCTCCAGCGACGGAATTGGAGGAGCCTACACCCGGACGTACCAGTACTACGGCGCAGCGATGAACTTGCAGGGGCGCGGCTTTGCCGGATTTGCTGGACGCAAGGTCACGGACTCTAGAAGTCATGCTCCTTATACGTACGACAACTTCAAGCGCTCTTTCCCCTATACCGGTAGTTCGACGAGACATGAGATCTACTCGCAAAGCGGGACGCTGCTCTTCAGTCGCACTTTCACGCTGGCGGATACGGTTCTGGATGCAACATCCTACAACCAGCGGTATTTCGTCTATTCCAGCGGTGCGAGTTCCAGTATCTATGAGTACGGGGGCGGCAAGCATGGTGCGCTGATTACCCAGATAACCGAGAGCCGTACCGTCGACAACTGGGGCAACGTCACGGCGGCCACGACTACGACGACGGACAAGGACAGTGCCTCGTCGCAATATGGGCAAAGCTGGACCGAGTCGGTGTCGACCTCGATCACACCGGATACTGGCAGCAACTGGTGCCTGGGGCTGCCGACGAGCACGTCCGTGACCTACTCGACGACGGTTTCGGGTGAGTCGTCCGTGACGCGCAGCAAGAGCTTCACGCCCGACTACGTGAATTGCCGGCACACCGCCGAAGTCACGGAGCCTGCGAGCAGCATTCGCCGCGTGGATGTGGGTTATGAGTACGACAACTTCGGCAATGTCAAGAAGGTAGCCGTCACGGGCAGATACTCCTGGGGCGATCCGATGTCGGAGCGCGCGACCCAACTGAACTGGGGGACCACGGGCCAGTTCCCGGTCTCCGAGACCAATCCGCTGGGCCAGACCACCACCCGCACGTATGACACTACGTACGGGGCGCTGGCAACCGAGACTGATCCCAACGGCATCGTGGTCCTCCAGAACAATCGTGATAGTTTCGGGCGCGTATTGCGAGCGACAAGGGCTGATGGCACCTCCACCGTCTACACCTATGCCGACTGCACCGCCTATATCTGCCAGAACGGCGACCCCGGCAGTGGCGCAACCGGCATCAACAAGATGATCGTCATCGCTTCGGAGCGGGATACTTCAGATGCTGCCTTCACGGACACCTGGACGTACTTCGATCAGTTGGATCGCCCGATCGTGCAGAGCACCCGCATGCTCTCGGGCGCCTACAGCCGAGTGGGGCGCCAGTACGACGCCTTTGGGCGTGTCGCCCGGGAGACAGCCCCGTGCAACCAGGGAAGCTGTAGCGCCTACTGGACCACCAACAACTACGATGCCCTGAATCGCCTGACCGATCAGAGCCGGCCTCAGAGCCAGAGTGTGGCAACGCCCGTTACGACCACCTTTGGCTATGCGGGTCGTACGCAGACGGTGACCGATGGTCAGGGCAAAGTCACCACGAAGGTCCTGGATGTCATGGGCCATGTACGTCGGTCGCAGGATCACGACGGGTACTACCAGAGCTTTGCCTACAATGCGTTCGGAAGCCTCAAGCAGGTGACGGACTCGCTGTCCAACACGCTCTTCAGCGCCAGCTACGACTACGGCGTCAAGGCGTTCCAGACCTCCAGCACCGACATGGACCTGGGGGCTCGCACCTACAAATACAACTCGCTAGGCGATCTCACGGAATGGACCGATGCGAAGGGCCAGAACTTTGGCCTGAGCCTCGACAAGCTCTCGCGGGTTAGGGCCAGGACCGAGCCGGACGGGTCGGTCAACTGGAACTGGGGCACCAGCGCCGCGAACCACAACATTGGTCGGCTGGAGAGCACATCGAGCATTGGTCATTCAGAGAGCCTGACCTACGACAACAAGGGGCGGCTGATCAGCCGCAGCATCATCACCGACCAGAGCTATGTCATCGACTATGCCTACAACAGCCAGGGGAAGCTGGATGTCGTGACCTGGCCAACCAGCACATCCTCCACACGGGTGAAGGTGAAGTACGGATATCAGTACGGCATCCTGGCCTCCGCCACGGACTATACGAGCGGTTCTCTGGGCACGGTGTACTGGCAGGCCAGCACCCAGAATGCGCGGGGGCAGATCACACAGGAGAGTCTGGGCAATGGCGTGGTCACCACCCGAACTTTTGATGCGGTGACGGGACAGGTCTCTTCCATCCAGTCGGGAGTCAGTGGAGGCTCGGGGTTGCAGAACGAGTCCTACCTCTATGATCTGGTGGGCAATGTCACGCAGCGCCAGAACAGCAACGCGGGCCTTACCGAGAATTTCTACTACGATAACTTGTACCGGCTGACCTCCTCGAAGCTCAATGGCACTACCAACCTGTCGGTGGCCTACGATGGCATGGGCAACATTACCTCCCGCAGCGACGTGGCCAGCGGAGCGAGCTGGACCTACCACTCGACCAAGAAACATGCTGTGGCCCAGGCCGGTAGCGGCTCGTACACGTACGCCTACGATGCCAACGGCAACGTGACCAGTCGCAGTGGGGACACGATCACCTGGACCAGTGCCAACTATCCAGCGTCGATGACGAAGGGAAGCGAGTCGGTGTCGTTCTCCTACAACCTGAGCCGGGAGTACTTCAAGCAGGTCTACACCGGGCCAGCCGGCTCCGAGACCACGCACTACATTGGCGGAATCCTGGAGAAGGTCGTAGCGGGCGGCGTATCGGACTGGCGCCACCTCGTAAAGGTGGGTGGCCAGACGGTGGCCATCATCAGCCGCAAGAGCAGTGGCACCAATGCCGTGAACTATCTGCTGGAGGACCATCAGGGCAGTCCGTCGATGTGGACGAACAGCTCGGGAAGCAGTGTGGTGAAGGAGAGCTTCACGGCTTATGGGTTGCCCCGAAATGGATCCACCTGGTCCGGGGCGGTACCCGGGGGAGACAAGACGGCCATTGCCGGGATCAGTCGTCGGGGGTACACCGGGCACTCCATGCTGGGTGACATGGGACTGATCCACATGAACGGCCGCGTGCAGGATGCGATCACGGGACGGTTCCTGTCAGCAGATCCCTATGTGCAGGATCCGGGGTTCACGCAAAGCTACAACCGCTACGCTTACGTGGTGAATAATCCGCTATCGTATATCGATCCGAGCGGGTTTTATCATCCCGCGCCCGGCTGCCAGGAGAAGGGCTACAACTCTTACGATTGCGAGCATTGGGAGCCGGATGAATGGGATTTCCTTAACGAATTTGTCTTGACGGGTCACAGGCATACAGACGGACAGACAAACTCTGATCCTTGCGCTTCGTATGATTGTTCCGGGCGGCCCGGACCCTCTACGGGTGGTGGGGCGGGAGGGGGAGATGGTTCATCGTCGACGCCACAAGAAGATCATCTTCAAGGGGATCTGACCAATTTCGTAGAGAAGACCCTGGATGGTGATTGGTGGGGTGCCGTTAAGGCCGGTCTAAAGATGATCGGGAACAGTTGGAAGGATGCCTACTCGACGCCAGAGCGAGGCGTACTGACGACGATGTCGATGATCCCAATTGTGGGGATCGAGGCCAAAGGAGCTCAGTTCAGCCTGTACGACGCAACGGGAGGTTTGAAAGGTCTGAGGACCAATCTAAGCGGTCCGGAGTTTGTCTCAAATCTCAAGGCAAGCGGCTACACTGCAACCGAAAGAGTAGGAACCAATGGTCCTGTGACAGTTTTGCAGAATGGCAATGGCTCCACTTGGACGGTCTACACTAGGACCAGTACAGGTGACGCTGGCGCGGAGTTTTTTGGAGCAAATGGCCAGCATGTGAAATACAACCTTGAGAAGTAGTCTTTCCCGACAGTGGTGCTAGAGATGTCGACCGAGATCTTGAAGAAGACCGCGCTTCGAAATGCCCTTGGGTGTCTAGAGAGCAAAGGTCGTTTCCCCTATCAGGTTTTTGTCTGTGAATGGACGGATTACTTCTTTTTCTGTTCCGACGTGCTGTTTGAAAGACGATTTGTAGAAATCAAGAATCTCCTACTGGAGGAAGAAGGTGCATCTGCGATCGCCGTCGTCAATTTGGGAAATGTGGTTTCGGACCAAGATCATCCTCGAACGATATTTCTAGATCGCGATACTGACGCTAACGCCTATATTGCCGAACTCGTGGGGGACGGATCTCCAGATAGCTGGATGTTCTTGAAGGATCGCTATATCTGCGCTTCCGACCAAGGTCATTGGTCCATTTACTGCGAGAAGGAAAACGATATTGCAGTACTGGCTGTTGATGAAACCATATCCGAGTTTGCCCGATCTCGCCTTGTGAAACTAATGGACGCGACGTCGGTGAGGGCTATACACAAGTCGAGTAATAGTTCAGCCTTTAATTTTAATAGACTCGTTCCTGAGTGGAGAAGGGCTTTGGCTTTGCAGTACTGTTCGCCGGTTCAATCTGATTAATTAGCCTCTTGCCGCAAAGTCTTTTGGATCGAGCGCGCGAGTGGGTTTGCAAGAAAATAGGTAACGGATTCGACAATCCGCGTTCGCTATCGATCGGTTTCTTTGGTGATCTTTAATTACCGCTAGTTCCTGGATTTGGTGGCGGCTCCGCTATAGGCATTACCGGGAACGGTCAGCTATTCCTCGAATTCACGGCGCAGGGTGAATGGAGGCCTATCCTGAATTTAAACATCGGGGTTCAGGGTAGCTGTGGCAAGAACAACGGTGACCTGCCATTTCTCTCGCCGCAAACCGACTACTTCGTAGAAGCGCAAGCAGCACTCGGTGTGGGTGCTGTTGCCAGCGGAAGCGTCACCACTAGTGGCGGAAAGAGCGTAAATCTCTCCAAGAGCGTCGGTCGACTAGGTGTCGGTGTTGCTGGTCAAGAAGCACTGGTAATGGGCACGAACACGAGAATTGCCGTTACGAAGTCTGTGCCTGCGTTGCTGTGTGGAGGATAGGTGCGATGACTGTGTTTAAGGAGCTCTGGAGTTCTTACTGGAATATATTCTGCAGATTGGCTTGGGTAGCCGGGTGCGTGCTGATGATCGGCTTCTTTGTCGCAGCCATAGCCATAGCGACATACGGCGGTGAAGACTTGGAATTCGGATTGAGATGGGAGTTGGTGGCGCTAACTACATCCATCTCTGTTCTGAGCTACTTCATACTCAAAGCGGCCAAAGCTCAGCTCAATCGACCTTCCGCTGGTGGTTAGCAGTAGGCGTGAGCGGCAACGGCCATGAGAGCTGGTTTCGTGAGTTGCCGCAGGGGCAGGTCGTAGGTCCTACTACGCGTTCATGTACTCCTGGCGCTATGTTTTCAGCCAAACGTACTGCCGTAGACAATGCTGGTTTGAAGAGCCCAACTTTTGATGCAGCTAGTGGCGTGAGTGGCGTGGTATCAGCGAGCGACGGGTCGGCGCGTCTGCTGGGAGCTGCAGACAAGATCTACAACGACGTGATGAGAGTCCCGGCTGGTATAGCGCACGTTGGCGGTGTGGCCGCATCCGCTTATCAGGCGTTTGGCGGATCAAATGAGGTTGAGCGAGCTCAGGGTCGTCAAGATCTTGTGATGGCTGGTGCCACCAGGATTCCCGTGGTTGGGCCACTCATGACCCATTCTTATGGCGTTGGAAGGCTTCTGGGCGAAATTTTGGGGAGTCAAGAAGACAATGGTTGAGATTAACATTGATTTTTCCGCATGTAGGTTGTTCTGATGTATATGCGTATGTATGCATCCTTAGTGAAGGGATACATTGGATTTTTTGGGCGTGACGCATCGCACTATGTGGCAGCGGGAATGCTCGGGGCGCTGGCTTGTGCGAATGTTTTTGCGGCTATTGCTTTGATCGTCAATCTAGGTCAAGGCTGGGTAGCAGGTCTGTTTGATTTACTTAAAAATAGAGGTATTGCGCTGGTAGCTGCAGCACTAATTTTCATCTTCCATTTCAGGTGTTGCGCCAGATATAGACATGAATTTCTCTCCAAGAATGAGAAAGAAGTGCTTCGAGACGTAGCGACGTGGCCGGGAAATTTTTATATGTGGGGGAGCATCTTTTTTGTTATCTGTGTGAGCAAAGCCATTAGATAGAAGAAAGCATTTAGTTCGATTCAGAGCCTGTTGAGGGTCTCGATAGCGTCACATTGGGAAGTCGTATCTATTCGAGCTTCTGATTTGAGCGAGAGTAAGTTATGACTCCTGTGGTTCGACTGAAGCAGGCCAGCGACAACATATCCGCCTAGCCTCAAACGGGCGGCCCCTGCAGTCCGCCGCTCGCGTAATATGCTCCAGGTGCCGCGCGAGGACCCCACTTGATCATCGACCGCGACCTCGGCTATATCCTGCTGCTCGCGGCCCTTTTCCTGGTGCCGCGCTTCCTGCAGCACTGGCATGTTCCGGCCGCGATCAGCGCATTGGCGCTCGGTGCCGCTGCAGGCATGGGTTTCGGTCTCTTCCAGGACGATGCCACCATCTCGCTGCTGTCCACACTGGGCATCGTTTCGTTGTTTCTGTTCGCCGGACTGGAGGTGGATTTCGCCGAGCTGCGCCGCGGCGCCAGAATGCTGCTCCAGCACCTTGTCGTGCGCGTGCTGATGGTGGCAGGTATCGCCTGGGCAGCCACGGTCCTGCTGCAGCTGTCATGGCGGCCGGCCATTCTCGTGGCACTGGCGCTGGCTACTCCTTCCACCGGGTTCATCCTGGATTCGCTCGACGCGCTGCGCAGCAGCGAGAATGAAAGGTTCTGGATCCGGTCCAAGGCCATTGCCGTGGAGCTGGTGGCACTGACCATTCTGTTCGTGGACCTGCGCTCCACCACGATGGTGGAGCTGGGCATCTCTGTCGCTGCGCTGGCCGGCCTCGTCGCGTTCCTGCCGCTGGCTTTCAGCGTATTTGCCACCCGCATCGCGCCCATTGCTCCCAAATCGGATTTCTCCTTTCTGGTAATCCTCGCGGTAGCCGCAGCGGTCGTGACCAAGAAACTCGGCGTCTACTACCTGGTTGGCGCATTCGTGGTCGGCATCGTTGCTCACCGTTTCCGCGAAAAGATGCCCTCGATGCGCGACAACCGCATGCTGCATGCGGTGGAGGCACTGGCCTCGTTGTTCGTGCCGTTCTATTTCTTTCACGCCGGCCTGGAGCTGCGGCGCGAGGATTTCTCGCTGGATGCACTGCTGCTCGGTGCGGCGTTCTGCCTGCTCGCCCTGCCGCTGCGGCTGCTGGTGGTCGGGCTGCATCGCCGGATCCTGCTGAAGGAGAGCTTCGCGGACAGTCTGCGTGTGACAGTGCCCCTGCTGCCCACGCTGGTCTTCACGCTGGTACTGGCCGGCATACTGCGCACCGAATTCCAGATCTCTCCGGCGATCTTCGGCGGGCTCATCATCTACGCGCTGGTCAACACCATGCTGCCTACTCTGATACTGAAGCGCGCCCTGCCGGACTACGATCAGTTGCGCCTGCCCCCCGTTGGCGCCAGCGATGCGTCCGTGAGCAATGGTCCGGAAGTGCCGCCGGCCAGTCAGTCACCATCCGGCCCTGCCACCTAGGCTCGGGTCAGAGACTGCGCGCCCCGAACGTGTCGCAATCAGCCACGGCACCACTGCGGTAACCCCGCTGGAACCAGTTCTGCCGCTGCGCGGCCGAGCCATGCGTGAAGCTCTCGGGCACCACATAACCCTGCGCCTGTTTCTGCAATGTGTCGTCGCCGACGGCGGCTGCCGCGGCCAGGCCCTCGTCGATGTCGCCGGCTTCCAGCAGCGAGCGGGAGCGGTTGGCGTGATTGGCCCAGATGCCGGCGAAGCAGTCGGCCTGCAGCTCCATGCGCACCTGCAGCGCGTTCTGCTCTTCCTTTGAAGCGCGCTGCTGCGCCTGGCGCACGCGCTCTTCGATGCCGGTGAGGTACTGCACGTGGTGGCCCACCTCGTGCGCGAGCACGTAGGCCTGCGCGAAATCGCCGGGCGCCTGGAAGCGTTGGGCGAGCTCCTGATAGAAATTGAGGTCGATGTAGACGCGCTGGTCGGCCGGGCAGTAGAACGGGCCCATCTCGGCGCTGGCCGAGCCGCAGCCGGAGCGGGTGCCGCCTTCGTAAAGGCGCAGGCGCGGCGGGGTGTACTGCTGGCCGGCTGCCGCGAAGATGGCGCTCCAGGTGTCCTCGGTGTCGGCGAGGATCACGGCCATGAACTGGCCTTCCTCGTCCTGCGGAACGCTGGTCTCGACGGAGGTGGGGGAGCCGGCCGTGAGGCCGCCCTGCGTGGCCTGCATCACGCCCATGACCAGGCGCGGGTCTATGCCGAGGAAATAGGCCGCGGCCATCAGCACCAGTGTGCCGACGCCGAACTTTGCGCCCATGCCGCCGATGCCGCCGCCATCGCTGCGGCCACGCATGTCTTCCACGTTCTGGCTGCGACGCCCGTCCCGCCAACGCATGTCAGTCTCCTTGGTTTGGACCAACGATATCATGCGGCCCGTGACTGCCGCCCCTTCCGTGCTTCCCGTCCATGCCGCGCTGCCGGCGCTGCGTGCGGCGCTGGCCGGGCAGGGGCGCGCCGTGCTGGTGGCGCCGCCCGGCGCGGGCAAGAGCACGGTGGTGCCGTTGGCGCTGCTGGACGAGTCCTGGGTGCGGGGGCGGCGCATCCTGCTGCTGGAGCCGCGGCGGCTGGCGGCCCGCGCCGTGGCCAGCCGCATGGCGCAGTCGCTGGGCGAGCCGGTGGGGCAGACGGTGGGCTGGCGCATGCGCCTGGATACCCGGGTGGGGCCGCGCACGCGGCTGGAGGTGGTCACCGAAGGCGTGCTGACGCGCATGCTGCAGGAGGACGCCACGCTCGGCGATGCGGCGGCGGTGATCTTCGACGAGTTCCACGAGCGCAGCCTCAATGCCGATCTCGGACTGGCGCTGGCGCTGGAGGCGCGCGCCACTATCGCGCCGGAGCTGCGGCTGCTGGTGATGTCGGCCACGCTGGATGGTGATGCCGTGGCGACGTTGCTCGACGATGCGCCGGTGATCCGCGCCGAAGGCCGCGCCTTCCCGGTGGCATTGCGTTACCTGGGCCAGGGGCTGCCGGCCCTGCCCGAGCCGGGCCGCATGCCGGCGATGGAGCCGGTTGCCGGCGCGCTGCGCCTGGCGCTCGCGGAAACCGATGGCGATGTGCTGGTGTTCCTGCCCGGCGCACCGGAGATCCACCGGCTGCGCCGTCTGCTGGAGGAGGCGGCGCTGAGGGGCGTCGTGATCCACGCGCTGCATGGCGAACTGGATGCTGCCTTGCAGCAGCAGGCACTGGAAGCGCCGCCGCGCGGCATACGCAAGCTCATCCTTGCCACCAACGTGGCCGAGACCAGCCTCACCATCGAAGGCGTGACCGTGGTGGTGGATACGGGCCTGGCGCGCCGCGCGCTGTTCGATCCGGCCACCGGCATGAGCCGTCTGGCCACGGTGCGCATCTCGCGTGCTTCGGCGGAGCAGCGCGCCGGCCGTGCCGGCCGCACGGCACCGGGTGTGGCGCTGCGCCTGTGGGCAGAAGGCGCGCAGGCAACGCTGGCGCCGCACACGCCTGCGGAAATCCTCACCACCGATCTTGCGCCGCTGGCGCTGGAGCTCGCGGCCTGGGGCGCGCGCGATGTTTCCGGTCTGCGCTTCCTCGATCCACCTCCCGCCGCCCCGCTGGCGCAGGCGCGTGATCTCTTGCGCCGGCTCGAGGCGGTGGACGACGCGGACCGCATCACGCCGCTGGGCCGCCGCATGCTGGGCACCGGGCTGCATCCGCGCCTTGCGCACATGGTGCTGCGTGCAGAGGCCGGTCCGCGGCGCGCGCTGGCTGCGCATCTGGCGGCGTTGCTGTCCGAACGCGATCTGCTGCGCGGCACCCGCGATCCGGACCTGCGCACGCGGATCGAACTGCTGCGCGGCGCGCATGCGGAACAGGGCGCCGATCGCGGCACGCTGCAGCGCGTGCGGCAACTGGCGGCGCGGCTGGCCGAAGGCCAGCATCTGCAGCCGGATGACGATGCTGAGGCCGGAGCGCTGCTGGCCTGGGCCTTTCCCGACCGCATCGCGCAGCGCCGTGCCGGCAGCGGCAACCGCTATCTGCTCGCCAATGGCCGCGGCGCTTCGCTGGCGCAGGTTTCCACGCTTTCCGCCAATGCGTACCTGGTCGCCGTGGAGCTGGATGATGCCGAAGGTGCAGAGGCGCGCATCCGGCTGGCTGCGCCGCTGGAGCTGGCGCAGCTCGAAGCGGCGCTCGCTGCGCAGATCGTGGAGGGCGAGGAAAGTGAGGCCGATCCGAAGTCCGGCGCGCTGCGCCTGTGGCGCCGGCGGCGGCTGGGAGCGCTGATCCTCGAGGAGCGGCGTCTCGAAGTGGATGCTGGAGCTGCGGCGGGCTGGCTGCTGGATGCCGTGCGCCGCGAAGGCCTGGATAGCCTGCCGTGGGGACCGGCTTCACGCGCGCTGCGCGCGCGGCTGGCGCTGATCGCGATGCATGCGCCACCCGGCACGGCGGATCTGCCGGACGCCGGTGATGCGGCGCTGCTGGAAGAGCTCGATGCCTGGTTGCTGCCGGCCGTGCATGGCCTCACGCGTCTCGATCAGCTCGGTGACCGCGCGCTGCACGATGCGTTGCTGTCGCGCCTGAATCACGCGCAGCGCCGCCGTCTCGACGAATGGGCGCCCATGCATCTTGCCGTGCCCACCGGCTCGCGCATCACCGTCGACTACCTGGACGACAATGCGCCCTGCATCGAAGTGCGGCTGCAGGAAGTGTTCGGCCTTGCCGATACGCCGCGCCTCGTGGGCGCCCGCGTGCCCGTGACGCTGAAGCTGCTGTCCCCGGCGCGCCGGCCGGTGCAGATCACGCGTGACCTCGCCGGGTTCTGGCGCGGCAGCTATGCCGAGGTGCGCAAGGACATGCGCGGCCGTTACCCCAGGCACTACTGGCCGGAGAATCCGCTGGAAGCCGAGCCGGTGCGCGGCCTGAAGCCGCGCCGCGGCTGACCCCGCGGCGGCGCCATCCGCTACACTGCCGCCCATGCTGTACGTCAAGGTCTTCCATCTGCTGGCGGTCATCTCGTGGATGGCCGGCATCTTCTACCTGCCGCGCATCTATGTGCACCATGTGGAGGGCCAGGCGGCTGGCGAGGACGTGCGCCGTCTCGTCATCATGGCGCGCAAGCTCTATCACTTCACCAGCATGATGGGCGTGTTCGCGCTGGCGAGCGGACTGTGGCTGTGGCTGGGCTTCGGTTTCAGTGGCGGCTGGATACACGCCAAGCTCACCGTGGTGCTGCTGCTGGTGGCGTATCACATCTCGATGCGCGTGTTCCTCAAGCGGCTGCAGCGCGGCGCGGCGCTGCCTTCGGCCACCACGCTGCGCTGGTACAACGAGCTGCCGCTGCTGCTGCTCATCGCCATCCTCTATCTGGTGGTGGTCAAGCCCTTCTAGGGGAGCGCGGCCACAGCAGCCAGGCGCCCGCGCAGGCGAGCGCGGTGAGCAGCGCAATCCACAGGCCCAGCAGGCCGTCGAAGGAGCCGACCAGGAAGCTCCACGGCGATGCGCCGCTCTCGAAGGCGGCCGTGGGCGATGACACCGTGCGGAACACGGCGATCACGGCGACGAAGCCGGCATGCAGGCCCAGGCTGCCCGCGAGATCACCGCTGCGGTGGCGGACGATGGCGAGCAGCAGGCCCACGAGGTACAGCGCCAGGAAGGCGTCCCAGATGTGCTGCGGATCGAGGAACAGCACGAAGTAGCTGCCGAGCACGTCGAAGCCGCTGCCCATGTGCACCTGTTCAAAGGGAATCTGCAGCGCCCTGCCGAAGAAATGCACGGCGGCATAGAAGGCCGGCACCGCGAACAGCGCCCAGCCCAGCGCCTTCTGGCGCGTGAGCGCGCCCTGCATCGCGCCGCGGAAGAAAGTCTCCTCGATCAGCGCCACCAGCGCGCCGGAGAGCAGCCCCTCGCCAAACAGCCCGATGACATGGCCCGCGCCCTGCGGCAGCTGCGCATTGAACTCGCGCAGCCCCAGCAGGAACAGCGGCACCAATGCCACCACCATGAGGGCAAGCCCCGCGGCAAGGCCGGCGAGCGCGTGCTTCAGGAACACCGGCCAGGGGCCGCGAAAGCCCAGGACGGCGCCGTTCATCAAGCCGTAGCGCCTCATGAGCCAGACGGTGATGAGGATGACGCCCAGCATGGCCAGCCGGTTGAACACGCGGTGCACGGGAAACACCGACAGCGGCGCGAGCAAGGCCTGCACGGCCGGCGCCAGCGCGGCCGCGAACACCAGCGCCACCAGCAGCGCGAGGAAGAAGGCGAGGAAGATGGCCAGCGGCGAGCGGGGCATTCAGCCTCCCGGGTGAAGCTTCAGGTCGAAGGCGGCGCAGAGGGTGCGCAGGAAGGCGCGGCCGGTGGTGGAGACGATGACCTTGTCTTCACGGCAGTCGACCAGGCCATCCTCGGCCAGCGGCGCCAGGCGCGCGAGGATGGCAGCGCGCCGGGATGAATGCAGCTCCTGCGGCGACCAGCTGGTCGCGAAACGGGTGAGCAGATCGTGGATGTGGCCGCGCACCAGCAAGTCTTCCTCGGTGAGCACATGCCCGCGCTGCAATGGCAGTTCGCCGGCCTGCACGCGCGTCTCCCAGCGCTGCTGGTTCTTCTCGTCCTGGGCAAGGGCCGTCCAGGCATCGCCGATCGCGGAGACGCCGAGGCCGATCAGCGCGCGGGTGGTCACGGCCGTATAGCCCATGAAGTTGCGGTGCAGGCGGCCTTCGCGCGCCGCGACGGCCAGCGCATCGTCGCCGCGCGCGAACTGGTCGATGCCGATCTCTTCATAGCCCAGCGCGCCCAGCAGTTCGCGGCCGAGCAGGTACAGCGCGCGGCGGTCCTCGCCCTCGGGCAGATCCGCTTCGGTGTAGCGGCGCTGGCTGGGCTTGATCCAAGGCACATGCACATAGGGATAGAACGACACGCGGTCCGGCGCCAGGCGCGCGACCGTCTCCATCGTCACGCGCATGCTTTCCGCAGTCTGCAAGGGCAGGCCGTGGATCAGATCGTAGTCGATGCTGGTGAAGCCCAGCTCGCGCGCCCTGGCCGTGACGTGGTCGAGCACGCCGGGCGCGAGGCTGCGGTTGACGATGTCCTGCACGCGCGGATCCATGTCCTGCACGCCCAGCGACAGGCGCGTGAAGCCATGCCGGCGCAGCACTGCCAGCTGCGCATCGGTGGTGGAACGGGGGTCGGCTTCGATGGCGAGGTCGGCGCCGGGCTGCAGCACCGCCGTTTCCAGCAGGCCATCGAGCAGGCGGTCCAGTTCGCCGGCGGGCAGGAAGTTCGGCGAGCCGCCGCCGAGGTAAAGCTGCGACAGCGGCAGCTGCGCGCGCCCCAGCTGCTCGCGGTACAGGGCCTGCTCGGCCAGCAGCAGGTCGATGTAGGGCGCGACCAGCACGTGGTTGCGCAGCACGCGCATGTGGCAGCCGCAGAAGGTGCACTGCGACTGGCAGAACGGAATGTGCACGTACACCGCGGCGCCTGCGGGCGTGGCATCGAGCGCGGCGCCGAGATGTTCGATCCACGGCCTCTGGCGCGGTGGCTCGCCCCAGTGCGTGACGGTCGGATAGCTGGTGTACCGGGGGCTCGGTGCCGCATGGCGCGCGAGCAGCTCCGGCGACAGGCGTATCACCCGAAGATCTCCCGCTGGATGTCGAGGAAGCGGTGCACGTTGGCCTCTGGAGTCTGCTGCAGCACGCCATGTCCCAGGCCGCAGATCCAGCCGCGGCGCGCGGCAGCGGGCAGCGCCGCCAGCGGCGCAAACCACGCGCGCAGCCGCCGCTCCAGTTCATCGCCGGGAAGCAGCAGCCATTCGGGGTCCACATTGCCTTGCAGCGTCCAGCGGTGGCCGTAGCGTGCGAGCATCTGCGGCATGTCGTGCCGCCAGTCGATGCCCAGGCACTGGAAGGGCAGCTCCTGCAGCAGATCCCAGTGCGCGGGCCCGGTGCCGCGGGAGTAGTAGGTCACCGGCGTTGCCGGATCCAGTTTGCGGAAGCGTGCCAGCAGTTCGGCCAGCACCGGAACCACGTGACGGCCATAGGTGGCGGCGTCGATTTCGCCGGCGGCGGTGTCGAACAGCGCGATGTTGCCGGCGCCGGCGGCGCTCTGCAGCGCCATGTTGTGCGCCAGCAGGTCGAGCAGCTTGCGGTTGAAGGTTTCGTAGATGCCGTTGGCAAGGCCCGGCAACGCCGCGGCCGCCTTCTCGTGCGAACCGGCGGCAGCGTAGACATAGAGCGTGAACGGGCCGCCGACGAAGCCAATGAGCTCCTTGTCGGCGCCGAGGCGCGCGCGCGTGAGCTTCACGGCTTCGGCCTGGAACCGCAGCCTGTCGGCGAGTGCAGCGCCGCCGGCCAGGCGCTCGGCATCGGCTGCGCTGCGCAGATGGAAGGCCAGCTTCGGGCCGGGATCGTAAGTGAGTCCCATGCCCATGGCTTCCAGCGGGAACAGCAGGTCTGAGAAGAGTATCGCGGCGTCGAAGCCGAAGTCCTCGATGGGGCCCATCGCCGTCTCGGCTGCCAGCTGCGGGTTCTTGCACAGCTCCATGAACTCGGCCGAGCGTTTGAGCTGCTGGTAGTGCGAGTGGTAGCGCCCCGCCTGGCGCATGAACCACACCGGCGGACGGCCGGTGTTGCGGCGGTTGAGGGCGGCGCAGAGCAGCGTCTCGGTCATCTCAGGCCTCGAACTGGTAACCCACGCCGCGGATGCTGCGGATGGTCACGGGATGGGAAGGATCGCGTTCCACCAGCTTGCGCAGGCGGACGATGAAATTGTCGACGGTGCGCTGCGTGGGGAACTCGTCGGGGGACCAGGCCCGGTCGAGGATCTCGTCGCGCGTCACCGCGGCGCCGGAGCGCTCCACCAGCAGTTTCAGCACCGCGCATTCCTTGTGGGTGAGGCGGTGCAGCTGGCCGCGGCTCGTGGCCGTGAAGCGCGCGAAGTCCACTTCGGCGATGCCGATCTTCACCGGCAGGGCGGCGGTGCCGTCCTGCTGCAGGTCGCGGGCGCGCTTGAGCACATTGTGGATGCGCAGCAGCAGTTCGCGGAACACGAAAGGCTTGGTGACGTAGTCGTCGGCGCCGAGTTCCAGGCCGCGGATGCGGTCTTCGGGCGTGCTGTAGGCCGTTAGAAACAGCAATGCGGTCTGCGGGCTCGTTTCACGCAGCAGTTGCGCCACGTCGAAGCCGTTGCCGTCCGGCAGGCCCACGTCCAGCACCGCCACGTGGAAGCTCTCCCCGCCGAGCGCAGCGCGCGCTGCGGCAACGTTTGCGGCATGCGTCACGGCGAAGCCTTCGGCGGCAAGCCGCGCCGACAGCGTGCTCGCGACATTGCCGTCGTCCTCGACCAGCAGCAGGCGCGCGTCGTTCACGACTGGGTCTGGAAGCGCAGCGTGGCTTCGAAGCCGCCGCCGGCCGCATTGGCGAAATCCACATTGCCGCCCATGCGGTCCATCAGCACGCGCACCAGGTAGAGCCCGACGCCGGTGCCGCGCGAGGCGATGCCGCGCTGGAACAGCCGGCCCAGCTGCGCCGGATCACCGTCGTAGCCCTGGCCGTCGTCGCGGTAGCGCAGCTCGATGCCCTTGCCGGCGCGCTGCGCCGACACGGTGATGTGCGCGGGCACGCGATTGCCATGGCGCAGCGTGTTCTCGACCAGGTTGCGCAGGATCAGCTGCAATGCGGCCGTGTCGCCGCGCACGGTGGGCAGCTCCGCGCCCAGCGTGACATCCAGCCGCGCTTCGTCGCCCTCGCTGGCCACGATGCCGCGCAGCGTGCGCTCCAGCCAGGGATCGAAACGGATGGCCTGCACGGCCAGCGTGCCACCGCCTTCGATGCGCGCCAGCTCCAGCGTCTTGTCGATCTGCGATTCGAGGCGGTGCGTGTCGGCCAGCAGGCGGTCGATGAGTTCCTGGGTCGGCTCGCCGGCGGCGATGGCCTCGCTCTGCAGCCGCACGCTGGTCAGTGGTGTGCGCAGCTCGTGCGTGAGCGCGGCGAAGAAGGCCTGCGTACCGCGCGCGCGGCGCATGTCGCGGCGGTAGTACCAGAACAGCGCGCCGGAGAGGGTCATCAGCAGCACGAGGAAGAAGGACGACTCCCACTGCAGCATGCGCTGCGTGCGCTCCAGCTCGCTCAGCGCCTCGGCCTGCGGTATGCCCACGGCCAGCGACAGCTCGGCAATGCGTTCGGACTGGCGCAGCACGATCGTCGCCCACCAGCCTCCCAGCACCAGGATGATGATGAGCCACACGCCGGCCAGGATGGCCACGCGCCGCGACTGCCGCACGGGCTGGACACTCAGCGCGCCGGTGCTGTCCATCGTCGCCACTCCATCACCGAAGGGAAGGCGCGGAAGTTGCGCAGGCCCGCGCGCCGGATGTGATCTGCCGTCTTGCCGGCGCCGCTGGCGTGGTGCGCATCGGGCGCCGCCGCGAGCTTGCCGCGCTCGAACTGCGCCACGCTGTGCCACCAGACATGTGTGGCCTGCGCCAGCGCTGCGGCATCGGGCAGTTCACGCTCGTCCACGGCATAGGTGCCCAATGCCTGTGCACCCTCCCAGCGGCCGCCGCGCCAGGAATCCTCCGCGCCGCGGTGCGTGAGCACGGCCCAGCGCGCCGGCGGCGGCAGGCGCAGCAGCGGTTCGGCGAGCAGGCCGGCAGTCCATTCGGCGCCGAGGCTTTCGCCGCAGCCTTCCACCCACAGGCCCTGCCTGGCCAGTTCGAACCAGCTGGCGCTGCCCGAACACCAGATGCGCCGGCCTGCCAGTGCCGCTGCCGCGCCGTCGGGCAATGCATGCCAGTGCGCGATGAAGACGGCCTCGCGGTCCAGCGCTGCGGCCAGTTGCGCCGCGCTCATCACCGGCGAGGTCGCGGGCTTGCCGGCCACGCTGCCATCCCAGGCGCGCAGCGTGCGCGGCGCTGGCGGCAATGCGGTATCGGGCAGGAAGCGGCGTTCGCCGATGTCGGCGCCCGCGGCGCCGAGCCCGGCGACCTGCAGCAGGCCGCCAAGGCCAGGCAGCCAGCTCAGCGTGGCGCCGAAGCGCTGGTGGCAGCCGCCACCATGGCGTGCGAGCACTTCGCGCTCGACCGCAATGGCTCCGCGCGTGGCAGGATCCTCCAGAACGCAGAGCAGGCGGCGCGTTTCGCCGTCATTGCTGCGGCACTCGATGGCGAGCGCGCCCTGGCCCGGCGCACCGGGGCAATCCGTCAGCGGCAGCAGCATGAAGGGCAGGCCGTCGAGCAGTTCGGTGAGCAGCGCATGGCCCTGGCGTGCGGTGGCGGTATCCGCGAACAGGCGCGCAAGGCCCGCCGCGGCCAGGACTACGCCGTCCAGCTGGCGCTCGCTGCCGCGTGGTTCGCGCAGCCGGCGCAGCCGGCTGTCCACATTGCCGCGCAGGTTCACCAGTTCGATGCGGTTGCGCGCCGCATGCGGCAGCGCCCGCGAAAGAAACGCAGGCAGCAGCTGCGCGCGGCGCGGCGAGGAGGTGCCGATGCGCAGCCCGGCGCCCGCGGCAAGGCGCTGCGGCACGTCGGCGGCAAAGAGAGCGATGTCGCGCGAATTCGCGCGCGGCGGCACGGCGGCGAGCACCAGGTCGGAAGGCCGCTCGAGGCTCAGGTCCTTCAGCGAATGCACGGTGAAGTCCACGTGCCCGCCGCGCAATGCGGCATCGATCTCGGCGGTGAAGAACTCCTTGCCTTCGATGGAGGACAGCGGCACGTCCAGCACGCGGTCGCCGCGCGTGTCGATGCCGACGAGTTCCACCTCGAGCCCGGGATGGGCGGCCTGCAAAGCGGCCGCGACCTGGCTGCTCTGCACCCAGGCCAGGGCGGAGCGGCGCGTCCCGAGACGCAGACGGGGAGAAGAAGACATGAAACGAATTAGTAGCCGAAAGCCTGGAAGACAGCCAGATCTTCCCAGCCATGGCTGGCCGAGCCGGGGCGGGCGCCATCGGCATCGTCCAGCCGCGCCAGCTGCGCCTTGGTGAAACAGGCGCGGCGCGCGCGCGCCAGCAGCGCTTCGCGCAGGGTGGCCTGCGCATCGCGCAGGCCGAAGAGTTCGCGCAGCGTGGCAAGACCCTCTATGCGCTCCCAGGCGGAGCCGGCGGGGTCATGGATCCCCAGGTGCAGCACTTTGCTTCCCGGCGTCAGCCGGCTGCGCCATGCCGCAACGCGTGCCGCATCGTGCGCGGCATCCGCAGGGATGCAGATCACGACATTGCGCACCTGGCGCCAGGCGGCAAGCTCTTCGTCGCCAGCCCCACCCTCGATGGCGCGATACCGCTGCTGCGCTGGCATGCGCTGCCTTGCGATGAGTTCCTCGGCCCGTCCGCGATGGCGGTTGGCCACGGTCACCGCGCCGTCCAGATAAGGCAGCACGGCTTCGGCCAGCTGGCCGGCACCCAGCAGCAGCGTCGTGCCGCCGGCGTCGGCACCGAGCAGCCGTCGCACCAGCGAGCCATAGGTGGCGCTGCCGAGGCCCACGACGTATTCGCTGCGGATCTCCTTCGTATCCTGCAGCAGCCTTTGCATCCACGGGCGCAGCAGCGCGGCCGCGGAGGGTTGCGCGGCCTCGTGGCGGCGCCAGGCCTCCTTGACCTGCCCGAGGATCTCCGTTTCGCCGGCGATCTCGCTTTCGAGGCCGCAGGCCAGCTCCAGCAGGAAACGGTAGGCTTCGGCGCCGGTGTGACGTTCGAAGCCTGCGGCCTGGCATTCAATGGCCGGGGGCTGGGCCGCTGCGGGAAGGCTCGCCACGCGCACTTCGCGCAGGCAGGTGTCGACGATGCAGCCGTCGGCCAGAAGCTCCCCGGCGGATGGCGCGGGCGCAGCACTGCCGCTGCGGTTCAGCACGACGAGATGGGCCAGGGACATGAAGAAAGCCTAGGCAGGCGGGCAGGCGGGATTGTCACCGCCAGGTCACGCCTGCCCGGATTGAGGCCTTTTAGGCCGGCAGACCTTCGCTCTTGCGCGCCTGCTGCACCGCGGGGCGGCTGCGCGCGCGCTCGTAGAAGGCCGTGAGCTTCGGGAATGCCGAGATGTCCACGCCCACGTGATCGCGCCAGCTCAGCACCACATAGAGATAGGCGTCGGCCACGGTGAAGTCGTTGCCCGTCAGGTAGGGCTTGTCGCCCAGCCGCTCTTCGATGTAGCCCAGGCGCCTGGCAAGGTTTGCCTTGGCGCCGGCGCGCACATCTTCACTGGAGGCAGGGTTGAACAGCGGGCCGAAGTTCTTGTGCACTTCGGAATTGATGTAGCCCAGCCATTCGAGCAGCCGGAAATAGCCCGCGTTGCCGGGAGCAGGCCCGAGCTTGCCGGATTTGTCGAGGCTTGCGATGTAGCTCAGCACCGCGACGTTTTCCGTCAGCACTTCGCCGTTGTCCAGCTGCAGCGCCGGGGCATAGCCCTTGGCGTTGATGGTGTTGAAGTCCTTGCCGTCGGCGGTCTTTTTCGTGGCCCTGTCGATGGCATAGGCCTCGAACTTCTGGCCGGCTTCGATGAGGGAGATGTAGCTGGCGAGCGAGCAAGCGCCCTTGAGGTAGTAGAGCTTCATGACCACCGATTATATCACCGGTCCCGCACGATGATCCGGGCGCCGCGGTTGTAGGTCCAGTAGGCGCCGGCCCAGTCGATGAGCACCACCAGGCGGTTGCGGAAGCCGATCAGGAAATAGGCATGCGCCAGTAGCCACAGCCACCAGGCGAGGAGCCCCGACAGGCGCAACCGGCCCATGTCGGCCACCGCCGCCATCCGGCCGATGGTGGCGAGCAGGCCCGCATGCCGGTAGTGGAAGGGCGGTGGCGGTGCACGGCCCGCAGCCCGCGCAGCAATCACGCCGGCGGCATAGGTGCCCATCTGCTTGGCAGCTGGTGCAATGCCGGGCACCGGTCCGGCGGGCAGCACCAGCGAGGCGAGGTCACCGGCCACGAATACTTCGGGATGACCGGGAATGGACAGATCGGGCGCAACCTGCACGCGGCCATTGCGGTCCAGCGGCACGCCCAGCAGGCGGCCCAGCGGCGAAGCGGTGACACCAGCCGCCCACAGCACCGTCTGGGCGGGCAGCCTCTCGTCGCCGATGCGCACGCCCTGCGCATCCACCTGTGTGATGGCGCGGCCCTTCAGCACCTGCACGCCGAGCTTCTGCAGCTGCCGCTCGGCGCTGGCGGAAAGCTCCTCCGGGAAGGCGGGCAGCACGCGCGGGCCGGCTTCCACCAGCACCACGCGTGCAATGGTCGGATCGATGCGCCGGAACTCGCGCCGCAATGTATGGCGCGCCACCTCGGCGAGTGTGCCCGCGAGCTCCACCCCGGTGGGGCCGGCGCCGACCACGACGAAAGTGAGCTGGGCCTGCACCTGCGCGGGATCGGCGCAGCCCTCCGCGATCTCGAAGGCCGACAGGATGCGGGCGCGCATGTTCATCGCATCGTCGAGCGTCTTGAGTCCCGGCGCCCATTGCTGCCAGTCGTCATGGCCGAAGTAGGCATGCGACACGCCGGAGGCCACCAGCAGGTAGTCGTAAGGGTGGCGCTGCCCGGCGGCGTGCACTTCACGCGCGGCGGTGTCGATGCCATCGACCTCGACCTGCAGCACCGTGACATTGCGCTGGTTGCGCAGGATGTGGCGCAGCGGCGCCGCGATGGAGGGCGCGGCCAGGCCCGCCGTGGCCACCTGGTACAGCAGTGGCTGGAAGGTATGGTGATTGTTGCGGTCGAGCAGCAGCACTTCGACCGGAGCTTTTTCGAGCGCACGCACCGCCCAGAGTCCTGCAAAGCCACCGCCGATCACGATCACCCGCGGACGCCTGCTCATGCGCCTCACCTTTCCAGCGCGTGGTTCGAGGGCAGCGTCACGCGCCGCGCCGGCCGGCCCACGAGATCGAGGAACTTGTTGAAGGTGGCTTCCGCCAGCGGCTGCATGCATGCCAGTTGCGCGGCCGTGGCCGAGCGGATCGATTCTTCATCGCGGCCGATGCCTGCCGCCCGCAGTTCCTCGCGATAGGCGGGCAGCCGCAGCCAGCGCTCGATCAGCGCGCTGTCGGCTTCCATGTGGAACTGGAAGCCATAGGCATTCTGTCCGAAGCGGAAGGCCTGCTGTTCGCAGGTGTCCGTGCGCGCCAGCTGCACGGCGCCCGCCGGCAGCCCGAAGGTGCAGCCATGCCACTGGAACACCGGAGTGCGCTCACCCAGGTGGGCCAGCACCGTATCCTGCCGGCCGTGTTCGGTGGTGGCGAGGTCGTACCAGCCAATCTCGTGCTGGGTGTGGCGCATCACCGGCGCGCCCAGCACATGCGCCAGCAGCTGGGCGCCGAGGCATATGCCCAGCACCGGCTTGTCCTGGCGCAGCGCGGCTTCGATGGCCGCAAGCTCGGTGCGCAGATGCGGGTAGCGGCTCTGCTCGTCCACGTTCATGGGGCCGCCCAGCACGATGAGCCCGTGGTAGCGGTCCACCTCCGGCTGCGCATCCGGATGGCGCTGGAAGTTGTGGAAGCGGATGCGGTGGCCGCGCGCGCGGATGCGCGCATGCAGCGTGCCGAGCGGCTCGGCGGCGACGTGCTGGAAGACCATCAGGCGGGACATCTGCCCCGCAAAATAGTCGGCGCGCCGCGGCGCGGCAATCCCTTTCAGTCGCAGAGTTCCGGGTCCGGAACGGAGGAGTCCTGGGTCTTGCCCTCTGCGATGTCATCCAGGAGATGCCCATTGGCTTCGGGCAGCGGACCCAGGATGCAGCCGAAGCCGAGGCCGACGATGCAGCGCTTTCCGAGGCGCACATACGGCAATGGAGCGAAGCCGACGCGCGGTTCCTCCCGATGCCATTCGAAGCGGGACTTCGGGGGAGCGCAGGGCTTGCGCTGTGTTTTCGGTTCCGGACTGAATGTGGGGGAGATGTCGCGGCGCCCTGCGTGGCGTCTTGCGGCGGAGGTGGCCTCGCTGTTCCAGTCGACTGCCGGCGGCGTGGATTCGGGAACAGGGATGGGGGCGGGAGCCGGTGCCGTGGTGCCGTCGTCCATAGGTGGCGCCACGGCTGGGGAGGCCGGAATCGGGCGAAGCTTCGGGCTGGCGGGCTGCCCGGTGGTCGCCGGGGTCGGTTCGGGTCGCGGCGTGACCCACAGCCCCACGTAGGCTATCGCGGGTTTCTGGTCCCTGGACCGCATGCGGCTGCCCAGCATGAGGAGCAGCAGCAGGGCGTGTACCAGCAGTACCAGCCCCACCGCCGTGGTGCGGAGCGGAATCGACCGGCTTCCCTGCTGGCGGCGCATTTTCGATCGGACCGGAGCGCGGACGCCCGAGTTCCCGGCCGCGACTGACGAACGCCGGGGGAGCGTGTATCGTGGCGCCCTTCCCGGCGGGCCTGTAGCACAGCGGTTAGTGCAGGGGACTCATAATCCCTTGGTCCTTGGTTCGAATCCAAGCAGGCCCAGAACCAGTCTTCGGGCGTCGGTCCTTTTTCCCTCGCCCCCCCTCCGCCCGCCCCTCCCCCCCCCCCCTTGTCTGGCCCCCGCCCTCCGCCCCCTTCCCCCTCTTTCCCCCCCCGGCTGGCTGCTCCTTGGTGCCTCCCCCTCCAACCCCTTTGCCCCCTCCCCCTCCCCCCCTCCCGCGGCGCCCGCCATCTTGCGCCTCATCACCGGCTGCACTATGTTCTGGGCCGCGTCAGGTTCCCAGAGACTGGGATGAAAAGGGAACCCGGAAGTGGATGCGATCCATGATCCGGGGCTGCCCCCGCAACTGTGACCGGAGAGTGCTGGCCATGATGCCACCGGGTGATACCGGGAAGGCTGGCCAGCGCGAAGACCCGCAAGCCAGGAGACCTGCCTGCCGCAGTCTGTCCTTCGCCGGTCGGGGTGTACCGGGCGATCGAGGAAATCCTCGCGTGACGACAAGGCGGGCCATGTGGCCCTGAGTGCGTCGGGCTTCGAGGGTTTTCATGCGCATGCTTCTGGTTACGGTTCTGGTGTCGCTCGCCGCGCTGCCGGCGCAGGCGGCGGGGCCGCGCATCGCCTCGATCAATCCCTGCGTGGATGCCATCCTCACCGAGGTAGCCGACGCCGACCAGATCGTCGGCATCAGCCACTATTCCCAGGATCCGAAGGCGACTTCCATGCCGCTGGATGTGGCCAGGCGTTTTCACGCCACGTCGGGCACCGCGGAAGAAATCGTTGCGCTGCAGCCGGAACTGGTGATGTCCGGGCCGCATGTATCGCCCGCGACCATTCTCGCGCTGGAGCGCCTGAAGATTCCCATCGTCAAATATCCCGTGCCGGAACACGTGGAGCAGAGCCTCGAGCAGGTGCGGGCCATTGCCGCGGCCGCAGGACATCCGGAGCGCGGAGAGCGCCTCGCCGCGCGGATCGAACGTGCCGTCGACGAGGCGCGCCCCGGTGATGCCAGTCCGATCAGTGCGCTCATCTGGCAGGCGGGCGGCATGGTGCCGGGTGCCGGCACGCTGGCCGATGAGCTGTTGCGGATCACGGGCTTCGTGAACATGAGCGCGTTGTACGGTCTGCGGCAGTGGGATGTGCTGCCTCTGGAATATCTGCTCGACAATCCGCCGCGGCTGGTTCTTTCGGCCAGCAGGGACGATGCTGCGGGCGACCGGATGCTGAGTCATCCGGTGCTGGGCAAGCTGCCGAACGTCGCGTTCCGCGACTATCCGTTCCGGCTCCTGGGGTGCGCAGGTCCGGGCCTCATCGAGGCCACCGCGCGTCTGGCCGCGATCCGCCGCGAACTGGTGCTGCGATGAAGGTCTCGCCCATCAGGCTCAACATCCTGTTCGTGGTGCTGCTGGCCGTTGCGGCGGTCTTCTCCGTGGCGGCAGGCAAAGTGTGGTTGCCCTGGGATGTCTGGAGTTCGGCCGATCCGCGCTGGCTGATCATTGCCGAGCTGCGCCTGCCGCGCACCGTGCTGGCGATGGTGCTCGGCGCCGCACTCGGCGCTTCGGGCGCCGTGATGCAGGGTTATCTGCGCAACCCGCTTGCTGATCCGGGCCTGTTCGGGATTTCCTCGGGCGCGGCGCTGGGCGCGGTAAGCTCGATGTACTTCGGCTACGCGCTTTCGGCATTCCTGCTGCCGGCCTTCGCGCTCGCCGGCGCCGGCATTGCCATGGTGCTGCTGGCCATGCTGGCAGGGCGCTCGGGCAGTCTCATCATGTTTGCGCTCGCGGGCATGATCCTGGCGAGCATCACCGGCTCGCTGACCACACTTGCTATCAGTGTCGCTCCCACGCCCTATGTGGCCTCCGAAATCGTCAACTGGCTGATGGGCGCGCTGACCGATCGCAGCTGGGACGATGTGCGCATCACGGTTCCCGTGATGGCTGTCGGCACTGGGGTGCTGCTGACCACGGGCCGCGCGCTGGATGCGTTGACGCTGGGCGAGGCGGCCGCCCGGTCCATGGGCATCGACGAGCGGTCGCTGCAATGGAAGGTCGTCATCGGCGTGGGTCTGTGTGTCGGCGGTTCCGTTGCCGCGGCCGGCATCATCGGCTTCGTGGGCCTGATGGTGCCGCACATCGTGCGGCCGCTGGTGGGCGCGCGCCCTTCGGCCGTGATCCTGCCGTCGGCGCTGGGAGGGGCGCTGCTGCTGCTGGTTGCCGACAGCCTGGTGCGCATCGCGCCCACGGTCAGCGAGCTGCGGCTGGGCATCGCCATGTCCATGCTCGGTGCGCCATTCTTCCTCACGATGCTGCTGAGACTGCGGAAGTCGCTGGCATGAAGCGCGCGGCGCCGGAAATTCTGCAGGCCAGCAATGTCGGCCTCACTCTGGGTGACAACCAGGTGCTGCGCGATGTCTCCACGCGTTTTGAAACCGGCAAGGTTTCGGTGCTGCTGGGGCCCAATGGCGCGGGCAAGAGCAGCCTGCTCTCCTGCCTTGCCGGTCTGCGCCGCCCCGATTCGGGCTCGGTGTCGCTGGCCGGTGAGGATGTGCTGGCGCTGGATCGCCGCGATCGCGCGCAGCGCATCGGTTTCCTGCCGCAGACTCCCGAGGTCCACTGGGATATCGACGTGGCCACGCTGGTGTCGCTGGGGCGTCTGCCGCATCGTGGCCGCGGCGGTGAAACTAGCGATGACCGCGAGGCGATCGCCGAGGCCATGAGCGTGACCGATGTGGCGCGGCTTGCATCACGCACTGCGCGGCAGCTCTCGGGCGGCGAGCGGGCGCGCGTGCTTCTGGCGCGCGTGCTGGCGGGAAGGCCGCAATGGCTGCTGGCGGATGAGCCTCTGGCGAATCTCGATCCGGCCCATCAGCTCGACGTGCTGGAGCAGATGCAGAGGATCGCCGCGCAAGGCATGGGCGTGGTTCTGGTGCTGCATGACCTGAGCTTCACTGCGCGCATTGCCGACTTTGCGGTGCTCATGAGCGAAGGCCGCGTGCTGGTCGCGGGCCCAGGCGATGAAGTGCTGCGCCCGGAGCCCATTCGCGAGGCGTTCGGCATCGATGCGTACTTCGGTGCCGCGCAGGGATCGGACCGCTTCGTGATTCCGCTGCGCCGCCATCGCGGATGAGCGCGATGGCGGCGCGCTGCGTGCCCGCGGTGATGTTCCAGGGCACCGGATCCGACGTGGGAAAATCGGTGATCGTTGCCGGCGTGTGCCGCGCGTTGGAGAATCGCGGCCTAGCCGTGCTGCCGTTCAAGCCGCAGAACATGTCCAACAACGCGGCGGTGGCCGCCGACGGCGGCGAGATCGGCCGCGCGCAGGCCTTGCAGGCCATGGCCTGTCGTGTGCCGGCCAGCGTCCACATGAATCCGGTATTGATCAAGCCGCAGTCGGACACCGGCGCGCAGGTCGTGGTGCGAGGAACTGTCCGCGGGAACGCGGATGCCGGCTACTTCCGGCACCACAAACCGGAGCTGCTGGAAACCGTGCTTGAATCTTTCCGCCATCTCTCTCGTGAAGCCGACGTCATCGTCGTGGAGGGCGCCGGAAGCCCGGCCGAGACCAACCTGCGCGCCTGCGACATCGCGAACATGGGGTTTGCGCAGGCCGCGCGCGTGCCGGTGGTGCTCGTCGGCGACATCGAACGGGGTGGCGTGATCGCCTCGCTGGTTGGCACCCACGCGGTGCTCGATATCGCGGACCGCTCGTTGATCAAGGCATTCCTGATCAACAAGTTTCGCGGCGATCCGGAACTGTTCGATCCGGGGTTGAAAGAGATCACTGGGCGCACGACGTGGCCGTCACTGGGCGTCGTGCCGTGGCTTGCCGCGGCGCGCCGCCTGCCGGCGGAAGATGCCGTTGTGCTGGAAAGGCTGCGCACGGAACCAGGAGCGCTTCATGTCGTGGTGCCCATGCTCCCGCGCATCGCGAACTTCGATGATTTCGATGCGCTGGCCCAGGAACCCGGTGTCCGGCTGCAGATGGTTCCACCAGGTGTCGCGCTGCCTGTGAATGCGCAGGTGGTGATCCTTCCCGGCACCAAGGCGACCATTGCGGACCTGCGGTTTCTCCGCGCCCAGGGCTGGGACGTGGACATCAGGGCGCACATCAGGCGCGGGGGTCATGTTGTCGGCATCTGCGGAGGTTTCCAGATGCTGGGAAACGCCATCGTGGATGCTCAGGGAATCGAGGGTCCGGCGGGCTCGGCAGAGGGACTGGGGCTGTTGCCGATCCGCACGCGGCTCGAAGAATCCAAGCAGGTGCGCGAAGTACGTGGCCGCGAGCTGGCCAGCGGCGCCGCATTCGATGGCTACGAGATCCATGCGGGGCGGACAGACATCGGGCCCGGCGTGCAACCATGGCTGCGCTTCGACGATGGCCGCGACGAGGGTGCAATGAGCGCCGATGGCCTGGTCGCCGGCTGCTATGTGCATGGTCTTTTCAATCGCGCAGAGTTCCGCGGCGCGTGGCTTCGTTCCCTGGGAGCAGAATCGGACGGCATGCAGCAACTCGCCAGGGTGAAGGGCGTGCTTGACGAGCTCGCAGGCGATCTTGAGCGGGCGCTCGACATCGATCGACTGATGGAGATCGCGCGCCGCGCGGTGTGATCGGCGCTGCCGGGCTTCAGTCCAGCGTCAGGATGGTGCAGCCCGTGGTCCGGCGCGCTTCCAGGTCGCGGTGTGCCTGCTGCACTTCCGCCAGCGGGTAGCGCTGGCCGATCACGATCTTCACCGCGCCGCTTGCAACGACGGCGAAGAGCTCATCCGCCATGGCCTGCGTGGCCTCGCGCGTGGCGGTATGCGTGAACAGTGTCGGCCGCGTGACATACAGCGAGCCTTTGGGGCCCAGCGTGCCGAGGCTGAAAGGCGGCACTGGTCCGGAACCATTGCCGAAGCTGGCCAGCAGGCCGAAGGGACGCAGGCAGGCAAGCGAGCCTTCGAAGGTATCCTTGCCCACCGAGTCGTAGACCACCTTCACGCCCTGGCCGCCGGTGATCTGCCGGACACCGGCAGTAAAGTCCTCGCGGCTGTAGTTGATGCAGTGCGCGGCGCCGTTCTCGAGGGCCAGGCGGCACTTGGCATCGGAACTGGCCGTGCCAATGAGGCGCAGCCCCAGCGCTCTGGCCCACTGGCAGGCGATGAGGCCGACACCGCCGGCGGCGGCATGGAAGAGAATGAAATCGCCTGGCTGCAGCCCCTCCACCGGCAGCGTCTTCCTGAGCAGGTACTGGACGGTCAGTCCCTTGAGCATCATCGCCGCGCCGGTCTCGAAGGAAATGGCGTCGGGCAGGCGGCAGACATTCTGCGCCGGCATCACGCGCAGCTCGCAGTAGGCACCTGGTGGCCCGCTGGCATAGGCGGCGCGGTCGCCGGGCTTCAGATGGGTTACGCCTTCGCCTACCGCCTCGATGACGCCGGCCGCTTCCTGTCCAAGCTGCAGAGGCAGGGGCAAGGGGTACAGGCCGCTGCGCTGGTAGGTGTCGATGAAGTTGAGGCCAACGGCCTTGTGGCGCATACGGATCTCGCCCGCCCCCGGTTCGCCGACTTCGACCTCGACGAGCCGGAGTTCCTCCGGGCCGCCGTTGCGTTCGATGCGGATGGCGCGGCTTCTGGTCATGGCGGTGCCTACTGCAAAGACCCGCGTGCCGGCCGCGCCAGATCCCAGAACAGCGCGTGGATGCCGAACCGGATGCCCGGGTCTGCGGACCAGCTGTAATCCCGGTCCCAGCGCACCAGTGGCTCGACGTACCAGTACAGCCAGTTGTTCAGGCGCGCCGGGCGCCGGTAGAACACGCCGGCTTCGTAGTACGAGACGCCACTGGTCCTCTCGCCGCCGGCGAGCAAGCGCACGCCCCAGCCGCGGCCGATGTCGTCGGCCTTGAGGTAGGAGCCGTAGCGCTCGGGCACCAGGATCTCGTGCGTGCGGGCGTAGATCAGGGTCTGTGACCACTCGGTACGGTCGCGGTCGTTGCGCCATTTGGCGAACGAGGAGGAACGCAGCAGGTGGCGACCCGACCAGCGGTCGAAGGTGGCCGCAGCCGTGTAGCCCACGCTCTCGTCGGTTTCGGCGAACAGCTTCACCAGCGGGTAGAAATCCCAGCTTCCGAGGCGCACCTGGCGGGCCCACTTCACGGCGGCAAAGGCCACTGGCGGGACGTCGAGCTTTGCGCCGATGTCGAAGCTGATGTCGCGCACGAACTGGTAGCGCAAGCCGGCCCGCAGGAAGGAGTCTTCGCGCGCACCGCGCGGGCCTTCGTCGAGTTCGTCGCTGGTGACGAAGATGCGCAGGCGCTCCTCGATGTTGGGCAGCTTGAGCGAGACATCCAGGTCCACATTCAGATTCAGTTTCATGCCGTCGCTGTGTTCGAGCGATTCGACGATGACGCCGAGCCGGAATGGCGCGGCCGGCACGGGCTTGAGTTCCGCGCCCGGCGCCGCAAAGCGGTGATCGAGGGCCTCGACGAAGCTCTGCGCCCGGGTGTAGATCTGGTCATGCAGCTGATCGAGCCGCTGCGGGAAATCCAGCGGTGCCGCAGTGTTCTCGCGTTGCCTGCGGATCTCGTCGATGGAGCGGCTGGTGGGCGTAGATCGCAGGTTGCCGGCCTCCCGCGCTGCCTCTCTGCCTTCCGCGGCGGCCTCGCCGGCGGTGATCTGCGGCGGCTGTGGCGCCACTTCAGGCGGTGGTTCGCGCGTGCTGGCGCAGCCGGCAAGGCCCAGCAGTGCGCAGGCGAGAGTGCAGCCCGCTGCGGGTGCTCTCAGCCACCGATCCATGAAGGAATCCATGGACCGCCCAGCCATATGGCCTGGGCCATCCAGCAGGTCAGTGCGCAGATGATGACCGTGAGTGGCAGACCCACCCGCAGGAAGTCGCCGAAGCTGTAGCGGCCCGGCCCCAGGATGAGAAGATTGCCGTGGTGTCCGATGGGCGTCAGGAAGGATGCGACGGCACCTATGGCGGCGCACACCACAAAGGGTACCGGCGTCAGCCCCACGCGGTCGGCGAAGCCGATGGCGATCGGCCCCAGCAGCACCACGGTGGCTGAATCCGACAGCACCTGGGTCAGCAACGACGCGGAAATGAACATCAGCGCCAGCATGGCCAGCGTGGTCCAGCCGCCGGCGAAGTTGAAGACATGGTCGGCCAGCATCTGCGCCGTGCCGGTGATCTCCATCGCGGTACCCAGCGGGATGACGCCTGCGATCATGACGAACACGCGCGTGTCGATCTCGTTGTAGGCCTGCTCCACGGTCACGCAGCGGGTGAGCACCATGGCCACCGCGCCGGCGAGGAACACGATGGCCGCCGAGGTGATGCCGGTGGCAGCGACGGCGACCACGGCAGCCATGATGCCCAGCGCGAGCGGCGCACGGTGCCGCCAGCGGGGCACCGAATTGAACGGCATCATCATCAGGAAGCCGTGATGCTGCGACAGCTCCTTGTAGCGGTCTGCATCGCCGGACAGCACCAGCAGATCGCCCTCCTGCAGCCGGATGCGCGAGATTTTCTCGGCTATCCAGCTCTCGCGGCGCCGCAGCCCCACGACCAGCACGCCGAAGTTGCGCAGGAAGTCGATGTCGCGGACCGTGCGCCCGGCGAACTCCGAGCCCGGCGCCACGACCACCTGCACCAGCTGGCCATTGCGGGCATTGCCCGCGGGTCGCGCCAGCACGTCGGACTTGCGGTACTTGGCCAGCGCGTTGAGTTCGAGGCCCGGTTCTTCCATCAGCGAGGACATTTCGTCGGGCGAAGCGCGTACCAGCAGGATGTCCTCGGCGAGCAGCGGCTGCTCCGGATCCGTGAGGCGGAAGCCGTGGCGCAGCCAGCCCACCAGTTCCAGGCGGTTGCGGAAGTGCTTGCGGAAATCGCGTTCGGACTGCCCCGCCCAGCGCGAATCCGGCGTGACGACCAGCTCCACGTAGTACTGCTCCAGGCGCAGGTAGTCGTGATCCGGATCCTCGCCGCTGCGGCGTGGCAGGATCCAGCGCATCAGCAGCACGTAGAGGACGCCGGTGACGACCAGCGCGGCCCCGATGGGGGTGAGGCTGAATATGTCGAGGCCATGCGGAGTCTGGCGCTCCAGCAGGTCGTCGGCGAGCAGGAACGCCGGCGCGCTGAACAAAGTCAGCGTGGTGCCCAGCGAGGCGGCCAGCGACATGGGCAGCAGCAGGCGGGAGGCTGGCAGGCCGTGGTCGCGCGAGAAGCGCATGACGATGGGCAGCATCATGGCCGTGACCATGAGGTGATGCGAGAAGGCGGCCAGCACCGCGACCGTAGGCATGATGACGAGCAGTGCCCGCCACTCGCGGCTGCCCGATGCCCGTCCGATCCACTGGCCGATGCGCTCGGTCACGCCCGTTGCCCCGAGCCCTGCGGACAGCACGAACACCGAGGCGACGATGATGGCCGGTTCGCTGGCGAATCCCGCCAGGGCCTGGTCCGGGTCGAGGATGCCTGCCACCACCAGCGACAGCAGCACCAGCATGGCCGTGACGTCGATGCGCGGCTTTCCCCTGATGAACAGGAACAGGGCCGCAGCCAGGATCAGCAGGAAGAGCAGTTGCTGCAGAGGGATCATGGGGGGGAAGAATCGCACGAATGGATGTCGATCCGCTGCTTCTCCGACCGTCGTGGTCCTGTGACCCGCAATTGCGGGGGTTCAGGACCAATTGAAGAGAGCGCGCTGTCTGCGGGCGGGAAGGTGCAAATACCCCTGCAGCAGCAAGGCGTAAGGAGGAATCATGACTGCAAACACCGTTCGCCTGCACCGGGTGCTCGCCGCGAAGCCCGACAAGGTCTACCGGGCCTTCACCGACCCCGATGCGCTGGCCCGCTGGCTGCCGCCCAATGGCTTCACGGCCCGGATGGAGCACAGCGATGTACGTGTGGGTGGCCGCTACCACATGTACTTCTCCAACTTCACCACCGGCAGGCGCACCGGCTTCGGTGGAGAATATCTCGAGCTCGTGCCGGGCAAGCGCCTGCGCTACACGGATGTCTTCGACGATCCCGGGCTGCCCGGAAAGATCGAGGTGACCGTGGATCTGGAGGCCGTGTCGGTGGGCACTGCGCTGCATATCGTGCAGTCGAATCTGCCGGAGATGATCCCGGTCGAAGCCTGTTACCTCGGCTGGCAGGAATCCCTGCGCAATCTCGCGCGGCTCGTGGAGCCGGAAATTCCCGACTGACTCAAGGCAGTGCGGCCCGCGCCCGTTCCAGCAGCAGCGCGCGCTCGCGCTGGTTGCGGGCGAGGCCCGCCGCCTTTTCGAACTGCGCGCGGGCTTCGGTCATGCGGCCGAGCCTCTGCAGCAGATCGCCATGGACTGCGGGCAGCAGATGATAGTCGTCGAGCCGGCCCTCGCCAGCCAGCGCTTCGACCAGTGGCAGAGCCGCAGCGGGTCCCTCGGCCATGCTCAATGCCACGGCGCGGTTCAGTGCCACCACCGGCGAGGAGGTGATGGCCAGGAGCCGGTCGTACAGGCGCACGATGGCGCGCCAGTCGGTGTCCGCTGCAGTGCGCGCACCGGCATGACAGGCGGCAATGGCGGCCTGCAGTTCATACGGGCCGGCCTCGCCACCGAGGGACTGCGCCTGGGCGAGCGCTGCAAGTCCACGCCGGATGAGCAGCGGATCCCACTGCGTGCGATCCTGGTCCGGCAGCAGGATGGGCTGGCCCCGGGCATCGATGCGGGCCTGCAGCCTCGAGGCCTGCAATTCCAGCAGTGCGGCAAGGCCATGCGCTTCGCGCTGCGCGGGCGCGAGCTGCGCGAGCATCCGCGCCAGACGCTGTGCCTCTTCGCACAGCGCCGGCCGCATCCAGTCATCGCCGAGGGTTGCCGAGTAGCCCTCGTTGAAGATGAGGTAGATCACCTCCAGCACGCCATCCATGCGCGACTGCAGCTGTGCGCCGTGCGGCACCTCGAACGGCACCTGCGCCCCGCTCAGAGTGCGTTTGGCGCGCACGATGCGTTGCGCGATGGTGGTTTCCGTCTGCAGATAGGCGCGCGCAATCTCGGCGGTGGTGAGGCCGGCCAGCAGCTTCAGCGTGAGTGCCACCTGTGCTTCGCGCGGCAGCACCGGATGACAGGCCGTGAAGATGAGCCGCAGCAGGTCGTCGTCGATTGCATCGCGGTCGTCGAGGGTATGGGTGAAATCCGGCGTGACATGATCGCCGCGCGCCTCGCCCTCCGAGCCCAGTTCCTCCTGCTTGCGCCGGTGCAGCGCCGCCTGACGCAGGCGGTCCAATGCCCGGTTCTTCGCCGTGGTCATCAGCCAGGCCCCGGGATTGTCGGGGATGCCCGCGGCGGGCCAGTGCTCGAGGGCGGCCACGAGCGCGTCCTGCGCCATCTCCTCCGCCACGCCCACGTCGCGCGTGAGGCGCGCGACGGCAGCGATGATCTTCGCCGATTCGATGCGCCAGACGGCGTCGATCGTGCGCTGCGCCTCATGCTTCATCCCGGCAGTATGGCTTCCGGGGCCAGCGGCCGGACGAAGTCCTGCGCTTCATACAGAGGGCGGATCTCGATCTCCGAGTCGGTGGGCATGGGATTGGGACAGCGGCGCACCCATGCCACGGCTTCCTCCAGGGAGCGCACCTGCCACAGCCAGTAGCCGGCCACCAGTTCCCGGGTCTCGGTGAACGGCCCGTCGATCACGGTGCGCGTCCGGCCCGAGAACCGCACCCGCTTGCCGCAGGAGGAAGGCTTGAGACCGTCGCCATCGAGCAGGATCCCCGCCGTCATCAGCTCGTCGTTGAAGCGGCCCATCTCCGCGAGGAGCTGCTTCGAGGGGAGGAGGCCGGCTTCGGAACCTGCCGTAGCTTTGACGAGGACCATTACGCGCATGGGGAATCTCCGCTTGGCGCACGCTCCGGCGCCCTTGCCACCACGACGGCCGGCGCGGCCGGAATTCGACATGCCGGGCCGCGCCGGTAGAATCCGGCCCATGCAGTACCTCCTGCTCGTGTATTCCGACCCGGCCCTGATGGAGCAGCTCCCGGCCGAGTGTTTCAACACCGAGATGCGGCAGTGCCTGCAGCACGCGGACGAGATGACCCGGGAAGGCACGCTGCTGGCGGCCCGGCAGCTCCAGCCGGCCAGCACGGCAAAGACCGTGCGTACGCGCGCCGGCAAGACCCAGGTCATCGATGGGCCCTTCGCCGAGACCAAGGAAGTGCTGGCCGGCTTCAACCTGATCGAGGCCTCTTCCATGGAGGAGGCCGTGAAACGGGCCCAGGAGTTTCCCTGGACGCGCTACGGCAGCATCGAGGTGCGGCCCGTGGGCGACATGGAGGCCATGCGGCGGCGCGTGGGCGCCTGAGCCCGCCCTGCATTTCGCTCTGCGGACCGGCACCGGCCCCGGCAGGCTTTTGGCCCCTGCTTGGGCTATCCTGACCGTCTCATTTCAAACGAATCTGCGGGAGCAATCCGATGGATTATGCGCTGATCATCGATGGCAAGCGGCACCCCACCAGCGACAGCTCCGAGGTGCGCAATCCTTCGACCGGCGAAGTGGTCGGCCGCATGCCCAATGCGCAGCCGCAGGATCTCGAGAAGGCGGTCGCGGCGGCCAAGCGTGCGTTCGCGACCTGGAGCCAGAAGTCGGATGCAGAGCGGCGGGCTGCCTGCCATGCGGTTGCCGACAAGATCGAAGCCCATGGCGAGGAGCTGGCGCAGCTGCTCACCGCCGAGCAGGGCAAGCCGCTCAATGGCATGGGTTCGCGCTTCGAGATCGGTGGCACGCTGGCCTGGACGCGCACCACGGCCGATCTTGAGCTCAAGCCCGAAGTGCTGCAGGACACCCCCGAGGGCCGCGTCGAACTGCATCGCAAGCCCATCGGTGTGGTGGGTTCGATCACGCCGTGGAACTGGCCGCTGATGATTGCCAGCTGGCATGTCATTCCGGCCATCCGCACCGGCAACACCGTGGTCATCAAGCCTTCACCCTATACGCCGCTCTCCACGCTGCGCATGGTGGAGCTGATGAACGAAGTGCTGCCTCCGGGCGTGATCAATGCCATCACCGGTCCGGATTCACTGGGCGCTGCGATGTCGGCGCATCCGGACATCAGCAAGATGGTGTTCACCGGTTCCACGGCCACCGGCCGCAAGGTGATGGCGTCGGCGGCGCCGACGCTGAAGAAACTGACTCTGGAGCTGGGCGGCAATGACGCCGGCATCGTGTTGCCGGATGCCGATCCCAAGAAGATCGCTCCGGATGTGTTCTGGGGCGCCTTCATCAACGGCGGCCAGACCTGCGCCGCGCTCAAGCGCCTGTACGTGCACGACAGCATTTACGACGCCCTGTGCAAGGAACTCACCGCGTTTGCGGCCACCGTGCCCATGGGCGATGGCAGGGACGAGAAGAACCAGCTCGGCCCCGTGCAGAACAAGATGCAGTTCGACAAGGTCAAGGAGCTGGTGGACGATGCCGTGCGCAATGGCGGGCGCGTGCTCTGCGGCGGCAAGCCCGGCAATGGCCCCGGTTACTTCTACCCCATCACCCTGGTTGCCGACGTGAAGGACGGCATGCGGATCGTGGACGAAGAGCAGTTCGGCCCGGTGCTGCCCATCATCCGTTACTCCGACACCGATGCGATCGTGGACATCGCCAACCGCAATCCGAACGGACTGGGCGGCTCGGTGTGGAGTTCGGATCCGGCCAAGGCCAAGAAGGTGGGCCAGCGGCTGGAGTGCGGCAGCCTGTGGGTGAACAAGCATGGCGCCATCCAGCCCAATGCGCCCTTCGGTGGCGTCAAGCAGTCGGGGCTCGGAGTCGAGTTCGGCGCCGAAGGCCTGAAGGAATACACCACCATCCAGACGGTATTCGTCTGATCAATGCAGGCCGCATTCCACGCAACGGAATGCGGCCATGCGGGTGTATAGGGGAGCGTACACGTGCGTAGACTCTTACTCGGGTCCGACCTGCAGTGCCACGAGGAACCGCGACACCATGTTGTACGCGGCAATCACGCCGACCAGCTCGACCACCTGACGGTCATCCCCCAGCATGCTGCGCGCCGCATCGAGAAGTTCCCCCGGGACATTCACGTCACGAGTCAGCGTGATGGCCATCTGCAGGACCAGCCGTTCGGTGGCATCGAAGCGCTGCGCGTCCGCCGCGGCCCGCAGAGGATCCCGCAGGGCCTGCAGCTGGCTTTGCGTGCCGCCGGCCGAGAGGAATACGGGCGCGTGCTGGAACACCTCGTACTCGGCCCCGTTGAGATGCCCCACTGCGCATATGGCCAGCTCCCGCAGCCGCAGGGGCAGGGCCAGCTGTGAGCGCACTGCGCCGAGAAACTGGTTCCAGCCTTCCGCGAAGGGCGGGCTGTGCAGCAGCATGCGGTCGAGATTCAGCAGCGGGCCGCCGCGGCGCGCGCGGATGGCACTGACGATTTCGCCAGGCTCGCTGATGTCAGATGGCACATAGGGGATGGCTGGCATGAATTGGTTCCTGTTCAAGTCCGGATTTTATGGAGAGTGCGCATGAGGATCGCTACTGTACAAACGTCCCAGGGTCCCCAGCTGGCTGTTGCCATCGCCGATGGTTCTTCGGCGGTGCTGATGCAGAAGTTGTGGCCGGGCGGGCCGCAGGACATGCTCGCGGCCATGCAGGTCGAGGCCGAGATCATGCGCCGTCTGGCGGCCAATGGCAGCGCCGGCGCCGTGCGCAGCGACGAGTTGCACTTCCTGCCCCCCATCCCGCGTCCCGGCAAGATCGTGTGCCTGGCGCTGAACAACAGCGCCAACAGCACCCGCATCCTCAAGGGTCCCTCGCATCCGGCGATGTTCAACAAGCCTTCCAGCTCGCTGCTGGGCCATGGGCGCCCCATCCGCCTGCGCAAGGACTACGGGCGCGTGCATCCCGAGCCGGAACTGGTGGTGGTGATCGGCAAGGGCGGCGCCGACATTGCCGCGGCGGATGCCTATGACCATGTGTTCGGCTACACCATCATGAACGACCTGACCTCGCCGACCATGCGCGGGGACGACACCTTCCACTACCGCGCCATCCACCCGAGCAAGGACGATCCGCAGCAGATCGAATACCTCGACACCTGGGTGAGCTACCCGGGACGCTACAAGGGTACGGACGGCTTCGGTCCCATCGGTCCGTGGATCGCGACCCGCGCGGAGATTCCCGACCCACATGCGCTGACGGTGACCTGCACGCACCGCGGCCGCGTGGTGACGGAAGACACCACGAACAACCTCACCTACAAGGTGCCGGATGTCATCGCCTATGTGTCCTACTACATGACGCTGGAGCAGGGCGACATCATCTCCATGGGCACGGCATTGAAGGCCGCCGGCGGCAGCGGGCAGGCCGTGCAGACGGTGGATCTGACGACGCTGGGCGGACCGATCGACGTGACCATCTCCGGCATCGGCACGCTGAGCAACCCGGTGGAGCACCGCTGACCGGCGGTGCCCCTCCGGTGATCTTCAGCGGGGGGGCGAGGGGTGCAGGAAGCCCCAGGGCGAGGTTTCCGCACCGCGCTCCAGACGCACTTCGATGACCTGCGGCGAATCCGCGGCCAGCGCCTTTTCCAGCGCCGGCCGCAGGGCGGCGGGTGAATCCACGCTGACCGCCTGCACGCCGAAGCTTTCGGCCAGCTTCACGAAGTCGGGGTTGTGCAGGTCCGCGCCGATCAGCCGGCCGCCGTAGCGCTCCATCTGGTCGCGCCGCACGTTGCCGTAGCAGCGGTTGTTGAAGATGATGGTGACCAGGTTGATGCCGTGCTGCACGGCGGTCGCCAGTTCCTGCACGCCGAACATGAAGCCGCCGTCACCGCTGACGTTGACCACGGCCTTGTCCGGATGGGCGACCTTCACGCCCAGCGCCGTGTTGAACCCGAAGCCCAGATTGTCCTGGTAGCCGCAGGTGATGTACTGCCGCGGCGCATGTACGGGGAACCCGAGGCGCGCGGTGAAGCCCATCTGCGAAACTTCCTCGCAGAAGAACCCGTCGCGCGGCAGCACGGCGCGGATGGTGTCCAGATACGCCATCTGCGGCTGCAATGACTCGATGGCCTTGCGCGCGCGCTGCTTGATGGCCTGGAACTCCTCGCTGCGCGAGGCTACGCGGCCCAGGCGCGCCGGCAGCGCCTTGATGAGCGCGCGCGCGCCCACGGCCGCATCGGTCACCAGGCCGACGTTGGGCTTCACGCGCACCATCTCGGTGGGATCGATGTCGATGCGGATGGTCTTGATTCCCGGCGGCATCCATTGCCAGCGCATGTACTGCATTTCCAGGCGGCTGCCGATGCCGATCAGCAGGTCGCAGTTCTTCCAGTAGTCCCATGCGGCGACCATGGACATGCCCAGCGGATCGTCCTCGCTGACGATGCCCTTGCCGGAGCGGTGAGCGGTGACGGGCGCCTGCAGCATGCGCGCCAGCTCGAGGACTTCCGTGGCGGCATCCAGCGCGCCGGCACCCACCATGATCAGCGGGCGCTTGGCTTCGGCGATAAGCGCCACGGCGGCGGCAACCGCGTCCGGATCGGCCTCCGGCACCGTGGCTAGCGGCAACACGGCCTTGGGCAGCGTCACTTCGGCCTTCATGCCGAACACATCCCACGGCGCTTCGATGCCCACCGGCCGCACCCGGCCGCTGAACATCTGCCGGAAGGCCTCGTACATCACACCGGCCGCCTGCGTCGGGTGATCGATGCGCTCCGACCACTTGGTCAGACCGCGCAGCAGCGCCAGCTGGTCCGGCAGCTCGTGCAGCTGGCCGCGGCCGCGGCCGATCAGGTGCGACATGATCTCGCCCGTGACGCACATCACCGGCGCGGTGGCGCCGTAGGCCGTGCACAGCGCAGCGCCGGAGTTCAGCACGCCGGGGCCCGGCACCACGGTATAGATGCCGGCGCGCCCGCTGGATTTCGCATAGCCGAAAGCCATGTAGCCGGCGCCCTGTTCGTGGCGCGTGGTGATGAATCTCAGATCCGACGACCTCTCGGCCAGCGCATCGTTGAAGTCATACATGTGCGCGCCGGGGATGCCGAATACGGTATCCACGCCATGCGCAACCAGCGATTGGGCCATCACCTGGCCGGTAGTCAGTACGGGCACTTTTGAAACTCCAGAGGCGCGTCCAGCCTTCTTTTCCTGTGAACCGAGAAGTCTAACAGCACGGGGTCGGCAACCCGCAGTCGGGGCCGGGGATTTCGTCAGTCGAAATATGTGCAAAATAGGGTAGTCTCTGCACCATGGGGGAACGCGCGGGACACATCCGTTCGATTGCGAGGGCCCTGGGTCTTCTGCATGCGATGAACGAGAAGCAGCCTTGCACCATTGCGGAGCTGCAGGCCACCACCAGGCTGCCCAAGCCCACCGTGTTCCGCATCCTCACCACGCTGGAAGACGAAGGATACGTCCGCAACGAGGGCGGACTCGGCCGTTACCGCGTCACGGAAAAAACGCGGCGGCTGAGCGCCGGCTACGGCGAAAAGTCACTGCTGATCGACATCGGTGCGCCGCTGCTGCTGACCGTGACCCGCAGCATCAAGTGGCCGCTGGCCCTGGGCACGCTGGACCGGGATGCCATCGTGGTGCGTTATTCGACCATGCCCTACAGCCCGCTCGCCGTGCAGGCCACGACGCTGGGGCACCGCCTGCCGCTGCTCGAAACGGCGATGGGGCAGTCCTACCTGGCCTTCTGCGATGTCAGCGAGCAGCGGATCCTCTGCGACCTGTTGCTGGCCAGCGCCATCGACGACCGCGGAGTCGCCGGCGAGAGCATCACGGGCGAGATGATCGAGTCGCTGATCAGCCAGGTCCGCCGCCGCGGCTACGGGCTGCGCCTGCCGCGCGCCTCGGGGGGCAGTGCGACCGTTGCGGTGCCCGTGCTGCGCGAGGCCCAGATACTGGGCGTGCTCAGCATGACGACCTTCGGCAATCTGATGAACGAGAAGCTGCTGGCGACCTACCTGCCCGTGCTGCGCGAAACGGCGTGCAACATCGTCGAGGCCATCGACGCGCACAACGAGGCATTGGAGCCGGCCATGGTGGCCCGCTAGGCGAGGCGGGCCGCTGGCTGGCCGGCGGTGGACGGTCTGCCGTCCACGCCAGCTTTCCCCTGCAGGGAGTCGGAATGTCGGGGGATCAGTGCTTCTTCGGGCGTGCCGCGACGACGTCGATTTCCACCAGCGCGCCGAGGGCCAGTGCGGCCACCTGCACGGTGGAGCGCGCCGGCTTGTTCGGCTGGGCAGCCGTGCCGAAGAACTCGCGGTAGACGGTGTTCATGCCGTTGAAGTCCATCTTGCCGTCGAGCTTGGAGTCGCCGGCCAGGAAGACGTTCATCTGCACCACATCACCGAGCGTGAGGCCCTGCTCCTCCAGTGACTTCTGGATACGGGTGAGCACGCTGCGTGTCTGCGCGGCGGTGTCGCCCACCACTGTCGCCGGCGTGCCCGCAGGTGCGCCCTCCGGAACCTTGGTCTCGCCCAGCGTGCCCGAAAGGAACAGCAGGTCGCCGGCCCAGACGGAGGAGGAAAAGGGCGCATTCGGTGCGCCATTGCGCTTCACTTCCACTCCGCTGCCGGCGTCGGCGGCCAGCGCCGCCGTGGACGCGGCCATCAGGCCACACAGTGCAAGCGTGATTCGTGCAGGCATTGGCATCGGGTTGGTTCTCCGTGGGTCAGTTGCGGGATTCGGTGGCGAGGTAGCGCGCCACGTCGGCGATGGCGTAGTCCGCCGGCAGCGTGCCGACGATCTGGTGCATCTGGAAGGCCCAGATGTCCACCGGATCGGCGCCGCGCGTACCGGAGCGGTACTTCGCGAAAGTCGACACGATGTACCAGTCGTTCAGGCGCGTGAGGTTGGGTGCATGCAGATCGGCATTGCCCTGGCCGCGAGGCCCGTGGCAGGCCGCGCAGGTCTCGGCATAGAGCTTCTTGCCGCGGGCCGCATTGCCTTCGACGGTGGCCGTTGCCTTGGTGGCAGGCAGGCTGGCCAGGAACTTCAGCACTTCCGGTTCCTCGGCCGCCGTGATCTGGCGGGTGACCGAGTGCATTTCGCTGCCGGAAGGATCCTTGTCGAAGGCATTGCCGCGCAGCGAACCGCGGTAGGCCGCCAGCGCATCGGTCAGGTACCAGGGCTCGATGCCCTTGAGCGCCGGAGCCGCGATGTTCTGGTTGCCGCCGGCATTGGCGCCGTGGCACAGCGTGCAGTAGGTGTAATCCGCCGTCACCGCGGCGCTGGCCCACAGGCCGAGCAACAAGCCTGCTGCGATCCTCATGCTGCACCTGCCGCTTCGCGCTCTTCGACCCGGTTTAGGACGTTCTGCGCAGCAAGCACCGCCGCCTCCATCCATCCCGCATGGGCGCTGATCTGGTCACCCACGAGGTAGTGGCGGCCTTCGGGCTGTCGCAACATCTTGAGGGTCTCCTCATCCGTTTCGCGCGCCGTGCATCCCAGCATGTGGTTCATGCGGTGCCAGGCCACGCTGCAGCCATTCTCGAAGTACTTCGCATAGCCCGGATGCAGTCCCTCGCCCTGGGCAAGTGCCGCGGCGATGCGCTCCTCGGCCGACATCGTGGTGAAGCGGGTCGCCGGACCGGCGGCCAGGTAGTAGCCGCCGATCAGCACGCCCTTGCGCTGGCCGAAGCCATGCGAGGGGTACTGGATCTGGCCGATGTCGCGGTTGGTCCAGGAAATGCCGCCGTAGACGCCTTCCCGTTCCCAGAACCGCTCGCGCATCTGCAGCGCGATCTTCGACAGGGTGCCGCGTGGGCGCACCGTCAGGAGCTTCTTCATGCCGGCGCTGAAGTTGCTGTCGACGCCCGCCAGCAATTGTCCCGGCACGCTGTCGAGGCAGTAGTCGCCCGACACCGTATGCGTGGTGCCATCCTTGCGGTAGGTGACCTCGACCTTGCGGTCCGAGGTGCGGATGGCAATCACCTGGGAGTTGAGCTCGATGCGTCCGGGCAGCTGTGCGGCAAAGCCGCGGATGATCATGTCCATGCCGCCCACGGGCTGCAGCACGGCCGACTGGTACTCGTCCTCGCCGAACATCATGGCGGTGCGCCAGTAGTCCGAGCTCAGCAGTTGTGCAGCCGTCAGCGGCGTCTTGTTCCCGTCGTGGTCGAACAGGCCGCCGCCGTGCAGCCGGCCGGCGCGGCCGGGCGAACCGGTGTAGTGCAGGGATTTGTCCAGGTCGCCGAACTGCGTGATGAAGGCCCGCAGCCGGTCGCGATCGGCCTCGCTGAGCGGTGCATCGAGCGTGGCGGCGGACAGCGAGCGTCCGGCCAGTTCGGAGATGAAGCCGCGGGCGTCAGCGATGAATTCGCGCTGCCGCATGCGTTTGCCGTCCTGGAAACCGTCGAACTGCAGCCATGCCGCGTAGTTGGAGTTGATGTGCGGTTCCAGCGTGACGCCGAGCTGTTTGCAGTAGGCCAGGATCTGCGAGTGCACCGTCGGGATGCGCGAGGCGCCGGCGTTGAAGTACAGGTTCGGGTCATTGTCGAACTGGCATACCTGCCGGTTGCCGATCTCGTCGATGACGTCGCCGCCGCGCACCGTGAGCACGCGGCCGCCGAGCCGGTTGGCCGATTCGAGCACCTGCACGCTGTAGCCGGCGCGCTGCAGCTCGAAGGCCGACACCAGGCCGGCGATGCCGGCGCCGAGGATGAGCACGTGGCGCTGGCCCCGTGCCTTCGACAGTTGCAGGGGTGGCGGGAGTGTGCCGCCGGGCATCAGTTCCAGTGCGGCTGCCACCCGCATGGTGGCCGCCACGCCGCCCGTGAGGGCGGCGCACTGCAGCAGTTGGCGTCGTGTGAGTGCCATGTGGGGCCTTCAGCGGTTCGCCGATGGTGTTGCGCTGGGCAGGTTGGCCATCTCCGCCGCGATGCAGTGGATCTCGGAGATGTCCGTATCGTCACGCAGGTTGTAGCGCTTGGTGTTGACCCACTCGCCTTCCCAGTACTGCGGATCGGTCATGGTCAGCTGGATGTCGAAGGTCTTGCCGTCGTCGGCCATCGTCCAGCGCTCCATGATGTGCAGCGCTTCGCCCACCGGCACGCCGGACTGGATCCAGTGGTGCTCGGGTTCGAGGTTGCGCGTGTCCACCACCAGCGTCTTGCCTTCCCAGTGGCCGATGGAATTGCCGTTGTAGGTGGGCAGGGTGTAGTCCGGATCCGGATGCGGACGGCCGTCCATGTAGATCCAGCGGATGTTGTTCTCGAAGCCGTGGATCATGATGATGGCGGTGGGCAGCTGAATGATCTCGATGGGCCACACGCGCGTGAGGAAGCGCGGCATGCCCGGCGGATAGCACTGCCCGGCCGAATCCTTGTACGCCACGCCTTCGGCATCGGCCTGCAGCTTTTCGTTGTAGATGCGCTGGCCTTCGGCGGTGAGCTTGGGCATGGGCCAGAATTCCCAGTCCGGCGGCGGGCCATTGGTGGGCGTGCGCGCCATGCGCCAGGTGCCGGTGAAGTTCACGGGCGCCGGCGGACGCTTGGCCTTGAGATTGGCCTCGGCAAGGATCGACAGCTTCTGGCCCGGCTCGACCTTGGTGATCTTCAGGGGCGGTTCCACGCGCCGCTGGGGATTGGGGGCCCCGGGGGGCGTGGCGGCGCTGGCTGCGCCGGCCACGAGCAACGGCAGGATCAGCAGACCGGTGCGGCAGATATGTCGAAGCATCGTAGAAGTCTCCCCCGGGTAATTCGTTCACGTAAGCACGTGCAAAGATGATGCACGTCGAACCAGCATACTGCCAGACAGGGCTCTGCGCGTGCGTTCCGCACCTCGAAACGAGCTGCTTTGCGGAGAGGACAACGGGCGCGCACTCCGATATCGTCCAGAGCTGAATCCGGGGGTTCCCGAAGAGGAGGATCATGAATAAGTCAGCCGTGCTGAGTCTGGTGCTGTTTGGCGCGATGGCCGCGACGGGTGTTCAGGCCGCGGAGGGGAAGGCTGCGCCGCTGGCGCCGGCGCGCATCGACGTGAACGGCACCTCGCTGCCGAACATCGGCGGCGTGTGGATCCGCACCGGAAGCTTTCTGTTCGATCCTTCCGTGCGCGACCCCCTGAAGATGAATCCGCCGTACAAGCCGGACTGGATGAAGGAATTCGACGAGCACCGCAAGCGTGTGGCGGAAACCGGCGTCAACGTGCTCGATCCCACGGCCGGCTGCCTGCCGCCCGGAATGCCGCGCATGATGGGCGCCGTGTATCCGATGGAGGTGCTGCTGACGCCGGGCCAGGTCACCATCATCACCGAGTGGATGGGCCAGATCCGGCGCGTCTACACCGACGGCCGCCCGCATCCGGAGGATCCGGATATCACTTATGTGGGCCATTCCATCGGCCACTGGGAAGGTGACACGCTGGTGATCGACACGGTGGCCATGCAGGGCGACACCATGCTCGACCAGACCGGCATGAAGCACAGCGACCAGATCCACGTGGTCGAGCGCATGCGGCTGCTGAGTCCCAACCAGCTGGAAAACCAGCTGACGCTGCATGACCCGGTGGCCTTCACCAAGCCCTGGACGGTGACGCGGGTCTTCAACCGCGCCCCGCCCGGCGAGGAGATGCGGGAATTCGTGTGCCAGGAGAACAACCGCAACCCGATCCAGAAGGACGGTTCGGTGGGCGTGGTGCTGCAGGGCAACGACCAGAAGCCCTGATCCCGGGGGCATTGCAGCCCCGGCAGAGGCTTTTTCGGCAGGCATTTCGGCAGTCGAAATGCCTGCCGAAATGTTGGCGACACTTGATTTTGTACAGCTAGCATTCACATGTAGTTTGCGAGAATCCGGCCAACAGTCCGGTGAGGAACAGATCATGACGACTCGATGGTCAGGTATCGGGGTGGTGGCACTGCTGGCAGCCCTGCCGGCATTTGCGCACCATTCCTTTGCGGCATTCGACCTCAAGAAGACTGTGGAGGTTGACGGCGAGCTCACCCAGGTGAAGTTCACGAACCCCCACAGCTGGTTCCAGCTCAAGGTCACCGGTGCCGACGGCAAGGAAGAGCTGTGGAACGTCGAGGGTCTGAGCCCGCAGCAGCTGTTCTCCAAGGGTCTCACGCGTTCGGCCATGAAGGTGGGCGACCACGTGAAAATTTCGGTCAATCCGCTGCGCAGCGGCGCACCCGGCGGCAGCCTGGTCAGCGTGACGCTGGCCGATGGTACTGTATTGAATGGCGGGCCCGGGCAGTAAGCCTGGAACGCAAGGTCTGGAGGCTATAGATCATGACCAAAGTCTTTATACCGCTGGCAGCACTGGCGGCGATCGCGGTGCCTGTGGCAGCCCATCATTCCTTCTCCATGTTCGACATGAAGAAGGAGATGACCCTTACGGGCGAGGTGAAGGAGTTCCAGTGGACCAATCCGCATATCTGGGTGCAGCTGATGGCGCCCGGCGCGGATGGCAAGGTCGTCGAGTGGAGCATCGAGGGCAACAGCCCCAGCACGCTCAGCCGTACGGGCTGGTCCAAGCGTTCCGTTGCGCCCGGCGACAAGGTTTCCATCGTCATCCATCCCCTGCGTGATGGCCAGAACGGCGGCAGCCTGGTCAAGATCGTGCGCGAAGACGGCACGGTAGTCGGCGAAAACAAGGTCGGGCCGTAAGTCATTTTTGAAAACCGGCGGGAGTCTGCGCTCCCGCCGGCCGGCCTTTGCCGCCGGAAATCTCACAGAAAGGTGTAGATGAAGCTCGCCGAGATCGATTCGAGCTTGCGGTTGTCGAACACCTTGAAGCGCTCATATTCGGCGCGTACCGCGAAACTGCCCAGATGTGCCTGGGCGCCCGCACCCCAGGCGAATTCCACGCCACTCCAGTGATCCCCGAAGGCGCTCATGCCGCGTACCCGCAGGGACGAATCCGGGTACGACAGTCCGGCCTTGCCGAAAAGATCCAGCAGCGGGAAATCCAGGAACCCCACCGCGAAGGCGGCGGTGGTTCTGGCGCGCAGCTCGGCCGTGTCGGGACAGCCGGCTCCCACCAGCGCAACGCAGGCGACGCCTGACGGCAGGCGTGCATTGCCGTGGTCGGCATAGCTGGCCTCGACGCCGAAGCTGTCGAGCAGCCGCAGGCCCGCAATGACCTTGTAGCCCGTGTCGGTGCGGTCGAGGCTCTGCTGCAGATCGAAGCTGCTGCGGCTGATTCCGGCGCCGAGATAGACGCCATTGTCGGCGGCCTGCACCTGGGAAGAGGCCAGGGCAGCCAGTGCCATCGCGGTGGGTACAGCGGTGCGGTACATGGGCATCTCCATCCGTAGCCGTGATGGCCGATGCTGCATGCGCCTGGCCGGCGCGGCCAGGCGTCTGCACCTGCCTACGTCTGCATTCGCAGACGTTCAGGAGCTGGCGGGTTCTGCCGCGGCCGGAGCCGCGCCATCCTTGGGCTTGGCGGGCTTCTTCTGCCGCTTCGGCGGCGCCTTGCTGTAGGTCAGGCTCGTCAGCGCGCAGCGTCCCTGGTGGTCCGGCAGGATGATGGAGCTGAAGCGGTCGAACGGTCCGGCGCCGTGGCCGGAATCCAGCGCGATGCTCCAGGCGAAGTCGAGGCCGATGCACGGTCCCAGGGTCTTTGCGTAGTACCACTGCCGCGTGCTGTCCTGCAGCCACAGGCCATTGCGGCCGTCGGCCTCCCAGTCTCTTACCCCGCCGTGCTGCACGAACGGGATCGAAGCTTCCTGGCCGATGGGGCGGCCCTTTTGCGATGCGGCAGCGTCAGCTGCGAAGGCGGGGGTGGCTGCAAGGCCGGTCGCCAGCAGTCCGGCAAGCAGTCCCGGTGTCAGTCTGCTCATGGTCGTTCTCCTCATGACCTGACGAGGATTGTCGTCCTCGCAAACTGAATGGCGGCTGAGTGTCTTGCTGCGGTTCCGGTCAGTTCATCACGCGCGAATGCCGCGCCAGCAGCGACAGCACCAGGGGCCAGAACAGGGTGTTGATGAGGTCATGGATGCTGGCGCCGACGCGCCACTGGCCGTAGGTGCGGAAGTTGTCGCGCGCGTCGAGCATCTCGCCCACCACGGCCACGGCGAGCGCGGCGATCAGCGGCGCCCAGGAGCGCAGGCCCTGGCGGACGATGGCTGCCACGATCAGGAACACCGACAATCCGAAGTAGATGTGCAGCGCGTCCTTGGACAGGCCCGTGATGCCCTGCAGCTCGTGCTTGAAAGACTGGAAAGTCGACAGCGCCATGCCGGGCATTGTAGGCGAGGCGGTCAAGAGATGGGCCCCCGCCGGTACCACTCAACCGGCGGGGGTCCTCTCCGTTCCATGGCGCCAGGAGTTGCGCCCCGCGGGAGCCCCGGCTGCTCTTCCAGGACTGCCGCGCAGGCATCACCCTACGCCCACGGCTGCAGGGAAAACATTAGGGCTAGCCCTCATGGCGGGGGGCGTCAGCGCTGCGGAGGCTCGGCTCCCAGCGCGATGCGCACCAGATCGGTGATGGTGCGCACCTGCAGCTTTTCCAGCACCCTTGCCTTGTACACCTCGACGGTACGCGGACTGATGCCCAGCTCCTCGGCCACCTGGCGGTTGGAGTGACCTTCCACCAGCAGCTTCATGACCTCGTGCTCGCGGCCCGTGAGGCGCTGCAGCCGGTCGCTGATCTGCCGGTGTGCGGTGGATTCGCGCCGCCTTGTCGCATCGAGCGAGATGGCGTTCTGGATCACGTCCACCAGCACGTCCACGTCGTCGAAGGGCTTCTCGAGGAAGTCGAAGGCGCCGGCCTTGAGTGCCTTGCGGGTCATGGCCACATCGCCGTAGGCGGATATCACGATGCAGGGCAGGCTCCACTGGCGCTGCAGTATGGTGTCGAACAGCGCCAGGCCATCCATGCCGGGCATGCGCACGTCGATCAGCGCACAGCCGCTGGCGGCGGGATCGTAGGCCTGGAGAAAGGATTCGGCGGACGAGAACATCTGCGTGCGCAGCCCGCGCAGGCCCAGCAGCAGTCCGAGTGAATCGCGGACCGCCGGATCATCGTCGACCACGAATACGGTGGCGTCCATCAGCTGTCCCGGTCGGCCTCGACCAGCGGGAACTCCACGCTTACGCGCGCGCCGCCCAGCGGTGCGGCTGCAATGTCCAGATGGGTGCCGTGGGAGGTCGCGATGCGGTTGGCGATGGCAAGGCCCAGCCCCATGCCGTCGGGTTTGGAAGTGTGGAAAGGTGCGAAGGGCAGCGTCTGCGGCGGCGATGCGAAGCCTGGACCATTGTCGTCCACCGTGAGCCGCGCGCGGTCGCCGCTGCGCTCCACGGCCACTTCGACGGTGCGGGCGCCGGGGCGGTCGGCCGCCGCGATGGCGTTCTCCACCAGGTTGCGCGCGAGGATGAAGATCTGCATGGGATCCACCTGCGCCAGCACGCGTGCGCCGCCGCGGCGGCGCACCTGCACGCCGCGGCGCTGTGCCTCGGCATCGAGCTGGTCCACCACGCGCTCGGCCAGCGCGGCGAGGTCCGTGACTTTCAGCTCCAGCTGGCCGGCGCGGTAGAAATCACGCAGCGTGCGTACCACGTCGCTGGCGCGGCGACCTTCGTTGAGCGCCTTGTCGAGCACTTCGGAAAGTCCCTGCCGGTCGGGCCCCGCGCGATCGGCCATGATGCGGCCGGCCTGCACATACTGCATGAGCGCGGCGATGGGGTTGTTGACCTCGTGTGCCAGCGCCGCCGTCATCTCGCCGGCGGCGGCGAACTGCTCGGCGCGGCTCAGCGCCGCCTGGTGCGCCAGCAGTTCGGCGCGGGCGCGGCGCCGCTCGCTGACCACGGCGCCGATGACCAGGCCCGTGCTGCACAGGGCCAGCATCAGGATCTGGAACTCGATGAAGGGCACGATCTGGTAGCCCATCAGCAGCACCACGCTGATGAGGCCGATCTGCGACGCCGCCACCGTGAGTGCGGCGCCCGGCACGCCCCAGTGCAACGCCGCCCAGGTCACCGGCAGGAACAGCAGGTAGAAGAATTTGAATTCGTCGGTCATGGGCAGGCCGAAGGTCACGTACAGCGCGGCGACGATGGACAGTGCCTGCAGCAGCACCAGCCATGCGGTGCCGTCGGCGGCGGCATCGGCGAGCCGGCGCAGGGCCTGGCGGCCGGATCCCTGCCAGTGCCACACCAGCAGGGCAGGCGCGGTGACGAGGATGCCGTTGAGGTCGCCGATCCAGAAGCGCAGCACGCTTGCCAGCCACTCCGGGGTGGACAGTGTCTCGGAGGCGACGAAGGCCGTGACATAGCCCACGGCGGCGATCAGCGTGGCGGGACCCACCAGGGCGGTGAACCAGATGACGTCGCGCAGCTCCGGCAGGTGCGAATCGACTTTCAGGCGGTCGAGTAGGCGCACGGCCAGCGCGTAGACCAGGGCGATCCACAGGCTGCCGGCGCTCAGGGCTGCGAGGTTGGTGGGGTTGCCGCGGATCGCCAGATCCGAGAGCACCGCGGCCAGCGCAGCCAGCGCAATGGCCTGTGGCCCCCAGCGCCACAGCAGCACGAAGGTGAGGCCCGCGGCGGGGTTCCAGGGCGTGATGCCCAGCGGCGAAATGGGATAGAGGTAGCTCACCCAGTCCAGCGCGATGTAGCCGGCGAGATAGGCCACGGCGAAGGCCAGGATGCGCGGCATGCGGGCGAGGGGCATTGGTTTCGGCATTGGCGTGCAAGGCCTAGCGGCGCGGCTTGAGGTGCAGTTCCTGGCGCTTGTAGTCGATGACCAGCGTGTCGAGCAGCCCGAGGATGTCCATGCCGATGAGGAGGGCCGGTTCGTCCTGCACTCCCCAGCGCGAGAAGATGTGCATGTCGCCAAAAGTGAAGTGTGCGTTGCGGATGGTGATGCCGGAGATTTCGATGGACGGCACCGGCGCGCCTTCGCCCTCCTGCACGTCACCGGTGGCGCCGGTGATCTGGTCGAGCGTCAGCTTGCTATGGCGCAGCCGGTATTCCAGGCGCTGCTTCAATGCGTTGTTTCCCACGCTGGTTTCGGCGCCGGTATCGATGATCGCCTGCACCGGCAGGCCGTCCATCATCGCCTGCACGATCATCAGCGGCAGCTTGTGGGCGACGAAGGGCACGGTGGTGAAGCCACGCGCGGCGCGCAGGTCGGCCGAGCGCGAGATGTTGATGAAGTCGTTGCGGAAGTCGATGTAGATGCGCTTGTCCTGCATGCCTTCGGTGCCGAGCAGGCCGTCGGCGCCGCCGAAGGCATCGGCCACGATGGGCAGGGTGGCGGGACCGACGTACAGGTCCCCGACGCTCAGGCTGTCCACGCGGATGGTGGGCACGATGGCCACGCCGGTCACGCCGCGCAGCAGCACCGGCGGCGACTGGTCGGTGGGGATCTGCAGGGCTTCGACGACGCGCGGCACCACTGCGGAATGCGTGGCGCCCGAGTCCAGCACCAGCCGGAAGGGGCCCTTGTCGTCGATGAACACCGGCACCCATACGCGGCCGATGCGGTCGCGCTGCGTGGGAGCGACGTAGCGTGGCTGGGGAGCCTGCACGATGACCTCGGAGAGTTCATCGGCGGGCGCCGCGGGCTGCTCCCCGGCGGCCGCGAGGCCGAGCGCCGCGAGCAGAGTGCTACCAGACCAGATCGTCCGGCACGACATGGTCCTTGTAGGGATCATCGGCATCGGGCTCCGCGCCGGGACGATTGTGATGGATTACCGCGCGCTCCACGCGGGCCCGGATCTCCTCGGCCGTCGCGGCCGGCACGAAGGCATAGCGCCCCTCGTTGCGCACGATGGCAAGCTCGCCGGCGATGAGCCGGCGGCGCAGCTCGGGCGTCACCGCGATGCGGCTGATCTTCACGCCGTGCTGGAAGTTGTAGAAATCCTCGGTGTCGACGCGCGGCACCTGGTGCTGCTCCACCAGCTGACGGATCTGCGCGAACCTGGCCTTGCGGTCGGCCTTTTCCTGCTTGCGGCGGTTCAGTTCGGCATCGCGCGCCGCCTTTTCGGCGGCCGCCTTGCGCGCGGCGATTTCCGCGGCGCTGGGCTGCGGCGGGCTCTTGCGGTCGCGCGGCGCGCGAAACTGCTCACGCTTGTGGTCGCGCTCGGCCTTCTGTACCTGCTGTTCGGTGACCAGCCCGGCTTTCAGCAGTTGTTCGCGCAGCGAAAGGCTCATGCAGCTATCTTACCCTTGGGTCTGTGGCCGGGCCGCAATGAAAAGGCCGATCTGCAGGCTTCCTTCAAAGCCCCGCAGACCGGCCTCGTTCAAGGTCCGGGTGGGATGGATCCCGGCTTACTCGGCCTTGACGGCCTCGACGGAGATCAGCAGCTTCACATCCATCTTGAAGCCCGCAGCCTTGCCGTAGCCCACGCCGAATTCTTCACGGTTGATATGCGTCTCGGCGTCCGCGCCGCAGACTTCCTTCTTGCTCATCGGGTTGGTCTTGCACAGGAACTGCGTGATCTTCAGCGTGACCGGCTTGGTGACGCCGTGCAGCGTGAGCTCACCCTGCACTTCGGTGGGGTTGCCGTTCTTGAACCCGGCGAGCTTGCCCTTGTACGTGGCGGTGGGGAACTTCTCGGTGTCGAAGATATCCGCGCCGCGCGCATGCTCGTTGAGCTTCTGGTGGCCGAAGTCGATGGTCTTCATGTCCATCGTCACGTCGACGCTGCCGGTGCTGGCCGCAGTGTCGAGCACGATCTTGCCGCTGGTCGAGTTGATCTTGCCGCGCCACAGCGACAGGCCACCCATGTGGTCCGCCTCGAACGCCGGAAAGGTGTGGCCGGGGTCGACGTTGTAGGTGACGGGGGCGGCCACCGCATAGGAGGCAGCCAGCAGTCCAAGGGCAAGGCCGGTCGCAACGTGTTTCATCAATGAATCCTCGTGACGGAAAATTGAAGCTCACTGTAACCCAGATTTCCGGGGGCGCACAGCACCCCCGGGCGTACGGCACCCTGATGTGCAGTGCGTCATGCCGGTAGAATAGCCCCCATGAGCCGGCTGGAACATCTGATCGACAACAACCGCCGCTGGGCCAAGCGGGTCACCGACCGGGAGCCGCAGTTCTTCGGCAGGCTGGTTGCCCAGCAGACCCCCCGCTACCTGTGGATCGGCTGCGCCGACAGCCGCGTTCCGGCCAACGAAATCGTCGACCTCGCGCCCGGGGAGCTTTTCGTGCACCGGAATGTCGCCAACCTCGTCGTGCACACCGACCTGAACTGCCTGTCGGTGCTGCAGTACGCGGTCGACGTGCTCAAGGTGCGGGACATCATCGTCACCGGCCACTACGGCTGCGGCGGCATCGCCGCGGCGATGGCCGGTTCGTCCTTCGGGCTCATCGACAACTGGCTGCGGCATGTCCAGGACGTCCGCGACCATTACCCGCAGGAGCTGGCGGCAGCGGGCCCCCTGGCCGCGGACCGCCTGTGCGAGATCAACGTGCTGGAGCAGGCCCTGAATGTCTGCCGCACCACCATCGTCAAGGATGCCTGGGACCGGGGGCAGGAGCTGGCCGTCAACGCCTGGATCTACTCGGTGGCCGACGGCCTGGTGCGTGACCTCGGCTTCTGCGCCACGGGCGAGACCGACAGCGCGCTGCTGCGCCAGCGCGCGCTGCGCAGGCTCACGGCGGGCTGAGCGCGGCGGCCTCGTCAGGCCGGCGCGGGGCGCGCCCGAGCCTGCGCCGGACCCAGTGCTCGAAATCGTCGAACAGGGTGTAGATCACCGGCACGACGAACAGCGACAGCGCCGTGGAGGCGAGCAGGCCGCCGATCACGGCGGCGCCCATGGGCGCCCGGAAGCTCGAATCCCCGTGCAGGCCGATGGTGATGGGCAGCATGCCCGCGGTCATGGCGATGGTGGTCATCACGATGGGGCGGGCGCGCTTGCTGCACGCGTCGATGATGGCCTCGCGCCGTGACAGGCCATGCTCGCGCCGGGCCATCACGATGTACTCCACCAGCAGGATGGAGTTCTTGGTCACGATGCCCATCAGGGTGAGCAGGCCGATCAGCGACGGCAGCGACAGCTCCATGTGCAGTATCCACAGCGCCAGGATGGCGCCGCCGGTGGACGGCGGCAGCGCCGAGAGGATGGTGATGGGCTGCAGCACGTCGTGGAACAGCAGCACCAGCAGCGCATAGATGCACAGGATGCCGATGGCCATGGCGAGGAAGAAGCCGCTGTAGACGTCGCGCATGATCTTCGCTTCGCCGGTTTCCAGCGTGTGCACGCCGGAGGGCAGGTTCTTCATCGCGGGCAGGTCATACACCTGCCGCAGCGCATCGCCGAGCGGCACGTTGCCGCGGTCGGCGGTGATGGTGATGTTGCGGCTGCGGTCGTAGCGCGTGATCTGCGCGGGCCCCGCGCCGAACTCCACATCCGCGACGTTGGTCAGCGGCACGGCGCCGAAACGCGAGGGCACCATCAGCAGCCGGATCTGGTCGATGTCCTTGCGCGCCTCGTCGTTGAGCCGCACGCGGATGGGCACCTGCCGGTCGGGCAGGTTGAGCTTGGCGAGATTGTTGGTGACGTCGCCGCTGGTGGCGATGCGTGTGGCCAGGCTGATGGCCGCGGTGGTGACGCCGAGCTCGGCCGCGCGGTCGGGCAACGGCCGGATCACCAGCTCCGGCTGCAGCAGGCTGGCGCTGGTGGTCACGTTGGAGAGGATCGCGACGCCGCGCATCTCGCGCTCGACGTTGGCCGCGGCTGCCGCCAGCAGCACGGAGTCGTCCCCGGTGAGTTCGATGCGCAGCGGCCCGCTGCCGGGCGGGCCGAAGCCGGCGCTCTGCATGCGGATGCCGGCAATGGCGCGCAGCTGCTCGACGATCCGGTCCTGCAGCTGCTGCTGCGTGAGCTTGCGCTCCTTGCGGTCCACCAGCGTGATGAAGGTGTTGGCCTGGTTCGGGGTCAGCGTGGAGGTGATGTGCAGGACTTCCGGAAAGCCGGAGACGCGCTGGCGCAGCTGCTGCGCGACGCTGCGCGAATCCTCCATGGTCGAGCCGGGCGGCAGGCTGATGCTGAGGTTCACGTAGCCGGAGTCGTCGCTGGGCGAGAAGCCCACCGGCAGCCTGGTGGCGAGCAGCAGCGCGCCGACCATGAGGGCGGTGGAGGCGGCGATCGTGGCCTTGCGGTGGGCCAGCGCCCATTCCACCCTGCCGACATACCAGGACTTGAACCGGCCGCCGTCATCCTCCTGCGAGTGCGGGCGCATCAGGCGCGAGGCCATCAGCGGCGTGAGCGTGCGCGCCACCAGCAGCGAGAACAGCACCGCGACGGTGGCCGTGAAGCCGAAGGGCTTGAAGAACTGGCCCGGGATGCCGTTCATGAAGGCCACCGGGATGAACACCGCGCACAGCGTCAGCGAGGTTGCGACTACGGCAAGGCCGATCTCTATGGCGGCGTCGGTGGCGGCCTGCAGCGGCGGTTTGCCCATGCGCAGGTGGCGCACGATGTTCTCGACCTCGACGATGGCATCGTCCACCAGCATGCCCACCACCAGCGTCAGCGCCAGCATGGTCAGCGTGTTCATCGAGAAGCCGAAGAGATGCAGCGCCCAGAAGGTGGGAATCACCGACAGCGGCAGGGCGGCGGCGGAGATCAGCGTGGCGCGGATGTCCTTGAGGAAGAACCACACCACGATGATGGCCAGCAGCGCGCCCTCGACCAGCATGAGCATCGAGGTGTGGAAGCTGTCGCGGATCTCCGCGTCCTGCACCGCGTTGATCTCGGTGATGTGGATCTGCGGATACTGCTGCTGCAGGCGCTGCACGGCCGCGCGCGCGCCGTCGGCCACCTTCAGCGCGCCCTCACCCCAGGCGCGCATCACCTGGAAGCCGATCACCGGCTTGCCGTCGAGCAGCACCTCCTGGCGGATCTCGGCGGCCTGGTCGCGCACGTCGGCGATGGAATCGAGCCGCACGTTGCGGCCATCGCCGAGCGCGATGGGCAGCGCCGCGAGCTCCGGCACCGAGGCGATGGTGCCCAGCGTGCGCACGTTCTGCTCCTGGGCGCCGATGCGGGTCTCGCCGCCGGGCAGCTCCACCTGGGTGCGCAGCAACTGGCTGGAGACATCACCGGCGGTGACCCCCAGGGCCGCCATGCGGTCCGGGTCCAGGTCCACGCGCACCTCGCGCGTGACGCCGCCGATGCGGCTGACCTGGCCCACGCCGTCCACGCCGCTGATGGCGCGCATCACGTTGAGGTCCACGAACCAGGACAGCTCGGTGTCCGTCATGGCATCCGAGGACACGGCAAAGGTCAGCACCGGGTCGCCGGTGGTCGCGGCGCGCTGGATGTTGGGCTCGGTGGCATCCAGCGGCAGTTCCGGGCGGATGCGGGTGACCGCATCGCGCACATCGTCCATGGCCTGCGAGATGTCGGTGCCGAACTGGAACTCGATGATGGTGGTCGAGGAGCCGGTGGTGACCGTGGAGCGCATGTTGTCGATGCCGACCACCGTCGAGACCGTATCCTCGACCTTGCGCGTGATCTCGGTTTCCATCTGCGACGGCGGCACGCCGGGGTAGCTGACGTTCACCACGACGAAGGGCAGGGCGATGTCCGGCTGGTCCTGCACGCCGAGCTTCGGGAAGCTGATCAGTCCGCCGAGCACCAGCGCGATGAACAGCATCACCACCGGAACGGGGTTGCGGATCGACCAGGTAACGAAGTTCACGGCGTGCTCTGCTGCGCGGCGGCCGTGTCGGCGATGCGCACCGTGTCACCATCCTTGAGGAAGCCCGCGCCGGTCACGGCGATCTTCTCGCCGGCTGCGACGCCTCCGGAAACCTGCATGCGGTCGCCGTGCACGCCCACGGGCTGCACCCGCCGGCGCTCCACGGTGTTGCCATCCTTGAGCACGAAGACGTAGCTGTAGCCGTCCTGCATGACGATGCTGGCCACGGGCAGCAGCAGCGCACTGTCCTCGCCGGTCTGGATCCGGCCGCGCGCGAACATGCCCGGGCGGGCCGCGCCGCCGACGATGTCCACGTAGGCGATGCCGATGCGCGTGGTGGGCTGCACCGTCGGCGACACCGCGCGCACCGTGCCTTCGAGCCGCGCGCCGTCGACGGTGGTGATCTCGGCCTTCTGACCCACCTTGATGAGCCGCATCTGCGCTTCGGGCACCTGCGCCTGCCACTCCACGCGGTTCTGGCGCAGCAGCCGCAGCATTTCGGTGCCGGCCTGCGCGATCTGCCCCACGCTCACGGTGCGCGAGGTGATCACGCCGCTGTCCGGTGCCGTGACCGTGGCATAGCGGACGCGCAGCTCGGCCGTGCGCAGGTCGGCGCGCGCGGTCTCGACTCGGGCCGCGGCATCCACGTGCTCGGCGCGCAGGCGGTCCAGGTCTGCGGCCGACAGCGCCCCCTGGGTGGCCACCGACTCGCCGCGGCGCAGCGCTGCGGCGGCATTGATTTCGCTGGCCTCGGCGCTGCGCAGTGCGGCGCGGCGCGAATCCAGATCCGCCTGCAGCATGTCGCCCGCAAGCCGCACCAGCACCTGGCCCTTCTGCACGGCAGTGCCCACGTCCACCAGCACCTGCGAGATGCGGTAACCGCCGACCTCGGCGCTGATGATCACGTCCTGCCAGGCCTGGATGGAGCCCGTGGCTTCCACGACCTGGGCAATGGGGCTGGCGGCGACCTGGGTGGTGGTCACTGTCATCGCGGCCGGGACGGCGGCCGGCTGGCCCGCGCCGGGCGCACGGCCGCATCCCTGCAGCGCAAGGGCCGTGGCCAGCGCGAGCGCGAGGAGAACTTTGGCGGCAGGGGGCTGTCGCAGCAGGGGCTGGATATGCGTCCGCATGAGATCCGTCTTGTCTGATATCAGGCAACTGATATATTATCAGGGGCCTGATGAAAGAGACAAGAGGCCCTTCGGGCACCGTGGGAACTTCTCCGCAACCTGCAGCGCGCGTACCGGAGGAGCAGATCGGCTATCTGCTCAAGCGCCTGATGCACCTGTTCCGCCATCTGGTGGACCTGCGGCTGCGCCGCGATGCGGACATCTCCTTCGCCCATCTGGTCACCCTGGACCAGATCCAGCATGAACCCGGTGTGGCCGGGGCGCAGATCGCCCGGCGCCTGTTCGTCACCGCGCAGACCATGACGGGTCTGCTGCATCGCCTGGAAGGGGATGGCTGCATCGAGAGGCGCCCCGATCCGCACAACCGCCGCGCCGACCGCTGGTTCATCCTGCCCGCCGGCAAGGAGCGGCTGTTGCGCGCACGCGCGGCCGGCGCGCCGGTCATGGCGCAGATGTTCTCGCTGCTGCAGCCGGAGGAAGTGGTCGTGCTGCGCAGCCATCTGGAACGTTGCGTGGAAGGTCTGGAGCAGGAAAACCGGCGCGAGAGCCATGCCCTGCCGCCGGAAACGCGCGGTGTGCTGTTCGCGCGCGATGGCGACTGATCCGCGGTCAACCTATAGATAGAATGTCCGGATGCTTGAAAGACAGATCGAACGCCTGCTGTTCGCGAGCCGCTGGCTGCTCGCGCCCATCTACCTCGGCCTCGCCGCTGCGCTATTGGTGCTGGGTGCCAAGTTCTTCCAGGAGCTCTACCACGCGATAGTCCACGTCTTCACGCTGGATGCCGCCCTGTCCTGGACCGAGGCGGAGGTGGTGCTTGCGCTGCTTGCGCTGGTGGATCTTTCGCTGGTGGCCAGCCTGATCGTGATGGTGATGTTCTCCGGCTACGAGAATTTCGTCTCCAAGATCGACATGGAGGGCGAGCACGACAAGCTGGGCTGGCTGGGCAAGCTCGATGCGGGTACGCTCAAGCTCAAGGTGGCCGCGTCCATCGTGGCGATCTCGTCCATTCACCTGCTGCGCGCCTTCATGGACGCCAAGCAGACGGCCAATGACAAGCTCATGTGGTACGTCATCATCCACCTGACCTTCGTGACCTCGGCCGTGATGCTGGGCGTGCTCGACCGGCTCACTGCCGCAGGGCACCGCCACGACAAGTAATTGGCTGAAAGGAGCCGATTTGCGCTCTTCCTCCCTCGTGGCATGCTGTGCCAGCATTCACGGCATCCAGGGAAGCAGGACATCCGAGGGAGCAAGCCATGTACTGTCCCCGCTGCGGCGCAGAAAACGCCGACAACCGGACGCTGTGCGTCCGCTGCCGCAAGCCGCTGGCCATGCGGCTAGCGGGAGTCGCGGCCGCCGCCCAGCCAGCTGCCCCGCGCCACCAGCCACAGCAGCAGCACCAGCACTGCGAAGGGCAGTAGCGACAGCAGGTCCGACCAGGGACCGGCGAAGAAGGGGTTGTGCGCCGTGGCCCAGCGCTGCAGCGCTGCATCGAAGTTGCCGACGAAGCCCGCGAGGAAGGCGATGAGGATGCCGGCGATGGCGCCGCCTGCGATATAGCCCGACGCGAACAGCACGCCAGGCGCGCGGTCCGTGATGGCGGTGAATTCCACTTCGCTGAGTTTCGCCATGTCGGGATCGCGGCGCATGCGCAGATCCATGAACCAGCGGATCAGGCCGCCGACGAAGATGGGCGTGGTGGTCGAGATCGGCAGGTACACGCCCACGGCAAAGGCCAGCGACGGCACGCCGGCCAGCTCCATGACCAGCGAGATCATGGCGCCGAACAGGATCAGCTCCCAGGGCAGCTCGCGGTCGAGGATGCCCTTGATGATGTAGGACACCAGCGTCGCCTTGGGCGCATCGAACTTGCGCACCTGGGTGCCATCGGGACGGTGGTCGTGCACGCCGTTGATGCCCGGGTCCACCAGCCACACCGCCTGACCTGCATCATTGACGAGATACTTGCCGGCGGGGCCGCCGGCAAGGTCGGTCTTGTGCCAGACGTGGTAGCTCGCGGTGTCTTCCGGCGCCTGCACGCCGCGCAGCGATTCACGCCGGTCGCCCAGCGCGCCCACGTCCGTCGACAGTCCCTGCGGCGCCACCTGGGCAACCGGCACGTAGACCGTGGCGTTCTCGTTGAGCTTCAGGAGGATGGGCCCCATCAGCAGCGCGCTGGCCGCGGCGCCGATGAGGATGGAAATCTGCTGCAGCCGCGGCGTGCTGCCCACGAGGTAGCCGGTCTTCAGATCCTGCGAGGTGGTGCCGCCGTTGGAGGCGGCGATGCAGACGATGCCGCCCACCGACAGCGCGGTGACATACCAGGCGCCGCCAGTCCAGCCGACGATGAGGAACACCAGGCAGGTGAGCATCAGCGTGGCGATGGTCATGCCGGAAATGGGATTGGAGCTGGAACCGATCTCGCCGGTGAGCCGCGACGACACGGTGACGAACAGCGCACCGAACAGCAGGATCAGCAGCGCGCCGGCGAGGTTCATGTGCAGCGACGGCGCCAGCAGGATCAGCGCCAGCAGTACGATGACGCCGATGCCGACGAACTTCACCGACAGGTCCTGGTCGCGCCGGTCGCCTCCGGCGGTGCCGCCACGCGCCGCGGACAGGTCGCCGAGGCCGGCGCGGATGCTGCTCGTGATCAGCGGGATGCTGCGCACCAGCGAGATGATGCCGGCTGTGGCCACGGCGCCCGCGCCGATGTAGAGGATGTAGGCGTCGCGCACGTCGCCCGGCGACATCTGGCCGATGGGCTTGGTGCCCGGCGCGATGATGCCGGGGATCTGCGCGCCGAAGAACAGCACCACCGGGATCAGCAACAGGTAGGTGAGCACGCCGCCGGCGACCATCATGCCGGCCACGCGCGGGCCGATGATGTAGCCGACGCCGAGGAGCTCCGGCGAGATCTCGCCCGCCACCGAACCGCCCTTGAGCGGCGCGCCGAAGCTCACGCCCGTCACATCGCGCCAGCCCTTGAAGGCGACGTTCAGCGCCTTGTACGCAAGGCCGATGCCGAAGCCGGTGAAGATGGTGCGCGCGCTGATGCCGCCGAGCTGGGTGCCGGTGGCCTGCGGATCCGCCGCGGCGCGGGATTCTTCCGAAGCGCCGGCTTTGAGCACTTCGGCGCAGGCGGTGCCTTCGGGATACTTGAGGATGCCGTGCTGGTTCACGATCAGTGCGCGGCGCAGCGGCACCATCATCAGGATGCCGAGCAGGCCGCCGAGCACCGCCACGATGAGCACGCGCGTGAGCTCCAGGTCGAAGCCGAGGATGAGGATGGCCGGCATGGTGACGCCCACGCCGAAGGCGATGGATTCGCCGGCGCTGCCCGTGGTCTGCACGATGTTGTGTTCGAGGATGCTGGCGTCGCGCACGCGGAATTTCGACAGCAGCCGGAACAGCGTGATGGAGATCACCGCCACCGGGATCGAGGCGCTGACGGTGAGACCCACCTTCAGCACCAGGTATAGCGATGAAGCACCGAAGATGATGCCGAGTATTGCGCCGGTCACCACTGCGCGCAGCGTCATCTCGGGCAGTGAGGTCCGGGCCGGGATGTAGGCCGTATGCGGCAGGCGTTCGGGTGTCATGCGCCCGGAGCCTAACCCAGCAGCCAGTCCGGTAGAATCCCCGGGGATGCGCTTTTTCCTCTTCCTGCTGCTGTCCCTGCTCGCGGTTCCCCTGTCGGCCGGGGCGCAGGCCGCCTCCGGGCTGGTTTCCACGCCGCGCGCCGCGCTGCTGCCCGTGAGCGCGACCAACCGGCCATTGCTCGCGGCGGATCATGCAGCGCAGCCGGTCAATCTCGCCGCGGCCGGGTATGTGGAAGAGGAGTATGCGGTCAGCGGCCTGGCCGCCGTTTACGACTGGGGAGCGACGCCGGCCGATCCGGTGACGGTGCGCACGGCGGGCGTGCCGTGGACGACGCGCATGCTGCTGCGCCGGCCGCAGGATGCAAAGAAGTTTAGCGGCCGTGTCATCGTCGAATTGCTCGACGCCACGCCGCGTCATGACACCGCACCGCTGTGGGGATTGTCCCAGGCGCATTTCATGGCGGGCGGGGACGTCTGGGTGGGGCTGACGGTGGATCCTGCCGCCGCGGCGGCACTGCAGCGCTTCGATCCCGTGCGTTATGCCGCGCTGAGTCTCGGGCCGGCGCAGGCGCCGGATTGCCGCAACGCGGCCGATGCGGCGCAGGGCGGTCTGGCCTGGGACATCATCGCCCAGACCGGCGCCTTGCTGCGCAGCTCCAGCAAGGAGAATCCGCTGCTGCTGTTCGAGGCGCACCGGATCATCGCCGCCGGCTACGCGCGCGCCGGCAGCGAGGTCATGACCTATGCCAACGCCCTGCATGCATTGCTGCGGCTGGGTGGCGGAGAGCCGGTCTATGACGGCTTTCTCGCCGCGTCCGCCGGAAGCGGCGAAGTGCTCATCAATCCTTGCGCGGCGCCGCTGGACGCGGCGGATCCGCGCCGCGCAGTGCTGCCGCGCGACGTGCCCTTCGTCGCGGTGGCGATGCAGACGGATCTGGACCTCCCGTCTGCGCGGCATCAGGACGACAGCGACGAACCGGGTCGCGAATACCGGCGCTACGAGATCGCGGGCGCGACGGATGCGGTGTTGCCGGCCGGACAGCCGGCCGCGGCGGATCTCGCCCTTGCCGGTTTCGATGCGGCCGGTGAATCAGGCTGCACCGAAGCGCGCAGCGACTTTCCGGCGGGGCTGGCGTTTGATGCAATCTGGCGGCAGTACCGGGAGCGGCTTGCTGCGGGCACGCCGATGAGCCGCGAGCCGCGCATCGAGACGGATTCCTCCGGTGCGCCGCTGCGCGATGCAAGCGGCAATGTGCGCGGTGGCTGGCGTCTGCCGCAGATCGAGCTGCCGCTGGCGGCGTATGGCAGCGCCGGCGCAGCGCGCCGTGATGAGGTTGCGTCTCATTCCCCGTGCTCGCCGGTGGATTCCCTGCAGCGCTATGATGCGGCGAGGCTCAAGCAGCTTTATGGCGGCCGCGGCGATTATCTGCGGCGGTTCCAGGTGGCCGTGGACGCCGCCGTGCAGGCGCGGCGGCTGACGCCGGAGGATGCCGCGGCGCTGAAGGCTTCGCTGGCAAAGGCAGTGCCCGCATTCTGATGCGGGCCCGAAGAAAGGGGATCGAATCATGAACCGGATGTTGTCCTGCGGCCTTGCCGCTCTCGTGCTTGCCGGCTGTTCCGCGCGTGAATCCGCGCCGCCGGCCCCGGCGCTGGAATCCTATGCAACAGCGAGGCAGGTGATGCTGGGGCTCACGATTCCGGCCACCGATGTGATCTGGGGCGTGGCCAATGAGATGCCGGCCGACGATGCGGCCTGGGAGCGCGTGGTCGCCAATGCGCTGATGGTGGCTGAATCCGGCAATCTGCTGCTCACCGGGCCGCGCAATCCGCAGCAGGCGGACTGGACGCAGATGGTGCAGGAGATGATCAAGCATGCCAGGGCGGCGGCAGCGGCGGCCGAAAAGCATGATGTGGATGGCGTGGCGGCCGCTGGCGACGAGCTCTACAACGCCTGCGACTCCTGCCACAACAAATACATGCCGGCCAAGGCTGCCGAGCTTGCCGGGCAGCAAGCGGACGCGGCTCAGGCCCCCGCGCAATAGCCGCTCGCAGCGATGCAGGACAGCGCAGGCGCGTCTTCATCCGCAGCCCGGCTGCTGATCCTGCTGGCCCTCGGGCTGGTGGCCCTCGTGGCCTGCCAGCGCCAGAAGGCGCTGGATCCGCAATCCGCGGATGCCTGGTCGCGGGTCATCGTCGGCCATACCAGCGGCGTGGTCCCGCGGCGCACACAGGTGCGCGTGCTGTTCGCCGGCGATGTGGGCACGGGCCAGCCTGCGGCATCGCTGCTTGCCTTCACGCCGGCCATCGACGGTGATCTCGCCTTCCGCGGTCCGCGCGAACTGGTGTTCACGCCGAAGCGGCCGCTGGAGCCGGGCCGCGAGTATCGCGTCACGCTGAAAGCCGCAGGGCTCGCCGGCATCCCGCCGGGCATTGCGCCCTACAGCTTCAGCTTCCGCGCGCAGACGCCGCAGTTCGACCTCGTGTCCGGGGACCTCGCCACGGACCCCTCCGACGACCGGCGCATGATGCTCACCAGCCGCCTCGTCACCGCCGATGCGGAGGACGGCGCGCAGATCGAGCGCATGCTGCAGGCGCGCCTGGATGCTGCGCCCGTCACGGCAACCTGGTCGCATTCGGGCGATGGCCGCGAGCATGTGTTCACGCTGGCCGGCCTCGAGCGCGCCGCGGCGCCGCGCAAGCTGGTGCTGGCGCTGGACGGCAAACCCATCGGCGCCAGCGGCGCGGTGAACCGCGAGGTGGATCTGCCGGCGCTTTCCACTTTCGCCGTGCTCGCGGCGACCCCCGCCGATGAGGGTGGCCGGCGCGAAATCCGCCTGGTGTTTTCCGACAGCCTCGATCAGCAGCAGGATCTCAAGGGTTTGCTGCAGCTCTCCGCCGGCAAATTCACCACGCGTATCGAAGCCAACCGCATCACGCTGTATCCCGACGAGAACCTCACCGGCGATGTGACCGTGACGGTGGAGCCGGGATTGCGCAATGCGCGCGGCCAGAAACTCGAGGCGCAGTCGGTATGGCAGCTCACGCTGGTGAGCGAGAAGCCGCAGCTGCGCTTCGTGGGCGAGGGCGTGATCCTGCCGGAGGGGCCGCGCCTTACGGTTCCCTTCGAAGTGATCAATGCGCGCTCGTTGCGCGTCACGGCCACGCGCGTCTTTCCGGAGAACATCCCGCAGTTCCTGCAGGTGAACAGCCTGCCGGGCAACAACGAGCTGGGCCGCGTGGGGCGCTATCTGTGGCGCCGCACCGTGGCACTGAATGCACCGCGCACCGGCCGCTGGGAACGTTACGAACTCGATGTGACGGAACTGGTGCGGCGCTATCCGGGGTCGCTGTTCCAGCTGGCGCTGCAACTGACGCCGGCGGATTCGGCCTATGCCTGCGCCGGCGCGCCGGACGTGCCGCCGGCCGCGGCTGACGCAGACCTGCCGCGTGACCAGGAGGATGGCGACACCTGGATGGCCTCCAGCTGGGATTTCTCCGAGGACTGGTTCGGCGTTGCGCAGAACGAGGACGGTGAATACGACTACCAGGCGCGCTGGAACGAGCGGCGCGATCCCTGCAAGGCCGCGTACTTCGTCTACAACCCCGACGCGACGCGCGCCGAGCGCAATGTGCTGGCCTCCAATCTCGGCCTGCTCGCCAAGGCCGACACGCGTGGCCAGCTGCTGATCACGGCGACGGACCTGCGCACCGCGAAGCCGGCGGCCGGTGTATCGCTGTCGGTGCGCAATTTCCAGTGGCAGGTCATCGCCAGCGGCGCGACGGACCGGGATGGCATGGCGCGCATCGAGCCCGAGGGCACGCCTTTCCTGCTCATCGCGGGCGCCGGCGCGGATCGCGGCTACCTGAAGCTCAACAGCGGCAAGGCGCTGCCCGTGAGTCATTTCGACGTAGGCGGCGAGACCGTGGACCGCGGCCTCAAAGGAGCGATCTACGGCGAGCGCGGCGTGTGGCGCCCGGGTGATCCGCTGCCGCTGACCTTCGTGGTGCGTGACCGCGATGGCGCGCTGCCGCCAAATCATCCGGCCACCATGGAGCTTCTCGACCCGCGCGGCCGCAGCACGCAGACGGTGGTCAACGCCAACCCGGTCGACGGCTTCTACCGCTTCGATCTGCGAACCGCTGCGGATGCGCCCACCGGCAACTGGACGGCGAAGGTGTCGCTGGGCGGCGCGACCTTCCGCAAGACGCTGAAGATCGAGACGGTGATGCCGAACCGGCTGAAGATCGATCTCGACCTGCCGCAGGACGTGCTGGGTGCGGGCATGCCGCTGCGCGGCGGCATTGCCGCCGAATGGCTTACTGGCGCTTCGGCGGCGGGGCTCAAGGCCGACGTGAACCTGCAGCTGCGGCCGCAGGTCACGCGCTTCCAGCGTTTCACGGACTATGTGTTCGACGATCCGGCGCGCGAGTTCCGCACCGAACCGGAGGAAATCTTCGCGGGCGAGCTCGATGCCGCGGGCCGCGCGCGTTTCGACAAGCCGCTGGAGCTTGCCATGCAGCCGCCGGGCATGCTGGCCGCCAATCTCACCACGCGCGTGTTCGAGCGCGGCGGTGCCTTCAGCATCCACAACGATTCGCGCAGCTATGCGCCCTATGCGCGTTTCGTCGGCCTGAAGCTGCCCGAGGGCGATGTGGCGCGCGGCATGCTGCGCACCGACGAGGATCATGTGGTCCAGATCGGCAGCCTCACCGCACAGGGACAGCCGGTGGCACTGCGCAACCTGCGGGTCACGCTGTACAAGGTGGAGTGGCGCTGGTGGTGGGACCGCAGCGAGGAATCGCTGGCCGACTACGTGGCGCGGCAGGCCAGTGCGCGCGTCAGCGAGGAGCGGATCAGCACCGATGCCGAAGGCCGCGGCAGCTGGAAGCTGCGCATCAATTATCCGCAGTGGGGCCGCTACCTGCTGCGCGTCTGCGACGAAGAGGGCGGCCACTGCGCGGGCAAGACCTTCTACATCGACTGGCCCGCGTGGGCCGGCCGCGAACGCGAGCAGTCCGGGCCGGCTGCGACTATGCTGAGCCTCACCGCCGACAAGGCCGAATACCGCGTCGGCGAGAGGGCGGTGATCCAGCTGCCGGAGAGCTCGCAGGGGCGTGCGCTGGTCACGGTGGAGAATGGCAGCGGCATCCTCGATGCGCGCTGGGTGATGCCCGCGGAGGGCAACACGCGAGTGAGCATTCCGGTCACTGCAGCGATGACGCCCAATGCCTATGTGTCGGTGACGCTGGTGCAGCCGCACGAGGGCAAGACCAATGACCGGCCCATCCGTCTCTACGGCGTGGTGCCGCTGCTAGTCAGCGACGCGGCCACGCACCTGAAGCCCGTGCTGCAGGCGGCGGATGAGTGGCGGCCGGAGTCGAAGGTCAGCGTGAAGGTCAGCGAGGCGCAGGGCCGGCCCATGACCTACACGCTGGCGGTGGTGGACGAGGGATTGCTGTCGCTCACCGGCTTTCGCACGCCGGACCTGCACCAGGAATTCTTCCGGCGCGAGGCGCTGGGCGTGCGCACCTGGGACCTGTTCGACGAGGTGATCGGTGCCTATGGCGTGAATCTGGAGCGGCTGCTGGCGCTGGGTGGCTCCGATGCCGTGGCGGAAGACGCTGCGAAGCAGCCGCAGTCGCGCTTCCCGCCGGTGGCGCAGCTGCTCGGGCCCTTCCAGCTCAAGGCGGGGCAGGTGCAGGAACAGCAGGTGCAGTTGCCGCGCTACGTCGGTGCGGTGCGCGTGATGCTGGTGGCGGGTAGCAATGCGGCCAAGCCCGCAGCCTTCGGCTCGGCCGAAAAATCAGTGTACGTGCGGCAGCCGCTGATGATCCTGCCGACATTGCCGCGCGTGGTCGGCCCCGGCGAGGAGATTGCGGTGCCGGTGTCGGTGTTCGCGATGAATGACAGCGTGCGCGATGTGCAGCTGTCGATGCAGCCCGACGGCATGTTCGAAGTAGTGGGCAGCAGTTCCACGGCGCTGCATTTCCAGCGTACCGGCGACCAGCTGGGCCTGCTGAGATTGAAGGCCGGCAGCCGCCTCGGCGCGAGCACGGTCAAGTTTGCGGCAGTCAGCGGTGAGCACCGCGCCGCGGCCGAGATCCACATCGAGGTGCGCAGCCCCAATCCGCCCTCGACGCGGCTCACCACGCAGCTGATCGAAGCGGGCGGCAGCTGGAGCACACCGGTGCGCCTGCATGGCCTGCCGGGCACCAACCATGTGACGCTGGAGGTTTCGGCGCTGCCGCCGTTGAACCTCGAGGAGCGCCTGCGCTACCTGATCACCTATCCGCATGGCTGCCTGGAGCAGGTGGTCTCGGCGGTGTTCCCGCAGCTGTTCCTGGGATCGCTGGTGAAGCTCGATGCCGCGCGTTCTGGCGAGATCGAGGACAATGTGCGCGCCGGCATAGAGCGCCTGCGTTCCTTCCAGCTCGGCAACGGCGGCTTCAGCTACTGGCCCGGCGGCAGCAGCGGTTTTGCCAGCGGGCCACTGTCCGGATACCAGTCCTGGTCCACCACCTGGGCCGGGCATTTCCTCGTCGAAGCCGAGCGGCTGGGCTACAGCGTGCCCTCGTCCATGCGCGCCGGACTGCTGCGCAATCTGCGCGAGGTGGCGCAGGGCTGGCAGCCCGGCGCGGCCACCAGCGCCATGGATCAGGCCTACCGGCTGTACGTGCTCGCGCGCGCCGGCCAGCCCGAAGTGGGTGCGATGAACCGGCTGCGCGAGCTGCGTGATCTGGGAACGGTGGAGCGCTGGCTGCTGGCATCGGCTTATCAGCTGGCGGGGCTTGCCGATGCGGCGCGCTCACTGGCCGGTGGCGATCCGCTGGCAGCGCGCGCCACCGGCAATGCGGATTACACCTTCGGTTCGGTGCTGCGCGACCACGCCGTGGTGCTGCAGGCGCTGGTGATCACCGGCCAGCTGGACCGTGCGCTGCCGGTGATCCGTGCGATTTCGGATGAGCTTGCCACCGACCGCTGGCAGTCGACGCAATCCGTGGCCTGGTCGCTGCTGGCCATGTCGCAGCTGGCCGGTGCGCAGCAGGCGGGGCCGTTCACCTTCGAACAGACGCTGGGCGCGAACACCACCCGCGTGAGTTCGGACAGCGCCGTTTACCAGGCGACGCTGGGTGGCCTTGCACAAGACGGGCAGACGCTGCGCGTGGCCAATACCTCGAAGGGCCCGCTGTTCGCGACGCTGGCCGTGCGCGGCACGCCTCCGGCCGGTGAGGAAGGCGCCATCCAGAGCGGGCTTGCGCTGCGCGTGAATTATTCCGGTGCGCAGGGCCAGCCGGTGGACGTGGCGCGCCTGCCGCAGGGCACTGACGTGATCGTTGATCTGGCGGTGGAGAACCTCACGCGCCTGCCCATCGACCACATCGCATTGACGCAGATCGTGCCCTCGGGCTGGGAGATCCACAACGACCGGCTGGCCGGAGACGACATGACCGGCGAGCGTGCAGGCGCGCCGCGCAGCGGCGTGGACGGCACACGCGCCGCCACCGCGCCGCGCACCGATCACGTGGACATCCGCGACGACCGCGTCATGCAGTATTTCCGCCTGCTGCCCGGCGAGACCATCCGTTTCCAGACGCGCATCAATGCGGCCTACAGCGGCCGCTACTACCTGCCCGGCGTGCAGGTGGAAGCCATGTACGACGCGAGCAAACAGGCCCGCAGCGCGGGCCGATGGACCGAGGTTGTGGCGCCCTGACCGGCGCACGCTGGGCGCGGGGCTGATCGCGCTGCTGCTGGCCGGCGCGCTGGGCTTCGCACTGCTGCTGCCGCGTCCGCTGTTCCGCGATCCCTTGTCCGCGGTGCTGCTGGCGCGCGACGGCAGCCTGCTCGGCGCGCGCATCGCCGCCGATGGGCAGTGGCGCTTTCCGGAAAGCGGTGCGGTGCCCGCACGTTTTGCCGCGGCGCTGATGGAGTACGAGGATCGCCGCTTCCTGCACCATCCCGGCGTCGATCCGATGGCGGTGGTGCGCGCATTGCGCAGCAATTTCCGGGCGCGGCATGTGGTCAGCGGCGCCAGCACGCTCACCATGCAGCTGGCGCGTCTGGTGCGCGCACAGGGCGGTGCTGCGCCGGCGCGCAGCTACGCGGGCAAGCTGTGGGAGATGCTGCTGGCGTTGCGGCTGGAACTGGCCTACGACAAGCCTGCCCTGCTCGCGCTGTATGCCAGCCATGCGCCCTTCGGCGGCAATGTGGTGGGGCTGGAGGCCGCCGCGTGGCGGTATTTCGGGCGCGCGCCCGAGGCGCTTTCCTGGGCCGAGGCCGCGACGCTGGCCGTGCTGCCCAATTCGCCGGCGCTGGTCACGCCGGGGCGCAACCGCACGCGCCTTGCCGCGCGGCGCGATGCGCTGCTGGCGCGCCTTGCGGCGCGCGGATACCTCACGGCGCAGGACCTGGAGCTGGCGCGGGCCGAACCGCTGGTGGCCGCGCCGCTGGCGCTGCCCGACTATGCGCCGCACCTGCTGGAGACGCTGCGCCGCCGGCATCCGCAGCAGAACCTTTTCCACACCACGCTGGATGCAGCACTGCAGCGCGCGGCCAGCGCGCGCGTCGCCGAGCATGCGCAGGAGCTGGCCGACCGCGGCATCGGCAATGCCGCGGCGCTGGTCGTGGACAACCGCAGTTTCGAGGTGCTGGCCTATGTGGGCAATGCCGGCTGGGCCACGGCCGGACCGCGCGCGCTGGCCGTGGACATCGTGCAGCGGCCGCGCAGCACCGGCAGCATCCTCAAGCCCTTCCTCTATGCCGCCATGCTCGACAGCGGCCAGCTGCTGCCGCAGATGCTGGTGCCGGACATCCCCACGCGGCTGGCGGGTTTTGCGCCGGAGAACTTCGACCGCAGCTTCCGTGGCGCGGTGCCGGCGGACGAAGCGCTGGCGCTGTCGCTGAATGTGCCTGCGGTGCGGTTGCTGCGCGAGTACGGCTATCCGCGCTTCCATGCATTGCTGCGCGACATGGGATTCAGCGATCTCTCGCGTCCCGCGGACTACTACGGCCTCGCGCTCATTCTCGGTGGCGCCGAGGCGCGCCTGTGGGATGTGGCTGGTGCGTATGCACAGCTGGCCGACCGCGCGCGCGCCATCGGTGGCGCAGCGCGCGCTGCGCCCGCACCGCTGCGCGTGCTGCGTGAGCCGGAATCTGCAGCGGATGAGTCGCGCGTGTCTGGGCAGGCGGCGCGCCGCTGGGTTTTTTCCACCGGTGCAGCCTGGCTGACGCAGATGGCGTTGCTGGAGGTACCGCGACCTCAGGAAGAGGCCCACTGGCGCAGCTTCGCCAGCAGCCGCCACATTGCCTGGAAGACCGGCACCAGCTGGGGTCTGCGCGATGCCTGGGCCGTGGGCAGTGACACCCGGCATACGGTGGCCGTGTGGACCGGCAATGCCGACGGCCGTGGCGTGCCCGGCCTCGTGGGGGGGCTCGCGGCCGCGCCGCTGCTGTTCGCGTTGCACGATCTGCTGGAACCGGCGCCCTGGTACGTGGAGCCGGTGGGTGCGCTGAAGACCGTGCAGGTGTGCGCAGATGATGGCTATCTGGCCTCCGAGCTGTGCACTGCCAAGCCGGCACGCGTGCCCGTGGCCAGCCACTTCGACCAGCAGACGCCGTGGCACCGGCTGGAGCATCTCAGTGCCGACGGGCGTTACCGGGTGCATGCCGGCTGCGAGCGCGTGGCGCTCATGCGCCATGTGCCGTGGCTGGTGCTGCCGCCGGCCATCGAATGGTTCTACCGGCGCCAGCGCGGCGGCTATCGGCCATTGCCGCCACTGCGTCCGGATTGCATGCAGCAGGCTCTGGCGGAGGAGGCAGATGCAGCAATGGAATTCCTCTACCCGGGTCCCGCCGGCAAGATATTCATCCCCGTGGATCTGGATGGGCGGCGCGGCCGCGCAGTGTTCGAGGTGGCGCATCGGGATGCCGACGCCACCGTGTACTGGCATATGGACGAGAGCTATGTGGGTGAAACCCGTGTCACACATCAACTGGTCGCCGATGTGACGCCGGGGGCGCACAGCCTCACGGTGGTGGATGACGCCGGCCGCCGGCTGACGCGGCGTTTCGAGGTGCTGTCGGTCAAGTGAAGTTTCCGTCGGGAATTGGCGGACAGGTCTCCAATACCCCGGCAGCGGCGGCGGGCACATGGGCGGTGGGCGCAACCTCCAATTAGAATGTTCGCGGGTCCGGCTCTTCAGGACGGAAAGTGATGACAGATTATGTCGTAGGTTTGCGCGAAGTCGGCCGTGAGGACGTGGCCCGTGTGGGAGGCAAGAATGCTTCCCTGGGCGAAATGCTGCGGTCGCTGTCCCAGGTCGGCGTGAAGGTGCCGGATGGTTTTGCGACCACGGCTGCGGCCTATCGGGAATTTCTTGCGCAGCAGGGCCTGGATCAGCGCATCGATGCCGAACTCTCTGCGCTCGATGTGGATGATGTGCAGAAGCTGGCCGTTACCGGCGCCCGCATCCGCGAATGGATTCTCGCCACGCCGCTGCCGCAGTCCCTGCATCGGGCGGTAACCACAGCCATGCACGACATGGGCATCCCCGGGGGCATCGCGGTGGCGGTGCGCTCGTCGGCTACGGCCGAGGACCTGCCCGAGGCTTCCTTCGCCGGCCAGCAGGAGACATTGCTCAATGTGCGCGGCGAGGCTGCGGTGCTGGCGGCCATCCACGAGGTGTTTGCCTCGCTGTTCAATGACCGCGCCATCGCCTATCGCGTGCACCAGGGCTTCAATCACCGCGATGTGGCGCTGTCGGTGGGCGTGCAGCACATGGTGCGCAGCGACGTGGGTGCCAGCGGCGTGATGTTCACGCTGGATACCGACTCGGGGTTCCGCGAAGTGGTGTTCATCACCAGCTCCTGGGGGCTGGGCGAGATGGTGGTGCAGGGCGCGGTGAATCCGGACGAGTTCTATCTTCACAAGGCTGCGCTGCGCGCGGGCCGCTCCGCGGTGCTGCGGCGCAATCTGGGCGCCAAGGCCAGCAAGATGATCTACGCGCCGGCCGGCTGCTCCGAACGTGTGGCCACGGTGGACGTGCCCGCCGCAGACCGCAACCGCTTCTCGCTCACCGATGCCGAGGCCGAAAGCCTCGCCCGCCAGGCGCTGCTCATCGAGCAGCACTATGGCTGCCCCATGGATATCGAATGGGGCAAGGATGGCGAGAGCGGCGAGCTCTACATCCTGCAGGCGCGGCCCGAGACGGTGCAGAGCCGCAAGGGCCTGACCATGCAGCGCTTCACGCTCAAGGGCCGCGCGAAAGTGCTGGTCGAAGGGCGCAGCATCGGCCAGCGCATCGGCTCGGGCCGGGCGCGCGTGATCACCAGCGTGCGCGACATCGCGCGCGTGCAGCAGGGCGATGTGCTGGTGGCCGACATGACCGACCCGGACTGGGAGCCGGTGATGAAGCGCGCGGCGGCCATCGTCACCAACCGCGGCGGACGCACCTGCCACGCCGCCATCATCGCGCGCGAGCTGGGCGTGCCGGCTGTGGTGGGCTGCGGAGACGCGACGCGCGCCATCAAGGATGGCCAGGCCGTGACGGTCTCCTGCGCCGAGGGCGATACCGGCCATGTGTACGAGGGCCTGCTGGACTACGACGAGCAGCAGCTGGATCTGCAGGCCATGCCGGATGCGCCGGTGAAGATCATGATGAACGTGGGCAATCCCGACCGCGCCTTCAGCGTTGCCATGCTGCCCAATCGCGGCGTGGGTCTGGCGCGTCTGGAATTCATCATCAACCGCATGATCGGCGTGCATCCGCGCGCGCTGCTCGAGTACTCGCTGCTGGATCCGGAGGTGAAGGCGCGCGTGGACGCCCAGATGGCCGGCTATGCCGGACCGGAGGAGTTCTTCGTCACCAAGCTCGCCGAGGGTGTGGCACAGATCGCCGCGGCGTTTGCGCCCGAGCCGGTGATCGTGCGGCTGTCGGATTTCAAGTCCAACGAGTACGCCAATCTCATCGGCGGTTCGCGCTACGAGCCTCATGAGGAGAACCCCATGCTGGGTTTCCGTGGCGCTGCGCGCTACATCGACCCGGAGTTCCAGGCCTGCTTCGACCTGGAATGCCGCGCGCTGCGCCGGGTGCGCGAGGATCTGGGGCTCGCCAATGTGCAGGTGATGGTGCCTTTCGTGCGCACGCTTGGCGAGGCGCGCGCCGTGACGCAGCTGCTGGCCGAGCGCGGCCTGGCGCGCGGCGTGCATGATCTCAAGCTCATCATGATGTGCGAGATTCCCTCCAACGCGCTGCTGGCGGAGCAGTTCCTCGAATACTTCGACGGCATGTCCATCGGCTCCAACGACCTCACGCAGCTGACGCTGGGGCTGGACCGGGATTCGGCCATCGTCTCGAAGGTGTTCGACGAGCGCGATCCGGCAGTCAAGGCGCTGATGTCCATGGCCATCGAGGCTTGCCGCAAGGCGGGCAAGTACGTCGGCATCTGCGGCCAGGGCCCTTCGGATTATCCGGACCTTGCCGAGTGGCTGGTGGAGCAGGGCATAACGAGCATTTCGCTGAATCCGGATACCGTCATCGAAACCTGGCTGCGCCTGGCGCGCAAGAGCGCGGGATGAACGCGCGCACGGTCTGCTTCGTGTCGGACCGCACCGGACTGACCGCCGAGACGCTGGGGCACAGCCTGCTGTCGCAGTTCGGCGGGCTGGAGGCGCGCACGGTGACCATGCCCTTCGTCACCAGTGTGCAGGACGCGCATGGCGTGGTGGCGCGCATCAACGAGATTGCGCGCCGCGATGGCGCGCGGCCCATCGTGCTCTCCACGCTGGTGGACGATGCCATCCGCGGCATCGTGCATGGCGCCGAAGCCTTCGTGCTGGATTTCTTCGATGCCTTTCTTGCGCCGCTGGAAGCCGAACTGGGCCGGCCGTCGGCGCATGTCAGCGGCCTTGCCATGCGCTCCTGGGCGGGCGATGCAGCCCATTCGGACCGCGTGGTGGCGACCAACTATGCGCTCGCCAACGATGATGGCGCGGGCCAGCGCGACTACCGCAATGCCGATGTGATCCTGGTGGGCGTGTCGCGCTCGGGAAAGACGCCCACTTCACTGTACATGGCGCTGCAATATGGCATCCGCGCCGCCAACGTGCCGTTGCTGGAAGAGGATTTCGAGCAGCGCGAGCTGCCGCGGGAACTGCAGCCCTATCGCAGCAAGCTGTTCGGCCTGACGATCCGGCCCGAGAGGCTGCAGCAGATCCGCCAGGAGCGCCGGCCCGGCAGCCGCTATGCCTCGGCTGCGCAGGTGCAGTTCGAGATCCGCAGTGCGGCGGACCTGATGGCGCGCAACCAGATTCCGTGCATCGATGTCACCGAGTGCAGCGTCGAGGAGATCGCCAGCCGCATCCTCGACCGGATGAAGCTGCAGCGGCACATCCGCGCCTGAAGGCTCAGCGCCGTCCGAAGAGGCGGGTGAGAAGGCCGGGTTTCGGAGGTGGGGCTGGTCTCGGTGCGGGTTTCGCGGCGGTCGCGGGGCGCCGCGGCGGCGAACGGTTGTCGTAGGGGTTGAAGCTGTTGCGGCCGGCCATGGGATCGGTTTCGCGCGGGCCCCCGAAAGTGGGAACCGCCTTGCCCGCATTTGGGGCATCCCGGACAGGTTCCGGCTCGCGTTCCTGCTTCGGCTTCTTGGCCTCGTCCTCCAGCTCCAGGCCGGGCAGCTCCAGGCGTTTGAGCAGCCGCGAGGTGGATTCCAGCGCGTGCCGGCCCGTGTCGACGGCCCACTCCCAGACGGCGCGGCCACTGGCGTCGTGACGCACGCGGCCGGCGCGCTGAGCGGGTGGAGCCGGACGGTCTGAGTCCTTGTCAGCCATGGGCGTCAAGCTAACAGATTGTCATATGGCCGGTTGTGCCGGGAGTCACGCGGAGGTCAGGACGGATCGTGACTGTCGTCGTGCAGCCCGGCGCCCAGGCCCAATCCCATGCCCATCATCGAGCCGCCCATGGCAGCTCCACCGCCGCCACCGCCTTTGCCGCCGCTCGCGCCCTCGCCTTTGCCGGCGGCCTTCGACGCCGTGGGCCGTGCGGGACCCTGCGCGGGGATGGCAAGGCCGCCGGGAATGGCGTCCAGCTCCAGCACTTCGCGGATGAAATTGCGCAGCGAGACGACCAGCTCGGCGGTGCGCACGGGGTGACCGGAAGCCAGCTCGGAAGCCGCTTGTGCGGCGAGGCGCACCTGCTCGTCCGTGCCCAGCAGGATGACATCCGACAGCGCGGCCTCCACCGCATCGCGGATGCGCCGCGAGCGGTCGGAGCTCGCGCCTTCTGCGGCTTCGCCGGCGGCCGCTGCGTCGCTTTCACTCATCCTGCGCAAGTCACGCAGATGGGTGGGATCCACCGCCAGTTCCCCGGTGAATGAGCCGCCGAGCGTCTTGTAGGCCGCGATCAACGTGCGCAGCCGCTCGTTGATCTGCCGGTTCTCGCGCTCGCGGCGCTGTTGCACGGTCTGCATGACCAGCAGGCGGATGCCCACACCGACCAGCGTGATCAGCGCCAGCCCGATCAGCGTGGTCAGCAATGTCTGCCAGGAAGTGAAATCCAGACCGCGCATGATTCACTCCATCGCAAATGAAAAGGCCCGCCGGTGGGCGGGCCTTGGTTCTCAGTCCTCGGTGAGGAAGCTGCGCAGCTGCTCGCTGCGGCTGGGATGCCGCAGTTTGCGCAGCGCCTTGGCTTCTATCTGCCGGATGCGCTCGCGGGTGACATCGAACTGCTTGCCGACCTCTTCCAGCGTGTGGTCGGTGTTCATGTCGATGCCGAAGCGCATGCGCAGCACCTTGGCCTCGCGCGGCGTGAGCTGCGCCAGCACCGAGTGCGTGGTCTCGCGCAGGCTCTCCATGGTTGCCTGGTCGACGGGCGAGGTCACCGAGGTGTCCTCGATGAAATCCCCAAGGTGGGAATCCTCGTCATCGCCGATGGGAGTCTCCATCGAGATGGGTTCCTTGGCGATCTTCAGCACCTTGCGGACCTTGTCCTCCGGCATCTCCATGCGCACGGCGAGTTCGTCGGGCGTGGGCTCGCGGCCCATCTCCTGCAGCATCTGCCGCGAGATGCGGTTCAACTTGTTGATGGTCTCGATCATGTGCACCGGGATGCGGATGGTGCGCGCCTGGTCGGCGATCGAGCGCGTGATGGCCTGGCGGATCCACCAGGTGGCGTAGGTCGAGAACTTGTAGCCGCGGCGGTATTCGAACTTGTCCACCGCCTTCATCAGGCCGATGTTGCCTTCCTGGATCAGGTCCAGGAACTGCAGTCCGCGGTTGGTGTACTTCTTCGCGATGGAAATCACCAGGCGCAGGTTGGCCTCGACCATTTCCTTCTTGGCGCGGCGCGCCTTGGCCTCGCCGATGGAGACATCGCGGTTGATCTCCTTGATGTCGTTGATCGTGAGGTTGTGCGCCACCTCGATGTCCGCGAGCTTCTTCTGGCGGCGCTCGATTTCCTCGGCGAACTTCGCGAGCTGGCCGGAGTATTTCTTGCCGCCCTTGACGTGCTTGCCCACCCACTTGAGGTTGGTCTCGTTGCGCGGGAAGGTGGCGATGAATTCCTTGCGCGGCATGCCGGCGTCGCGCACGCAGATCACCATGATCTCCTTCTCGAGCTGGCGCACGTCGCCGATGTGCGCGCGCAGCTGCGCGATCAGCGCCTCGAACATGCGCGGGGCGAGCTTCAGTTCCATGAACTCGGCGGCCGCCTTGCCGCGGATCTTCAGCGTCTTGGGGTCCTTGGCGCCGAGCTTGGCGATGGAAGCAAGGCTCTGCTGGTGGAGCTTGGCGAGCTGGGTGAAGCGGCGTGCGGCCTCCTCCGGATCCGGGCCGGTGTCGACGGCCTCTTCGGATTCGCCGTCCTCGCCGTCGCTTTCCTCGTCGTCGCTGTCGTTGCCGTTGTCGTCGGCCACTTCCATCTTGGTGGGGTTCTGCGGCTGCGCGATGACATCGGGCGCATTCGGATCGATGAAGCCGACGATGACGTCGATGAGGCGGCTCTGGCCGGCCTTCACCTGCTCATAGGCCGACAGCACATGCTGCAGCGTGGCCGGATAATGCGACAGCGCACTGCGCACGGCGTCGAGGCCTTCCTCGATGCGCTTGGCGATGCTGATCTCGCCCTCGCGCGTGAGCAGCTCCACGGTGCCCATCTCGCGCATGTACATGCGCACCGGGTCGGTGGTGCGGCCCAGTTCGGCATCCAGCGCGGCGAGCGCAGCGGCGGCCTCCTCGATGGCCTCTTCGTCAGCGGGCGAGCTGGCCTCGGTGGCGAGCAACGGCTCGGTATCCGGTGCCTTCTCGTACACCGGGATACCCATGTCGTTGATCATGTTGACGATGTCTTCGATCTGCTCGGGATCGACGATCTCGCTCGGCAGGTGGTCGTTCACCTGCGAATAGGTGAGGAAGCTCTGTTCCTTGCCCAGCGCGATGAGCAGCTTCAGCTGCGACTGGCGCTCTTCGGGCATGGGCGCACGGCGCTCGATGCCGGTGAGCTTGCCGCCGGCGGGATCGGCGGGCGCGGCAGCGGCCGCGCCGCGGCGGCGCGCGGCAGTCTGCGGTGCGGGAACGGCGGGCGCAGGCGCTGCCGGTGCTGCCGCCTTGGTGGCGGGAGCGGGCTTGCCCTTCGTGGCTACGGTTTTCGCAACCTTCTTCGGCGCCGGTTTGACGGCCGCCTTGGGCGCAGGCTTCGCGGCCACTTTCGCTGCCGGTTTGGGCGCGGCGGGCTTCGCGTGCCGGGACGGCTTTGCAGCAGCGGGTTTGCGGGCGGCAGCAGGCGCTTTCTGGGGTTTGCGGGATGACGCCATTGGGGCTCCGGCGGGAAGTGGAGAGGGGGTGAGCGAACCGGCAATTCTAGCCGTGAGTGGGGGTCTTGACTATGGTTTGCAAGGGGCGCTGCCGGAGGCCAAATCCCTGCAAGTTCAGTGCCTTTCGCGCCCGGTGCGCAGCGCCCCGCCGGCCCGGAAGATGGCGTCGCGGCCGAATTTCTCGCGGATGCGGTCCAGCACAGGGTCAAGTGGTGCCGATTGATGTTCGATTTGCTGTGAAAAAAGATCGATTTGCACCGATCTTGTCAAATTTGAGGTGCCTACTCCCAGCAGGCGCAGCGCCGCCCGGGGGTTTTCGCGGCTCCACTGCGCGAGCAAGGCGGTGGCGATGCCGGCTATGACCTGCGAATCGCAGCTGGGGGGATGGACGGCCTGCTGGCGGGTGAAGGTGCTGAAGTCGCCGCGGCGTATCTTCACGCTCACGCAACCGGCCAGCATGGCGGCGCGGCGCAGCCGCTGCGAGGTTTGGTCGGCCAGCTGCAGCAGCTCGGCGCGCAGCCGCGCGCCATCGTGCAGGTCATGGTCGAAGGTGCATTCGCTGCTGATCGACTGTTCGCGGTGGTCATTGTTCACCGGCCGGTCGTCGATGCCGCCGGCGCGCTCGCGCAGGCGCGGCGCCTGGTTGCCGAACAGCCGGCGCAGCCGGGCATCGTCGGCGCGGCGCAGCTGGCCCAGTGTCTGGATGCCGGCGGCCATGACCTCCTGTCCTTTCTTGCGGCCCAGGCCCGGCAGGCGCGTGACGGGCAGGGGATCGAGCAGCGCCTGCATGGCGTCCGGCATGACGATGGTGAGCCCGTCGGGCTTGTCGAGGTCCGAGGCGATCTTCGCGACCAGCTTGTTCGGCGCGACGCCCACCGACGCGGTGAGCACGCACTCGCGGCGGATGTCGGCCTTGATGCGCGCGGCGATGGCGGGCGCGGGGCCATGCAGCGCGAGGCTGGCCGTGACATCGAGATAGGCTTCATCCAGCGACAGGCCTTCGATCTCGGGTGTGTAGCGCGCGAAGATGGCGAACACCTGCCGCGATACCTCGCGGTAGCGCGCCATGCGCGGCGCCACGATGAGCGCCTGCGGGCACAGTTCCAGCGCACGGCGCGTGGGCATGGCCGAGCGCACGCCGTAGCGGCGCACTTCGTAGCTGGCGGCCGCCACCACGCCGCGCGGACCGCGGCCGCCGACGATGAGCGGCAGGCCGGCGAGCCGCGGGTCGTCCCGCTGCTCGACGGACGCGTAGAACGCGTCCATGTCAACGTGCAGGATCGCGCGATTCACGCAGCAGCACCCGCAGACGTTCGCGCTCGTGTGTCTCGAGGCCGCTGCGCTGCTCCTTTTCGATCAGCGCATCGAGCTCGCTCATCGTGGCGCCCTGCGCCAGCCGGCGCAGCGCATTGAGCAGTTCCTGCGCAGCGGCTTCCGTATCGGGCGTGATGGATTCAGCCATCGCGAGCTTCGCAAGCCGTTCACCGGCCGGATGTTCGCGCCAGCGCTCCAGCACTTGCGCGGTGCTGGCGGCCGGCTGCTCGCGCAGCTGCGCCAGCAGTTCGCGCAGCACCTCCATGCCAGGCTCGTCGAGCGGATCGAGCGCGGCCATGTCGTCCGCGCCGATGCGGCTGGCGATGGCAGGAAACAGCAGCAGGTTGTGCACCGCCTGGCGCACCAGGCCGCCGCGGCCGGCGCTGTGCGCGGTGCGTGGCGCAGATCGCCGCGCGCCTGCCGTCTGCTCGGCCGTCCGCGGATCGGCGGCATGGGTCACCGGCCCGACGATGGCGAGGAAGCGCTCGGCACTCACGCCGATGGCCTGTGCCAGACGGTCCAGCAGCAGCTCGCGGTAAGGGCCCGCAGGCACACGCTCCAGTAGCGGCCGCGCTTCGGCCACGAAGCGCGCCTTGCCGTCCGCATGGCGGATGTCGATGGATTCGGCAAGGTGCGCGACGAGGTATTCGGACAGCGGCAGCGCGGCGGCATAGCGCGCCTCGAAGCCTTCGCGGCCTTCCTTGCCGACCAGCGTGTCCGGATCCTCGCCCTCGGGCAGGAACAGGAATTTGAGCTCGCGGCCCGCGGTGGCCTCGGGCAGCGCATTCTGCAGCGCGCGCCATGCGGCAGCGCGGCCGGCGCGGTCGCCGTCGAAGCAGAAGATCACCTCGCTCACCGCGCGGAACGCGCGCTTGAGATGTTCAGGTGTGGTGGCGGTGCCCAGCGTTGCCACGGCATACGCGATGCCGCTCTGATGCAGCCGCACCACGTCCATGTAGCCCTCGACGATGATCAGGCGCTTGAGCGGCGCGCGGTTCTGCCGCGCTTCGTACAGCCCATAAAGCTCGCGGCCCTTGTGGAACAGCGCCGTTTCGGGCGAGTTGAGGTACTTGGGTTCCCCCTGGTCCAGCACGCGGCCGCCGAAGGCGATCACGCGGCCGCGCGCATCGCGGATCGGGAACATCAGCCGGTCGCGGAAGCGGTCGTACCAGCCATCGCCCTTCTCGCGCGCGATGATGAGGCCGGTGTCGGCGAGCTTCTGCCGCGAGGCATCGCTGGCGCCGAAGCGCTTGAGCACCTCGTTCCACGCATCGGGTGCATAGCCGATGCCGAAGCGTTCGGCGATTCCGGCATCGAGGCCGCGGCGCAGCGCATAGCCGCGGGCGCGCTCATCGCGCGCCAGCTGCTCGCGGTAGAACGTCGCGACCTTGCCCATCAGCGTATACAGGTCCTCATCCACGCTGCGGGCGGGCGCTGTGCCCTGCATCTGCTCGTGCGGAACCTCCACGCCGAGGCGTGCGGCCAGCTCCTCCACCGCCTCGGGGAAGGGCAGGCGGTCGTAGTTCATGAGAAACCCCAGCGCCGTTCCATGGGCACCGCAGCCGAAGCAGTGGTAGAACTGCTTCGCCGGGCTCACCCAGAACGAAGGGGTCTTCTCGTTGTGGAAGGGGCAGCAGGCGCGGTATTCGCGTCCGGCCTTTTTCAAAGGCACACGCGAGCCGATGATCTCGACGATGTCGGCCTTGCCGATTAGCTCGTCGATGAAGGCTTGGGGGATGCGGCCGGCCATGGGATGCTTAGCGTAACAGGGGAAAGAATGGTCTCCGACGAGGCGATCTACAGAAAAATCCGCTGGCGCCTGCTGCCGTACCTGCTGCTGTTGTACGTGGTCGCCTGGTTCGACCGCGTGAACGTGGGTTTTGCGGCGCTGCAGATGAATGCGGACCTGGGCTTCTCGCCCGCCGTTTTCGGCCTGGGCGCCGGCATCTTTTTCATCGGCTATGCGCTGTGCGAGGTGCCCAGCAACCTCATCCTGGCGCGCGTGGGGGCGCGGCGCTGGATCAGCCGCATCATGGTGAGCTGGGGGCTGGTGTCCATCGCCATGATGTTCGTGCGCGATGCCACCACTTTCTACGTGCTGCGCTTCCTGCTGGGCGTGGCGGAGGCCGGCTTCCTGCCGGGCATTCTGTACTACCTCTCGGCCTGGTTTCCCCGGGGCGAGAGGGCCCGTGCGGTGTCCTGGTTCATGATGGGCATTCCTCTCTCAACGGTATTCGGCGGGCCCATTGCAGGCCTGCTGCTGGGCATGGACGGGCACTCGGGGCTGCAGGGCTGGCAGTGGCTGTTCCTCGTCGAGGGGGTGCCGGCGGTGGGGCTGGGCATCCTTACCTGGTTCCTGCTGCCGGATGGTCCGGACGCCGCCCGTTTTCTCGGCGAACAGGAGCGCTCGCGCGTGCAGCAGCTGCTGGCAGCCGAAGCACAGGCGACCCGCGACCGGCATTCGGCGCGGCTTTCCACGGCGCTGCTGCACCCCACCGTGTGGCTGCTGGGACTGGTGCTGTTTGCCTGCCAGAGCGGCAGCTACGGGCTGACGCTGTGGATACCGCAGATCGTCAAACGCCTGTCCGGGCAGGGCGAGCTTGCCGTGGGATTCATCTCGGCGCTGCCCTATGTGGCCGCGGCGGTGGCGATGATCCTCGTGGGCCGCAGCTCGGACCGCAGCGGCGAGCGCTTCCTGCACCTGGCGCTGCCGAGCTTTCTGGGCGCGGTGGGTTTTGCCGCCAGCGCCTTCCTGCTCACACCGGTGCCGGGAATGATCGCGCTGACCATCGCGGCCATCGGCGATCTGTCCACGCGCGGGCCGTTCTGGGCATTGCCGCCGCGCTTTCTCACCGGCAGTGCGCTGGCCGCCGGCATCGCGCTCATCAATACCATGGGGTCGCTGGGTGGTTTCGTCGGGCCCTATGCGGTGGGGCTGGTGCGGGAGCGCACCGGCAGTTTCACCGGCGGCATGCTGCTGCTGGCCGGGATGCTGCTGTTCGCGGGAGTGGCCACGCTGGCGCTGCGGCGCGCGAAGCTGCTCAGCGGCGACGGATGAACTTCGAAGCGACGAGGATGATGATGGCGAGCAGCAGCAGGACGGCGACGATGCGTCCCACGGCGGGCCTTCAGGCCGACAGGCGGGCTTTGACGCGCGCGCTCACGGCGCCCATGTCGGCACGGCCGGCCGCTGCCGTCTTCACGTGCGCGACCACCTTGCCCATGTCTTTCATCGAGGCCGCGCCGGTGGCGGCGATGGCCGCGTCGATCAGCGCGTCGACTTCCGCATCGGACAGGCGCTGCGGCAGATAGGCGTCGAGCACGGCGAGTTCGGCCTGCTCCTTGGCCACGAGGTCCGCACGGCCACCGGCCTCGAACTGCACGATGGATTCGCGGCGCTGCTTGACCATCTTCTCGATCACCGAGAGGGTCTGCACGTCGTCGAGCTGGATGCGCTCGTCGACTTCGCGCTGCTTGATGGCGGCGAGGATCAGGCGGATCGTCGCGAGGCGCTCTTTCTCACCCGAGCGCATCGCGGACTTCATGTCCTCCTGGATGCGCTCCTTGACGGCCATGGTCTTAGGACGCGCGGGGCGCGCGGTTTTCCATGCGCGGCGAGCTGCGCTTGATGTGGCGCTTCACCGCGGCCGCCTTCTTGCGCTTACGCTCCTGGGTGGGCTTTTCGTAGAATTCGCGCCGGCGCAGCTCCGAGAGAATGCCCGCCTTTTCACAGGCGCGCTTGAAGCGTCGCAGGGCGACGTCGAAGTACTCATTCTCGCGAACACGCACGCTCGGCATTGCAGATCCTTGTCGAAAGGCCCGCTTGCGCGGGGTTAAGTCTTTGTTTTGGAGCGCTTTATAACAAGCGCACAGGTAAAACGGGTGCGGGATTCTAAAGGCTTGAAGTCCGGCTGTCCATTGCGGGTGCTCGCCATCGAGTCCTCCTGCGACGAGAGCGCGGTGGCGGTGCTGGACGAGCAGCGGGGGCTCATGGCCCACGAGCTTTTCAGCCAGGTGGACCTGCACCGGGTGTACGGAGGGGTGGTGCCGGAACTGGCCTCGCGGGACCACACCCGGCGGCTGCTGCCGCTGCTGGGTGCGGCACTGGAGAAGGCCGGCACGACGCCCGCGGAGCTTTCGGCGATCGCCTATACGGCGGGTCCCGGGCTGGTCGGGGCGCTGCTCACCGGCGCGGCGCTGGGTGCCAGCCTGGCCTTCGCGCTGGGAGTGCCGGCGGTGCCGGTGCATCACCTCGAAGGGCATCTGCTCGCCCCGCTGCTCGAGGAGCAGTCCCCGCCCTTCCCGCATCTGGCGCTGCTGGTCTCCGGCGGCCACACCATGCTGATCCAGGTGCATTCGCCCGGGCGGTATGAGCTGCTGGGGGAGACCCGCGACGATGCCGCGGGCGAGGCCTTCGACAAATCCGCCAAGCTGCTGGGGCTGCCCTATCCGGGCGGGCCGGAACTGGCTCGGCTCGCGAAGGCGGGGCGGCCGGATGCCTTCGATTTTCCGCGGCCCATGCTGGACCGGCCCGGCTTCGAGTTCAGCTTCTCCGGGCTCAAGACCGCGGTGATGCTGGCCGTGCGCGCCGCACCGCTCACGGACGCGCGCCGCGCCGACATCGCCAGCAGCGTGCAGGAGGCCATCGTCGATACGCTGGCCGGCAAGGCGCTGCGCGCCATGGAGGAGACCGGCCTCGGGGATCTGGTGGTCGCCGGTGGTGTGGGGGCCAACCAGTTGCTGCGCGAGCGGCTTGGCCGGCAGGTGCAGCGCCGGGGCGGCCGGCTTTACTTCCCGCGGCTGGAGTTCTGCACGGATAATGCCGCGATGATTGCGGTGGCGGGCCTGATGCGCCTGAAGCGTGGCGACGTCGCGCCGGGGCTCGCCGTGCAGGCACGCGCCCAGTGGCCGCTCGCCGGCCTGAACTGAAAACACAAGGTTGATTCTTCCGATGCAGCAGTCCTCCTCCGATACGGTGTTCCTGCGTGGTCTTGCCATCGAGACCACGATCGGCTTCTTCGAGTGGGAACGCCACGTGAAGCAGACCGTGGTGATCGACTTCGAGATTCCCGTCGACTGCGCGCGTGCGGCGGAGGTGGACGAGGTGACTGCCACCGTGGACTACAAGGCCGTGGCCAAGCGCTGCATCGCCTTCGTCAGCGACAGCCGGTTCAACCTGGTCGAGACGCTGGCGCACCGGCTCGCGCTGACGCTGCTGGCGGAGTTCGACATCGCGTGGATACGCCTTTCCATCAACAAGCCGGGCGCCATCCGCGGCTCGCGTGACGTGGGCGTGAGCATCGAACGGCATCGCGCGTGACACTGCCGGCGACGCTGGCCTACGTGTCGGGAGGCAGCAACCTTGATGCGCAGCGCAACCTCGTGCTCGCGGCCCGGCTGCTGCGGCAGCGTTATCCGGGCACGCGCTTCTCGCGCTGCTACCGCAATGCTGCCGTGGGCTTCGAGGGGCCGGACTTCATCAATTTCGTTGCCGAGCTGCCCGTGGCGGGTGAGCCCGCGCAACTCAAGCGCGAGCTGGAGCTGATCGAGCAGCAGTGCGGCCGCGAGCGCGATGCGCCGCGCTGGGCGCCGCGCGCCATGGACCTGGACATGCTCCTGTTCGGCGAGGTGGTGCAGGATGCGCCGGGGCTCAAGCTGCCGCGGCCGGATCTGGTGCGCTGGGCGTTCATGCTGGGGCCGCTGGCGGAGCTGGCTCCCGGGCTCATGCATCCCGTGCAGCGGCGGACGGTGGGCGAGCTGTGGCAGGGCTTCGATCGCGGCGGGCATCCTCTCTTTGCCGTGCCGCCGGACCTCAATCAGGTCTGAGGCGCGCACGGACGCGAGCCGCGGGTACGGATCAGGTGTTGGCGCTGCGTCCACCGTCGACGGCGAGGATCTGCCCGGTTACGTAGGGCGCGTCGGCGGCGAAGAACAGCGCGGCGCGTGCGATGTCCAGCGGCGAGCCGCGGCGCTTGAGCAGCGTCCGGTCGACGATGGCCTGCTTCATCTCTTCGGTCAGTCCCTGCTCGGGGAATTCCACCGGGCCGGGCGCGATGGCATTCACGCGCACCCGCGGCGCCAGTTCCCGCGCCAGCGACTGGGTGAGCATGATGAGCCCGGCCTTCGCGGGGCTGTATACCGTGTGGTAGCGCAGCGGCCGCAGGCCGTGGATGTCGGCGATGTTGAGGATCAGTCCTTCACGCTCTGCAAGATGGGGCGCCGCCGCCTGCGAGAGGAACAGCGGCGCGCGCAGGTTGGTGCCCATGAGGTCCTCCCAGTGCGCGGGAGTGATCTCGCCGATGCGCGTGGGGTAGAACGTCGAGGCATTGTTCACCAGCACGTCCAGATGCCCGAAACGCGCCAGCGTGGCCTCCACCAGTGCGGGCAGCACCTTCATGTCGAGCAGGTCGCCGCCCAGCGTGGTCGCGGACATGGGCCGTTGTGCGTTGAGTTCGTCGGCCAGCGCCTGCGCGGCTGCGGCCGAGTGGTGGTAGTGGATGGCCACGGTGGCGCCGGCCGCATGCAGATGCCGCGCAATCGCGGCGCCCACGCGCCGCGCCGCGCCGGTGATCAGCACTACCTTGTCCCCGAGCTTCTGCTCCATGATGCGAGCTTATGACGGACGCTGATGTCATGCACGAATCCGCACATGCCGCGCGCCTGCGCCGGCACATTGCCGGGCGCATCGCGGCGGCCGGCGGCTGGCTGCCCTTCGATGAATACATGCAGTGCGCGCTCTACGAACCTGGGCTGGGTTACTACAGCGCCGGCGCCCGCAAGCTCGGCGCGGCGGGGGATTTCACCACCGCCCCGGAGATGTCGGCGCTGTTCGGTCGTTGCCTGGCGCGCCATTGTGCGGCCGTGCTTGAAGCCACGGGCGATGGTGACGTACTGGAGCTGGGCGCTGGCAGCGGGCGGCTGGCCTTCGATGTGCTGACGGCCATGCACGCGGCAGGCTGCCCGCCGCAGCGCTATCTCATCCTCGAAGTGAGTGCCGACCTACGCGAGCGCCAGCAGTCGCTGCTGGCGACATTGCCGGGTGATCTTGCTGCGCGCGTGAGCTGGGTGGATGGGCCGCCGCGCGCGCCGTGGCGCGGCGCACTGCTCGCCAACGAGGTGCTGGATGCGCTGCCGGTGGAGTGTTTTGTCTGGCGAGCAGGCGTACTGCTGGAACGTGGCGTGAGCCTGGATCAGGATGGCGGCTTCATGTGGAGCGAGCGGCCCGCTTCGGCCACGCTGTGCGCCGAAGTGCAGCGGCTGGGCGCGGATGCGCAGATGCCGTGGCCCGAGGGCTACGCCTCCGAGCTGTGCCGACGTGCCGGGCCATGGATCGGCGCAGTGACGCAGACGATGGAGCGCGGCATCGCGCTGTTCATCGACTATGGCCTGCCGCGGCGCGAGTACTACCACCCGCAGCGCGGCGGCGGCACGCTGCGCTGCCACTACCGCCAGCGCGCGCACGAGGATCCCTTCGCCCATCCTGGCATGGAGGACATCACGGCGTGGGTGGATTTCACGCGCGTGGCCGAGGCGGCCGATGAGGCCGGCCTCGAAGTGCTGGGTTTCTGCACCCAGGCGCCGCTGCTGCTGGGGCTGGGCATCGAAGCCGAAATCGCGGCAGCGTCGGACGAGCGCACGCGTCTGCAGCGTGCCGGCGAAGCGCGGCGGCTGATGATGCCGGAGGAGATGGGCGAGAGCTTCAAAGCCATGGCGCTGGGCCGTGACTGCGATGTGCCGCTCGCCGGCTTTGCGCTGCAGGACTTGAGGAGGCGGCTGTGAAACTTTCCGTGCTGGATCTTGCGAATGTGCCTGAGGGCAGCGACGTGGCGCAGGCATTGCGCAACACGCTGGATCTGGCGCAACGCATCGATGCTCTGGGCTACCAGCGCTACTGGCTGGCCGAACACCACAACATGCCGGGCATCGCCAGCGCGGCAACCTCCGTGGTAATCGGCCAGGTCGCGGCAGTGACGCGGCGCATGCGCGTGGGCGCCGGCGGCATCATGCTGCCCAATCACTCGCCGCTGGTGATCGCCGAGCAGTTCGGCACGCTGGAGGCGCTGTTCCCGGGCCGCATCGACCTGGGTCTGGGGCGCGCACCGGGCACCGATGGCCTCACCTGGCGCGCACTGCGCCGCGATCCGCGCGCCGCGGACCACTTTCCCGACGATGTGCTGGAGCTGCAGTTGCTGCTGGGTCCCGTGCGGCCGAGCCAGCGGGTGCGTGCCGTGCCGGGCGCGGATTCGAACGTGCCGCTGTGGATACTGGGCTCCAGCCTGTTCGGCGCGCAGCTCGCGGCGGAACTGGGGCTGCCTTATGCCTTCGCGTCGCATTTTGCGCCGGCCGCGCTGCACGATGCGCTGAAGCTGTACCGCGGGCGCTTCAAGCCGTCGGCGCAGCTGCCGGCTTCCTACGCCATGGTCGGCGTGAACGTCATCGTTGCGCCTACGGACGAGGAGGCGCGCTTCCTGTTCACCTCACTGCAGCAAGTGGTGATCGGCATCGTCACCGGTACTCGCGACCGCCTTGCGCCGCCGGTGCCGCATCTGGATGCGCTGTCACCGGCCGTGCAGCAGCAGGTGGATGCCTTCCTCGGCTGCTCGTTCGTCGGCTCGCCGCAGACCGTGCGCGAGGGCCTAGAGGCTTTCATCGCACAGACCGGCGCGGACGAGCTCATCGTCGCCAGCGCCATCTACGATCATGCGCTGCGCGTGCGCTCGTACGAACTGCTGGCGCAGGCGTGCCGCTAGGGGCTATCCGGCCTTCAGTCCTGCCAGTGCGGCGAGACGCCGTTCGTGCAAGGCCTGCGCAATGGCCTGGCCGCGTAGGCCTGCACGCTCCTCGCCGGTGAGCTGCACGGCAGCCGCGGCCGTCAGCGCCGCCGCCAGATATTGCCGCTGCGGATAGGGCGATTCCTCCAGCCCCGTGCGCCCCTGCGCATCGCACTGGCAGGCCAGCAGCAGTTCGCCGAAGCGTGCCGGGCGGCGGAAGGCATCGCATTCTTCCAGCAGCTTCAGCACCGTCGCGGGTCGCAGCTGCAGCGCACGATGCACATTGGTGTGCTGCTTGCACGTCAGGCGCGCCAGTTCGCGGAATTCATTGGGCACCTTCAGGCGCGAGCACAGCGCATCCACCAGCGGCAGACCGCGCGACTCGTGCATGATGTGCCGCGGCCATTCCTCGTGCGGCGTGGTGCCCTTGCCCAGGTCATGCACCAGCGCAGCAAAGCGCACCGTCACCGGCGCATCCAGTTCGGCGGCGCGCCTGAGGCACAGCATCACGTGCACGCCGGTATCGATCTCGGGATGCCACTGCGGATTCTGCGGCACGCCGTAGAGACGATCGACCTCGGGAAAGATCACGGCCAGCGCGCCGCAGTCGCGCAGCACCTCGAAGAACACCTGCGGCTCGGGCTCGCGCAGGGCGCGCTCGGTTTCCTGCCACACACGTTCGGGCACCAGCGCTGCGGCTTCGCCGGCTTCGACCATCTGCCGCATCAGTGCGCGCGTGGATTCATGCACGGTGAAGCCCAGCGTCGCGAAGCGCGCGGCGAAGCGCGCCACGCGCAGGATGCGTACCGGATCTTCAGAGAAAGCCGGGGAGACATGCCGCAGCAGCCGCGCTGCGAGATCCGCCTGTCCGCCGTAGGGATCCACCAGCGTGCCGTCCTCGCGCTGCGCCATGGCGTTGATGGTCAGATCCCGCCGCAGCAGGTCCTCCTCCAGCGTGATGTCGGGCGCGAACTCGGTGACGAAGCCGCGGTAGCCCGGCCCGGTCTTGCGCTCGCGGCGCGCGAGCGCATATTCGCTGTGGGTTTCGGGATGCAGGAACACCGGGAAATCCCGGCCCACCGGTCTGAAGCCCTGTGCGGTCAGCGCTTCAGCGGTGCCGCCGACGACCACATAATCGAGCTCGCTGGCCTGCCGCCCGAGCAATCGGTCCCGGACCGCTCCACCGACCAGATAGACTTCCATCCGCGCATGTTACTGACAAAGCCCCGCTTCGCGCTGTGGCGCGCCGCTGCCGTGCTGCTGTTCGCCGTCCCGTTGTCCGGCTGCGGTGTGGGCTATGTGGCCCAGGCGGCGCGCGGCCAGCTGGCCGTGATGCGTGCGCGCCAGCCCATCGCCCGCGTGCTCGAACGGCCGGATACCTCGCCCGGGCTGCGCGAGCAGCTGCAGCGCGCGCAGCGCATCCGCGAGTTCGCTTCGCTGGAACTGGGCTTGCCCGACAACGCGGCATTCCGCAGCTATGCCGACATCGGCCGTCGCTATGTGGTGTGGAATGTGGTGGCAACGCCCGAGCTGTCGATGACGCCGCGGCAGTGGTGCTTCCCCATCGCCGGCTGCGTGGCCTACCGCGGCTATTTCCACGAGGCCGCGGCGCGCGCCTATGCGGCGCAACTGGCGGCGCGGGGTGATGACGTGGTCGTCGGCGGCGTGCCGGCCTATTCTACGCTGGGGCGCACCGCGGACCCCATACTCAGCACGGTGGCCGGCTATTCCGAACTCGATCTGGCCGCGCTCATCTTCCATGAGCTCGCCCATCAGGTGCTGTATGTGCCTGGCGACTCGGCCTTCAACGAGGCCTTTGCCACGGCGGTGGAGGAGGTGGGCGTCACGCGCTATGCCGCACGCTACGTGGATGCCGCGCAGCTGGCGCGCTGGCACCAGCGCCGCGCGCTGCGCCAGCAGGTGATCGCCGAATTCTCGGCCGCGCGCGCCAGGCTTGCTGCGCTCTACGCCAGCGCGGCAAGCGATGACGAGAAGCGCCGCGGCAAGCAGGCTGCGCTTGCCGCGCTCGCCACCCGCGTGCGCGAGATCGAGGCGGCGGCAGGCCAGCCCAGCGGCTACGGCGCCTGGATCGATGCGGGGCTGAACAATGCCTATCTGGCCTCGGTGGCCACATACTACGAGGGCGTGCCGCGCTTGCTGGCTCTGCTCGAGCAGGATTGCGGCGGTTATCTGCCTTGCTTCTACCTGGCAGCGCTCCGAGCGGCCACGCAGTCGCGTTAGGTGCAGATTCTGGTGATTTACAGGCCATTTGCCCGCTGATCGACGCAGGATTGATGCGTAGAGTCGGCATCTTCTCCACGTGCGATTCTGTTCTATACTCCTTTATATAAAGGATTAAGAAGGTATATATTCACATGCCTCTCAGCATTAAGGATCCGGAGGCGGACCGCCTCGCCCGCGAAGTGGCCAGGGTCACCGGCGAGACGCTCACCGCGGCCATCGTCGCGTCCCTGCGGGAACGCCTGCAGCGCCTGCGGCGCGCGCGGGGATCGAAGCTGGCGGAGGAACTGCTGGTGATTGGCCGGCGTTGCGCGGCGCTGCCCGTTCAGGACCGCCGATCTGCCGACGAGATCCTCGGCTACGACCGTCATGGTGTGCCGGAGTGAGCGCATGGTGATCGATACCTCCGCGCTGGTGGCGCTGCTGGGCATGGAGCCGGAGGCGTCGCGTCTGGCGGCCGCGATCGAAACGGATTCGACGCGCCTGATCTCGGCCGCCACGCTGGTCGAGAGCTCCATCGTGCTGGAATCACGGCGGGGCGAAGCAGCCGTACTCGAACTGGACCTGCTGCTGGCACGAGCCGGCGTCAGGACGGAGCCGGTGAGTGCGGAGCAGGCGGAACTGGCGCGGCAGGCCTGGCGTCGCTTTGGCAGGGGCCGTCATCCGGCTGGCCTGAACTATGGGGACTGCTTCAGCTATGCGCTGTCGCGCGCCACCGGCGAGCCGCTGCTGTTCAAGGGGAGTGATTTCACGCTCACCGACATCACGGCAGTGAGCTACTGAGCCAGTCTGAAGGCCCTCGCCCGAAGGCGGGCGAGGGCTTAGTTTAGCTCAGCAGGCGAAACAATCTGACCCATCAGGCATCAGATTGTCGTGCTTTCGGTCTTAGTGGACCTCCACCGGCACCCGCTTGGCCGCCACCTCGGGCTGCTTGGGGATCGAAACCTCCAGCACGCCGTGGGTGAACTTGGCCTTGATGGCATCGGCCTGCACGTTCTCCGGCAGGGCGAAGCGCCGCGTGAAGCTGCCGGACACGCGCTCGATGCGCTCGTAGCCGACATTCGCCTCGCGCTTTTCCGCCTTGCGCTCGCCGCGCAGCGTCAGCACGCCTTTTTCCGCCGTCACTTCGATGTCCTCCGGCGTCACGCCCGGCAGATCGGCCTGCACCACGAAGCGGCCGGCTTCCTCGCGCACGTCCACGGGCGGGATGAAAGCCACGTCGGTGGGCTGCGCACCAGACACCAGACCATCGAAGTCGCGGCTCAGCCGGTTCAGCAGGCCCCAGGGCTCACGGATCGCAATGTTCATTCGGGTCTCTCCTCCAATTCGTCAATGAGTCGTCGATGACCCTGATTTGCGGATGGCCGCGCGGCTTTCAAGAGGTGCCGGAAGCGGCTGCTCGAGGCCGTGCGGCTGTGGATAGCCTGTGGGAGGGCTGTGCATCGCGGCTACTATAGGTTGATCGCTGCAGCCCGCTGCAGATTGCGGCCTCGGCAGTGGTTGCAAATGTAAAAAAGCCGCACGATGTAAATATCCATATGATTTTAAATAAAAAAATAGGAACTGATGATTCCAGAATTCGTCTTGACGCTGCCCGGCGCCGAATTTACCTTCGCTATTCCGGCACAACATCTTGTGCCCGGGATCATTTGACGACCGTTGCCCCAGGGAGCAGTACAAGAGACCCATGAACAGTGTGGTGAAGCTCGTGCCCAAGCGTGTGGACAGCATCCCCTTCCAGGAAGCCTCCCTGGACATCTGGGACAAGAAATACCGCCTCGCCTCCAAGACTGGCGAGCCGCTCGACAAGACCATGGACGACACCTACCGGCGCGTGGCCCGCACGCTGGCCGATGTCGAGCGTCCGGCCGCGCGCGAGCAGTGGAACGAGCGTTTCCTGTGGGCGCTGCGCAAGGGCGCCATCCCCGCCGGCCGCGTCACCTCCAACGCCGGCGCCTGGGAGCACAAGCCCGCCACCTCCACCATCAACTGCACCGTGTCCGGTTCGATCCGCGATTCCATGGACGACATCCTCGGCAAGGTGCATGAGGCGGGCCTCACGCTGAAGGCCGGCTGCGGCATCGGCTATGAATTCTCCACGCTGCGTCCGCGCGGCGCGTACGTGAGCGGCGCCGGCGCCTACACCTCCGGCCCGCTGTCGTTCATGGATATCTACGACAAGATGTGTTTCACCGTGTCGTCGGCCGGCGGCCGCCGCGGCGCGCAGATGGGCACCTTCGATGTCGGCCATCCCGACGTGATGGAGTTCATCCGCGCCAAGCGCGAGAGCGGCCGCCTGCGGCAGTTCAACCTCTCGCTGCTGATCACCGACGAGTTCATGCAGGCGGTGCGCGACAACACCGACTGGAAGCTGGCCTTCCCAGTGCGCGAGAAGGAGTTCGAAGGCGACCGCGCGCAGCTTGCCGACGCGGCGAAATACGTGTGGCGCGAGTGGCCCACGCACGATGGCTACATCGTCAACGACGCGGGCCTGGTCGCCTGCAAGATCTACAAGACCATGCCGGCGCGCCGCATGTGGGACGTCATCATGACTTCCACCTACGACTTCGCCGAGCCCGGCTTCATCCTCATCGACCGCGTCAACGAGATGAACAACAACTGGTGGTGCGAGAACATCCGCGCCACCAACCCCTGCGGCGAGCAGCCGCTGCCGCCTTATGGTTCCTGCCTGCTGGGCTCGGTGAACCTCACGCGCTTCGTCATCGATCCGTTCACGCCCGATGCACGCTTCGACTGGGATGAATACCGCGAAGTGGTGCGCGTGTTCACGCGCATGCTCGACAACGTGGTGGAAGTGAACGGCCTGCCGCTGGAGCAGCAGCGCAACGAGATCATGCGCAAGCGCCGCCATGGCATGGGCTTCCTCGGTCTCGGCAGCACCTTCACGCTGCTGGGCATGAAATACGGTTCGCCCGAGTCGGTGAAGTTCGCCGAGGACGTATCGCGCGAGATGGCGCTGGCCGGCTGGGAAGCGGGCCTGGAGCTGGCGCGCGAAAAGGGTCCCGCACCCATCATGAACGAGGAGTTCGAAGTCACCGCCGAGATGCTGCGCAAGCGTCCCGAGATGAAGGCCGACGGCTGGAACGTGGGCTCGAAGATCGCCGGCCGTGTGCTGCATGCGCGCTACAGCCGTTACATGCAGCGCGTGGCCAAGGTTGCACCGCAGCTGGTGGACCAGCTCGCGCAGGTGGGCGCGCGCTTCACGCACCACACCTCCATCGCGCCCACCGGCACCATCTCGCTGTCGCTGGCGAACAATGCCAGCAATGGCATCGAGCCTTCCTTCGCGCATCACTACTTCCGCAACGTGATCCGCGAAGGCCGCAAGACCAAGGAGAAGGTGGACGTATTCTCGTTCGAGCTGCTGGCCTATCGGGAGCTCGTGAACAAGGACGCCATGCCCAACGCTCTTGATGCCGGCAAGAAGCTGCCGGACTACTTCACCGTGGCCGACGACGTGACGCCTTCGCAGCACGTGGACATCCAGGCCGCCGCGCAGATCTGGGTGGATTCCTCCATCTCCAAGACCGCGAACGTGCCGACGGATTATCCCTACGAGCAGTTCAAGGACATCTACCGCTACGCGCACGAGAAGGGTCTGAAGGGCTGCACCACCTTCCGCTTCAACCCCGAAGCCTTCCAGGGCGTGCTGGTGAAGGAAGAGGATCTGAAGAACACCAAGTACGTGTTCACGCTGGAGGATGGCAGCGAAGTCGAAGTGGCCGGTGACGAGCAGATCGAGTACGACGGCGAGATGCACAGCGCCGCCAATCTCTTCGATGCCCTCAAGGAAGGGTATTACGGCAAATACCAGACCTCCACGACCGAGACGCATTGAGCAGCGCCATGAAGATCGAGAAGAAGATCGTCAAATACCGTGTCCGCAAGGCCGAAGAGAAGGCTGCGGAGGTTGCCAAGTCCGCTCCGGTGAAGGAGAGCGCCAAGGTCGTGCGCCTCACGGAGGAGTATCAGCGTCCCGAGATGCTGATCGGCTCCACCTACAAGATCAAGACGCCGGTGTCCGACCATGCGATGTACGTGACCATCAACGACATCCTGCTCAATGAGGGCACCGAGTACGAATCGCGCCGTCCCTTCGAGATCTTCATCAATTCGAAGAACCTGGATCATTACCAGTGGATCGTTGCGCTCACCCGCGTGATCTCGGCCGTGTTCCGCAAGGGCGGCGACGTGACCTTCCTCGTCGAGGAGCTCAAGGCCGTGTTCGATCCGCGCGGCGGTTACTGGCAGCCGGGCGGCAAGTTCATGCCTTCGATCATTGCCGAGCTCGGGTATGTCATCGAGAAGCATCTGCAGTTCATTGGATTGCTGCGGCCTGCGGAGCTGGATGAGCACCAGAAGAAGCTCATCGAGGAGAAGCGGGCCGAGTTCGAAGCGCGGCAGAAGCAGCAGGATGCGTTCTCGCGTAGTGATTTCCCGGAGGGCGCTCAGTTGTGTAGCAAGTGCAGCACCGCCGCCGTGGTCATGATGGATGGGTGCATGACCTGCCTGAACTGCGGGGATTCGAAGTGCGGGTGAGGTAGGCTGCGGCGCGCAAGGAAGCGGATTGATACAGAAGAAATCAGCAAGCCCGTACCGAGAGGACGGGCTTCCGCATTTCTGGGGTTTGGAAGAATGTTATGCCGGTAGTTTGGCGGTCTAAGTAGTAGTTAGGCGACTCGGAGGCGTGGATGCCAGGACTCTTCGATCTCCTCACGGCTGAGGATCTCTGTGCCAAGTTGCACCATGACTATCGGCGGCTCAAGCTGCAGCCCAGCGACGTATTCGCCGCTTTCGACTTCCTTGTGACGGCATGGCATCTCCTCGAATGGAGGTACCCGGGAAAGTCTGCTCGCACTGATCGGGAAGATCTGATGCGACTGCATCCAGTGCTTGGCGTGTGTGAGCATCTTTGTGTCGCGGGGAAGCACTACGACCCCACGAATCCTAAGCTTCAGGCCGTGAGCGGCTCGTTCCGAAAGTCGGCCTGGAAGCGTGGGGTTTGGGCTTCGGGAGTCTGGGCCAGTGGGGTCTGGCAGGACGAACTTGTCATAGATCTCGCTGGCCCCGCGAGGGAGGCGCTCGGTGACTCCATTACAATGGGTCGCCTCGCCGACCTTGCAATGGATTTTTGGAGTGGGCCGGGCGGATGTCCGAAGGAGAGCCATGTATCTGGGGTCGCCTAATCCGTCGCCTAACTCTGCGCTGCAGCGGTCCGTGAGCGATAAAGTGCAGGCGCGCAGGCAGCGCGAGGGTGATTCTGCGCTACCTGCGCGCTCCAACCGTCGGCGAGCGGCCGCTGAGCTTAATAGTTAGCCAGCACCAAGTGGGGGTTGCATAAGATGCATGACGTCACTTTTGTTTTGATACCAGGCGCCGGTGGGAGTTCGTGGTACTGGCATCTTCTCGAGCCGGAATTGCGCCAGCTCGGATGTGAAGTGATATCGGTCGAGCTTCCAGCGGCCAATGATTCCGCTGGGCTTGCCGACTACGCTACAGCGGTAGTCCGAGCCGTCGGAAAGCCGAAGTCGCGGCGCTTGGTTCTCGTGGCTCAATCACTCGGTGGCTTCACGGCTCCTCTGGTCTTGGAACAGATCCCAGTCTCAATGCTTGTGTTTGTCAATGCGATGATCCCCAAGCCGGGCGAGACACCTGGAGGATGGTGGAGAGATACCGACTACCAAGCGGCCAAGCGAGAGCAAAACCGTCGCGACGGCCGTGGTGCCGATGAGCCGTTTGATCCAATGTTCGAGTTCTTCCATGATGTGCCGCAGCCGGTGATTGACGAGGCTTGGGCGCAAGGCGAGCCTCGTCAGTCCGATGCAGTGTTCGCTTCAAGGTGCGACTTTTCAGCCTGGCCAACCATACCGGTTCGGGTCCTCGTCGGTCGCGACGATCGGTTCTTTCCGGCCGAGTTCCAGAAACGTGTGGCGCGCGAACGTCTCGGAGTTGCTGCAGACGAGATGCCTGGTGGTCATTTGGTTGCACTCAGTCAACCCGCAGAGCTGTCGGCAAGGCTGATTGAATACTTGGAGAGCCCTGCTGACTAACATTTCGCTCCAACGGGCAATTGACCCGGTCGCCGACTTGCTTCCGCAAGCCGCCGCCCACGTCAACTGCCGCTGAGCTCCGGAGTTAGAGGGCACAGACACGTATGCGCTGGGTTCAAGAAGACTTCACTCTGACCGACAACGCCAGTCGCATTGACCTGGCTGCCACTAAGACTCTCTTGCAAAACACCTATTGGGGCGTGCGTCGCCCACCAGACGTAGTGGAGCGCATGATTCGACACTCCCTGCCGTTCGTGCTGCTGCACAATGATGTGCAGATCGGCTTTGGGCGCGCTGTCACTGATTACACGGTCTTCACCTGGATCGCTGATGTCGTCATTGACTCTGCCTACCAGCGCCGCGGACTGGGTAAGTGGATGATGGCATGCATTGCTCAGCATCCCGACATTAAGCATACGCAGATGGTCCTTCAGACCCGCGATGCGCATAGCCTGTATGAGAAGTATGGCTTTTCTGGAAACCCGGCCTTGATGAGCACGAAGGTGGAGGGTCTATGAGACTCGCGGGTGCGCCCTCTAACAACCTGTTGCAGCGATCTGTGAGCGATAAAGTGCTTGGCCGCGGGCGAGGACGCGCTTCGCTTGCACAGCTCATGAGCGCCCGCGTGCTAAAACGCACGCGGGCGGTCGCTGAACAGGGACGTTAGGCGACGAGTGCTCACTTCACACGCGGGCGACGACTAGAATCCCTACGTTGCCTCTCACGGAGGATGGCTAATGAGCGAATCTCCACCCGACTTCTGGTTTCCTGCCAAGTCCTATGGTTGGGGTTGGGGGTTGCCCGTTAAGTGGCAGGGTTGGCTCGTTCTCCTCGGATACTTCGGAGGGACGTTCTGGGGAATCCAGCACTTCAAGGCTGAACGCGACGTGCGCCTAGTGTATGTCGGGGTTATCACGGTGATCTTGGTCGTGGTTGTGTATATAAAGGGAGAGCGCCCCGCCAAGTGGCGATGGGGCGGAAAGTAGAGCTTCAGAAGGTCTTGCTCCCTTTGCTAAGAACGTCGCCTAACTCTGCGTTGCAGCGGACAGGGGAACGATAAAGTGCACGCGCCCGACTGCCCGGCTACCCTTTGACCTTAACGCTTGGCTGAAGCGGCAAACACTTGGCATTGCAAATATCGGGGTCTGCCGACAAGCTAAGCGCTATTGCAATTCGGAGACGCTGAATGGGCTTCCACCTCGTATTGGGCATTGTCCTTGGCTCTGCTCTTGGAGCAGTCGTCGGCGTTTTGTTCGGGAACATTGGGCTCGGTGTCGCTCTCGGAACGGGTATTGGCATTGCCTTGTCGGTCGTGTTCTATAGCACTCGGGCTGCTCGTCATGCATCGAAAGGCGGCGCCTAGTCGACGCGCGCGGTTGCAACTGCTTGTTGGACCGCCTTGCTAATTGGGTGTCGCCTAACTCTGCGCTACCCTCGCGCTCCAATCATGGGCGCGCGGCCGATGAGCTTGGTGGTCAGGTGACAGAGAAGCCTTTTTCGTGAGCAAGCACTCCGGATCCTGTCTCTGCTCAGCCGTCGCCTTCGAGGTCGAAGGAGATTTCGAGAGCTTCTACCTGTGTCATTGCGAGCGCTGCCGAAAGGACTCTGGGTCTGCACATGCAGCGAACCTGTTCTCGTCGACAGCCTCCTTGACGTGGCTCCGTGGCCAGGAGAAGGCCACGCAGTTCACTCTCCCGTCGACACGGCATAGCAGGACATTCTGTTCGATATGTGGGTCGGCGCTTCCTTCTCTCCAGATGAGCGGTGCGCTGCTGGTGGTTCCTGCCGGCAGCCTGGATGGCGAGGTTCCGGTTCGACCCACCGCCCACATTTTTGCTGCAAGCAGGGCCAACTGGGATCAGGATCTGGAAACCTTTCCATTCGTGGAGAAGCTGCCGCCGTGACGTTTCCTCAGTCACGGTTGCCCAGCTCGGCGTTGCAGCGGTCCACGACCTACCAGCAGGGGCGTTAGGAGGCGCTGCTATGGCGACAAGTCAGACTTGGTTGGTCTTTGCAATTCTCTCGGCAATTTGCGCGGGACTCACCGCTGTATTCGCCAAAATCGGCCTGGAGGGCATTGACTCTGACTACGCTCTTCTCCTTCGAACCCTGTTGATCGTCTGCATTCTCGTTCCGCTCGTTGCGGCTACAGGAAAATGGACCAATCCTCTAAGCCTTCCGCACAGGACGCTGATCTTCCTCGTGCTGTCTGCCATCGCGACAGGTGCCTCATGGCTGTTCTACTTTCGCGCTCTTCAGCTTGGCTCGGTGTCTCAGGTTGCGCCGGTAGACAAGCTCAGTGTTGCCTTTGCCGCGGTATTGGCGGTTATCTTCTTGGGCGAGAGGCCTGACGCCAGGGGCTGGCTGGGAATTTCCTTGGTTGTTTTGGGGGTTCTGGTCTTGGGGGTGCGCAGGTGACAGCTGCTTTCCCAGCAGCGGCATGGATGCTGCTTGCCGGACTGATGTTCGCGTTCATGGACGCGGGCATGAAATGGATCTCGACCACCTACTCGCCGTTCCAGGTGGCGACGCTGCGCAGCCTCGCGGCAATGCCGCTGGTGCTGCTGTGGATCCTGGCCCGCGGCAGGGCGGGCACGTTGCTGCACGTGCACTGGCCGCTGCACCTGCTGCGCGGCGTGCTTGGCGTCGGCGTGATGGCCGGCTTCGTCTATGGCGTCGCTCACATGCCGCTTTCCACGGCCTATGCCATCGTGTTCGTTGCGCCATTGATGGTCACGGCGCTGGCGGTGCCCCTGCTGGGCGAGAAGGTGGGGCCGCGGCGCTGGGCCGCGATCGTCGTGGGTTTGCTGGGCGTGCTGGTGGTGCTGCGTCCCGGTGCAACGGGCGTCGTCACGGGGCCCGGGCTCGTGCTGGTGCTCGCAGCACTGTGCTACGCGGTGGCTGCGATCACGGTGCGCAAGCTCGCGCAGCGGGACAGCGCCGAGGCCATGGTGTTCTGGTTTCTCGTGCTGCTTGCCTTGTTCGGTGGCGTCATCGCGGCATTCGACTGGCACCCGGTGCAGCGCGCGCATCTGTGGGTCATCGTGATGATAGGCATCACCGGCGCGTTGGGGCAGGTTGCGCTGACGCATGCCTTCCGGCTGGGCGAGGCGAGCCAGATTGCGCCGCTGGAGTACGCCGGCCTGGTATGGGTGGTGATGCTGGATCTGGCCATCTGGCAGGTGCTGCCCGATGCAATGACCTGGCTGGGCGCGGCGATCATCGTGGCCAGCGGGCTGTATCTGATCCGCCGCGAGGATCTGGCCGCTGCCGCGACGCGCCCGCCGGGCGCTAGCCTCTAGCGCCCCGCGCGGGTCCACCCGCCGATGCTCACAACCCGAGGAAGTACAGCAGTGCGTCGTTGTACATGAGCAGGCGGCCGAACACGATCACCGCCACCCACGACACGATGGAAGTCCAGGCCACGACCCTGGCGCGCGAAGGGGCATCCGCGCCGGCGGGAACGGCGTAGACCCTTTCTTCCAGTCCCGACAGATTGAAGATCAGGAGATTCGCTCCCGCGATCAGCAGGGCCAGCACCTTGAGCTGAAAGGAGAGGTTCTGCACGTAGAACTCGGCGCCCACGGGCGTGCCGGTGACGAACACCGTGCCGGTAATGAGGTTCACGGCAAAGGCGATGATGGCCACGGGCACGAAGGGCCTGAAGGCGCCGATGGGAATGCTCTTGAACAGGCCGAGGATGCGCATGTCCAGGGTGCCGATGAAGCCGACGATCAGTGCAAGCCCGATGTAGTGCAGGATCTCGCACAGCGGCCAGATCCAGCCGTGGTCGTTGACGAAGGCCTGCATGAAGGGGAGCGTCAGAAGAGCGGAAAGGCTTTCCATGGGAAGTATCTCCGGAACCCGTGCGTGACTAGATGCCGAACCAGATGTTGACGAGCTCGGGGTAGCCGGTCAGGCGTCCGGATATGAGCGCCAGCAGCCAGCAGGCCAGCATGGCCCACGCAATGGGGCGCGCACTGGGCGGAGCCGTGCTCGCCGACATCGCCACGGCGTCATCCAGATAACGCTTCTTCATGTACAGCGATATCGCCATGCCGGCCAGGACGAAGCCCATCTTGACCCAGAAGATGTTCATGGTGCCCATCTTGGTTGCCTCGGCGATGAACAGGCCCAGACCGGAAACGGCGTTCATGATGAAGGCTATCCAGATGGGCACCCACAGGCCGCGCAACGCGCCCAGCGGCAGCAGGGGAGCGAACCCGAGTACCCGCACCGCGATGAGCGTGTTGAGGCCCACCACCATGCCCAAGCCGATTGCGTGAAGAATCAGCACCAGCGTGAAGGCGAAGATGGATGGCGACTCCCGGATCCATGTGGCCAGAGCCGAGGCTTCCATTGATTCGAGCATGAGACTCCCCTTGCAGTACCGGCAGTCTGTGTGTTGCCTGCCCACGGCAATTATGCGTGCTGACGCGCGACAAAGGAATGCAGAAAATGGATGTTCTTGCCACCGCAGCTCCCCGGTGAGCAGAACTGATTTTTATTCGCGTTTGTCCTGAGGTCCCACGGTGCCGAGCCACCCGCGGGTGTCCTGGGGCGCTCCATTTCCCAGCCAGCTGAACACCAGTGTGTGCCACAAGATGCGTTGCACGTAGTTGCGCGTTTCGTTGTAGGGAATGTTCTCGATCCAGATGTCCGTATCCATGGCGCGATCCGGCCGCCAGCGTTGCGCGGCGCCGGGACCGGCGTTGTAGGCGGCCAGCGCCAATGGCCACTGGCCATCGAAGCGCCCGAGCAGATCTTTCAGGTGCGCCGCGCCCAGCACCACATTCACCGCCGGGTCGAAGAGCGATGTCACCGCCGGTGCAGGCTGCTTCCACTGGCGCGCCGTGCGGCGCGCGGTTTCCGGCAGCAGCTGCATCAGGCCGCGTGCGCCTGCGGAAGAAAGCGCATCACGCTGGTAAAGACTCTCCTGCCGGATGACGCCATAGATGAGTGGCGTGGGCAGCTGCGAGAGCTGTGCCGCGGTGGCAACCTCGGCGTCGTAGGGCCGTGGATACAGCAGTGCATAGTCGTTGAACACGCGCTCGCCGGTGGCCGTGGCGACGGCCTGCGCATACCAGCCCCAGCGCGCGGCCAGATGGATGGCCTGCGTCCGGGCCGCGGGTGGCAGCGAGTCCTGGCCGAAGCGCCACTCGGCACGCGCCGGGTCCGTGAGGCCGCAGAGCAGCAGCTCGTGCGCGCGCACGAATGCCGGCAGGCTCCCGAGCGTGGAGAGCTGGTCCGTGTTCACCGCCAGCGCCTGCGGATTCGGCGCCAGCATGCGCTGCAGTCGCGCAGCGGCCATGGCGGAATAGTAGTTGTCCTCCGTGAGCAGGGATTCGTACAGCGGCCGCGCCGCTGCCTCATCTGCCTCGTGGGCCGCGACGCGTGCGGCCCAGTAGCGCCAGCGGGCGGTGCGGCGGGTTTCTTCCGTCAGCGCGGCGATGCCGCGCGCGGCCTGCCTCCACTGGCCGGCCCACAGCGCTGCGCGGATCTGCCACTCGTGGGCGCTGCCATCGAAGTCGGCCGGATCCACGCGGTCGAAATACGCGAGCGCATCCGCATCGCGGTCCCATGCCAGCGGCAGTGCCAGCGCCAGGGCAAAGGGGCTCGCGGCGCGGCGGTCGAGCTTGCGGGCATTGCGCAGCTTCTCGAAGCGCTGCTTGGCCGCGGCGCGGTCGGAGCGCGCGAGCCGGGTCCAGCCGGCGAGCAGGGCCGCGGTCTGCACCGGCGTGTCCGGCGCTGCAATCAGCGCATCGATGCCGCGCTGCGGGTTCTCCAGAAGCGCAGCCCACTGCAGCAGCGGCGCGGCGCGTTCGGCCGGCAGCCGCGCGGCGATCTGGCGCGCGAACGCGGCATTGCCGGCCTCGAGCGCGAGCCGCACGCGCTGCTCGACCAGTTCGTCGCCGAGTCCGCCTGCGGCGCGCAGCCACTCGAATGCGCGCTCGCACTCGGGAAGGCTGCGCGGCGTCAGCCAGGCCTGCGCAATGGCTGTCTCGAGGCCCGTCTGGCGCTGCAGTTCGATGCGCGCCGTGAAGGCATGGCAGCGCAGCGCTGCGCCATCCGCCGCGTCGCGGTGGAACGCCAGGTAGTCCTGCCATTTCGCGCGGGCGGCGAGGCTCGCTAGCCAGCTGCGCCGCAGCTCCTGTGCCGCCGGCGCGCCCTCCTGCGCGCGCAGGAATGCCGCGATCTGCTGGTCCAGAGTCTCTGGTGTATTGGTGCCTGCGGTGCGCAGTGCCTGGTTCAGGCGGGCGGCCTGCAGCCAGGGATAGAGCACATACCCGCGCAGGCTGGCGCTGTCGCGGGTTGCGGCGGCAGGCGGGCTTGCGACCTGCTCCCAGGCCTGCTGGAACTCGGCGCGCGGTGCGGCAAGCGGATCGATCTCTGCGGCAGGGCTGCCTGCTGCTGCCAGCAGGACGAGACAGAGTGCAATGCCGTGACGACGCAGTGCGGCGCGGGCCAGTTGATGGGCTGGGCGGAACATGGCCGATAGCCTAAAGCCCCGGGCCCGAACGCGCAGCCTTTCGGGTTCTTTCCCGATGCTCTGCTAAGCTCCCCGCCTCGCTATGGAACTGGCTCCGGGACTCGGTGGATGGCCTGCGCTGGCGCTGGTTGCGCTGAGCTTCGCCACTTCGCTGATCACCGCCACGTTCTCCCTCGGTGGCGGTTCGCTGCTGATCGCCGCGATGACGCTGGTGTTGCCGCCCATCGTGGTGATACCCGTGCACGGCTGCGTGCAGGTCGGCAGCAATGCTGGCCGTGCATTGCTGCTGCGTGAGTACATCCAGTGGAACTTCATCCTGTGGGTGACTCTGGGCGCCGTGCTTGGCTCGGTCATCGGCGGCCGGTTTGCATACCTGCTGCCCGGCAAGTGGCTCGGGGGCGCCATCGGGCTTTTCGTGCTGGTGACGACCTGGCTGCCGCAGCCGCAGATGATTGCCCGCAGCCGAGCCGTGCAGTTCGTCGGGGGAGCCGTGGTCTCGGCCCTGGGAATGGTCGTTGGCGCCGCCGGCCCGCTGGTGGCCGCGTTCGTCCGCGGCATCCCCGACCGGCGTCAGCTGGTCGCGACGCATGCCACGCTCAACACGCTGCAGCATGCGTTCAAAGTGGCCGTGTTCGTGGCCATGGGTTTTGCGTTCCGGCAATACCTGTGGCTCATCCTGCTGATGGTGGCGGCCGGATTTGCCGGCACTGCCGTGGGCAGCCGCATGCTGACTCATGTGCCGGAGAGTGTGTTCCGCGTGGGATTCCGCATCCTGCTGAGCCTGGTGGCGCTGGAACTGATACGGCGGGCGCTGGGCTAGCTGCGGTCCTCAGCCGGCCATCGGCAGCCGCAGCGTGGCGCGCAGCCCGCCATCCTTGCGGTTGGCCAGCGTGATCTCCCCGCCATGATCCAGTGCAATGGCGCGCGCCGTGGCAAGACCCAGCCCGATACCGCCGGTATCGCGGTTGCGCGAGCCTTCGATGCGGAAGAAGGGTTCGAACACCTGCTCGCGCATGGATTCGGGGATGCCCGGCCCGTCATCGTCGATCTCCAGCACGGCATGGCGGTCGATCACCTGCAGCCGCAGCCGCGCGCGTTCGCCGTATTTCAGCGCGTTCTCGACCAGGTTCACCACCAGCCGCCGCAGCGCCAGCGGCGCGCCTTTCAGGATGACCGGCGCGCCCGCCGCCAGCGTCACATCGTGACCCAGGTCGGCGTGGTCATCGACGATGCGTTCGGTGAGCAGGCGCAGGTCCAGCGGCTCGCGCTCCACGGTCCGCGCGCGTTCGCGCAGGAAATCCAGCGCTGCCGAGATCATCTGGTTCATCTCGTGGATGTCGGCCTCGACTTTCTCCTTCTGCGGCGAGGGCAGGTCCTCGAGGCGGAAGGCCAGCCGCGTCAGCGGCGTGCGCAGGTCGTGGGCGATCGCACCGACCATCTGCGTGCGCTCCTGCAGCAGCCGGTTCAGGCGCGCCTGCATGGTGTTGAACGCGTCCACGGCCACGCGCATCTCGCGCGGACCTTCGCGCGGCAGCGGCGGGGCCTGCGGATCCTGCCCGAGCCGGCGTGCGCCCTCGGCAAAGCGGCGGATCGGTGCAGCCAGCGCGCGCGCAAACAGCCACGCCAGCGGCAGCAGCAGTGCGAGGCCGAGGCCGGACAGCAGCAGCGCCTGGCGCTGGAAGGCATTGGGAAAGCCTTCGGCAACACTCTCGACCACGCGCCACTGCCCATCCGCAAGGCGCTTCGCGGCGATGAAGCCCTCGCCGAGACGGCGCTCGCCGAAAGGGCCGGTCTGCTGTGGCTGTGGCCGGTCGCCGGGGATCTGCACCACCAGCATCGCGGGATCGAGCCCCATGCGTCCGGCCAGCTGCCGTGTCGCTTCGGCCGACGCCGCGGCATCGATGCGGCGCATCGGCCGCGGCGCCTCGGCCTGCGTGCGCACCTTCAGTGCCGGATTGCGGGCCGGGAACTCTCTGCCCGGACCCGGACCCGGACCCGGACCCGGACCCGGTCCTGGACCGTAATTGGCAGGTCCCCGGTCCGGGCGCGGTCCCGGTCCCGACCCCGGTCCGGGACCGCGGTTCAGATCCGGCGGCCCGGGCGGTCCCGGCGGGCCGAAATTCTCCGGCGCGCGTTCTCCGCCCAGCCAGCCGGCGACTTCGCCCAGTGAAACCGGAGGATTGCGCAGGGGTGGTCTGGTCACCAGCAACGCCAGCCCGATGCCGTTGGCGACCACCAGCGCGGCCAGCACCAGCAGAAAGCTGCGCGCCGTGATCGACGAGCTCCGCAGGCGTTCGCAGAGGCGCGCGAGCATGTTCACAGCCGCCGCACCGCAGGCAGCAGCATGTAGCCTTCGTTGCGGACCGTGCGGATCAGTTCCTCGGATGAGCGGTCGTTGAGCTTGCGGCGCAGCCGGCTCACCTGGCTGTCCACCGCGCGGTCGTAGATGTCGCGGTTGCCGCCGTGCGCCTGATCGAGCAGCTGGTCGCGGCTCAGCACGCGCTGCGGATGTTCGACAAAGCAGCGCAGCAGCGCAAATTCGCCTTCCGACAGATCGATGAATACGCCGGAGGGATCGCGCAGGTCGCGCCGCTGCAGGTCGAGGCGCCAGCCCGCGAACTCGAACACGCTGCGCTGCTCGGCCGCGCCGTCGCCGTGTGCCTGCCGCCGGCGCAGCACTGCGCGCACGCGCGCCAGCAGTTCGCGCGGGTTGCAGGGCTTGGCGAGGTAATCGTCGGCGCCCACTTCGAGGCCGATGATGCGGTCCGTGTCGCCGCCCAGCGCGCTGAGCATGATCACCGCCGGCCCGTGCTCGGCCGCCAGCCGCCGCGCCGCGGACAGACCATCCTCGCCCGGCATCATCACGTCGAGGATCACGAGGTCCGGCGCCTCGCGGGCGATCTCGCGCTGCATCGCCGCCACGTCCGCAGCCGTCGATACGCGGTAGCCGTGGCTCACGAGGAACTCGCCGATCAGCCGCCGCAGGTCGGGGTCGTCATCGACGACGAGAATGCGCGAGGTCAGGTCCATCGCCAGGGCCGCTGTTTCCATGGAGCTACAGATAGCAGCCCAGTGTAGGCAGCGTTTGTCAGCCGCCGTCAAGAACTGGCAAACGCGCGTCAAGTCGGCTGGCGAACATGCCGCCGAACCCACCTGCATGGAGCCGGCCATGATCCACCTGCCACATGATGACGCGCACGACCTGGGCCTTGCCCATGACCTGGAAGTGATCTCGCAACGCGCGGCGGAGCGCCGGCGCCTGCTGGGCGCGATGCTGGGCGGCGGTACGCTGGCGCTGCTGGCCGGTTGCGGCGGCGACGGCGATGCCACGGCCTCCTCCGGAAGCAGCTCCGGCAGTACTTCCGGCGGCACGTCCAGCGGCACGGGCACCGGCAGCAGCAGCTCCGGTTCCGGAAGCTCCAGCTCGGGCAGCGGCAGCTCCAGCAGCTCGGGCTCTTCGGACAGCTGCGTGGCCGACCCCCCGGAAACCAATGGCCCATATCCTTCCGACGGCTCCAACAGCGTCAATGGCGTGGTCTCGAACGTGCTGCTGCAGAGCGGGGTGGTGCGCAGCGACATCCGCAGCAGCTTCGGCAGCGCCAGCGGCACGGCCGCCGGCGTGCCGCTGACTCTGGAGATCACCCTCGTCAATACCAATGCCAGCTGCGCCGTGCTGTCCGGCTGGGCAATCTACCTGTGGCATTGCACGCGCGACGGCGTGTATTCGCTGTATTCCGGCAATGCGCTCAACGAGAATTTCCTGCGCGGCGTGCAGGCTTCGGACAGCAGCGGCAAACTGAGCTTCACGACCATCTTCCCGGGCTGCTATTCCGGCCGCTACCCGCACATCCATTTCGAGGTCTATCAGAGCCTGGGCGTCGCCACCGGCTACGCGAACCGCGTGTTGACCTCGCAGATGGCGCTGCCGCGCGATGTCTGCAGCACCGTGTATTCGACCGCTTCGGGCTACGCTTCCAGCGTGTCGAACCTCAACGGCGTGACCATTGCCAGCGACAATGTCTTCGGAGACAACACCGCCGCGCAGATCGCGGCGCAGACCATCGCGCTGACGGGCAATGTCGCCGACGGCTACAACGGCACCATCGTGGTGGGCGTGCCCTGGTGACGACCCGCCGCTGCGGCCGGTTGTACAATGCCTGCTTTCGCAGAGCAGGTATGGAGGTCGCCCATGTCATCCGAAGCCGATGCAAGCCACAATTTTCCGCCCGGCTATGTCCCGCCGGAAGTGTGGACCTGGAATGCCGGCAATGGCGGCCCCTTCGCCAACATCAACCGGCCCGTCTCCGGCGCCACGCATGAAAGGGCGCTGCCGCGCGGCAAGCATCCGCTGCAGCTTTATTCCCAGGGCACGCCCAATGGGCAGAAGGTCACCATCCTGCTCGAGGAGCTGCTGGCCGCGGGCCACACCGGTGCCGAGTACGATGCCTGGCTGATCCGCATCGGCGAGGGCAACCAGTTCGGCAGCGGTTTCGTGGCGGTGAATCCGAACTCGAAGATTCCGGCCATGCTGGATTGCTCCACCGATCCGCCCATCCGCCTGTTCGAGAGCGGCTCCATCCTGTTCTATCTCGCCGAGAAGTTCGGCGCCTTCCTGCCAGCCTCGGGCCCGGCGCGCGCCGAGACCATGAACTGGCTGATGTGGCAGATGGGCTCGGCGCCTTTCATCGGCGGCGGGTTTGGGCATTTCTACAACTACGCGCCCATCAAGATCCAGTACGCCATCGACCGCTTCGCGATGGAGACCAAGCGGCTGCTGCATGTGCTCGATACGCAGCTCGGCCGGACGAAGTACGTGGCCGGTGACGACTACACCATTGCGGACATGGCCATCTGGCCCTGGTATGGCGGCCTGATGAACAACCAGTACAACGCGGCGCAGTTCCTGTCGCTGCACGAGTACCCGAACCTTGCGCGCTGGAAGGATCTGGTGGGCAACCGGCCGGCCGTGCAGCGCGGCCGCCGCGTGAATTCCACGTCGTTGATGCCGGAGAACCTGCGCGTGCTGGAGCGGCACAGCGCGGCAGATTTCGACAGCAAGGGCTGAACGCGCGCGCCGAAGGCTTTCCTCCGGCGCAGGCCGGGCGCTGCCCGTCAGCGCACCGGTGCCGAGATGCTGCACACCTCGACGCGGCCGGCCGGCCGCTTGTAGAAAGCGTCGGTGCGCAGGCGCTGCGAGGCGACGTATTCCTGGAAAGTGGCTGAGTCGGTGCGCAGCACCTGCAGTTTCGGCCGCTCGCTTTCCGGCAGTTCGCTGGCCAGACGGATCGAGTGGATGGGCGTGCGTTCGGCAGGGGTCTTGTAACCGCCCCGGGGTCCGGTGCCGCGGCGTACGGCGGAGAGCAGTTCCATGCCCTGCAGCACCCGGCCGACCACGGAGAGGTTGGCATCCAGCCGCCGCGGCGCATGGCCGATGATGGCGTACAGCTCGTCGCCGATGCTGCTGTCATCGGGATTTTCGCGGCCCGCACCGACGGTGCCGTAGCAATGCACCAGCCAGGCCTTGCCGGTTGCCGGATCCTCCGCCACCGGGAAGCCGTCGACGAAGCCGGCCTGCGGCGCCCAGCCATCGGCATCGGGCAGCGCCGTGAAGGTCAGCCCCGCAGCGGCACGCTGGAACTCGGCGGGCAGATGCCGTTTCGCCGAGCCCAGCGCCTTGGCTTTTGCCGGGTCCTTGGCATCCGGATCGCCGAACTGCACCACGAAGTTGTCCTGCACGCGGTAGATGCTGGTGTTGTCCCAGAAGTGCTCGCGCGCCATCGTGCGGATGTTGTCCACGTGCCTGGGCGCAAACGCCGGCGCCAGCTCGATGATCACCCGGCCCGCGGGCAGATCCATGAGCAGCAGGTTCGCAGGATCGGGAGTGCGCCAGTCGCCCGACGGGGACGAGGCCAGGATCTCGGCCTGGCTGCGGTATGTGGCGGCGGGAGCATCCTGCGCGAGCGCGGTCTGCGAAGACAGCAGCAGGCATAGCAGACAGGCGATGGTGGGCTTCATGAAGACAGGATAGCGGGCATGTGCTGTCGATCAATCCCGGTGGGGACGGGTTTTGTGGCGGAGTCGGCAGTTCACATAAGCTGCCACTGTTAGCATCATGCCGTGATGCGCTCTTTCCTGTCACTTCTCTTGTTGAGCGCCGCTCTTCCGGCGATGCCGGCCGCGCAGGTGGCGCAGGCCGATCAGGCCCGGCCTGCCGCGGAGGAGCGTCTGCCGCGTCCGGCCGAACTCGAGCGCGATGTGCAGTTCTGGATCCGCGTCTACAGCGAGGTCACCACCAGCGAAGGCCTGCTGCACGACGACCGCAACCTTGGCATCGTCTACCGCAAGCTGAAGTTCCGGCCGGAGGTCACACCCCGCGAACGCCGCGATGCAGTCGACGCGGAACGCAAGAAGATCCAGGCCATGCTGCGCCGGCTGGCCTCCGGCGCCACCGACCTGACTGAAGACGAGCGCGCCGTGGCAGCGGTCTTCGGCAAAGAGGCTTCGCCGGCGCGCTTCGCCGAAGCGGTGGACGCCGTGCGCTTCCAGCTCGGTCAGGCGGACCGCTTCCGCGCGGGCCTGGAACGCTCCGGCGTGTGGGAGGCGCACATCGCCGATACCTTCGCGGGAATGGGCCTGCCGCCGGAACTGGCGGTGCTGCCCCATGTGGAATCCTCCTTCGACCCCACTGCCTACTCGAAAGTGGGCGCGGCGGGCCTGTGGCAGTTCATGCCCGGCACGGGCCGCCGCTTCCTGCATATCAACGATGCCGTCGATGAGCGCATGGATCCCTTCCGCGCCACCGAGGCCGCCGCGCAGCTGCTGGATTTCAACTACCGGTTGCTGGGCAGCTGGCCGCTGGCGCTGACGGCCTACAACCATGGCGCGGCCGGCATGCGCCGCGCGCGCGACACTCTGGGCACCACGGACATCACGGCCATCGTGCGCCGCTACAAGAGCCCGAGCTTCGGCTTCGCGTCGCGCAATTTCTATGTCTCCTTCCTCGCCGCGCTGGAGATCGACCGCAATCCGCAGAAGTACTTCGGCAACATCACGCGCCGGCCGCCGATGCGTTTCACCGAGGTGGAAATGCCGGCCTACGTGCCGCTCGCGGCACTGCAGCGCACGCTGAAGGTCGATCGCCGCGAGCTGCTGGATCTGAACCCCGCCCTGCGTGCGCCGGTGGCCGATGGGCAACGTTTTGTGCCCAAGGGCTATCGCCTGCGCCTGCCGGCAGAGGCTGCGAGCTGGACCGGCGCAATGCTGGCCAGCAGCCTCGCGCCCGCAGAGCAGTATCTGGGCCAGCCGCGCGCGCGCAGCATGAAGGTCGGCTCCGGCGACACGCTGTCGAAGATCGCGCAGCGCGAGGGTGTGACGGTCGCGGAGCTCGCGCGGCTCAACAACCTGGATCCCGGGGCCGCCCTGCACAAGGGCCGCACCCTGCAGCTGCCCGAGCGCATGCCCGATCTCGTGGCGGCCGCCGAAGCCGAGGCCGAAGCTGAAGCCGCGGCCAGCGAGCCGGCAGCGGTCGAGGCGCGCGTCGCGAAGGCGCCGGAACCGGTCACGGTGGCCGAAGCGCAGGCTGCAAGTCCCGCGCTGGCGCCGGACGATGGCATCCCCCAGACCAGCGATCCGCTCGACTACGGCGTTGCCGCCAATGGCACCGTGCGCGTCGCGGCGACCGAGACCCTGGGTCACTTCGCCGACTGGCTCGGCATTGCCGCATCCCGCCTGCGCACGCTGAACAACCTCCGCGCCGCCCGCCCGCTGTCCTTCGGGCAGGTGCTGAAGCTGGATTTCACCAAGGTCGCGCGCGCGGAGTTCGAGCAGCGGCGCCGCGCCTATCACCAGGCGCTGCAGGCCGAGTTCTTCGCCGCCCATCGCATCACCGGCACCGAGGTGTATGTGACGCGCCGGGGCGATTCGCTGTGGCAGGTCATGCAGCGCCATGGCGATGTGCCGTCCTGGCTGCTGCTGCAGTACAACCCGGACGTGGATTTCGCCGCGCTGCGCGCCGGCCTTGCCGTCGTGATCCCCAAGGTCGAGGTTCTCTCGCCCACCTGAGCGGCGCCTCGTCGGCGCTGTGATGGCGTTCCGGTCCTGCCGTTCACGCCGCATGCTTATAATGGCCACCAATATGAGCCGCAACCCCTTGTTCCTGCTCCTGTTGGCGCTGCCCCTGCTGCTGGTGCCCGGTTTCGCCCGGTCCGAGCTGCAGCTGAGCAGCTACACGCCCTCCCGTGCCGTGGAACCCTTTCCGGTGGCCACGCGGGTGGTGGTCTACAAATCCGCGCGCCGCATGGAGCTGCTGCGCGGCAGCGAGGTGCTGCGCAGCTACAAGATTTCCCTGGGCCTGCAGCCCAGCGGCCACAAGGAGCGCGTCGGGGATTTCCGCACGCCCGAGGGCAGCTACCGCCTCACGCGCCGCAATACGCGCAGCGAGTACTTTCTTTCCATCCTGGTCTCCTATCCCGGGCCGGACGACATCCGCCGCGCCAAGGCCAAGGGCGATGACCCGGGCGGCGCCATCATGATCCACGGGCTGCCCAACCGCCTGCGGCACACGCCGGAGTACTACGCCTCCCGCGACTGGACCGATGGCTGCATCGCCGTGACCAATTCCGACATGGTCGAGATCTGGCTGATGACGCAGAACGACACGCCGATCGAAATCCGGCCCTGAAGGTCCCGTATTGCAAGCCGTAATCGACGTTCCGGAGACGGTCGACGCCAGCGTCGGCCCGCGTGGCAGCCTCGAAACGCTGTCGCAGTCTGAAATCGACATCCTGCTGAACACCGGGCAGGGCGGCATCCATCCGCTGTTCCGCCGCTGCGCGCTCGCCGTGCTCAATGCCGGCAGCGACAGCGACGATGCCCGCGAGCTCTTCGACCGTTACGCCAGCTTCGACGTGCAGGTGGTGCGGCGCCCCTGGGGCATCCGCCTCGAGATCCGCAATGCGCCGGCCAGCGCCTTCGTCGACGGGCAGATGATCCGCGGCGTGAAGGAGCATCTGTTCGCGGTGCTGCGCGACGTGGTCTACATCGCGCATGAAGTGGAGCAGGGCGGGCGCTTCGACCTCGCGCACGGCCCGGGCATCACCAACGCCGTGTTCCACATCCTGCGCAATGCGCGCGTGCTGGAGCACAAGATCCGCTCCAGCCTGATCGTCTGCTGGGGCGGGCACTCCATCGGCGAGGCGGAATACCAGTACACCAAGAAGGTGGGCTACGAACTGGGGCTGCGCGGCCTCGATGTGTGCACCGGCTGCGGGCCGGGCGCCATGAAGGGCCCGATGAAGGGCGCGACCATCGGCCATGCCAAGCAGCGCATCGGCAGCAGCCGCTACATCGGCCTCACCGAGCCCGGCATCATCGCTGCCGAGCCGCCCAACGCCATCGTCAACCAGCTGGTCATCATGCCGGACATCGAGAAGCGTCTGGAGGCCTTCGTGCGGCTGGCCCACGGCGTGGTGGTGTTCCCCGGCGGCGTGGGCACGGCCGAGGAAATCCTCTACCTGATGGGCATCCTGCTCGACCCGCGCAACGAGGCCGAGCGCCTGCCGCTTATCCTGACCGGCCCCGAGCAGTCGGCGTCGTATTTCACGATGATCCGCGATTTCCTCGCCGGCACGCTGGGGCCGGCGGTGCTGGATCGCCTGCAGGTGATCGTCGGCGATCCGGCGGCCGTGGCCCGCCACATGGTGCAGGAGGTCGGCAAGGTGCGCGCCGCGCGCCGCGCCGCCAATGATTCCTACAGCTTCAACTGGTTGCTGCAGATTCCGGAGGAATCCCAGCATCCCTTCGTCGTCACGCACGAGAGCATGGCGGCGCTGGAACTGCACCGCGACCAGCCGCAGCACCGCCTGCTCGCCAATCTGCGCCGCGCCTTCTCGGGGATAGTCGCCGGCAATGTGAAGGAGCAGGGCATCAACGAGATCGAGCGCCGCGGCCCGTTCGAACTGCGCGGCGATCCGGTGGTGATGCGCCTGCTCGACGAGCTGCTGCGCGCCTTCGTCGCGGCCGGCCGCATGAAGCTGCCGGGGTCAGTCTATCGGCCCTGCTACCGCATCGTTGCCTGAAATCGGCGACAGGGTGGCAGGCGCTTGCCGCCATGGCACTCTGCTTGCCGTTCGCGTGACTCAGTTCCTGTCGATTTAACCGCTGCGCCACGTACGCTCCAGACACGATGGAACATGGCGCCGCAGACGCGGTCCAAGGCAGAGAATGATGTCCAACGGCGAAATACACGGCGATGACCTGGCGACCACCGGCGAGCGGCTGATGCCGGGCAATTCGGAGCTGTACGCCGACTGGGAGGCCCGCATGCAGCGCGGCCGCGGGCGTCATGCGGCCATCAGCCGCAACCTTTCCACCTGGTCCAACTACAAGAGCTGGTCGGACAAGATGCGCCAGTCGTTTGAGTCCGACGCCCCGCCGCCGGCAAAGAAGTAGCCCGGTGGAGCGTTTCCTGATGCTCTGGGACGAGCTCGATGAATATTTCGGCTACGGATGGCATCTGGCGGCGGCGCTGGGTCATGCCGTGTCGACGCGGGGCGGGGCGCTGAAGCGTCTGCTGACCCCTTGAATCGGGCCCTCCGGGGCCCCATTTTCGGCACTCCCCCGTAAGCATTGCCGGAGTTGCCGATGTCCGAAACCGCTGCCGCCGAAAAGCTCGGCTTCAAGGCGGAGGTCCGTGAGCTGCTCAAGCTCATGATCCATTCGCTGTACAGCCACCGCGAGATCTTCCTGCGGGAGCTGATTTCCAATGCCTCCGATGCCAACGACAAGCTGCGTTTCCTCGCGCTGTCGCAACCGGCCCTGCTCGGCGAGGAGCCGGATCTGGCCATCTGGGTGGAGGCCGACGAGAAGGCCGGCACCGTGACCATCCGCGACAATGGCGTGGGCCTTGCGCGCGAGGAGGCCATCGCGCACCTGGGCACCATCGCCAAGTCCGGCACGGCCGAGTTCTTCGGCAAGCTCACAGGGGATGCGCAGAAGGATTCCCAGCTCATCGGCCAGTTCGGCGTGGGCTTCTACTCGGCCTTCATCGTCGCCGACCAGGTGACCGTGGAGAGCCGCAAGGCCGGCGCGCCCGCGCAAGAGGGCGTGCGCTGGCAGTCGGCGGCCGACGGCGAATTCACCGTCGAGACCATCACGCGTCAGGCGCGCGGCACCTCGGTGATCCTGAAGCTCAAGGACGATGCCAGGGAATTCGCCGATGCTTGGCGCCTGCGCTCGCTGGTGCGCCGCTATTCCGACCACCTGGCCTTCCCGGTGTACATGCCCAAACAGGGCGCGGCAACCCTGGACTGGGAGGCCGTGAACCAGGCCAAGGCGCTGTGGACGCGGCCGCGCAGCGAGATCACGGACGAGGAATACACCGGCTTCTACCGCCACATCACGCATGACGGCGAGGCGCCGCTGGCCTGGAGCCACAACCGCGTCGAGGGCAAGCGCGAATACACAAGCCTGCTGTACCTGCCGTCGCGCGCGCCCTTCGACCTTTCGCACCGCGATGCCGCACGCGGCCTGAAGCTGTACGTGAAGCGCGTCTTCATCATGGACGATGCCGAGCAGTTCCTGCCGCTGTACCTGCGTTTCGTCAAAGGCATCGTTGATTCCAGCGACCTGCCGCTGAACGTCTCGCGCGAGCTGCTGCAGAACGATCCGGAGGTCGAGGCCATGCGCGGCGCGCTTACGCGCCGGGCGCTGGACCTGATCGCGAAGCTCGCCAAGGACGATCCGGAGAAGTACGCGACCTTCTGGAAGGAGTTCGGCGCGGTGCTGAAAGAGGGCGTCGCCGAGGACTATGCCAGCCGCGAGAAGCTGCTGCCGCTGCTGCGCTTTGCCAGCACCCACGATGCCGGCGACGAGGACAAGACCTCGCTGGCGGACTACGTGGCGCGCATGAAGCCGGGCCAGGAAAAGATCTACTACCAGCTTGCCGACAGCCGCTCGGCGGCCCGCAGCAGCCCGCACCTGGAGCAGCTCGCGGCGCGCGGCGTCGAGGTGCTGTTGCTGGGCGATCGCGTGGATCCCTGGATCATGGGCCAGATGGGCGAGTTCGACGGCAAGGGCTTCCAGGACGTGGCGCGCGGCGACCTGGACCTTTCCAAGCTCGGCGGCGACGCGCCCAAGGCCGATGCCGATGATCCGGCGCACAAGGAGCTGTTCGAGCGCGTGGGCAAGGCGCTGGAAAGCCAGGTGTCGGCCGTGCGCGCCAGCCACCGGCTCACCGAGTCTCCGGCCTGCCTTGCCCGCTCCGAGGATGATCTGGGCGAACAGATGCGCCGCATGCTGGCGGCCGCCGGCCGCAGCGATCTGCCGGATGCGAAGCCCGTGCTGGAACTCAACGCCACGCATCCCCTGGTGCAGCGCCTCGCGGGTCTGGAAGAAGGCGAGTTCGGGGAACTGGCACGGCTGCTGTACGATCAGGCGAGGCTCACCGAGCAGGGCCAGATCGACAACCCCGGCGACTATGCCCGGCGCCTCAACCGTCTGCTGCTGAAGCTGCTGCAATGACCGAGCGACACAAGCCCTCACCGGATGAACTGCGTGCGCGGCTCTCGCCGCTGGCCTGGCAGGTGACGCAGGAGCGCGGCACCGAGCGCCCGTTCAGCGGCCGCTATGCCGCACACACGGCGCCTGGCACGTACTCCTGCGTGTGCTGCGGCGCGGAGCTGTTCGCCTCCGACACCAAGTTCGATGCCGGCTGCGGCTGGCCGAGTTTCTGGCTGCCGCTGGCCGGCGACCGGGTCAAGACGCGCCGCGACACCTCGCACGGCATGATCCGCACCGAAGTGCTGTGCGCGAACTGCGATGCGCACCTGGGTCATGTGTTCGATGATGGCCCCGAGCCCAGCGGCCTGCGCTATTGCATCAACTCGGTGTCGCTGGATTTCACACCCGGGAACGCGAAGTGATTCCGCCGCGGGCCGAGCCGCTCACGCTGGCAGGCAGCGCCGGGGTGATCGAGGCATTGATCGAGGATCCGGCGGCCAGCGCCGCGCCTGCCGCGTGCATGGTGGCCTGTCATCCGCATCCGCTTCACGGCGGCACCATGCACAACAAGGTGGTCACCACGCTGGTGCGTGCTGCCAATGAGCTCGGCATGCCGGCGCTGCGTTTCAACTATCGCGGCGTGGGCGCCAGCGCAGGCAGCTTCGACGAGGGTCGCGGAGAGATGGAGGATGTGCTCACCGCTGTCTCTCATGTGCGACAGCGCTGGCCGCACGCGGCCCTGTGGCTCGCGGGCTTTTCTTTCGGCGGACACATGGCGTTGCGCGCCAGCATGGCGCTGGGCGCCGGCGCCGTGGCGCGCCTCATCACCGTTGCGCCGGCCATCACGCGCCATTTCGGTGCACCGCAGGACATCAAGCCGCCGGATTGTCCCTGGCTGGTGGTGCAGGGCGATGCGGACGAGGTGATCGAAGCCGCCGATGTGATCGACTGGTGTCGGCGCATCCAGCCGCCGCCGCAACTGGTGGTGCTGCCCGGCGTGGGCCATTTCTTCCATGGCCAGCTCAACGCGCTGAAGGATGCGGCGCTTGCCTTCCTCAAATGAAAAAGCCCGGAAAACCTTGGTTTTCCGGGCCTTTAGCGAACTGGAAGTCGCGGAGGCTTCTTAGTTCACCATCGCCTTGAGGCTCTTCAGCGGCAGCGCGCGGACCTTCTTGCTGGCTGGCTTGGCCTTGAAGACCATCTTCTCGCCGGTGAAGGGGTTCACGCCTTCACGCTGCTTGGTCGCCGGCTTCTTGACGACCTTGAGCTTCAGCAGGCCGGGCAGCGTGACAATACCGTGAGCGCGCAGGCTCTTGCGGATGACGGTTGAGAGCGAGTCGAACACCGCGCTGACCTGCTTGCGCGACAGATCCGTGTCCTTGGAAATGGTAGCCAGAATTTCGGACTTCGTAGGTGCGCCGCCCTTCTTCGCCATATGGATAACTCCCGCGAGGTTGATGGTTCTGTTCCGCGGGGAACATCCCCGCTGAAGTAATCGGCGCGAAACATAACATATGGGTAGTGTCGCGCAAGCCTTTTTTTAAAGGGTTTTCGCGCTATCGGACGATCAGCAACAGCGCCTGGATCGCGATCAGCACCCACAGCGGAGTCAGATCCAGCCCGCTGATGGGCGGCAGGCGACGGCGTATCGGCTTCATGATGGGCTCGCAGATGGAGGCGAGCACGTCCTGCACCGGCGAATAGTTTCCCTGCGCCACGAAGGACAGCAGCGCGTACAGCAGGATGCAGAAGAAGTATGTGCGCAACACCAGACGCACGAGATCGACCGCGAGCAGGCGCACCATGTGGTCCGCACCCAACGGCGTGCCGAACACCAGCAGCTGGATCAGCAGCAGCTTCACCACGCCCACGGCCACGATGGCCACCACCGTCGCGGTGTCGACTTTGCCTGCGGCCGGCAGCAGCCGCCGCAGCGGCCGCACCAGCGGGTCGGTGACCTGCAGCACCGCGCGGGCGGCGGGATTGCGGAAATTCGCCCGTGTCAGCTGCATCAGCAGGCGCAGCAGCAGCACACCCTGGTACAGGCCGAGCAGTGTCTGGATCAGGAAGTAGAGCGCGTCGTTCACGCATCACCGCCGAATTGCTCGCCCAGCTCCTGGCTGCGCTGCCTGGCCGCATCCTGGGCTGCCCGCAGGACGCTTGCGAGATCCTTTTCGTTGAACACCTTGAACGCAGCCTCGGTGGTGCCGCCCCGGGAGGCGACTTCGGCGCACATGCGCACCAGGTCCGGCTGCATTTCGGGGTTCACCATGCGGCCCGCGCCGGCGAGTGTCTGCGCGGCGAGCCGGTAGGCCACGGTGCGATCCAGCCCCTGCGCCACGGCATTCTTGGCCATGAGTTCGGCCAGCAGGAAGAAGTAGGCCGGTCCGCTGCCCGACAGCGCCGTCACGATGTCCAGCTCCGCCTCGCTGTGTACCCACAGGCAGATGCCGAGGGAGCCCAGCACGGCCTCGGTCAGCGCGCGCGCCGCGGCACCCACCGTGGCATCGGCATACAGCCCGCAGGCGCCGGCGCCGATCAGCGCCGGACGGTTCGGCATGGCCCGCACCACGTCGCTGCCCGTGCCGTGCAGCCAGCTGGCCAGGTGCGCGATGCGGATGCCCGCCGCCACCGAGATCACCAGCGGCCCGTGGGAAAGGTCGCCGGCAAGCGCCCGGGCCACTACTGCCATCTGCTGCGGTTTCACCGCCAGCACCACGACCTGCCCGGCACGCGCGGCGGCGCCATTGTCCTGGGTCACGTTGACATGGAAATCGTGGACCAGGGCTTCGCAGGTTGCTGGGTTGGGCGCGGCCACAGTGATGCGTTCCGGAGGCACTCCGGAGCCGATGAGGCCGCCGATGAGGCTGCGGGCCATGTTGCCGCCGCCAATCACCGAGATGGAAACTGATGCCAGTGATTGCATGGGGCCGCATTCTAGGGCCTGTTGGCGCCCGAAAGGGCAGTTGCGCGCGGGCGCCGGGGCCCCGGGGCCTTACAGCGGTTCGCGCGGGCCGAACAAGGCCGTGCCGATGCGCAGCATCGTGGCGCCCTGCGCAACGGCGGTCTCCAGGTCACCGCTCATGCCCATGGAGAGAGTGTCCAGCCCGAGCCCCGCGGCATTGGCTGTTTCCAGCAGCTGCCGCATCTGCCCGAACAGCAGGTGCTGGGTGGTCACATCGGCCTCATGGGGCAGCATGCACATGAGGCCGCGCAGCCGCAGCCGTGGCAGGCGGGCCACGGCAGCGAGCGCTTCCGGCGCTTCATGCGGCGCCATGCCGCCCTTGGCGGCCTCGCCGGCGATGTTCACCTGCAGGCAGACATTGAGCGGCGGCGCGTAGTGCGGCCGCTGTTCGGCGAGGCGCCCGGCCACGTGCAGGCGGTCGACGCCGTGCACCCAGTCGAAATGCTCCGCGATGGGCCGGGTCTTGTTGGCCTGCACACGGCCGATGAAATGCCATACCGGTGCGCGTTCGCGCAGCGCCTGGATCTTGGGCAGCGCCTCGGCGAGGTAGTTTTCGCCGAACTGCCCGAGTCCCGCGTCCATGGCCTGCAGCAGGCGCGCTGCCGGCTGCCCCTTGCTCACGGCCAGTACCGTGATCGAGCGCACATCCCGTCCGGCTGCCTGGGCGGCGGCAGCGATGCGCGCCAGGACCTGCGCATGGCTGGCGGCGATGGCGGAGCCGGAGGATGAATTCTGCGGAGCGCTTAACATAGGGAGGCCCGATGCCCTGCACTATACTGCCTCGGCCTCTCTTGGAGCTCCCATGGCACTGGATATCGCGCAGCTGCTGGCCTTTGCGGTGAAGAACCACGCGTCCGACCTGCATCTTTCGGCGGGCGTGCCGCCGATGATCCGCGTCGACGGCGACATGAAGCGCGTCAACATGCCGGCACTTACCCACAAGGAAGTGCACAGCATGGTGTACGACATCATGAACGACAAGCAGCGCAAGGCCTACGAGGAGTTCTTCGAAACCGACTTCTCCTTCGAGATCCCCAAGCTCGCGCGCTTCCGCGTCAACGCTTTCAACCAGAACCGCGGCGCCGGTGCGGTGTTCCGCAGCATTCCGTCGGTGATCATGGGTCTCGACGATCTCGGCGCGCCGAAGATCTTCCGCGACCTGTGCATGCTGCCGCGCGGCCTGGTGCTGGTCACCGGGCCCACCGGCTCGGGCAAGTCCACGACGCTCGCGGGCATGATCGACCACTGTAACGACAACCGCCCGGACCACATCATCACCATCGAGGATCCGATCGAGTTCGTGCACGAGTCCAAGCGCTGCCTCATCAATCAGCGCGAGGTGCACCGCGACACGCTGGGCTTCTCCGAGGCGCTGCGCTCGGCGCTGCGCGAGGATCCGGACGTGGTGCTGGTCGGCGAAATGCGTGACCTGGAAACCATCCGCCTGGCGCTCACCGCGGCCGAGACCGGCCACCTGGTGTTCGGCACGCTGCACACCAGCTCCGCGGCCAAGACCATCGACCGCGTGGTGGACGTGTTCCCCGCCGCCGAGAAGGACATGGTGCGTTCCATGCTTTCCGAATCGCTGCGCGCGGTGGTTTCGCAGACGCTGCTGAAGAAGATCGGCGGCGGCCGCGTGGCGGCGCACGAGATCATGATCGGCACACCGGCCATCCGCAATCTCATCCGCGAGGGCAAGATCGCGCAGATGTATTCGGCCATCCAGACCGGCCAGGCCCAGGGCATGCAGACGCTGGACCAGTGCCTCACCGAGCTCGTGCAGAAGGGCGTGGTGAGCAAGGAAGAGGCCCGCTTCAAGGCCGCGAACAAGGATGCGCTGTAATGGATCGCGAACAAGCCATCAAGTTCATGCAGGACCTGCTGCGCCGCGTGGTGGAGCGCAAGGCTTCGGACCTTTTCATCACGGCAGGCTTCCCGCCGGCGGTGAAGATCGATGGCGAGATCCGCCCGCAGACCGAACGCGCGCTCACCGGCGAGCAGTCCGCGGTGCTGGTGCGCTCCATCATGAACGACCGGCAGTCGAAAGGAATTCGACGCCACGCGCGAGTGCAATTTCGCCATCGCGCCGCCCGGCATCGGCCGCTTCCGCGTCAGCGCCTTCCAGCAGCAGGGGCAGGTGGGCTGCGTGATCCGCCTCATCAACCCCACCATCCCGACCTTCGAGGAGCTGGACCTGCCGCCCATCCTCAAGGACGTGGTGCTGTCCAAGCGCGGCCTTACCATCATCGTCGGCGGCACGGGTTCGGGCAAATCCACCACGCTCGCCGCCATGGTCGGCTACCGCAACGAGAAGACCCGCGGCCACATCATCACCATCGAGGATCCGGTGGAGTACATCCACCCGCACAAGGGCTGCGTGGTCACGCACCGCGAGGTGGGCGTGGACACCGACAACTGGCACAACGCGTTGAAGAACACGCTGCGTCAGGCGCCCGATGTCATCCTCATCGGCGAGATCCGCGACCGCGAGACCATGGAATACGGCATCCAGTTCGCCGAGACCGGCCACCTGGTGCTGGCGACGCTGCATGCCAACAGCTCCAACCAGGCGCTGGACCGCATCATCAACTTCTTCCCCGAGGAGCGGCGCGAGCAGCTGCTCATGGACCTGTCGCTGAACATCCGCGGCCTGATCTCGCAGCGCCTGGTGCCGCGCGAGGGCGGCAAGGGCCGCATCGCGGCCACCGAGATCATGCTCAACTCGCCGCTGATCCAGGACCTCATCTTCAAGGGCGAGGTGCACAAGATCAAGGAAGTGATGGCGCGTTCCACGCGCATCGGCATGAAGACCTTCGACCAGTGCCTGTTCGAGCTGTACGAAGGCGGCTTCATCTCCTATGACGACGCCATCCGCAACGCCGACTCGAAGAACGAGCTGCGCCTGCGCGTGAAGCTGGAGAGCAAGCGCGACTCGCGGCCGGCGGACGATGCCGGCGGCCTGTCGCTGATGGACGAGGACGAAGGCAGGGCCATCTAGGAAATGAGCGAGCGGGACATGGGCGTACCGATGGAAGACACGGATGATTTCAAGACCGACGCAGCAGCGGCGGGCTTCAAGATCCGGCCGCTGTTCAAGCTGATGGTCGAGCGCAAGGCCTCGGACCTGTTCTTCACCTCCAATGCCCCGATCAAGATCAAGATCGAGGGCCAGATCCACTCCATCAACAAGCAGATACTCACGCCCGAGTACGTGCGCGCGGCCGCCTTCGGCCTCATGACGCCGGAGCAGATCGAGTACTTCCAGCGCGAGCTGGAGATCGACTTCGCGCTATCCGAGCCGGGCCTGGGGCGTTTCCGCGTCGCGATCTTCTACCAGCGCGGCTACCCCGCGATGGTGATGCGCTACATCACTGCCGACATGCCGCGCCTGGACCAGCTGGGCGTGCCCGAGGTGCTCACCGACCTCGCGCGTCACAAGCGCGGGCTCATCCTGATGGTCGGCGCCACCGGCAGCGGCAAGTCCACGTCGCTGGCGGCGATGATCAACTACCGCAACGAGCATTTCTCGGATCACATCGTCACCATCGAGGATCCGATCGAGTTCCTGCACACCAACAAGCGCTCCATCGTCAACCAGCGCGAAGTGGGCCTCGACACCAAGAGTTACGCCCGCGCGCTGCGCGGCGTGATGCGCGCGGCACCCGATGTCATCCTCATCGGCGAGATCCGCGACCGCGAGAGCATGGAGGCGGCCATCAATCTCGCCGGCACCGGCCATCTGGTGCTGGCAACGCTGCATGCCAACAACTGCGCCGAGACTCTGGACCGCATCATCAACATGTTCCCGCACGAACAGCATCCGCAGGTGCTGCTGGACATGTCGCAGTACCTGCGCGCCATCCTCGCGCAGCGCCTGGTGCCGGGCGTGGACGGCCGGCGCGTCGCGGCGGTGGAGATCATGATCAACACGCCGCACATTTCCGAGCTGATCCGCAAGGGTGACGTCAGCACCATCAAGGAATCGATCCGCAGCAGCGGCGAAAAGGGCATCCAGAGCTTCGATGTGGCGCTGGTGGCGCTGTACAAGGCCGGCCGCATCAGCATGGAAGATGCGCTGGCCAACGCCGATTCCCGCACCAATCTCGAAGCGACCATCAATTTCGGCTGATGCGCCAGGTCTCGCCCTGAGCCGCAGGGTCGCCCGCGTCGCCGGGCTGTGCATTCTCGTCCTGATCCTGCTGCTGCCGGCGCTGCGCGCCGCCTTGGCGCAGGAAGGGTTGCTGCGCGGCCGCGTGCTGCGGGTCGTCGACGGCGATACCCTGGATGTGCGCCTCGCCAGTGGCCGCGTGCGCGTGCGGCTGCAGGGCATCGACGCGCCGGAGCGTGACCAGCCCGGTGGCCTCGCCGCCACCCGTTTTCTCGCCAGCCAGCTGCAGGATCGCGATGTGTGGCTGGAGCCGGTTTCGCAGGACCAGTACGACCGGCTGCTGGCCGTCGTTCACTACCAGGGCGTGGATCTGAACCGCGAGCTGGTGCGCGAAGGCCATGCCTGGGCCTACCGGCGTTACATGCGCCGTGCGGAGCAGGAGCTGTGCCGGCTGGAAGAGGAGGCGCGGCGGTCGGGCCGCGGACTCTGGCAGCCGCGATCGGCGCCGGCCCGCGCGCCCTGGGAATATCGCGCCACGCATGGCCGCGGCCCGTTCACCGACTTTGCGCGCAGCGATGCGCGCGACTGTCTGCGCGCCATGGGGCGTCGGCCGGGGACTACGCGCTAGTCGGCGCCTTGCGCATTGCCCGATGCGCTGCGGGCTGCGAAGCTGTGGGGCCCATGCCCCGATTTCGACCCACTCAATTCCTGCCATCTCTGCTGCTGTTGCTGCTGGGTCCGGGGCTGGCCCTGCAGGCCTGCAGCACAATGGGCAGCCGCGATGAGGGCAGGCAGGAGGACCCGGCCGAGGCCGGCGCCGCGCCGCTGTCCTTCGAGGTGAAGATCGAAAGCAGCGACCGGCGCATCGCGAGCCACCTGCGGCAGTACCTGGACATCCAGCGTTTCCGCAGCTTCCCGGATCTGCAGGCCGGCGAACTGCGGCGCCTGATGGCCGAGGCCGAGTCCAATGCGCGCGATCTGCTGGCCGCGCTGGGGTATTTCCGGCCGCAGCTGGAGCTCAGCCTGGAGCAGCCCGAGAAGGCCGATGCGCCGCGCCGCATCGTGATCAAGGCCGAGCCCGGCGAGCAGGCCAGGGTGGCCAGTTACGATGTCCGTTTCGCCGAACCCATGGACAGTGATCCGCGCGCCGCCGCGCAGCGCGATGCCATCCGCGGGGGATGGATGCTGCGCGAGGACCGCCCCTTCACCCAGGAGGACTGGGATGCCGCCAAGACCGGCGGGCTGCGCGCCCTGCAGCGCGAGCGTTATCCGGCTGCGCGCATCGCCGAAAGCCAGGCCCGGGTCAACGCCGACACCCTGCGCGCCGACCTGCACATCACCTACGACCCCGGCGCCCCATACCGTTTCGGCGCCCTGGAATTGCGCGGCGTGGAGCGCTACGACGCCGACGGCATCCGCAACATCGCGCGCATTCCCACCGGCAGCGACTACAGCGAAACCGCACTGCTGGATGCGCAGCAGCGGCTGGTGAACAGCGGCTATTTCGATGCCGCGTTCCTGATGCTGAATCCGGACGAGGCCGAGCCGGATCACGCCACGGTGATCGCGCAGCTGCGCGAGGCGCAGTATCAGAAGGTGGTGTTCGGCCTGGGCTTCAGCACCGACACCGGGCCGCGCGTATCGGTGGACCACACGCACAACGAAATGTGGCCGCTGGGCTGGCGGGCGATCAACCAGTTTGCGCTGGGCACCAGCACGCAGCTGCTGGCCACCCGCTGGACGGCCATGCCTGTCTCCTCCGGCTGGGCCTGGTACACGGGCGCCGCCGTGGAGCGCTCCGACTACGGCGATTTCACGGCGCGCAGCGTGTCGCTGACGGGCGGACGCATGAAATCCGGCGAGCGCATCGACCGCCGCTACTACGTGCAATACGACCTCGGCACCACCGAAGGCAATGGCGCGCCGGGCGGCAGCTCCTCGATACTCGCCAACTACGCGTGGACGGGCCGTTACTTCGACGACCGGACCAATCCCAATGCGGGGCATGGCTTGGGGGCCGAGGCGGGCCTGGGTTTCACGCTGTCGCCGCATCAGGATCCCTTCCTGCGTTTCAGTGCGCGCGCGCTGCAGTTCTGGCCCTTCGGCGAACGCAACGAGGCGGGCAAGCGCAGCCGCCTGGCACTGCGGGCGGACCTGGGCGCGATCTACGCCGCGGCCGGCGTGAACATCCCCGTGCGGCTGCTGTTCCTCACCGGCGGCGATACCACGGTGCGGGGCTATGGCTACCAGGCCATCGGCACGCGGCTAGACGATGGCAGCGTCTACGGCGCCCGCTACATGGCCTCGGGCAGCGTGGAATGGCAGCGCCCGATCAAGCTGTTCGGCGATGCGGCGAGCTTCGAGCATGCCACCTTCGTCGATGTGGGCACGGCCACCGACACCCTCAGCCAGTACACGCTGTACACCGGAGTGGGCACCGGCCTGCGCTGGAGCAGCCCGGTCGGTCCCTTGCAGGTGGACATGGCCTACGGCATCCACGACCGGCAGTGGCGACTGCATCTGCGCATGGGCTTCCAGTTCTGAGGCGCGGGAAGATGGATCAGGCTGCCACCGATACGCCTTCCGCTCCACCGCCCCGCCGGCGGCGCCTGCTGCGCTGGCTGCTGGCGGCACCCGTCCTGCTGCTGGTGCTGCTCGCGGGCATGGTGTGGTGGGCGTCTACCGACAGTTCGCTGCCGCGCGTGCTGCAGCTGGCGCAGCGCCTGCTGCCGCAGGAACAGCAGCTTGAATTCAGCGACGCCAGCGGATCGATCACCGGCGGCGGCCGCATCGGCCACCTGCGATGGCGCAGTGCCGGCATCGAACTCACCCTGGAGGATCTGCGGCTGGAGTGGTCGCCGAGCCGCCTGGTGGACCACCTGCTGTATGTGCGCAGGCTGCACGCCCGCAATGTGCGCCTGCGGCTGACGCCGCAGCCCCAGAAGCCGGATGCCGCACCCTTCAGGATGCCGGAAGAAGTGTCGCTGCCCTTGCGTGTGAGGCTGCCCCTGGCCGTCACGCGGCTGCAGGTGGATACCGTGGATGCGGCCGGCGTTGCCAGCACGCAGGTCATCGACGGCATCGCCGCCGGCTATGCCTACGACGGCCGGCAGCATGCGCTGCGCCTGCAGAGCCTGCGCCATGGCCAGAGCAGCGTGCAGGCGGACCTGCTGCTGCATGCCACGGACCTTGCCGTGACAGGCCGGGTCGATGCCGCGCTGCGCAATCTCGTGGCCGAAGCACCGCTTGCGATGCGGGCACAGCTGGCGCTGAGCGGCAGCCTCGCGGGCGGCGATGCGGCAAGCCTCGATGTGCAGCTCGACCTGCGCGAGCAGGAGCGTGAGCCTGCGGCGCGGTTGCACGCCGAAGCGGCATTGCACCCCTGGCGTGCACAACCATTGCAGCAGCTCGTGCTCGAGGCCGAGGCGCTGGATGCGCATGTCTTCCAGGCCGCGGCGCCCGTCACCGCCTTCGCCGGCCGGGCCAGCGTCCAGCCGGTGGCAGGTTCGCCCGCTGCCTGGGACATATCGCTGGATTTCACCAATGCCGCACCGGGTCCGCTGGATCACGGCCGTCTGCCGCTGGAGCGGCTGCTGGCCGATGGGCGCGTCACGCCACAGCGCTGGCGCGCCGAAAACCTGAGCTTGCAGCTCGGCGGGGGCGAGGCGCATCTGCAGGGCGAATTCAATCCCGAAGCGCAGTCGCTGGAAGTGCGCGGCGAGCTGCAGCGTCTGCCGCTGCAACAGATCCACGGGCAGCTGGCCGCCAGCGCCGCCGCGACGCTGTCGGGGACGCTCGCTGCACACGGCGACCTGCGCCGCGGTGTGGCCTTCGATGCCGACATCGCGGGCTACACGCCGGGCGGCGCGCCGGCGCGCGGCGCGTGGGAAATCCGCGCCATCAAGGCCGGCGGCACATGGTCGCCATCGCGGCTCGCGCTGGACAGTGTGCACGTGGATGCGCTGGGCGCGAGGATCGATGGCAGTGGCATCGAAGCCGCGCTGCCGGCACTGGACTCGATCAAGGGGCAGGTGAAGGCTGTGGCGCCCGGTCTGGCGCTGGCTGCGGATGCGCGCATGCAGGCGCGCACCGGCGACGGGAGCCTGTCGCTGCAGCTGGCATCGGCGCAGCAGCTGATGGCCTGGCTGCGCGGCCTGCCCGCGATCGGTGAGCACCTGCCGGATCTGCAGGCTCGCGGCAGCGCCACTCTGCGCGCCGACTGGCAGGGCGGCTGGCAGCAATGGCGGGATGGCCTGGAGAATCCCGGCGCCCATGCGCCATTGCATGCCGCGGTCAGTGCGCAATTGCAGTCGCTGTACCTCGAGCTGCCGGCCGCGGCCGGCGAGCCTCCCGCCACCTTCGGTGCGCAGCACCTCGAGCTGCGGCTGCAGGGCAACCCCGCCGCCGCGGAGCTGGCCATCGAAGGCGATCTGGATGCCAGGGATGCCCGCGCCGTGCTCGATGCGCAGCTGCGGATGAGGCAGACCGCGGCCAATGCCGCTGCGCCGCAGTGGAATGTCGAGGTCGCGCGGCTCGCATCTTCCGTGACGCTTCCCGGTCAGCCCGAGCCGTGGCAGTTGCAGGTGAACGAAGGACTGCAGATCACCGCGCGCACCGGCGGGATTCTGGAAATAGGCGCCAGTGCCGGCGAAGCCACGCTGACTCCGCCGCGCAGCGTTTCGCCTGCAGGCGATGCGCTGCGGCTGGCGTGGCAGCCCCTGCAGTGGCAACGTGCCGCCGATGGCGCGTCGCGGCTCAGCAGCAGCGGCACGGTGAGCGGCCTGCGTCCGGGGTGGCTGGATGCGCTGCTCGCGCCGCTGGGCAGTGCGCCGCTTGCCGAGGCGGGGCTGTACACCGATCTGGTGGTCAACGGCGGATGGGACGTGCGCCTGGCCGACAGCCTGGACGTGCGCGCGCACCTGCAGCGCGACAGCGGCGACCTGTGGCTGGGCCAGCCCGATATCGATTCCGCCGCGGACAATTCGGCGGACAAGACGGCGCAAAGCGCCGAGCGCGTGCGCCGCGAAGGCGTGGCCGCCGGCATCCGCACGCTGGAAGTGAAGGCGCAGTCCGAAGGCAATGCCGTGACGCTGTCCCTGGACTGGAACACCGAGCGCGCCGGGCAGATCACCGCCAATGTGCGCACCACCCTGGCGCGGCAGGCAGGTGGCTGGACGCTGCCGGATGCCGCACCGCTGTCCGGCACCCTGCAGGCGCGGCTGCAGGACCTGGGCGTGTGGGGCTTCCTTGCGCCGCCGGGCTGGCGTGTGCAGGGTGCGCTGCAGGCCGATGTCGCCATTGCGGGCACCGTGCAGTCGCCGCAGCTGCAGGGCAGCATCGACGCCGATGGTCTCAACATCCGCTCGGTGCTCGACGGTGTGGACCTGCATGATGGCCTGCTGCGCGCCACGCTGCAGGGCAGCCGGCTGCAGGTGTCCGAACTGACGCTGCAGGGAGGCACTGGCAGCCGCGCCCATGTGCGCGGCCTCAGCGGCAACCGCACACCGCCACCCACGGAGCGCGGCCGCATGACGGCCAGCGGCAGCATCGACTGGAGCGGCGCGGCCAGTGCCGAGCCGGATGATTCCGGCATTGCGCTGGATTTCACCACGCGCCTGCAGAAGATGCAGGTGCTGGTGCGCAATGACCGCCAGCTGAGCCTGAGCGGCGATCTCGCGGCCAGCCTGCAGCAGGGCAGGCTGAAGGTGCGCGGTGACCTTGCCGTGGACCGTGCAGCCATCATGCTGCCGGAGGCGGGCGCGCCTACGCTCGGTGATGACGTCGTCGTGGTGCACGACGCCGATCTGCAGCCGGGCGCTGCGACGGCGCCGCAGGCGCATGCCGAGCTGCAGACCGCAAAGCCCATGGATCTTGCGATCAAGCTGGACCTGGGGCGTGACCTCGCGCTGCAGGGCTATGGCATCACCACGCGCCTGGAAGGCGAGCTGACCGTGAGCAGCGCCACCGGCGGTGCCGATCCCTTCCGCATCGTGGGTGAAGTGCGCACCGACGAAGGCCGCTTCCGCGCCTGGGGGCAGGCGCTGAACGTGGAGACCGGTGTGGTGCTGTTCAACGGCCCCTACTCGAACCCGTCGTTGAACCTGCTGGCCATCCGCCCCGAGATCGCCGTGCGCGCGGGCGTGCGCGTCACCGGCACCCTGGACGCGCCGCGCGTGCTGCTGTACTCGGAGCCGGACATGCCCGAATCCGAAAAGCTCTCTTGGGTGGTGCTGGGCCGCGCTGCGGCCAGCAATGGCGCCGAGGGCGCCTCCATGCAGCAGGCCGCGCTGGGCCTGCTGGCCGGCAGCGTGGGCAGCAGCCTTGCCGGCGGCCTGGGCCTCGACGAGCTGGGCGTGAGCGAGTCGGGCGTGTCGGTCGGCAAGCGCATTTCCGACCAGCTCTATGTGACCTACCAGGCGGGCCTGTCCGGCGCCACGAGCACGTTCTACATCTTCTACGACATCACCCGGCGCTTCACGGCGCGCGGCCAGACCGGCAAGGCCAGCGCCCTGGACCTCATCTATACCATCACCTACGACTAGCTGCGGTTCTCCCCGGGAATCCGTGCTGCGCCGTGCGCGCGCCTCGTGCTTGCTTTGTCCCTGTATTTATGAACATATTAATATTAAGAAATTCCGGAATCGGGGGATTCACCGTGAAGCGCGTGACATCGATGATATTGCTGGCGGGCATCCTGGCCCTGTCCGCGGCGCCGCAGTCATATGGGCATCACTCCTTCGCGATGTTCGACCAGACCAAACAGGTGACCATCGAGGGCGTCGTCAAGGAATTCCAGTTCACCAATCCGCATTCGTGGATACAGCTGACGGTGGTGCCCGGCAAAGGGGCCGAACCGGAGCTGTGGCTCATCGAGGCGCTGAGCCCGAATGTGCTGATGCGCAGTGGCTGGAAGCGCAATACATTGAAGCCCGGCGACAAGATCAGCGTGCTGATCAATCCGCTGCGTGACGGCAAGAAGGGCGGCAACCTGATCCTGGTGACGCTTGCCGATGGAACCACGTTGGGAGGCGGCGCCGCCTGAGGCGTCCGGAGGCTCGAAGCGATGAAAGCAGGCGTCCTTGCTGCGTGGGTGCTGTCCCTGTCCACGCTGATCGCCGGCAATGCGTCCGCGGCGGCTGCGCCGGAGAAGCCGGCATTGCCGCAACCAGCGCGGCTGGCTGACGGCAAGCCGAACCTGACGGGATTCTGGACTCCCGTCGGCGGCCTGATGGAGCGCAATTTCGGGCCGGGCGCCGTTGCGGGCCCGCCGCGGAGCACCAATGGCACACAGGTCCCGGCCAGCCGTCATCCGCCGCTGAAGTCGCCCTACAAGGAAAAGTACGAGACCGTGCGGGAAGCCTCCGCGCGTGGCCAGGTGCTTTACGATCCCACGGCGCTGTGCCTGCCGCCGGGCATGCCCCGGATGATGAGCGCCATCTACGGGATGGAAATCCTGCAGACCCCGGGCCAGATCACCATCACCGGGGAATGGCAGGCTGCTCAAAGGCGCATCTGGCTGGACGGCCGCAAGCAGGTGGACCTGGACGAAGTGCTTCCCGCCTACGCCGGATACTCGGTCGGCCGCTGGGAGGGCGACACGCTGGTGGTGGATACCATCGGCGTCCGGGACGATGTGCTGATCGAGCAGTCCGGCCTGCCGATCAGCGACGCGCTGCGGCTCACGGAGCGGATTCAGCTCAGCAAGGATGAGCCGGGGATTCTCGTGGACGAGATCACCATCGACGATCCGAAGGTGTTCACCGAGCCGTGGACCAGGACGTTCCGCTACCGCTACCGCCCGGAGCTGAACATCCAGGAATACGTGTGCCTGGAGAACAACCGCAACGTGGATTCGAACGGGGCGCCGGTCTTCGATCAGCAGTGAGCGAACACGTCCCGCGCGTCGAACACCGGGCCGTCCACGCACACCCGTTTCATGGCAGGGCCTGAGGGCCCCTGCACTTCGACCGCGCAGCCGGCGCAGCCGCCGACGGCGCAGGCCATGAACTCCTCCAGCGAGACCTGGCAGGGCAGATCGAACTCGCGCGCCAGCTGCGCCACGGCCTTGAGCATGGGTGTGGGGCCGCAGCTGAAGATCATGACCTCGGCAAGCAGCGCAGGCGGAAGCTGCGCCAGCCACAGCCGCGCAAGGTCCGTCACATAGCCATCGTGGCAGCCGGGAAAACCGGACTTGCTGGTCAGGCGGCTCGGCACGCCCCATTCATCCAGCAATGGCATGGCGGCGATCACACCATCGGGCATGCCGGGCACGATGATGGTCGAAGGCCGCGCCGTGAACGGAAAAGGCAGCTCCGAGCCCAGGATGGCGAAGGGCTTGAAGCCTTCGGCCTGCCGGTCGCGCAGCGTTTCGGCAAGGAACACCATGGGCGGAATGCCCACGCCGCCGCCGATGAGCAGCGCGCGCGGCCGCGCCGCATCGGGGCGGAAGCCCTGGCCGATGGGCCCGAGAAGGTTCACGGTATCGCCCACGCGCCGCGCGGCCAGTGCCCTCAGGCCCTCGCCGTGGATCTTGTACAGCAGTTCGATCCAGCCCGCCTGCGGTTCGGCGCGCATGATGGACAGCGGCCGGCGCATGGGAATGGAAGCATCCACCGTCAGGTGCACGAAGCTGCCGGCGGTGGCGCGCGCGGCCGTTTCCGGCGCCGCCAGGCGCATCACGTACTGGTGGCCGGCAAAGGGCTGGTGCGCGAGCACGCGCGCATCCTCGACGAAGATGGTGCCGCGGTGGGCGCGTTCGCTGCTCATGTCGCGATGGTCTCGAGCACCGCCATGCGCACGGCAACGCCGTTGGCCACCTGCGCGCGGATCACCGATTGCGGGCCATCGGCCACGGCCGATTCGATCTCCACGCCGCGGTTCATGGGCTGGGGGTGCATCACGATGGCGTCGGGTTTGGCAAGACGCAGGCGCTCGCGGGTGAGCCCGTACTCCAGGAAGTAGTCCGCGCCGGCGGGAATCGCGGCATCGGCGAAGCGCTCGCGCTGGATGCGCAGCATCATCACCACGTCGCAGCCGGCGATGCCGCGGGCGATGTCGGTCTCGCGCACGGCGCCTGCAAACTCGTCCTCGCCGGGCATCAGCGAGGGCGGGGCCACGAGCCGCAGGTCGCGCGTGCCCAGCAGGCTGAAGGCCTGCCAGGCCGAGCGCGCCACGCGCGAATGCCGGATGTCGCCGACTATGGCGATGGCGAGCCCGTCGCAGCGGCGCTTGTGCTGCAGTACGGTGAGGGCATCGAGCAGCCCTTGCGTGGGATGCGACACATGCGCCTCGCCCGCCGACAGCACGCTCACATGCGGCGCCACGTTCGCGGCCACCAGTGCCGGCACGCCCACTTCGGCGTCGCGCAGCACGAACACGTCCACGTGCAGCGATTCGAGCGTGAATACGGTGTCCAGGATGCTCTCGCCCTTCACGCGCGAGGACAGCTGCACCTCGAGGTTGACCACCTCGGCGCCCAGCCGCTTCGCGGCCAGTTCGAAGGACACGCGGGTGCGCGTGGAAGGTTCGGTGAACATGTTCGCGACGGTGCGGCCGGTCAGCGCATCGCTGCGCGGTGCGCGCTCGCCGGGCCGGCGCACATAGTGCTGCGCGCGTTCGAGCAGGGTTTCGATCTCGGGGCGCGTGAGCCCATCCAGGGTGAGCAGGTGCCTGAGGCTGCCGTCCGGGCGCCGTTGTGGGTTCATCGGGTTCTCGTCTCAGTCGTTCTGTGCCAGCCAGCTGTCGAGGAAGATCGCCGCGGCGGCGCTGTCGATGTCTTCCTTGCGCACCGCCCGCCGGCGCGTGCCGGCCGCGCGCTGTTCGCGCAGGCGGCTTGCCGCTTCGGTGGAGGAGTAGCGCTCGTCCACCCGCTCGACCTGCAGCCGGTAGCGCTGCGCCAGCGAAGCGGCGAAGGCAGTGGCAGCGGGGGCGAGGCGGGCGGGGGTACCGTCGTCATTATAAGGCGTTCCCACCACCAGCAGGGCGGGCGCGTGCGCGGCGAGCTCGCGGTCGATGGCGGCCCAGTCCGGGCCGGCATCGTGCATTGCGACGGTGCGCAGCGGGCGCGCGCTGCGCGTCAGCGTGTCGCCGGCGGCGATGCCGATGCGCCGCAGGCCGAAGTCGAAGGCCAGCACGACGCGCGGCCGCCGCGTCTCAGGCATGCCCGGCCTGGGGGCTCACCGCGTTGACGTCCACGCCCAGCAGGCGCCAGGCCGCCAGCCAGCGTTCCTCGTAGGGCAGGTCGAACAGCACCGATTCATTCATCGGCAATGTCAGCCAGGCGTTGTCGAGGATCTCGCGCTCGAGCTGGCCCGGTTCCCAACCGGCGTAACCCAGCGCGATGAAGGCATCCTGCGGGCCTTCCCCGCGCGCCATCGCGGCCAGCACGTCGCGGCTGGTCGTGACCTGGATGTTGTCGGAGATCCGGTGGGTGGAATCCCAGTTGCCGCCCGGGCGGTGCAGCACGAAGCCGCGGTCCTGGTGCACGGGGCCGCCGCGCAGCACCGGCCGCTCGCCGATGGTGTCGCTGTGCGCGGCCAGTTTCATCTGCGACAGCACTTCGGACAGGCGCATCGGCAGCGGCTTGTTCAGCACGATGCCCAGCGCGCCTTTCTCGCCGTGCTCGCAGATCAGTGTAACGGTCTGGGCGAAGCCTGGATCGTCGAATCCGGGCATGGCGACCAGCAGATGGTTCGTCAGGTTGCTCGGAGTGGTCATGCTTCCCAGTATGGGGGCGCCTGTCCCGGTCCTCAAGGAACCCCTTCTCGGGGCACGGATACCGCGGTATCGGTCACGCGGCCGCCCACGAACTGCCACTCGTACGCAAAACGCAGCAGGCGGTAGTCGCGGGCGAGCTCCGGCGGGAAGGGGTCGAAGGGGCTGGCGAGGCGCAGGATGTCCAGCGCCGCCGCGTCGATTTCCGGATGGCCGCTGCTCTTGATGATGCGCGAGGACTGTAGGTGGCCATCGCGATGCAGCGCCACCTCGATCACCGGGTTGCCGGTGAGCCCGCGGCGCTGCGCCACCGAGGGGTAGTTGACCGTGCCGATCCGCTCCACCCGCCGGCGCCAGGCGTCGAGATAAGGTGCCAGGCGCGAAGCGCGGGTGTCGGCCGTCACGTACAGCTCGTCGCGCCGCTCGCCGCGCAGCCGCAGTTCGTCATCGCCCGCCGCTTCTCCTGCGGCCGCGGCCGCGCGGACTTCCGGCGGCGCCGGCTCGGCCAGCGGCAGCGCGACAATACGCGCCAGGCCTGATTCCGCGCTGGCAGAGAGCACCGGCTCGGTGCCGGCCTGGGTGTCGCGGGATGGTGTTGGCGGCGGCGGGGGTTGCGGCCGGCCTGCCGAGGGGATTTCGGCGGCGCGGCGTTCGCTGCTGTTGCCCGAGCCGCTCTGCGTGCGCTGGGCAAGGTAGGTGGCGTCGGGGTTGCTGCGTTCTTCGGGCAATTCGTCCGAGACCAGCAGCACCTCGATGCCCGGGTCGCTGCTGGCATCGCGCTGGCCCGGCGGCGCGAAGGTGATGCCGAGGATGACGATGCCGTGCAGCAGCACCGCCAGCATCAGCATGGAGGCCAGGCGGTCGCGCGTCACGCGGCTCGCGGCGCGGTCGGCCCGCCGGCGCAGCGGCCGGGCTGGCGGCTCCAGCGGCTGGGCCAGCGAGGCCATCAGCCCTGCCGGCGTGCCGCGAGGCGCCGGCCCAGCGCCTGGATGAAGAGGTCGGCCACGTCGGTGCCAGTCTGCTTGTGGATCTCGCGCACGCCGGTGGGGCTGGTGACGTTGATCTCGGTGACGTAGCCGCCGATCACGTCCAGCCCCACGAACAGCATGCCGCGGCGGGCCAGTTCAGGACCGATGCGCGCGGCCAGCTCCCGGTCGCGGTCATTGAGCTCGCGCACCACGCCGGTGGCGCCGGCCGCGAGGTTGCCGCGGTTGTCGGTGGCCGAAGGCATGCGCGCCAGCGCGTAGGGCGCCGGCTCGCCGTCCACCAGCAGCACCCGCGAATCCCCGCCGGTGACGATCTGCGGCAGGTAGCGCTGCACGATGGCGAAGCGGCTGCCATAGTCGGTCAGGGTCTCGAACACCACGCGCAGGTTCTTGTCGGACTGGTCCACCACGAAGATGGAGCGGCCGCCCATGCCGTGCAGGGGCTTGACCACGACCCGCCCGTGCTCGGCGGCAAAGGCGCCCATGTCGTCCATGTCGCGGGTGATGAGGGTGGGCGCGCAGCATTCGGGGAACCAGGCCGTGTAGACCTTCTCGTTCATGTCGCGCAGGCCCTGGGGCGTGTTCACCACCATGGCTCCGGCCAGCTCGGCCCGTTCCAGCACGTAGGTGGTGTAGATGAACTCCATGTCGAAGGGCGGATCCTTGCGCATCAGGATCACGTCGAAGTCCCCGAGCGGCCGTACGGCCGGCTCGCCCAGCGTGAACCAGTTCGCGGGATCGGCATGGACCGCCAGCGGCCGGGCCCTGCCGACGGCCACCCCGTCGCGCAGGCTGAGGTCGCCCTGGGTCAGGTAGAAGAGCTGATAGCCCCTGGCCTGGGCGGCCAGCAGCATGGCAAGGGTGGTGTCCTTGGCGTACTTGATGTCCCCGATGGGGTCCATCACTACGGCAAGCTCAAGCGGCTGGGTCATGGTCATGTTTCTCTCAGGAACGTGCCGCACATCAAGGCGTAATGTTATCCCACTGCCAGAATCGTCCCTCAGAAATGCGAACCGCGTTGCATGGCGAGGGGTAGGCCGATATGTTAAAAGAACACGGGTTTCCACCGCTATGAACGTTGCCGGGAGTACCGTGGCCGTGAACGACGAGGGCACCAGTCTCAAAGGCCTGAAAGTGCTCGTCATTGATGACAGCAAGACCATCCGGCGCACCGCCGAGACGCTGCTCGTCAAGGAGGGCTGCGAGGTCTTCACCGCCATCGACGGTTTCGATGCGCTGGCCAAGATCGCCGATCACCAGCCGGACATCGTCTTCGTCGACATCATGATGCCGCGCCTGGACGGCTACCAGACCTGCGCGCTCATCAAGCACAACAAGGTTTTCCGTTCGATTCCGGTCATCATGCTGTCCTCGAAGGACGGCCTGTTCGACCGGGCCCGTGGCCGCATCGTCGGCTCCGAGCACTACCTGACGAAGCCGTTCACCAAGGAAGAGCTTCTGGGTGCGATCGAGACGCACATTGGGAGATAGGCCGTGGCATTGATACTCATCGTCGACGACTCGCCCACCGAAGTGCACGTGATGAAAAAGGCGCTGGAGGGCAGCGGCTTCCGCACCGCCACCGCGGGCGACGGACAGGAAGGGGTGCGGCTGGCGCGCGAAATGCACCCGGACCTCATCTTCATGGACATCGTCATGCCCGGCATGAACGGCTACCAGGCCACGCGCGCCATCGTCAGCGACCCGGACACACAGCGCATCCCCATCGTCATGGTCACCTCCAAGGGCCATGAGACCGACCGCATCTGGGGCCTGCGCCAGGGTGCGGTGGACTACATGGTCAAGCCGGTGACGCCGGACAAGCTGGTGGAGAAAGCCCAGTCCACGCTCGCTGCGTGAGGGGGCGACGTTGGACTCCGGATCCCTGATTCGATCGCTGCGTGACCGGCCCTTCGACCTGCTGGTGGCGCTGGACCGCCGCGGCCGCGCGGGTTCGGCCGCTCCCGGCGAGGAGGCGGCAGCCGACCGCGAATGGGTGGGCGTCGCCTGGCGCATGGCGGGCGAGTCGTACCTGGTGGCGCGCGAGGAAATGCGCGAAGTGCTGCCCTATCCCTCGCAGCTCACGCGGGTGCCCGGCGCCAGGACCTGGATCAGGGGCCTTGCCAATGTGCGCGGTTCGCTGCTGCCCATCATCGACCTGCGGCAGTTCCTCGGCAGCGGCACCACGCCGCTCACGCGCAACACGCGCGTGCTGGTGGTGAACCACCGCGAGGTGCCGGCCGGTCTCATGGTGGATGAAGTGCTGGGCTTCCGGCGCTTCGCCGATGGAGAGTTCAGCGGCAATGCGCCGCCCACGCTGGTGCGCTGCGAGCGCTTCATGGCCGGCGCCTTCCGCCGCGGGGCGGAAACCTGGCCGGTGCTGAGCCTGCGTCTGCTCGTCGAAAACCCGGGGTTCCTGGATGCCGCAGCCTGATTCCGCAAACACGATGAACCGCAGCCTGATACTCATCGGGCTGGCGGCGTTGCTGGTGCTGGCCGCGGTGGCGCTGGCCATGTTCGCCGGCGGCACCACGGCCATCATCGCGGGCCTGGCAGGTCTTGCCGCCATGGTGCCGCTGGCGCTGCTGTTCATGTACCTGAGGGCTACCGAGGAACAAAGCCGCGCGCAGCGCCTGGCTGTCGAGGCGCAGAGCCGCGAGAACGAGCGCAACCAGCAGGCCATCCTGCGCCTGCTCGACGAAATAGCCGGCATCGGGCAGGGCGACCTCACCGCCACCGCCACCGTCACCGAGGACATCACGGGCGCCATCGCGGATTCGGTGAACATGGCCGTCGAAAGCCTGCGCAAGCTGGTGATGACCATCAACAGTTCCGCCATCCACCTGGACGGCGCCACGCGGCAGACGCAGGCGCTGGCCGCGCACCTGGCCAAGTCTTCCAGTGCGCAGTCGCGCCAGATCGCATCGGCCACCGAATCCATCGCGGCCATGGCCGGCTCCATCGAGGAAGTTTCGGGCAATGCCGAGCGCGCCGCCGACGTGGCCCGTTATTCGGTGGATATCGCGCACAAGGGCGGCGATGCCGTGCGCCGCACCATCGACGGCATGAATGCCATCCGCGAGACCATCCAGGAGACCTCCAAGCGCATCAAGCGCCTGGGCGAGAGCTCGCAGGAGATCGGCAACATCGTCGAGCTCATCAACGACCTGGCCGAGCAGACCAACATCCTCGCGCTCAACGCTTCCATCCAGGCTTCGATGGCCGGCGAGGCCGGCCGCGGCTTCGCCGTGGTGGCCGACGAGGTGCAGCGCCTGGCCGAGCGCGCCACCAATGCCACCAAGCAGATCGATGTGCTGGTGCGCACCATCCAGGCGGACACCAACGGCGCCGTGGTCTCGATGGAGCGCAGCACCACCGACGTGGTCGGCGGCGCGATGCTGGCCGAGAACGCAGGCAGCGCGCTGGAAGAGATCGAGCAGGTCTCGAACCAGATCGCGAGCCTGGTGCACAACATCTCGGCCAGCGCCCGCAACCAGACGCAGTCGGGACAGAGCGTGGCGCGCAACATGCAGGTGCTGCGCGAGATCAGCACGCAGACCGCCGACGCCACCAGCAACACCTCCGAGGCCATCGCCAAGCTCGCCGAACTGTCCGCGGCGCTGCGGCGCTCGGTGGCCGGTTTCCGGCTGCCCGATGTGGCCGAATCCGGCTCCTTCCGCAAGCCGGCGGTCGCCGATCCGGAAACGGCCGCCAGCGGCATCTTCCGCCGCGTATCGGGTGCCGCCAATGGCTGAGATCGCCGACAACCCGCGGCCGCAGATTGCGAGCCAGACGCTGGATGCCGTCGCGCGCGAGGTCAACACCTCGCTGGGCGAGGCGCGCGTCGCGCTCGAAGCCTATGTAGAGCAGCAGGAGAACCTGTCGCTGCTGCAGCGCTGCGGCAGCGAACTGGCGCAGGTGCAGGGTGTGCTGCGCGTCATGGAGATCCATGGCGCGGCACTGCTGGCCGAAGAAATGCGCCAGGTCGCCGCGTACCTGGAGACCTTGGCCGGCGAGCGCAAGAACCAGGCCGAGGCGCTGGATGCGCTGATGCGTGCCATGGTGCAGCTGCCCTCTTACCTGGACCGTGTGCTGGCCGGCGGCCGCGACCTGGCGCTGATCCTGCTGCCGCTGCTCAACGACATGCGCGCCGTGCGCGGCAGCCCGCTGCTGTCCGAAGGCACTTTGCTGCTGCTGAACCTGAAGTCCGATCGCCAGGCCGAGCCGGCGCCGCCGGAGGCGGGCGAAGAGAACATCACCGCGGCGCAGTGGGCGCGGCGCCTGCGCTCGCGCTTCCAGATGGGCCTCATTGGCTGGATCCGCGGCGAGCGCATCGATGCGCACCTGGAAACCCTGGCCGGCGTCGCCACGCGCCTGGAGCGCGTCGCCGCCACGCAGGCGCTGTTCCAGCTGTGGTGGGTGGTCGGCGCCGTCATCGAGGCGTTGCGCGACCGGGGCCTGGAAGGCAGCGTGTCGGTGAAGCGCCTGCTCGGCCTTGCCGATCGCGAGATCAAGCGGCTGTACGACGAGGGCGAGGCGCGCTATGCGCAGAACCCGCCGGTCGAACTGCTGAACAACCTGCTTTACTACGTGGCGCGTGCCGCCGAAGCCGGTCCGCGCGTGAAGGCGGTGCGCGCGTCCTTCCGCCTCGGCGAATTGCTGCCGGTGGACGAGAGCATCGAGCAGGAACGCGAGAGCCTCTCCGCGCCCTCGGTGAAGCTGATGCAGACGGTGGCCGCGGCCATCCGCGAGGACCTAGGCAAGATCAAGGATGTCCTCGACATCTACGTGCGGCGCGGCGCCGCCGCGCCGGAGGAACTCACGGCGCAGGTCGATCTGCTGCGCAAGATCGGCGACACGCTGGGCGTGCTCGGCCTCGGCGAGCAGCGCGCCCGCGTGCAAAGCGAGATCGGCCGCCTCGAGACGCTGATTGCCTCGGGCGACCGGCCCTCCGAATCGCTGCTGGTGGATATTGCCGCGGCGCTGATCCGCGTCGAGGATCACCTCGACGATGAGCTCGTCGGCATGATCCTGCCGCGCGAGCGCTCGTCCGAGCAGCCGTCGGTGGATCTGGACTTCCAGCCTGTGCAGTCCGCGGTGCTGCGCGAATGCGTGGTGAACCTGGCGCGCGTGAAGGAATACGTCTCGCAGAATGTCGGCGGCACGCTGGATGCGGCCGGTTTCGACAACTGGCTGGAACTGATGCGCGGCATCCAGGCGGGCCTGCTGGTGCTGGGCAAGACGCGGGCAGTGGGCTGCGTGGAACGCATCACCGGCCATCTGCGTCTGGTGATGCAGCCCGGCGGTTCGGGGCTTGCGCCACAGGCGCTGGACCGCCTTGCCGATGCCATCGTCAGCGTCGAGTACTACATGGAGACGCTGCAGGCCGGGCGTTCGGACCCCTGGTACATGCTCGACAACGCCGAGGCGGCGCTGGCCGCCGTCGATGCACAGCCGGCGCGCGCCGTTCCCACGGTGGCGCCGGTGGCCGATGCGGACCACACCATGGTGCTGGGCACGGCGCGTGCCCCCGTGCTGCCGGATCCGGCCGTGATTTCCACGGTGGCGGCCACGCCGCCGGTGCTGGCGCCCGCCGCGCGGCCGCGTCCGCCGCTGGCCGAGGCTGCCGATCCTGAACTGGTCAGCCTGTTCCTGGAGGAGGCGCGTGAGGAAGTGGCGCGCATCGCCCAGCAGCTGCCCGTCTGGGATCAGGACCCTTCGCAGGAAGTTGCGCTCGCCACCGCGCGGCGTGCCTTCCACACGCTCAAGGGCAGCGGCCGCGTCGTCGGCGCCACGGAGCTGGCCGAGTTCTCCTGGTCCATCGAGAACCTGCTGAACCGCCTGCTCGACAAGACCCTGGTGCGCGGTCCGGCCATCCTCGCGACGCTGCGCGAGGCCGTGGCGACGCTGCCGCAGCTGATCGGCCATCTGGAAGGCGGCATTGCACCTGCGGCCGATGTCGCGGGCATCTCGGCGCGTGCGCATGCGCTGGCCGCTGGCCGCAGCGCCGATTCGGTGCCCCCGCCGGCCCCCGTTGCACCGGCGGTGGTTGCGCAGTCTGAAGTGCCGGCAGTGGCCGAACCGGCGCCGAATCTGGATATTCCGCTGCCGTCGGAGCCGGGGGAGGGCGCCTCTGCGGATTCGGAGTTCATCCTCCTGTCCGCGGAAGAGCCGGAGCCTTCGGCGACCGAGGCCGACCCGACACTGGGCGAGATCTATTCGCGCGAGACGGCAAGCCACGTCGCCGTGGTGCGCGACTGGATCGAGCGCGTCGCATCGCTGCCTGGCTCGCAGGTGGTGCCGGAGCCGGTCTACCGCGCCTGCCATACCCTCGCGGGCAGCTCACGCATGGCCGAGGCGCGCCATGGCATCCGCCTGGCCGAGCCGTTGAACCACTGGTTGCGCAAGTCTTTCGATGCCGGTGTCGGCATCGACGGCGGGGACATCGCGCTGGTGGCCGACTGCATGACGGCGCTGGAGAGCGTGAGCCTCAATCTCGGCGAATCCACGGGCTTCTTCCTCTCGCATTCGGCCCTGCTCGAACGCATCGCCCAGGCCGAAGCGGAGCTGGACCGGCGCATTGCCGCCGACGAGACCGGCAACAACGAGCAGCTGGGCGCGGCCACCGAAGAGGAGCCCCGGGCGAGGGTGTTCGCGGTGCCGCCGCGCGGGGAGCCGTCTGCGCCCCCCGCGGCCGTGGACTATGACCTCGAGATCGCCTCCATCTTTGGCGACGAGGCCACCGAACTGCTGGAAGCCGCGCAGTCCTCCTTCCTCGGCATCAGCCTCGATGAGCCGCGCCGCGAGGAATTCGCCGCGCTCAAGCGTCCGTTGCATACGCTGAAGGGCGGCGCGCGCATGGCGGGCGTCGCGGCAATGGGCGATCTCTCGCATGAGCTCGAGTCGCTGATCATCGCCATCGAGCTCGGCAATGTGCCGCCGAGCACCGCGGCGCGCGAAACCTTGCAGCGCGCGCTCGATGAACTGGCGCGCATGCGCGACCTGCTGGCCGCCAGCAAACCCATCGCGCCGGCCGCGGCGCTGGTTGCGCAGGTGCGCGCGCTCTCCGGTGGCGAGGAAGTGGTCGAAGAGGAGGCCCTGCCCACGGCGCAGGAAGTGCCCCACACCCTGCCGCCCCTGGATGCGCAGCATGTCGATGCGCCGGTGCCGGAGGCTCCCGCAGCACCGCAGATGCCGCCCGAGCGGCCGGCGGTTTTCGACCGGCTGATGGCGGCCGCCATGGTGCCGCCGGGACGCGAGCCGGCGCCGCCGCCGGAGCGCGTGGAAATGGCGCGCGTCGATGCGGAGCTGCTGAACCAGCTGCTGAACCAGGCCGGCGAGGTGAGCATCGGCCGCTCGCGCGTCGAGCAGCAGATGGGTTCGGTGGAGTTCAACCTCGCTGAACTCTCGCGTACGGTCACGCGCCTGAAGGAGCAGCTCAACAAGCTCGAGATCGAGACCGAGACGCAGATCCTGCACCGCCACGAGACCGAGTCCGGTCCGCGCACCGATTTCGATCCGCTGGAGCTGGACCGCTATTCCTCCATCCAGCAGTTCTCGCGCGCGCTCGCCGAGACGGCCAGCGACGTGGCGAGCATCCAGCAGCTGCTCGAGACGCTGACACAGGAAGCGCAGAACCTGCTGCAGCTGCAGGGCCGCACCATCACCGAGCTGCAGAACGGCCTCATGCGCACGCGCATGGTCTCGTTCCAGCGCCATGTGCAGCGTCTGTCGCGCATCGTGCGCCAGGCGGCGGCCGATACCGGCAAGCAGGCCGAGCTCGTGGTCGAGGGCGCCTCCGGCGAGCTCGACCGCCAGGTGCTCGAGCGCATGCTGCCGCCCTTCGAGCACCTGCTGCGCAATGCCGTGGTGCACGGCATCGAATCACCCGAACAGCGCCGCGCCGCCGGCAAGGCGGAGACCGGCCAGATCCGCCTCACGCTGCGCCGTGAAGGGGCCGAGGTCATCATCGACGTTGCCGACGATGGCGCCGGCATGAACCTCGAGGCCATCCGCGCCAAGGCGATTGCCATGGGCATGGTGGCGGCCAATCATGCGCTGTCGGACGAAGAGGCCATGCAGCTGGTGCTGGAGCCGGGCTTCTCCACGGCCGAGAATCTCACCCAGGCCGCGGGCCGCGGCGTGGGCATGGACGTGGTGGCCACCGAGGTGAAGAAGCTCGGCGGCGCGCTGCACATCGAGACGCAGGCCGGCCAGGGTTCGCGCTTCACCATCCGCCTGCCGTTCACGCTGGCGGTGAGCCACGCGCTCATCGTGCGCATTGCCGACGAGTTCTATGCGCTGCCGCTGCCCACCGTGGAAGGCGTGGTGCGCGTGCCGCGCGACGAAGTGCTGCGGCATCTCGCCAGCGATACCCCTTCGTACATGTACGGCGGCTACAAATACCGCTTCCAGCATCTGGGCGTGTTCGTGGGCATGGAGGCCGGGCCGCTGCCCGAGACCGATCCCACGCTGCCGGTGGTGCTGGTGCGCGCCGGCGAACTTTCCACCGGTCTCGTGGCCGAGGAGCTGGTCGGCAGCCGCGAGATCGTCGTCAAGCCCGTCGGCCCGCAGATCTCCGGCATCCGCGGCATATCCGGCGCCACCATCCTCGGCGACGGCCGCATCGTCGTGATCCTCGACATCGGCGCGCTGGTGCGCGCCGGCTGGCGCGGCCGCGTGCAGGCCGCTACCGTGCCGCGCGAGAAGCTCGACCGGCGCATCGTGGCGCTGGTGGTCGACGATTCCATCACCGTGCGCCGCGTCACCCAGCGCCTGCTCGAGCGCAATGGCATGAAGGTGCTCACGGCGCGCGACGGCATGGATGCCGTGGCGGTGATGGAGGAGCACGTGCCCGACATCGTGCTGCTGGACATCGAGATGCCGCGCATGGACGGCTATGAAGTCGCTGCGCACATCCGCGGCAACGCGCGCCTGAAGGATGTCCCCATCATCATGATCACTTCGCGCGTGGGCGAGAAGCACCGCTCGCGCGCCATCGAGCTGGGCGTGGACGAATACCTCGGCAAGCCCTATCAGGAGAGCCAGCTGCTGGAGGCCATCGCGCCGCTGGTGGAGCGCAGCGGTGGCGAGGCGCGCCTGGCGTGAGCGACCGTCCCGCAGAAATCTACGGCTTGCTGGTGCCCATCGCCGGCGAGCGCCTGCTGGTGCCGCGCGGCTGCGTGGCCGAAGTCGTCGGCTACCAGACACCGCAGGAAATGACGGGCGCGCCGCCCTGGTATCTGGGTGTCGTGAACTGGAATGGCCGCAAGGTGCCGCTGGTGTCCTTCGAGGGCGCCTGCGGACAGGAAGTGGTCTCGCCCACGCAGCGCTCGCGCGTGGTGGTGCTCAATGCCGCTTCTCCCGATGTGGATGCAGGCCACGTGGCCGTGCTGTCGCAGGGGTTTCCGCAGCTGGTGCGGGTCAGTCCGGAGCTGGTGAAGCTCGATCAGGAACGCACCTTCGCCGAGGGCACGCCCGTGCTCTGCCAGCTGCACATGCTCAACGAATCGCCGCTGGTGCCCGATCTGGATCGTCTGGAAGAGATGATCGCGGCGGAGACTTCGCCGCTGCCGGGTTGACCGGCGCTGTTCCCTTCCCCGGCCCGGGGAAGGGAACAGCCTGTCGGGACGTGAACCGTCCGGTGCGTCAGAACCTTGCGGACAGGATGGCGCCGAAGGTCCGCGGCGCATTCACGCTGGGCTGCGCACCCGAGGTCACCTTGTAGACCACGTCGGTCACGTTCTTCACGTAGCCCGTGAGGCTGTAGCGATTGTCGGTGTTGCTCCAGGTGAGCGACGCGTTGGCAATGGCATACGGCTTCTGCACGAAGTGCACGGCGTTCGGGGTCAGGTTGTACGAGCTGGTGTCGAAGGTCAGGTACTGCTTGGTTTCGTAGTGACCATCGGCATGCGCCACCAGGCTCGCACCACTGCCCAGCACGAAGCGGTGCTCGTAGCTGGCTGCGAGCGTCCAGCGCGGTGCGTGCGGCGGGCTCTTGCCCTTGGTGGCCACGAACGCCGAAGCGGCGGGGTTGGTGCCGATCGGCGGAATCGTCAGCACCACGTCATCCGAATACTCCGAATGCAGGTAGGTCGGCGTGAACGTGAGGATGTCGCGATCCGTCAGGGCGGCGGTGAGCTCGAGCTCGGCGCCGATGAACTTCGCGGGAATCGACGTCACGACGGTGCCGGCGCTCTGCTGGCAGGTCGGGTAGTCGTAGCACAGGCCCTGCGGCGTCTGGAAGCCGCCGTAGTCGTAGTAGAACACGTCGCCGTTCAGGCGGATCGCGCTGGTCAGCTGGTTCTTCGAGCCGATCTCGAACGATCTGACGGTTTCCTTGTCGTACTCGACACCGCTGTTGCCGACACCGCCGGGGCGGTAGCCGGTGGAGACCAGTGCGTACAGGAGGCTGCCGTCGCGGATGTCCTTCTCGATGCGCACCAGGTAGTCGACCTGCGAGAAATCCTTCTTGTAGTCGGTGTTGGACACCACATCCGGAATCGGCACACCGATGTTGGCGTAGTGGTATTCCATGTGGTTGAAGTGCCAGACATCGTCGGTGCTTCGACGCACGCCGGCCGTGAGGCGGGTCGTGTCGTTGAACGCGAAGGTGCCCTGGCCGTATATGCCCAGCGACTTTATCTTCTCGTCATCGTTCCACTGCAGGTACGGCTTGCCTGCCAGCACATCGCCGCCGAAGTTCAGCTTGCGGCTGAAGTCACGGTCCTGGTAGTACGCACCGGCGATCCAGGTGAACGCATTCTTGGTGTCGCTGACCAGGCGCAGTTCGTGGGTGCGCAGGTTGTAGTGCGGCACCCAGTAGCGCGTGCTGCCCGAGTCGCTCTTGGAAATAGTGTCCTGCGTGTTGAACTGGAAGGCCGGCAGGTAGGTCAGCGTGGCAAATCCCAGGTCGTAGTCGATCTTGGTCCACAGCTTGGTGGTGTGGTTGTTGCCGAAGCCGCCGAGGTACTTGATCTTCTGCTTCGTGGGGATGCCCCGCGAGTCCGACACGTAGCTGCCGTCGCCGCCGTCATCGCCCTTGTAGTAGTTGAGGCCCAGCAGCACCGAGAGCTTTTCGGTGGGCGTGTACAGCGCCTTGGCACGCAGGTTGATCCAGTCCTCGCCGGTCTGGTCGCCATTGATGTAGGAATCGCGCTTGAGCTGGTTGAAGGCAATGCGCGTTGCCAGCTGGTCCGTGACCGGCAGGTTCACGACGCCCGTGAGATGCGTCAGCGAGTAGCTGCCGGCCTCGATCTGGGCGGAGCCGCCGGCCTCGCGCGAGGGATCGTTGCTGATGAAATTCACCGCGCCGGCCGTGGCTGTCGCGCCGTACAGCGTGCCCTGGGGGCCGCGCAGCACTTCGACGCGGCTGAGGTCGTAGAACTGGCCGCTCTGGCGGTCGACGACGATGCCATCCTCGTAGACGGCGGTGGCGAGCTGCTTGTTGGCGCCGTCCGTGCCGATGCCGCGGATGGTGATGGCCGGTGCGTTCTTGGAGTCGCCGGTGGGCTGCACCACCGTCGAGGGCGCATTCTGCAGGACCGAGCGCAGGTCGGAGATGCCGGTGCGCTCCAGATCCTCGCCATTCAGCACGCTGACGGTCACCGCAACCTTCTGCATGCTCACGGTGCGGCGCTCTGCCGTCACGATGATCTCGTCGAGGCCTCCATCCGTCGCGTTGGTGGTGGTGTTGGGTTGTTGCGCCAACGCCGTTCCCACCAATGGCAGGGTTCCGACAACTGCAAACGCCCACTGACGCCCGCGCGACTGCACAGTGCTTTTCATCAATTGTATCTCCCCATTCTTCAGGTTTCGCGGGTCAAGCCGTCGGCCATGGCGCTCATTCGCGCCTGTCCAGGCAGAGACCTCGTGTATATTCACTATACATACTTATATGCTGCTGCGTATACCCGGCAGCCGGTTTAGTTGCAGCCGCGCCTCGGCGTACAACGGCATTTTTGAGGAGATTGGGGAGGTCTGTATGAATAAAACAACAAATGGTGTGCTGATGGGAGCGGCGCTGGCAGCCCTCGGGCTGGGCACGGTCGGGCTGGCCGAGGCGGCCGCCACCAAGGCCGTGGGCCACATCCCCAAGAAGTTCGAAGCCTTCCTGTCGGACTGGGAAACCGGCATGTGGCGGGTCAAGCAGGAGGGCTGCTTCGTCTTCTACTGGTCCTGTTACCAGTCACAGAACAGCTACAACGCGGGCGTCGAGCCCAAGTGGCCGCTGCCCTTCACGCCGGCGGCACGGGCCTTCCACGACAAGGTGATCAAGAGCCTGCAGGAAGGCAACTCCATCTACGACCCCAACGCGCTGTGCCTGCCCCAGGGTATGCCGGACCTGGCGCGCAGCTTCACCGGCTTCAAGATGGTGCTGCAGCCGGATCGCATCTATTTCATCTATCCGGACTATGACCTGCGCGTGATCTGGATGGACGGGCGGCAGATGCCCAAGCGGGAGCTGGATGAATATGCCTACAACGGGGATTCCCTGGGGCATTGGGAAGGCGACACGCTGGTGATTTACACGGCGAACATCAAGGGGGATCCGGAGCTCAAGGGGGATGTGGCGCCCGGGATATCGCCCAACGAACCCAAGAGCAATGAATTCACCATGACGGAGCGGCTGACGCCGTTGTCGGCGGATTTGATGGATGTGAAGATCACTTTCGAAGACAAGGTCATGTTCACGGGGCCGTACACCGAGTCCTTCCAGTACGCGCGCAATGCCAAGGAGGATCTGCCGCAGCAGCCGGCGGCCTGTCTGCTGGGGGTGGGGCAGCGTTACGTGCCCGATCCGGAAACCGGCGCGCAGATTCTCTCCGGTCCCGGCGGCGCACCCCTGCAGGATGCGGAGGACTGATCAGATATCGAGGCTGGTGCCGCTCTTGTTCTGAATATCCGTGGCCTGTGCGACAATGGCAGGCGTAGCGTTCAAAACAAGATGGCGGCTGGATGAAGAGCCGGCCGCAAAAAGGGCCGGGGGGATGAACATGCGGTGTGAGGTTGGCCGTGATGCCCGCGGGTGCGGGTTGCGGTGCACTGCTGCAAGTCAGGCTGCCTACTGGTCAGGTTCTCAAGCGCAAACAATTTCAGCAAAGCGGTGAATCGATGTCAGCAGCATCACGGCCCGTAAGCAGCAAGGTACTGATCGCAAGCGTTGCCGGCAGTGCCATTGAGTGGTTCGACTACTTCCTGTACGGCGCCTTCGCGTCGCTGGTGTTCAACAAGCTGTTCTTTCCGGCGGAAGATCCCACGGTCAGCCTGCTGCTGACGTACGGCGCCTTTGCGCTGACCTTTTTCGTCCGGCCGCTTGGCGGCGTCATCTTCGCGCACCTCGGCGATCGCCTGGGACGAAAGAAGTCACTGGTCTTCACGCTGGGGCTGATGGGCATTGGAACCGGCCTGATCGGCGTCCTGCCCACCTATGAGCAGGTCGGGATCCTCGCCCCCATACTGCTCACCCTGCTGCGGATCGTGCAGGGCATCGGCATTGGCGGTGAGTGGGGCGGCGCATTGCTGCTGGCCTATGAATATGCCCCTGCCGAGCGCAAGGGTCTGTACGGCAGCCTGCCGCAGGCCGGTGTTCCCATCGGCATGCTGCTGGCCACGGCCTGTGCCGGCATCGTGGCGACTCTTCCGGATCAGCAGTTCTTCGCCTGGGGCTGGCGCATTCCCTTCCTGGTGAGCGTGTGCCTCGTGCTGCTGGGTCTGTGGATACGCCGCGGAGTGGACGAAACGCCGGAATTCAAGGCGCTGCAGAAGACCGAGCGGGTGGCACGCAGCCCCCTGCGGCAGATCCTGAAGGAGCAGCGGCGCGAGATTGCGGTCACGGTGCTGGCCAAGGTCGTCGAAACGGCGTCGTTCTACATCTTCACCGTGTTCGTCATCGGGTATGTCACGGATCAGCTCGGCTATCCGAAAAACTCGATGCTCAACGTGCTCACGCTGTCCGCGCTGGTCACGGTGGTCGCGATTCCGCTGATGGGCCGGCTTTCGGACTCCATCGGCCGCAAGAATACTTTCCTTCTCGGCTGCCTGGCGATTGCCGTGGTAACGCCCGTCTATTTCATGCTGCTGGATCAGCGCAATGTCTGGGCGCTGCTGCTGGCGTCGGTGCTGGCGCTCGGCATCGCATGGCCGATCGTGACGGCGGTGCTGGGAACGTTGTTCTCGGAGATGTTCAGTCCCGAGGTGCGTTATACGGGAGTCAGCCTCGGGTATCAGATCGGCGCCGCACTGGCCGGCGGCACGGCGCCGCTCATCGCGGTGCTCCTGCAGCGGAAATTCCATGGATGGGGCGGCATTGCCGTCTATGTGATCGGCACGGCGATACTGTCGGCAGTGGCCGTTCTGGTGGGCGGCAGGGTCGCCGCCAGAAGGGGCGTCAGCCCGCCGGGTTCCCAGAAGGTGTGAGTTCCGCAGCGCACAGTCAGGCGCTGGTGCTGGTGCCAGGCCTGCTGTGCGACGAGACGGTGTGGCTGCACCAGATCGCAGCCCTTGGCGCCCGCTGCAGCATTCATGTCGCGTCCCACGGATTGAGCGATTCGCTCGAGGCGATGGCTGCGCGGATACTCGCTGCGGCGCCTGCGGAATTTGCGCTTGCCGGTCATTCCATGGGTGGCCGGGTGGCGCTCGAAGTGGTGGCTCGCGCGCCGCAGCGCGTTTCGCGTCTGGCGTTGCTGGATACCGGCTACCAGGCCCTGGCTGCAGGCGAAGCCGGCGAGCGCGAGCGCACTGCGCGTCAGCGGCTGCTGGATATTGCAAGACAGCAGGGAATGCTCGCGATGGGACGGGTCTGGGCGCAGGGCATGGTGCATCCGGCGCGGCTGGATGATGCGCCGCTGATGCAATCCATCCACGCGATGATTGCGCGCGCCACTGTGCCGCAATTCGAGGCGCAGATCCGCGCCTTGCTGGCGCGGCCCGATTGCGCGGATCTGCTGGCAACGCTGCGCATGCCGACGCTGGTGCTGTGCGGCCACGATGACAGATGGAGTCCGTTCGCGCAGCACCAGCACATGGCGCGACTGGTCCCCGCAAGCCGCCTGGTGGGCATTGCCGATTGCGGTCACATGAGCACCATGGAAAGACCGGAGGCGGTCACGCAGGCCATGGCCGAGTGGCTGGCGGCGGCCTGAGACGTGAAGGCCTATTGCGCCCCGGAGGCGGCGAGAAACAGCCGCATGGAAGCCAGCATCCCGAGAATCCGGGAAGAGACCTGCGGCGACCGGACCATCTCCTCTTCCGTGACGCAGCTTCCCAGCAGCGCAATGGCCACCGAGGCATCGGCAATGATGGTCGCGGACATGGTCGTCAGAGTTTCCGCGAGCGCGTCGTAGGCGTGGTGGGCCCGGGGAGAGGTGTTGACGAGGGCAACCGGCTTGCCCACGAAACCTTCGAAGCTGACCAGCCAGTCCAGCGCATTCTTCATGGCACCCGTGACGCCGTGCGCATACTCGGGGCTTGCGATCAGCAGGGCATCTGCCCCGGCCACCTTGCTTCGAAGTTCGCTGACCCGGGCCGGCAGCGCAGTTTCCAGATCCGGATTGAAGAGCGGCAGTTCGGCGAGACCGGCATAGACCTCGACGCTCAGCCCGCCGGTGGCGAGCCGTGCCGCTGCGCGGCAGAACGCGGCATTGATCGAGGCGGCGCGCAGGCTGCCGGCGATGGCGAGGATTTTCATCAGGGCCGGTGTTAGCGCCAGTCGCCCGCCAGTGCCTGCAGCGCGGCGATGGCAGCAAGTCCGGCGGTCTCGGTGCGAAGCACCCGGGGCCCGAGCCGGCAGCGCAGGTAGCCCGCGGCCAGCGCCTGTGCCAGCTCTGCATCGTCGAACCCGCCTTCAGGTCCAACGAGCAGCTGGATGCCGTCACTGGCTGTGGTGGCGTGGCGGCCGAGCAGGGCGGGCAGGGAAGGCGAACCGGCCTGCGGAGCAAGCAGCAGCCGCAAATCGCCTTCCCGTGCCTCCCCGGCCAGTGCGGCGCCGAGGGCAGTGGCCGGCGTGAGCACCGGCAGCCGCGCGCGTCCGCATTGCTCGCAGGCCGAGGCAAGCACGGCCTGCCAGTGCGCCTGACGCTTCGCGATGCCCGAGTCGTCGAGCTTCACCGTGCTGCGCGCCATGAGCAGCGGGACGATGCGTGTGACGCCGAGCTCGGTGGCCTTCTGCAGGATGAAGTCCATCTTCTCGCCGCGCGCCACGCCCTGCAGCAGCGTGATGGCGAGCGGCGACTCGCCGTGGTTCGCGACCGCGGCGCCGATGCGCAGCTGCACCTGGCCGCGTTGCACCGAAGCGATGACGGCCTCGAACTCGTGGCCGGCGCCATCGAACACGCGCAGCGCGTCGCCCGCCGCCAGCCGCAGCACCCTTGCCACATGCCGTGCGGCCGTGTCCGGCAGCGGCAGCACGGCGCCAGGCTGCAGCGCCGCCGACAGATGCACGCGCGTCAGGCGCATGTGGCGGCTTCGATGGCAACGCCCGCCACGCGCCCCAGCAGCGCTATCTCTTCGGGCGAAATCACATAGGGCGGCATGAAATAGACGACGTTGCCCACGGGGCGCAGCAGTACGCCGTGTTCCAGCGCCGCGCGGTACGCCGCAAGACCGCGACGCTCGCGGAAGTCGTAGGGTTCGCGCGTGGCGCGGTCGCGCACAAGCTCGATGGCGAGGATCATGCCGGTCTGGCGGATCTCCGCGACGTGCGCGTGATCCTGCAGCGGCGCCACGCTCTCGCGCATCAGCCGGGCGAGCGTGCGGTTGCGCTCGATCACGGGTTCATCGCGGAAGATCCCAAGCGTGGCGTTCGCAGCCGCGCAGGCCAGCGGATTGCCGGTGTAGCTGTGCGAGTGCAGGAAGGCATTGAGCCGGGAATATTCGTCGTAGAAGGCGTCGTACACCTCTTCGCCGGTGAGCACCACCGACAGCGGCAGGAAGCCGCCCGTGAGCCCCTTCGAGAGGCAGAGAAAATCGGGTGCGATGCCGGCCTGCTCGCAGGCGAACAGTGTGCCGGTGCGGCCGAAGCCCACGGCGATCTCGTCGGCGATCAGGTGCACGCCGTGGCGATTGCAGGCTTCCCGCAGCAGCGCGAGATAGGTGGGGTGGTACATGCGCATGCCGCCGGCGCATTGCACCAGGGGCTCGACGATCACCGCTGCGACTTCTTCCGCGCGCTGTTCGAGCAGCGCCAGCATGGGTGCGAACTGGCGCCGAGCGCAGTCCTCGGCCGTTTCGCCCGGTTCGCGTGCGTAGGCGTCGGGCGAAGGCGCGGTGATCACGTCCATCAGCAGCGGCGCGTAGATGTCCTTGTACAACGCCACGTTGCCCACTGCGAGCGCGCCCAGGGTTTCGCCGTGATAGCTGTTGGCCAGCGTGATGAAACGCGTCTTCTTCGGCTTGCCGCGGTTGCGCCAGTAGTGGAAGCTCATCTTCACCGCCACTTCGATGGCCGCCGAGCCATTGTCGGCGAAGAAGCAGCGCGTGAGGCCCGCGGGGGCAATGCGCACGAGTTCCTCCGCGAGCGTGATGGCAGGCTCGTGCGTGAAGCCGGCAAAGATCACATGCTCCAGGCGCTCGAGCTGTGCGGCGATGCCGGCGCGGATGGCGGGATTGGCGTGGCCGAAGAGGTTGACCCACCAGGAACTGATGGCATCGAGGTAGCGCTTGCCGTCGGGTGTTTCCAGCCACACTCCCTCGCCGCGCGCGATGGGGATGAGCGGCATCTCCCGCTCATGGTCCTTCATCTGCGTGCAGGGGTGCCAGATGCGGGCCAGGTCGCGTTCGACGAGAGTGGTCATGCGCTTCGAAGCAGGTCCGTCTCCAGGCAGCCGCAGGCTGCCCGGAGACTGTGGCAGCTGGATCAGCCCTTCTGCGGATTGCCCAGCCAGCGGTAGACCGCGCCGGCAATGGCAGCACCGATGATGGGCGCCACCCAGAACAGCCACAGCTGCGACAGCGCCCAGCCCTGCACGAACACCGCCGGGCCGGTACTGCGCGCCGGGTTCACCGAGGTGTTGGTGACCGGAATGCTGATCAGGTGGATGAGCGTCAGGGCAAGACCGATTGCGATGGGCGCGAAGCCGGCCGGCACGCGCGGGTCGGTGGCGCCGAGGATCACGATCAGGAAGCCGAAGGTGAGCACGATCTCGATGGTGAGGCCCGACGCCAGCGTGTAACCGCCCGGCGAGTGTTCTCCGTAGCCGTTGGAGGCCAGACCCGCCGCGAGGTCGAAGCCGGCCTTGCCGCTGGCGATGTAATAAAGCACGCCGGCCGCCAGGATGGCGCCCAGCACCTGCGCGATGACATAGGGGATGAGGTCTTTTGCCGGGAAGCGGCCGCCCACCACCAGGCCCACGGATACTGCGGGGTTCAGATGGCAGCCGGAAATGTGTCCGACGGCATAGGCCATGGTGAGCACGGTCAGGCCGAACGCCAGAGCCACGCCTGCGAAGCCGATGCCAAGGCCGGGGAAGGCTGCGGCGAGGACGGCGCTGCCGCAGCCGCCGAACACGAGCCAGAAGGTGCCGAGGAATTCAGCTGCCAGTCGCTTCGAAAGAGGCATGGGTCGTTCTCCCTTGAGCTGGAAAGTAGGTAACCGGCGGCAATGATAGTCCGGGGGTATACTTGGAGCGCAAACAACATTGCGGAATACCGCCTTCGGGCTCGCCATGAGACTCAACCGCGCCGTGACTGCGCCGGCTGTGCATCGCTCCACCGGTCTGCTGACCGGGGTGCGCCAGGTGCTGAGCCCCCACCGGGATGCACGGCCTGCCGATGTGCCGGTGGATCTGATCGTCCTGCATGGCATCAGCCTGCCGCCGGGCGAGTTCGGCGGGCCGTGGATCGAACAGCTGTTCGCCGGCCATCTGCCATGCGATGCGCATCCCTACTTCCAGCAGCTGCGCGGCGTGCGTGTCTCTGCGCATGTGCTGGTGCGGCGCGACGGCGAGGCGGTGCAGTTCGTGCCCCTGCACGAGCGCGCCTGGCATGCCGGCGCCTCGCAGTACCAGGGGCGCACGGCCTGCAATGATTTCTCCATCGGCATCGAGTTCGAGGGCGCGGATGATCTGCCCTACGAGGCGGCCCAGTACGAGACAGGCGCCGCGCTGATTCGCGCGCTGCTGGCGGCCTACCCAGCACTGGATGCCGGGCGCATCGTGGGCCACAGCGACATCGCTCCCGGCCGCAAGACCGATCCGGGCGCAGCCTTCGACTGGGCGCGGCTGCGCGGAGCGCTCACCCCATAGTGAAGCCGGCCCGATGGCCATCCGTCCCGAGTTGAAGCAGTTGTTGCTGGTCGTCGCCGCAGGAGCGTTGTTCCTGCTGGGCGTGGCTGCCATCGCTCATCTGCTGGAAGGATTGAGCTGGAGCGAGCTGCGCAGTGCCATTCTGGCCACGGGCGGCAGGGCGGTGCTGCTGGGCATTGCGGCCACGGCGGCAAGCTATGTCTGCCTCACTCTCTACGATGCACTGGCGCTGCACTACCTGGGGCTGCAGCTGCCCGCGCGCACCATTGCCCTGGGCGGCTTCACCGGCTATGCCGTGGCCAACACACTGGGCTTTGCCATGTTCTCCGGAGGCGCTGTGCGCCTGCGGACTTATGGTGCGGCCGGATTGCAGCCGGGCCAGGTGGCCGCAGTGGCGGCCTTCGACCAGCTGGTGTTTCTCTCCGGCCTGGCGCTGCTGATGGGGCTGGCGCTGATCGGCGAGCGCACCACCGCGGCCGCTGCGCTGCATCTGCCGTCCTGGGCAGTGGTGGCGCTGGGAGCCGCGCTGCTGCTGCTGCTGGGCCTGTATCTTGCCGGCAGCCTGTGGCGGCGCGAACCCCTGCATCTGCATGGCGTCACGCTGCGCTATCCACCGCCGCGCATTGCCCTGCTGCAGCCGCTGCTCGGCGGCATCGATCTGGCATTGGCCGCCGCCGTGCTCTATGCCCTGCTGCCGCCCGAGGTGACACCGGCCTATCCGGCCTTCCTCGGGCTGTATCTCGTGGCCATGGCTGTGGGTGTGTTCAGCGGCGTGCCGGGCGGCGCGGGCATATTCGAAGCCACGTTGCTGCTGCTGCTGCCCGGCGATGCCGGTCATGAAGCCCTGGCGGCCATGCTGGTCTACCGCGCCATCTACTATCTGCTGCCCTTCGTCATGGCATTGCTGCTGCTGGGCGGCCACGAACTGCGGCAGCGGCAGCCTCTGCTGTTCACGGTGCTGCAGTGGCTGCGTGCCTGGTGGAGTGCGGCCGCGCCACCGGTGCTGGCTGCCGCCGTGTTTCTCTCGGGGCTGGCGCTGCTGCTCTCCGGCGCGACGCCGGCAGAGGCCTCGCGCATGGCCATTCTCAGTTCGCTGCTGCCGCTGACCGTCCTCGAGCTCTCGCACCTGCTGGGCAGTGTGCTCGGGCTGGGCCTGATGCTGCTGGCGCGCGGCCTGCTGCACCGGCTGGATTCGGCCTGGCAGCTGACCGTGGTCTTCCTGGCAGCCGGTGCGGTGGCCTCGCTCGCCAAGGGCTTTGATTTCGAGGAGGCGCTGCTGCTGTCGGTCATCCTGCTCGCGCTGCTGGCGGCCCGCGACCGCTTCCGCGCCCGCAGCGCATTGCTGGCCGAGCGGCTTTCCGGCGGCACCATCGCGGCCCTGGTGGCAGCGGTGGTATGCACCGCGACGCTGGGTTATTTCGCCTATGGTCACCAGGAATATTCCCGCGAGATGTGGTGGCAGTTCGCCGCCGACGCCGATGCGCCGCGTTCGCTGCGCGCCGGCGTGGTGGTGGTGGTGCTCGTGGGGCTGCTCGCGCTGTGGTCGATGCTGCGGCGTGCCAACCCGGAGCCGCCATTGCCCGATGCGGCAGAGCTCGCGGAGCTGAAGCAGCTGATCGCCGCCGGCGATGAGACCAACGCGAACCTGGCTCTGCTGGGCGACAAGCAGATCCTGTTCTCGCGCCGCCGCGACGGCTTCCTGATGTTCCGCGCGATGGGGCGCAGCTGGGTTGCCATGGGCGATCCGGTGGGGCCGCCGGCCGCCCAGTCGGAGCTGGTATGGAGCTTCCGCGAGGCCTGCGATCACCAGGCCGTGCGGCCGGTGTTCTACCAGATCGGCGTCGCCACGTTGCCGCTCTACATCGACTGCGGCCTGAGTCTTTACAAGCTCGGCGAAGAGGCGCTGGTGAATCTCGCGGACTTCGGACTCGAAGGTCCGCGCCGTGCCGAACTGCGCCAGGCACGGCGCCGCGCCGTCGAGCGTACCGGGCTGGCCTTTGCCGTGACCCCTGCCGCCGAGGTGCCGGCGATCATGGATGAACTGCGCGCCGTTTCCGACGAATGGCTCGATGGCCGCCCGGTCGCGGAAAAGGGTTTTTCGCTCGGCCGCTTCGATGCGGCGTATCTGGCCAATTTCGACATGGCCGTGGTGCGGCAGGGCGGGAGGATCGTGGCCTTCGCCAATCTGTGGAAGTCCGGCAGCCGGCGCGAACTGTCCATAGACCTGATGCGTCACACCAGCACGGTGGCGGGCATCGCGATGGACTACCTCATGGTCGAAACCATGCTCTGGGGGCGCGCGCAGGGTTTCGGATATTTCAATCTCGGCATGGCGCCGCTGTCCGGGCTCCACGACCGGCGCCATGCGCCGCTGTGGAACCGGGCCGGCTCCTTCCTCTACCGGCACGGCGAGCATTTCTACAATTTCGAGGGCCTGCGCCGCTACAAGCAGAAGTTCCTGCCCGAATGGCGGCCACGCTATCTGGCGGCGCCCGGCGGCCTGTCGTTGCCGCAGGTGCTGGCGGATGTCACTTCGCTGATCGCGGGCGGGTCGCTGCGCGTGCTCCGGCGCTGACGCCGGAAGCCTCCGGCTAGTCGATGCGGCTGCGGTCCCAGAGCACTTCGGAGCCGCCCTCGCACCTTGCCAGCACCCGCGACAGCACGAACAGCAGATCCGAGAGGCGGTTCAGGTAGACGGGCGCAATGCCCCGTTCTTCGGGGCTCTGCGTTGCGGCCAGCGTCCAGCAGCGCCGCTCCGCGCGGCGCGCAATGCTGCGCGCCAGATGGCAGCGCGCCGCGATTTCGCTGCCTCCCGGCAGGATGAACTCCTTAAGCGGCGGCAGGCCGGCGTTGAAGTGCTCGACCTGCGTTTCGAGCCAGTCGACCTGCGCTTCGTTCAGGAGCCGCATGCCGGGCACCGCAAGCTCGCCGCCCAGATCGAACAGGTCATGCTGGATGCGCAGCAGGCACTGCGGAACACCTTCGGGCAGACCGGCGCCGGCGCGCAGCAAGCCGGCCGCGCTGTTGAGCTCGTCCACCGCGCCTATGGCTTCGATGCGGGCATCATCCTTGCGCACGCGGCTGCCATCGCCGAGGCCGGTGGTGCCGGCATCGCCGGTGCGCGTGACGATCTTGCTGAGCCGGTTTCCCATGGCGGCCACTGTAGCAAAGGGACCGCCGTGCTGGCTGCCGCCCCCGCAATATGGCAATTTGCACGCCATGAATTCCCACTCTCCCGAACTGCGGGCGGCGCTGGCCGCCGCCCGGGCGGCCGACGCCGTCATTGCCCCCCTGTTCCGCAGCAACCTCGCCGTCGAGATCAAGGCCGACCGGTCACCGGTCACCGAAGCCGACCGGCGCGCCGAAGCGGCGATCCGCGAGGTGCTGTCCTCGCACTTTCCCAGCTACGGTTTCTACGGCGAGGAGACCGGCCAGCACGACATGCAGGCCGAGAGCATCTGGCTGGTGGATCCGCTGGATGGCACCAAGTCCTTCGTGCGCGATACGCCGTTCTTTTCCACGCAGATCGCGCTGCTGCGCGGCGGCCGCTTCGTGCTGGGGGTGTCCTCGGCCTGCGCCTACGGCGAACTTGCCTGGGCCGAGGAGGGTGGCGGCGCGTGGCTCGATGGCCGGCGCATCCACGTGAGCAATGTCGCCGAGCTCGGCGGCGCCATCCTCTCCACCGGCAATCTCAAGACGCTGGCCGCCGCGCCGCAGTGGGCGGATTTCGGCCGTCTGGTCACGCGCGTGAACCGCCTGCGCGGCTACGGCGATTTCGTGCACTACCATCTGCTGGCGCGCGGCGCGCTGGACCTGGTGATCGAGTCCGACGTGAACATCCTCGACGTTGCCGCGCTGTCGGTGATCGTGCGCGAAGCGGGCGGGCGGTTCACCGACCTTGCGGGCGGGGAGCTGGGGCTTGCGACCACCACGGTGCTGGCGAGCAATGGCGCGCTGCACGGGGCCGCGCTGCAGGCGCTGCGGTTCTAGCTATTTGTTCAGCAGGTTCGCCGGCGAATACTGATCCGTCAGCACGCGCGCCGTGGTGTTCCAGTCGGTGCGCGTGGTGAACAGCGGCAGCACCGCCAGCGCATCCACGCCGAAGCCGCGCAGCGCGAGCTCGTAGTCCAGTGCCCGGGCGCGCAGTTCCTCGGCAGTGGGAAGGCCGGCGGGTCTGGCCACGATCACCCGGTTCTCGCGCTTGAGGTTGTAGAAGGTGCCGAACACCGCCGCGTAGGTGGTGGATTCGTGGTCGTAGAGCCGGCTGGACGAAAAGGTGTTGCCCACCACCACGCCGGTGGGCGTCAGCAGTGATTTGACCTCGGCGAGGAACTCGCGCGTGAGCAGATGCTCGGGGATGTATTCGTGGTCGAAGGCATCCAGCAGGATGGCGTCGTAGTGCCGGCCTTCGCGGATGGCGCGCTTCACGTACACGCGGCCGTCCACCTCGATCACTTTCATCTTCGGCCCGTCGCGGAAGCCGAAATATCGTTTGGCCACGCGCGTGACCGCCGGATCGATCTCGACCACGTCGATCTGCGCGTCGGGCAGGATCTCCGCCAGCGCCATGGGCAGAGTGCCGCCGCCGAGGCCGATGATGAGGACGCTCCGGGGTGCCGGGCCCATGAACAGCGTGCCGCCCATCATCATGCGGGTGTAGTTCAGCGCGAACTGCTTGGGGTTGCGCAGGTTCAGGCAGGACTGGCGCCCGATGCGGCACTGGCGCGTGAAGCACATGCAGCGCTCGTCCGCATCCTCGTAGACCAGCACCTCGCGGTACAGCGAACGCTCGGAATGCACCAGTGTCTGGGCCAGCGCGGGCGCGGCCGTGATGGCGAGCAGGAGCAGCAGCGACAGGCGGGCGAAGGATGGGTTCATCGGTTTTTTCCGTGGAAGATTGCGGCCAGCACCGCGAGCAGGACCGAGGTGCCGATCAGCGACAGCAGGATGGCGTTCACCTCGAACCACAGCACGAGGTAGAACGAAGTGAGGATGGTGCCGGCGGCGCTGCCGAAGGTGGAGACGAAGTACAGCTGGCCGGCGCGCCGTCCGGAAGTCCGCTCGTCATCCACCAGCAGGCGCACGCAGTAGGGCGAGACCATGCCGGAGAAGAAGGTCGGCACGAAGAACAGCAGCAGCGCAGCGCACAGCGAGCCGAAACGCGGATCGGGCACGGCGATGGCGAGGTTTTCCAGCGGCAGGCCCGACAGCGGCAGCACGGGCAGCGCGGTGAGGGCGGCGAGCGCGAGCAGGGTGCCGAGCTTGCCGAGGCTGGGGCTGCGCAGTGAATAGCGGCCGCCGGCGAGATACCCCAGCGACAGCGCCAGCATGAACACGGCGATCAGCGCTCCCCAGACATAGATGCTGCTGCCGAAGCTGGGCGCGAGCAGCCGGCCGCCCAGCAGCTCCACCCCCATCACGAAGAAGCCGGACCAGAACGCGACCAGGTAGCAGACCGCGATGCCGGCGCGGCTCAGCAGCGGCGCGCTCAAGGGTGCAGCCGGGTGGCGGACCAGGGGCCGGCTGCGCGCGGGCCATCGGGCCCGACGTCGACACGGCGGGTCCAGCGCGCGCGGTCGTGCAGGCGGGCGGCGCCCTCCACCCACAGCTCCACGGTTTCGGCCCACAGCTCGAAACCGCCCCAGTGCTGCGGCCGCGGCACGTCCCTGCCGGCGAAGTGCGCGCTGACCTCGTCGAGCCGGTGCTGCAGCAGCGCCCGTGATTCCACGGGCTGGCTCTGCAGGCTGGCATGCGCGCCCAGCTGGCTTTCGCGGTGGCGGGAGGCGAAGTACTGGTCGCTGTCCGCGGCGGTCGTGCGGCGCACACAGCCTTCCACGCGCACCTGCCGGTGCAGGTGATCCCAGTGGAGCACCACGGCTGCGCGCGGCCAGGCGGTGAGTTCGCGGCCCTTGCGCGAGTCGTAGTTGGTGTAGAAGCGCAGCAGGCCGGGCTCGGGCTGGATTTCCTTGCACAGCACCACCCGCGCCGCAGGGTGGCCCGCTTTGTCGCAGGTGGCCAGCACCATGGCATTGGGATTGGGCTGGTCGCCGCGGCGGGTGGCCTCGGCCAGCCATTCGGCGGCCAGCACCAGCGGGTTTGGCGGCAGGATCTCGGGCAGCGCTTGAGTGGGAAGCATGGCTGCCGCAGTGTAGCGGTTGCGCCCCGGGCACAGCAGCCCTTGCCTTGCGGGCCGCGCGCCGATACAAGAGCCTCCTTTTGCCTGCCGGGAACCCCATGACACTCGAGGAATTGCGCCGGGAGCTGGATCAGCTCGACGGCGACCTGATCGGGCTCATCGCCCGCCGCCAGTCCATCTCCGCACAGGTGGCCCAGGCCAAGCGCGCCACGGGCAGCCCCACCCGGGACTACCAGCGCGAGCGCGAGGTGATCCTCGGCGTGCGTTCCCGCGCCGAAGAGCTGGGTGTGTCCGGCGATCTGGCCGAGCAGGTGCTGCGCCTGCTGATCCGCTCCTCGCTGACCACGCAGGAGCAGGCCCGCGTGATGGCGCAGGGCGCGGGCAATGGCCGCCGCGCGCTGGTCATCGGCGGAGCCGGCAAGATGGGCGCCTGGTTCGCGCAGTTTCTGCAATCGCAGGGCTTTGCGGTGCAGGTGGCCGATCCCGCAGGTGTGGCCGCTGCCACGCCCGCCATCGACGACTGGCGCAAACTCCCGGATCTGGCGAGCTACGCCTTCATCGTGGTGGCGACGCCGCTGAGCGCCTCCGGCGCCATCCTCAGCGAACTGGCGCTGCGGCGTCCTCCCGGTGTGGTCTTCGATCTGGGTTCGCTGAAATCGCCGCTGCGCGGCGGGCTCAATGCGCTGAAGGCGGCGGGTGTGCAGGTGACCTCGCTGCATCCCATGTTCGGGCCCAGCACCGAGCTGCTCTCCGGCCGCCACGTGATCTTCGTCGACCTGGGCTGTGCCGAGGCCCTCGCCGAGGCGCGCGCGCTGTTCGCGCCCACCATGGCCGAGCAGGTGGTGACCAGCCTGGAGGAGCATGACCGGCTCATCGCCTATGTGCTGGGGCTGTCGCATGCGCTGAACATCGCCTTCTTCACCGCGCTGGCCGAAAGCGGCGAGGCCGCGCCGCGCCTGGCGAAGATGTCGAGCACCACTTTTGACGCGCAGCTGGATGTGGCCTCCCACGTGGCCGAGGAGAGCCCGGATCTGTATTTCGAGATCCAGGCGCTCAACGACTATGGCGCCGAATCGCTGCAGGCCCTGACCGGTGCGGTGGAAAGGCTGCGCGCGGCCGTGCTGACCCGCGATTTCCAGACCTTCCGCGGCCTGATGCTGCAGGGGCTGGAATACCTCCAGGGACGGCGCCGGGAGGCTGCCGGGCGGCCCTGAAGGCCCTGGTCCGGCGCCGGGAGAGGGCTGCGCGGGAACTTTGCCCGGACCTGCGGAGGGCTGTCTTGAGCTTTGGCCGCGCAGCGGGTTAAAAGGGAAACATCATGAACGACGTCATCGACCGTGACGGCTTCCGCGCCAATGTGGGCATCGTCCTGATGGGCGAGGACGGCAAGCTGTTTCTCGGCCGCCGGACGGGGGGCAAGGGCTGGCAGTTTCCACAGGGCGGCATGCACAGCGGCGAGTCGGCCGAGGAGTCGCTGTTCCGCGAACTGCGCGAAGAGGTGGGCCTGGGGCCGGAGGATGTCGAGATACTGGGCCAGACCGACCGCTGGCTGCGCTACCGCCTGCCGCAGCGTTTCGTGCGCCGCGACCAGCGGCCGGTATGCGTGGGCCAGAAGCAGCGCTGGTTCCTGCTGCGGCTGGCTGGCAGCGAGTCGGGCATCCGTTTCGATGTGACCGAGCAGCCGGAGTTCGACCGCTGGCGCTGGGTGGATTACTGGCAGCCGGTCAAGGAAGTGATCTATTTCAAGCGGCCGGTGTACGTCCGGGCGCTGCATGAGCTCGCGCCCTTTGCCCTGCCCGGGGGCCTGCCGCCGTATCCCAGCTGGTGGTTGCGCCGCACGCGTCACAGGCCCCGAAGGCCGGCGGCGCCGGTGCGGCAGGCAAGCTGAAGATCCGCCGGCCCGTGACGAACCCCGTCCCCCGCCTGGTCGTACGCACCTACGCTCCGCTGCGCCGCTATCTCATCATCGGCGGCAGCGTGCTGATTGCCGCCGTCGCGCTGTATGCCGCCTTCGAGTGGGGGCGGCTCAATGCCGGCTACGACAGCCGCGCGGCGCGCGCGCAGATCGGCGAGCTGCATGACCAGGTCCGCAAGCTCGAGGCCGACAACCGCCGCCAGCGTTTGCAGCTGGCCTCGCAGGAGACCGAGCGGGCGGGACAGACGCGCGAGCGCGCGGAGCTGTCCAAGGCCATCGGCGACCTGCAGGCGGAGGTGGGCCGGCAGGCGCAGGATCTGGCCTTCTACCGCGGCGTCGTGGGCGAGAGCCTGCAGGCCGATGTGGTGCGGATCCAGCAGTTCCGGGTCACGCGCGGCGCCCAGCCGGGAGAATATCTGCTGAAGCTGGTGCTCGGGCGGCCGCTGCGGCCCGACGACGTGGTGAGCGGCACCGTGAAGATGACCTTCGAGGGCACCACGGCCGCGACGCCGGTCAATCTGGATCTTGCGGCCGTGTCGGACGTCACCGATGGGACGCTGGACTTCAGCTACCGTTACATCGAGACACTGGAGCAGGCCATACGGCTGCCCGCGGGTTTCCAGCCCGCGCGCACCACCATCGAATTGCAGCCGGCGCGCAAGGGGGCCAATCCGGTGCGGCAGACGTTCTTGTGGACGGTGGAAACGGCCTGAGGGAGCGGCGATGTTCAAGAAGAAGGAATCCGCGCCTGGCGCGGCCATCGACACGCTGGTGAGCGCCGCCACCCGCATCCAGGGCGACGTGGCCTTCAGCGGCGGGCTGCACCTGGACGGGCAGGTGGCGGGCAGCGTGAAAGCCGAGCCTGCCGCCGCGTCGCGGCTGGTGGTGAGCCGCAGTGCGGTGGTGGAGGGCTCGGTGCGGGCCTCCGTGGTGGAGGTCGAGGGCGTGGTGCGTGGCGACATCGAGGCTCCGGTGCGCGTGGTGCTGGGTCCGGCGGCCCGCGTGGAGGGCAATCTGCACTACGGGGCCATTGAAATGGCCGCTGGCGCCCGGATCAACGGTAAACTGGTGAAGCTTGGAACACCGGAGTCCGGGACTGCGAAATGAGTGACGCCGACAGCATTCTGTTCACCGACGCCGCCGCCACCAAGGTGGGCGACCTGATCCGCGAGGAAGGCAATCCCGCGCTGATGCTGCGCGTGTATGTGCAGGGGGGCGGCTGCTCCGGCCTGCAGTACGGTTTCGAGTTCGACGAGCAGGTCCAGGATGGCGACACGCTGGTGGAGAACCTCGGCGTCAAGCTGCTGGTCGATCCGATGAGCTTCCAGTACCTCAATGGCGCGGAAATCGACTACCGCGAAGGCCTGGAAGGTGCGCAATTCGTGATCCGCAATCCCAACGCCACCACGACCTGCGGCTGCGGATCCTCCTTCGCTGCTGCCTGAGCGCCGCGCGTTGAGCCGCAATCCGCCCCGCGTGCCGGATGTGCTGGCCGCCGTGGATCTGGGCTCCAACAGTTTCCACCTGGTCGTGGCGCGTTACCGCGAAGGCCAGCTCATCGTCATCGACCGCCTGCGCGAGATGGTGCGCCTGGCCTCCGGCATCGACGAGGACGGCCGCCTCGACAAGGAAGTGGCGAACCGCGCCCTGGCCTGCCTTGCCCGCTTCGGGCAGCGCCTTTCCGACGTGCATGCCGACCACGTGCGTGTGGTGGGCACCAGTGCGCTGCGCGTGGCGCGGCGCACGCAGTCCTTCCTGGCCCGCGCGCGCGAGGCGCTGGGCCATCCCATCCAGATCGTCGCCGGGCGCGAGGAGGCGCGGCTGATCTACTCGGGAGTGGCGCACACGCTGCCGGCGGAGCCGGGGCGGCGCCTGGTGGTGGACATCGGCGGCGGCAGCACCGAACTCATCATCGGCCAGGGGCTCGAGCCCCTGGAGCTGGAGAGCGTGAAGCTCGGCTGCGTGGCGCTCACCCGGCGCTTCTTCGATGACGGCAAGCTGTCGCGCAAACGCTTCGAGCGCGCGCGGCTCGCCGTGCGGCAGGAGCTCGAGCCCATCCAGTCCACCTACCAGAGCCTGGGGTGGGATCAGGCCGTGGGCAGTTCGGGCACGGCGCGCGCCGCGTTCGAGGCACAGCGCGAACTGGATCCGCAGTCGACGATGATCACCGCACGCGGGCTGGAGACGGTGATCGAATCGCTCGTCACGGCGGGCCACACCTCGCAGATCCGCATCGGCGCGCTCACCGAGGAGCGCCGCGGCGTGATCGCCGGCGGCCTTGCCATCCTCGCCGAAGTGTTCTCGCAGCTGGGCATCCGCCAGATGCGCGTGGCCGAAGGCGCCATGCGCGAAGGGCTGCTGTACGACATGGTGGGGCGCTACCGCAGCGAGGACGCGCGCGAGCGCACCGTGCGCTCGATGCAGCAGCGCTACCACGTGGACATGGCGCAGGCCGCGCGCGTCGAGCAGACGGCCGTGGAGTTCTTCACGCAGGTGCGCGAGAGCTGGAAGCTCGATGATCCGCTCGCCGAGCTGGCGCTGCGCTGGGCCGCGCGGCTGCACGAGATCGGCCTCGACGTGGCGCACAGCGGCTACCACCGCCACGGCGCCTACCTGCTCGAGAATGCCGACATGCCGGGCTTTGCGCGCGAGGAGCAGCAGCTGGTGGCGCGCATCGTGGGCGCGCACCGGCGCAAGCTCGATCCTGCGCCGCTGGAGGAGCTCACCAGCCCCTGGGACACGCTCGCGCTGTACCTGGTGATGATCCTGCGTCTGGCGGTGCTGCTGCATCGCAGCCGCAGCGCAGCGCCGCTGCCGGCCATCCAGCTCACGGCGCGGCCGCGCTCGCTGGAGCTGGCGTTCCGGCTGCGCTCCTTCCGCGATCAGCCGCTGACCGCGGCGGACCTCAACGACGAGATCGATTTCCTGCGCGCCCGCGGCCTGCGGCTGCGCGTGTTCACGTCGTAGCCGTGCCGGTGAAGCGCTCGAGCAGCGTGAGCTGCGCCGAGAGGCCGGGCGGATCGGCGGGCTGCACGCGTCGCATAGTGGCCTTCGGCATCCAGCGTCCAGGCGTCGCGGGCGTCGTCGAGGTACAGCTGCAGGTCGTCGCGCATCTGCCGGCGCAGCGCCGGGTCCAGCAGCGGGAAGGCCACTTCCACGCGCCGGAAGAAGTTGCGCTCCATCCAGTCTGCACTGGAGAGATAGACCTCCTCGGCGCCGTCGTTGCCGAAATACCAGACGCGCGGATGTTCGAGAAAACGGCCCACGATCGGAGCGCACGCGGATGTTCTCCGACACGCCGGCAACGCCCGGGCCGCAATACGCAGGTGCCGCGCACCACGAGGTCGATCTGCAACGCCGGCGGCCGAGGCCCGGTACAGCGCATCGATCACCTGCGGTTCGGTGAGCGCATTCATGCGCGCCATGATGCGGCCCGGCGCGCCCTGCGCGCCGCGTGCTGCGTCTCGCGCGCGATCAGCTCCATGAGCCGCGCATGCAGCGTGAACGGCGATTGCAGCAGCCGCCGCAGCTGCGGCGTGCGCGTGAGGCTGGTGAGCTGCAGGAACAACTCGTGCACGTCGGTGCAGATGGCTTCGTTGCAGGTGAGCAGGCCGTAGTCGGTGTAGGCGCGCGCCGTGCCCTGGTGATAGTTGCCGGTGCCGAGGTGGCAGTAGCGGCGGATGCCCGATTCCTCGCGGCGCACCACCAGGATCATCTTGGCGTGCGTCTTGTAGCCCACCACGCCGTACATCACGTGCACGCCGGCTTCCTGCAGCCGCGTGGACATGGCGATGTTGGCTTCCTCGTCGAAACGCGCGCGCAGCTCGATGATTGCCGTGACGTCCTTGCCGGCCTGAGAAGCGGCGACCAGCGCATCGACGATGGGTGAATCGGCGCCGGTACGGTACAGGGTCTGCTTGATGGCGAGCACGGCCGGGTCCGCCGCGGCGCTGCGCAGGAAATCCATCACCGGCGCGAAGCCCTGGAAGGGATGGTGCAGCAGCAGGTCACCCTCGCGGATCTGCGCGAACAGGTCGGCCCAGCCCGCAGGGTTGGGCAGCGCTGCCGGCGCAAACGGCGGGAATTTGAGGTCCGAGCGGGCGACCAGGTCGTAGGTGGCCGACAGCCGGTTGAGATTCACCGGCCCGCTCACGGTGTAGTGGTCGCGTTCGCCGAGCGAGAACTGCTGCAGCAGGAAATCCACGATGTCCGGCGGACAATCCGCCGAGGTTTCCAGGCGCACGGCCGCGCCGTAGCGGCGATGCGCGAGTTCGCCTTCGACGGCGCGGCGCAGGTCGTCCACTTCCTCGTCGTCGACGAACAGGTCGCTGTTGCGGGTGACGCGGAACGACCAGCAGCCGTGCACTTCGACGCCGGGGAACAGCAGCGCGATGAACTCCGCCACGACGGCCGACAGCAGCACGAAGGCGCGCTCGCGGCAGGCCTTGGGCATGGGCACCACGCGCGGCAGCGAGCGCGGGGCCTGCACGATGGCGAGTTCGCTGTCGCGGCCGAAGGCGTCCTTGCCCGACAGCTGCACCACGAAGTTGAGGCTCTTGTTCTGCAGCCGCGGGAAGGGCCGCGCCGGATCCAGCCCCAGCGGGCTCAGCACCGGTTCGATGTCGGTGCGGAAGTATTTCTCCAGCCAGGTGCGGTCTTCCGGTGACCAGTGCTCGCTGCCCACCAGCCACACGCCCGCTGCGCGCAGCGCCGGCAGCAGCTGCTCCAGGCAGGCGTACTGCGCGCGCATGAGGGCGGCGGTGCGCTCGTGGATGGCGTCGAGCTGCTGGTCGATGGGTGTGCGGTCCGGTCCCGATGTGGCCGTGCCCAGCTCCACCAGCTGCTTGAGGCCGGCGACGCGGATCTCGAAGAACTCGTCGAGGTTGCCCGAGCAGATGCACAGGAACCGCAGCCGCTCGAGCAGCGGCAGCGCCGGATCCAGCGCCTGGGCGAGGACCCGCTCATTGAATGCCAGCAGTGACAGCTCGCGGTTGATGTAGAGCTGTGCGGGGGCGGGGGAGTCCATATGCTTGCCGGCCATGCTCGCGGCCGCCTGTTACAGTCCTGTGACACGGCCCCGGTACAGCGCCCCGAGCGGGCGTGGCCCGCGCGCTCCGGTCACGGCAACGAGATTGCCGGCCGCGCCTTCGAGGAAAGCATGCGCAAGCCACGCAAAGCCCGCGGCTTCCACCTGCTCGGGCGCCACGCCGTACCCGGCCGTGGTGGCCACCTGCGAGCCGGGCAGCCGCGCTGCGAGACGCCGCAGCAGTTCGAGGTTGCGTGCGCCGCCGCCGCAGATCAGCACCTCCGAGGGCCGCGCGCGCGCCAGGTGCAGGATGCCCTGCGCAATGCTGGTCGCGGTCAGTTCGCACAGCGTGGACTGCACCACGGCGGGCGGCAGCGCGCGGCCCGCCAGACGCTCATCCAGCCAGGCGCGGTGGAACAGCTCGCGCCCGGTGCTCTTCGGCGGCGGCAGCCGGAAATAGGCTTCGGCCAGCAGGCGTTGCAGCAGTGGCGGGTCCACGGCGGCCGAGGCGGCCAGGCGGCCTTCGTCGTCATACGGGCGCCCCAGATGCTCGCGCGGCCCACAGATCCATCAGGCAATTGCCCGGCCCGGTGTCGAAGCCGCTGACCCCGCCGTCCGCCCCCAGCACCGTGATATTGGCGATACCGCCGATGTTGACCACCACGCGGGTGTGGCCGGGTGCACCGAAGGCCGCGGCATGGAAGGCCGGCAGCAGCGGCGCGCCTTCACCGCCGGCGGCAAGATCGCGGCGGCGGAAATCGGCGACCACATCGATGCCGAGACGCTCGGCGATCAGATTCGGATCACCGATCTGCAGCGTGTAGCGCGGCGTGCCACGCGGCCGGTGCAGCACGGTCTGGCCGTGGCTGCCGATGGCGCGCACCGCATCGGCGGTTGACGCCGCTGTTCTCCAGCAGCCTTGCCGCGCACTCTGCGAACACGGCGCCCACGGCAGCATCGAGCTGGCCGTAGTCATCGAGATTGCAGCTGGCGGGATCGGCCACTGCCTGCCGCAGGCGGTGGCCCAGTTCCGGTGGATAGTCCAGGTGCAGCGCCGCGCGGACCTGGTGTCCTGCAGGGGTGATGTCCAGCAGCACGGATTCCACGCCATCCATGCTGGTGCCGGAGATCAGCCCGGCATAGAGCGCCATGGTTGAATCAGCGCGCGGCGGCGAGCGTGGCCGTGCCGGCCGCGGGCGTACCGTCCAGCTGCGCCAGCAGCGGCGCTGTCTGGGCGAGGAAGTCCGCACGGATCGATTCGGCAATGGGTGGCCCCGGCTCCGAGCGGCGGATGGCCACCTGCGGATCCATGTGCACGCCGCGCTGCACATATTCGAAGTGCAGGTGCGGGCCGGTGGCAAGGCCCGTCATGCCCACGTAGCCGATCACCTCGCCCTGGTCCACGCGGCTGCCGGAGTTCACGCTCTTGGCGAAACGCGACAGGTGCCCGTAGCGCGTGACCACCTGGTTCTGGTGCTCGATCTCCACCACATTGCCGTAGCCGCCCTTCACGCCGCGGAAACGCACCTTGCCGGCGCCGGCGGCGCGCACCGGCGTGCCCAGGGGAGCCGCGTAGTCGACGCCCTGGTGGGCGCGGATGGTGTTGAGAATCGGGTGGCGGCGCTGCGGGTTGAACACCGAGCTGATGCGGGTGAACTGCACCGGCGACTTGAGGAAGGCCTTGCGCAGGTTCCTGCCGTCGGGAGTGTAGTAGTCCACCTTGCCGTCGGCGTGCTGGTAGCGCACGGCGCGGAAGGTCTTGCCGTTGTTGGTGAATTCCGCGGCGAGGATGTCGCCTTCGCCCACCGTCTGGCCCTCGTGGCGCAATTGCTCGTAGAGGACATGGAAGGAATCCCCGGCGCGCAGGTCCAGCACGAAATCCACGTCCCAGCGGAAGATCTCCGCCAGCTGCATGGTGGTGGCGTCCTTGAGGCCCGGCCCCCATGCCCGCCACGAACAGTGAGCTTTCGATCACCCCCGAGGCGCTGACGGGCACCCGCTCGATCGGGATCTCCTCGATGCTGGCCACGAAGCCGGCTTCGTCGTCGCGCTTTACCTTCAGCGTCTGGCTCAGCGAAAGCTGGCGCTCCAGCCCGACCAGTTCGCTGCCGCGATGCACCAGCGTGAGCAGATCCCCCGGCCGCAGCTTGTCCAGCGCAGTGCGCATGCCTTCCACTGCCCGCAGGTTGGCCAGATCCGTGAGCGAGAGCTCCAGGCGCCGGAAAATCCGGTCCAGCGTGTCATTGCGCTGGACCTTCACTTCGATCTGCGACAGGCCGGCCTGAGCCGCTTCCAGGGCGGCATCCAGAGGAGTGTCTTTCGGGTCGACCGCGCTTACGGCCTCAGCGGCCACATCGGCCGTGGAGGCCGATATGCGGGGGAGGTGGGTGTAGATGCCGGCCCAGGCCACCAGGGCGCAGCAGGCCAGCTGGCCGGTGCGCAGCAGCAGGCGGGAGGAGCGGGGCGCGGGGCCTCGGTAGGGGGGTGCAGTCACAGCAAATTCCTACCTGAATCAGCAAATTAGGCGCGGGAAAGCGAAGCTAACTTATTGCGCCGCGCTGCGTCAACGACAAAGCCCCGCCGGAGGGAATTTGCGACCGGCTGCACAGGGCAGCCCCTGTTATCAAGGTTCGGGCACGAGCACAGTGGTGCGAACATAATGGAAGAGACGATCCAGCTCATCGGCCCGATGGCAGGCGCTGATCGTCGCCATTGCGCTGATGTGGCGCTATTTCGAGCTCCTGAGCTTCCGCCCGCTGCAGGACATCGCGCAGCTGCGCTGCGAGATCGACGCTGGCCGCAATCCGCGCGACGTGAAGTTCGAGCTCGCCGAGGAGATCGTCGCGCGTTTCCATGACCGCGATGCCGCAGGCGTGCGCGCAGAATTTCATTGCGCGTTTCTCGCAGAAATCGCTGCCCACCGACCTGCCCCTGCAGTTTCTCTCCGGCGCCGACGCCGGCGGCCTGAAGCTTGCCGCGGCGCTTAAGGAGGCCGGCCTCGTCGCCAGCAACTTCTCGAGGCGAACCGCAAGATTTCCGAGGGCGCGGTGAAGGTCGACGGAATTGCACCACGGACCGCGAAACCCGGCTTTCCGTGGGCGCGGAGCACATCCTGCAGCTGGGTCCGCCCCTTCGCGCGGGTGCAGGTCTCGCCGCCGGACTGACATTTTCGGCCGTTGCGGCCGGCTCCCGCAGGCGCATAAACGTCATACGATTGCAACGTTGACAGCCTCTTTGCCAGGGCTATACTGCGCGCCCCTTGATCGAGTCGCCGCGGTGCACAACGACCCCGGTGGCGAGGCGAGGAAAGAAGGTAGAAAATAGGGTTGACGGCGCAGCGCTTCTAGCTATACTGCGCGCCCCTTCGTCGGCCGGCCTGCAAAAGGCAGCCGGCAAATCCCCGGAGTCCCTAGCGGCCCGGTGCTGTTTAAAAATTCGGCAGGTAATTTGTGTGGGGACTCGCGTCATGCACTTGGGTGCATGACCGAGTGACCAAAAGTCCAGCTTATGGGCCTTTGATTGCTCTTTTTGTTTGAAAGCTCAAAACCTTCAAGTGAAGAGTTTGATCCTGGCTCAGATTGAACGCTGGCGGCGTGCTTAACACATGCAAGTCGAGCGGTAACAGGTGTAGCAATACATGCTGACGAGCGGCGAACGGGTGAGTAATGCTTCGGAATCTTCCTCGTAGTGGGGAATAACCTGGGGAAACTCGGGCTAATACCGCATACGAACTACGGTTGAAAGCGGGGGATCGCAAGACCTCGCGCTATGAGATGAGCCGAAGTCGGATTAGCTAGTTGGTGGGGTAACGGCCTACCAAGGCGACGATCCGTAGCTGGTCTGAGAGGACGACCAGCCACACTGGGACTGAGACACGGCCCAGACTCCTACGGGAGGCAGCAGTGGGGAATATTGGACAATGGGGGCAACCCTGATCCAGCGACGCCGCGTGTGTGAAGAAGGCCTGCGGGTTGTAAAGCACTTTTAGTGGGGATGAAAAGCGCGAAGGTTAATACCTTTGCGTCTTGACCTAACCCAAAGAAAAAGCACCGGCTAACTCTGTGCCAGCAGCCGCGGTAATACAGAGGGTGCAAGCGTTAATCGGAATTACTGGGCGTAAAGCGTGCGTAGTCGGTTATTTAAGTCGGGTGTGAAATCCCCGGGCTCAACCTGGGAATTGCATTCGATACTGGATAGCTAGAGTTCGGCAGAGGGAAGTGGAATTTCCGGTGTAGCGGTGAAATGCGTAGATATCGGAAGGAACATCAGTGGCGAAAGCGACTTCCTGGACCAGAACTGACGATCAGGCACGAAAGCGTGGGGAGCAAACAGGATTAGATACCCTGGTAGTCCACGCCATAAACGATGACAACTAGACGTTGGGAGGGTAAGCCTCACAGTGTCGCAGCTAACGCGTTAAGTTGTCCGCCTGGGGAGTACGGCCGCAAGGTTGAAACTCAAAGGAATTGACGGGGACCCGCACAAGCGGTGGAGCATGTGGTTTAATTCGATGCAACGCGAAGAACCTTACCTGGCCTTGACATCCATGGAATCCCGAAGAGATTTGGGAGTGCCGCAAGGAACCATGAGACAGGTGCTGCATGGCTGTCGTCAGCTCGTGTCGTGAGATGTTGGGTTAAGTCCCGCAACGAGCGCAACCCTTGTCCTTAGTTGCCATCATTAAGTTGGGAACTCTAAGGAGACCGCCGGTGACAAAC
>JASGHI010000004.1:290000-830123 GCA_049841155.1 Steroidobacteraceae bacterium
TGACCTGCCACCGGAGTTCGTGGTGGTGAACATCGCCTCGCAGGAGGTCTACCTGATGCGGCAGAACCAGGTGGTCTGGTCCAGCCGGGCCCAGGTGGGGCGCGAGTATCGCCAGACGCCGGAATATCGCTCCGAGGTCGATTATCTCGTCTTCAATCCGACCTGGACGGTGCCGCCAGGCATCGTCCGCAACGATATCCTGCCCGCGGCGCGGCGTGATCCGGCCTCCATCCTCCGCAAAGGCCTCAAGGTGCTGGACGCGGCCGGCCACGAGCTGCCGCCCGCGTCCATCGACTGGAAGCGCTTCACCAGTGGCTACATTCCGTACACCCTGCGGCAGGATCCGGGGCCGGACAATGCGCTGGGGCGCGTGAAATTCATGTTTCCGAACCCCTATGCGGTGTACCTGCACGATACGCCGTCGAAATCACTGTTCGCGAAGGACGAGCGTCTGACCAGTTCGGGCTGCGTGCGCATCGAGCGTCCCCTGGAGCTTGCAGAGCTGCTGCTGGCCGATCCCCAGAAGTGGAGCCGTGAGCGGATCGACGAGGTGGTGCAGGGCGGGCGGCTGCAGAACGTCACGCTGGCCCGGAAGGTGCCCATCCTGCTGGTCTACTGGACGGCCTGGATCGACAGTCAGGGTGCACTGAACCTGCGCCCCGACCCCTACGGCCGTGACGCCAAATGGGCCCGGGCGCTGGATGCACCTTTCCGTTTCCGCAAGGAGCCTCTGGCGCGAGTATAGTCAGCGCTTGATGCTTCAGAGGGTCATTGAGGAGGCCAGATGGCAGAAAACGACAAACCGCAACCAGCGGCCGATGACAACCCCTACGCCCAGTACCACGTGGTGAAGAAGGGCGATACGCTGTCGAAGATCGCCCAGCAATACTACGGGGACATGATGCTGTACCCCAAGATCTTCGAGGCCAACCGCGACATCCTGTCGAACCCCGACCGTATCCAGCCGGGCCAAAAGCTGCGGATTCCGTGACTCCAGGAGACAAAAAACCATGATCAAGAACCGATATCTCGTAGGCCTGCTGGCCACCGCCGTGCTGGCGTTCAGTGCCTGCTCTTCGCAGCAGGAGCCGGCCACCCAGGCCTTCAATGCGGCCGAGAGCGCGCTTGCCAGCGTGCGTGAAGACGCGGCGCGTTACATCCCCGAGCAGCTCAAGGAGGCCGAAGCCACGCTCGCGCACCTGAAGGACCAGCTGACGAAGAAGGACTACCGGGCAGTGATTGCCGGAGCTCCGGCGTTCAATGCGACCGTCACCAAGCTGCAGGAAGAGGCCGCTTCGCGCAAGGCTGACTTCGAGACCGAGTGGAACTCCGTGCAGTCCGACGTGGGCAAGATGGCCGATGCCATCCAGAGCCGCGTGGATACACTCGCGAAGTCGCGCCGGCTGCCCAGCGGCATCACCAAGGAAGCCTTCGAGTCGGCCAAGTCCGGGCTGGATCAGCTGAAGGCCACCCTGGAGTCGGCCAAGACCACCGCGGGCAGCAATCCGATGGACGCGGTGACCATTGCCAAGGGCGCACAGGCCAAGGGCAAGGAAGTGCTGCAGCTGCTGGGCATGCCCGCCGGTTGAGGCAGAGGACTGGAGGCGGCGCGGGCTGCCCAGGGTAGCCCGCGCATGCTTCCACCTTCAGATCCCGAGCGCCCCGCCGGCGTGGATGCCGGCCCCTTCGGCGAATGGCTCGCAGCCATGCGGGCCGTGCTGCGCGGCGAGCGCAGCGCCGATGTTCCCTGCGGCAGCTGCGTCGGCTGCTGCGTTTCCTCGTATCCCATTCCGCTGCGGCCGGGCGATGAAGTGGCCCGCGAGCAGGTGCCCGAGCAATGGCTGCTGGAGCCGGCGCTGCCCGGCGAGCGCTGGCTGATGGGTTTCCGGGAGGACGGCAGCTGTCCGTTTCTGGAAGCGAAGTGCTGTTCCATCTACGCGGACCGTCCGCAGACCTGCCGGGACTACGATTGCCGCATCTACGCTGCAGCGGGATTGATGCCGGATGGAGATCGCCCCGTCATCGCCGAACGGGTGCGTGCCTGGGAATTCGCGTTTTCGTCCGAGCAGGAGCGGCGCGATGCCGAGGCCATGAGGTGCGCAGCGCGTTTCATCCGTCAACACCAGGCGCAATTCCCGCAGGCCATGCGGGCCGGATCGGCTACTGCGGCCGCGGTGCTGGCGGTGAAGACTTATGTGCTGTTCGTGTCCACGGACATGGGGCCCACTGCGGAGATGGTGGGGCGGGTCATCGATGCGGCCAAGGCGTTTGACAGCGCTTGATTTCCCGCATTACTTCCAGCCGCCTGTCCTGGCTGGAGTGTCGCGTGGGGCCGATAACGAAAAAGGGCCCTTTCGGGCCCTTTCTCTCTTGCGCTGCTAAAGCGGCCGTCAGCCGCTGCCGGCCGCCTTGGCCTTGTTGGCGTCGGCGATCACCGCGTCCGCGACGTTCTTCGGCACCGGATCGTAGTGCGAGAACTCCATCGTGTACGAGGCGCGGCCCGAGCTCATGGCGCGCAGGTTGCCGATGTAGCCGAACATCTCCGACAGCGGCACGGTGGCGACCACGGCGATGTTGGTGCCGCGCTCCAGCTGCTCCTGGATCTGGCCGCGGCGGCGGTTGAGGTCGCCGATGACATCGCCCAGGTAGTCGCCCGGCGTCACCACCTCGACCTTCATCACCGGCTCGAGCAGGATGGGGCTGGCCTTGCGGATGCCTTCGCGGAAGGCCGCCTTGGCGGCGATTTCGAAGGTCATCGCGTTGGAGTCGACGTCGTGGTAGCTGCCGTCCACCAGCGTGGCCTTGAAGTCCACGGTGGGGAAGCGGGCGAGCACGCCATCTTCCATCTGTACGCGCAGGCCCTTCTCGACCGAGGGCACGAACTCCTTGGGCACCGAGCCACCCACGGTCTTGTCCTCGAAGATGAAGCCGCTGCCGCGCTCCAGGGGCTCGAACTTGATCCACACCTCGGCGAACTGGCCGGAACCGCCGGTCTGCTTCTTGTGGGTGTAGTTCTCCTGCACCGGCTTGGTGAAGGTCTCGCGGTAGGCCACCTGCGGCTGGCCCATCACGCCTTCCACATTGAACTCGGTGCGGGCGCGGTCCAGCGTCACGTCCAGGTGCAGCTCGCCCATGCCGCGCAGGATGGTCTCGCCGGTCTCGCGGTCGGTCTCCAGGCGCAGCGAAGGATCGGCGCGCACCAGCTTGCCCAGCGCGGCGGTGAACTTCTCCTGCTCGCCCTTGTTCTTGGGCTTCACGGAGACGCTGATCACGGGCTCGGGGAAGCGCATGCGCTCCAGCACCACGGGAGCGTTGGCATCGCACAGCGTGTCGCCGGTGTCGGTCTCAGCCAGTGACACCAGCGCGATGATGTCGCCGGCACGCGCCTCTTCAATGGCGTTGGCGTCCTTGGCGAACATCTCGACCATGCGGCCGATCTTCTCGCGCTTGCCGCGCGTGCTGTTCTGCACCGACATGCCCTTGGTGAGCACGCCCGAGTAGACGCGGCAGAAGGTCAGCGCGCCGTAGGCATCGTTGATGACCTTGAAGGCCAGTGCGGAGAAGGGCTCGTCGTCCGAGCACTTGCGCTCGCCCACCGGGTTGCCGTCCACGTCCACGGTCTTGATGGCCTCGACGTCGGTGGGAGCGGGCAGGAAGTCCACGACGGCGTCGAGCATCTGCTGCACGCCCTTGTTCTTGTACGAGGAGCCGCACAGAACCGGGTTGAACGCGCCGCCGAGGGTGCCCTTGCGGATGCAGCTCTTCAGCGTCTCGACCGAAGGTTCGTTGCCTTCCAGATAGGCTTCCATGGCCGCATCGTCCTGCTCCAGCGCGGTGTCGACCAGCTCCGACCGGTACTTGGGCACGGAGTCGAGGATGGCGCGGTCGCTGGGCACGGTGATGCCGAACTTGTCGGCGAGGTTGCCGTCGAGTTCGTGGATGGTCCACTTGGCATCTCGATCGTCCGAGTCCCAGGTGTAGGCCTTGTTCTCGACCAGATCGACCATGCCCTTGAAGTTGTCCTCGGATCCGATGGGCAGCTGCACCACCAGCGGACGTGCACCCAGGCGCTTCTTGATCATGTCCACGCAGCGCAGGAAGCCGGCGCCGCTGCGGTCCATCTTGTTCACGTAGCAGATGCGCGGCACTTTGTAGTTGTCCGCGAGGCGCCAGTTGGTCTCGGACTGCGGCTCCACGCCGGCCACACCGTCGAACACCACAACGGCGCCGTCGAGCACGCGCAGGCTGCGGTTCACCTCGATGGTGAAGTCCACGTGGCCCGGGGTGTCGATGACATTGAGCTTCTTGCCCTTCCAGAACGCGGAGACGGCGGCGGACTGGATGGTGATGCCGCGCTTCTGCTCCTGCTCCATGTAGTCGGTCGTGGTCGAGGACTTGAGGTCCTTGGTGTCGTGCACGTCGACGATGGTGTGCTTGCGGCCGGTGTAATAAAGGATGCGCTCGGTCGTCGTGGTTTTGCCGGCGTCGACGTGGGCGATGATGCCGATGTTGCGGATGTCGGAAAGCGGAGTTGTGCGGGGCATGGCAGATGAGGTTCCGTTACAGGGCGGGAAGATGGGCCCGGACTGCCCCCAAGGCTGTCCTGACCCGCTAAAAAGCGCGTAAGGATAAGGGCAAGCCCGTTCCGATGCCATCTGCTATAGACTGCGCGCCCCCGGAACGGCCCCAGGCGGGCCTTCCACCCGGCAATCCCCCCCATTTCGAGCCCTTCCGCCCATGCTTTCCACTGCCAGCCTGTCCATCCAGTTCGGTGCCAAGCCCCTGTTCGAGCAGGTCAGCGTCAAGTTCGCGGATGGCAACCGCTATGGGCTGATCGGGGCCAATGGCTGCGGCAAGTCCACGCTGATGAAGATCCTGGGCGGGGAGATCGAGCCTGGATCCGGCTCCGTGGCCCTGCAGCAGGGGCTGCGGCTGGGCAAGCTGAACCAGAACCAGTTCGGCTACGAGGACCAGCGGGTGCTGGATGTGGTGATGCAGGGCCACCGGGAGATGTGGGAGGCCATGACGCAGCGCGACCGCATCTATGCGGACCCGGAGGCGACGGACGCCGACTACCTGCGTGCGGCAGAGCTGGAGGGCCTGTTCGCCGAATACGGCGGCTACGACTCCGAGGCACGGGCTGCGGCCATCCTGACGGATGCCGGCATTGATGCTGCGATGCACCATGGTCCGATGCGGGAAGTGCCCCCGGGCCTGAAGCTGCGCGTGCTGCTGGCGCAGGCGCTGTTCTCGCGCCCCGACGTGCTGCTGCTGGACGAGCCCACCAACAACCTGGACATCCACTCCATCCGCTGGCTCGCGGGCGTGCTCAACGACTACGACGCGACGATGATCATCATCAGTCACGACCGGCATTTCCTGAACCAGGTGTGCACCCACATCGCGGACCTGGACTACCAGCAGCTGAAGATCTATCCGGGCAACTACGACGATTTCATGCTGGCCTCGATGCAGGCGCGCGAGCGGGTGGAGGCGGCCAACGCCAAGGCGCGCGAACAGATCTCGGACCTGCAGGAGTTCGTGCGGCGCTTCTCGGCCAATGCCTCCAAGGCGCGGCAGGCCACCTCGCGCCGCAAGCAGATCGAGAAGATCAAGATCGAGGAGGTGCGGCCCTCGTCGCGCCAGAACCCCTACATCCGCTTCGAGCAGGCGAAGAAGCTGCACCGTTCAGCGGTGACGGTGGAGAAGCTGCGCTTCGGCTATCCCGGCGCCGATGCACCGGTGATCAACGATGTGGGCTTCACCATCGAGGCTGGCGAGCGCGTGGCCGTGATCGGCGCCAATGGCGTGGGCAAGACCACGCTGATGCGCCTGCTGGCCGGCGAGCTGAGGCCGGATGCGGGCCGCGTGACCTGGGTGGAGAACGCCGAGCCCGGCTACATGCCGCAGGATCCGCAGGCCGAGTTCGTGGACGACATGGATCTGTTCAACTGGGTCTCACGTTTCACCGGCAAGGCCGATGACGAGCAGATCGTGCGCGCGACGCTGGGACGGCTGCTGTTCTCCGGCGACCTGATGCGCAAGTCCGTGCGGGTGTTGAGCGGCGGCGAGAAGGGCCGCATGATCTACGGCCGGCTGATGCTGCAGCGGCCCAATGTGCTCATCATGGACGAGCCCACCAACCACATGGACATGGAGACCATCGAATCGCTGCAGGTGGCGCTGGAGAAGTATGCCGGCACGCTGATCTTCGTGTCCCACGACCGCGATCTGGTGGCGGGCCTGGCCACGCGCGTGATCGAGATCAAGCCCGGCGGCCGCATCGTCGACTACAAGGGCTCGTACGACGACTACCTGCGCTCGCAGGGCATCAGCGGCTGACGGTGGCGGCCGGCTCCGGCCGGTAGGTGACCTGCAGGCGCAGCGGCTTCAGGCCGGGCCGGCGCACTTCGTGGACGACGATGAGGCGGCCGTTGCCGCGCTGCACCGAGTAGGTCTGCGTGTAGCTCCGGCGCGAGTCGTAACTCTCGCTGACGGTGAGGCGGGCATTCCTCAGAACGGTGCGGATTTCGGCGGTCCCCAGCGAATCCACGCGTGCATGCGGTTCGCCGGGAGACAGACGGCGCGGCGGCTCGGGGGCTTCGGCAAGCAGCACATCCCTGCCATCCACCGCAATCGACAGCCGAGCGGGAATGCGCAGCAGGCGCTGCAGTTCGCGGCGCAGTTCCGCCTTGCCGGGCCGGTCGGTGATCGGACCCAGGGAGCGTTCCAGGTCGGCCTGTTCGAGACCTTCGAGGGTGGGTGGCGGGCGGTTCATGTGACGGGGCTTGGGTTCCCGGTAGTCGGCCAGCGCAGTGTCGAGCAGGGCATCGACATTGCCGCCGGAACCTTCGTCGAGCACCCATTGTGCGCACAGCGCCCCGCAGTCCAGCGGCGGCGTTGCGCTTCGCAATGGCCCGGCCATCAGCAAGGCTGCAATGGCAGCGATCGCAATGCGATACCCCGGTCCACTCCACTTGTTCATATACTGCATCCTCGCAGAAACCAGCCCGATGCAATACGGAGAAAGCTCATGACCCTTCGTTCCCTTGTCTGTGCCGCCGCTGCCGTGATGGGCTTTGCGGTAACTCCAGCGGTGTTTGCCGCTGCACCGGCTCCGTCCGCGGCTGTGGTCGCAGCGGTTGCCGATTCCGGCCGCCCGGAGGCCGACCGCGCCCGCGATGCCGATCGCAAGCCGGCCGAAGTCATCGCCTTCGCCGGGGTTGCGTCGGGCTACAAGGTGGCGGAGATCTGGCCCGGCGGCGGCTACTTCACGCGCATCTTCAGCAAGGTAGTGGGCGAGAAGGGTGTGGTGTACGCGCTGGCGCCGCCGCCGCGCCCCAATGCGACCACGCCGCCGGCCATCGACGCCATCGCCGCCGATCCGCACTACGCCAATGTGAAGATCGAGCGCATCGAAGGGGTCGCCCTGAAGGTTCCCGAGCCGGTGGACGTGGTGTGGACCTCGCTGAATTACCATGACCTGCACAATCGTCCGGACGCCGACCTGGTGGCGTTCAACAAGACGGTCTTCAATGCGCTGAAGCCGGGCGGCCACTACATCGTCATCGACCACGCGGCCGAGAAGGGATCAGGCGCCCGCGATACCAACACCCTGCACCGCATCGATCCGCAGCAGGTGATGAGCGAAGCGAAGGCCGCGGGCTTCGAGTTCGAGCGCGAGAGCCCGTTGCTGGCCCACCCGGGTGATGATCACAGCAAGCGCATGATGGACGTGGAACGCGGCCATACGGACCAGTTCATCTACATGTTCCGCCGTCCCAAATAGATCCGAAGATCCTGGGTGACAGGCAGGAGGGCGCGCGTCGCGCCCTCCTTAGAAAGCCTAGGCTCGACCGCGCTTGGCCCAAGGCGGCGGGCGGCGGCGACCGCCGGCCTGGGCACGTGACGCTTCACTAGCACGACCCTGCGGGGCGCGACCGCCTTGCTGCGGACGCGGATTCTGCGGGCGTGCCGCGCGGTTGCCGTCACCCTGCGGGGATGGTCGCGCCGCATGGGCGGGAGCAGGCGCTTCGCGGATCTCGAAGACCGGCAGTGGCTGCGCCGGCACATCCCTGCCCAAGAGCTTCACAATGTCCTTGAGGTAGGGCGCCTCGTCCGGCGACACCAGCGAGATGGCCTTGCCGGTGGAGCCGGCGCGCGCGGTGCGGCCGATGCGGTGCACGTAATCCTCGGGCACGTTCGGCAGCTCGTAGTTCACGACATAGGGCAGTTCCTTGATGTCGATGCCGCGCGCGGCCACTTCGGTGGCCACCAGCGCGATGATGCGGTTGGCCTTGAAGTCCTCCAGCGCGCGCACGCGGGCGTTCTGGCTCTTGTTGCCATGGATGGGGCTCGAGGGGATGCCGGCGCGCGTGAGCTGCTCGGCGAGCCGGTTGGCGCCATGCTTGGTGCGCGTGAACACCAGCACCTGGTGCCAGTTGCCGTCGTTGATGAGATGCGCGAGCAGATGGCGCTTGTGTTCCTTGGGCAGGCGGTAGGAGACCTGCTCCACCTTGTCCGCGGTGCGGTTCGGCGGCGTGACCTCCACGCTCTGCGGATTGTGCAGCAGGTTGCCCGCCAGACGGCGGATGTCGTCCGAGTAGGTCGCCGAGAACATCAGGTTCTGGCGCTGCTTCGGCAGCAGCGCGCGCACGCGCTTGATGGCGTGGATGAAACCCATGTCCAGCATGCGGTCGGCCTCGTCGAGCACGAACACCTCTACGTGGGCGAGCGTGAGCGCCTTCTGCTCGGCGAGGTCGAGCAGACGGCCGGGGGTGGCGACCAGCAGGTCGCAGCCGGCGCGCAATGCGGCGATCTGCGGCCGTTCGCTGACGCCGCCGAAGATCACGATGGAGCGCAGGTCGGTGTGGCGGCCGTAGTGGCGCACGCTTTCTTCGACCTGGGCGGCAAGCTCGCGCGTGGGCGTGAGGATCAGCGCGCGCGGCCCCTGGGGCGCGCGCGTTCCGAGGCGCTGCAGGATGGGCAGCACGAAGCTGGCCGTCTTGCCGGTGCCGGTCTGGGCGCCGGCGAGCACGTCGCGGCCGGCGAGTACGGCGGGAATGGCCGCCTTCTGGATGGGGGTGGGTTCGGTGTAGCCCTTTTCGGCCACGGCAGCGAGCAGCCCGGGCGCAAGCCCGAGATCGGCAAAATTCATGAGGATTCCTGTGAGGGGCTGCGGTTCGCGATCCCGTGGGCCCGGTCTTGTGAGATGACCGGTCGCGATCCGGCAAGATCTGGAAGGCCTGCATCATAGCCGAGATCGGTGCGGCTCATGGCAGAATCCCCGGCATGCGTGTCACATTCCTGCTCTGCATTCTGTTTGCGGCTCTGCCGCCGGTCATGGCGCAGGCGCCGTCGGGCAACCAGGAGTTCAACGAGGCGGCGCGCATGCAGCCCGATCTGGCGCGGGGCGCGGAGCTGTTCCGGGTCTGTGTCGCCTGCCATGGGCCGGGCGGCGGCGGCACGCCCGAAGGCGATGTGCCGGCCATCGCAGGCCAGCATGCCCGCGTGATCGTGAGGCAGCTGGTCGACTATCGGCATGCCGACCGCTGGGATGTGCGCATGGAAGAGGTCGCCGGCACACACAACCTGCGCCAGTTGCGCGATCTGGCGGATGTTGCAGGCTGGGTCAGCCGCCTGCCCGTCGAACGGGCGCCGGGCCTGGGTGATGGCAGCAATGCTTCGGCCGGCCGGACGGCGTATCAGGCTTCATGCGCGGGCTGTCATGGTGCGGACGGTGAAGGCAATGGCGCGCTGCTGGTGCCGCGCGTCGCGGGCCAGCACTACCGCTATCTGCTGCGCCAGTTGCATGACACGCTGGAAGGGCGGCGGCCCAACATGCCGCCGCCGCATGCCGACCTGCTGGTCGGCATGGACGTCAATGAACTGACGGGCCTTGCCGACTATCTGTCGCGGCTGCGGCCTGCGCGCCAGCTGGCGCGCTGATCAGCCTGCGCGCCGGGACTGTACCCAGTCGGCAAAACCCTGCACGAAGGCGGACAGCGCTGCGCGCGTCGCGGCGTCGAAATTGCCTTCGGCATCGACCTTGGTGTTCGCTGCCGAAACGGCAAGGCGCGAGCTGGTCCAGATCTGCGCGCCCAGATGGCGCAGCACCGGCAGCCAGGCTGCCTGCGCCAGCACCGTGCCGAAACCGCTGGGCGAGGCGCCGAGCACGGCCACCGGGCGCCCGCCGAAGACCCTTGCCATGTCTGCCGGCGGACGCGACAGCCAGTCGAAGGCATTCTTCATCACGCCGGGAAAGCTGCTGTTGTATTCGGGCGTGGCGAGCAGCAGCGCATCGCTGGCAACGATGCGCTCCTTCAGTGCCGTGACGGCTTCGGGCACACCCGAGGAAGCCTCCACGTCACCGTCGTACAAGGGAATGCCGTGCAGTGTCGCGATGTCGATCGCAACACTGCTGCCGGCACCCTGCTGCGCGGCGCGCAGCAGGGTGGTGTTGTACGAAGCTTTGCGCAGGCTTCCCGATATGCCCAGCAGTCTGACCATCAGGCCAGCGCCGTCTTGAAGGTGTCGAGCATGCGGCTCCAGGCCTTCTCGGCCTGCGTCTGGTCGTAGACGCGGGAGTCGGGCGGACACCAGCCGTGCTGGGCGGGATAGACCTCGATCTCGGCCTTCACCTTGGCGTCGTCACAGGCCTTGCGCAGGATGTTCTTGGACTCCGGATCGCGGGCATCGTCGTTCTCGGCGATGGCCAGCAGCAGGCGGCCCTTGATCTTCGGGATCATCAGGTGCGGGCTGTCGGGCGCCTGGGTGGTGAGGCCGCCGCCATGGAAGGAGCAGCCGGCGCCAACCCGGTCGGGGAAATTGCCCGCCGTGCGCAGCACGATGGGGCCGCCCATGCAGTAGCCGGTGGTGCCGATCTTGCGCCGCTTGTTCACTTCGCGGCGGCCGTCGAGCCACGCGATGAAGGCCTTGCCGTCGGTTGCCTGCGTGGTGGCGTTGAGGCCGCCGGCGAGCTTCATCAGTGCATCGCGTGTGGCCGGATCCTGGAAGTCGGGGTTCGGCGGCGCGGTTGGCGCCTTCTGCACGCGGTAGAAGGGGTTGACCGTGAGCACGGCGTAGCCGGATTCGGCCAGGCGGCGGCCCATCTGCCGGAAGGGGTCGCGCAGCCCGAAGATGTCCGGCCACACCAGCACGGCGGCCGTGGCGCCCGATACCGGATGCACGAAGTGCGCGTCGCAGGTGCCGTCGGGTGTCTTGATGGTGACTTCCGATTCCTTCACTTCGGCGGCATTGGCCACTGCGGGCAGCATCGCGACGAAGCCTGCGCCCATGCCCAGCGCACCGAACTGGCGGCGTGAGAGTTCGGCCTTCTGCATGTCATCCATCGAGTCGTGGTCGCACATGGCGGATCTCCTGCGGTGAAAGTAATCCCGATCTTACGTCAGGCCAGCCGTTCGAGGTTGCGCAGGGAGGGAAAGAGGCGCATCCAGAGCAGCGCGATCAGCACCGAGCCCACGCCCCCGATGAGGACGGCCGGCACGGCGCCGACCAGCGCCGCCACCACGCCGCTTTCGAACTCCCCCAGCTGGTTCGAAGCATTGACGAACAGGAAATTGACGGCGCTGACCCGCCCGCGCATGTCGTCCGGCGTCTGCAGCTGCACCAGCGACAGGCGGATCACCACGCTGATCTCGTCGGCGGCGCCCATCACGACGAGCGCCAGCAGCGACAGCCACATCTGGGTCGAGACGCCGAAGACGATGGTGGCCAGGCCGAAGGCGATCACGGCCTGGAACATCCTCATGCCCACGCGGGTCTGCAGCGGGGTGCGGGCGAGCAGTGCCGTGACGACCAGGGCGCCCACGGCGGGGGCCGAGCGCAGCAGTCCCAGGCCCAGCGGGCCGGTGTGCAGCACCTCGCTGGCGAAGATGGGCAGCAGCGCTACGGCGCCGCCCAGCAGCACGGCGAACAGGTCCAGGGAGATGGTTCCGAGGATGACGGGGTTGCGCCACACGAAACCCACGCCCGCGAACAGCGACTGCCAGGTGGGTGCGGCGACGGTGCTGCGGGTGCGTTTGACCGGTACCGCGCCGTTGAGTAGGCCGGCGAGCAGCCAGAATACGGCCGTTGCGAGGTAGGGAACGCCCGGGGAGAGCGCGTAGATGAAACCGCCCAGCGCCGGACCGCCGATGGTCGCGAACTGTATGGCGCCACTGGCCAGAGCGGTGGACTGCTGCAGCATGCTGTCGGGCACCACGTTCGGCAGCATGGAAAGGCTGGCCGGCCGCTCGAAGGCCGTGGTGGTGCCGAAGAGCATTGCGGCAAGGTAGATGTGCGTGACATCGAGCCAGCCGGCCATGGTGCCCCAGGCGAGGACGGCGGCGTTGGCGCCATCCACCCACTGACAGATCTGCACGATGCGCTTGCGCTCGAAGCGGTCCGCGGCGTGGCCGGCGTAGAAAGTGAACAGCAGTGTGGGCAGGAACTGCGCCAGGCCCACGAGGCCCAGGTGCAGCGGGCTCTTGGTGAGTTCGTAGACCTGCCAGCCCACGGCCACCGCGACGATCTGCCGCGAGAAATTGGCAAACACCCGTGCCCAGAAATAGAGCAGGAACGGGCGATGGCGCAGGGGTTGGGAGGAGGCGGTGGAGCCGGCGGACACCCGCGCATGATAGCGGAGTCCGTGCGCCGGCTTTCAGCGCAACTGGCTGTCCTTGCTGCCGCGCCGGTTGTAGCCGGCGACCGGGCCGGCGTCGCGGTCGGCGGCGGCCTGGCAGGCGATGCACAGGCGCACGCCCGGCATGGCCGCGCGCCGCGCCTCGGGAATGGGTTCGCCGCACTCGGCGCAATGCTGCAGGCTCTCGCCCTGCGGCAGCTGGCTCTTGGCGCGCTCGATGGCGTCCTTCACGGTGGCGTCGATCTGTTCCTGCACCGCGCCTTCATGTGCCCAGCCGGTGGCCATGGCCGCTTCTCCTGCTCTGAAGGTCCGGAGTGTAGCGTGCTCAGAACCGGCCGCTGGCGCCGCCACCACCGAATTGGCCGCCCTGCCCCTGCAACGGCGCAGCAGCGGGAGCGGCCGTTGCAGGCGTGACAAGGGCGGCGCCCCCGATCTGCAGCAGGTCCGGCCGGTCGTCGCCGGGTTCGCCGCCGCGCGAGGTGATGCCCCGCCGCGGCACCCGCAGCAGGCGTTCGGCGACGATAGCGCCCGCCAGACCCACCGTACCCCAGAGCATGAGACGCCAATGCAGCGCGAGCCCGGTCAGGGCCCGCAGTTCGAAGGCCAGCAGCAGCAGGCAGGCCAACGCAGCGGTGAGCGGGGGGTGCCGCCGCCGCCGCAGGCCGGTGATGAGCGCCGCGCCGCCGAAGGCCAGCAACAGGGCTGCGGCCCACAGTACCTGCCACTGCCCAGTGCGCAGCAGCGCCTGCGTCGGCGGCCGGTCGGAGCTCCACAGGCTCCAGAAATAGGCCGCGATGGGCAATGCCACCACCAGTCCATCGAGCATGCGGTCGCTGCCTGGCCGCTGCAGCTGCAGGCTGCCCGCGCCCAGCGCGATGAAGGCGGCCGCGAAACAGGCGAGGCTCGCAAGCTCGGTGCGCCGCATGGAGAACGCCGACACTGATACCAGGGCGATCGAGGCCAGCAGCGCCGCCAGCGTGGTGAGCCATGGGTTGATCAGGCGCCACCCGGCCAGCGCAGCCGCGGCTGCGAAGAGCAGGGTGTTTGCGGTGCTGCCCAGACTGCCGTAAGGGGCGGGCAGCGAAGCCACGATCAGCGCCGCGCCGCAGGACCACAGCGCCTCCTCGATGCCCGAGGCGTGCAGGTGATGCTTCGCGATGAGCCACTCCGCCGCGGCCAGCAGCGCGATGCCGCAGAAGAAGTCGTGCTGTGGCAGGCCGATGAGGTCGAGCACGGTGCGGGCAAAGCCGGCGAGCGCCACGCCCAGCACGAAGGACAGCAGGCGCGTGAGCGGCGTGGCGCATCGCCAGGGGCCACTTCGTGTGCGCGCCGCGGCGCGCAGCTGCGGGTAGCGTGCGGCCAGCACCAGCCAGCGCTCCTCATCCACGCTGGGCCGCGGCAGATTCATGCCGTCTGTGCCTTCATCCGAGCCCGCAGCTGGAACAGCAGCACCGTGGCAGCGATGAGAAGGCCCAGGCCCAGCAGCGCAGCGGGCAGCCTGCCGGGCACCAGCTGCGCAACCAGGGCCCACAGGCCCAGCGCGGCATAGCCCACGGCATACAGCACGAAGGTCTCGCGGCCCTGGCCGTAGCCGCGCCGACCTACGTACAGCGCCAATGCCGCGAGCACCAGCGCACCCCACCAGCGCGTGGCCGGATCGAAGATCAGCGCCAGCGCGCCGCAGAACGCGAAGTTGGCCGCAAAGTGGTCGAAGACCTCGGTGAAATCACGGCTGCGCGCCAGGCGCCGGTGCAGTTCGCGGGCGGCAAGGAAGACGGCGGCGCAGGCCAGCGCCCTGAACCCCGTGCCGGGCAGCGTGTGGCGCAGCGACCAGACAGCATCCCAGCGGGCCTCCAGTCCCATCCACGCCGCGAACGCAGTGAGCGCGACCGACAGCAGCAGCCGCGAGTCCAGCGCGTAGGCCGTGAAGGCATGCACGGCGGCCAGCAGCAGCAGATGGCGCGACCAGCCGGCGCCGAACCAGTGGAACTGCAGTTCTGCATAGCCCATGGCCGAGGACAGCAGCAGCGCGCCGAGCAGCAGCAGGTAGTCCCCTGGCAGCGTCCGCTCCTCGTGGCGCAGGGCCTTGCGGATGGCAGTGGCATAGCACAGCGCCGCCGCCAGCAGCATCGCGGTCAGCAGCGTCAGCGGGCCGATGCGGTCCAGGTGCTGCCGCAGCAGCAGGCCGACGCCGGTGACGACGGCTGCGACGCTGGCATAGAGCACGCCCTGCAGCTCGCGGTGCAGCGGGAACACACGCCCGGATTCCAGCGCGGCCAGCCGCGCGGCCGCGTCGGCGTCGATTGCGCCCTGGTCGTGCAGAGCCTCTATTTCCGGTTCCAGGCTGTGCAATCAGGCAGGGGGCAGTAGCGGATTGAGCCGGGACATGAGCATGGCCGTAGCATACGCGCTGGGGGTGGATGCCGCGAGGCGCTGGCGGCAACCCGCGAAACGAGGGGGTGTTAACGGTTTTAATTAACCGTTATTTGAATGACACGAGGCAGATTCCGTGCATTCATGTCCGCCGCGAAGCGGCAATAGTCCCGCAGCGCCAGCAGCCAGATCTGTTCGAACTCGCGGTCCGCATCGGCCATCGATGCGGCGCGGGCGTCGGCGTCTGCGCCTGCAGTAACCCCTGTTGCAATCTGGAGGCGCCAAGCGTCGTGTCGATGAACAGCAAGAAGACCCTTTCGATCTGCGCAGGCGCGTCCTGCATTCTGGCGGCTGCCGGCGTCAACAGCGCGGAGCCGGCCCCCGCCCCGGCGAACGACCTGGAAGAGGTTCTCGTGCTGGGCTCGCGGGATCTGCTCCCGGGGGAGCTGCTCGAGCGCAATGCCCGCCTGGGCATCCTCGGCGACAAGACCGTCATGGACATCCCCTACTCCCAGATGAGCATGTCATCGAAGATGCTGGAGCTGTTCAACGACCCGAGCCAGCCGCTCAACAACGTGCTGCAGAACAACCCTTCGATCCGTTCCAGCACCAGTTCGCCCATGTACAGCGACTTCAGCATGCGGGGCGTGAACATGAACGGCAACCACATGATGCTCAACGGCATTCCGAGCCTGTTCTCGCAGTTCACGACGCCGCCTTCCCACATCATCGAAAGGATCGACATCACCTCCGGTCCCAACGCGGCGGTGAACGGCGTCAGCATGTCGAACAACGGCACGGACAGCGGCGCGACCCCGGCCCCCGGTACCATCAACGTCGTGACCAAGTCCGCGCCGGACACGGACATCAACCGCGTCACCGGAACCTTCTCCGGCAGGAGCAATGTCGGCGCCTATGTGGACGTCGCCCGCCGCTTTGGCGGGGACAAGAACTGGGGTCTGCGCGTGAACGCCGAGCACCTGACGGGCGAGCTCTCGCAGCCTGGCGCGGACAACAACAGCCGCGACATCTTCTTCAACCTCGACCACCGCAGCGCGCGCAGCGGCACCAACCTTTTCGCCGGCTACTTCGACTTGCGCATCGACGGCGGACAGCGGTGGTTCACCTTCAGCGGAACCGGCAGCGAGCTGCCGCGGGTTCCGGATTCGAAAATGAACTACGATTTCCCGGAAACGACCAAGTGGCAGCACGGCCAGATCGTTACCTTCAATCACGAGCAGCGGATCACCGCCAACTGGTCGGTGTTCGCGAATTTCGGCTCGATGGACAAGAGCGGGTACAAGTACAACTCCAGTGCCGCGCTGCGCTTCAATGACGCCGGCAGCTTCGTTGCGGCCAATGTGTCGAACGCGCAGGTCGAGTCCACCCGCAACAAGTACAGCCAGCTCGGCATCCGCGGCAGCTTCGAAACCGGTGCGCTCAAGCACGGCGTGGCGCTGGCCGTGGACCGCAGCTGGGCGAAGTACTGGAACGACACCAACAACAGTCCCACCGGGCGGATCGGCGGCAATCTGTACGATGGCGTGGCCTACAGTCCTCAGTTCTATCCGCTGCCGGCCCGCCGCACGGCCGTCCTGCAGTGGGAGGAGACCAACGTTGGCATTACGGCGACCGACGTAATCTCCATTGGAAAGGTGGACGTGCTGCTCGCCGCCTCGCAGAAGCACGAACACTTCCAGAATGCGCTCAACGGGCAGCAGATCATCAACGACAACGTGCTGCCGACCTACGGCATCACCTACAAGGTCTCGCCGCAGCTGTCCTTCTACGCGGGGCACACGGAGAGCTTTTCGCGCGGCGCCATGGTCGGCAACGACTCCCGCTACGTGAACCGGGGCGAGGTGCTGTCTCCGGTCAAGGCCTCCCAGAACGAGATCGGCGTGAAGCTGCAGCGCCTCGGCATGCTCACCACGTTCGCGATATTCGACATGGATCAGCAGAACCTGATCGACGTCGTCGTGACCCCGACCACCTTCCGGCGCGCCGCCGACGGCAAGAATCGCTACCGGGGCGCGGAGTTCTCGTCGGTGGGCCAGATCGCCGACCAGTGGAAGCTGACCGCCGGCGCGCTGTACCTGGATACCGAACGGGAGAAGACGAACGGCGGCACTGCCGACGGCAAGTTCGTCAACGGCGTGGCCAAGTGGAGCAGCACGGTGGGGCTTGAATACCGCCCCATCGAGCGGGTGGGGCTGGTGGGCCGCGTCGTCTACAATGGCGATTCCTTCATCGATTCGGGCACCAATGGCAGCACGCGAATCCCGTCCTTCGTCGCCTTCGACGTGGGAGCGAACTACGCAGCCCGCTTCGGCTCGATGCCGGTGCGGCTCAACGCCATGGTCTTCAACGCGGCCAACAAGGACTACTGGATGGGACGCGGCGGTTCGACGACGTTTGGTCTGTCGATGCCGCGAACGGTCATGTTCTCGGCCCAGGTCGATTTCTAGTCTCGGGTATCGCGGGTGATGCGGCGCTGGGCCAGGCCGCTGCTGATTGCTGCGGCCGCGCTGCTCCTCGCGGGGGCTGGCGTCGGGCTGTGGTGGCAGAGGCACAGCGGGCCCGCGGCCCCTGCGGCCGGAATCCGGGCGGCGCATGCCGATCTCACCTTTGTCGATGATGTCGGCCGCACGGTCACCATCCGCACGCCGGTACGACGCCTGGTGGTCCTCAACCGCTATGGCGTTGAGTTCGTACGCGCCGTTGCCGGCCCCGACCCCATAGTCGGCATCGATGCCAATACCGCGAAGGAACGCGAGTACTGGGCCGACCTCAAGAACGCGAGCGTCGTTGGACAGGGGCAGATGACGCCCAACTATGACGCCATCGTCGATCTGGCCCCCGATCTGGTGACCCTGCCGCGCAACGGCGCCTGGGCCGAAGCCATTCGTATCCTGACGCCACTGGGCATTCCGGTGGCTGTGCTGACGGCGTGGGATCTGCAGAAGCACGAAGAGAACGTCACGCTCATCGGCCGCTGGTTTGATCGTCCCAGGGAGGCAGCCGAACTCAATGCCTTCTATCGTCACTGGCGCGACTTCCTTGCGCAGCGACTGGAGGGTGTCACGCGCAAGCGCGTATATCTGGAAGAAGTGGCCGACTACCGCACGCTGCTGCCGGGTTCGGGCTGGCACGACATGATCGAAACCGGCGGTGGCATCAACATCTTCCGCGACGTGCAGATCACAGCGGCGAACGCGGCGCGCGGTGATTCGCAGGGCTTCACGGTCGATCCGGAGGAAGTGATCGCGCGGGCCCCGGATGTGATCATCAAACTGCAGCCGGGCCAGTACGCGCCGCACCCGCGCGCTTTCTCGAAGGCGGTGCTCGAGAAGCTCGTGGCGCGCCCCGGTTTCAGCGCCATTCCGGCAGTGCGCGAGGGTCAGGTGTTTCACATCTCCTACTACTTCGCGGCCGGCTGTTCGAAGATCGTGGGCGCGCTGCGGATCGCGAAATGGCTGTATCCGGATCGCTTCGAGGATGTGGAGCCGGAGGATGTCATGGCCGAATGGCTGACGCGCTTCCAGCATGTGCCGGCCCTGCATGGGTACAGCGTCAGCCTCGCGGACGTCCGGCAATGAATCCTGCCGGCGCCGCTGGCCGGACGGGGCGCCGCGCGGGTGTTTTCGCGATCCTGGGTGTGCTGCTGGTGGGAACCGCGCTGTTCTCCACCTTGCACGGCATCTCGCGCATTCCGATCGGCACGGGGATTGCGGCCCTCGTGTCGCCCTTGCTGCCGCCGGGCCTGCGACCCGAGGTGCCTGCGTCCTACGCGGCGATCGTGTCGACGCTGCGTCTGCCGCGCACGCTGCTGGCGCTGATAGCCGGCGCGGGGCTCGCAATCGCCGGTGCGGCCATGCAGGGGATCACGCGCAATCCCTTGGTGAGTCCCTACACGATTGGCATTTCGCCGGCCGCGAGCTTCGGTGCGTCGATCGCAATCCTGCTGGCGTCCGACTATGGCCTCGGCAGCTATGCGCCGGTGGTCGCCGCCGCCTTCATCGCTGCGCTCCTCTGCGCGGCCTTCGTCCTCGGTCTGTCCGCGATGCGCGGGGTGACCGGGACGGTACTGGTGCTCGCCGGCGTGGGCCTGTCCTACCTGTTCGGAGCTCTGGCCGCGACGCTGCAGTTCGTCGCGTCCGAGCAGCAGCTGGCGGTCATCGTTCACTGGGCCTTCGGTTCGGTGAATGGCGCGACCTGGGCGGCGGTGCAGTTCACCGGCGTGATCTTCGCCGTGGTCCTGCCTGTCCTGCTGTCGCAGTCCTGGGCGCTCAACGCCTTTGCCGCCGGCGGCGACGAGGTGGCGAGCTCGCTGGGCTTCGCCGTCGCGCGGACACGGGTCATCGTCACGGTGGCTTCGGTTCTGGTGACCGCGGCAATCGTCAGCTTCGCCGGCGTGATCGGTTTCGTCGGGCTGGTCGCGCCGCACATCGGCCGGCTGCTGGTGGGCGGAGATCATCGTGTGCTGCTGCCGTTCTCCGCCATGGCCGGCGCGCTGCTCCTGCTGCTCGCGGATCTCGCAGGGCGGTTGCTGTTCGCGCCCGTGGTCGTTCCCGCGGGCATCGTGGTCGCGTACCTGGGCGTACCGGTCTTCCTGCACCTGCTGCTTGGCCGAACGCGGCGGGCGCCATGACACTGGCCTGCACGGAGTTGTCGCTGCGGCGTCAGGGGCGCGATCTGCTCACCGATGTCGCGGTGTTCCTCGAGCCTGGCGAACTGGTGGGTCTCGTCGGACCCAACGGGGCGGGCAAGAGCAGCCTGATCCGGTGCCTCGATGGTCTCTGGCGTCCCACGAGCGGCTCAGTGGCTGTCGACGGCCGACCGGTGGCAACGCTGTCGCGCGATGCGATGGCGCGCGCCATTGCCTACGTGCCGCAGGCCGTCGGCGAAACGATGGCGCTCACCGTAAGGGAAATGATCGCCCTGGGCCGCGCGCCGCATCGGCATCGGGAGACCGCAGCGGAGCGGGAGTCGCGCGTGCAGGCTGGGCTTGCACGGTTCAGCCTGCTCGCCCTGGCCGAGCGTCCCTTCGACGAGCTGAGCGGCGGCGAAAGGCAGCGCGTGCTGCTCGCCCGTGCCTTCGTGCAGGACGCCCCGTACCTGCTGCTCGATGAGCCAACCAGTGCACTGGATCTGCGCCATCAGCTCGACGCGCTGCAGATCGTGCGCGGCCTCGTGGACGAGATGGGTGTCGGTGCCCTGGTGGCAATCCACGACCTCGGCGCGGCGGCGCGATTCGCCGACCGCATCCTTCTGCTGTCCGGCGGGCGCCTGCTGACCCAGGGCCCCTGGGAGCAGGTGCTCACGCCCGCCCACATCCGCGCGGCGTTTGGTGTTGACGTGGTCGTGGGTTCCACGGACGGACTTCCCTACGTCATCCCTGCGGCCATCGCGTGATCAGCCTTTCCGTCCTCGATCAGTCCCCTGCGGTGCAGGGCATCCCGGACGACGCCGTGATCCGCGAGACGGTCGCCTTCGCGCGCTGGTGCGAGGAGGCCGGCCTGCGCCGCTTCTGGCTCGCGGAGCATCACAACGGCGCTGCCAATGTCGGTTCGGCTCCCGAGATCCTCGTCGCGGCCATTGCAGCGCAGACGCAGCGCATCCGCGTGGGCAGCGCCGGCGTGTTGTTGTCTCACTATGCGCCACTCAAGGTGGCCGAGCAGTTCCGGGTGCTCGAGGCGCTGGCGCCCGGCAGGATCGATCTGGGTATCGGGCGCTCGCCTGGTGGAAGTGCAGCGACCGCGGCGGCGCTCGGTCGTCAGGCAGATGCCACGTTCGATGCCGATGTCGCCGTCCTGCTCGATCTGCTTGCTGACAAAGGTGAACCGCCGCGCCCCATCCGTGCCTATCCCGTGGTCGTGACGATGCCGGAGCCCTGGATTCTCAGCAGTTCCACCCGCGGCGCGGGCCTTGCGGCATCGCTCGGCGCGCCCTACTGTTTCAACGCTTCGCATGGCCAGAACCACGGCCTGCTCGAGGAGGCGCTGGCGCGTTACCGCGCCGAATTCCGGCCGAGCCGGTTTGCGGAGCGGCCGCGGCTGGCGCTCTCGGTGTTTGCTCTTGCGGCGCCGAGCGCCGAAGAGGCGCGTTTCCTCTACGGTCCGCGCGGTCATTGGCGCATCCAGCTCGACCGGGGTGAACGCAGCGGCATGATCTCCCCGGAGCAAGCCGCATCCCAGCGCTATACCGCCGCCGAGCGGGAGCGCATCGAGCAGACCCTCGACTACTCGTTCGTCGGTGAAGGTGCGGACGTGGCGCGCCGCATCCTGGAGCTGGCCCGGCGCACGGGCGCAGACGAGATCGTCATTACCTGCTGGACGACCACTCTCGCCGACCGTCAGCGCTCCTGTGCCCTTATTCTTTCCGAACTGGGAAACGGCAGGTCGTAGCGCGGCACGCAGCCATGTCTTGGTGCCCCCACTCGGAATCGAACCAAGCTCTGCGGTTTACAAAACCGCTGCATCACCACAATGCTTTGGGGGCCCCGGGACGGCGAGTATACGCGGGGCCTCCGGCGGCGCTCAGGGGCAGGTCTGGACCGTGAGCGCATCGAGGGCGAGGCCGCTGGCGGCGAGGCGTCCATCCCGCAAGGTGTCCGGGGCCACGCCCGGCAGGTCGAGCCACACGGCATCGACTTCGCGCATGCGGTCGTTGATATGGGCGTCGATGTTCAGTCTCTGTACCTGCCTGGCGCGGCCTTCCGCGCGGACCCGGTCCTTGAAGATGCCCACGGACACGCGGAATCCCGGATCCTCCGGCATGGCGAAGGCGTCGTTGATGCCGGCGCGCCGGATGGTGTTGAGCACCCGCATCTGGGTAGCGACATCGCCGAGGTCGTTGACGGTGACCCAGTAGCCGTCGGCCACCTGCTGTTGCTGGCTGCGCGGCAGTACGCCCCAGCCTGCTTTCTCCAGCGCACTCTTGGCGGGCTGCATGGCGGCTTCGTCGAGGAAGGGGCCGAGCGTGGTGCAGGGCGGCTTCGGTGGCGGCGGCAGGGGCGCGCTGCGCGGTCCGGGCGCGACGGCCACGAGCTGCGGCTGGCCCCGGCCCACGAGCGTGGACCAGCCGAAGTACAGCAGGTTGGCGACGGCGAGGCCGAGAACGACAAGGCGCAGCATGGGCAGCGGAGCCTACGACACAACGGCCAGGCCGTGCAGCACCAGAGCGGGGTCGTGCTGCGCGCGGCAGGCGAGCAGCGGCGCGATGACGGGCGCGGCGCCGCCGGTGAGATAGATGCGCGGTGCAGTTCCCAGCGAGCGGCGCAGTTCGGTGATGCAGCGATCCACCAGCGCGGCGCAGGCGCGCACGCTGCCGAGGTCGATGGCATCCCGGGTGTTGTCGGCGAGACCGGGCAGTGCGCTGCGGCCGCGGCGCGCACCGGCGGCGCGCACGGCGATGCCATGCGTCTGGCCCAGCAGTGCGCGGCGCATCAGCAATGGGCCGGGTGCGATCAGGCCGCCGCGATGCCGGCCCTGCGAATCGACGACGTCGATGGTCAGGGCGGTGCCTACGCTGACCGCGCAGACACTGCGGCGGCGGCCCGCGGCATGCCAGGCGCCGATGGCGGCCACCCAGCGGTCCGCGCCGAGCCGCCAGGGATCGCGGTAGCCATTGGTGACGCCCGCGGCTTCGCGCGTGCTGCGCACGAATTGCGGCGCGGGATGTCCGGCGGCGGCGAGCGCCTGCCGCAGTGCTTTTTCGGCGCCGCGGCCGGCCACGCACACGGCGCGCACGCCGGCGGCGGGCTTCAGCCGGCGCAGCGCACGCGCGAATGCCGCGAATTGCGCCAGCGGCAATGCCTGCATGCGGCCGATGCGGCCGTTGCGCGCGCTGGCCCACTTGATGCGGCTGTTGCCGATGTCGATGAGCAGCAGGGTCATGGCGGCAGGGGGCGTACGGAGACTTCTCCGGCAACGACGCGGAACATGCGGCCCTCCTGTTCCACCAGCAATGCGCCGTCTGCGGCGATGCCACGCGCGATGCCCGCGGCGGGTTCGGTCACCGCGCCCGTGAGCTGCACGGGCCGGCCGAGCAGCGCATCGGCGCTGCGCCAGGTGCCGATGAAGGGCGCAAAGCCCTCGCGTTCGAAGCGCCGCATGGCGTCGATGCCTTCCTCGAGCAATGCTGCGACCACCGCCGCGCGGGCGGGCGGGGGCTGGCACAGCGAGGCCAGATCCGTTGCCGGCTGGCCCAGCGCCGCGATGCGCGCCCGCGCGGCGGCATCCAGCGCGACGTTCATTCCCAGGCCCACCACCACGTGGACCGGGCCTGCCGCCTCCGAGCGCATCTCGATGAGGATGCCGCCCAGCTTGCCTCCGGCGGTGACCAGATCATTGGGCCACTTCAGCTGCACGCCTTCGACGCCGCAGCGCGCCAGCGCGCGTCTGGCGGCCACGCCCACGGCGAGGCTCAATGCGCCGGTCTGCGCCGGCAGCGCCGCGAAACTCCACGACCAGGACAGGCAGATCGCGCTGCCCGGCGCGGCCAGCCAGCGGCGTCCGCGGCGCCCGCGGCCCGCGCTCTGATGTTCGGCGGTGAGGAAGTCGAACTGCCCTGGGGGAGGCGCGCCCCGTTCCAGCAGCGTGGAGTTGGTCGAGGCGAGGCTGGCCTCGCAGTCGCCCTGGCGCAGGCAGTGCCACAGCGCGGCGGGCAACCGGGCACGCAGGGCATCCACGGTGAGCGGGCTTGCCGGCAGCACGAGGCGGTAGCCCTGGCGCGGCAGCGCTTCGATGGGGGTATCCCATTGCCGCAGTACCCTCACGGCCTTCCACACCGCTGCTCGGGTCACGCCCAGGTTGCGCGCCAGCACTGCGCCGGAGATGAATTGCCGCTCGCGGACTTCGCCGGCGCGGGCCTCGGTCAGCGTCTGCAGCACCTGCATGGCAAGGCTCATGCCGCCGGTACCTCGGCCAGCATGCAGCGCATGCTGCCGCCACCAAGAGACTCGATGGTGGGCAGCGGCACGACGACGGGTTCGCTGTCCGCCGCGGCGAGCTGCCGCAGCTGGGCCGGCCCCAGGCTGCAGTGGGCCGTGGCGGACATGGCGAGCAGACGGCGCCGGCCCACAGGCAGCTCCAGCATGTTGCCGGCGAAGCTGCGCAGGGCCGGCGTATCCAGCAGCAGCAGTCCGCGGCGTGCATCGCGGCCCTGCGACAGATGCGCCGCCACGGCATCGCGCTGCGCGGCGTCGATCCAGGCGAGGCCGATGCCGGCGATACGCTCGCCGATCCACAGCAGCACATTGGTGTGGTAGACGGACGTGCCGTCCGGGGAGCGCGCATCGAAGATCACGGCCTCGTAGTCCATCTGCCGCGCCCACTCGCGCACCAGCGCCTCGTCGGTGCGCGGCGAGCGGCAGGCGTAGGCCACGCGCGCGGCGCGGTCCAGCACCAGGCTGCCGGTGCCTTCGAGGAAACGGCCATGCCGTTCTTCGCCGGAGAGATCCAGGCGGCGTTTTTCCACGAACCCAAGATCCCGCTTTGCCTGCTCGATCACTTCCTCGCGCCGCTCCAGCCGCCGCGCCGGGCTCAGCAGCGGATAGACCACCACCGTGCCATCCTCGTGGAAGCTCACCCAGTTGTTGGGGAACACGGCATCCGGTTTCACGGGGCGGGGTGTGTCCTGCGCGACGCAGATGCTCACGCCGGCGGCGCGCAGCGCGGCAGCGGCGGCCGAGACTTCGGTGCGGGCGCGGCTGGCGGCTTCCCAGTCCTCGCTGGCCGGCGCCTGCTGGAAGCGGTTGGTCGCGGCCGTTTCGGCATTGAAGCCGAAGGCCGCGGGCGAGACCAGCAGCAGTTTCACGTGGGGGATCCAGCCGTCATCGCCGCATTATGCGCGGCACGGAAGGTCAGCGCGCGGCGTAGGCTTCCATCATCAGGCCGGTGCCGCCGCCGGAGACATGCGCCACCACGGCGCTGCGACGGTGCAGCTTGGTGATGGAGCCGAGGTTGATGGCGAAGGCGAGCTCCACCTTCTGGCCCTTGCGCAGTCCCAGTCCCGAGGTGCGGATGAACACGCCGGTGGCGCTGAGGTTCACCGCCTTGCACAGCTGCCGGCGACCCTGCGGCAGGATGATGTAGACGATGGTGCGTGCGCGGTGTCGGGTATGAAGTCTTCGTTCCACAATCGCCCTCGGTCCATGCTCTTCGGAACCGCATCACATTATGCCTGCACTGCTGCGCGGTCTAGCGCCGACGAGACTTAATGCGATTTGCCGGGCGGCCGGATGTCGATGCTGACCGGGCAATGGTCGGACAGCCGGTAGTTCACGGCCTCGGCGCTGCGATAACCATGCTTGCGGAAGCTCCCCGCGCGCAGCCGCGGCGCCAGCGCCGCGCTTACCAGAATGTGATCGATGGGTTGCCAGAAGGGCTGCCCTGCGTAGCAGTTGCGGAAGCGCTCGCCCGCAGCCGCATCCTGCAGCGGCAGCGCCGGATGTTCCAGCAATCCCTGCCAAAGCGGATCGGCCGCATCCGGTCCGGCGCGGTTGAAATCGCCGAGCACGATGAGCTGTGGATGCTGCGCCGCCTGCGCATCGAGCCAGCCGGCCAGATGCGCCATCTGTGTTGCGAGCTGCCGGCAGGCCGCGCGGGCGGAACCAGGTGGATCGCTGGAGCAGCCGGACTTCAGGTGCACGGCCAGCAGCGTGATGGACTGCCCGGAATCCGGCCACAGCGTGAGCAGGGCGCCGGGCCGCAGGCGGCCCTCCAGAGACAGCGCGGCGAGCGAAGGTTCGCAGCGGTGGGGCAGTCCCGCCCGTACCGCAAAGCCCGTGTGCTGCAGGCCGGGGCCGGCGGCGAGGCAGATGCGGTAACCGGCGAACACACGCCGCAGGGTGGTTTCATCTTCCACTTCCTGCACGGCGATCACATCGGCGTCCAGCCTGCGGGCGTGGGCGGCAAGCCGGGCATGGTCGGCGCTGTCACGCGCCAACCGCCGCGCCACATCGCAGGGCAGGGCAGTACGCCGGCCTGCGTCGCAGGCAAGACGGCCGGCGTGGGCCGTGGCCGGCGCCACCAGCCATTCGAGGTTCCAGGTTGCCACGCGCAGGTCGCGTGCGCCGGAGGCCGGAGGCGGCGCAGCGCGCGCCGTGGCCACCAGCACGCAGAGGCAGAGCATCGAGAGGCGGGGCATGCCGGGCACAGTGGCATGTGCAGGTTGCCCCGTGGCCCGGATCGCGGGCTTTCTCGATCAATCCACCCGATTCACGGCGACCAGCAGACGGTCAGAGCAATGCGTGACTGGGTGAGCAGCGCGCGCACTGGCAGCTGCCGCGTGGTGGCCTCATCCAGCTCGCCGAGCAGCAGCTCCCACTTGGCTTCGCCGGTGATGAGCAGGAACAGCGCGCGGGTCTGCAGCAGCGCGGCGAGGTTCAGGCTCAGGCGCTGCACCGGCGGCGCCGGGGAGCGCACCGCGACGCAGGCCGGCTGCTGATCGGGTTCGAGCGCCTGTGCCGCCACGGCATCGCCGGGGAACAGCGACGCGAAATGACCATCCTCGCCCATGCCCAGCACCACGGCATCGAAGGGCCGCGCGACCACGGCGAGCTGCTGCCAGGCACGGCTGGCGCCGGCCGCGGGGTCAGGTGCGTCGTTCCACAGGCCCACGACGCGCGCCGGTGCGGCCTCGCCATGCAACAGGTGCCGGCGCAGCAGATGCTCGTTGCTGGCTGCGTCGCCCGGCGGCACCCAGCGCTCATCGCCCGGGCTGACGGTGATGCGCGACCAGTCCAGTTCCTGCTGCGCGAGCTGTTCGAAGAAGGGCACTGGTGTGTGGCCACCGGGAACCAGCAGGCTGGCCGCGCCACGCGCGGCGACGCCGCGGCGCAGGCGGCGGGCGATGTCGGCCGCAAGAGCCTGCGCCAGGGCGTCGTGATCCGGAAACCTCCGCAGCAGCGGCGCGTGAGTTCTCTGCGGCGCCTCTGCCATCGCGGTCTTCAGGCTTCGAGAAACCTGCGGATCTCGCGGTCGAAGTTCGGCAGGTCGACGAGGAAGGCGTCATGCCCCTCGATGCTGGTCAGCTTGGCAAAGCGCGTGGGTACGCCTGCATCTTCGAGCAGGGTGGCGATGTCGCTCTGCTCGCGGATGGTGAACAGCAGGTCCGATTCCACGCCGATCACCAGTGCCGATTCCAGTCCGGCGCGGCGCATCACCTCCACGGGCGCGCCGTGGTCGGTGAGATCGAAGCAGTCCATGGCCCGCGACAGGTACAGGTAACAGTTCGGATCGAACACGCGCACGAAGCGCTCGGCCTGCGCTTCGAGATAACCCTCGACATCGAAGCGCGGCCCGAAGCCCGGCGGCTGGCGTTCCAGCGCCTGTTTCACGGCCTTGCGCCCGGTGGGCGAGAGGCCGTTGCGCCCGAAGCGCATGCGCCACTCTTCGGCGGAGCGGTAGGTGATGGTGCCGAGCTTGCGCGCCAGGCGCATGCCGGTCTTCGGGTGCTGCGCGGTGTCGGCGTAGTTGCCGCCATTCCAGGCCGGGTCGCTGGTGATGGCTTCGCGCTGCACCGAGCGCAGCGCGATGGCGAAGGGCAGCGCGCCGGGAGAGCCGGAGATGCTGACGAGGCGCCGCGCGCCATGCGGCACCACCGCGGCGAAGGCCACCACCACCATGCCGCCCAGCGACGGGCCGATAACGGTATCGAGTTTTTCTATGCCCAGCGAACGTGCCGCTTCGTAGCCGGCACGCGCGATGTCCTCCACCGACAGTTCGGGGAAGGTGAGGCGGTAGCTGCGGCCGGTGGCCGGGTCGATCGAGGCAGGGCCGGTGGAACCGAAGCAGCTGCCCAGCGAGTTCACGCACAGGATGAACCACTGGTCGGTGTCGAGCGCGCGGCCCGGGCCGATCATGTTCTGCCACCAGCCCGGCTCGGGGTTCTCCGGCGTCGAATGCGCATGCGAAGACGGCGAAAGCCCGGTGAACAGCAGGATGGCATTGCTGCGCTCGGCGTTGAGCCGGCCCCAGCATTCGTAGGCGATCTGCGCGCCATGCAGTTCCCCGCCTTTCCACAGTGCGAAAGGGTCCGGCAGGGCTGCGAGGTGCACCGGGGCCGTGGGCCCGGGTGCACTGGCGCGTACCGATGCGCTCTTAGGGCTCAGGATCGGAACCCTCGTTGATGCCTTCGGCCAGCGGCGTCGACAGATACCGCTCGCCGGTGTCGGGCAGCATGGCGAGGATGGCGCTGCCGGCCGGGGCGTCCTTGGCCACAGTCAGCGCCGCCGCGAAGGTGGCGCCGCTGGAGATGCCGCAGAAGATGCCTTCCTTCTGCGCCAGCGCGCGTGCGTTGGCGATGGCGTCGGCGTCGCTGACGGTGACGATGCGGTCGGCCACCTTGCGGCTCAGCACGCCGGGCAGGAAGTCCGGGGTCCAGCCCTGGATCTTGTGCGGATTGAAAGGCTTGCCGGCGAGCATCGAGGCGTTCTCGGGCTCGGCGGCGATGATCTTGGTGTCCGGCCGCGCCAGCTTGATCATCTCGCCGGCGCCGGTGAGCGTGCCGCCGGTGCCCCAGCCGGAGACGAAGAAGTCCAGCCGCCTGTCGACGAAGTCCTGCAGGATTTCGGGGCCAGTGGTGCTGCGGTGGTAGGCCGGGTTCGCCGGGTTCTCGAACTGGCTCGCGAGGAACCAGCCATGCTTCTTCGCCAGTTCCTGGGCCTTGCGCACCATGCCCTGGCCGCGCTCGGCCGCCGGAGTGAGGATGACCTTTGCGCCCAGCATGCGCATGACCTTGCGCCGCTCCATGGAGAAGCTTTCCGCCATGGTGGCGACGAAGGGATAGCCCTTGGCTGCGCACACCATCGCGAGCGCGATGCCGGTGTTGCCGGAGGTGGCTTCGACCACGGTCTGGCCGGGCTTCAGGGCGCCGCTGCGCTCGGCATCTTCGATGACGGCGATGGCAAGGCGGTCCTTCACCGACGACAGCGGGTTGAAGAACTCGCACTTGACGTACATGGTCACGCCGTTGGGCGCCAGACGATTGATGCGCACTACGGGGGTGCGGCCGATGGTGCCGAGAATATTGTTGTAGATCATTGGCGCCTTTCCGAAGACGAGGGGGAAGTGACTCTAAGCCTGCAGGCTGTCGTTCGATAGGGTTTTCGGGGGCGGTGATCGACTGATAACAAAATGTTATTGTTTTCCCGTCGAAACCCGGGCCGGAAAACTGCGGAGCGCCATGAACTTCCATCAGCTGCAATATGCGCTCGCCATCGCCCGCCACGGCCTTTCAGTAACCAATGCGGCGGCTGCCCTCGGTACTTCCCAGCCGGCCATCAGCCGCGCACTGAAGGAGCTCGAGAAGGAACTGGGCTTTGACCTTTTCGTGCGCGAGGGACGCAGCTTCGCGAGGGTGACGCCGGAGGGCGCGAGGGTGCTGGAATATGCCTCGCGGGCGCTGGCGGAAATCGAAAGCCTCAAGGCCGTGGTCGCGGACCTCAATCAGGACGCGCGCGGGGATCTTTCCATCGCGACCACACACACCCAGGCCCGCTATGTGCTGCCGCCGGTGGTGCAGGCCTTCCGCAAGCGCTATCCGGAAGTGGACCTGCACCTGCACCAGGGCACTTCGGAGCAGATCTCGGAGATGGTGGCCTCCGACCGGGTGCAGCTGGCCATCGCCACCGGTTCCGAGGCGCTGTTCCCGGAGCTGGTGCTGCTGCCTGTCTACCGCTGGCACCGGCAGGTGATCGTGCCCCGGCACCACCCGCTGGCGCGGCCGAATGCGCCCAAGCTCACCTTCGGCATCCTCGCCAAGTATCCGCTGGTGACCTATGTTTTCAGCTTCAGCGGCGGCCCTTCGTCGCTGGAGACCCTGTTTGCCCGCGAGGGCCTCACGCCGCGCGTGGCGCTGACGGCGCGGGATTCGGACGTGATCAAGACCTATGTGCGCCTGGGCATGGGGGTGGGCATCGTGGCGAGCGTGGCCTACGAGCCGCTGGTCGACACCGATCTTGCCCTGGTGGATGCCTCGCACCTGTTCCCCATCCACACCACCTGGATTGGCTTCCGCCGCGGCACGCTGCTGCGCAATTTCGCCTACGACTTCATGCAGCTGTTCGGTTCGCACCTGAACCGCCGGCTGATCGACAGCGCCGTCGAGGCGCGCGATCCGGAGAGCAAGGCGCAGCTGTTCGGCAAGCTGGTGCTGCCGATCCGGTGAGCGAGCGGATCCAGAAGGTGCTGGCCGCGGCGGGGCTGGGCTCGCGGCGGCAGATCGAGGAGTGGCTGCGCGCCGGACGGCTGCGGGTCAACGGCCAGCAGGCGGGACTGGGGGACCGGGCCAGCGCCGCAGACCGCTTCGAGCTCGATGGCCGGCTTCTTGCAGTGCAGCAAAATGAAGCCAGGAGTGCTGGCGGGGTCGCGCTGCTCCTTTATCACAAGCCGCTCGGCGAAGTGACCACGCGCTCCGACCCGCAGGGCAGGCCCACGGTGTTCGAGCGGCTGCCCCCTGCGCCTGCCGGCCGCTGGGTGGTGGTGGGCCGGCTGGATGTGAACACCACGGGATTGCTGCTGTTCACCAATGATGGAGGTCTTGCGCACCGGCTCATGCATCCCTCGTTCGAGGTGCCGCGCCGCTATCTGGTGCGGGTGCGGGGAACCCCGGATCCGGGGCTGCCGGAGCGGCTGCGCCGCGGCGTCGAGCTCCCGGACGGGCCGGCCGCCTTCGACGAGGTGCAGGAGCAGGGCCGTTCCGAGGGGCATAGCTGGTACCAGGTCAGCCTGCGCGAAGGGCGCAACCGCGAGGTGCGGCGCATCTTCGAAGCGGCCGGCTTCGAGGTGAGCCGGTTGAAGCGCCTGTCCTACGGCCCTTACGAACTGCCCGAAGACCTGCGGCCCGGCCAGGCAAGACTGCTGAGGATGGATTGACACGCGCCGGCCGCGAAATCAGAATACGCGGCTCGTTTTTCGCGGAGGGGTACCCAAGCGGCCAACGGGAGCAGACTGTAAATCTGCCGGCTTACGCCTTCGTAGGTTCGAATCCTACCCCCTCCACCACGGGGCCGAAGTGCGCAGGACGACGGACTGTGGGCTTGAGCGAAGACTTGGCGGGTGTAGTTCAATGGTAGAACCTCAGCCTTCCAAGCTGATGACGCGGGTTCGATTCCCGCTACCCGCTCCAGAGCCTCGTCAGCACTGTTCCCGCCAGTTGGTTTGAGTATCTCCCGGTGTCGCAAGGCCCAGGTCGTCTGCTCACGTAGCTCAGTTGGTAGAGCACGTCCTTGGTAAGGACGAGGTCACCGGTTCAATCCCGGTCGTGAGCTCCAGCGACCGGTCAAGGTCGGAACTGAATTTTTTAGAGGAAAATCGCCGTGTCCAAAGAGAAGTTTGAACGCAGCAAGCCGCACGTGAATGTGGGGACGATAGGCCATGTAGACCATGGGAAGACGACGCTGACGGCGGCGTTGACGAAGGTGATGGCGGAGAAGCACGGCGGAGAGTTCAAGGCGTACGACCAGATTGACAAGGCGCCGGAGGAGAAGGCGCGCGGGATCACGATTTCGACGGCGCACGTGGAGTACACGAGCGACGAGCGTCATTACGCACACGTGGACTGCCCGGGCCATGCCGACTACGTGAAGAACATGATCACGGGCGCGGCGCAGATGGACGGGGCGATCCTGGTGGTGTCGGCCGCGGATGGCCCGATGCCGCAGACGCGCGAGCACATTCTGCTGAGCCGTCAGGTGGGCGTGCCGTACATCGTGGTGTTCATGAACAAGGCGGACATGGTCGACGACAAGGAGCTGCTGGAGCTGGTGGAGATGGAGATCCGCGAGCTGCTGTCGGCGTACAAGTTCCCGGGCGACGACACGCCGATCGTGGTGGGTTCGGCGCTGAAGGCGCTGGAAGGGGACAAGAGCGAGATCGGCGTGCCGGCGATCGAGAAGCTGGTGGCGGAGATGGACAAGTACATCCCGGTCCCGAAGCGCGAAGTGGACAAGCCGTTCCTGATGCCGGTGGAGGATGTGTTCAGCATCTCGGGCCGCGGCACGGTGGTGACGGGTCGCATCGAGCGCGGGATCGTGAAGGTGAACGATGAGGTGGAGATCGTGGGTCTGAAGGCGACCCAGAAGACGACCTGCACCGGTGTGGAGATGTTCCGCAAGCTGCTGGACGAGGGCCAGGCGGGAGACAACGTGGGCGTGCTGCTGCGCGGCACGAAGCGGGAGGAAGTGGAGCGAGGCCAGGTGCTGGCCAAGCCCGGTTCGATCACGCCGCACACGAAGTTCGAGGCCGAGGTGTACGTGCTGACGAAGGAGGAGGGTGGCCGTCATACGCCGTTCTTCAAGGGATATCGGCCGCAGTTTTACTTCCGGACGACGGACGTGACCGGTTCGGTGGAGCTGGACGGCGGGGCGGAGATGGTGATGCCCGGAGACAACATCAAGATGACGGTGGAGCTGATAGCCCCGATCGCGATGGATGCGGGACTGCGCTTTGCGATCCGCGAGGGTGGCAAGACCGTCGGCGCCGGTGTCGTCGCTAAAATCCTCAAGTAAGGAGTTCTGTTCCGCGCGTAGCGCGGATACATGTACCGGGTCGCGCTGCAAGCGCGATCCCGGTTGAAAGTGGGGCGCGAGCCCCTGACTAGGCCAGTAGCTCAATTGGCAGAGCGGCGGTCTCCAAAACCGCAGGTTGGGGGTTCGATTCCCTCCTGGCCTGCCAGCTTTAGACGGAAGTCATGAACGAACAGGTGCAGGAACAAGGCGCGGGGCGCGGCTACGGATTCGCCCTGTGGGCGGGCATTGCGCTCGCGCTGGCGGGAGTCGCCGGTTTCTACGTGCTGGGTGGCCAGCCGGCCTGGGTGCGCTGGCTGGTGGTGGTGGCGGGAATCGGCGCGGGCGCGCTGGTGTTCGGCCTGTCGCCCGGCGGACGCGAGTTCCGGCAGTTCGTCGCGGATGCGCGCAACGAGTTGCGCAAGGTGTTCTGGCCCACGCGCCAGGAAACCTGGATGACGACGCTGGTGGTGTTCATCGGCACGGTGTTCATGGGCGTGTTCTTCTGGCTGCTGGACCTGTTCCTGGCGTGGGCGACCAAGGCCCTCACCGGGCAGTGAGGCGAGGACGATGGCGTTGAAATGGTATGTCGTGCATGCGTACTCGAACTTCGAGCATCGCGTCGCTGAATCGCTGAAGGACCACATCAAGCGTGACGGACTCGAAGAGAAGTTCGGCGAGGTCCTCGTGCCCACCGAAGAGGTGGTCGAGATGCGCGACGGGCAGAAGCGCCGCAGTGAGCGCAAGTTCTATCCGGGCTATGTGCTGGTGCAGATGGAGATGAACGAGCAGACCTGGCACCTGGTGCGCAATGTGCCCAAGGTGCTCGGCTTCATCGGCGGCACCAGCGACAAGCCGGCGCCCATCAGCGAGCGCGAGGCCAACCAGATCCTGCGCCGCGTGGAAGAGGGCGTGGACAAGCCGCGGCCGAAGGTGCTGTTCCAGGCCGGCCAGGTGGTGCGGGTGACGCATGGTCCGTTCAACGACTTCAACGGTGTGGTCGAGAACGTGAACTACGAAAAGAGCCGCCTGCAGGTGGCGGTACAGATCCTCGGGCGCTCGACGCCGGTGGAGCTGGATTTCTCTCAGGTCGAGAAGGTCTGAGGCAACGCGGCCGCGAGGCCGCACAACTTGGGGAGCCGCAAGGCGCTGGTACCCATGGAGTGAAAGATGGCCAAGAAAGTTCAGGGCTACATCAAATTGCAGGTGCCCGCGGGCTCTGCAAACCCGTCGCCGCCGATCGGCCCCGCGCTCGGTCAGCAGGGCGTCAACATCATGGAGTTCTGCAAGCAGTTCAATGCGCAGACCCAGAAGCTGGAGAAGGGTCTGCCGATCCCCGTGGTGATCACGGTGTATTCGGACCGCAGCTTCACCTTCATCATGAAGACGCCGCCGGCGTCGGTGCTGATCCGCAAGGCCATCGGCATCGAGAAGGGCAGCGGCACGCCCAACACCTCGAAGGTCGGCAAGATCTCGCGCAAGCAGCTGGAAGAGATCGCGAAGACCAAGACGCCGGACCTCACCGCCGCTGACCTGGAAGCGGCCCTGCGGACCATGGCCGGCACCGCCCGCAGCATGGGCGTCGATGTCGAAGGCCTTTGAGGGGAACAATCATGACTGTCGTAGCCAAGCGTATGAAGTCCTGGAAGTCCAAGTTGGCGCCGGGCAAGGCCTATCCGATCGATGAGGCGCTGGGCCTGGTGAAGGAATTTGCCCAGGCGAAGTTCAACGAGTCCGTCGATGCGGCCGTGAACCTCGGCATCGATGCCACCAAGTCCGACCAGCAGGTGCGCGGTTCCACCGTGATGCCGCATGGCATCGGCAAGACGGTGCGCGTCGCGGTGTTCACCAGCGGCAAGAACCAGGAGGCCGCCAAGGCCGCCGGTGCCGACCTCGTGGGCATGGAAGACCTGGCCGAGAAGGTCAAGGCCGGCGAGATCAATTTCGACGTGGTCGTGGCCAGCCCCGACGCGATGCGCGTGGTGGGCCAGCTGGGCCAGATCCTCGGCCCCCGCGGCCTGATGCCCAACCCCAAGGTGGGCACCGTGACGCCGGACGTGGCCAATGCGGTGAAGAACGCCAAGTCGGGCCAGGTGCGCTATCGCGTGGACAAGGCCGGCATCGTGCATTGCACGATCGGCAAGGCCGGCTTCGAGCCGGTGGCGCTGAAGGAAAACCTGCAGGCGCTGATCGCGGATCTGCAGAAGGCCAAGCCCGCGACGTCGAAGGGCATTTATCTGAAGCGGGTCACGCTGTCCTCGACCATGGGGCCGGGCGTGATCGTCGACCACTCGACGCTGGTCGCGGGCTGATCTGAAAGTTTGATGTGGGTCGCCGGGGCGCGGGCTCCGGCGGTCATCGTCGAAGACCGCAGGCGGATGAGGTCCCGGAGACGGGATGCGAGTCCTTAATGAACGAGGCCTGCGCAGATGGTGAAACGCATCGGGAATCGATGTTGGTCACCGTCGGATGAAGAGGTGGGTGCAGCGAAGGACCGCGGCATCCGAGTGATTGGTGATGCAACTGGAGTAGTCCATGCCACTGAACCTGGAAGGCAAGAAGGCTGTGGTTTCGGAGGTCAGCGAGGTCGCAGGCTCTGCCCTGTCCGTCGTTGCCGCCGAATACCGCGGTCTGACCGTCACCCAGATGACCGAACTGCGCTCCAAGGCGCGGGCCTCGGGCGTGTACATGCGTGTGATCAAGAACACGCTGGCGCGCAAGGCCCTGGCCGGAACCGCGTTCGAGTCGATGGGTGCGACGCTGAAAGGGCCGCTGGTGCTGGCTTTCTCGAAGGACGATCCGGGCGCCGCGGCGCGCGTGATCAAGGACTTCGCGAAGGCCAATGACAAGCTCGTGACCACCAGCCTTTCGATCGGAGGCCCCGTGCTTCCGGCGAAGGATCTGGAGCGGGTCGCGAGCCTGCCGACCAGGGACCAGGCGCTGTCGATGCTGCTGGGCGTGATGAAAGCCCCGCTGCAGAAGCTCGCCGGCACCCTGCAGGCCGCACCGCTCAAGCTGGTCCGCACCGTGGTCGCGATCCGCGACCAGAAGCAGGCCGCAGGCTGAAGCGTTTTTCCGATTCCCGATTTACCTGACAATTTGCTGGAGAAATTAAATGGCCGTTTCTAGAGAAGAGATCGTCGAGGCGATTGGCAACCTGAGCGTGCTCGAAGTCGTCGAGCTCATTTCGGACCTCGAGAAGAAGTTCGGCGTGACCGCCGCTGCCCCCGTGGCCGTGGCTGCCGCCGCTGCTCCGGGCGCCGCCCCGGCTGCCGCCGCCGAAGAGCAGACCGAGTTCTCGGTCACGCTGCAGGAATACCCGGCGGACAAGAAGGTCACCGTCATCAAGGTGGTGCGCGAGCTCACCGGCCTGGGCCTCAAGGAAGCCAAGGACCTGGTCGAGGGCGTGCCCGCGCTGGTCAAGGAAGGCGTGGCCAAGGCCGATGTCGACACGATGAAGAAGAAGCTCGAGGAAGCCGGCGCCAAGGTGGTCGTCAAGTAACGACCGCGATGGGTCGTTGCCGGGCGCCTGTTGCCCGTATCGCGCTCCGTGACCGCTCCCCTCTCCGGGGAGCGGCTGCGGCGCGCGCGTTTTTCGCTTTTTGAAGGTCAAGGTGAACCCGATGGCTTATTCCTTCACGGAAAAGAAGCGCATTCGCAAGAATTTCGGCAAGCAGCCGGGAATTCTGGATGTCCCCTATCTGCTCGCGATCCAGCTGGAGTCCTACCGGCAGTTCCTGCAGGCGGAAGTTGATGCGAACGAGCGCACGGCCGTCGGCCTGCACGCGGCCTTCAAGACCGTATTCCCGATTTCCAGCTACTCGGGCAATGCCACGCTCGAGTACGTGAGCTACCGCCTCGGCGAGCCGCCCTTCGACGTGAAGGAGTGCCAGCTGCGCGGGCTCACCTATGCCGCGCCGCTGCGCGTGAAGGTGCGCCTCATCGTCCTCGACAAGGAGGCGCCGGGTGCCAAGAAGCCGGTCAAGGACGTGCGCGAGCAGGAGGTCTATCTCGGCGACCTGCCGCTGATGACCGACAACGGCACCTTCGTGATCAACGGCACCGAGCGCGTGATCGTCTCGCAGCTGCACCGTTCGCCGGGCGTGTTCTTCGACCACGACCGCGGCAAGAGCCACAGCTCCGGCAAGCTGCTGTTCTCCGCCCGCATCATTCCCTACCGCGGCTCCTGGCTCGACTTCGAGTTCGATCCCAAGGACGCGGTATTCGCGCGCATCGACCGCCGCCGCAAGCTGCCGGTCACCATCATCCTGCGCGCGCTCGGGCTCAACGAGTCCGAGATCCTCGACATCTTCTTCGAGAAGAACACCTTCTTCCTCGGCAAGGAGGAGACCGCCCTGGAGCTGGTGCCGCAGCGCCTGCGCGGCGAAACGGCCAGCTTCGAGATCAAGGCCGGCAACAAGGTCATCGTCGAGGAAGGCCGCCGCATCACGGCGCGCCATGTGCGCGAGCTGGAGCAGGCCGGCGTCAAGAAGCTCGCCGTGCCGCGCGACTATGTGTACGGCAAGATCCTCGCCCATGACGTGGTGAACACCGACACCGGCGAAATCCTCGCCAAGGCCAACGAGGTGCTCACCGCTGCCAGCGTCGAGAAGATCATCGAGGCGGGCGTCACCCAGGTCGACACGCTGTACGTGAACGACCTGGACCGCGGCCCGTTCATTTCGGACACGCTGCGCATCGATCCGACCAAGACGCGCCTGGAGGCGCTGGTGGAGATCTACCGCATGATGCGCCCCGGCGAGCCGCCGACGCGCGATGCGGCCGAGAACCTGTTCACCAACCTGTTCTTCAACTCCGAGCGCTACGACCTCTCGGCCGTGGGCCGCATGAAGTTCAACCGCCGCGTGGGCCGCAAGGAAATCGAAGGCTCCGGCGTGCTGTCGAAGGAAGACATCCTCGACGTGCTGAAGGTGCTGATCGACATCCGCAACGGCAACGGCGTGGTCGACGACATCGACCACCTGGGCAACCGCCGCGTGCGCTCGGTGGGCGAGATGGCGGAGAACGCCTTCCGCGTGGGCCTGGTCCGTGTGGAGCGCGCCGTGAAGGAGCGCCTGACCATCGCGGAGTCCGAGCCGCTGATGCCGCAGGAGATGATCAACGCCAAGCCGGTGGCCGCGGCGGTGAAGGAGTTCTTCGGCTCCTCGCAGCTGTCGCAGTTCATGGACCAGAACAACCCGCTGTCGGAGATCACGCACAAGCGCCGCGTCTCGGCGCTTGGCCCAGGCGGACTTACGCGTGAGCGCGCCGGCTTCGAGGTGCGCGACGTGCACACCACGCACTACGGCCGCGTGTGCCCGATCGAGACGCCGGAAGGCCCGAACATCGGCCTCATCAACTCGCTGTCGGTCTATGCCCGCACCAACCAGTACGGCTTCCTCGAGACGCCGTACCGCCGCGTGGAGAATGGCCGCGTCACCGACCGAATCGACTACCTGTCGGCCATCGAAGAGGGCGAGTTCGCGATCGCGCAGGCCAACGTCGCCAAGGATGCCAAGGGCAACCTGACCGACGAGCTGGTGTCCTGCCGCTTCCAGAACGAGTTCACGCTGGTGCCGCGCGAGCGCATCAACTACATGGACGTGTCGCCCAAGCAGATCGTGTCGGTGGCCGCGTCGCTGATTCCGTTCCTCGAGCATGACGACGCGAACCGCGCGCTGATGGGCTCGAACATGCAGCGCCAGGCGGTGCCGACGTTGCGCGCCGAGGTGCCGCTGGTGGGCACCGGCATGGAGCGTTCCGTCGCCATCGACTCGGGCGTGACCGTGGTGGCGCGCCGCGGCGGCGTGGTGGATTCGGTGGATGCCTCGCGCATTGTCGTGCGCGTCAACGATGCCGAGACCACGGCCAGCGAGCCGGGCGTCGATATCTACGGCCTCACCAAGTACACGCGTTCGAACCAGAACACCTGCATCAACCAGCGGCCGCTGGTGAATACGGGCGACGTGATCGCGCGGGGCGATGTGCTGGCTGACGGTCCCTCGACCGACCTGGGCGAGCTGGCGCTGGGCCAGAACCTGCTGGTCGCGTTCATGCCCTGGAACGGCTACAACTTCGAGGACTCGATCCTCATCTCCGAGCGGGTGGTGCAGGAAGACCGTTTCACCACCATCCACATCGAAGAGCTGACCTGCGTTGCGCGTGACACCAAGCTGGGGCCGGAGGAAATCACCGCCGACATCCCCAACGTGGGTGATGCCGCGCTGACCAAGCTCGACGAAGCCGGCATTGCGTTCATCGGCGCCGAAGTGCGCGCCGGCGACATCCTGGTCGGCAAGGTCACGCCCAAGGGCGAGACGCAGCTGACGCCGGAAGAGAAGCTGCTGCGCGCCATCTTCGGCGAGAAGGCTTCGGACGTTAAGGACACGGGCCTGCGCGTGCCGCCGGGCATGGACGGTACCGTGATCGACGTGCGCGTGTTCACGCGCGACGGCGTCGAGAAGGACACGCGGGCGCTGTCCATCGAGCGCGCCGAGATCGAAAAGGTGCGCAAGGACCTGCAGGACCAGCAGCGCATCCTCGAGGACGACCTGTTCCACCGCGTGCAGGGCACGCTGGTGGGCAAGGTGGCCGCGGGCGGCCCGAACAAGCTCAAGAGCGGCTCGAAGATCGACGCGGCCTACCTCGACGCGCTGCCGCGGGAGAACTGGTTCGAGATCCGCCTCGACGACGAGGATGCCAACAGCCAGCTGGAGGCCGCCGCGGAGCGCATGAAGGCGCAGCGCAAGGCCTTCGAGAAGCGGCTGGAAGAGAAGCGCGCCAAGATCACGGCCGGCGATGACCTCGCTCCGGGCGTGCTCAAGATGGTGAAGGTGTACCTGGCGGTGAAGCGCCGCGTGCAGCCCGGCGACAAGATGGCCGGCCGTCACGGCAACAAGGGCGTGATCTCGCGCATCACGCCGGTGGAAGACATGCCTTATCTCGAGGACGGCACTCCGGTGGACGTGGTGCTCAATCCCCTGGGCGTGCCTTCGCGCATGAACGTTGGCCAGGTGCTCGAGACCCACCTGGGCTGGGCGGCCAAGGGGCTGGGCCTGAAGATCGGGCGCATGCTCGAGGCCGAAGCCAAGGCGGCCGAGATCCGCGGCTTCCTGGACGAGGTGTACAACGGTACCGGCGGCCAGGGCGAGGATCTCAAGTCGCTGAACGACGAGGACATCGGGCAGCTGGCCCGGAACCTTCGGACCGGCGTGCCGATCGCGACACCGGTGTTCGACGGCGCCTCGGAATCCGAGATCAAGAAGCTGCTGACGCTGGCGGATCTGCCCACTTCGGGACAGACCTGGCTGTACGACGGCCGCACCGGCGAGCGCTTCGACCGCCAGACCACGGTGGGCTACATGTACATGCTGAAGCTCAACCATCTGGTCGACGACAAGATGCATGCGCGTTCCACCGGCCCGTACTCGCTGGTCACACAGCAGCCGCTGGGCGGCAAGGCTCAGTTCGGCGGCCAGCGCTTCGGCGAGATGGAAGTGTGGGCGCTGGAGGCCTACGGCGCTGCGTACACGCTGCAGGAAATGCTCACGGTGAAGTCCGACGACACCCAGGGCCGCACGCTGATGTACAAGTCCATCGTCGACGGCAACCACGAGATGAAGGCGGGCATGCCCGAATCCTTCAACGTGCTGGTGAAGGAAATTCGTTCGCTGGGCATCAACATCGAGCTGGAACAGGATTGAGGAGCTGACACATGAAAGACCTTCTGAAGCTGTTCAAGCAGCATGCTCCCGTCGAGAACTTCGACTCGATCAAGATCGGCCTGGCCTCCCCCGACCTGGTGGAGTCCTGGTCGTATGGCGAGGTGAAGAAGCCCGAGACGATCAACTACCGCACCTTCAAGCCCGAGCGCGACGGCCTGTTCTGCGCCAAGATCTTCGGGCCCACCAAGGACTACGAGTGCCTGTGCGGCAAGTACAAGCGCCTCAAGCACCGCGGCGTGGTGTGCGAGAAGTGCGGCGTGGAAGTCACGCAGGCCAAGGTGCGCCGCGAGCGCATGGGCCACATCGAGCTCGCAAGCCCGGTGGCGCACATCTGGTTCCTCAAGTCGCTGCCTTCGCGTATCGGCCTGATGCTGGACATGACGCTGCGCGAGATCGAGCGCGTGCTCTATTTCGAGGCCTTCGTGGTCATCGATCCGGGCATGACGGAATTGCAGCGCGGCCAGCTGCTCACCGACGAGATGTACCTCGAGGCCATCGAGCAGCATGGTGACGAGTTCGACGCCCGCATGGGCGCCGAGGCCATCCACGAGATGCTGCAGTCGCTGGACCTTGCCGCCGAGGTGGTGAAGGTGCGCGAGGAGATGGGCAGCACTTCGTCCGAGACGAAGCTGAAGCGCCTGTCCAAGCGCCTGAAGCTGATCGAGAGCTTCATCGAATCGGGCAACAAGCCCGAGTGGATGGTGCTGACCGTGCTGCCGGTGCTGCCGCCGGACCTGCGGCCGCTGGTGCCGCTGGATGGCGGCCGCTTCGCGACCTCGGACCTGAACGACCTGTACCGCCGCGTCATCAACCGCAACAACCGCCTGCGCCGGCTGCTGGAACTCAACGCGCCCGACATCATCGTGCGTAACGAGAAGCGCATGCTGCAGGAGTCGGTGGACGCGCTGCTGGACAATGGCCGCCGCGGCCGCGCGATTACCGGGAGCAACAAGCGCCCGCTGAAGTCGCTCGCGGACATGATCAAGGGCAAGCAGGGCCGCTTCCGCCAGAACCTGCTGGGCAAGCGCGTCGACTACTCGGGCCGTTCGGTCATCGTGGTCGGCCCCACGCTGCGCCTGCACCAGTGCGGCCTGCCGAAGAAGATGGCGCTCGAGCTTTTCAAACCCTTCATCTTCCAGAAGCTGCAGATCCGCGGTGATGCCTCGACCATCAAGGCCGCCAAGCGGCTGGTCGAGCGCGAAGGCCCGGAGGTGTGGGACATCCTCGAAGAGGTGATCCGCGAGCATCCGGTGCTGCTGAACCGCGCGCCGACGCTGCACCGCCTCGGCATCCAGGCCTTCGAGCCGGTGCTGGTGGAAGGCAAGGCCATCCAGCTGCACCCGCTGGTCTGCACCGCCTTCAACGCCGACTTCGACGGCGACCAGATGGCCGTGCACGTGCCGCTGTCGCTGGAAGCCCAGCTGGAAGCGCGCGCGCTGATGATGTCGTCGAACAACATCCTCTCGCCCGCCAACGGCGATCCCATCATCGTGCCGTCGCAGGACGTGGTGCTGGGTCTTTACTACCTTACCCGCGAGCGCGTCGGCGCCAAGGGCGAGGGCATGTCCTTCTCGGACGTGCACGAGGCGCACCGCGCCTACGAGAGCCGCATGGTCGACCTGCAGGCCAAGGTGCGCGTGCGCATCCGCGAGGGCTCGCTGGTGGACGGCAAGCCGGGTCCGGAGAGCGTGCGCACGGTGCAGACCACCGTGGGCCGCGCGCTGCTGTCGGAGATCCTGCCCAAGGGTCTGTCGTTCGACCTCGTGAACGCCGACATGACCAAGAAGGCGATCTCGGGGCTCATCAACCATTGCTACCGCGCGCTGGGCCTGAAGGAGACCGTGGTCTTCGCCGACCAGCTCATGTACACGGGCTTCAGCTACGCCACGCGCTCGGGCATGTCCTTCGGCATCGACGACATCGTGATCCCGGACCAGAAGGTCCGCATCGTCGCCAGCGCCAGCTCCGAAGTGAAGGAGATCCAGGACCAGTACGCCTCGGGCCTCGTCACCAATGGCGAGCGCTACAACAAGGTCGTGGACATCTGGTCGCGCGCCAATGACCAGGTTGCCAAGGCGATGATGGAGAAGCTCGGCAGCGAGGAGGCCACCGACAGCCGCGGCCACAAGCAGCGGCAGAAGTCCTTCAACTCCATCTTCATGATGGCCGATTCCGGCGCCCGCGGTTCCGCGGCGCAGATCCGCCAGCTCGCGGGCATGCGCGGCCTGATGGCCAAGCCCGACGGCTCCATCATCGAGACGCCGATCACCACCAACTTCCGCGAAGGCCTCAACGTCCAGCAGTACTTCATCTCGACCCACGGCGCCCGCAAGGGCCTCGCGGACACCGCGCTGAAGACCGCGAACTCGGGCTACCTCACGCGCCGTCTCGTCGACGTGGCGCAGGACCTGGTGGTCACCGAAGTGGACTGCGGCACCGAAGAAGGTCTGACCATGTCGCCCCTGGTCGAGGGCGGTGACGTGGTGGAAGGCCTGGGCGAGCGCGTGCTGGGCCGTGTGGTGGCGGCGGATGTGCTCAAGCCGGGCACCGAAGAGGTGCTGTATCCGCGCGGCACGCTCATCGACGAAGACAAGGTGAAGGTGCTGGAACAGCAGAGTGTCGACGAGATACTGGTGCGCTCGCCGATCACCTGCGCCACACGCTATGGCGTGTGCGCCAACTGCTATGGCCGTGACCTGGCCCGTGGCCGCCTGATCAATATCGGCGAGGCCGTGGGCGTGATGGCCGCTCAGTCGATCGGCGAGCCGGGCACGCAGCTGACCATGCGTACCTTCCACATCGGTGGCGCGGCCTCGCGGGCCGCAGCCGCGTCGAGCGTGGAGATCCGCAATGCTGGTTCGCTGCGCTTCCACAACATCAAGTCCGTGCAGCACGAGAAGGGCCACCTGGTGGTGGTCTCGCGCTCGGGCGCGATCGGCGTGGTGGATGCCTTCGGCCGCGAGCGCGAGCGCTACAAGGTGCCCTATGGCGCGACCATCACTGCGAAGGAAGGCGCGGATGTGACCAGCGGCCAGATAGTGGCCACCTGGGATCCGCACACCCACCCGGTGATCACCGAGGTGGCGGGCCTGATCCGCTTCCAGGACTTCGTCGACGGCCTCACCGTCACGAGCCAGGTGGACGATGTCACCGGGCTGTCTTCCACCGTGGTGCAGGATTCCAAGCAGCAGCGTGGCGGCAAGGACCTGAAGCCGACGATCAAGCTGGTCAACGCCAAGGGCAAGGAAGTGACCTTCGCGAACACCGAGATCCCGGCGGTGTACACGCTGCCCGCGGGCGCTCTGGTGAACCTCACCGACGGCGCCAAGGTGTCGGTGGGCGACGTGATCGCGCGCATCCCGCGCGAATCGTCGAAGACCCGCGACATCACCGGCGGTCTGCCGCGTGTCGCGGACCTGTTCGAGGCGCGCAAGCCCAAGGATCAGGCCATCCTCGCGGAGAAGTCGGGGACGGTGAGCTTCGGCAAGGAGACCAAGGGCAAGCGCCGTCTGGTCATCACCAGCGAGGGCGAAGAGAAGTACGAGGAGCTGATCCCCAAGTGGCGCCAGCTCAACGTGTTCGAGGGCGAGCAGGTGACCCGCGGCGAAGTGATCGCCGATGGCGAGCCCAACCCGCACGACATCCTGCGCCTGCAGGGTGTGGAGTCGCTGGCCAATTACCTGGTGCGCGAGATCCAGGAGGTCTACCGCCTGCAGGGCGTGAAGATCAACGACAAGCACATCGAGGTGATCATCCGGCAGATGCTGCGCAAGACCGAGGTCATGGCCTCGGGCGAGACGGCATTGCTGCGCGGCGAGCAGCTGGACCGTTCGCGGGCGCTGGACATCAACGACCAGGCGAAGGGCGACAACAAGCAGGGCGCCAGCCTGCAGCCGGTGCTGCTGGGCATCACCAAGGCGTCGCTGGCCACCGAGTCGTTCATCTCCGCGGCCTCCTTCCAGGAGACCACGCGCGTGCTCACCGAGGCGGCCGTGCGCGGCCTGCGCGATGACCTGCGCGGCTTGAAGGAGAACGTCATCGTCGGCCGCCTGATTCCGGCGGGTACGGGCTTTGCGGCCCATGAGCACCGCCGGCAGAAGATGTCCGAATCGCGCCGTTCCAGCTTCATGGACGTGGGCGGCACCCTGCCGGATGCCGAGGACAGTCCGGCGAGCGAGGAGGAGAGCGCCTGACTGGCTAGGCGGCGTCCCGGCGATTGACAGCTCCGGGACGCCTCCCTAAACTTCCGCGCCTCTTTGGGAGGCCTTCGGGCCTTCCGGGCAAACCGCCGGTGCGTAACAGCGTCAGCCGGCAGACCGCAGCCAGCTGCATTGGCTGGAGGTCGTAGCTCCCGGGTTCTCTCGCAGCTCCTTGATCTGCGGGATGTTTTTCGGGACCGCAGCGACCTGCCGCCATGCGTCTGGCCCGACAGAAGAACTTAACGTCTTTCGTATCGGAGATTGCATGGCCACGACCAGTCAGCTGATCCGCGCTCCGCGCCGGACCCGTGCTGAAAAGACCAAGGTGCCCGCACTGGGCGCCGCGCCTCAGAAGCGCGGTGTCTGCACCCGCGTCTACACCACCACGCCCAAGAAGCCCAACTCGGCCCTGCGCAAGGTCTGCCGCGTGCGCCTCGTAAACGGCTACGAGGTGTCCAGCTACATCGGTGGTGAAGGCCACAACCTCCAGGAGCACTCGGTGGTGCTCATCCGCGGCGGTCGCGTGAAGGATCTGCCCGGCGTGCGCTATCACACCGTGCGCGGTTCGCTCGACTGCTCGGGCGTCAACAACCGCAAGCAGAGCCGCTCGAAGTACGGCGCCAAGCGCCCGAAGAAATAGTTTCAGGAGTCCGCCATGTCCCGTCGCGCCGCAGCCCCCTCCCGCACCATCCTGCCGGATCCGAAGTTCAACAGCGAAATGCTGGCGAAGTTCATGAACGTCGTCATGCAGGACGGCAAGAAGTCCGCCGCCGAACGCATCCTCTACGGTGCGATCGACCGCATCTCCGAGAAGACCGGCAAGCAGGGTGGCGATGCCATCGAGCTGCTGTCGGCTGCGCTCGACAACGTGAAGCCCGCGGTGGAAGTGAAGTCGCGCCGCGTCGGTGGCGCCACCTACCAGGTGCCGGTCGAAGTGCGCGCCTCGCGCCGCCAGACGCTGGCCATGCGCTGGGTCATCGAGGCCGCGCGTGCGCGCACCGAGAAGTCGATGGCGTTCCGCATCGCCCACGAGCTGATGGACGCGGCCGAGAACCGCGGCGGCGCCGTGCGCAAGCGCGAGGACACGCACCGCATGGCCGAGGCCAACCGCGCCTTCGCCCACTACCGCTGGTAATTGTCATTCGGGGCCCTTCGGGCCCCGTTGAACCCTCGGCGAAGCCGCAAACATGCCTCGTGCCACGCCCCTGGAGCGTTATCGGAACATCGGCATTTCCGCGCATATTGATGCCGGGAAGACGACGACGACCGAGCGCATCCTTTTCTACACGGGCGTTTCGCACAAGCTGGGCGAGGTCCATGACGGCGCGGCCGTGATGGACTACATGGAGCAGGAGCAGGAGCGTGGCATCACGATCACCTCCGCCGCGACCACCTGCTTCTGGAAGGGGATGGACAACAACTTCCCCCAGCACCGCATCAATATCATCGATACCCCGGGCCACGTCGATTTCACCATCGAGGTGGAGCGTTCGTTGCGGGTGCTGGACAGCGCCGTGGCGCTGTTCGATTCGGTGGCTGGTGTGCAGCCGCAGTCCGAGACCGTGTGGCGGCAGATGAACCGCTACCATGTGCCGCGCGTGGCCTTCGTCAACAAGATGGACCGCGCCGGCGCGAATTTCCTGCGCGTGGTGGAGATGATCCGCACGCGCCTACGTGCCAATCCCGTGGCCATCCAGCTGCCCATCGGCGCCGAAGACACCTTCGCGGGCGTGGTCGACCTGGTCAAGATGAAGGCCATCTACTGGGACATGGAAACCCAGGGGATGAAGTTCGAGTACCGCGAGATTCCCGCCGAGCTCAGGGGTGAGGCCGAGGAATACCGCGCCAAGATGGTCGAGGCCGCCGCCGAAGGCGACGATGCGCTCACCGAGAAATTCCTCGAAGGTCAGGCGCTTTCGGACGAAGAGATCAAGCGCGGCCTCAAGGCACGCTCGCTGAAGAACGAGATCGTGCTGTGCATGTGCGGCACCGCGTTCAAGAACAAGGGCGTGCAGGCGCTGCTCGACGCGGTCATCGAATACATGCCGTCGCCGGTGGAAATGCCGCCTACCAAGGGGCTGGACGAGGATGGCGAGGTGATCACCCGCGAAGCCAGCGACGACGCGCCGTTCGCCGCGCTGGCCTTCAAGATCCTCAACGATCCCTTCGTCGGCAGCCTGACCTTCTTCCGCGTCTATTCCGGTGTGCTGAAGTCGGGCGACACCGTCTTCGTGTCCGGCAAGGGCAAGAAGGAGCGCATCGGCCGCCTGCTGCAGATGCACGCCAGCGAGCGCAGCGACGTCAAGGAAGTCTGCGCCGGCGACATCGCCGCCGCCGTGGGCCTCAAGGATGTGGGCACCGGCGATACACTGTGCGATCCGGCCAAGCCCATCACCCTCGAGAAGATGGTGATCCCGGTGCCGGTGATCGCCGTGGCGGTGGAGCCGAAGACCAAGATCGACCAGGAGAAGATGGGTCTTGCGCTGCAGCGCCTGGCGAAGGAGGACCCTTCCTTCCGCGTGCACACGGATGAGGAGTCGGGCCAGACCATCATCTCCGGCATGGGCGAGCTGCACCTGGAGATCATCGTCGACCGCATGAAGCGCGAGTTCAACGTCGCGGCCAATGTGGGCAAGCCGCAGGTGGCCTACCGCGAGACGCTGCGCGCCACGGTCGAATCCGAAGGCAAGCACGTCAAGCAGTCGGGCGGCCGCGGCCAGTACGGCCACGTCTGGCTCAAGCTCGAACCCAACGAGGCGGGCAAGGGCATCGAATTCATCAACGGCATCGTCGGCGGCTCGGTGCCGCGCGAGTTCATTCCCGCCGTGGAGAAGGGCGTCAAGGAAGCCGCGGAGACCGGCGTGATCGCCGGTTACCCCGTGGTCGACGTGAAAGTGACGCTGTTCGACGGCTCCTACCACGACGTGGATTCGGACGAAATCTCGTTCCGCATGGCGGCGATTTTCGGTTTCAAGGATGGCTTCCAGCAGGCCCGCCCCGTGATCCTCGAGCCCATCATGAAGGTCGAGGTCGTGACGCCCGAGGAGTACATGGGCGATGTGATCGGCGACCTCAACCGCCGCCGCGGCCAGATCCAGGGCATGGAAGACACGCCCGCAGGCAAGACGGTGACCGCCGAGGTGCCGCTGGCCGAGATGTTCGGTTACGCGACCAATGTGCGCTCGATGAGCCAGGGCCGCGCAACGTACACGATGGAATTTTCCAGGTATCAGGAGGTCCCGGCGAACGTCGCCGAGGCCATCATCAGGCATTAGTTTCAGAGTCTTTGAACCCCGCCGGAGGCGTAGACCATGTCCAAAGAGAAGTTTGAACGCAGCAAGCCGCACGTGAACGTGGGGACGATAGGCCATGTAGACCATGGGAAGACGACGCTGACGGCGGCGTTGACGAAGGTGATGGCGGAGAAGCACGGCGGAGAGTTCAAGGCGTACGACCAGATTGACAAGGCGCCGGAAGAGAAGGCGCGCGGGATCACGATTTCGACGGCGCACGTGGAGTACACGAGCGACGAGCGTCATTACGCACACGTGGACTGCCCGGGCCATGCCGACTACGTGAAGAACATGATCACGGGCGCGGCGCAGATGGACGGGGCGATCCTGGTGGTGTCGGCCGCGGATGGCCCGATGCCGCAGACGCGCGAGCACATTCTGCTGAGCCGTCAGGTGGGCGTGCCGTACATCGTGGTGTTCATGAACAAGGCGGACATGGTCGACGACAAGGAGCTGCTGGAGCTGGTGGAGATGGAGATCCGCGAGCTGCTGTCGGCGTACAAGTTCCCGGGCGACGACACGCCGATCGTGGTGGGTTCGGCGCTGAAGGCGCTGGAAGGGGACAAGAGCGAGATCGGCGTGCCGGCGATCGAGAAGCTGGTGGCGGAGATGGACAAGTACATCCCGGTCCCGAAGCGCGAAGTGGACAAGCCGTTCCTGATGCCGGTGGAGGATGTGTTCAGCATCTCGGGCCGCGGCACGGTGGTGACGGGTCGCATCGAGCGCGGGATCGTGAAGGTGAACGATGAGGTGGAGATCGTGGGTCTGAAGGCGACCCAGAAGACGACCTGCACCGGTGTGGAGATGTTCCGCAAGCTGCTGGACGAGGGGCAGGCGGGAGACAACGTGGGCGTGCTGCTGCGCGGCACGAAGCGAGAGGAAGTGGAGCGAGGCCAGGTGCTGGCCAAGCCCGGTTCGATCACGCCGCACACGAAGTTCGAGGCCGAGGTGTACGTGCTGACGAAGGAGGAGGGTGGCCGTCATACGCCGTTCTTCAAGGGGTATCGGCCGCAGTTTTACTTCCGGACGACGGACGTGACCGGTTCGGTGGAGCTGGACGGCGGGGCGGAGATGGTGATGCCCGGAGACAACATCAAGATGACGGTGGAGCTGATAGCCCCGATCGCGATGGATGCGGGACTGCGCTTTGCGATCCGCGAGGGTGGCAAGACCGTCGGCGCCGGTGTCGTCGCTAAAATCCTCAAGTAAGGCGGACTTTCCATGGCCAATCAGAACATTCGTATCCGCCTGAAGGCATTCGATCACCGGTTGATCGATACTTCGGCGCGTGAAATCGTCGAGACCGCCAAGCGCACCGGCGCGACGGTGCGCGGCCCGGTGCCGCTGCCGACGAAGATGGAGCGCTTCACGGTGCTGGTCTCGCCGCATGGCGACAAGGATGCGCGCGACCAGTTCGAGCTGCGCACCCACAAGCGCCTGATGGACATCCTCGATCCCACGGACAAGACGGTGGACGCGCTGATGAAGCTCGAGCTGCCGGCCGGCGTGGACGTCCAGATCAAGCTGAATTAGTTCACAGCTTGAGTTGATCCGGGGCGCGCAGCCCACTATACTGCGCGCCCTTTCGCCGTGGGCTCGTCCCGCGGCCCGCGTTTTCGAATGCGGAATCGGGAACGGTTGGCAGCCCCGGGCACGGGCAGCCAAGACCACTCGAGCCAGGTAACCCACTGATTTCACAGGGGTTGCCTCTCCAGTGTTCGCGCCGTTCCCGGCCGCTGGGTCGAACAGAGGAATTTGAGATGACTATCGGTCTGGTCGGCCGCAAGTGCGGCATGACGCGAGTTTTCACCGACGCCGGCGAGTCCATCCCGGTGACCGTCGTGGAAGTGCTCGCCAATCGCGTCACGCAGGTCAAGGGTGAGGCGGACGGCTATCGCGCCATCCAGGTGACCTATGGCAAGCGCCGCCCGCAGCTGCTTTCCAAGGCGGTGGCGGGGCACTATGCCAAGGCCAAGGTCGAGCCGGGCCGTTCGCTGGTGGAGTTCCGCCTCGAAGCCAATGAGGCCGCCGACGTGCAGCCGGGCGCCGAGTTCACCGCCGAGCTCTTCAAGGCCGGCCAGCTGGTGGATGTCACCGGCACCACCATCGGCAAGGGCTACGCAGGCGTGATGAAGCGCCACAACTTCAGTGGCGGCCCCGCCTCGCACGGTCATTCGGTCACGCATCGCGCCCCGGGTTCCATCGGCCAGCGCCAGACGCCGGGCCGCGTGTTCCCCGGCAAGCGCATGTCCGGCCACATGGGTGTGGTGCGCCGCACCACCGAGAACCTGCGCGTCGTCGAGATCGACGCCCAGCGCAACCTGCTGCTGATCAGCGGCGCCGTGCCCGGTTCCGAGGGCGGCGAAGTGATCGTCCGGCCGTCCGTGAAGGCCGCCCGTCTGGCCCGGCGCAAGAGCATTGCGCCGACCAAGAAGGCCGACGCCAAGGGCAAGAAGTAAGGGCTAACGCATGAAGCTCAAAGTCGCCAATGGCGGCGCTGAACTGGCGGTCTCCGAGACCACCTTCGGCGCCGAATACAACGAAGCGCTGGTGCACCAGCTGGTCGTGGCCTACATGGCCGCGGGCCGCTCCGGCACCAAGCGCCAGAAGAGCCGCGCCGAAGTGCGTGGCGGCGGCCGCAAGCCGCATTCGCAGAAGGGCACGGGTTCGGCGCGCGCCGGTTCCAGCCGCAGCCCCATCTGGGTGGGTGGCGGCCGCGCCTTCGCTGCGCGTCCGCGCAACTACGAGCAGAAGGTCAACCGCAAGATGTACCGCGCCGGCATCCGCTCGATGCTCGGGCAGCTGGTGCGCACCGACCGCTTCGTGGTCGCGCAGGAATTCAGCGTGGCCGAGCCGCGCACCAAGGCGCTCACCGCGAAGCTCAAGGACCTGTCGCTCGACAACGTGCTGATCGTGGTCGAGGCGCATGACGAGAACCTGCTGCTGGCGGCGCGCAACCTGCCCTATGTCGACGTGATCACCGTGTCGGAAATCAACCCGGTTTCGCTGGCCGCGCACGACAAGGTGCTGGCCACCGTCGGCGCCGTGAAGCTGATCGAGGAGCGCCTGCAATGAGCCGCGAGCGTCTCGCCACCGTGCTGGTGGCCCCGCACATCACCGAGAAGACGGCGCTGGCCATGCAGAACGCCAACCAGTACGCCTTCCGCGTGCGCCGCGATGCCAGCAAGACCGAGGTCAAGCAGGCCGTCGAGCTGATGTTCGAGGTCAAGGTCGCCGGCGTGCAGGTGGTGAACGAGCCGGGCAAGTCGCGCCGCTTCGGCGCGCGCACCGGCCGCACCCAGGACTGGAAGAAGGCTTACGTGCGTCTGGCCGACGGCCAGGCGATCGACTACGAAGCCCAGGCGAAGAAGAAGTAAGGGTAAGCGCTCATGGCACTGATCAAACTCAAGCCGACCTCGCCGGGCACGCGCTTCGTCGTCAAGATCGACCGCTCGCACCTGCACAAGGGCGGGCCGCACGCGCCCCTCACCGTGGCGCAGAGCAGGACGGGCGCGCGCAACCACTCCGGCCGCATCACCACGCGGCATGTGGGCGGCGGTTCGCGCCAGAAATACCGCCTCATCGATTTCAAGCGCGACAAGGACGGCGTCGCAGGGCGTGGTCGAGACGGTCGAGTACGATCCGAACCGCACCGCGCACATCGCGCTCATCAAGTACCTCGACGGCGAGCGCCGCTACATCCTCGCGCCCAAGGGCGTGAAGGTGGGCGACGAGATCCGTTCGGGTTCGGATTCGCCCATCAAGCCCGGCAATGCCATGGCGCTGCGCCACATTCCGGTGGGCTCGCTGGTGCACAACATCGAGCTCAAGCCCGGCAAGGGCGGCCAGCTGGCGCGCAGCGCCGGCGGCTCGGCGCAGTACACCTCGCGCGAAGGCCTGCATGCCTACATCCGCCTCAAGTCGGGCGAGATGCGCAAGGTGCACATCGACTGCCGCGCCACGCTCGGCGAGCTGTCGAACGACGAGCACAACCTGCGCAGCTACGGCAAGGCCGGTGCGATCCGCTGGCGCGGCGTGCGCCCGACGGTGCGCGGCGTGGTGATGAACCCGGTCGACCATCCGCACGGCGGTGGCGAGGGCAAGTCGGGCCAGGGCAACCCGCATCCGGTTTCGCCGTGGGGTTGGCAGACCAAGGGCAAGAAGACCCGTCGCAACAAGCGCACGACCAACATGATCGTGCAGCGGAGGAAGTAAGCTGTGCCACGTTCTCTGAAGAAGGGGCCGTTCATCGATCTGCACCTGGCGAAGAAGGTGGAGACGGCCGTCGCCAAGAACGACCGCAAGCCGATCAAGACCTGGTCGCGCCGGTCGATGGTGATTCCGGAAATGGTTGGTCTCACCATCGCCGTGCACAACGGCAAGCAGCACGTGCCCGTGCTGGTCACCGAGAACATGGTCGGCCACAAGCTCGGCGAGTTCTCGCCGACGCGGGTTTTCAAGGGCCACGGCGGCGACAAGAAAGTCTCCGCCTGAGGTTGATCATGCAGACGTATTCCAAACTCAAGTACGCGCACATCTCGCCGCAGAAGGTCCGCCTGGTGGCCGACCTGGTGCGCGGCAAGCGGGTGGGCCTGGCGCTCTCCGAGCTGCGCTTCATGCCGAAGAAGGGCGCCGATCTGGTGCTCAAGGCGCTGGAGTCCGCGGTGGCCAATGCCGAGCACAACCACGGCGCCGACATCGACGAGCTGAAGGTGTCGCGCATCGAGGTCGACGTTGCGCCGCTGCTCAAGCGCTTCCAGGCGCGTGCCAAGGGGCGCGGCAACCGCATCGTCAAGCGTTCGAGCCACATCACCGTGCACGTCAGCGACGGCAGGAAGGAATAAGCGCATGGGCCAGAAGGTCAATCCGCTGGGCATTCGCCTCGGCATCACCCGTGACTGGATGTCCAAGTGGTACGCGGGCAAGAAGCAGTTCGCGACCCAGATCCACACGGATTTCCGCGTCCGCGAGTTCCTGCGCAAGAAGCTCGCCGATGCTTCGGTGAGCCGCGTGCACATCGAGCGCGCCGCGCGCAAGGTCAACGTCACCATCCACACCGCCCGTCCCGGCATCGTGATCGGCAAGAAGGGTGAGGACATCGAGAAGCTGCGCGCCGAGACGGCCCGCCTGGTCGGCATGCCGGTGGGCGATGTGCGCCTGAACGTCGCCGAGATCCGCAAGCCGGAGCTGGATTCGCAGCTGGTGGCCGAAGGCATCGCGCAGCAGATCGAAAAGCGCGTGATGTTCCGCCGCGCCATGAAGCGCGCCGTGATGAGCACCATGCGCAGCGGTGCGCTGGGCGTGAAGGTGCGCCTGTCCGGCCGCCTCAACGGTTCGGAGATCGCGCGCACAGAATGGAGCCGCGAGGGCCGCATCCCGCTGCACACCTACCGCGCCGACATCGACTACGGCACGGCCGAGGCGCGCACCACGTACGGCGTGATCGGCGTGAAGGTGTGGATCTTCAAGGGCGAGGTCTTCGACCAGGCTCCGGAAGTCGTCGAAGAGCCGGCCACCGAAGCTGCGGCGCCCGCCGCACCGGCGCCGGTGGCCTGAGGTAAGGAATCATGCTGCAACCCAAGCGAACCAAGTATCGCAAGCAGTTCAAGGGCCGCAACCGGGGCCTCGCCCAGCGCGGCAGCAGCGTCGCGTTCGGCGAGTTCGGGCTCAAGGCCACCGAGCGTGCGCGCATGACCGCGCGCGAGATCGAGGCCGCGCGCCGCGCCATGGCCCGCGCCGTGAAGCGCGGTGGCCAGATCTGGGTGCGCGTGTTCCCGGACGTGCCGATCACCAAGAAGCCGCTGGAAGTGCGCATGGGCGCGGGCAAGGGCGGCGTCGAGTACTGGGTCGCCAAGATCCAGCCCGGCAAGATCCTTTTCGAGATGGAAGGCGTGCCCGAGGCACAGGCCCGTGAGGCGTTCCGCCTCGCCGGCGCCAAGCTGTCGGTGGCCACGTCCTTCGTCAAGCGGCAGGTGCGCTGATGAAAGCGAGTGATCTGAGAAGCAAGGGCGCGGCGGACCTCAACGCCGAGCTGCTGAACCTGCGCAAGGAGCAGTTCGCGCTGCGCCTGCAGCGCGCCACGGGCCAGAGCCCGAAGCCGGACCAGTTCGGCAAGGTGCGCCGCAACATCGCGCGTTTGAAGACCGTGCAGCGCGAGCTGCGCGCGAAGACCGGAGGCAAGTAATCCATGGCCACTGAAACGGCAGCCGCCGAGAAAGTGCAGCGCACGCTGACCGGCACCGTCGTCAGCAGCAAGACCGCGAAGACCATCGCGGTGGAGATCGAGCGCGTGCTCAAGCATCCGCGCTACGGCAAGTACATCCGCCGCACCACGCGCCTGCTCGCCCACGATGAGGCCGGCGAGGCGCGCGAGGGCGATACGGTGACCATTTCCCAGTGCCGGCCGATCTCGCGCCGCAAGTCCTGGCAGCTCGTCTCGGTCGTCGAGCGCGCGGTCAAGGTCTAAAGAACCTGAAGGTGGGTGCAAGATGATCCAGATGCAGACAGTCCTGAATGCCGCGGACAACAGCGGCGCCAAGACCCTGATGTGCATCAAGGTGCTGGGCGGTTCGCACCGGCGCTATGCGACCGTGGGCGACGTGATCAAGGTCAGCGTCCAGGACGCGATCCCGCGCGGCAAGGTCAAGAAGGGCGAGGTGTATGACGCCGTGGTCGTGCGCACCGCCTTCGGCGTGCGGCGTCCAGACGGCTCGCTGATCCGTTTCGACGGCAACGCGGCCGTGCTGCTGAACCAGAAGCTCGAGCCCATCGGCACGCGCATCTTCGGGCCGGTGACGCGCGAGCTGCGCACCGTGCGCTTCATGAAGATCATCTCGCTGGCGCCGGAAGTGCTGTAAAGGTCGAAGGAAATGAAGAAGCTTCGCAAAGGCGATGAAGTAGTGGTGCTGTCCGGCAAGGACAAGGGCCGCCGTGGCGCGATCCTGCAGGTGCTGCCGGATGGCCGCCTGGTGGTCGAGGGCGTGAACGTGGCCAAGAAGCACCAGCGCGCCAATCCGCAGCGCAACATCCAGGGCGGCATCCTCGAAAAGGAAATGTCGCTGCACGTGTCGAAGGTCGCGATCTGGAACCCCGGCAGCGCCAAGGGCGACCGCGTGGGCGTGAAGACGCTGGCCGACGGCAAGCGTGTGCGCTTCCTCAAGTCGAACGCCGAAGTGCTCGACGTCAAGTAACGGGCAGGATCATGAGCAGGTTGCAGGAATACTATCGCGATACGGTTGTGCCCCGTCTTACCAAGGACCTGGGGCTCAAGAACCCGATGCAGGTGCCGAAGATCACCAAGATCACGGTGAACATGGGCGTGGGCGAGGCCGTGGCCGACCGCAAGGTGGTCGATGCCGCCGCCGGCGACCTTGCCAAGATCACCGGCCAGAAGCCGCTGATCACCAAGTCGAAGAAGGCCATCGCGTCGTTCAAGCTGCGCGAGAACCTGCCGATCGGCGCCAAGGTCACGCTGCGCGGCAAGCGCATGTACGAGTTCCTCGACCGCCTGGTGACGATCGCCATGCCGCGCATCCGCGACTTCCGCGGCGTGTCGGCGCGCGCCTTCGACGGCCGCGGCAACTACACGCTCGGCGTGAAGGAACAGATCATCTTCCCCGAGATCCAGTACGACCAGATCGACCAGCTGCGTGGCATGGACATCACCATCACCACGACGGCCGTGAGCGATGCCCACGGACGTGCGCTGCTCGAGGCATTCAACTTCCCGTTCCGCAAGTAAGCGGCAACGGCAGAACGGGTACAGAGGACCGACAGGCATGGCCAAGACAAGCATGGTCGAACGCGAGAAGCGCCGGGAAAAGACGGCGCAGAAGTACGCGAAGAAGCGCGCGGAGCTCAAGGAGCTGATCCGCAGCCCGGGCACGTCCGACGAGGCGCGCGCCGCGGCGCAGGTGAAGCTGCAGAAGCTGCCGCGCGACGCGAGCCCGACCCGCGGCCGCAACCGCTGCGCCCTCACGGGCCGGCCGCGCGGTGTCTATCGCAAGTTCGGCCTGGCCCGCACCAAGATCCGCGAGGTTGCCAATCGCGGCGAGATCCCCGGCCTCGTCAAGGCGAGCTGGTAGGAGGCGTAAGCAAGCATGAGCATGACCGATCCCGTCGCCGATCTGCTGACCCGCATCCGCAATGGTCAGTCCGCCGGCAAGACGCATGTGAGCATCGACTCGTCCAAGATCAAGCAGGCGATTGTCCGCGTGCTGAAGGACGAGGGCTATGTCAGCGATTTCCACATCGCCAGTGACACCGGCAAGCCGCGCCTGACGATCGACCTCAAGTATTACGAGGGCCGGCCCGTGATCGACCGCCTGGAGCGCGTGAGCCGTCCCGGCCTGCGCATCTACCGCGGCAAGAACGAGTTGCCCAAGGTGCTCGGCGGCATGGGAACGGTGATCGTTTCCACTCCGCAGGGCGTGATGACCGATCGCCAGGCCCGGGCCATGGGCCAGGGCGGCGAAGTGCTCTGCATCGTTGCCTAAGGGTTTGAAGATATGTCCCGTGTAGCCAAGAAGCCCGTGCCGCTGCCGCAGGGTGTCACTGCCACCATCGGCGCCGACCAGGTGACGATCAAGGGTGCCAAGGGCACGCTCAGCGTGCCACTGAAGGCCGGCGTGTCCGTGGCCGAGAAGGACAAGCAGCTGCAGGTCAGCTGCGGCAACGGCGAAGGTGCCGCGGCGCTGGCCGGCGCCACGCGCGCGCACCTGGCCAATGTCGTCACCGGCGTCACCAAGGGCTATGAGCGCAAGCTCGAGCTGGTGGGCGTGGGTTACCGCGCGGCCGTGCAGGGCAAGGCCCTGAACCTGACGCTGGGCTTCTCGCATCCGGTGGTGTTCGACATCCCCGAGGGCATCAGCATCGAGGCGCCGAGCCAGACCGAGATCCTCATCAAGGGTATCGACCGGCAGCGCGTCGGCCAGGTGGCCGCCGAGATCCGCGAATTCCGCCCCCCGGAACCCTACAAGGGCAAGGGCGTGAAGTATTCGGACGAGAAGATCAGCCTCAAGGAAGGCAAGAAGAAGTAGCGCGAGGTGATGTGAGATGAGCATGTCTTCCAAAGAACGTCGCACGCGTCGCGCGATCAAGGCCCGGCAGCACATCCGTGAGCTGGGCGTCGCCCGGCTGACGGTGCACCGCACGCCGCGCCATATCTATGCCCAGGTCTTCGATGCCCAGGGCGCGAAGGTGCTGGCGACGGCTTCCACGGTCCAGGAGACCGTCAAGAAGGACCTCAAGGGCACCGGCAATGTCGAGGCCGCGAAGGCCGTGGGCCGCGAGATCGCCGAGCGCGCCAAGGCCGCCGGCGTCAGCAAGGTGGCCTTCGACCGTTCGGGTTTTCGCTATCACGGGCGGGTGAAGGCGCTGGCGGATGCCGCGCGCGAAGCCGGGCTCGAGTTCTGATCACAGGCGGACCAACAGATGGCACGAGTTGAAAAGAATCAGGCGCAGGACGAGTTCACCGAGAAACTGGTAGCCGTCAACCGCACCGCGAAGACCGTCAAGGGCGGTCGCCAGTTCGGCTTCACGGCGCTGACCGTCGTGGGCGACGGCGCCGGCCGCGTCGGCTTCGGCTTCGGCAAGGCCCGCGAGGTGCCGGTGGCGATCTCCAAGGCCATGGCCCAGGCGCGCAAGAACCTGATCAACGTGAGCCTGCGCAAGGACACGCTGTATTACGCGGTGCGCGGCACCCATGGCGCCACGCGCGTGCTGATGCAGCCGGCCTCGGACGGTACCGGCGTCATCGCCGGCGGCGGCATGCGCGCCGTGCTGGAGTGCGTGGGCGTGCGCAACGTGCTCGCCAAGAGCTACGGCTCGCGCAACCCCATCAACGTGGTGCGCGCCACCATCAATGCGCTCTCGTCGGTGCGTTCGCCCGACGACATCGCCGCCAAGCGCGGCAAGAGCCTCGAAGAGATCACGGGTTAAGCACATGGCAGCCAAGCTCAAGGTCACGCAGCTGAAGAGCACCTACGGTGAGCTGCGCAACATCGTGTCGTCGGTGAAGGGCCTCGGCCTGCGCCGCCGCCATCACAGCGTGGTGGTGGCCGACACCAAGGAGAACCGCGGCATGATCAATGCCGCGACCCACCTGCTGAAAGTGGAAGAGGTCGCCTGATGAAACTGAACACGATCAAGCCAGGCGAGGGCTCGCGGCGTTCGCGCCTGCGTGTCGGTCGCGGCGCTTCGGCCGGCCAGGGCAAGACCTCGGGCCGCGGCGTCAAGGGCCAGCGCGCCCGCAAGGGCGGCTACCACAAGGTGGGCTTCGAAGGCGGCCAGATGCCGCTGCAGCGCCGCATGCCGAAGGTGGGCTTCCGCTCCGCCATCAAGGCCACGCGCGCCGAAGTGCGCCTGCATGAGCTCAACGGCATCGACGCCGCCGTGATCGACCTCGACGTGCTGAAGAAGGCCGGCATCATCCCGGTGTTCGCCGAGCAGGCGAAGGTCGTGCTGTCGGGTGAACTGAAGAAGGCCGTGACGCTCAAGGGCATCGGCGCCACCAAGGGTGCGCTGGAGGCCATCACCAAGGCCGGCGGCCGCATCGAGGCCGCGGAATAATCCAAGTGGCCAACCGCCTTGCCAACAGTCCGACCGCTGCCTTCGGCGACGCCACGCGCTTCGCCGATATCCGCAAGCGGCTGCTGTTCCTGATCGGCGCGCTGGTCGTGTACCGCATCGGCACGTTCATCGCCGTGCCGGGCATCGACCCGAAGCGCGTGGCCGAGTTCTTCTCGGATCAGTCGGGCACGATCCTCGGCGTGGTGAACATGTTCTCCGGCGGTGCGCTGGAGCGCCTGTCGATCTTCGCCATGGGCGTGATGCCCTACATCTCGGCCTCCATCATCATCCAGATGATGCAGATGGTCGTGCCGTCGCTGATGGAATATCGCAAGGAAGGCGAGTCGGGCCGCCGCAAGATCACGCAGATCACGCGCTATTTCACGCTGGTGCTCGGCGCCTTCCAGTCGTTCGCGGCCGCGGTGACTCTGCAGGGCAACGGCATGGTGATCGCCCCGGGCTTCACCTGGCTGCTGACCGCCACGGTCACGATGACCACCGGCACCATGTTCCTCATGTGGCTGGGCGAGCAGATCACCGAGCGCGGCGTGGGCAACGGCATCTCCATGCTGATCCTGGTCAGCATTGTCGCCGGCCTGCCGGGCGCCGTGGGCCGCACCGTCGAGCAGATCAACACCGGCGAGATGCAGGGCCCGTTCGCCATCCTGCTGCTGGGCATCATCGTCGGCGTCACGGCGTTCTGCGTGTATGTCGAGCGCGCGCAGCGCCGCATCACCGTGAACTACGCCAAGCGCCAGATGGGCCGCCGCATGTACGCTGGCCAGACCAGCCATCTGCCGTTCAAGCTGAACATGTCGGGCGTGATTCCGCCGATCTTCGCGTCGAGCCTGCTGCTGTTCCCGGCCACCATCGCGAGCTTCCTGGGTTCGAACCCGAACTCGCCCGGCAGCAGCGTGCTGCAGCGCGTGGCGGCGGCGCTGTCCTATGGCCAGCCGCTGCACCTGGTGATCTACGGCGCGCTCATCATCTTCTTCTGCTTCTTCTATACGGCACTGGTGTTCAACGCCCGCGACACCGCCGACAACCTGAAGAAGTCCGGCGCCTTCATTCCGGGCATCCGTCCGGGGCAGCAGACCGGCGAATACATCGACAAGGTGCTCACGCGCCTGACGCTGTGGGGCGCGCTGTACATCGCCGCGGTCTGCCTGGTCCCCGAGACGCTGATGGCCTCGAAGGGCGTGCCGTTCCAGTTCGGCGGCACCTCGCTGCTGATCGTCGTGGTCGTGGTGATGGACTTCATCGCGCAGCTGCAGGCGCATGCGATGTCGCATCAGTATCCGGGTTTGATGAAGAAGGCCAACCTGCTGGGCGGTGGCCGCGAATGAGGATTGCGAAATGAAGGTACGACCGTCCGTCAAGAAGATCTGCAAGAACTGCAAGATCGTGCGTCGTCGTGGAGTGGTCTACGTGATCTGCTCCGACACGCGCCACAAGCAGCGCCAAGGCTGAGCGGAGAATATCCATGGCACGTATTGCCGGCATCAACATTCCGATGAACAAGCACGTGTGGGTGGGGCTGACGCACATCTACGGCGTCGGCCGCGTCCGCGCGCGGGAGTGCTGCGAGATCGCGGGTGTGAACCCCACGACGAAGGTGAAGGACCTCACCGACGCCGAAGTGACCGCGCTGCGCTCGCAGATCGCCAAGTGGCTGGTCGAGGGCGACCTGCGCCGCGAAGTGTCGATGAACATCAAGCGCCTGATGGACCTGGGCACTTGGCGCGGCATGCGTCACCGCAAGGGTCTGCCGCTGCGCGGCCAGCGCACGCGCACCAACGCCCGTACCCGCAAGGGCCCGCGCAAGCAGGCCGTCAAGCTGAACGCGCCTCCGGGCAAGGCGTAAGGCTGTAACGAGTTATCCAGAGGCAACGAAGCAAGATGGCCGACCAGAAGACTGCCGCCGCGAACGCCGCGAAGAAGCCGAAGAAGGTACGCAAGAACGTGCTCGACGGCATCGCGCACATCCAGGCGTCGTTCAACAACACGATCGTCACGATCACCGACCGCCAGGGCAACACGCTCTCCTGGGCCACGTCGGGCGGCTGCGGTTTCCGCGGTTCGCGCAAGAGCACGCCCTTTGCCGCGCAGGTCGCAGCCGAGAAGGCGGGCGTTGCCGCGCAGGAGCATGGCCTGAAGAACGTGGAAGTGCGCGTCGGCGGCCCGGGCCCCGGCCGCGAGTCCGCGGTGCGCGCCCTGAATGGCTGCGGTCTGAAGATCACCAGCATTGCCGATATCACGCCGATCCCGCACAACGGTTGCCGGCCGCCGAAGAAGCGCCGGGTCTGAGGTAAGACATGGCCCGATACACTGGTCCCAAGTGCAAGCTTTCGCGCCGCGAAGGCACTGATCTGTTCCTCAAGAGCGGCAGCAAGCCGCTCGAGAGCAAGTGCAAGCTCCAGGTGCCGCCCGGCGGCATCAAGGGCGAGCGCCGGACGCGCCTGTCCGACTACGGCGCGCAGCTGCGCGAGAAGCAGAAGCTGCGCCGCATGTACGGCGTGCTCGAGCGGCAGTTCCGCAACTACTACCAGGAAGCTGCGCGCCGCACCGGTGCCACCGGCGAGACGCTGCTGAAGCTCCTGGAGTCGCGGCTGGACAACGTTGTCTACCGCATGGGCTTCGCGGCCACGCGCGCCGAGGCCCGCCAGCTGGTGAGCCACAAGGGCGTGCAGGTCAACGGCGATGCCGTGACCATCGCGTCCTACCAGGTGAAGGCCGGCGATGTCGTCCAGGTCCGCGAGAAGGCGAAGAACCAGCTGCGCATCCAGAACGCGCTGCAGGTTGCCGCCCAGGTCGGTTTCCCGGAATGGCTCGACGTGAACGAGAAAGAGATGCGCGGCGTGTTCAAGTCGGCCCCCAGCCGTGAAGACGTGCTGCCCGACATCAACGAGAACCTCGTCGTCGAGCTTTATTCGAAGTGATGGTGGAGGTGCAATGCATTCCTCAGTGACAGAATTCCTCAAGCCCCGCGTCGTCAAGGTGCAGCCGGTCGCGCCGCGCCAGGCCCGCGTGGTCATCGAGCCCTTCGAGCGTGGCTTCGGCCACACGCTGGGCAATGCGCTGCGCCGCGTGCTGCTGTCGTCCATGCCGGGCGCGGCCATCACCGAAGCGGAGATCGAGGGTGTGCTCCACGAGTACACCAGCATCGAGGGCGTGCAGGAGGATGTCGTCGACATCCTGCTGAACCTCAAGGCGGTGGCGATCCGCATGCACTCGCGCGAGAGCGCGGAGCTGCGCCTGTCGAAGAAGGGCCCCGGCCCGGTCACCGCCGGCGACATCCAGACCGACCACGACGTCGAGATCGTGAACCCGGAGCTGGTCATCGCCAACCTGACCAAGGCCGGCAGCCTCTCCATGACGCTGAAGGTCGAGAAGGGCCGCGGCTACCGCCCAGCCGTGCAGAAGGCGAATTTCGAGGAGGCTTCGCGGCCGATCGGACGCCTGCAGCTCGATGCCTCCTTCAGCCCCGTGCGCCGCGTGACCTACGCGGTGGATGCGGCGCGCGTCGAGCAGCGCACCGACCTCGACAAGCTGGTGATCGACATCGAGACCAACGGCACCATCGAGGCCGAGGAAGCCATCCGCCGCGCGGGCAGCATCCTCAAGGACCAGCTGTCGGTGTTCGTGGATCTGCAGGGTGAGGACGAGGCCACCGGCCCGCGTCCGGCCGAGATGCAGTTCGACCCGCTGCTGCTGCGTCCCGTCGACGAGCTGGAGCTCACCGTCCGCAGTGCCAACTGCCTCAAGGCGGAGAACATCCACTACATCGGCGACCTGGTGCAGCGCACCGAGGTGGAGCTGCTGCGCACGCCGAACCTGGGCAAGAAGTCGCTTACCGAGATCAAGGAAGTCCTGCAGGGCCATGGCCTCATGCTGGGCATGCGCCTGGACGGCTGGCCGCCCGCGGGCCTGCGTCACGACGAGAGTAACTAGAGAGTTTCAAGATGCGTCATCAACTGTCTGGCCGCCAGCTTTCGCGCAACGCCCCGCACCGCCGGGCGATGCTGCGCAACATGGCTGCCTCGCTCATCAAGCACGAGACGATCCGCACCACGGTGCCCAAGGCCAAGGAACTGCGCCGCGTCGTCGAGCCGCTCATCACGCTGGCCAAGGTCGATACCGAAGCCAAGCGCCGCGTCGCGTTCTCGCGTCTGCGCGACGCCAAGGTGGTCGAAAAGCTCTTCGCCGACGTGGGCCCGCGCTTCAAGGCGCGCGCCGGTGGCTACACGCGCATCCTGCACATGGCACCCCGTGCCGGCGATGCCGCGCCCATGGCGCTGATGCAGCTGGTGGACGGCCCGGCGGCGGCCGCCGAGCCCGAAGAGAAGGGTGGCAAGAAGGCCAAGGCAAAAGCCAAGGCCGCACCCAAGGCCAAGGCGGCACCGCGCAAGAAGAAGGCCGCTGCGGCCTGATTCCCCGCCCATCGCTGACGATGATGGAAAAGGCCCCGGAAACGGGGCCTTTTTCGTTTGCGGCGCGGATGCCCTACCGGCTTGCCCTGCCGGCGTCGCTACCGGTACGCTGGCATCCGGCCCGCCATTCTTCCTCCTGGGAGCAAAACATGAGCATCGCGTCGGAGTTCAAGGAATTTGCCATGAAGGGCAATGTCGTCGACATGGCGGTCGGCGTCATCATCGGTGCTGCCTTCGGCAAGATCGTGTCGTCGCTGGTGGAAAACGTCATCATGCCGCCGCTGGGCATGGCGCTCTCCGGCGTCAACTTCTCGAATCTGGGCAGCCAGATCGGCCAGGCGCCGGATGGCACACCCATAGTGCTCAAGTACGGCGCCTTCATCCAGACCGTCTTCGATTTCGTGATCATCGCCTTCGTGCTGTTCCTCGCGCTCAAAGGCATCAACAAGCTCAAGACGCCGCCGGCCCCGGCAGTGGCGCCGTCGCCGCCGCGTGAAGAAGTGCTGCTGGAAGAGATCCGCGACCTGCTGAAGAAGCAGGGCTGAACCGCTTCCCGGCAATGCTCAGGCCGAGGCAAACGCCTCGCGCGTAAGATTGTGGTGGCCATCGGCGGTGACCACCACATTGTCCTCGATGCGGATGCCGCCGCAGGGGGCAAGCAGATCCACGAGCTGCCAGTCCACGCTGGCGGCGTGGCTGCCGGCGCGCAGTGGCGCCAGCAGCATCGGGATGAAGTAGATCCCCGGTTCCACCGTCACGACGAATCCCGGCTCCAGGCGCCGCGTGAGCCGCAGCCAGCGGTGCTCCGCGGGTGGAGGCAGTGGCGCTGCATCGGCGGCCGGGTGGAACCCGCCCACGTCGTGCACCTGCAGTCCCAGCAGATGGCCTAGTCCATGCGGCAGGAAGGCGCGGGTGAGGCCACTGTCCAGGGCTTGCTCCTCGCCCACGCGCAGCACCCCGGCTGCGCGCAGCAGCCTTGCGACGCCGCGATGGGCCGCCAGGTGCAGCGCCGGCCACTCCACGCCGGCGCGCACCTCGGCGCACAGTCCCTGCTGCATCCGCTCCATGCCGTCGACGAGATCGCGGAACAGGTCCATGCCGGTGCCGGCCCAGGTGCGGGTGATGTCGCTGGCGTAACCGCGGAAGGCCGCGCCGGCATCGATGAGCAGGCAACGGTGCTGCACCGGCGTCTGCCGGTCGCGATGCTGGTAGTGCAGCGTGGCGGCGTGCTCGTTGAGCCCGACGATGCTGGCGTAGGGCAGGTCGGGGTCCGTCATGCCGCTGGCCCCGAGGAAAGCCAGGTGGATGGCGAATTCACTGCCACCGGCGCGAAAGGCCCGTTCCGCGGCCCGGTGCCCCGCCACTCCAAGGCGCGAGGCCTCGCGCATGCAAAGCAGTTCGTACTCCGTCTTGCGGCAGCGCGCCTGTTCGAGCCGCAGCCGCAGCGGCGCCGGATTCACCTGCTGCCAGCCCGGCGGCGGCGCGGGTTCGCCGAGCCAGGCCCAGCGCTGCGGCGCCGCAGGCAGGCGCGCCAGCGCCTCCTCGGCAGTGGCCACGATTTCCAGCGCAAAGTGCTGCACCCAGGGGTCGGTGGGAGGCGCAGGCGGCAGGTGCCAGTAGTCCTCCGGCACCACGAGGATCAGCCTTGGCCGCCGCCCCGGCTCCCAGAGGATCAGGCTGTCCGGCGCATCGGCCAGCGGCGCCAGCCACAGGAACCAGGGGTTCGGCCGGAACGGATAGCTCTGGTCATCGAGGAAAACCTCGTGCAGCCGTCCGGCATGGATTGCGAGGCCCTGCAGCTGCAGCGCCTCTAGCGCCTGGTCGATGGCCCCGGCGGTCGTCGCAAGGTGCGCTGCATAGGCTTCATCGAGGCCGGACGGCATGAAGTGACTGTTCATGCGCAGATTCTGCCATGGCGCTGTCGTCGATCGGCGACGGCCGGAACGTGATTCCCGTCACATGGCCACGTCAGACGCGTTAGAATTTTCACAAGCATTTCGCAGTGCGCTGCTCCTGGGGTGGCCACCGTGCATTGCTTTTCGATCTGCTCTTTATATGGTTTTACCACTCAATCGGGGTACTGATTCATGAACATGAAGCTCGTTCTGAGCGCCGCTCTGGCGGCGCTGGCCATTGCCGGCTGCGCGAAGAAGGAAGAGGCCGCCGAGGCCGCTGCGGATGCCGCTTCGGCCGCCTCGGATGCGGCGTCGGATGCCGCCGCCGCCGCGTCGGATGCCGCTTCGGCCGTGGGTGATGCCGCTGCCAACGCCGCCGGTGCCGCTGCGGATGCCGCCAGCGATGCCGCCGCCGCTGCCAGCGACGCCGCCTCCGCTGCTGCCGACGCTGTCACGCCGGCCAAGTGACCGATCCGGCAACGGCATCGGCCGGCCGCAAGGCCGGGTGAACCGGCCCGGTCAGGTTTGCGCCTGACCGGGCTTTTGCTTTTTTGCAGAGTCGATTTGCAGGATGACCGTCAGCGTTCGCGAGGCGCGTGACCGGCCCGTGGATCTGGCCTGGATCCAGGGTCAGCTTCGGGACTATCTCGAGGACCTGGGGCGCTTCAATACCGGCATCTTCCCCGCGCTGGCCGAGTATGGCCACACCGAAACCGACCAGGTGCGCAGCTGGCTCAGCGAACCTCGCGGCATATTGCTGACCATTGCCGACGATTCCCGGCCTGCGGGCTTCGCATTCATCGTTGGCAGGCCCGCCGGCGCTCCCGGTGTGGACTACCGCATGGTGGAGTTCTTCGTCGCGCGCGCCGTTCGCCGGCGCGGGCTGGGGCGCAGCGCGGCTCGGCTGCTGCTGGACCGCTTTGCCGGCAAATGGGAGGTGGTCGAGTCTCATCGCAATGTGCAGTCCGTGGCATTCTGGCGCCATACCATCGCGCACTACACCCGCGGCGCATACCGCGAACGCGTGGCCAATGGCGAAGTGCGCCAGTATTTCTCTTCAGTCAGGGTTTCGCCCTCTTCCTAGAGTGGAACCCCTGGTGCACGCCCGCCGGCCGGTCACCCCGCCCGAGCGCTCTGCGGCGGATGAGTTTCCGGCGGACAAGGTCACGCCGCAGCAGTACTCTGCCGAACAGTTCTCCGGCATTCGCTGACCGGAAGATTCAACACGGGAGCTGCGCGGGCCTATGCGATTCAATGGAAAAGTTGCGCTCATCACCGGTGGCGGCACCGGCATCGGTGCTGCGGTGGCGCAGAGGTTTGTCGCCGACGGCGGCAAGGTGGTGTTGCTGGGGCGGCGCCGCGACAAGCTCGAAGAGGTTGCAGGCCCTCTGGGCGGCGCGGTGGTGGCCGGTGATGCCGGCAATCTGCAGGATGTGCAGGCTGCGCTCACCTGTGCCCGCGAGCGCTTCGGCGGGCTCGATGTGCTGGTGGCCAATGCCGGCGGGCATGGCCTGGGCTCGGCGCTGGATACCGACGACGCGGCCTGGGCCGCGGCCCTGCACACCAACCTGACCACGGCCTTTGTGTGCGTGCGCGAGTGCCTGCCGGAGCTGATGGCGCGCCGCGGCAATGTGGTCGTGGTGTCGTCCATTGCGGGCCTGTTCGCCGGCCCCAGCGTCGTGGGTTACGTCACCACCAAGCATGCCCTCATCGGCCTCACGCGCTCCATCGCGCGCGACTACGGGCCGCAGGGCGTGCGCATCAATGCGCTGTGCCCGGGCTGGGTCCGCACCGACATGGCAGATGAGCAGATGGAGTACATCCGCAAGCGCCACAACCTTGCCACTACCGACGAGGCCTATGCGCTGGTCACCCAGCACGTGCCGCTGCGGCGCGCCGCGGAACCCGTCGAGGTGGCCAGCGTGGCCTGTTTCCTGGCCTCGGACGAGGCTTCGATGATGAGCGGTTCGGTGGTGGTGGTCGACGGTGGCTCCGGGTCCGTGGACCTGCCGACACTGGCATTCGCCGATTAGCCATTTCAAGAGGGGCGCCACGCATGACGACGCCGGCTGGTTGGAAAAACTACGAGGATTTCGCCGCGGGCATCGACACCAACCGCCTGCCATCCACGGATGCGCTGGCGGGAAAGGCGCTGCGGCTGGTGTTTGCTGGCTACACGCTGCAGCTGGAATTTCAGTCCGGAAACCGGCTCCGGTGGCAGCAGGGCCCGCAGAGCGGAGAAGACGCGTGCGAGGTCGTCGAGGTCGCGCCGCATACCTGCTTCATCGACATCACCTATGGTACGAAGCCGCGCGAAGCGCGCACGCTGATCGTCAATCTCGCCACACGGCGGGTGCTGTCCATCCTTTGCGTCGTGGCGGAAAAGAAGGTGGAGGGTGTGCCGCAGGTGAGCCAGCAGTTCGATGTGGGCGTGCTGGAGGGAGGCGATGCCTCCGGCATCGAGCCTGCGCCCACGCGGGAGCTCATCGGACTCAGGACCTTCCAGCGCTACAGCCCGCGCCACCTGTACGAGCACACCTACCTCAGCAGCGAGCGCTACTGCTGGCAGTGCCTGGTCGGCGAGCAGCGCGGGCATGGCGATGTGGATCTGGCCAGCTACTACAAATTCGACGAGCAGCAGTACGTCTTCACCTTCCGCGAATTCAAGATCCCGGTGGCGTCGGTGTTCTTCTTCAACATGCGCGACCTGCGCTCCACGGGGAAATTCCTCGGCATCACCGCCGCCGGCGCAGTGGAGAACAACCGCGCTGGCGCCTACATCCACAAGGCATCGATGACCTTCTACGAGCAGGGAGGTGAGCCGGTATGAGAGGTCTGCGAATCGCCTTGCTGACGGCCGTGTGTACGGCCTTTGCCTTCTCCGCCATGGCGGCCGCACCCGGCAAGCCGCGGGCCCGCGATCTTGGCGTGCCCTTCGACGGCACGCCGGGACCTCTCAATGCCATCACCGATGTGGCGGGCGTTGAGGTGGGTTTCACCACGCTGATCAAGGGTTCCGGCCCGTTGAAGGTCGGCGTGGGTCCCGTGCGCACCGGCGTGACCGCCATCCTGCCGCGAGGCCGGGTCTACGACCCCGTCTTCGGCGGCTTCTATTCCTTCAATGGCAATGGCGAAATGACCGGCACGACCTGGGTGGAGGAGTCGGGCTTCATCGAAGGTCCCATCATGATCACCAACACGCACAGCGTCGGCGTGGTGCGCGATGCCGTGATCGAATGGCAGAACCAGCATGGCCTGTTCGTGCCGCTGTTCCAGGACATTTACTGGCATCTGCCGGTGGTGGCGGAAACCTATGACGGCGTGCTCAATGACCTGAACGGCTTCCACGTCAGGAAGGAGGATGCCTTTGCCGCGCTGGACGGCGCGCGGCCCGGGCCGGTGGCCGAGGGCAATGTCGGCGGCGGCACCGGCATGATGCTGCACCAGTTCAAGGGCGGCACGGGCACGGCCTCGCGCCGGCTCCCGGCCGAAAGCGGCGGCTACACCGTGGGTGTGCTGGTGCAGGCCAACTACGGCGATCGCGAATCGCTGACCATCGCGGGCGTGCCGGTGGGCAGGGAGATCACCGATCTGCTGCCCACGATCAACCTGCCGCATTCCACCGGCTCCGTCATCGTGGTCATCGCCACGGATGCGCCGCTGCTGCCGACCCAGATCAAGCGGCTGGCGCGCCGCGCGCCACTGGGCATCGGGCGCACCGGGGGCATGGGCTCCAATGGCGACGGCGACATCATCATCGCCTTTTCCACGGCCAACTCCGGCGCCGCGCGCCGCGACCAGGCGGTGAACGTGCAGATGCTGCCCAATGACGCCATGGACGACCTGTTCCTCGGCACGATACAGGCGACCGAAGAGGCCATCATCAACGTGCTGGTTGCCGCGGAAACCATGCGTGGCAGGGACGACAATATTTTCTACGCGCTGCCGCACGACCGCCTGCGGACGGCGCTGAAGAAGTACAACCGGCTGCAATAGCCTGCCGGTAGCCGCCGCGGTACTCGCCGGCCGCGGTTCCGGCGAGTACCTGCGTTGCGCTACTGCTTCGGCTTGGGCGGCTGGACCAGTTCGAGCTGGTTGCCTTCGGGGTCGGCTACGTAGGTGATGACATTGCCCGAGGGCGCCGTGAGGGGAGCCGCCAGGATCACGCCGCCGGCAGCCTTGACGGCTGCGATTGCGGCATTGAGATCCGAAACGTTCAGCACTATGTGGGATACGGGATCTTCGATGCGCGTCTTGCGATGCATGATCGCGATCTGCGGGCCGCGGTTGGCCTTGGCGGCATCGACGGTGATCCCGAAGTTCATGATGATGGCGATCGAGCCGTCGTCCTCGTTCAGGCGGCGAGTCTCCTTGAGGCCGAAGGCGGACTCATAGAACTTGCTGAGCGCCGCCACGTCCGAGCCGCCTACGCGGGCGGTGCGCAACGAGACTTCGAAGTTGGCATTCTGAGCCAGCGCAGCTCCGGCCATGATCGGGCACGCGAGCGCCGCCAGCAGCATAGTTCTGCGGCGCACGGGCACAAGGCGGCTTTTCACTTCTGATTGCATAGCGATTTTCCTCAGGTTGCGATCCAAACAAACGGTCCATGTGTATTCCACAGCGGCTTATTGCTCCTTCTGCCGCAATACCAGGTCACAGGCGGCAAGCTCCTCATCGGCGACATTGCGCGTGATCATGACGACGCTGCCGACCAGGTCCGGCGGCACCGAAACAGCAAGTTCTTCGGGCTGGCTGAACAGATGCCGCACGGCGTGCACCGCATGCGGCCGCCCGTCCAGCAACAGAATCCCTTTCATCCGCAGCAGGCGCTCGCCCAGCTCGCTCTGGACATGCCGCACCCAGGCCGCGTAGCGGGGCCAGGAGACTGCGGCGGGGATTTGCAGTACGTGGGAGCCGATGCCGTGGCTCTCGACATGTCCGTGGCGATGCGCGGAATGATCCGGGTGACGGGCTGCATCCGGTCGGGGAATAATGGCTCCGGCATCCGGCGGGAACAGCACCTCTCCCGCAGACTGTCCGTTCGGGAATCCGTCCCGGGTCGATTCCAGCAGCGGCGCGTACGGGTTCAGCGCCCGGACGCATTCGGTGGTGTCGGCCTTCTGTGTGTCATCGGCAAGATCGACCTTCGTCAGGATGATGCGGTCCGCCATGGCGACCTGACTGCCGGCTTCCTCGAATTCCCGCAATTGCCGGGCGCCGAACACGGCGTCGACGGTGGCGGCAATCGTGCCGAGCCTGAAATGGCTTGCGATGAATCTGTCGGAGCCCAGTGTGTTGGCGATGGGAGCCGGATCCGCCAATCCCGATGTCTCGATGACGACCCGCTCGAACCGCGGAATGACGGACCGCTCGCGGTCGTAGAACAGTCCCTGCAGCGTGGTCTGCAGCGAGCCGTCCAGCGCGCAGCACAGGCAGCCGGAATCCAGCAGGATGGCGCGGCTTTCCTCGCCCCTGCTGACCAGCACGTGGTCGAGCCCCACCTCTCCGAACTCGTTGATGATCACCGCCGTGTTGCGGAAGCTCTCGGAGCGGATCATCCGGCCGAGCAGGGTGGTCTTGCCGCTGCCGAGAAACCCGGTCAGCACCGACAGCGGCAGGGACATCAGCGCGGCTCTCCGAGAGCCGGCCGCGGCGCGAGGCCTTCGAGATAGGTCATCACTTCGTCCGTGGGGATGACGTCCGCGTACTTGCAGTTCAGATCGAACAGGCTCATCGCGTGGCTGGCCTGGAAACGGTCGAAGGCGGTCTCTTCGGGGATCACCACCTTGAAGTTGTAGGCGTAGGCATCGACCGCGGTGGCGCGCAGGCAGCCGGAGGTCGTGCATCCCACCAGGATCAGGGTGTCCACGTCGAAGTAGTTCAGATGGCTCATGAAGATCGTGCCGAAGAAGCACGAGGGCTTGCGCTTGCCGATGCGGATGTCCTGCGGCCGCGGCGCCAGCGGCGCCACCGTCTCGGTGGCATGTGTGCCTTCGAGCACGGTCTTCTCGGTGCCGCGGTGGTTCTTGCCCACCTGCACGCCGCTGTCCAGCAGGTCCGGGCGCCGCGCACTTTCGGTGTAGAAGATCGGGATGTTCTTCTGCCGCGCCAGCTGCATCAGCGGTTCGATGCGCCGGACGGCATCCCAGGCTTCCCGCCCGCAGTGCGTGCGGTACTGCTTGACGCCGTCGAGGATGTCCTCGGGCCGGTCGCCGCAGAAGTTGTACTGCACGTCGATGACGAACAGGGCCGGCCGCGTGCCGAAGCCGCCGCGCTTGCCGTAGCCGGCGGCCGCCATGACTTGCTTGTCGCGCGCGGTCAGAAAGTCGTCCCAGATGCGTTTGCGCTCTGTCATCGCTCGTATCCTCTGTAGTACTAAAGCCGGCGAATGTAGCGGCCGCGCGGCTGTGCGCGGGCCGTTTCGGTCAGTTTGCCGTCCACGGCCACCTTCTGGCCGCGCACCAGGGTCAGCACCGGCCATCCCTTGAGCCGCATGCCCTCGTAAGGGGAGTAGTCGGCGAAGGATTCGAGCGCAGCGGCATCCACCACGCGCTCCAGGTCGGGGTCCACTACGATCAGATCGGCATCGCTGCCGGGGCTCAGGCGGCCCTTGGTCGGCAGGTTGTAGGTGCGCGCCGCCGCAGAGCTGCCGATCTCGGCGATGCGCTCGATGGGCACGCCGCGGCGGTGATAGCCCTCGTGGATCAGGATGGGCAGGATGGTTCCCGTGCCGGGGAAGCCGTTCGATGCGCTCCAGATGTCCTTCTGCTTGGTCGCGCGCTTGCGCGGCACATGGTCGGAGCCCACGGTGTTTACCGATCCGTCGAGCACGCCCTCCCACATGGCGTCGACATCGCTCTGCGGGCGCACCGGCGGGTTGACTTTGGCCAGCGTGCCGGCCGCGGAATCGCGGTTGAGAAACAGGTATTGCGGGCAGGTCTCGACGTGCAGCGGCGGCGCATCGGCATGGCGGCGGTGCCGTCGAACCTCGTCCAGCGCCTCACGGCTGCTCAGGTGCACGATGTTGACCGGGCAGTGCGTCTTGCGCGCGAAATAGCAGACCCGGTGCACGTTCTCCGCTTCCAGGAAGTCCGGGCTCTGTTCGTCCCAGGCAGCCAGATCGTCGCGGCCTGCTCGGCGCAGTTCGTCCCGCAGCAGCGGGATCACCTCCACGTTCTCGCAGTGCACGCCGAGCACGCCGCCGGGAATCTTCGCCACCTGACGCAGCGCGGCGAACAGCAGCGCATCGTCGATCTCGGTGAAGCCCTGCGACAGGCCCGCCTGGCCCTTGTACATCATGTAGAGCTTGTAGGAGGCGACACCGAAGCGGCGCGATGCCTCCTCAAGCGTATCCACGTGCAGCTGGCTGGTGAGGCCGAAATGAAAGCCGAAGTCGATGCAGCTCTGTTCGCCGGCGCGTGCGCAGACGGCATCGAAGGACTCGCGGATGTCCTTCGAACGGTGGAACGACAGCACGGTGGTCACGCCGCCCAGCGCGGCGGAACGGGATTCGGTCAGGAAGTCGGTCTCCGGCGAGCCGAAACCGAAATGCACGTGAGGATCGATGAAGCCGGGCATCAGCCAGCGGCCTTCGCAGTCGATCGTTTCCGTGGCGGGCGGCGCGGCGCCGGGCGCCAGCAGCGCTGCGATACGCCCGTCCTTGATGCCGATTCCGCCGTGACTGACGCCGATCCCCGGCTCCACCAGCATTGCGTTCTCGAGTAGCAGGTCCAGCTTCATGCGGAAGTCTCTTGTCGGGTTGTGGTTGGCGTACGGTGCGGCGCCGCGTGCGAAGCGCCGAGGAAGTGCGCAAGCACGCGCGGCAGGATGCCGCCGGCCTGCAGCACCAGCCGCTCGGCGGCGGTGAGGATCACGGCCGTCACCTGGAATTCGATGCAGCGCTCGCCTTCCGCTCGCACCTGGATCGGCGTGCCTTCGAGCACACCCTGAAGTAGGTTGCGGATCTCGAAGGTCTCAGCGCCAGTGAGGCCCAGCTGCCGCCAGCCTTCGCCCGGCGCGAAGCGCAGCGGCACGACACCCATGCCGACCAGATTGGCGCGGTGGATGCGCTCGAAGGATTCGGCAATGACGGCGCGTATGCCGAGCAGCGCCGTACCCTTGGCGGCCCAGTCGCGGCTGCTGCCGGTCCCATATTCCTTGCCGGCGAGCACGATCACCGGCGTGTCCGCGGCGCGGTAGGCGGTGGCCGCGTCGAAGATCGACACGGTCCGGCCGTCGGGGAAGAGGCGCGTGACGCCGCCCTCGGTGTCCGGCACCAGCGCGTTGCGGATGCGGATGTTGGCGAAGGTGCCGCGCACCATGACTTCGTGATTGCAGCGGCGCGCGACATAGGTGTTGAAGTCTCGCTGCGCGACGCCGGCGTCAAGCAGATAGCGCCCCGCAGGCACGTCGGGCGGGATCTCGCCGCTCGGCGATATGTGGTCCGTCGTCAGGGAGTCGCCGAACACGGCCAGCGCGCGGGCACCGGAGAGAACCTGCGGCAATTCGTCCGCCTGCCGCTCCGTGAAGGGAGGTTCGACCAGGTACAGCGAATTGCGGTCCCAGGTGAAGCGCGGTCCGCCCGGAGCGTCCAGTGCCCGCCAGGCCTCGGGCACTGTGGCATTTTCTTCATAGGCAGCGCGGAACCGCTCCGGGCTTACGGCCATGGCGTACTGCTCGATCTCGGCCGCCGAAGGCCACAGGTCGCGCATGTAAACCGGAATGCCGGAAGAGGAGGTGCCGACGGGCTCGGTTGCAAGGTCGATATCGATGCGTCCGGCCAGCGCATAGAGCACGACCAGAGGCGGAGAGCCGATGTAATTGGCGCGCACCAGGCGATGGATGCGGCCCTCGAAGTTGCGGTTGCCCGACAGCATTGCGGCGGCGACCAGGCCATCGCGCTCGATGCCGGCGGCGACGGCAGGATGCAGCGGTCCGGATTTGCCTCCACAGGTCGTGCAGCCGAAACCGATGACCTGGAAGCCCAGTTGATCGAGATAGGTCTGCAGGCCCGTCGACCGCAGATAGTCAGCGACAACCTGCGAACCCGGCGCCAGCGAGGTCTTGACGAATGCCGGAGGGCGCAGGCCCGCCTCGACGGCGCGCTTGGCGACCAGCCCGGCAGCCAGCATGACCTCGGGGTTCGAGGTATTGGTGCAGGAGGTGATGGCGGCGATGGCGAGAAAGCCGTGGCCCACCGGCAGCCTGGCGCCTTCGAGTTCGATGATGCCCGTCTTGTCCGCGGCCTGCGATGTGAGGCCGAAGCCGCCCGCCGAGGCCGGCAGATTCAGGCGGGTGCGGAAATCCTGCTGCACGGCGGTGATGGCCAGGCGATCTTGCGGCCTGCGCGGCCCCGCGACGGCTGTGCGGGCATCGCCGAGGTCGATTGCAAGCGTGGCGTTGTACTGCGGCGGCGGTGCCGCGTCGTCGCGCAGCAGGTGATTGACGCGGCAATAGGTCGCCACCAGCTCGATCTGGCGCTCGCTCCGCCCGGTCAGGCGCAGATAGTCTAGGGTGTGCTGATCGACCGGAAAATATCCGCAGGTCGCGCCATATTCCGGCGCCATGTTGGCGATGGTCGCGCGTTGAGGAACCGAGAACCGTGCGGCCGCAGGCCCGATGAACTCGACGATGCAACCCGTCACACCGAACTCGCGCAGCCGCTGCGTGACGAGCAGGGCGATGTCCGTGGTGGTGACGGCGGGTCCGGGCTCTCCGGTCAGCGTCACGCCGATGACCTTCGGCACCGGAAACACGTAGGGCTCGCCCAGTATCGCCGCCTCGGCATCGAGCCCGCCCACGCCCCAGCCCAGCACGCCCAGCGCGTTGACCATGGGCGTGTGGGAATCGCCGCCGATGACGAAATCGGGAAAGGCGAGGCGACCGTACTCGGTCTCGCGAACGGTTACTACCGTTGCCAGATGCTCGAGGTTGATCTGGTGGATGATGCCGCTGCCCGGCGGAAACACGCGCAGCGAGGGGAAGGCCTGCTGCGCCCAGTGCAGAAACCGATAGCGTTCGGCATTGCGCTCGAATTCCCGCGCCATGTTGCGCTTGACGGCATCGGCGGTGCCAGCTACGTCGACCTGCAGCGAATGATCGACGATCAGGTCGACAGGCACCTGGGGAGACACTGCCGTGGCATCGCCGCCGCGCCGCGCCACGGCCTCGCGCAGTGCCGCCAGATCCAGCAGCACCGGCAATCCGCTCGAATCCGGCAGGATCACTCTGGCGACATGCAGCGGCACGCCGATGTCCTGGCCGGAGCGCCAGTTCAGCAGTGCTGCGATATCCGTTTCGCTTGTGACACTCGCATCGGCGAAGGCGCGGCTTCTCAGCAGATTTTCCAGCAGCACGCGGATCGAATACGGTATCTCGCGCAGGGTCGAGCCCCGGTACGCCGCGGCGACTGCGATGTTGCAGTACGCCAGCCGCTCACCGTTGCAGTCGAACCAGTCAACTTCCGGCGCGCCGTAGTGCATACGTGCTGAAGGATTTAGTCTTCGGCCTTTGGCAGAGGAGATCCATCCTCTCTTGTGAGCGTAAGCTCTCCATGAGGACCTTTCACATACCGATTGCCGTCAACGCAGAAAGCTTCCCGAAGCCGGTCTTCGGTGGTCTTGACGTAGTGGATCGTCGTGTCGACGGGATGCTTGAAGACCAACGGGTCCTCGTAAGTCAGCGTGACCTCGATTTCTTCGTTGGAGATCGGATGCCAGCGCTCGGTCATCCGGAATTGGTCGCTGTGAGGAAGGCCGGGTTCGATCTGGGTGTTTTCCGAGCGCATTCCATTTGACTGGACAACCAACGTGTCCCCTTCCCAGTGCCCCACGGAATGCCCCATGTACGTGAGTTCCGGGTCCTCGGGCAGGCTTCTCCCATCCGTATAGATGTTGCGATAGGTCAAGCCGTTGTTGAACAACATGACGATGCGGTCGGGCGCAATCGCGACACGGAATACGTTCAGGATAGCCGCTACCTGTGCAGGCATTCCCGGTGGATGACACAGTGCGTCGGGGTCGTATATGGAAAGACCTTGCCCTAGCTTCTCGCGAACGTCGTTATACCGCTCGAGTGCCTCGGGCGTGAAAATGTCGTTCTTTACGGGAACCGAGGGGTCGTTGAATTCATCGTCGCCTTTGAACCCCGCCAGGAAGGGCGGCTGAGCTCCTCGCCTCCAGGTATTCGCGGCCCAATTGGCTGCCCAGGTCGGTGCGCCGGGAGCCCAGGCAGAGGTATCCGCAGCGGACTGGGAAGGCTGCTGAACATTGCATCCAACTAGCAGACTCGCTCCGGCGGTCAGCGCAGCAAATCGCATGGGTCGTAAGTGCGACATCGTCAACCTCTCATTCTCAAATCAACCTTTCCTATCCCGTCGCAGATGAATGACTGCCAACTGCAGCCCGGATACGCGGCGAGGAGTGGCTATTTCAGAAGGTCTAATTACGTGCTTTCAGTTCCTCTATCACTGCATCTATAAACGCCTGATGCATCTGTCGGAGCTCCGGATTGCTTGCTTTGCGCCAAGCGCTATTGATGACGATGACCATGTTCATCTCGGGATTGATGTATAGCAGTTGGCCGAAGATGCCGGCATGTCTGAATGATTGGCCGCCCTCGTCGATGCGCCAGTTGTAACCGTATATTGGAGATCCCTCGGACGGCGTGGTGGCCTCCTTGAACCAGTTCGGCGGCAGTACGTCTTTGCCGTCGATCTTGCCATTGTCCAGTACAAACATGCCGAAGCGAGCGACGTCTCGGAGTGTGGCGCTGTAGCAGATGCCGCCGGTCTCCAGACCGCTCCGTGACGTCATCCACACGCCGTCAGCCTCCATGCCGTAGGGTTTCCATATTTTCTCTGATGCGTATTCCGCCAATCCTTTTCCGGTTGCGTTGATCACGGCAACGCCAACTAGATTGGTGTCACCCGTGGAATATGCGTAGCGGGTACCTTGCTCGACCTGGCGCGGCAGCGATGACATTAACTTGTAAAATTCGGGTCCCGGATTGGTGGCGTAAAGGTTGAAATGCGACTCCGGATCATCATAGGTCTCGACCCAACCAGATCCGGAACTCATCCTCATCGCGTTACGTAGTGTCACTCCTTCGAACGTTCCACCCTTGAGCTCAGGGATATACATATCCAGGGGATCGTCCACACTCCGGATGTAGCCGTCCTTGATTGCAGCACCAACTAATGTTGACGTCAGCGGTTTGACAACGGAAAACGAAGTCCAGCGATCGGTGGGTTTACGCCCCAGACCGTAGCGTTCTATCACTATCTCCCCATCTTTCACGACAATCAGGCCTGACGCACGGCTGCTAGCCATCAAGTCGTCAACAGTGTAGGGCCTGTTCTCGAAAACGAAATTGCCGATGATAGGGCGCGGCGACTCCAGTAGTGGATGGACTGTTCCTCCTGCTCTGATGGGCTTGGTGGGGAAGATGGTTTCCATGGCCATGTAGCCACGGACTTGCTCTGCCGGTGCCCAGAATCCCAGGCGATGAACCAATGGACGTTCAGTCAGCGGAATGGTGCTGTCGAACGCCGGAATGACAAGAGCGTCCTGCGCCGTTTCGGCTGTCGCGGTGCTGGGAAGGTCCCGGCCGCAACCTGACAATAGCCATGCAAATACACTGGCGGTAACCAACAGCAGGGAGCGACGGTCATGAGTTCTCACGTTCAGTTTTCCTCTATGGAGTAGCAAGACTCATCAAATGGTGCAGCGAGATGGTCAGTCTTCCGCCAGAGGCAGCGGCTGCCCGTTTGGCCCCATGAGAGTGAGGGAGCCGGAAGTGGGAGAAATCGTATAACGGTTGTTGTCGGTGCAGAAAACTTCTCTGAGCTGGTCTTCCGTCGTTTTTATGTAGTGGACGACTACGTCGACAGGATGCTTGAAAACCAGCGGATCCTCGTAAGTCAGCGTGACTTCTATTTCATCGCCAGTGATTGGGCGCCAGCGTTCAGTCATGCGGAATTCGTCGCTGTGGGGGAGGCCGGGTTCGAGCTGTGTATTGTCCGAACGCATGCCGTTTGAGTGGACAACCAGCGTATCTCCCTCCCAGTGCCCCACGGAATATCCCATGTACGTGGGTTCCGGATTCTTCGGGAGGTCTCGACCGTCCATATATATGGTGCGATAGGTCAGAGAATTGTTGAATAACATGACGATCCTGTCCCGAGAAAACATCACGCGGAACACATTCACGACCGCCGCTACTTGGGCTGGAATGCCGGCAGGATGGCATAGTGCATCCGGATCGAAGATGGCTTCACCTTGACTGAGCTTCTCGCGGACTTCGGTGTACCGCCTGAGTGTCTCGGGTGTGAAGATGTCGCGAGAAATCGGGATCGACGCGTCGTTGAATTCCTGGTCGTTCTTGAATCCAGCTAGGAAGCCCGGTAGAGGTCCGCGTCGCCAGGTGTGTGCAGCCCAGTTCTCAGCCCAGGCAGGTGCACTTACTGTCCATATGGAGGCAGCTTGGTCGGTCCGTGTCGGTGTGGACTCCGCCGCGATCAAGGGATATGTCCCTGCCAGTATCGCTGTAACGGATACTAAGAACCTCAACGGCATGTCATTGGCCTCTTCGACCGTACGTGAGCTATTCCTAATTCGATGGCCGAGGGAGCCTGACTTGTGGCGCATCGATGAGAGTTCCGTCGGCCAGAATTGCTCTCTGGAAAGAGCCTCCTGTCGTGCCGTTTCTGAGCGGATTGATGATGGCCGTGATCTTGTCTCCTGATTTGAATGTATCCCGACCCAGCCCTTGCCGGCGCATGACAGTAGTGCTGCCGAATTCAATGCTCCATTCTTGTGTGTTGCCGCTCTTGGTCGTGACCTCCAGTTGCAACATTCCGTGAGGGTTCGTGTATTGGAACTCGCGCACGGTTCCAACTAGGGTGCGCTCCTTTTGTGCGTCGAACATCGCAAATGTGTGATGTGCCTGAATCGATGTTGCTACGCAGCACGCTGAAGCAAGGGCCAGAAGAAAAGCTGTCTTCATGGTGATTGTCCTCGTGTCCGTCAGCCCCTTCTGGGTTCCGGCGCTGCACGTACGCGCCGAAGACTCTCAGTCTTCGGCCTTTGGCAGAGGAGATCCATCCTCCCTGGTGAGGGTGAGCTCCCCATGAGGACCTTTCACATACCGATTGCCGTCAACGCAGAAAGCTTCCCGAAGCCGGTCTTCGGTGGTCTTGACGTAGCGGATCGTCGTGTCGACGGGATGCTTGAAGACCAACGGGTCCTCGTAAGTCAGCGTGACCTCGATTTCTTCGTTGGAGATCGGATGCCAGCGCTCGGTCATCCGGAATTGGTCGCTGTGAGGAAGGCCGGGTTCGATCTGGGTGTTTTCCGAGCGCATTCCATTTGACTGGACAACCAACGTGTCCCCTTCCCAGTGCCCCACGGAATGCCCCATGTACGTGAGTTCCGGGTCCTCGGGCAGGCTTCTCCCATCCATGTAGATGTTGCGATAGGTCAGGCCGTTGTTGAACAACATGACGATGCGGTCGGGCGCAATCGCGACGCGAAATACGTTCGAAATGGATGCCACCTGTGCTGGCATTCCCGGTGGATGGCACAATGCGTCGGGGTCGTATATGGAAAGACCTTGCCCTAGCTTCTCGCGAACATCGTTGTACCGTTCTAGTGCCTCGGGCGTGAAGATGTCGTTCGTTATTGGAACCGAGGGGTCGTTGAATTCATCGTCGCCTTTGAACCCCGCCAGGAAGGGCGGCTGAGCTCCTCGCCTCCAGGTATTCGCGGCCCAATTGGCTGCCCAGGTCGGTGCACCCGGAGCCCACGCAGAAGCATCCGTAGCGGACTGAGGTGGTGGCTGCGCGTTGCATCCAGCCAGCAGGCTTGCTCCGGCTGTCAGTACAGCAAATCGCAAGAATATTGAATACTGCATGTCGTCAATCTTCTGTTCATGTATCGATAACAACTCATTTGCAATCTATGGGGTGCTTGGGCGCATCTTGAGGCGCTATCAGGCATTTTCCGTCAGCGGTCTTTCCCCACACAAAAGAGCCACCGGTCGTGCCGTTCCTGAGTGGATTGACAACAGCAGTGACCTTGTCTCCCGGCTTGAAAGTGTCGCGAGACAGCCCCTGTCCGCGCATTACGGTGACACTTCCGAATTCGACGCTCCAGACCTGCGTATTGCCGCTCTTGGTCGTTACCTCCAGATCCATCATGCCGTGTGGATTGGTGTAGCGGAATTTTTGAACAGTTCCTGTAAGCGTCCGTTCCTTCTTCGCATCAAACATCGCAAATGAGTGGTGTGCCTGAACAGAAGAAATCGCACCGTAGAGCACGGCAACTACTGAAAGCAGGGCGATTCTCATGGTGACTCTCCTCATATTCGGCACACCCCTCAAGTTTTCGAACTAGAAGCCGTGACGGAACTGCAATCCATACTGACGCGGCCTGGCGATCGCAACCAGCACATTGGGAACGGACTGGCCGTTTACCACGATGTTATGCCCAGTTAACGACCTGAAGTCGCCGTAGTTGGCCCGCTTGTCAGTCAGGTTATTGACATAGAACGACAACTCATTGTCGGCCCAGCGTCCGCCAATACGCATGTTTATCATGCTGTACGCGCCCCGCACCTGCGGGAATGCAGCGCCTCCGTTCGCCGAAACGCTGTCACCCACGTATGACCAATCGCCGGTGACGAATCCGCTGACGTCCGGACTGAAGTGGCGCGTATACATGGCGCCGGCGGTTGCGTTCTTGCGGGGCACGCCGTAGATGTGGGAGCCCTTTGCCTGGCCTGTTGCTCCGCCTGCATCGTCGGTTATCTTGGCGTCGGTCGTTCCAAGGCCAAGACGCACACTGAGGTCGGCAGTGATCTGGCCGTTGAGCTCGAACTCGAAGCCCCTGACCCTGGCGGCGCCGGCATTGCCGACGAAACTCTGTCCGCAGGATTGCAGCAGGACGCGTTGCTGTATGTTGTCCCAATTCGTCTGGAACACGGCACCGGTCAGCAACAGTCCAGCACCAACGCCGCGCTTGGCGCCTACCTCATATGTCCAGACGCTGTCTGATTCATAGCCCAGGCCAACTTTCTCTCGCGTCAGGCCCAAAGCGTTGAGGTCTCTGTCGCAAAGAGGAACCAGGTTGGGAGTGCCGGGACCGCCCTGACGGAATCCTTTTGCGGCGTTAGCGTAGATGGAAGTAGCCGCCGCTGGTTCCAGCATAATGCTGAACTTCGGGCTAAGGCCGTCTTCCCTGACCACTGTGTATGTATCGCGATTGGCGAAGACGTCACCCCGAACCCAGTTGTACATGTTTTGCTTCAGCCAGTAGCGCCTAGCGCCGGCCGTCAGAGTGAGCATTTCAAAGGGCTTGTAGTAGATCTCGCCGAAGATCGCGGTATCGTTCTGATCGGTAATTCGGCCACCACCCTCCCAGTTGTCGCCGGATATGCCAACAGCTGCTCCCATGCCCTCGACTACGCGTACAGGGCTGCCGCTTGTATTGGTGGATCTTGAGGCATAGACACCGAAGATCGCGCTGATGCCATGAATCGGTTCGATGGCCAGGCGCAGCTCCTGCTGAAACTGATCGTATTTGACATCATTGGCATATACGTTGGTGCCGGTATAGACCCATCCCCAACGATTGAAAACAGAAGTCCTGATGCCTTCGGTATAGTCGAAGGACTCCCGTCTTGTCTGCTTGAAGAAGCTGCTTGCTGATGTCAGCGACCAGCCATTGCCATCGTAGTTCAGAGTGAGCGCTGGCAGAAACCACTGAGCCTTGTCGTAAATAGGCAGGTCGGCCTGCCTATCAATTGTGAGAGTGTCCGGATCGAACTTGGTGCGACCCCGATAGACAGCGAGGAATCCGTCTGGCCAGTCTTCTGTCTGAGCCAGTAGTTTGAGATTGGCACTGAAGTTTGGCGTGATCTGGGCCAGAGCTGAGAGCGAAGCGCCATACGAGTAGGATTCGCCTGTGCCTTTGCGGCTAAGGCGGTCGCCGGTTGAGACTGGCCAGGTCTTGGTGATGTAGCCGGACTCATGGTTGAGAAATGCCATGGCACGGACGGCCAGCTTGTCAGGTATCAGAACCGTGTTGCCGGCGAGCGAAACCGCGAAGTCGGGCTGTCCGCCGTGTTCGGTGAAGCCGCCGCTCACTTGATACTTGAAGTCCGGATCGGTGAGGGACGGTTTCTTGGTAATGATCCGCACATTGCCGCCGATGGAGCTGGCGCCGAACAGGGTTCCCTGGGGTCCTTTCATGACCTCGATGCGTTCCACGTCGACGATGCGCGGATCCTGGGTGGAGGAAATGGCCGTATCGTCGATGTAGAAGGAAGTCGTGTTCGCTCCGGCTATGCCCCGGATCGTGACACCGCGGCTTGAAGTCGGTCCCCCGTACGTCGTTGAGCCGCCGTACATAAAGGCCAGGTTGGGAACCTTGTTTCCGTAGTCGTTGAAGCTACGAATGTTGTAGTCGGTAAGCGATTTTTCGGATAAGAGGGTGATCGTCTGAGGCACTTCGATGATGTTCTCATCGCGCTTGCGTGCTGAGACGACGATTTCCTCCAATTCCAGCTCGGCCGCAACGGAGCTGCAGGAGAAGGCGACAGCGAGCGCAACCAGAGACGCGGTCGGTAATCCTCTACGCTTGTTCACAAGTAATGGCCCCCGTTCTTAATGAAGGATTCGGTGTTTCCAGCACGAAAGGGCTCATGCATGTTGCCGGCAGGTCGGTATATGGCGGCACGTATGAGTAGACCCTTGGCCAAGGAATCTAGAGGCTATCGGAGTTTAGTGTCAACACTTTTATCTGGAATAGTCTGTTTAGCACTATTTCTGTGCAAGAATGTTGACACTTGTATAGATATGGGGCGAATCTAAGTAAATGAATAGCAAGCCGCTCAGCGATGAAGTCTTCGAGAACGTGTTGGCGCTGATCTTCAGCGGCGAATTGTTGTCGGGAGCCCCCGTAAACGAAGTCGGGCTTGCTCAGCGTTTCGGTGTCAGCCGTGGACCGGTACGCGAGGCGGTGCGGCGGTTACAGGGTTTGGGCCTGGTGTCGCGTGAAGCGTATACCAGGGCCCGGGTGGTCAACCTTACGGCACAGGATGTTCTCGAACTGTTCCAGATGCGCGAGGTTCTGGAAGGTCTGGCATGTCGTCTGGCGGCTGAGCGCATGAGCGAGGAGGAGATTGCCCAGCTGTCTGCTGGTCTGGAACAGGCGCGCCATGCCCTGTTCGAGGATGGTCCTGGTGCGCCTGACAGCAAGACCTTTGATTTCCACGACCGAATCGTTCGTGCTAGCGGGAACCAGAGGATCATTGATGCGCTGTGTGGGGATCTCTACCATTTATTGCGCTTGTATCGGAGATCCTCCGGTGCAGTAGTCGAGCGTAAAGATGCTGCTTATGCCGAGCACTGGCAGATCATCCGCGCACTAAAGACTCGTGATGGTGACCTCGCGGAATCCCTAATGCGCTCTCACATCGCGCGCGCCGCAAGAAACGTGGTCGTCCGCTTGTCGGAACATGACGTACGTGGGTCGAAGCATCTAACACTCCGTCGAAGCTCTTAAAGGATTCTGCAGGAACAACCGGATGAGTAAGGCCAGACAGCTAAGGGAGTTGATCGCGGGCGATGAGTTGATTGTCTCGCCAGGAATTTATGATGGCTACAGTCTGAGATTGGTGGAGCGATCGGGTTTCAAGACAGCCTGTACCAGTGGCGCCGCCATTTCCAACGCGCTGCTGGTGGTCGCCGATACCGGCGTCATGAGCCTGAAGGAGAATGTCGATCACTGTCGTAATCTCGCTCGCAGCGTTTCCATACCGCTGACCGCTGATGCCGATGCGGGATACGGGAATCCCGTCAAAGTCCACTACACGGTCCAGGCCTTCGAAGAAGCCGGCGTTGCAGGCGTCAACATCGAGGACCAAGTTGACCCAAAGCGATGCGGTCATATGCCTGGCAAGGAAGTGGTGGCCTTGGAGGAGATGGTCAAGAAGATCGAAGCAGCATGCATGGCGCGTCGTGACGATGATTTCGTCATCATCGCGCGTACGGATTCTCTGGCTCTGGAGGGGATCGAGGGCGCCACTGCGCGCGCACGCGCCTATGCGGAGGCCGGTGCCGACATGATATTTCCCGATGCTGTGCACACCGAGGAAGAGATCGCACGGCTGGTTGATGCGGCGCGCATACCTGTCACCATCAATATGGGTTTTGGCATCCGCTCGCGCCCCACGACACCACTGATTCCTCTGCCACGGCTCCGAGCGCTCGGTGTCAAACGAATAAGTCTGCCGCGCATGCTGCCGGCAGCGGCGATTAAGGCCATGCAGAGCGCGCTCCAGGTGATGTTGACAGTGGTTGAGACCGGTGAGCCTGTGGATCGCCCCGATCTGTTGGTCGGCATCGAGGACATCATGGCCCTGATGGACTATGACCGGGTGAGGGAGATGGAGAAATGTCTGCTGACTGTTGAGAGCTACGACTCAAAGTTTGGCAGAAGTGTGTCCCCTGCGGGACGGAGGCCGACTTGATGGGGGCGGCTGAGGGGATGGTGGCAGGAGACGACCGGTTGCTGCAGAAGCAGACCATGCCCTCTCTGGAGATCGCCGATCTCCATCTCGCCTACGGTAGCGTCGCGGCGCTCACTGGCATCAATCTGGCAGTGGCACGGGGTGAGTTCATCGCGCTACTGGGGCCGTCAGGTTGCGGCAAAACCTCGCTGTTGCGCTCCATCGCCGGCTTCGTACATCCGCAGCGCGGCGCAATCCGGCTCAACGGGCGCGATGTTGCAGGCCTGCCGGCGCGTCACCGGAACATCGGTCTGATGTTTCAGAGCTACGCACTGTTTCCTCACATGACCGCGCTTGAGAATGTGAGGTTCGGGCTGGAGTGCCGGCGCGTCCCGAAGCGGGAGGCGGATGAGCGCTCACGCGGGGCTTTGACTCTGGTTGGCCTCGAACATCTCTCCGAGCGTCGGCCGCGACAACTCTCCGGGGGGCAGCAGCAGCGCGTGGCTCTGGCACGCGCCATCGTTATCGAGCCCGACATTCTGCTCCTGGACGAACCTCTTGCTGCTATCGACAAGCAGCTTCGCACTCAGATGCAGAACGAGCTGAGGTTGTTGCAGCGTCGTCTGGGAGTCACGGCGGTTTTCGTGACACATGACCAAGAAGAAGCTATGTCGATGGCTGATCGGATTGTCGTCATGCGCGATGGTGAGATTCAGCAGCTGGGTGCGCCGGAGCAGCTTTTTGTGAACCCAAGTAGTGCCTGGGTTTGTGATTTTATTGGCGCCGGTAATCTTCTGCAGGGTAGGTTTGAGCGCAGCGCGGAAGGTACGGTAAGGCTTTCGGTTGGGCCCGGCTCCGTGTTTGAGGCTGCTGCGCCAATTGGCGAGGATGTGGCGAACAAGGTGTTGTTCGTTCCTTTTGACCGAATCAAGCTGACACGCACTTCGGAAGCGGACGGATTGGCTATTACGGCCCAGCGCTATCTTGGGCTTGCTGTGGAGCTGCAGATAGCCTATTCGGGCGGCATCATCCGAACTCAATTGCCGATGAATATCGCAGGCGAGTTCCCGATGGGTTGTCACGTACGTGTCACGGCGGACCGCAGCGATTGCCGCCTCCTGCGGAACACTTGATCCAATTAATCTCTATACAACGGAACAGCGAATATGACAGACGCTACCAAGGTAGATACATCCGCGAGCTGGCTCCCCGAACAGCAGTTCTTCTCCGATCCGTCTATCGACCGTCTGCTCGGAGTTGTAACTGCCTTGGCGGGAGAAGTTTATGTGCTGCGCAGCCGTTCGCGGCAGCTCGAACGGACGCTCCGTCGCAAAGGCATTCTCAGCGGTGACGAGGCTGCTGAATTTTCCCTCTTGCCGGAGGATGAGCAGGCGGAGGCGCGTGATGCGGGTGCCTTCACCAGGCATGTTCTGCAGTCGATTCTGGGTGAGCAGCAGTCACGGGGGCCACTATGAGTTCCAGTCCAAAGATCTCCTTGCCGGAGGTCTCTACCGCCGATGCGGCGGCCTATCAGAGGTTTCTTGGCGCCTTCCGTCAGTATTGGGCGGGGCCGTTGTTTCAGGCGCTTCGGCGCCAGATAGATACGGAGCTGGTGAACGACCCGGCCGCGAAGAGCGACTTCGACGCTCTTCTGGAGCGTCATCCGACCCATCAATACTTCGCGTGGCTGGAGCGTCATGTCCAACGCCTGAAGTACTCGGGGCGATGGGGAGTCGTCGCCGTGGTTGAGGCCAATCGTCTTGCGGAAGAGGAGACGGCACGGCATACGCTGCCGGAAGGACTATTGACTCTAGATCCCGCTCTGCAGGCGCCAGACTATTATCGCGAGTGCGACATCCACCAACATCCTGGTGGTCTCTGGAATGACAGTGTGGCTGCCGGACTGATTTACCGCGGCAGTGCCGGCCAGCCTGGAGGTGTTGTCGGTGTACCCGAGTTGCACCGGAAGTACGCTCGCATCGTACTTGATGGAAAAAAGCCTCGGAACATAGTGGATTTGGGCTGTGCCTTCGGTCGTGGCACTGAGGCGTTCGCGCTGGAAGCGCCCGACGCCAATGTGGTGGGTGTAGACCTTTCAGAGGGTTGTCTGCGCCTCGCCGCCGACCGGCTGCCGCGCGAAATGAGGGGGCGCGTTTCCTACCGACAGGCCGACGCGCGTGCCGTTCCACTTCCGGAAGGCTCGTTTGATGTGGTGAGTTCGGCCATGTTGCTGCATGAACTGCCAGAGAAAGCCATCATTGAGTTGACCGCAGAAATGTACCGTCTGCTGGCACCCGGTGGCATTGCCGTACACCTGGATTTCCTGCCGCCTGCGGATCCGCTGCTGCGCGCCGCATTCATGGGGCATTCGCGGCGTAACAACGAACCGTTCATGGCAGGTTTGGGAAAGATAGATTTTCGTGCCGCCTACCAACAGGCAGGCTTTCGCGATGTGGAGATCATTCCCTTCGAAGAGCGGGAAGGAGCATCGCAGAGCACCAACTGGCGGCTGCCCTGGACCATATTCCGGGCCCGGAAGTAGGAGCAGTTGACGGATGGCGGGGGCATTGAAGTTTGCGGGCGGCGTCGCCAGTGACGGTGATCACCGGCGCGCTTCCCGTGCTCTTCGTGCAAAATTATATCTCGGGCCGCTGGTCGTGTTTTACGCAGCGTTCCTGGTTGCCCCCTATGTCGTTCTGCTCGCTCTCAGCATTCGTCGGTTCAGTTCGTCGGCGCTCTATACGTCGACCTTCAGTCTCGAAAATTACCTCTCGTTACTGACAGATCCTTTCTATCTGTATCTGTTGACTGGCACCGTGTTGCTCGGGGTCGTGGTGACGTTCCTGACGCTAGTCATAAGTTATCCGCTTGCGATGCACATCGTTCGCTCATCGCCGCGTACCAAGGCCATTCTGCTGAGCGTTGCCCTGTCTCCGATGTTGATTAACCTGGTTGTGCGCACTTACGCCTGGCTGGTCTTGCTGGGCGACAATGGTGTCGTCAATAGTTGGCTGATGGCCATGGGGGTGATTTCTTCCCCGCTGCCGATCAGCGGTAACCTGTTTTCCGTCATGATCGGCCTGATCCATGTATCTCTGCCGCTGATGATTCTCAGCCTGGTCAGCATCATGGAGCGGATTGACCGGAACCTTCTGGATGCAGCTCAGAGCCTGGGAGCCGGCCCATGGCGGGTTCTTAGTCGCCTGCATTTCCCGTTGTCCCTGCCGGGCGTTGGTACGGGCTCATTGCTGGTGTTCTGCTTCACCATCAGCGCCTTCGTGACGCCGCAGTTGCTCGGAGGAAACCGTGTCTCGACTATTGGTACGGTGGTATTTGAGAAATTCACGTTGTCGCTGAACTGGCCTCTCGGCGCCGCACTGGTGTTCATCTTGCTCCTGCTAAATTTCGCCGTGATTTTGCTGCACGGGCGGATATTCAGGGAGAGATGATGTTCGACCGGGCCCTAACCGTGATGGCTTGGCTAGTGGTTGCATTTATCCTCGGACCGCTGATTGTGATCATCGGCGCCTCGTTTACGACTACGCCCTTCGTGGCGTTTCCCCCGCAGGGTTTTACCTTGCACTGGTACGAAGAGCTTCTTGGGCGTGGCGACTTTCTGGAGTCGTTCGTGGACAGTGTATTGCTGGCCGCTGCGGCAACGGTCGGCGCTGCGGCGATCGGTATCCCTTCTGCGCTGGGTCTGCGCTATGGATCTGAAAGCAGTCGTCTTGTGTTGCATAGTCTGGTCATGGCGCCACTGACCTTGCCGACCATCGCAACCGGCGTCGCGCTTCTGCAGTTCTACTACACTCTAGACCTAGATATTCCCGTTCTGGGATTGGTCGCAGCCCATGTCCTCATCACTGTCCCGTACTTCATTCGTACTGTCGGGGCGGGGCTCGAAACACTGGACCCAAGCCTCGAAGAGGCTGCCGAAAGTCTCGGCGCCGGCAGCCTCCGCACACTGTTGAAGGTCACACTGCCTGGTGTCGCGCCATCTATCTTTGCCGCCATGATCTTCGTTTTCATAACTTCCTTTGATCAGGTGACGATCTCAGTATTTCTTGCCAATGCGGACATGATGCCGCTTCCCATTCGAATCTATACCTTCATCGAGTTCGCAATTGATCCGATGCTTGCTGCACTGTCTACCGTGCTGATTCTCATGTCCTTCGTCTTTGTTGTGGGACTTCAGAAATTGCTCGGTATAGAGCGCGCGTTCAGCGGCGGCTCCAAATGAAGAAAAATTGCCGGATGGAGGGCGTCGGTGAACACTAAATTTCTGTCATCACGCCGGCGGGTGCTTAAGAGCGTGATTGCGGCGAGTGTTGCGCCTCTCGCGTTTCCGGCAATTGCTCGTAGCAGATCGGAATTGGTGGTTCAATCCTTCGGTGGCCTGTACGAAAAGACATTGCGCGAAGAGGTGATTCCGGGCTTCGAGAGTACAACGGGCATCAAGGTGACGCTGGCGATCGAAAACGACCGATCCATACTTCCCAAACTCGCTGCAGCGCGGCGGCGCGCGCCTTTTGATGTCTGTATTTGCGATAACAACATCGCGTTTGCCGGGAAGGAGTTGGGTGTTTGGGCGCCGGACCAGTCAGCTAGCATGCCGAACATTCCCGCCATCTACGAAAGTTGCCGACCACCAACGACGGCGAACTACAGCAGCATCATCTACGAGTATGCGTTGGTCCATAACAAGAAGAAGTTGCCAAATCCTACGTCGTGGAGGGATCTGTGGGCGGACGGCCTCATCGTCGGAGTGCCTCATGTCACCCAGGCGATTGGAATGACGTTTCTATATATCGCTGCAATATTGCACGGCGGCGATGCCCACAACCTCGATCCCGGCTTTGCGGCCATCAAGAGGCTTTACAAATTCAGGGTCTATCGCAGCGTGGGTGAGGGATTGTCGCTGTTCCAGCAGGGTGAAGTCGATGCTGCCCTTTACTATGGTCACCGTGCGCAGCAGATGATCGATCTGGGCTTGGATGTAGGCAAAGTACGGCCGAAGGAGGGAATCTGGGGCCAGCGCACCGGTGCCCAGATTCCAAGGGTGGCAAGGAACATTGAGGGCGCGCGCGCGTGGGTAAACAACACTCTAAGTGTTGCCTACCAGACCGCGTTCGCGAAATCGCTTTACAGCCCTACCAATCGTAATGTCGTGTTACCACCGCCGCTTGCCGCCAAGAACGTCATGGGTCAGGAGCATGTCGATTCCATTCAGGAAGTAGATTGGAAGGTAGTCATGCCGCGGCGTGACAAGCTGATGGACCAGTGGAGGCGGGAGCTCCGGTGAGGCCGCCTCTTGTTTGGTCAGGATCAGTTGAGGAACTCAGTGTAGATTTGGGCCGCTTCGGCCAGGCCCTCGGGCGTCTTGCTTGCCTTGACCCAACGACATTCGGAGCCCGCCACCAATTGGCGCATTTCCGGCAGATATCGGAACAGCGGGTCATCTTCGGCGCAGGTTACCAGCGTTGGTGTGCGGATCAGTGGCAGCCGATCTCGCTTTGGGTGGGATGCGGCAGCACGGTACGACATGTGATATGTACCCAGCGCCTTCAACACTTCAACGACGAATTCATGCAGTGTTGCGGCGTCTGGCAACCCGCCGGGGATTACTGCCGAACTGCTGCGGTCATACCAGGGCCAGAAGAGATATTGGTCGCGGCAGTAGTGCCAAGCCCAATTGAACTGACTGCCCATCAGGTCTGGTTCGATGACCGGCGCATTCTTTGCGAGGTGCTCTTCCCTTACAGCGTTGTTCCACAGCCCCATTCCGTCGAGGATCAGTTTCCGCACTTGTGTGGGCGCCAGTATCGCCGTCTCCATGGCGATGCTGGCGCCGGTATGCGATCCGAACAAGTCGAATTCAGTGATGCCCATGGCGTTTGCCGCCTCGAGCGTGGATTGTGCAAAGTCGAAGATCGTGGGATTTGCAATCGTCAGGGGAGAAGAATCGCCGTTGCCTCGCGTGTCAAGCGCGATCACCCGTCTGTGCTTCGCCAGATGGGTCAGCAACGGCAGAAGCATTCGTCCCGCACCGGGCGAGGGGTGCAGCAGTATCAGCGGAACCGACCCTTTTCCGGATTCCCAGTAGTGCATCTGCCCGTCCTGCACATCAACGAATCCGCGGCGAAGTTTGTGTGTTGCGTTGTTCATGAGCCGGATTCTACACCGGAGGTAATTCATTAAGAAGTAAATGAATTGATTTTTTTGTCTCGTCGCAGCGAATCACGTCATCCGTGATCCGCCGTCCGGTCGTGCCCGTCAGCGCACGGCGTAGGGCGATGGAGGCTTGATCGTCCGCAGCACCAAGCGTGACGACGCATCCTTCACGCCGCGCAGTTTCAGCAGGCGAGTGTCGATGAAGTCGGCATAGGCGGAGAGGCTGGGGGCGACAACTTCCAGCACGAAGTCGACCGAGCCGCTGACCATGTAGCAGCTCAGTACTTCCGGCATGGCCGTAACGCGCTTCAAAAACTGCTCGACATGGTCGGGATTCGCGCGGTCCGCGTTCACTTCGACGAAGGCACGCACTTCGTGGCCGAGTTTCTGCGCATCGAGCACCGCGCGGTAGCCGGCGATGACGCCCGAGGCTTCGAGCGCCTGGATCCGCCGCAGCGTGGCGCTCGACGACAATGCGATGCGTTCTGCCAGCGCGGCCACGCTGATGCGGCCTTCGACCTGCAGGTGAGCAAGGATCTCGCGGTCGTACCGGTCCACGTAGTTCTCCTCGTTCGAGCAATAATAATGCTCTAAAAACATAATATGCACAATAAACGTGCGCTATATGGACGTAACACACACTATTTTGCAATACGTGTCTGCCGGCACCTGCCTACCATGAAGGTCTTCTTCAATGCTGCGAGGTCCGGTCATGTCACAGCTCCGAAAAGTCGACCATGTCTCCTACGCCTGCGCTTCGGGCATGATCGAGAAATGGGCCTGGTTCCACATCGAAGTGGAAGGCGGCACGCTGATCAAGCGCATCGACGATGCGCGGCCGGGCGATCCGGACAGCAGCATGAAGATCTGGTGCATCGACTACGGCGATTTCGGCATTGCCCTCATCGAAGGCATCGACCGCGCGCAGAAGTCCCAGGTCACGAGTTTCGTTGAACGGCATGGCGACCATGCCTGCCAGCACGTGGCCTACGACTGCTATGACCTCGATGCCTTCATCGCGCGCATGAAGTCGATGGGCGGGCATCCGCGCGGCGGCGTGCTGGTGCAGGACGACGGCTTTGGCATCCTGAAGCAGATGTTCGCCAAGGGGTATGCCAGTGGCCATGCCGGCGAAGCTTCGTTCCCCGAGTACTGCCAGCGCCCCGACCCGGCGAACTCCGACCGCGATGTGGAGATCACATTCTCCGAGCGCGCCGGCGGCGAGTTCTACAAGCAGGTGCAGGACGCCATCAACGAGAACGATCAGGAGCCGTTCTTCGACTTTTCCCGCATGCCTGCCAACTGGAAGGTGCCGCCGGAGCAGCCCAAGCTCAAGGGCACCCAGGCCGCGGCACGGGCGAACTGAAGTCCGGACGGGCTGACTACCGGTTTTCCTCGCGCCGCTTCAGCAGCAGTGGCGCGAGGAAACGTCCGGTCTGCGACTCGGCATGCCTTGCAATCTGCTCCGGCGTGCCCGTGGCCACGATATGGCCGCCATGCGCGCCGCCGCCGGGCCCCAGGTCGATGATCCAGTCGGCCGTCTTCACCACATCGAGGTTGTGCTCGATCACGACGATGGTGTTGCCCTCGTCGCGCAGCCGATGCAGCACGGTGAGCAGCTGCGCCACGTCGTGGAAGTGCAGGCCGGTGGTGGGTTCGTCCAGGATGTACAGCGTGCGTCCGGTGGCGCGCTTGGCGAGCTCGCGTGCCAGTTTCACCCGCTGCGCCTCACCGCCGGAGAGCGTGGTGGCGTTCTGCCCCAGGCGCACGTACGAAAGACCCACGTCCACCAGCGTTTGCAGTTTCGCGGCGATGGCTGGTACGGGCTGGAAGAAGGCGAGCGCATCCTCGATGGTCATTTCCAGCACGTCGTGGATGGTCTTGCCGCGGTAGCGGATCTCCAGCGTTTCGCGGTTGTAGCGCTGGCCGCGGCATTCGTCGCAGGGCACATACACATCCGGCAGGAAGTGCATTTCCACGCGGATCACGCCATCGCCCTGGCAGGCCTCGCAGCGTCCGCCCTTCACGTTGAAGCTGAAGCGGCCCGGATCGTAGCCGCGCGCGCGGGCCTCGGGCACCTGCGCGAACAGTTCGCGCAGCGGCGTGAACAGGCCCGTGTAGGTGGCAGGATTGGAGCGTGGTGTGCGGCCGATGGGGCTCTGGTCGATGTCGATGACGCGGTCGACCAGATCCAGTCCCTCCACCTTCTCCACAGCGGGCGGTTCGTGGCCGGCAAGGCCCAGGTGCAATGAGACAGCAGCGAACAGCGTGTCGTTGACCAGCGTGGACTTGCCCGAACCTGAAACGCCGGTCACACAGGTGAGCAGGCCCACCGGAAACGCGGCGGATACGCCGCGCAGGTTGTTGGCCGTCGCGCCCTCGATGCGGATCTGGCGCTCGGGATCGCGGCCGCGGCGCTGCGCCGGAACGGCAATGGCTTCCTTCCCTGAGAGATAGCGTCCGGTGAGGGAAGCCGGATCGGCGCAGATCTGCTGCGGCGTTCCCTGGGAGACCACCCGGCCGCCATGCACGCCGGCACCGGGACCCAGGTCCAGCACATGGTCGGCGGCAAGGATGGCCTCCTCGTCATGCTCGACCACCAGCACGGTGTTGCCCAGGTCGCGCAGGCGCTTGAGCGTCGCGAGCAGGCGCTGGTTGTCGCGCTGGTGCAGGCCGATGGAGGGCTCGTCGAGGATATAGAGCACTCCGGTGAGGCCCGAGCCCACCTGGCTTGCGAGGCGGATGCGCTGTGCCTCGCCGCCGGAGAGCGTTTCGGCACTGCGGTCCAGAGTTAGGTAATCCAGTCCCACGTCGACCAGGAAACGCAGCCGGTCGGCCACTTCCTTGACGATGCGCGCGGCGATTTCCCCGCGCCAGCCTTCGACGGTGAGATCGGCGTACAGGGCCATGGCGTCGGCCACCGACAGCGCAGCGACTTCGGGCAGCGAGCGTTCAGCGACGAACACATTGCGTGCGTCGGCGTTGAGGCGCGCGCCATTGCACTCGGCGCAGCGGCGCATGCCGCGGTACTTGCCCAGTTCCTCGCGCACCATCACCGATTCGGTCTCGCGGTAGCGGCGTTCGAGGTTGGGAATGATGCCCTCGAAGGGATGTGCACGTTTCACCGCACGGCCGCGCGAGTCGGTGTAACGGAATTCCACCGGCGTGTCGCCGCTGCCGTGCAGCACCACCTGCTGCACCTTCGCCGGCAGCGTGGCCCACGGTGCTTCGATGTCGAAACGGTAGTGGGTAGCCAGCGCGCGGATCATCTGGAAGTAATAGGCGTTGCGGCGGTCCCAGCCGCGGATGGCGCCGCCGGCCAGCGACAACTGCGGATGCATGACCACGCGCGCGGGGTCGAAGAACTCCTGGTAGCCGAGCCCGTCGCAGCCCGGGCACGCACCCGAGGGGTTGTTGAAGGAGAACAGCTTCGGTTCCAGCGGCGGCGCGCTGTGGCCGCACTCCGGGCAGGCGTGGCGGCTGGAGAAGGTGAGTTCGTCGCGTTTGCCGGAGGCAAAGGCCAGTCGTGCCACACCGTTGCCCAGGCGCAGCGCGGTCTCGAAGGATTCGGCCAGGCGCTGGCCGATGTCCGGCCGCACCTTGAAGCGGTCGACCACGGCCTCGATGTCGTGCTTGCGCTTCGGGTCGAGCTTCGGCACGGAATCGATCTCGCTCACGTTGCCGTCCACGCGCACGCGCACGAAGCCCTGGGCCGAAAGTTCCGCGAACACTTCCTGGTGCTCGCCCTTGCGCGCTGCGACCAGCGGTGCCAGCAGCAGCGCGCTCTCGCCTTCGGGCAGCTTCAGCACCTGGTCGACCATCTGGCTGACGGTCTGCGCGGTGAGGTCGTGGCCATGGCGCGGGCAGCGCGGGATGCCGGCGCGCGCATACAGCAGGCGCAGGTAGTCGTAGATCTCGGTGACCGTGCCGACGGTGGAGCGCGGGTTGTGGCTGGTGGCCTTCTGCTCGATGGCGATGGCAGGAGACAGACCCTCGATGCTGTCCACGTCAGGCTTGTCCATCATCGACAGGAACTGCCGCGCGTAGGCCGACAGGGATTCCACGTAGCGGCGCTGGCCCTCGGCGTAGAGGGTGTCGAAGGCTAGGGAGGATTTGCCCGACCCGGAAAGCCCGGTGATCACCACCAGCCGGTTGCGGGGCAGGTCGACGTCGATATTGGCCAGGTTGTGGGTGCGGGCGCCGCGGACGCGGATCAGGTCCATATTCTCGGTGGCCCCCGCAAGGGGGCGGGCAGCAAGCCAATTGATTACTATAGCCTCCGGAACCGCCCCGGCAGCGTCTTTCTCCCCCTTCCCGCCAGGTAAGGAGGGTGGGCGGGCCTTCGGCGGCGGGCCCACACTGCCCGGTACACAGTCTTTCCCAGGGGTTTCACATGGCGCGCGGCATCAACAAGGTCATTCTCATCGGCAATCTCGGTCAGGATCCGGAGACCCGCTCCACGCCGGGCGGCGCCACGGTGACCAACATCCGCATCGCCACCAGCGAGAGCTGGCGCGACAAGCAGTCGGGCGAGATGAAAGAGCAGACCGAATGGCACACCGTGGTGCTGTGGAACAAGCTCGGCGAGATCGCCGGCGAATACCTCAAGAAAGGTTCGCAGGTATACATCGAGGGCCGGCTGCGTACCCGCAAGTGGCAGGACAAGCAGGGCAACGACCGTTACACCACCGAGGTCGTCGCCAGTGAAATGCAGATGCTGGGCGGCCGCGGCGGTGGTGCAGGTGCACCCATGGAATCGCGCGACAGCCGCGATCCGGCCTCCGAAGGCTATGGCGCCGCTTCGGGCGGCCGCAGCGAAGGCGGTGCGCGCGGCGGGGCGGGCACGGCCAGTGATTTCGACGACGACATCCCTTTTTGAGCGCATGCCAGTGCGCGCACCATCGTCGTCATGACCGACACTCCCGGCGCCTCCGACCTGCCGGCGGACTATTCGCTGCTGCGCCGCAGCTGCGAACCCTGCACCCTGCGCCAGTTCTGCGCGCAGGCGGAGCTGCGCTTCGAGGAAGTGCGGCGCCGGGGCATGTTCGGCCGGCGCGAGCCGCTGGCGCGCGGCGAACGGCTGTTCCGGCCCGGCGACATGCAGGCTGCGGTTTACGTGGTGCGCAGCGGAGCGCTCAAGACCGTGGTCGGCACGGCCGACGGCGAGGACTGCATGCTGGGCTTCCATTTGCCCGGCGAACTCGTGGGCCTCGATGCGCTGGCCTCCGGCCAGCACCAGTGCGAGGCCATTGCGCTGGTGAATTCCCAGGTCTGCGCCATCCCCTATGCAGGCCTCGCCGGACTTACCGCGGGGGAGCCGGAGCTGAACCGCCGCCTGCTCGGGGTGTTCGGTGGCGCACAGTGCGGCCACGCGCATGTGCAGATGCTGGTGCGACGCCAGGCGGATGAGCGCATCGCGATGTTCCTGCTGGACATGCAGCAGCGCTATCGGCGCATGGGCGGGACGCACGCGAAGATCATGCTGCCCATGTCGCGCGAGGACGTGGCGCGCTACCTGGGCCTGGCGCTGGAGACGGTCAGCCGCGGCCTGTCGCGCCTGCAGGACCTCGGCATCATCGCGGTGGCCGGCCGGCAGATCGAGGTGCTCGATCATGCGGCGCTGACACAGCTGGCGGGTTCCCCGCCGGATGCCGGCCACGGCGACGAGCCGCTGGACCAGCGGGCGTAGGCCCGAGGATCAACCGCTGGCGGGCAGGCAGCCCAGCGCCGCGAGCGCTGTGTGCAGCGCCGGCACCTTCATCAGCAGCGGCGCGGTCAGCGTGACCAGACCCGCCAGCATCACGAAGCTGCCCGCAGCGATGCGCCACGGTTCGCGCTGCAGGGCCTGGCCGATGCGTGCGCCGCTCCAGGTCAGCGGTACCATCACCGGCAAGGTGCCGAGCCCGAAGGCGAGCATGATCATGGCGCCGTCCAGCGCCCGGCTCTGCAGCCAGGCGGCAGCCAGCACGGTGGTGGACAGGCCGCAGGGCAGGAACCCCCAGACGATGCCGGCCGCCATGCGCCGCAACGGCGTGTCGGCGGGAAGCAGCCGGCGCTGCAGCGGCTGCAGCAGACGCTGCCACAGGCGGCCGGGCGCGCCGGGCAGCGTGAAGCGGTCGCGCGGCAGCAGCAGGCGCAGTGCCGTGATCACCAGCACCAGCCCCACCGCAGTGCGCAGGGTCAGCAGCAGCGTCTGGGAGCGGGCCAGCGTCACGATGCCATGTCCCAGCCCGCCGGCCACGGCGCCCGCGACGGTGTAGGCCATGATGCGCCCGACATTGGGCTCCAGCGCATCCAGCCAGTGCGAGCGGCCACTCATGCCCGAGAAGCCGGTGGCGATGCCGCCGCACATGACGGCGCAGTGCCCGCCGCCCATGAGGCCGCTGAGAAAGGCGCTGGCGAGCACCAGCAGGCTGGCGCTCATTCGGGATCCTTGCGTTCCGGATCCGCATGCTCGTCGGCCAGGATGTCCAGCGGCGGCGTGTCCAGATCCTCGAACTGGTTGCTGCGCACCGCCCAGATGAAGGCGCCGATGGCCGCCACCAGCAGCATCACGCTCAGGGGGATGAGCAGCAGCAGGATGTTCACTGCGGAATCTTCCTCGACAGGCGCAGCGCATTGAGGGTGACGGTGAGCGACGAGCTCACCATTGCGATGGCCGCGAGCGATGGGCGCACCAGCCCCAGCGCGGCCAGCGGCAATGCCACGAGATTGTAGGCCAGCGCCAGAGCCAGGTTCTCGCGCACGATGCGCCGCATGCGGCGCGCCAGCTGCAAAGCCTGCGGGATGCGCTGCAGGGAATCCTGCGTCATCACCAGGTCCGCGGCATGGCGCGCCAGCGAGGCGCCCTCGGCCATCGCGATCGACACATCGGCGCCGCCCAGCACCGGCGCGTCGTTGAGTCCGTCGCCCACCATGGCGACCACGGCGCCCTGCGCCTGCAGTGCGCGCACGCGCGCGAGCTTGTCGTCCGGCAGCAGCCGCGCTGCGCTGTTCTGCGCCGGCAGCGCCAGCGCCGCCGCGAAGCGCTGCACCGCGGCCTCGCCGTCACCGCTGTACAGATGCAGCCGGATGCCGGCGGCACGCAGCGCTGCCAGCGCTGCCGCGGCATCCGGCCTGGTCTCTTCGCGCAATGCGAAACGCGCAATGGCCCGCTGGCTGCCATCGGCACCGAGTTCTCCCAGCCACACGGCACCATCATCGGCGCGGCCGGCGGCGAAGGCCGCGGTGCCGATGCGCAGCATCCGGCCCTGCACCTGCCCGCAGATGCCGGCGCCGGGTATCACCCGCAGCTGCGTGGCGGGCGCCGCGGCGGCAGTGTCGGCAAATGCGGTGGCCAGGGGATGACGCACGCCGGCCTCCAGTGCGGCGGCCAGCGCCAGCGCGTGGCCGGCGTCGTCGTCGGCGAATAGCTGCGTATCGGCCACGGACCAGCGGCCGCTGCCCAGCGTGCCGGTCTTGTCGAACACGAAGTCGGTGACGCGCGCCAGCGTGTCGAGTGCGTCCGGCCGCGCGGGCAGCACGCCGAGCCGCGACAGCGCGGCCTGAGCCGCCGCCGTTGCGGCCGGAATGGACAACGACAGCGCGCAGGGGCAGCTGATCACCAGCAACGCCAGCGTCACCTCGAAGGCTCGCGAGGGATCGATGCGCAGCCAGGCCAGCGCGGTGATCGCGGCAATGAAGGCCAGCGCAAGGACGAAATGCGTGGCCACGCGGTTGGCGAGGCGCGCGATGCGCGGCCGGGTTTCCTGCGCCCGCTGCACCATCTGCGCCAGCGCCGACAGGCGCGTGGCGCTGCCGGTGGCGGTGACCTCGATGCGCACCGGCGCATCCGGACAGAAAGTGCCGGCAAAGACCGCCGCGCCTGGCGCATGCGCCACCGGCTGGCTCTCGCCGGTGAGCAGCGCCTCGATGAAGGCCGCGGGCGCATCGAGCAGCCGGCCATCCGCGGGTACGGTTTCGCCGGCTGCCACGTGCAGGCGGTCGCCGATGGCGAGGCGCATGACCGGCACGGTCTCCAGGCGGTCCGCGTCGGCCTCGCGCACGGCCAGCATGGGCTGCGCCTGGGCGAGCCGGTCCACATGGTCGTTGGCGATGAGCCGCACGCGCTGTTCGAGCATGCGCGCGACCAGCAGCACGAACACGAACATCACCGCGGCGTCGTACCAGACCTGCGGGCCGCCGCGCAGTGTCTCGAAGGTGCTGCCACCCCAGGCCAGCAATGTGGAGCTCGCGATCAGCGTATCCATGCCCAGCGCGCGTTCGCGGATTTCGCGCCAGGCGCCGGTGAGGAAGGGCCAGCCTGACCAGAACACCACCGGCGTCGAGATCAGGAAGGTGATCCAGCGGAAGAAGTCGCGCGTGGCGGGAGCCATCTGCGCCGCGGCATCCAGGTACAGCACCTCGGCGAACATCATGGCCTGCATGCTGGCAAGCCCGGCGAGGCCCACCCGCAGCAGCATGCGGCGGCGTTCGGCGCGCCGCGCGCGCTCCCGCGCCGCGTCGCTGGCGAGGAACGGCCGGTAACCCAGCGACAGCAGCCTTCGCAGCACCTGAGACAGCCGCCCCCGCGCCGGATCCCACGCCAGGCGGATGCGGCCGGTGACGGCGTTGGCGCAGACTTCGCGCACTCCGGGTTCGCGGGCCAGTGCCCGGTCTATGAGCCAGGCGCAGGCGGCGCAGCGCATGCCGTCCACCAGCAGCACGATTTCGCGGCCTCCGGCCACGGCCCGTGCATGCGGCCCGATGATGTCCTCCTGGTCCCATGCGGCGAGGTCGGTGTCGTCTGCGGTGACGCGGCTTCCCCGGTCGCTGCGCAGGCGGTAGTAATCCTCCAGCCGGGCATCCTGGATCCACTGCGCGGCCGCGGCACAGCCCGTGCAGCAGAACTGCCGCGGCCTGCCTGAGGCGCTGACGGACACCGGGCTGGCGGGCAGCATCTCGCCGCAGTGAAAGCAGGCAGCGGCGGCAGAAGCGGCAGGACGCTCCGCGACCGGCGCTGCAGCCAGCGTCGCGGTGTTGCTGCTCATGGTGTCTGCAACAGCGGCGCCAACAGTGCCGAGACTTGATCGCGTGGCAGGCGGGCGGTGAGCCGCCACGCGCCGCTGGCCGGCGCCAGCTGCAGGTTCCAGTCGTGCGTGGTGTCGACGTGGGCGCTGGCGCGCCACATGCCATCGGCGGGTTGCAGCTGCAGCGTTACATCGTGCGCTGCCTGCAGTGGATGGGCGAGGGTGAGCTGCAGCGCTTCCCGCGGCAATGTGCCGGATACCGGACGCAGTTCGACCGCATCCTGTGTCAGGCGCAGATGGGCGGACAGCCCCAGCTCGCGCGCCCTCATGTCGGGCGAGAGGTCGGTCTGCTGGATCTGGCCGGTGCGCTGCACCTCGTCGCTGACCGTATCAGCCGTACCGGGCCCGCCGTAGAGGATGACCATGGTGATGCCCGCAACCACCGTGATGGCGGGCAGTCCCATCACCAGCCACATCATGGGTTCCCGCCAGGCGCGTGAGGGTTCGTTCATGGCGCGGAGGGAGCGAAGAAGCTGCTTTTCACTTCACGGGGACGGGCCTCGCCATCGCGGCTGATGGCAAAGACCAGTTCGTGCCGGCCATGGATCTGCCCGGGCGCCGCGACCACCGCGGGCACCGAGAGGATTTCGGAAGCCGCGGCCGGGAGCTTGCCGGGAACGCCGACCAGTTGCGCGCCCTGCGGACCGCGTGCAATCGAGACGCTGAAACTGGCGGGCGCGTCGGTCTTGTTGACGATCTTCAGCGTGTAGCTGTTCTCGACGCCGTCGGTGACGACGCGGTACAGCGCATTGCGGTCGCGCAGCACTTCGGCGATGAACGGGCTGCGGTGCAGCACCCCCCAGCCCCAGGCGCCGAGCATGGCGGCCAGCAGCACGCCGTAGATCACGATGCGCGGGCGCAGCACTCGGGTGGGTTCGCCGTCGATGGCATTCTGCGTGGAGAAACGGATCAGGCCGCGCGGATAGCCCAGCTTGTCCATGACGTCGTTGCAGCCGTCGATGCAGGCGCCGCAGGCGATGCATTCGTACTGCAGCCCATTGCGGATGTCGATGCCGGTGGGGCAAACCTGCACGCACACCGTGCAGTCGATGCAGTCGCCCAGCTGTTCCGGAGCGAAACTGGGCAGGGGTTCGGCCACGGCCTTGTCGAAGGTGATGGTGCCGCGCGCCTGGCTGGCCTGGTTCGCGGCGCTGGGGTGTTGGCTGGCGCGGAACGCGTAGTCGTAGGCCTTGATCTTGTCGATGAGGCCGCGCCCGCGCGCCATCACGTCGCCAAGGCCGCGCCGCCGCGGGCCGCGCGGCTCGCCGCGCATGGGGTCGTAGGAGATGATGAGCGTGTTGCGGTCGAACATGGCGCTCTGGAAGCGCGCATAGGGGCACATGTACTTGCACACCTGCTCGCGCAGGAAGCCGGCGTTGCCCCAGGTCGCGAGCGCATAGAACAGGATCCAGAAGGTTTCCCATCCGCCCAGCGACAAGGAGGCAATGCGCGTGGCCAGCGGCGCGATGGGCGTGAAGAACCCCACGAAGGTGAATCCGGTCCACAGCGCGAACAGCGCCCACAGCAGGTGCTTGGCACCCTTGCGCATGAGCTTGTTGGCGCTCCAGGGCGCGGCATCGAGCTTGATCCGCTGCAGGCGGTCGCCCTCGGTCCAGCGCTCCATGATCACGAAGGCTTCGGTCCATATGGTCTGCGGGCAGGCGAAGCCGCACCACAGCCTGCCGGCCAGCGCGGTGAAGAAGAACAGCGTCAGCGCCGCGATGATCAGCAGCAGGGCGAGGAACAGGAAATCCTGCGGCCAGAAGGTGAGGCCGAAGATGTGGAATTTGCGCGCCGGCAGATCGAACAGCACCGCCTGCCGGCCATCCCAGCGCAGCCACGGGAACAGGTAGTACATGCCCAGCAGCCACACCACCGAGGAATGCTGCAGGCGTTTGTAACGGCCGGATACGCTGCGGGCATGGATCTTGGCTTCGCTGACATAGGCCGCACCGGGCTCCGGTCTGCGGTCCGGTAGGCTGCTCGCCACGGCCTAATCCTGGAGCCGGCGGTTGAAGCGGCTCGCGGGCCTCAGCAGCAGCCACGTGAACAGGCTGGATGCCAGCGTGGCACTCCAGAACAGGAAGAAGCCGACGGTGTAGCCCAGTTCGCGCGACAGCGGCAGGTCAGGGAAGGTGATGTCGCGCAGATCCAGCGGATCGACGAAGGCGAAGAACACCATCGTGGCCACGCCCGCGGCAAAGAAGCTGGGCCACAGCATGGCGCCGAGCCGCTGCGCCGGGGAGCGGGGCGGGTGATCGAAGTCGGCGCCGGGCTGGATCATGGAGACTCCTGTTGCGGGGCGCCCGCTACGGCTGCGAAAGCGTCCAGGCGTAGGCCGCAGCCAGTCGCGCGCGCGTTTCCCCCAGCAGTTCCTGCTGTGCCGGCATGACGCCATTGCGGCCACGCTCGATGCCTTCGCGGATCGCCGCGCGGCTGCGGCCATACAGCCAGTAGTCGTCGGTGAGGTCCGGCGCGCCCAGCAGCGCATTGCCCTTGCCTTCCGGGCCATGGCAGGCGGAACACACGTTCGCGAACAAGGTGCGGCCGCGGGCGACCGCATCGCCATTGGTGGCCGACAGCGAAGGCTCGGTCAGCCACAGCACGTAGGTGACCACGTCTTCCACCGCATTCGGGCCGCCCATGGCGGTGAGCGCTTCACTCCAGCTCGGCATCACCGCGGTGCGGCCGTGGAGCACCGTTTCCAGGATGTCCGCCGGCGTCCCGCCCCAATGCCAGATGTTGTCCGTGAGGTTGGGATAGCCGATGGCACCCTGACCTGCGGAACCATGGCAGGTCGCACACTGGTTGGTGAAGATCGCGCGGCCCAGCATCACGGCCTGCGGATCGCGGGCCAGCTCGTCGATGGCCTTGCCGGCGTAGGGCTGGAAGGCCACGGCGAGGCGCGCATCACCGGCGGCCTTGTCGGCGGCATGCTCGCCCTGCGAAGTCCAGTTGGCGAAGCCGCGGAACGAGCCGAACCCCGGGAACCAGAGCAGGTAGGCGATGCTGAAGACGATGGTGATGTAGAAGAGGTTGATCCACCAGCGCGGCAGCGGCTTGTCGTACTCGGTGATGTCGCCATCCCAGATGTGGCTGGTGCCTTCCGGGCCGGTGTTGCTCGTGCCTTTGCGCGAGTTCCACCACAACAGCAGGGTGCAGCCCACGATGTTGCTGAGCACCAGCAGGATGACGTACCAGGACCAGCCGGCGCTCATGGGTGGGTCTCCGTGTCATTCTCCTGGAGCGGCATGCGGGCAGCGGCGTCAAAGCCGGCCTTGCGCGCCGGCTGCCAGGCCCAGATCCAGCCGGCGATGAAAAGCACCAGCAGGGCGATGGTGATGATTCCGGAAATCACTTCATTTCCCCTTGTCAGTTTCCACGGGGAGCGTAGAGCCCGAGCCCCTGCAGGTAGGCGACCATGGCATCGAGCTCGCTGCGGCCTTCAACGGCTTTCGCAGCGCCGGCGATGTCCTCGTCGGTGTACGGGTCTCCCAGCGTCTTCAGCGCGCGCATGTGGCGGGTCACCTGCTCGCCATCGAGGGCGTTCTCGGCCAACCACGGGAACGAGGGCATGTTGGATTCGGGCACCACATCGCGCGGATTGATCAGGTGGACGCGATGCCAGTCATCCGAATAGCGGCCGCCGACGCGCGCCAGATCCGGGCCGGTGCGCTTGCTGCCCCACTGGAATGGCCGGTCGTAGGCCGATTCGCCCGCCAGCGAGTAGTGGCCGTAGCGTTCGGTTTCGAAGCGCAGCGTGCGGATCATCTGCGAGTGGCAGTTGTAGCAGCCCTCGCGGATGTAGATGTCGCGGCCGGCAAGTTCCAGCGCCGGGTAGGGCTTCATGCCGGGAAGGGGCTTGATGGCTTCGGCCTGATACATCAGGGGCACGATCTCGGCCAGGCCGCCGAAGGAGAGGGCCACTGCGATCAGCACGGCCAGCAGGCCGACGTTCTTCTCGATCTTGTCGTGCGGATTGGTCTTTTCTTGCGCGTTGCTCATCGGTATCGCCTCAGACACGCGCCTGTGCGGGATCGGGAGCCAGCACGGGTTGGGGCGCGGTGGACTTTGCCATCTGGAAGGTCTTGATCATGTTCACCGCCATGAGACCCATGCCGGCCAGGATCACCACGCCGCCGCCGAAGCGCACCAGGTAGTACGGATAGGTGGCCGAAAGCGATTCGACGAAGCTGTAGGTGAGCGTGCCGTCGGCATTGGTCGCGCGCCACATCAGGCCCTGCATCACGCCGGCTATCCACATCGCCGCGATGTAGAACACCACGCCCAGCGTGTGCAGCCAGAAATGCGTGTCGATCCACTTGACCGAGTACATCTGGTTGAGGCCCAGCAGGCGCGGCAGCAGCGAGTAGATCGACCCGATGGTGATCATCGCCACCCAGCCCAGCGCACCGGCATGCACGTGGCCGATGGTCCAGTCGGTGTAGTGCGACAGCGAATTGACCGTCTTGATGGACATCATCGGCCCTTCGAATGTCGAGATCATGTAGAACGACAGCGAGACGATGAGGAACTTGAGGATCGGGTCGGTGCGCAGTTTGTGCCACACGCCGGAGAGCGTCAGGATGCCGTTCATCGCGCCGCCCCAGCTGGGGGCGAGCAGGATCAGCGAGAACACCATGCCCACCGACTGCACCCAGTCGGGCAGCGCGGTGTAGTGCAGGTGGTGGGGGCCGGCCCACATGTAGACGGCGATCAGCGCCCAGAAATGCACGATCGACAGCCGGTACGAGTAGATCGGCCGGCCGGCCTGCTTGGGCACGAAGTAGTACATCATCGCGAGGAAGCCGACGGTGAGCACCATGGCCACCGCATTGTGGCCGTACCACCACTGCACCATGGCATCGACCGCGCCGCTGTACACCGGATAGGACTTCATGAAGCCCGCGGGGATCGCGATGCTGTTCACCACGTGCAGCATGCCGGTGCCGATGATGTAGGCGCCGAAGAACCAGTTGGCGACGTAGATATGCTGTACGCGGCGCTTGGCGATGGTGCCGAAGAACAGCACCGCGTACGACACCCACACGGCAGTGATGAGCCAGTCGATGGGCCATTCCAGCTCGGCGTATTCCTTGCCCTGCGTATAGCCCAGCGGCAGCGTGATCACGGCCGCCACCAGCACCACCTGCCAGCCCCAGAACACGAAGGCCGCGAGTTTGTCGGAGATCAGCCGTACGTGGCAGGTGCGCTGCACCACATAGAGGCTGGTGGCGAACATGCCGCAGACGCCGAAGGCGAAGATCACGCCGTTGGTATGCAGCGGGCGCAGGCGGCCGTAGCTGAGCCAGGGGGTATCGAAGTTCAGCGCCGGCCAGTACAGCTGGGCCGCGATGAGCACACCGACGGCCATGCCGATGACGCCCCATACCACCGTCATTACGGTGAATTGGCGCACGACCTTGTCGTTGTAATAGTCGGCTGGAACAGCTGTCATCGCGGATCTCCCCGGAGGTTCCCGCTATTGTTCTGGTTCGTGCCGCCAGCCACTTTGATCCGGATCAAAAGAGGTTGCCGGAGCAGCCATTATTCTTTCTGGTCCAGCCGAAATTGGGGCGCAATTGAGAGTGGTTCTCATCGCGATATCCCAAGGCGGCGCGAAAACCGGTAACCTTGTATCGGCATCTATGCCTGACCGCTATTTCATCAAGACCTTCGGCTGCCAGATGAACGAGTACGACTCCTCCCGGATGGGGGACGTGCTGCAGGCGGCCGAGGGCCTCCAGCCCACTCCGGACGAAGCGTCGGCAGACCTGCTGCTGATGAACACCTGTTCCGTGCGCGACAAGGCGGAGGACAAGGTGTTCTCGCTGCTGGGCCAGTGGCGCCTGCTCAAGCAGGCCCGTCCCGGAGTGATCATCGCCGTGGGCGGCTGCGTGGCGAGCCAGGAGGGCGAGGCCATCGTGCGCCGCGCGCCGCAGGTGGATCTGGTGTTCGGCCCGCAGACCATCCATCGCCTGCCGCAGATGCTGGCCGAACTGCGCCGCACCGGGCGCGCGCAGGTGGACGTGAGCTTTCCCGAGATCGAGAAATTCGACCGGCTGCCGGCGCCATCGGCCTCGGGCGCGGCGGCGTTCGTTTCCATCATGGAGGGCTGCAGCAAGTTCTGCAGTTACTGCGTGGTGCCCTATACGCGCGGCGAGGAGGTGAGCCGTCCGGCCGCCAGCGTCATCGACGAAGTCCGCGGCCTCGTGGCGCAGGGTGTCGGCGAGATCACGCTGCTGGGACAGAACGTGAATGCCTATGAAGGGCCGCGCGACGGTGCGGCTCCCATGACACTGGGCGAACTCATTCTCGCCCTAAGTGCCATGCCGGGAGTGGAGCGCCTGCGCTTCACCACCTCGCATCCGCTGAACTTCGACGATTCGCTGGTGGCGGCCTTCGCGCGCACGCGCAAGCTGGCCAACCACCTGCACCTGCCGGTGCAGAGCGGCTCGGACCGCGTGCTTGCGGCCATGCGCCGCGGCTACACGGTGCTCGAGTTCAAGCAGAAACTGCGGCGGCTGCGCGCCGTGCGGCCGGACATCACGATCTCCACGGATCTCATCGTGGGTTTTCCCGGCGAGACCGAGCGCGACTTCGAGGCCACGCTGGCGCTGACCGAAGAGGTCGGCTTCGATCAGTCCTTCAGTTTCCTCTACAGCCGGCGTCCCGGCACGCCGGCCGCCTCGTTGCCGGACGACGTGCCGCCCGAGGTGAAGTCCGAACGTCTGGCGCGCCTGCAGGCGCTGCTCGACCGCCAGGCGCGCGCCATCAGCGCACGGATGGTGGGCAGCACGCAGCGTGTGCTGGTGGAGCGGCACAGCAAGCGCGACGCGGCGCAGCTCGCCGGCCGCACCGAGAACAACCGCTGGGTGAATTTCGACGGCGATGCCGGGCTCATCAACCGCTTCGTGGACGTGGAGATCACCGAGGCGCTGAACAATTCGCTGCGCGGGCGCCTGGTCGATGCACCGCGGCAGCTGGCCGTGGGGATGGGCAATTGAAGGGGCGGCGCGACAATCTCGCCGAGCAGATGCCGGCGGAAGTGGAGCTGCAGCCGGAGGACAACTCGCGCCTTGCCGCGCTGTGCGGCCCGCTGGACCAGAACCTGAAGCTGATCGAGCAGCGGCTGGGCGTGGAAGTGCGCCGGCGCGGCAATCATTTCCGCGTGCAGGGCGAACGTTCGGCCGGCGCCGTGCAGGTGTTGCGTGACCTGTTCGACATCACGGAAAACGGCGGGCATGTGGATCTGCCGGACGTGCATCTGGCGCTGCGCGAGCATGCCGAGGGTACCGATACGCCGGTGCGCGCGGCGGCCGGCGAGCCTGCTGCTGCCGATTCGGCCCGTGTGCCGCGTGGCCTGATCCGTGCGCGCGGCCCGCACCAGCGGCAATACCTCGCCCATGTCCGCGGCCACGACCTCACTTTCGGCATCGGTCCGGCCGGCACCGGTAAGACGTATCTGGCGGTGGCCTGCGCGGTGGAGTCGCTGCACAGCGAGCGCGTGCGGCGCATCGTGCTGGTGCGGCCCGCGGTGGAGGCCGGCGAGCGGCTGGGTTTCCTGCCTGGCGACCTGACGCAGAAGGTCGATCCCTACCTGCGCCCCATCTACGATGCGCTGTACGAGATGATGGGCTTCGACCGCGTCGCCCGCTTCATCGAGCGCAACATCATCGAAGTGGCGCCGCTGGCCTTCATGCGCGGCCGCTCGCTCAACGAATCCTTCATCATCCTCGACGAGGCGCAGAACACCACGCCCGAGCAGATGAAGATGTTCCTGACCCGCATCGGCTTCGGATCGCGTGCCGTGATCACCGGCGACCTGACGCAGACCGACCTGCCGGCCGGCCGCCCTTCGGGATTGCGCGAGGCGCTGCGGGTGCTGCAGCGCGTGGAGGGTGTGGCGTTCTCGCATTTCGATGCCAGCGACGTGGTGCGTCATCCGCTGGTGCAGCGGATCGTGCAGGCCTACGAGGCGGGGGAGGAGCGATGAGGCGCGCCGCGCTCGCCGTGGAGTGCCGCGGGCGGACCAGCCGCACGGTGCCGCCGATGACGCGCATCACCCGCTGGGCGCGGGCCGCCCTCGGCGCGCGTGGCGCGGGTTGCGAGCTGGCCCTGCAGATCGTGGGTCCGGCGCGCATGCGCGAATTGAACCACCACTATCGCGGCAAGGACCGCCCGACGAATGTGCTGTCCTTTCCGGCTGCGCCGGCGCCCGGCGTGCAGCCGCAGCCGCTGGGGGACGTGGTGATCTGCCCGGCGGTGCTGCAGCAGGAGGCGCGTGCCCAGGGCAAGCCGGCGGAGGCACACTGGGCGCATCTGGTGGTGCATGGCGTGCTGCACCTGGCCGGTTACGACCACGAGATCGACGCGGATGCGCGCCGCATGGAGCGGCGCGAGATCGCGGTACTGCGCGGCCTGGGATTTCCCAACCCCTACATCCCGCGGGATGCGGCGCCTGCCAGGGTGCGCGCCGGAGTGCGTCATGTCTAGCCAGGATCCCGGCGCCACCAGTCGCTGGATCCGGCGCATCCGCAGCCTCGCGGCGCCCAAGGACCGGCCGCAGCTGCGCGAGCTGCTGCGCGACGCCCAGCGCCAGGGCTTGCTGGATGGCGATGCGCTGTCCATGCTCGAGGGCGTGCTGGACGTGGCCGATCTGCAGGTGCGCGACATCATGGTGCCGCACAACCAGATGATCTGCGTGCATATCAGCGATACGCCGCAGCGCATGCTGCAGGCGGCGATCGAGTCGGGACATTCGCGCTTTCCGGTGCGGGACGAGGACAGCGGCGCCATCGTCGGCATCCTGCTCGCCAAGGACCTGCTGCGGCTGCATTCCTCCGACCGCAGCGCCGGCTTCGACCTGCGGCGCTTCCTGCGCAAGGCCGTGTTCGTGCCCGAATCCAAGCGCGTGAACGTGCTGCTGAAGGAACTGCGCATGGGCCGCAACCACATGGCCATGGCGGTGGACGAATATGGCGGCATCGCGGGCCTGGTGACCATCGAGGACGTCATCGAGCAGATCGTCGGCGAGATCGACGACGAGTACGACGTCGACGACGAGAAGGACATCCGCCCCGAGAACGACCGGCAGTTCGCGGTGCGCGGCGCGACGCGCATCGGCGATTTCAACGCCTACTTCGGCGCAAATTTTCCGGATGATGAATTCGATACCGTTGCCGGCCTGGTCACCCAGCATTTTGGCCGCCTGCCGCGGCGCGGCGAGGCGGCGACGCTGGATGGCTTCGAGTTCCGGGTGGTGCGCGCGGACCGGCGCTGCATCGAAGGGCTGCGCGTGACCATCCCGGAAGATGCGCCCGGTGAACCGGACGAGATTGCCGGCTCCAGCGAAGACAGTGTCTGATCCGCGAAGCGCGCGTTACTCCGGGCTGATGCGCAGCCTCGCCGCCTTGCTGGTCGGCGCGGCGCTGACCCTGGCCTTTGCTCCCTACGGCCTGTGGCCGCTGGCGGTGATCTGCCCAGCCGCACTGATGGCGCTGTGGACGCAGGCATCGCGGCCGCGCGAGGGCGCGTGGCTGGGTTTCTGTTTCGGGCTGGGCCTGTTCGCTGCCGGCACCTGGTGGCTGTACATCTCCATCCGCGTGTTCGGGCAGGCGCCGCTGTGGGTGGCCTTGCTGGTGATGGGTGCGCTGGTGCTGATCATGGCCGGATGGTATGCGCTGCTGGGCTTTGCCGTGCTGCGCCTGCTGCCGGTGCGCGGTTCCTGGAACCTGCTGGCCGCTGTGCCGGCCATGTGGCTGCTGGTGGAGTGGTGCCGCGGCTGGTTCCTGTCGGGCTTTCCGTGGCTGTCGCTGGGCTACAGCCAGACCGGCACCTGGCTCGCGGGTTTCGCGCCCGTGGGCGGCGTGTACCTCGTCAGTGCGCTGTTGCTCGTAGCCGCCGGTGCGCTGGTGACACTGTGGCGCGGCAAGGGCCGGCAGCGCCTCGTCGCACTGGCGTTGCTGCTGCTGCCCTGGCCAGCGGGGCTTGCCCTGCGCAGCGTGGAGTGGACGCGCCCCGATGCCGCGCCGCGCACGGTGGCCATCGTGCAGGGCGCCATCCCGCAGGACATGAAATGGCTGGAGACCAACCGCCAGAACATCCTCGATGAATATGCGCGGCTGCATCACGAGGCGCTGGGCGCCGCGCTCATCGTGTGGCCGGAGTCTGCGCTGCCGGATCTGGCCAACCTGCTGCCGCAATATCTCGGCGGCATCTGGTCCGCCTCGGAGAAGGCCGGTTCCGCGGTGCTGATGGGCGTCATGCGCTTTGAAGAGGGAGCGCCGCGGGGCGCCGAGAATTACTACAACTCCGTGCTGGCGCTGGGCGAGGGCGAAGCCGCGTTCTACGACAAGCGCCACCTGGTGCCCTTCGGCGAGTACTTTCCGGTGCCGGACTGGGTGCGCAGCTGGCTGCGGCTGCTGAGCCTGCCCAATTCGGATTTCACCGCCGGAGCGGACGAGCAGCCGCCGCTCGCGCTGGGGGGGTTCAGCGCCGCCACCAGCATCTGCTACGAGGATGCCTATCCGGCCGCACTGCGCCGTGCCGCCCGCGCGGCGAATCTGCTGGTGAACGTGACCAACGATGCCTGGTTCGGCCGATCCAGCGCCCGCTACCAGCACCTGCAGATCACGCGCATGCGCGCGGCCGAGGCGCGCCGCCCGCTGCTGCGGGCCGCGAACGATGGGGTGTCGGCGGTGATCGGCCCCCGCGGCGAGATCCAGGCGGCGGCGGCGGAATTCACGCCGGCGGTGCTGCGCGCCCAGGTGCATACCCGCAGCGGCGATACGCCATATCTGGTTGCCGGAAACTGGCCGATAATCAGCATTGCCGGGCTGCTGGTGGCCTGGGTCACGCGGCGGCGGTGGAAACTTCCACGGCCCGCGCCGGTCTGATGGGGACACTGGGAATCGTCATTCCAAAGGAAACTGCTGCAATGTCAGTCGATTGTTTCGGTCGCAAGCTTGCCGTCCTGGTTCTGAGCACATTTGCACTGGCCTCCTGCTCGCCCCCCGCTTCCACGGCTGTTCCGCCGGTCGCTGCCGCTGCGCTGCCCCAGGCCGCGCAGTCCGCAGGGCCGCTGGTGACGGGGCTGCCCGACTTCACGGCGCTGGTCGAGAGGTACGGGCCCGCCGTGGTCAATGTGCAGGTCGTGGAGCAGCCCACTGCCGTGCAGTCGCGCTCGCCGCGCGGCTTTGATTCCGACGATCCCTTCTCCGAGTTCTTCCGCCGCTTCGGCATTCCCAATCCCAACGGGCCGCGGGGGGATTCCCAGCCGGCGCGCGGCATGGGTTCGGGCTTCATCGTGTCCGCGGACGGCTACATCATCACCAATGCGCATGTGGTGCGCGGTGCCACCGATGTCACCGTGAAGATGACCGACCGGCGCGAATATCCGGCCAAGGTCGTCGGCATCGATGACCGCACCGATGTGGCGGTGATCAAGATCGACGCCAAGAATCTGCCCACCGTGCGGCTCGGCGATCCATCGCGGCTCAAGCCCGGCCAGTGGGTGGTGGCCATCGGTTCGCCCTTTGGCATGGAAAACAGCGTGACGGCGGGCATCGTCAGCGCAGTGTCGCGCACGCTGCCGGGCGATCCCTACGTGCCCTTCATCCAGACCGACGCGGCGGTGAATCCCGGCAATTCCGGCGGCCCGCTGTTCAATCTCGAAGGCGAGGTGGTCGGCATCAACTCGCAGATCTACAGCCAGAGCGGCGGGTACATGGGCCTGTCGTTCGCGATTCCCATCGACGTTGCGAATAATGTCCGCGAGCAGCTGGTCAAGACCGGCAAGGTGCAGCGCGGCCGCATCGGCGTGGAGATCGGCACCGTGACGGCGGCGTTTGCCGAATCCTTCGGGCTGGATTCGCCGCGCGGCGCGCTGGTGAACTCCGTGGTTGCCGGCGGTCCGGCAGCCCGCGCGGGCCTGAAGCCCGGCGACATCATCATCGGCGTGAACGGCAAGGCCATCGACCGCGACATCGAGGTGCCGGCGCTGGTCTCCGCGACCAAGCCCGGCAGCAAGGTGCAGCTGGAGATCTGGCGTGACCGCAAGAGCCGCAATTTCACCGTGGACGTGGAGGCTCTGACCGAAGACAACGGCGATGCGGCCCCCAGCCAGGGCGGCGGCAAGGCCGAGCCCAGCTCCCTGGGCCTGTCGGTCCGTCCGCTGGCCCCCGAAGAGCGCAGCCAGGTGCAGACCGAAGGCAGCCTCGTGGTCGAGGACGTGACCGGTCCGGCGCTCAACGCCGGCGTACGTCCCGGTGACATCGTGCTCGGCGTGGCCGGCACCAATGTGCGCACGGTGGAGGAGCTCAAGGCGGCCGTGAAGCGTGGCGGCAAGACCGTCGCGCTGCGCATCCAGCGCGGCGACCGGCAGGTGTTCATTCCGGTCCGCACCGAATAGCAGGCGGGCCTGGGGCCCGTCCTCTGCGCGGGACGGGCCTCCGCGCCGCTGCCGTGACGGCCGGCGTTGTGTATTCTTGCGGACCCCTCGAAGTCTGGCTCCGCATGCAGGAAAAATACGATCACGCCGCCGTCGAGCGCGGCGCCCGGCAGGACTGGGCCGATGCCCGCGCCTTTGCCGCGGATGAATCCGCCCCGGGCGAGAAGTACTACTGCCTTTGCATGTTCCCGTACCCGTCCGGGCGCCTGCACATGGGCCATGTGCGCAACTACACCATCGGCGACGTGCTGGCTCGCTTCATGCGCATGCAGGGCCGCAATGTGCTGCAGCCCATGGGCTGGGACGCCTTCGGATTGCCGGCGGAGAACGCCGCCATGGCCAATGGCGTGCCGCCGGCAAAGTGGACGCGCGACAACATCGCCTACATGAAAGGGCAGCTGCAGTCGCTGGGTCTTGCCATCGACTGGGGCCGGGAGCTTGCCACCTGCGATCCGGACTACTACCGCTGGAACCAGTGGCTGTTCCTGCGCATGCTCGAGAAGGGCATTGCGTACAAGAAAACCGGCACCGTCAACTGGGATCCGGTGGACCAGACCGTGCTCGCCAACGAGCAGGTGATAGATGGCCGCGGCTGGCGCACCGGCGCGCTGGTCGAGAAGCGCGAGATCCCGATGTACTACTTCGGGATCACCCGCTATGCGGGCGAGCTGCGCGCCGCGCTGGATGCGCTGCCGGGCTGGCCCGAACGCGTGCGCACCATGCAGGCCAACTGGATCGGCGAGAGCCATGGCGTGGAAGTGGAGTTTCCCTTCGCCGACGATGCGCGCGCCAGGATGGGGCAGGACGGCCGGCTGAAGGTGTTCACCACCCGCGCGGACACGCTGTTCGGCGTGACCTACGTCGCGGTGGCCGCGGAGCATCCCCTGGCGCTGGCCGCAGCGCGGGACAACGCGCCGCTGGCCGCCTTCATCGACGAATGCCGCCGCGGCAGCACGATGGAGGCGGACCTCGCCACGCAGGAGAAGAAAGGCCTGCCCACCGGGCTGCATGTGGTGCACCCGCTTACCGGCGCGAAGCTGCCCGTGTACGTCGCGAACTATGTGCTCATGGCTTATGGCGAGGGCGCCGTGATGGCGGTGCCGGCGCATGACGAGCGCGATTTCGAGTTCGCGCAGAAATACGCCCTGCCGGTGCGCACCGTGGTTGCCTCGGTCCGCGGCGCATACGACAGGGTCGAGGCCCCATGGCAGGAGGCCTATGCCGAGCACGGCGCGCTGGTGGATTCGGGGAAGTTCACGGGCCTTGTCTCGGCCGCTGCCGTCGACGCCATTGCCGCCGAACTTGCCGCGCGCGATCTGGGCCGCAAGCGCGTGCAGTACCGGCTGCGCGACTGGGGCATTTCGCGGCAGCGCTACTGGGGCTGCCCCATCCCCATAATCCACTGCGCCACCTGCGGTGACGTGCCGGTGCCGGACGAGGATCTGCCGGTGCGCCTGCCCGAGGACCTGGTGCCCGATGGCAGCGGCAACCCGCTGGCCAGGACGCCCTCGTTCTATCAGTGCAAGTGCCCGAAGTGCGGCGGCGATGCGCGCCGCGAGACGGACACCATGGACACCTTCGTCGATTCGTCCTGGTATTTCCTGCGCTATGCCAGCAGCGGCAACGACCGCGCGATGGTCGATGCGCGCGCCGACTACTGGCTGCCCGTGGACCAGTACATCGGCGGCATCGAGCATGCCATCCTGCATCTGCTGTATGCGCGTTTCTGGACCCGCGTGATGCACGGGATGGGGCTGGTGAAGACTCCCGAACCCTTCGCGAACCTGCTCACGCAGGGCATGGTGCTCAACCACATCTTCCAGCGCACCGGCAGCGAAGGGCGGCGCGAGTACTTCAACCCCGCCGACGTGGATCTCACCGTCGATCCGGCGACGCGCACGGCGCATGCCACGCTGAAGAAGGATGGCTCGGCCGTCACCTACGAGGGCATGGGCACCATGTCCAAGTCACGCCTCAATGGCGTCGACCCCAATGCGCTGACGGAGAAGTTCGGCGCCGATACGGCGCGGCTGTTCATGATGTTCACCGCGCCGCCGGAGCAGACGCTGGAATGGTCGGATGAGGGCGTGCTGGGCGCCAACCGCTTCCTGCGGCGGCTTTGGAAGGCCGTGTTCGATCATGTCGAGGCCGGCGGCCCGGTGGCCGCGCAGGCAATGCGCGCGCTGCTGGCGGCCGGTGTCGCGGGCGAGGACCGCGACCTCAGGCGCGTGGCGCACCAGACGCTGGCGAAGGTGAAGGACGACATCGGCCGGCGCCGCGTCTTCAACACGGCGATCGCGTCGGTGATGGAATTGCTCAATGCAGCGGGCCGCCACACGGCCGTCACGCCCGCGGCGCGCGCCGTGCGCCAGGAGGCGCTGGAGATCGCGGTGATGGCGCTGTCGCCGGTGGTGCCGCACATCACCCATGCGCTGTGGCAGTCGCTGGGGCATGGGCAGCCGCTGTGGCGCGAACGCTGGCGCGAAGCCGACCCGGCAGCGCTGCAACAGGATACGATCGGCATCGTGGTGCAGGTCAATGGCAAGCTGCGCGGCCGCGTGGCCGTTGCACCCAACGCCTCCGAGGACGAGGTGAAGGCTGCCGCGCTCGCGGACGAGAACGTGCAGCGCTTCCTCGAAGGCCGCGAACCGCGCAAGGTGATCGTCGTGAAGGGCAAACTGGTCAACGTCGTGGTGTGATGCGCATGCGTGCCGCAATCCTGCTGGTGCTGGCGTTCACGGGGATGGCCGGCTGCGGCTTCCATCTGCAGGGCCGGCAGACCTTGCCGGCGGCTCTGTCCACAATCTATGTGGACCCCAAGGACGCGCAGAGCGAATTCACCCAGGCGCTGCGCGCGCAGCTCACGGTCTCGGGCGCGCACGTGCTGCCCGCAGCCGTCAGCGATGCGGCCACCGTGACGGTGCTGCGTGACGAGCTGACCGAGCGCGTGCTGTCGGTGTCGGCGCGCAACATCCCCACGGACTATGAACTGAGCTACGAAGTGGAAGTGTCGGTGTCGGCCGGCGGCCGCGAGCTCATGGCGCGCGAGCCGTTCTCGCTGTCGCGGGTCTACAGCTTCGACGAGACGCGCCTGCTGGCCAAGGAGCGCGAAAAGGAGATCCTGGCCGGCGCGCTGGCCCGCGACATGGCCAGTGTCGTGGTGCGGCGGCTCGGCGCGCTCTGACGCGCGTGCTGCGTCTGGCAGGACTGGACCGCCTTGCCGTGGGCCTGCTGCTGGCCCGCTATGGCCTCGAGCTGCGGCTGGTGAGCGCGGGCGAGGATATCCCCGGCAGCTACTGGGGCGAGTGCGAGGCGGGGCTCAAGGATTCCACGCTGTACGCGCGGCTCGATACCCCGCTGCATTCGGTGCTGCACGAGAGTGCGCATTTCATCTGCATGTCCGCCGAGCGGCGCGCGGGCCTGGACCGCGATGCCGGCGGTGATGATGCCGAGGAATGCGCCGTCTGCTACCTGCAGCTGCTGCTGTCGGCCGAGCTGCCCCAGTGCGGCCTCGATCGCGCCTGTGCCGACATGGACGAGTGGGGCTACAGCTTCCGGCTGGGTTCCACGCGTGCCTGGTATGAGCAGGATGCCGCGGATGCGCGCCTGTGGCTGCTGTCCGCGGGCATCATCGACGCCGCCGGACGCCTCACGTTCCAGCTGCGCGCGGGTTGAGGCGCACGGCCCCGCAGCGCGGCTACTGCCGCGCGAAGCCGTCGGCCGCTGCGCGTAGCGCCCGCGCGATGCCGGGTTCGAAGGCCGAATGCCCCGCATCCGGCACCACCACGAGCTGTGCCTCGGGCCAGGCGCGGTGCAGATGCCAGGCACTGCGCATGGGACAGACCACGTCGTAGCGTCCCTGCACGATGACGCCCGGGATGCGGCGGATCCTTGCGGCATCGCGCAGCAGCTGGTCATCGGCATCCAGAAAGCCGCCGTTCACGAAGTAGTGGCATTCGATGCGCGCGAAGGCTGCAGCGTATTTCGACGCGCGGAACTTCGCGATGTAGTCCGGGTTGCTGCGCAGGAAACTGGTCGCGCCCTCCCAGATCGACCAGGCGCGTGCCGCCGCGTTGCGCTCGTTTGCATCCGTGCTCGTGAGCCGGCGGTAGTAGGCGCGCATCATGTCGTAGCGCTCCTCTTCCGGAATCGGTTTTACGTACTCCTCCCACAGATCGGGGAACAGGGATGCCGCGCCCTCGCTGCTCTGGTAGAACCATTCCAGTTCCGAGCGCCGCAGCAGGAAGATGCCGCGCAGCACCAGTTCAGTGACGCGCTGCGGGTGCTTCTGCGCATAGGCCAGCGCCAGCGTCGAGCCCCAGCTGCCGCCGAACACCTGCCAGCGGTCGATGGCGAGGTGCTCGCGCAGCCTTTCGATGTCGGCCACCAGGTCCCAGGTGGTGTTGTCCTCGAGGCTGGCATGCGGTGTGCTCCGGCCGCAGCCGCGCTGGTCGAACAGCACGATGCGGTAGCGGCGCGGATCGAAGAAGGTGCGCATGCGCGGATCGGTGCCGCCGCCGGGCCCGCCGTGCAGGAACACCACCGGCTTGCCGCGCGGGTTGCCGCTTTCCTCGAAGTAGAGCCGGTGCAGGGCCGAGACTTTCAGCCTCCCCGTGCGGTAGGGCTCGATGGGTGGATACAGCCCGTCCCGCGCCGGCCGGGCCGCCACGGACTTGCGGGCGGGCCGGGCCGCCCGCGGGCTTCTCCTCGCCGCCATCAGCGCGTTCCGACCATCGCGCCCAGGGGCGCGCCGCCGATCAGGTGCAGGTGCAGGTGATAGACCTCCTGCCCCCCATTGCGGTTGCAGTTGATGATGAGGCGGTAGCCGTCCTCGGCGATGCCGAGCTTGCGTGCCAGGTCCCGCGCCACCAGGAACAGCCGGCCGATCAGCGGCGCATCGCCGTCGGCGATGTCGTTGGCCGTGGCGATGGGCTTGTTCGGCACGATGAGGATATGCACCGGTGCGCGGGGGTGGATGTCGCGGAAGGCGGTGATTTCCGCGTCCTGGTAGACGATGTCCGCCGGCAGTTCGCCGGCGATGATGCGTTCGAACAGGGTGGCCATGTGACGGACTATAATACGCGGCTTGAAGACCACACCGGAAAAGCTCCAATCCGGGCTCGACCGGGGCCTGGCCCCCGTCTACCTCATCTCGGGCGATGAACCGCTCACTGCGGGCGAGGCGGCCGATGCGCTGCGCGCCGCGGCGCGCGCGGCCGGCTTCACCGAGCGTGACGTGTTCTTCGTCGAACGCGCGAACACCGGTCCATGGGAAGAGATTTTTGCAGCGGCGCAGTCGCGGTCGCTGTTTGCCGAGCGGCGCCTGATCGAGGTCCGCCTGCCCGGCGGCAAGCCGGGCGCGGCCGGCGGCAAGATCCTGCAGGAAATCGTGCAGCTTGCCGGGCCCGAGCTCATGGTGCTGGTCATCACCGGCGCACTGGACCGCGAGGCGCAGCAGTCGGCCTGGGTGCAGGCGCTGGAGCATGGGGGCTGCTGGGTGGTCGCGGAAGCCGTCGCGGCAGCGCAGCTGCCGGGCTGGATCAGGCAGCGCGGCGCGCGCCTGGGGCTCAAGCTCGATGACGCGGCCGTAGAGTTGCTGGCGCAGCAGACCGAGGGCAATCTGCTGGCCACCTGGCAGGAGCTGCAGAAGCTGCAGCTGGCCGGGCTCACTGGAGTCGGCGCGCAAGAGGTGCTCGCCGGCACCACCCGCAGCGGCCGTTACGATGTCACGCAGCTGGGTGAGGCCATGCTCGCCGGCGACAGCCGCCGCGCGCTGCGCATACTGGGCGCGCTGCGCGCCGAGGGCGTGGAGCCCACGCTGGTGCTGTGGTCGGTGCTGCAGGAGCTGCGCATGCTGTGGCTGCAGCTGGTGCCCGGGCCGCAGGTCGCGGGCATCTGGAGCCGCAACCGCGGCGCGCAGGGCGCGGCCCTGCCGCGGTTCCGGCAGCGGGGACGGGCGGGCTTTGCGCGCCTCACGGAGCAGGCCGCGCGCGCAGACCGCATAATCAAGGGAATCGAAAGGGGGCAGGCCTGGGATGAAATCGCGTTGCTGGTGGCTGAATTCACATCGGGAGGAGCGCCGCTGCAGCCTGCGGCCTGAAGCATGAACCCCCTCGGACTCTTTGGCGGTACTTTCGATCCCGTCCACTACGGCCATCTGCGCACGGCCTTCGAACTGCGCGAGGCGTTGCGTCTGGAAGAGCTGCGTTTCCTGCCCACCGGCAATCCGCCGCACCGCGACCAGACCAGCGCGACGGCGGAGATGCGCCTGGCCATGGTGCGGGCCGCGGTGGCTGACCAGCCGGGTTTCACCGTGGACGACCGCGAGGTGCGGCGCACCGGCCTGTCGTATTCGGTGGATACGCTTACCGAACTGCGTGCCGAGAATCCCGAGCGTCCGCTGTGCCTGCTGCTGGGCATGGATGCCTTTCTCGGCCTGCCGAACTGGCACCGCTGGACGGAAATCCTCGAACTCGCCCACGTGGTGGTGGCGCACCGCCCGGGCTGGAAGGCGCCCACGCAGGGGCCGCTGGGCGAAGCCATGGTGGACCGGGGTACCGGTTCGATCCGCGAGCTGCACGACCTCAAGGCCGGACGCATCTATGTGCACGCGGTCACCCAGCTCGAAATCTCTTCCACCGAACTGCGCCAGCTCATCGCCGCGGGCCGCAATCCGCGCTACCTGGTGCCCGACAGCGTCTGCGCGTTGCTGCGCGAGACGGAATGTTATGCTCGCCGCCAATGAGTGCTGCCAAGGTTTCCCGCCCGCCTGCGCGGGCCGCGCTGATCAAGCTCGTCGCCGCCGCCCTCGATGACATGAAGGCGGTCAACGTCAAGGTCCTCGATGTCCGCGAGGCCACCGACGTTGCCGACTGCATGGTGCTGGCTTCCGGCAACTCGGACCGTCATGTGCGCTCCATCGCCGACCGCGTGGTCGAGCGTGCCAAGGCCGGCGGCTTCCGCCCGCTGGGCATCGAAGGCCAGCGCGACGGCGAGTGGGTGCTGGTGGACCTGAACGACGTGATCGTGCACGTGATGCTGCCGCGGGTGCGCGAGTTCTACGCGCTGGAAACGCTGTGGGAAGTGGCGCCGGCCCTGCGCGTGAAGACCAGGGCCGCGGCCAAATCCAAGGCCCAATCCAAGGCCAAACCCAGGGCGAAGGCCGGGTCCAGGTCGAAAGCCGTGCCGGCAAAGGCAGCGCCCCGGACGGGGTCTGCCGCATCGCGCGTGCGCTCCGCAAAGCAGGGCAGCACATCGCCGCGCCGCGCCGGGAAGACTGCGCCCGGCAGGAGCCGGGCCCGCGCCAGAGCCGACTGAGCCGGGTGCGCATCGCGCTGCTGGCCATCGGTCAACGCATGCCGGGCTGGGTGCAGACGGCCTTCGACGACTATGCAAAGCGGTTGCGCAAGCGCCTGCCGGTGCAGCTGGTGGAAATCGCTTCGGGGCAGCGCAGCGGGGCACGTGCGGAACAGGCCATGGCCACCGAAGGCCAGCGCCTGATCGCGGCGCTGCGGCCTGCGGACCATGTGGTGCTGCTGGACGAGCGGGGCGCGCAGCGCAGCAGCCTCGAACAGGCACGCTGGCTGGGCAGCCGCATGCAGCAGGGCCGGGATCTGGCTTTCCTGATCGGCGGGCCGGATGGTTTTGCGCCGCCGGTGCGTGAGCGGGCGGATGAATCCTGGTCGCTGTCGCCGCTGACGTTGCCGCATGCACTGGTGCGGGTCGTCTGGATCGAGCAGATGTACCGCGCCGTGTCGGTGCTCGACAATCATCCCTATCACCGCGAATGACCTCATCGGACAAAGACAACCCTGCGGTGCTGGTGCTGGCTTCGGCCTCGCCGCGCCGTGCCGAGCTGCTGCGCCAGATCGGTGTTGCCCACCGCGTGCTGCCCGTGTCGATGGACGAGTCGCCGCTGCCGGATGAAGCGCCTGCGGCGCTGGTGGCGCGGCTGGCGCGCAGCAAGGCCCGGGCGGGTCAGCGCGCGGCCGGCGGGCAGGGCTGGGCGCTGGGCGCCGATACGGTGGTGGTGCTGGCGGGCGAGGTGTTCGGCAAGCCGCGCGATGAGGCCGACGGCCTGCGCATGCTGCACGCGCTGGGCGGGCGCTGCCATGAGGTGCTGACCGCCGTGGCGCTGGCGGGCCCGCAGGACCGGCTGGAGGAAGCGCTGAGCCGTACGGAGGTCACGATGCGAACGATCCTGCCCGCGGAAGCGGCAGCGTACTGGGCCGGCGGCGAGCCCTGCGACAAGGCCGGCGCCTATGCCATCCAGGGCCGCGCGGCGCTGTTCATCGAGCGTATCGGCGGCAGTTATTCTGGTGTCATGGGATTGCCACTGTTCGAAACCGGCCGGCTGCTGCAGCGCTGTGGCCTGATCGGGGGACTGGCTTGAGCACCGAAATCCTCGTCAATGTCGCTCCGCGCGAGTCCCGCGCCGCGCTGGTGGAAAACGGCGTGCTGCAGGAGGTCTACATCGAGCGCGCCAGCCGCCGCGGACTGGTGAGCAATCTCTACAAGGGCCGCGTGTCGCGCGTGCTGCCGGGCATGCAGGCCGCATTCCTGGAGCTGGGGCTGACGCGCACCGGTTTCCTGCATGTGGCCGACATCCTTGCGCCTCCGCCGGATCCGGGCAATGACACGCCGCGCGAGGAGCCCGCGCGCAGCGCCGACATCCGCGCGCTGGTGCGCGAGGGCGACGACCTGCTGGTGCAGGTGGTGAAGGACCCGATCGGCACCAAGGGCGCGCGCCTTTCCACGCATGTGTCGCTGCCGTCGCGCTTCCTGGTCTACATGCCGCAGGGCGCGAAGGTGGGCGTTTCGGCACGCATCGAGTCCGAGGAGGAGCGCACGCGCCTGCGCGGCCTGGTGGCGGCGCTGGCTTCGGAGCTGGAGCGTTCGGGCGGCGCGCGCGGCGGCTACATCGTGCGCACGGCCGCGCTGGGCGCGGAGCTGCCGGCGCTGCACGCCGACATGCTCTACCTGCACCGCCTGTGGGCACATGTGCGCGCGCGGGCCGCGAGCACCCCTTCCGGCACGCTGGTCCACGAAGACCTGCCGCTGCCGCTGCGCGTGCTGCGCGACGAGCTGCGTCCCGAAGTGCGGCGCGTGCTGGTGGATTCGCCGGCGGATTTTGCCCGCATGCAGGAATTCACCCGTTCCTTCATGCCGGATTACGCTGATCGCCTGGAACTGCACCAGGTGCCGCGGCCCATCTTCGACCTGCATGGCGTGGAGGAGGAAATCCAGCGGGCGCTGGAGCAGCGCGTGCCGCTGAAATCCGGCGGCTACCTCGTCATCCAGCAGACCGAGGCCATGACCACGGTGGACGTCAACACCGGCGGCTACGTGGGTCACCGCACGCTGGAGGAGACCATCTTCCGCACCAACCTCGAGGCCGCTGTGGCCATCGCGCGGCAGCTGCGGGTGCGCAACCTCGGTGGCATCATCATCATCGACTTCATCGACATGCAGGAACCCGAGCACCGCGACGCGCTGCTCGCGGCGCTGCAGGCGGCACTGGCGGGGGACCGCGCCCAGACGCACATCGCCAATGTTTCGCCACTGGGTCTGATCGAGATGACCCGCAAGCGCACGCGCGAGAGCCTCGAGCACCTGCTGTGCGGGCCCTGTCCGCAGTGCGGCGGCCGCGGCTCGGTGCGCACGCCCGAGACGGTCTGTCACGAGGTTTTCCGCGAACTGGTGCGGCAGAGCCGCCAGTTCGCAAGCTCGGAACTGCTGGTGCTCGCGCACCAGGACGTGGTGGGACGATTGCTCGAGGAGGAAGCCCCGGTGCTCGCGGAACTCGAAACCCAGCTCGGCCGGCCCATCCGGCTGCAGGCCGAACCCCAGTACGGCGTGGACCAGTTCGACGTGGTGCTGGCATGAAGGTCGCCGCGGTGCAGATGTGCTCGGGCCTCGATGCGGCCCGCAATGTGGAGTCCGCCGGCAAGTTGCTGCGTGAAGTCGCGGAACACGGCGCGCAGTTCGCGGTGTTGCCGGAGAACTTTGCGCTGATGGGCGCGCGCGAGCAGGACAAGCAGGCCATCGCCGAGGACGATGGCGTGGGTCCCATCCAGCAGGCGCTGGCCGGCTGGGCGCGCGAATACCGGCTCACGCTGGTGGCCGGCACCCTGCCGCTGCGCGTTCCCGGCGAGAAGCGGGTGGCCGCGGCGAGCCTGGTCTACGGGCCCGACGGCGAGCGCATCGGCCGCTACGACAAGATTCATCTCTTCGATGTGAACGTGCCGGACGCTGCGGAGAGCCATCGCGAGTCCGCCGGCATGGTGCCGGGCCGGGAGGTTGTCGTGGTGCCCACACCGGCGGGCCGGGTGGGCATCGCGGTGTGCTACGACCTGCGCTTTCCCGAACTGTTCCGCCGCATGGGCGCGCTGGGAGCGGACTTTTTCGCCGTGTCGGCGGCCTTCACCGTGCCCACGGGAGAGGCCCACTGGGAGGTGCTGCTGCGGGCCAGGGCCGTGGAAAACCTCTGCCACCTGGTGGCCTCGGCGCAGGCCGGGGAGCACGAAAACGGCCGCCGCACCTATGGCCACAGCGCCATCGTGGACCACTGGGGCCGCATCCTGGCGCAACGCCCGGCCGGCGTGGGCTATGCTCTGGCGGACATTGATCTGGCCCGCCAGGCGCAGGTCCGGCGCGAATTCCCGGCCCTTGAACACCGGGTGCTGGATCTCCACTGAGGTAGTACATGTCCACCACCACTGACAATCTGGAGCTGGCGCGGCGCACCATCCTGGCGCCCGGCGGCCTCGACGAGAACCGGCTGGACCGCACGCTGGGGCTGGTGCTCGATCACGCCGTGGATGCCGCGGACCTCTACTTCCAGGTGTCGCGCGAGGAGTCCTGGGCGCTGGAGGACGGCATCGTCAAGGAAGGCAGCGCCAGCATCGAGGAGGGTGTCGGTGTGCGCGCCATCGCCGGCGAGAAGACCGGCTTCGCCTATTCGGACGAGATCCAGCCCGGCGCTCTGGAAGAGGCCTCGCGCGCGGCGCGCGCGATTGCCCGGCAATCGCCCGGCCGTGAGGTGGCCGCCTGGCAGCGCAGCGAGCCGCACCGGCTGTACCTGCCGGTGGATCCACTGACGAGTCTCGACGATGCTGTGAAGATCGCGTGGCTGGAACGCGTGGACCGCGAGACGCGTGCCATGGATCCGCGCATCGTGCAGGTGATGGCAAGCGTGCATGCCGTGCACGAGGTCGTGCTGGTGGCCAATTCCGCCGGCCAGCTGGCCGCGGACGTGCGGCCGCTGGTGCGCTTCAACGTCTCGGTCATCGCCGAACAGAACGGCCGGCGCGAACAGGGCTATGCCGGCGCCGGTGGCCGCTACACGCTGGAGGAGCTGGTGGCCGGGGACCGGCCGCTGAAGCTCGCGCGCGAAGCGGTGCGCCAGGCACTGGTGAATCTCGAAGCCGTGCCGGCGCCCGCGGGCAGCATGCCCGTGGTGCTGGGGCCGGGCTGGCCCGGCATCCTGCTGCACGAGGCCATCGGCCATGGTCTGGAAGGCGACTTCAACCGCAAGGGCACCTCGGCCTTCAGCAACCGCATCGGCGAGAAGGTGGCGAGCGAGCACATCACCGTGGTCGACGACGGCACGCTGTCGCAGCGCCGCGGTTCGCTGAACATCGATGACGAGGGCACGCCCACCCAGTGCACCACGCTGATCGAGAACGGCATGCTCAAGGGCTACCTGCAGGATTCGCTCAACGCGCGCCTCATGGGCACGCGCTCCACCGGCAATGGCCGGCGCGAATCCTTCGCCCACATGACATTGCCGCGCATGACCAACACCTACATGCGCCCTGGTCCACACGATCCGGCCGAGATCATCGCCTCGGTGGACAAGGGCATCTACGCCGTGAATTTCGGCGGCGGCCAGGTGGACATCACTTCCGGCAAGTTCGTGTTCTCGGCCAGCGAGGCCTACCTCATCGAAAACGGCCGCATCACACGGCCCATCAAGGGCGCCACGCTGATCGGCAACGGGCCCGATGTGCTCACGCGTGTCTCGATGGTGGGCAATGACCTCAAGCTCGACGAGGGCGTGGGCACCTGCGGCAAGGAAGGGCAGAGCGTGCCGGTGGGCGTGGGCCAGCCCACGGTGCGCATCGATGCGATGACGGTGGGTGGCACCAGCTAGCGGCGCCGGGTGAGCCGATGCCCGGCGCTCCGGGCCGCGACACCGAGCGCCAGCAGCGCGAGCAGCACTAGATCGAGGCTGCCCGCGCCACCGGTCCCGGTCACCTGCACGCGGGCTTTGCCCTCGCGGACATCCGTTTCGAAAGCCCGCAGTGCCTGATCGAAGTTGTCGATCAGGCGGTCCGTTGCCGCATCGAAGCTCCTGGCACGCGCTTCACGTTGCTCGCGGCCAGCCTCGACGAACGTCGTATTGAGATGTTGGGTGTCGATGCCGCCGGCACGCAGCACCAGTGATCTGCTTGCGGGGTCAACCACTGCGAGATCGATCAGCGTCGATACATCGTGACGCGTGCCTTTGAGAACGTAGGCACCGATGATCGTGAGGTATCCCAGTGACAGATTGTTGTCGTCCATGTGCGTGACCTGATCGTAGGAAACCAGGGCCACCAGATCGACGTCATACAGGCGCTGCAGGCCTTCGAGTCCGGTAAACCCTGTGGTGGTCGTCAGGTAATAGTCGGGAATGAGCGTGATGTCGGCGATGAACTTGCGCGACAGGAATCGTTCGCGGATGCGTTCGAGCAGAGCCTGTTTGTGTGCCGCATCGAGTCCGCTGCCGGATTGCGGGCCGGCTGACGGCAGGAAGGCAAGCCCGACATGCAGCGGCAGCTGCAGTTGTGGCGAGGATGTCCCGGCGGGTGGCGCCGCGGCTTGCGGATAGAGAAACTGCATCAGGCTGGAGGAGCTGTAATGCTGCCGGTTGCAGTCCCAGAGACAGTTCAGTCCCGCACAGCCGCCGAGGAACAGGCAGAACACGGCCATGATGGTGCTGGCAAGAATCCTGGGTCTCATCTTCCACTCCCGCTGGATTGGTGGAGCGACACTGGAAAAAAGTTGCTGGACACGCAACTTCGGTCTTGGAAGTGGCACTGGAATGGTCTGAAGGTATCAATAAGTGATACTTTCCGGAGTATGCCAACACCGGCCCGCAACCTGATCGTCGGCGAACTCAAGCGTGCGCTGCGCGCCCAGGGTCTTACCTATGCCGACGTTGCGAAGGTGCTGTGCGTCAGCGTCGCAAGCGTGAAGCGTCTGTTCTCAACCGGAGATTTCAGTCTCGAGCGCGTTGATCGCATCTGCGAGCTTGCCGGTTGCGATCTGGCCGATCTGCTCGAACGGGCACGTGGCCGCACGACCCCCGCCAATCAGCTCACCCTGACCCAGGAGCAGCAGATCGTTGCTGATCCCAGGCTGCTGCTCGTGACGTGGCTGCTGATCAACCGGGCGCCGTTGGAAACGATCGTGCGCGACTATGCTTTCACCGAGCGTGAGGTGCTGCGGTATTTCATCCAGCTCGACCGGCTCAAGGTCATAGAGCTGCAGCCGGGCAATCGTGTGCGCCTGCTCGTGAGCCGGCATTTCAGCTGGCGGGCCGGCGGCCCGGTGCAGCGCTACATCCACGAGAAGCTGCTGAAGGAGTTTCTTTCCAGCAATTTCACCGGACCGAACGAGGAGTTCTATTTTCACGGCGGCGAGCTTTCGGAGGACGCCATCGCACAGATCAGGCGGGCGCTGGGCAGCGCCGCACGCGAGTGCGCCGAGATCGTCGACCGGCAACGCCCGGAGAATGCAAGCCGGCGCGGCGCGGCCTTTGTGCTTGCCCTGCGTCCCTGGAGCTTCAGCGGCTTCCGGCAATTCGAGCGTGTTGCCGAGCGCGTGCCAGGCCAGGGCAGCAGATGAGAGCCGCGCTGCAGCTCCTGGGCGCCGTCTGTCTTGCGACAATGTGCCACGGCGTACCCGCTGCCGGAGACTCCACGGAAAATTGCCATGTCGGGATCTACCGGCTGCGCGACGGCAGTGACGTCGATATTGCGTCCGGGGAGGGTGCCCACTTGCGCTGGCGGCGCAAGGACGGTACTTCGGGTGAGCTCACTGAAACTCCTGAGGGAGTATGGACGAGCTCGCTGGGATGGACTTCCCGTCCGGACGGCAAGCGGATCACCTTTTCCGGATGCAGCGAAGGGACCATCGACTTCGATGGCGTGAGCGGCAGGCGCATCGACCTCACAGTGGCGGATACCCGGTTCCAGAGCGGAGAAGCGAGTCTCGCCGGCCGGCTGGTCATGCCACCGGGGACCGCCCGCGTGCCGATCGTCGTTCTGCTCAGCGGTTCGGAGGATTTCTCAGCGCGCGACTTCTTCGCGCTGCAGCGACTGTTCCCTTCCGAGGGCATAGGCGCGTTCGTGTACGACAAGCGCGGCACGGGCGCCTCGGGAGGGGAGTATTCACAGGACTACACGCTGCTCGCGGCGGATGCGGTCGCCGCGATGCGCGAAGCCAAACGGCTGGCCGGTGCGAGGGCGGGCAGAGTGGGCTACCAGGGAGGCAGCCAGGCGGGCTGGGTCGCGCCGCTCGCAGCGACGATGGCGCCGGTGGATTTTGTGGTCGTTGCGTATGGCCTCGCGGTCTCTCCCGTCGAGGAAGACCGCTCGGCGGTCGTGCTGGACCTGACGCGCCGTGGATTCGGCCCCGATGCCGTGGCCAAGGCGCTGGAGATCGCCGACGCCACGGAGGCGGTGCTGGTCAGCAACTTCACCGAAGGTTACGAGCGGGTCGACGCGGTGCGCGCGAAGTACGGCGGTGAACCCTGGTTCAGGTACGTTCACGGCAATTTCACCTTCGCTGTGCTCGAGATGCCGCCGGAGCAATTGCGAGTGCAAGGCCCGAAGCTTCTTGCCGGTATTCAGCCTCACTATGACCCGATGCCGGTGCTGCGCCGCCTGAAGACACCTCAGTTGTGGATCCTGGGCGAAGACGACATCGACGCGCCGAGTGCCGAGACCGCGCGGCGCTTGAAGACGCTTGCTGCCCAAGGGCAGCCGATCGTAACCGTGCTGTTTCCGCGCGCCGGGCACGGCATCCTCGAATACGAAACGCTGCCTGACGGAACGCGTGTGTCCACGCGCAACCCCGAAGGATATTTCCCGATGATGCGGGATTTCATCCGCAGCGGCCGGCTCGGCAAGAAGTACGGTTCGGCTCGCCTGCCCGGTCTCAGCCCCGGTCGTCCAGTTCGATCTGGCGGTTGATGGCAAGCGCCGCCAGTGTGCACACGGCGCCCGAGAGCAGATAGGCGCCGGAGGACAGCAGCCCGAAGCGGCTGGACAGAGCCAGTGCCGCCAGCGGCGCGAAACCGGCGCCGATCAGCCAGGCCAGGTCCGAGGTCAGTGCCGAACCGGTGTAGCGGTGCGAGATCGAGAAACTCGACGCCACGGCACCGGAGGACTGGCCGAACGACAGCCCCAACAGCGCGAAGCCCAGCAGCATGAACAGTGATTCGCCGAGGTCGCCGCCGGCGAGCAGCTGCGGCGCGAAGCCGCTGAAGGCGGCGATGGCCACCGCCGTCAGCGCCAGCAGCATGCGCCGGCCGATGCGGTCGGCTGCGCGGCCGGAGGCGACGATGGCGGCGACGCAGACGATGGCGCCCAGGGTTTCGATGACCAGGAAGCGCGCGGGCGGCTGTTTGGTGTAGAGAAACACCCAGGACAGCGGAAACACCGTGACCATGTGGAACAGCGCGAAACTCGCCAGCGGCGCGAACGCGCCGATCAGCACCGTGCGGCCTTCAGCACGCAGGGTCTGCGGTACCGACGAGGGCTGCAGCTCCTGGGCTTGGAACAGCCGCTCGAATTCCGGCGCGACCACCATGCGCAGGCGTGCAAACAGCGCCACCACGTTGATGGCGAAGGCGACGAAGAAAGGATAACGCCATCCCCAGCCGAGGAAGTCCTCGGTAGAGAGCAGTGCGGCGAAGTAGGCGAACAGGCTGCTGGCGACGATGAGGCCCAGTGGCGCGCCGAGCTGCGGGATCATCGCGTACCAGCCGCGGCGGCGCTTCGGCACGTTCAGCGCCAGCAGCGACGGCAGGCCGTCCCAGGTTCCGCCGAGGGCGATGCCCTGGCCGATGCGCAATATGCACAACAGCCAGGCCGTGGCGGTGCCTATGCTCTGGTAGCTGGGCAGGAAGGCCACGGCCACGGTCGAGCAGCCGAGCATGAGCAGCGCGGTGACGAGGCGGGCGCTGCGGCCGTAGCGGCGTTCCACGGCGGAGAAGATCCACGTGCCGAAGGGCCGCGCGATGAAGGCCAGCGAGAACACGGCAAAGGAATACAGCGTGCCCGTGAGCGGGTCGGTGTAGCCCCATACCAGCCGCGGAAACACCAGCACCGAGGCGATGGCATAGACGAAGAAATCGAAAAACTCGGAGGTGCGGCCCAGCACCACACCGACGGCGATCTCGCCCGGCCGGACATCGCGATGGGTTCCAGGGGCGGCGGCTTCCGTCAGGCTGTTCATGGCCGCAGTTATAACGCTCCCGGGGCGCTCGGGGGGATAGGGCAAATTGTCCACTATCCTCCGGAGGAAGCAAGTTCTATGCTGCGCCCGATGTCCGCGCATAGAACAATTCCCGCGCGCCGGCGCGCCTTGCTCTTTGGTCTGCTGCCACTGCTGAGCCTGCTCGGCGGCTGCAAGTGGTGGGTGCTGGCGCCGGCCGGGGACATCGCCGCCCAGCAGCGCGACCTGCTGGTCATCTCCACGCTGCTGATGCTGGTGATCATCGTCCCGGTGATCGCCACGACGATCCTGTTCGCCTGGCGTTACCGCCACTCCAACCGCCAGGCGCGCTACGAGCCGGACTGGGATCACTCCACGCAGCTGGAACTGCTCATCTGGGCCGCGCCGCTGCTGATCATCATCTGCCTGGGCGCAATCACCTGGTCGGGCACACACCTGCTCGATCCCTACCGGCCGCTGGAGCGGATCGGCCGCAACCGGCCCGTGCCGGCCGAGGTCGAGCCATTGCGCGTGGAAGTGGTGGCGCTGGACTGGAAGTGGCTGTTCATCTATCCCGAGCAGGGCGTGGCGGCCGTGAACGAGCTGGTGCTGCCGGTGGACCGGCCGGTGGCGCTGCACATCAGCGCCTCGTCGGTGATGAATGCCTTCTATGCGCCGGCGCTGGCCGGCATGATCTACGCCATGCCGGCGATGGAGACCCGCCTGCATGCGGTGCTGAACCGTCCGGGCACCTACCAGGGCTTTTCCGCCAACTACAGCGGCGCCGGCTTCTCCGGCATGCATTTCACGCTGCGCGGCGTGACGGCGGAGGAGTACGAGCGCTACGTAAAGGAACTGCGTGCCGGTGGCGACCGGCTCGACCGGCAGGCTTATCTTGAGCTGGAGCGCCCGAGCGAGAACGTGCCGGTGCGGCACTACGGCCGGGTCGAAGCGGGGCTGTTCAACGCTGTGGTCAATCTCTGCGTGGAGCCCGGGCGCATGTGCCAGCACCAGATGATGGAAGTGGATGCCCGCGGCGGGCTGGGCCTGGCCGGCATCTACAATGTGGCGCGCCTAGACTACGACAAGCACCACCGGCGCGGCGCGGTGTTCGGTCCCGCGTGGGCCTGGGTCACCGGCCTGTGCGGGCCTGGCGATCCGCTGCCTGTGAGCCCGCTGCCGCTGCGGGTGGCGAACAACGAACCCCTGCGCGGCATGGGACTGCCGGAGCCTGGACGATGAGCGAACTGCATCCGCTGCTGGGCCGCCTGGGCCTGGATTCCCTGCCGCTGCACGAGCCCATCGTGGTGGCCACCTTCGCGGCGGTGGCGCTGGGCGGTGTCGCGCTGTTCGCGGTGATCACGTATTACCGGCTGTGGGGCATGCTGTGGCGCGACTGGTTCACCACCATCGACCACAAGCGCATCGGCATCATGTACATGGTGCTGGGCCTCGTCATGCTGCTGCGCGGCTTTGCCGATGCGCTGATGATGCGCCTGCAGCAGGCCATGGCCTTCGGCGGGGCGGAGGGCTATCTCAACGCCCATCACTACGACCAGATCTTCACCGCCCACGGCACCATCATGATCTTCTTCGTGGCGATGCCGCTGATCACCGGGCTGATGAACTACGTCGTGCCGCTGCAGATCGGCGCCCGCGACGTGGCCTTCCCCTTCCTCAACAACTTCAGTTTCTGGATGACGGCCGCGGGTTCTGGGCTGGTGATGGTGTCGCTGTTCGTGGGCGAGTTCGCGCGCACCGGCTGGCTGGCCTATCCGCCGCTTTCGGGGCTCGCCTACAGCCCGGATGTGGGCGTCGACTACTACATCTGGGCGCTGCAGGTGGCCGGCGTCGGAACGCTGTTATCGGGCGTCAACCTGATCGCCACCATCATCAAGATGCGCGCGCCCGGCATGACGCTGATGAAGATGCCGGTGTTCACCTGGACCGCGCTGTGCGCCAACGTGCTGATCGTGGCCATCTTCCCGGTGCTTACCGCGACGCTGGGCCTGCTGGCGCTGGACCGCTACGTGGGCACCAACTTCTTCACCAACGACTTCGGCGGCAGCCCGATGATGTACGTGAACCTCATCTGGATCTGGGGCCATCCGGAGGTCTACGTGCTGGTGCTGCCGGTGTTCGGCATCTACTCCGAAGTGACGGCCACCTTCTGCGGCAAGCGGCTGTTCGGCTACACCTCGATGGTGTATGCGACGGTGGTGATCACCATCCTTTCCTACCTGGTGTGGCTGCACCACTTCTTCACGATGGGTTCGGGCGCCAGCGTGAACTCCTTCTTCGGCATCGCGACGATGATCATCTCGATTCCCACCGGCGCGAAACTGTTCAACTGGCTGTTCACGATGTACCGCGGCCGCATCCGTTTCGACCTGCCGATGATGTGGACGGTGGCGTTCATGATCACCTTCGTGCTCGGCGGCATGACCGGTGTGATGCTGGCGGTGCCGCCGGCGGATTTCGTGCTGCACAACAGCCTGTTCCTGGTGGCGCATTTCCACAACGTGATCATCGGCGGCGTGGTGTTCGGCCTGTTCGCCGGCATGTACTACTGGTTCCCCAAGGCCTTCGGCTTCCGGCTCGATCCGTTCTGGGGCAAGGTCTCGTTCTGGTTCTGGGTGGTCGGTTTCTACGTGGCCTTCATGCCGCTGTATGCGCTGGGGCTGATGGGCGTCACGCGCCGGCTGCGCGTGTTCGACGATCCGGCGCTGCAGCCCTGGTTCATCGCTGCGGCGATCGGCTCGGTGCTGGTGCTGATCGGCATCCTGGCCTTCCTGGTGCAGATCTACGTGAGCATCCGCAACCGGGAGGCGCTGCGCGACACCACCGGCGATCCCTGGAATGGCCGCACGCTGGAGTGGTCCACGTCCTCGCCGCCGCCGGCCTACAACTTCGCCTTCACTCCCGTGGTGTATGAGCTCGACGCCTGGTGGGACATGAAGCAGCGTGGCTACCGGCGGCCGCAGACCGGCTTCCGCGCCATCCTGCTGCCGAAGAACACCGGCACCGGCATCATCCTCGCAGGCCTGAGCGCGGTGCTGGGTTTCGCGATGATCTGGTACATATGGTGGCTGGCGCTGGCGAGCCTCGCGGCGCTGTTCGTGGTGGCCATCACCCATACCTGCAACTACGACCGCGAGTTCCACGTGCCGCGCGAAGAGGTGGCGCGCGAGGAAGACGCGCGCACGCGCCTGCTCGCAGCGGGAGGCGCGTCGTGAGCGTCACTGTGGCCGCGCCCGGCGCCGCGCCGGTTTTCCACGTGCAGGACGAGCACGACCACGCCGCGGGCGGCAGCACGCTGCTGGGGTTCTGGATCTACCTGATGAGCGATTGCTTCATCTTCGCGGTGCTGTTCGCCTGCTATGCGGTGCTGGGCGGCAGTTATGCCGCGGGACCGGCCCCGAAGGACCTGTTCGACCTGCCGCTGGTGGCCGTGAACACCACCATGCTGCTGCTCTCGTCCATTACCTACGGCTTCGCCGTGCTGTCGATGCAGCAGGACAAGCTGCGCGCGACCCAGGGCTGGCTCCTGATCACGGCGTTGTTCGGCCTGGGCTTCGTCGGCATCGAGCTGTACGAGTTCCACCACCTGTACCACCTGGGCGCCACGCCGCAGCGCAGCGCCTTCCTGTCGGCGTTCTACACGCTGGTGGGCACTCACGGCATGCACGTGACACTGGGGCTGGTGTGGCTGCTCACGCTGGTGGTGCAGCTGGGCCGCTACGGTCTGGGTGAAGCGAACCGGCGCCGCGTGACGACGCTGGGCATGTTCTGGCACTTCCTGGACGTGGTGTGGGTCGGCGTGTTCACGTTCGTCTACCTGCTGGGGATGCTGCGATGAGTGCGCCGCACGCCGCGGCCGGCCACGCGCCGGTGACCCTGCGGGGATATCTCACCGGTTTCGCGCTGGCGGTGGTGCTCACGGCCGTGCCCTTCTGGCTGGTGATGAGTCACGTGCTGCCGGGGCGGCAGCTCACGGCCTTCATCATCGTGGGCTTTGCTGCCGTGCAGATCGTGGTGCACATGATCTACTTCCTGCACATGACCACGCGCGCCGAGGAGGGCTGGAGCCTGACGGCGCTGGTGTTCACCGTGATTCTGGTGGTGATCACGCTGGCTGGTTCGACCTGGGTGCTGTACCACCTCAACACCAACATGATGCCCTCGCATCCGGTGAGCGAGCTGCCGTGAAATTTCCGTTGCGGCTGCTGCTCGCGGCGGGACTGGCCGCAGCGGCGGTCGCGGGTTTCACGGCGCTGGGGTTCTGGCAGCTGGCGCGCCTCGACTGGAAGCTGGCACTGATCGACCGCGTGGAGCAGAGGGTGCACGCCAGGCCCGTGGCGCCGCCTGCGCGCGCCGAATGGCCGCGCATCGATGCCGCCGGCTACGAGTACCGCCGGCTGCTGCTGCAGGGCCGCTTTCTGCACGACAGCGAAACCCAGGTGCGCGCCGGCACGCAGGCCGGCTTCGGCTGGTGGGTGCTGACGCCGCTGCAGCTCGAGGATGGCAGCGTGGTGCTGGTGAATCGCGGCTACGTACCGCCCGAGCGCCGCGATCCGGCCACGCGGCTTGAAGGGCAGCCGGAAGGAGTGCAGGCGGTGACGGGGTTGCTGCGGCTGTCCGAGCCCGGCGGCACGTTCATGCGCAGCAACAAGCCGCAGGAAGGGCTCTGGTATTCGCGCGACGTGGCGGCCATCGCCGCGGCGCGCGGGCTTGCCGATGTCGCACCCTACTTCGTCGACGCCGAAGCTGCGCCGGCCGCCGCCCCGGGGCAGCCGCAGGGCGGGCTCACCGTGCTGCAGTTCCGCAATGCCCATCTGGGTTATGCCCTGACCTGGTTCTCGATGGCCGCGCTGCTTGCCGGCACGACGCTGTACCTGCTGCGCCAGGCGCTGCGCCGGACGAAGCGGAACGATGGGTGCGGAGAACCCCTGCCCACAAGATGAGCGCCGTCACACGGTCGCCGGCCCGTGGCGCTGGTCCTGCACCGGACAGCAGCTACCGCAAGAACCTGCTGCTGCTGATACAGCTGCGCTGGATTGCGGTGCTGGGGCAGGTCGTGACCATTGCCGTCGCGCACTTCGTGCTCGGCATCGCGCTGCCGCTAGTCCCCATGGCGGCGGTGCTTGCGGCGCTGGCGACGCTGAACATCGGCAGCCACCTGTGGCTGCGGCCGCGGCCGCAGGTCGGCGACCACGGGCTGCTGCTGCTGCTGGTTTTCGACGTGGCGGCGCTTACCGTACAGCTGTACCTGAGCGGCGGAGCGACCAATCCCTTCACCTTCCTGTACCTGCTGCAGGTGCTGCTGGGCGCCATCCTGCTGACCTCCGCGGGCTCTTGGACGCTGGTGGCGCTGACCAGCGGCTGTTTCCTCGCGCTCATCCCCTTGCACCGTCCGCTGGTGTTGCCGCCAGGCTCGCCCTTCACTCTGTTCGAGCTCTACGTGGCCGGCGCGCTGGTGTGCTTCGTGCTGGCGGCGGTGCTGCTGGCGCTGTCCGCCGCGCGCGTGATGGCCAACATCCGCGATCGCGACGCGCGGCTGGCCGCGCTGCGGCAGAACGCTGCCGAACAGGAGCACATCGTGCGCATGGGTCTGCTGGCTTCCGGCGCGGCTCATGAACTGGGTACGCCGCTGGCCTCGATATCGGTGATACTCAATGACTGGCGCCGCCTGCCGCCAGTCCGCCGCGATGCGGACATGATGCAGGAGCTGGGCGAGATGCAGGCTGCACTCGAGCGCTGCAAGACCGTGCTGACTGGCGTGCTGCAGGCTTCCGGCGAGGCCCGCGCAGAGGCGCCGGCGACCACCACCGTACGCCGCTTCCTCGATGGGCTGGTAGCCGAATGGCGGGCCGCGCGTGCGGCAGGCTCGCTGCAGTACCAGGACGACTTCGGACCGGACCTGCCCATCATTTCCGACCCGGCCCTCAATCATGTCATCTTCAATCTGCTCGACAATGCGTTGGAGGCCTCGCCGCGGCAGCAATTCCTGCACCTGCTGCGCGAGGGCGGCCTGCTGCGGCTGGATCTGCGCGACAGTGGCGCCGGCTTCGCTCCGGAGATGCTTGCGCAGTTCGGCAAGCCATACCAGTCCAGCAAGGGCCGCCTGGGCGGCGGGCTGGGGCTGTTCCTTGCCGTGAACGTGGCCCGCAAGCTGGGCGGCACGCTGGAGGCGGGCAATCTTCCCGGCGGCGGTGCGCTGGTGACCCTGCGGCTGCCGCTTCGCACGCTCGCCGTGCAGGGGGCGCTGCATGGCTGATGACATGCCGCCCGATGCGGACGCCGTGCCGCGCCAGCTTCTGATCATCGAGGATGATGCGGATTTCGCGCGTACATTGCGCCGCTCGCTGGAGCGGCGCGGTTATGCCGTGTTGCAGGCCGATGGTCCGTCCGCGGTGCCGGCTCTGCTGCGAGCACACTCTCCCGGGTTTGCCGTGGTCGACTTGAAGCTTGCGGGTGGCTCGGGCCTGGAGTGCGTGGAGATGCTGCATGCGCATGACCCGGCCATGCGCATCGTCGTGCTCACCGGCTTTGCCAGCATTGCCACGGCCGTGGAAGCCATCAAGCTCGGCGCCTGCCACTATCTTGCCAAGCCCGCCAATACCGACGACATCGAACGCGCTTTCGGCCGCACTGCCGGGGATTCCGCGGTGGAGGTTTCGGGTGCTCCGACCTCGATCAAGAATCTGGAGTGGGAGCGCATCCACGAGATGCTGGTGGCAACCGGCTTCAATATCTCGGAGGCGGCGCGCCGGCTGGGGATGCACCGCCGCACGCTGGCGCGCAAGATCGGCAAGCGCCGGCTGCGCTGAACGCCGTTACGGTTCCCGGCGCGGGGCCCGGTCCGGATCGTCTCCGCCGTCGTCGAGCACCATGGTCTGCGCATGCTGTCCGGTCTGGCCGGTGTGCCCGGGTGCATGGCCGGCCGGATGGTTGCGCATGTCGATGTACATGAGCTCGTGGCGTCCGATCACGACCACATCGCCGTCGTTGAGGTTGTGCGTGCGCACGCGCTTGGACTTGACGACGATGCCATTGGTGCTGTTGAGGTCTTCGATGACGCAGGCATTGGGCGTGGAGACGATCTGGCAGTGATGCCGGCTCACGAAGCGGCTGTCTATCTGCAGATCGTTGTCGGGCGTGCGGCCGATCACCGTGCGGCCAGGCCGCAGCGGCAATTCGCCCACGGTGCGGCCATCGGTGACCACCATGATGTGGGCCAGCGGCGCCTCTGCCTGCGCTCCGGATTCATCGGCGACCTGCAGCGTCGGTGAGGTTCTGGTGAAGTGCGAATCATCCGCCGCCGGTGCGCTGCTGGAATGAAAGCCGGCAGTGCGCAGGGCTGCGGTCTGCCGGGCCGCGCGGGTGGCGAAGTCCGGCCATTGCAGCTCCTCGATGGCGGACTCGACATCGGCGGGGGTCACGAAGTCGCGGTCGTGGGTGTAGGCCGCCATCATGGCGGTTTCGCACAGCGTGTTCATCAGGCGCGGAACGCCGCCGGTGTAGCGGAAGATGAGGGGATAGCAGGCTTCCTCGAAGATCTGCCGGCCGCCGGAGCCGGCCACTTCCAGGCGGTGCAGCACGTAGGCATGCATGTCCTGCGCGGACAGCGGCGTCAGGTGGAAACGCAGGCGCACCCGCTGCGCAAGCTGCACCAGCTCCGGCGAATCCAGCTTGGCGTTGAGCTCCGGCTGGCCCGCAAGGATGATGCGCAGCACCTTCTCCTTGGTGGTCTCTATCCCCGAGAGCATGCGGACTTCCTCGAGCACCCGCAGGCTGAGGTTCTGAGCCTCGTCGACGATCAGCAGCACCTTGCGGCCGGCGGCGTACTGCTCGATGAGGAAGTCGTTGAGCGTCGAGAGCAGTTCCGCCTTCTTCATGTTGAAGGGCGTGAAGCCGAACTGCACCAGCACCGCCTGCAGGAATTCGATGGCCGAGACCTGGGTCTGGTTGATCTGGGCGACGACCACGTCCTTCTCCAGTTCCCTGAGGAAGGTCTCGATCAGAGTGGTCTTGCCGGCGCCGATCTCTCCGGTGATCACGACGAAGCCGTCGGTGAACCAGATCGTGGACTCCATGTACGCCTTGGCGCGGGCGTGGTTCTTGCTCAGGTAGAGGAACTGCGGGTCCGGACTGAGCCGGAAGGGCAGCTCCGTGAGCTTGAAAAGCTCCGTGTACATGGCGTTCAGATCTTACGGGAATCGATGCGGCGAAGCAGGTTTGCCGAACGCTGACGGGCGCGCGCCGCCGTGGATTCGATCAGGGTGCAATGCCCCAGCTTGCGGCCCTCGCGCGGCGACTTTCCGTAGTCGTGCAGGTGCAGCGACTTTTCCTTCAGCAGGGCGGCCCGGTCCGGCATCCTGCCGATCAGGTTGATCATGGCACTGTGGCCGCGCGCCGCGGTGTCGCCCAGCGGCAGCCCGAGGATGGCGCGCAGATGGTTCTCGAACTGGCTGGTGTGGGCGCCTTCGATGGTCCAGTGGCCGGAATTGTGCACCCGGGGAGCCATTTCGTTCGCGAACAGCCGGCCCCGGACGACGAAGAACTCGATGGCGAGCACGCCGACGTAATCGAAGTGGTTGAGCACGCGGCGCATGTGCCGCCTTGCGGCAGCCTCCAGCTGCGGCGCCTTCCAGGGGGCGAGCGTGAGCCGCAGGATGCCGTCGCGGTGCAGGTTGCGGTTCAGGGGGTAGATGGCCACTTCGCCGCGCAGGCTGCGCACGCCGATCACCGAGACTTCGTAGTCGAACGGCACCCATTGTTCGTACAGCAGCGGCGCGCTGCCCAGCTTCTGCCAGGCGGCTTCGATGTCAGCGGGCTGGCGCAGCACGGACTGGCCCTTGCCGTCGTAGCCCAGCCGCCGCGTCTTGAGTACGCCGGGCAGCCCCAGCGCCTGCACGGCCTGCTGCAGATCGGCCAGGCTGTCCACTGCCCGGGTGCGGTTGGTCGGAATGCCCAGTTTTGCGAACAGGGCCTTCTCCGACAGGCGGTCCTGTGCCGTGGCCAGCGCCGCGCGCGGCGGTGCGATGCGGGTGCGCGCTGCGAGGCGCTCCAGCGCCTCGGCGGGGACGTTTTCCCAGTCGAAAGTGACGACTTCGCAGCGCCCGGCGAGGTCATCGAGCAATGCCGGGTCGGTGAAGCCGCCAAACAGCGAGGGCGCAACCTGGTGGCCCGGGGTTCCCGGCTCGCGGTCGAGGAACAGGAAATCCTGCCCCAGGGGATAGCCCGCAAGCGCCATCATGCGGCCCAGCTGGCCGGCTCCGAGAATGCCGACTGTCATGGGTTCTGGCGCGGATCCGGCTGGGTGAGCACGGCTTGCGTCTGCGCCTCGCGGAAACGCTGCAGCGAGGCCGCCACCCGCGCATCGGTGAGCGCAATGATGGCCGCGGCGAACAGCGCCGCATTGGCGGCACCGGCGGCGCCGATGGCGAAAGTGGCCACGGGTATCCCCTTGGGCATCTGCACGATGGACAGCAGCGAGTCCATGCCCTGCAGGGCTTTGGACTGCACCGGCACGCCGAGCACCGGCACGCGCGTCTTGGCGGCGGTCATGCCGGGCAGATGGGCGGCGCCGCCGGCGCCGGCGATGATGGCCGCAAGGCCACGCGCCTCGGCCCCCGCGGCGTATTCGAACAGCAGGTCCGGCGTGCGGTGGGCGGACACCACGCGCACCTCGTGTGCGACGCCCAGTTCGGCGAGGATGTCGGCCGCGGGCTTGAGCGTCTCCCAGTCGGAGCGGGAGCCCATGATGATGCCGACCAGTGGTTTCATCGTTTCAGTCTAGCATGCGCGTTCTGCGCGTCCGACTGGGCCGCCAGCGCCGCCTCCAGCGCGTCCAGGTCCTCGTGGCGCATCAGCCTGCCGATGTACTGGAACTGCCGTGCCAGTGCGCCCCGGCTGCGCAGCCGCCGCGCCTCTTCGACGGCCTCGCGCAAGCCTTCCGACAGCGGCAGGGTGGCGGCCTCGGCGGGCCGCATGCGGACCAGGCGCTCCCCCAGTTTCTGCAGCGCATGGGCCTGGCGTTTGCGCGCGCTCTTGCTGGGCGGCAGTTCGCCGCCTTCTTCGTCCACTTCGCTCATGCCGTATAGTGTGCCTCATGGATCAAGCCGTCGATGCATCGCGCATCCCCGAACTCAAGGACATCATCGATTTCACATTGCGCGAGGCCCGCGCCGCCGGCGCCACGCAGGCGGAAGCCGATGCCAGCCTGCAGCGCGGCCTGAATGTCACCGTACGCCTGGGCGAAGTGGAGACCATCGAATACCAGCGCGACCGGGCGCTGGCGATCACGGTGTACTTCGACGGGCGCAAGGGCTCGGCCAGCAGCGCAGACCTGCGCCCGGCGGCCGTGCGCGAGATGGTGGCCAAGGCCTGCAGCATTGCCCGGCGCACGGCGCGCGATGAGTTCGCCGGCCTCGCCGATGCCGAAGACATGGCGCGCGAGATACCGGACCTGTCCCTGGAGCATCCCTGGGAGATCACCCCCGAGCAGGCCATCGATCTGTCGAAGAGCTGCGAGGCCGCCGGGCTCGCGGTGGACCGGCGGCTGACCAACTCCGAGGGAGCGTCGGTATCCTCGCACCGCGGCGTGCGCGTGTACGGCAATTCGCATGGCTTCCTGGCCGGCTACGGCAGCACCAGCCACAGCATCAGCTGCGTGCTGCTGGCGCAGTCGGGCGACGACATGCAGCGCGACTACTGGTATTCCGCGGCCCGTTCCGCTGATGAACTCGAAGCCGTGGAACGCATCGGCCGCCGTGCAGGCGAGCGGGCCGTGGCGCGCCTCGGAGCGCGCCAGATCGCCACGCGGCGCGCGCCGGTGGTATTCGCACCGGAACTGGCGCGCGGCTTCTTCGGCCACCTGGTATCGGCGGTGCGCGGCTCCAGCCAGTACCGCCGTTCGTCCTTCCTGCTCAATGCGCTGGGTGAGCAGGTGCTGCCGCCGAGCATCCGCATGCGCGAGCAGCCGCATCTGCTGCGCGGCCTCGCGAGCAGTCCCTTCGACGGCGAAGGCGTCGCCACGCGCGACAGCGATCTGGTGACCGACGGCGTGCTGCAGCGCTATGTGCTCGGCAGCTATTCGGCGCGCAAGCTGGGCCTGAAGACCACGGGCAATGCGGGCGGCATCCACAATCTCATCGTCACCGATGCGCGCGGCGCGCCCACGCTGCCGCAACTGCTGCGCACGATGGGCGAGGGTTTCTATGTCACCGAGCTCATGGGGCAGGGCGTGAACGGCGTGACGGGCGACTATTCCCGGGGCGCTTCCGGCTACTGGGTGCAGGGCGGCGAGTGCGTGCATCCGGTGCACGAGGTGACCATCGCGGGCAACCTGCGTGCCATGCTCTCGGGCGTGGCCGCCATCGGTTCGGATGTGGACGTGCATGGCGCAGTACGCTGCGGTTCAGTGCTGCTCGGCGAGGTGACGATCGCCGGCAACTGAGGCCGGCATCTGAATCCCGCACAGGGCCGGTTCAGCGTCCGGCAGCGTCCGCCACCAGGTCCGCCAGCGTCCGTCCGCCGCAGGCCTCGCGCCAGGCGCGCTCCACGGCCTGCTGCAGCTGCTGCACGCCCGGCGCCGAGAGCTGCGCGTGCGGTACGCGGCCGGTGCCGCGCGAGCGCGTGCTGTCGATGATCTGTTCCAGCAGGATGCCGCGCGTCTCGCGCGCCGGGAACAGGCGGCCGTCCTCGGACTGGGTCACGAGCCCCGAGTGCTCGAGGTTTTCCACCACATCGGCGATGGCGATGCCCGGCAACGCCAGCGCCCGGCTCAGCGAATCGATGGTCCACGGCGCCTGTCCGCCCTGGTGCGCCTGGCCGATGCGCAGCATCACGTCCAGTGCCAGCCTTTCCTGTTCGCTGTGCGACAGCCGCAGCAGCGAATGCCCGAGCCGCAGGTAGGTGGGGTTCTGCACGTAGAAGGCCAGCTGTGCGCCGGCTAGCAGGATCAGCCACCCGAGATAGGTCCACAGCAGCATGGCGACGACGATGGCGAAGCCGGCGTAGACCAGCGTGAGCCGCGAGGTGTAGATCACCATCGTCGTGAACAGCTTGCCGGTGGCCGCCCAGAAGAAGCCGGCGGTCACGGCACCGATCAGCGCCGGCCTGAGCCGCACACGCGTGTTCGGCAGCAGCACGTACAGCGCCGTGAACAGCCCCGTGACGATGACGTAAGGCGCGGCCTGGATCGCCATGTGCAGCAGCAGCCGGCCCAGCGCGAAGCTGCCGGCGCCGTGGCTGGCCACGCCTTCGAAGGCGAGTTTGGTGAAGGCGATGACGGCGGCGATCACCAGCGGTCCGATGATCAGCAATGCAATGTATTCGGTGATGCGGCGGGGAATGCTGCGCGCGCGCTGCACGCGCCACACGAAGTTGAAACTGTCCTCGACCTTCTTGACCGTGCCCACCAGCGTCCACAGCAGCAGCGCCAGACCGACGATGCCGACGATGCCGCCGCGCACGTTGTCGGCGAACTGCATGAGGCGGTGGGTGATCTGGGGCGCCGCTTCGCCGATGGGGCGGAAGAACTCCAGGATCAGTGGCTCGAGGTCGCGGTGTGCGCCGAAGGCCTTCAGTACGGCGAAGCTCAGTGCCACTGCCGGGATCAGCGCCAGCAGCGTCGCGTAGACCAGCCCGGTGGCGCGCAGGTTCAGCTCGCCGCCGAGCAGGTCGCGGACGATGGCGTAGGGGTAGCGCAGCGCGCGCAGCAGCGTCGCCAGCGGCGTGTCACGCTGGGAATGGGGGCCGAACAGCCCGCTGTCGAGGAAGTTCCAGATGGCCTGCCACATGCGCAGGGACTTGCAGGACGCGGGTCAGCCCGCGGCAGGACCAGTGAGGCGGCGCAGCGCTTCGGCGTACTTGGCAGCGGTGTGTTCGATCACCTGCGCCGGAAGCCGCGGCCCCGGCGCCTGCTTGTTCCAGTCCAGGGTCTCGAGGTAGTCGCGCACGTACTGCTTGTCGAAGCTCGGCGGGCTGCTGCCGACGGCATAGCTCTCCGCTGCCCAGAAGCGCGAGGAATCCGGCGTCAGCGCCTCGTCGATCAGCAGCAGCTGGCCATCGGGCGCGAGGCCGAACTCGAATTTGGTGTCGGCGATGATGATGCCGCGCGCGGCGGCATGCTCGGCCGCGAAGCGGTACAGCGCGATCGCGGCATCACGCACCCGGGCGGCGAGCCCGGCGCCGATCAGGCGCTCGACCTCGCCGTAGCTGATGTTCTCGTCATGATCGCCCACGGCTGCCTTGGTGGCCGGCGTGAACAGGATCTGCGGCAGCTTTTCTGCAAGGCGCAGCCTGCGCGGCAGCTCGATGCCGCAGACGCCGCCGGTGGCCTGGTACTCCTTCCAGCCCGAACCGATCAGGTAGCCGCGCACCACGGCTTCGACCGGCAGGGCCTTGAGCCGCCTTGCCACCACGCTGCGGCCCTGCAGCGGCGTGCGCTCGGCCGCATCGGGAACGATGCTTTCCAGCGGCCGGTCGAGCAGGTGGTTGGGGATGATGTGGCCGGTTCGCGCAAACCAGAAATTCGAGATGCTGTTGAGCATGCAGCCCTTGCCCGGGATGGGGTCGGGCAGCACCACGTCGAAAGCCGAGAGGCGGTCGGTGGCGACGATCAGCAGGCTGTCATCGTCGATGGCGTAGACATCCCGTACCTTGCCGCGGTGGAGCAGCGGCAGGCCGGACAGGCGGGTTTCGTGGACTGCGGGCGGGGTGGTCATGAAGGCTTGCTACCATAAACCATATGCAGTGGACCGGAAAACTGATTGGTGGCGCACTGGGGGCCTTCCTGGGCCCGGTGGGCATTGCCGTCGGCGCCCTGATCGGACACCAGTACGATCAGGCTGTCTCGCGGCGTGGCGCGCGCCCGGTCGGCGAGCAGCTGTTCTGCAGCACCTTCCGCGTGATGGGTCACGTGGCCAAGGCCGATGGCCGCGTCACCGAACGGGAGATCGAAGCCGCCCGCGCCGTGATGCAGTCGCTGCGGCTGGATGCGCAGCAGACGCGCGCGGCGATCGATCTCTTCACGGCCGGCAAGGCGCTGCAGTTCGATCCCGATGCCGAGGTTGCCGAGCTGCGCGCAGCGGCCCGCGGGCGCCCGGAGATCCTGCGCGTCTTCCTCGAGATCCAGCTGCGCTTCGCGCTGCGCGGCAACGACATGTCGGGCGCCACGAGGGAGCGGGTGGCCCGCGTGGCGGCAGGCCTGGGCGTGGATGCCGCGCTGTTTGCGCGCATGGAAGCCGCGCTGCGTGGCGCGGGCCAGGGCATGGAGCAGGGCGGGGCCAGCCATGAGGCCCGCGTGGCGGCGGCCTACCGCACGCTGGAAGTGGATGCCACGGTGACGGATGCGGAGCTCACGCGCGCCTACCGGCGCCTCATGAGCCGCCATCATCCGGACAAGCTCAAGGCCAATGGCCTGCCGGACTCCATGCTCGAACATGCCAAGCAGCGCACCCAGGCCATCCAGGAGAGCTACGAACTGCTGCGCCGGCAGCGCGGACTGGCCTAGACTGCGCCCCATGGCACATCTGGCTCCGCTGATCGCACCCTCCATCCTCTCCGCGGATTTTGCCCGGCTGGGAGAAGAGGTGGACGCGGTGATCGCCGCCGGCGCCGACGTGGTGCACTTCGATGTGATGGACAACCACTACGTCCCGAACCTCACCATCGGGCCGCTGGTCTGCGAGGCGCTGCGCCGCCATGGCGTCACCGCGCCGATCGACGTGCACCTGATGGTCAAGCCCGTCGACCGCATCATTCCCGACTTCGCAAAGGCCGGCGCCAGCTGGATCAGCTTCCACCCGGAAGCCAGCGAGCATGTCGACCGCACCATCGGCCTGATCCGCGAGCATGGCTGCCGTCCCGGCCTGGTGCTGAATCCGGCAACGCCGCTGGACTGGCTGGACTACACGCTGGAGCAGATCGACCTGGTGCTCGTCATGTCGGTCAATCCGGGGTTCGGCGGCCAGAAGTTCATTCCGGAGGCACTGCGCAAGATCCGGGCCGTGCGCCGGCTCATCGATGAGCGCGGCCGGGAAGTGCGCCTGGAAGTCGATGGCGGCGTGAAGGCCGACAACATCGAGGCGATTGCCCGCGCCGGCGCCGACACCTTCGTGGCGGGCTCGGCAATCTTCGGGCAGAAGGACTACGGCGCCGTGATCCGCGCCATGCGTGAAGCCATTGCCGCAGGTGGGCGGCCGCTGCCGCTGCGGGCTTGAACCAGGCGCCGGCCCTTCAGAGGCCGGGCCAGCGCATCAATCCTCGTCGTCCTCGTCTTCGTCGTCGAAGTGCGTGACAGCAGGTCTGGCGCGCGCCTTGTCGGCGCCCTGGGTGGCCGGCACGATCACCGGCCGCGTTTTCATCTTGGGGCGCGCATTGAACACGACGATGGTCTTGCCGGTGGCGCGCAGCAGACCCTGCTCTTCGAGCACCTTGAGCACGCGGCCGGCCATTTCGCGCGAGCAGCCCACCAGGCGCGAAAGCTCCTGGCGCGAAACCTTGATCTGCATGCCTTCCGGATGCGTCATCGCATCGGGTTCGCCGCACAGGTCCATGATGGCGTGCGCCACGCGGCCGGTGACGTCGACGAAGGCGAGGTCGCCCAGCTTGCGGTTGGTGCGGTCCAGGCGCGTGGCCAGCTGCGTCGCGAGCTCGAACACCAGGCCCGGCGATTCGGCCGCAATCTGGCGGAAGCGCGGATAGGTCATCTCCGCGAGCTCGCACTGGTTGCGCGTGCGCACCCAGGCGCTGCGTGTGGGCGTTTCGTGGAACAGGCCCATCTCGCCGAAGAACTGGCCCTTGTTGAGGTAAGCCAGCACCATCTCGTTGCCTTCCTCGTCCTCGATCATCACCTCGACCGAGCCGCTGATGATGTAGTAGAGGACGTCGGGCAGGTCGCCCGCGTGGATGATGACGGTCTTGGACGGAACGGTGCGGATCCGGCAATAGCTGAGGAAGCGGTTGATCGCCGGGATGTCGCTCAACGGCTTGATGCTGTCTTCCATTGTTCTAATTCTCGTCCCTTGGGTTCTGCGGCAAGTCTGCGCGGCCTTTGTATTACATAACGCGCAGTCGTGGCAACCGCGCGGGTCGTGAGCCAGTTCGCAATTATATCCAGCGGGCGGTGCCGGTCATCACGCGGGCGGTGGCGCGCATGGCCGCCCGGACGGGAGCCGGCAGCTCGATGCCGCCCGAGGCCCGTGCCCGAGCACCGTGTTCGATCTCGTCCTCCCGCATCTGCTCGAGGATGGCGCGGCTGCGCTGGTCGTTCGGCGGCAGGCGCTCCAGGTGTGAATCCAGATGTGCTTCGACCTGGCGCTCGGTCTCCGAAACGAAACCCAGTCCCACCTTGTCGCCGGCAAGGCCAGCCACGGCGCCGATGGTGAAGGAGCCCAGGTACCAAAGCGGGGTCAGCAGGCTCGGCCGGTCGGACAGTTCGCGCAACCGCAGCTCGCACCAGGCGAGGTGGTCGGTTTCCTCCCGGGCTGCGTTGTCGAGCTGCTCGCGCAGCAGCGGATTGCCGGCCAGCAGGGCCTGCCCGTGGTAGAGGCCCTGGGCGGCCATTTCGCCTGCGTGGTTGACCCGCATCAGCGCGGCAGCCTCGCGCCGTTCGGCTTCGGTGAGGGGGATGGGCGCCGGTCCCGGAACCGGCCGGGCGGGGCGGGCAGGCGCCAGCATGGAGCGCAGCGCGCGGTCCACCGTCGCAAGCACCTGATCGGCAAGGGAGGTTTGAGGTTCCATGGGAGGCAGAATACAAGCCCGGAAGGGGCCGTGGGGCACTGCCGGACACCTTTGCAATGATGCGGGGGCTTCGATTAAACTCTGCGGCCCATTTTTCAGGCCCTCCGAAACTTAGGATTTCGGGGCACACGACCGGGAAGCCAACATGAGCACAGTATTCGCCAAGCCCGCCACCGTCCGGGCGGACTGGTACGTCGTCGATGCCGCCGGCAAGACGCTGGGCCGCCTTGCCACGCAGCTGGCGCATCGCCTGCGCGGCAAGCACAAGGCCGACTACAGCCCGCACGTGGACATGGGCGACAACCTCATCGTGCTGAACGTGGAGAAGATCCGCGTCACCGGCAACAAGCTCGAGGACAAGTTCTACCACCACCACACCGGCTACATGGGCAACCTCAAGTCCATCTCGCTGGGCAAGCTGCTGCAGGAGCACCCCGAGCGGGCGCTGCAGTTCGCGGTGAAGGGCATGCTGCCGAAGAACACGCTCGGCCGCGCCATGTTCCGCAAGCTGCACGTGTTCGCGGGCGACAAGCACCCGCACCAGGCGCAGCAGCCCAAGACGCTCGATATTTAAGGAAAGCTACAGATGGCATCGACCCAATACGGCACCGGCCGGCGCAAGACTGCAACGGCGCGCGTGTACGTGAAGTCCGGTACCGGCAAGATCACCGTCAACGACCGCCCGCTGGACGAGTTCTTCGGCCGCGAGACCGGCCGCATGATCGTGCGCCAGCCGCTGGAGCTGGCCCAGCTTGCCGACCGCTTCGACATCAGCGTGACGGTTGCCGGCGGCGGCATCACCGGCCAGGCCGGCGCCATCCGCCACGGCATCACTCGCGCGCTGATCGAATACGATGAGACGCTGCGTTCGCCGCTGCGCCAGGCCGGCTTCGTCACCCGCGACGCCCGCGAGGTGGAGCGCAAGAAGGTCGGCCGCCGCAAGGCCCGCCGCGGCCCGCAGTACTCGAAGCGATAAGCGAAATCGGCCTTCGGCCATTTCGCGGATCACTTCGTTTGCGGCAGCGGGAAGTAAATTCCCGCTGCCTGCGAAGCAGCCCGGCGCGCTGATGCGCGCGGAAGCAGGAATGTGGTGGGGGATCGTCCAGCGGTAGGACTACGGACTCTGACTCCGTCAACCTAGGTTCGAATCCTAGTCCCCCAGCCAACTCACCGCGTCTTGGCCCAGGAATCGCGCAGCGTCACGACGCGATTGAACACCGGCGCTTCCGGCTTCGAGTCCACGCGGTCAGCCACGAAATAGCCGTGCCGTTCGAACTGGCAGCTCGATCCGGCCTGCGCCTGCTGCAGGGCCGGCTCCAGTTGGGCGCGAATCACGCGTTTGGCGTCCGGGTTGATGTCCAGCAGGAAGTCGCGCTCACCCGCGCCGGGGTTCGGGACGCCGAACAGCCGATCGTAAAGCCGTACCTCGCATTCGCAGGCGGCCTGCACAGCCACCCAATGCACATTGCCCTTCACCTTGTACTGGTCCGCGCCCGCCGACCCGGAGTGTGAGTCGGGGAAGTAGTTGCAGTGCACCGCGACAATCCTTCCGGCGGCATCCTGCTCGCAGCCGGTGCATTCCACGACATATCCATAGCGCAGCCGGACGCGATTCCCGGGATAGAGCCGGAAATAGCCCTTGCTCGGGGTCAGCATGAAATCGTCCCGCTCGATCCACAGCTCGCGCGCGAACAGCAGTTCGCGCGCGCCCAGCTCCGGCCGTTGCGGATGGTTCGGCGCGACGCATCGTTCGGTCTGCCCATCGGGGTAGTTGTCGATGATGAGCTTCACCGGGTCCAGTACGCCGATTCGCCGCGGAGCGGTCTCGTTCAGGTGATTGCGCACGCAGTCTTCCAGCACACCCATGTCGATCCAGGAATCGGACCTGGAAACGCCGATCCGCTCGGCAAACGCCCGGATTGCCTCGGGCGTGAACCCGCGCCGGCGCGCACCGGCCAGCGTCGGCATGCGGGGGTCATCCCAGCCGCCGACGTGGCCTTCTTCGACCAGCTGCATCAGCTTGCGCTTGGACAGCACCGTGTAGCTGAGATTCAGGCGGGAGAACTCGTACTGCTGCGGCAGCGGCAACGGAAAGAATCCCGCCTCGTGCAGGCGCTCGAGCAGCCAGTTGTAGAAGGGCCGCTGGTCTTCGAATTCCAGCGTGCACAGCGAATGGGTGATGTTCTCCAGCGCATCCTCGATCGGGTGCGCGAAGGTGTACATCGGGTAGATGCACCAGGTATCGCCCGTATTGTGGTGATGCGCGTGGCGGATCCGGTAGATGGGCGGATCGCGCAGATTCATGTTCGGGGAGGCCATGTCGACCTTTGCCCGCAGCACATGCGCGCCATCGGGAAACTCGCCGCGCCGCATGCGCTCGAACAGGTCGAGATTCTCGGCGGGGCTGCGCGTGCGATGGGGGCTGTCCTTGCCCGCTTCGGTCAGGGTGCCGCGATTGGCCCGCATCTCTTCCGGGCTCTGGCTGTCGACATAGGCGTGGCCGCGCTCGATCAGTGCCACGGCGCAGCGGTGCATCGTCTCGAAGTAGTTCGAGGCGAAGTAGAGATTCGGGCCCCAGTCGAAACCCAGCCAACTCACCACATCGACGATCGAATCGACGTATTGCTGTTCTTCACGCGCCGGATTGGTGTCGTCGAAGCGCAGGTGGCAGGCGCCGCCGAACTCCTGCGCCAGACCGAAGTTCAGGCAGATCGACTTGGCGTGCCCGAGGTGCAGGTAGCCGTTCGGCTCAGGCGGAAAACGCGTGCGAATGCGCGCCGGGTCGAGCGGACCGGATGCGTGCTGCGCCGCCTCGCCGGGCTCGCCAGCCCAGTGTCGTGAGGCGTACTTGTCTGCGGCAAGATCTGCCTCGACGATCTGATGGATGAAGTTGCTGGCCGGCTGGGCGGGCGCGGAATCTTTGGCTGCCATAAGCCCGGTAGTTTACCTTACTGCAGTCAGCGCGCCGTCGCGAGCAGGAAGTCGGCGCAGCGCTCGGCGATCATGATCGTGGGCGCATTGGTATTGCCGCGTACGATCGTCGGCATCACCGATGCGTCGCATACCCGCAGGCGGCCCACTCCACGCAGGCGCAACTGGGGATCCACCACGGCCGCTGCATCGCTGCCCATCCGGCAGGTGCAGGACGGATGGTAGACCGTCTTGGCGAGGTTGCGCACATGGGTTTCGAGCACCGCATCGGACAGCTGCTCGTCGCGTCCCGGCGCGATTTCCTCGCTGACCATGGCCTGCAGCGACGGCGCACGCAGGATGCGCCGTGCCAGTTTCACGCCGCGCACCAGCGTATCCACATCGGCCTGTTCACGCAGATAGCCGCCATCGAAGATGATGGGAACAGCCGGATCGGGGCTGCGCAGGCGCACGCTGCCGCGCGAGCGTGGCTGTAGGAAACAGGGGTTGATCGTCAGGCCATGGCCGGCCGGCGCATCACGGCCCACGTCACCGGCCAGCGTCGGCAGCACATGGAACTGCACATCGGCACGTCCCGAGCCATCGGTATCGACGAAACCGCCGCTTTCGACCACGTTGGAGGTCAGCAGCCCGCTGCGCAGCGCCAGCCATTGGGCACTATGCCGAAGCGCGCGCAGGCCTCGGTCCTCGCCCAGCAGGCTGATCGGCTCCCGCGTGCGGCAGTAGACCGGCACCTCCAGGTGATCCTGGTAGTTCTGGCCCACGCCCGGCAGGTCGCGCAGCACGGCAATGCCATGCTGCTGCAACTGTGCACCCGGACCGATGCCTGACAGCATCAACAGCTTCGGCGAGGCCAGTGCGCCCGCCGCGAGGATCACCTCGTTCCGCGCCAGTGCGGTGGTTTCGAGCCCGTCCCCGACGCGGTAGGCCACGCCCGCCGCCTCGCCATCGCGCATCAGCACCCGCTGCACCTGCGCGCCGGTGATCACCTGCAGCAGCGGGTTGTGCAGCACCTGCGCAAGGTAGGTGGCCGCCGTGCTGCCGCGCGCGCCCTCATGCGTCGTCGTCTGGTAGAAACCCACACCGCGCTGCTCGGCGCCGTTGAAGTCGTGGTTGTAGGAGAGTCCGGTCTCCTGCGCGGCCTTCACGAATGCCAGGCTCAAAGGGTGGCGAAAGCGTGGGTCGCTGACCACAAGAGGGCCGGAGATGCCATGCAGCGGCTCGGACAGGCGCTGGTTGCGCTCGGCGCGCTTGAACACCGGCAGCACATTGTGCCAGCCCCAGCCTGTGCACCCCTGTGACTCCCATTCGTCATAATCGCGCGCCGTGCCGCGGATGTAGACCATCGCATTGACCGAACTGCCGCCACCGAGCGTGCGCCCCTGCGGCACCGTCATGCGTCGACCGCCGGCTGCGGGTTGCGGCTCGGTTTCGTACAGCCATGTGCGCCGGGTGCCGATCACGCGCACGAAAGTCGCCGGCATGCGGACGTAGAGGGAGTCGTCCTTCGGCCCGGCCTCGAGCAGCAGGACTGTGCGCCCTGCCTGCACCAGCCGCTGCGTCACGACGCAGCCTGCCGAACCACCCCCTACCACCACGTAGTCGAAACCCGTTTCCGCCACGACCCTTCACTCCCTTGCGCTAGTGCAAGTCATCAAATGACTGGCACGGGGCTCCGGAATCTCTACACTCCCGGAGATGAAAACGGCTCCCTCTGCCGAAATGGCCGAATCCACCCCCTTTTCTTCGCTGGGTCTCCCCGACGCCGTATTGCGCGCCGTGAAAACCATCGGCTATGAATCGGCGTCTCCCATCCAGGCCGCGACCATCCCGGCATTGCTTGAAGGCGCCGATATCCTCGGCCAGGCGCAGACCGGCACCGGCAAGACGGCCGCGTTCGCCCTGCCTATCCTGTCACAGATCGCTCTGAAGCAGCACGCTCCCCAGGCACTGGTGCTGGTGCCCACTCGGGAGCTCGCCATACAGGTCGCCGAGGCTTTCCAGAAATACGCCACTGGCATGACCGGCTTCCATGTGCTGCCCATCTACGGCGGCCAGAGCTATGTACCGCAACTCAATGCACTCAAGCGCGGCCCGCAGGTCATCGTGGGCACGCCGGGCCGCATCATCGATCACCTGGAGCGCGGCACCCTGCAGCTCGATTCCATCCGGACTGTAGTGCTCGATGAAGCCGACGAGATGCTCGCCATGGGCTTTGCCGATGCCATGGAAGCCATCCTGTCGCGGACTCCGGCCGAGAAGCAGGTGGCACTGTTCTCCGCCACCATGGCGCCCAATATCAGGCGCATTGCCCAGCGCCACCTGAAGCAGCCGCGCGAGGTGGTCATCAAGGGCAAGACCGGCACTGCCGCCAACATCAGGCAGAGCTACTGGATGGTCAGCGGGCTGCACAAGCTCGATGCACTCACCCGCATCGTGGAAGTGGCCGAGTTCGATGCCATGCTGGTATTCGTGCGCACCAAGCAGGCCACGATGGAACTGGCCGAGAAACTGCAGGCCAGGGGATTTTCGGCCGTCGCACTCAATGGTGATGTGCAGCAATCCATGCGCGAGAAGACGATTGCACAGCTCAAGGCCGGCAAGATAGACATCCTGGTGGCCACCGACGTGGCCGCACGTGGCCTTGATGTGGAACGCGTGACCCATGTGGTCAACTACGACGTTCCCTACGACACCGAGTCGTACGTGCATCGCATTGGCCGCACCGGGCGGGCGGGCCGCAGCGGCGAGGCCATCCTGTTTATCGCTCCGCGCGAGCGCAACCTGCTGCGCCTGATCGAACGCGCCACCCGCCAGACCATAGAGCCGCTGAGCCTGCCCAGTGTCGACGACGTGAACAGCCGGCGCCTCGCCAAATTCAAGGCGCGCATTGCCGACGTGCTGGCTGCAGGGAATATCAGTGATTTCCATCGTCAGGTGGTGCAGGAGGTAGCAAGGGAGAGCGGCGCTGATGTGCTGCATGTTGCCGCCGCCATTGCCTCCATGGTGGAGGGCGGCGCCCCCGTGACCTCATCCTGGCAACAACCTGCAGATGCACCGTCCGCAAAGGCGGACCAAGCCGAGCGGCGCAATTACAAGGATCAGCGCGATGAAAACGCACCGGAGCCGCCGTCCCTGCCGGAAGGCGCCTATGCGTTCGAGGATGACGGCAAGCAGGTGGTATATCGCCTTGCCATAGGCCGACGGCGCGGTGCCCAGCCGGGCAACATCGTCGGAGCCATTGCCAACACGGCGCGGTTGTCCGGCGCGCACATCAATGGCGTGGATATCCGCGCCGACTACACACTGGTGCGTCTGCCTGCGAACCTGCCGCAACCAGTGCTCGATCTGCTGTCCAAGGTCAGGATTCGCGGGCTGGCGCTGAACCTGCAGCCGCAGGGGCCGGCGCAGCCCGGCCCGAAGGCGCACCGCAAGGGATCAAGAAAGAAATAGCGCGCTGGCAGGCCGGCCGGAATCGCGGAGCAATGCGGGACCCCTGATGAGGCCGTGATCTGCGCGGCGTGGCGGTCTGCGCCGCGCAGATGCTCGCGATGAGCCCGAAGCGGCTTCAGGAAGAGGAAACCACGGTCTTGAAGCCGCCCCAGAACATGCGCTTGCCATCAAACGGCATGTTGTCCGGGCCATAGCCCTGCATGCGTGGGTCGCTCATGACCTTCTTCATCACCTGGTCGCGGTGACGGCGTGACTTGTACACCGCCCAGGAGAACCACACCTCTTCGCCGGCCTTGAGTTTCACCGCCTGCGGAAACGAGGTGAGCTTGCCAGGCTGCACGTCATCGGCCACGCACTCGTGATATTCCAGCGCGCCGTGGTCCAGCCAGACCTTGCGGCCCAGCCGTGCCATTTTCAGGTAGGCGGCGCGATTCTTCTTCGGCACCGGGAGGATGAAGCCATCTACGTAGCGAGCCATGGAAGTCTCCTTGTTTCAGCAGGAACCCGGGAGGGCACTGGCATGACGACGATCGACGACCCGGGATTTCGACAGCAGTTCTTCTCCCGTACCGCACTATTCGGCATCATGAAGACCTCGCGTATCCTGCCTGATGACAGGCCCCGCGATTCTGGTTTCCGTCTTGCGCCTCACAGCAAGACCCCATGGATGGCATGAATTGATGGTGGGAGACGCAAATGACCACGATGTGGAGAGTGTTGGCGCTGGCCTGCGCCATTGCAGTGTTCCCGCCGCTGGCCGCGGCGCAGGTGGCCACGGTGGCCGAAGGCGCATTGTCCGGAATGCAGGAGCGGGATGTCTCCGTCTTCTACGGAGTTCCGTTCGCTGCGCCGCCCGTCGGAGCGTTGCGCTGGGCCGCGCCGCAACCTGCGGTGGCCTGGCAGGGGCCGCGAGCGGCGAACCGCCTTCCGGCCAGCTGCCCGCAGGTGCTGATGCCCGATGGATTCATGATGTACACCCGGGAGTACCTCACGCCGGCGCCGCCCGGGGTCAGTGAGGACTGCCTGTTCGCGAACATCTGGACACCGCAGCTGCCCGGCAGCACCCAGGCGCGCGCTGCGTTGCCGGTGCTGGTGTTCATCCACGGTGGCGGCTACACCTCGGGTTCCGGCACGGTGCCCATCTACAACGGCGCAAATCTGGCTCGCAAGGAGCTGGTGGTCGTCACGATCAACTACCGGTTGAGTGCGCTGGGCTTCCTTGCGCATCCGGAGCTCACGGCCGAACAGGGCGGCGCTTCCGGCAACTACGCGATACAGGACCAGATTCAGGCGCTGCGCTGGATCCAGCGCAACATCGCCGCCTTCGGCGGCGATCCCTCGAAGGTGACGATCGCAGGCCAGTCCGCCGGCGCCGGTTCGGTATTGGCGCTGCTCGTTTCGCCGCAGGCCAAGGGGTTGTTCCGAAACGCCCTCGTGCAGAGTGCGCCGGGGATGGGCGACTACCCGCTGCTGACGCAAGCCGAACAGCGCGGCGCGGCATTGTTGCGGAGCTGGGGTGTGGATTCCATTGCCGCGGCGCGCGCGCTGCCGGCGGAGAAGCTTGCGGTACCAGCCGGTCCCGCGGGCGGCGGTTCGATGATCGCAGACGGCAAGGTGATTCCCCGTGTACCGTCACCACCGCTGATGGCCAGTGATGTGCCGGTGATGGTGGGATACACCTTCAACGACCTGTTCGCGGTCACGCGCAAGCTCACTGCGGCGCAATGGCAGGTCGAGGCGCGGCAGCGCTATGGTGGCCGCGCCGCCGAGTTCCTGCGCTACTATCCGGGCGGCACGGACGCCGAAGCTTCGCGCTCCGCGACCCGTGAATCGGTGGATCGCAGCCAGATGGCGCCGATACTGCAATGGATGGCCACACGGGGAGCGAACAGCCCCGTGTACGCCTACCTCTTCAGCCATGTTGAGCCGGGCCCGAAGTCTGCCGAGTACGGTGCATTCCATTCCTCGGACTTGCCCTACATGTTCGACACGCTGAGCATGTCCCCGGAGCGGAACTTCACGGAGGTAGACCGCCGCGTCGTCGAGCAGTTCGGTGGAGCCGTGGTCAATTTCGTCAAGACTGGCAAGCCCGAAGGCGGCTCGGTGCCTGCGTGGCCCGCGCTGACGCAACAGGGCAAGGCGGTGATGGAGTTCGGCGATGAGGCGCGCCTGGTGCGCGTATATCCAGCCGGTGCCGATGCTGTGATGGCAGCCGGCCGTGCGCCGCAGGGTCCGCCTGCAGGCGCTCATGCCGAATAGGCTCTGAACTCCCGAGCGTTGTGTTATCGCAACGCTTCCCAAGTCTTCGGCATATCTCAATTAGATGCTTTTACTTCATAATGGTGATAATAGTTGGCGTGACGAGCTGAAGTTCAAATCCGGGGGGTTATGTCTGACATTAGAGTGGAAGTTCTAAGCAGGCGCAGCCTTATGGCGGGCGGCACGTCGGTGATCGCGGGGTTGTTGCTGGATGGAGCGTGGCTGTCGCAGGCGCATGCGGCCGGTGCGCGTTACCAGTCCGATCCGCGTCATGCCTTCGCCGACCGGATCAGCGATTTGTTGATACCCACCACGGATACGCCTGGTGCGTCCGCCGCGGGTGTTGCGGGTTTCGTGTTGCTGGCGCTGGACAGCGGCGTGAGCGGCCTGAAGCCGGCGTTGCTGGATGCGGTGCAAGCTGAGCTGGATGCGTCCGCTGGCGGAAAGTTCGTGGGTCGGCCTCGCAATCGCCAGGCCGGGTTGCTTGCGGAGCTGGACCGCAAGGCGTTTGCGGCGGCAAGTCCGGCGGAAAATTCGGCGGAATTTGCATGGCGGCGGATCAAGTCAGCGATTGTTGCCGGCTACTACACCAGCGAGATCGGTGGGTCGAAAGAGCTGATCTACGAGCCGGTGCCCGGCAAATTCGAGAACATCGCGCTGACGGCTGAATACCGTGCTCGTTCCAATGACGGTCAGGGAGGGGCTATCTAATGCCAGACTTCGACGCCATCGTCGCCGGCTCCGGTATCACCGGCGGGTGGGCGGCCAAGGAACTTACCGAGCGCGGCCTGAAAGTGCTGATGATCGAGCGTGGCCCGAATCTCGAGCATCGTACCGACTACAAGACCGAGTTTACGCCTCCGTGGGAGCTGGACTTCCGCGGCTACACCGATCCCAAGTTGCTGGCGGGTTCGAAGCGCGTGCAGAAGTACTCGCGCATGAACGAGTGGGTCAAGGACATGTTCGTCGATGACGACATCGAGACCTACCAGACGCCCCCCGAGAGCAACTTCCGCTGGATGCGCGGCTACCACCTCGGGGGTCGTTCCGTGATGTGGGGCCGGCACAGTTATCGCATGAGCGAGGCCCATTTCGCGGCCAATGCCAATGACGGCCATGGCGTGGATTGGCCCGTGCGGTATCGGGACGTCGCGCCCTGGTACGACCATGTCGAGCAGTTTATTGGAGTCAACGGGACCGTCGATGGCATTGCCAGCTTGCCGGACGGCAAATATCAGCCCTCGATGGGCTTCAATGCCGGCGAGCAACGGCTGGCGGATCTCATCAGGGCCAAGTATCCGGACCGTCGCCTGCTGCCGGGCCGCACAGCGAACCTCACCAAAGCGATCGGTGATCGTTCTCCATGCCAATATCGCAACCAGTGCGGGCGCGGATGCTCGTACGGGGCGTATTTCAGCACGCAAAGCTCCACCTTGCCCGCGGCGCGGGCCACGGGGCTGCTCACATTGCTGACTGACACGATCGTCGAAACGGTTGATCATGATCCGAAGACCAGGCGTGCCACCGGCGTAAGGTTGCGCAACGTCAATACGGGCGAGCGTTCCACGGCCACAGCGAAAATCATTTTTCTCTGCGCCGGGTCGGTCAACAGCGTGGCGATACTGTTGCGCTCGGTATCCGAGACGATGCCGGGTGGTCTGGGCAACTCGGGCGGTGTGTTGGGCAAATACTTCATGGACCATGCTTTCGGCCCCAACGTAACCTCGACCATACCGGGCCTCGGTGATCGCATGTACCTCGGGCGCAAGCCCAACGGGCTTACCATGCCGCGTTTCGTCAACATGTCCGGGCAGGAGACGGATTTCCTGCGCGGCTATGCCTTTCAGGGAGGAGGCCAGCGGCAGGGATGGAGCCGCGGCGGCAATCTTCCCGGCATAGGTAGTGATTTCAAGCACCAGTTGCGGCAACCGGGTGAGTGGATGATATCGCTGGAGCCCTCCATCGAGTGTCTGCCCCGCAAGGAGAACGCGATCACTGTCGATTTCCGCAAACCGGACAAGCACGGCCTGCCCACAATTCGTATCGATCTGCGCTGGAGCGACAATGAGCAGAAAGCCGCCGTGCATGCGGTGAACGAGGCAAAGGCGATACTGTCGTTGCTCGGCGGCCAGATAACCAATGCCCGCGCGGAGATTGCGCCGCCGGGCACGGCGATCCACGAGATGGGCGGGGCATGCATGGGTCGGGATCCGCGTACCTCGGTGACCAATGCCTACAACCAGGTGCATGACGCTCTGAATGTATTCGTCACCGACGGCGCCTGCATGTCGTCGACAGGGGACCGCAATCCTTCGCTGACCTACATGGCGTTGACGGCCCGTGCCGCAGCCGCGGCGGTGGATATGTTCAAGCAGGGCACTCTGTGAGAGGCGCCACTCGGGAAAGTTCAGCCCAATCCGGGGCGGGTGCGGGAGCGGTGCCCCGGGTATTGAGGTGGGGGCCGAGCGTCCGCAGCACGTGTGCCGCGCAGCCGCGGCAGCAGTTGTCGAGCCGCGGCGCACGGGACTATACTGTATCGTATGGGCAGGAAGCGTTCCGCCTGAATCCGGCAATCGCAAGAGGTATGCGCCATGGTTAGCAAGAAATCGGCAGCGCTGGTGCTGGTCGCCCTGCTGGGGGCGGCGGCTGCACAGGCGCATCATTCGTTTTCGTCCACTTTCGATGCGCACAAGCCTATCGAGATCACCGGTGTGATCACCAAGGTGGAATGGATCAACCCGCACAGTTATGTCCACATGGACGTGAAGGACAAGAGCGGCAAGACGGTGCCGTGGGCCTTCGAGAGCCTGCCACCGGCGATGTTCAAGCGCGCCGGGCTGAAAAAAGAGATGCTGCCCATCGGCTCCACCGTGACCATCACGGGCTTCGGCGCGAAGGACGGCACACAGGCGCTGGGCTGGATCAAGAAGTTCAAGTTCGCCGATGGCCGCGAGATCCAGGTGACGGCTGATAATCCGAGCGACGCCAATTTCGTCGACGTCCACTAGCACGCGCGCCTACCGGGGGGATTACAACATGATCATCAGACTGCGATTGGGTGAGGCGCTGGCGGCGGCGGTGTTGGCGGCGCCGCTGCTGGTTCTGGGCGCTGAAGGTGGCGGTAATGCGATGCAGGAGCGCGTTGCGCAGGAAGCAGCCAAACCGACACCGAAAACGGCATCGGGCGTGCCGGATCTGAGCGGCTACTGGAGCGTCGTGGGCGGGTTCGTCAACCCGAGCGCTATTCCGGGCACGGCGGTGACCGCCGACGGCACGACCACACGGCCGATCGCCGGCGCAGAGATCGAGGAGCACCAGGGCAACAAGGCGGGTGTCGCGCGTCGTCTGGCCGATACCGCGGCCCGGCCGACGTACAAGCCACAGTTCGACGTCAAGGCGAAGGCCAACTGGGATCGTGCCAATTTCCTCGATCCCGGCTATAGCTGTCAGCCGCTGGGCGTGCCGCGCATCGGCGTACCGAACGAGATCGTGCAGACTCCGACGACGCTGTACTTCCTGTATCAGAACCACAACATCTACCGCGTCGTGCATCTCGACCGCGGTCACGACCCGGATGCCGAACGCCTGCCCATGGGCGAATCGGTCGGCCGCTGGGAGGGCGATACACTGGTGGTCGACGTGACCTCGCTCCCGGAGGGGGACGAGACCTGGCTGGATGGCGATGGCTCGTACCACAGCGCGGACATGCACGTGATCGAGCGCTTCACCCGCAAGGGCAACACGCTGAACTACGCGCTGACGGTCGAGGACCCGATCTTCGCCGCGCCGTTCACGCCCAAGCCCAAGACGCTGCTGCTAGGCAACGAACACGTCGGCGAAGACTACCCATGCACGGAGAGGGACCTGCCGCACATGGTGACCAAGGAGCGTCACTGAGCCAGATGCGCGGTTGAGGGACGCGCGGCAGCGGCGCCTATTGTCCGCATGACCCGTGGCGCAGCAGGCATGAAGCGTCACGGGTCCATCGCTGCCGGCATCTGCGGACCCGTCCAGGAATTGAATACAAGAGCCGTCTTGGGGGAGCCGTAGTGCTGGAACAACTCTCGAACCTGCCTTTGTCCGTGTGGATCCGTGAGTCCACGGACATCTATGCCTTCACGCTGATCCTGACGCTCCATGCCATCGGGCTGGCAACGGTGGTGGGTATCAGCACGGTGGTCGGACTGCGGCTGCTGGGAGTGGGCCCCGGCATTCCGCTGGTGCTCCTGAAGCGCTTCTTCCGCGTGCTGTACGTCGGCTTCTGGATCAATGCGGTTTCGGGGCTGATGCTGTTCATCGCCGAGCCGGTGAAGATGGTGGAGATGCCGGCCTTCTGGGCCAAGATGTTCTTCATCGCCTGCGGCCTGGTGGTGGTGCGCCTGCTCACGGTGCGCGTATTCAGTGACGCGCAGATGATGGCCAGCAACATTCCGAACCAGCAGGCGCGCAGGCTCGCGTGGGCGTTGCTGGGGTGCTGGTACATGGCGCTGATCGTCGGACGGCTCACGGGCTATCCGGAGATGGTCGGTCAGATGCTCAGGGCCATCGGCCTGTAAGCGGGGAGGGAGCGGATGGACTGGTTCAGACACATTCTCGATATCCACGCGATGCAGGCCTATGTGAACGGTCACGCCTGGGTGTGGTCGGTATGCGAGATGATCCACTACGTGGGCATGTCGCTGATCGTCGGCCTGATCGGGCTGCTGGATCTGCGCATCCTCGGCTTCTGCAAGAGTCTGCCGATCGGCGCGCTCAAGCCTTTCGTGCCCATCGCCATTGCCGGCTTCGTCGCCAACCTGATCACGGGCTTCATATTCGTCTCCGGCAATCCGGTGGGCGGGCCGGGCGCCTACCTCGACAACCTGTCATTCCAGTGCAAGCTGGTGGTGCTGGGGATCGCGTTCATCAACCTGGTCATCTTCCGGCTCACGGGGCTCGAGCACGAGGTTTACGCCACACCAGCCAACGGCGATGCACCGGGCAGCGCTAAAGTGATCGCGGTCGTCTCCCTCCTCAGCTGGGCGTTCATCATCTTCTTCGGCCGCATGCTGATGTACAACGACACGCTGCTGCTGTTCCTGGGACTTTGATCCGGCACCGCCTGCGCCGCCGGTCGCGGCGCGGGTGGCGTTACGCTAGCGGCTGCCGCGCAGCTTCCAGAGCTTGCACCATCCGGCGGCGTTCACCAGGCGGCCGGGCACAATGGAGCAGCCGCGCTGGCGTCCCGAGCCGAATTCGATGAACGAACAGGTTGTGCAGCTCTGTCCGCGTTTGTAGGTGGGATGGGTGCCCACGTTCACCGTCTTGGCGTCCGCGACATAATCAATGGTCCTGGCCGCCGGTTCTTTCTCGTCCAGCGGCGTACGTGCTGCCGCTGCGGCCAGCGCCCAGCGCGGGGCGCTGATCGTCGCGGCCAGCGCGAGTGCGCGCAGCAGTCTGCGTCGTGCGATGAAGCTCATGTGCGGGATTGTAGCAATCCGCGCGGCGTGCAGGCCGCGCGTACGTGAATGGTTGTGGCCGTGCCGCTCAATACGTTATAGTATGGAAAAATGGGCAGCGCGATTTTCGCCGCTGCATCGTGGGGGAATCGTCATCGGAGGGTTTATGAGCACTTTGCGTCGTGTATGGATCGCGGGCGCCGTGCTGCAGCTGGGAGTCATGGCTGCAGCGCAGGCGCATCATTCGTTTTCGGCGGTGTTCGATGGCACCAAGCCCGTTACCCTCGACGGCACCGTCACCAAGTTCGAGTTCATCAATCCGCACGGATGGGTGACATTGGACGTGCCTGGCGCTGCCGGTACACCGGCGGCCACGTGGCGTGTCGAGGTGGCCAACCCGAACGCGCTGATCCGCCTCGGCTGGCGCAAGGACAGCCTCAAGCCGGGCGACAAGGTCACCATTCAGGGCTTCCGCTCGCACGATGGTTCGAACACCGCCTTCGGCAAGGAGTTCAAGCTGGCGGACGGCAAGACCGTGCTGAACAGCGTGGCTCCGTAGACGCACAACCCACAAGAGGCAGTACCCGATGAGGCAGCAGACTGTCCGCCCGGATGGCGGCGCAAGGGGAGGGAGCATGCGCAGCATGCATCTGATTGGCATTTGCGCCGCGTTGGCGCTCGGTGCGGCCGCGAGCGTCGCGTCGGCCTATTCGCCGGGCAAGCTTTACGACGGCAAGACGCCGGATCTGCGCGGCATCTGGCAGGCACGCGGCACGGCGTACGTGAACATCGAAGGCCACAAGGGCGGCAAGGGCGTGGCCCCGTCGCGGAGCATCATCGTCGATCCCGCGGACGGCAAGATTCCGTACAAGCCGGAGGCGCTGGCCAAGCGCGACGAGAACTTCAGGAATCGCAACGAGGCCGACCCATCGCTGCGCTGCAGCCAGGCGGGCGTGCCGCGCATCACCTATCTGCCGACGCCGTTCCAGATCGTGCAATCGCCGGGGTACACGGCCTTCGTGTATCAGGACAACCACTCCTACCGCATCATCTATCCGAGCACCAAGCCGCACCTCACCGGCGTCGACTGGTGGATGGGCGACTCGCGCGGCCACTGGGAGGGCGACACGCTCGTGGTCGATGTCACGACGCAGAACGACCTGACGTGGCTGGACGCCTCCGGCAACCCTCACAGCAGTGACATCCACGTGGTCGAGCGCTACACGCCGACAGGCCCCGACACGATGACCTATGAGGCGCGCATCGAGGATCCGAACACCTACACCAGGCCCTGGACGCTGCGCACGACGCTCTACCGCAACACGGCCAAAGGCGCGCGCATCATCGAAGACGAGTGCCTGGAGGACATCCATGGCGTGTTCCGGCACATCTCGCCGACCGATCCGGCCAACCTCCTCCGCAACAACTATCGGCGCTGGTTGCTGCCCGCCGATGGCGCAGCGCCGGCCAACAAGTGAGCCACCCATGAATACTCGCGAACAGTTCATGCAGAGGATGACGCTGATGGCGGCCGTCGCGACCATCGCGCTGGCCGGCCTGGTGCAGAGCGCAGCGGCGCAAGTGGCGGTCCAGGGTACGGTAACGGCGGCGCCGGAGGAGGCGGCTGCTCTGCCCATTCCGCGTCTGCCGGACGGCAAGCCGGATTTCCAGGGCACCTGGTACAAGTCGCGCGGCTATCAGCCCAATGGCACGGTCGTCGTCGCGCCCGGCGGCGGCCGCGCCGCCGCCGAGCCGGGTAATACGGCTGGCAATCAGCCTCAGGGTGGTGCCGGTGCGGCGGCCGGCGGTGGTGGTGCCGCCGGCACGGGGCCCAATCCGTTCGGCCTCTCGTCGGCCGAGAACGCCGAAGTGTTCCTGCTGCACGGGGTGAAGATCCCGTACCGGCCCGAGGCCATGCAGGAGAAGCGCTGGCGCGCCGTCAACCAGTATCTCGACGGCGAGCCGCGCTGCCACCTCGCCGGCGTGCCGCGCTCGGCCGAGCAGCCGCCGTATCCGCACATGATCATCCAGGACGACAAGACCGTCACCATCCTGTACGAATACGTGCACGAGCCGCGCATCATTCCGATTACCAGCGAGCCGCACCCGAAGAATTACCGCGCGTGGGACGGCGATTCGCGGGCCCACTGGGAGGGCGATACGCTGGTCATCGACGTCAGCAACTTCAACGGCCGCAGCTGGCTCGACATGACCGGCAACTTCGTCGATGAAAACCTGCACGTGGTCGAGCGCTACACGATGACGAGCGGCAACACCTATCTGTACGAAGCGATCCTGACCGATCCGACCGTTTTCACTGAGCCGTTGAAGATCAGTTTCGAGTTGGTGCGCCAGAAGGACGAGGACCAGATCATCGAATACAGCTGCCTCGAGGGGGAGAGTGACCGCCAGCATTACACCGCGCAGACCGGCGGCGTGAAGGCCGACGCGTTCCGGGATACCGCCGTCAGCACCGTAGTGCATGCCGGCGAAGCGACGAGTGTGCATGGCTGCCTGCGCGGCGATCTGGTCGATGGTGCGGTGAAGTACTCGCTGGAACTGCGCCCGAAGGGCAAGGTGCCGGTGAGCCTTGCCGCTGGCGCACAGCAGGGTCTGCGTGAACTGGTCGATCGCGACGTGTGGCTGAACGGCTCGTGGAAGGCACAGCCCGGCAAATCACCGTTCGAGGTGACCAGCGCGCGGGCTCAAGCCGAAGGCTGCGCCTGGGACGGCAAGAGTCCGTGAGCAGCTACCAGCCGCCGCAGAGCGCCGGCGGGCCGCCGACGGGCCCGGCAGCGCAGGCTGCCGGGACGGCGCGCGGCGGCTGGTATCTGGTGAGTGTGCTGCTGGTCTGCTACACGTTCTCGTTCATCGACCGGCAGATCCTCAGCCTGCTGGTCGGGCCCATCAAGCGTGACCTTGCGATCAGCGACACGATGATGGGCCTGCTGCAGGGTTTTGCCTTCGCGCTGTTCTACACGCTGATGAGCATCCCGCTGGGGCGCATCGGCGACATCGGCAACCGGCGCAAGCTCATCGCCGCCGGTGTGCTCGTCTGGAGTCTGATGACCTCGGCCTGCGCGCTGGCGCGCAGCTACACGTCGCTGTTCCTGACGCGCATCGGCGTCGGCATCGGCGAGGCGGCGCTGTCGCCCGCCGCATTCTCGATGATCACCGACACCTTCCCGCGCGAGCGGCTGTCGGGCGCGCTCAGCGTGTACTCGATGGGCATCTTCATCGGCTCGGGGCTGGCGCTGATGGTCGGCGGCATCATCGTGCAGGCCACCAGCACCATGTCGGCGATCACACTGCCGATCTTCGGCAGCATGTCCGCGTGGCGCCTGACCTTCCTGGTCGTGGGCCTGCCCGGCCTTCTGATCGCGCTGTGGGTGCTCACGCTGCGCGAGCCGGCGCGCCGCGGCCTGCTGCGGCGTGCAGCGAGCGAGAGCCGTCACCTGTCGATCGGCGAGACCTTCGCGCAGATCCGCATGCGCTGGGGTTCGTTCATCGGCCTGTCGCTGGGCATGATCTTCCAGTCGATGGTGGTGTTCGCGTTCATGGCGTGGACGCCGGCATTCTTTCAGCGCATCCATCACTGGAGTCCCAGGCAGACGGGCCAGGTGCTGGGCCTGCTGATACTGGTCTTCGGCTGCCTCGGCATGTACGTCGGCGGTCGGCTGTCGGACCGGTGGAAGCGCGCCGGCCAGCACGATGCGGCACTGAAGGTCACCGTCATCAGCGCGCTCGGCTGCGGCCTGTTCTTCGTGCCGGCGTACTTGATCGACGATCCGGTGTGGACGGTGGTGCTGCTGGCGCCGGCGCTGTTCTTCGAAGGCATGCCGGTGGGCAGCGCCTTCGCTGCGGTGCAGCTCATCTTTCCGAACCAGGTGCGCGCCTCGGCCTCAGCGTTGTTCATGTTCATGCTGAACCTGGGCGGCCAGACGCTGGGACCGCTGCTGCCGGCGCTGTTCAATGACGACGTGTTCCATTCGGAGCTGGCGCTGGGCAAGTCGCTGGCCATCACCATGGCCATCGCTTCGCTCGGCATGCTGGTCATCATGTCGCTGACGCGCGCGCCGTATCGCCGGCACTACGAGGAGCTGCTGCCGCAACTCTCCGACGTGCCGCCCGCCGGCCACTGACCAGAGCCGTCCGGAGTACGACGCCGATGCCACGGCTGGCCGCGAATCTGTCGACGCTGTTCCGCGAGCTGCCGTTCCGCGAGCGCTTTGGCGCCGCGGCGGCGGCCGGCTTCCGCTATGTCGAATACCAGTTCCCCTATGCAGAGGGGAGCGCTGCGGACGTGGCCGCCTGGGCGCGCGCGGCCGGTCTGCAGGTGGTGCTGCACAACCTGCCACCCGGTGATCTGGACCGTGGCGATCGCGGTCTGGCCTGCCTGGCGGGCCGCGAGGCCGAGTTCCGCGACGGGGTCGAGCGGGCCATCGATTACGCGCGCGCTGCGTGCTGCCCGCGCCTGAATTGTCTGGTCGGTGTGGCGCCGCCGGACGTGCCGCCCACCGCCGTGCTCGCGACGCTGGTGGCCAACCTGCGGCATGCAGCCGACCGTCTGGCCGCTGCCGGCCTCACGTTGCTGATCGAGCCGCTGAACGTGCGCAGCACGCCGGGCTATCTGCTGACGCGCAGCGCCGAGGCGCTCGAGGTGATCCGGGCGGTCGACCGGCCGAACCTGCGGCTGCAGTACGACCTGTTCCACATGCAGATCTCGGAGGGCGATCTGTTCACCACATTGCACCGGATCCTGCCCGATGTCGGTCATGTGCAGATCGCCGGTGTACCCGAGCGCGCCGAGCCGGACGTGGGCGAGGTGAACTTCCCGTGGCTGCTCGGGCAACTCGATGCGCTCGGGTACGAGGGCTGGGTGGGCTGTGAATACACGCCGCGTGCGCAGACTCTGGCCGGCCTCGGCTGGGCGCGCCGCTGGCTGCAAGGAGAGGGACGATGACGAAGCTGCGGAGCCGGGTGCTGGTGGAGGGGCGCGAGCGCACGGCGGGCCGTGCGCAGCTGCGCGCGGTCGGTCTCACCGACGCCGACCTGAAGAAGCCGTTTGTCGGCGTCGCCAACACCTGGATCGAGACCATGCCCTGCAACGTGCATCTGCGCGCGCTGGCGGCTTCGGTGAAGGAAGGCATCCGCGAGGCGGGCGGCGTGCCGTTCGAATTCAACACGGTGGCAGTCAGCGACGCGGTGACCATGGGCACGGAGGGCATGCGCGCCTCGCTGGTGAGCCGCGAAGTCATCGCCGATTCCATCGAGCTGATGGGCAAGGCCTACATGTTCGATGCCGTGGTGGCGCTGGTGGGCTGCGACAAGACGCTGCCCGGCGCGGCCATGGGCCTTGCGCGCCTGGACGTGCCCAGCATGGTGCTGTACGGCGGCACCATCGCGCCGGGCCTGTATCGCGGCCGCGAGATCCTGCTCGGCGACGTCATGGAGGCCGTGGGCGCCAACTCCGCCGGCAAGCTCAGCGATGCGGAACTCGAGGAGATGGAGCGCGTGGCCTGTCCCGGCGCCGGTGCCTGCGGTGGCCAGTACACGGCGAACACGATGGCCATGGCCATGGAGGTCCTTGGTCTCTCGCCCGCGGGTTTCAACAGCATTCCGGCCGTGCATGCGGGCAAGCATCCGGCCGCGCGCCAGAGCGGTCACGTGCTGATGGAGGCCCTGCGCGCCGGGCGCTGCTTCTCCAGCCTGGTGTCGCGCACTTCGTTCCTGAACGCCATCGCCGCGGTGTGCAGCAGTGGCGGATCCACCAACGCCGTGCTGCATCTGCTGGCCATCGCTGCGGAGGCGGGCATAACGCTGCAGCTCGATGATTTCCAGGCGATCAGCGACCGCACGCCGCTGCTGGCGGACATGGCGCCGGGCGGACGCTACTCCGCTTACGATCTCTTCAATGCGGGGGGCAGTGGCGTGCTCACCTCGCGCCTCGTCGCCGGCGGCCACGTCGACGGCAGTACGCCCACGATCACGGGGCGCACGCTGGGCGAGGAAGCCGCAGCCACCGTGGAGAGGGAGGGGCAGAAAGTGATCCTGCCGCTGAGCGAGCCGCGGCGCGCCACCGGCGGCATCGTCATCCTGCGCGGGAACCTGGCACCCGATGGCTGCGTGGTGAAAGTGGCGGGTCACGAGGCGCAGCAGTTCCGGGGTCCGGCGCGCGTCTACGATTCCGAGGAACAGGCCATGGCGGCGGTGCTGGGCGGCCACATCCGCAAGGGTGACGCGGTGGTCGTGCGCTATGAGGGGCCGCACGGCGGCCCGGGCATGCGCGAGATGCTGGATGTGACTTCGGCCATCGTCGGGGCAGGACTCGGCGAGAGCGTCGCACTGGTGACCGACGGGCGTTTCAGCGGCGCGACACGCGGCCTGATGATCGGCCACGTGGCACCCGAGGCGTCGCGCGGCGGCCCGCTGGCGGCGCTGCGCGAGGGTGACACCATCGTCATCGACGTGGCCACAAAGAGCATCCGGGTGGAGCTGGACGCCGCGCAGCTCGCGCAGCGTCTCGCGCAGGTGCAGCCGCCGGCGCTGCCGCAGCCCGGCCGCGTGTTCGCCAAGTATCGTGCGCTGGTTGGCTCGGCCGCCACGGGCGCGATCACCGGTGCCGGGCTGTAGTGGTCGTCACGGGTCACTGAAAGCGCACGAGGCGGAACAAGATGGCGACACTGGGCTGGATCGGCGCGGGCGAGATCGGCATGCCGATGGCGCAGCGCCTGCTGCGGGCGGGCCATGTGCTGCACGTCTGGGGCCGCGATGCGCGCAGGTTGCAGCCCCTCCTCGATGCCGGCGCGTACCGCGCCGCATCGCCGGCTGCGCTGGGCCGCGACTGTGAGGCCGTGCTGCTGTGCGTCACCGACACCGAGGCCGTGCGTCAGGTGGTGTTCGGCGAGCAGGGCATCGCCACGGTGCCCGGCCACGACAAGATCCTCATCGATCATTCCACCATCCATCCACAGAGCTGCCGCGACATGGCGGCGACGCTGCGTGCGACTTGCGGCCGCGAGTGGCTCGATGCGCCCGTGTCCGGCGGCCCGGCCGGCGCCACGCAGGGCAGGCTCGCGATCTTCGTCGGCGGGGACGCTGCGGCCTTCGCGCGCACGTGTCCATGGATGCAGAGCTATGCCGAGACCATCACGCACGTCGGCGGGAGCGGAGCGGGCCAGATCCTGAAGTCCTGCAACCAGGCCGTCGTCGCCACCACCATCGCGGCGTGGGCCGAGGCGCTCAACTACGCGAAGAACTGCGAGGTTGACGTTGCGCAGCTGGTCGCGGCGCTGGCCGGCTCGTGGTCCGACTCGCCAGTCCTGCGCCAGCTGGTGCCGCACATGCTGCGCAATGCGTATCCGCCGGGCGCGGCCGCGCTGATGCTCAAGGATCTGGATATCGTCGGCGACATGGCGAAGCAGACGCGCTCGCCGATGCTGCTTGCCTCCACGGCGGCCTCGCTGCTGCGCCTGCAGATCGCGCTGGGCGAAAACGACGCCGGGCCGCCGGGGCTCATGCGAATCTACCGGAAAGATCCGCTGCTGTAGGGCCCGGGCAAGGCTGGCGCGCCAGCGGCGGCGCCAGCCGGCGTTACGCGTCAGTCCAGGTGCTTCTTCTGCAGCTTCCAAGCCGGATTGCTGCACAGGCCGCAATTCGCGCCGGTGAACAGGCGGCCGGCAGCACGCTGGCCCTTGAGCTGCCAGTCGAGCCAGGCGACACCCAGTGGCGCCCAGTTGCCGCCGTTCTCCTGCGCGAGCGGACCGCCATGGCCGGCGCCCTCGTTGTCGGCGATGACCACCGGCACCTTCTCGATCACTTCGTAGTCTTTCTGCGCGAAGGGCGTGGCCTGATCACTGCTGCCGCCGAGCACATAGAGGATGGGGCCGTGCAGCTTCTGCAGATCGGCGCGCGTCACGTCGGCGCCGGCGCGCGCGTAGTCCAGCGTGCCGCTGCTCCAGGCAATCACGGTCTTCACGCGTGGATCGCCGGCGATCTCGATGGCCTGCAGTCCGCCGCAGGACGCGCCCATGGCCGCGACGCGCGTGGCATCGACGCGGCCGTACCAGGGGCTGCCCTTGCGCGCGTTTTCCTTCGCGGCCCAGTCGAGCGCCTCGTAGAGCTGGGCGGTCTTCGAGAGATTCTCGGTGCCGGCGGCGCCCGGTGGCGGACCGACGCGCTGCGCGCCGCCTTCGGCGGTGGCCGCTGGCGCAGAAGCCGGCGCGGGTGCCGCGGGGCGGGCCGGGGGCAGTTCCTTCACCGGTCCGCTGGCGATGACCAGATAGCCATGTGAGGCCAGCTCGGTGAGCAGCGCGCGCGACGAGTTGCCGGCATTGGAGCACCCGCCATTGCCCCAGACGACCACCGGCAGGCGATTGCTGCGGCCGAAGGCCTTGAGTGACTGCGGCGCGTATACCGTGTGGTTGGGCAGGGCGAGATCCTCGCTCATCGCGGCCGGATAACGTCCCGTGCCCGGTGTGATGGGCGCCGTGTCGGCCGCCTGCGCCGCGACGGCGACGCCTGCGCCCAGGATGATCGCGGCCGCGAACCGTGGCGCGCGGCAAAAAACGGTACCAGTCATGACGGTTCCCCCCTTATTATGAACATACTGTAGCGTACTGGAGTGGCATGTCGATTGCCAGCCGGCGCCAGGCTCTTCCCCAGTTCCTTATCTTGTTATGAGTTATAACAACAAATTTATTATGTGTTATAATAAATGTTGTTCTGAAACAACGGAAGTTGCCACCGTACGGTGTTGAACGGAGAGGGGTCGCCCTCTATACTGATCCGTACGCTGCGGGCAATGCGCAGTACTCAAAACAAAGTAGGGGGACGATATGTCATCGCTGAGAAAGTGCGCAGTCTCGACCGCGTCATTCATGGCGTTTGCCGCCACTGCCCCGGTACACGCCCAGACCGCAGGCAATGAGGTCACGCTCGACGAGGTGGTGGTCACCGCGCAGAAGCGCGAGGTCAATCTGCAGGCAGTGGCCCAGACAGTCACGGCCGTCAGCGGCGAGGCGCTGGTGCGGCAGGGTGTCAAGGACATCACCGACCTCGCGCGCGTCGCGCCGGAAGTCAATGTGATCGCCGGCAGCATGAACAACATCACCATCCGCGGCATCCGCACCAATTCGTTCGGCCCGACGCTGGACAACGCCAATGCGGTGTACGTGGACGGCAACTACAACGCCCGTTTCACGTCGCTGAACGGCCTGTTCTTCGACGTGCAGCGCATCGAGGTGCTGGACGGTCCGCAGGGCACCCTGTATGGCCGCAACAGCGCCGGTGGCGCGATCAACGTCATCACCAACCGCCCCGGCAGCGAATTCGGCGGCACCGGCACCGTGGAGATCGGCAACTACAACGCCGTGATGCTGACCGGCGCGGTGAACCTGCCGCTCACCGACACGCTGTCGAGCCGCTTCTCGTACTACCGGACCAAGCGCTCGGGTTTCTACACCGACACCGGCCTGAACGATCAGAACATCGAGTCCTGGCGCGCACAGCTGCAGTGGAAGCCGGGCGAGAACGACACGCTCCTCATCAGCGCCTATGCCAGCACGCTGGGCGGCAAGGGCAGTGGCGCCACGACGCTCAAGGAAGTGCTGAAGAACCCCACCATCCTGACCAACACGACCACCGGCAACATCGTCGCCTACAATGGGGCCTGCCCGGCTGGCGCCACATGCACGTCGGCCGTGGTGCCGATCCGTGCCTCGGACGACCCGTGGCACAACGCCACGCTGTACGGCAACGCGGACCTGACCTTTGCCGGCGTCAAGAGCGATGCCTTCGCGCTGCAGTACGATCATGTTTTCCAGGAGTTCGCGACGCTGACCTTCCAGGCCTCGCGCATGACCAACAAGGCCGACAACGGCGGCGGCACGGCCAATGGCCTGCAGCAGGATCGGCGGCTGACCGCGGCGCAGCTGCTCTTCAACACGGCTTATGGCTCGCCGGCGGCCGTCGACGATACCTGGGACAGCCAGGAGCTGCGCCTGACCTCGATCGCCACACGCCCGCTGCAATGGGTGGTGGGTCTGTACCGCTTCCACGAGAAGGGCGGTGGTTCGAATGCGACCTATGCGCGCTCGGTGGTCACCGATGTCAACTCGCCGAACCTGGGCTCGTTCATCTTCCCTGCCACGCGCAGCATCGCGCAGGACATCCCGAACATCCTGAACGAGACCACCGCGCTGGCGGCGTTCGGCCAGGCCACGTGGACGCCGGCGGCACTGGATCGCCTGCACCTGACGGCGGGTCTGCGCTACAACAAGGATGACAAGCACGGCGTGCTGTACATCTATCCGCAGAACGGCCCCATCTCGGTCGGCGCCTTCGGGCCGACGGGTCTGTTCGACCAGTCCAAGAGCTGGACCTCGACCACTTACAAAGCCAACATCTCGTGGGATCTGACCGAACAGAACATGATCTACATCGACCGCGCCACCGGCTTCCAGTCGGGCGGCTACGGTTACGGTGCATCGCCGGCGTACGAGCCGACGAAGATCTCAGCCTGGGAAATCGGCTCGAAGAACCGCTTCTTTGACAACCGGCTGCAGGTGAACTTCTCGGCGTGGGACTACAAGTACACCGGGCAGACGCAGAACATCAACGACGTGTTCCTGGTCAACTTCGCCGGTCTGCCCTGCCCGGGCAGCCCGGGCTGCATACCCTTCAACTTCATCACCGTGGCCAACGCCGGCAGCACGAAGGTCAGGGGCCAGAGCCTGGACATCCAGGTCCAGCCGACGGCGAACGACCATCTGTCGTTGAACGTGCAGCACATCGACGGCAAGTTCGAGGACTATGACCTGACGGCGCGCTATACGGCGAATGCCATCAGGTTCGGCACCACGTTCGCCGCGCTGAACCCGGGCTACTCACCGACCGGTGACCAGAGCGGTCCGAGCTTCAACTTCAACGGCACGCAGGTCGGTGCGACTCCGAAGATCGGCATCCGCGCCGGTTACGATCACACCTTCCGCGGGGGAGACTTCGAGTACACGCCGGCCCTGTACTACGTCTACAACGGCAAGCAGCGCAACGGCAACGGCGTGGCGCCGAACATGCCGCCGGGCGAGGACTTCTGGACCCTTCCGGCCTGGAGCACGATCGATCTGTCGTTCGCGATTGCGCGCGCCGACGGCAGGTACAGCCTGACGTTCTGGGGCCGCAACCTCGCGAACAAGCTGACCGTCACAGGTCGCGGCTACTCGGCCAACAGCGCCGCGCTGTCGCCAGCCGCCGCGCTGTATGCCTACACGACGGAGAGCTACGGTCCGCCGCGGACCTACGGTTTGACGGTGAACGCGAACTTCTGACGCGGAGCTGACACGCCTGACGCGCCCATCGCTGCTGGCCTCAAGCCAGTGGCGATGGGCATTTCTGCATGCGTTGTCGGGCTAGTCCCTGGCTGACTGGCTCTTGACGGGCTGGGCTGCGGCGTAACGCTTGACGATGTCGATCATCTGATTGATCAGGCTGTCACGCTCGGCCTCGCCGAGTCCGTCCGTGATCCACAGAACCGTCATCGTGGCCGCCAGTATCCGCGTCAGGCCGAGCAGGTCGGCGTCGCCGACACCACAGCCGGTCAGGATTTTCGCCATGGTCTTGTGCCGATACCGATACAGGTCTCTCAGCATGGCGCTGACATACTTGTCGCGGCGGGCCCACAGCCGCAGCGCAAGTTCGATCCGTGAGCCTTCGTTGGTGTCGTTCGCTGTTTGCGGCGCCCGCATCAACGTGCGCAGCTGTTCGAAGGCGTCCTCGGGATGCTGCTCTATTGCCAGCTCTATGATGTGGTTCGAGTACACGCGCCACTCGGCCAGCATGGCGTCGAGCAGCGCCTTGCGGTCCTTGAAGTGCCAGTAGAAGCTGCCCTTGGTAACTTTCAGGTCACGCGCCAGCCGCTCGATGCGCACATTGGCCATGCCATAGCGTGCCAGCGTGACCAGTCCGGCGCGGACCCAGTCGTCTGCTCCGAGCCGGGGCGCACGCGAGACCGCTTTCTTTTTGCTTTCCGCCATCCGGGGAGTTTAACATTCCGGTTTGCACCGGTCCCAGGCGGCCTGCAGCCCGGACAACCCGCCGGCTATGGCACGCCGCGCTGCGCGCGCCGGAGGGCGGCTCAGGCCAGTGCGGCGCGGCAGTAATCGAGGCAGCGCCGCACTTCGGTGACGGCGTCGGAAGTGGTGCGGCAGCCGTAGTCGTACTCGATCTGCACCGGGATGTCCCACTTTTCCTTCTTCAGCAGCTGCAGCACCTCGCTCAGCGGCGCATCGCCCTGGCCCCAGGGCCAGTTGTTGAGCAGATTGTTGGTGACATCGCCACCCAGCGACTTGCTGCGCTTGCGGTCCTTCAGATGGATGTCGGTGATGCGCGCATGATGCTTCTGGATGAAGGCCACCGAATCGTAACCGGCGGCCGTGAAGTAGCCGACATCCAGGCAGATGCCCAGATACGGACTCAGCGCCAGCAGCTTTTCATAGGCCTCGGGCGTCGCGAACTGGTCGGGATTGTGGATGTTGTCCTGGGTGTGGCCGGCCCACACCATCTTGTGCCGGTCTGCCGCCGCGGCTATGCGCGGTGCGATATTCAGCATCGAGCTGCCGGACATCGTCTTCACGCCCAGGCCCCGGGCCATCGTGAAGGCATACTCGATGGTCTCGTCGGTGGGCGGATTGCCGCCGAAGCCCAGCCCGTACCACAGCACGCGCAGGTCGATGCCGGCGTCGGTGAACTTCTTGCGCACGGCCCGCCAGGTGGCCGGTGTGGTGGCATTGCGCCAGTCCTGCAAGCGCCGGGCCTGCGCCTGCTGCGCGGCCTGCTGTTCCGGCGTTGATGGCGGACCGGCGACGCGGTTGCCCTCGCCGCCGGTGGTGCTGAAGGGCAGCACCATTTGCATGTCGGCGCAGCGTGGCAGCAATCCGTGGGCATTGAGCTGCGGCGGCTCGGCCGCCGGAGTGCCGCCGCCACCGGCACCCGCGGGTGCACCGGCCAGCGCTTCGGCGTGGCCGGACGTCAGCGCGACCTCGCTGAGCCCCACCTTCAGCAGTGAAGGAATCAGCTGGTCGACCGGCAGGGTGCCGAAACTGCCGCTGATGGCGCCGATCTGCACGCCGCCGAAACGCGAATCGGGACGGCCCGGGGCGGCACCCTGGGCGAACAGCACCCGGGCGGAGAAACCTGCCGCCACCGGCAGCGTGGCCAGTGCGAGCGTGCCGAACTCGCGCCGGTTGAATTGACTCGACATGCGGATCTCCTTCGGGTGCGTGTGCCGGGAGCGGGTGTCACTGCCTGTCCTATCTAGGCCGTGTGGGCGCGTAGCCGAGGTGCATGCCGGCGTCGATGATCATGAACTCGCCGGTGACGTGGCGGCTTTCGGGGCCCGCAAAGAACAGGATCGCTTCGGCGATGTCTTCGGGCATCGATGCCACTTGCAATGGCACGGATCTGGCGACGGCTTCGGCGGTCTGCGATTCGGCTGTGTCACCTTGATATTTCGCGAACCAGCCCGAGCCGATATAGCCGGGGCAGACGACATTGACGCGAATGTCGGGCGCGAGGGCACGGGCGAGCGACAGCGTCATCGTGTTGAGCGCCCCCTTGGTGGAGGCGTATGCGATGGACGAGCCCATGCCGGTCACGCCCGCGATCGAGGATACATTGACCACGGAGGCCTTGCCCGCCGCAACAAGATGCGGCTGGGCGGCGCGGATCATCTGGTAGACGGCGACGACGTTGACTTTGTAGAGGCGCAGGAAGTCTTCGGCGTCGAGCGCGTCGAGGTCGGAATGCCTGGCGAACTTGGTTATGCCTGCATTGTTGATCAGGATGTCGAGGCCTCCGAACCTTTCGACGGCTGCGCCGACGAGTGCGCGGCAGTCGGGATCTTCTGCGACGTTGGCCCTCACGGCAAAGGCTTCGACGCCGAGCCTCTGGCATTGGGCGACGACTTCATTGGCGGCTTCGGCGCTGGAATTGTAGTTGATGCAGACGTTGACGCCGCGACGGGCCAGGCCGACCGCAGTTGCCGCGCCGAGGCCGGTGCCCCCGCCCGTGACGATGGCGCGCTTGCCTTTCATGCTGTTGATATCCGTCATTGCCGGTTCCATACTTTAACGTATCGTTGGTGCAGGTGCAGCAGGAAAGTCCGTGGGAAGTTCTTGCTCCAAGTATGATCACACGCGCAGTTCTGCAACCGGAGGCTGGTGATGAGCAAAGCCGTACAAGTTTCCCCCGCCGCTGGGGCGCTCCGGACGATCCTTCTGGCAGCCTCCGCGGCCGGCTTGCTGGCCGCAGCGGCCTGCAGTTCCTCTACTGACCAGCCGTCCGCAGCTGTCAAAGCTGCCGACTATGTGCCGGGCAAGGCGTTCGAGACCGGTGTGGTCGAGGCCGGCGGCTACACGCTTCGCTACAGCGTCGCGGGTCCCTCAGGGGCGCCGGTGATCGTCAGTCTGCCGGGTTCCGCCGGGCTGGAGATGTCGCGGGCAAAGGATCAGCTCGTGGACCAGTTCCGCATCATCGAGATCAATCCGCCGGGGTGGGGGGACGATCCTGAACTTTCTGCAGAGATGACCCAGGAGGAGATCGGCAGGATTCTGGGCGAGGCTGCCAACAAGCTGGTGGAGGGCCGCTACCATCTGATCGGCACCTCGATGGGGGGCGGCAACGCCCTGTGGCTGGCCGCCCATTATCCGGACCGGGTCAAATCGATCCTGCTCGAGGGTGGCATGGCGCCTACGCGTGAATCAGACCTGACATCACCGCTCATCACTACGGCATTCGTGCGGCAACAGCGTGCCGCTCCCTCGCAGCCCAACGGCGGCTACCCGACGCCGCCCATGGATCCGGCCAAGCCCTGGGCCACGGGCGAGTACAACATGAAGCAGATGCAGAACCGCTTCAAGATGATGAGCTGGGTCCAGTGCGACATTGGTGACGATGCGCTGTTCGCGAAGATCCGGGCCAGCGGCATTCCAGTCTATGGACTGCTCGGCGACAAGGACGGCATCATCAAGCCGACGGTGCAGGAATACTATGCACAGGTGCTGCCTGAGTCGAAGTTCATGCTGGTGCCGGGAGGCGGGCATGACCTGCAGAACACGCAGACGGACGTCTTCGTCAGGGAAGCCCGTCAGTTCTTTCGAACAGCCGGGCCCTGAGTTCTCCGACCTGAAAAACCGGCAGCCCGTCTATTTGATCAGCTTCACCGCCACGGAAGTGCCCGTTACATAGCCGATCGCGGCGCCCTTCATCAGCCCCTTGTAGTTGGCAATGATCCCCGGGCCGGCGGCATCCTTGACGGCCTGCACTGTGCCGCTGGTGTATTCACCGGCGTGCTGGAAGCCGCTGAGGATGTAGGTCCATCCATTCAGATCATCCACGCCCTGCAGGCCGGTGCATTCTGCTCCGGCGGGTGCCGAAAGCACGCGCAACAGGCGTCCCGTATCCAGCTCATAGGCCCACACGAAGTTGCTGACGTGGTTGCCGCTGTCCTCGCCGATGAAAAGCGTGCGCAGCTTTTCGGAATACTTGAGATTGTCGGGGCAGGAGATGCCATCCACGTCATTGGTGTTGCCCACGGCATCGGCAGCAACCTGCATGCCGTTGATCAGCATGCTGGTCTGGTAGGGAACCCAGTCGCTGGCGATGAGATTGCCGTCCGTGTCGGTCTGGTTTGCGCCCAGCGCGTGCATGAGGACCATGCCGGCGCTGTTCGCGGCGAAGCCGACCAGGCTGTTGACCAGTGCCCCGCCACCGAGCGGCACTTCCTTGTTGTGCGCATTGCCGGGCGTCAGTGAGCCGGAGATGGCGGAAATCGCCGAATAGGCCATCTTGTCCTGCTTGTTGACCGTCGTGCCTTCCATCTTCGTGAACACCATGCTGGCGCCCTTGAGGGCCGCATAGCGATGCGTTTCGAGGAAGGCGGCGGCCTTCTCCTGCCCGGGCACCAGCCTCACCCACATGCTCTTGCCGGCGTTCTTGATTTCCGTGTAGCTCGGATCGCCGGGGTTTGTCGTGGTGGAATAGAAGATGCCGTTGTTCTTGATGCTGCCGGCCGCCGTGACGGTTGTAAGAGCGCTGTCATTGGCAAGCGTCTCGATCTCGCTGCTGCTCGCATGGCCGAGCTTGATCCACTTGATGTCGCCCGGCGTCGTTTCGTTGAGTGGGCTCACGTACTTGGCAGCGTACAGCGTGCCGGATGACAGGTTGCCGGCGCTGTCGGCCACGAACATGAACAGGGCGCCATTGTTGGTGTCGTCACCGCCCAGCACCGTCTTGTTGTCGGGGAATACCTGCACCAGTTCGCGCGAGTAGCGGCCCAGGTTGTAGTACTTCCTGATCGTGCCCGTGCCGTTGGCGGCGTTGACGGTCACTTCCGGCAGGTGGCCGTAGTGATAGGGCGATGCCGTTGCGGGATTGAGGCCCGCATTGGCAATGAAGGTGCGGTACAGCTCCAGCGTCTGGTTGTCGCCCTGGTCGAAGGCGTCGGGCATGTATTCCTCGGAGGACAGGTGCGTACCCCAGGGCGACAGGCTGCCGCCGCAGGGAATCCACAGGCCATGGATGCCGGAGGTATCCACGTTGTGGTAACTCACCAGCGTCAGGTGGCCGGTGTCCGGATTCTGTTTCAGCGTCAGCACCGCGATGGGCGAGGGGTAAGCCCCATAGGCGGCGGACTGGTATTCGAACTGGACTACCGCATGCACGGTGTTTGCCGGGGAACCCGGCACCTTGAACAGCGAGCTGCCGTCCACGCAGTCGGAGTAGACCTGTGCGCCCGCGACTTCAATGGGCGTGCCATCCGGCCTGAAGTAACCACCCGCAACAATGGTTCCGCCACCGGCCTTGGGCACGGAGTCGCCGGTGACGAAGAATTCCGTGTAGCCCAGTTTGACCTGCCGGGTGCTGCCATCGGCGAATTCCAGCTCCAGCATGGCGCCGTCGCTGCTGGATTTTCCCAGCGCTGCAGCCGCCGCCACTGATGGAGCCGCCATGCCTACGAAGCGGGCGGATTTGATGGACTGCGGAGCGTCGCTACCATTGGTGCCGTTGGCACCGTTGCTGCCATTCGCGCCGTTGGTGCCATTGGTGCCGTCCTTTCCGTCCTCGCCACAGCCCGTCAGCAGCGTTGCCAGGCTGGCGCCTGCCATCGGCAGCAGCGGGGCGCCACCGAACAGCTGCAGCAGCGCGCGACGGGTGCGCAACTCCGGCCTGGGGAAATTCGCGGCGGCGTCTTCAGGGAACGGCTCGTTTTGCATGGCCTTCGGCTCGCAGGGTTGTCTTGGAGGAGGCCATGAAGGCTAGGCATTCCATGTGACGGAGCGGTTGCGCGAAGATAGCAGTGAGGTTGCAACGTCGGTTTGTGCTGCCTGGCGCTTCTGCGCGCCAGCCCTCTTAAGGATGGCTTTCGCTGGCCAGCCGCCGATCGAAAAATCGCCAGATCAGCGCATAAGCCTCCTGCGATTCGGGAAGCTCAGGCCGCATGAAGAAGGCATGACCCAGCCCGTCGAACAATACCAGTTCGCTTGCGACGCCTGCGGTCAGCAATTTGCGATGCATGAGAGTGAGCGCACTGGCTGCGAAGTCACGGCTGCCGGCGAGCAGCAACGTCGGCGGGAATCTGGCCAGGAGCGGCAGTGAGTTGATGGGATAACCCAGCGGATCGGTGGCAGCGACACCGCTCATGTATGCGTTCGCCAGCGTATCCTGGACCCGGGGCAGGGTGGCGCGGCCACTCAGCGGGCCGGAGAGCACGGCGCTGTCTCCCCCGTACGGCGCCCCGGTCGCGCAAAAGGTGCCGATGGCACCGGGCATGGGCAAGCCTCTGGCGTCGAACCATGCGATGGCCTGGGCGGTGATGATGCCGCCGGCCGAGCAGCCATAGATGCCGATACTGGCCGCGGAATAGGTTTTCAGCAGCGCCGCATACACGGCGGCGACGTCTTCGGAGGCTGCCGGAAAGCGGTGCTCCGGCGCGAGCCGGTAGTCCACGGTGATCACTTCGATGCCGCCGGCCGCCGCGATGGGAATGGCTTCCACCAGTGCGCCACTGCCCGAGCCCCACATGAACGCACCGCCGTGCACGTTGATGAGGACGCGGCGACGGTTGGCTGGATGAATGCCGGAAGCAGGCACCACGCGATGGACGATCACGCCCCCCATTCGCTCCTGCCGGATCTGCACGGGGTATCGCTGGCGCATCTGCGCCAGCTGCTGGTCGTTGAACCGGCCGTAGAATGTCCGGGCGGCCGCGATGTCCTGGCCGAAGGCGGGATCCGGGTTGTCCAGCGCGCGCTGCTGCACGGCGCGGGCTTCGGGGCTCGTGTAGCTCGACGGCGGCAACTCGAACGCCGGTACCGGCAGGGCGCCCGGCTCGGCTGCCGAGGCCCACATGCTTCCGCCCATAACCCATTGAAAATAGAAAACAAAAAACACCGCGATCCGGATGGCGCGGGGTTTGCGGGCTCTCTCCAGCATGCCGGCACGGTGACGCGGCCCCGGCGTCAGCGTCAACTGGATTATTTCTTCTGCCGAGGTTTCCTTTTGGTCCCGCCGGACGCTCTAATGATTCGGTGTCCCTGCACATTGCCGTGCGGGGGCGGTGGAGGGTTCGTTGAGTTCCAAGGGCATCCAGGCATTCGTTTCGGGCATGGAACAGGAGCACGGCCGGCAGCTGCGCCGGTTCCTGTCCGTGCGGTTGCGCAATGCCGCGGCGGACGTGCCCGATCTGGTGCAGGAAGTGTTTCTGCGGCTGCTGCGGATCAGGGACCACGAGTCCATCCGCAATCCGCAGGCGTACCTGTACACGGTGGCGCTGCACGTCCTGCATCAGCACACGTTGCGCTTGTCCAGCCGGCCGACCAGCGCGCTGCCCGCGGACATGGCAAGCGATCTGGATTCGTTCCTGGCCGGCGACCCGGCCGAAGAAGCGGAGATCGAGGACCGTTTCGAGAAAGTGGGCAGGGCGCTGCAGGAGCAATCCCCACGTGCCTACCTGACGCTGGTGATGTACCGCTGCGACGGAGCGACCCTCGAACAGATCGGAGAGCGGCTCGGCGTTTCGCGGGTCATGGCGAAGAAGTACCTGGTCAAGGCGCTCGCGTTCTGTCAGGAGCACCTCGCCGAAGGTAGAGTGAAATGACCGCGCGCGATAGCCGATTCAACAGGCAGATTGCCGAGGAAGCCGCTGAGTGGTTCGTCGATTTCAGTGTCGGCGACGTGGATTCGGAGCAGCGCGCACGGTTTCACCGCTGGTTGCGGACCTCGCCCGTGCATGTGCGCGCTTATTTGCAGGTGACCGCCATCTGGGAAGAAGCGGATCTGCTCGAACTCACGCCCGAAGCGATGGAAGAACTCGCCCGGCAGGTTGCCAGCGGCGTCAGCGTGGTGCCGTTGAGAGCAGCGGAGCGCGCCGAAGTCGCCCGCTCTGGCGCTGCAATGGGCGACCAGCCGCACACTCCAGCGACACCCGGCTTCCGCCCGCGCCTGCAGTGGCGGCACATGGCGGTGGCCGCCAGCGTGGCGTTGCTGGGCATCCTCATCGGCGCCGTGCTGTGGATGCGGCAGGACCAGGGTGTGTCATATGCCACGGCCATCGGTGAGCAACGCATCATCACCCTGGCGGATGGCTCGGTCGTGAAACTCAACTCCCGGTCGCGCCTGCGGGTGAGCTTCAGCGAGCAACTGCGCAGCGTGGAATTGTTCGAAGGCCAGGCGCTGTTCGAGGTGGCCAAGAATCCGCGGCGGCCGTTCGTGGTCACGAGTGGCAAGACCAGCGTGCGTGCCGTGGGCACGCAGTTCGATGTGTATCGCAAGGGTGCCGGCACCGTCGTCACGGTGGTGGAAGGCCAGGTCGCCGTGTCGGGCGATGCTTCGCTGGTGGGGGCGTCTTCGCGGCAGGAACCCATACCCTCGGCCACCGGTGCCGGAGCTGGCGGAGCGGTATTGCTTTCTGCCGGGGAACAGGTTGTGGTCATGCCGGCCGCCCCGCTCGCGCCGCAATCGGTCAATGTCGAGGCCACCACCGCCTGGACGCAGAACAAACTGGTGTTCGATGCTGCGCCCCTGTCCGAGGTGGTGGCGGAGTTCAACCGCTACAGCCCGACGCCGCTGGTCATCGAAGACCCTGCACTCGATCAGGTCCGCATCAGTGGCGTGTTCACGTCCACGTCTGTTGATCACCTGGTGGAGTTCCTCGAGCAGCGCTTTGCTGCCGAGGCGCAGCTCCGGGACGGCCAGCTGCATCTCGTCTCCCGCCCCTGAGCGCTGCATCCCACCCCCGCCGCGCAACCCTCCGCATGAGCGGCGGGCGGGGCTTTGGCAAGCGGGCCCTCGAAGAATTTTTCGCCGCTGGTTTCCTTTTCACTCTCCCGACCGCTCATACAGGCAAGACAAGCATCGCCATTCAGAGCGATGCACCAGATGTGTGCGCTTTGCGAATCGGGGGAAAATTGATGCGTACCTTAGTCACTGCGACGGCCCTGTGCCTGTCGATTGCTGGTCTGTCCATTTCCAAGGAAGCCGCCGGCTCGGTACGCAGGGGTATCGACATTCCCGCGCAGGGCCTGGGGCCCGCGTTGCAGAGCCTGGCGCGGGAGCATCAGCTGCAGCTGATGTTCGTGTCCGACGATGTGCTGAATATCACGGCGCCCGCCGTGTCCGGCAACCTTACGGTCGAGGAAGCGCTGAATCGAATGCTCCAGGGCACCGGTCTGACGTACCGCCTGCTTGATGAGAGCACGGTGACGATCATTCCCGTGGGCGCCGCCCCATCCAGAAAAGCCATACCCACGGCCACGACCGGTGGCGCCGGCGCGGCCAGCGCAGTACCGACGCGCCCTGTCAGTGAGCGCATGCTCGTTGCCCAGGCAACGGGCGCTCCCCAGCCTGCCAGTTCGGGCGCGTCTGCGTCGGCGCCTGCGCCGGCACCGGCCAGCAACGGAGCCTCCAGCGCGCTCGATGAAGTGGTGGTGACCGGCACGGCCCGTGCCGGCGGCCTGCGCCGGCTGGACGCCGGCTTCTCCATCAATACCATCAGTGCCGACAGCCTGCAGCAGATCACGCCGCTGAGCACCGCCGACGTGCTGAAGAACGTGCCGGGCACGTATGTCGAATCCAGCGGCGGTGTGGCGGGGTTGCGTGTCAACGTACGCGGCTTCCCGATGAACGGCGGCGGCCAGTTCTCGTCCGTGGAACTGGACGGCACGACATTGCTGCCGCCCATGACCCTGAGTTTCATCGAGGGTTACAGCCTGTTCCGCGTCGACGACACCGTGGAGCGCGTGGAGGTGCTGCGCGGCGGACCGAGCCCGCTCTTTTCCAGCGGCCAGCCCGGAATCACCCTCAATTTCATCCAGAAGAAGGGCCGTGAAGAGACCGAAGGCAGCGCGCGGCTGACGCTGGGCGCGGAAGGCTTGTATCGGTTCGACGGATTCCTCGGCGGCAAGATCGCGGACGGCTGGTACGGCACGGTCGGCGGCTTCTATCGCCAGAGCGACGGTGTGCGCGATCCCGGGTTCACGGCTGACAAGGGCGGGCAGTTGAGCGGCACGCTCCGGCGCGCCTTTGATGCAGGCGATATCACGCTGTCGGCGCGCGTGGTGAAGGACTCCAACATCTTTTTCTCCGGCGCTCCGCTGCTGTCGCACAACAACGGCAGCAGTCTCAGCGTCTATCCGTTCTTCGATCAGCGCAAGCAAACGCTGGCCGGTCCCGATACCCGGAATCTGCAGTTCGAGGTGGCTCCCGGCCAGACGCTGTCCTCCGACTTCGGAGACGGCCGCACCATAGACCTCAAGCAGTTCGGCCTGAACTTCGAGTTCACTGCCGGGAACTGGGAGATCACCGACCGGCTGGGATATCTCGACGGCACGGCCGACACACGTGCGATCTTCACCAGCGCCGTACCCCTGAGCCTGGGTTCGTATATCAGCGGCCGGATCGCGGCCGCCAATGGCAATGCCGCGCTGGTGACTGCGGCCGGCGGTGCCGCAACGAGCGCAACAGCGCGCTACACCACCAGCGGCGCGGCCATCACCGACATGAATACGCCGGTGATCGTTGCGGGATTCTGGTACGTGGACAAGGACATCGAGACGTTCAGCAACGATCTGCGCTTCAGCCGCAGCTTCGGCGCACATACCCTCACCCTCGGCAACTACTACGCCTATCACTCGATCCAGGACCTCTGGTACCAGGGCAACAACGCGCTGCTGGCCTTCGAGAACCATGCGCGCCGCATCGACGTGGCGCTGAACAACGGCGTGCAGATCACCAAGGACGGCTTCACCGGTTACGCGACCAACCACTTCGTGGATGATTTCAGCGGCCGCAACGTTGCGTTCTTCCTGGCCGATGAGTGGGAGATCAACGACCGCCTGCGGATCGACGGCGGCGTGCGCTTCGAGGACTACAATACCAAAGGCACCGTGGGACTGGCCTCGAACGTGAATCTCGACGGCAACCTGCTCACCTTCTACAACAACACGGTTTCGGTCCAGAACGGCAGCCAGCAGCGCTTTGAGTACGACGCTGACCAGACCTCCTTCACCTTCGGTGCCAACTACCGGCTGGCGCCGCAGCTGAGCACCTTCCTGCGGGTGAATTCGGGCTACCGCTTCCCGACGTTCGATGAGGTCCGCCAGGGTTCGAGCATCGTTCAGGAAGTCGATCAGTACGAACTGGGTCTCAAGACCGCCTTCGACAGGCTCGACGTCAATCTGACGCTGTTCTACAACGAGTTTGTCGGGCAGACCTACACGCAGCAGATCGTCGATTCAGTGACCGGCGCCATCACCAATCTGGTGGCCGTGGCCGGGTCGAAGGCCTATGGCGCAGAGCTCGACGGCAGCTGGCGCCCGTTCGAGCGCTTCGCGCTGGGCTACAACTTCACCTACTTCAAAGCCGAGTACACCGGCATCGTCAACGGCGCTCCATCGGGCGTGCAGAACGGCAACATGGTCGCCCGGCAGCCCAAGGTCCAGGCTCGCCTGTCGCCGAGCTACACCGTCCCGCTGCCGGTCGGCGACCTGACCATGTTTGCGGCGTACACCCATGTGGGCTCCCGTTTCTCCGACATCCAGAACCTCCAGCGCCTGCCCGCGTACCGCACGCTGGATCTGGGAGTGGGGCTGAAGATGGGAGCGGTCGATGTGCAGGTGACGGGCATGAACCTCACCAACGATCTGGGCCTGACGGAAGGCAATGCGCGCATCGTCGGCACGACCGATGCGGCGGTGATCGGTCGCTCCATTTTCGGCCGCTCTTTCCAGGCGACGGCGGTGTATCGCTTCTGATACGCCGCCGGTTGCCGGCGCCACGCATCAAGGAGTGGACATGAAACGACGCACTTTGCTTGCTTCCGCGGCCGGTGTGATGCTGGGCTCGGCGCTGCCCTCTCTGGGGGCCGCCGGTGCCGCGCCTCGCCGCAACGTGCTGCTGCTCATCGCCGATGACCAGGGGCTGGATGCGGGCTGTTACGGCTCGGGTATCCCCACTCCTCACATCGATGCGCTGGCCCGCCGGGGCACACGCTTCACCGAGGCGTTCGCAGCGGTCAGCTCCTGCAGTCCCAGCCGGTCGGTGATCTACACCGGACTCTACTCCCATACCAATGGCATGTATGGCCTCGCACACGATGTGCACAACCAGTCGCTGCTGAACGGGATCGAGACCCTGCCGACGTGGTTCAAGCGGGCCGGATACGCCACCGCGCTGGTGGGCAAGAAACATGTGCGGCCGGACAGCGCATTCGTCTACGACGCGGAGCTGGCGCCGGAGAAGTCCGGTATTCGTGATGTCTCCTTCATGGCGGAGGAAGCCTTGCGCTTCATTCGCGGCGCCGATGCGCCGTTCTTCGTCACCGTGGCGTACAGCGATCCGCACCGCGCACCAGTGAACTTCGGCAACGACCGGCAATGGCCGCGCGTAACGCCGGTCCACTACGATCCGGCCCGCGTGCCGCTGCCGTCCCATCTGCCGGATCTGCCGGAGGTGCGGCAGGACCTGAGCGAATACTACGAATCCGTGAGCCGGCTCGACAGCGGCATCGGTCTCTTGCTGGATGGTCTGCGCGAAAGCGGGCATGGGGACCAGACGCTGATCGTCTACCTGAGTGACAACGGCCGGCCTTTCCCCGGCGCCAAGACCAATCTCTACGACCCTGGTCTGCATTTGCCGTTGATCGTGCAGGCGCCGGGTGTGGCGGGCAATGCCGTAAATGATGCGATGGTGAGTTTCGTCGACATCGTGCCGACCCTGCTGGAGTGGGCGAGGGTGCCGCAGCCGGCACGGACACTGCCCGGGCGGTCGCTGTGGCCATTGTTGGGCCACACCGGCGGTACGGGCTGGGACCGTATCTTCGCGTCGCACGATTTCCACGAGATCAACCAGTACTACCCGATGCGCTGCGTGCGCACGCGCACCCACAGCTACATCGTGAACATCGCGCATCCGCTGGAATATCCGATCGCCGGCGATGTCGCCGGGTCACCGAGCTGGAAGGCCATCAGCGCGCGGCCGGAGATCCGTCTGGGCCGGCGCAGCCAGCGCGCATATCTGCAGCGTCCCGCCGAGGAGCTCTACGACCTGCGCAGCGACCCGGATGAAGTGGTGAATCTCGCGGGGGATGCCGCGTCAGCGGGCGTTCTCGCCGACCTGCGCCGGCAGTTGTTCGAGTTCCGCCGTGACACACACGACCCCTGGCTGGACGGGCAGACATCGCCCTATGACCACCTGAGCGGCACTGCCTGAAGCCCCTTGCCGCGACGCCACCCCTCCAGGCAGACGAAGTGAGTATCTCACCGGGGCCCATAGCCATCATGTTGAACGGGCAGCAGCCTGGCCCTTCAAGCCGCCGCTCCCGGTGGGCGGCGCACGCCGACAGCTGGTGCCTGTTGCAGACCCAGCTCGATCCCGCGCAGCGCGACACCGATGACACGCTGTTCGCGCTTGCCAACGGCTCGCTCGGCATACGTGGCGGTTTCGAGGAGGTGGCAGGCGCGGGCGGCGGTTGCTTCATGGCGGCGGCCTACGAGCGTCATCCGATCCACTACCATGAGCGGTTTCCCGGCTACGCGCGCCACAGCGACACCCGCGTGCCGGTTGCCGATGGCAGGCGCATCCTCATCCTGCTCGATGGCGAGCCACTCGACATCGATGTCTGCGAATGGCTGGACTTCGAGCGCTCGCTGGATCTGCGCCGCGGCCTGCTGCTGCGCCGGCTGCGGTTGCGCACGCCTGCCGGCGCGACCCTGCAGATAGACAGCGAACGATTCGTGGCGCTGGACCAGGATCTGCTCATGATCCGCTACCGCGTCACGTCGATCGACTGGCGCGGCATGCTGACGCTGGAATCCTCGATTGTCGCTGGCCGGCGCGCTGCGGCTCAGGGCGATGATCCGCGTATCGGCGCGGCCGGCGGGGAGGCCATGCAATGCCGGTATGCCGAGACCGACGAGAACGTGGGGGCGCTGGCCCAATGCACCCGTCACAGCGGCATCGCGGTGTACTGTGCCCAGTCGCATCGGCTTGCCGGAGACGGACTGCGCCATGCCGGCATCGTCACGGGTGAAGGCAGTGCGGGGCAGTTCTTCCAGGCCAGCATCACCCCGGGCCAGACTGTAGAACTGCAGAAGTTCGTCGCCTATGCGGCTGCCGGGGACGTTTCCACCGACACGATCGATGCCTTGTCTGCGGCCACCCGGCAGCGGCTCGGCAATGCCGTTGGCAGCGGCTATGACGCGCTGAAGGCCGTGCACTCCGGCGCGCTGGCCGCGTTCTGGGACGACGCCTGCATTGATGTTCCTGACGATGCCGACGCCAGTCTGGCGTTGCGCTTCAATCTGTTCCATCTGCTGCAGTCGGCCAGCCGCAGTCCGCAGCACGGCACTGCCGCCAAGGGATTGACCGGGGAAGGCTACGAAGGGCATTGCTTCTGGGATACGGAAGTCTTCGTGCTGCCGGTCATGGCGCTGACAGCCCCGCGGATCGCGCGGGCGATGCTGTTGTTCCGCCATCGCCAGCTCGACAGCGCCCGCGCGAACGCCCGCGAACTCAACCACACCACCGGTGCGCTGTATCCGTGGCGCACCATTGCCGGCGCGGAATGCTCCGCGCACTATCCCACCGGCTCGGCCGCCTACCACATCAACGCCGACATCGCATGGGCGATCGGCCTGTACTACGACGCCACCGGCGACGATACCTTCCTGCTCGAGGCCGGCGCGGAAATGCTGTTCGAGACTGCGCGAATCTGGCCGCAGGTGGGGCACTTCGACTGGCTGCGCGGCGGATTCGGCATCTACGGCGTGACCGGTCCGGACGAGTACAGCGTGCTCGTCGACAACAATTTCTACACCAACCGCATGGCGCAGCGGCATCTGCAGCGTGCCGTCCGCGTGTGGGAGTGGCTGCAGTCGGAGCATTCACAGAGCCTGCAGGCAATCGCCTCGCGCCTGGCGCTGCAGCAGGACGAGATCGACGACTGGCGACGGATCGCTGCAGCAATGCGGCTGCCTGTCGACGGGCAGCTCGATATCTATGCGCAGGACGACGCCTTCCTGCATAAGCCGCTCTGGCCGTACACCGATCCGGCCGGCAGGCGGCCACTGCTGCTGCACTATCACCCGTTGACTCTCTTCCGCCACCAGATCAGCAAACAAGCCGATCTGGTGATGGCGCTGATGATGGCCGGCGATGATCTGGACTCGCAGCGCAAGCGGCGCAGCTTCGAGCACTACGAGGCGGTTACCACCCACGATTCGACCCTGTCGGCGGCGGTGCACGGCATCGTTGCCAGCGAGGTCGAGTTGCACGACAAGGCCTGGCACTACTTCAACGAAGCGCTGCGCATCGACCTCGACAATCTGCATGGCAATACCACTCACGGCGTGCACATGGCCGCGATGGCCGGCAGCTGGCTGGGTCTGGTTCAGGGTTTCGCCGGCCTGCGCATCGTCGATGGCACGCTGTGCTTCCGGCCGTCGCTGCCCGGGCGCTGGGGCGGCTATGCCTTCGGACTGCACTGGCGCGGGCGCAGGCTGCGCGTGCAGATTGATCCCGGCGGCACCGTCTATCACCTGCTGGATGGCGATGCGCTGGACATCATGCATGAAGGCGCGGCAGTGCGCTTGCAGCCCGGAGGCCGGTTGCAGCTGCCGTTCGCGCCCCACGGCAACGCACAGCCCACGTTCCCGCGCCATTGCCGCGCGCTGATTTTCGATCTCGACGGCGTGCTTACAGACACGGCGCGGATGCACTACCTGGCCTGGAAGCGCCTCGCCGACGAGATCGGTGTGCCTTTCGATGAAGGTACCAATCGCCGTCTCAAGGGCATCAGCCGCGCGCAGTCGCTGGACATCCTGCTCGAACGCGCCGGGCGTGACTACGACGACGCCGAGAAATGGTTGCTGATGGAACGCAAGAACGGGTACTACCGCGAGGCGATCGCAGCCTTCGGCGTGGATGACCTGTTCCCGGGTGCCCGACGGCTGCTCGATGGCGCGCGCCGCACCGGTCTGCGCATTGCGCTGGCCTCGGCCAGCCGCAATGCGCCCGAGCTGCTGCGCCGCCTTGGCATCGATGGGTGTTTCGACGCCGTAGTGGACGCTGCGGCCATCACCAGTCCGAAGCCGGACCCCGAGATCTTCCTCGCCGCTGCGCAGGCCCTGGGAGTGTCCCCGGCCGACTGCATCGGCATCGAGGACGCCGCGGCCGGCATCGCGGCGATCAAGGCCGCGGGCATGGCGGCGATCGGCATCGGCGATCCCGAAGAACTCAGGCAGGCCGATGCGGTCCTTGCGTCCCTCCGGGACCTCAGGCTCGAGGCATTCGTCGGTACATCGGCGGACGCGCACTCATCCGGGCGCGAATGCGCCGAAGGAATCGCATGACCCGTGCCCGCATGATCCTGGCGATGACCCTGACCTACATGGTGTTCGCCGTGCTGCTCAACAGCGTGGGCGCACTGATCCTGCAGTCGATGCAGGCCTGGGGCGTGGACAAGCAGGCCACCAGCGTGCTCGACGCGTTCAAGGACCTGCCGATCGCGATCGTCTCGTTCCTGGTGGCCTCATTGCTGCCGCGGCTGGGCTATCGCCGTTCGATGATGCTCGGGCTGGTGGTCGTGGCTGTCGCCTGCGCGGCGATGCCGCTGCTGGACGCATTCTGGATGACCAAGCTGCAGTTCATGGCAGTCGGTGCCGCGTTCGCGCTGGTCAAGGTATCGGTGTACTCGACCATCGGCCTGCTGACCGGGAACCGTCAGGCCCACGCCAGTCTGACCAGCTTCATCGAGGGCTGGTTCATGGTCGGAGTGTTGGTCGGGCCATGGATATTCGCCGAGTTCATCAAACTGCAGCAGGCACCCGACGATCCGGTCTGGCTGTCGGTGTACTGGCTGCTCGCGGCCGTCTGCGTTGCGGTCATTGTGCTGCTGGGAACCTGCAGGATCGACGAATCGGCAGCGATGGACCGGCAGGATGTCGCCGATTCATTCCTCGACACTTTCCGCCTGCTGAGACTGCCGCTGGTCATCGTGTTCGTGGTCTCGGCCTTTCTCTATGTGCTGATAGAGCAGGGCATCAACACCTGGTTGCCGACCTTCAATGCCGAGATCCTGCGCCTGCCGACGATCACCAGCGTGCAGTTGGCCAGCTTGTTCGCGGCATCGACTGCACTGGGGCGTCTCGGGGCAGGCTTCGTGCTGCGCTTCGTCCCCTGGCACGTGCTGCTGATGCTGTGCATCGCGATGACCGCTGCGCTGGTTCTGCTGGCCTTGCCCATGGCGGCGAATGCCGGGCCGTCGTTGCAGCCGGGGTGGTGGAACGCGCCGGCGGTGGCCTTCGTGTTTCCGCTGATCGGGCTGTTCATGGCGCCGATCTACCCCACGATCAACTCCGTGGTGCTCAGTGCGCTTCCCAAGGCGCGCCACGCCGTGATGACAGGCCTGATCGTGGTGTTCTCGGCGCTTGGGGGTTCCACCGGGTCTTTCCTGACGGGACAGGCCTTCGCGCAGTTCGGTGGCCGCACGGCGTTCTATCTGTCACTGCTGCCGATGGCGCTGCTTCTGCTTGCGATCCTCGTGCTGAAGCAGCGTTCGTCGCACGCGTCGATGCCCGCTCCCGCGCACGGTTGACCCGTGACCTTGCTGGGCTGGGGCAGCGCCCGCGAGCGTCGATTCGGCAGGTCAGTGTCCCTCAGGCCCGGGTGCATTGACCAGCAGCAGGTCGGAGCGGCGCGCATGCAGTCCCTCGACGGACTCTATCGCCAGACGCTGGGCATCGCGCGCGCGGATCGAATCGACCAGCCGGTCTGCGTCCTCAGGCGTGTCGCCGAGTCGCACCAGCGCCTCGCGGCTGATCGAAAGCGCGGATTCGAAAGTCTCGCGCATCTGGAAATCGGCGCCCTTGTGCATCAGCTCCAGCGCATGCTGCCGGTCGGCGGCCCGCGCCAGGACCGGCACCAGCGCAAATTCGTGCTTCACCAGTTCCACTATTTTCGTCGTTGCAGCGGGATCTCCCGGCGCTGCGATGATCAGGCTGGCGTTGGCGGCCCCGGCCGCGCGCAGGATGTCCAGCCGTGACCCGTCGCCGTAATAGACTTTGAACCCCACTTTGTTGGCTTCCTCTATCATCTCGGGATCGGTCTCGATGATCGACAGGCTGTAGCCGCGCGCCAGCAGGGGCTGGCTTGCGATCTGCCCGACGCGATCGAAGCCGATCAGCAGGATGCTGGCGGCCAGGTCCTTCGGGGCTTCGACGCCCTCCATCGATGCCGCCACGCGGGGCGCGAAACGGTCGTGCAGTATCACCATCAGTGGCGTGAGCACCATCGAGCAGATGATGATGGCTGTGAGGATGGCGTTCTGCTCCGGGGCAAGGATGCCCACCGACATCGCCGTGGCGTAAAGCACGAAGGCGAACTCACCGCCCTGCGCCATCAGCACCGCGCGCTCCAGCGCCTCGGCATTCGAGGCCTTCAGCAGGCGCGCCACCCCATACACGACGATCATCTTGAGGACTACATAGATGGGCACCCACAGCGCGATCAGCTTCCAGTTGCCGGCCACGATGTCCAGGTTCAGCGCCATGCCGACGCCAAGGAAGAACAGGCCCAGCAGCAGGCCGCGGAACGGTTCGATATCGGCCTCGAGCTGGTGGCGGAAGCTCGACTCCGACAGCATCACGCCCGCGAGGAATGCGCCCATCGCCATCGACAGCCCACCCGCCTGCATCAACATGGCCGCGCCCAGCACCACCAGCAACGCGCCGGCAGTCATCACGTCGCGGCCACCGAAGCGGGCGAGGAAGCGGAACATCGGGTCCAGCAGGTAGCGGCCGATCAGGATCAGCGCGGCGATGGCGGCAAGGCCGATGCCAATGCCTTTCATCCGGTCGGCGTATGAAGCCTCCTCGGCGGCCGGCGCAATGAACGCGACGATGGCCAGCAGCGGCACGACGGCCAGGTCTTCCAGCAGCAGGATGGCGACGATGCGCCGCCCGAAGGGCGTGGACATCTGTCTGCGCTCGTCCAGCATCTGCATCACGATGGCTGTCGAGGTCAGCACGAAGCCCGTGCCGGCGACGAAACTGACCGGCGCCGGGAAGTCCATGATCACGCCCATGGCGGTCAGCACCAGAATGGCGCCGCCCACCTGCAGTGCGCCAAGCCCGAAGATCTCGCCGCGCATGGCCCAGAGGCGCGAAGGCTGCATCTCCAGCCCGATGGCGAACAGGAACAGCACCACTCCCAGTTCGGCGACGTGGAGGATGGCCTGTGGGTCCTGGAAGAAGCCGAGCCCGAACGGGCCTATGGCAAGCCCTCCGGCCAGGAAGCCCAGCACCGTACCCAACCCGAGTTTGCGGAAGATCGGCACTGCCACCACTGCGGCCGCAAGCAGTACGACCACGGCCGTCAGGTCGGCACCACCGGCGTGATGCGCGGCAGTCTGCGCCAGTTGTGAGCCGTCGGGTGTCATGGCATTTCCCTCGTTGACAGTTTCAGCTGCGCAGCAGCTTGCGGTGTTCCTCGTCAAATTTCATCAGGTCATCGAATGCGACCCGACGCCGCGTGCCGGCCATGCGCGCCGGCAACTTCCCTGGGGGAATCGGGATCACTTCGGGCTGGCTGCTCTGCGTGACGAGACGCAACGGTCGTTGGTTCGTAACAATCAGCGCGATACTCCCGAATTCCCGTGCGGGAAGCCTGGCTCACATTCGAAACAAACGAAATTATCGAAACCAAGGATTTGACAGAATGCCGCTTGTTGGTAGCGAGAGCGTGGGCATGACATCCCCCAGCCCGAGGTCGGGACACTCAACGGGACTTCCCGAACGTCTTTTCCCCTGGGCGCTGGGGTCCTGCGTCTTCCTCGACTATTTCGACAACTCGATGTTTTCGTTCTTTGCCGGCCACATCGCCGGCGGCGTGCACGCATCGCCTGACGAGCTGGTGTTGGCATTCAGTGCCTATGCGGTGGCTTCGGTGCTGGGCATCCTGCAGCAGCAGTGGTGGGTTGAGCGTCTTGGGTACCGCCGCTACATCTCGGGATGCGTGCTGCTCTTTGCTCTTGCCTCAGTGGCGTGTTGCTTCACCGAATCGTCCGCCGAACTGGCCTTCGCCAGGGGTGTGGCGGGCTATTTCATGGGCCCCATGCTCAGCGCCTGCCGCATTCTCATCCAGGTGAGCTTCTCGCCACAGGAGCGTTCGCCGGCAACGCGCAAGTTCCTCAGCCTGATCCTTTTTGAAAGCGCGCTTGCGCCACTGGCCGGCGGCTATTTCGTGGCGCAGTCCGGCTGGCAGGCCCTGTTTGCAGCCACGTCCCTGGCCAGCTGCGGAGTGGCCGCCTTCGCTTTCCTTGCCATTCCATCCAGCGGGAAGAAACCCGTCGAGGAACATGGGGAAAACCATTTCTGGCCCTACATCATCTTCGCGCTGGCATTCAGCGCGCTGCAGATCGCCATGCAGCAGGTGCGGTTCGAGGTCTTCAGTGCTTCGCCCGATCTGATTCTTCTGACCCTGGGCGGCCTCGCGGCACTGGTCTGGTTCGTGCAACACCAGTGGCGGCATCCCAGGCCATTGATGCAACTGCAGGTGCTCAAGGAAAGGACCTTCCAGGTGGGCATGTTGATGTATGCCTTCTACTACTACATCAGCAATGCACTGGGCTTCCTGCTCTCGCGCTTCCTGGAGGGCGGTCTCGGCTATCCGGTCGAAAACGGGGGCAGGGTGGTCGGTCTGGCCGCCCTGGCTTCGCTGCCTATGTGCTTCATCTATTTCCGCTACTCGGCGAGGGTCGCCAGCAAGAAATGGATAGTGGTCTGCGGCTATCTGGTGGCTCTGTCCCTGTGCCTGTGGATGATGCGCCTGCCCCCGGATGCCAGCACGCCCTGGCTCGTTCCGGCGCTGCTCATGCGCGGCAGCTTGCTGCTGACGATGGCTTTGCCGGTTGCCAATGTCGCCTTCAGCATTTTCGCGCTGGAGACCTACAACCATGGCTACCGCTTCAAGAATATCGTCAAGCAATTGACGTACTCGTTTTCGACGGCTACGACCATCATCCTGCAGCAACACCGCAATGCCCTGCATTACGACCGTCTGATTGAACCCGTAAATCCGCTCAATCCGGCCTATCAATCCGCCATGGAGACCTTGAGTCAGTCTTTTGAGGCGATGGGGCATTCACCCGAAGAATCCCATGGCCTGGCCATCGCCGAGATGAGTCAATGGGTCATCTCGCAGGCGGCATTCCTCAGCGCGCAGGATGGCTTTGCGTTCCTGGCCCTGATTGCCTTGTGCGGGCTTGTCCTCGGGCTATGGCAACGCCAAATCCGGTGATCGATCCGTCGCCAGGCAGGCGGCCTGGCAGGGTAATATCGCAGTCACCCCTCCGCGAACCCACTCTCATGCAATCCGGCGCACCAAGATGGCAGACGACCTGGTGGGTGGCGCCGCTGCTCGCAGCGCTGCTGGCTGCGTCGCCTGCGGGCGCGCAGACCGTGACGCTGGACGTCTCTCCCGCCGTCCGTCACCAGACCATCGACGGCTTTGGCGCCTGCTGCGGCGTACTGGGATCGCAGGACTGGTATGCGCGGCTGTTCCTCGACGATGCGGGTTTCTCCATTCTCCGCATGGATATCACGCCCATCTTCTCGGCAAAATATGCCCATCTGCATTATTGCTCGGCGTGGTTCGGCCAGGCGGAGCCGCTGAGCCTCGACAATGGTGGCAAGGGTCCCGACGGCAGACGCGCCCGAACCTACAGCGGGCCCGAGGATTACTCGCGCCGCTTCGGCGGCTGCTCGGCGCCCATTGCGGTGATGGGTCCGGACATCGACGCGAACGTACGGGCTTTCGACTACGGCCAGGCAGCCGTCTCCGGCGCCGGTACGCTCGCAAGGCGCGGGACTTCGATGAGGAAGTCGTTGGGCGACTTCAAGCTCTACGCCTCGGTGTGGTCGCCTGCGCCCTGGCTGAAGGTGAAATCCGGCAACACCTACGGCGCGCAGGACAGCGCGCCCCTGCCTGCCGCAGGCACACCTTTCCCCTTCATCTGGGGCGGCAATTTTGCCGGTGGCGTGCTGGACGTCTCGGACGTGCCACGGGCTGAGTTCGACGACTCATCCATGGGCGGGAAGGGGCCGACCAGCGCACTCACCCAGTTCGCCCGCGGTCTTGCGGCCTACCTGCGGGGTTTCCAGAACACGTTCGGAGTAAGGTTCTACGCCATCAGCATCCAGAACGAACTGTCCTTCGAGCAGTTCTACAACAGCGCGCGGTACCCGCTGTCATCCGACTACATCAAGGCGCTGGTGGCGGCCCGCGCCGAGCTGGACAAATACGCGGACCTCGCCGGCATCAGGATCGCAGGCCCCGAGGATGTGATCGGCGATTCGCCCTACCAGCTGTGGCAGCTGGCCCGAGGAACGGACATCAGCCACAAGAACCTGCAGTTCATCGCCAGGGTGCAGTCCGATCCAGCGGCGGCAGCGGCGCTCTCGTTCTTCAACGTCCACGGCTACGCTGCCGATGGCGTCAGCTCGGGCGGCACGAACCCCACTGCTTGGGACTGGTGGGCCAATGGCTGGGCGGCGAGCCCAGCGGCCGGTCTGCCGGCGAACGTGAAAGGCTTTTCCTCCTTCGGCAAGAAGTCGTGGATGACCGAGACATCGGGCGAGAATCCCGCCTGGCGCTCACCGGCGACGGGCTTTCCCGGAAATGGCGCCTGGAGCCTCGTGCTGAAGATCCACCAGGCCCTTACCGTGGGAAACCAGAGCGCCTGGCTCTATTGGCAGCTGGCCGATGGCGAAGCAGTCAGAGGCGAGTCCCTGACCGACCGCACACTCGGCACCCAGTCGCCGAAATTTGTGGCGCTGAAACACTTCGCCCGCTACATCCGCCCGGGTTCGGTGCGGGTGGACGCAGCGGTGAGCGGTTCGGCCACGATGGCTGCGAGCGCGTTCATCCATGAAGCGGACGGCACCCTGACCCTGGTCCTCATCAACGAAACTGCGCAGCCGGCAAACGTGACCGTGCGTGCGCCAGCAGCGCTCCCGGGCCTGACCTCTTTCGAGGTACGTACGTCGAGCGATGGCAGCTACTGGCAGCGTTCCACGGCGACCCTCATTGCCGGGGCCGTGTCAGTGCCGGTGCCTGGGTACGGCGTCGTGACGCTTCATGGCTCGGGGACCGAGAAGCGGTAACCGGACCGGCTTGCAGCGGCACGCCGCCGGCCGTCCGGAGGATAATGGGCCATGGCCAGCGCCAGGCAGACCATCGAACGCTTCCTTGCGGATTGCGATGTGCGCGTCGGCGGAGGCCGGCCCACCGACCTGCAAGTGCATGACGATCGGCTGTACGCACGCCTGCTGGCGCAGGGGTCGCTGGGCCTCGGCGAGTCGTACATGGACGGCTGGTGGGATGTGGCCGATCTCGATGGTTTCATCACCCGTGTGCTGGAAGCGGGCGTGGACCAGCGCGTGCACGGCTGGTCGGAGGTCGCGGCGTATGCCGCGGCGCACCTCTCGAACCTGCAAAGCCGGGCACGGGCGTTCCAGGTCGGCGAGCACCACTACGACATCGGCAATGACCTGTACGAACGCATGCTGGATCGCCGGATGATCTACAGCTGCGCCTACTGGGTGAATGCTTCGACGCTGGATGCGGCGCAGGAGGCCAAGCTCGACCTGGTGTTCGACAAGCTGCAGCTGCAGGGCGGGCAGCAGGTGCTGGACATCGGCTGCGGCTGGGGTGGGGCGCTGCGTTATGCCGTGGAGCGCCACGGCATCCGCGGCGTCGGCGTGACGGTGTCGCGGGAGCAGGCGGCGCTGGCACAGGCGGCCTGTGCGCAGTTGCCGGTGGAGATCCGCCTCACCGACTATCGTGCGCTGGAGGAGCGCTTCGACCATGTGTATTCGATCGGCATGTTCGAACACGTGGGATCGAAGAACTACCGCACCTACTTCGAGACAGTGCGGCGCTGTCTGGTGCCGGAGGGACGCTTCCTGCTGCATACGATCGGGTCACGGCGGCTCACGCACAACGACATCGACCCGTGGATAGGCCGCTACATCTTCCCGAATGCCGTGGTCCCGCAGCAGCGGCAGATCACCGAGGCGATCGATGGGCTGTTCTTCATCGAGGGCTGGCAGTGCATCGGGCCGCATTACGACCCGACACTGATGGCCTGGCGCCGGAACTTCGACGGCGCGTGGCCGGAGCTGTCCGCGACACGGGACGAACGTTTCCGGCGGATGTGGCACTACTACCTCGGCGCCTGTGCGGCCGGGTTCCGTGCCGGGATCACCGACGTGTGGCAGGTGCTGCTGGCGCCGGTTCCGCCAGGACATCAATGAATTTCACGCGATTGTTCAGCCGATAGACGGCGAAGTCGCGCCGGTCGGTGGTCAATACCTCGCGGATGCCGCTGCGCGTCGCCAGCTGCACGACAGTGGCATCGGCGAAATCCATCGGCTGGTCGGCATACTTGCATGCGAGCTTTTGCAGCGCGTCGATGTCCAGCGGTTCGCGGTCGATGCGCAGCAGACGGGCTCTTTCGGCGCCCGCCAGCCATTGCAGGCAGCGCAACTGCTGAGGGATGGACAGCAGTGCCATTGTCTCGGTGAGCACCGCCTCGGTGGTCAGCAGCCGTCCGCGATATCCTTTCAGGAACTCGCGGCAATGTCCGTGCAGCGGGTCCGTTTCATCGAACAGTGCGATGAAAAAACCTGAATCAGCGACGGTGTTTTTCACGCACGTGATCGCGGTAACGCTGCTGGCGCGGTGCGCGGAGCGCGGCGTTCTCTGGTTCGGCCGGAGGCGGGGGAAGAATCTGTTCGGCCAAGCTTGATAGCGTGGGGCCCTGCTGCGACAGCAGGTACTGTCCCAGGCTCTCTTGCACGGCGTAACTGCGAGTCACGCCGGCGCGGGCGCAGTACTGGTCCAGTGCGGCTTCAAGGTCGGCGTCTAGGCGAACGGAGATGGGGCGATTGGATGTTGTCATACAATTATTAAAATGTATGACCATGCCAGCTGCAAAGCAAGGACTGCGCGGGTCCGCCGAAATTTCCATTCTCGCAACGGCAGGTTTGGGGGAGCCCCGTATTTTTGACTGATTGTTCTTGAACGTATATTCTCAATTAATGGGGCGTCCACGACAATATGAAGAGATGAGCGCAGTGGCCGCCGCCGCCGCGGTGTTCCGGCGTCGCGGGTACGCCGCGACCTCCATTGATCATCTTGTCGAGGCAACGGGCATGCACCGGGGCAGCCTGTACGGTGTCTTCGGGAGCAAGCACGGCTTGTTCCTGCGCGTACTCGATGCCGCTGCATCCAGTATCGACCCGGCTGATCGCCTTGATCTCATGCTGGTCGCATTGCTCGAACTTGCCCCCGTCGATCCGCGTGTCCGTGAACGGCTGGGCAAACTCCTGAGCGAAAACGGCATTACAGAAGAGCAGCTGGGCGGCCGCCTGCTGATCCGCGCGGGGCTGCGCAATGAAGGGGGGCCAGCATGAGCAACCGGGTTACTGTGACTGGAGATAGTCTGGTGGTCGAGCCTCTGGGATTGAACAAAGTGTGGTCACTTACCAGGCGCCTGCGGTTCCCGCTTGCCCACGTGCGGGGAGCGACCTTCGATCCGGGTTTGAGAGACGAGCCCAAAGGTTGGCGCGGACCGGGCCTGGCAATTCCCGGCAAACTGTCCGGAACTTTGTGATCACCGTCGATGATCCGCACGAGGTGGTCGATGCCATAAATGGGGCTCTGGGCATGAGCCGTCCGCTCTGATCAGCCCCGATCTTCGCTCTGGCAGGCCAGTGCAAAAGGCATGCGGCGATCAGGGGCGCCGTGCAACCGGCGCCCTGTCGCCTTACGCTCCCACTGCCTTGCCCGGTTCGGGCAGCAGCCCGCGTGCATCCGCACGCCGCACCGCCGACAGCACCGCGAGAATGGAGGCGGTGATGATGTTGGCATGCACGCCCACGCCGAACAGCGTCACCCGCGAGGGCGTGGTGATCTCGACGAAGGCCACGGCCCTGGCTTCGCTGCCGTTGCCGATGGACTTCTCCTCGTAGGAGAGCACGTCGAAGGGCAGCCCCAGCGCATGCACCAGCGCGTCGATGGGTCCGTTGCCGCGGCCGGTGAGCTGCATGGGCTGGCCGCCGCGCACCACGTTGAGCGTGAGCTGTTCGCCATCGCTGCCGTCGGTGGCCGTGACCAGGTGGTGGCCGCGGTACTGGTATTCGCGGCCTTCATGCGCAATGTATTCCTTCTCGAACAGCTCCCAGATCTGCGGCGCGGTGACCTCCTTGCCGCTGGAATCTGTCACCGCCTGCACGGCCGGGCTGAACTCGATCTGCAGCCGTCGCGGCAATGACAGGCCGTATTCCTGCTCGAGCAGGTAGGTCACGCCGCCCTTGCCGGACTGGCTGTTCACGCGGATCACCGATTCATAAGTGCGCCCCACGTCGCGCGGATCGATGGGCAGGTAGGGGATTTCCCACAGGTCGCTTTCCTGGCGCTCAGCGAAGCCTTTGCGGATGGCGTCCTGGTGGGAGCCGGAGAATGCCGTGAACACCAGGTCGCCCACGTAGGGGTGGCGCGGATGGATGGGCAGCTGGTTGCAGTATTCGACCAGCCGCGCCGCCTCGTTGATGTTCGAGAAATCGAGGCCGGGATTGACGCCCTGGGTGTAGAGATTCAGCGCCAGCGTGACGATGTCCACATTGCCGGTGCGCTCTCCATTGCCGAACAGCGTGCCTTCCACGCGGTCGGCGCCGGCCATCAGGCCCAGTTCCGCCGCTGCCACGCCGGTGCCGCGGTCATTGTGCGGGTGCAGGCTGATGACGGCGCAGTCGCGCCGCTTCATGTTGCGACAGAACCATTCGATCTGGTCGGCGTAAATGTTCGGCGTCGCGACTTCCACCGTCGACGGCAGGTTCAGGATCAGCGGCTTCTGCGGCGTGGGCTGGAATACGTCCATCACCGCCTCGCAGACCTCCAGCGCGAAATCCTGCTCGGTGAAGGAGAAGGTCTCCGGGGAATACTCGAAGGACCAGTCCGTTTCCGGCTGCGCGGCGGCCAGCTCCCGGATCAGCTTCGCCGCATCCACGGCGAGCTTCACGGTGGCGGGCTTGTCCTGCCGGAACACCACGCGGCGGAACACCGGCGCAGTGGCGTTGTAATAGTGGAGGATGGCGCGCTTGGCGCCCTTCAGGGATTCGAAGGTGCGGCGGATCAGGTCCGGCCGTGCCTGGGTCAGCACCTGGATGGTGACGTCGTCCGGCACCATGTCCTTCTCGATCAGCTCGCGGATGAAGTCGAAATCCGTCTGCGAGGCCGAGGGGAATCCCACCTCGATCTGCTTGAAGCCGGTGGCCACCAGCAGGGCGAACATGCGGCGCTTGCGCTCGGCATCCATGGGCTCGATGAGCGCCTGGTTGCCGTCGCGCAGGTCCACGCTGCACCACAGCGGCGGGTTGGTGATCTGGGCATCGGGCCAGCGCCGGCCGCGCAAGGGCTCGATGGTGAACGGGCGGTACTTCTTGGAAGGATCCTTCAACATGGTCGGCTCCAGTTCGACTCATCCCGCGTCGGATCGGGGGCGGCCCGCCGCGCGTGGACGGTCGGGGACGGTACGGAACTTGGAAAATGATGCGCCGGGGGCGCTGCAGAGTCGATCAGTGCGCCGGGCGGCGCAGGTGCAGGCGCGCCGCCAGCAACTCGCTGCCGGAGGAGGCAGAAACGATTGTGTGCTGCGGGTGACGCATGCACCGCAGACTAGCAGGCATGGCCGGGCGCTGCAATTGCGGCGCCGCGGCATCGCTCAGGCCGGCTTTTCGATCCGGCTGACTCCCTGCGCAGAGCCCACCAGGAGCAGGTCCGCCGGCCGATGGGCGAACAGGCCCACGGTGACCACCCCGGCGATCTGATTGATCGCAGTCTCCATGACCCGGGGCTCGTCGATGGCGAGGTCATGAACATCGAGGATGTGGTTGCCGTTGTCGGTGGTCACCCCTTCGCGGTACACGGGCCTCCCGCCCAGCCGGGCGAGCTCGCGGGCCACGAGGTTGCGTGCCATCGGAATCACCTCCACCGGCAGGGGGAAGCGGCCAAGCCGGGTGACCAGCTTGCTCTGGTCGACGATGCAGATGAAACGGCGCGCCGCGGCGGCCACGATCTTCTCGCGGGTCAACGCAGCGCCACCGCCCTTGATCAGTTCCAGTTCGCCATTGGCCTCGTCGGCTCCATCTATATAGAGAGCGAGGTCCTGCACCTGGTTCAGGTCCAGCACTGGTACCCCCAGCTCGCGCAGCCGGTGGCTGGATGCTTCGGAACTGGATACGGCGCCGCGCAACCGCGGCGCCCAGGGCGCCAGCTGATCGAGCAGTGCATTGACCGTGGACCCGGTGCCCACGCCGAGCACCATGCCGTCTTCGAGATAGGCCAGTGCCGCGGCTGCGACCTGGCGCTTCAATTGCTGCTGTTCTTTGCTCATCGATGTTTTGCCGGGTCCGGAAACGACTGTGCCCGCTTTCGCGGGCACAGTGGTTAGTAGCTTTCTGGTGATTCGGCGGGGGGATTCACATCCACACCCGCCGAACACCATCGAGTTACTTCTTCTTGGCGGCCTTTTTCTTGGCCTTCTTCTTGGCTTTCGCCATGAGAGTTCTCCAGTTACAGGTTAGTCCGGGGATCGAGTATATACACGCGTTGCCAAATTACAAGCAAGCGTGTTAGCCACGTTGCACTCAGGCAACGCTCATCGACGACCAGAAGAAGCGGGACGAGTGAGCGAGAGGATGAACTTCCAGTGCTTCGCATCCACTGGTGTGATCGAAAGCCGGTTGCCACGGCGCAGCAGCCACATGCCCGCAAGCTCTTCGTCGGCGTATGCGCGCAACCGCTCGAGCGTCAGCAGTGGTTCGATGCGTTGCTTCAGTCGTACATCAACCGTGTACCAAAGCGGCTTGTTTTCAGGGCTTTTTGCATCGTAGTACTCGCTGCGGCGATCCCATGCGCTGGCATCGGGATAGCCGCTGCGGACAACCTCGACCACTGCGGCGATGCCCGGCTGCGGGCAGGAAGAGTGATAGAAGAACGCCAGATCACCGGCCTGCATCTGGTCCCGAAGCATGTTGCGTGCCTGGAAGTTGCGCACGCCTTCCCAGCTGGTGCACTGACCCGGCGCGTGCTCGAGGTCGTCGATGCCGAAGGTCGAGGGTTCGGTTTTCATCAGCCAGTGCTTCATGTTCCTCTTCCTGCGCGGCTTGGCGCGGTGAGTACTGCGTCACAGATGCGGCAGTGCGGCGCAAAGGAGGAAAGGCGCCACCCGCCTGTGCCGGTGCGGATCGTTGCTCTCGAACCGGAGCAACAGGTGGGGCAGGCTGACCGCAGGTAAGGCTTCCCGCTCGAGGCGGACATGCACAGTGCTGCCGAAAGCCGGGCCCCTTGGGTGTTTCAATTAGGGTCCGAGGTAACCCGATCCACGTGTCGAACACCGCAGGTGGCGCAATGCCACTCTACTACAGTTCGAGTTGCTGGCTGCGGGCCACTGCCTTCTCGACGCGCTCGCGCAGATGGCGCACGCGGGTGCCGACCTGGACCTCGAGGTGGTGGTCCTTGGCCTTCAGGCGCGCAAGGTCATTGGCCATGTTCAGGGCGGCCATCACCACCATGCGTTCGATGCCGATCACCTTGCCGGTTTCGCGGATGCTGCGCAGGCGCTCGTTCAGCAGGGCGGCGGATTCGAGCAGCGCGGCGCGCTCCTCCGGCGGACAGGCGATGAGGTAGTCCTTTTCGAGGATCTGCACGGTGACCGGAGCGCCGTCCGCGTCGTTCATGTGCCGGACTCCATGGTGCGCAGGCGGCCGATGATGGCGTCGACGCGGGCGCGGACCTGCTCGTTCTTCTGCAGCAGGGTGGCGCGCTCGGTGGACAGCGAGTCCTGGCGGTTGCGCAGTGCGCGGTTTTCTTCCTGCAGCTGGGCCACGACGGCGAGCAGCTCGTCGAGCCGCTGTTCCAGGTGGCGCAGTTCGGTTTCGATCGGCATGCTGTTCTTGTTGTCTGGCATCACGGCGGATAGTGCCCTTGCCGCCCGGAGCGGTCAATCCACGCCGCGAAGGATGAGGCATAATCCGGCGCGGATGATCGCAAGCAACCTGGCATTCGAAGACCTGCAGCGCGTACTGGTGCAGCAACGCGCGCTCACCGATGCGGCCGAGGCCCATGGCGTGCTGGTCGGCGCGCTGTGCGCCATGACCTGCTCTCTGGACGACTGGATGGCTGAAATCCTGCCGGAGGGGCGTGCGGACCGGGCCGGTGCCGCCAGCCTCAGGGCCATCTTCGACTCCACCTGCGGCACGCTTGGCGACGACAATCTCGCATTCGAGCCGCTGCTGCCCTCCGACGATGCATCCATCGGCGAGCGCACCGCGGCGCTGGGGGAATGGTGCCAGGGTTTCCTTTATGGATTGGGCAGCGGTTGCGTGCCCGACCCTGCTGCTATGGATGCCGAGGCTGCCGAGGTGTTGCGCGACCTCACCGAGATCTCGCAGGTGGAGGCCGATATGGGCGACGACATCGAGACCAACGAGGAGGCCTATGCCGAACTCGTGGAGTTCGTGCGCGTCGGGGTGCAGCTGATCTATGCGCACCTGACGCCGCTGCGCGAGCTGCCGTCCCCCGGTCCACGGGAATCGCTGCATTGAGCGCCGCCCGCGTCAAGGCCCTGCGGCAACCCTCCCGGGTGGTTGCATCGCAGGCTGAATTCGCCCGCCGGCGGCGGCAGCTGATGAAGATGATGGGGCGTGGCGCCATCGCCATCCTGCCGGCCGCACCCGTGCGTCACCGCAACAGCGACGTCGAGTACGCCTACCGCCAGGACAGTGATTTCCACTATCTCACCGGCTTCCCGGAACCCGAAGCCGTGGCGGTGCTGGTGCCGGGGCGGGCGGCTGCCGAATACGTGCTCTTCGTCCGGGACCGCGATCCGCTGCGCGAGACCTGGGATGGCCGGCGTGCGGGACCCGCCGGCGCCGTTGCGCGCTTCGGTGCGGATGATGCCTTTCCGATCTCCGACATCGACGAAATCCTCCCGGGGCTTCTGGAGAACCGGGAGCGCGTCTACTACGCCATGGGCCATGCGGAGTTCGACCAGCGGATGCTGGCCTGGCTGGCGCAGCTGCGCAGCCAGGCGCCGCGGCAGGGCCGGCATCCGCCGCAGGAGATCGCCGCGCTGGACCATGTGCTGCACGACATGCGGCTGTACAAGAGCCGCACGGAAATCGCGCTGATGCGCGAGTCCGGCCGCATCGCGGCGGCCGCGCAGCTGCGCGCCATGCGCTTCTGCCGGCCCGGCCGCTACGAATACGAGATCATGGCCGAACTGGTGCACGAATACCGGCGCCACAACGCCGATACCTCCTACCACCCCATCTGTGGCGGCGGCGCCAATACCTGCATCCTGCATTACAACGAGAACGATGCCATGCTGCGGGACGGCGACCTGCTGCTGGTGGATGCCGGCTGTGAATACCAGTACTACGCCTCGGACATCACGCGTACCTGGCCGGTGAACGGCCGCTTCACGCCGGCGCAGCGCGCGGTGTACGAAGTGGTGCTGGCCGCGCAGAGCGCGGCCATCGCGCGGGTGAAGCCCGGCAACCACTGGAACGAGCCGCACGAAGCGGCCGTGCAGGTGATCACGCAGGGCCTGGTGGAGCTGGGCCTGCTGAAGGGGCGTGTGCCGGCCCTGATCAAATCCGAGGCCTACCGGCGCTTCTATATGCACCGCACGGGGCACTGGCTGGGGCTGGATGTGCACGACGTCGGTGACTACCGCGTCGGCGAGCAGTGGCGCGTGCTCGAACCCGGCATGGTGATGACGGTCGAGCCGGGCATCTACATCCCGGCCGGCTCGCGCGGCGTGCCGAAGCGTTTCTGGGACATCGGCATCCGCATCGAGGACGATGTGGCGGTTACCGCCGATGGCCACGAGATCCTCACCGACGACGTGCCGCGCACCGTCGGGGAGATCGAGGCCGCGATGGCGGCCTAGGCCTGCCTGCCATGGCAAATACGGCGATGCCGCAGCAAGTTTTCGACATCGCCATCGTCGGTGGGGGGCTGGTCGGCGCAAGCCTTGCCGCCGCGTTGCGCGGCTCGCATCACAAGGTGCTGCTGGTGGAGGCTTTTGCGCCCGATTCCGCTGCGCAGCCGAGCTTCGATGAGCGCACTACGGCGCTGGGCAATGCCAGCCGCAGGATCTTCGAGGGCCTCGGCGTATGGCAGGCGCTGCTGCCGCAGGCTGCGGCCATCACCCGAATCCATGTTTCCGACGCCGGGCGCTTCGGCACGGCGCTGCTTGTGGCCGAGGCGCTGGATGTGGCGGCGCTGGGTTATGTAGTGCCGAACCGGGCCATCGGCCACGCGCTGTGGCAGTCGCTGGCGGGCGCCGCGAACCTCAGCTGCGCCATGCCGGCGCGGCTGGAAACGGTGACGCTGCAGGAGGATTGTGCGCTGGTGGGCATTGTCGATGCGCAGGGCCGCAGCGAGGCGCGGGCGCGCCTGGTGATCGCCGCCGACGGTGTGCATTCGCAGGTGCGCGCCGCGGCGCGCATCGGCATGCAGACGCATGACTACGGGCAGCACGCCATCGTCGCGGCGCTGCGCACCGACCGCAGCAACGATGGCACGGCCTTCGAGCGTTTCACGGCTGCCGGGCCGATGGCGCTGCTGCCCCTGACCGTTCCTGGCGCTGCCGGATGGCGCACGCTGGTGTGGGCAGCGCGGCCCGAAGATGCCCGCCGGCTCATGGCGCTGGAGCCGGAAAGTTTTCTCGCCAGCTGGCAGCAGGCCTTCGGCTGGCGCGCCGGCCGCGCGCTGCAGCTGGGACCGCGCAATGTCTATCCGCTGGCGCTGTCGCGGGCCGATGCCTCGCATGCGCCGCGTGTTGCGCTGATCGGCAATGCTGCACAGGCGCAGCATCCGGTGGCAGGGCAAGGCTTCAATCTGGGGCTGCGTGATGCCGCGGAGCTGGCCGAGCGTCTGCTCATCCACCGGGGAGATCCGGGAGATCCCGCGCTGCTCGCCGGTTTCGCCGCGGCGCGCGAGGCAGACCGGCGTGGCGTGATGCAATTCACGGACACCCTGGTACGTGCCTTTTCCGATCAGCGGCACGGCGTGGGTGCGCTGCGCGATGCGGGCCTCCTGTTTTTTGATCTGCTGCCGCCGGCCAAGCGGTTGCTGAGCCGCGTCAGTCTCGGGTTCGGCGGGAGCAGTCCGCGGCTGGCGCGCGGGGCCGGGTTGCCATGAAAGCCGATGTCCGGATCGCGATAGTGGGCGGCGGAATCGTCGGCAGTGCGCTGGCGCTGCAGCTGCTGCGCGAGGCAGGGCTGGCGGCCGGGGACATCTGCATCTTCGAGCGCGAGCCGCCACGGGAGCCGGCCGCGGACGCGCCGCCCGAGCAGCGCGTCTATGCGCTGTCGCCGGCGAGCATGGAGTTGCTGGCAGGCATTGGCGTGTGGTCGCGGCTGGACCGCCGGCGCATCGCTGCCATCGAACACATGCGGGTATGTCCCGAGGGGCTTCCTGCAGACAGCCCCGATGCGCTGCGCTTCGATGCGGCCGAATCGGGCGCTGCGCTGCTCGGCGCCATAGCCGGTGCGCGTGCCGTGCAGGCGGCGCTGCATGCGGCCTGCCGTGACGCGGGCATCGGCATCGTCAGTGAACCGGTGGAGTCGGTTGAGGTGCTGCCTGCGCCGGTGGTGCGCACGGCTGGCGGCCTCTGTACGGCCGAGCTGCTGGTCGGCGCCGATGGCGCGCGCTCGGCGGTGCGCGCCGCGGCAGGCATTGCCGCGCATGAACGCGACTATGGCCAGACCGGCATCGTCGCCACCGTGCAGGCGCAGCGCCCGCCGGTGGCCACTGCGTTCCAGCGTTTCCTCGACACCGGGCCACTGGCGCTGCTGCCGCTGCCCGGAGGATTGCTGTCCATCGTGTGGTCGGCGACGGCATCGCGCGCCGAACAACTTCTGGCGCTCGATGATGCGGCGTTCTCTGCCGAGCTCACACGCTCTGCGGCCGCGGGCTTCGGCGAGCTTGTGCTGTGCGGTCCGCGCGCCGCCTTTGCCCTGCGGCGGCTGCAGGCTGCGCAGTACGTGGCCGGGCCCTGCGTGCTGGTCGGAGATGCTGCCCATGTGATCCACCCGCTCGCGGGGCAGGGCGTGAACCAGGGGCTGGGTGATGCACGGGCCCTGGCGGCAGCCCTGGCTGGCCGGCCGCGTGGCGAGGGTGTGGCGGCGCGGCGTGCGCTGCGCCGCTATGAGCGCGAGCGGCGGCTGGACAACGCCTTGATGGGGACGGTGGTGGATTCGCTGGACCGGATGTTCACCGGTGGCGGAGCGCTTGCGCAGCTGGCGGGGCGGGGGATGGCGCTGGCCGGGCAGGTGCCGCCGCTGCGCCATGCGCTCATGCGAGGGGCAGCTGGTCGATCTTCGCCGCGCAGATGAAGTCGTTCTCCGACAGGCCGCGGATGGCATGCGTGGTGAAGCGCACGCGGCAGTAGCCCCAGCCGAATTCGATGTCCGGATGGTGGTCCTCGATGTTGGCGATGTGCGCCACCGCGTTGACGAAGCTCTGGGCGCGGAAGAAATCCTTGAAGCGGAATTCGCGGCGGATGGAGCCGGCGTCCACTTCCAGCTGCCAGCCCTCGTCGAGGCGCTGCAGCACTTCTTCGGCGGCAGCGCGCGACAGCGGCGCAACACCGCCCTCGCAGGGGACACAGCGCCGTTCGGCCAGGGGTTCGCTCATGATCTGCTCCTCAGGGGATAGCGCCGCTCGATGTAGCGTTCCATCAGGTCCTGGAACTCTTCGGCGATGCGTTCGCCTTTGAGCGTGACCGTCTTCTCGCCGTCCTCGTACACCGGCGCCACCGGCCGCTCGCCGGTGCCGGGCAGGCTGATGCCGATATTGGCGTGGCGGCTCTCGCCGGGGCCATTCACCACGCAGCCCATGACGGCCACCGTCATCTCTTCCACGCCTTCCCGCTCGGCGCGCCATTTGGGCATGCTGTGCCGGATGTGCGACTGGATGCGCGCGGCCAGTTCCTGGAAATAGGTGCTGGTGGTACGGCCGCAGCCGGGGCAGGCCACCACCATGGGCAGGAAGGCCCGAAGGCCCATGGTCTGCAGGATCTCCTGCGCCACGATGACTTCCTGGGTGCGGTCGCCGCCCGGCTCGGGCGTCAGCGACACGCGGATGGTGTCGCCGATTCCCGAGGCCAGCAGCACGCCGATGCCGGCCGTCGAGGCGACGATGCCCTTGCTGCCCATGCCCGCCTCGGTGAGCCCCAGGTGCAGCGCGTAGTCGCAGCGCGCGGCGAGGTCACGGTACACGGCGATGAGGTCCTGCACACCGCTGACCTTGGCCGAGAGGATGATGCGTTCCTTGGGCAGACCCACATCCACGGCCAGCTGCGCGCTTTCCAGCGCCGAGCGCACGATGGCCTCGCGCATCACCTCGCGGGCATCGGCGGGTTCCGGCCGCGCGTTGTTCTCGTCCATCAGGCGTGCCAGCAGGTCCTGGTCGAGGCTGCCCCAGTTCACGCCGATGCGCACGGGCTTCCCGAGCCGGCAGGCGATCTCGATCATCTCGGCGAACTGCGTGTCGCGCTTGGCGCCGCGCCCCACATTGCCGGGATTGATGCGGAACTTGTCCAGCGCCTCGGCGCAGGCCGGATGTTCGCGCAGCAGCTTGTGGCCATTGAAATGGAAGTCGCCCACCAGCGGAGCCGTGACATTCAGCGCCCGCAGCCGGTCGCGGATGTGGGGCACGGCCGCAGCGGCCTCGGCGCTGTTGACGGTGATGCGCACCAGTTCCGAGCCGGCGCGGGCCAGGTCCCGCACCTGCGCCACGGTGGCCCCGACATCGGCCGTGTCGGTGTTGGTCATGGACTGCACCACGACGGGCGCGGTGCCGCCCACGGTGACCGGGCCGACACGTACCGGAATGCTCTTGCGACGCTGGAATCCCATGGACGGCATTGTACGGTTAGACTGCGCGGCGGACCCGCCCCCGCGCGGGATTGGACAGAATTTCCTGCATGCAGCGCCCCAAGCCCACCGGCTTCACCCGGATTTTCCGCGCCTACGGCGCCAGTTCACGCGGCCTTGCCGGCGCCTTCCGGGAGGAGGCGGCCTTCCGCCAGGAACTCGCCCTGTCGCTGGTGGTCATTCCCCTGGGGCTGTGGCTGGGCCGCGGCGGCGTCGAGAAGGCGCTGCTGGTCGCGCCGATGCTGCTGATCCTCGTCATAGAACTGGTCAACAGCGCCATCGAGGCCACGGTGGATCGCGTCGGATTCGAGCACCATGAACTGTCCGGGCTCGCCAAGGACCTGGGCTCGGCGGCGGTGCTGCTGGGTTTCGTACTGCTGGCCGCCGTGTGGCTGCTGGTCCTGTTTTTCTGAGGTAGCGATGAAAAAGACGCCTGCGCTTGCTGCGCTGCTGGCCCTGTATGCCTTCACGCCGGCGGTTCCGGCCCAGGCGCCCGCAATGCCCCTGCCGCCGGCTCCCGGGGCAGGCGTGGTGGCGGAGGTGCCCGCCGCCATGCCGCAGCGCGAGGATGCGGTCTGGTCCGCGACGCTGGAGCGCATCGCGCAGAGCGTGGTGGCGATCGAGATCGACGCCACGCGCGCCTTCGATACCGAGTGGAACAGCTCGGCGCAGGCAACGGGCTTCGTCATCGATGCCGAGCGCGGCCTGGTGCTGACCAACCGCCATGTGGTCACGCCCGGACCGGTCACGGCCGAGGCCACCTTCCTGAACCGCGAGGAAGTGCAGCTGTATCCGGTGTACCGCGACCCGGTGCACGACTTCGGCCTATACCGTTACGACCCGGCGAAGCTGCGCTTCATCAAGCCGCGCTCGCTGCCATTGTCCCCGGAGGGTGCGCAGGTGGGCCGCGAGATCCGCGTGGTCGGCAACAACGCCGGCGAACAGCTGTCCATTCTCGCGGGCACCATCGCGCGCCTGGACCGCGAGGCGCCGGCCTACGGGCCCGGGCGCTACAACGACTTCAACACCTTCTACCTGCAGGCTGCTTCGGGTACTTCCGGCGGCTCGTCGGGATCGCCGGTGGTCGATATCGAGGGGCGCGTGGTGGCGCTCAATGCCGGCGGTGCCACCGGCGCGGCGTCGAGCTTCTATCTGCCGCTGGACCGCGTGAAGCGCGCCGTCGACCTCATCCGCGCCGGCAAGCCCGTGACCCGCGGCACGCTGCAGACGGTGTTCAGCTACACACCCTACGACGAGCTGCGCCGCCTGGGCCTGGATGCCGACACCGAGGCGGCAATCCGCAAGTCCTTTCCTGCCAATACCGGCATGCTGGTGATTTCGCAGGTGCAGCCGGGATCGGCGGCAGCCTCGAGCCTGCAGGTGGGCGACATCCTGGTGCGCATCAATGGCCGCCAGATCACGACCTTCGAACCGCTGGAGGAGTTGCTGGACGATTCCATCGGCAAGGCGGTGACGCTGGAGCTGCAGCGCGGCGGTCAGCGCCACAGCGTGCAGCTGACGGTCGAGGATCTGGATGCCATCACGCCGGCCTCGTTCATCGAGTTCGGTGACGCCATCGTGCACACGCTTTCCTACCAGCAGGCGCGGCACTTCAACCTGCCGGTGCGCGGCGCCTATGTTGCCAACCCAGGTTACGCGCTCGCCACCGCCGGCGTGCCGCGCGGCGCGTTGATCCTCGCCGTCAATTCGAAACCGGTGGCGGGGCTCGGCGACTTTCGCGACGCGCTGGCCGCGCTCGGCGATGGTGACCGCGCCAGCATCCGCTTCACCACCATCGATGACCCGCAAGGCAGCCAGCTGCGCTCGATGCGCATGGACCGCCGCTGGTTCCCGGCGCGCGAGTGCCGCCGCGACGATGCCACCGGCCTGTGGCCCTGCGCCGATCTGGCTCCCGGCCCCGAACCCACGGCCGTGAGCGGCGGCACCACGGCGCTGCCCGCGGTCAGCGATCCGATGATGGCAAAGCTCGCGCCGTCACTGGTGTCCCTGACCTTCGACATGCCCTTTGCCATCTCGGGTGTCACGGACCGCAACTACCATGGCACCGGGCTGCTGGTGGATGCCGAGCGTGGCCTCGTGGTCACCGATCGCAATACGGTGCCCGTGTCCCTGGGCGACGTGCGGCTGACCTTCGGCGGCGCGCTGGAGATCCCGGGCAAGGTGGTGTACGTGCATCCGCTGCACAACCTCGCGGTGATCTCCTACGATCCCAAGCTCATCGGCGGCACGCCCATGCGCGCCGCGAAACTCGATCCGCGGCCACTGAAGCCCGGTCAGGCCGTGACCGTGATCGGCATGGATCAGGACGGCGCGCTCAAATCGCGTGCCACTTCGGTGGCCGCCATCGAGCCGGTCAAGCTGCCGCTGACGCGCACCATGCGTTTCCGCGATGCGAATCTCGAGGGCGTGCAATTGCTGAACCCGCCAACGGAGTTCGACGGCGTGCTGGTGGGTGCCGACGGCGCCGTGCATGCGCTGTGGTCCAGCTTCTCCATCGAGACCGGCCGCGAGCAGACGCAGACCACGGTGGGGGTGTCCATCGATCTCGTGGTCGAGATGCTCGACCACCTGCGCAGCGGGCGGCCGCTGCACACGCTGGATGCGGAACTTGACATGCAGTCGCTGGCTGCGGCGCGGCGTCTGGGCCTGTCGGATGCCTGGTTGCGCAAGCTGGAGCAGAAGGATCCTGCGGGACGCCAGGTGCTGTCGGTGGCGCGGCTCACCGGCGGCGCGGCGTCGGCGCGGCTGCTGCAGCAGGGTGACCTGTTGCTGGCGGTGAACGGCCAGGTGGTAACGGATTTCCGCGATGTGGAGCGCCGCGTGGCAGACCTGCCGCAGGTGGATGTCACGGTGTGGCGCGGGGAGGGCGAGACCACCCTGTCGGTGCCGACCACCGCGCTCACGGGCGATGACGTGGATCGCGTGGTGCAGTGGGCCGGCGCCACATTGCAGGCTCCGCACCGTGCGCTGAGCGTGCAGCGCGGCATCGTGCCCGAAGGCGTGTACGTGGCCTTCTTCTCCTATGGCTCCCCCGCCACGCGTTTCCGCCTGCTGCCCGGCCGCCGCATCGTCGAGGTGGACGGCCAGCCCACGCCCGACCTGGATGCCTTCCTGCGCGTGGTCGCGGGGCGTCCCGACCGCTCCTCGCTGCGGTTGCGCACCCTGAGCTGGAACAACCAGCCGGAGGTCATCACCCTCAAACTCGACGGGCATTACTGGCCAACGTCGGAGATCGTGCGGCACGCGGACGGCTGGGACCGGCACAGCATCGAGTAAGGCGACATGGCTCGCGGGCCGGGCCGGCCTGCGCTGGTAGACTAGCGGGATGGTAAAAGTCGTCCGGGCCACCCAGGCCGAGATCGAAGCGGCTGTCGATGCGCTGCGCGACGGCGAGCTGGTCGCCTTCCCCACTGAAACCGTCTACGGGCTGGGGGCCAATGCCGGCAATCCGGCGGCGGTGCGCAAGGTGTTCGAGCTCAAGGGCCGGCCGCCCTCGCATCCGGTCATCGTCCACATCGACGAGCCGCGCTACCTCAAGCGCTGGGTGCGCGAGATCACGCCCGCTGCGGCGCAGCTGGCCGAAGCCTTCTGGCCCGGTCCGCTGACGCTGGTGCTGCCGCGCGCGGACACCGTCCATGACGTGGTCACGGGCGGGCAGGACAGCGTGGCCGTGCGCATTCCCTCCCATCCCATGGCCCGGCAGCTGCTCGATGCCTTTGGCGGCGGCATCGCGGCGCCTTCAGCCAACCGCTACGGACGCCTCAGCGCGACGCGCGCCGAGCATGTGCAGGATGAGTTCGGCGCTGCGGTGAAGGTGGTGCTGGACGGGGGTGAATGCCAGATGGGTCTGGAGTCCACCATCGTCAGCTGCCTCGACGGCACGGTGCGCCTGCTGCGTCCGGGCGCGGTGACCCTGAGCCAGCTGCGCCAGATCGTCGGCGAGGTGCAGATCGGCGCCGACCGTGGCACGCCGCGCGTGCCGGGCAGCACGGCGGCGCATTACGCGCCCGTCACGCCACTGATGATCGTGCCGGGCGGTGACCTGGACCGGCTGGCCGAGAGCCTGTCCGAGGGCGGCCAGCGCATCGCGGTGCTGGCGCAGCGCCTGCCGCTCAAGACCTATCAATATGTCACCTGGATCAATGCCGGCAAGCGCGCCGAGGCCTTCGGCCACGACCTGTATTCGAACCTGCGCACGCTGGACAAGGCCGGCTGCGCGCACATCCTGGTGCAGGAGGTGCCCGGGGACGAGCGCTGGGACGCGATCCGCGACCGCCTGGCGCGCGCGGCCGCCGGTGGCGCGGCCAGCGGTCCGGACGAGGACAGCGATGTGGCCATAGGAGTGCTGCCGTGAAGGCCGGTTACATCGATCCTTTCGAGCCGGCGCAGATCCGGCGCCTGGTGGAGCGTTTCGGCTCGCCGCTGCTGATCATCGACTGCCAGCGCGTGCGCGCGCAGTACCGGCGCCTGCAGCGCGCGCTGCCCGGCGTGGATCTGCACTACGCGCTGAAGCCACTGCCGCATGCTGCCGTGGTGCGCACCATCGCCGCCATGGGCGGCTGGCTGGATCTTGCCACCACCGGCGAGGTGCAGCTGGCATCGCGCCTGGGCATCGATCCGGCGCGCTGCATCCATTCCCACCCCATCAAGCGCGGCAAGGACATCCGCAACGCGCTGGCCGCGGGCGTGACGCTGATGGTCGCGGACAATCCGGACGAGGTGCGCAAGTTCCGCGCCTTCCGCGGTGAAGCCGAGCTGCTGCTGCGCGTGTCCTTCCGTTCGCCGGGCGCCGTCAGTGATCTGTCGCGCAAGTTCGGCTGCGATCCCGAGCATGCGCTGGAACTGGCGCGGCTCGCCGCGCGGCTGGGCATCCGTGTGCGCGGCTTTTCCTTCCATGTGGGCTCACAGGCCCCCAACGCGCTCAAGCACGTGGAGGCGGTGGAGGCCTGTGCGCGGCTGCTGGCCGCCGCGCGGCGCGAGAAGCTTGGCCGGTACGACATCCTCGACATCGGCGGCGGCTTTCCCATCGACTACGCCAAGCGCGTGCCGGACATCGGGCGTTTCTGCGCGCCGATCCGTGCGGCGCTCACGGCGTTGCCCAAGTCCGTGCGCGTGATCGCCGAGCCGGGCCGCTACATTGCCGGTCCCGCGGCCATCTGCGTGGCCACGGTCATGGGCCGCGCCGAGCGCGCCGGGCTGTGGTGGTACTACCTCGACGATGGCGTTTACGGCAGCTACAGCGGCCAGCTCTACGACCATGCGAACTATCCCATCGAGAGCCTCAGGCAGGGCGGCGAGCTGCGGGCCTCGGTGCTCGCGGGGCCGACCTGCGACAGCATCGACGTGATCGCCGAGAACATCCTGCTGCCCAGGCTCAAGGCCGGCGACCTGATCGTCGGGCGCAACATGGGTGCCTACACCTGGGCGACGGCCAGCGAGTTCAATTTCTTCCCCAAGCCGACGGTGGTGTCGGTCAATGAAGTGCCTGGCGATGCCGGCAAGGTCGAGGGCGACTGAATGCAGACCAAGTGGCTGGCCGTGCTGCTGGTGGTCGTGGCGATCCTGTCGCTGCTGCGCATCGTTTCGCAGTGGCGGCGCTTCGCGCGCAAGCAGACTGCCGACTGGGACGAGCAGTTCATCATCCAGCTGCGCAAGGCCGGCGTGAACTCCTTCTCCGACCAGATCGTGGACTTCTTCTTCACGCTGCCGGATGCGAAGGCCTGCGAGGAGCTGCGCTTCCTGCTGGCGAAGGAAGGTTTCGCCATGGTGGGCCAGAGCGAAGTGCAGGGTGGCGGCTACAGCCTCAACCTGCAGAAGACCATGCGCCTGCTGATCCCCGAGATGCAGGCGCTGACGGCCCGGCTGCGCGCACTGGCCACGGAGCGCGGCGGCACCTACGACAGCTGGGCCGTCGCGCGGCCATCGTAGGCGGGTTCGGCGCGCAAAGCCGCTGAAGCCGCAAGCAGGCTCTGCAATCCCTCCCGCAGAGCCTTGCGATCCCGCTGCGCAAGTCCGGCGGCGAGTTCGTGCTGCACCTGTTCCACCAGGGGTGCGAGGCGGCGGTGCTCGGCCCGGCCTGACGCGGTGAGCGTGACGGTGTTCCTGCGTCCGTCATGCGGATCCCGGTGCCGCCGGATGAGGCCACGCCGTTCCATGCGCGCGACCAGGTCGGCGACCGTGGAGCGGTCCAGATCGATGTCGTCGCAGATCTCGCGCTGGCTGGCTTCGCCGCGCCGCCCGAGCGCCGCCAGGATCGAATACTGCACGCTCGATATCTCGGTGGAGACGATCCGTGCCCACAATGCCACATGCAATTGCTGGGCGCGGCGGATCAGGAAGCCGAGGTGAGGCTCCGCGGCGGTGCCGGGTGGGGCCGGGCAAGCCGGCGACATGCGTCCCCGTCCTGTCATGCGTCCGCGCGTTCCCCTGGCCGGAGGAGGATGGCGTCGAAGAATCGCGTGAGCTCCTCGTGGCCGTTCAGCGGCAGCACGTGGGCGACATACTGATCGGGCCGGACGATGACGATGGCGCCTTCGCGACCGATCCCGCGCAGGCTGAAGATGTCGTGGTCGGGGTCCACGGCCCAGGTTTTCTCCCAGTCCTGGAGTCCGAGCGGCCCGCAGCGCGGGAGCAGGATGTCGGGAACCGTGCGCAGGTCGACGTCGTGGTGGCCGCGACGGAAGATTCCGTGCACGTCGATGATGCTGTCGATGTCCGCGCCCGGAGGGGTAAACCGCAGGAGCGGCGAGTCCGTGGCGCTGCCGAGCCACGCCGCCAGCTGCATGAGCCCGCTGCCCTCGAGATCGTCGAAGGCATACAGCCGCCAGCGGCCGTCGGCACGGTGCGAGTGGCCCAGCTGCATCCGCCTCGCATCGGCGACCCGGACGGCAGGAGCGCAGTGGAACCGTGTGCCGATTTCGAATCCGCGCGCCAGCCACTGGTGGGTGTCGGGCCCGGTCAAGGCCGATGGACGGTACCTGGTGGCCAGGCCCGCCGTGTACCGGCCCTGACGGGCGAATTCGGTCCGCAGCTGCTCGGCGGTCACACCGCCGCGTTCGGGATGCGTCGGGTCGAAGGTGGGTTGCACGATGAATGCCGACCAGTAGCGGTCGAAATCGATCAGGTCCTTGGCGACGGCATGCCGTTCGGCGGAGTAGGAGTGCAGCAGGGATGCGCGCGACTTTCCTTCCAGCACCGCGGCGAGTTTCCATCCGAGGTTGAAGGCGTCCTGCATCGATACGTTCATGCCCTGTCCGGCCTTGGCCGAGTGCGTGTGGCAGGCATCGCCCGCGATGAAGACACGGGGAGCACGCTGGCCCGCGCCGCTTCCGGCGACATCGTCGAAGGCATCGGCAAGCCGCTGCCCGACTTCATACACCGAGGACCAGGCGACCGACTTCACCTCGATCGAGTAGGGATGCAGGATGCCGTTCGCGACCTGCGTCAGCTGCTCGACGGTGGTGTTGCGTATCCGGGTGTCGCCGGAGGGGACCTCGCCGAGGTCCACGTAGCAGCGCACCATGTTCCCGCCCTCGCGCGGAATCATCAGCAGGCTGCCCTTGCCCGCTGACTGGATCACGTTCTTGGTCCGCCAGTCGGGAAAGTCGGTGGTGGCGAGCACATCCATCACTCCCCAGGCATGGTTGGCCGCGTCGCCGCGCAATTGCCGGCCGATGGCGCGGCGCACGGCGCTGCGCGCGCCGTCGCAGCCGACGACGTACCTGGCCCGGACGGTGAACTCCTGGTCGGTGTCCTCTCCCTGCGTACGCCGCAGCGTCACCGTGACGGGGTAGTCTCCCTCCGTGATCGAAAGCGTCACGAATTCGACGCCGTAGTCGGGGACGAGGCGGGTGGCTGACTTCGCCATGTAGTCCAGAAGGTATTGCTGCATCCGCGCCTGGTTGACGATCACGTGCGGGAATTCGCTGAGGCCCTCGGGCGTATCCATCACCCATCCGGTCCGCGTGATGCGCGAACGATCCGCTTCCGAAGGCCCCCAGAAGCGCACCTCGTTCACCCAATAGGCCTCGCGCAACAATGCGTCGGCGAGTCCGAAGGAGTGGAACATCTCCACGGTGCGGCAGGCGACCCCGTCGGCCTGCCCGACCATGAGGGGCCCGGCGCGCCGCTCCACGAGCCGCGTCCGGATTCCCGGGAAGGCGGCCAGCTGTGCACCCAGAACGGTTCCCGCCGGCCCGGTTCCGACGATGAGCACATCGACTTCATCAGGGATGGCCCCAGAGCGGGCCAGCGCCTGCGGTGATGCCGGCTGGAGGTCGGGATCGCCGGGCCGGTAGCCGTCTCGATAGAACTGCATCGCTTGCTCCCCGAGTCGCCAGACATGCCGCTGCCCGGAGCATAATACTCAGTACCCCAACGAATTGGCAACAGGGCTGCCGCGCAGGCAAGCCCTCGCGGAATTCATGAACCGGGGTTCAGCGCTTCTCGGTCTGCCGGCGTACGGCCTCGGCGGCCGCCTTGATGGCTTCCGGATCGCCGAGGTAGCGGCTCGCCACTGGCCTGAGCTTCTCGTCCAGCTCGTACAGCAGCGGCACGCCGGTGGGGATGTTGAGCTCGGTGATCTCGCCCTCGGAGACATTGTCGAGCATCTTCACCATGGCGCGCAGGCTGTTGCCATGCGCCGCCACCAGCACGTTGCGGCCGGCAGCCAGGTCCGGCGCGATGCGCTCGTTCCACAGCGGCAGCACGCGGGCGAGGGTGTCCTTCAGCGATTCGGTGGCCGGCAGCAGCGCCGGATCGAGGCCGGCATAACGCGGGTCGTGGCGGGGATGACGCTCGTCGCCACTGTCCAGCGGCGGTGGCGGAATGTCGTAACTGCGGCGCCAGATCTTCACCTGCGCGTCGCCATGGCGCTCCACGGTCTGCGCCTTGTCGAGACCCTGCAGCGCGCCGTAGTGGCGCTCGTTGAGGCGCCAGCTGTTGGTCACCGGCAGCCACATGCGGTCCATCTCGTCCAGCGCGATCCACAGCGTGCGGATGGCGCGCTTGAGCACCGAGGTATAGGCCTGGTCGAAGCGGATGCCGGTGGCCTTGAGTTCGCGGCCGGCCTGGCGCGCCTCCTCGCGGCCCTGGTCGGAGAGGTCGACGTCGGTCCAGCCCGTGAACAGGTTGGCGACGTTCCAGATGCTCTGTCCGTGCCGCAGCAGTACCAGCTTGCCCGCCATGATCTGAATCCTCGGTCGATGTTCTGGATTTGTCCGGTGATTGTACCGCGCCGCTCCGGCGGCGGTGGGCAGCCGGACATATCATGCGCAGCATGCCGCGGATCCTTAAGCTCAAGGTCAAGCCCAATGCCCGCGCCAGCAGCCTCAGCGAACAGCCCGACGGTACCTGGCTTGCGACGCTGAAGTCTCCGCCGGTGGATGGCCGGGCCAATGCCGAACTGATCGCTCTGGTCGCGGAGCACTTCGACTGCCGCAAGGCGCAGGTGTCGATCCGCGCCGGCGGATCAGGGCGCCGCAAGCTGGTGCAGATCGCCGATTGAGTCTGCGCCGCAGGCGCTACCTACGAAGGCAGCTGCAGGTCCTGGATCACTGCAGCGAGGAAGCGCACGGCTTCTCCGCCGGTCACGCAGCGGTGATCGAAGCTCAGCGACAGGGGGATGCGCCGGTGGACGGCGATCTCGCCGCCAATGGCGACCACGTCGCGCGACAGGCGGCCCGCACCGAGGATGGCCACCGCCGGCGGCACGACCACCGGCGTGGCGTAGCGGCCGGCCATCACGCCGAAGTTGGAGAGCATGAAGGTGAAGTCGCGCAGGTCGGTGGCCGGCAGGCTGCGCTCGCGCGCGCCGGTCTTGAGGCGGTTCACTTCGGCGCGCAGCGCCGCGGCATCGCGCGAACCCACATCGCGGATCACCGGCACCAGCAGCCCGTCGGGCGTGTCCACGGCAATGCCCACCTGGATGTGGTGGAAGATGCGCCGGCCCTGCGAGCTGCCGTCGAACCAGGCGTTGAGGCCGGGCTCGGCGCGGCAGCCGGCGCCGATGGCACGCAGCAGCCGCACGGTGACATCGCCGGCCTGATGCCAGCCCTCGATGTCCGCATCGTCGAACACCGAGCATTCCATGACATTGTCGCGCGCCAGGGTCATGCTCTGCGCCATGGCGCGGCGCAGGCTGCGCAGCACTTCGATCTCCCCGGCGTCGCTGGGGTCGGGCGCGGGACGCATGGAACTGGTTGGCGCCAGGCGCGCGCCCGGCGCGGCCGACTTCTGCGCCGCCAGCACGTCCGCGAGCGTCACGAGGCCATCGCGGCCGCTGCCGGTGATTGTTTCCAGGTCGACGTCGAGGCTGCGCGCTAGTTCGCGTGCAGCAGGTACGGCGCGTGCGCGGCCACCGCGCGAGCGGCCGGCGGCTGCGGCAAAGGCAGCCGGTACGGGCGCATCGGAGACCGGCATGCGCCCGACCACACCGCCCTCGGCGTGCGCGGCGCCGGTGTCTGCAGCCGCACCGGCCGCAGCTGGCGATTCGGACTCGAATTCCACCAGTGGCGCGCCGGTGGCGATGACGTCGCCGGGTTTGCCGAACAGCGCGCGGATCACGCCATCGCGCGGCGCGGGCACTTCGACCACCGCCTTGGCGGTTTCCACCGCAAGCATGGGCTGATCCACGGTCACGCGTTCGCCGACGGCCACGTGCCAGCGCACGATCTCGGCTTCTTGCAGTCCTTCACCCAGGTCCGGTAGGTTGAATTGCGTCATCGTTGCTCAGGCCTCGAAGGTGCGCAGCACCGCATCGATGATGCGTTCCACGCTGGGGATGTAGGCCTTCTCCAGGCTGAAGTAGGGCATCACGGTATCGTAACCGGCCACGCGTTCCACCGGCGCCAGCAGATCGTACAGCGCGCGTTCGGCCACCGTGGCCACGATCTCGGCGCCGAGGCCGGCATTGCGTGCCGCCTCGTGCACGACCACCAGCCGCCCCGTGTGGGCCACGGAATCGAGGATGCATTCGTGGTCGATGGGCGAAAGCGAGGTGAGGTCGATCACCTCGCAGCCGATCTTACGCTGCGCCAGGCGCTCCGCGGCGAGCAGGGTCTCGTGGGTCATCGCGCCCCAGGTCACGAGCGTGACGTCATCGCCTTCGCGCAGGATCTGCGCGCGGTCCAGCGGCAGCGCGGCGCCATTGTCGAGCACCTCCTGGCGCGCCATGCGGTAAAGGCGCGTGGGCTCGAGGAAGATCACCGGGTCCGGATCGCGGATGGCCGCGAGCAGCAGGCCGTAGGCGGCAGCGGGCGTGGAAGGGCACACCACCCGCAGGCCAGCGTGGTGGCAGAACAGCACCTCGAGGCTTTCGGAATGATGCTCCGGCGCGTGGATGCCGCCGCCATGCGGCATGCGGATGACCACCGGACAGGTCAGGCGGCCGCGCGTGCGGTTGCGCAGCCGCGCCATGTGGTTGGCGATCTGGTCCAGTGCCGGATACACGAAGCCCATGAACTGGATCTCCGCGACCACCTTGAGACCTTGCGCCGCCATGCCGACGGACATGCCGGCGATGAGGCCCTCGGCCAGCGGCGTGTCCTGCACGCGCCACTCTCCGTAGCGCTGCTGCAGGCCCTGGGTGGCGCGGAACACGCCGCCGTTGACGCCGATGTCCTCGCCCAGCAGCACCACGTCCGGATCCTCGGCCAGCGCCCGGTCCAGTGCCATGTTGATGCTTTCGACGAGAGTGACTTTGGCCATGGGATCAGTGCGCCGGCGGCGGGACTTGACGCATGGCCTGCTCGCGCTGTGCGGCGAGCGCCGCGGGCGGCCGTGCGAAGAGGTGGTCGAACATGGCGCCAGGGGTGGCGCGCGGCCGCGACTGGTAGCCCTTCACGGCCGCTTCGATCTCGGCGGCGCAGGCCGCGCGCAGCTGCTGCTCGCGGGTTTCGTCCCAGTGGCCCTGGGCCTCGAGGTAGCGGCGCAGCCGCGGCAGCGGCTCCCGTTGCCAGGCAGCGGCCAGTTCTTCGGCGGCGCGGTAGCGGCTGGCGTCGTCGGCCGTGGTGTGGTCGCTGAGGCGGTAGGTGACCGCCTCGACCACGGTGGCGCCTTCGCCGGCGCGCGCGCGCGCCAGCGCCGCTTCCATCACGGCACGCACGCCGATGACGTCATTGCCATCCACCTGCACACCGGGCACCCCGCCGGCGATGCCCTTCTGCGCAAAGGTTTCGGCGCCGGTCTGGGTGCGCGCGGGCACCGAGATGGCCCAGCCGTTGTTGACGATGACGAATATCACCGGCAGGCGGCGTGCGCCGGCGAGGTTCACCGCCTCGTAGAAGGCGCCCTGCGAGGTGCCGCCATCGCCGATGTAGGCCACGGCACAGCGCGGCTCGCCGCGGATGCGGAAGGCCATTGCCGCGCCGGCGGCATGCGGGGCCTGCGACCCGATGGGTACGCACCAGGGAAAATCCTGGCGTGGCCCGGCGAAATCCGTGCCGGTCTCGTCGCCGGCCCAGTAGGTGAGGATTTCCGTCAGTGTCACGCCACGCCAGATCTGGGTGCCGTATTCGCGGTAGACGGGAAACAGCACATCCTCCGGGCGCATGGCGGCGCCGACACCCACATGCGTGGCTTCCTGTCCGGTGCAGGGCGCATAGGTGCCCAGCTGGCCGGTGCGCTGCAGGTTGATGGCCTTGGCGTCGAACAGGCGGCACAGCACCATCGTCCGGTACATGCGTACCAGTTCGCCGGCATCCTGCGCGAAGGCCGGCAGCTCGCCGGTGCAACGGGCATCGGCGTCGAGCAATTGCTCGTAGCCAATGGCAAACTGCGCGACAGTCTTCAAGATGGGTCGTTCTCCCCGGGGCGCTTCCGCCCCGCACAAGAGAGAAGTTATCAGGTCCGGCATGAGGCTCACCAGTTGAGTAACAGGGAGGCGTCCAGCGGCGCCTGGTCGGCCGTGCTGGCCTTTGTCATCTGGGGGCTGTTCCCGCTGTACTGGACCTGGTTCACCGCCATTCCGGGGTTGCAGCTGCTGGCCCACCGCATGGTGTGGTGCGCGCTGGCCGCCTGGGGCTGGCTGCTGCTGCGCCGGGATCTGGGATGGCTCGCCGTGCTGACGCCGCGCAAGCTGATGCTGCTGTCGATCAGCGCGCTGCTGATATCCGTCAACTGGGGGATATACGTGGTTGCCGTGACCTCCGGCCACGTGGTGGACACCAGCCTCGGCTACTTCGTCACGCCACTGGCGAACATCGTGCTGGCAGTGGTGGTGCTGCGCGAGCGGCTGAACGGGCCGCAGATCGCCGCAGTGCTCATCGCGGCTGCCGGCGTGACCTGGCTGGCTTTTGCCCTGGGGGCGCCACCCTGGGTGTCCCTGATGCTGGCCGCGAGCTTTGCGCTGTATGGGTTGATGCGCAAGCTGGTGCCTTTTCCGGCGGTACCGGGGCTGGCCATCGAAAGCGCCGTGGTGCTGCCGCCGGCGGTGGCTTATCTGCTGTGGTGCGAGCATGTCGGGACGGGCAGATTCCTGCACGGCCATGTGCTCAGTGATGTGATGCTGGTGGTGGGCGGGCCGATCACGGCATTGCCGCTGGCGCTGTTCGCCCACGGCGCGCAGCGCGTTCCGCTGACGCTGCTCGGAGTGCTGCAGTACATCGCGCCCAGCGTCACGCTGCTGATCGGCGTGGCGTGGCTGCACGAACCCTTCGGTCCGGCGCGGCAGGTGGCCTTCGGCGCCATCTGGGTTGCCCTTGCCATCTTCACGGCCGATGGCATCTGGCGCTACCGGCGCGCGCGTTCCCGTGCAATGGGCTGAGCGCGCGCCAGGTAGTCGCCGCCGCGCATCTCGGTGAGACGGCTCGCCGTACGCTCGAAAGGGCCGGCGAGGCGCACGCCCCGGTACAGCTGCAGCGGTCCGGCGGCGGCGGAGATCACCATGCTCACATCGCGGTCGTACATCTCGTCGATGAGGCTGATGAAACGCCGCGCCGCATCGTTGCGCGTGTCGTCGAACACCGGTACGTCCGACAGGAACAGCGTGTGCAGCTGTCCGGCCAGGGTGAGGTAATCCTCTGCGCCGCGCGGTCCCTCGCACAGGGCGGAAAAGGGGAACCAGGCCATGCCGGGAGCGGTGCGCAGTGCCTGCAGCGTGCGGCCCAGGATGTGCATCGGCACGTTCTCCTGGACCGGCCCCGCGCCCGCGAGCCGCCGGAACAGCGCCTCCATGCGCGCCCCGGCATCCGGCTGCGCCGAATCGAACCAGGTGCCCGAGTCCGTCAGCTCCTGCAGGCGGTAGTCGGGGCCGGCGCCGATCTCCACCACATCCATGTGCTGCTGCAGCAGCGCGATGGCCGGCAGGAAGCGCTCGCGCTGCAGGCCGCCTTCGTAAAGGCGTTCGGGCGGGGTGTTGGAGGTCACGACCAGCACCACTCCACGCTGCAGCAGGGCGGCGATGAGGCCGTACAGGATCATCGCATCGGCGATGTCGAGCACCTGGAATTCGTCGAGGCACAGCACCTGGGTATCGGCGGCGATCTTGCCGGCGAGGATCTCCAGCGGCCGGTCCCGTTGCCGCAGCTGGTTGAGGCTGGCATGGATGTCGCGCATGAAGTGCTGGAAATGCAGGCGCAGCGTGGAGCTGGCCGGCAGCAGATGGCAGAACTCGTCCACCAGCCAGGTCTTGCCGCGGCCCACTCCGCCCCATAGATAAAGGCCGCGGCAGGGGCAATCGGCGGCGCGCCGCAGGCCCATGCGCTGCAGCCAGCCGCCGGCTGCCGGCCGGCGCTGCAGGCAGTGCCACAGGGCGTCCAGGTGCAGCATGGCCGCGCGCTGCGCGGCATCCGGCAGCATCTCGCCACTGGCGAGCAGGTCATCGTAGACCTCTACGAGAGTCGGGCCCTGGGTCAACGCGCAGCGCCGGCCACTGTGGCGGGCTGGAACACCGCGCCCGGAAGTTCGGAGTGGTAGGCCGAGACGTCGCGGTGCCGGCGGGCGAAATCCGCCGCAATGCGCTCCACCAGATAGACCGAGCGGTGCTGCCCGCCGGTGCAGCCGATGGCCACCGTGAGATAGCGCCGGCTCGAGGCCAGGAATTCGGGGATGCGGGCCTCGATGAAACCGGAGATGTCCGCGACCAGCCGCGGCAGCCCGGCATCCTTCTCGATGTAGGCGGCGACGGCTGCATCGCGCCCCGTCAGGGTGCGCAGGTCCGGCTCCCAGTAGGGGTTGGGCAGCGAACGCGCATCGAACACGAAGTCCGCGTCTCCGGGCAGGCCGTACTTGAAGCCGAAGGACTCGAACAGTATCGACAGCCGCGGCCGCTGCCGCTGCTCCACGCGGTGCAGCATGGTTTCGCGCAGGGCCTGCGTGCCGTGGCGCGAGGTGTCCACGATCATGTCCGAGGCCTGCGCAATGGGCTCCAGCAGCGTGCGTTCCAGCTGGATGGCTTCGCGCAGCCCCTCGCTGCCGCGGCTCAGCGGATGCTTGCGACGGGTCTCGGCATAGCGGCGCAGCAGTTCATCATCGTTGGCCGTCAGGAAGATGAGCTCGCAGTCCAGCCCCGAGGATTTCAGCTCCTTCACGAGGTCGGGAACGGTTGCGATCTCGGCCGCCGAGTTGCGCGCATCGATGCCCACCGCGGTGCGCTGGTAGAGCCGGTCCGGGTTGCGCAGCGTATGCGCCACGAACGGCTTGAGCAGCGCAGCGGGGATGTTGTCGACGCAGTAGAAGTCGTGGTCCTCCAGCAGCCTGAGCGCAACGCTCTTCCCGGATCCGGACAGGCCGCTGATGATGACCAGACGCATGCGTTGTCAGGCCCGGACGGTGCGCCGCGCCTCGTCTGCGTGATGGTCCTGCAGCTTTTCCTTGTGCTTGACCACGGCGCGGTCCAGCTTGTCGGCCAGCGAGTCGATCGCCGCGTACATGTGCGGCTCGATCGCGTCGACGTGGATGTGGCTGCCGCTCACATGCAGCGTGGCCTCGGCCTTGTGCTGCAGCTTGTCGACCCCCAGCACGCAATGCAGGTCCATGACGCTGTCGAAGTGGCGCATGACGCGCTCGAACTTCTTCTCCACGTAGGCGCGCATGGACTCGGTGATCTCCACGTGATGGCCGGTGATCTTCAGCTGCATGATGTTCTCCATGTGTCATTGCGCCTGGGCGCGCTTGCGTTCATTCGAGGGTGCGATCCCCATGGCTTCGCGGTACTTGGCCACGGTGCGGCGGGCGACCGGAATGCCTTCACCCGAGAGCAGCTCGGCGATGCGGCTGTCGCTCAGCGGGGTTGCGGCCGGTTCGTCGCGGATCAGTTTGCGGATCTTGGCGCGGATCGCGGTGGAGGAGGTGCCCGAGCCGTCGACGGCCTCGATCTGGCTCGAGAAGAAATAGCGCAGTTCGAACACGCCGCGCGGCGTGTGCATGTACTTGCCGGCGGTCACGCGCGAGATCGTCGATTCGTGCATGCCTATGGCTTCGGCGATGTCGCGCAGGATCATCGGCTTCATGTGCTCTTCACCATGCTCCAGGAAGGCGGCCTGCCGCTCCACGATGGAGCGTGCCACCTTCAGCAGCGTGTCGTGGCGGATTTCCAGGCTCTTGATCAGCCAGCGGGCCTCCTGCAGCTGCGCACGCATGCTGGCGTGGCTGGCCGCACGCCCGATGAGGCTGGCATAACCCTGGTTCACCCGCACTCTGGGCAGGATGGCCGAGTTCATCTCCACCGTCCAGCCGCCCCCCGGGGTGCGGCGCACGAAGACATCCGGAACGACATATTCCGCCGTGGCGGAACTGATCTGGGCGCCGGGGCGGGGATGGCAGCCGCGTACCAGCACCAGCGCCTGCTCGATCTCCTCGTCCGGCACCCTGAGCTCGCGCCGCAGCGCCGGCATGTCGCGCTGCGCCACGAGGTCCAGATGCGAGGCGGCGATGGCGAGCGCCGTGTCCATGCCGGGGGTGGTGCGATCCAGCGCCGCCAGCTGCAGCTGCACGCATTCGGACACCGAACGCGCGCCCACGCCCAGTGGATCGAGCGTCTGCACCACCTGCAGCATCTGCGCGATCTCGGCCGGCTCGGCCTGGATTTCGGGCTTGAGTGTGGCCGCGACCGCATCGGGCGGCTCGGTGAGGTAGCCGTCGTCGTTGATGGCATCGACAATGGCGCGTCCGATGGCCAGTTCCCGCGGCGTCAGGCGCGCAAACTCCAGCTGCCAGAGCAGATGTTCGTGCAGGGTCTCGCCGCGCGCGTCCTGGAACTCCTGCTGGCGCTCCTCGTCGTCGCCGCTCCACGGCGCTTCGCCGGGCGCCGCCGAGGTCTCGTTCCAGCCGTCCTCGACGATCTCTACCTGGGGTTCCTGCGCTGCCGTGCTTTCGGCAGGCTCGTCGACGCCCTCGGGCGCACGCTCGTTGGGGTCGGCGCCCAGTGCCTCGAACGAGGCGGTGGCCTCAGACTCCTCCTCGGCCTCGAGCATCACGTTGGATTCGAGCAGCTCGCGGATGTGGGCCTGCAGCTCCAGCGACGGCAATTGCAAAAGCCTGATGGCCTGCTGCAGCTGCGGCGTCATCGTCAGCTGCTGGCCGAGCCGTAACTGCAGTGAAGCCTTGAGCATTTACATCCGGAAGTTCTGGCCCAAGTACACCTCACGGACTTGGGCATTGGCAAGGATTTCGTCCGCATCTCCGACGGCGATCACGGTGCCGCGGTCCACGATGCAGGCACGGTTGCATACCCCGAGCGTCTCGCGCACGTTGTGATCGGTGATCAGCACGCCGATGCCCTTGCCGGCCAGTTCGCGGATGATGCGCTGGATGTCGAGCACCGACAGGGGATCGACGCCTGCAAAGGGCTCGTCGAGCAGGATGAAGCGTGGTTCGGCCGCCAGCGCCCGCGCGATCTCCACGCGCCGCCGCTCGCCGCCGGACAGCGCCATGCCGGCGCTGGTGCGCACATGGCCGATGCGCAATTCCTCGAGCAGCTCTTCGAGGCGTGCGGCGCGGCTGGCACGGTCCAGCTCGGCGCGCGTCTCGAGTATGGCGAGGATGTTGTCCTCCACGGACAGGCGGCGGAATATCGAAGGCTCCTGCGGCAGATAGCCCACGCCAAGCTGTGCCCTCCGGTGCATGGGCAGATCGGAGAGGTCGGTGTCGCCGAGCAGGATGCGCCCGGCGTCGGCGCTGACCAGCCCCACGATCATGTAGAAGGCCGTCGTCTTGCCGGCCCCGTTGGGTCCCAGCAGTCCCACGATCTCGCCCGGTCCGACCGCAAGGCTCAGGTCTTCGACCACGCAGCGGCCGCGGTAGCTCTTGCGCAGGTGTTCGGCGCGCAGCGCGGGGCCGGCGCTCATGGCTGTGCCTTGCGCAATGCTTCCGGCACGGCTTCCGGGAGGATGCGGATCTGCACCCGTTCCGAAGACACCGAGCGGTCGGTGAGGCTGTAGGTCAGCGGCGCGCGCGTGGCGAATTCACCGCGGCCATCGGTGAACCAGACATCGCCGGTGAGCCGCACGCGCGACTGCGGCACATCGTAGTCGATGGTGGTGGCGCGGCCGCGGCTGGCGGGCGCGCCGTCCGTACCGGGCTGCGCGAAGGTGGCCGGTGCGCCGGTGACATGCGCGTTCTGCAGCCGGTTGGCCACGAATTTCGCGGTGGCCTCGCTGGCGTCGAGCTCGCCGCCCTCGAAGGTGATGTGCACGGCGCCGCTGAAGCGCCACTCGGTATTGGAGAAGTTCACTTCCACGCCATTGACCCAGGCCTCTTCGGCGCGGATCGACATCGCACCCTGGCGGATCTCGACCGGCCGCAGCAGCAGCCGGTTGGCGGCCGTATCCACCTGCAAAGAGCCGGCCTCGATGTCGAGCGCCGCCGGTTCGGCCGCCAGCACCGCGAACGCGCAGCACAGCGCCGCCAGGGGCATCAGACGCGGGAGATCAGGGAGAAATGCGGCCATGGACATCCGATTCTAGCGTCAGCGTTCCGGTCTTGATGTCCGCCTTCAGCCCCGTGGCCTGCAGCTGCTGCCGGCCCCAGGAGAACAGCACCCGTGCAGCGGTATCCAGCGTCTGCTCGCGCGTGCGGTAGAGGAGCTGGTCGGTGCGCAGCGTCAGGGGGCGCGGCGAACCCGGCAACTGCGCCTGGACTTCCACGCCGCCGGCCAGCTGCAGCTCGCCGGTGTCGCCGGGCAGCTGCCCTTCGTCGGAGCGCAGCGTCCAGCGGCGCCCGGGGATCACGCTGCCGGCCTGATCCACGGGTTCGTACTGCAGCGTCAGCTCGTGCGCGACCACCGGCGAGGTGTCGTTCTGCCGTTCCACCTGCGCCGCGAGCACTTCGTACTGCAGGCGGCCGCTGGCGTCGGTCTGCTGCACCACCACATCGCGCGCCGTGAAGCCGTAGCTGCCTTCGGGCTCATCGGCCGCAGCGGCGCCCAGCCCCAGGCTGGTGGGGGTGCCGCCGCCGTGGCCCATCACGAAGGCCACCACCAGTGCCACGACCGCCAGCAGCAGCAGCGCGACACGCGGGTGCCTCATGCACTGCTCCGTGCGCGCAGCAGCCAGTCGCACAGTTCCCGCACGGCGCCCTGGCCGCCGGGCAGGGTGGTGGTGCGGTCGGCGGCGGCGCGGGCGAGCGGATGCGCGTCGCGCACCGCCACGGCGTAGCCCGCGCGCAGGAACAGCGGCACATCGGGGGTGTCGTCACCGATGCAGATGGTTTCGGCGGCCGTGAGTTTCAGGCGCGCGAGCAGCCGCTCCAGCACGGCCCACTTGTCGGCCGCGCCCTGGAAAACATGGCGGATGCCCAGTTCCCGGCAGCGCAACGCCACCGCCGCACTGCGGCGCCCGGAGATCACCGCCACCGCAATGCCGGCGCGCTGTAGCAGCTTGATGCCATGGCCGTCGCGCACGTGGAAGCGCTTCTGGATCTCGCCGCGCGGGCCGAACCACAGGCCGCCGTCAGTCAGTACGCCATCCACGTCCAGCACCAGCAGGCGCAGGCGGCGCGCACGCGCGGCGGTGAGTGTGCGCCCGGCCATCAGGCCACCCCCGCGCGCAGCAGGTCGTTGGTGTTCAGCGCGCCGGCGAGCCGGCCTTCGGCGTCGGTGACCAGCAGCGCGGTGATGCGGAACTCCTGCATGCGGTTCAATGCCTCGGCGGCGAGCAGCCGTGGTTCGACGCAGCGCGGGTTGGGGATCATCACCTCGCGCATGTGCGCGGCGTTGAGGTCGAGGCCGCGCGCCAGCGCGCGGCGCAGGTCGCCGTCGGTGAACACGCCGAGCACATGGTCGGCGGCGTCGACTACGGCCGTGAGGCCCAGGCCCTTGCGGCTCATCTCGACCAGGCCCTCACCCAGCGGCGCGTCCGGGCGCACGCGCGGCAGCGCATCGCCGCTGCGCATGACATCGGCCACGCGCAGCAGCAGCTTGCGGCCCAGCGCACCGCCCGGATGCGAGCGCGCGAAGTCCTGCGGGGTGAAGCCCCGTGCATCGAGCAGCGCCGTGGCCAGGGCATCGCCCATGGCAAGGGTCACGGTGGTGCTGGCGGTGGGCGCGAGGTTCAGCGGGCAGGCTTCCTCCTGCACGCTTACGTCTAGGTGGACGTCGGCCTCGCGCGCCAGCGTCGAGGCGGGGCGGCCGGTCATCGCGATCACGGGCGTGCCGATGCGCTTGAAATGCGGCAGCAGCGCGACCAGTTCCGCCGTCTCGCCCGAATTGGAGATGGCGAGCACCACGTCGCCGGAGGTGACCATGCCGAGGTCCCCGTGGCTGGCCTCTGCGGCGTGCAGGAAGAAGGCGGGCGAGCCGGTGCTCGCCAGAGTGGCGGCGATCTTGCCGCCCACATGGCCGGACTTGCCCAGGCCCGTGACCACCACGCGGCCGGGCGCGGCCAGGCACAGGCGGCAGGCGGCCGCGAAAGCCTCGTCCACGCGGCCCGCCAGGCGCTGCAGCTCGCGGGTCTCGATATCCAGGGTGCGGCGTCCGGCCGCGATCAGCGCGGCGGAACTGGAAGAGGGAGTGCTCATGATTCGAGCCGGATCATAGCTTAAACTGCGCGCCCCCCTTTGCGTCGCAGGCTCGGACCGCAATGACTCCGGATGAAATCGCCACGTTGATCCGCCACGGCCTTCCCGATGCCCGCGTGCAGGTACGCTCCGAGGACAATGTGCATTTCGAGGCGCTGGTAGTTTCCGGCGCGTTCGCCGGCCGGCGGCCACTGCAGCGTCACCAGCTGGTGTACCAGACGCTGGGCGGACACATGGGCGGAGAAATCCATGCGCTGCAGCTGACCACGCTCACCCCCGACGAGCTCGCGCAGCAGGGGCAGCAGTGATGGACAAGCTGCAGATCACCGGCGGCCGGCCACTGGAGGGCGAGGTGCGCATCTCCGGCGCCAAGAACGCGGCGCTGCCCATCCTCGCCGCGACGCTGCTGGCCGACAGTCCGGTCACGGTGGGCAATGTGCCGCACCTGCAGGATGTCACGACGATGATCGAGCTCATCGGCCGCATGGGTGTGGCCGTGACCATCGACGAGAAGCTGCGGGTGGAGGTGGATGCCTCGGGGGCGAAGGAATACGTCGCGCCCTACGAGCTCGTCAAGACCATGCGCGCTTCCATCCTGGTGCTGGGGCCGCTGCTGGCGCGCTTCGGCGCCGCCGATGTGTCGTTGCCCGGCGGCTGCGCCATCGGGGCGCGCCCGGTGAACATCCACGTCGCGGGGCTGCGCGCCATGGGCGCGGACATCCACATCGAGAACGGCTATATCCGCGCGCGCGCCGGCCGGCTCAGGGGCGCGCGGCTGGTGCTGGACACGGTCACGGTGACGGGTACCGAGAACCTGATGATGGCCGCGGCGCTGGCCGATGGCGAGACGATACTCGAGAACGCGGCGCGCGAACCCGAGGTGGTGGATCTGGCCCACTTCCTCATTGCCATGGGCGCGAAGATCCACGGCGCGGGCACCGACCGCATCGTGATCCAGGGCGTGCCGACGCTCACCGGCTGCCACTACGATGTGCAGCCCGACCGCATCGAGACCGGCACCTACCTGGTCGCCGGCGCGATCACCGGCGGCCACGTGCGCGTCAGCCGGACCCTGCCGCGCCATCTGGACGCCGTGCTGCTGAAGCTGCAGGAAGCCGGTGCCACGATCGCCACCGGCGAGAACTGGATCGAGCTGGACATGCGCGGCCGGCGCCCGCGCTCGGTGGATGTGCGCACCGCGCCGTATCCGGCCTTCCCCACGGACATGCAGGCGCAGTTTGCCGCGCTGGACTGCGTGGCCGACGGCGTGGGCACCATCATCGAGACCGTGTTCGAGAACCGGTTCATGCACCTGCTGGAGATGCGGCGCATGGGCGCCGAAATCCGCCTCGAGGGCAACACGGCCATCATCCGCGGCGTGCAGCGGCTGACCGCAGCGCCCGTGATGGCCACGGACCTGCGCGCCTCGGCAAGCCTGGTGCTCGCCGGCCTCGTGGCCGAGGGCCGCACCGAGATCGAGCGCATCTACCACATCGACCGTGGCTACGAGGCCATCGAGGAAAAGCTGGCGCAGCTCGGCGCGCAGATCCGCCGCGTGCCGAACTAGCCCTGCGGAGTCCCCGCGTCGCTGGGCGAGCTGATCACCGGCGCCTCGGTCACCGGCACCTTGATCTGGAACTTGCGCGGGCCGCGCATGCCGGTGATGGTGAGGGTTGCGCCGGGCTTGCGGCTGGCGATCTGCGCCAGCGTGTCGCGCGCACTGCGCACCTCGCGCCCGTCGATGGCCTCGATCATGTCGCCGCGGGTCAGGCCTGCCTTCAGCGCCGGCGAATCCAGGTACAGGTTGCCGATCACCACACCGCCATGGGGCAGGTTCAGCTGCTGCGCCAGCGGCGCGGCGATGTCTTCGGGCAGGATGCCGATCCAGCCGCGGATCACGCGCCCGTGCTGCAGCAGCTCCCGCATCACGCCATGTACCAGGTCGACGGGTATGGCGACGCCGATGCCTTCGGCGCCGAGGTTCTTGCCCAGCACGGCGGTGTTGATGCCCACCAGTTCGCCGCGCAGGTTCACCAGCGCGCCGCCGGAATTGCCGACATTGATGGCCGCGTCTGTCTGGATGAAGTTCTCGAAGGTCGCGACGCCCAGCTGCGCGCGGCCTGTGGCACTGACGATGCCATGGGTCACGGTCTGGGAGAGGCCGAGCGGATTGCCGATGGCGAGCACGATGTCCCCGACCTCCACCCGGTCCGACCGGCCCAGGGCCATCACCGGCAGCCGCGGCAGCGAGATCTTCAGCACCGCAAGGTCGGTGTCCGGATCCCGGCCCACCACCTGCGCGCTGGCCGTGCGGCCATCTGCCAGCTGCACGCTGACCTGGTCGGAGCCGGCGATCACATGGTGGTTGGTGACGATATGTCCGTCGCGGTCGACAATCACGCCCGAACCCAGGCCACGCTGCACGCGCTCGCGGTAGCGCGGACGCAAGGGGCCGCCGAAGAGCTCGTCCAGCCCGATGCCGGGTACGCGTTCGGTTACGGTGCGCTGGGTGTAGACGCTGACCACGGCCGGCGCGCTGGCTTTCACCGCCGGTGCGAAGCTCAGGAGGGGGGTGGAGGCTGCAGCGGTTCCGGCAACAGCCGTGTCTGCATCCGCGGCGGGCTCGGTGGCTGGCGCAACTTGTTCGGATGGCGGCGGCTCGGGGGCGCTAGCGGCGGCGGGTGCGTCAGCGCGCGCCGTGCCGCGCCGGACCGCTTCCGGCCAGATCAGCGCGATGGCCGCCGCAATCACCAGGCCCGCAAGCACCGAGCCTCCCAGGAAGATCACACCGCGCCTTGTTGTACCGTCCGACATTGCCTGCCTGTCCTGAGGACCTGGACCGTTAGTGTATAATGCGCGGCTATCCGGGCTTGGGGGAGGAGGCTGGGTTTCCTCGTGTCCCTGGTCCCGGCCGCCAGAACAGCAGCAAGAGCTTCAATATCTAATGAGCGATCACAGCGGCACGGCCAGTGCAGCCATCGGCAGCGCCGAAGTGGACCAGGATCGGCGCGGGTTCCTCACTTTCGCCGCTGCGGCCACCGGAGCGGTAGGTGTCGCCTTCGCGGCGGTGCCCTTCATTGCATCGTGGAGTCCTTCCGAGCGGGCCCGGGCCGCCGGCGCCCCGGTCGAGGTCGATCTGACCAAGATCGAACCCGGGCAGATGGTGATGGTGCCCTACCGCAAGCGCACCATGTACATCGTGCATCGCACGCCGGAGATGCTGTCCCGCATCGGCGGGCACGATGCGTCGCTGAAGGATCCCTCCTCGGCGAGCTCGGAGCAGCCCGAATATGCCCGCAACCCGGGCCGCGCATTGCGCGAGGATTTCCTGGTGCTCGAGGGCACTTGCACGCACCTGGGCTGCCTGCCCAAGGCGCGTTTCGATGTCGGCGCCTCGCCGGAACTGGGAGCCAGCTGGCCGGGCGGTTTTTTCTGCCCCTGCCACGGCTCGCGCTTCGACCTCGCGGGACGCGTGTTCGAGGGTTCCCCGGCTTCGCAGAACCTGCGCATCCCGGTGTATTCCTACCCGAATGAAGGGACGCTGGTCATCGGCGTGGATACCAAGACGGGAGTGGCGTGATGGCCGGCAGCAATGATTCCCTGCCCGTGCGTACGGGCTTTCTCGGATGGCTGAACAAGCGCCTGCCTGTCGACCAGTTCATGCGCGACCAGCTCACGGGCTACTACGCGCCGAAGAACTTCAACTTCTGGTACTTCTTCGGGGTGCTGTCGCTGGTGGCGCTGGTCATCCAGCTGGTCAGCGGCATCTTCCTCACCATGCACTACAAGGTCGGCGAGGCCACGGCCTTCGACTCGGTCGAGTACATCATGCGCGAGGTGCCGTTCGGCTGGCTCATCCGCTACATGCATTCGACCGGCGCTTCGGCGTTCTTCATCGTCGTCTACCTGCACATGTTCCGCGCCTTCCTTTATGGCTCCTACAAGGCGCCGCGCGAGCTGCTGTGGCTGTTCGGCATGGCCATTTACCTGGCACTCATGGCCGAGGCCTTCATGGGCTACGTGCTGCCCTGGGGCAACATGTCCTTCTGGGGCGCGCAGGTGATCGTGAACCTGTTCGGCACCATTCCGGTGATCGGCCCCGGCCTGGTCGAGTGGATCCGCGGCGATTACGGCATTGCCGACGCCACATTGAACCGCTTCTTCGCGCTGCACGTGGTCGCCGTGCCGCTGGTGCTGCTGCTGCTGGTGGCGCTGCACCTGGTCGCGCTGCGCCAAAACGGGTCGAACAACCCGGACGGCATCGAGATCAAGGAGAACAAGGGTCCGGACGGCAAGCCGGTGGACGGCATTCCCTTCCATCCTTACTACACCGTGAAGGACCTGGTCGGTGTCAGCGTGTTCCTGACGCTGTTCGCGGTGGTGATGTTCTTCGTGCCCACTTTCGGCGGCCTGTTCCTCGAAGGGCCCAATTTCGAGCCCGCCAATCCACTGTCCACTCCCGAGCACATCGCGCCGGTGTGGTACTTCACGCCGTTCTACGCGATCCTGCGCGCGGTGCCCGACCAGCAGATGGGTGCGCTGCTGATGGCGGCCTCGCTGGCCTTCTTCATGGTGCTGCCCTGGCTCGACCGTTCGCCGGTCAAGTCCACGCGCTACCGGCCGCTGCGCTGGAAGATTGCCCTCACGGTGTTTGCCATCACGTTCGTGGCACTGGGATATCTGGGCCTGAGTCCGGCCGAAGGGATCTACGTGCTGCTGGCCCGCATCTTCACGGTGCTGTATTTCGCGTTCTTCATCCTGATGCCGTTCTACACGCGGGGCGAATCCACCAGCCGCGTGCCCAGCCGGCTCACCTACCATCATGACTGAGGCGGCGATGCGGAGTCGTTTGTTGCGGATTCTTGTGGCCGGCGCGGCCGGCGCGCTGCTGTCGGGAATGGCCCTTGCCGCCGAGGAGGGTGGTCATGAGGCCGCCGGCGTGCAGTGGCAGGCCTGGAAGGCCGGCAACGAGGTGAAGAACACTGCGTCGCTGCAGCGTGGGGCGACGAATTTCGTCAACTACTGCCTCGGTTGCCATTCGCTGAAGTACATGCGCTTCGAGCGCATGGCCGAGGACCTGGGGATTTCCGACGAGCAGCTGCGCGAGACCCTGATTCCCAATGGCGCGAAGCCTACGGATTACATGAAGTCGACCTTCCCGGCGGCCGATGCCGAGGCCTGGTTCGGTCGCGTGCCGCCGGACCTGTCGCTGACGGCCCGCGCCAAGGGGCCGGACTACATCTACCAGTTCCTCAAGGGCTTCTACGTCGACAAGACCAAGGTCACGGGCACGAACAACCTCGCCCTGGACGGGGCTGCGATGCCGGCCGTGCTGTCGGATCTGGAGGGCGTGAAGGCCGCAGTATTCGGTGAAGCGGCCGGCGGTGAAGCCGCGGCCGTCCGTCATGTGGAGCGCTTCGAACAGGTGGTGCCCGGCCGGTACACGGCCGAGCAGTTCGACGGCTTCGTGCGCGACACCGTCAATTTCCTCGACTACGTGGGCGAACCCGCGCAGGTCGAACGCCGTGGCATCGGCATCTGGGTGGTATTGTTCCTGCTGCTGTTTTCGGCAGTCGCCTGGATGTTGAAGGCCGAATATTGGAAGGACGTCGACTGAATCCGGCTGCACAGTCCGCGCGGCCTGGCCGAGTGGGGCAATGCAACCGGGGGAGAGTCCTCTTTTGACGAGTCGCCGAGCCGTGATGACCCTGTTTTCGGCTCCGGATGAGCCCGCCAGCCACCGGACCCGTATCGTACTGGCGGAAAAAGACGTCGAGATCGAGATCGTCAGCGTCACGCCGGGGCGTTTCCCGGAAGACCTGCTGGACCTCAATCCGGATCATTCGCTGCCGACGCTAGTCGACCGCGACCTGGTCCTGTATGACTCGCGCGTCATCATCGAATATCTGGACGAGCGCTTTCCGCATCCGCCGCTGATGCCGGTGGATCCGGTGTCGCGCGCCCAGTTCCGGCTCGCGCTGCACCGCATCGAGCGCGACTGGTACAGCCTTGCGAACCAGCTTGGCAAGGAAGGCCCGGAGGGCCGCAATGCGCCGAAATTGCGCAGCGACCTGCGCGACCTGATCGTCCAGACGACGGATTTCGTGCGCACCAAGCCCTATTTCATGAGCGATGAGCTGTCGCTGGTGGATGTGACCATCGCGCCGCTGCTGTGGCGCCTGCCGCACTACCAGATCGACCTGCCCAAGGAAGCCCAGCCGCTGCTGCGCTACGCGAACCAGCTGTTCTCGCGCCCGGCGTTCCGCCTCGCGCTGTCGGAACAGGAAAGAGAGATGCGTCTTGGCTGAACTGTCGCGTCGCCCGTATCTGCTGCGGGCGATGTTCGACTGGATGGTCGACAGCGCCTACACCCCCCATCTCATCGTGGATGCCACCATCCAGGGTGTGCAGGTGCCTCAGGCCTTCGTGAAGGACGGCCGCATCGTGCTCAATGTCGGGCCGTCGGCAACGCAGGGCTTCCAGATCGGCGCCGACGCCGTGCAGTTCAGCGCGCGCTTCAATGGCGTGAGTCACTACCTGCACGTTCCGGTGGACGCGGTGCTCGGCATCTATGCGCGCGAGACCGGACAGGGGATGGTGTTCACCGGCGAGGTGGATGGCCCATCCGGGCCCGGAAGCCCCGATCCGGGGCCGCCTGTGGCGCCCGTGCCGCCGGTCTCTGAAGGAAGCGCGCCGGCGCCCGGCCGGGCCGGCAAGGGCCGCCCGCGGCTGAAGGTGGTGAAGTGACGACGGCGGCTGCCCGCCTGCGTCGCGGGCTTCACGGGCAGCGCAGTGCAGAGCGCGGCTGACGGCCACTCCTTTGCGCTGCGCGAGCGTGGCGGGCACCGGGCCCGCCTGCTGGGCACCGTCGATGAAGCCTATGCGCAGATGCAGCGGCTGATCGACGCCGCAGTCTCCTCAATCCGCTTCGAGTGCTACATCGTCCGGGCCGAAGGACCGGCGGCGGCATTGCGTGCAGCATTGCTGCGCGCCCGCTCGCGTGGCGTGAGCGTCGATGTGCTGCTCGATGCCTTCGGCTGCGAGGATCTGCCCGCGGACTATTTCAGCGAGCTGGAGGCTGCGGGCGGGCGCGTGCGCCGTTTCAATCCGCTGCGGCTGCTGCGCCTGTCGTTCCGCAATCACCGCAAGCTCCTGGCCTGCGATGGATGCGCCGCCGTGGTCGGCGGCTTCAACATCGGGCCGGAGTATTCGGGCGACGGTGTCACCGGGGGATGGTGCGATCTGGGGATGTTCATCGAAGGCCCGGTGGTGCGCGAGCTGGAGGACAGCTTCGACGCCATGGTGCAGCTGGCGCCGTTCACGCCGGCGGCCATCGCCGATTTCCGGCTCGCTGCCAGCCGCTGGAACCAGGGCGCGCGCAGCGCCGATGCAGCGCCGGTGCAGCTCCTGGTCAGCGGGCCGCCGCTGTCGCGCGGGCGGCTGCGGCGGCAGTTGCGGGTGGATCTGGCCGCCGCGAAGCAGGTGGCCATCGTGTCGGGATATTTCCTGCCGCCGTGGAATGTGCGGCGTTCGCTGCGCCGCTGCGTGCAGCAGGGCGGGCAGGTGGAACTGCTGCTCGCCGGCCGCAGCGACGTGGGTCTGGCGCGGCTCGCTGCCGAGCGGCTGTATCCCTGGTTGCTGCGGCAGGGCGTGAGCATCCGCGAATACCGGCCCCGGATCCTGCATGCGAAGCTGCTGGTGATGGATGACATCGTCCATACCGGCAGCTGCAACCTGGACCGGCGCAGCCTGCACATCAATTTCGAGCTGCTGTTGCGTCTGGACTGGCCGGAATTGGCCGGCGATGCGCGTCAATGGTGCGAACGCGCCTTCGCCCGCAGCCGCAGGGTACGGCTGGCCGCTTTCCGCCGGCGGCGTGGCTACTGGCGCCGCGTGGCTTCGCGCCTGGCCTATGAGCTGCTCGCGCATGTGGACCCGCTGGTGGCGAGGCGCCGGTTCCGCGCACTGGGCTAGGGCTGGCGCCTATCGCACCGGCTCCTCCGCGCCGCCGTGGTTCAGCGGCATTCGAAGGCGTGCCGGATCCAGTGCAAGCGGTAAGCGGATTCCTCCGCTGCGGGCTGCACCTCGATGACGTCGAAACGGATGGCGCAGCGCGCGAACGCCGGGCGCACGGCGAGCAGGTGGCGGCTGGCCCGCAGTATCCGCGCCTGCTTGCTTGCCGTGACGCTTTCGGCCGGAGTGCCGAAGTCGCACCGCGAGCGCAGCCGCACTTCGGCGATGAGCAGCGTGCCGTCAGCCTCCCGCGCGACGATGTCGATCTCGCCCATGCGGCAACGGTAGTTGCGCAGCAGCACCGTGCAGTGCCGCGATTCCAGGAACCGCGCCGCAGCCAGCTCGGCGAGCTGCCCGCGATGCAGGCGCTCGCGGGCCCGCCGGGCGGTCAGGGAAGCGGGTCGAGTCGGCGTGACGTTCCCTCGCTGATGCGCGCCCAGTCCAGGTCGCGCTCCACGCGGCCGTCGGCAGTGATGCTCAGCCGACCGGTGAGGCCGGCAATGGGCCCTGATGGCCCCTGGCGGGCGCTCAACGCCACCGCCAGCGCAGCCGCGTCGTAGCCGAAGGCAAAGAGTCGCGAGAGCCGTGCACCGCGCGCGGCCCACAGCGGCTGGGTGCTGCTGCGGACATCGGCCACCGGGCCGCTGTCGTCGAGCGCCCAGGGCATGTCCGTGAACAGCGCGCCTTCCAGGTCGCGGTTGGCTGCCGGATCCGTATCCATGCCATCGGCCGTGACGTATGTGGGCACGTCGCCGGCACCGAAAAAGCGCAGTTGCGGCAGGATCTGGCGCAGGGCGAGGGATTGCTGGCCGGCCGCGAGGATGAAATCGACATCGGTGCGGCGCCGGGCTTCGAAGTTCAGCTCGGCGCCGCCGACGATCTGCTGCACGCGGCGCAAGCGCGCGCGGCTGGCATCCACCGCCAGCGACCGCGTGATCATGGCGGTGAGGTCGCTGCGCGGTGCATCGTAGGTGCCCTGCGAGAGGACTGTGCCCCCGCCGCTGGTGAGTTCCTGCGTGAAGGCAGCCAGTACCCGGTTGCCCCAGTCGCCTGCAGGAGCGAAGACTATGGCGCGGCGCTGGCCCGCCGCCAGCGCGCGGCGCGCGATCGCGCGCGCCTCGTCCTCCGGCGACAATGCGTACTGGTAGATGCCGCGGCCCGCGCTGCCGGAGGCGAGGTTGTTGAGCAGCAGCAGGGGCACCGTGCCGCTGTACAGCTCCACGGCGCTCTGCACCTCCTCGCGCGTCAGCGGGCCGGCGATCAGGCCGGCGCCCTCTGCGAGCGCCGTCTGCAGCGCGGCGGACACGGACATGGCCCCGGTGTCGTAGACGCGCAGTTCCGGCCGGTTCGCCGGCGGCAGCTGCGCAAGGCCGGCCTGGAAGCCGTCGCGCACCAGCGAGGCGGCGGCGGACTGGCGGCCCGTGAGCGGCAGAAGCAGCGCAAGCGGGCCGCCGCGCCCCGGCGCGATGGTGCCCGCGTTGCCCGGTGCCACGATCTCCGCCATGGCAATGGTGCTGGCCGGATGGCCGGGATAACGCCCGCGCCACCGGTCGATGGCGGCGCCCGCGCCCAGCGGACTGCGGCCGGCGCCGGATGCGATCTGCGCGATTTCCAGCCAGCCGCGGATCAGCGGTTCGTTGCTGGCGGCCGGGTCCACGCGCTGGCCGCGGTCGATGGAGGCGCGCAGATCACCCAGCAACTCGCGGCGGATCTGGGCGCGCTCGGCGTCGGTGGCTGCCACGCGCTCGCGCGCGATTCCGGCCCGCACGGCTTCCACGGGCAGGCCGGCGCGCAGCGCCACCTGCTGCCGGAGGTGGAACAGCCGCGCCGCATCGGCCGGCGTGCGGGGCTCGGCAATGGCCGCTGCCTGCCGCCAGGCTGCCTGGTTCTGCCCCTCGGCGGCGAGCACCTCGACCCCCAGCAACGCGCGTTCGAACTGCTGCGCAGGCGTGAGCGATGTGCCCACCGTGGCGAGCACGCGGTTCGCGTCGCCGGGCCGCGTGGCGGCAAGCCAGGCGCGCACTGCGGCCAGCGCGAAATCGACCTGATCCGGCGGCACGTTGGCCGCCGCCAGCCGCTCGTACATCTGCGCGGCGGCGACGGGGTTGTTCTGGCGCAGCAGCCGCTCGGCGCGGTCCACCGAGGCTGGACCTGCGCCCGGCTCCTGCAGCGACGAGCATCCGGCAAGCAGTGCGGCGCCCGCCAGCAGGGCGAAGGCGACACGCCGCAGGCGGGGCGGTGCCGCGGGTTGCGGTGCGGGGCGGTGGCGGGGCAAGCTGCTCATTGCACTGGGGCGTGTGTCTGCATGGCGGGGATTATAGTGGCAGCGGATAGGGGGAGAATCGATGTCGTCGCCACCCCGATCGGCAATGTAGGGGATCTTTCTCCGCGGGCGCGCGAGGCGCTGGCGGCGGCCGACCTCGTGGCCGCCGAGGATACCCGGCACACCGGGGCGCTGCTGCGGCAGCTGGGCATCGACAAGCCGCTGCTGTCGCTGCACGAACACAATGAAGACCGGCGTGTGCAGGGCGTGCTCGACAGCCTGCGCGCCGGCGCCTGCGTGGCGCTGGTCAGTGATGCCGGCATGCCGCTGATTTCCGATCCCGGCTTTGCGCTGGTGCGCGCGGCCCTTGACGCGGGGTTCGCCGTGCAGGTGCTGCCTGGGCCTTCCGCGGTGATCACGGCGCTGGCCGCGAGCGGGCTGCCCACGGACCGCTTCTGCTTCGAGGGTTTCCTGCCTGCGCGCGCAACGGCACGTGCGGCACGGCTGCGCGAGCTGGCCCAGGAGCCGCGCACGCTGGTTTTTTTCGAGTCGCCGCACCGGCTGCTGGAGACTCTGGAGGCGATGGCGGAGGCGTTCGGCGGCATGCGGCAGGCGGCGGTGGCAAGGGAACTGTCCAAGCTGCATGAGACCCTATACCGGGGAACGCTGCAGCAGCTGCTGGATATCGGCCGCAAAGACACGAATTTCACGCGCGGCGAGATCACGCTGGTGGTCGGCGGCAATGGCGAGGCGGCGCCGGCCATGGACGATGCGTTCACGCGCCGGGCGCTGGAGCTGCTGTCGCGCGAACTGCCGCCGTCGCGCGCTGCGGCGCTGGTCGCGCAGCTGACGGGGCGGCGCCGCAGCGAGGTGTATGCATTGGTCCACGGTCGCGGTGGGGAGGGATCTGCCGCAGAATCGCCGGCATGACCACGCTGACCCCGCTGCGACTGTTTTCCTCCATGGCCACCCGCGAGGTGCTGGCCGTGCTCGCCGACCAGTACCGCCGCGCCAGCGGCCAGGCGGTGACCGCCGAGGCCGCCGGCGGAGTCGATGTGGCGCGGCGCGTGGCCGGCGGCGAGGCCTTCGATGTGGTGGTGCTCGGCGCCGGCGTCATCGACCGGTTGATCGCGGAGGGGCATGCGCGGGGTCCGCGCATCGACCTGGTGCGTTCCGGGGTCGCGGTGGCAGTGCGCGCCGGCGCCGCCCGTCCCGATGTCTCGAGCGAAGCCGCGGTGCGCGCGGCCGTGGAGCGCGCAGCGTCGATCAGCTATTCCACAGGTCCCAGCGGCATCTATCTGGAGAAGCTGTTCGCCCGCTGGGGCATCCTCGAAACCCTGCGGCCGCGCATCATCGTGCCGCCGCCCGGCGTGCCGGTGGGGACGCTGGTGGCTGATGGCCGGGTCGAACTGGGTTTCCAGCAGCTGTCGGAGCTGATGACGCTGCCGGGCATCGAGGTGCTGGGCCCGCTGCCGCCGGAAATCCAGCTATTCACGGTGTTTTCCGGCGCGATCGCGGATGTCACGGACCGTGCCGAAGGCGCCCGCGCGCTGCTGATGTATCTGGCGCGTCCCGAACATGCGGCGCTCAAGCAGCGGTACGGCCTGGAATCACCGGACTGAAGGCCGGATCACTCCTCGTACTTGTAGCCCACGCCGTACACCGAGTGGATCAGCTCGCGCTCGCCCATGAGGCGCGCGATCTTGCGGCGCAGTTTCTTCACGTGGCTGTCCACGGTGCGGTCGGCGACGATGCGCTCGTCGCGGTACATCGCGTCCATGAGCTGATCGCGCGAGTAGATGCGCCCCGGCTGGCTGGCCAGCACGTGCAGCAGCTGGAATTCCACTGCGGTGAGTCCCAGATCGCGCCCGTCGAGGCTGGCGCTCCAGCGTTCCCGGTCCAGCTGCAGCAGTGCTGAGCTGCCTTCGCGGCCTTCCGGCGCGGCTTCCGCCACCGACGCATCCTTGTTGCGCAGCGTGCGCCGCAGGACGGTGTTGACGCGCGCAACGACCTCGCGCGGACTGAAGGGCTTGCAGATGTAATCGTCCGCCTGCAGCGCGAGGCCAAGCAGCCGGTCGATCTCGTCGACGCGCGCGGTCACCATGATGATGGCGGTGTCGGAGAAGCTGCGCAGTTCCTGGCAGATGTCGAGGCCGCTGCGCCCTGGCAGCATGAGGTCGAGCAACACCAGATCGCAGCCATTGCGGCGTACCCAGTCGACGACTTCGTCGCCGCGCGCCAGGCGGAAGGTCTCGTAGCCTTCGCGCCGCAGGTAGTCGCGCAGCACGTCGGCGATCTTGTCTTCGTCCTCGACGATGAGGATGCGGCGCGTCATGTGCGCGCCTGCGCGTCGACGAGCGGCAGATGCAGCACCCAGCGCAATCCGCCCAGCGGACTGGCCTCGGCCGTGATGCGGCCGTCATGGGCCTGCACGATGGCGGCGACGATGGCAAGGCCCAGCCCCGAGCCGCCGCTGCTGCGCGCCCGCGAACCATCGACGCGGTAGAGCCGGTCGGTGAGACGCGGCAGGTCCTCCGGCGGCACGCCGGGAGAGCTGTCTTCCCAGTGCAGCACGGCAGCGCCGTGCGCGGCGGCCAGCGTGATGCGCAACCGCGCGGGCGCATCGGTGTAGCGCAGCGTGTTCTGCAGCAGGTTGCCGAACACCTGCGCCAGGCGGTCGGCGTCGGCCTCGACGCGCAGCCCGGCATCCAGCTGCGTTTCCACGCTGAGGGGCTTGTCGTGGATGGCGGCCCGCTGCGCGGCGAGGCAGTCCTCCACCACTTCGGCCAGTGACACGGTTTCCTTGTGGTAGCTCAATGCGCCCAGATCCGACAGCGACAGCATCCTCAGGTCCTCGACCAGGCGCGTGAGCTGGCCGGTTTCCTGTGCCAGCGAGCTCATGCCCGCGCGGGTCAGCGGCCGCACGCCGTCCTCCAGCGCTTCGATCTCGGCGCGCAGCGCGGCCAGCGGTGTGCGCAGTTCATGGGCGATGTCGGCGATCCACTGCTGCCGTGCGCGCTGCGCGGCCTCCAGCGCGCCGGCGAGGCGGTTGAAATCGCCGGCCAGCCGCTCGAGCTCGTCGTCGCCATGCACGTCCAGGCGCGTGGCATAGCGGCCCTGCGCCAGTGCGGCGGCGCCGGCCGACAGCGCATTGAGCCGCCGCGACAGCCAGTGCGCGATCAGCGCCGCATTCACCAGCACGGCAGCCAGCAGGCCGATCGCGATGGCGCCGAAACGCCGGTTCTGCTCGGCGGAGAACACGCGCTCCAGCGACTCGACCACCTGCAGCCGCGGCACGTAGGCGAGATACCCCACTGTTTCGCCCTCGCTCTGGATGGGGCGGCGCACGGCCTGCGCGGCACGGTCGGCCATGCCGATCAGCACCTTGCCGTCGGCGTCGAGCAGCATGAAGCGCGGATCCATGGTCAGGGGCGGCGGCATTTCGCGCTCGGGCTCGCGCTCGTTGCGGCGCCCCTCGTCACGGCGTGCGTCACCGCGCTGGGTGCGGCTGCTGCCCAGCTCCTCGCGCAACAGCTGCGGCCAGCTGCGCCGGTCCGCGGTGAGCCAGTCCCAGCCGCCCTGCTGCCGATAGCCCTCGGCCAGACGCAGCACCACCGGGTCCAGGCGCGCCTCGTCGCTTTTCTGCAGGTAGTCGCCCAGACCCTGCTCGAAGCTCCAGCCGTAGATGAGGAACACCGCGGCCACCAGCACCACATTGGCTCCGGCGATGGCCAGGAACAGCTTGACGCGCAGCGTGTCGAAACGCAGTTTCATGGGTCGCAGGCTATGCCCCAAAATGGCAAGCTTTGTGCACCGGGGCGTTCACAATCGTTCCGCAATCCTTCCTCAGTCGTCCGCCAATGTGTGGGCCATCGAGCTTCACTCCCGCAACAGACGGAACCGGCTATCTCCATGAACGATGACACAGTGTCCCGCGGCGCCGCCACTGCAGTGGGCCGCCTGCTGAGATCCCGCGCCGTGCTGGTGGCACTGGCCGTGCTGCTGGCCTTCGGCGCGTGGAAGGTGTTCCGTCATTTCGTACCGGCCAGCGCCGAGGATTCCAACATCTACGCCACCGTGGAGAAGGGCTCCATCGAGGATCTGGTCACCGCCACCGGTTCGCTGCAGCCGCGCGATTACGTGGATGTGGGCGCGCAGGTGTCCGGACAGCTCAAGCGCATCCTCGTCGAGGTGGGCAGCGCGGTGAAGGAGGGAGACCTGCTGGCGGAGATCGACGCCGAGCAGTCCGCGGCGCGGGTGGATGCCAGCCGCGCGCAGCTGCGCTCGCAGCAGGCGCAGCTGCTGCAGGGCGAAGCGAACCTCGCCAAGGCCGAGCGCGACTTCCAGCGTCAGCAGAACCTCATGAAGGAAGAGGCCACTACCGCCGGTGCGCTGCAGGATGCCCAGACCACGCTCGATACCACGCGCGCCAGCATCGCCGCGCTCAGGGCGCAGATCCAGCAGCTGCAGGCCAGCATGCGCGTGGACGAGGCGAACCTGAAGTTCACCAAGATCTATGCGCCGATGGCGGGCACGGTGGTGAGCATCAGCGCCAAGCAGGGCCAGACGCTCAACACCAACCAGCAGGCGCCGACCATCCTGCGCATCGCGGATCTGTCGACCATGACGGTGCAGACGCAGGTTTCCGAAGCCGACGTGAGCAAGCTGCGGGTGGGCATGAAGGCCTACTTCACCACGCTGGGCGGCCAGGGGCGCCGTTACTACGGCACGCTGCTCAAGGTGGAGCCCACGCCCACGGTCACCAACAACGTGGTGCTGTACAACGCGCTGTTCGAAGTCCCGAACGTCAATCAGGCACTGCTCACGCAGATGACGGCGCAGGTGTTCTTCGTGGTCGCCGAGGCGCAGGATGTGCTCGTGGTGCCGATGTCGGCGCTGACCATGCAGCGCGCGGCCGGTGCCGAGGCACAGGCGCCGCGCGCCATGCGCCAGGGCGGCGAGGGGGGGCAGGCCGCCCCGGGCATGCGCCCCGCTGGCGAAGGTGGGCAGGCCGCAAGGGCCATGCGCCCTGCTGGCGAAGGCGGGCAGGCCGCAAGGGCCATGCGCCCTGCTGGCGAAGGCGGGCAGATGGCCGGTGCCGGGCGGCGCCAGCGTCCTGATTCCGCAGGGGGCGCCGCGCAGCAGTCTGGTCCGCGCCCGGCCACTGTGCGCCTGGCGCAGGCCGACGGCAGCATCGTGTCCCGCGACGTGCAGGTGGGTGTGAGCAACCGCGTGCATGCCGAGATCCTCTCGGGTCTGGCGGAGGGCGAGCGTGTGGTCGCCGGCCAGAAGCAGCCCGACAGCGCGCAGCCCGCGGCGGCCGGCAACCAGCAGAACCAGAACCGCGCCCTGGGCGCGGGCGGCGGCTTCGGCCCGCCAATGGGCTTCCCGGGAGGCCGCTGATGGCCGCAGTGGACGCCACCGTACCGCTGATCCGCCTCGCGCAGGTCACCAAGACCTACCGCAATGGCGAGATGTCGGTCGAGGTGCTGCATGGCGTCGACCTGACCATCTATCCGGGCGAGTTCGTGGCCATCATGGGCGCTTCGGGTTCGGGCAAGTCCACGCTGATGAACATCCTGGGCTGCCTGGACCGTCCGACCACGGGCACCTACGAGTTCCTGGGCCGCGACGTGTCCGAGTTCGACCGCGACGAACTGGCCGAGCTGCGGCGCGAGGCCTTCGGCTTCGTGTTCCAGAGCTACAACCTCATCGCCATGGGCACGGCGCTGGACAACGTCGAAGTGCCGGCCATCTATGCCGGCATTCCGACGCAGCAGCGCCATGAGCGGGCGCACGAATTGCTCGAGTCGCTGGGCCTTGGCGACCGTACGCATCACCGTCCGAACCAGCTCTCCGGCGGCCAGCAGCAGCGGGTGTCCATCGCGCGGGCGCTGATGAACGGCGGCCGCGTCATCCTCGCCGACGAGCCCACGGGCGCCCTGGACAGCAAGAGCGGCGCCGACGTGATGCGCCTGCTGAACGATCTGTCCGCCCGCGGCCACACGGTGATACTCATCACCCATGCGCGCGAGGTGGCCGAGCATGCGCCGCGCATCATCGAGATCAGGGATGGCCGGGTGGTGGCCGACGGTGGCGCGCGGCCTGCGGCCGCCGATTCGCCGGCGCTGCAGTGGAGCGCGCGGCGCGGCGCGGAATCGCAATTGGCCGATCTGCTGGAAGCCACCCGCATGGCGCTGCGTTCGCTGCGCGCCAACGTGTTCCGCTCGGTGCTCACGCTGCTGGGCATCGTGATCGGCGTGGCGGCCGTGATCGCGATGCTGGCGATTGGCGATGGCGCCAAGCAGGCGGTGGTCGACCGCATCTCGGCCATGGGTTCCAACCTGCTGCTGGTGCGCCCCGGTGCGCCGAACCAGCGCGGCTTCAATGCCACCGCGACGCTGGTGCTCGATGACGTGCGCGCCATCGACAGCGAAGTGCCCAATGTGCTGGCCGCGGTGCCCGAACAGCAAAGCACCGTGACGGTGCGCTACGAGGGCAGCGACTACTCCACGCAGGTGCTGGGCACGTCGGCCAAATACCCGCAGGCACGACGCTGGAACCTGGCCTCGGGCAGCTTCTTCACGGACCAGGACGAAGCCGAGTATGCGACGGTGGCCGTGCTCGGCAAGACGGTGGTCGACGCGCTGTTCACGAACGGCGAGAACCCGCTGGGCAAGTATGTGTTGGTGAACAACCTCATCTTCCAGGTGATCGGCGTGATGGGGCCCAAGGGCGCTTCTCCCAACGGACAGGACCAGGATGACGTCGTGTTCGTGCCCTACCAGACCAGCCAGCTGCGCCTGTCGGGCCAGCGCTTCCTGCGCAATGTGACCGTGGCGGTGGAGGACGTGAAGCGCATCAACCAGACGCAGTCGGACGTGGAGTCGCTGCTGGTGCAGCGCCACGGCACCATCGACTTCCAGGTGCGCAACATGTCCTCGCTGATGGAGACGGCCACCGAGGCGCAGAACACCATGACCATCCTGCTGGGCTCCATCGCCGCCATCTCCTTGCTGGTGGGCGGCATCGGGGTGATGAACATCATGCTGGTGAGCGTCACCGAGCGCACCCGCGAGATCGGCATCCGCATGGCCACCGGCGCGCGCACGCGCAACATCCGTCACCAGTTCCTGATCGAGGCGCTGGTGGTGTCGGCGGCCGGCGGCGTGCTCGGCGTGATCGTCGGGCTGGGCGCGGCGGCCATCATCGGCCATTTCGGCACGCCGGTGGCCTATTCGGTGGCGCCGGTGCTGCTGGCCTTCGGCTGTGCCTTCGGCACCGGCCTGGCTTTCGGTTATCTGCCCGCAAACAAGGCGGCGGGGCTGGATCCCGTCGTGGCCCTGGCCTCGGAATGAGCATGCGAACCGCAACCCGACCCCTCCCCGCCGCGGCGGCCCTCACAGCCCTGCTGCTTGCCGGCTGTGCGACCGGACCCGTGCAGCGTCCCGACGTTGCGCTGCCGGGAAACTACCAGGAACCCGTCGCCACCCAGGCCAGTGCCGGGCCGGTTTCCGCGCAGTGGTGGCGCGGTTTCGGATCGGCGCGGCTGGACGAGTGGATCGAGAACCGCCTGGCTGCCGGGCCGGATCTTTTCATCGCCGCCGAGCGCGTGCGCCAGGCGCAGATGGCGCTGCGCAGTGCGGGCAGCGACCGTTTCCCGGATGTGGGGGTAAGCGCCAGCAGCTCGCGTTCGCGCAGCGATGCCAGCGGCAGCCCGCCGGTGGACCGCGAATCGACCTCGGCCGGCTTGTCGGTGGGCTATGAGGTGGATCTGTGGGGCCGCATTGCCGCCACGGTGCGCAGCGCGCGCGCCAGCTATCAGGCCACGCGCTTCGACTACGAGACGCTGCGCATCACTACGGCCAGCACCCTGGCTTCCACCTACTTCCAGATGCTGGCCACCGGCGAGCGCCTGCAGCTGGCGCGCGAGAACCTTGCCATCGCCGAGCGGGTGCTGGGCGTCGTGGATGCGCGGTTCCGCAATGGCATCGCAACGTCGCTGGAAGTGAGCCAGCAGACCACGACCGTGCTGGCGCAGCGCACGGCACTGGTGCCGCTGGAAACGCAGCAGCATCAGCTTGCCGCGGCGCTGGCATTGCTGCTGGGCGAGGTGCCGCAGGGCTTCGACGCCAGTGGCGAGAGCTTCGACCAGCTTGCGGTGCCTGCGGTGACGCCCGGTCTGCCCTCGGAACTGCTCGAGCGGCGGCCCGATCTGGCGTCGGCGGAGGCGGGTCTGGTGGCTGCGGCGGCCGACGTGCACGCGGCGCGCACGACGCTGTTGCCGTCCATTTCGCTGTCCGGTTCGGGTGGGCTGTCCAGTGCCGAGCTGCTGTCGCTCACCAATCCGGCCACCAGTCTTTCGGCTGCGCTGTCGATGGGCCTGACGCTGTTCGATGCCGGCCGCCGCAGTGCCCAGATCGAGTCGGCGCGCTCCCGGCAGCGTGTGGCCGTGGAGACCTATGCTGCTGCCGTGCGCACGGCGCTCAAGGAAGTGGATGATGCACTGGGCAACGCCGATGTCGGCAGCCGCCAGGAGATGAGCCAGCAGCAGACCGTGGCGCAGGCGCGGCGCTCGCTGGACCTGGCGGAGCTGCGGTATCGCGAGGGTGCCGACGATCTGCTCGTGGTGCTCGACAGCCAGCGGGTGCTGTTCCAGGCCCAGGATTCGCTGGTGCAGGTGCGCCTTGCGCGGCTCAATGCCGCCCTCGATCTGTACCGCGCGCTGGGCGGCGGCTGGGAGGGCGCGGTGCCCTGAAGCCCGCGCCCGGGCTTACTCCTTCCCTTCGGTGGGGCAGCTCGCGCCCAGCCAGCGCGAGGTGAACTTCATGTTCATCGCCATCGGCCCCGTCTTCATGTCCATCTCGCCGCTGACATTGCCGCTGTCTCTGGCATCAATGGTCATGTGGCCCGTGGCCGTCAGCCTGCCGCTGCAGCTCATCTCCAGTTCCTGATGTTTTGCGGTGGCCTTCACGATGTTGTACTTGCAGTCGCGGTTTTGGTTGTCGCGCAGCGCCTTGAAGAGGCCGTCCTTGAGATCCTCGGCGGTGATGCAGCTGCGGTCGGTGTGCTTGCTGGGGCCGTTGGCGCCCAGCTGTTTCATCACCGCTTCCATCTGCGCGCGCTGCTCGGGCGGCAGCCGCGCCAGCGCTTCGGGCGGCATCTGGGGCATCTGCATGCCGGTGCTGGTGGTGACCGTGGTCGTCTCCCACAGTCCCGGCTTCACGGCGAGCGGCTCCGCGGTCAGTGCAAGGGCGGGGAGCAGCAAGGCTGGCGCAGCGGTCGCGAGTGTGCGGAAGTGGCGTGGCATGGGAACCCTCTGTTTCGGAAGCGGATGACGGAGGCGTGGCCGAGGGAGCCTAGCGTGCGCGCGCGGCGCCGCGGCGCGCAAGCATCCATCCCCAGGCGAGACCCAGCAGGGCTGCCGCCACAGAACCCAGCAGGATGCCGAGCTTGGCAGCTGCGAGCAGCGCAGCCTCCTCGAAGGCCAGCATGGCGATGAAGACGGACATGGTGAAGCCGATGCCGCCCAGCAGACCGATGAGCAGGATGCCGGACCATGCAACGCCCTCGGGCAGCCGGCACAGCCCCAGGCGCACCATCAGCCAGCTGGCGGTGAAGATGCCCAGCGGCTTGCCTGCCACCAGCGCCAGCGCCACACCTGCGAGCACGGCCACGGAGCTGGCAGCGGTGAGGTCTGTGCCGGAGATCGTCACGCCCGCATTGGCCAGCGCGAACAGCGGCATGATCACAAAAGCGGCCCAGGGGTGCAGCGCCTGTTGCACGCGCGTGACGGGAGCGGCGAGGTCGCGGTTGCGGGGCCTAAGTACCGGAGTCATGAGACCCAGCACCACGCCCGCCAGTGCCGGGTGTGCACCGGACAAGAAGAGGCCTGTCCAGACTAGAGCGCCGGGAATGCAGTAGGGAAACGCGGAGACGATGCCGGCGCGCTGGAACAGCAGCGTGGTGATGAGGCCCAGCGCTGCCACGGGGAGGCCCATGACATCGAGGCCGCCGGAATAGAAGAACGCAATGATCAGCACGGCGATGATGTCGTCGATGATGGCGAGCGCCAGCAGGAAGATGCGCACGTTCACCGGCACCGAGCGCCCCAGCAGCGCGAGCACTCCCACGGCGAAGGCGATGTCGGTGGCTGTGGGCACGGCCCAGCCGCGCATCTGCGCGGCGGGTGCGTTGAGGCTCAGGTAGATCAGTGCCGGTGCGACTACGCCGCCCATTGCGGCCACCAGCGGCATGGCTGCTTGCCGCAGGGTGGCAAGCGCGCCATCGTGGATCTCGCGGCGGATCTCCATTCCTACCACGAGGAAGAACAGCGTCATCAGGCCGTCGTTGATCCAGAAATGCAGCGGCCGGGAAAACACCCAGTGGCCGAGGCCGATCGAAAGCGGCGTGTGCCACAGCGCCTCGTAGCTCTGTGCCAAAGGAGAATTGGCCCAGACGAGCGCAACGGCGGCGGCAATGAGCAGCAGGATGCCGCTGGCGGCCTCGATGCGCGCGAAGCGAGTGAAAGCCGAGATGGCGCGGTCCGCGAGCAGGGGGCGCCGCGGCTGCGGCGTCGAGGCATTTTCCATGGGATGCGTGCACTCCGCGCGGCGGCCCGACCTGCGCAAACCTGCCCGCCGCACGCTGCACCGGACACCCAGAGAACCATTTTATCACCCGGTCCTGATACCCTTGCGCGCGGGGAGCCGGCCGGGCAATCGCTGCGTCACCTTCGCAAGGAGGGGGCGGGGAGGAAAGTCCGGGCTCCAGTGGACAGGGTGCCAGGTAACGCCTGGGGGGCGCGAGCCCACGGAAAGTGCAACAGAAAGCAAACCGCCGAAGCGTATGCCGGGAAACCGGCTGGCGCTGGCAAGGGTGAAACGGTGCGGTAAGAGCGCACCGCGTCGGTGGCAACACTCGACGGCACGGCAAACCCCACCCGGAGCAAGGCCAAATAGGGAAGTCGCGGTAGGCCGCAAGGTCTGCCGCAAGCGTGGGTCCCGCGTGCTTCCGGGTAGGCCGCTTCAGGGCCGTGGTGACACGGCTCGCAGAGGAATGATTGCTCTCGACAGAACCCGGCTTACAGGCCGGCTCCCCATCCACTTTGTGAGCAATTGCATCCAAGTGCCGGAATCAGAACGAGAACTTTTGAGACTGGTGTCCCACTTTTGTGCATCAACGTAAGCCTTTGTGACATAAGCAAAAAAATCCGCTCCGGACGTTGACATAAGACCCGCGCGGTTCCTAATATGGGGCCAAGTGGGTTCAAGTGGGTGGAAGTGGGGAGTCCCCATTCCTGGGTATGTTCCGCGGCGCAACAAAAGTCACTGTCGATGACAAGGGCCGGGTGGTCGTACCAACCCGCTACCGCCGGCTGCTGGCCGGTCCCGGCGAGGGCCGGGTGGTCGTGACCGTCGACCCCGATGAATGCCTGCTGGTCTATCCGGCTCCCGAGTGGGAGCCCATCGAGCAGCAGCTCATGAGCCTCCCCAGCCTCAACCCCCAGGCCCGCCGCCTGCAGCGCCTGATGGTCGGTCATGCCGACGAACTGGAGCTGGACAGCCATGGCCGCATCTCCCTCTCTCCCGAGCTGCGCGAGTTCGCGGGGCTGAGCCGCGGTGCGTGGATGGTGGGGCAGGGCCGGCGTCTGGAGATCTGGGACGAGGGCCGCTGGAACCTGCGGCGCGCGGAATGGATGAAGGCCGAGCAGGCCGGAGGCGAACCCTCCGCCGCGCTCGAATCGCTGCAGCTGTGAAGCCTGGACCACGAGGAAGCGTTCATTGGATGAGCACAAGCCGGTGCTTGTCGAGGAGGCCGTTGCAGCGCTCGGCCTTGCGCCAGGCATGCCCGGTGACGGGCTGTATGTCGACGCGACCTTCGGCCGCGGCGGTCACAGCGCCCGCATCCTGGACCTACTGGGTCCTGAGGGCCGTCTTCTCGCGATCGACCGGGATCCGCAGGCCATCGCAGCTGCGCACCGGCGCTTCCCGGCGCAGCCGCGCCTCGTGGTGGTCCGCGCTGCGTTCAGTGCGCTCGAATCACTGGTCGCGCAGCATGGCGAGGGACGTCCGTGTCGCGGGATTCTGCTCGACCTCGGCGTGTCTTCGCCGCAGCTCGATGTCGCGGAACGGGGCTTCAGCTTCCGTCTCGACGGTCCGCTCGACATGCGCATGGATCCGCAGGGTGGGCACAGCGCCGCGCAGTGGCTTGCCAAAGCCTCAAGCGACGAGATCCGCGACGTGATCGGCCGCCTCGGGGAGGAGCGTTTCGCCGGGCGCATCGCCCGCGCGATCGTCGAGGCCCGTGGCCGTGCGCCCATCGAAACCACCGGACAGCTCTCGCAGATCGTTGCCGGCGCCGTGCGTACGCGCGAGGCCGGCAAGCATCCGGCCACGCGTACCTTCCAGGCCCTGCGCATGCATGTGAACGACGAGCTCGGCCAGCTCGAGGCTGGTCTCGAGGCTGCGCTCGACGTGCTCGCCCCCGGCGGACGTCTCGCCGTCATCAGTTTCCATTCGCTCGAGGACCGGCTGGTCAAGCAGTTCATCCGCCGCGAGTCGCAGCCGGACCCGGCCTGGGCTCATCTGCCCTTTGCTCCTCCGCATGATCCGGCGCTGCGCCAGGTCGGCAAGAAGATCCGCGCCGATGAGGCGGAGGTTGCCGCCAATCCGCGCGCCCGCTCAGCCATCCTGCGCGTGGCCGAACGTCTCGGCGGCGCGCCGCGGAGGGCGGCATGAGCCTGCGCGCCGGTCCGCTGTGGATGGCCGCGTTGCTGCTGTGGTGCGCGGCGCTGGCCTCGGCGGCCGGCGCCATCTATGCCAAGCACCGCGCGCGCGAGCTGTTCGTGCAGCTCGAAGGGCTGCACCGGCAGCGCGACAATCTCGAGATCGAGTGGGGGCGCCTGCAACTGGAGCAGAGCACCTGGTCCGCACATGCCTTCGTCGAGCGTGTCGCGACCACGCGCCTGAAGATGAGCGCGCCTGATCCGGCCGGGATCCAGGTGGTTCAGCCATGACGCGTACGCCGCGCAGCGATGGCGCCACTTTCCGCCTGCGCCTGGGATTTGCCTTCGCGCTGCTGGTGCTGGGCGCGGCGGGCCTGGTGGCGCGCGCCGTGGAACTGCAGCTGGTGGACTACGGGTTCCTGGTCACCAAGGGCAATGCCCGGTTCTCGCGCGTGGTGGAGACGGTGGCGCACCGCGGCGCCATTCTCGACCGCAACAACGAACCGCTGGCCATCAGCACGCCCGTGGATTCGGTGTGGGCCAACCCTCAGGAGCTCGCCACGGCGCCGGATGAATGGCCGCGGCTGGCGAAGGCCCTCAAGCGCAACCGCGCGGAGTTCGCACGCCGCATATCCGCCAACCAGAAGCGCGGTTTCCTGTATCTGGCGCGCCACCTGCAGCCGGAGGAGGCGCAGAAGATCCGCGCACTGGCGATTCCCGGCGTGGACCTGCTGCGCGAGTACCGCCGCTACTACCCGGCCGGCGAAGTGGTGGGTCACGTGCTCGGCTTCACCAGCATCGACGATGAGGGCCAGGAGGGCGCGGAACTGGCCTTCGATCACTGGCTCGCAGGCGAGACCGGCCGCAAGCGGGTGATCCAGGACCGCATGGGCCGCAAGGTGCAGGACGTGGAGAGCATCCGCGCTGCGCGTCCCGGCCGCGACCTGAACCTCAGCATCGACATGCGGATCCAGTACCTCGCCTACCGCGAGCTCAAGGCGGCGATCCGCGACAACCGCGCCCGCTCCGGCTCCATGGTGGTGATGGACGTGACCACCGGCGAGATCCTCGCCATGGTCAACCAGCCCACGTTCAATCCCAACGACCGCGGCCAGATGAAGGCCGCGGCTTACCGCAACCGCGCTGCCACCGACATCATCGAGCCGGGTTCCAGCATCAAGCCCTTCGTGGTCGCCGCGGCGCTGCAATCCGGCCGCTTCGATGCCGGCAGCGTCATCGACACCAATCCCGGATTCATCCGCGTGGGGACCAAGCTGGTCCAGGATGAGCACCCAGAAGGCGTGCTGGATCTGGCCGGCGTGCTGGCCCGTTCGTCCAACGTCGGCATGACCAAGATCGCGCTGACGCTGCAGCCGCAGGAGATCTGGGGCACGCTGTCGAAGTTCGGTTTCGGACAGGTGACGGCCAGCGGCTTCCCCGGGGAATCCGCAGGTGTGCTCACGCACTATTCGAACTGGCGGCCGGTGACCATTGCGCCGCTGTCCTACGGCTACGGCCTGTCGGTCACGCCGCTGCAGCTGGCCCAGGCCTACGCCACGCTGGGCGCCTACGGCGTGGCCCGGCCGGTGTCGATGCTGCGCGTCGATCACGAGGTGGCCGGCGAGCAGGTGCTGGATGAACGCAATGCACGCACGCTGATCAGCCTGCTGGAGACTGTGGTCTCGAAGGAAGGCACGGGCGTCAAGGCCTCGATTCCCGGCTACCGCGTGGCGGGCAAGACGGGCACGGCCAGGATTGCCGTCGGCGGCGGCTATGCCGACGACCGTCACGTGGGCGTGTTCGGCGGGCTGGCGCCGGCGTCGAAGCCGCGGCTGGCGGCGGTGGTGGTCATCGACGATCCGGGCGCGGGCCGCTACTACGGCGGCGATGTGGCCGCTCCGGTGTTTTCCGCGGTCGTGGGTGGCGCGCTGCGGCTGATGGGCGTCAGGCCCGATGCCGTGCGCCAGAGCATCGAGCCGGACCGGGTGGAAACGCGCGCGGTGGTGCGCCGGTGAACGCACCGATCCGGCTTTCGCAGCTGCTCGATGGCATCGCGCCGGTGGTCCGCGATGTGGCGCTCACGGACCTTGCTCTCGACAGCCGCGAGGTCCGTGCCGGCGGTGCCTTTCTCGCCTGCCGGGGCGCGCGCCGCCACGGTCTGGAGTTCCTGCGCGAGGTGATCGACCGCGGTGCGGCGGCCGTGCTGTGGGAGCCCGAGGGCGCGCAGGTGAAGCTGCAGCCGGATGAGCGCGTGGTGATGACCGCCGTGCCGCAGCTCGCTGCCCGGGCCAGTCTCATCGCCGACCGGTTCTTCGCGTCGCCGTCGCGCGATCTGGATGTGATCGGCGTGACCGGCACCAATGGCAAGACCACCTGCGCCTGGCTGCTGGCGCAGGCGCTGACCGCCTGCGGCCGGGCGGCGGCTTATCTGGGCACGCTGGGCGCAGGTTTCGGCGGCACGCTGGTGGCGGGCGAGCTCACCACGCCGGATGCCGTGACGGTGCAGCGCCGGCTGGCGGCTTTCCGCGACCTGGGAGCACGCGCCGTTGCCATGGAGGTGTCGTCGCATTCGCTGGCCCAGCAGCGCGTGGCCGCGGTGCAGTTCCGCGCCACGGTGTTCACCAATCTCACGCGCGACCATCTGGATTTCCACGGCGACATGCAGCGCTACGGCGCCGCCAAGGCCAGCCTGTTCGAGCGCGAGGACGTGCGGCTGCGGGTGTTCAACATCGATGATCCGTTCGGCGCGCAGCTTGCGGCGCGCCCGGCGTACCGGGACCGCATCAGCTGCAGCCGCCGCGGCGCGCGCGCCGGGCAGCGGCGCTACGTGAACGCGGCGGCGATGCGCTTCTCGCGCGATGGCATGCAGTTCACGCTGGATTCGAGCTTCGGGAGCGCCGAGGTCCGCGCGCCGCTGGTCGGTGCATTCAACGTGGACAACCTGCTCGCAGTGCTCGCGGTGCTGCTCGGCAGCGATGTACCCCTGCAGCAGGCCGTGGACGCCGTGGCACAGCTTGCCGCGCCGGCCGGCCGGCTCGAGAGCTTCTGCGCCGCCGGGCGGCCGCTGGCGGTCGTGGACTATGCCCACACACCTGACGCGCTGGAGCAGGTGCTGCTGGCGTTGCGGCAGCACTGCGCGGGCCGGCTCATCTGCGTATTCGGCTGCGGGGGCGACCGCGACCGCGGCAAGCGCCCGCAGATGGGCGCGGTCGCGGCGCGCGCGGCGGATCAGGTGATCCTCACCGACGACAATCCGCGCACCGAGGATCCGCGGGTCATCGTCGCGGACATCGCCGCGGGTATGCCCGCAGGCTCGGCAACGGTGGTCCATGACCGGCGCACGGCCATCCTGCAGGCCGTGGCGATGGCCGGTCCGCAGGATGTGGTGCTGGTGGCCGGCAAGGGCCATGAGACCTGCCAGATCGTGGGCGGCGAACGGCTGCCGTTCAGCGACCAGCGCGTGGTGCGCGAGGCGCTGGCCGCCGGAGCCGCATCATGATGCGGCGGCTGCAGGACTTTGCGCAGGCCTGCGCGGGCCGCCTCGAAGGCGAGGACCGTCCGTTCACCGGGGTCTGCACCGATACGCGCCGCCTCGCGCCGGGCGAGCTGTATCTGGCCCTGCGCGGGCCGCGCTTCGACGGCAACCAGTTTCTCGATGCGGCCGCGGCCGCCGGTGCGGCGGGCGCCGTGGTGGACCGGCCGGTGAGCCATTCCGCTTTGCCGCTGATCCATGTGGATGATGGCCAGGCGGCGCTCACGCGCGCGGCGGCGCAGTGGCGCGCGCAGTTTGCCGGCGCCGTCGTCGGCGTTGCCGGCAGCAATGGCAAGACCACGGTCAAGGAGATGACGGCAGCCATCCTCGCGCGCTGCGGCGGTTGCCTCGCCACGCGCGGCAACCTCAACAACCAGATCGGCGTGCCGTTGACGCTGCTGCGCCTTTCCGGGGAACACCGCAGTGCGGTGATCGAGATCGGTGCGAACCGTCCCGGCGAAGTGGCGCAGCTGGTGGCTCTGGTGCGGCCGCAGGTCGGCCTCATCACCAACGCCGGTGCGGAGCATCTGGAGGGCTTTGGCGACCTCGAAGGCGTGGCGCGCGCCGAGGGCGAGATGGTCGCGGGGCTTGCCGCGGACGCAGTTGCCGTGCTGAACGCCGACGACCCGTACTTCGCGTTGTGGTGCGGCATGACTCCGGCAGCCGTGCTGAGCTTCGGCGTCGACCGTCCCGCGGATTTCCGTGCCACCCACATCGACGAGTCGCTGGGAGACGCCGGGTTCCAGGTGGGCTTCCGCCTGCACTCGCCCGCCGGCGAGCGCGAGCTGCGGCTCAATGTCGGCGGCCGCCACAATGTCCGCAATGCGCTGTGCGCGGCTGCGGCCGCGAGTGCGGCGGGTGCCGGGCTCGATGCCATCGCCGAGGGGCTGGCTGCCATGCAGCCGGTGGCGGGCCGGCTGCGCCCGGCGCGGACGTTGCAGGGTGCGCGCCTCATCGATGATTCCTACAACGCGAATCCCTCGTCGATGAAGGCGGGTATCGACGTGCTGTCGGGCCTGCCGGGACGCGCCTGGCTGGTGATGGGCGACATGGGCGAGCTGGGGTCTCACGCGCAGCCCAGCCACATAGAGATCGGCCGCTATGCGCGCGAACACGGCATCGAGCGCCTGTTCGCCACCGGTGCGCTCAGCACGCTGGCGGTGGAGAGTTTCGGCGGCGGCGCCAGCTGGTATCCGGACGTGGATTCCCTGGCGCGCGGCGTTGCGGCGCTGCTCGGGCCCGATGTGAACCTGCTGGTGAAGGGTTCGCGCTCGAACCGCCTGGAGCAGGTGGTGGCGCTGCTTACGGGCATGGATGCGGGCGCGGCCGCCGGCGGGGTGCACTGATGCTTTACTGGCTGGCACAGAAATTCGCCGCGCAGTATTCGGCACTGCACGTGTTCTCGTATCTGTCGCTGCGCGGCATCCTCGCCGTCAGCAGCTCGCTGCTGCTCACGCTGTGGATCGGGCCGGCGATGATCCGTTCGCTGTCGCGGTTGCAGATCGGCCAGCAGGTGCGCGACGACGGTCCGCAGACCCACCTGAAGAAGAAGGGCACGCCGACCATGGGCGGGGCGCTGATCCTCGTCGCCATCGGCATCGCGACGCTGCTGTGGGCGGATCTGTCGAACCGCTATGTGTGGACCGTGCTCGGCGTGACGCTGGCTTTCGGCCTGATCGGCTTCTACGACGACTACCTGAAGCTGGTGGTCGGCAACTCGAAGGGTCTGGCGGCGCGCTGGAAGTATCTGTGGCAGAACCTGGCGGGCCTGGCCACGGCCGCGGTGCTGTGGCTGACGGCACAGACGCCGTCGGACACGACGCTGTATCTGCCCTTCCTCAAGGACTTCGCGCTGCCGCTGGGGGCAACCGCCTTCATCGTGCTCACCACATTGATGATCGTCGGCATGAGCAATGCCGTGAATCTCACCGATGGCCTCGATGGTCTGGCCATCATGCCGACGGTGATGGTGGCCGGCGCGCTGGGCATCTTCGCCTGGGCCAGCGGCAACGCCATCTTCGCGCAGTACCTGGCGATTCCCGCGGTTCCCGGCGCCGGCGAGGTGCTGATCTTCTGCGGAGCGCTGGTCGGCGCGGGGCTGGGCTTCCTGTGGTTCAACACCTATCCGGCGCAGGTGTTCATGGGCGACATCGGCGCGCTGGCCCTCGGCGCCGCGCTGGGGCTGATCGCCGTGATCGTGCGCCAGGAAGTCGTGGTGTTGCTGATGGGCGGCATCTTCGTGCTCGAGACCGCCTCGGTGATCCTGCAGGTGGCCTCGTTCAAGCTGCGCGGCAAGCGCCTGTTCCGCATGGCGCCCATCCACCACCACTTCGAGCTCAATGGCTGGGCCGAGCCGAAAGTGATCGTGCGCTTCTGGATCATCAGCCTGCTGCTGGTGCTCGCCGGCCTTGCCACGTTGAAGGTGCGCTGATGAACGAAGCCCGGCGCGCAGTGGTGGCAGGGTTGGGGACGACGGGGCTGTCCGTGGTCCGGCACCTGCTGGCGCGTGGCTGGCAGGTGAGTGTCACCGATACACGGCGGCAGCCTCCGGGGCTGCCGCGGCTGCGCGAAATTGCGCCGCGGGTGCGCGTGGCCACCGGCGGGCTGGACGTGGCGCTGCTCGCCGATGTCGATTGTGTGGTTACTTCGCCGGGCCTGCCTTCGAGCGATCCCTTCTTCGTCACGGCGCGGGGCCTCGGCCTGCCCGTGATCGGCGACATCGAGCTGTTTGCGCGCAGCGGCGCGCGGCCGGTGGTGGGCGTCACCGGCACCAACGGCAAGAGCACGGTGACGACGCTGGTGGCGAAAATGGCCGAGCGGGCCGGCGTCGTTGCGCGCGCCGGCGGCAATCTCGGCACGCCGGCGCTGGATCTGCTCGAGGCCGGCGAGACCGGGCTCTATGTGCTCGAGCTGTCCAGCTACCAGCTGGAAAGCACCACTTCGCTGGAGCTTGCGGCCGCGGCGGTGCTCAACGTCACACCCGATCATCTCGACCGCTATGCGGATGTTGCCGCCTATGCGGCCGCCAAGGCGCGCATCTTTGCGCACACCGCGGGTCGCCGTCGTGAACCTCGATGATCCGCTGGTGCCGCCGATGGCCGCGGGGGTGCCGAGCCGGATCTCCTTTTCGCTGCGCGAGGACGCCGGCGCCGACTACTGCGTGGTCCGGCAGGCGGCCGGCGGCTGGCTGAGCTGCCGCGGCGAGCCTCTGGTCTCGCTCGACGAGCTGCACATCGCGGGACTGCACAACGCGGCCAATGCGCTGGCTTCGCTGGCGCTGGGAGAGGCGCTGGGGCTGGCGCGGGCGCCGATGCTGGCGGAGCTGCGCGAATTCCGCGGCCTGGCGCATCGCGCCGAATGGATCGCGGATGTGGCGGGCGTGCGCTACGTGAACGACTCCAAGGGCACCAATGTGGGCGCGACGCTCGCGGCGGTGTCGGGTTTCCCGGGTCCGCTGCTGCTGATCGCGGGCGGCGACGGCAAGAACCAGGATTTCCAGCCGCTGCGTCCGGCGCTGGCGGGAAAGGTGCGCCGGGCATTGCTGATCGGCCGCGATGCCGGGCAGCTGGCGAGCGCGCTCGCCGGCGTGTGCGAGATCGAGTGCTGCGAGTCGCTGGAGCAGGCGGTGGCCGCCGCTGCGCGCAGTGCGCGGCCCGGCGATACCGTGCTGCTTTCGCCGGCCTGCGCAAGCCTCGACATGTTTCGTGACTACACGCACCGCGGCGAGGTTTTCGCCAGCGCAGTGCGGGGGCTGGCGGCATGAGCTCGGCATCGCTTTCCATGGGGCAGGTCGCCGGCCGGCGCAGTGGCCTGCGCATCGATCCGGCACTGGTGGCCATCGTGCTCTCCATCCTGCTGCTGGGTCTGGTGATGGTGACCTCGGCTTCGATCTCCATTGCCTCGCGCGGCGGCGGCGATCCCTTCTTCTACCTGCAGCGCCAGCTGCTGCTGACGCTGACGGGCTTCGCGCTCGCCGCGCTGCTGTGCGCGGTTCCCACCGGGCTGCTGCAGAAATATTCCACGCTGCTGCTGGCGGTGGCGGCTGTGCTGCTGGTGGCGGTGCTGATTCCCGGCCTGGGCCATGTGGTCAATGGCAGCCGGCGCTGGATCCGTCTGGCCGGCTTCAACCTGCAGGCCTCGGAAGTGGCGCGCGTGCTGATGCTTATCTGGCTCGCAGGCTATGCCGTGCGCCACGAGAAGGCACTGCGCGAGACATTGACCGGGCTGCTCAAGCCTCTCGGGCATGATGACGGTCTTCTTCGTGCTGCTGCTGGCGGAGCCGGACTTCGGCGCCGCGTCGGTGCTGTTCGCAACCGGCTTCGGCCTGCTGTTCCTGGCCGGCGCGCGGCTGCGCTGGGTGCTGGCGATGCTGCTGGTCGCCGGCGCGCTGTTCTCGCTGCTGGCCGTCACCTCCAGCTACCGCCTGCAGCGGCTGATGACCTTCCTCGATCCCTGGGCCGATCCCTTCGACAGCGGCTTCCAGCTCACCCAGTCGCTGATCGCCATCGGGCGCGGCGGCTGGTTCGGCGTCGGCCTCGGCGAGAGCGTGCAGAAGCTGTTCTACCTGCCTGAAGCCCATACGGATTTCCTGTTCGCGGTGCTGGCCGAGGAGCTGGGGCTGGTCGGCGTGCTGCTGACCATGGCGCTGTTCCTGGCGCTGGTGTGGCGCGTGCTGCATATCGCGCGCCTGGCCGCCGATGCCGGCCTGAAGTTCCAGTCCTATCTCGCGGCGACTTTCGCCCTGTGGGTCGGCGTGCAGGCGCTGATCAACATCGGCGTGAATATGGGCGCACTGCCCACCAAGGGGTTGACGCTGCCCCTGATGAGCTATGGCCGCAGCAGCCTGCTGGTGGCCCTGGCGTGGCTCGGCATCGTGCTGCGCGTGTATCACGAGGCCACGGCGGTGACGCGCGGCGGCGCGAGTCCACGTGTCCGCGCGGGGCGTGAAGCATGACCGGCACCGTGCTCATCATGGCGGGCGGCACCGGTGGCCATGTGTTTCCGGCACTGGCTCTGGCGCGGCTGCTGCGTGCCGGCTCGCATCGTGTGGTGTGGCTGGGCACGCGCCACGGGCTCGAGGCGCGCGTGGTGCCGGCCGAAGGGTTTCCCATCGAGTGGCTGTCCATGAGCGGGCTCAGGGGCAAGGGTCTTGCCTCGCTGCTCAAGGCGCCCTTCATGCTGCTGCGTGCGCTGCGCGAGGCGCGTGCCGTGCTGCGCCGGCACCAGCCGCAGGTGGTGGTGGGCCTGGGCGGATTCGTGGCCGGTCCCGGCGGGCTTGCCGCGTGGCTGGCGCGCCGGCCGCTGGTGATCCACGAGCAGAACGCCGTGGCCGGCTATACCAACCGCTGTCTTGCACCGCTGGCGCGCCTGGTGCTCACGGCTTTTCCCTCCGCGTTCGCAGCGCGCGGCAAGGTGCATGTGATCGGCAATCCGGTGCGCGAGGACATCGCGCGCCTGCCGCCGCCGGCGCAGCGCTTTGCGGGACGCAGCGGCGCGTTGCGCCTGCTGGTGGTGGGCGGCAGCCTCGGCGCGCAGCGCCTCAACGCCGTCGTGCCGCAGGCGCTGGCGCGGCTTGCGCAGGGCACGCCGCCGCTGCATCTGCAGGTGCGGCATCAGTGCGGCGAGAAACACCTGGATGCCGCGCGGGCCGCCTACGCGGCAGCCGGCATCGACGCCGAGGTCACGCCTTTCATCGGCGACATGGCCGAGGCGCTGGCGTGGGCGGATCTTGCGGTGTGCCGCGCCGGTGCGCTGACCATCGCCGAGCTTGCGGCCGCGGGCCTGGGTTCGGTGCTGGTGCCATATCCGCATGCGGTCGATGACCACCAGACCCACAACGCGCGATTCCTCGTCGATGCCGGCGCTGCGCGCTGCCTCGACGACCGGACGCTGGAGCCCGAGGTGCTCGCCGCGACGCTGAGTGAGCTGTGCGTGGACCGGGCGCGGCTCTGTGCCATGGCCGACGCTGCGCGCCGCATGGCGCGCCCCGATGCCGCGCAGGAGCTGCTGCACTACTGCCTCGCGGCCGGAGGCCTGGCATGAAGAACCGGCGCATCAACGACGGCATGCGCCGCATCCACCGCATCCACTTCGTCGGCATCGGCGGCAGCGGCATGGGCGGCATCGCCGAAGTGCTGCTGAATCTGGGCTATGCCGTGCAGGGTTCCGACATCAGGGCCAATGCCGTCACGCGCCGCCTCGAAGGGCTGGGTGCCCGCATCCTGATCGGCCACGATGCCGCCCACGTCAGCGGCTGCGATGTGGTGGTCGTGTCCACGGCCATCCACCGTGACAACCCCGAGGTGGCAGCAGCGCTGGAGCAGCGCATTCCGGTGGTGCCGCGCGCCGAGATGCTCGGCGAGCTGATGCGGTTCCGTTACGCGATTGCCGTTGCCGGTACGCATGGCAAGACCACCACCACCAGCCTCGTGGCCAGCGTGCTGGCTGAAGGCGGCGAGGACCCCACCTTCGTGATCGGCGGCCGCCTCAAGAGCGCCGGCAGCAATGCGCGGCTGGGCGCCGGGCGCTACCTCGTGGCCGAGGCCGACGAGAGCGATGCCTCGTTCCTGCACCTGCAGCCCATGATGGCGGTGGTCACCAACATCGACAACGACCACCTGGGCACGCACGGCGGTGACTTCCAGAAACTGCGCCAGAGCTTCGTCGAGTTCCTGCACAACCTGCCGTTCCATGGTCTTGCCATCCTGTGCGGCGACGATCCGGAGCTGGCGGCGCTGCTGCCGCAGATATCGCGCCCGGTGGTGACCTATGGCTTGGCGCCCACTGCAGACGTGCGTGCCGTCGACGTGCAGCGCGAGAAGGGGCGCACCCGCTTTCGCGTGCTGCGCAAGGATCTGCCACCGCTCGACGTGATGGTGAATTTGCCGGGCCTGCACAATGTGCTGAACTCGCTGGCAGCGATTGCCGTGGCCACCGAGCTTGCCATCGGCGACGAAGCCATCCAGGCGGCGCTGGCAGGTTTCCAGGGCATCGACCGCCGCCTGCAGGTGGTGGGTGAGGCGCATCTGCCGGACGGTGAAGTGACGGTGGTGGATGACTACGGCCATCACCCCACCGAGATCGCCGCCACGCTCGATGCGCTGCGCCAGGCCTATGAAGGCCGGCGCATCGTGCTGGTGTTCCAGCCGCATCGCTACACGCGCACGCGCGATCTGCTGGACGATTTCGCGCGCGTGCTGGCCACGGCCGACGTGCTGCTGGTGACCGAAATCTATGCCGCGGGCGAAGCGCCCATCGACGGCGCGGATGGCCGTGCCATCTGCCGCGCCGTGCGCAGCCGCGGCAAGGTCGAACCGGTGTTCGTGCCGCGGCTGGAAGAGCTGTCCCAATCGCTTGCCGGGCTGGTCCGCGGCGGCGATGTCATCGCGATGATGGGAGCCGGAAGCATCAGCGCTGCGGCGCATGAGCTGGCCGCGCAGCTCGCCGCGCAGGGCCCGCGGGGAGAGCCGGCATGAAAGCCCTGGTCGGAGAAGCTGCCTGATGAATCTGCTGCATGACCTCACCCGGATGAAGCGCATCACGGACCCGGCCGAGTTCGGCCGCGTGGCCGTGCTCTTCGGCGGCGGGTCCACTGAACGCGAGGTGTCGCTGAAGTCGGGTGCTGCCGTGCTGGCCGCGCTCCGGCGGCGTGGCGTGGATGCCCATGGCGTCGATCCGCATGACGAGAATCCCGCTCGGCTCGTGAGCCGCGGTTTCGCGCGCGCGTGGATCGCGCTGCATGGTCCGGGTGGCGAGGACGGGACGATGCAGGGCGCGCTGGAGGTGTTGGGCCTGCCGTACACCGGCAGCGGTGTGCTGGGCTCGGCACTCGCCATGGACAAGCTGCGCACCAAGCGCCTCGCCGCGGCCGTGGGCGTGATGACCGCCGAGTCGGTGGTGTTGCGCAGCGAGGCTGATTGTCAGCTGGCACTGGAGCGGCTCGGTCTGCCGCTGATCGTGAAGCCCGCGACGCAGGGTTCGAGCGTCGGCATGAGCAAGGTCAGCCAGGGCGCGGCGCTGGTACCGGCGTGGCGCGCGGCCGCTGCCGTGGACGGCGTGGTGTTCGCCGAGCCCTGGATCACCGGAGCGGAATACACGGTGGCGGTGCTGCACCGGCGCGTGCTGCCGGCGATCCGCATCGAGTCCGCCAACACTTTCTATGACTACGAGGCGAAGTACCTGCGCGACGACACCCAGTACCACTGTCCGGCGGGCCTGTCGGCTGCCGCCGAAGCGCACATGGCAAGCCTGGCGCTGGCGGCCTTCGACGCCGTCGGAGCCGAGGGCTGGGGGCGCGTGGACTTCATGGCCGACCAGACAGGACGGCCACTGCTGCTGGAGATCAACACGGTGCCTGGCATGACGGACCACAGCCTGGTGCCGATGGCCGCCCGCGCAGCCGGCATCGATTTCGACGAGCTGTGCTGGCAGGTGCTGGAGACCAGCCTCGTGCGCCGGCCCCGCGATACGGAGGACTCTCGCTGATGTTCGGGTTGACGTTCGGCAGGAAGAAAAGCGCGCGCAGCGCCACGCGCGCAAAGCCGGGTCCGCTGGCCTGGCTGAAGGCCATTGCATGGCGCCGCGCGCTGACGCCGCTGATGGTGCTGGCGGTGCTCGCTGCCGGCGTGTTCGCCCTGCGCCTGGTGCTGGACCAGCCGCTGGAGAAAGTGGCCGTGGAAGGGCGCTTTCAGCGTGTGTCGCCGCTGGATGTGGAGAAGGCCGTGCGTGAGGTGGCCGGCCGCCAGGGACTGGTTGCCGCGGATCTGGACAAGATCAGCGCCGCAGTGCGGCGCATTCCCTGGGTGGACCGTGCCAGCGTCGCGCGGCGCTGGCCCGACGGGCTTTCGGTGCAGGTGGAGGAGCAGGTGCCGGTGGCGCGCTGGGGCGAGACCGGCCTCGTGAACCTGCGCGGCGAAGTATTCGTGAACGATGCGCGGCACATCCCCGCCGAACTGCCCGAGCTGGTCGGCCCCGAGGGCACCGAGGGCACCATGACCCAGCGCTATCTCGCCGCGAAGGGTCCGCTGGAAGGCGTCGGCATGCGGCTCTCGCAGCTGCGCCTGGATGCACGCGGCGCCTGGGAGCTGGCGCTGGACAACGGCGTCGCGCTGCGGCTGGGCCGCGCACGCATCGACGAGCGCTTCGAGCGCTTCGTCGATGTGGCCGCGCGCATCGTCGGGCCGCGTGCCGCGGAAATCGCCTATGTCGATCTGCGTTACGCGAACGGCTTTTCCATCGGCTGGCGCGGCGCCAGGGGAGGCCAGCGTGGCTAAGCGCGACGACCGGCAGCTGATCGTGGGCCTGGACATCGGCACCTCCAAGGTGGTGGCGCTGGTGGGCGAGATCGGCGTCGATGGCGCCATCGAGGTCGTGGGCCTGGGCTCGCATCCCTCGCGCGGCCTCAAGAAGGGCGTGGTGGTCAACATCGAATCCACGGTGCAGTCCATCCAGCGTGCCGTGGAGGAAGCCGAGCTCATGGCCGGCTGCGAGATCCACGCGGTGTATGCCGGCATCGCCGGCAGTCATGTGCGCAGCCTCAACTCGCATGGCGTGGTGGCCATCCGCGACCGCGAAGTCACTGAGACCGATGTGGGGCATGTGATCGATGCCGCCAAGGCGGTGGCCATTCCGGCGGACCAGAAGATCCTGCACGTGCTGCCGCAGGAATTCATCATCGACGGGCAGGAGGGCATCCGCGACCCCATCGGCATGTCGGGCGTGCGCCTGGAAGCCAAGGTGCACATCGTCACCGGCGCCGACAGCGCCGCGCAGAACATCGTCAAGTGCGTGCAGCGCTGCGGTCTCACCGTGGAAGACGTGGTGCTGGAACAGCTGGCGTCGAGCCACGCGGTGCTCACCGACGACGAGAAGGAACTGGGCGTGTGCCTGGTGGACATCGGCGGCGGCACCACCGACCTTGCGGTGTTCTCGCATGGCGCCATCCGCCACACCGCGGTGATCCCCATCGCCGGCGACCAGGTCACCAACGACATCGCGGTGTCGATGCGCACGCCCACGCACTTCGCCGAGGAGATCAAGGTGAAGTTCGCCTGCGCGCTGTCGCAGCTGGCCAATCCGGACGAGAGCATCGAGGTGCCCAGCGTGGGCGACCGGCCGGCGCGGCGCCTGGCGCGCCAGACGCTGGCCGAGGTGGTCGAGCCGCGTTACGAGGAACTCTTCGGCCTGATCCGCGACGAGCTGCGCCGCAGTGGCTTCGAGGAGCTGATCGCCGCGGGCATCGTGCTCACCGGCGGCAGCGCCAAGATGGAAGGCGCCATCGACCTGGCGGAGGAAATCTTCCACATGCCGGTGCGCCTGGGCCTGCCGCAACAGCATGTGAAGGGTCTGGCCGAAGTGGTGCAGAACCCGATCTATTCGACGGGCGTGGGGCTGCTGCTGCACGCACGCGAGAACACGCAGGGCGCGTCGCGGGGGCGCGCCCTGTCGGTGAGTGTCCAGGGCATGTGGGAACGCATGCAGTCCTGGTTCAAGGGCAATTTCTGAAGTCGTTTCGTTCACGTGAGGAGCTGACAGCCATGTTTGAAGTAATGGATGCCTATAGCCAAAATGCGGTAATCAAGGTCATCGGTGTCGGTGGCGGCGGGGGCAACGCCGTGGCCCACATGGTGACCAGTGGAATCGAAGGGGTGGATTTCGCCTGCATCAACACCGATGCGCAGGCCTTGAAGCATTCCAAGGTCAAGGCCGGAATCCAGATCGGCAGCGACATCACCAAGGGCCTGGGAGCCGGTGCGAATCCCGAGGTCGGCCGCGCCGCGGCGCTCGAGGACCGCGAACGCCTGATCGAACTCGTCGATGGCGCCGACATGCTGTTCCTCACCGCCGGCATGGGCGGCGGCACCGGCACCGGCGCGGCGCCGGTGGTGGCGCAGATCGCCAAGGAACTCGGCATCCTCACCGTTGCCGTGGTCACGCGCCCCTTCGAGATGGAGGGCGGCAAGCGTTCACGCGCCGCGGATGCGGGTCTTGCCGAATTGTCGAAGTACGTTGATTCGCTGATCACCATCCCGAACCAGAAGCTGCTGACGGTGCTGGGCGGCCAGACCACGCTGCTCGATGCCTTCAAGGCCGCGAACCAGGTGCTGCAGGGTGCCGTGCAGGGCATTGCGGAGCTGATCACGCGTCCGGGCCTCATCAACGTCGACTTCGCCGACGTGCGCACGGTGATGGCCGAGACCGGCATGGCGATGATGGGCAGCGGCGCGGGCCGCGGCGAAGGCCGCGCACGCGTGGCCGCCGAGGCAGCCGTTTCCTCGCCGCTGCTCGAGCATGTGGACCTTGCCGATGCGCATGGCATCCTCGTCAACGTCACGGCGGGCATGGACCTTTCGATCGGCGAGTTCCAGGAAGTGGGTTCGATCGTCAAGCAGTTCGCTTCCGAGGACGCCACGGTGGTGGTCGGCACGGTGATCGATCCGGAGCTCTCGGACGAGCTGCGCGTGACGGTGGTGGCCACCGGCCTGAACCGCGTCGCCACGCAGAGCCGCCGCGATGCCTTCCGCGAAGCGGCGCTGCGCGAGAGCGCCACGGCTGCCCGCAGCGAACCCACCATGCGTGTGGTCAAGCGTCCGCAGGCGGCACCGGCGCAGCACGACTACGCCCATCTGGACAAGCCGGCGGTGCAGCGCTTTGCCCGCGCGGTCGGTGACGGCATGGGCGGCAGCGCTGCGGTGGACGAGGAGTTGCTGGACATCCCGGCTTTCCTGCGCCGCCAGGCCGACTGAAGATCCTCCGGTCCCGCGGCGCCCCTGGCATCCGGCGCCGCGGCCAGACCGGCGGAGTTTTGTGGTACGGTAGCCGCCCTCACCGGCTGCCGTGGCCACCTGCCACATCCATTCAATCCAGAGATGGTCGGTCAACGCACCCTCAAGAACAGCATCCGCGCCACCGGCGTGGGGCTGCATACCGGCACCCAGATATACATGACGGTGAAGCCGGCGCCCGCCGACACGGGCATCGTCTTCCGCCGCACGGACCTGCCTCAGCAGATCGACATTCCCGCCTTCGCCGAAAACGTCGGCGAGACGCGCCTGGGCACCACCCTGGTCCAGGGCGAAGCCAAGGTGTCCACGGTCGAGCACCTGCTGTCGGCCTTCGCGGGTCTGGGGATCGACAACGCCATCGTCGAGGTCAGCGCGGGCGAGGTGCCCATCATGGATGGCAGCGCCGGCCCCTTCGTGTTCCTGCTGCAGTCCGCCGGCATCGCCGAGCAGGGCGCTCCCAAGCGCTTCGTGCGCGTCAAGCGCAGCGTGGAAGTGCGGCAGGGCGACAAATGGGCGCGCTTCGATCCCTATGACGGGTTCAAGGTCAACTTCGAGATCGAGTTCGACCATCCGGTGTTCAAGCGCCGCTCGCAGCAGGCGTCGATGGATTTCTCCACGACCAGCTACCTCAAGGAAGTCAGCCGTGCGCGCACCTTCGGTTTCATGCGCGACCTCGAGACCATGCGCAAGCACAACCTCGCGCTGGGCGGCAACCTCGACAATGCCATCGTGCTCGATGATTCGGGCGTGATGAATGCCGACGGCCTGCGCTATGAGGACGAGTTCGTGAAGCACAAGATCCTCGACGCCATCGGGGACCTGTACCTGCTCGGCCACAGCCTCATCGGCGAATTCACCGGCTTCAAGTCCGGCCACGACCTCAACAACAAGCTGCTGCGCGCGCTGCTGAAGGACCGCAGCGCCTGGGAAGAGCTGACCTTCGAGCGGCCCGAGCAGGCGCCGATCGCCTACGTCGCGCCGCGGGCGCTGTCCGAAGCGTCCTAGCGGCGAAAGCCGGCATCCGGCATGAGCCGGGTCACCACCCTCGCGCCGGCCGGCAGTCCGGCCGGCAGGCGGCCCGCGGCGATAAGTTCATTGGCGGCGAGTTTGAGCCTTCCGGCCCACACGGCCGACGCCGTGAACAGCACCAGCTCGCCGTCCCGGATCCGGGCGCCCAGCAGCCGCGGACCCAGTTCCGGAGGCAGCAGGGACCGTAGCGCCGTGCACAGATCCGCGGTGTTTTCCGTTGTTTGAGCGTCGATGTCCCGCAGCTTGCCGCGTTGCACCAGGGTCGCGAGCAGGTGGGCCGCCGAGCGGGGAGGGGTGGAACTGCGAAATCCGGCCTTGTCTCGAGGGGGCTTCTTCGGCATAGTCGCCCGCAGTTTGCCGCGTCCGGTCCTGATGAACCTCATATTTTTCTCACGCCGGCTGGGCCAGGCCCGCCACCTGCATCTGACGCACCCCGTCACGCTCTCTGTTTTCGGAGCGTTGGGGCTGGCGGTGCTCGGGTTGGCGTTCGGTCTGGGGATGAAGCTCGGCGCCAGCGGCGTCGGTGCCCGCACGCAGCTTGCCGAGATCCAGCTGCTGCGCCAGAACGTGCAGGACCGCATCGATGCCGTCGCGATGCGCATCGGCGAGATCAACGCCCACGTGATCCGGCTCGATGCGCTGGGCAAGCGCCTCACGCAGATGGCCAACATTTCCAGCCGCGAGCTGAATTTCGACGTTGCGCCGGCCGTGGGTGACCCGGAAGGCTCGGACTTTGCCGGCGCCGCCGCCCAGATCCCCGATCTCACGCAGATGCTCGACGATGTGGAGCGCAAGCTCGGAACCCGTGACGCGCAGCTGCTGGCCCTGGAGAACGTGATCCTCTCGCGCAGTCTCAACCAGGCCATCCGCCCCGACGGGCGGCCCGTGATCGAGGGCTACATCTCTTCTTATTACGGCGAGCGGCAGGATCCTTTCTCCGGCCACGAGGCCATCCACAAGGGCCTGGACTACGCCGGTGCGCTGGGTTCGCAGGTGGTGGCCGTGGCTGCGGGCGTGGTGACGCGGGCCGAAGGCCGCAACGGATATGGCAACCTGGTCGAGATCAACCACGGCAATGGCTACGTCACGCGCTATGCCCACAACCAGCGGCTGCTGGTTGCCGTGGGCGATACGGTGGTCCGCGGCCAGGCGGTGGCCCTGATGGGTTCGACCGGCCGTTCCACCGGTCCGCATGTGCACTTCGAAGTGTTGCGCAATGGGCAGCAGGTGAACCCGCTGGCCTTCGTGAACCCCTGATCCAGGGGTCTTTGCTCCGCCGGGACGGCAAATTGTTCCGGGCGCCTCTTGCCCGCAGGCGTTGCCACCCCCAACTAAAGTAAAATGCTGCGTTCTGCGCCCCCGATCCGAGGATAGATTCCCGTGCTCCAGCTATTGACGCGTGTTTTCGGCAGCCGCAACGAGCGCACTGTGCGCGGATATTCGCGCCTGGCGAAGGAGGCCGGGGAGTTCGAGGCTTCCCTCCAGAAGCTCGACGACGCCCAGCTTGCCGGCAAGACGGCCGAGTTCCGCGAGCGGCTCCGGCAGGGAGCCACGCTCGACCAGCTGCTGCCCGAGGCCTTCGCCGTGGTGCGCGAGACCGCGCGCCGCACGCTGGGCATGCGCCATTTCGACGTGCAGCTCATCGGCGGCATGACCCTGCACCAGGGGCGCATCTCGGAGATGCGCACCGGCGAGGGCAAGACGCTGATGGCGACGCTGCCGGCCTATCTGAACGCATTGCCGGCGCAGGGCGTTCACGTGGTCACCGTGAACGAATACCTCGCGCAGCGCGATGCGGACTGGATGGCGCCGGTGTACCGCTTCCTGGGTCTCACCGTGGGCGTCATCCGCAACAGCCAGACCTCCGAGGAAAAGCGCGCCGCGTACGCCTGCGACATCACCTATGGCACCAACAACGAATTCGGCTTCGACTACCTGCGCGACAACCTCGCCTACCGCCTCGAGGACCGGGTGCAGCGCGGCCTGACCTTCGCCATCGTCGACGAGGTGGATTCCATCCTCATCGACGAGGCGCGCACGCCGCTGATCATCTCGGGTCCGGCAGAGGAAAGCACCGAGCTTTATCTTGCGATCAACAAGCTGGTGCCTTCGCTCCAGCGCCAGAAAGAAGAGGACGGCCCGGGCGATTTCTCCGTCGACGAGAAGGCGCGCCAGGTGCACGTGACGGAGGAAGGCCACGAGCACATCGAGGAGCTGATGCTGCAGCACGGCTTGCTGCGCGCGGGCGAGAGCCTTTACGACGCGGCGAACATCCGCCTCATGCATCACCTCAATGCCGCGCTGCGCGCGCATTCGCTGTATCACCGCGACCACGAATACATCGTGCGCAACGGCGAGGTGGTGATCGTCGACGAGTTCACGGGCCGTACCATGCCCGGCCGCCGCTGGTCCGAGGGCCTGCACCAGGCGGTGGAGGCCAAGGAAGGCGTGCGCGTGCGCGAGGAGAACCAGACGGTTGCCTCGATCACCTTCCAGAACTACTTCCGCCTGTACAAGAAACTCTCGGGCATGACCGGCACGGCAGACACCGAAGCGCCGGAATTCCTGCAGATCTACGGCCTCGAAGTGGTCGTGATCCCGACCCACAAACCGATGATCCGCAAGGACATGCCCGACCTCGTCTACCTGACGCAGGCCGACAAGTTCAAGGCCATCATCGAGGACATCAAGGACTGCCAGTCGCGCAGCCAGCCGGTGCTGGTGGGTACCACATCCATCGAGTCTTCTGAACTGCTGGCCGGCGTGCTCAAGACCGAGGGCATCCGCCACGAAGTGCTCAACGCCAAGCAGCACGAGCGCGAGGCGCACATCATCGCCCAGGCCGGCCGTCCGGGCGCCGTGACCATCGCCACCAACATGGCCGGCCGCGGCACCGACATCCAGCTGGGCGGCAATTTCGAGGCCGAAATCGCCGATCTGGAGGCCGCCGGCGAAGCGGTGGATGCCGCGCGCCGCGAGGCGCTCAAGGCGGCCTGGCAGCAGCGCCACGACCAGGTGCTCTCTGCCGGCGGATTGCACATCATCGGTACCGAGCGCCACGAATCGCGCCGCATCGACAACCAGCTGCGCGGCCGCTCGGGCCGCCAGGGCGATCCGGGTTCCAGCCGCTTCTATCTATCGATGGAAGACCAGCTGATGCGCATTTTCGGCGACCCGAACCGCACCAAGCGTCTGCTGCAGATGGCGGGCATGAAGGAAGGCGAGGTCATCGAATCCGGCATGCTCACCCGCCAGATCGAGAAGGCGCAGCGCAAGGTGGAGTCGCACAACTTCGACATCCGCAAGCAGCTGCTGCTGTTCGATGACGTAGCCAATGACCAGCGCAAGGTGGTCTACCAGCAGCGCACCGAAATCCTCGGCACCGACGATCTCAGTGCGGCGGTCGCCAGCATGCGCGCCGACGCCGTCAATTCGCTGATCGACCAGTTCGTGCCGAAGCAGACCGGGCCGGCGGACTGGGACCTGGATGCACTGGCCGAGGCGCTCAAGCGCGATTTCAACACCGCGATCGATGGCCGGGCCTGGGTGGCCGAGAACAGTGAGCTCGACGAGACCACTTTCCGCGCCCGCACCGTCGAGGCCGTGCAGGCGCAGTACGCCCAGAAGGTCGAGCGCTTCGGCGCGCCGCTGCTGCGCCAGGTGGAGCGCGACGTGGTGCTGCGCACACTGGACCAGCACTGGCGCGAGCACCTGGCGGCGATGGATTACCTGCGCCAGGGCATTCACCTGCGCGGCTACGCGCAGAAGGACTACCGCTACGAATTCAAGCGCGAGGGTTTCGAGCTCTTCACCGCGATGCTCGACCACGTCAAGTTCGATGCCGCGTCGCTGCTGTGCAAGGTCGAGGTGCGCACGCAGGAGGACATCGAGCGCGAGGAGGCGCAGCAGCGCGAGCGGCTGATGCGGGCATTGCAGGCCCAGCATGCCGAAGCGCAGTCGGCGCTGGTGGCGCAGGGCGAGTCGGATGTGGCGCGCGACAGTGAGAGCATCTCGGCGGAGGCCCTCTCGAACATGGCGCCCTACGTGCGCGGTGAGCGCAAAGTGGGCCGCAACGAGCCCTGCCCCTGCGGTTCCGGCAAGAAATTCAAGCAATGCCATGGGGCGCTGGGCAACGGGTGACTGACCTTGCCACCGAGGCGCCGGGGCCCCGCCGCGTGGTGGCCGCGGCGCTGATCGACCGGCAGGCGCGCGTGCTCATCACCCAGCGTCCGGACGGCAAGTGGCAGGCTGGCCGCTGGGAGTTTCCGGGCGGGAAGGTCGAACCCGGCGAAGAGGAAGAAGCGGCGCTGCGCCGTGAGCTGCAAGAGGAACTGGGTGTACGCGTCGATGCGGCGCGCCGCCTTGCCGAGGTGACTCACGACTACGGCGACCGCCAGGTGCTGCTCGCGCTGTGGCTGGTGCAGCGCCATGAGGGCGAAGCGCGCGGTCTCGAGGGGCAGGCATTGCGCTGGGTTGGTTTCCGGGAACTCGCGGCGGCGGATCTGCTGGAGGCGGATGCGCCATTGCTGCCCGTACTGCAGGGGCTGATTGATGCGGGGTAGACTAGGGCCATGAGCAATGAACCCCAGCTTCCCGAGATCAAATTCGACGCCGCCAGCCTCTATGAAGAGGTGGTGTTCACCGACCGCACCGCGGGCACCATCCGGCGCCTGACGCCGGTACTGGCAAGCGGTGCGCCAGATCCCTCGCGTCCCGTGCTTTTCAGCGGACAGACCCAGTTGCTGACGCCCGGCGGCGTGCTGCCGCTGGGTTTCGAGATTGCCGCGGCCACCCTCGAAGAGGCCATCGGGAAATTCCCGGCGGCCGTGCGCGAGGCGCTGGAACAGGCCATTGAAGAGGCGCGGGAGATGCGGCGCGAGGCCTCGTCACGCATCGTGGTGCCAGATGCCGGTGGCATGCCGGGCATCGGCGGCGCTCCCGGCGGCGGACGCATCAAGCTGTAGCTTCTTAACAACACGCCGGATGTCTGCTGCGTGACAGCAATCCGGCGAATTTCCATGCGCCGGACTTGTCGCTTCGGTCCTTATTCCGCTACGCTCCGGCCTGCATGCAGGCCAACATAATGCCGTCAGGTGAACTGGTGCGAGCCGTCAAGGCGCGCAGGAGCTCCCTTCTGTTGGCAAAAAAACAACATCCCTGCATGGGCATCTTTGACTGTCTCGCGAGTCTCGTCGTCTCAACTTGATCGATACGGAGCAGTCCGCCGTTGCGGATCGTGTTCCAGAAACAGGGAGAATTTGTATGAAGAAGAACGTATTGCCCTCAGCGGGGGCAGTGCTTTGCGCTGCTTCCATTTCGGGCATTGCCATGGCCCAGGAGTCCATTCCGGTCATCGAGGAAGTGATCGTGACCGCGCAGCGCAGCGCGGAGAGCATCCAGAAAGTGTCGCAGAGCATCACCGCGATCAGCGGCAGCGATCTGGAGCAGCTGGGTGTGCGCAATGCAGCGGACCTCGCCGGAGTGGTCCCGGGCGTGAACATCAAGCAGGGCGGAACGCCGGCGGTGTTCATCCGCGGCGTCGGCACCAGCAACTCATCGGTGACCGGCGACCAGGGCGTGGCGTTGCACATCGACGGCATTCCCCAGTCGCGCGCCACGGCGTTCAGCGCCGGCCTGTTCGACCTCGAGCGGGTGGAGGTGCTGAAAGGCCCGCAGGGCACCCTGTACGGCCGCGGCTCGATCGGCGGCAGCATCAACGTCATCACGGCGGCACCGAAGGCGGATTTCGAGGCCGCAGGTTCGGCGGAGTTCGGCAACTACGGCCTGTTCCGCTCGCAGGGCATGATCAATGTCCCGCTGCACGAGGCCACTTCGACGGGGGTCCGCCTGTCCTTCGCCAGCGAAAGCCGCGACGGCTATGCCAGCAACGGCGGCGACGACATGCACAACAGCGCCCTGCGTCTGCGTGCCCGGAGCAAGCCGATCGAGCCGCTGACGCTCGATCTGAGCACCTTCATCTTCCGCTACAACAACACGGGCCTGGCGAATTATCCGCTGCGCACCTACTCCGCGACGAAGGTGGCCGATCCGGGAAACTGGCGTTCCTTCATCGACCTGCGCCAGGGCTATGACGATCTGGACATCCGCGAAATCGCGCTGAACGTCGACTACGACCTGGGCTTCGGCGTGCTGACCGTGCTGCCGTCGTACGCGGAAATCAAGAACCGCTCCGACCGTCCGACTCTCGCCACGCTCAACGGTGTTGTGGGCTCGAACAATTTCAGCTGGCAGGATCTGGATTCCACCACCAAGACGCAGGAGGTGCGCCTTGCCGCTCCGGCCGGCGCGCGCATCAAGTGGGTCGCCGGTGCCTTCCACGGGTTCGAGAAGAACCGCTACGCGGTGAGCAACGGCCTGACCGCCGGTTACCTGAGCACCGATTCGACCGGCTTCTTTGCCCAGACCACGGTGCCGATCACCGATGCCTTCCGCGTCGTTGCCGGCGCCCGCCAGAGCAGGGAAAAGAAGGACCAGTACACCATCCAGGGCCTGCACTTCTCGGCCGACTGGAAGGTGTTCAACTACCGCGCGTCACTCGAGTACGACCTGCGCCCGCAGTCGATGATCTACGGCACCGTGGCAACGGGCTTCAAGGCCGGCGGCTTCTTCACTTCCGTTGCGCCGAACTGGTTCGACCCTGAAGAGGCGACCGTCTACGAGATCGGCAGCAAGAACCGGTTCATGAACGGCAGCCTGCAGCTGAATCTGGCAGCGTACTTCTCGAAATACGACAAGTACCAGGTGAACAACACCATCGTCGCCGCGTTCCCGGGCGCGACGACCCAGGGCGTGTTCAACGGCGGCGCGGCCGAGGTGAAGGGCGGCGAAGCGGAGTTGATCTGGCAGTTCCTTCCCGCTGACCGCGTCAATTTCTCGGTGAACTACTCGGACGGCAAGTTCACGACCATCACCGTGGTGGGAACGACGGCCAAGGTGGGCGACAGACTGCCTTCGACGGCCGAGTTCTCGAGCAACCTGGCGTACACGCACGACTTCACGTTGCAGTCGGGCATGCTGAGCGCGCGCGCCGAGATGCACTACGAAACGGATTCGTGGATCAGCCTGAACCACGATGCCTTCAGCCGGCAGAAGGCCTACACCAAGTCGAACCTCTCGCTGACCTACACGCCGAGCGAGTCCAAGTGGCAGTTGCAGGCCTGGGTGCGGAACATCGAGGACGTGGCCGTGCGCACCAACATCAATGCCACGCTCAACAACGAAACCATAAACCTTGCTCCGCCGCGCACCTACGGCTTGACCATCTCGGCCAAGCTGTAAGGCGTCTCTGCGCTGGTTGGCTCCCCGGACACTGGATGGTCCGGGGAGCCGCCGGCTCGAGTGCCATTCTCTTCAACCCTCTATTTCCAAGTGATCCGCGATAACCAGGGGCGGGCATACTTGTGCCCTCATTCAGTGTAGGTTTGATAGCTGCCGTAGCAGGGAAATACGGCTTTTCTGGCGCGAGCAGAGCGCTGGCTCGCACGTGTCAGTCTCAACGTGACTGGCATGAAACTTGCTTTGAGATTGCCTGGATAGGCGTTATAAAGTCGATCGCGGGTGCTGGATCCGGCTTGCAGCAGAATCTGTACGGCAGATGGTGAGCTTTGCCAGATTTTCTTGAAGACTGTAGTCTCTATGCAGCACAGCGTCTCGCGTTCGTGGGATCTGGGCTCAATAAAGAACTTGGGGGAAACAATGAAGGCGGAGAGAGGCTCATCTCCACGGCGGCGCTATGCGTTGCCGGCTGGGGTGAGGTCGCAATGGCCCGGGACTCAACTTCTGTTCTTGGCGAAGTGACAGTCACTGCGCAGCGCATGTCCATCGACCACTTGCCTCTGCACACCCGGCCCGATGCGGCTTGATTAAGTGCCATTCGTCCATCAGTAATTCCGCGCATTCTTCGTAAACTTTGGGAGAAAACAATGAATCCTCTCCGGTCTCTGACTGCTGTGTGCCCTGTTGCGTTGGCGTTGGCGTTGCAAGGCGTCGCGTTTGCCGCCGAGCCTTCCTCCAATAGCGACAACGACAACGGCAACGAGCTCGCGCTGCAGGAAGTCACTGTCACGGGTTCCCGCATTGTCGTACGAGACGGCTATACGGCCCCGACGCCGGTCACGGTGGTAAGCTCCGAGGCGATCCTGTCGGGCTCTCCCACGGCGAACGTCAGCCAGTACCTGAACACGATGCCGGTGTTCGCCGGATCCTCGACGCCGCAGACCAACGTCGGTAGCACGCAATCCGGCAATACCCGCGTCAATGGCCTTAACCTGCGCAGGCTGGGGACGGTCCGCACGCTGCTGCTGGTTGACGGCCAGCGGGTGGTTTCGTCCACGCAGGACGGCACCTCAGACCTCAACTCCATTCCGCAACAGCTGATCCAGCGGGTGGACATCGTCACCGGCGGCGCTTCGGCCGTCTACGGTTCAGACGCTGTGGCCGGCGTGGTGAACGTCATCCTCGACAAGGGGTTCAACGGCATCAAGGCCGAGGTCGGGGCCGGCATTACCGGATACGGCGACAACCCCAATGGGAACATCCAGTTCTCGGCCGGCACGCCGTTCGCGGGCGGCCGGGGCCACGCGCTGTTCTCCAGCGAATACAACTATGCCGAGGGCATCAACGGCGATGGCGGGCGCCAGTGGAACCGTCAGGCGGCGATCGTCGTCTCCAACCCCCTGTACACCGCGACCAGCGGCCTGCCGCAGTTCCTGAATGCGCGGGGCGTGGGCTTTGCGACCGGGTCGCTGGGTGGCCTGATTTTCTCAGGTCCGTTGAGAGGCGTTGCCTTTGGACCCGGAGGCCAGCCCTATCAATACCAGTTCGGTTCAGTCGTCAGTGGTCAGTACATGATCGGCGGTGAGTGGCAGGCCAACGACCTGCGTTCGCTCGCGCCTCTGGAAAACCGGGAAGAGCGCCAGAACTATCTCGGTCGCGTCGACTTCGACCTGACGGACACGATCAAGGTGTTCGTCCAGGCGAGCTGGGCCAACGCGCACTTGCAGTCCGACGCCAACAAGGCGTTCATGCTGGGTAACGGGCCGACGATCCAGATAGACAATCCGTACATTCCCGCCTCGGTTCGCGCGCGGATGGTTGCTTTGAACCTCACCTCATTCCGGATCGGGACGGAAAGCATTGACCTCCCCATCCTTCACGCCGATCTGGAACGTTCGGTGAAACGTTACACGGCAGGCCTGAGCGGCAAGTTTGACGCGCTCGGCAACGAGTGGTCGTGGGAGACCACCTATCTGTGGAATGCCAGCACCAGCCGCACCTTGGCGTTCAACAACGTCATCAAGGACAAGTATGCGCTGGCGACGGATGCGGTCGTCCATCCTGTGACCGGTGCGATCGTCTGCCGCTCGACGCTGACCGACCCCACCAATGGCTGCTCTCCCTTCAATCCGCTCGGAATCGGCGTCGCCAGTCAGGCGGCGATCAACTACGTCACCGGCACGTCGTTCCAGAACCTCGTTCAGGAGCAGGAGGTTTTCGAAGCCAGCGTCTCCGGCACGCTGTTCAACAACTGGGCTGGAGCGGTTTCGCTGGCCGGCAACATCGCTCACCGCAAGGAGTCGGCACACACCGACTTGAATACGCTCGGCGCCCCGTTCCTGTTTGGCAATACCGGTGCTGTCGCGGGTTCTTACAACGTGAACGAAGCAGCATTGGAAACGCTCTTCCCGCTGATCGGGGGCGGTGACTTCATCCAGTCCTGGGATATCAGCGCCGCCGCGCGCCTCACCGATTACTCGACGTCCGGCAAGGTCACGACCTGGAAGCTGGGCAGCTCGTTTGCCTCGACCAAGGGCTTTCGTGTGCGGGGCACCCTCTCGCGGGACATTCGCGCGCCGGGTCTGAATGAACTGTTCGCCGGGGGAACGATAAGCAACACCGGGGGAGGGACGTTCGACCCGTTCACCAACACGACGGTTCCTACTGTCACCGAGACGCGTGGCAACGCGAGCCTGACACCCGAAATTGCGACGTCGAAGAGCGTGGGCGTCGTCGTCAGCCCGACCTTCATGCCAGGCTTCCAGGCGTCCGTCGACTATTGGGAGGTGTCGATCAAGGATGCGATCACCACAGTGGGCGCAGGGAATGTCCTGAACCTCTGCTACCAGGGTCAAACGGCCTTCTGCTCGAGCATCGAGCGTAATTCAGCTGGGGTTCTGCAGAAGATCATCGGCGCCCCCTTCAACTACGCTGAACAGCGCACTCGCGGTGTCGATCTGGACGTCAGCTACAGCCCCGAGCTTGAAAATCTCATCGGCGGCCGGCTTGACCTGCGAGCGAACGCGACCTTCTACCTCGAAGGTTACTCCAACAATGGTCTGACTCCGGCTACCGACAACGTCGGCGTTACCGATGGCCTGCCGAAGTGGCGGGTTTCAACCACCGCGACCTATACCCGCAACGCCGTACGTGGTTCCTTGACGGCGCGCGCGTTCCCCCACGGCCTGATCGCGACCGGGGCCATCGAATGTCAGACCGGCTGCCCGGCTTCGACGCCGGACAAGCCGACCTACGACAAGGCGTGGCTGCCGGGTGCGTTCTATCTCGATGGTTCGTTCGGCTACACCTTTGGCAAGGATGGGGATCGTTCATGGGAGGCGTTCTTCAACGTCCGGAACATCCTTGACAGGGATCCGCCGCCAGTGAGCGTGCTCATCTACCAGCCGAACACCCAAGTTGGCGTCTACGACTACCTGGGCCGTCAGTTCCGCATCGGCGTCCGGGCCAGGCTGTAGACATGAAAACGAGAACCGCGATGGTCGGGGTGGGCATGGTGGCCCTGGCGATGGGGACAGCCGGGCTAGTGCAGGCAGCGGCCACCAAGGCTGTGGGCTACATTCCCAAGAAGTTCGAAGCTTTCCTGTCCGACTGGGAAACCGGCATGTGGCGCACCAAGCAGGAGGGCTGTTTCGGGGCCTATTGGAGCTGCTACAAGTCGCAGGACAGCTACAACGCCGGCGAAGCACCCAAGTGGCCACTGCCTCTCACCGCGGAAGCCCGCGCCTTCCACGACAAGGTCGTCAAGAACCTGCAGGAGGGCCGATCCATCTACGATCCCAACGCCCTGTGCCTGCCTCTGGGCATGCCGGATGTGGCCCGCTCCGGCAGCTTCAAGATGGTCATGCAACCTGACCGCATCTATTTCATCTTTGCCAATTACGACTTTCGTGTGATCTGGATGGACGGGCGACAGATGCCCAAGCGGGAGCTGGATGAGTACTCCTACAACGGGGATTCTCTGGGGCATTGGGAAGGCGATACGCTGGTCATCTACACGGCCAACATCAAGGGAGATCCGGATCTGGCGGGCAATATTGCGCCGGGCATATCGCCCAATGAGCCCAAGAGCAATCAGTTCACGATGACCGAACGCCTGAAGCCGGTATCGGCCGATCTCATCGACGTGACGGTGACCTTCGAAGACAAGGTCCAGTTCACGGGGCCATACACGGAATCTTTCCAATACACGCGCCGCGCCGGCGATGACCTGCAGCAAAAGCCGCCGGCCTGCCTGTTGGGCGTCGGGCAGCGCTATGTGCCCGACCCAGCGACCGGAGAGCAGGTGCTCTCCGGCCCGGGTGGTGCGCCGCTTGAAGATGCCGAGGATTGATCAGTGAGGGGAGCGCAGAGCTCCCCGGGCAAGCTGACTCAGGACTGAGGCATGCGCAGCACCGGCAGCTCGTCGGTGTCGGACAGTGTGTCATGCATGTCGATGCGGCCGTCGCGCAGGAAGCGGGCAGCATCCGCGGCCATGGCGGGCTGGGCGACCAGCGGCCCCTGGATCTGCTGGCAGCCCAGGCTGCGCAGCAGTTCCACTTGCGACCAGCGGTCCACGCCCTCGGCGGTCACGCAGATGTTCAGTTCCTGCGCCTCGCGCAGGATGGCGCGGGCAATGCCGCCTTCGGCGGAACCGGGAGCGAGGTTGTGCACCAGTGCGGCATCCAGCTTCAGCGCGTCGATGCTGCCCGGATCCATGGCGGGGGGTTTGCGCGCGCGGGCTCCGACATGGTCGATCGTGAGCGGCAGGCCCAGCTCGCGCCAGTGCCGGATGATCTGCGCGCGGACTCCGCCGGTATGATGATCCAGCAGCAGTTCGTCGGCGATCTCCAGTTGCAGCAGTCCGGCCCACAGGCTGTCCTCGTCCACCAGGTGCTGCAGCGTATGGCGCAGCCGGTCGCGATGCTGCGCGCCTGCAGCCACGTTGACGCTCACGGGTACCGGAGTCAGACCCTGCTCGCGCCATGAGCGGATGTCCCGGGCGACCCGGCCGATCACGAACTGCGCAACGTCCTGATCAGCGCCGTCCGGGCCCACGATGGCGATGGGATCATCCGGAAGAACCCAGCCGCGGGAAGCCTCGCTCCAGCGCGGCAATGCTTCGAGCGCGCATACGCGCTGCGAGTCCAGATCGGTGACGGGCTGGTAGAGCACGACGAGCTGGTCGGCTGCCACGCGTTGGGCAACGGGCACGGTGCTGGGCGAAGCGGTCTCCGGCAAGGCATCGGCAGTGCGGGATGGCGCTTGGGCAGGGGCTGGTACGGATGCTGGTGCAGGCACCGGCGCAGGTTTGCGCTGCGCAGCGGGAGGCGCGCCGCGATGGCGGCGCCAGGCCCAGAATCCCAGCGCGGCCAGAACAGCCAGCAGTGCGACGATCCATCCCGTCTTTGCTTCGCCTTCGGGCCGCACAGCCGGCGCGCTGGTCGGCGCGACTGCCGGCGGCTTGCGCGCCGCGGCCGGAATCGGAGTGTCGATGCTCGCGGCCCACAGGGCTCGTCCCTCGAGGTCGCGCAATGCGAACCATGTGGTTACGCTGGTTTGCGAAGAGTGGTGGAGCAGCAGCGCATCGGAGGCCTGCATGGCCAGCCAGCCGCGCACTTCGGGCGGCAGCTGCGCCGAGCGCAGTGCCTCGCCGCCCAGGCTGCGAGCGGCGGGTTCGGCGGTCTGCAGCCACTCATCGAGCTGGGCGCCATCCAGCTGCCGCGCGAGCAGCAGCCATCCACCGGGCGCTGCGCTTCCGCGTTCCGGCAGGATGGGGCGTGCGGCCACCAGCAACAGGCGTCCATCGGCCTCGATGAGGCCGCGCAGGTTCTGCTGGCGGTTCCCCAGTTCACCGGCGGTGATGGCCCGCTCCAGGGCAGCGGCCAGAACGGGATTGGCGGGAACGGCAGCCTGCCTCGGCGGCGGGGTGCTGATCGACAGCGACAGGCGCGGGTTCATCCGGCGGTCCAGGACCAGCATGTAGTGGATATCCAGCCGCGCCAACGCTGGCGCGAGCAGGCCCTGACCCGGGAAGCTCGCCCGCCGGCCGGTGGCGAAGCTGTAGGCATCGTTCCAGTGGGCGTAGTCGCGCGCCACGGTCGACAGCTCGTCCAGGCGCGTCTCCACCTCCTGATGAAGCTGCAGCAGCCGTGAACCCGGCTGGGCATCCGCCGCGGCGGGTGCCTGCGGCGCGGGGCCTTCCTGCGAGGCCTCCTGCGGGGCTTCCTGGGCAGCCGCAGCTGCGGGCAGCAGGCCCAGGCCCGGGGCAATGGCCAAGGCCATTGTCAGGACGCCCCCCAGCCGGGAGGAGCGGGCTTTTGCTGCACGGTACGGTGACATCAGGGCAAGTGTGCCGGCCGTGGCGGCGCAGGGGAGGTGTCCATTGCACAGTTCGGGGACCCCGCCGCACCCTATAGTGCGTTGCAAAACCACAGTCGGGACGCTATACAGCCACCTCGGCCACGGGAGGAATCGATGAGGCGCAAGAAGTCGGAACAGCCCGCGGTGCGGGGCCATGCGACCTCGCTCGGGCCACTGGCCTCGTACATCGCCTTCCAGCTGCGGCGCGCGCAGAACATGTCGTTCGAGGCCTTCGCCAACCGTGTCGGCAAGTCGAACCTGGCGCCCGGTCATTTCGCCATCCTCGCCGTGATCGACGCCAACCACGGGATCAATCAGACCGCGCTGAGCCGTGCCACCGACCGCGACAAGTCGACGCTGACCCCGGCCATCCGGACGCTGATGAATAGCGGCTATGTGGCGCGCGTGCGCTCCGCGGCGGACTCGCGCGCCTATGAGTTGTCGCTGACGCGCGCGGGCAAGCGTTACCTCGACCAGCTGCGGGCGCATGCCGAGGCCCATGACCGGCGCCTCGACGAGATCGTCGGTCCCGCGCACAAGGCGCTGCTGCTGCACCTGCTCAGGCAGATCGTGCTCGGGCTGGAAAAGGACCGCAAGTCCAAGCGCTGAAGCGCGCGGGGCGCCGGCCCCGGTCAGCGTTTCTTGAGCACCACGTCCAGCACCACGCAGCGGCGCTGCTTGCGCACCGCTTCCAGCGCCTGTTCCAGCACGGCCGGCACTTCGGCAGCGCGCTCCACGCGCAGTGCCAGCGCCCCGCCCGAGGCGGCCGCCACGGCGCCGTAGTCGGGTGGCGGATCGAAGCTCAGATCCAGATTCGCCGCGCGGGAAGCATGTCCTGATGGGTGCACGGACAGCGCCGAGAAGCGCGGTGCCTGCCAGCCGCCATTGTTGAGCACCACCTGCAGGAAGGGGGTGTCGTAGCGCCTGGCCATCCAGTGCACCGAGGAGGGCACGGAGAACATGTAGCAGCCATCGCCGCTGACGCTGACCACGGTCTGGTCGGGCGCGGCAAGCTTTGCGCCGATGGCGGCGCCGCCATTCCAGCCCAGCGAGCCGCCACCGCTGGCGAAATAGCTGCCGGGGCGGGTGGGTGCCAGATGGTCGATGACCTGCGGATAGTTGGTGATGCCTTCGCTGAGCAGGATGCCCTCCTGCGCCAGATGCGGGCGCAGGCAGGCCATCAGGTGCTCGACCGTGACCTCGCCCGTGGCCGGCGCCGCTTCGCGCTCGCGTATCCGGGCGGCTCTGGCCGCATGCTTGCCCGCGTAGTGAGTGCGGCGCTGCTCGGCCCGTCTGGCGTCGACGCCGCGGCGGTCCAGTTCGGCATTGATCTGGGCCAGGGCCGTGGCCGCGTCGGCCCGGTAGCTGTGCTCGGCCTTGATGTACCACAGCGGCATGGACTGCTTCAGCGGGTCGACGTCGATGTGCAGGATGCGCGCATCCTCGCGCGGCCGGCTGATGGTCGGGATCCACGGCACGTCGCTGTCGATCACCAGCACCACGTCGGCTTCGGCCAGCGCCTCGTTCTGGAAGGGATGATTCCAGTGGCTGCCCTGGTACAGCGGATCGGAATGCGGGAAGTTCAGCGTGCTGGGCACCGACTCCAGCACGCCGACACCCAGGCGCTGGCACAGGCGCGTGAGCCCGGCAACGGCCTCGGGATTGCGTCCCAGGTAGGAAGTCACGATCAGCGGGCGCTGTGCGCCCTCGAGTGCCTGGATCACGGTGGCGACGCCCGACTCGGGCAGCGCGGCGGCTTCCACCGGTCCCCACTGCCGCATGTCGAGGGCCACCGGCTGCACTTCCTGCTCCATGACTTCGCGCGTACCCATGAGGTAGACCGGGCCACGCGGCTCGCTGAGGGCGAACTGCAGCGCCCGGTGCACCATCTGCTTCACGTTGAGGCCGCTGCGCAGCTCCGCCGCGTATTTCATGTACTCGCGGACGATGCTGCGCTGGTCGTGGATGTCCTGGATCCACTGGATGAATTCATTGCGGCTGCCGCGGGCCTCGCCGTCCTGGGTGGCCGGGGACAGGCCGGCGAAGATCAGCACCGGTATCCGCGCGCGCGCCGCATTGTGCACCGCACCGGCCAGCGACTGCGTTCCGCACTCCACGTGCACGACCACGGCCTGTGCCCTGCCGCTGACCATGGTGTGGCCGTGGGCCGCGGCGAGGCCTACCATTTCGAAGGGGCAGGTGATGATCTGCGGCAGCGGCCGCCCCTCGTTGCGGTAGATGGCGATCGCCTCGATCAGGGCGGGGTGATCGCTGCCGAAATTGGCGAAGATGTAGTCGACCTTGGCCTCGGTGAGGGCATCGAGCAGATCGGTGCTGGCAGTGCGCACGTGGAGGTCCTCCTCGGGGCGTGGGTCTGGTGGAGATTACGCCAATATAGTATGAAGGCAAACCATCATCCTGTGGTGAAATCCGCTGCCGGAGGGCGCGTCTCGTTGAAAACCGGGCGGGCCTGCACTACGCTGATGACCGTCCGACTAGTGTGTAATCAAACTATTTACAATGCATGGCGCGCGGGGGCGGGCCGACCCGTGAGCGCCGCTGGAGGCAGGACATGGCGCATTTACGGTGGCAATCCGCGTTGCGGGGCTTCGCGGCCGGTGTTCTGGCGGTGGTGTCCGGAGGTCTGCTGATGAGCAAGCCCGTCCATGCCCAGAATGTGGATACCGCGCAGCTTCTGGCGCGCATCGCCGCGCTGGAAGCGCGCACGCAGCGTCTGGATGACCAGGCGGCGATCGAGAAGCTCACGCGCGCCTATGGCTACTACGTCGACAAGCAGCTGTGGAACGAGATCGTTCCGCTGTTCTCTGACGATGCCCGCGTCGAGATCGCCGGCCGCGGCGTCTACCGCGGGCGTGACAGCGTCGACCGGCTGTTCCGCGTGTCCATGGGCGGCGGCCGCATCGGCCTTGCCTCCGGCGGGCTTTTCAACCACATGATCCTGCAGGGCATCGTCAACGTTAACGACGACGGCAGGACGGCCACCGGCCGCTGGCGCGCCTTCGTGCAGATCGGCCAGGCGCAGCGCTTTGCGCTGTGGTCGGAGGGCACCTACGAGAACAAGTACGTGAAGCGCGACGGCCGCTGGATGATCAGCGACATGCACTTCTACGCCACTTATTACACGCCCTACGACCAGGGCTGGGCGAAGGCGACGCTGCCGAACAACGGACCGAGCCGCACGGCCGGGCCCGATGCGCCGCAGTCAGTGCAGTACGACGTCTATCCCGGCCACTATGTGCCGCCGTTCAGCTACCCGAACCCGGTGACGGGGCGTGTGTGGACGCTGGAGGATACGGCGCGCTATTCCACCCAGGGCGAAGGTCCCGCGGCCGCCGGTCCGCCGGTGCAGCCGGGTGGACCGGTGCAGCCGGATGCTCCGGCCACGCGATGATTCCCCGAGCCTGACCATGCGTATCGTGATTCTGGGCGCCGGGGCGATGGGCAAGCTGTTCGGCACACGTCTGGCGCTGAACGGCCAGAGCGTCGTCATGGTCGACGTGGATGCGGACACGCTGCAGCAGATCTCCCGCGAGGGCCTGCGCCTGACGGCCGACGATGGCGATCATCAGGTGCAGGTCCAGGCCGCGCGCGCCGCGGATCTGCAGCCCGGCGCCGATGCGGTGGTGGTGTTCACCAAGGCCCAGCATACGGTGGCGGCCATGCAGTCCATCGCGCATGCCATCGGTCCGGGCACCTGCGTGCTCACATTGCAGAACGGGCTGGGCGGAGCCGAGCGCATCCTCTCGGTGCTGCCGGGCGCCGACGTGGCCGTGGGCACCACCACCTGGCCGGCCGATGCGAAGGCGCCCAATCATGTCAGCACGCATGGAGCGGGTGAGATCCGCTTCTGGAGCCATGACGGTGTCGAGCGCGATAGCCTGCAACGCCTCAACACCGTGCTCGCCGCGGCGGGGCTGGCAAGCCGCCTGGACCCCGCGGTGCAGGTGGTGATCTGGGAAAAGGTCATCTTCAATTCCGTCATGAATCCGGTGGCGGCGCTGACGCGTTGCACCGTCGGCGAGATGGCGGACAGCGCGGAGTGCATGCCGCTGACCGAATCCATCCTGCAGGAGGCCTTCGCCATCGCGCGCAAGGCGCAGGTGCCGGTGGACGAGGCGCGGGTGCGCAAGACGCTGGCCCATGCCAGGGAGAATCATCGGCCGCACAAGCCTTCGATGCTGTCGGATGTGCTGGCCGGACGCACCACCGAGATCGATGCCATCAACGGCGCGCTGGCCGAGCGCGCCGCGGCCCTGGGTGTGGCGGCGCCCGTCATGCAGACCATCTCCAGGCTGGTCCGCATGATCAGGAAGGAAAACCTCAGCCGTTGACCAGCCGCGGCGCCTGCTGGCCGCGCACTTCGGTCGGCGAGGTTCCGAAGTAGTCGCGGAACACGCGGGCAAAATGCGTGGCGTTGCTGAAGCCCCATTCGAAGGCGATGGTCGAAACCGTCTTGGGGTTCTGCGCGCGGTCCTGCAGCGAGCGGCGGGCGCCTTCCAGCCGCCGGTGCAGTATGTACTTGCACACCGCTTCCTCCTGGCCCGAAAAGAGCTTGTGCAGGTAGCGGGGCGACACGCGGAAGTGGGCCGCGATGCGCGCCGGCGTGAGCTCCGGCTCGGAAAGATGCTGGTCGATGTAGCGGCAGATCCGCACCCGCCACATCGACTGCACGGTGGAGCCCTGCAGCGGGCGCCGGTCCGCGTCGATGTAGGCCGTGGCGAGCAGGTCGCAGATGGAGTCGGTGATGCGTTCCGCGGACGAGGGCTCGATGCCGGTCTGCGACAGCTCCCAGAAATTGTTGATGAAGCGGGAGACCAGTGCGCCGGTGCCTTCGCTGCCGCAGATGCGGCGGTTGAGGAAAATCTCCGGCGTGGGCAGGCGCCGGCGCAGCGCGGCCTGCGGTACGCGGATCACCAGCACATCGTGCTGCGCCGCGTGCACCTGCTGGTAGGGCAGCACATCGTCGCACAGCAGGAAATCACCCGGTGACAGGCAGGTTTCGACGCCGCGGGCGCGATGCAGACCGGTGCCGCGGCGCTGCAGGTGGATGAGGAAGCCTGCGTCCTGGGCGCTGCGGGTGGTGGATGGGGTGTGCCACACCTGCGTGGGCGTGCAGGCGATTTCGATGAACTTCATCCCCGCGAACTCGGTGGCGAGGATGTTCGCATCGAAGGGGTTGTCGGCCACCGGCCGCACCTCCAGATGCGGCAGGCTGCCGGCGATCTGCTGGTTCCAGAACGCAAGCCTGCGGCCCGGCGCCACGTTGCGCGTCGAACAAGTGATGAACCCTTCCCGCACGAGCTGTACCTCCGGTGGGAGTCTCAAGGACCCACAGCGCACATGCACAGATAGTTTGATATCAAAGTATCTCGTGGGGCTAACCTAGCACTGCGATCCCAGGCAAACAACTGCCATGACATGCACTTTGACGGGGGCAATCCGGAGGCCGTGCCCGGGTAATCTGCATTTGGTTCCCCCGCAGTGCAGCGGCGGCACCGGGGCACCGGGTATGCACCTCTAAGATTGTTCAGGAGAGACGTGACATGAATCGCACCGCCTTTTTCCACGACGAACGTTGCCTGTGGCATTCGACCGGGCTGCATGCGCTGGTCCTTCCCGTGGGCGGGTGGGTGCAGCCTCCCGCCGGAGGGGGGCACGCGGAATCACCGGAGAGCAAGCGCCGTTTCAAGTGCCTGATGGATGTTTCGGGGCTCACGGCGAAACTTGCGGTGCAGAGCGCGGCGCCGGCTGATGAATCCGACCTGCTGCGTGTGCATGAGGCCCAGTACCTGCAGCGCTTCAGGCAGGTGAGCGACGCCGGTGGCGGTGACCTCGGGCAGCTGGCGCCCTTCGGCTGCGGCAGCTACGAGATCGCCAAGCTTTCCGCGGGCCTGGTGCTGGCCGCGGCCGATGCCGTGCTGGCCGGCCGCTATGCCAATGCCTATGCCATGTCCCGGCCGCCCGGGCATCACTGCCTGGCCGGGGAGTCGATGGGCTTCTGCCTGCTGGCCAACATCCCCATTGCGATCGAGGCCTGCCGCCAGCGCCACCAGCTCGAGCGTGTGGCGGTGATCGACTGGGACGTGCATCACGGCAACGGCACCCAGGCGATCTTCTACGACCGGCCCGACGTGCTGACGATTTCGCTGCACCAGGACCGCTGCTTCCCGCCGGGTTACAGCGGCACGGAAGAGCGCGGCACTGGAGCAGGCGAGGGCTGCAACGTGAACATCCCGCTGCAGCCGGGCGCCGGCGATGATGCCTACCGCTATGCGTTCGAGCGCATCGTCATTCCGGTGCTGGACCGTTACCGGCCGCAGCTCATCATGGTGGCGAGCGGCCTTGACGCCAACGCCGTGGATCCTCTGGCGCGCATGCAGCTGCACAGCGAGTCGTACCGCTGGATGACGCAGGCGCTGATGCAGGTGGCCCAGCGGCATTGCCAGGGCCGCCTGGTGGCCGCACATGAAGGCGGCTATGCCGAGGCTGCGGTGCCGTTCTGCGGCCATGCGGTCATGGAGGCCCTGTCCGGCGAACGCACGCAAGTGGTGGATCCTTTGCTGGAGCTGTTCCAGGCGCAGCAGCCCGGGGAGCGCTTCTGCAGGTTCCAGCGTGGCCTCATCGACGAGATGGCCGAGGCTTTCGGATTGAACTAGAGGAAAGGATTTGCTGCCTGCGCCGATCTCTGCGCAGTCCTGCCCCCCCGGACGAGGCAGGGTCGGCGTAGGCAGCAGAACTGCAGGGCTCAGGTCTGGCGGCGCAGCAGGCGTTCGAGCCTGCGCCTCTCGCGCTTGTCCGGGCGGCCCTCCGGCCGGGGGCGTGACAATGCCGCAAGCCGGTGCTGTTCGTGGTTGCGGGCCGCGCGTTCGCGGCTTTCCGGTGTCTGCATGTACGCCGCCTGCGCAAGGCTTGCCGGGCCGCGCCGTTCCGGCAGGGTCAGCACCTGCACTTCCAGGGTTTCGGCCTCACGCGTGATGGTGAGCCGGTCGCCGATGCCCACGGCATGCGCGGGCTTCACGCGCGCGTCATTGAGCTTCACCTTGCCGCCCTGCACGGCCTCGGTTGCCAGTGCGCGGCTCCGGTAGAAGCGCGCGCACCACAGCCACTTGTCGAGGCGGTGCCGCGTTTCCAGGGTGCCGTCCATGGCGTCAGGGAACCGGCGCCGTGGTTGCCGGCGGCTGGAGTGTCCGCTGGAAGAACAGCCGGATCTGGTTCATCACATGCGGTCCGTCCTCCGCGCCGCGGATCAATCCATGCATGCCGCCGGGATACACCATGAGATCGAAGGGTTTGCCCGCTTCCTGGAATGCTTTCATCAGTGCGGTGCTGTGCGTGAAGAGCACATTGTCGTCGGCGAGGCCATGGATCAGCAGCAGTGGCCGCTGCAGTTGCCCGGCCCAGGTGAGCACGCTGGCATTGTCATACCCCTGCGGATTCAGCGCCGGCGTCGACATGAAGCGCTCGGTGTAGTGCGTGTCGTACAGGCGCCAGTCGGTCACCGGCGCACCGGCCACGCCTGCGGCGAAGCTCTCGGGACCTTTCAGCAGCGTCATCAGCACCATGTAACCGCCATAGCTCCATCCCATCACGCCGATGCGCGCGCCATCCACATAGGGCAATGTGCGCAGGAAGCGCACGCCGGCCAGCTGATCCTCTACTTCCACCGTGCCCAGGTTGAGGTAGGAGGCTGCTTCGAAGCGTTCGCCGCGCTGGCCGCTGCCGCGGTTGTCGAGCATGAAGATGAGGTAGCCCTCGCGCGCCAGCAACTGGTGGAAGGGCTGCCAGCCTCCGCCCCAGGCGTTGGTGACATTCTGCACGCCCGGCCCCCCATACACGTTGACGATGACCGGGTAGCGGCGGCCGGGCTGCATGTGCCGCGGCTTGATCAGCGCGTAGTGCAGCCTCTGGCTGTCGGCGGCTGCGAGCGTGCCGAACTCGGTGGGCGCATGTTCGGCGGCATAGGGGAAGTAGGGGTGGTCCGGTCCCAGCGTGTTGGGCACGAGGTTCGTCAGCAGCCGCCCGTCGGCGCGATGCAGGCGCAGCTGCGGAGGAGTGTCGGTATTCGAGAAGGTGTCGAGGAAGACGCCGGCATCGGCCGACATGGTCACGGAGTGCCAGCCGGCTCCGCGGGTCAGCTGCTGCGGTTCGGCGTTGCGGTCCAGCGGCAGGCGGTAGAGCTGCCGCTCGCGCGGGTTGTCTCCGGGACAGGTGAAATAAAGCCATCCGCGGCGCAGGTCCATGCCGCGGATGGCCGGCAGGTCGCGGTCGCCGACGATCATGTGCTCGCCGTGCGTGAGCTGGCGCAGCAACCGGCCATCGTCGGCGTAGAGATACAGATGCCGGAAACCGCTGCGGCTCGAGGCCCAGATGAACTGGCCGCGTCCCGCGAGGAAGTTGAGCTCGTCGTGCAGCGGCACCCAGGTGTTGCTGTGCTCGGTGAGCAGTGGGGTTCCCCGGCCCGTCTCGGCATCCACTTTGAGCAGGTCCAGCGTTTTCTGGTCGCGGCTCTGGCGCTGCACTGCGAGGTGGCGGCTGTCGGGGAAGAAATTCACGCGCGCCAGGTAGATGTCCGGCGTGGGACCCAGATCCACCGGCACTGCGCGGGCCGGTTCGGCAAGCCGCGTGACGAACAACGACACCTCGGCATTGCGCGCGCCGGTGAAGGGGTAGCGCTGCCGCACCATGCGCACGCTGCGCGCCTGGATCTCGAAACGCTCGGCCTCGGGAATGACGGACTCGTCCACGCGCGTGTAGGCCAGCCGGGTCTCGTCCGGGGACCACCAGTAGCCCGTATCGCGCGCCATTTCCTCCTGCGCGATGAATTCGGCCGTGCCGAAGCTCAGTGTGCCGCCGCCCTGGGTGGTGACCGCGGTCTCGCGGCCGGTGGCGATCTCCACGACGATGAGGTTGTGGTCGCGGATGAAGCTCACGTAGCGGCCGCGCGGCGAGAACTGCGCATCGCTCTCGTAGCTTGCCGTGTGCGTGAGTGCTTTCACGGCGCGCTCCGGCGTGGCGTCGAGGTCGTACAGGTAGATGTCGCCCGCCAGCGGCACGAGGATGTGCCGGGAATCGGGCGAGAAGGCGTATGCCAGGATGCCCGACAGCGAGGAGATGCGCTGGCGTTCGCGGCGCGCGATCTCTTCTTCGGAGAGCACCTCTCCCTGCGGCGCCAGCGCCCGTGCGTCGATGAGCAGGCGGTGCTCGCCGCGGCGGATGTCATAGGCCCACAGATCGAGCCGGTCGCGGTCGTCCGCGGCAGCCTTGAGATAGGCCACCAGACGGCCATCGGGCGAGAATTGCGGCTGGCGCAGGCTGTCGCCCGAGAGGTCCGGCGCGGCGAACAGGCGCTCGACCGTCAGGGTGTCGGCTTGCTGTGCGGCGAGTGTGGGTGTGGAACAGGGCAGCGCGGCCGCGATGACCACCGCCACCCATGCACAGTGCCAGGGCTTAAGATGCCGCAGACAGGGAGAGATCGACATGCCATCGAGTGTAATGAGGGCGCTGCCGAGGGGCCACAGCTGGCGCCGTGCATTGGCCACGCTGCTGGGCGGAGCGCTGTGCGCAAGCTGCACCTCGGGTCCACGCCTCGCGCCGGAGCAGTATCCGCGCACGGCCCGTGGCGACGTCGTGGACCAGTTCTTCGGCACGGCGGTTGCCGATCCCTACCGCTGGCTCGAAGACGTGGATTCGCCGCAGACGCAAAGCTTCATCGCTGCGCAGAATTCGCTGACGCGGCCCCTCCTCGACGGGCTGCGCGACTACGCTGTTTTTCGCCAGCGCCTGGAGCAGCTTTACCGCTACGAACGATCCGGCGTTCCGGTGCAGGAAGGAGGCCGCTGGTTCTTCCTGCACAATGATGGCCGGCAGGATCAGGCGGTGCTGCGGGTTGCGGACAATCCCGCCGATCCCGGGCGGGTGCTCATCGATCCGGGCGCCCTGAGCGCCGATGGCACAGTGGCGCTGACGGATTTCGTGCCGTCACCGGATGGCCGGCTGCTGGCCTATGCCCTGTCGGAGGCCGGTTCGGACTGGAAGACCTGGCATGTGCGCGATGTGGCCACCGGCAGCGATCTGCCCGATGAATTGCGGCATACCAAGTTCACCAGCGTCTCCTGGGCGCGCGATGCCGCGGGTTTCTACTACAGCGCCTATCCCGAGGGCGATGATCATCTCCAGGCGGTGGTGCGCTTCCACCGCATTGGCGATGCGCAGCCGCAGGATCGCGAGATCTTCGCCGTGCACGATCATCCCACGCGTGTGCCCTATGGCACGGTGACGCAGGACGGCCGGTATCTGGTCATCACGCTGGAAGACGGCACGCTGAGCAATGGCATCGTGGCGCTGCGGCTGGACAGCGGTGAAGTCACGCCGGTGGCCACGCGCTATGACGGCATCCACCAGTACCTGGGCTCGCGCCGCGTGCCGGGGGAGGAACAGGACACGGAGCTGCTGGTGCGCACTACGGCCGCTGCGCCGCGCGGCCGCATCGTCGCTTTGCGGCTGGCGCGCGGTGGCGCGGCGCGTGAGCGCGTGGTCGTGCCTGAAGGCGCCGATGTGATCGAATCCGCCGCGCTGGTGGGCGGGCAGGTGCTGGTGGCGACGCTGAAGGACGCCAGTTCGCGCCTGGTGCGTCATGCCGTGGATGACGGGCGGCTGCTGGGAGAGGTGAGCCTGCCGGGTCTGGGAACCATTGCGGGGCTCACCGGCGAACCGGACGATGCCGAGAGTTACTTCAGCTATTCGGATTTCGCGACGCCGGCGCGCATCTATCGCCTCGATGTAGCCAGCGGCGCGGCCTTGCTGCTGCGCGCGCCGCAGTTTGCGGCCGATGTTTCACCCTATGTGACCGAGCAGGTCTTCTACCCCAGCCGCGACGGCACGCGCATCCCCATGTTCATCGTGCGCCACCGCGACGCGCGGCGCGACGCGCGCAATCCGGTGATGCTCTATGGCTATGGCGGTTTCGACATCTCCATGACGCCGGCCTTCTCGCCGGCCACCGTGGCCTGGCTGGAGCGCGGCGGCATCTATGCGGTGGCGAACCTGCGCGGCGGCGGCGAGTATGGCGCGGCGTGGCACGAGGCCGGCACGCGCGGACGCAAGCAGAATGTGTTCGATGACTTCATCGCCGCGGCCGAATACCTGGTTCGCGAGCGCTGGAGCACGCCGCGGCGCATCGCGATCCGCGGCGGCAGCAATGGTGGCCTGCTGGTCGGCGCGGTGATCACGCAGCGGCCGGAACTCTTCGGCGCCGCGCTGCCCGACGTGGGCGTGCTCGACATGCTGCGCTATCACCTTGCCAGCGCCAATGCGCGCCAGTGGTCGGATGACTATGGCCTGTCGGAGAACGAGGCGGATTTCCGCGCGCAGATAGCCTACTCGCCGGTGCACAACGCGGAGCGCCAGCACTGCTATCCGCCCACGCTGGTGACCACCGCGGCGCAGGACAACCGCGTGGTGCCCTGGCACAGCTTCAAGTTCGCGGCGGCGCTGCAGCATGCGCAGCACTGCGCCAATCCGGTGCTGCTGCGGGTGGAAACGCGCGCCGGGCATGGTGCGGGCAAGCCCGTCTGGATGCAGGTGGAGCACTATGCCGAGCAGTGGGCCTTCGCGGCCGCGGCGCTGGGCATGCCCCCGGCTGCTGCGGGAGGTGTGAAGCCTTAGGAGAGTCTGCCGGGTGGCGGTCCGGGCAGGGATGGATCCGCTGCGCCGGCTTCCGGCGCGGCCTCACCGGGGATCGCACGCTCTTCGCTGAGCCAGGCGCCCAGATCCACCATGCGGCAGCGCTTGCTGCAGAAGGGCCGCCACGAGGATTCCTGCGTCCAGGGCACTTCGCGCTGGCAGGTCGGGCAGGCGACGGTGGCCGGCTTCACCATTGCGCTCTCAGCCGCAGGTGACGAGCTCGAAGGGGACGTCGTTCTCGACCTGGGTGGGGCGCGTGGCAAGGCCGTTCCAGCGCAGGAAACGCATGCTGCTGCGGTGATGGCTGCCGCTGATCTCGGGATAGATGCCGGCGTCGGCAGGCAGCAGGATGCGCAGCAGCTGCAGCGGCTGATCGCGGTTGAAATTGATGGTGAACATGCCTTTGATGGCGGTCTCGCGCCGCGTACGGCCATTCTGGCGCGTGAGCCATAGCACCTCGGCCACCGCGTCGCAGAGGGGGCGCAGCAGCGCCAGCCACTCGTTGAAAGCCTCGGTGCGGGTGGCCGTGTCCTGGTTCAGCCAGTAGAAGAAATCCGGCAGGTCGAACTCGCAGGTGCCGCCGGGAATGGCGCTGCGATGCTTGATCGCGGCCAGGAACTCCGACTCGCGCAGCGGCTGCAGGAAGGTGCCGCCGGCGCTCACCAGCGCGGAACGCAGCCGCGTCAGGTTGGTGACCAGCGCCCGCAGCCGGCCGCCGTCCACGCCGCTCTTGTTCTCGAAGGCCTCGAGCTGCCCGGAGTGCCGTTCGATCTCCTTGAGCACTTCCGAGCGCACGTCGGTGCGGGTGGTGATGGCGAGGATGTCGATGAGGCTGGCGACGGCCGCGCGGCTGCCCCACTGGGTGGCCTTCTCGTTGTGGTAGAGGGCCTGGTTGTAGAGGTAGTCCAGCCTCAGGAAGGTGCGCATGCGCTCGTTCAGCGGCTGCTCGAACACGAGCGGGGCACTGGCGGGGGCTGCGGCGGGGACACGGGCTTCCTGGATCATCCGGCTATTTTGCATATCCTTGCCGGCCGAGGTAAGTCTTGTGCAGGGCTTCGACCTGGCCGGCGAGGCGCGAAATGTCCCCTTCGTTGCGAATCACGTCGTCGGCCAGCGACAGTCGCGCCTCGCGCGAAGCCTGCGCGGCGAGCATGCGGGCCGCGGCGTCTGCGTCGATGCGGTCGCGCTGCATCAGCCGCAGCTGCTGCGCTGCGGGCGGGGCATCCACCACCAGCACGCGGTCGTAGTGCTTTGCCGTTCCCGTCTCCGCCAGCAGCGGCACGGCCACCAGTAGGTAGGGCTCCTGCGCTTCCCGCGAGCGCCGGGCGACTTCGGCGTGGATCTTCGGATGAGTGATGGCCTCGAGATCCGCGCGCGCTGCGGCATCGCGGAACACCAGGTCGCGTAGCCGCGCGCGGTCCAGGGCGCCTCCTGGCGCCAGCACGCCGGGGCCGAAGCGCGCCACGATCTCGTCGAAGGCCGGTGAGCCGGGCAGCACGATTTCGCGCGCGATGAGGTCGGTATCGATGAGGCCCGCGCCCAGAGCCTGGAACAGTGCGGCTACGGTGGATTTGCCGCTGGCGATGCCGCCGGTGAGCGCCACGCGGAACGGGGTCCGCGCAAGCGCGTCAGCGCGGGCCATACAGCGCAAGGTAGCCGGTGACCAGCTCCGGGCCCCACATGAGGGCCAGCCAGCCTGCGGCGGCAAGATACGGTCCGAAGGCCATGGGCACACCCTGTGTATGCCGCCGCAGCAGGATGGCCACGATGCCCACCGTGGCGCCCACACCTGCCGCGCCGATGATGATGGGCAGCAGCATCTGCCAGCCCAGCCAGGCGCCGAGCGCTGCCAGCAGCTTGAAGTCGCCGTAGCCCATGCCCTCCTTGCCGGTTAGCAGGCGGAACAGGTGATACACCGCCCACAGCGCGAGATAGCCTGCGATGGTGCCGGTGACGGCCGCGCGCAGGTCCACCGGCAGGCGGCCGCCTGCTGGCAGCAGCAGCGCCGCGGCCAGGCCCAGCCACAGCAGCGGCAGCGTGAGGTTGTCCGGCAGCAGCTGGGTGTCGATGTCGATGAAGGCCAGCGCGACGAGGAACCAGGTGAGCAGCAGCGCCGCGCCTGCGGTCCAGGTGAAGCCGAATTTCCAGGCCACCAGCGCCGAGAGGACGCCGGTGAGCAGCTCCACCAGCGGATAGCGCGCACCGATGGGCCGCTTGCAGGAGGCGCAACAGCCCCTGAGCGCCAGCCAGCTGAGGACGGGAATGTTCTGCAGCGCCGTGATGGGCGCCTTGCAGCCCGGGCAGGCCGAGCGCGGCACCACCAGGTTGTAGGGCGGTTCCTGCGGGGGTTGCTTGCCGTCCAGTGCCAGTGCCTCGCGGCGCCAGGCGCGCTCCAGCATCACCGGCAGGCGGTGGATGACCACGTTGAGGAAGCTGCCGACCAGCAGGCCCAGCAGCAACACAGCACCGATGTACAGCGGCGCCGAGTGCGACAGCAGGTCGATCACGGGGTAGGAGCCGTCAGACCACGGCGCCCAGCTTGAAGATGGGCAGGTACATGGCGATCACGAGGCCGCCGACCAGCACGCCGAGGATGGCCATGATCAGCGGTTCGAGCAGGCTGGACATTGCATCGACGGCGTTGTCCACCTCGGCTTCGTAGAAGCCTGCGACCTTGGCGGACATCTCGTCCAGCGCGCCGGCTTCCTCGCCCACGGCGATCATCTGGATCACCATGTTGGGGAACAGGTTGGTGTTCTCCATGGCGCGCTGCAGGCGCGTGCCGGTGGCCACCTCGTCGCGCATGGCGAGCGTGGCGTTCTCGTACACGATGTTGCCGGTGGCGCCGGCCACCGACTCCATGGCTTCCACCAGCGGCACGCCGGCGGCAAACATGGTGGACAGCGTGCGCGCGAAGCGCGCGATGGCGGACTTGTTCAGGATGGGGCCGATGATGGGCAGCTTGAGCGAGAGGCGGTCCAGCGTTTCGCGCATCTTCCGGGAGCGTTTCTTCGTGTAGAAGAAGAACCAGCCGGCGGCGCCCAGCACGATGGCGATATATATGCCTTTCGTCTGCACGAATTTCGACAGGTTGATCACCAGCTGGGTGAACGCTGGCAGCTCGGCGCCGAAGCCCTTGAAAAGGTCCTCGAACTGCGGGATCACGAAGATCAGCAGGATCACGGTGACGACTACGGCGACGACCAGCACGGCAGCGGGATAGAAAAGGGCTTTCTTGACCTTCTTCTTCAGTGCCTCGGTTTTTTCCTTGTAGGTGGCGACCTTGTCGAGCAGGCTCTCGAGGGCGCCGGCCTGTTCGCCAGCCTCTACCAGGTTCACATACAGGTCGTCGAAATACAGCGGTCGCTTGCCCAGGGCCTCGTGTAGGGAAGTGCCGCCTTCGACATCCGCCTTGATGTCGAGAATGAGCTTCTGCATCGAGGGCTTTTCGTGGCCGGCGCCGACGATGTCGAAGGCCTGCACCAGCGGGATGCCGGCGGCGAGCATCGTGGCCAGCTGGCGGCTGAATACTGCGATGTCTTCGGGCTTGATCGATCCGCCACCGATGCGCCCGGACTGCTTTTTGATCTTGTTGGGGGCCACCCCCTGACGGCGCAGCTCGGCGCGTAGCGCCTGCTCGTCCTTGGCCAGCGTCTTGCCTTTGACAGTTTTGCCGCGTTTGTCCTTGCCCTCCCACAGGAAGGGGATGTCACGCTTGATCGCGCGGATCGCCGAGGTGGATTGCGCCATGGTGAGACCTTATTCGATCGTAACGCTGTTGATTTCTTCGAGACTGGTGAGGCCGGCGGCCACCTTGGCCAGGCCCGAACGCCGCAGATCCCATACGCCCGCAGCCCTGGCCGCGTCGTTGATCTCGATGGCATTGCCGCCGGCCATGATGATGCGGCCGATGTCCTCGGTGACCGGCATGACCTGGTAGATGCCTACCCGGCCCTTGTAGCCGTCGGTGCAGGCGGGGCAACCGCGCGGTCCGAAGATCTGCATGCCCTTGGCGATGTCCTCTTGCGGGAAGCCTTCCTTGCTCAGGGCTTCGGCGGGGATGTCCATGGGCTGCTTGCAGGCTGCACACAGCCGACGCGCCAGACGCTGGGCAATGATGAGGCTCACCGAGGTTGCGATGGCATAGGGCTTCACGCCCATGTCCACCAGGCGCGTCAGCGTCTGGGGAGCGTCATTGGTGTGCAGGGTGGAGAGCACCAGGTGGCCCGTCTGCGCCGCCTTGATGGCGATCTCGGCCGTCTCCAGGTCGCGGATCTCGCCCACCATCACCACGTCCGGGTCCTGGCGCAGGAAGGAGCGCAGCGCCGAGGCGAAGGTGAGGCCCACTTTGGGGTTCACGTTCACCTGGTTCACGCCGGGCAGGTTGATTTCCGCCGGATCCTCGGCTGTGGAGATGTTGGTGTCTTCGCGATTGAGGATGTTGAGGCCGGTGTATAGCGACACGGTCTTGCCCGAGCCCGTGGGGCCGGTGACCAGGATCATGCCCTGCGGCTTCGCGAGATACTTGAGATACAGGTCTTTCTGGAACGGCTCATAGCCCAGCGCATCGATACCCAGCATCGCCTGCGAAGGGTCGAGGATACGCATCACGACCTTCTCGCCGTAAAGCGTCGGGCAGGTGCTGACGCGGAAGTCGATGGCGCGCGTCTTCGACAGCTTCATCTTGATGCGGCCGTCCTGCGGCACACGGCGTTCGGCGATGTCCAGGCGTGACATCACCTTTAGGCGCGCCGAGAGCTTGCCGGCCAGCTGCACCGGTGGCTGCGCCACTTCCTTCAGCACGCCATCCATGCGGAAGCGCACTCGGTAGATCTTCTCGTAAGGCTCGAAGTGGATGTCCGATGCGCCGCGGCGGATGGCATCCAGCATGAGCTTGTTGACGAAGCGGACGATGGGCGCGTCCTCGACGTCATCCCGGCTGACGACATCGCCATCCCCATCGTCGCCGCCGGTGACCTCGAGGCCTTCGAGGTCCATACCTTCGTCTTCGCCCAGGGACGGCACGCCGGCATCGGCCTGCTCGATGGCCTTGTCGACCAGCTTCTGCAGCTTGTCGTCCTCGACGACGATGGCGTCCACACCGAGGCCGGTCTGGAACTTGATCTCGTCGATGGCGTGCAGATCGGTGGGGTCCGAGACGCCAAGGAACAGCCGCTTGCCGCGTTTGTACATTGGCAGCACGCGGTGCTTGGCCAGCAGCTTGTCCGAGACGAGGCGGGTGATCTCTGTATCCAGCGGCAGAGCGTCCAGATCGAACAGCGGCACGCCGAATTCGTGCGAGGCCGCAATGGCGATATCCCGCGCATTGGCAGCGCCGCTGGAAACCAGCTGCGAGACGAAGTGGGACTTGCGCTCGCGCGCGGCGGAGAGCGCTGCATGGGCGTCCGCCTCGCTGACGACGCCGTCCTGCACCAGACGCTGGGGCAGGCCACTCAATAGCGCCGCCGGTGGAGCGCTCCGGGCCAAAGAAACGTTGTCATTCATGTACTTAGGCCAGCCCCGATGTTCCCTTTGGTCAATAGTCTGGGCAAGTAGCGGATGATAGCAACTGTCAAATCTCTGGCGAGTCTGACATACCCGGCTTCAGCGCCCCGTGATTGGTCTCCCAAATGACGTAAGCGCCGAAGCAAGACCTGCTGCGGTTGAGGGTAGCGGGCGGCGAAGTCTGCGTCGTAAAACAAAGAAGCCCCTCCGAGGAGGGGCTTCTGTCGGACATCAGTTGGAACTGATTCTTAGGCGCGGCACGTCTGCGGCAGATACTTGGCCGTAACGTCCGTGGTGTTGGCGCCAGCCGCTGGCGTCGCTGCGCCAACGATAGCCTTGTAGCCACAGTTCCAGATCACATCGCCGTTCGGGCTCGTGGTCGGACGCAGGGAGAGAATATGAGTAGCAAGGTTGGCGTTCGCGTTGGTGCCACCGTAAGTGATGTTGATCGTCCCGGTGTCCACTACCACGCCCGAAACGTACTTGCCGGACTTCACCGCCGTGATGCCCAGGGTCGCGTTGTCGGCCGGCCAGGCGCCGGTCTGGGCGAAGTGCTCTGCAACTGCAGCCTTGAGATCGCCGGCCAGGTTCAGACCTTCCGTCACCTGCGAACGGATCGTGTAGTCCTGATAGGCCGGGATCGCGATCGCGGCCAGGATGCCGATGATCGCCACGACGATCATCAACTCGATGAGGGTGAAACCCTTCTGTACTGACTTCATCATTTGACTGTTACTCCTTGGAGACCAGATTTTCGCTTCGACTCGGCACCATGCCGATGATCCGAACAGAGCAAGCCCTGTGCCAGGGTCACCCGTGGTGTGCAAGGTACTGTTCTGGATGGATTTTTCCGTGCGCCAATCGACGGATTAACGTAATTGCGTGGCCGAACGCCGACAGGTCAGGTCCGAAGGTGACGCGTTGCGTCACATTGTGACCTTGCGTGGCGAATTGGCTTGTTTCGACAAGTTTGCCGGGTCGACGAGTGGTCATTCGATGCCCCATAATAGACCAGTCTATTAAACTGGTCTAATTGAACATGAAGACGACAATTGGCGCGTACGAAGCCAAGACCCGATTGCCGGAGCTGCTGCGTGAAGTCCAGGCTGGAAGGCGGTTCAGTATCACCAACCGGGGCAGGGTAGTGGCGGAACTGGTGCCCAGCGGAGCTGGCGAGCTGCAAATGGCGGGCGATGCGATTGATCGTTTTGCGGCTTTCCTCAAGGCCAATCCTGTGCGCAAGCGGGTCGATATCAAGGCATTGATCGAATCGGGCAGAGAATGAGCTTCGTCCTGGACGCATCGGTTGCGTTGGCGTGGCTCTTGCCGGTGCCTGCCACGCGCGATGCGGTTGCCGCATCCGCCGCGCTGGAGCAGCTCAGGGCGCCGTCCGCCATTGCACATGTTCCGACCGTGTGGACATTGGAAGTCAGCAATGTGCTGGCGCGGTGCGAGCTTCAAGGGGTGATAACCCAAGCGCAGTCGGAAGCGTATCTGGCGTTGCTGCGGCAGCTGCCGTTGCGTGTGGATTCTGCGCCCGGAATCAGTGCCCTGCCGGCCGTGCTGCAGATGGCCAGGCGTTATCGCCTTTCGTCCTACGACGCTTCATATCTGGATCTGGCGCTGCGATTGTCACTGCCGCTGATGACTCTGGACCGTGATCTTCGCAAGGCAGCGGATCGGGCCGGAGTGGGTTGAGAGCAGTTGCGCCCTGCGGCCTGAATCGGCACGGAGCGGCTGGCTATTCGATCCCCAGCTTCTTGATCCGGTAGCGCAGCGCACGGAAGGTCATCCCCAGCAACTTCGCCGCCGCGGTCTTGTTGTAGCGCGTCTGCTCCAGCGCCCGCACGATGGCTTCGCGCTCCACGCTTTGCAGCTGGCTGCCCAGCGGCTGTTCTTCGTCGAAGGCATCCACGGAATCACGCGCGCGCAGCAGCGGTGGCACGGGTGCGGCAGAGCCGGCCTCCTCGGCGGCGAGGGTTGGAGCGGCCCGCAGCTGCAGATCCGCACCATGGATCATCCCTTCGCTGCACAGGGTCGAGGCACGTTCGAGGATGTTCTCCAGTTCGCGCACATTGCCGGGGAAGGCGTATTCCTGCAGAGCCTGCAACGCATCCGGCGCCAGGCTCGCGGCCTTGTCCGCAGAACGGCGCGCCAGGCGCAGCAGGATATGTTCAGCCAGCTCGGGAATGTCGCCGCGGCGCTCGCGCAAGGAAGGCACGCGCAGCTCGATCACGTTGATGCGGTAATACAGATCCTCGCGGAACTGCCCCAGCGCCACGCGCTCGCCGAGGTTGCGATGTGTGGCGGACAGCAGCCGCACATCCACGGCCTGCTCCGCGGTCTCGCCCACCGGCCGCACGCTCTTCTCCTGGATCACGCGCAGCAGCTTCACCTGCATGTGCAAGGGCAGATCCGCCACTTCGTCGAGGAACAGCGTGCCGCCGTCGGCGCTCTGCACCAGCCCCTTCTTGTCCGCCACGGCGCCGGTGAAGCTGCCGCGCTTGTGGCCGAATAGCTCGCTTTCCATCAGCTCGCCGGGGATGGCGCCGCAGTTCACCGCGACGAAGGGCCCTTCCGAGCGCGGACCGGAAAGATGGATGAGCCGCGCCACCAGCTCCTTGCCGGTGCCGCTTTCGCCGGCAATGTGCACCGGCGCCTGGCTGCGCGCCACGCGCGCGATCAGCTCGCGCAGCTGCTGCATGGGGGCGGACTGCCCGAGCAACCGCGGCCCCTGGAAGGTGAAGCCCTCGCCATTGGCGCGTTCGGCGAGCTTCAGGGCCTGCTGCACCATCCGCCGCAGCCCGGCAAGGTCCAGGGGCTTGGCAATGAAGTCGAAGGCGCCGAGCTTGAGCGCGCGCACGGCCGTTTCGACATTGCCATGCGCAGTGATGATGGCGCAGGGCACGCCAGGCCGGCGTTGCTGCAGCCATTGCAGGAATTCGAGTCCATCGCCATCGGGCAGGCGCATGTCGCAGAGCACGAGGTCGAAGCTTTCGGCGAGCGCCAGCCGCTGCCCCTCGCGCAGCGTGGCGGCCTGCCCGGAAGACAGACCCATCCGCTGCAGGGTGAGGGCGACGAGTTCGAGCAGGTCGGGCTCGTCGTCGATGATCAGGACGCGGGCATTGGCCATGTGGCGCCCTATGTTAAATCAGTCGCCACCGGTTCAGGTTTCCCACCGCGCAGGATCCGTGAACACCAGCCGGAACAGGCTGCCGCCGCCGGGCCGCGGCTCGTAGAGCAGCGTCGCGCCATTGGCCTGGGCCAGCTCGCGCGCCAGGTACAGCCCCAGCCCCGTGCCGCGCGCGGCACGCGTGAAAAAGGGCTCGAAGATCCGCTCGACTTCCTCGCCGGGCACTCCCGGTCCGGCATCGGCCACTTCGAGGTAGGGCCGGCCATTGCTGGCAAGGCGCCCATAGCGGATCTGCACGGGCTGGCTCAGCCCGGTGGCAGGGCGGCCATGCGTGAAGGCGTTCTGGCACAGGTTCCACAGCACCTGGCGCAGCTGGCTGGGATCGGCCTTCACTTCCGGTGCGCTGCCCGCGGCAGAGGGGCCATGCACTTCCAGCATGGCCTCCGGCAGCTGCAGGGTGGCGCAGTATTCCTCGCGGAATTCCTCGACCCAGGCGGCAAGCTCCAGGCGCTCGGGGTGGTTGGCGCCGCGGCGCGAGAGTTCCAGCACGTTCTCGATGATGCGGCTCACCCGTTCGCCGTTGTCGCGGATGATCTGCGTGAGGCGCCGGTCCTCGTCGGCAAGCGCGCCGGATTCAGCCAGCAGCTGGCTGGCGTGGCTCATCGCGCCCAGGGGATTGCGGATCTCGTGCGCGATGCTGGCCGAAAGCCGGCCCAGCGCCGCGAGCTTGGACTGCTGAACTTTCTCGTCGAGCTGGCTGGTGTCCTCGAGGAACACGATGACGGGCGCCGGATCGCGGCCGCCCAGCCGCGCAAAATGTGGCCGGATGAGGCGCGCGCCGTCGGCCGCGGTGAAGGTGGCGCCGCCTTCGGAAGAGCCATGCTGGCGCCAGCCGGAGAGCAGGAACAGCAGCCGCGGCGAGCATTCGCCCAGCAGCGCGCCGGGGTAGGCCGCGGCATCACCCAGCAGCGCAGCGGCGGATTCGTTGATGAGCCGGATGCGATCCTCCTCATCGACGACGAGGATGCTCTCGCGCAGATGCTGCACGATGTACTGCGAAAGCTGCGCGAGGTTGGCCAGATCCACCTCCTGCCGCCGCACCAGCGCTTCGCTCGCCAGCAGGCGGTTGGCAAGCGGCCGCACCGACAGTGCGGTGATGAAGATCACGGTGCCCAGCAGGCCGGCACCGAGGTAAGCCACCGGCGTGTCCGGCGCCGCCAGCTGCACGAAGATCTGCTGCAGCAGCACGGCCACCGAGGCGATGGCCGCCATGAAGAAGGCGTCGAGATTGCTGGCCAGCAGCGCCATGGCACCGACCGGCAGCAGCAGCAGGATGCCGAGGCCACTGGCGACTCCGCCGCTGGCCCACAGGATGAAGCCGATGGCCACCGAATCGACGAAAACATGCGCCAGCGCCACCGGCCGCAGCCCGAGGCCGGGCAGGCGGCGCAGCAGGATCAGCGCGGCGCCGGCCAGCAGGTACAGCGCGCAGATGAGGGCCATCTCGCGCGGCCTTTCGATGTCGAGTACCTCGCGGCTGGCGTCGAAGCGCGAGGCCACGAACAGCCCCGCCGCCACCAGCAGCCGGTAGAGATTGATGAGGCCCATGACCCGCCACGCCAGGTCCGAGGGCGCGGATTCAGGTGTGAGCCGCGACCTGTCGCGTGCAAAAGGCATCTGCACGACTGTAGATCATCCGCGGCGCCGGCCGGAATCGTCTAGGCTTGAACTGTGAACGACGTGGGAATCCGCCCGTGAGCGCGCCGCTGGCAGGGCTGCGGATCATCGAGCTGGCGCGCGTGCTGGCCGGGCCCTGGGCCGGGCAGCTGCTGGCGGACCTGGGGGCGGACGTGGTGAAGGTGGAGGCGCCTGCCGGCGATGACACCCGCCGCTGGGGTCCGCCCTTCCTGGAGTACGCCGAAGGCGGCCGTGACGCCGCCTACTATCACGCCTGCAACCGCGGCAAGCGTTCGGTGGTGGCCGATTTCAGGACGCCCGAGGGCCGCGCGCTGGCACGCGACCTGTGCCTCGGCGCGGATGTGGTGATCGAGAACTTCAGGCGTGGTGACCTGGCCCGCCATGGCCTGGATGCCGTGACGCTGCGGGCGGCGCAGCCGTCGCTGATCTATTGCTCGATCACCGGTTTCGGCCACGACGGGCCGTATGCGGACCTGTCGGGCTACGACTTCATCGTGCAGGGCATGGGCGGGTCGATGGACCTGACCGGCGAGCCGGATGGCGAGCCGCAGAAGGCCGGCGTGGCCTACGCGGACCTGTTCGCCGGGATGTATGCCGTCGCCGCAGTGCAGGCAGCGCTGCTGCAGCGGGCACGCACGGGGCAGGGCGCCACCATCGATCTGGCGCTGCTCGACACCCAGGTATCCGTGCTGTCCTACCAGGCACTGAGCTACCTCGTTTCCGGCCAGGCGCCGCGCCGCATGGGCAATGCGCATCCGAACCTGGTGCCCTACCAGGTGTTCCGCGTACAAGACGGCGAGCTCATCATCGCCGTGGGCAACGACCGGCAGTTCCGGCATCTGGTGGAGGAGCTGGGCCTGCCCGGCCTCGCCGACGACCCCGTCGCGCATACCAATGAAGACCGGGTCCGCAACCGTGACCAGGTCGTGGCCCTGCTGCAGCAGGCCTGCCTAGCGTTCCGGCGCGCGGAGCTGGTGGAACGGCTGCGGTCCCGCGGCGTGCCGGTGGGGCCGATCAACACCGTGGCCGAGGTTTTTGCCGATCCCCAGGTGCAAAGCCGCGGCATGGCGGCCACTACCCGGGATGCCCAGGGACGGTCCATGCCCGGCGTGAACCAGCCCCTGCGATTAGATGGCCAGAGGCCCATGGCCGGCCGGACGGCGCCGCGTCTGGGCGAGCACCAGGCCGAGATCGAGCGCGAAGTACGGGCCTGGCGTTTGCGCCGCGCTGGCGGCGCAAACGCGAATCCGCCACAATTGACCTGATTTTCCCCAAGGGCCATCGATGAATCTGCACGAGTATCAGTCGAAAAAGGTCTTCGCGCGCTATGGCATCCCCGTGCCGGCCGGCGAAGTGGCGGACAGTCCCGAAGCGGCCGTGGAAGCGGCAAAGCGGCTCGGCGGCAATGTCTGGGTGGTGAAGGCGCAGGTGCATGCCGGCGGCCGCGGCAAGGCCGGCGGGGTCAAGGTCGTCAAAGACCTCGACGCCGTCAAGGCGGCAGCCGCGGGCATGCTGGGACAGCGCCTGGTCACCAAGCAGACCGGCGCCGAAGGCCTGCCCATCGGGCAGGTCTATGTGGAAACCGGCTCGCAGATCTCGCGCGAGATCTATCTCAGCCTCACGCTGAACCGCGAGAAGGGACGCATTGCCGTGGTGGCCTCCGCCGCCGGCGGCATGGACATCGAGGAAGTCGCGGCCCACGAGCCGGAGAAGATCCTCAGCACCACCATCCATCCGGCGGTGGGCCTCGAGGCCTACCAGGCGCGCGAGCTGGCCTTCGGCCTCGGCTTCAACGCGGCGCAGATGGCGCAGTTCACCAGCATCCTCAAGGGGCTGTACCGGCTGTACATCGAGAACGACGCCAGCCTCGTCGAGGTCAACCCGCTCATCGTCACCGGCGATGGCAGCCTGGTGGCGCTGGATGCCAAGATCGGCATCGACCCCAATGCCATGTTCCGCCACCCCGACCTCGCCGCCCTGCGTGACAAGACGCAGGAGGATCCCATCGAGGCGCGCGCGGCCGAGCATGATCTCAACTATGTCTCGCTCGATGGCGACATCGCCTGCATGGTCAATGGCGCCGGCCTTGCCATGGCGACCATGGACATCATCAAGCTGCACGGCGGCAAGCCCGCGAACTTCCTCGACGTGGGCGGCGGTGCCACCGTCGAGCGCGTGACGGCGGCTTTCGAGCTCATCCTGTCGAACCCCAAGGTGCGCGCCATCCTGGTCAACATCTTCGGCGGCATCGTGCGCTGCGACGTGATCGCCGAGGGCGTGATGACGGCCGTGCGCAATGTGGGCGTCAAAGTGCCGGTGGTCGTAAGACTCGAAGGCACCAACGCCAAGCAGGCGCGCGACATGCTCGCGCAGAGTGGCCTTGCGGTCACGCCGGCCACCAGTCTCACCGATGCGGCGAAGAAGATCGTCGCTGCCGCCAAATCCCGCTGAAGGTCCTTCATGAGCATTCTCGTCAACAAGCGCACGAAGATCATCGTGCAGGGTTTCACCGGCAAGCAGGGCACGTTCCATGCACAGCAGTGCATTGCCTACGGGTCGCGCGTGGTCGGCGGCGTGACGCCGGGCCGCGGCGGCTCCAAGCACCTCGACCTGCCGGTGTTCGACACCGTGCGGTCCGCGGTGCGCGAGACCGGCGCCACGGTGAGCATGATCTACGTGCCGGCGGCCTATGCGGCCGACGCGATTCTCGAGGCGGCCGACGGCGGCATCGAGCTCGTGGTGTGCATCACCGAAGGCATTCCGGTCAACGACATGATCCGCGTGAAGGCCGCGCTGGCCGGTACGCCCACGCGGCTCATCGGGCCGAACTGCCCCGGCATCATCACGCCGGATGAATGCAAGATCGGCATCATGCCGGGCTTCATCCACAAGAAGGGCTGCGTGGGCATCGTCTCGCGCTCGGGTACGCTGACCTACGAAGCCGTGCACCAGACCACGCAGATCGGCCTCGGCCAGAGCACCTGCGTGGGCATCGGCGGCGATCCGGTGCGCGGCCTCAACTTCATTGACGTGATCGAGCTCTTCGAGCGCGATCCGCAGACCGAAGGCATCGTGATGGTGGGCGAGATCGGCGGCAGCGACGAAGAGGCCGCGGCCGCACACATCGCCCGCTACGTGAGCAAGCCCGTCGTGGCCTACATCGCCGGTGTCACCGCGCCGGCGGGCAAGCGCATGGGTCATGCCGGCGCCGTGGTCGCCGGCGGCAAGGGTACGGCGGCCGACAAGTTCAAGGCGCTGGAGGCTGCCGGTGTGCGCACCGTCAAGAGTCCCGCGGAGCTGGGCTCGGCGCTGGCGGACTTGCTGAAGTCGCGCGCGCGGGCGCGCGAGGCGGCCGCGCGCATCGACGAGCGTCCGGCCCGCATGCTGGCGAAGAAGAAGGCTGCGAAGAAGGCCAAGCCTGCCGCGAAGAAGGTTGCGCGCAAGGCGGCGAAGTCTGCGGTGAAGCGCCCGGCGAAGAAGGCGCCCGTCAGGAAGGTGCGGGCGAAGGCTGCGCCGCGTCCTGCCGCCAAACGCGCCGCACGCCGCCCGGCCCGCAAGAAATAAGCGCGCGCCGGCCCATGTCCACGGGTCTTCGCATCGCGCTGGCCCAGCTCGACCTGCTCGTCGGCGACGTGCAGGGCAATGCCGCCCGTCTGCGCTCTGCCGCGCGGCGAGCGGCAGAGCAGGGCGCCGACCTCGTGGTATTCCCGGAGCTGGCGCTGTCGGGTTATCCGCCCGAGGACCTGCTCTTCCACCGCGGCCTGCGGCATCAGGTGGACGAGGCGCTGGCGTTGCTGGCGCGCGAGGTGGACAACCCGGATTCGGGCCTGCCCGCGATGCTGGTGGGTTATCCCGAATACCAGGGTGTGCCGCATGCGCCGCACATCTACAACTCCGCGCGCCTGCTGGTGCGCGGCCGGCCGGCTGCGAACTGCCGCAAGCGCTGCCTGCCGAACTACCGTGTATTCGACGAGAAGCGCTACTTCACGCCCGGTGAGTCCCCCTGCGTCGCGGAACTGCAGGGCATCCGCCTCGGCATCATCATCTGCGAGGACATCTGGGAAGCGGAGCCGGCACGCGCGGTGCGCGAGGCAGGCGCCGAACTGCTGCTGGTGATCAATGCCTCGCCCTACGAACAGGGCAAGCAGCAGGAGCGCGAATCCATTGTGCGCCAGCGCGCGGCCGAGATCGGCCTGCCGGTGGCCTATGTGAACCTCGTCGGCGGCCAGGACGAGCTGGTGTTCGATGGCGGCTCCTTCGTGCTCGACCGCAGTGGCGCCCTGCTGCTGCGCGCTCCGGCCTTCGAGGAGAACGTGGCCACGTTCGACGCCGTGCGCACCGATGGGCAGGTCGTGCTGCAGGTGCCGCCTGCCGCAGTGGCGCCGGAACCTTCGGTGGAGGAGAGCGTCTACCGAGCGCTAGTGCTCGGCGTGCGCGACTACGTGGACAAGCACCGCTTCCCCGGCGTGGTGATGGGACTGTCGGGTGGTGTCGATTCCGCGCTCACGCTGACCATTGCCGTCGATGCCCTCGGCGCCGACCGCGTGCAGGTGGTGATGATGCCCTCGCGCTATACCTCGGCGATGAGCCGCGAGGATGCCGAGCTGCAGGCCCGCACCCTGGGCGTGGCCTACAGCCAGATTTCCATCGAGGACATGTTCGAAGCCACGCTGGCGGCGCTGGCCGAACAGTTCCGCGGTCTGGCGCCCGATGCCACCGAAGAGAACATCCAGGCCCGCTGCCGCGGCGTGCTGCTCATGGCCATCTCCAACAAGACCGGCCGCATGCTGCTCACCACCGGCAACAAGAGCGAGATGGCGGTGGGCTATGCCACGCTCTACGGCGACATGAACGGCGGTTTCGCGCCCATCAAGGACTGCAGCAAGATGCTGGTCTACCGCCTGGCGCGCTATCGCAACCGCCTGGCGCGCGGGCGCGGCGAATACGGCGGCAGCGGGGATGCCATCCCCCTGCGCGTGATCGAGCGCGAGCCCAGCGCCGAACTGCGGCATGACCAGAAGGACACCGACTCGCTGCCGCCCTACGAAGTCCTCGATGCCATTCTCGAAGCCTTCATCGAGGAGGATCTGTCGGTGGACGAGATCGTGGCGCGGGGCTTCGACCGTGCCGTGGTGGGGCGCGTGCTCGACATGGTCAAGCGCAATGAATACAAGCGCCGGCAGTCTCCACCCGGCATCCGCGTGAGCCGGCGCGCCTTCGGCCGCGACTGGCGTTATCCCATCACCAACGGCTACCGCCGTTGAAGTCCTAGCTCCAGAACTTCCACCAGCCGCCCTTGCGGGCCGCGTTCTGCAGCGATTCGCCGGGATAGTTCTCCTTGAAGACCTTCTCCGCGTTGTCCGCGAGCTCGTTGTAGCCCAGTTCGCGGTAGCTGCGGACCAGCACCCGCAGCGCATTCTTCACCGCCGGGGCCCCGTCGTACTGCTCGATGGTCTGCTTGGCCCGCTGGGCCGCGGCGACCCAGGCACCCCGCTCGATGTAGTAGCTCGCCACCTGCATTTCGTAGTCGGCCAGGCGGTTGCGCAGGTAGATCATGCGCTGCCTTGCGTCCCCCGCATAGGCGCTTTGCGGGAAGCGTTCCACCACGATGCGGAAGGCGTCGAAGGCGCTGCGCGCCGTGGTCGGGGCGCGCTCGGAGTAGTCCACGCGCATCCAGCGTTCCACGACGTTCGGCACCTTGCCGAAGTCGATCAGCCCCTTCAGGTACCAGGCATAGTCGATGCGCGGGTGGGTGGGGTTCTCGCGGATGAAGGTGTCGGCGGCGTCGGTGGCCGATTCTTTCTCGCCTGCGCGGTAATAGGCGTAGATGAGGTCCAGACGTGCCTGGCGCGCCTGCCCGGTGAAGGGGTACCGCGCCACTAGGGCCTCGTAGGTGCGGATGGCCTGGGCGAAGTCGCCGGAGCGCAGGGATTTCTTGCCCTCTGCGTACAGCCCCTCGGGCGTTGCACGGAACAGGCGGGCCCGTCGCCGTTCGGCGGTGCTGGCGCAGGCCGAGAGCACGGCAAGACTGACGGGGAGCAACAGGAGGGTGCGGCGGCTGACGGACTGGGGCATCTGCCCAGTATAAACGGTCCTTCGGCCACCGGCTCCTACGGAAGGTCGAGCAGGGCTTCGAGCGCGTCGAAGGATCCCGTCCACCCCAGCGTCATGCCGGGCCGCTCCCGCACGAACGCGTCGACCTCGCCGGCCGCCGCGGCATCAGGTTCGCTCGTCACCGTCACGCGAGTGCGCCCGGGCGCTTCCTCCATGAACAGTACCGTGTTGCGCAGCGTCTGCGGCCAGGCGTCCGTGCCGGGCGCCGGCGCCGGCTGCTCCTGCTCGTCCACGAACTGCTGCGTGTAGACGATGCGCCGGGGCGGCTCGATGGCCAGGTACTCCGTGCGCACATGCGTCGCGCCCTGCGCACCGGTGATGACGAAAAAGGCGCTCCTGCCGGGTGCAATGTCCGGACGCAGGAAGTGCAGGGTCGCGCCTGCGGGCGGCAGCCATCTGGCCAGGTGCTGGGGGCTCACCCACATCTCGAACACGCGCGCCACAGGCGCGTCGAAGCTGCGGTTGATGACGAAGTTCTGCATGCCGGTTGATGTACGCGCGAGGTGTTCCGCCAGTCGATCCCAGGTGGCGTTGCCGCCGGCCTGCTGGATGAACTTCGCCATCTGCGCAGCCGCCTCGGGCGTGGGCAGGGTGGAGATCATCTCCATCGTCGTCCTGCCGTCCTTTTCAGCGAAGGTCACCGTCACGCGGAACAGCGGCGGACGCTCGTCCGTGCCGCCGTGGTCGTAGACCAGTTTGCGTTGCGGCTCCACGACCAGATACCGGGTGACGTTCGGGTAATCGGTGCCATCCGGGCCGTGCATGGTGTAACGCCATGTGCCGCCCGCGCGCAGGTCCTTGCTGTGCGTGGTGAGCGTGAAGCCGCGCGGTCCCCACCATTTCTCCACCTGTTCAGGCACCGTCCAGGCGTCCCAGACCGCACGCACGGGCGCGTCGTACACGCGCGTGAGCCGGATCTGGTTCGATCTACTCCTTGCGGCCATGGGGTTCTCCATCTTTCAGGTAGCAGTCGAGGCGTTCGAGCTGCGCTTCCCACATCGAGCGGTACTGCCCGATCCAGTCCGCGGCGGGGGCGAAGGCGGCAGGTTGGAGCCGGCAGGGGCGTTGCTGACCTTCGCGGCTGCGCGAGATCAATCCGGCGCGTTCGAGCACCTTCAGGTGCTTGGTGATGGCAGGGCCGGACAGGTCGAACGGCTCCGCCAGGTCCTTCACGGCAGCCTCACCCTCCGACAACCGCGCGAGGATGGCCCGCCGCGTAGGGTCGGCGAGTGCGCCAAAGAGCGTCGAAAGGTCTGTAGAGGGCATGGCTTTTAATTTACTTATAGGTTAAGTAACCGTCAAGTAAAATATTAGCCTGATGTCGCGGCCTCGTCGGCCGTCCGGGGACGCTAGTGGTCGTAGAAGATCTGCGCCGGCTCGTCGTGCACGTTCACCAGGTCCGGCGCGGGCGCGCTGTGGGCCTCCTGCATGGAGCGGTAGCGCCCGCCGAAGAACAGCAGGGGCCGATGCGGCGTGATGCCGGTGTGCAGGTCCAGCACCCGCCCGATGATGAGCCAGTGGTCCCCGATGTCGATGATCTTCTCGGGCTCGCAGTCGATGCAAGCGAGGCAGCCCTCCAGCCGCGAGCCGTAGTGCGAGGCCACGAAGCGGAACGGCGGTGGCGTCTCGTCTTTCCAGCTGCCTGCGAAGTAGGTGGACAGCGCCTGCTGGTCCTCGCGCAGCAGGTTGATCGAGAACCCCGAAAGGCGCTGCACATGGGTGGCGAAGTTGGTCTTCTTGCCCGGACAGAAGGCGATCAGCATCGGGTCCAGCGACACCGACATCACGGCATTGGCCGTCATGGCGAACAGGTCATCGCCGGCATGTCCGGCGATGACGGCCACTCCGGTCGCGAACATGCCGACGGTGTCGCGATAGCGGCGGGCGTCCGGCGGCGCGGGGTTGCCGGTCGCGCCTTCAGTTCGATGCGGAGGAGAAAGCTTCATCGCGGCCTTCCTTCACGAAGGCCATGACGGCGTCGCTGTAGCGGCGGATCTCGTCGCCGTGGCTGCCGACCAGCGCGCCGGCCATGCGCACCGGATCGCCGAAGAAGAACCGCTCATAGAGCACCTGACGGGAAGCGAATGCCGACAGCGAAGCATCCCACGCCAGGCGGAACAGGGGAATTCGGTCATGCGCTTCTGCGCGGGCCGCCTGGTAATACTTCCTTATGTCACCTGCCAGCGGGCCGTTGATGTCCGCCTCGGTGGGCATGGCCACCAGGCCACTGGCGCCGATCTGCTGGATGATCTCGACCATGCGCGGGTACAGGCGCGGGAACAGGTTGCGCGCGGCGTCCATGGGGTTCCAGGCCGGCCGCATCACCCCCCATTCGTCCAGCGCGGCATCGGCCTCCGCGGCGCGCAGGAAGGCTTTCATGGTTTCCAGGTTGACCCAGATCTCCGCCAGCTTCTCCTGGATGTGCTGGAAGGATTCGGCGCCGATGGAATTGACCAGCAGCGATGCCAGGCCCAGCAGGAACTCGCACTTGGCGATGTTCTTGACCACCACCTGGTGCGTCATGTGGTGGACGGCTCCGGTGCGCGCGTAGGCCTCGTTGCAGCGCTTCACGTCGCGGTACAGCATCACGCGTTCCCAGGGCACGAACACGTCGTCGAACACCACCACGGCGTCCATCTCCTCGAAGCGCGATCCCAGCGGATGGTCGAAGTGCGAACGCCCGTAGTCCACGCTCTCGCGGCAGATGAAACGCAGGCCCGGCGTGTTGTTCGGTATGCAGAAGCCGAAGGCGTAGGGCGCGTCTTCTTCCGGGTTCTTCAGCAGGGTGGAGGGGAACACCATGATCTCGTCCGAGATCGGCAGCGTGGCCAGCATGCGCGCGCCGCGGATCACGATGCCGGCGCCGGTCTCCTCCTTGACGCGGGCGGCGAGGAAGGGGTCGGCCTGCCTGGCGGCGTTCACGGCACGGTTGGCCTGCGGCGGGATCAGCGTGTGCGTGAGGCACAGATCGTTCTCGCGCAGGTATTCGTGGATGTACACGGCATTGCGGCCAAAGCGCGGATCGGCCTCGGCCAGGAAGGGCGCGCCGGCCGCATAACCCGACATGGCGCGATTGAGGTAGTCGGGTACGCGGCCCATCATGCCGTGGGTGTGGTCCTCCCACACCTTCATCGCGCGCGAGATGCTGGTGAGTTCCTCGCGGGTCGCCGGCAGCATGAAGGAGCGCGCCACCTTGTTCCCGCTGGCGGGCGAATCGAACAGGCACACATCGGCCTTCTCCCACTGCAGGTCGTAGAGCCGGGCCAGGGTGTGTACTCCGCCCCTGAGTGCAGGATGGGTGGTGACGTCCTGCACCTGTTCGCCGCGGTACCAGATGGCCGGCGGCTGTTCGCGCAGTCTCTGGAGGACCTGAGTGCCGCGCCGTGCGCCCGTTCCTGAAACCGCTGTGCCCATGGCCCCGCCCTCCGCTTGTGTGCCCCGATTGCAGGTCATGATACTGGCAACGCCCGCATGGGGCTTTGCCGTCATATACGCGACCGGATTCTGGTATAGAGTCGATCGCATGCACGAAGATGAAACCCCCACGTACTACACCGCCACCCGCAGGTACGAGCTGAGCTTCCCGTCCCTCGAAGGCGACATCGAAGCCGATGTGGTCATCATCGGCGGCGGGTTCTCCGGCATCCACACGGCGCTGGAACTGGCTGAACAGGGCGTCACCAACACGGTGGTCCTCGAGGGGCGCTACCTCGGCTACGGCGGCACGGGCCGTAATGGCGGGCAGGTGATGGCCGGCATCGGCCATGACCTGGACGCCGTCCGCAAGGACGTGGGAGAAGAGGGCCTGAGGGCCATCTTCGCGTTGAGCGACCTCGGTCCGCAGATCATGCGCGAGCGCATCGCAAGGTATGGCATCGATGCGGACTTCCGCAGCGGCTATGGCTACATGGCATACAACGCGCGCCAGGCGAAGACGCTGCGCGCGTGGGAGAAGGAGTTCAAGTCGCTGGGCTCTCCCCACGAGATCCGCTACGTCGAGGGAGCCGACCTGCGGCAGATCATCGGCTCGGAGGTCTACAAGGCGGGCTTGCTGCACATGGGCGGCGGCCATGTGCACTCGCTGAACCTGCTGCTGGGCGAAGCCAAGGCGCTGACGGAGCAATACCGGGTCCGCATCTTCGAATACAGCCCGGCGCTGGCCGTGTCCTACGGGCCACGCCTGCGGGTGCGTACCGCCAAAGGCAGCGTGTCCGCGCAGAAGCTGGTGTGGGCGGTGGACAGCTTCAACAACCGCATCGAGCCGGCGCTGCAGGCGTCCACCATCAATGTGTATGCCTACAACAGCGTCACCGAGCCATTGCCGGCCGGGACCATCGAGCGCATCAGCCCGATCCGCGGCGCCTACAGCGACATCCGTCCGGTCATCAACTACTACCGGGTGACCAATGACAACCGGCTGATGTTCGGCTCCTCGACGCAGGTGATCGAGCACATCCCGGCAGACCTCAAGGCCTGGAACCGCCGGCTCATGCTGGAAGTGTTTCCCTACCTGCACGATGTGAAGATCGATCTGGCCTGGGGCGGGCCCATGGCCACCACCAAGAACCTGTTCCCTCAGATCGGCACCCTGCCGGATCATCCCAACGTGTTCTTCACGCAGGGATACTGCGGTTTCGGCGTTACGCCCAGCCAGATCATCTGCAAGATCCTCGCCGAGGGCATCCTGGGCGGTTCGGAGCGCTACCGGCTGGTCAGCTCCATCAGCCGCAGCGATATTCCCGGCAAGGACCAGTACCGCGCGCTGCTGGTGAGCCTGGGCAAGCTGATGCACCAGGTGGCCGGCTACTGGCAGGGGCGCGCCTGAGTTTTTGCGTTTCTCTTCGAGAGGCACTGTAAATGAGCATGACCCACATCAAGCACGGCACCCGCATCAGCGAGCTCGACTCCTGGGGCAGCTTCAGCAAGCTGGGCGCCGAGATCCTGGAAGGCGGCGATGTGCAGGCTTACGGCAGGATGACGTTTGGCGCGCCCACCGACGCCATCAGCGCCGGCTACTTCGGCACCGGCAAGGGCAAGTACCGCCTGGTCTATCCGTTCAGCGAACAGGCCACGGTGGTGCACGGCGAGCTGCGCATCACCGACGAGAGCACCGGCCAGGTCAACCACTACCGGCCGGGCGATTCCTGGTTCGTCACCCAGGGCACTTCCACGGTGTGGGAAGTGCTCACCGACGATTTCACCAAGCACTACCTGGCCTTCGGCTGATGAGCAGCGAATGGATCCCGGTGGGCGCACTGGGCGCGGCCTTTGCCCCGGACTCCAATGCGCTGCCTGAATCGGCGGAGCTGGTGGGCCAGCGTTTCGCGCTGCACCTGGAAACGGGTGCAGTGATCGAATACGCCTTCACCAGCGTCTCGCGCCTGGCGCGCACCGTGGTGGGCAGGATCGATGGCTCGATGCTGGAAGACGGAGAGGCGGACTACGTTGCCACGACCTTGCGCCCCGGCTTCTACATGATCAGCATCGTCGAGCCGCGGCGCAGCGCTGCGGCCACGACGCTGCTGCTGGACCTGCCGGCGGGAATCTGCACGCTGATACCTGCCCGCCTGCCCACACGCGAGGAAGCCTCGAAGCCTTTTTTCGAGCGCATCCTCGCCGGCGAAGAACTGACCGCGGTGCAAGCGCAGTTCATCGCAGGCTCGGTCAATGCGCCGTTCGCTGCCACGACGCCCCGGCATCCGGCAACCTCGGACCTGGTGGGCCGGAGGGTGGAATACACCTACAGCAGCACCGAGAAGTATGAGCACATCTATCTCAACGACAGGTTCTACACCTGGCAGTGCCTGGCCGGATCCGAAAAGGGGCTCGCCGATACCGACCGCTGCCACTACCTGAAACTGGGCGAGGAGCTTTACCTCTTCCTGTGGCGCGAGAAAATCGTGCCGACGCTGGGCATCGTCGTGGTCGACTTCAGGCAGAAGCGCACCATGGGGCGCATCATCGGTTACACCGGCTTCGACTTCAGTGCCGTGACCAGCTTCCCCGTGGGTGCGCACCTGCAGCCGGTCAGTCCGGCCCGCGCGGGATGAGCATGGCTTGCGCCTGATGGAAAACGCCGCCCGCATTTCGCTGGATCTGTCGGGGCGCGCCTGCCTGGTGACGGGCGCCGGCCAGGGCATAGGGCAGTCGATTGCCTGCACCTTCGCGGCCCACGGCGCCCTGGTGCTGGTGGCGGATCTGGTCGCTGCGCGTGCCGAGAGTGTGGCTGCCCAGATCCGCGACGCTGGCGGTGTTGCGATGGCCGCCGTGGGCGATGTGTCGGACAAGGGCGCGTGCGAGGTGCTGGTGGCGACCGCAGCCCAGCGCTTTGGCCGCCTCGACATGCTGGTGCACAACGCGGCTTACTTCCCTCTGACGCCCTTTGCGCGGATCGACGAGCAGGTGCTGGAACGCACTCTGGCGGTGAACCTGAAGGCTGCGTTCTGGCTCACGCAGGCCGCACTGCCCCTGCTGCGCCAGTCACCGCAGGGCAGGGTGCTGCTCACTTCGTCGGTCACCGGTCCACGCGTGGCCTATCCGGGACTTGCGCATTACGCGGCATCCAAGTCCGGTCTCAATGGCTTCATCCGCGCTGCGGCGCTGGAGCTGGCGCGCGACCGCATCACCGTAAATGGCGTCGAGCCGGGAATGATCGCAACGCCTGCACAGGACAACCTCGGCGACCCGGCGCACATGGAGTCGCTGCGCGAGGGCGTTCCGCTCGGCAGGCTGGGAAGCCCCGCAGACATCGCCGCCGCCATGCTGTTCCTGGCCTGCGATGCGGCCAGCTACATCACCGGCCAGACGCTGGTGGTGGATGGCGGGGCGCTGCTGCCGGAGTCGCGCACAGCGCTCGATTCGCCCTGAGTGCAGCAAACACGTCCAGCAGCGCTGCAAGCTGCGGGGCCGGCAGGCGCAGGTAGCGCCGCAGCGGTGGAAAGCGGCCGATGACCTCGCTGGCTCCATAGTGCGTGAGCCGGCATTGCCAGCCCGCGGCATCCTGCACCAGTTCGCAATGCGTGAAATCCAGCGGCAGCAGTGCCCGGGCAAGATCCGCATCCGCGGTGAAGGCCGCATGCGGCGGAGTGCAGTCGATGCCGGTGCGCTTCCATGCTCCCGTGTGCCGCAACCGCAGGCGCCGGTTGCCGGCGGCACTTGCCGGCACGCGGTAGATGAAGCGTGCCGTGACCACGCGCAGCAGGAAGTGTTTCTCCACCTGCTCCTCGACAGTGAATTCAAGGTCCCGCGCGCTGTCGTGGAAGCGGGCGGAGGATTCCCCCAGCATCTGGAAATGCAGGGCATGCAGGTCATGCCGCAGCCGCGCCAGCAGCATTCCCGGCAAGTGGCCCGCCATGCTACCGCCCGCGGATCTGTTCGACGGGCACCGGTTCGAAAGGCTTTGCCCGCTGCACGAAACGCGTCCACACGAAGGCGTAGACAGCCACCAGTCCGAACATGATGCCGAATTGCCGGTACACCGGTGCGGCGCTGGTGCCCAGTGGCGTGATGTACGCGATGGCAAGCAATATGCCCGCGGTGGAGATGATCTGCGGCAGCGGAAACAGCGGCGCCTTGTAGGGCCGCGGCAGGTCCGGGCGGCGGATGCGCAGCATCACGATGGAGAGGTTCACCAGGATGTAGGCCACGCCCCAGGCGCAGACGGCGGCCAGCACCAGTGTTCCCAGCTTGTTCACATCGCCCCTGACGAACCAGGCGTGCAGGCTGGGAATGAGCATGGTCACGAGAATGCCGAACAGCGGCGTCTTCAGCCGCGGATGCAGGTAGGCGAAGATCCTGGGCAGCGCGCCGTCGATGGCCATGCCGTACATGATGCGCGGCAGCCCGGCCATCAGCGTGTTGATGGTGGCAGCGCCGGCAAACAGCAGGCCGACGCCGATCCATATCTTGCCGAAGGGGCCGAATGCGGCCTCGGCCAGCCGCGGAATGGCCATCGGGGTGTCCAGCAGGTGGACACCGGCATCCGCGTCCAGCAGCACGTTCTCCACCTGGCGGCGCATGGCAGTGCCGAACAGCAGCATGCACGCGGCAACGCCCGTGAGGCCCAGCGCCATGGCGCGCGGGATGTCGCGATGCGGGTGCTTCAGTTCGGCGGCCAGCGGCGTCACGAACTCGAAGCCCACGAACATGAACATGGCCATGCCGACCAGCGACAGCACGGCCGGCAGGCTGGTGCCAATGCTGGAAGCACCGAACCAGCCCTGCATCTCGACCGCCGGAGGCAGCAGCACGCCGCGCAGGCCGAAGGCCATCAGGGTCAGCCACATCACGAGGGTCAGCACCACTTCGGCACGGCCGAAGGCCTGGATGCCGAAGGCATTGACGATGCCGGTGAGGGCCAGCAGCCCGACGCCTATCATCCACGAGTTGCCGCTGGCGCCCAGCGTGGCGTTGATCGAATCGAAGTTCACCACCGCCATGACGCCGCTGAGAATGGTCTCGGCCGTGCCGGCGAATACATGCACGAGGATGTAGGCCGAGATGGTGCCGGTGATGGCGCAGAAGCGGCCCAGGCCGCAGCAGATGTAGTCGTACACCGATCCGGTGGTCGGCAGGATGGCGGCGGCCTCCGCGAAGGTCATGGCCTGCGCCTGCATCATGACGAAGGCGATCAGCATGGCCGCGGCGAACGCGCCGCCGCCGATGCCGAAACCGGTCATCGCCGTGAGGATGACGGGGCTCGCCATGATGAGGCCCACCGATGTCGCCAGGGCCGTGGGGAATCCGACGAGCGCCTTGTTTGCGGACATGCTATTCCCCTTTGCGGCGGCGGCGCGGCAGGTCCGGCGGCAGGTAGCAGCCCAGATACGCGCACATGGCCAGTTGCGCCTCGCGCGCCATCTCTGGCGTGACCCGGCCGTGCTCCAGCACCGACAGCATGAACATCAGGTCCGCGATGCCTACGGCCCTGAAGAAGATGGCGGCGCGGTTCGGGATCCCGGGAAGCACGAACACGCGGTCGATGTGCTGCTCGTGGATGCTGCCCAGCGCCGCATCGTTCCTGCGGTCGCGCAGTTTCAGGTCCACCGGAATCCGCGGATCGATCTGCAGCCGCATCGAGGCCTTGCTGTGCGCGTAGAAGTCGACGCCGCGTTCGGTGAGGATCTCCACGATGTGCCGCCAGTCGCGCATCCGGGTGCGGATGGGCGCTTCCAGCACCTTCAGCAGTTCCTCCTGCACGCCGGCCAGCAGGCTGGCGTAGACATCCTTGATGTCGGCGTAGAAGTGATAGGCCGAGCTCTTGGGCACATGGGCCGCGGCGGCCACGTCTCCCAGGCTGATGTCGTCCAGCTCATGGGTTTCCAGCAGTGCCCGCGCTGCCCGCAGCAGCTGCTGGCGGCGGGCAATCCCCTTTTTTCTCGGTGTGCTCTTGCGGGTACTCAACAAGGCCATCGGATGAGCACTATACACGGGCACGCTAATATAGCCGGATGACTTTCGAACACCGCCTCGAGCTGCCGCCTTCGCCGGGCGGCACGCGTCTGGATCTGGCTCTGGCTGCGGCGCTGCCACAGTATTCGCGCTCGCGTCTGGCAGGCTGGATCCGCGACGGCGCAGTGACCGTGAATGGCCGGCCGGCGCGGCCGCGCGACGAGGTATTCGGAGGCGAGAGCGTCATGGTGCGCGGCGAGGCGCCGCCGGATGACAGCGTGCGCGCCGAGTCCATTGCGCTGCAGGTGGCATACCGCGACCGGCATCTTTTCGTCATCGACAAGCCCGCTGGTCTGGTGGTGCACCCGGGCGCCGGCAATCGCGACGGCACCTTGCAGAATGCACTGCTGGCTCTGGACAGCACGCTTGCCACGGTGCCGCGCGCCGGCATCGTGCATCGCATCGACAAGGACACCAGCGGACTGCTGGTGGTGGCGCGCACGCTGGAAGCGCACACCGCGCTGGTGCGCATGCTCAAGGATCATGATGTGCAGCGCGAATACTTGGCGCTGTGCGTGGGTGCGCTCACCGGCGGCGGCACCATCGACAAGGCCATCGGCCGGCATCGCACCGACCGGCTGAAGATGGCGGTGCGCGCCGATGGGCGCGAGGCCGTCACTCACTACCGTCTGGCCGAACGCTTTGCCGCCCACACCCTGCTGTCCGTGCAGCTGGAGACGGGACGCACGCACCAGATCCGCGTGCATCTGGCGCATATCGGCCACCCGCTGGTCGGCGATCCGCTCTATGGAGGTCGCCGGCAACTCACGGCCGGCACCGGTGCCGTGCAGCGTGCGGCGCTGACGGCGTTCGGCCGGCAGGCGCTGCATGCGGCACGGCTGGCGTTCGTACATCCCGTGACGGGCCGCGAGGTCGAAGTCCAGAGCCCGTTGCCGGCGGACTTCGCAGCGCTGCTCGCCGCATTGCGCACACCATGAGCGGCGCGCAGCTGTATCTGGAACCGACCTGGCAGCCGCCTCCAGGTGTGCGCGCGCTGTGCACACTCAGGAGCGCCGGCAGCTTTGGTCCCGGCGAGGCGCAGCAGCGCGCGCAGCGGGTGCAAGCAATGGGCCTGCCGGGCGTTCCAGTGTGGCTGCGCCAGGTGCATGGCATCGCGGTTGCCGATCTGGATGCGCCGGGCGATTTCGCGCTGCCGCCGGTGGCCGATGCAGCGGTCACTGTGCGTCCCGGCGTGGTCTGCGCCATCCAGACCGCGGATTGCCTGCCTGTGCTGCTGGCTGCCGCGGATGGCTCCGCGGTGGCTGCGGCGCATGCCGGCTGGCGCGGCCTTGCTGCTGGCGTGATCGAAGCCACCCTCGCCGGGCTGCGCGCGCGCATTCCTGCGCCGGTGCCCCTGGTAGCGTGGCTGGGGCCGGCCATCAGCGCGGCGCATTTCGAGGTGGGCGAAGAGGTGCGCCGTGCCTTCCTCGCGGTCGATCCGCAGGATGCGATGGCCTTCGTGCCTAATGAGCGGGGCCGCTGGCAGTGCGACCTGTACCAGCTCGCGCGCAACCGCCTGGCGCGTGCGGGCATCGGCGAAGTGGCCGGCGGCGAGCACTGCACCTGGGCCGAGGTGGCGCGGTTCTATTCCCACCGGCGCGACACCTGCGGCGGGCACGGCCGCACCACCGGCCGCATGGCGACGCTGATCTGGCGTGACGGCTCCTGAGCGCCGCTCTGTTATACTGTATCCATTCCAATGAATACCCTGGGCTCGATCGTTGCCTTCACGCTGCTGGGAGGGGTGGTGAGTGTATTGCTCGCCAGCCTGTTCCTGCTGGTGCCCGAAAACGGGCGGCGTCGCGCCATGCCGCTGCTCATCGCCTTCGCCACGGGAGCGCTGCTCGCCGCCGCGTTGCTGGGCCTGTTGCCCGAGGCGATGGAACTGGCAGGGCCGGAGGGTTATGGCGGCGTCGGCATCGCGCTGCTGGTCGGCATCGCGCTGTTCTTCATCCTCGAGAAGCTGGTGCTCTGGCGTCATTGCCACGAGGATCACTGCGAGACGCATGTGCCGCACGAGGATCACCGTCAGCGCAGCCCGGCCACGCTGGTGATCGTGGGCGACACCGTCCACAACATGCTGGACGGCGTGCTGATTGCCGCGGCCTTTCTCATCGACTCGCACCTGGGCGTGATGACCGGCATCGCTGTGCTGGCACATGAAGTGCCCAGCGAGGTCGGCAATTTCGCGGTGCTGCTGCATGGCGGATTGTCGCGGCTGCAGGCCTTCGGCTGGAACCTGTTCTCGGGGCTGGGTGCCGTCGCAGGCGGCATCGTCGGCTACTACGCGCTGTCGGCCATCCGGCCGCTGCTGCCCTATGCGCTGGGCGTGTCGGCGGCCTCCCTGCTGTACGTGGCCGTGGCGGATCTCATTCCCGGCCTGCACCGCCGCGTCGATCCGGTGAGCAGCACATTGCAGGTGCTGCTGATCGCGGTGGGCGTCGGTGTGGTCGCGGGCGTGGAGTACCTGGTGCCCCACCACCACTGACGCGCGCTATGCGGCTGCGGGCAGCTTGCGCTTGAGCCAGCGCCAGGAGATGACCACGCTGGTTATGCACAGCGCCAGCCCCGCGATGCTCAACCCCCAGATCAGCAATGTCCACAGCACGGGCCGATGCAGCAGCTGCGGCAGGTCGAAGCTGTGCAGCCCGTTATACAGCCAGCGCTGCACACGCGTTCCCTGGTCGCTCTTGAGGAAGGGCTGGCCGGTTGCCGTGTCGAGGTAGTACCAGGTGCCGGCCGCGTCGGCCAGCCGCGCGCGTAACACCGGCAGGGGTTTGAATCGGTCCTTGCGGCCGTAATAGTAGGTATCGAAAGCCGTGAGCCATTCGTAGGAAGCTACCGGCGCGCCGGCGTGCGCCGCGAACCGGTCGATGAGTTCTGCGGCCGTGTAGGGCGGCAAGGCAACGGCCGGCTGCTGGCTTGTGTCGAGCCGGCGCTGCAGCGTGGGAGAGACGATGGCGTGGAGCAGGACCTCGCCGCCGTCGCGCCGGTATTCGTACTCGCGCATGTCCGCGAGCACTGCCCGCGCGGGCGCTCCAGGCAAAGCCTGCACGGACGGGCGCTCACCCAGCCACGCAGCCTGCACCGCTGCGGGCACGGTCGTGTGCGGAAACAGGCTGCCCGGGTTCATCGAGAACAGGCCGCTCAACACGAAAGTCAGCGCCAGCAGGCCGAAAGCCAGCCCCAGCCAGTGATGCCAGTACATCCAGAATTTCTTGTACGGAATGAGCTTGCGGGGTGTGCCGAGCGCGTTCCAGCGCAACCGCCATATGCCCAGCACGATGCCGGTCAGGCAGATGAAGCCACCGAATCCTGAACTCCAGTTGACCAGGCCGCGCCACAGCGCCTCGCGGTTGCGGATCGGATAGAAGGAGAAGTAATGCAGGCCCGGGCCGAGGTAGTAGAGGAGCCGGCTGCCGGCAGTGGTGGCGACCACGACTTCGCCGGTGCGGCTCGACAGGAATACTTCCCGCGGCGCGAAGCCTCCGGTGGAGAAACGATGCAGCGGATAGTGGGCGCGCGCGCCGCTGAAATAGCTCCACTGCCCCTGCGCGCGGTATTCGCCGAGGTAGGCGGGAGATGTGCCGGCCCCCAGCCAGCGACGCGCCTCGGGTTCGAGCATGGCGCCGTCGAAGGTTGCCGTCTCGCCGGTATCCGCCCAGGCCGCGCGCCAGCCCTCGCCGGGCGAGAGCCAGCGGTACAGCGGCCGGCCCCGCCATTGCGCCAGCCGCAGCGTTTCCGCCTCCGGCCAGTGCTGCGCCAGTGCCGGGATCTGTGCAGGCGCCAGCGTCGGCGCCTCCTGCCAGGCCGGCTCGAACGCCAGACGCTGGTCCTCGTTCAGCACCGGCAGCCGGTAGTACACCATGGCGACGCCGGAGATGAACCACACGACGAACAGCAGGCACAGCGCCATCCCCATGTACAGGTGCAGCGCCACCAGCAGCGCCATGAAGCGCCGGAACATGGCCGTCAGAAGGCGAGGCGCATGGAAAGCTCCCAGGACCGCGGATCACCCAGTGCCCACTGGCGTCCGGAGTTGTAGGGCGCCACGACCCATTGTTCGTCGGTGAGATTGCGGCCGCGCAGCGTGAACAGCGTGCGCGCATTCAGCCGGTAGTTCACGAAGGCGTCCGCGACCGTGTAGGAGGGAATCTGCAGTGTATTGGCATTGTCCGACCAGCGCTTGCCCACGTAGCGCGCGCCGCCGCCGATCTGCCAGCTGTCGCTGATCTGCCAGTTGGCAAAGAGGTTGGCGCTGGTCTCCGGCGTGTTCGGCGGCGTGTTGCCGCTGCGCGAGACGGCAACACCGCCGACGAGTTCGTTGAAGTCATCGAAGCGGGCACGCAGCACGGCCAGATTGGCGTCGATGGTGAGCACCTGCATTGGCCGCACCGCCATCGACATCTCCACGCCGCGCGCCGACTGCTGGCCGATCTGCTGGGCGACATTGGGGATCAGCGGGTCGCGCGAAACCAGGTTGTCCTTCTCGATGCCGTAGAGGGCGGCTGTCCAGTCCGCGCGCCCCTGCCAGAAGCTCTGCTTGAGTCCCAGCTCCCACTGCCGCCCGGTCTGCAGTTTTGCGGCATTGGCGGCCGGCAGGCTGATGAGCGAGCCCGCGGCGTCGTTGCCCACTACATACTGGGCATACAGCGATGTGGCCGCATTGACCTCGAAGACAGTACCCAGGCGCCAGGTCACCGGCTTGAAGTCGAGGTCCGCGCGCGTCAGTGCGACCTTGTCGCGCCGTTCCAGGTCGATGCGTTCCACCCGCAGCCCGGCCACCAGCTTCAGCTTCGCGGTCAGATCGAACACGTTTTCCGCGAACAGGGCGGCCTGTTTGGTCGTCGTGCCCAGGGTGGGCACGAAACCCGCGCCGTAGTTGAACAGGCCGGGCACCGGATCATAGCGATTGACGCTGGTGTTGGTCGTCGTGACGCTGTCGACGCTGTAGCCCACCTGGTTCAGCTCCAGGCCGGCAATGAGCTGGTTGACGTGGCCGGCAAGCGGCTGCGACAAAGTGAGATCGAAACGGTTGCCGGTCTGCCACTGGGCGATGTCGGTGCCGAAGTTGAAGCTGCGGTCCACCAGCTGCGTGGCCGGATTCCAGGTGTAGTTCTCGAGATTGCGGAAGTAGCGCGTGGTGTCGAGGTAGTAGAGCTCGTTGCGCAGCGCCAGCGTATCGCTCAGCTTGACGTCGAGGCGCGCCCGCGCCCAGGTATTGAGGAAGCGCGTGCGGGCATCGGCCACATTGTAGTTCTCGCGGCGCGTGCCGGGGTCGATGCCACCGCCGATCAGTGGGGCGCCATAGTAGGGGGTAGTGTCGATATCGCCCCGGTCCAGCATCAAAGTCAGGGTGGAGGACTCTCCCAGCCCCACGAGCAGGGCGCCCGAGGCCGCATAGGTGCGGCTGTCATTGCGGTCGATGTAGCCCGCGCTGTCATTGACCACCACATTGGCGCGGTAGGCCACCCTGCCGGAAATCGGTCCCGTGGAGGCGGCGGCGAGGCGGTAGGTGTCCCAGCTGGCGAGGCTGGCATAGACCTCGTGTTCGGCCCGCTCGCGGTTGATGGCGCGCGGAACGTAGTTGACCGCGCCGCCGATGGCGCCCGAGCCATAGAGCACGGAGGCGGGGCCGGCCAGCACTTCGATGCGCTGGAACGGCCAGGTGTCGGTGGGGAAGCTCATGGCGCCGCCGCTGACGAACAGGCGGTTGCCGTCGTAGAGCTGCGCCACCGAGTTGTTGCCGCTGAAGCCGCGCGCCGCGAGCGCCGAGCCGGCAAAGGCGGACATGCCCACTGGGGAGAATCCGGGGGCCCGGCTCACGGCCAGCATGGCCGACTGGTCGCCCCGCAGGTCCAGTTCTTCCTTGCCGATCACGGCCACCGCCGCGGGGGTTTCCTGCAGGGACAGGTTCAGGCGTGATCCGACCTCCGAGCGTTCCCGCTGCCGTTCACCCACCACATTGACCGTGTCCAGCTCCTGGCTGCCCTCAGGGGCGGCTGCGCTGGCCGCACCGGCTGCCAGCAGTAATGCGGCGGTGACGGCGTGGGAGACCCGGATGAAACGCATGGACGCTGGCATGTGACCTCGATAAGAACGGTTAAGGTTATAATATAACATAAACAGACATGAGAACGCTGGTACGTTGACCGCTGTGCGGGGCAGATGGCAGGTTCGTAACGGTTAAGTACGGTTGCCGTTAACGGTGCAGGCCATTGATTCAGGGGCCGAAGACCCCATCATGGCGTCATGCGCAACGACAAACTCACCAGCCGTTTCCAGAACGCCCTGGCCGACGCCCAGTCGCTGGCCGTGGGCCGTGACAACCAGATGATCGAGCCGGCGCACCTGCTGGCCGCCCTGCTGGACCAGCAGGGGGGCAGCCTGCGCCCGCTGTTCGCCAAGGCCGGCGCCAATGTGCCCAAGCTGCGGACCGACCTCAACGCCCTGCTGGACCGCCTGCCCAAGGTTTCGGGTACGCCCGGCGAGGTGCATGTGTCGCAGGACCTTTCGCGCCTGCTCAACGTCACCGACAAACTCGCCCAGCAGCGCGGCGACCAGTACGTCTCCAGCGAGTTGTTCGCGCTCGCGGCCGTGGACGACCGCGGCGAGCTGGGCCGCGTCCTCAAGGGCGCGGGCCTGACCAAGGCCAGGCTGGAGCAGGCCATCGACGAGGTGCGCGGCGGCGAGGCCGTGAACGACCCGAACGCCGAGGAAAGCCGCGAGGCGCTCTCCAAGTACACCATCGACCTCACCGAGCGCGCGACCAGCGGCAAGCTGGACCCGGTGATCGGCCGCGACGACGAGATCCGCCGCACCGTGCAGGTGCTGCAGCGGCGCACCAAGAACAACCCGGTGCTGATCGGCGAGCCCGGCGTGGGCAAGACGGCCATTGTCGAGGGCCTTGCGCAGCGCATCGTCAACGGCGAAGTGCCCGAGGGCCTCAAGAACAAGAAGATCCTGGCGCTGGACATGGGCGCGCTGATCGCCGGCGCCAAGTTCCGCGGTGAATTCGAGGAGCGGCTGAAGGCCGTGCTGAAGGACCTCGCCAAGCAGGAAGGGCAGGTCATCCTGTTCATCGACGAGCTGCACACCATGGTGGGCGCCGGCAAGGCCGATGGCGCCATGGACGCGGGCAACATGTTGAAGCCCGCGCTGGCGCGCGGCGAACTGCACTGCGTGGGCGCGACCACGCTGGACGAATACCGCAAGTACATCGAGAAGGACGCGGCGCTGGAGCGGCGCTTCCAGAAGGTGTTCGTGGGCGAGCCCTCGGTGGAGGACACCATCGCCATCCTGCGCGGCCTCAAGGAGCGCTACGAGGTGCACCACGGCGTCGAGATCACCGACCCGGCCATCGTCGCCGCGGCGCAGCTCTCGCACCGCTATATCGCCGACCGGCAGTTGCCCGACAAGGCCATCGACCTCATCGACGAGGCCGCGGCGCGCATCCGCATGGAGATCGACTCCAAGCCCGAGGAGATGGACCGGCTCGACCGCCGCATCATCCAGCTGCGCATCGAGGAAGTGGCGCTGAAGAAGGAGGACGACGAGGCCTCCAAGAAGCGCCTTGCCACGTTGCAGGAACAGCTGCGCACGCTCGAAAAGGAATACGCCGACCTCGAGGAGATCTGGAAAGCCGAGAAGGCGACGCTGCAGGGCGCAGCCTCGGTCAAGGAGGAGCTCGAGAAGTGCCGGCTGGACCTCGAAGCCGCGCGCCGTGCCAACGATCTGGCGAAGATGGCCGAGCTGCAGTACGGGCGGATTCCCGAACTGGAAAAGAAGCTCGCCGCCGCGCAGGCCGCCGAGCAGACCACGCCGCAGCTGGTGCGCAACAGCGTCACCGAGGAGGAGATCGCCGAGGTGGTCTCCAAGTGGACCGGCATTCCGGTCGCAAAGATGCTCGAGGGCGAGAAGGACAAACTGCTGCGCATGGAGGAGGCGCTGGCCAAGCGTGTGGTGGGCCAGGGCGAGGCGCTGCGCATCGTCTCCAATGCCATCCGCCGCTCGCGTGCGGGGCTTTCAGATCCGCGCCGGCCCAATGGCTCGTTCCTGTTCCTCGGTCCCACGGGCGTGGGCAAGACCGAACTGGTCAAGGCGCTGGCCGAGTTCCTGTTCGACAGCGAGGACGCGGTGGTGCGCATCGACATGTCCGAGTTCATGGAGCAGCACTCGGTTGCGCGCCTCATCGGAGCGCCTCCCGGCTACGTGGGTTACGAGGAGGGCGGCTATCTCACCGAAGCTGTGCGCCGCAAGCCTTATTCGGTGGTGCTGCTCGACGAGGTCGAGAAGGCGCACAAGGATGTCTTCAACGTGCTGCTGCAGGTGCTGGACGACGGCCGCCTCACCGATGGCCAGGGCCGCACGGTGGATTTCCGCAACACCGTCATCATCATGACCTCGAACCTGGGCTCGGACGTGATCCAGCAGCTCGCGGGCGAGGGCCAGTACCAGCGCATGAAGAACGAGGTGATGGAGCGCGTGCAGGCGCACTTCCGTCCCGAGTTCATCAACCGCATCGACGACATCATCGTGTTCCACCCGCTGGGTGCCGAGCAGATCCGCGCCATCGTCGACATCCAGCTCGCGTCGCTGCGCAACCGCCTCGCCGAGCGCGACATGACGCTGGACCTGGACACCGCCGCACGCGATCTCATCGGCGAGGCGGGTTTCGATCCGGTGTATGGGGCGCGGCCGCTGCGGCGCGCGATCCAGCAGCAGATCGAGAATCCCCTGGCCGAGCGCATCCTGCGCGGCGATTTCGCGGCCGGCGACCGCGTCGTGGTCGGTGTGCGCGGCGGGGAGCTGTCGTTCGAGAAAAAAAGCGGTTGAGGCATAATTGCCGGCATGCCGTTCTACGAATACCAGTGCCAGGCCTGCGGCGCGCAGGCCGAGGTGCTGCAGAAGATCACCGACGCGCCGCTGAAGAAATGCCCCGAATGCGGCAAGGCGAAGCTGGTGAAGCTGGTCTCCGCCCCCGTGTTCCGCCTCAAGGGCGGTGGCTGGTACGAGACCGATTTCAAGTCCGACGCCGAGAAGAAGCGTAATCTGGTCGGCGAGGACCAGAAGCCGGAAGCCAAACCGGAGGCCAAGTCGGAAGCCAAACCGGAAGCCAAACCCGAGGTGGCAGCGCCCGCGAAGGCGGAGCCGAAGCCGGACAAGCCTGGGGCGGCCTCCGTGGCCGCCAAGGCCCGGCCGCGTGCGAAGGCGGTCAAGCCCGGCTCGGGAAAGTCCGGAGCCCGCAAAAAGGCGCGCTGAGGCGCATTGGGTGGAGACTTTCGATGAACATCGGAACCTTGCTGGCCGTGGCCGCGCTGGGCGCTGCAGTGGCTGTGCCGTGCGGGGCGGCCCAGCCGGCGCTCACCGCGGCGCAGGCCGGCAAGGCGGTGTTCCGCGCGCAGTGCGCGCTCTGCCACAGCGCTGAACCCAACGACAACGGCGGTGCCCAGGGGCCTGCTCTCCAGGGCCTCGTCGGGCGCACTGCCGGCACCGCCGCCGGATTCAGCTACACAGCGGCGCTGAGGAACTCCCGGCTCACCTGGGATCCAGCGACGCTGGAGCGTTTCCTGGCCGCGCCGACCACCGTGGTGCCTGGCACGGCGATGGTGATTCCCGTGACCCAGGCCACGGAGCGGGTGGAACTCGTGGCCTATTTCTCGGAGCTTGCGGCGGGCACCTTCGTCGACGGCCCGCCGCCGCGTGGTTTCGGACCGCCGCCCGACATGATGAGGACCGTGCCGCCTTCGTCGCAGGGAGGTACCCCTGACTGGAAGAACGACCGGCCTGGCCGCGTGCACCGCATCGATCTGCAGCACCTTCCGCCACCCTTCGAAACTCCATCGGTGGTGAATTTCCCGCGCATCATCGACAAGCCCGCCAATGCCCGGCCGGCGCTGCCGCCGGGCTTCGAGGTCGGGGTGTTCGCCAGCGGCTTTTCGGGTCCGCGCACCATGCGGGTCGCACCCAACGGCGACATCCTGCTGGCCGAGACCACGGCGGGCCGCATCACGCTGCTGCGCCCCGCAGCCGACGGGCGGACGGCCACCCCGAGCGTTTTCGCGCAGGGGCTGATACAGCCCTTCGGCATTGCGTTCTACCCGGCGGGGCCGAACCCGCGGTGGGTGTATGTGGCGGAGTTCAACCGCGTCGTGCGCTATGCCTACAAACCCGGGCAGAGCGTTGCCAGTGGCGTGCCGGAGATCGTGGTGCCGCAGCTCGCGCCGTCGGGCGGCGGCCATTTCACCCGCGATCTTGCCTTCTCGCAGGACGGCCGGCGCCTGTTCGTCTCGGTGGGTTCGCAGTCGAATGTGCCGGAAGACATGCCGGAGAAGACCCCTGCCGAGATCCGTGCGTGGGAAGCGGCGCATGGCGTGGGCGCGGCCTGGGGCCAGGAAGAGAGCCGTGCGACGGTGCGGGTGTTCGAGATGGGCCGTGATGGGCCGGGCCCAGGGCGCAACTTCGCCACCGGCATCCGCAACTGCGTTGCGCTGGCGGTGCAGCCGGCCAATGGCGAGCTGTGGTGCACCACCAACGAGCGCGACCTGATCGGGGACGGCCTCGTGCCCGATTACTCCACGCGCGTGCGCCAAGGGGAGTTCTACGGATGGCCTTGGTACTACCTCGGGGACCATGAGGATCCGCGTTTCAAGGATGCGCGAACCGACCTCAGGGGCAAGGTCGCGGTGCCCGAGGTGCCCTTCGAGGCGCACTCGGCGGCCACGGGCTTCGCGTTCTATCCGCTGCGGCCTTCCGGCCGGTCGGCTTTTCCCAGGGAATATGCGGGGGATGCCTTCGCGGTGCTGCATGGCTCCTGGAACCGCTCGCAGCGCACCGGCTACAAGGTGGTGCGCGTGCCGCTGAAGAACGGCGTGCCCACCGGTGAATACATCGACTTCATGACCGGGTTCATTGCCGACGGCGGCGATGTGTGGGGGAGGCCGGCCTCTGCGACGGTGGCCCCCGACGGCTCCCTGCTGGTCAGCGACGATGCCGCCAACGTGATCTACCGCGTCTCTTATACGGGGCAGCTGGACGCTCGGGCGGGGCGCCCGTAACATCGCGCGCCCATGCGTAGCCACTATTGCGGTCAGGTCAACGAGAGCCTCACGGGGCTGGAAGTCACGGTCGCCGGTTGGGTCCACCGCCGCCGCGACCATGGCGGCGTGATTTTCGTCGATCTGCGCGACCGCGAGGGGCTGCTGCAGATCGTCTTCGACCCGGACGACAAGACCCTGTTTGCCGAAGCCGAGCGGCTGCGGGGTGAATTCGTGGTGCAGGTACGGGGCCAGGTGCGCGAGCGCCCGGCGGGTACCGCCAATGCCAATCTCGCCTCGGGCGCCGTGGAGCTGCTGGCGCGGCAGCTGACCGTGCTGAACCGTTCCGAGCCGCTGCCTTTCCAGCTGGATGAGGCGGTGAGCGAGGAGGTGCGGCTGCGCTACCGCTACATCGACCTGCGGCGCGAGGAGATGAACCACCGCCTGCGGCTGCGCCATCGCGTGACCATGGCCATGCGCCACTACATGGATGCACACGGCTTCGTGGACATCGAGACGCCGATGCTCACCAAGGCCACGCCCGAAGGGGCGCGCGATTACCTCGTGCCCAGCCGCACGCATCCGGGCAGTTTCTTTGCGCTGCCGCAGTCGCCGCAGATCTTCAAGCAGCTGCTGATGGTGTCGGGCTTCGACCGCTACTACCAGATCGTGCGCTGCTTCCGCGACGAGGATCTGCGCGCCGACCGCCAGCCCGAATTCACGCAGCTGGATATCGAGACCTCGTTCCTGACGCAGGACGAGATCATGAACCTCATGGAAGGGATGATCCGCGAGCTGTTCGCGCGCACGGTCACCGTGGCGCTGCCGGAACCCTTCCCGCGCATGACCTATGCGGAGGCCATGCGCCGCTATGGTTCGGACAAGCCGGACCTGCGCGTGCCGCTGGAACTGGTGGACGTGGCGGATCTGGTCGCCGGCTGCGATTTCAAGGTGTTTGCAGGACCGGCGAAGGATGCCAACGGCCGGGTCGCTGCGCTGCGCGCGCCCGGCGGCGGCGCTTTCTCGCGCAGCGAGATCGACGCCTACACCGCCTTCGTGGCGCGCTATGGCGCCAAGGGTCTGGCTTACATCAAGGTCAACGACCGCGCCAGGGGCCGCGAAGGCCTGCAGTCGCCCATCCTCAAGTTCCTGGGCGACGAGGCCGTGGCGGGTATCCTCGAGCGCACCGGTGCGCAGGACAACGACCTCATCTTCTTCGGTGCCGACAGCGCGAAGGTGGTGAATGACGCACTGGGCGCATTGCGCCTGAAGATCGGCCAGGACCTGAAGCTCGTGCAGGAGGGCTGGCGTCCACTGTGGGTGGTGGATTTCCCCATGTTCGAGTTCGACGCGGATGCCAAGCGCTGGGTGGCCATGCATCACCCGTTCACTGCGCCCAAGGTCGACGATCCGGCACTGCTCGCGGCCGATCCGGGCAAGGCGGTCGCCAGGGCCTATGACATGGTGCTCAATGGTTCGGAGATCGGCGGCGGTTCCGTGCGCATCCACCGTACGCAGATGCAGTCGGTGGTGTTCGGTCTGCTCGGCATCGATGCCGAGGAGGCGCGGCGCAAGTTCGGCTTCCTGCTCGATGCGCTGAAGTTCGGCGCGCCGCCACATGGCGGCATTGCCTTTGGCCTGGATCGCCTGGTGATGCTGATGGCGGGCGCCGACAGCATCCGTGACGTGATCGCCTTCCCGAAGACGCAGACCGCGGCCTGCCCGCTGACGGACGCGCCCACGCCGGTGAGCGAGGCGCAGCTGCGCGAACTGTCCATCCGTGTCCGCACGCCGCCGCCGGCCGGCTGAAGCCGGCGCTGCCCCGTCCCGCGGCACGGTGCTCTTCGTCCACGGCCTGTGGATGACGGGGGCCGAGTCGTTCTTCCTCAAGCGCCAGCTGGCTGCCGCCGGCTGGACGCTGCGCGTGTTCCCGTATTCCTCGCTGGGCGAGCCTGTTGACGCCGTGGCGCGCCGCTGCGCCCGTTATGCGCGCATGCTGGCCCTGCGGACGCTGGCGCCGGTGCACCTGGTGGGCCACAGCCTGGGCGGCGTCATCGTCTGCCGCATGTTCGAGCTGGGTCTGCTGGCGGCGGACCGCTTCAGTGGCGATTTCTGCCGCGTGGTGCTGCTGGGCTCGCCCGTCAACGGCAGCCAGAGCGGCCGGGCGCTGGCTGCGCTGGGACCGATGGGTGCATTGCTGGGCAAGGCCGGCCGCGAAGTGCTGGCCTGCGATTCACCGGCAGGCGGGCGATGCCGCAAATGGACCCATGGCGCGCAGGTGGGCATCATCGCCGGCAACCGGCCCAACGGCCTCGGGCATCTGATCGCGCACATGAACGAACCCAGCGACGGCACCGTGGCCGTTTCCGAAACCCTGCTCGACGGCGCCACCGCGCATTGCGTGCTGTCCGCGAGTCACATGGGCATGCTGATGTCCGAGGAGGTGGCCGTGCAGATCACCTCTTTCCTCGACAGCGGTCACTTCGGTCACAGGGCGGCGACGTAACGCGCCTGCCCGGGCCCCGGGTTGTACAAGATGACAGGCTGGTCGAGCGTCATGACCATGCAGTCTCCGCCGGTGAGACGGTAGTCCCTCTGTCCCAGGTGGACCTGCATCGTGCCCTCGAGGATCCATATCTGCTGCCGTGATGGTGGCCCGGGTGCATTCTCGAAAGTCACGCGCGCGCCAGGCGGGAAGTGCACTTCGCTGAGCTGCAGGTGGTGCGATATGCCGGGTGGCGTGAGCGTGCGCCGCTTGTAACCGCTCTCCGGATCCTGCCACCAGACCTGCTCCGAGCGCAGTCCGCCGAGACGCTGGGCGATGCGTTGATTGATGTCTGCGCAGCGGTTCACTGGTTGGCCGGAGCCACTTTCCCGAAAAAGATGGGCTGATCTTCCATGGTGGAAAATCATTCCACCATGGGAGAAACGCCAGAATTTTCTTCGAAATGCGCGCTTGGGAGCGACTCCAGCGTTACTTTTTCTGCGCCTCGCGGTGCAGCTGGTAGAGCAGGTCCAGCGCAGCGCGTGGAGTGAGCTCGTCGGGCTGAAGTGCGGCCAATTGCTCCTCGATGGCTGAGCGGAGAGGGGCAGCGAACAGGGGTAGTTCGGCTTGTGGCGGCGGCGCTGCGGATGGGCCCGGCGTGAACGTGTCCGCGGTGCTGTGGCGGGGCTGCGCATCGCGCTGGGCTTCGAGCTGCGCAAGGTAGGTTCCGGCGGCGGTGATCACTTCGCGCGGCACGCCGGCCAGCCGCGCCACGGCAAGGCCATAGCTGCGGTTCGCGGGGCCTTCCTTCACCGTATGCAGGAACACCAGCTCCTCGCCATGTTCGGTGGCGTCCAGGTGCAGGTTCACCACGCCGGGAAGTTCGGCCGCCAGTTGCGTCAGCTCGAAGTAGTGGGTCGCGAACAACGTGAATGCGCGCTGCTGTGTGGCCAGATGCCGCGCCACCGCCCAGGCCAGCGATAGCCCGTCGAAGGTGCTGGTGCCGCGGCCGATCTCGTCCATGAGCACCAGGCTCTGCGCGGTGGCGTTGTGCAGGATGTTCGCGGTCTCGGTCATCTCCACCATGAAGGTGGAACGGCCGCCCGCGAGATCGTCGGCGGCGCCGATGCGCGTGAAGATGCGGTCCATGGGGCCGATGGCGGCGGCGCTGGCCGGTACGAAGCTGCCGATGTGCGCCAGCACCGCGATGAGCGCAGCCTGGCGCATGTAGGTGGACTTGCCGCCCATGTTGGGGCCGGTGACGATGAGCATGCGGCGCGCATCGTCGAAGGCGAGGTCATTGGGCACGAAGTTCGTGCCGCTGAAGCGTTCGACCACGGGATGGCGTCCGCCTTCGACCCGGTACACCGGGTCTTCCACCAGCTCCGGCTGCACCCAGCGCAGTGTGTCGGCGCGCTCGGCGAGGCTGGCGAGGGCATCGAGGCTGGCGAGCGCGGCAGCGGTCTGCTGCAGCGCTGCCAGCTGCGCGATGAGCTGGTCGAGCACTTCGTCCCAGATCTGCTTTTCCCGCGCCAGCGCCTTGTCGCGCGCGCCCAGCACCTCGTCCTCGAAACCCTTGAGTTCGGGCGTGATGAAGCGTTCGGCGGACTTCACCGTCTGCCGGCGCAGGTAGTCTGCCGGCACACGTTCGGCGTGGGTGCGCGGGATCTCGATGAAGAAGCCCTGCACGCGGTTGTAGCCCAGCTTCAGCTGCGCGATGCCGCTGCGTTCGCGCTCGCGTTTCTCGAGTTCCAGCAGGAACTCGTCGGTGTTGGTGGAGATGCGCCGCAACTGGTCCAGTCCGGCATCGAAACCTGCTGCGATCACGCCGCCGTCGCGCAGCAGTGCCGCGGGCTCGGCGGCAATGGCCTGCGCCAGCAGCCGATGCTCGGCCGCGTGCTCGCCGATGTGCTGCCGCAGCCGCTGCAGCAGCGGGCTGTCGAGCCCGGCCACGAGCGTGCGCAGCGCCGGCAGTGCGGCCAGCGCGCTGCGCAGTGCCACGAGGTCACGCGGCCGCGCCGAGCGCAATGCCACCCGCGCCAGCACGCGCTCGAGGTCGCCCACCGGGCGCAATGCCGCCGACACTGCGTCGAAGCCGCGGTCTTCGGCCAGCGTGCCCACGGCCGCATAGCGCAGCCGCAGCGCCTCGCGGTCGCGCAGCGGGCGGTTCAGCCAGCGCCGCAATTCGCGCGAACCCATGGCCGTGGCGCTGTGGTCCAGCAATGCGAACAGCGTGGCGTCCTCGTTGCCTGTGAGGCTGCGGTCGAGCTCCAGGTTGCGGCGCGTGGCCGCGTCCAGCTGCAGCCCCTCGTCACGGCGGTGGACGGTGAGGCTGCGCACATGCGGCAGCGCCGCCTTCTGCGTGTCCTGCGCGTACTGCAGCAGGGCGCCGGCCGCGGCAAGGCCCGCCTGCAGTTCCTCTGCACCGAAGCCGGCCAGGTCACGCGTGCCGAACTGCGCGCACAGCAGGCGCCGCGCGCTGCCGGCATCGAAATGCCAGGGCGGACGCAGGCGCGCCTGGGGCAGGGTGTCGCGGCGCTGATCCTCCGGCAGCAGCAGTTCGGCCGGGCGCAGGCGCTCCAGCTCCGCCGCGACCTCCGCATCGGTTGCAAGCTCGATCACGCCGAAGCGGCCGCCCGCCAGATCCAGCCACGCAAGGCCGTGGCCCGCCGTTCCCGTGTACAGCGCGGCCAGCAGACTCTCCCGCGCGCGCTCCAGCAGCGCATCCTCCACCAGGGTGCCCGGCGTGACGATGCGCACCACCTGGCGCTCCACCGGGCCTTTGGACTTCGCGGGATCGCCCACCTGCTCGCAGATGGCCACGGACTCGCCCTTGCGCACCAGGCGGGCCAGGTAGTTCTCGATGCTCACCACCGGCACGCCCGCCATCGCAATGGGCTCGCCGGCCGACTGGCCGCGGGTGGTGAGCGTGATGTCCAGCAACTTCGCCGCCCGGCGCGCGTCGTCGTAGAACATCTCGTAGAAGTCGCCCATCCGGTAAAACAGCAGCACGTCGGGGTGCTGTGCCTTGATCCGGAGGTATTGGGACATCATCGGCGTGTGGGCCGCGAGCGTGTCGGTATTCTTGTTTTCCATTCGAGGTCAGGCGGCGCGGCGCCGGTATTGCGAAGGGGAGCAGGACATTATTCTCTTGAAGGCCGTGCTGAAGGCGCTTTCGGATTCGTACCCGAGCGAGAAGGCGATGGAGGATACGCTCTCGCCGCCGCTGCGCAGACGGTCCGCCGCCACCAGCATGCGCCAGCGCGCGAGGTAGTCCATGGCCGTACTGCCGACCAGCGCCTTGAAGCGCTGCGCAAATACCGTGCGCGACACGCCGGCAATGCGCGCCAGTTCTTCCAGCGTCCATTGACGGGCGGGTTCGGCGTGCATGGCACCGATCGCGGGACTGATCTGCCGGTCGGTCAGCGCCAGGAACCATCCCTTGGGCAGTTCGCTGGAGGCCACCATGAACAGGCGCAGCACCTGCACCAGCATCACGTGCACCAGATGCGTGGACATCAGCGCACCGCCCGGCTGCGGGCTGCGCAATTCAGACACCAGCTGATCGAGGGACCAGCGCAGGATCTGCGCCTGGCTCGATGCCTTGGGGATGTTGATGAGCGGCGGCAGGGCATCGAACAGCACCGCGGCATGGTTGCCGGAGAAGGAAAAACGTCCGCTGATGAGAAACACCTCGCCGCCGCCGTTGTGGATGGCAACGCCGTCGCGGGTGGCGATCTGCAGGATGTGTTCACCGTCCTCGGGCTGCAGCGCCGGATCGGATGACAGCACGAAGCGGTGCCCGCTGTTGAGCAGGAAGCAGTCGCCCTCGTCGAAGCGGACCGGATGTTCCAGGTCGCCGGTGACCACCCAGCAGGAGCCGCGCATCACCGCCGTGAACTTGATGCCCTCATGCGCGGGAAAGTCGAAAGACCAGTTTCCGGCGGCGTCGAAACCGGCGTAGAACTGGCTGCGTGGTTGGAGCAGCGAGAGTACGTCGGAAAGGGGGTCCATAGTCGGGTCAGTACTATTGAAAAAGAAAGAAGTACTTTAGAGCATGTTCCGTACGGGTTCCAGGAGATAGTCTATGTCTCCATTGATGATGTGGTGGAGTCTTCGACATGGCCCGATCCGTGACTTTCAACAACTACGTCTGGACCCTTGCCGGCATTCTGCGGCAGCCCCCAGGGTTTGATCCGGAGCGCCAGTATGCTGCCATCGTCTGCGTGCATCCCGCCGGCGGCGTGAAGGAGCAGACCGCCGGCCTGTATGCCGAGAAGCTGGCCGCGCAGGGTTTCCTCACGCTGACTTATGACGCCGCTTTCCAGGGCGAGAGCACGGGCGAGCCGCGCCATCTAGAAAATCCCTATCTGCGGGTCGAAGACGTCAGCGCCGCCGTCGACTATCTGACTACCCTTGCCTGCGTGGACAAGGAACGCATCGGTGTACTCGGCGTGTGCGCGGGCGGTGGCTATGCCACCAACGCTGCCGTGATCGACACCCGCATCAAGGCGCTGGGCACAGTGAGCGCCGTGAACTACGGCCAGATGTACCGCAACGGCTGGGACAACACGGCCAAACCGCAGGACTGCCTGGCGCTGCGCGACATGGCGATGGCGGCCCGCACCGCGGAAGCCAATGGTGCGCCCACGCAGTACCTGCCCACGGTGCCCGGCAAGCGCGAGGACGCAACCCATCCCGATTTCGCCGAAGCCTTCGACTACTACCGCACCGCCCGCGCGCAGCATTGCAATGCTCCGGGCAAGCTGCCCACGCACAGCCTCGCGCAGCTGGTGACGTTTGACGCGTTCAACAACGTGGAGCTGTTCCTGACCCAGCCGCTGCAGATCGTCGCCGGCAGCGATGCCGGCACGCGCTGGATCAGCGAGGATCTGTTCCGCCGCGCCGCCAGCAGGAGCAAGGATCTGCTGATCGTGCCCGGCGGCACGCACATGGCTATGTATGACCAGCCCGCCATGGTCGAGGCGGCTCTGGGCAAGCTGGTGCCTTTCTACAAGAACCATCTTTGAGGAGCGTCACCATGACCCAGCCGAAATCCACCGCTTTCAGGAACCGGACCTGGGATGTGGCCGCCGAACTGTATTTCCCGCCAAATTTCGACGACAAGGGCAAGTACGCGGCCATCGTCTGCGTGCATCCGGGTAGCAGTTGCAAGGGCCAGACCGCCGGTCTCTATGCCGGCAAACTGGCCGAGCAGGGCTTCGTGACCATTGCCTTCGATGCGTCGTTCCAGGGCGAGAGCGGCGGCGAGCCGCGCTACATCGAAGACCCCGCAACCCGGGTCGAGGACGTGCGTTGCGCCGTGGACTACCTGGTGACGCTGCCCTATGTCGATGAGGAGAAGATCGGCGTGCTGGGCGTGTGCGCCGGCGGCGGTTATGCCGTGAGCGCCGCCATGACCGAACACCGCATCAAGGCGGTGGGCACCGTGGTCGGCGCCAACATCGGCCGCCTGAACCGCGAGGGCGAGGTGGTCAAGACGCTGGAAGCCATCGGCAAGCAGCGCACTGCCGAGGCCAGAGGATCCGCGCCGCTCATCAGCAACTGGATTCCCAATTCGCCGCAGGAGCGCGATCAGGCCGGCATCACGGATGTGGATGTTTCGCAGGCCGTCGACTACTACCGCACTCCGCGGGGGCAGAATGCCTGCGCGCCCAACAAGCTGCGCTTCACCAGCCTTGGCAGCGTGATTGCCTTCGATGCCTTCCATCTGGTGGAGCAGCTGCTGACGCAGCCCATCCAGATCATCACTGGCAGTGTGCCCGGTGCTTTCGGCTCGCAGAAGGACGGACAGGAGCTTTACAGGCGGGTGCGCAGCGAAAAGGACCTGTTCGTCGTCGACGGCGCAACCCACTATGACCTCTACGACCAGCCCGGTCCCGTCGGCAAGGCAGCCGCGAAGCTCGTGCCGTTCTACAAGAAGCACCTGCGCGCCTGAGGTTCCCTGTCATGGCCCGCTTCCGCAATGCGCGACCGCCGGGGCCGGGCGACATGCCCGAGTCCCTGCTACGCGTATGGTGGGAGGTGTTCTTCAACAAGCCTGCGGGCACCGTGCCGGCGTCACCGCTGCCCATCCACCCGCTGACCCGGGCCGAACTGGACAGCGCACCGGAGCGCAGCCTGTACCGGCTGGGACATTCCACCGTGCTGATGAAGCTGCGCGGTCAATGGTGGCTCACGGATCCGGTGTTCTGCGACCGGGCTTCGCCGGTGCAGTTCATGGGCCCGAAGCGCTTCCATGCGCCGCCCATTGCCATCGAGGACCTGCCGCCCCTGCGCGCGGTGATCCTCTCGCACGATCACTACGATCATCTGGACCGCTCTGCCATCAAGGCGCTGAAGGACAAAGCGCAGCTGTTCCTCGCGCCGCTGGGCGTGGGTGACCGGCTGGCTGGCTGGGGCGTCGCCCGCGACAGGATCCGGCAGTTCGACTGGTGGCAGGGCACCGAGGTGGATGGTCTGCGCCTGACGGCCACGCCCGCGCAGCATTTCTCGGGCCGCGGCCTGCGGGACGGCAACCGTACGCTATGGGTCTCGTGGGTGATCGAGGATGATGGCCTGCGGGTTTTCTTCAGTGGCGACAGCGGCTACTTCGACGGTTTCGCCGAGATCGGGCGGCGTTTCGGCCCCTTCGGTCTGACGCTGATGGAAACCGGCGCCTACGACGCGCAGTGGCCCTACGTGCACATGCATCCGCCGCAAACCGTGCAGGCCCATCAGGACCTGCGCGGGCGCTGGCTGCTGCCCATCCACAACGGCACTTTCGATCTGGCCATGCACACCTGGGATGATCCCTTCGAACAGGTGCTGCGCTTCGCCGCCGAGCGCGGCGTGGCGGTCACGACGCCCATGATGGGCGAGCGCGTGGATCTGGATGCGCCGCAGGAAGGCACGCGCTGGTGGCGCGTGCTCCCGGATCAGACCCGGCTTTCGCCGTAGGCCAGTGCCGCCGTGCGCGATGCGCGCGGGCCCGGCACCGCTTTGCCGCTGACTTCGGTGACCGGCAGGATGGCATTGATCTGGCCGGTGCCCGAGCTGCCGAAGTAGGGCGTGACGACTTCGGCCTTGCCCCGGTATTCGGACCAGCCCAGAGCGCCCAGCAGCATGGCGGTGTCGTGCATGAAGCCTTCGCCATGCCCCTTGACGGCGTATTCGGGCAGCATCTCGCAGAAATCCTTCCATTCGCCTTGGGTCCACATGTCCACCACGCGGTGATCCAGCGTCTCGAGGAAAGGGCTCCAGATCTTCTCGGCGAACTGCGGGGCCTGTCCGTTCTGCGCGAAACGGTGCGACAGCGAGCCGCTGGCGAACATCGCCACATTGCCGTCGTAGTGCTTCTCGATGGCCTGGCGCATCGCCCACCCCAGGCGCGCGCTGTCGTCCAGGTAGTGCACCGTGCACAGCGCGGAGACCGAGACGATCTTGAAGTGCAGGTCGGCGTTCATGTAACGCATCGGCACCAGCGTGCCGTACTCGGGCTGCAGCGTGGTGTTGTCATGCACCAGCGTCTCCACGCCCTGGGCATTGCATTCGGCGCCGAGGATGCGGCCCAGCTCCGGGTTGCCGTACATCTCATAGCTCATGTTGCTGATGAAATGCGGCAGCTCGTTGCTGGTGTAGATGCCCTGATAGTGCGGGGCGCAGTTGAGGTGGTAGACCGAGTTCACCAGCCAGTGCGTGTCGAACACGACGATGGTGTCCACGCCCAGCTCGCGGCAGCGGCGGCCGATCTCGATGTGGCCATCGATGGCGGACTGGCGATGCCCCTTCATCGGACCGTCGAGCTCCGAGAGGTACATCGATGGCACGTGGGTGATCTTGGCGGCGAGTGCGAGTTTGCCCATGATGTCCTCTCGAAGTCAGTAAGCGCCGTTGGAGGCGGAATTGCCAAGGTCTTCGCCGGCCACGTGGCTGGCGAGCGTGGAGCGGGCGGCGGCGGCCAGTGCGAGCGTATCCACGCCCAGCGCGACGAACAGCGCGCCGGCGGCCTCGTAGCGCCGGGCCAGGGCTTCACTGGTTACCAGGATGCCGGGTGCGAGCCCGGCCGCCCGGATGCGGCGCAGGGCGTCCTCGACGGCAGTGACCACCTGCGGGTGCGAGGGATTGCCCAGGTGGCCCATCGAAGCGGCAAGGTCTGCCGGCCCGATGAACACGCCGTCGATGCCCTCGACCGCGAGGATGTCATCCAGTGCGGCAAGGCCCTTCACCGATTCGACCTGCGCCAACACGCATAGTTCGTTTTCCACGTCGCGGAAGTAGCCTTGCACGCCGTTCCAGCGCGCGGCGCGCGCCAGCGCCGTGCCTACACCGCGCACGCCGGCGGGCGGATAGCGCGTGGCGGTGACGATGCTGCGGGCCTGTTCGGCCGATTCGACCATGGGCACGAGGATGGACTGGGCACCGATGTCCAGCACCTGCTTGATGAGCGCCGTGTCGCCTTCGACGATGCGCACCACCGGGTGACTGGGCGTGTTGCCCACGGCCAGCAGCTGGCTGTAGAGGCTGTCGATGCTGTTGGGAGCGTGCTCGCCGTCGATCAGCAGCCAGTCATAGCCGCACTGACCGCACAATTCGGCCGCGATCGGACTGCACATGCCGAGCCAGAAGCCGTACTGGGCCTGCTGTGCTTTGAGTGCCTGCTTGAAGGGGTTGTGCGGTGTCTGCATGCTCTTCACTCTTCAATCGAACCAGCACTCGATGCGGCCCAGCGGGCCGTAGTCGGCGAGGAAATGGTCGCCGGCCTTGACGATCACCGGTGCCGTGAACGAACCGGAGAGGATGATCTGCCCCGGCTCCAGTGCGATGCCATGCGGCGCGAAGCGCTTTGCCACCCAGCAGATGCCGTGCGCAGGATGATCCAGCACCGCGGCCGCGAGCCCGGTCTCCTCCACCACGTTGTTGCGGTAGAGAATGGCACCGCTCCAGCGCAGATCAATGTTTGCGGGTGAAAACCGCTGGTCGCCGACGATGATGCCGGCATTGGCGGCGTTGTCGGCGATGGTGTCCATCACCGTGCGCGTGTAGCCGGTGGCCGGATCCACGCGGAAGCTGCGGGCGGCGATCAGTTCCAGTGCCGGCACCACATAGTCGGTGGCTTCCAGCACCTGTTCCACGGTGACTGCCGTGCCGGAAAGGCGCTTCTTCAGCACGAAGGCCAGTTCCACCTCGATCCGCGGGTCGGTGAAATCCGCGGCGCGGATGCGGGCGCGGTTGGCAAAGGCCATCGAGCGCAGCAGCACGCCGAAATCCGGCTCGTCGATCTTCATGGCGCGCTGCATCACGCGCGAGGTGAGGCCGATCTTGTAGCCGATCACCGGGTCGCCGCCGGCGATCTTGCGCTGCACCCAGGCGGACTGGATGGCGTAGGCATCCTCCATGTCCATGCCGGGGTACTTCAGCGTCAGCGGTGAAACCTGCTGGCGCGAGGTCTCGGCGCCATGCAGCGCGGCGGCGGCGGCTTCGATGGATGCGGTGTCCAGCGTGCTCACGGGGCGGCGCCTTTCAGGTGATCCTGGATGTTGTTGGCATTGAACTTGAGCACCGGCTCCAGTTCCTTCATCTCGAAGGACATCGCGACGCCGCGTTCGTCGAAGCAGCGGGCGAAGTGCTGCTTCAGGATGCCGAAGAACTGCTTGGCCACGGCCTCCTTCTCTTCCATGGTGCGGCCCGCGCCGATCAGCACCGACAAGTGCACGAACATGTGCCGCGGGTTGCCGTCGGCCATGCGGTAGTCGTGGCAGGCGTAGGCCCGGCTGCGCACTCCCTTGTAGGGAAAGATGCCGCTGTCGCGCGCAGCGCTGTGCAGCTTTTCGAACAGCGTCTGCAGCGCCAGCGTCGGCGCGTCGATGTTGTCCGAGTATTCGAGGACGAAGTGCGCCATGGCGGCCTCAGCCCTTGCGGCCCAGCTGCGGCACGCGGTGGGTGCCATAGGCAACGCAGACGTTCTTGGTTTCCATGTAGAACTCGAAGCTGTAATCGCCGCCGTCACGGCCGATGCCGCTCATCTTGATGCCGCCGAAGGGCGAGGGCAGGTTGCGGTTGTTCTCCGAGTTGATCCACAGCATGCCGGTCTGGATTTTCTGCGCCAGCCGCATCGCGCGGCTCACGTCCGAGGTCCAGGCATACGCGGCAAGGCCGTACTCGCTGTCGTTGGCGATGCGGATGGCCTCTTCCTCGGTGTCGAAGCTGATCGCGGTGAGCACCGGCCCGAAGATCTCCTCGCGGGCAACGCGCATGTTGTTGTTCGCTTCCGTGAACAGCGTGGGATGCACGTAGTTGCCGGCCGCGTCGACGCCGGGGCCGCCGGCGTGGCGCTTGCCGCCCACCGCGACCTTGGCGCCGTCCTCGCGCGCGGCGTCGACATAGCTCAGCACTTTCTGCAGGTGCGAGGGGTGGATCAGCGGCCCCACTTCGGTGGCCGGGTCGAGCGGGTGGCCGACCTTGAGATCGCGCACGCGCTGCTCCAGCGCCGCGATGAATTTCCCGCGGATGCCGTTCTGCACCAGCAGCCGGCTGCTGGAGGTGCAGCGCTGGCCATTGAGGCTATAGATCATGAACACCACCGCATCCAGCGCGCGCTCGAAATCCGCGTCATCGAAGACGATCACCGGATTCTTGCCGCCGAGCTCCAGGTGCACGCGCTTGAGCGTGGGGGCGCCCTGGATGGTGATCAGCGTGCCGGTGCGCGACTCGCCGACGAAGGCCAGCGCCTTGATGGCCGGATGCTCGGTGAGGGCCTTGCCGGCCGACTCACCCATGCCGTTGACCAGGTTCCACACACCGGGCGGCAGGCCGGCTTCCTTGCTGATGTCCGCCAGCAGCGCGGCCGACAGCGGGCTGAACTCGGCGGGCTTGTGCACGATGGTGCAGCCCGCGGCCAGCGCCGGCGCGATCTTCCATGTGGACAGCATGAAGGGCGTGTTCCACGGCGTGATCACACCCACCGGGCCGATGGGCGTGCGCATGGTGATGTTGGTGTGCTCGGGCTGGTAGAGCGCCTGGCCGTTGCGCGCCTCGGGCGCCTTGTCGGCGAAGAAGCGGAAGTTGTCGGCGCCGCGCAGCGCGGCCTGCTTCATGAAGCGGATGGCCTGGCCGCAGTCGGTGCTTTCGACCATGGCGATCTCGTCGGCGCGCTTGACGAGGATGTCGGCCAGCTTGTGCAGCAGCCGGCGCCGCTCCTGCCCGCCCAGATCGCGCCAGGCCGGGAAGGCCTCGTCCGCGGCGCGGCAGGCGGCGTCCACGTCCGCAGGGGTGCCGCTGGCGATGTGGCCCAGACTGGTGTTGTCGATGGGCGAGAGGTTTTCGAAGGTCTTGACGCCGGCGCTGCTGGTCCATTCGCCATTGATGAAGTGGGTCAGCGTCTGGTTGCGGAAGCGTCCGAGGTACTGGGCTGCCAGGTCCATGTTCTTCTTGAGGTCGGTCATGACTTGTCCTCGGGATGCGGGTGCGGGATTGTAAAATATTAACGTGTTAATGATCGCAGTCAATCGGAAAGCGGCCACGGACCGCTGCGGTACGGGATTTTTGCTGTAATCAGGCGGCCGCAGCGGCAGGCAGGGGCTATACAATTTAACGAGTTAAATATATCTTGGGTACATTCCCTCAATATCCTTGCGGCATCTGGAGAGTCAGTCATGCGTCTGGTGAGTTACATCCACAATGGGTCGGAAGGCTGGGGCGTAGTGCGCGGGCCGGCGGCGGCGCCGGTGGTCGTGGATCTGCGGGTACTGGCTCCAACCCTGAAGGATGCCATCACCAGCGGCGTGCTGGCGCAGGCGGCCAAGGCCCCCGAAGGCCCGGGCGTGCCGCTCTCCGAGGTCACGCTGCTGCCGCCGGTGGTGCTGCCGGAAAAGGTGGTCTGCATCGGCGTCAACTACGCCAACCGCAATGCGGAATACAAGGACGGCAGCGAGGCGCCGAAATATCCCAGCGTGTTCGTCCGCTGGCCCGATTCGCTCACCGGCCATGACCGTCCGCTGGTGCGGCCGCCGGAGTCGGAGCAGCTGGACTACGAGGGCGAGATCGTGGTCGTCATCGGCAAGGGCGGGCGCCGCATTCCGCGCGCCGAGGCCTACGCGCACATTGCCGGGCTCACCATCATGAACGAGGGCAGCATCCGCGACTGGCTGCGCCATGCCAAGTTCAATGTCACCCAGGGCAAGAACTTCACCCACTCGGGCTCCTGCGGTCCGTGGATGGTCACGGCCGACGAGTTCACGCCGGCCCAGTACGAGAACATGCATGTCACCACCCGCGTCAACGGCGAAGTGCGTCAGAACGACACCACGGCGAGCATGATGTTCCCCATCGCCTATCTCATCGAGTACGTCTCGACGTTCTGCCTGCTCAAGCCCGGCGACATCATCGCCACCGGCACGCCCAACGGCGCCGGCGCCCGCTTCACGCCGCCGCGCTGGCTCAAGCCCGGCGACGTGGTCGAGGTGGAGGTCGAAGGCGTGGGCCTGCTGCGCAACGGGATCGTCGACGAGAAGTAACCGATGAGAGCCTTCCACCGCTCGCTGCCCATGTCGCTGCTCAAGGCGCGCGAGGCCGTCATGCGCACCTTCCTGCCGCATCTGCGCGAGCACGGACTCACGGCGCAGCAATGGCGCGTGCTGCGGGCCCTGCAGGACCAGCGCGAGGCCGGCGGCGAAGGGCTGGAAATGACGCGGCTGGCCGAGGAGTGCTTCCTGCTGATGCCCAGCCTGTCGCGCATCGTCCAGAAGCTCGAGAAGCGCGAACTGGTGCGGCGCCATGCGCCGCGCAACGATCTGCGCCGCAGCGAGATCCGCCTGACCGGAGCCGGAATCCGGCTGGTCGCGCTGATGGCTCCGCAGTCCGAGGAACGCTACGCATACATCACCCGCGAGTTCGGCTACGGCAAGCTGGAGCTGCTCTACGAGCTGCTCGACGAGCTCACCGGAAAGCTCGATGCCGATGCCGCGGCCGTCGGGGAGCGGCGGCACCAGTCGCTGGCGTCCGTCATGTTGGAACAGGAGTCTTGAAAGTCATGGGTAGACCGACATTGCAGCGTCCGGATCTTCTGGCGGAGCGCTCGTACATTGCAGGCGAATGGGTGGCGGGCAGCGGCGGCGCCGTTGACGTGACCAATCCGGCCACCGGCGAAACCATCGCCACCATCCCCGGGGTGGGCGCGGCCGAGACGCGCCGCGCCGTCGAGGAAGCCGACCGCGCGCAGCGGCTGTGGCGCGCGCGCCCGGTCAAGGAACGCGCCAACCTGCTGCGCGCCTGGTTCAACCTGGTGATGAAGCACCAGGACGACCTGGCGCGCATCCTCACCGCCGAACAGGGCAAGACGCTGGATGAGGCGCGCGGCGAGATCGTCTACGGTGCCAACTACATCGAGTGGTTCGCCGAGGAAGCCAAGCGCATCGACGGCGACATCATCCCGCCGCCGGCCAACGACCGGCGCCTGCTGGTCATCAAGCAGCCGGTGGGTGTGGTGGCCGCCATCACGCCGTGGAACTTCCCCAATGCCATGATCACGCGCAAGGCTGCCCCCGCGCTTGCGGCCGGCTGCACCGTGGTCCTGAAGCCCGCGCGTGAAACGCCGCTTTCGGCGCTAGCGCTGGCGGTGCTGGCCCAGGAAGCCGGCATCCCCGCCGGCGTGTTCAACGTGGTCGTGGGCAGCAGCTCCAGCGAAATCGGCGGCGTGCTCTCGGGCCACCCGCTGGTGCGCAAGTTGAGCTTCACCGGTTCCACTGCCGTTGGCAAGATGCTGATCACGCAGTGTGCCACCACCGTCAAGCGCACCTCGATGGAACTGGGCGGCAATGCGCCGTTCATCGTGTTCGACGATGCCGATGTCGATGCGGCCGTGCAGGGCGCGCTGCAGTCCAAGTACCGCAATTCCGGCCAGACCTGCGTGTGCAGCAACCGCCTGCTGGTGCAGGACGGCATCCATGATGCCTTCGTCGCGAAGCTCAGGCAGGCGGTATCGGAGTTCCGGCTGGGCAACGGCGCCGAAGCCGGCGTCACCCACGGGCCGCTGGTATCGGAAAAGGCGGCGCGCGAAGTGGGCGCGATGGTCGACGAGGCGGTGGCCAAGGGCGCGAAGGCGCTGGTCGGCGGCTCGCGCTCCAGCCTGGGCTCGTGCTTCTTCGAGCCCACCGTGCTCACCGGCGTCACGCCGCAGATGCGCGTGTTCCGCGAGGAGATCTTCGGCCCGGTGGCGCCGGTGGTGCGCTTCGGCACGGAGGAGGAGGCCATCGCGCTCGCCAACGATACCGAATTCGGCCTCGCCGCCTATTTCTATACCAGGGATCTGGGCCGCATCTTCCGGGTCGGCGAGGCGCTGGAATGCGGCATCGTCGGTGTCAACTCCGGCCTGATCTCCAACGAGATGGCGCCCTTCGGCGGCGTGAAGGAGTCCGGGTCGGGCCGCGAGGGCTCGCGCTACGGCATCATGGACTACCTGGAGATCAAGTATCTCTGCGTGGGCGTACAGTAGCCGCCACGGCCGCTTCCACTCGGCTATGCTCGGCTGATGGAAGCGGCAATCCGGAAGTTCGTAAACCTGAAGCCGGGGGAAGCCAGGGCGCTGGCCTGGTCCTTCGCCTACTTCTTCTTCCTGCTCTCGACTTACTACATGCTGCTCCCGCTGCGGGACGCCATGGGCATCGAGGGCGGCACGCGCGACCTGCCGTGGTTGTTCCTCGCTACGCTGGTGGCCACCTTGATCACCGCGCCGCTGCAGGCGGCGGTGGCCGCCTGGCTGCCGCGCTCGCGGTTCGTGCCGGTGATCTACCTGTTCCTGGTCGCGAACATGCTGGTGTTCTGGCTGCTGATGCGCGCCGGCGTGTCGCCGGTGGGCGTGGCGCGGGCCTTTTTCGTGTGGATCACCGTGTTCTCGGTATTCACGGTGTCGGTGTTCTGGTCGTTCATGGCCGACCTCTATTCCAGCGAGCAGAGCAAGCGGCTGTTCGGCTTCATCGGTGCGGGCGGCTCGCTGGGCTCCATCCTCGGGCCGCAGATCACGCAGCATCTGGTGAGGCCGATTGGCGTTGCGAACCTGCTGCTGATCGCCGGAGCGCTGCTGGTGGCCGCCGTGGTGTGTGCCAACCGTCTGGAGCGGGCCGCCGTCGAAGCGCAGGCCGGCAATCCGGATTTCCAGGCCGCCAGTGCCGGGCGGCAGAGGGCCGTCGGCGGCGGCCTGTTCGATGGCTTTTCGCTGCTGTTCAAGTCCTCGTACCTGGGCGGCATTGGCCTGTGGGTGTTCCTGCTGTCCTTTGCCGGCACCATGCTGTACTTCGTGCAGGCCGAGGTCGTGTCCCACGCCGCCACCGACACGGCCACGCGCACCCGCATCTTCGCGATGATCGCCACCTGGGTGGGCATCCTGTCGCTGGCGGTGCAGCTGACGGCCACCGGCCGCATCATCCCGGCCATCGGCGTTGGCCGCGCGGCGGCGCTGCTGCCGCTGGTGTTCGTGGTCGGCTTCGCGGTGCTGGCGCTGAGCCCGGTGCTGCTGGTGGTTGCCGGCTTCCAGGCGGTGCAGCGGGCCACCAATTTCGGCATTGCGAACCTGGCGCGCGAATCGCTGTGGACGGTGGTCAGCCGCGAGGAGAAGTTCAAGGCCAAGAACATCGTCGACGGCACGGTGTTCCGCGGCGCCGATGCCATCAATGCGCAGGTTTTCAATCTCTTCTCCAGGGTGCTGGCGCTGTCGGTACCCGTGATCGCCGGAATTTCCGCCGCCATTGCGGTGGGCTGGCTGTTGCTGTCGCTGTGGCTGGGGCGTTCACAGGAGAAGCGCGCTGCCCGGCCCCCCGGGGCATGATCCACGCGGCTGCCTCATGAGCTCTGATTCGGGCATCCGGCCTTCCGACAGCCTGCTGGCGGTGCTCGCGGTGCGCGCGGGCGAGTATCTGCTGGCGCGCGGGCTGCGGCTTGCCACCGCCGAATCCTGCACCGGCGGCTACGTTGCCAAGCTGCTTACGGACGTGCCCGGCAGTTCGCGCTGGTTCGAGTGCGGCTATGTTTGTTATTCGAATGCCGCCAAGGAGCGTGATCTGGCCGTGTCGGCCGCCACGCTGCGCCTGCATGGCGCGGTGAGCGGCGAGACGGTGGAAGAGATGGCATTGGGTGCCCTGGCCCGCACTGGCGCTGACCGTGCGGTGACCATTAGTGGCGTGGCAGGTCCCGACGGGGGTACCGAGCGCCATCCCGTGGGCGAGGTGTGGTTCGGTGTTGGCCGCAAGGAGGCCGGAGTGGTGGATGCCTCGGTGGCGCGCCGCCGTTTTGCCGGGGACCGCGACGCCGTGCGGCGTCAATCTGCCGCGTTTGCGCTGGAACTGGTGCTGGCCTCGTGACCTGAGGGGCGAGGGGGTGGCATATTGCCCCTCATGCGCCACAAATACTGTATACGCATACAGTGATCTGTGGCATCATCCTCCCCATCGCAGCTCCCAACCCACAAGGTCCCGCCCGCATGGAAGAAAACCGCAAAAAGGCGCTTTCCGCCGCCCTCGGCCAGATCGAAAAGCAGTTCGGCAAGGGCTCGGTCATGCGGCTGGGCGATGCCAGCGCGTCCTACGATGTCGAGGCCGTGTCTACTGGGTCGCTGGGGCTGGATATCGCGCTCGGCATCGGCGGCCTGCCCCGTGGCCGCGTGGTGGAAATCTACGGTCCTGAGTCCTCCGGCAAGACCACGCTCACGTTACAGGTTGTGGCTGAAGTCCAGAAAGCCGGCGGCACGGCAGCGTTCGTCGATGCCGAGCATGCGCTCGACCCCTCCTACGCTCAGAAACTCGGCGTCAACATCGATGACCTGCTGGTTTCTCAGCCGGATACCGGCGAGCAGGCACTGGAAATCACCGACATGCTGGTGCGTTCCGGCGCGGTCGACGTGGTCGTGGTCGACTCGGTGGCCGCGCTCACGCCCAAGGCCGAGATCGAGGGCGAGATGGGCGAGCTGCAGGTGGGCCTGCATGCGCGCCTGATGTCGCAGGCGCTGCGCAAGCTCACCGGCAACATCAAGCGTTCCAACACCATCGTCATCTTCATCAACCAGATCCGCATGAAGATCGGCGTGATGTTTGGCAACCCGGAGACCACCACCGGCGGCAATGCGCTCAAGTTCTATGCCTCGGTGCGCCTGGACATCCGCCGCATCGGCGCGATCAAGAGCGGCGAAGAGGTGGTAGGCAACCAGACACGCGTCAAGGTGGTGAAGAACAAGGTCTCGCCGCCGTTCCGCGAGGCGGAATTCGAAATCATGTACGGCCAGGGCATCTCCCGCGAAGGCGAGATCATCGACCTGGGCAGCACGCATGGCATCGTCGAGAAGTCCGGCGCCTGGTACAGCTACAAGGGCGAGCGCATCGGCCAGGGCAAGGACAACGCGCGCAATTTCCTGAAGGAGCATCCGGAGATTGCGCAGGACATCGAATCCCAGATCCGGGCCCGCCTGCTGCCGGCGGCCAAGGCGGCCGCCGATACCGAGCGCGAGAAGCTCAACTGAGTTTCGGCAGGCGCACGGGTGGGCGGGGGCGCGGCCGCGCCGCTCCCGACCCGGAGAAGGCGGCCGATCCGGCTGCCGCGCGGGCGGTGGCCATTGGCCTGCTGGCGCGGCGTGAATACGCCACGGGGGAGCTCTCCGCGGTGCTGGGCCGCAAGGGGTATTCCCGCGAAGCCATCCAGGCCGCGGTCGAAGAGCTCGCCGGGGAGCGCCTGCTCGATGATGTCCGCTACGCCGCCAGCCTGGTGCGCGTACTGACCGGCCGCGGGCAGGGCCCGTCGCGCATCCGGCAGGAGCTGGCAGCCGCTGCCTTGCCTGCGGGGCTGATCGAATCGGCGCTGGCCGAGTCCGGGCAGGACTGGGCGGCCCTGGCCAGAGAAGTCCGCCGCCGCAAATTCGGCCAGGAATTGCCCTCGGCATGGCCGGAGCGGGCTCGCCAGATGCGTTTTTTGCAATACCGGGGCTTTTCCACGGATCATATCGCCAGTGCCCTGGGCGGTTCCGGGGCCGATGATACGGATCCATGAGCAAGCCCAAGCCCCAGATGAGCGCGGCGCAGATTCGCCGTGCCTTTCTCGACTATTTCGCCAGCCAGAAACACACGGTCGTTCCCTCCAGCAGCCTTGTGCCCGGCAATGACCCCACGCTGCTGTTCACCAATGCCGGCATGGTGCAGTTCAAGGACGTGTTCCTCGGCAAGGATCCGCGCCCCTACGTGCGCGCCGCCTCCAGCCAGCGCTGTGTGCGCGCCGGCGGCAAGCACAATGATCTCGAGAACGTGGGCTACACGGCCCGGCATCACACCTTCTTCGAGATGCTGGGCAATTTCAGCTTCGGGGACTACTTCAAGCGTGACGCCGTCCGTTTCGCCTGGGATTTCCTCACCAACACGCTGAAGATCGACCCGGCGCGCCTGTGGGTCACGGTCTACAAGGACGATGACGAGGCGGCCGACATCTGGGTGAAGGAAATCGGCATTCCCCCGGGCCGCCTCACGCGCCTGGGCGAGAAATCCAACTTCTGGTCCATGGGTGACACCGGCCCCTGCGGCCCCTGCAGCGAGATCTTCTACGACCATGGCGCCGACATCCCCGGCGGACCTCCCGGTTCACCCGATGAAGACGGCGACCGCTATGTAGAGATCTGGAATCTGGTTTTCATGCAGTTCGACCGTTCGGCCGACGGGAAGATGACTCCTCTGCCCAAGCCCTCGGTGGATACCGGCATGGGGCTGGAGCGCATCTGCGCGGTGATGCAGGGTGTGCAGTCCAACTACGACATCGACCTGTTCCGCACACTGATCCAGGCTGCCGCCCGGCTGCTGGGTAGCGCGGACCTTGCCAGCCCCTCGCTGCGCGTGATTGCCGACCACATCCGCGCCTGCGCCTTTCTGGTGGCCGACGGGGTCATGCCCTCGAACGAGGGCCGTGGCTACGTGCTCCGGCGCATCATGCGCCGCGCCATGCGCCATGGACACAAGTTCGGCGCCGAGCCCACCTTCTTTGCCGGGCTGCTGCCGGCGCTGACCGAAGTGATGGGCGAGGCGTACCCGGTCCTGGTCGAAAAGCAGGCATTCATCCGCGATGTGCTGCACAAGGAGGGCGAGCAGTTCGCCCGCACACTGGCTACCGGCATGACATTGCTCGACGAAGCCATCGCAGCGCTGGGCAGTTCGAGGACCGTGGACGGTGCCGTGGTGTTCAAGTTGCACGACACCTACGGTTTCCCGCCCGATCTCACCGCCGACGTGCTGCGCGAGCGTGGGCTCGAGGCCGACATGGCGGGCTATGAGCGCGAGATGGACATCCAGCGCGAGCGGGCCCGCGCGGCCAGCCGCTTCGGCGTGGATCTGCGCGGTGGTCCGGACCTCGGCACCACTACGGATTTCTGCGGTTATGAGCATGTCGCGGGCGAATCGCGCGTGGCGGCCCTGCTGCACCAAGGGGCGCCGGTGGGCGAACTCGCGGCGGGCGAGGAGGGCGAGGTAGTGCTGGAGCGCACGCCGTTCTACGCCGAATCCGGCGGCCAGGTGGGTGATACGGGCGAGCTGGCCTCCGGCGCCGCGCGTTTCGCCGTCACCGACACCCGCAAGCGTGGTGCGGCGTTCGCGCATATCGGCCGGCTCAGCGGCGCGCCCCTCAAGGTGGGCGATGCGGTGTCGGCCCGGATCGACACCGCACGCCGTGACGCCACGCGCCGCAACCACACCGCAACGCACCTGCTGCACGCCGCGCTGCGCGAGGTGCTGGGCACCCATGTGCAGCAGAAGGGTTCGCTGGTGGCGCCGGACCGGCTGCGCTTTGATTTTGCGCACTTCCAGCCGGTCACGCCCGCTGAGCTGACCCGCATCGAGCGGCGCGTGAACGAGGAGATCCGCCGCAACCACGAGGGCGCGGTGAGCTCGATGAGCTATGACGATGCCGTCGCCGGCGGCGCCATCGCGCTGTTCGGCGAAAAATACGGCGACGTGGTGCGCGTGCTGAAGCTCGGGGATTTTTCGATGGAGCTGTGCGGCGGCACGCATGTGGCGCGCGCCGGCGACATTGGCCTCTTCAAGATAGTCTCTGAATCCGGCGTCGCCGCCGGCGTGCGGCGCATCGAGGCCGTGACCGGTGAAGGTGCCGTGGAGTATGTCGAGCAATCCGACGAACTGCTGCGGCGTGTGGCCGGCATGGTGCGCGGCACGCGCGAGGATCTGGCGCAGCGGGTGCAGGAGAACCTCGACCAGCTGCGGCTGCTCGAGAAGCAGGTGCGCCAGCTCAAGGACCGCCTCGCCTCGGGGCAGGGTACCGATCTTGCCGCCTCGGCCACTGCAGTGGGCGGGTCGAAGGTGGTGGCCACCCTCGTGCCCGATGCCGATGCCACGGCGCTGCGCACCGCGGTGGATCAGCTCAAGGATCGCCTGAAGTCGGCGGTGATCGTGCTTGCGACCGTTGCCGAAGGCAGCAGGATTTCCATCGTTGCCGGCGTCACGCCGGATCTGGTTGCGCGGGTGAGGGCCGGCGAGATCGTGGCCTCGGTGGCCGCGCAGGTGGGGGGCCGCGGCGGCGGCCGGCCGGATTTCGCCCAGGCGGGCGGCAGCAATGTCGAGGCGCTGCCCGGGGCCCTCGCCAGCGTTTTGCCCTTCGTGCAGCAGAAACTGGGCTGATATCCGCACCGGCCGACATGAGAATCAGGGTTTCTCCTATGTCGATGGGACATGAGTGAACCGCAGAATTCGCGGGTTCGACATGGAGGAGCCACAGCAATGCTGATTCTCACACGCCGCGTCGGGGAGGCGGTGATGATCGGGGACGAGGTGACGGTGACCATCCTCGGAGTGAAGGGAAACCAGGTTCGCCTCGGTATCAATGCACCGAAGACCGTTGCAGTCCATCGCGAAGAGATCTTCGACCGCATCAGGAACGAGAAGTCCGAGCTCGAAGATCACCCGGCCGGGTAACGTCCGGCCCGGGTCCGGGCCGCCCATCCGCTGAGCCGGCCGCCGGAGAGCTGCTCCGGGGGGGCGAATTTTGCTCCCGCCAGCCCAACTCAGTATCATCGCCCCCGCCCGCACAGCCGGAGAGATGGCCGAGTGGTCGAAGGCGCACCCCTGCTAAGGGTGTAAGGGTCAAAAGCCCTTCGAGGGTTCGAATCCCTCTCTCTCCGCCAATTACCGATTCCTGACCAGCTCAGGCGGTCTTGGAAACGCCAAGAATGCCTTGAATCTCAGGATTATTTGATCTCACCGCGTTTCCTGAATGGCCAGTAGCGAAGTATCAGGAGAAGCGGCAGTCCAAGCCCAATCCATGAGAGGACGGACGCCCAGAACTGATTGCTCATGAGAGCACTCACCAGTCCGACCACCGCCAGCACGGCCAGCAGGATCGGCCACCCCCAGATGTGCCAGAAGGCGGAGCCGGTCATGCCCCTGGTTCCGTCGCCAGTTCGGGCGCCGTGTCATCGCTTTGCGGGCGCTCTCGCGTCCGCCGCCGAGCGGACCATAAATAAAGTCCGCTCGCCAGAACGATGATCGTCACTACATCGAGCAGTGCCCACAGGATTTTCATCGGCAGGCCACCATAGTCTCCAAAATGCAGCGGCCGCGACATCTCCAATGTCCGCATGTACCACGGGATGGTAACCCTATCGCTCACCTTGCCTGTGCGGGCATCCACCAGCGCCGGGTACATCATTTTCTCGGTAAAGGGCGTGGCGCCTTCGGCGAATACAAGAAACTGCGAAGGAACCGTGTGATCGTCTGTTCCGGGAAAAACTACTGATGTCACTTTGGCGTCGGGAATGGATTCGTCAAAAGCCTTGAGAACCTTGTCGATCGAAACCTGCTCAACCAAACCGACAAAGCCTTGATCGGCGTACTTGTCCTTGAGAGGGTGGATGGAATTCATGGTCCACGCCGAGTTGATAGGCGTCACAAGGTCGTTCACAACACCCGTGATGCCGACAACGGCTGCCCATGCGAGCGTAGCGATGCCAAGCAGGTTATGCAGATCGAGCCATTTCAGACGACGTGATCGTTCGGTTCGGACGGTCCCGAATGTCAGCCTGCGCATGAAAGGCTGATACAGCACGACGCCCGAGACGAGGGCGATGACGAACAGAATCCCCATCAAACCAAGAAACAGCTGTCCCGGAAGTTCTGCGAACAGATCCACATGCAAGTCCCTCACTACGAGCATGAACTTGCGGACCGGATGAATCTTGACGGGGCCGGTGCGCTTTCGAGTGTCCTGGATTTCCAGGATTTCGTTCGTTTGGCGATCCACAGAGATCACATGTGCCCGCCCTTGCTCAAAGAGGGCGAAGAACTCCTGCTGCCGCATGTCATCTGGCGAGCGAACAACCAGCACGGTCGTCCTGGGACGCGGACGCGTCTTGCTGGCGTCCTCAAATGAGACCTGAGCCGGATAGTAGTTGGGATACAGCGCGAGGGCGGCGGCGACTTGCTTGTCGACGCTTGAATAGGAAGTTACAGCTTCTGCCGGTGGAGCGTCCCCTCTAAAACCTGTTCCAGGCGCTCTTACCCAATCCGTGATCTCGTGGTTGAAGATCAACGGCAGGCCGGTGATACAGAGCATCAGCAGGAACGCCGTGCAGACCAGGCTGCTCCAGGTATGCGCGGCGCTCCAGGTTCTCAGGCTCCTCGGACTCATGGCCGTGCCGCGGATCAGAACTGGTGCCGAATCGTCAATTGGGCGTTGAGCGGGGTACCGAAGTGATTGCCGGAGGACACTTGAATCGACTGCAGATAGTGGCGATCAAACAGATTGTTGGCGTTGAGCGTGAGAGCCGTCTTGGGATTGAACCGGTAGCTGACCGAAGCGCTGGCGACCGCATAGCCGCCTTGTTTGACCAAGTCACTGGCGAACGTACTGCTTTGAACGATCACGCCTGCACCCACTGTCCAGCCACTCGATGCGGCCTCCAGGCCACCATTGGTGAGCTGATAGGTTCCCCACACCTTGAACAGGTGCCAGGGTGTTCGCCCGTTGAATTGCTGTCCGATTCGATCGGGGGCTTCTTCCAGGTACTTGTTCTGGTTATAGGTGTAGCCCGCGATCAATTGCAGCCCATGCATCGGACTGCCGCGGACCTCCGCCTCCACCCCCTGGCTCTGCACCAGGCCGGACGGGATGAAACAGATGCCGAAGGGTGGGCACCCCATATTGTCGGGATCAACCAGGGAGCGGTTGTTCTCGCGGATTCGGTACAGCGCCAGTGATGCGTTGAGTCGCTCATCGAAGAAATCGCTCTTGATCCCAGTTTCGACCTGCTTGCCTTGAATCGGCGGCAATATGCTCCCCGAGGCGGACACCAGGGCCTGCGGCGTAAATTGTTCCGCATAGCTTGCATACAAGGAGAGATCATGGCTGATATCCCAAATAACACCGGCGTATGGCGTCGTTTCATTCGAGACATGCAGGTCAGAGGTGGGGACGTAATTGGGAAGATCGGTTCGTGTCGTGTAGGTCAGCTTGCGCAGAGAACGCGCGCCCAGCACGACCGTGACGGTATCAAGCGCCTTGATGCGCACCGAGGAATAAATGCTGTGCTGTGAAAAGTCCCAGCGGTAGCGGTTGATCAAGACCCAGGCGGGATTGAAATCGGGTCGGTAGATGTCCAGGGCGGGAACGCGGTCACTGAACCCATGAGCGTCGTGCGCCGTGTCATCCGCAAAGCCGCGCCATCTACTCCCAGCACGAACTCGTGCGTGCGCCCCCAGAGCGTGAACGGCCCCGAAAGACTCAGGTCGTAGCCGTTCGCCTTGGTCTTCTTTGGATAGGGTGAGGCGTAGTAGTCGGCCAGATTGTCTGCACGCACAGAGCCACTGATGCCTGCATCCTGAAAGTTGTAGTCCTCGAGCTGGTAGTTGCCAGCCATCTTCAGCTTCCAGTCACTGGCGAAGGTGTGCTGCAGATCGACGTAAAAGGTGGATACGCGACGGACTTGTTTTTTCCACTCGGGATCAAAACTGGCTGAACGATCGTCGGTGACGAGACTTCCGTCCGCATAGCGGGGGATATCGCCCATGTGTCCGGACCGGTTCATGTCCTGGTAGCTCGCCGTCACTGACAGCAAAGTGCGGGGCGTCAGGTCGGCTTCGATGACGGCGTTCACGCCAAGCCTCTTCTGATGTCCGTCGAAGAAGAAGTCCTGGTCCTTCGCGGAGACCACGGCGCGCCCTCGCAGCGTTCCCGCAGCGTTCAGGGGGCCCGTGACATCCACGTTGCCGCCCCATTCATCCCACGATCCCACCGTCGCGGTGCCCGAAAGCGCGAATTCGCGCTGCGGCTTTTTCCTGACGACATTGACAATACCGCCCACGGAGCCGCCGTTGCCGCCACCCCGGAGCAGGCCCGCCGGCCCTCGCAGCACCTCGATCCGGTCCACGAAGCTCAGATCATCCAGCGTGCTCCGGTTGAAACCCGTTCCCGAACCCACGGAAACGCTGAGGCCGTCGTAAGAAGTATCCAGCGCGTAGCCGCGCGCCTGAAACGAGTCGATGTTGTTGGTGAGGGAGGTGAATTGCACGCCGGTGGTCTGCCGGAGTGCATCACTTACGCTGCTCAGGGCCTGGTCATCCATCTGCTGGCGAGTGACGACGGACACGCTCTGGGGAATTTCACGCAGCGTCCGCGCACCCATCTTGCCAATGGTCGCAGCCTGCGCTGCATACGAACCTGTGCCTTCTGTTTCACCTGTGACGACAAAAGTGTCCTTGACGATGACTGGGCTCAGCCGGCTGGCAGCCCCTTCACTGGCGTTCGTGTTGGCGAGAGCCTCACGTAGCACATATCCGCCGCGCGGTTGAGGAGCCGCTTCCAGTCCAGTGCCGGTCAACAAGGCGTGCAGGGCGGCTGCCACGGTGTAGGTGCCGATGACGCCCGGGCTTTGCCGTCCGTTGGTCTGTTCCGTGGTGAACGACAACGTGACCCCGGCTTCCTGCCCGAAACGGTTGAGAACCTCGCTCAGGGCTCCGGCCGATATGTCGTAGGTACGGGTCGCTTCCGCCGCCTGAGCATGAGCGGCAGTCGAAGCAAGGAGGGATCCAGTAATGGCAGCGGATCCGAGCAGAACCTGTGCGAGGGCACAGGCGATGGGGCTGTGGCCCGCGCCGCGGGCTGGCTTCGGGATAACAAGGGCGTGCCGGCGCGCGCTGGATCGGGCTCGAACGCTCATTCTGGTTCCTTTGCGGTGGAAGAAGGTCTCTACCTTCATTGCCGCGCGAGAATCGAAAAGCGATCAATTCGGCATCAATTACTCAGGCCGGCGGTGTGGCGCGGGCAATACGGTGACCCAGTAACGGGTGAGGTAGCGCACCTGCACGGGTAGGCTCGTGGCCAGAACCTCGAGAATGCCGTCCGTGTCGGCGAGCGCATAGGTGCCGGACACGCTCAGCGGTGCGACAGCGGGGTCGCATACCAGCCGGCCGGGACGATGACGGCTCAGTTCGGCCAGGAAATCTGCCAGCGGCATATCCAGAGCAACGATCATTCCCCGGGTCCAGGCGGTCGAGGCCTCGTCGGCCGGCCCGGCGAGTTCGGCGGCAGCGCGGGTGAGGCGGCCCTGTTCCCCTGTCCGCAGCACCCGTGCCTGGTCATCGGTGTCGCCGGGGCGCAGTTCCACGGCGCCATCGAATACGCTGACGTGGCTGGCGCCCCGTGCATTGCCTTCGAGGTCGCGCACGGTAAACCGTGTGCCCAGTGGCCGGATACGTCCCTGGGCGGTCTGGACGATGAACGGCCGTGATGGATTCGTGCCGGAGGGCGAGGGGGTCTCGTGCGCTGTCTCGACCAGGATCTCGCCGCCGAGCAGGCGTACGAGCCGCTCGGTGGCGCTGAAGCGCACATTGATCGCAGTGCCGGCGTTTAGTTGCACGCGCGTGCCGTCGGGCAGCGTGATGTCCGCACGTTCGCCGGTGCCGGTGCTTCGGTCGGCCATCCAGTGGCGCCACGCCGTCTTCTCATCGACCAGCCAGGCGGTACCTCCCAGGAATACCACCAGGCCCAGGGCTTTGATGATCTGGCGGCGACTGGCGGTGCCGGGCGTATCCAGCACGGCATGGACCAGTGGGGAGGGCTGGCCACGCAGTGTGCTGAGCGAGCTTTCGATGCGCTGCCAGGCCCGTTCGTGATCGGGATGCGCAGCGCGCCATTGCTGCCAGCGCCCGCGCAGTTCTTCCGTGGCGTGATCGGATTGAAGGTCCAGCCGCCATTGCACGGCCTGGCGTCGCACTTCCACGGGAATCGGTGCGTCGGCCCCTTCTGGTGGCACTGCATCGGACGAAGCGGACAGGGATGACATGGCGGTTTGCTAGTCGAAGCAGAACTGTTCCAGCGCGCTGGCGACGTAGCGCCGCACCGTGGGGATGGACAGGCGCAGTTGCGCGGCGATCTCGCTTTGCTTCAGCCCGTCCAGTTGCGACAGCAGGAAGGCCTGCCGTGCACGCCATGGCAGGCCATCGAGCTTGCGGTCGATCTCGGTCAGGGCTTCGATCGCCATGGCCTGGACTTCCGGGGAGGGCACCAGGGGTTCGGGCAACTGCGCCAGTGCTTCGAGATAGGCATTCTCGATGCGCTGGTGGCGGCGCCGATCGAGCACCAGGCCTTTGGCGATGGTGGTCAGCAGCGCGCGGGGCTCGCGAATGACCGATGGGGGGTGACGGATCAGCACACGCAGGAACGTGTCGTGCGTCAGATCGGCGGCTGCGAATGAGTCCCCGAGCCGCCGGCGCAGCCAGGCGCGCAGCCAGCTGTGATGGTCGCTGTACAGGCTTTCGACTGTGAGGTGGGACTCGGAGGTGCTCATCGACAGTTTGCCGCAGGCGCCGCCCGGTGATGGATCGAGCTCCATTAGCTTCCTAATGATAAAGATTCTCATTATCATTTGCTAGTCATTACTCAAAGATTAGGATCCGTCCTCCACATGCCACACCTCAAGCCCGCTTCCTGCGTCGGCCTGTTCAGCCTCGTCGTTTCCGCGTCCGCCCTTGCCCAGGCACCGGCCCAGCCGTCTGACGGACTCGAGGAAGTCATCGTTCGCGGCGAGAAGATCGACCGCTCACTGCAGGAGACGCCCACCAGCGTCGCCGTCACCACGGCCCGGCGCATCGAAGAGGAAAACCTGCTGCGGTTGCAAGATGTCTATGAGCGTACGGCAAACGTTTCTGAGACCTATGGTGCTTCGGGTTTCACGATCCGCGGCATCTCCAACGGCGGCGTCACCGCCTCCGGCAATGCCCCGCTCGCCACGGTCTATCTCGACGGTGCCCCGTTGCCCACCTCGGTGCTGTACGGTGCGCCCACGAACCTCTGGGACATCTCGCAGGTGGAGATCCTGCGCGGACCACAATCCACGTTGCAGGGACTCAATACTCTCGCGGGCGCAGTGATTCTGCGCTCCACCGATCCTGGTGCGACCTGGAACGGCCGGGCACGCATCTGGCTCACCGACGAGCAGGAGCAGATCTACTCGCTCGCCGTGGGCGGCCCCGTGGCGGGTGATGAGCTGGGCGTGCGGCTGGCGGTTGAGAAGCGGGACGCGGATGGCTTCATCCGCAACACCACACGGCGCACCGGCGAGGACAGCACCGACTCGCTGAATGTCCGCGGCGTCGTCAAATGGACGCCCAGCGCGCTGCCTGACTTCGATGCGCGACTGAGCTACGTCTCGGCGAAACACGAAGGCGGCTACATGTTCACGTACGTCGACACGACGGTGCCGGACTTCCTGCACCACCGTACGAATGCCTCCGACACGCCCAACACGGGCGATGTGGATCTCGACATCGCTACGCTGGAACTGGGCTACCGCTTTACGGACAAGCTGCGGCTGCAGTCGATCACGTCCTGGAGCGATGCCACCGAGCGCACCGAATACGACAATGACTTCACGCCGCTGCCCATCGCTTTCGGCACCCAGGGCCGCGACTACACGACCTGGTCGCAGGAACTGCGGCTCGCCTTCGAGGGCAAGCGGCTTAATGGCCTGCTCGGTGCCTACTACTACCACCGCGACCAGACCTTCACGAACGACTCGCTGACCAATGTTCCCACGCCGCTCGACACCATTTCGGCCGTGCTGCAGGGTAACGGCCTTGATGCCGCCACCGCCACCTATGTCGCGGGCCTCTACGGCCAGGCATTGCCCGCGATCATGGTCGACTACGACTCGCGCAGTGACATGAGTGTGAAGACCTACGCATTGTTCGGCGACGGCCGCTGGCAGTGGACCGACCGTTTGTCTCTGGTGGCGGGTTTCCGCTGGGATCACGAGACCAACCGCACGGAAACCGGCGCCACGTCGCAATTCGCCGGCACCTATCCGGATCCAGGCAACTTCGGCGCGCCGGGTGACCCGCTGTGGTTCGCCATCGCCGGCATCAACCAGGCCGTGGCGCAGTTCGTGGCCCAGGCTGGCGCTGTCACTCCGCCGTCGAAGCGGACCTTTGATGCGTTCCTGCCCAAGCTCGGCCTTGACTACGCCTTCACCAAGGATCTCTCGGCCGCCTTCGTCGTGCAGCGTGCCTATCGATCGGGCGGTTCAAGCGAGAACATCGCGCGCGCTATCGTCGTGCCCTACGACCCCGAGTATGCGTGGAACTATGAACTGTCGATGCGTTCGCAATGGCTGGACCGCCGCCTGACGCTGAACGCGAATGTGTTCTACCTCGACTGGAAGGACCAGCAGGTGGCCGTCAACTTCGGTCTCAACACCTACGACGTGCATACAGTGAACGCCGGCAGCAGCCATGTGTACGGCGCTGAGGTGGAACTGGTGCAGCAGGTGACGCCGATCCTCGACTGGTACGCCTCGGTGGGGCACACGAAGACGAAGTTCGACGAGTTCGACGTTACGCTGGGCTCCACCACTGACCTATCGGGCAGGCAGTTCGCCTATGCGCCGCGGTGGACGCTGGGCACTGGGGTGAACCTGCGGCTGGGCAACGGCTTCTCGGCCAATGTGAACGTGAACTACCGTGGCAGTGTCTTCACGGACGTGCTCACCGCGCAGAACGACTGGCGCGTCGACTCGCGCACGCTGGTGAACGCGCGCGTGGGATACGAAACGCAGTACTGGGCCGTGAACCTGTTTGCGAACAATCTGTTCGACGAGCAATACATCCAGTACGACCTGCACACCCGGGGCGCGGCACTGCTCGGTGCGCCTCGTGTGGTCGGCGTGACGCTGGAGGCGCGGTTCTGAGTCCTGCCGTCGCCGAGGCCACCGGGTTCGCCGTGTGCATTACCGCGGCGCTGGCCGGCGCATCGCTGCTGCGCAGGTCCTGGCGACAACGCGATGGCGGCAGCGCGGTGCCGCGGCTTGCGGGCTGGGCGCTGTTCGCGGTGGCGGTGCTCGACGCCGCTTGGGCATTTGGACCCGCGCGTGGAGCCTTCGTCGCGTTGATGCTGGTGCCGGTGTGCGCACTGGCCATCGTCGCCAGCGGCCTGCAGCGGCGCCAGTCGCGGGCACGCCGCGCTCGTGCCAACGATGGCCTGGCTCCCGAGCCGCTGGAGCGGCCCTCGGTGTGGTGGCGCACCACTCTGCGTTGGCTGCTCGCGGGACCCATCGGCATGATCGCGGCGATGGCCACTGGCATCGCCTGGGCAGTCTGGGTGCCGGGCGAGGCGCAGACACGCCTGCTGATCGCCGGCCTGCTGGTGCCCGTGTTGTGGGGAGGCGGGATGGCGTGGACGCTGTCCGACAATCGCGTGCTGCGCGCCACCGCGGTGCTGGTCGGCACGGCGGTCGTGGGCTTCGGTATCTCCATGCTCCGGGGGTTCGCGTGAGCTGGAAGATTCCTGCCGATTTCGTGCGCACCGTGCTGAAGGGCCACAGCCTGCTGGGCCTGGCGCTGGCGACCGCGATCTACCTCGTGTGCCTGACCGGCACGGTGGCCGTGTTCATGCACGAACTACAGCGCTGGGAGAACGCCACCGTTCCAGCCGCACCTCAGATAGAGCCGCAGGCGGTCCAGAAAGCCCTGGAGTCGGTGATCGCGCGCACCGATGGAGAGGTCGAGCACCTGTACATCACGATGCCGGGTGGGGACCTGCCGTGGTTGCACATCAGCGGCGACGCGCATGCCGGATCCGGCAGCTGGGCGGCAAACATCGACGGCGACCTGGTCGAATCCGCCGCCTCGCCCTGGACCGACTTCCTGACGCGGCTGCATATCGACCTGCACCTGCCACACACCTGGGGCGTGTTCATCGTCGGCCTTACCGGCGTCGCGCTGCTGTCCTCGCTGATTTCCGGACTGCTCGCGCATCCGCGCATCTTCCGCGATGCCTTTCACCTGCGCATCGGCGGCTCGCCACGCCTGCAGGAAGCCGATATCCACAACCGGCTCGGCGTCTGGGGCCTGCCTTTCCATTTCACCGTCTCGCTGACTGGTGCGCTGCTGGGGCTCGCGACACTGATCATCGGTGTGCTGGGCCTTGCGATGTTCCAGGGCGATGTGAGCCGGGTCTATGCACTGCTGCTGCCACCGCAGCCGGCCGATGATCCGCGTCCTGCCGGAGTGATCGACCTGCGTCCGATGTTCGCGCAGCTGCCGACGCTGTCTCCCGGCGGCCGTGTCGAACGTGTACTGCTGGAGCACCCCACCGAGATGGGTGGCGCCGCACTGTTTTACGTACACGAAAACCCGCGGCGCATTGCGGGCAGCGCATCCTTCACCTTCGACCGCAGCGGCAAACCCGTGCACGTGGCGCATGTCGCGGACAACAATCTGGGCCAGTCCATTCTTGGCTCGCTCGGCCTGCTGCACTTCGGCTGGTTCGGTGGCGGTCTGGTGAAGATCGCCTACGGCCTGCTCGGCCTGGCAGTCACTTATCTCGCCGCCGGCGGCGTGATCATCTGGCTGCACCGGCGGCGGGCCAAGGGCAACCCCGCGCCAGGATGGGAACGGATCTGGACTGCCGTGATCTGGGGACAGCCGCTGGCTTTGGCGGCCTCCCTGGCGGCGGTCGTACTGATCGGGCGCGCTGGTGCCATCGAGCTGAGCGATACGCTACCGCTCATCGTGTGGGGTTTGGTGACAGTGGTGTCACTGGCCTGTGCTCCGTGGCTTGCGGCGCCGCGGATGTCGCTCGGATTCGGGCTGGGCACGGCCGCGCTGCTGGCGATCGCCGCTGTCGCTCATGCGGCATTCGTCGGCACGCGCATGGCCGATTCCATCGGCTGGGTGGTTGATGGTGTGTTGCTGACCATCGCGGTAGTGCTGCTGATATCAGTCTGGCTCAAAGATCTCTCTCTGCCCCGCTCAGATACTTAGGAGTACAGCCATGCAACTACCTCGGCTGGGGTCGATGCAAGCATTGCTCAGGGCTTCCAATGTCCGGTGGATGTGGCCGCAAAGGGCACGGCCCGCATCTTGGCCGATGCGCACCGGCTCGAGATCGGCGAAGTACTGATGGGCCACCTCGATGGGACGCAGCACTGGGTGCTGAGCAGCTAGGCGACCTCGATCCGGCATGTGGGTCGCTTTCTCAAGGAACATGGCATTGATCGGTCGCCGGGCAAGATGGGACTCGATTAAGCGAATGGCTGCGATCACCACCGAACGTGTGACTCATGTTCAGCACTGGAACGGAAGTTTGTTCAGTTTTCGCACGACGCGAGATGCGGGATTTCGATTCGAGAGCGGGCACTTCGTGATGGTGGGCCTGCCGGTGAATGGCCGTCCGCTGTTGCGCGCTTACTCCATCGCGAGCCCGAACTGGGAGGAGCATCTCGAGTTCTTCAGCATCAAGGTGCCCGACGGTCCCCTCACCTCACGACTGCAGCACATTGCAGTGGGCGATGAAGTGCTCGTCAGCCGCAAACCCACCGGTACGCTGGTGCTGGATGATCTTCGTCCAGGCCGTCATCTGTATCTGCTCGGCACGGGCACGGGTCTGGCGCCCTTTCTCAGTATCGTGCAGGATCCGGAGACCTATCACCGGTTCGAGCGGATTGTACTGGCACATGGCGTGCGCAACATTGACGATCTGGCGTATCGGGACTTCCTGACGCGCACGCTGCCCACGCACGAGTGGCTGGGCGATGCGGTGCGCGAGAAGCTCATTTACTACCCGACGGTCACACGTGAACCCTTCGAGAACCAGGGGCGCCTCACCGAGCGAATCACTGACGGTACGCTCGCCACCGCAGTGGGGCTCCCGCCGCTTGATCCGAAACAAGACCGCTTCATGCTCTGTGGAAGCCCCGCAATGTTGCAGGAGACCTCGGAGTTGCTCGATTCGCTGGGGTTTGAAGTCTCGCCGCGCACCGGCGAGCAAGGAGACTGCGTGATCGAGCGGGCTTTCGTCGAGAAATAGTGCCAGCCGAATCAGGCAGAGAGGCCGCTGGCAACCGCGGAGAAGGGACATTCAATCCGGGTGGTGGATTCGAGCGTCCATGAAGGAGTGAGCTGATGAGCGCGACTGTGAATCTGGCAGGGGTTCCCGAGACGATGCTGTGGACGCTGCACAATCGTGCCAGCGAAGCGCGGCGCGCGGATACCTATCTGCGCGACCCGGACTGTGTGCGTATCTATGAGGCCATCGACTACGATTACCTGCGCAGCTTCGGTCGGCCCGACGATTCGCATCCGATGCGCTCGAAGGTGTTCGACGCCGCAGTGAAACCCTGGATGAAGGCTCATCCCGGCGGCACGGTGGTGGAATTGGCCGCGGGGCTCGAGACGCAGTTTCAGCGGTGCGACGATGGTCAGGTGCGATGGCTCTGTGTCGATGTTCCCGACGCGATCGCCGTGCGTGAACGCTTTTTGCAACCGACCGAGCGTTGCCGCCACCTCGCCAAGAGTGCACTGGACTTGAGCTGGATGGACGAGGTGGACGCCTCGCGCGGCGTTTTCGTGACCGCGCAGGGCCTGCTCATGTATTTCGATGAGGCGGACGTGAGGCAGCTGCTGGTCGCGATCCTGGAGCGTTTTCCGGGTGTGGAGATCATGTTCGATGTGATCCCGCCGTGGTTCTCGCGCAAGACACTTACAGGCCAGGGATATGGCAAGACCAGGTACTACACTGCGCCGCGCATGCCATGGGGTGTGAGTCGCGGACAGGTTGAGCCGCTGCTGAGAAGCTGGAGTGATCGGATCTGGAAGGTTTCGGTAAGACCCTACGGCTTTGCACGGGGTGCGGGCGTGCTCCTTCTGAAGGTGTGCCCGATAGTACCGATACTGCGCAATATGCCACCTTGCATCGTGCACCTGCGTGCGGTGTAACGCCTGGCACTGTCTGTCCTCAGCTCCTGCTGTCGGGCAATGTCGTCTCAGTCAGAATCCATCCCATAGATCGTCCGAAGCCCGGTCCGTGTGCAGCGCTGGTGTTCCCGCCGCGAGCGCCAGTGACCCCGCTACTGGCGAGCACGGGTAACTTCAGTCCCCGGCGCTCGATGCGCCGATAGGGATCCGTGAGCGCATCATTCAGCACGGTCTGCGGTTCGGCAGTGGGCCGCGGATCGCCACGCGGTACGGCGGTGAATGCCAGCGGGATCTTCCAGCGTCGGAGGATCCGGGGATAGAGCATGCAGCGTTGGCGCCGTCACTACTATGACTCGGGCCGCTCGTCCAGGCGCCTCAGGGACAGTTCAAGCTTTTGCCGATACTGGCGCTCGGGGTCCAAAGGATATCCGTTGGCAGGTCCAGCCGGATGTGCATGGGATCTTTCTCGGCGAGGTTTCAGCTACTATCCGTTCGGGGTCGAGAATCGCCCTGAAGTGGTTAGAAGCGGTCGAATTCTGGGAGATGGGTTTAACAGTGTCTTTTACGGTACCGAAATTCGTCGCAAAGGAATCGGCTTAAGAATGAGTTGGTTGGGAAGTGGTTCGAATCCCTCTCTCTCTCGGCCAATCATCTGGGCAATCATGAAAACAATAAGCAAGTCGGGCAAGCTGGCTCACGTCCTGTACGACATTCGTGGTCCGATCATGGAGCGGGCCAGGCAGATGGAGGAGGAGGGCCAGCAGCTCATCAAGCTCAACATTGGCAACCTGGCTGCATTCGGTTTCGATGCGCCCGAAGAAGTCCAGCAGGACATGATCCGCAACCTGCCCAATTCGGCCGGATATTCGGACAGCAAGGGCATCTTCGCGGCGCGCAAGGCCGTCATGCACTACACCCAGCAGCAGGGCATTGCGGGGGTGACGCTGGAGGACATCTACCTGGGCAATGGTGCTTCCGAGCTGATCGCCATGGCGACCACGGCGCTGTTGGACGACGGTGACGAATTGCTGTTGCCGATGCCCGACTACCCCTTGTGGACCGCTGTTGCCAGTCTGTCGGGCGGCACGCCCGTGCACTATCTCTGCGACGAGGCAAACGGCTGGATTCCCGACCTCGAGGATATCCGCGCCAAGATCACGCCCCGCACCAAGGGCATCGTCGTCATCAATCCCAACAACCCCACGGGCGCGCTCTATCCGGTTCCGGTCCTGGAAGCCATCGTCGCGCTGGCGCGCGAACACGGCCTCGTGATCCTGGCCGATGAGGTGTACGACAAAGTGCTGTTCGACGGCGTCAGGCATACGGCCCTGGCCAGCTTGTCGTCCGATGTGCTCACGCTTACCTTCAACTCGCTGTCGAAGAGCTACCGCGCCTGCGGCTACCGGGCCGGCTGGCTGGTTGTCTCGGGCGACAAGCGCGCGGCCGCCGACTACATCGAAGGGCTGAACATGCTCGCCAACATGAAGCTCTGTGCCAATGTGCCGGGCCAGTGGGCGATTCAGACGGCGCTGGGCGGCTACCAGAGCATCAACGACCTCGTGGGCGAGGGCGGCCGGCTGCGCCGCCAGCGCGATCTGGCCCATGAACTGATCACCGCCATTCCGGGCGTCACCTGCGTCAAGCCGCAGGCCGCGCTTTACATGTTCCCGCGGCTCGATCCCGAGGTTTATCCCATCGAAGACGACCGCCAGTTCTTCCTGCAGCTGCTCGAAGCAACGCGGGTAATGCTGGTGCAGGGCACGGGCTTCAATTGGCCGCACCCCGATCACTTCCGCATCGTGTTCCTGCCGCATGAGCCGGACTTGCGCGAAGCCATCGGCCGGATCGCGAGGTTTCTTGCTGATTACCGCAGATTCAACGGTCCACCCGGGCGGCAAGGTGCGGGGGATACCGGTCGCCCTTGACCTCGATATGGGTCAGGGCGTCGTGGATGCGCCGCAAATCACTGCTTGTCAGTTCAATTGCTGCTGCGCCGATATTCTCGTCGAGCCGGTCGATTTTGGTAGTCCCGGGAATCGGCACGATCCAGGGTTTGCGCGCGAGCAGCCAGGCGAGCGCGATCTGTGCAGGGGTGGCCTGCTTCTCCATGGCGATCGCTTCGAGCAGATCGACGAGTGCCTGGTTGGCCCTGCGGTTCTCGGCAGTGAACCGCGGCACGATGCTGCGGAAGTCATCCTTCTCGAAGGTCGAGCTCCCGGCGATCTTGCCGGTGAGGAACCCCTTGCCAAGCGGACTGAAGGGGACAAACCCGATGCCCAGCTTCTCGCAAAGCGGGAGGATCTCGGCCTCTGGTTCCCGCCACCACAGCGAATATTCGCTCTGAAGCGCAGCGACCGGCTGCACAGCGTGAGCCCGCCGGATCGAGTCGACACCGGCTTCCGAGAGCCCGAAGTGACGCACCTTGCCCTGCCGGATCAGGTCTTTGACGGTACCTGCGACCTCGTCCATCGGGATCCGAGGATCAACGCGATGCTGATAGAAGAGATCGATGTGGTCGGTCTTTAGGCGCTTGAGCGCCGCCTCTGCCACCTCGCGAATGCGAACCGGCCGGCTGTCCAAGTCGGCAGTGGAGTCGCCGCCCTTGAAACCGAACTTGGTGGCGATGACCACCTTGTCGCGGATGGGCGCGAGAGCCTCTCCGACGACTTCTTCGTTGGTAAAGGGGCCATAGGCTTCAGCAGTATCGAAGAAGGTCACACCGCGGTCGAATGCGGTGCGGATCAGCGCGATCGCCTTTTGGCGGGGCTGGGCGGGTCCATATCCGTAACTGAGTCCCATGCAACCCAAACCCAGTGCCGAGACTTCCAGACCACTGCTGCCTAGCTTTCTCTTCTGCATGCGATGCCTCCAGGTTCGAACGTCGGCGGATGCCAGGCACTGTAGGTCTTCGCATCTCCAGCGAATAGACGATAAAGTCCGATTGGACCTATGAAAACAATGCATATATGAAGCGTGAGCATCTCGCGGACCTCGCTGCATTCGCCACAGTCGCCCGGGAACTGAGCTTCACCCGGGCCGCTTCCCAGCTCGGGATGACGCAATCGTCTCTGAGTCATGCGATCCGGCGGCTGGAAGGGCGCCTTGGGCTGCGATTGCTGAGCCGAACGACCCGGAGCGTTGCGCCCACCGAAGCCGGGGAGCGATTGCTGCGGACTCTGCGGCCGGCGTTCGATGGCATCGACGCCGAACTTCAATCCCTGACCTCGCTGCGTGAGAAGCCCGCCGGATCAATCCGGATCACCACGGCAGAGCATGCTGCGCAGACGGTCCTTCTGCCCGGACTGCAGCGCTTCCTGCCCGCCTATCCCGATATCCAGATCGAACTGACGCTCGACTACGGGCTCACCGATATCGTGGCGGCGCACTTTGATGCCGGGATCCGCCTGGGCGAGCAAGTGGCCAAAGACATGATCGCCGTACGCGTCGGCCCTGATCTGCGTATGGCGGTGGTGGCGGTACCCACTTACTTTGAAGGAAAGCGGTTGCCCAAGACGCCGCAGGATCTGCAGGGCCACAACTGCATCAACCTGAGGCTGCCGACGCGTGGCGGCCTCTATCCGTGGGAATTCGAGAAAGGCTCGCGCGTGGTCAACGTGCATGTAGAAGGGCAACTCGTCTTCAACACGCTGTGGATGCGGCTGCGGGCAGTCAGGGCGGGTCTCGGAATCGGCTTCTTTCCGGAAGACATCGTGCAGGAGGACATCGTCGCCGGCCGCTTGGTGCGTGTCCTCGCCGATTGGTGCACACCGTTTCCCGGCTATCACCTCTACTATCCGGGCCGGCGGCATGCGACGCCGGCGTTTTCTCTGCTCGTCGACGCGCTGCGCTATTGTGGCACTAGGGGTGCTAACCGATGAGCGCTACAGGAAGATGATGGCGCTGCGGCCCAGATCCTCTATCTCGACGATGCGCGCCTCGACATCAAAGATGTCGCGCAGCAGAGCCGGGGTGAAGACATCCATGGGGATGCCGGAGGCGGCTACTTTTCCGGAGTGCATGACATAAACCCGGTCGCAATACTGCGCGGCGAGGTTGAGGTCGTGCATGGCCATGAAGGTGGTCATCGCCAGCGATTTGATCAGCGTCAGCAGCTGGATCTGGTGGTGGATGTCGAGGTGGTTGGTGGGCTCGTCGAGGACCAGGATCTTCGGCTGCTGGGCAAGCGCCCGGGCGACCAGAACGCGCTGGCGTTCACCGCCCGACAGGGTATTGAACTTCCGGTCGATGAAGCCGAGCATTCCGACCCGCTCCAGCGACTCCGCCACGATGGCGAGGTCGGTGCTGTCGTCTCCCTGCAGCATTTTCTTGTGTGGCGTCCGTCCCGTCAGCACCATTTCCTGGACGGTGAAGTCGAAGCCGGTTGAGGCGGACTGGGTCATCACCGCCATGCGGCGGGCGGATTCCCTCAGGGAGAGCTCCTTGAGATTCGCGCCATCGATGAACACCGCGCCGCGCCGCGGCCGGATCGCGCGGTAGATCGTCTTCAGGAAGGTGGTTTTGCCACTGCCGTTCGGGCCGACTATGCCGACGAATTCGCCGGTCCGCACTTCGGCGTTCACGCCTTCAATGATAGTGCGCGCGGCGATCTGCACCGTTACATCGGAAGCCTCCACGCGCATGGTCAGTTCTCGCCGAATCCGTAGGATTTCGTCAGCAGAAGCCAGATGAAGAACGGGCCGCCCAGCATGGCGGTGATGATTCCGATCGGCATTTCACCGCGCGCAAGGAGGGTCTTGGCGAGGATGTCGCAGAGAACGAGGAAGATTGCGCCGAGCAGCGCCGAGAGCAGCACCACCTTGCGGTGATCGACGCCCACGATCATCCGCACGATATGCGGGATGATGAGGCCGACGAAGCCGATGGTGCCGGATACGGCGACCAGCGCTCCGGTTATCAGCGAAACCACGAGGAGATAGCACTTCCGGAGGAGGGTGACGTTGACGCCGAGGGTCAACGCCGCCTCGTCTCCGAGGAGCAGCGCGTTGAGGGCACGCAGCTGGGTAAGGAAGAGGACCAGTCCGGCGATGACGCAGACGGTGGGGATGGGCAGGAATCGCCAGGACGCGGCGGTAAGGCCGCCCATCAGCCAGAAGGTGATGGACCGGATGCCTTCCGAATCCGGTGCGATATAGATCACGAAGCTGGTGAAGGCGCCGAACACGGCCGTGATCGCCATGCCGGCAAGCAGCAGCTTCACGGTATTGCCGCCGCCCTGGCCGATGAAAGCGATGGCGAAAACGAGCACCGACGCCAGCATGGCGCCGAGGAAGGCGCCCACGGAAAGTCCATAGGCCCCGAACCAGCCGAAGGCACCCAGGGCGATGGCGAGCGTAGCCCCCAGCGCTGCGCCGGAGGAGATGCCGAGAATGTAGGGGTTGGCCAGCGGATTGCGGACGACGGCCTGCATCACGACCCCGCAAAGGGCGAGACCTGCGCCGACGATCGCAGCCATCAGCACCCGCGGCAGACGGATGTTCCAGATGATGTCGGCGCGCGGATGGTCGAGCAGGGTCTGTGCTGCGGTGCCGCCGGCGCCCGTGATCTTGTAGAAAACCACTTCCATGATCATGCGGCTGTCGATGGACACCGGCCCCATGGTCATCGACCAGACGAGCGAGGCGAGCAATGTGAGCACCAGCCCCACAACCAGCACTCCGAACGACAATCGCGTGGTGATCGACGCCGCCGTCATCGGCTGTTGTTCGGTGCTGCCGCGGATCCCGGCGATTGCTTCGCCGGGAACAGGCGGGGATAAAAGGCCCGGGCCATTGCCTCGACCGCATCCACCGAGCGTGGCGCGCCGGCATAGAACTGCACGTGATCGATGAGGAAATAGTGGTGTTCGCGAATGGCCTTGATGTTGCGCAGGCTCTTGTTGGCTTCGAGCGCGGCGATCTTTCCGGCTGCGGGCGACGTTGAAAGATCGATGATGACGAGGAAGTCGGGATTCAGCTCGACGAGGACTTCCATGCTCTGGCGGCCGTTGTCATTGAGATGCCTGCCGCCGGCGAGTTCCACGAGGTTCCGGTTCAGGTCGGCGCCTCCGCGGCCCAGCCATTCGTTCTCGTACACATACTGCAGTGTGACCACCCGGACGCGGTCCTTCAGGGGGATCTGCCCGACAACCTCTTGTACGGCCGCGATGCGCTGCTGCATGCCGGTGATGAGCGCCGCTGCCTTCTTCTCGATGTCGAAGATCTTGCCCAGGGTCGTGATGTCCTCATAGAGATGCTGGAGCGTGTGATCGCCGCCGCCCGGCACGGTATTGGTGAGCAGGTAGGTATTGATGCCGCGCGCCGCCCAATCCGACGTCGGACCCAGCTGTTCATTGCTGAACATGGAGCCCCAGCCGACGATGAGGTCGGGAGCCAGATCGATCACGACCTCGCGCGGCGGAATCGTCGTCATGCTGAGGAAGGGAATGGCCTTGTACCGGTCCGCGAGTGACGCATCCACGGCGCTGAAGCGATGCGCCGTGGCGATGATGCGATCGGCAAGTCCGAGCGCAATCAGTACTTCGGTGTTGGCCTGGCCGATGCTGACGACCCGTTTCGGAGCCGCCTTGAAGGTCTGTTTGACCAGCACACCATCCTGATTGTAGGACTGGATGGTGACGGGATAGTGCCCGTCCTGCGCGAAGACCGCTGTGGCCGATAGCAGCGTGACGATGAGGGCGGACAGCATTCGAGAGACGGTTCTGCTCATCTTTGTCATTACGCTATGCTAGGGCGATCATGTTATCCAGTATCGGAACGCCTGAGAATCTCTCCCGGGAATCTCCCGGATGAGAGTGGACATTGCGGGACTTACCGGTTCGACGCACCACCTTACACAGACCGAACTCACCGGGCATGTCGCCGCCCTCGAGGCTCTCGGCTACTCGGGAGTCTGGTTCAACGAGTTCCATTTTGCCGATTCTGTCGGACACCCTTCGACCCTGCTGCTTGCCGCCGCCCTGTTCGCGGGCACGAGCCGCATCCGCATCGGCACTTCCGTGCTGGTTCTGCCCCTGCATCACCCGCTTCTTCTCGCCGAAATGCTGGCTCAGTTGTCGGTCCAGAGCGCCGGCCGTCTCGATGTGGGCGTGGGCAGCGGCACGAGTACGGCAACCTTGCAGGCTCTGGGCATCAGCCGTGCGGAGGCGGGTGAAGCATTCCGGTTCGCGCTTTCCTTCATCCGCCGTGCTTGGCGGGAGGCGGTGGAGATGCCGCCCAATCCGCTGTGGCGGGCTGGGCAGGGGAGCGTCGGTCCGTTGCTGCAAGGCGCCGAGCCGCCGCTTTATGTCGGCGGCCGTTCGATGGAGACCTGTCTTTTCACGGCGTCGCAAGGGTTGCCGCTGATCCTCAGCTCCAATTTCCCGCCTGCCGACGTGCTTGGCGCCTATCACGCCCGGCTCGCCGATCCTGCGGTGGCGCGGCGCACGTCTTTCGCGCGTTTCGTCTGTATTGCCGAGACGCGCTCGAAGGCGGAGGGAATGGTCGATGATCTGCGCAGCGACCTTCGCGCAGAGGAGGTGGAGATCGCGCAGAGGCACGGCCGGCCCGCCAGTCTCGGTTTTCTCGAGCGAGAACGTTTTCTCGCCCAGCATGTGATCGTCGGTACTCCGGAGGACTGCCTCAGGCAGCTGCATGCGCTGGAGCGCACTCTGGGATATGGACAGATTCGTCTGAGCTTCGCGGATGCCAGGAGGGCTGACGCCGAACCCTCGCCCTCCACCCGCCTGTTTGCGCGCGAGGTGCTGCCCGCGCTGCAGGAAGATTGACATCACATCCGCGCGGCTTGCTGAATCGAGGTCTTCGAGGTCGTGATAGGCTCAGCAGAGCCTGGCGGAAATGGAGCGGTTGCACTGTGCTTGACGGGTCGGAGATCATCCTGATCGCAAGATCGGCGATCGGCAGTGCCGCAATCGAGGAGATGCGTGCGGCGGCGGATCATCTGGTGGCCGCTGGTGCGACCTCTCATGCCAGTTACGCTTTCACCGAGCAGGGCGAGCCTTCGCTGCGTGAGCGGCTGCGTGAACGGATCGACGCCGGCGCGAAATCCATCGTGCTGCTGCCGCTGCTCGTCCCCCTGGAGCCGAGCTTCCCCATCTGGATCGGCAAGGTGCTGGCCCGCTGGGAACATGCCGATACCCGTTCATGGCCGCCGGTCTGGCTGGCGCCGGGGCCGCTCGCCATGCCCCAGGCCTGTGATGTGCTGCTCGCGGCGGCAAACGCTGCGGCAACTCATCCGCAGCCGGCGCGGCCGCCTCCGAAGCCTCAGGGCTCGGCCGTGCCGACGCAGAAATACCAGGTGCTGGTGTGCCATGGAGCTCCCTGCGTGGCCGAGGGTGCACCGGTTATCTGGGGACATCTGCGCAATGAACAGGCCCGGCGCTCACTGCGGGTCACCGGCGAGGGCATGATGAGCGCCAGGACCACCTGTCTCGGTCCCTGCAACCTGGCGCCCGTGGTCCAGGTCTGGCCGCAAGGGACGATGTATGGCGGAGTCGATGAGCGGGGAGTGGACCTGATCATCGATCGGCACATCCTGCATGGCGAAGTCGCTGAGGACTATGCCTATCCAGCCGACGGCTCCAAACATGTCCTCAGGGAACATAAGGAACCTTCCGAATGACGCAAGCAGGCTCTCGTCTAGCCAGTCCGCATGAGCATGTCTTTCTCGGCCACCAGCATGAGCGCAACGAGCGCCGCACCTGGGTGGTGATCGCCATCACCGCCACCATGATGGTGGTGGAGATCGTCGCCGGGCATCTGTTTGGTTCGATGGCGCTCATCGCCGATGGCTGGCATATGTCCACTCATGCCGCCGCCATGCTGATTGCGGCGCTGGCCTACCTCTATGCGCGCCGCAATGCCCGCAACCCGCGGTTCACTTTCGGGACCGGCAAGTTCGGTGATCTTGCCGGCTTCGCCAGCGCCGTGACGCTGACGCTGATCGCTTTGCTGATCGCGTGGGAAAGCCTCATGAGGCTTTACAGTCCGGTTGCGATCAGCTTCCGGGAGGCCATCGCCGTGGCGGTCGTCGGCCTTGCGGTGAACCTGGTTTGCGCCTGGTTGCTGCGGGACGACCATTCGCATCATGGCCATCAGCATGGCCATGACCACGATCATCACCATGGGGGCGACAACAATCTGCGGGCCGCCTATCTGCACGTCCTGGCCGATGCGCTGACCTCGGTGCTGGCAATCGCTGCCCTGTCGATGGGCAGTCTCTATGGCTGGAACTGGCTGGATCCGGCGATGGGGGTGGTCGGGAGCCTGGTCATCGCCCGCTGGTCCTGGGGATTGATCCGGGATGCCGGAGGCGTCCTGCTCGACTACATCCCCCCGGCAGAAGACCTCCCGCAGGAGATCAGGGACGCAATCGAGACGCCGGATGACCGCATAACCGACCTGCACATCTGGCAGCTGGGTCCCGGCCATCATGGCGCCATCGTGTCGATCTGTTCCGGTGCTCCGCAAGCTCTGTCGGCCTACCGGAGCAAGCTCGCCCATATCCACGACCTTTCCCACGTGACGATCGAGATTGAGGTTAACGCCGGTTGCCGTAACGTTACGCCAATCCCGGCAAACGGCGGCCAAATGGCGGGATAGTTTCCGTTAACCTCGGAAATAACGGTTAATTGCGTGACAAGCCAGCGGAGCGACACGAACATCCGCCGGCTTGCTCGCGCCCATCCTTTGCCTGCGTGACTCCCCATGACCTGCGCGATGTCGGGTAGCGAGCAATCCCGGTGATCCAAACAGGAGCATGATGTCGATGTCCGCAGAGCAGACGAAGAGACCGGTCCGTACGGTGGCTGGTGTGGTAGCGCTCGCGATGTCCGCGGGGGCTTACGCCGCGGTGCAGGACACCACGCCGCTGGAGCAGGTGGTGGTCACGGCCACGGCCACGCCGGTGGAACTGGCGAAGAGCAATACCGGCCTGGTCGTCATCAGCGGCGAGGAGATCGAGCGGAACCAGTACAAGAGCCTGTACGACATCCTGGAGCGCGTGCCCGGGTTCAATACCCCGCTGTATGCGGACGGCGTGGGCTACGAGATATCGGGCGAGACCTCGCCGACCATGCGTGGCTCGACCAAGGTGGTGGTGCTGGTCGACGGCGTGCGGCAGAACGTCGGCACGTCCTACAAGGCCAACGCGTTGAGCTACAACACGGCGGACGTCGAGCGCGTGGAAGTGCTGCGCGGCTCGGCTTCGGTACTGTATGGCGCCGATGCCGTGGGCGGGGTGGTGAACATCATCACCAAGCGCAAGGCCGGTTTCGACGGTACCTCCTTCGACACGTCCCTGAAGGCCAGCTTCGGCGACAACAGCTATCGCAACTTTGCGTTTGCGAACACCGGCACCTATGGCCGCCACAGCTACTGGTCCGTCGACGCGCAGAAGATCGACAGCGGCAACTTCACTGACGGGCAGGGCGTCAAGAACCCCTCGAACCGCGATGCCTACGGCGTGAACCTCAAGTACGGTTTCCGGGTGAACGACCGTCTCGACCTCATCGCGAAGTACCAGCGCTACCGGCAGGACATGGACTGGGCGCGCACCTTCGGTGATCAGGTGCTGCCGTGGACGGGTTTCCTCAACCTCAGCTCGCAGACGTACATCGTCGACTACCACAGGGAAAATACGCTGGGCAACCAGCTCTCCGTCTACTACGGAACGGTAGACAGCTGGCGCACGGGAGATGCCATAACGGGCTGGCGCAACGCGAACAACCATGCGCTGGGATATACCTATTCCACCACCCGCGAGATCGGCAAGTACAAGGCGCTGAACATCAGCGACCGCTACTACCAGCAGCTGGGCAGCTGGAACCGGGTGGCCGCGGGCCTGGAGTACACGCGCTACGAAAGCGCCACCAGTGCCACCCCCAATCCGGTGCTGGTGGAGAAGGCGGCCTATCTGCAGGATGAAATGCAGCTGGGCAAGAACCTGAAGTTCACCGCCGGCGTGCGCCACACCCGGCCCGATGACTTCAAAGGCAGAACCATCGTCAGCGGCAACCTGGGCTACATGGTCGGGGAGAGCCTCAACCTGTATGTCAGCTCCAACGGGTTCTACCAGACGCCGAGCCTGACGGAGATATTCGGCAACGGCGTGGCGTATCTGGCCAATCCCAACATCAAGCCCAGCAACGGCCGCACGGACGAGCTGGGCTTCAACTGGCAGATCAACCGCACCGCCAGCTTGCAGTTCGATGTGTACCGCAGGAGCGCGAAGGACGCCATCGCCGCCAAGGCTACGGGGTCGGTCACGAACCCTTCCTACTACTGGAACATTCCCGGAACGGTGCGTACCAAGGGCCTGGAAGCCAACCTCACCGCGCAGCTGCCGGAGCATCTGTACTGGAGCTTCGGTTTTGCGCAGATGGACACGGATGACGAGACCACCATCATCCGTTTCCCCAAGAGGCAGGCCACGATGGGACTGACGTACGCGCGCGAGCGCTACGACTTCGGCATCCAGGGAGTGGGGCGCTTTGCCATCGTGCCGACCAGCGTCTTCCAGACCAACAACTGGGAGTATCTGCCGCAGTCGAATGACTACTGGCTGTGGAATCTCAGTGCGAACTGGCGCTTCTACAAGGAGAGCAAGCTCTTCCTGAAGGTCAACAACCTCTTCGACCTGTACTACATGCCGGTGGTGCTCTCCAGCACCGTGACCGACGATCACCGGGTCTACATGCCGGCGCCGGGGCGCAACTTCGTGCTTGGAGTCGAATACCGGTTCTGAGGGCGGAAGGCTGATCAGCGCACGCGGCTATCTTGTGCCGCGTGCCGCGTTGCGCTCTTCCAAATGAAGCGCAATCCTTTCCATGGGTGTCATTGCCGGAGGTTGCCGGTCTTGCGGGCTATCACCAGGTTGTCGAACACCAGGTTCGATGACCAGATCGCGCGCCCCTCCCCGAAAGCCTCGCGCACCTTCAGGTAAGCCGGCAGGCGATCCAGTCCCATCTGCTCATCAGGGAACACTGTGGCGGCCGGCCAGTGGCTGTCGTCGAAGCCGGGGGCTGCCCAGTTGCCGGGCAGCGGGAAGTGCACCGCGTAGCACTGGTCGGAGCAAGCGGCGTCGGTGTTCGTCTCCGTCAAGGTCGTGCCCAGGCTGGAGCTGTCGCGCAGCGATCCGCGCACTACGAGGCGGCCAGGATCGTCCAGTGGCGCCACGTAGAACGTCTGCGCTTTCCATGAGGCGTCCGTGACCGTACCGTCGCTGAAGCGCGCGACAAAGCCGCCGTCGCCGGGGTGGAAGGGATGCTGCGGGCCGCCTTTCTCGCTGCCCAGGCCCAGGTGCTCCTCCCAGTCGACGAGCTTGACGGCATAGGTGACGGGCCGCTTTGCTCGGAACCGCACCACCGCCGAGTTGAAGGGCGTGAACGGCACGGCGTCGACACCGATCAGCTTGCCATTGACGTAGAGCTCGAAGTAGTTGTCGGCCAGCAGGTAACCGGTGATGACTTCGCCGTCGGCATCGACCTCGACCACCGGAACGGAGTCCGCGCGCCGCGGATCGAACGACTGCGGCACGACGCCACTGCATTCATTGTACAAGTCGGCAGCCTTCGGGCCGTTGGCGAAGTCCACGTCGGCGGGAACCGTCCAGCGCTGGCCATCCAGCGCCGTGATCGTGCCGATGCCGGCGATGCGCGCATTGGGTACGGGTGCGCAGTTGTACAGGCTCGTTACGCTCGTCATGGCGCGGCCGCGTGTCACCGAGGGCTGGTCCGCTTTGACCCACCCGGAGGTGCCGGCGCCGTCGCTGGGCAGGTAGTGCATCGCTGCATAGATGCCGCGGATGCGGCCGTTTTCTACGGGAAAGAACTCGCTGAGCAGCAGCCGTGGCCAGGGCGTGCCATCGTTGCGCTTCGCGCCCGGCGGACGGTGGAATACCACGGATCCGAGCACGACTCCGGCTTCCTCGTCCACGACCGGATAGCGTCGTTCGACCACGGCTGCGATCTGCGTCATGCGTTCGAGGTTGGTAGCGCAGTCGCCGCGCCCGAACTCGTTGGCCAGCACGGCATTGGCGGGATTGCCGGCTGCGGCCGGCGCCGCGGGTTGGGGTTCTCCCGGACGGCTGGTCACCATCGTGCCGTTTTCAACGCGCACGCAGCCCTGGTGCGAGAGCACCCGCACGCCACTGTGGTCCTGCAGACCCTGGAAGTAGCTGTCCGCAGCCGCCACCATGGCCTCGCGGCCGGAGCGCAGGCGGGATGCAATGGGCCGGTCGGATGGCGCGTCGGCGATGGCGCCATCCAGGTTGAACAGCGGAGCGCCCTTGCGTGCAATGATCCACTCGGCTTCGGTGACTTTTCGTCCGTCGATCTTCAGCCGCAGCGAGGCGAGGGCAGGGCCGTCACGCTCTTCGATCACGCCGAAATACGCGGCTTGGCCACTGACCGGATCCGCATAGCGGCGCTGCAGCTTTCCCAGTCCGCTCGCTGTCCGCCACAGTCCTTCCCCCGGGGCGACATCGATGGCGTTTTCCGTCATGCGGACACCCGCGGCCAGCGGTGCGCTGCCTGCGTCCTGCTTCGTCAGTGCTGCCAGATACCTGTCGAGGGTATCGATGAGGCAGGCGCGGCCGCAGCTCTCCGTGTCTGCCGCTGCGGCAGCAAGGCCGGCTGCCGGCGCCAGGGCAAGCACTATCGCCGTCACCAGAATGTGCTTCATCATCGGTCCTCCTGACTCTGGCCGCGAGGCGATCATGGCATCTTGCAGGTATAGCTTTCCATCCGCGCCGGATCAGCGTTTCCGCCGTTGTAGTGCGGATACTGCGGATAGCGGCACAGCGGACGGCTTGCGCTCACCGTGTAGGGTGGCTTCGTGTCTTTCAGTGTCTGGGTGATGGCATCCGGAGGCGTCTTGCTCTGCTCCACCCACTGAAACAGCGGATCGAGCAGGTTTGCGTGGCGCGGTTGCGGACGCTTGTCCGGGAAGCTGTAGCCGCGGCTTCCATGATCGGCCGCCGGCGTGACATAGAACCTCACGTTGCGTTCCATCAGCTCAGGGCCGGCTTTCGCGGCAACGGCTTCGAAAAGCCGCATGTGCCCACGGGGGTTGGTGACGAAGTCATTGCCGGTGGTGTGAAATATCACTTTGCCGCCCTTGGCCAGGAAGCGCGTCCAGTCCGCCGGTGCATCGATCAGTGCGGACAGCACCTGGAACTCGGCCTTGTACTTGGCCCAGTCGAATTTTGACGGATCCAGGTCACGGACGTTCAGCAATGCGCCAAGTCCCCCCTGGTCGCCGCGTGCGGAGACTGCCTCGGGAGTCGGCGCCCGATCCGCCGTCAACCACCGCAGTACCGATTCGCTGCCCGGAGGTTCACCGGGCCAGTCGCTCTCGCCGTTCGCAAGCGGAAAGCCTATTTTCGTCGGAGCGCGGAAGCTGTCGACAAGCGCAATCTGGGCGTCCGACAGGCACTGGTCGCCGGAGTCGATGCCCTGCGGGCAGCGCAGCGCACGCATGGGATTGGGCGTCACGGTCGGGTCGAAGAGGCGCTGGCAGGCCTGATAGTTGAGTATCACGCCATCTGCAAGACCGTCCAGCGCGTCGCACTGACGGATTGATTCACGCTCTATCGCGGGCAGCTTGGCGAGTGGAATCCAGGCGCCGGGCTGCATCTGGGCGATCTGCCGCACCAGCGGGCTGTAGTGGATGCCGGTGAAATAGGCCAGCGGTACGGAGACCAGCACGCCGTCGTAGTCGGCTCCATAGCGGGCGATTGCATTCAATGCCGCGCGGCCGCCCTGGGATTCGCCGCCGAAGTACTTCACGCGCGGCTGCATGCCGTAGAACCGCTCGAGGAGCGCCATGGCGACATCGTGCGTCTTCTTGATGTGCTCATGCGCGAAGTTGCGGCGGGATTCTTCGTTGCGCATCCAGGCGGTATCCGGCGGCGGCGGCGGACCCTGCGGCGTCGCACCGCTGGTGCTGCCGGGAATTCGCGCGCCACCGTGGCCGGAGTCGTCTCCATAGGTGGCATAGCCATGGGCTATCGGGAACGGCGCGTCAGGCGGAAACAGCGGACCGGAGGGTGAGCCTGCGCCATCGCGATTGAGCTTGGTGATGAAGGGAATGAAGCCATTCATGCCGTTGCCGCCTATCTGCAGCGACATGCCGTTCCACGCCTGGGGCATCGCGACGCTGAAGCGGATCGGCGGCGCCTGGGGGTCGACCGGCGCAATCGCGCCGGTGAGCAGGCAGTGCTCCGGTACGTAGTCGGGCTCGCCCGCGCGGCCTGCCGCCCCAACCCGCTCAGCCTGTTCCACTGTGGCGCCTCGCGTCGGCAGGCCGATGCGCCCGGCGGCGATCGTGGTGCCCTTCAGGTCCGTGCAGGAGAGTTTTGGGTGCAGGTTTGCCGCAGAAACTGTAGCAGCGCCGCCCGGCGAACTCGTCATCGCATATGCGCCGATTGTCAGCAATACCAGAAGTACAGGACGACGTATTTCGGCAAAAGTGGCCATCGAAACCCCCAGGTTTAGAATTGTCGTAAGGACCTTTTTTGATACTCGCAGCCGGCCCCTTAAGAATCGGTGAAATCGGCCCCCCGCTTGTGATCCTGCGGTGCTGCAGGATAATCTTCGAAGTTGCCACCCATGCCCGCCGGAACTGCCATCTGGGCCAACCAGGCCCGGAGATGGCAGCACGCGGCCGGGTAACAGATGGGATGTTCGCCAATGCGTCAATTGGCCTATGATTGAAAGAATTCGTCTTCGAGAAAAATAGAAGGGTTGGTCGCGACCGACGAGATGTCCATATCCAGCAGTCAGGAAGAAGTAGCGGTAGACCAGTCGCGATTGCGGCGTCATATGGGCTATTGCCTCAGCCGCGCCGGTTTGCAGGTGCGAAAGCTGATCACGCGTCGCCTTGTCGCGATGGGGCTGAACTCGGTCGAATTCTCCATCCTGGTGCTGTGCGACGCCAACACCGGCATCAATCTGCGCCAGCTTGGCGACGCACTGGACATCTCTCCGCCGAACCTGGTGCAGGTGATTGACCGCCTGATCAAACGCAAGCTTCTCAAGCGCGTGCGCAGCCGCCTGGACAGGCGCATCCAGCACATCCACCTTACGGCAGATGGCAGCGCGCTGCTGGCAGTGGCGGAGAAGGAGGTTGCCGAGCTGGAGCGCGAGATTTCGAACTCGTTTACCGCTGCCGAGCGCAAGGCGCTGATGAAGGGTCTGCGCAAACTGGCGCTGCTGTAACAGTTGTCTGCAGAGGCGGGAGACTTTCCCGTCAACCCGCGAGAACGCTCCGGCGTCGCACAGCAGCTGACGAAGCCGTGAAACGTCGCCAGTCCTCATTCGAGATCACCCCCAACGGCGTCAAATCCTGGTCACTGAAGCAGCGCGTGCTTACAGTCCAGTAATTATATGATATAACAATTATGTCCATGTGTGGTAGGGGTGGCGCATGAGAACTCGGGTCGCAATAGTGGGGGCCGGCCCTTCGGGCCTGTTCCTCGGGCAATTGCTGCACAAGGCCGGCATCGACAACATCATCCTCGAGCGCCGGACCGGCGACTACGTGCTGGGGCGGATCCGTGCAGGCATCCTCGAACAAGTGGCGGTTGACCTGATGGAGGAGATCGGTGTGGCCGCGCGGATGCACAAGGAAGGCCTGGTGCACGATGGCATCGAGCTGCTGTTCAATGGCCGGCGTCATCGCGTCGATCTGAAGAAATACAGCGGCGGCAGGACGGTGATGGTTTACGGCCAGACCGAAGTCACTCGCGACCTGATGGAAGCCCGCGCCGCCAGCGGGCAGGCGACGATCTACTCCGCTGAGGATGTGCAGGTCAGCGGTTTTGACACCAGAAGTCCGCGCGTCAGCTACGTAAAGGACGGCGTGCGCCAGGAAATTTCCTGTGACTTCATCGCCGGTTGCGATGGCTTTCATGGTGTCTGCCGCGCCAGCGTGCCGAAGTCTGCGATCCATGAGTACGAGAAAGTCTATCCTTTCGGTTGGCTGGGCCTGCTGTCCGACACGCCGCCGGTATCGCACGAACTGATCTACGCCAACAGCCCGCGTGGCTTTGCGCTGTGCTCGCAGCGCAGCCTGAGCCGAAGCCGTTACTACCTGCAGGTGCCGCTCACCGACAAGGTCGGGCTGTGGAGCGACGAAGCGTTCTGGAACGAATTGCGCCTGCGCCTGGATGAAGAAGCCGCGGCCAGGCTGGTCACCGGGCCTTCCCTGGAAAAGAGCATCGCGCCGCTGCGCAGCTTCGTCACCGAACCCCTGCGCTTCGGGCGCATGTTCCTGGCTGGCGACGCGGGCCACATTGTGCCGCCAACCGGCGCCAAGGGTCTGAACCTGGCCGTCACCGACGTGAAGTACCTCGCCAACGCTCTGGAAGAGTTCTACCTCGAGCGCAGTGAAGCAGGTATCGACGACTACTCCCGCAAGTGCCTGGGCCGGATCTGGAAGGCCGAGCGTTTCTCCTGGTGGCTTACCCAGTTGATGCACAACTTCCCTGAGGAAGGCGAAATCTTCAGCAAGCTGCAGAACGCGGAACTGGACTATCTGCTCGGCAGCGAGGCGGGCTTGCGTACGATTGCCGAGAACTACGTGGGCTTGCCGCTGGCCGCATGACTCGATACGCATGACTCTTGCAATGTTTTCACGGGGAAAATGCCAATGAATCAAGTCGACAATCTGGTAGGCGGAAAACCTGCTGTAACCGCCAGGTACTACGAGCGCCGCAATCCGCTGACAGGTGAAGTGGCCACCCGTGCCGCGGCATCGACCGCTTCCGATGCGCGAGCCGCCGCCGACGCTGCCAGGGCCGCTGCGCCGGCCTATGCTGCGCTGGGTCCCAACGCGCGCCGTGCGCTGCTGCTGAAAGCCGCCAGCGAACTGGAGGCGCGTGCCGGAGAGTTCATCGAAGCGATGATGAGCGAGATCGGTGCAACCCAGGGTTGGGCCGGATTCAACCTCATGCTTGGTGCGTCGATGCTGCGCGAGGCTGCTGCACTGACCACCCAGGTAAGTGGCGAGACGATCCCATCGGACAAGCCCGGCTGCGTGGCGATCAGTGTGCGTGAGCCGGTCGGTGTGGTTCTCGGCATTGCTCCGTGGAATGCGCCGGTGATCCTCGGCGTGCGCGCCGTCGCCACCCCGCTGGCCTGCGGAAATACCGTCATCCTGAAGGCGTCCGAGCACTGTCCGCGAACCCATGCGCTCATCATCGAGGCCCTGACAGCCGCCGGTTTCGCTGACGGCGTGGTCAACTTGATCAGCAATGCTCCGCAGGACGCCGGCGAGGTGGTCGGTGCCCTGATCGACCATCCGGCTGTACGCCGCATCAATTTTACCGGGTCTACGGCCGTGGGCCGCATCATCGCCAAGCGTGCCGCCGAGCACCTCAAGCCGGTGTTGCTCGAACTGGGCGGCAAGGCTCCGCTGCTGGTGCTGGAGGACGCCGATCTCGATGCCGCGGTGAAGGCCGCCGCGTTCGGCGCATTCATGAACCAGGGTCAGATCTGCATGTCCACCGAAAAGATCATCGTGGTCGATGCGGTGGCTGACGAATTCGCCAGACGCTTCAAGGAGAAAGTGTCGACCATGACTGTCGGCGATCCGCGGGAGGGCAAGACTCCGCTCGGCGCCGTAGTTGACCTGAAGACCGTGCAGCATGTGCAGTCTCTGGTGCAGGACGCGCTGCAGAAAGGCGCCAGCCTGCTCAATGGCGGCGAAGCCAACGGCGTGCTGATGCCCGCGCACGTGGTGAACAAGGTGACTCCGGACATGAAGCTGTTCCGTGAGGAGAGCTTCGGTCCGGTGGTCGCGGTGATCCGCGCCCGCGACGAGGCACATGCCATCGAACTGGCCAATGATACGGACTACGGCCTGACCGCCGCAGTGTTTACGCGCGACTCCGCGCGCGGTCTTCGCGTGGCACGTCAGATCAGGTCCGGCATGTGCCACATCAACGGAGCCACCGTGCATGACGAGGCGCAGATGCCTTTCGGCGGCGTCAAGGCCAGTGGCTATGGCCGCTTCGGGGGCAGGGCCGGCATCGCCGAGTTCACCGAGCTGCGGTGGATCACCCTGGAAACCCAGGAAAGCCACTATCCTATCTGATCGGCCTTTCTTTTTTTTTGGCGGAGCACCCCCATGTCCAGTAACGAGACCGTTGAAACCGAAGAACATACCGTTGCCCATACCGTAGAAGACGGCGTCGCCTGGGTCAGCTTCAATCGCCCCAACAAGCGCAATGCAATGAGCCCCAAGCTCAACCGGCAGATGATGCGTGTGCTGGACGAACTGGAGTTCCGCGAAGACGTCACTGTGCTGGTGCTGACCGGTGAGGGCAGCGCCTGGACCGCCGGCATGGACCTGAAGGAATATTTCCGGGAGACCGAAGCACACGGACTGAAGGGGACCCGCAAGGCCCAGAGCGAGAGCTATGGCTGGTGGCGCCGCCTGCGGTGGTACCAGAAGCCCACCATCGCGATGGTCAACGGCTGGTGCTTCGGCGGCGGTTATGGTCCTTTGTTCGCCTGCGATCTCGCCTTCGCGTCGGAGGAAGCCCGTTTCGGGCTGTCGGAAATCAACTGGGGCATTCTGCCGGGCGGAGGAGCGTCGAAGGTGGCGGTGGAGCTGCTGAGTTTCCGCCGGGCGATGTACCACGCCATGATGGGCGAGAATATCGATGGAAAGACCGCCGCGGAATGGGGTCTGGTCAACGAGGCGCTGCCGGCCGACAAGCTCAGGGCACGGGTGAGCGAAGTGGCCAGGGTACTGAGTGAGAAGAACGCGGTTGCGTTGAAGGCGACCAAGGACGCCATCCGGCGCGTGCGCGAGATGACCTACGACAATGCCGAGGACTACCTCATTCGTGCGCAGGAGGCGGCCAATAGCCATGACAATGAGGGGCGCAAGGAGGGCATCCGGCAGTTCATCGACGACAAGACCTACAAGCCGGGCTTGGGTGCGTACAAGAAATCCAAGAACAAGAAGCGAGAGGACGGAAGAGCCACGCCGCTATGAGTGAGGGGCATGTCGGCGCAGCGATATCCGCCGCCGCAGTTGGCCGCTTGTTGCGGCCTGCCTCGGTCGCCATCGTGGGTGCATCTCCGACGCCGGGCGCGCTGGGCGCGTCGGTGCTGGCGAATCTGGAGCACAATGGCTACACCGGCCGGATCCACCTGATCAACCCGAAGCGTACACAGATCGACGGACGCCCCTGCCTGGCGACGGTCGATGATCTGCCCGAGGGAGTCGATGTGGCTGTGCTGGCGATCCCGCAGTCGGCAGTGCTGGAAACGGTGCGGGCGCTGGCGCGCCGCAAGGCCGGCGCGGCAGTGATCTTCTCCGCCGGTTTCGCCGAGGGTGGTGCGGAGGGCATGACCCAGCAGCGGGAAATCGCGCGCATCGCAGCCGAAGCAGGAATGGTTATTGAGGGCCCGAATTGCCTGGGCTGCATCAATTACCTCGATCGCATTCCGCTGACTTTCATCGACACCGTGATCAGTGCCGAACAGACCGCGGCCAATCGCTCGCAATCAACCATCGCCTTTCTATCGCAGAGCGGTGCGATGATGGCTGTGGTTGCACGTACCCTGGCCGACCGGGCGCTGCCAATGTCGTTCGCGGTTTCCACGGGCAATGAAGCGGGCAGTACCATCGAGGATTATCTCGAATACGCACTGCAGGATCCGGCTACGCGCGTGCTGGCAATGTTCGCCGAGCAGTTCCGCAGCCCGCGGCGCCTGCTGGCTGCGGCACAGCGGGCCCGCGAACTCGGCAAGATCATGGTGCTGTTGCATCCCGGAAAGAGCAGCGCCGCGCGCGAGTCGGCGGCCACTCACACCGGTGCGATGGCTGGCGACTATCAGGTCATGCGCGCCAAGGTCGAACGCGCCGGCATAGTCGTCGCCGAAACGCTTGAGGAACTGGGCGACATCGCCGAGATCGCGTTGCGCAGCCGATCGTTGCCGACGCGTACCTTGGCTGTGGTGGGCGAATCGGGCGCGTTCAAGGCCCTGAGTCTGGACCTGTGTGAAGAACTTGGCCTGGAGCTGCCAGTCGTCCATGAGACGGACTCTCCGGAGCTGCGCAAGGCGTTGCCACCCTTTGTCGGTCTGAGCAATCCGCTGGATCTTACTGCGCAGGGTCTAGTCGACCCTGACCTTTACCGGCGCACCCTGGTCGCGCTGCTTGGCGACGAGCGCTTCTCGGCAGTAGTCATCGGGGTGATCCAGCGCGATGCCATCGAAGTGAAAATGCCACCGATCCTCCAGGCCCTGCGTGAACGGCCGCAGCGCAAGCCGGTTGTCGTGGCCGGACTGGACGAAGGCGCGAAGGTGCCGCAGATTTTCATCGACGAGCTGCGCGCACTGGGCGCGCCATACTTCCCCACCACCGAGCGCGTGCTGCGCGCCCTGCGCCGCCTGTCGGCGCTGTCCGAATGCGAGTTCGGCAAGGTCGAGGCCAGTCTGGCCAATCCGGATTTCTCCGGAATCAATGGCGTAGTGCCGGAATACCGCAGCAAGAAGCTGCTGTCGAAGATCGGCGTGCCGTTCGCGGCGGGGCAGATCGTGACGACGGTGGAAGAGGCCGTCGCCGTCGCCAAAGAGATCGGCTACCCGGTGGCGTTGAAAGCCCAGTCTCCCAGCCTGAGCCACAAGAGCGATGCCGGCGGCGTCGTACTGGGCCTGGATTCGGCCGATTCCCTGCTCGAAGGTTGGCACAGGCTGGCAGCCAACATCACCCGTCACCGTCCCGGTCTGGTGCTCGACGGCGTGCTGGTGGAGGCAATGGGAAAGCGTGGCCTGGAGCTGATCGTCGGTGCGCGCAATGATCCGCAATGGGGAGCCGTAGTGCTGGTGGGCTTCGGCGGTGTCACCGCCGAGATCACCAAGGATACGGTCCTGCTGCCGCCGGATCTGCCGCCCGCAGCAATCATCCGCGAGCTGGAAAAGCTCAAGAACGCACCGTTGCTGCATGGCTACCGCGGCTCCCCCGCGCTGGACCTGGAAGCCCTGGCGCAAATGGTTTCCAGACTCGGTCTGCTGGTGCAGCAGTCGCCGCGGATCAGGGAGGTCGACCTCAATCCGGTGATCCTGTATCCGCGCGGCGAAGGCATCGTCGCCCTCGACGCGTTGATGCTGCTCGATCCCGGCGCTTGATCTGATGCGGTAGGAGCGCCAGGCAGCAGGCCGGCGCAGCGAGAACTCGAGAATTGTGGCTCCGCGGGAACGGGCTTCCAATTCACTAATTATATGATATAACAATTATGCTACACAGTAGCGGGGTGGCTCATGAGAACTCGGGGCGCAAATGCCAGTCTGTCCACTACTGATCAATCCGGGACAAAACTGGGGTACGCCTGGTACGTCACCATCGTCCTGCTGCTGGCCTACACCCTGTCTTTCGTCGATCGGCAGATCCTGGGTCTGTTGGTGCAGCCGATCAAGCTGGACCTGGGGCTTAGCGATACCCAGTTCAGTATCCTTCAGGGCTTTGCCTTCGCCATCTTCTATACCTTCGTTGGCCTGTTCCTGGGCCGCGTGGCGGACCGCTGGAATCGCCGCAACCTGATCGTCGTCGGCATGGCGATCTGGATCCTGGCCACAGCCGCCGGGGGTTACGTGATCAGTTTCTGGACGCTGTTCGCTGCGCGCATGCTGGTCGGTGTGGGCGAGGCGGCGCTGTCGCCCGCGGCCTATTCGATGCTGGCCGACTATTTCCCTCCGCATCGCCGTGCGCGTGCGATGAGCATCTACACCTCGGGCGTCTACATCGGCTCGGCTACGGCGTTCATTGTCGGTGGGCTGGTGATCGAAGCGACCCGGCAATCGACCGAAGTGGCGATCTGGCTGCTGGGCGACTTCAAGCCATGGCAGGCCGCGTTCATCTATGTCGCTCTGCCAGGCCTCCTTGCCATTGCGCTGATCCTGACGGTGCGCGAACCGAAGCGCAGAGAAATTATGGCGGCAGACGCCGGGAAGGCCGAAAAAGTCGACCTGTCCTTCGTCTTCGACAACCTGCGCGTGTATGCGCCATTGTTTCTGGCCTGCGGCGTGATTGCGATGATCACCTACGGCATCACCGCGTGGCTGCCGGCCACCTTCATCCGGCAATGGGGCTGGACGCCGGGTCAGGTCGGATTGGCCTACGGCGTAATCATCCTGACCTGTGGCATCGGCGGCATGGTGTTCAGTGGTTTCCTTGCGGACTACTACACGAGCCGCGGACGCGCGCATGCCGCCTTGAGCATTTCGCTGCTGGCTACTGCCGTGCTCATCCCTGCCGGCCTGCTGTTCGCGGCCGCGCCGTCGCCCACCGTAGCGCTCGTCGCGGTGGCGCTGACCACGTTCTTCCTCGGCATGCCGGTCGCGTTGGCGCCCCCCATCCTGCAGTCGATCACGCCCAACCGGCTGCGCGGACAGGTTACGTCGGTGTACCTGCTGATGATCAGTCTGATCGGGCTGGGCATGGGTCCGTTCCTGGTGGCGGTGTTCACCGACGGGATATTCAGGGATGAATCGAAGGTTGGCCTGTCGCTGGGTCTGGTTTCCGCGCTGGCGGCGCTGCTCGGCACATTGTGCCTGGCGCTGGCGGCCAAGCCGTTTCGCCGCCTGCTGGAGGCACAAACCGGGCAGGGCACGAATTGATGAGTCGCAGCGTGGATCATTGTCAGTCACCCCAGGATGGTCCGCGTGTCGCCAGCCGCTAGTGTCTGGAGGCGCCGGTCCAATGGCCCAGCGTGCTCGCCCTGGTCGATGGTGCACATATTGCGACGTTCAAGGAACATGCGAGTACTGATAGTTGAGGACGATGTCGACGTATCCAGAGCATTGAGCAGTGCGCTGTCGCTGGAGGCACACCGTGTCGAGGTGCTCAGCGATGGCGTGCGAGCGCTGGATGCGCTGCGTATGGATGCTTTTGACGCAGTCATTCTCGACCTGGAGGTGCCACGCATGAGTGGCCTGGAGGTGCTTCGGCGCCTGCGCAATGCGGGCAGCCAGGTACCGGTTCTGATCCTCACCGCCAGGGGCCGGCTGCAGGATGGCGTATCTGCGCTCGACAGCGGCGCGGACGACTATCTGGTCAAGCCCTTCGATATCCACGACCTCGGTGCCCGGCTGCGGGCGATCGTGAGGCGCTCCCGTGGAAGGGCGGCGCCGGTGATCGAGTGCGGCGACGTACGCGTCGAACCGGCGTCACGCAGTGTCACGCGTGGTGGCGAGATCGTGGAGGTGTCGCCGCGGGAGTACGCGATATTGCTGCAGTTGATGGACAGTATCGGCGAGGTCGTCAGCCGCGAGCGCTTGATGGCCGCGCTGTATGGCTGGGACGTGGACGGCATCGACAGCAATACCATTGATGTGCATGTATCGCACCTGCGACGCAAATTGGGAAAGGATTTCATCCGCACTCTGCGCAGCGTCGGCTACATCATCGATCAGCCAGGGACCGTGGATAAACAAGCGCCATGAAGTTCCTGCTTCACTGTTGGCGGAAGCGGAGCGGTGTTGCCTTAAGGGCACCTTAATGTCCGGATACTAATATCGACGAAATACGCATGCCCGGGGGTGCGTTCTAACGGAGGTTGAAGCCGATGTTGAAGACCACGATCCAGTGCATTCTCATGTGCGCAACCGCGATGCTCGCGGCGCCGTTGTATGCACAATCGCAGCCTGCTGGAGCTTCCGGTTCAGGTCCGTCCACAGGGAAGCTCCAGGAGATCGGCGCAGCCGTGCGCAGGCATATCGATGCGGGTGACATTCCCGGCGCCGTCGTGCTGGTGGCGCGCAGCGGACGGGTTGTGTACCTCGACGCCATCGGCAACATCGATGCCCAGACGCCATTGCGCCAGGACACGATCTTCTGGGCGGCGTCGATGACCAAGCCGGTCGTCGCCACGGCCGTGCTGATGATGGTGGAAGAGGGCAAGGTGACGCTGGGCGATCCGGTATCCAGGTTCATTCCGGAATTCAAGGCGCGCGCCATGGTGCGCATGCCGAGAGCGGGATCGCCGCCGCCTGGCGGCGGACCGGATACGCCGAAGCCGCAGTACGATCTGCTGCCGGCAACACGCCCGATCACGGTACAGGATCTGCTGACGCATACTTCCGGGCTGCAGGTCATTGGTGTGCCCAATGAGCACATCGCACCGCTGCAGGCGGGCGATACTCTGGCGAAGTGGGTGCCCGGCCTCGGCCATGTTCCTCTGGAATTCCAGCCGGGAACGAAATGGGGTTACAGCAATGCCACCGGCTTCGACGTGCTCGCGCGCATTGTCGAAGTGGCCTCAGGTCAGCCATTCGACGCCTTCGTCAGACAGCGGATCTTCATGCCGCTCGGCATGCAGTCGAGCAGCTTCGGTCCGCGCGCGGATCTCGCCGCACGCAATATGCCGGTTGCTCCGCCCCTTGCAGACAATCCCTGCATCAATGGAAAGACCTTCATCTGCGGTTCGGCAGGCTTGTGGACCAGCGCAGCGGACTATGCCCGCTTTGCCCAGATGCTGCTGAACGGTGGAGAGCTGGATGGCAAGCGCATCCTCGGTCCAAGGCAGGTTGCTGCGTTGCACGCCAATCACACCGGCAAGCTGTTTCCCGGATCAAGTGGCGTTCCTGGTGCGGACAAGGGTGTCGGCTTCGGCTTCGGTGTGGTGGTGGTGCAGGACGCCGCTGCCGCCGGCCTTGCGGTTTCGGATGGAAGCTATGGCTGGGACGGCGTGGGCACGCGCCGCTTCTGGGTCATTCCACAACAGCAGATGGTCATTGTGATGCTCGTGCCGTCGGGCAAGGCCGCCCCGGTGCATCGCGAGATAGAGGGTATTGCGATGTCGGCGCTCTTAACCGGTTCTTAATCCGCTGATCCCTAGGATAGGGGTCAGGGATGCTGATTCAGCAAGCAAGAGTTTCACGCCGTTGGAGGGCGACTTCGAATGAAGACTAGCGATTTTTCAAGGCTTCGCCGGCTGCTGCTGTGTGCCGCGGGGTTTGCGGCGCTGACCACCAGCGCCTTTGCCCATCACTCCTTCGGCGCCATCTTCGACGACAAGCAGGAGCTGGAGTTGCATGGGGTGCTGACCAAGGTCCAGTGGATCAACCCGCACTCCTACTACTATGTGGATGTGAAGAACGAGAACGGAACGACAACGACCTGGGCTTTCGAGAGCTTCCCGCCGGCCATGATGAAGCGGCTGGGGCTGACACGCGATGCACTGACCTCGCAGATCGGCAACAAGGTGAAGGTGCTGTACAACCCGGCCCATGACAGGGCCAAGCCTCTGGGCTACAGCCGTGTATTCGAGTTCGAGGACGGCAAGCGCATCATCTTCACCCCCGAGGGCGTCACAGGCAGCGAGTGAAAGCGGCCTGAAGGCCCGGAAGTGCGCCGAGTCTTGTTCTGAAGATTATGAAATATAACGAATTTAAATAATTTGGGGTAACGACATGACAACGACGAGCCGGTCACTGAATATCATTTCCGGCATTGCGGCGTGCCTGGTCTGGGCGGCGGTAAGCCCGGTGGTGCATGGCGCCGGCGCGCCGCAACTCAATGAAGCGGCCCAGGCCAAGATCAAGGCAGCCGCGGGGGCAAAGACTCCGCTCACGGCGGATGGTCACCCGGATCTGTCAGGGTACTGGCAGTCACCGGCGATGGGTGGTGGTGGCGTACCTCCCGGGCTCGCGACAGCCCCGAAGTCCAATGACGACGGGACGGTCCGCCTGTTCGGCGAGGGTGCAGATGTGGTCACTGTCAACAAGCGGATGCGCGATGCAGTAGCAGCTCGCCGTGCCAATACATCGCTGCGGCCAAAATACAAGAACCCGGAGGATGCAGCCAAGGCATTGGCGAACTTCGATGCGGGGGACATGGCGGATCCCACCTATGGTTGCGTGCTCCCTGGCGTCGCGCGTCTGGGGTTACCCGCGGAGATCTTCCAACGCCCGGGAGCGATCGTGCTGTTGTATGAGGATCTGGTCAACCGTTATCGGGTCGTACCAATCGATGGGAGCAAGCTCGAAGACGATCTAGAGGAGATGCCGCTGGGCTATCCACTCGGTCACTGGGAGGGTGACACGCTGGTGATCGAAACCACCGGATTTGTTGAGGGCAACTGGATAGACAGAGATGGATCATTCCACAGCAAGGATCTGCGTATGGTCGAGAAATTCACGCGCCGCGGCAACACACTGCATGTTGATGTCGTTGCGCACGATCCCATCTGGGTGGAGCCGTTCACGGTCAATTCCAGGACATTGGTACTGGCTCCTGCCGGTACGCATGTGGGCAGTGAATATGCCTGCAACGAACTTGGTAAGGAAAATCTGGTGAACGGAGAGAAGCATTGAGTTCCGGAGACTGACGCCGGAATTGGATTTCTGTGACGCCGGATATTTCGAAGAATCAATACGTATACCGACGGACTGGGGGAATACATGAAGATGAAGTACTTGCTCGGAGCGTGGGCGACCTGCAGTTGCGCTGCGATTTCTGTTTCTGTTGCCCAGGAAGCTCCCGGCGCGGGCGTGGCGGCTCTCGACGAGGTCGTGGTAACTGCGGAAAAGCGCGCTGCAAACGTGCAGAGTATTGCCTCGACGGTGACGGCTGTGAGTGCCGAGCAGCTGGCCGAGCAGGGCGTCAAGGACATCACCGATCTCGCGCGCGTTGCACCGGAAGTTTCAGTGATGACCGGCGCATTCCAGAACATTGGCATCCGCGGCGTGCGTACCGGCGCTTACGGTCCCAGCACCGACTCGCCGAACGCGCTGCATGTGGATGGCGTGTACATGGCGCGCTTCACGGGTCTGAACGGCTTTTTCTTCGATACGCAGCGCGTCGAGGTGCTGGCGGGTCCGCAGGGAACGTTGTATGGCCGCAACTCGGCCGGCGGTACGATCAATATCATCACCAATCGCCCCGAGTTCGATGCGGTATCCGGCAGGGCGAGCGTCGACTACGGCAACTACAATGCGTTGACCGTGAATGGTGCGCTCAATGTGCCGGTCACGGACAATTTTGCCGTCCGCCTGGCATTCCTGCACAACGCCCATTCCGGCTACACCGATGACACCGGCATGGATGACGCGCAGATGGATGCCGCGCGCTTCAGCGCACTATGGAAGCTGACCGACCGCGACACCTTGTTCTTCTCGGCGGACACCTCGAAGATCGGCGGCAAGAGCCCCGGTCCGGCCACGAACATCGAGCGGGTGCTCAAGGATCCCTCGATCTGCACCAACAATACGACGCAGGCGGTATCGTTCGCTTCGCCGGCGGGCACCTGTGCTGCGGGTTCCACCTTCACGCAGCTCGCCATCACGCGTCCGGATGATCCGCGTCACAACCGGGTTCTGGTCGGGAACAACGACGCGTTGAAGACCGACACGCGCAACAAGGGCATGCAGCTGCAATACGACCATGACTTCGACTTCGCGACGCTGACGGCCCAGATCGGCCATCGAGGCACGGAGTCGTTCAATCCATCGGGTTCCTTCTCGGGTTACCAGCACGATCCGCGGCTGTTCACGGCCGGTCTGGCACGCTATGCCGCACCGGGTTTCCTTGAGGCGCATTCGACGTGGGAATCCCAGGAAGTCCGGCTGGTCTCCAGCGCGTCCGTTCCCCTGCAGTGGCAGGCGGGTCTGTACAACTTCACGGAGAAGAGCAAGGACAATCATAGCGGGAGCTATGCCGTCAGCTATCCGAATCCCGCCATGGGTATAAGCCCGGGCGCACTTGGCACGCTGTACGGCCAGTACTCGGTGATTCTCGATGCCAACGGCAACAATGTCATCGCCAGCGACATTGCGAACATGCTGAACGATGTCAAGGCCCGTGCGGTGTTCGGTCAGGCGACCTGGACGCCGGGCTGGCTCCCCGCCCTGCATGTCACCGGTGGGGCGCGCTACAACTGGGAAGAAAAGCACGCCATCATCTACACGATCAGCCCGATCACGCGGCAGCCCATTCCGGCAGCCAACATCAACCAGACGAAGAGCTGGAACAAGATCACGTACAAGGGCAACATCGCCTTCGATATCCGCCCGCAGAACATGATCTATGTCGATCATTCGACCGGTTTCAAGTCCGGCGGTTTCGCCTATGGCGTGGCCGCTGCATATGAACCGGAATACCTGAGCGCCTGGGAGATCGGCAGCAAGAACCGTTTCCTGGACAACCGCCTGCAGGTCAACGTTTCCGCGTGGGATTACTCCTACAGGAACCAGGTGACCACGATCCCGCAGTTCTACTTTGACCCCGAACTGGTCCCGGTGAACGGCACCGGCATTGCCAACACCATCACCTCCACCAATGCGGGCAACTCGAAGGTCAGGGGCCAGTCGCTGGATGTGCTGTTCGCGCTGACGGACAACGACATGCTGTCGTTCAATGTGCAGCACATCAAGGCCAAGTACACGAACTACGATCTGACGTCGCTGTACAGGCGCTTGAACTACTTCGCCTGGTGTACGACCTCGCCCGATGGAAGCTCGGTGGGCGGGACCTGCGCCGGCCCCGTCGTCAACCTGCTGCCCGGAACCAGCACGACCGGCGACCAGAGTGGCGTGAGCGTGAACTACAACGGCACCATGGCGGGCGCGAACCCCGAGTGGGCCGGCAACGCGGCCTACGAGCACACCTTCCATTTCGCGAATGCCCAGTGGAAGGGGCAGGTGAGCTACCACTACATGGGTGAGCGGGTGAATGGCAACCAGGTGGCGCCGAACACCACCAACAGCTATCTGCCGCTGGATTCCTACCAGACGTTCGATCTGTCGCTGCGTTACCAGCCCAATGGCGCCAAGTGGAGTGTGCTTGGCTATGTGCGCAACGTGGGCGATGAGCTGTATCGTGTCGCACGTGGCTATACTTCGAACAACAGTGGTGTGCAGTACAATCCGGCGAACCAGGCTGCGGTGCTGTCGCAGGTGAACTACGCATACACGACGGCGGCTTATGGTCCTCCGCGCACGTTCGGCGTTGCGGTTGAAGCGAGCTTCTGACGGCGAGACGGCTGCCTTTCAAGGCCGTGGCTGCTGATTGGTGGGAATGCAGGAAGGGGGAGCCAATGAGACGAACCCGTGCTTCTGGTGTTGCAGGAACAGTGCTGCTGGCGATGTTGTTCAGCAGTTCTGCCCTGGCCGCGGAGAGCCCCTGCGACCGGGCTTGTCTGAAGGGTCTTGCCGCGCGTTACATGGACGCAGTAGTCAACCACAGGCCGGAAGCGGCTCCCTTGATGAGAGGCTACCGACAGACGGAGAACGCGGTGGCCACTCCGGCTGGGGAGGGCATCTGGAAGACCGTGACCGCATTCGGCAACCTCAGACGCTACTACGCGGACCCGGTCAACCAGGCCGTGGGATTCTACGGCACCCTGTCCGAAGGCAATGACGGCATCATCGTTACGGTGCGCATGAAGGTCGAGGGTCGCAAGATCAGTGAAGCGGAGTGGATCATCGCCCGCAAGGATACGGGTGGTCCGGGCGGGCCGCAGCCTGGCCTCACCAGCATCATGGGTGCCGAGTTGTCGCCGCCGCCAGATGTGGCGCTGCCCAAGGATCAGCGCCTGAGCCGTGGCGAGCTCGTTGCGATCACCAATTCCTACTTCGATAGCCTGCAGTCCGTGAACGAAGCGCTGTTCCTGGCCAACCCGGCCTGGAAGCGCCTGGAGAACGGCATCGGGACTGGAGAGGGCCCGGGTGGCTGGAACCGCAACGCCAATGCACCTTATCAGGGGAGGTCCGCGCAGGGTGCGGCTGGCGGCGGTCCTGGCGGTGCTGCCGCAGTGGGACCTGCGCAGGGCGTCTGTGGAGGAATGTGTGGAGTGGTCGCGCGCCGCTATCCCATCGTGGATGAGGAAGCGGGTGTAGTACTGGGGATTGTGCTTTTTATCCGTCAACCTGGTGCCACGACGCGCCGCAACCTGCTCTCCGAGTGGTTCGAGATCCGCGGCGGCAAAGTCAGCGGGATCTACGCGTCCATGCACTACCTGAACCCCTCGCTGCCGGCGCCGAACTGGCCGCCGTACGAAGGCAATTGGCCGCTACCCGCGAACTTCTTTGCTCCCGCGGACGGTGGTCCCCTGCCGCCGTCCCGCATGCCCGGCGCCCAGCCTACTGCGGCGCCTGCCGCCGCTGCTGCACCCGGCGCTCCACAGTGAGGGGATGATATAAGGACAATGCAGTGATCAAGGGTATTACGCAGGCGCCCACGCGGCGCTGACCAGGAGCCGACAACACATGCATCCGAATCCCTTTCGACCCGCGGCTGCGGACAGATCTCTCGGACTATGAGCGCAAAGTGCTCGAGTTCACGGGGGGGTGCATCCACGGAGACGACATGTCCCTGCTCGATACGCTGGTTGCCGATGACTACATCCAGCACACCCCGGGAATTGGTCAGGGACGCGAAGGACTGCGGCGCTACCTGACGCAGATCGCGTGGAAGCGGCCGCAGCGCCACATCTGGCGTCCCATCCACCTGTTCGGCGTCGGCAATTTCGTGATACTGCATAAACTATTGCCGAAGGTCGTCATCGCGGACTTCTTCCGGTTCGATGCACAAGGCCTCATGGCCGAGCACTGGGACGTGGTCCAGCTGCTGCCGGAACCGGACTACGATCCGCTGCGCGCATCAACGGAGAACTTCGAGCGCTTCAGGGTGATGTTCGACATGCCGCGTGACTGACGGCGGGCGGCTCGACTCCCTGCGCGTCATTCCGATGCCAGCGCCGCGCCCGGTACCAGCGTGGCCCCCGCGCCGCGCACCTTCCTATCGACGAGGGCGATCAGCACCAGGGTCAGCAGCGTAGTGCAGATCAGGGCATAGCCCAGCGTCGGGAAGTGCAGCAGCTTGCCGTCCGGCGCCTGCACGACAATCGCGCCGGCAATCACGGCAGCGATGCCTCCCGACATCTGCTGCAGCGACGAGCTGATGGACATGTACGCGCCGCGGTCCGTGGCCTGCGGCAGCGCGGACAGCAGCGCGCTGGAGGAGATCATGCGCGAGAAGATGCCGACGTGCAGCACCACCATCACGGCGATCAGAGTGGCGAAAGCGACCGGCTGCAGGTGCGTGTAGATGACGACCATCACGATGGTCACGGCGCAGCCGAACATGAACATCCTGATCTTGCCGAAAGAGTCGCAGGCCCGGCCGATGAGCGGCCCCGTCACGATCGATGCCACGCCCGTCAGCGTGTACATGAGCGGCAGCTTCTCGACGGGAATGCCGACGTTGTACACGGTGAAGAGGCTCATGAAGGGCATCAGCATGAAGCCACCCACCGACAGCAGGCCGGTGGCAGCGAAACCGAGCAGGTAGTCGCGGTTGAGAAGCGTGCCCGCGAAGTGGTGCAGGGGGCTGCGGTCCGGGTGAAGCGCCAGGTGCCCGCGCACGGCCGGCATGCTCGCGCCGATGAACAGGCCGACCAGGACGCCGATACCGGCGATCAGCAGGAAAGGCATGTTCCATCCGCCATGGTTCGACAGCAGCAGGGCCAGGGGAATACCCAGCACCGAGCTTGCGGCAAAGGCGGTCTGGATGATGCCCATCACGCGGCCGCGCATCTCGAACGGAAAAATGTCGGTGATGATCGCCATGCTGGTGGAAGCGACGACGCCGGCGAACAGGCCTGCGACCATGCGCGCCAGCAGCAGCCCGTGGTAGGTGGAAACCAGGCCGCACAGCAGCGTGCCGGCGAGAAACCCTCCGTAGAACACCAGCAGCAGCTTCTTGCGGTCGAAGCGATCGGCGAAGCCCGCCGTGAGGATGCCGGACACGCCGGCGCTGAAGGCGTACGCGGATACCACCAGCCCGAATTGCGCCGGTGTGATGTTCAGCGCCGGCATCAGGACGGCGCCCAGCGGCGACAGCAGCATGAAGTCGAGCACGATGGTGAATTGCAGGAAGGCCAGGATCGCGACGACGATCTTCTGCCGGCTCGTGAAGGCAGCGGCGGGCGGGGCGGAACTCATGATTTGCGGATGTCCTCGATCGTGCGCCGCAGGATGGCGAGCACGCGCTGTTTCTCCTCCAGGGAGGCATTGAGTTTCTCACGGATGGCCGCTTTGAGTTCCTCGCGCAGGCCGTGGAACTCGGACTTGAGCTCATGCCATTCGGCCCGCCGCCCGCGTCCGGAGCCGCGGCCGAAGTTCTCGGCGATGTCTTCCTCTTCGGCGGCCTGCTGCTGGAAGCCCGCAAAGCGGCGGCCGACGACGCCGAGCTGGTTCCAGACCGCATCGGCGGTGCTGCGGCTCTCCTGCAGATGAGCCTGGCCGGTAGGGGTGATGTGGTAGAGCTTCTTGGCGCCCTCGGCCATGGCCGTGGCGTAGCCGGTTTCTTCCAGATAGGTGAGGGCGGGGTAGACCATGCCCGGGCTTGGTGCGTAGATCCCGCTCGAATGTTCCTCGATGGCCTTGATGATTTCGTAGCCATGGCGTGGCTTTTCGGCGAGCAGCCGCAGGATGATGAGCTGCAGCTCGCCCGAGCCCAGCATGCGCGCCATGCGCATGCCGTGCCCGTGGCGCCCGATGAATGAATGGTGGGAATGTCTGTGCATGAGGACTCCAGAGATGTGTTGGAGAATATATCTAAAGATATGTCTGAAGTAAATAGAGGGGCGAAATTGCTGCGGCAGGCCGGTATCACCGTCCCCGCGCCCGGTTCCAGTAGCGCGCGCCCAGCTGCCGGCACCTTGCCCAGGGCGTGAACAGCGCCTGGATCCGCGGCTGCCCGTCCGCCGCAATGCGATACAGCAGTGGTGCGTCCCAGCTCGCGTTGCTGGCCCCGCCGATGCGCAGCGCATGGCGGTAGTAGCGGCGCACCAGGCGCTGCGTGGCGCGGCTGCATGCGCCGAAGGGGTAGACGAAGCTGTGCACGGCAATGCCGAGGCGGGCTTCGAGCTGCTGCTGCGATTCGACGATTTCGCGCGGCGCGTCGACGCCGTCGGCCGTAACCCGCAGATGATTGAGCCCATGGGCGGCAAAGGCGACGATGCCCGAGGCGGCGATCTCGCGCAGCTCCGGCCAGGTGCAGAATGCCGCGCTGCCGGGCTGCGGATCGCCGGGCGTCTGCAGCAATGCCAGCCGCTGTGGCGCTGGCAGATCGGTGGCTTCCGGGATCAGGGCGGGCGCCACGGCGAGCAGGGCACGCAGGCCGTGGGCGCGCAGCAGGGGCAGCACCAGGTGGAAGAAGTCGCAGTAGGCGTCGTCGAAGCTCAGGCACACGTTGCGGCGCCCGGCCATCAGGGGCTCGCCCGGCAGCACGCAATGGCAGTGCTGCGACAGATAGGCGAAGTGGGCGTCCAGTGTCTCGACGGCGTTGCCGTACCGGCCGGCACAGGCCCGGTGGTACATCAGCACCGCGAGGCTCACACGGTGCGCCTGCGGTTCGCCTCGTGCAGCTTGAGGTACTTCCACAATGTGGTCTGGCCCTGGAAGAGGCTGAGCGCGAAACCGTCGAAGCCCTGGGTTACCCCGCCCTTGAGCAGGTAGTAGCGGATGAAGGCCCAGAAGCCGTGCAGGCACGCGCGCAGCGGACCGGAAGAGCGGCGCCCGTGGTTCATCTGCGCGAACAACGTGGAGTAGCTCTGCATCTTGCGCAGGTAGTCGTCGAGACTGTCGTACGAGTAGTGACGCACGGGGTTCACGAGCTTCACCAGCTGCATCCCGTCGCTGCGCACCTTCTCGTGTACCGCGCGATCGGTGAAGTTCGTTGCCTGGCGATTGAAGAGGCGGCAATGGCGCTCCAGATACCAGCGGGGCGGACGCAGCAGGCGGCCGCACACGTAGGTATGGAAGCCGAGGGAGTAGATGCAGGCCGGGTCCAGCTGCAGCGCCAGGATTTCCGCCGCCAGCTCCGGCGAAATCACCTCGTCGCTGTCGACCGAGAGGATCCAGTCGTTGCGCGCCAGGCTCACGGCATGCTGATGCGCCGCGCCGAAGCCTTCGAACAGGCGATCGAACCGGTGGATGGAGCAGTTGCCGAATTCCGCGGCGATGTCGAGGGAGTCATCGGTGGACCCGGTGTCGAGGACGATCACCTCGTCGCACCACTGCAGCGATTCGAGCACCGCACGCAGGTGGCTGCGGCTGTTGCGCGTGAGCAGGGTTGCCGAAATGGCCTTGCGTCCGGTGGCGACATCCGCGCGCGGCGCAACATCGGCTACCGCCAAGCGTACCGCTGGTCGCATCGTGTTCTCCCTTCGTTCGGTGCCGTGCATGGCGCCGGCACTCTGAATCTCCAGCCAGAATAGGGAGGTCCCTGGGGAGGGGTCTATCGAGCCGCGCCCGAAACGCTTGTCGGACCGCGCCCTACAGGCTGCCGGGCCGGTCAGGCGAGCCGCGTTCCACGAAACGTACCGAGGCGCGCATCAGTTCGGCGGCATTCGCAAGTCCCAGCTTGCGCTTGATGCGCTCGCAATGGGCCTGCACGGTCTTCATGCTGAGGTTCAGCTCGGCGGCGATGCGGCGTGTCTGGTGGCCATGGCCGATGCGGCGGAAGATCTCCAGCTCCCGGTTGCTCAGCAGCTCGTCCGGCCCGCCGCCGGTCTTCTGGGCATCGACCAGGCGCGCAGTCAGGCGCGCCAGCACGGCGGCGTCGGCATACAGGGAGCCGTCGCGCACCGCGCGGATGGCCTCGACGATGTGGCTGGTCGATTCGCGCTTGGTCACGTAGCCGCGTGCGCCGGCGCGCAGGGCGCGCTCGATGATCGAGTCCTCCTCGTGCATCGACAGCACGACGATGTTCGCCGAGGGGTGACGCGCGCGGATGTCCTTGATGAGATCCAGGCCGGAACGCTGCGGCAGCGAGAGATCCATCACCACCACGTCGGGCCGCAGCCGTTCGATCTGCGTCAGCAGCCCTGGCTGGCCGCCGCTGTCGCCGCAGACGCAGAAATCCGGCTGCTCACGCAGCAGCGTGCCGAGCCATTCGCGCACCAGCGGATGATCGTCGACAATGAATATCTGGATGGGGCGCGAGCCCGTCATGGCGGACCCCCGGAAAGGATGGCGACCCGGCAGGTGATGCAGGTCCCCGCGCCCGGCGCGGAGGTCACGCCCAGGTCCCCGCCGAGCAACGCAGCCCGGTGCAGCATGATCTGCAGACCCAGGCCCGCCGAGGAGCGGCGCGCAGGGTTGATTCCGTCGCCGTCGTCGGCGACCACCAGGGTGATCGCCGGCCCGCCGGCGAGCGATATGTCGATGCATTGGGCGTGGGAGTGGCGCACCGCATTGCGCACCGCTTCCTGGGCAATGCAGAAAAGATGCGAGGCTGCAGTCTGGTCCGGCATCCGCGGATCGCCATCCAGCCGGAAATGGCAGGTGATGCCGCTCTCCTGCATGGTGTTCGCCGCCAGTGATTCGAGTGCGCCGACCAGGCGCTGCGGATCGATCATCGGCAGCAGATGACGCTGTGCGATGCTGCGCGTCTGCGCCACCGCCTTCTCCAGCAGGTGCACGACCGACTGGGCCTTTTCCGCGCAGTCCGGTTCGCCGCGCGCGGCCAGCCGGTCATGCAGCAGCTTTGCCGCAAAGCCCGTGGCGGTGAGGTGCTGGCACAGCCCGTCATGCAGCTCGTGGCTGATGGCATTGCGCTCGCGCAGCGTGACGTCGATCAGCCGGCGTTCGAGGCGCTTGCGCACGGCGATTTCCTCTTCCAGGGCGCGCGTCCGGTCGTGCACCCGCTCTTCGAGCCTGCGGGTCAGCAGGACGAGGCCGCGCAGCGTTGCGGCCACGATGAGGAACACGCTGAGGATGACGAGGGTGTTCCACCAGACGATGGGATGCTGGGTCTGCGGAGCATCCGTCGCGGCGTTGGCGGTCCACCAGACGATGACGCAGGCCACGGCCGTGAAGGTTGCCGCCGGCATGCCCAGCCACACCACCGCGAGCGCTACCGGAGCAACGTAGAAGACCAGCATCGACATGAACGAACCGGTGACGTAGTCCACGACGCCGAGCAGCAGCACCACCAGTGCGACAGTCGACCAGGCGCGGACCCGGGACAGGCGCGGGGCGACGGCGCGGCGTGCAAGCCATGTCATGAGCCAGGCCGTCCGGCCGGCATGCGGCTGGTGGCGCGGGCTGCCTTCGATCGGAACGTTGACGAGTCTTTGCATGTGGTCCTCCCGTCAGACTGCGCGCAGCGCTTCGCAGCGCCAGATGCCGGCTTCGTTGCGGGTCGCCAGGCAATCGATGGGCTGCGCGAGCTGATGAAGGCAGGACCAGGTCTGGGCGCTGCGCCGGCCGTCGAACATGGAGGCGATCAGGATGCCGCCGCTGCGCAGATGGGGCAGATAGCGGCGCAGCAGCGCGGTGCAATCGCGGGAGTAGTAGAGGGATTCGGCGAACACCAGGACATCGAAGCTGCGCGGCGGCTCGAAGCTGTCCATGTCGGCGGTGTGGTATTCCACCCCGGGGCCCGCGTGCAAGCGTGCCGATGCAATGGCCAGATCCGAGACGTCGATGCCGAACCAGCTGCGATAGTCCTGCCTCGACAGGCGCCGTTGCAGCAGGGCTTCACCGCAACCGACCTCCAGCACATCCGCCGCGGGCGCATGCCGGCGCAGCAGGGTCACCGTGGCATCGAAACGCGGATCCTCCACCGGAGCGTGCAGGCAATCCCAGCGGCCGGAGGCGTACTGGTGATTCCAGAGCGCCTGCCGGTCCCGCAGGAGTTTGCGTTTGAACCAGGAGGTGATCCTTTGCATAATTCCTGCACAATTTTAGCCTATCCGGTGGTCTGCAATCATGTCCGAAATCCTGACCCCCGTTTCCTTCGGCGAACTGCTGGACAAGATCGCGATTCTGCAGATCAAGTCCGAGCGGATGGGCGATCCGGCCAAGCTGGCCAATGTGCGCAACGAGCTGTCGGCGCTGGAGAAGACCTGGAAGGCGCACCCGGCCGCCGGCAGCGACGTGGCGAAGCTGCGCGCCGAACTGAAGGCCGTCAACGAGCGCCTGTGGGACATCGAGGACGACATCCGCCTGAAGGAAAAGGCGCAGGAATTCGACGCCGAGTTCATCCGCCTGGCGCGCAGCGTCTACTTCGAGAACGACGAGCGCGCGCGGATCAAGAAGGACATCAACCTGGCACTGGGATCGAGCTACGTCGAAGAGAAGTCGTACCAGGACTACAAGTCCGGCACCTGATCCGGGTCATGGCCCGTGATCATGCGTGTACCGCTCGAATGCCGCGATGGCATCGTCGACCCCGATCAGTTCCATTACCCCGTCGTATTCGATCTTGGTTCCCCATTTGAGCGCGGCGGCCGGCTTGCCCAGGTACTTGCGTGCGGCGGAGTCGTACTTGTCCACGCAATAGCGCAGGTCCGAATACGGCCCGCTGCGGCGCGGATTGCTGGCCGCATGCAGGCCCAGCACCTTGGTGCCCATCGCATTGGCAATGTGCATGGGGCCGGAGTCGGGGGTCACCAGCAGGCTGGCGCGCTTGAGCAAGGCGGGAAGCTGCTTGAGCGTGTCCCTGCCCACCAGGTCGAGCGCGGGATGTTTCATCTCCGCGAGGATGGTGTCGGCGGTCGTGCGCTCCAGTTCACTGCGCCCGCCGCACAGCACGACGCGCCAGCCCTTCGAGGCCGCGTGATCGGCCAGCGCCGCGTGGCGCTGGGGGAGCCAGTTGCGGCGCGCATGGCTCGAGCAAGGCGAGATCATCAGTACGGGGGTGCTGTCGTCGGGCCACTGCCCATGGGCCCATTCGAAGGCTGAATCCGGCACCGGCAGGTTCCAGACCACGTCGGTCTGCTTCAGCCCCAGCGGTTCGCTGAAGCTGCCGATGGCGTCCAGCACATGGATGCCGGGGCGGTCCGGAATGCGTTCGTTGACGAACAGTCCGTGCAACTCCTTGGACCGCGACCGGTCGTAGCCGATCCGCCGCCGCGCCGGCACGAACGCCGACAGCAGGTTGGCGCGCAGGGCCACCTGCATCTGCAGCAGCGCGTCAAAGCCTCCGGCCGGCAGTTCGTCGCGCAGCGCACGCATGCCGGCAAGCCCTGTCTTCTTGTCGTAGACGTGAAACCGCACGCCGGGCAGGCCGTCGAGCAGTCTGTGCCCGGCCTTGTCGATGATCCAGTGCAGCTGGACGGCCGGCCAGGCCGAGCGCAGGGTATGCACCAGAGGCAGGACGTGGGTGACATCGCCGAGGGCGGACAGGCGCAGCAGGCACAGGGTGGAAGGGGTTTGCGACAAGAGCCGTCTGATTGCTGCTTTTTCCGCGAGGTTAACAGCCGCCATGCCGCCTTTGCCAGTTTCCGGCATCATCTGCGCGTGGGAACATTTGCCTACGGCACATTGTCCGATGAACCGAATGACAACCAATAACATCAGCGCCGGAAAATCCGGCCGCCTGCCGCTTCTGTCCTTCATGCTGTTCACCTGTCTCGCGGTCGCTGCCTGCGGCCGCCAGCAGGCGGCAGGGGCCCGCGGCGGTCCCGGGGCTGCTGCAGGCAAGCCCGAGGTGGGCTATGTGGAGCTGCACGGCGAGTCGGTGCCGCTGCTGCTGGAACTGCCCGGCCGCACCACCGCCTACGAGACCTCCGAAGTGCGTCCCCAGGTTTCCGGCATCCTCAAGGAGCGCCTGTTCACCGAAGGTGCGACGGTGAAGGCAGGCGATGTGCTCTACCGCATCGATCCGCGCGTGTACGAGGCGGCGCTGGAGCAGGCGCGCGCCGACCTGAGCAGCACGAAGGCGGCCAGCAACGCGGCCAATGTCCTCGCCGGGCGTTATACGGAGCTGGCCAAGACCGGCGTGATCAGCAAGCAGGACCTGCTCAATGCGCAGGCCGCTGCGGAGACTGCCGCGGCCGCCACCCAGCGTGCCACGGCCGGTGTCGAGGCGGCGCGCCTGAACCTGCAGTTCACTAGCGTCACCGCGCCCATCACCGGCCGCATCGGCCGCTCCTTCGTCACCACCGGCGCGCTGGTCTCCGCAGCCCAGGCCACGCCGCTGGCGACGATCCAGCGGCTCGATCCGATCTTCGTCGATATCCAGCAATCGAGCACCGACCTCCTGAGCTTCCGCCGCCAGGTGGCGGGCGGCAATCTCGCCCGCGACTCCACCGAAGTGAAGCTGCGGCTGGAGGATGGCAGCCTGTATCCACATGCCGGCGTACTGCAGTTCGCCGAGCCGGTGGTCGACACCAGCACCGGCTCGGTGACGGTGCGCGCGAGTTTCCCCAATCCCGAAGGCCTGCTGCTGCCCGGCATGTTCGTGCGCGCGCAGTTCTCGCCCGTCAAGGCCAAGGACGCCGTGCTGGTCCCGCAGCAGGGTGTCAGCCGGGATGCGCGCGGCGGCGCCCAGGTACTGGTGGTGAACGCCGATTCCAAGGCCGAAGTGCGCAATGTGGTCACCGACCGCACCGTGGGCGACAACTGGCTGGTGTCCAGCGGCCTTGCGTCCGGTGACCGGGTCATCGTCGAGGGGCTGGGCCGCGTGAAGCCGGGCCAGACCGTGATTGCCAAGCCGGTGACGCTGCATGCTGCAGCGGACACTGCGGCCGCGTCCCCTGCCTCTGCCACCTCCGCCGGCACCCGATGATCTCGCGGACTTTCATCGATCGCCCGGTCCTCGCCTGGGTGATCTCCATCCTGATCATGCTCGCCGGCGTCGGCGGCATTGCGCGGCTGCCGGTGGAGCAATACCCGGACATCGCCCCGCCGTCGGTGAACATCCGCGCCAACTATCCCGGCGCCTCGGCCGAAACCTTGCAGACCAGCGTCACCCAGGTGCTGGAGCAGCAGCTCACCGGCATCGACGGCCTGATCTACTTCTCCTCCAATTCCAGCAGCTCCGGCGCTTCGGGCATCACCGTCACCTTCGATCGCAGCACCGACCCCGACATTGCGCAGGTGCAGGTGCAGAACAAGGTGCAGCAGGCGCTGCCGCGGCTGCCGCAGGCCGTGCAGCAGCAGGGCCTGGTGGTGACCAAGTCCAACCCGGACTTCCTGATGGTGCTGTCGGTGTACGACGTTACCGGTGCTTCGAGCACCGCCGACGTCGGCGACTACATGGTCTCGAACATGCAGGATGCCATCGGCCGCCTCGAGGGCGTTGGTGACCTGAATGTCTTCGGTTCCCAGTACGCCATGCGCATCTGGCTCAACCCGGCGAAGCTGGTGAGCTACCAGCTGATGCCGCGCGACGTGATCGCCGCGATCCAGGCGCAGAACACCCAGGTGGCCGCGGGCCAGATCGGCGCGTTGCCGGCTTCCGGCGAGCAGATGCTCAATGCCACGGTGACGGCGCGCTCGCGCCTGACCAATGCCGACCAGTTCCGCCGCATCATCGTCAAGACGCAGGCCGATGGCTCCATCGTGCGCCTGGGCGACGTGGCGCGCGTGGAGCTGGGCAGCGAGAACTACAACTTCATCTCGCGGCTCAATGGGCATCCTGCGGCGGGCATGGCGGTGCAGCTGGCACCCGGCGCCGACGCGCTGGCCACCTCCGAGCGGGTGCGGACGGAGGTGGAAAAACTCGCGCGCGACTTCCCGCCCGGCTACCGCTACGCCTTCCCGCAGGACAGCACCGACTTCATCAAGCTGTCGATCGAGGAGGTCGTCAAGACGCTGCTCGAGGCCATCCTGCTGGTAGTCATCGTGATGTTCGTGTTCCTGCAGACCTGGCGCGCCACGCTGATCCCGGCGATCGCGGTGCCGGTGGTGCTGCTGGGCACCTTCGGCGTGCTGGCCGTGGCCGGCTTCTCGATCAACACGCTGACGCTGTTCGCCATGGTGCTGGCCATTGGCCTTTTGGTCGACGATGCCATCGTCGTCGTGGAGGCCGTGGAGCGCGTGATGCGCGAGAACCCGGGCATGAGCGCGCGTGAGGCCACCATCCGCGCCATGAGCGAGATCCAGACCGCGCTGATAGCCATTGCGCTGGTGCTGTCGGCGGTGTTCCTGCCGATGGCCTTTTTCGGAGGCTCCGTCGGCCAGATCTACCGCCAGTTCTCCGTCACCATGGTGGCCGCGATGGTGCTGTCCGTGGTCGTTGCACTGGTGCTGACGCCGGCGCTGACGTCCATGCTGCTGCAGCCGCATGGCAGTGTGCAGCGGGGGCGCACGACGGCGGCGCTGCACCGCGCCGGGGACCGCTTCTCGGCGGGCTTCGAGCGGTTGACGGTGCGGTATCGCGAGGCGGTGAGCTGGGTGCTGGGCCACCGCGCCGCGACGCTGGCCGTGTACGCCGTGCTGGTGGGCGCCATGGTGCTGCTGTTCGTGCTGCTGCCGACCAGCTTCCTGCCCAACGAGGATCAGGGCCGCGCGCAGCTGCAGCTCACGCTGCCGGCCGGTGCGACGCTGCCGCGCACCATGGAAGCCCTGAAAGTGGTCGAAGACTATTTCATGACCGAGGAGGCCAAGGATGTGCCCATCGTGTTCGGCATCGTCGGCGCGAACCAGGCGGGCTCCGGCCAGAATACCGGGCGCGGCTTCATTTCGCTGGCACCCTGGGACCAGCGTACCGGCGAGGCGCACAGCGCCACGGGCATCACCCGGCGCTCCACGGCCGAGCTCGGCAAGCGCCTGCGCGATGCCGAGTTCTTCGCGCTGAACCCGGCGCCGGTGCGTGGTCTGGGCCAGGCCGGCGGATTCACGATGGAATTGCTGAATACCGGCGGGCTGAGCCGGGACGAGTTCCACGCCGCACTCGACCAGCTGCTGACGGCCGCGCGCGCCGACCCGGTGCTGGCCGCGATACGCACCAATACGCTGGACGACAACCCGACGCTCGATGTGTCGATCGACGAGGAGAAGGTCGGCGCCCTGGGCCTGTCACAGACCGATGTCGATGCCACGCTCACTTCTGCCTGGGGCGGAAACTACGTGAACGACTTCATCGACCGCGGCCGCGTCAAGCGCGTCTACGTGCAGGGCGATGCGCCCTACCGCAGCCGGCCGGAAGACCTTGCGGCGTGGTATGTGCGCACGGCCGGCGGCTCGATGGCGCCGTTCTCCTCCTTTGCCTCGACCAGCTGGAAGCGCACCCCCACCGCACTGGGCCGCTTCAACGGCTGGAATTCGTACGAGATCCAGGGCAGTGCGGCGCCGGGCCGCAGCACCGGCGAGGCCATGAAGCGTATCGAGGAGCTCGCCAATGCCATTCCCGGCACCTCCGTCGACTGGAGCGGATTGTCCTTTCAGGAGCGCCAGTCCAGCGGGCAGGCGCCGCTGCTCTATGCGATCTCGCTGGTCGTGGTGTTCCTGTGCCTGGCCGCGCTGTATGAAAGCTGGTCTATTCCGGTGTCCGTGCTGCTGGTGATCCCGCTGGGGCTGCTGGGCGCCGTGCTCGCCGTGTGGCTGCGCGGGCTGTACAACGACGTGTACTTCCAGGTCGGGTTGCTGACCACCATGGGTCTGGCGGCGAAGAACGCCATCCTCATCGTCGAGTATGCCGAACAGGCGGAACGGGCCGGCCGCAGTGTGCGCGATGCGGCGCTGGAGGCCGCAAGGCTGCGGCTGCGCCCCATCGTGATGACCTCGCTGGCCTTCATCTTCGGCGTGCTGCCGCTGGCCGTGTCCACCGGTGCCGGCGCGCAGAGCCGCATCGCGATCGGCACCGCGGTGATCGGCGGCATGATCGCCGGCACCGTGCTCGCGGTGCTGTTCGTGCCGCAGGCCTATGCCTTGGTGCGCAGCGTCCGCCGCAAGGGCCACGCTGCGGCCTGAGGTCAGGAAGGGAACACCACGGTCTTGTTGCCGTTGGGGAACACCCGGTCCTCGAGGTAGTGGTGCACGGCGCGCGCGAGTACGCGCCGTTCGATGTCGCGCCCCTTGCGCACCAGATCTTCCGGGCTGTCGGCGTGGGTGATCGGCTCCACGTCCTGGACGATGATCGGCCCTTCGTCCAGATCCACGGTCACGAAGTGCGCCGTGGCGCCGATCATCTTGACGCCGCGTTCATGGGCCTGGTGATAGGGGCGGGCGCCCTTGAAGCCGGGCAGGAAGCTGTGGTGGATGTTGATGCAGCGCCCCTCCAGGAAGCGGCACATCTGCTCCGACAGGATCTGCATGTAGCGCGCCAGCACCACCAGTTCCACGCCATTGTCCTCGACCAGCCGGCGGATCTGCGCTTCCTGCTGCGCCTTGCCGTTCCTGTCGATGGGCAGGTGATGGAAGGGGATGTTGCCGATCAGCGGGGTGTTCAGCGCCTCGAGCGGGTGGTTGGAGACGATGGCCACCACTTCCATGGGCAGCTCGCCGATGCGCAGCCGGTACAGCAGATCGTCCAGGCAATGGTCGAACTTCGACACCAGCAGCAGCACGCGCTTGCGGTCGCTGCAGGCGCGGATGCGCCAGTGGGCCTCGTCGGAGGCGATGGCCGAGGCGATGCCGGCGCGGATGGCGCCGAGCGCGTCGCTGGACGGGACGCTGAAGACCACACGCATGAAGAAGGTGTCGCGGGTCAGGTCGTCGAATTGCTGCGATTCGAGGATGTTGGCGCCGTTGTGGAACAGCAGGCCGGCAACGGCGGCCACCAGGCCGGTGCGATCCCTGCAGGACAGGGTGAGGATGTAGGCGTTTTCCAGTTCCAAGGTCGTGATGCTCCGCGTTCAGCGACCCGTATTCTAAAGAAAAAGGGCGCATCCTTGCGGATGCGCCCTTGAGGTTCAGGCCGGAACCCGTTTGATGCTATGGATCAGTAGCGGTAGACCGCCGTCAGGCCATAGGTGCGCGGCATGTTGACCGTGCCCTGCTTCACCGAGGTGGGTATGCCGATGAAGCCGACCGTCGACCGGCTCGTGAACAGCACCTGCTTGTTGAACAGGTTGTTGCTGAACAGCGAGATGTCCCAGCCGCCAGTGTTGACGCCCAGGCGCACATTCATCAGACCGTAGCCCGGGGTGAGGAAAATCTTCCTCGGGTCGTTGATGTAGCTGCTGGCCAGGTCCGGATCGTTCTCGAAGCCCGGGCGGTCGTTGTAGGTGTAGTCCGCCCGCACATAGCCGTCCCGCGCGCCCACGACGAAGTTGTACTGCGCGTTGGCGTTGAGCCGTGCCCCTTCGGAGATCAGGCTGCCGTCCTTGATGCGCAGGGCGCCCAGCGGATTGGCGGTGGTGGGCGTTGCGCGCACATCCTGCGTCGACACCAGCTTGTGATAGCCCATGTTCAGCCCCACGGTGAGGGGGGCGATGGGCCGGTACTGCGCCGAGAACTCGAAGCCGCGGCCGCGCGCCGTGCCGATATTGGCCGTGTAGGACAGTGTGCACTGCGACAACGACTGGTTGGCGATCATGTCCGACCAGTTGTACTGGTAGACCGCTGCGTCGATGATCAGCCGGCGGTCGAGGAACTGCAGCTTGGTGCCCAGTTCATAGCTCCACAGCGAGTCCGGGCCATAGCTGCCCGGCACCGCTGTCAGGCCGAGGGCCGCAAGGTCCGGGCCGCAGGCCGGATTGTTGATCGGGGCATTGACGCCGCCGTTGCGGAAGCCCTTGGTGGCGCTGATGTAGGTCAGCGAGCCGTCAGCCTTGTACGAGAACATGAACTTCGGAATCGTGACGTCGGCCGACGCCTTGCCGGTCGTCGGCTTGCCGCCGGGACCCGGCCAGATTGTGCCGTTGATCGGGCCGGCCGAGTAGCTGGTCCAGTCGGTGTCGAACTTGGCGTAGCGCAGGCCCACGGTGGCGGAGAGGCCACCCACGATGTTGAAGTCGGCCTGGCCGAAGAGCGATTTCTGCTTTTCGATCAGCACGTCGGCGCCCTTGAAGGAGTACAGGCCATCGGCCAGCGGCGTGCCGAAGAAGGAGAGGTTGTAGTACGTGTCCACGACGCTGCGGCTGTCCGTGGTCTTGTTGTCCTGGTAGAAGGCACCGACCAGCCACTTCAGGCGCGCATTGTCGTTGGTCGACTGCAGACGCACTTCCTGTGTGAAGAAGGTATTGCCCTGGGTGTCATACCCGGGGAAGGTGGCGGCCGGATCGGCCGGCCAGAGCTCGCCGCCCCAGAAGGCCGCTTCCAGCGAAGCGAAGTCCGTGAGGCCATCCTGCGTGCGCTGGTAGTAGGAGGTGTTCGAGAACAGGCGCATGTCGTGCGGCAGCTGCCAGTCGATGGCCAGTGCCGTCAGCTTCAGCGTCTGGTTGCCGAACTGGTTCAGCGCGCGCAGATCGACATAGTCGCCCTTGTTCGGGTTGCCGTAGGGCTGGTTGACCATCACGTCGCCGATGCCGTCGCTGGGGAAGTAGAAGGCATTGCCGCCGGCACCGTTGTCCTTGGTGCGCTGGTAGTAGAACGAGGGCGTGATGGTCAGCTCGTCGAAGGGCTTCCAGCCCAGCGCGAACCGTGCCGACAGCGCATCGGAATAGTTGTTGTCGCGGTTCTCGACGTTGCCGGTGTAGTAGTTCACGCGGTCGACGATGCCGCCGGTGTGGCGGCTCCAGATGCTGGCGCGGAAGCCCAGCTTGTCCTCCACGATGGGCGCGCCGCCGGCAACGCCCGCTTCATAGCTGGGTGCGCCGTAGGTGGTTCCCGACACCTCGGTGCGGGCATACATCGAGGATTTGGTCATGTTCGGGCCGGGCTGGATGAAGCGCACGGCGCCGCCCTCGGAACCCGAACCGAACAGCGTGCCCTGCGGGCCGCTCAGCACTTCGACGCGTTCGATGTCGAACAGCATGGGATAGGCGTTGTCGGTGAAGCTGCCGCTGGCGATGATGTTGCCCACCTGCACCGGTGTGTCATCGATGTAGACGCCGGTGGTGGCCGGGCCCGCCGTGGCACTCATGCCGCGGATGGAGATGGAATTGCCCAGGCCGCTGCCGAAACCGCCGCCGCCGCGGCCGAACTGCACGCTGGGCGAGAAGCGGGCGATGTCATCGATCTGCTTGACGCCCTGCGCGTCCATCTGCTCCTGGCCGAACACTGCGACGCTCACGGGCACGTCCTGCGCGCTTTCGGCGCGGCGCGTGGCCGTGACCACGATTTCTTCCAGGCCCACGGATTCCTGTGCCTGAACCGTTGCCGGCACATAGAGCGCCGCGCACACAGCCAGTGCGACACTTGCGCGTACTTCGACTCTGTTCACTGGAAATCTCCTGGTAAGTGAATCCCGGACGGGTTGCATTAGTTGGACAACAAACGAAGCATCTTCGTAAGGAAAGCGACTGTCAACTTTCATCCACAGGTGTAGGTTTGGTGCAACAAATGGTTGTCAGTGCAGCAACAAGATCTCCCTGTGAATTTTCCCACGGCGATCCAGTCGATCGCCGTTGTTGCGCTCCGGCAACATCCGCATGCCGCTCTTCGAGCAATACCTCAAATCCGCCACGCTGCAAAGGCCAGTCAACGGTTTGAGGATCAACCGTCTTATAGTTTGATGTCAACCTTTCTCGGCCAACGGCTGCGGAACAATGGATCGTTGTCAATGCAGCAATTGACCTGCCGCAATGGGCCGGGGCAGGGGACCGCGGGCTCGTGTCAGCAGGCGTTCAGTGCTTCCAGGAAGCGCGTATGCCAGGCATGGATGTCGTTGCGGGTGAGTACTTCCATCATGGCCTGGTGCCGTTCACGGCGTTCGGCCAGCGGCATGTTGAAGGCCTGCTGGATGGCATGGGCGATGCCGCGCAGGTCGTAGGGGTTCACCTGCACGGCGGCCGCAAGTTCACGCGCGGCGCCGGCCAGCGTGGAGAGGATGAGTACGCCCGGATCGTCCGGATCCTGCGCAGCGACGAACTCCTTGGCGACCAGGTTCATGCCATCGCGCACCGGCGTGACGATGCCCACCGGCGCGGCGCGCATGAAGCCCATCAGCACGTCGTGCGGGAAATTGCGGTTGAGGTAACGGATGGGGGTCCAGTCCGTGTCGGCGAAACGGCCGTTGGTGCGGCCCGAAGCCTGCTCCAGTTCGTTGCGGATCGCGGCATAGGCCAGCACGTCGGCGCGCGAGATCGGCGCGATCTGCAGGAAGGTCACGCGGTTGATGTTGTCCGGATGGGTTTCCAGGAAGCGCTCGTAGGCGCGGAAGCGTTCGACCAGTCCCTTGCTGTAGTCCAGGCGGTCGACGCCGATCATGAGCTTGCGACCCAGCAGGCCCGCGACCATGCGGCGGCAGGGTTCGCCGGTGAGCGCCCTGGCTGCGGCGTCCTGGATCTGTGCCACATCCACGCCGATGGGATAGACGCCGGTGCGTACGCGGCGGCTGCCCACGGTGATCATCCCCGGCTCGGCGGTGGATTCCGGGCCCCACAGCATCTCGACCACGGAGCGGAAGGAGGCGAGGTCGCCTTCGGTCTGGAAACCCACGAGGTCGTATTCCAGCAGCGAGCGCATGAGCTCGCCGTATACCGGCAGCACGCGCAGCAGCTCCACGTGCGGAAAGGGAATGTGCAGGAACAGGCCGGTCTTCTGTGTGACCCCGGCCTCGCGCAGCATCTGCGCCAGGGGGAGCAGGTGAAAGTCGTGCACCCACAGGACATCGTCGGGTTTCAGCAGCGGCAGCAGCTCCCGCGCGAAGCGCTGGTTCACGGCGAGGTAGCGCTCGTACTGCGCTTCGGAATAGCTGAAGTTGTCGACGAAGTAGTGGAACAGCGGCCACAGCACGTCATTGCAGAAGCCGAGGTAGTACTCCTGGAATTCCTCCTGCGAGAAGTCGATGGTGGCGAAGCTCAGTCCGTCGCGGCGGATGGTCTCGGCTGGCCCGGGGGCGTCGCTGATCTCGCCGCTCCAGCCAAACCACAGTCCGCCGCGGGCACGCATGGCGGCGAGCAGGCCAACCGCGAGCCCGCCCGGCACCGTGCCGCGCCGGGGCAGTGAAACGCGGTTGGAGATGGCCACCAGGCGGCTCACAGCGCCTGCTCCCAGCTGCGCGACAGCCGGATGGCGCTGCTGATGATGCCCACCATGCTGTAGGTCTGCGGGAAGTTGCCCCACAGCTCGCCACTGCGCAGGTCCATGTCTTCGCCCAGCAGGCCCAGCCGTGTGCGCCGGGCCAGCAGCCGCTCGAACTGCCCGCGCGCCTCCTCGATGCGGCCGCTGGCGGCCAGTGCATTGACGTACCAGAAGGCGCAGATGAGGAAGGCGGTCTCGGGCCGGCCGAAATCATCGGCATTGCGGTAACGGTAGAGCAGGTCGCCTTCCCTGAGTTCGCGGCCGATCACTTCGAGCGTCGCGACAAAGCGCGGGTCCCTGGCGTCGATCAGCCCCAGCTCGGGTAGCAGCAGTGCGGTGGCATCGACATCCGTGCCGCCGAAGGTGGCCACCAGCGAGTTGCGGTGCGGGTTCCAGGCGCGCTCCAGGATGCGCGCCTGCATTTCATTCGCCGCCTCGCGCCAGCGCGCCGCGGCCTGCTGCCGCCCCAGATGCGTGCCGATGCGGGCCAGGCGGTCGCAGCCGGCCCAGGACATCGCCGCAGAGAAGCTGTGTACGGCCTGGCTGTTGCGCAGCTCCCAGGGGCCGGCGTCCGGCAGTTCGCACACCGCCAGGGCGCGCTCGCCCAGGCGTTCGAGCCGCTCGAACAGCGGCAGATCGCCGGCCGACACTAGGCGCGCATCGAAGAACAGCTGCGTGGAGGCGAGGATCACCGACCCGTAGACGTCATGCTGCACCTGCAATGCCGCGGAGTTGCCTACGCGCACCGGTCCCATGCCGCGGTAGCCGGGGAGGGTCGTGATCTCGCGTTCGAGCAGGGTAGGTTCGCCGCCCAGGCCGTACAGCGGCTGCAGCCCGGCCGCCGGGGAACGCGCCACGATGCCGTCGATGAAGTGCAGGTAGGCCTCCATGGTGCGCGTGGCGCCGAGGCGGTTCAGCGCCTGCACGACGAAGTAGCTGTCCCGCAGCCAGCAGTAGCGGTAATCCCAGTTGCGCCGGGAGCCTGCGGCTTCGGGAATCGACGTGGTGAGCGCGGCCAGCACTGCGCCGGTGTCTTCGAAGGTGCACAGCTTCAGCGTGATCGCGGCGCGGATCACCGCCTCCTGCCAGTCGAAGGGGATGGCCAGCATGCGCACCCAGTCGCGCCAGTAGTCGCGGGTGGCATGCAGGAAGTTGCGCGCCAGTGCCAGCGGCGCTTCTTCCACGGTCTCGTCCGGCCCCACCAGGAAGGCCATGGGGCGGTCGAGCACTTGCGGGCGTTCTTCGCACAGTGCGGTGAGGGAACAGTCCGTGGTGACGCGGTAAGCCAGATCCTCGGCGGCAAAGCGCAGATGGTGCGAGCCGCCGCAACCCGTGCTGTCGGCCTGTCCCCAGCAACTCGTGGGCCGCAGCCGCAGCTTGATGATGGGGCGGCCGGCCACGGGCTCGACGATGCGCACCAGCATCATGGGCCGGAACATGCGCCCGCGGCTGCGGTGCCGCGGGCAGAAGTCCGTGATGCGGACGCGGCCGCCGTGCTCATCCGTGAGCTCGGTTTCGAGGATGGAGGTGTTGGGCAGGTAGCGCTGCGAGCTGCCTGCAAGGCCGGCCAGATCGACGGCAAACACGCCCCGGGTCGCCGCGCCGCCCTCCGGCGTGAGCAGGGCCGAAAAGACCGGGTCGCCGTCCGGGCGCGGCAGGCAGCACCAGACAATGGCTGCCTGGCTGTCCACGAGCGCAGCGATCTGGCAGTTGCCGATGACCGCGAGCTGCAGGTCCGGGGCGTTCACGGCAGCAGCATGCCCAGCCACTGGCGCACGGCGGATGGATCGGCGAGCGCCCAGCGCGCCGAGACGCGGTCGCCCACCGCGATGTCGAAGCCGCCGTTGCGGCGTACGGCGGCGAAGCCGTCGAAGTCCGTCACGTCGTCACCGATGTATACGGGGCGGCGGCCGGCAAAGGGGGGTTCCTTCATGAAGGCCTCGATGGCGCTGGCCTTGTTGCGGCTGGCGGGCTTGATCTCCAGCACCTGCTCGCCCTGCAGGACGGCAAAAGCGGGATCGAGTTTCGCGGCCACGTCCGCGATGACCAGATGCGCCTCGGCGCGGACGCCGCGGGCACCCCGGAAATGCAGCGCCAGCGCGCTGCCTTTGTCTTCGAGCAGCACGCCGGGCTGCGCGCGTGCAAAGGCCGCAAGCCGGTCGCGCACCGGATCCAGCACGCCGGGCGGCAGCGTGGGCAGGTGCACCGTGCCGTCGGCGCTGCGCCGCTCGAAACCATGGATGCCCGCGGCCGGCAGTTGCAGGGGCGCGAACAGGGCGTCGAGGCTGCCGAGGGTGCGGCCGCTCACCAGCGCGACGGCGCCGCCGAAGTGCTGCGAGACCGCGGCCAGGAGCTGCTGCAGCGGTGCATCGGCGCGGGCGGCATCCGGCGTCGGCGCGAATTCGAGCAGGGTCCCGTCCACGTCGAGGAACAGGCAGACGTGATCCCGGCCCATCTGGACCGGATCTGGCCATGGGGTGGTCATATGATTGAGCATTTTCAACTATTGACGTAGTGCAATCAAGTTGCGGGTGGGATACGATCTTCGGGTATGCCCCGTCCAACCGGAGTCGCGCGGCGCAGGCCGCAGGCTGCTCAGCGCGAAGCGCTCGAGCATTCCGCGCTGCTGCTGGCCCGGGCCCTGGTGGACCGCATGCGCAGTCTTTACCGGGAGCTGGAGCGCCACACGGGCGCACCGGTGCAGATGCACCGCGCGCTGGCCTGCGTGGCGGCTTCTCCCGGCATCGCGGCCTCGGGGCTGGCGAACGAGCTGGGCATGCAGCGCTCCGCGCTGAGCCATCTGCTGCGGTCGCTGGTGGAGCGTGGCTGGGTGCAGCGCCAGCGCGATGTGCTCGATCAGCGCTCGGTGCGCCTGTTCGTCACGGCGTCGGGCCACGAAGTCGTGCAGGCCACGGCAGGCAGGGTGGCCGGTATCCTGCAGCGCGCCGTGAACCAGCTGGATGACCGCGACCTGGTGCGTCTGGAGCGTTCGCTGAGCGCTCTGCTGCGACATGTCGAACCACCGCTGCCGGCCGGAACCCCGGTGGCGGATTGACCGGATTTATGGAGTGAGTGACATGGCTGAGAACAATGAAGTGGTGGTGACGGAACTGGATGCCGTGCGGCTGGAACGCCTGCTGCACCGGGGCGACCGCGAAGCCGTGTCCCGTGAGGCCGGGCGGCCGCTGAACGAGCGGCTGGAGACGGCGCGCATCGTTGCCGGCCGCCAGGTGGCCGCGGACGTGGTCACCATGAACTCGCTGCTGCGCCTGGTGGATCTGGTCAGCGGCGAGGAGTCCGAGGTGCGGCTGGTCTATCCGGCCGACCTTGCGGCCGGCCCGCAGCGCGTGTCGGTGCTCTCGCCGCTGGGGCAGGTGCTGCTCGGCGCGCGCAGCGGCGAGGTGGTGGCGGCTGCGCTGCCCGGCGGCGGCTACCGGCAGTACCGCGTGGAGAGGCTGCTGTTCCAGCCCGAAGCCGCAGGCATCTTCGATCTGTGATCCGCGCGCGGCGGACGGGCGTCAGGGCGCGTCCGTTTCCCGCGGAGGCTCGCGCGGCGCCACTTGCCGGTGCAGCGCGGCGCGCATCACCAGCATGGCGGTGATCGGCGAGGTGGTCACGATGAACACGGTGATCAGCAGCTCGTGGATCACCGGCCGGCCGGCCAGCGCCGAGGAGATCAGCATCGAGGCGATGAGCACGCAGCCGGCGCCCAGGGTGTTGCCCATCGACGGCGGATGCATGCGGTCGTAGAACTGCTTCATGCGCAGCAGGCCCACCGAGCCCAGCAGCGTACACAGGCCGCCGAGGACCAGCAGCAGCGAAGCCGGCAGGAGGGCCCAGACGGGCAGGGCAGGCTCGCTCATGGCTCGATCACCTCTCCGCGCAGCAGGAATTTCGCCAGCGCCATCGAGCCGACGAAGCCGAACAGCGCGATCAGCAGCGCGATGTCGAAATAGAACGTGGTGCTGGTGCGCATCCCCAGCATCAGCAGCGTGAGCATGGCGTTGATGTACAGCGTGTCGAGCGCCAGCACGCGGTCCTGCGCGCGCGGGCCGCGGATGATGCGCACCGCGGCACAGCTCATGGCGAGCACGAAGCACAGCTGCGCGAAGCCCAGCGCGAAATCGAACAGCGCGTTCATTCGAAGATCTCCTGCAGCAGGTGCTCGTAGCGGTGCTTGATGGTCGCGCGCGTGGCCTCGGGGTCGCGCAGGTCGAGCACGTGCAGCGTGAGCAGGCGGTTGTCCGGACTCAGGTCCGCCCACACCGTTCCCGGCGTGGAGGTGACGATGGCTGCGAGGGCCGCGAGCCCATGCGGGTCGCGCAGGTCCAGCGGGATGTCGACGAAGCCCGAATGCACATCCCGCCCGCCGGTGAGACCGAGCACGATGCGGGCCACCGCGACATTCGAGCGCAGGATGTCGGCGGCAACGCGGATCAGGAGACGCAGAGCCGCCTGCGGCCGCCGCAGATGCGGGCGCAGCGGGCGCACGGCGCGGAAGCCCAGCGTCATCAGCACCGACACGGCAAAGCCCAGCAGCAGCTGGCCGGGCGAGGCGCTGCCATTGAGCAGCAGCCACATCACGGTGAGGCCGAGGATCAGGAGCCAGGGCGTGCGCCTCATGGGCGTGCCTCCGGCCGTGCGCCGAGTACGGCGCGGATGTAGGCGCCCGGATCGTTGAGGTCGCGGGCGGCGTTCTCGAAGTAGCGCATGGCCGGACCTGCGCCCGCAGTGAGCCCGAGGCACACCAGTATCAGGAAGGCCAGCGGCGCGGCTTCGACGATGCGCAGCCGCGGCGTGTTGCGGTCGGTGACGCTCCAGAACAGCCGCATGCCGGCACGCGCCAGCGCAATCATGCCGGCGAAGCCGCCGGCCAGCAGTGCGGTGACCAGTGTCCATGCGCGCCAGGGAGCCACGCCCGCGGCCGAAGCGTCGATCGCGGCGGCGGCCAGCGCGACCTTGGCGACGAAACCCGACAGCGGCGGCAGTCCGGTGACCAGCAGTGCACAGCAGACGAAGTTCAGGCCCAGGAAGGCCATGGCCGCCGGTATGGCGATGCCCACTTCGGCGTCGGGCGCATGCAGCTCCGGCGGCTCACCCACGCTGAAGGCGTTGTAGCTGGCCGGCGGCCGCAGCGATTCTTCGGCGGCTTCGATCGAAGCGGTGCGCATGCGTTCGGTCATGCCGGCCAGCATGAAGAAGGCGCCGCTGGCCATCACCGAGCCCACCAGATAGAACAGTGCCGGCGCCGTCATCGACGGCGAGCCCAGCCCCGCGGCCGCCAGCAGCGTGCCGGAGGACAGCACCACGGTGAAGGCGATCAGGCGCGAGAGCTGCCGCGCGGCGAGGATGCCGACGATGCCGAACAGCATGGTGGCGGTGGCGAGTGCGAACAGCCAGCCCTCGCCGAAGGAGGCGCCGGGCGTATCCACCAGCGACGACAGGCGCAGGATGGCGTAGATGCCCACCTTGGTCGCGATGGCGAAGGCTGCCGCCACGGGCGCACCGGCTGCGGCATAGGTGCCGGGCAGCCAGAAGTTCAGCGGCCAGCTGCCGGCCTTGATGAGGAAGGCGATGGCGAGCACGGACGCGCCGGTGGTGGCGATGCCGCGGTCGGTTTCCGGCAGCGTGGCCCAGCGCGCGGCGATGTCGGCCATGTTGAGCGTGCCGAGCACGCTGTAGAGCATAGCCACGCCCAGCAGGAAGGCGAAGGCGGCCACCAGGTTGATGATGACGAAGTGCAGCGCCATCTTCATGCGCTGCGTGCCGCCGCCATGCAGCAGCAGCGCATAGGAGGCCGCCAGCAGGATCTCGAAGAACACGAACAGGTTGAACAGGTCGCCGGTGAGGAAGGCGCCGTTCAGGCCCATGAGCAGGAACTGCAGCAGCGGGTGGTAGTGCACGCCGATGCGGTCCCAGCGCGCCACCGAATGCACCACCACGGCCAGCGCCAGCACGGCATTGAGCGTGAGCATCAATGCCGACAGGCGGTCGGCGACCAGCACGATGCCGAAGGGTGCGCGCCAGCCGCCGATGGCGTACACGCCGATACCCTCGGGCCAGAAGGCGGGCACCGCATCGGTGGTGAGCACCAGCATGGCTATCGCCGCGGCCAGCTGCACTAGCGTCGAGACCAGCGCCAGCGTCAGCCGCGGCGCGCGGCGGTGCTCCGGGAACAGCAGCATCAGCGCGCCGGCCAGCAGCGGCGCGACGATGGGCAGGGAGGGCAGGTGTTCGAGCCAGGCGTTCACGTGTCGCGCTCCTGGCCGTCGACGTGGTCGGTGCCTGTCATGCCGCGTGCGGTGATCATGACCACCAGCAGCAGCGCGGTGGTCGCGAAGCCGATCACGATGGCCGTGAGCACCAGCGACTGCGGCACCGGATCGGCGAGCAGCGCCACGTCGGCCGGGTGGTCGCCGACCACCGGCGGCTGGTCGACGCGCAGCCGGCCGGTGCAGAAGATGAAGAGGTTCACCGCATAGGACAGCAGCGACAGCCCGATGATCACCTGGAAGGTGCGCGGCCGCAGCAGCAGCCACACGCCGGAGCTGGTGAGCACGCCGATGGCGAGCGCGACGACGAGCTCCATCAGGCGGCTCCTTCCGTGGCGGCGTCGGGGGCCAGCGCGGCGACGGTGGCGGTATCTTCCACGGCTTCGTCATGGCGCTGGTGGCTGCGCAGCGACTGGTGGGCGATGGCCACCAGGATCAGCGTCGTGCCGCCGACCACCAGCAGGTATACCCCCAGATCGAAGATGAGCGTGCTGGACAGGTGCAGCGCGCCGACCAGCGGCAGATGCAGATCCCACTCCAGGCTGGTGAGGAAATTGCGTCCCGCGAACCAGGCGGCAACGCCGGTGAAGCCTGCGAACAGCAGTCCGCCGGAGATCCAGTACTGCGGGTGGATGCGGATGCGCGATTCGATCCACAGCGTGCCGCTGACCATGTACTGGACGACGAAGGCCGTGGCCATTACCAGTCCGCCGACGAAGCCGCCGCCGGGGGCGTTGTGTCCGCGCAGCAGGAAGAACACCGAGATCACGGCAGCCACGGGCAGCAGCAGCCGTCCGAGCACGGCCGGCACGCGCATGTAGCCATTCGGCAGCGTCTCGCCGAGGTCGCGGATCGTGGCCGGCGAACTGTCCTCGCGCTGCGCGCGCGGCATGGGCATGCTCTCGGGCGCCGGACGGAAGCGCCGCAGCAGCTTGTACACCGTGAGGGCGACGATGCCCACCACGGTGATCTCGCCCATGGTGTCGAAGCCGCGGAAATCCACCAGGATCACGTTCACCACATTGTGGCCGCCGCCCAGCGGCAGGGCGTTTTCGAGGAAGAAGGGCGAGATCCCGGCGCTGCGCGGGCGGATCATGATGTACCAGGCCAGCGCGCTGGCGCCGGCGCCGCAGCTTGTGGCCAGCAGCAGGTCGCGCACGCGGCGCAGCCTGGCCGAAAAGGTTTCACGCTCAGGCGCCGCTTCGGCCACACGCCGTGGCATCCAGCGCAGCCCCAGCAGCAGCAGCACCAGCGTCACCACCTCGACGCTGAGCTGCGTGAGCGCAAGATCGGGGGCGGAGAACCAGGCGAAGGTGAGCACCACGACCACGCCAGCCCCGCCGGTCATGATGAGTGCCGCGAGACGGTGGAATTTGGCCTGCGCCGCGGCGCCCAGCGCGCAGGCCGCACCCACGATCCACAGCAGCGCGAAGGCGGGGCTGGGCGGGGTGAGCTGTGTCGCTCCGATGGCAATGCTGTCGCGTGTGGCGATCCAACTGCCCAGCAGCAGGATGCCGGCCACGATGATCAGCAGCTGCGGCTGCAGGCGGCGCGAATAGGACATCTGCAGTGCGCGTGCGGCCGCGCGGATCATCGTCACCATCAGCAGGTTGAAGGTGCGCCGGCCATCGAAGCGCCGCCGCAGCGGTGCTGCGGCCAGCGCGCCGGCCTGGCGGCGGTACATCAGGATGTAGAGCAGCGCGCCGCCGGCCAACGCCACCACGCTCATCGCCAGCGGCAGCGTGAAGCCATGCCAGACCTTGAGGCTGTAGACCGGCAGTTCATCGCCCAGTATGGCCAGCGTGGCCAGATGCAGGAATGGCCCGATGGTGTGCGCGGGGAAGATGCCCACCAGCAGGCACAGGCCGACCAGCAGCGCTCCGGGCGCCAGCATCCAGCGTATGGGCTCGTGCGGCGTGCGCGGAAGTTCGGTAGAGAGCGGGCCGAAGAAGGTGCGGTGGATGAGGCGCACTGAATAGGCCACGCTGAAGACGCCGGCCAGCGTCGCTGCGGCTGGCAGCAGCACCCGCAACGAGGCGGACTGGCCGGCGAAGATCGACTCCGCGAAGAACATTTCCTTGGACAGGAAACCATTGAGCAGCGGAACGCCGGCCATGGCCGCCGCGGCTACTGTGGCCAGCGCCGCCGTGATGGGCATGGCGCGCGCCAGGCCTCCGAGCCGCCGCAGGTCGCGGGTGCCGGTCTCGTGGTCCACGACGCCCGCGGCCATGAACAGCGAGGCCTTGAAGGTGGCGTGGTTCATCATGTGGAACAGCGCGGCCACCAGCGCCAGTGGGCTGTTCATGCCCAGCAGCAGCGTGATCAGGCCCAGGTGGCTGATGGTGGAGTAGGCGAGCACGCCCTTGATGTCGCGCTGGAACAGCGCGGCGCTGGCGCCGAGCAGCAGCGTGATGAGGCCGGCGCCGCACACCAGCGTGAACCACAGCTCGGTGCCCGAGAGCACCGGCCACAGCCGTGCGAGCAGGAACACGCCTGCCTTGACCATGGTTGCCGAGTGCAGGTACGCCGATACGGGAGTGGGTGCCGACATGGCGTTCGGCAGCCAGAAATGGAACGGGAACTGCGCGCTCTTGGTGAAGGCGCCCAGCACCACCAGCACCAGTATGGTGGGGTACCAGGGATGGGCGCGGATGATGCCGCCCGCAGCGAGCACCTCGTCGAGCTGGTAGCTGCCGACGATGTTGCCGATCATCAGCACACCGGCGAGCAGGCACAGCCCGCCGGCGGCCGTGATGGCCAGCGCCATCAGCGCGCCGCGCCGCGCCACCTCCAGGTGGTACCAGTAGGCGATCAGCATGAACGAGGTGAAGCTCGTCAGCTCCCAGAACACGATCATCTGCAGCAGGTCGCCCGACAGCACCACCCCCAGCATCGCGGCCATGAAGGCGAGCAGGAACGAGAAGAAGCGCGGCACCGGGTCGGCCGGCGACATGTAGTAGCGCGCATACATGACCACCAGCGTGCCCATGCCGCTGATGAGCATGGCGAACACCCAGGCGTAGCCGTCCATGCGCAGCTGCAGCGACAGGTTCAGCGCCGGCACCCATTCCCAGGTGATGCGCAGCACCTTGCCGGCCGCGACTGCCGGGTATTGCAGGGCGACCAGTACCGTGCAGGCGAGCGTCACCGCACCCGCCAGCCAGGCCTCGCTGTTGCGGGCGTTGGACGGCAGGAAGGCGGCGCACAGGCTGCCGACGAAGGGCAGCAGGACAATGACTAGCAACTGCACGTCAGGATTCTATCGGGCCGGCGCTTCAGATGTCCGCGCCGAGCCGATATTCTCCTGAAACATTACCGATATGGACGGGCCATGAAGCTCGCCTGCATGCTGCTGTTCCTGGTCGCGGCCCCATGGGTGGCTGCACAGCCCGCGGGTCCGGCAACGGGAGCCTATCCGCCGTTGCAGCCGATACGACCCGGGGACCGGCTGCTGGTGATTTCCCCGCACCCGGACGATGAATCGCTGTGCTGTGGCGGCCTCATCGACGAGGCGCGGCGCGCCGGTGCCCAGGTGGCCATCGTGTGGGTGACCAGCGGCGACGGTTTCCGCTGGGATGCGATGGTGGTGCAGCGCCGGCTGCGCGTGCGCGGCCAGGGTCTCACGGCGCTGGCGCGGACGCGCATGGCCGAGGCCGAGGCTGCAGCCGGGGTGCTGGGTGTGCCGCGCGAGCGGCAGTTCTTCCTGGGCTATCCGGACCGCGGCATCCTGCCTCTGGTGCTGGATTACTACTACTACGACATCGCCTGGCGCTCGCGCTACACGGGCAACAGCGCGGTGGTTTACCCGGAAGCCCTGAGCCCCGGTTCGGCCTACACCGGAGCCGATCTGGAGCGCGACCTGAACAAGGTGCTCGACGAGGTGCAGCCGACGCTGGTGTTGGTGCCGAGCCCGCAGGATACGCATCCGGATCATCGCGCCGTGGGCATCCTGGCGTACCGGCTTCTCAGCGCCCGGGGCGAGGCTGGACGGGCACGCTTCTGGATCGTGCACGGCGGGCACGGCTGGCCGGCACCGCGGGCATTCCGGCCCGATCTGCCGCAGACGGTGGCGCCCCGCGGCCGCGGCATGCAATGGGAGGTGCAGGCGCTCGATGACGCGGCGCTGGCCGTCAAGCGCCAGGCGGTCGACGCGCATGCGACACAGGCCCGCGTCATGGGCCGTGTGATGCGCAGTCATGTGCGGCGCACCGAGCTGTATTCGCGTACGCCGGTGCCGCAGGGTTCGCCGGACTGCCTCACGGCGCTGCCCTGCGAGTTCGAGCTTCAGCCTGCAAGCGAGGAGGCGGCTTTCTAGAATCGCCGCGGCTCGGGTTGTCGCGCGTCAGCCCTCTTCAGCGACCGGTTCCACGACGACCTGCACGGCAAGCTCGTGGGCCGCGCCGCCGAGGATCACTCCGCGCAACGGCGACACATCGGAGAAATCGCGCCCCCAGGCCAGCGCCACATGGTCCTTGCCGGCAAAGCCGCCGTTGGTCGGGTCCAGTTCCACCCAGCCGAAGGGCGGGCACCATACCGCGACCCACGCGTGAGTGGCGCCGGCGCCGATGAGCGCCGGCTTGTCCGTGGCGCCGCGCGCCGGGGCCTTTCCCGGACCCGCGGATGAGCGGGGTGGATGCGTGCGCAGGTAGCCGCTGACGTAGCGCGCCGGCAGTCCGCGCGCGCGCAGGCAGGCGATCATCAGATGGGCGAAGTCCTGGCACACGCCACGCTTGCGTTCCAGCACTTCCAGCACCGAGGTGCTGATGGTGGTTTCGCCCGGCGCGTAGGTCAGGTCGGCGAACATGCGGTCGCAGAGCTCGCCGGCGCAGGAGAGTATGGGACGACCGGCGGCAAAGCACTCCTGCGCGTAGTCCAGCAATTGTCCCTTGAGGCGCACGTGCGGGGATTCGTAGCGGAAGCGCGCAGCCTCCAGCGCATCGAGGCCCAGCCCGGTGCGGCGGTAGGTGCAGGCGTCGCGCACCTGCTCCCATGACCGCGAGCCATCGGCCGGCACGATGGGCCGCGGGAACACGTCGATGAGCATCTTCGAACGCACCGACAGTTCCTGGTGCGGTTGCGCCAGCTCGATGCGGGTGACCGGGTTGCCGAAGGCATCGAAGTAGTCGACGCGGCGGTGCGGGGCCGGCAGGACCTGGATGGAGGATTCCAGACACTGCTGCCACGACGAGGGACGCGGCACCAGATGCAGCAGGTGATGCGAGTGCATCACGTCGCTGCCGTAGACATAGGTGGTCCGGTGATCGATGCGGTAACGCATGGGTTCAGCCGGACAGCGCCGTATCGACATCGATGTGCATGAAGAAGCGCGCCGAGAGACGGTCGGACATCCTGCCCGTACTGGCCTCGAAGGCCCGCAACGCTTCGCGCAGCGCGGCCGGATCCATGGACGGCGCCGGCAGTGGCGCCAGCTGCCACTGCGGGTCCGCGATGTCGGGCAGCAGCGCCGCCAGATGCTCATGGATGCGCAGCGACTGGAAGGCCAGGGAGTGCGGCTGCCGCGGGTCGCCGAGCAGCAGAGCCAGCACCGCCGGCAGATGCGGCGTGCCGGCGTAGCTGCGGCGGTAGGTGGCGAGGCTGTCGCACACGTCCAGCAACCATTCCAGCGCCTCGGGGCGCGCTGCGGCTCTGCTTGCCAGCGGTGCGTCGAGTATGGCGGCAAGGAACTGGGCGCGTTCGATGGCGCGGCCCAGCTGCATGGCATGCCAGCCCTCGTCGCGCGTCATGTCCGTATCGCAATAACCGGCCAGCGCCGCCAGCTGCAGCAGCAGATGCTCGCATTGTTCGCGGGGGCTGCGGTTCGATGAGGCGGCGTCCTGCAGCTGGCGCTGCAGCGCAATGACGCCGCGCCAGTAGCGGATGGAAAGGCGGTTGCGCACCTGCGAGGCGCTCGATGCCAGGCGCCGGATGTCGGCTGCGATGCCGGCATCGCCCGGGCCGGACAAGGCGGTGGCGGCGTCGGTGTCCTTGGCGACCGCATCGAACGCGACGCACTGCCCGAGCGCGTGGCGGTACAGCTCGCTGTTGCCGCGGGCCGCGAGCGCGCTGCGCAGCAGGCGCAGATGGTTGTCGCAGCGCACGCCGTAGCGACCCAGCCAGTAGAGGTTCTCCACCAGCCGGGAGGGGATGTCGTTGCGGCGCACTTCAGGCGCGCCGGCCGGCGCGGCCGCAGGTTCGGCCCGGCCGTCCGACAGCACCCAGATGTCCTTGGCGCCGCCACCGCGCTGCGCCGAGACCACGTCGGCGGCATCCTGCTGAGCGATGCGCGCCAGTCCGCCCGGCATCACGCGCACCCCATCGCGGGTGGTGAAGGCGTAGACGCGGATGGTCAGGGCACGTGCGCCGAGGTCAGTGCCCTGGGCTCCCTGCCAGACCGGCGCCTGCGACAGCTGCACATGCTCCTGCGCGACATAGGCATAGGGCCGATGTCTGAGCCTGCTGACCAGCCGCTCGCGGGCCGTGCCCAGCGTGTTGCGGCCGAAGATGGGTTCGAAGTGCTGGTTGGGATAGGCGGGCTTGATCACCAGATGATCGAGATTCGCGAGCACGTATTCCAGCGCCGGCTGTTCGCCGCACCACCACGTGGCGACCTCCGGCAGCAGCAGGCGCTCGCCCAGCAGCCGCTCCGACACGGCCGGCAGGAAGCCGAGCCAGGCGGCCGATTCCAGCACGCCCGAACCCAGCGCATTGGCGACCACGGCGTTGCCGGCGCGCAGCGCGCCGAGCAGACCCGGCACGCCCAGTGTCGAATCGCCGCGCAGTTCCAGCGGATCGCAGAAGTCGTCGTCGAGGCGGCGGAAAATCGTGCGTACGCGCTGCAGCCCGGCCAGCGTCTTCAGGTAGAGGACATCGCCGCGCACGGTCAGATCGCTGCCTTCGACCAGCGGTATGCCCAGCTGGCGCGCGAGGTACACATGCTCGAAGTAGGTTTCGTTGAAAGGGCCGGGTGTGAGGATCACCGCCAAAGGCGCGGTATCGCTGTCGGAGTGCAGCAGGCTCTGGCGCAGCCCGTCGAAGAAGCCGTGCACCCGGCGTACGCCCACGGCGGGCAGCACTTCGGCATGCACCTGCTCGATGATCTCGCGGTTCTCCAGCGTGTAGCCCGCGCCCGAAGGCGCCTGCGTACGGTCGGCCAGAAGCCACCAGCGCCCGTCGGGCGCGCGCGCGAGATCCGCCGCGTAGAGGTGCAGCCAGGTGCCGTCGGCCGGCTTGAGGCCCTGGCAAGGCCAGAGGAAGTTCGGATGGCCGAAGGGAAGCGCCGTGGGAACCAGGCCCTCGGCGATCAGCCGCTGCGGCCCATACAGGTCGGCCAGCAAGGCGTTGAGCAAAGTGCAGCGCTGCGCGACGCCGGCTTCGATGAGCCGCCATTCATGGTCGGGCAGCAGGAACGGCAGGGGATCCAGGGCCCATGGCCGGTCGGCTCCCTGCGGATCGGAGTAGACATTGTAGGTGACGCCGTTCTCGACGATGAGGCGCCGGGTCAGCTCGTGCGCACGCCGGATCGCGCCGGTGGACCCGGGGTGCAGCTGGCCGATCAGCTCGCGCCAGTGCGGGCGCAGGCCCGAACGGGGGTCGTTCAGTTCGTCGTAGCGGGGCGGTCCGGGCTCGAGCGCCGCCGTTGTGTCCGTCGCCATGGTCGGGTCGCACTCACACCGGGAGCGTGGCGCGCGTGCATTCGGGGTCGGGGCACATCCGGGGATTATAGACCCACGCAGCAAGGTGAGGATGCACCAAATGCGGACATGGCAGGAATCAAGGCGCCATTTTGGCGCAGGAGCATGCCGCGTTTGTACGGCGCGATTGCACTCTGGTAAGTTCGGGTTGAAAAGAATCCAATAATGAAAACCAACTGGTCTACGTACCCCGCGAACGGATTGCACGACGAACTCGTCGGGCCTGGCGGCGGCCCACGCGCCGCGGCCCGTGCGCTGTTCGGCCATCTTTCCGAACTCGATGGCGAGGAGATCGCAGTACGCCAGCAGGCGCTGGAAGTGGCCATCCGGACCATGGGCATCACCTTCACGGTGTACCACGAGCAGAACGGATCGATCGACCGCGCCTGGCCGCTGGACATCATGCCGCGCATCATCTCGCGCAAGGAATGGCAGCGCATCGAGAAGGGGCTGGTGCAGCGCGCCGCGGCGCTGAACCTATTCATCGATGACGTCTACCACGACCAGAAATTCATCCGCGACGGGCGCATGCCCGGCGAGATCATCCACACTTCGAAGAACTTCCGTGCTTATTGCAGCGGCATCAAGCCGCCGCTGGGCGTGTGGGCCCACATTTGCGGCTCCGATCTGATCCGCGACAAGAATGGCACCGTCTACGTGCTCGAGGACAACCTGCGCGTGCCTTCGGGCGTTTCGTACATGCTCGAGAACCGGCAGGTGATCAAGCGCGTGTTTCCCGAGGTGTTCGAGAACTCGACCATCCTGCCGGTGGATGACTATCCCCTGCAGCTCTACGACACGCTCGCGGCCCTGTCGCCGCGCAAGCAGGGACGGCCCGAGGTGGTGGTGCTCACGCCGGGCATCTACAACTCGGCGTACTTCGAGCACTCCTATCTCGCACGCCAGATGGGCTGCGAGCTGGTCGAGGGGCGCGACCTTGCCGTGGACAGCGACGACTGCGTCTACATGCAGACGGTGGATGGCTGGGCGCGCGTGGATGTGATCTACCGCCGCATCGACGACGACTTCCTCGATCCGGATGTCTTCCGCGAGGATTCCACGCTCGGGGTGCCGGGCATCATGCGCGCCTGGAAGAAGGGCAATGTGGCGCTGGCCAATGCGCCGGGCGCGGGCGTGGCGGACGACAAGCTCGTCTACACGTACGTGCCCGACATGATCAAGTACTACCTCGACGAGGATCCGATACTCGACAACGTGCCGTCCTGGCGCTGCGCCGAACCCAAGCATCTGAAGCACGTGCTTGCGAACCTCAACCAGCTCGTGGTCAAGCCCGTGGACGGCTCGGGCGGTTACGGCATGCTCATGGGCCCGATGGCCTCCAGGGCCGAGCGCGACAAGTTCGCGCGTGCACTGAAGGCCGATCCGCGCAGCTTCGTTGCGCAGCCCGTCATCACGCTGTCGACCGTGCCCACGCTGGTGGGCGACGTGTTCGAGCCGCGCCATGTCGACCTGCGGCCCTTCATTCTCAGTGGACCGCAGACCAGCGTGACCATGGGCGGCCTCACGCGCGTGGCGCTGCGCAAGGGTTCGCTGGTGGTGAATTCCTCCCAGGGTGGTGGCAGCAAGGACACCTGGATCGTGGATACGGAGGCCTGAGGATCAAAGATGCTCGCGCGGGTTGCCGAAAACGTCTACTGGTTCGCCCGTTATCTCGAACGGGCGGAGAACACCGCGCGCCTGGTCAACGTCAATGCCCACCTGCTGCTCGATCTGCCCCGGGGCATTGCGCCGGGCTGGCTGCCGCTGGTGGACATCAGCGGCAGCCGCGATGCCTTCGATGCCAGGCACCCCAAGGCCGACGAACGCAATGTGGTGCATTACCTGGTCGCCGATCCGGAGAATCCCGGATCGATCTACCGCTCGCTGCGCGCAGCGCGCGAGAATGCGCGCACGCTGCGCGAAGTGCTGCCCACCGCGGCATGGGAGATGCTCAACGAGTTCCATGCCGCATTCGCGCGCGACCTTGGCGGCAGTCTCACCAAGCGCGTGCGTTTCAACTTCCTCAATGGCATCGTGCGTTCGCTGCAGCTGGTTTCGGGCGCGCTGGATGGCACGATGAACCGCAACGCCGCGCACACCTTCCTGCTGCTGGGCCGCGATCTGGAACGCGCCGACATGACCAGCCGCATCATCGACGTGCGTTCGGCACAGCTGCTGCCGGCCGAGACGCCCGAACTGCGGCCATTCGAGTCGGTGCAGTGGATGAGCGTGCTCAAGTCGCTGTCCGGGTACCAGATGTACCGCTTTGCCGTGCGCTCGCGCGTGCGGCGCGCGGACGTGCTGCAGTTCCTGCTGCGCAACGAGCAGTTTCCGCGCACCTGCCTGTTCTGCCTGAACCAGCTGGAGCCGCTGCTGCGGTCACTGCCGCGCAGCGAGCCGGTGCTGGAAACGCTCGAGGCGGCGCGCGGCTACCTGGCGCGCGCGGCGCTGGATTCCCTGGATCAGCCGGGGCTGCACGCTTTCATCGACCGCCTGCAGCTGCGCATCAATGAAGTCCACGAAGGTGTGGCGCGGCTGTATTTTCCCCGGGACTGGGTCAGCGGTGAACCCCGCCTGGTCCAGCAGGGCCGCGCGCAGTCGCAGCGCCAGACGCGGCTGGCGTTCTAGGCGTCACGGCCGCTCCGGCGCGGCGAGGTCTCACGGAGACGGGTGCGTTGCTGCGGGAGCCGCGAGGCCCCGTTCTTCGAGCAAAGGCCCGATGCGCGGTTCGTCGCCGGCGAAGTCGCGGAACAGCGTCAGTGCATCGACGCTGCCGCCGCGCGACAGCAGTGTGCTCCGGAAGTGGTCGCCGTTGCTGCGGGTCAGGCCGCCGTGCCGGCGGAACCACTCGCCGCTTTGCGCGTCGAGCACCTCCGACCAGACATAGGAGTAGTAGCCCGCTTCATAGCCGCCCATGATGTGGCTGAAATAGGGCGTGCGGTAGCGCGGCGGCACCGGCGCAAAATCCACGCCGTCGGCTTCGAGGGAGGCCTTCTCGTAGTCCATCACTGCTGCGGCGCCGGGCACCGCGGCGGCTGCGATCTGGTGCCAGCGCTGGTCGAGCATGGCGGCGGCCAGATACTCGGTGAGCGCATGCCCCTGATTGAATTTTGCCGCGGCGATCACCTTGTCCAGCAGGGCCTGCGGCATCTGCTCGCCGGTGCGGTAGTGCCGCGCGAAGCTAGCGAGCACCTCGGGCCACTGGGCCCACATCTCGTTCACCTGCGAGGGGTATTCGACGAAATCCCGCGGCACACTGGTGCCGCTGAAATAGGGGTAGGTGACGTCCGAGAACATGCCGTGCAGCGCATGGCCGAATTCGTGGAAGGCCGTCACCACTTCGTCCCAGGTCAGAAGCGTCGGCTCGCCTTCGGGGGGCTTCGGGATGTTCAGGTGGTTCGCCACCACGGCCTTGAAGCCCAGCAGCTTCGATTGCGACACGTAGGCATTCATCCACGCGCCGCCGCGCTTGGATTTGCGCGCGTACATGTCGGCGATGAAGAGGGCCAGCGGTTTGCCGTCCGCATCGCTGATTTCATATACGCGCACGTCCGGGTGGTACACGGGCAGATCGGTGCGGCGCTTGAAGGTGATGCCGTAGAGGCGGTTGGCAGCGAAGAACACCCCCTTCTCGAGCACGTTGGTGAGCTCCAGATAGGGTTTGAGCTGGGCACCGTCGAAGGCATAGCGTTCGGCGCGCAGCTTCTCGCTGTAGAAATCCCAGTCCCAGGCCGCAAGCTCGAAGCCGCCGCCTTCACGGTCGATGAGGGCCTGCAGCGCCGCGGCCTCGCGCCGCGCGTTGGCCACAGCCGCCGGCGCGAGCTGGCGCAGCATGGCGTTGACGGCCGCCGGCGTGCGCGCCGTCTGATCGGCGATGGCCTCGGCCGCGGCGTTCTCGTATCCCAGCAACTCTGCCCGCTCGGCGCGCAATTTCATCACGCGGCTGACGATGGCGCGGGTGTCATGTTCACCGCCGCGGCTGCCGCGTGCCACCGAGGCTTCGTGCAGGCGCTGACGCAGCCCGCGGTGGGTCAGCTGCGCGTTGAACGGCTGGCCGGTGGTGTTCAGCAGCGTGAGCACGTACTTGCCGGGGAGATGGCGCGACTCGGCTTCGCTTGCGGCGGCCGCGATCTGTGCCGGCGTGAGGCCATCGAGTTCCTTTACGTCGTCCACGACCACCGCCGAGGCATTCACCTCGTCCAGCACCTTCTGGTTGAACTCGCTGGACAGCGAGGCCAGTTCGGCGTTCATCGCCTTGAGGCGTTCCTTGTCCGCCTCGGACAGGCGCGCGCCGGCACGCACGAAATCCTCGTGATAGCGCTCGACGAGTCGGCGCGCCTCGGCATCGGTCATGGATTCGCGCCGGGCGTACAGGGCCTCGATGCGCGCAAACAGCTTGCCGTTGAGCCGGATGGTGTCGTTGTGCGCCGCGAAGCGCGGTGCGTATTCGCTGCGCAGCTGGTTGCGGGTGTCGTTGGTGTCGGCCGCCACCAGCGAAGAGAACACCGTGGACGCGCGGTCCAGCGTCCGGCCGCTTTTCTCCAGCGCCACCAGTGTGTTGTCGAAGGTGGGGGCGGCCGGGTTGTTGGCGATGGCCTCGACTTCGCGCAGTTGCTCGGCCATGCCGGCATCGAAGGCGGGCGCAAAATGCCCGTCCTGGATACGGTCGAACTGGGGGTAGTGCAGCGGCAGCGGACTGTCGGCGAAGAACGGGTTGGGCGTCTGGGCGGCCGCGGCGTCGGTGGAAAGGGCTAGGGAGGCGGTGGCTGCAAGGGCCGGAGCGAGGCGTCGGGTCATGATCGGGAATATTATCCGCGCATGAACACTCCATGCAGAATTTGCGGATTTGCGGCCCTGGTGTGCGCAGCATTGCTGGCGGGTTGTGGTCTGGCCGAGACCACGGCGGCGGGTGCGGCCGGCGCGGCCAGCTCCGCCGAGCAGGCACAGCAGGCCAAACAGCAGCTGGAACAGGTGCAGCAGCAGCTCGACGCCGCCCAGAAGCAGGCCGCGGATGCCCGTGCTGCGGCCGAGGCTGCGTCGCAGTAATTTCGGCAAGGGCGCGCTTCGCGGCGCGAAGGTCCTAGCGCCGGCGAGCCAGCAATCCATCGCCGCGGCGCTGCGCCGTGAAGCCCGCCTGTTCCAGTCGCCGCTTCACTTCGGCCGGCACGTCGCGTCCGCTGGTGAGCCGGTTCGGCGTACCGGTGTAGTGGAAGAGCAGTCCGCCGCGGCGGAGCACGCGCGCCAGCTGCTCATAAAAAGCCAGTGAATAGAGTTCGCCCGCAATGCCGAAGCGGGGCGGGTCGTGGAGCACGGCATCCACCGAGGCCGGCGCCATGCCCGGCAATGCTTCTTCCACGGCCCCGGCCTGTAGCGCGAGACGCGCATCGTCAGCCTGCGACCAGGGGTTCACCGAGCGCAGCCAGCGCACGGCATCGCTTTTTTCGAAGGAATGGATGCGCGCGGCGCCCTGCTCCAGGCAGGCCACGGCGAAATAGCCCAGTCCGCCGCAGCAGTCCAGCACAGCCTTGCCTCGAGGCTCGACCCAGGAGACCTTGGTGCGCGCATCCTGCAGCGGCGAAATCTTCGCCGTGGGCAGCATCTTGATGCCGTCGATTTCGAAGGTTGGAGGTCCCCAGTCCGTGGGCACCAGCTTGATGAGGCCGCCGTCGAAGCGGGCCACCGGTTCGAAGGCATCCCCCGACCAGCAATACACCGTGCGGTCGCGCAGGCGCGCAGGGTAGGGGTAGTCCACGCCGTTCCACTGCCAGTGCGTGGGTGCAATGCCTACTTCGCATTCCGAGCGCTGCAGATCCATGGAGCAGCGCAGGGTCGGCGCGCCGGCGGCGCGTGCCCGGGCCAGGCTTTCGCCGGTTGCTGCGACGAGCAGTGGACGCGCGGGGACGGAACCGGGGATTTGCGGTGGGGCCGACATGAAAGCATCTTCTCATGAAGGCCAGGTTTGCTCTTGCAGAACAGGGGGTTGGCGATACTTCCGCCAAATTCCAGGAACTTTGAAACGCCTTGCTCTCTCTCCCGCGCGCCCCTAGAATGCGCGTCCCGATTGCGCCCGTAGCTCAGCTGGATAGAGCGTCTGGCTACGAACCAGAAGGTCAGGAGTTCGAATCTCTTCGGGCGCGCCAATTTCAACGGGTTGGAGGCGGCCCTTCGGGGCCGCCTGCTATTGGACTCCCCACGTACTATTTAATCCGCTCCGGCTCGGTTTTCTGCCATGAGTCGCGCGCCTGGACGTGCGCCAGCCAGCGGCGCACATGCTTGGCGTCGCCAACCGGCAGCTGCGCGGACTTCTCGTGCATGAAGGGTGCTACCAGCGCGAGGTCGGCGAGCGTGAACAGGTCCCCGAGCAGGTAACTGCGCTGCGCCAGATGCGCGTCCAGCACTTGTATGCATTCGCGCACCTGGGCTTCACCCAGTTGCACGCGACCAGGATCCGGCGCTCCCAGACCGATCAGCGATTTGACGAAGTTCTCCCAGTTCAGTGCGGCGACACCGACCGAGAACTGCGCCGCACACCAGTACATCCAGCGGTTGACGTCGGCGCGGCCGCGCGCGTCGGTCGGGTATAGCGTCTGGCCGGGTGTGCGGTCCGCGAGGTACTGCATGATGGCGTACGACTCCCACAGCGTGAAGTCGCCGTCTTCGAGCACGGGAACCTTGCCATTGGGATTCCTGTGCAGGAATCCGGGCTGCCGCTGCTGGCGCGCGGCAAGATCGACGTTGATCAATTCGACATCGCTGCCCAGTTCGAGGGCAGCAAGTACGGCGCGGCGGGCATTCGAGGATAGGGGAGACGTATACAGCTTCATGGAGGCACCTTTTCCGGCAGGTTGCGATGCGAGGAAGGTACGCCGCCTCGTTGTCAGCTGCATGTCAGGTATCATCGGGCTGCTCATGAAACGCGTCGAACGCCTGTTTGCCCTGGCTGAAGTGCTGCGCGGCCGCCGTACGGGGATCACCGCGGAGGCGCTCGCGGAGCGGTTCGGCGTCGCCGTGCGTACCATCTATCGCGATCTCGACGCGCTGCGCGCGGCCGATCTGCCGGTGGGCGCCGAACGGGGCCGCGGCGGCGGCTACGCCCTGGACCGCAGCTATTCGCTGCCGCCGGTCAATTTCACCGCGCGCGAGGCTGCATTGCTGGTCGCGCTGGGGCGCCATGCCTGCGAGATGCGGCTGTTGCCGTTTACCGGCACCCTGGGTTCGGCACTCGAGAAAATCCGCGGCGCATTGTCTGTCTCGGCGCAGCGCGAGCTGCTGTCCCGCCTCGAAGAGCTGGAGTTCATCGGCGTGCCGGCGCTGCTGGTGGATCCGGCAGTGCGCGCTGCGGTCGAACGCTCATGGTTCGAGGGCGTGAGGCTCGACATCACCTACCTCGATCGGCGCGCGGTGGAATCCAGGCGCACGATCAAGGTGCTGCGGGTCACGATGGATCGCCATGAAACCCGGCTAACGGTGCTGGACACCGGCGTCAACGAAAAGCGTACGCTGCGTCTGGACCGGATCGTGCGGGCGCAGGCGGCATCCGGCCCTCCGGGCGGCTAGGCCTTGCCCTTCGGCGCGATGCGGCTGGCAAGCAGTGCAACGATCGCCGTCAGGGTCATCATTATCGCCAGTCCGGCAATCCCGCCGGCGAAAGTGCCGGTCGCTTCGCGCAGTATTCCGAACAACCAGTTCCCCGCAAAGGCGCCGAGCGAGCCGAACATGACGAACAGGCCGAAGGCATGCCCTCGGCCCTTGCCCCGCACGCCTTCAGACACGGCGGCGAAGAACACCCCGCCCGTGCACCGGATTGCGACCACTGAGCCGACCAATGCGATGAACGACACCATGGGCACCACCGAAACGGCGGTGAATGCCAGCGCCAGCGCTGCGAGCCCGGAAAAGGCCGCCATGAAGGCAAGACGCCTGCCCACACGGTCGGACCACATGCCGACGAGGATTGCGCCGAGCACCCCAAGGCCATAGACCGGTGCAGAAACGAGGCCGACCTGGGTGATGGTGAGATTCATTGTTTCCCGCGCGACCGGGGGCAGCCAGACCGCAAGCACCGAAGCGCTGGCCGCAACCGCGAAATTCATGGTGGCCAGCAGGGCGCTGTGATGCCAGCTCTTCTGCGTATCGTGCGCTTCCTCGGCGGCGCCAGTCTGGGCGCTCTGCAGTTCGCTGGTCAGCCATGCGCGCTCATCCTCGTTGAGCCACTTCGCAGATCCCGGATCGCCGGGCAGCAAACGCATCAGCACCACGGCAAGGACGGTGGTTCCTGCCCCTTCGACGAGGAACAGCCAGCGCCAACCCGAAAGGCCCAGCAAACCTTCTGCAGAAAACACAGCTGCGCCGAGCGGTGGACCCACGATTGCGGCGAGTCCGGAGCCGGCGACGATGATGGCCATCGAGCGCGCACGATGCACGGGCGGAATCCAGCCGGCGACGATCAGCATCACGCAAGGCACCGTTCCGGCCTCTGCCACACCCAGCAGGAAGCGCAGAATGTAAAAGCCCCGCGGATTGGTGATGGCTGCCATAGCCATCGCGATCACGCTCCAGGCGAGGACGAGCAGGGCGATCCATCGGTGCGGGCGCAGTTTCAGGGCGGCATAGTTGCTCGGCACGGAAAAGCAGGCTTCGCCGACGGCGAACAGGCCGAGCCCCAATCCGAACTGCGCCGGCGACATGCCGATCTCGCCGTTCATGGTCAGCGCGGCGAAACCCGCGTTGGAGCGATCGAGAAGTCCCACGAACATCACGGCGAAAAGCAGCGCGATGATGCGCCACAACTTCTTCATCGCGCTTTGGGCGGCGGGCAGCAGTATGCCCGGGTCGGCTGCCTGCACGTCCGGCGCCGGGGTCATCTGCTGCTCGCTGTATCGGAATTGAAATAGTCGACCAGGCAATGGCGCGGGCGCCGTGTGGGGTTGAACCACACTCCCTGAAGAATATCCATGCGAATCAGGGGCTGCTTCTCAACGCGCAGCAACTTCGCATATTCCTGCCCTTCTTTCGTCCAGTGCGCTTCCTCGGCGAGCGCCCATTCTTCGGCGCTGTCCACCATGCGCGCGAGGCCGCGGGCATAGAAGGCGCGCGTTTCCCGCCGCCGCTCGAAGCTGATGGTCTTGTAGCAGGAGAACGCCATCCGGGCGTCGTGCGGAAGGTTGATGACCTTGCGGGTGTTGGGGTGAGTGAAGGAATAGACGACGGGACGCTTGCCGACATCCCTCATCGTCGAGAAATGCATCTCGTGCATTTGCGGCCAGCCTTCGGGAGACATGGTCGCGAGTGCGAGGATGGGGGTGCCGGCAAGATGAGCCAGTATTTCATCCTTGACCGCATCGAGCTGATCCGGTGCGCAAGCCGGCGGCAGGGCATCGAGATACTCGCGATACTCGCCCGACCGTGCGATCGCGGCAAAGGCGTCGGTCATCGGCGGCGGGACGAAGATCTTCGGCGGGGGCGCGGCGGAATCTGGCGGCGAGTCGTTCATTTCGTTCTTCCGGGGCCGTCCTGTGCAGTCAATGTGGAACGGTAATCGACCGTTACCCGCTGGGGGCGGCGTGAATTGTCCTGCCACAGCGCGAATACGGGCTCGGCGCGCAACATGGCCTGTCCTTCCAGATCGAGGAGCGAAGTGAAGTCATAGCCCGCCTTGGCACGCATGCGGTCGAGTGCGAACTCGAATTCCTCGCCATCCTCGATGACCGTGCAGACCGCCTGCAGCTGCGTCGCACGGGTCTTGCGGCGTCCCTCGAAACCGTGGCCGCGATAGGCCGCCAGCGAGACGCGGGGGTCGGCGCGGACATTGCGGACCTTGCGCGTGTGCTGCTTGGTGCTCAAGTACACGATGGGCCGCAGGTCCGGCGCTTCGACCGTGCAGAAATGCATGCAGTGCGTTGCCGGCCAGCCGCTGGGACAGCGCGTCGCAAAGTCGATCAGCTCCGACGTGCTCAGCAGTTCCAGTATGTCGCGTTTGACTTCCAGTGCCAGTGACTCGTCGGCCAGCCGCGGCATGCTGTCGCGATAGGCGCTGTACATGTCGGCCAGCGCAATGTTCCGCAGCGCAGGGGTCATGGGGTAGGGGTTCTCGATGGGTTCCATGTGCGCTCTTCTAGAATCGGGTTCCGATCTCCACTCCGTAGGTGCGGGGCGGGGCATAGTGCTCGCTGTTTCCGAATGGCGGCACGCGACCGGTTCCGTAGTAGATGAGCGTGTCGCCGAGGTTGCGGCCGTAGAGCGCGACATAGATCTTCTCGTCCGGGAAACGGTAGGTCAGGCGCGCGTTGACGACGTCGGATGCCGGCGCGGCGAGCGTGGCATCCTTGAACGAGGTGAAGTAGCGCCGCGTCTGGCTGAAGTAGTCGGCGTGCAGATCCAGGTGCCCTGCGCTGCCGGATAACACTCGCCAGTCGGCATAGGCGGTCCACGTGAAGTCGGGCGCCTGTGGCAGAGGATTGCCGCCGACGTCGGCGCTCACGACCGGCCGCCCGGGCACGCTGTTGGCGGTATCGACGAGGGGAGTGCCCGAATTGTAGCGGGCGTGCAGCCACGCCAGACTGCCTCCGAGCGTGAAGCGTGGGTTCAGGCGATAGCTGGCCTCCATTTCGAAGCCGTCGACGTCGGCCGAATTCGCATTCTGCAGGAAGGTGACGATCCGTCCGCCGTTGAGGACGCCCTGGAAGATCTGCAGCCGCTTGTAGTCGTAGTGGAAGGCGGAGAGGTTGAGCACCAGCCGGTCGTCGAGGAATTCATTCTTGAAGCCGATTTCGTAGCTGCGGATGTCCTCGGGCTGCGCCACATTGGTGACATTCTGGGGATCGAAGGTGCCGCTCTTGAACCCCTTGGTGACGCTCAGGTAGACGAGCGAGCTGCCGGTCGGGCGGTATTCGAGTGCGACCCGCGGCGAAACATCGTCCCACGACGCCGTCATCTGCGTGACCGCGGGCATCGTCTCCAGCCACGATCTGCCCTCGCGCCGTTCATAGCTGTAGCGCAAGCCGCCCGTCAGTTTGAACCGCGATGTCAGTGCGTAGGCGAGCTGACCGTAGAGCGCATAGGCATCGACGCGGGTGGTGGTGATCGTGAAGGGTGGCAGGCCGCCGGGATTGAGCACCCGCGCGCGCTGCTGTGTGTCTTCGTGTGCCGCGGTGCCACCCAGCAGCCATTCGAACGGCCCCGAATCGCGGCGCGAGGCGAGGAGAATGTCCTGGTAGATGAACTTGGTATCGACTGTATTGCCGCGATATTCGAGCAGCGTGGCGGCGGTGTCGTCGACATCCAGAACGATCGGTCCCTGGCGATACTGGGTATAGCCGGTGGTCGCCGTCAGATCGGCAAAGCCCGCGTTCCATTGGGTATCCAGCGTCGCACCCCACTGACCACCGGGCGTATGGTCCTGGACATCGTGATAAGCCGCGCGCGGGTCGCTGACAAAGGGTTGGCCGCGGCCGGCCGGCGGCGGCAGGAAGGGCATGGTTGCGGGTTGTGTCGCCTTCGAATTGCCAGGCGAACCGTCCTCGTCGGTGTAGTGGGCCGTCAGCGTGAAGTCGAGCCGGTCGGAGGGCTGGAAGCGGATCGCGCCGCGAAACCCCCAGTAATCCGAGGTGTCGAAATCACTGCCTGTGGCCAGATTGGTCGAATAGCCGTCATGCCGGCTGCGCACTGCGCTCAGCCGCACGGCCACCTTGTCGCTCAAGGGGGCATTGACCGCTCCGCGCAGCCGCAGCGCGTCGTAGTTGCCGTATTGGGCGTCCGCCGACGAGGAAAAATCGAACTGCGGCCGCGTTGTCTTGATCAGGATTGCGCCCCCGGTTGCATTGCGGCCGTAGAGCGTCGCCTGTGGCCCGCGCAGCACTTCGACATGATCGACGTCGAAGAGATTCTGCGCCGCGGCGTTCTGCTGCGGCACATAGACGCCGTCGATGTAGGTCGCGACACTGTTGCCGCCGAAGATGCCGAACACCGCGCTGCCAATGCCGCGCAGATAGACGAAGCTGGTTCCCGTCGCGCTCTGATACTGCAGGTTCGGAACCTGGGTCTGCAGCTGCGTGGTGTCGGTGACGCCGGAGGCTTCGAGGCTGTCGGCGGAAAGCACATTGACCGTCAGCGCCGTGTCCTGCACCGTCGACGGGACGCGTCCGGCGGTCACGATGACCTCGGCTATGCCCCCCGCGTCCGCGATGGCCGCGTTTTCGACGGAACCTGCCCCTCTGGTGTTCGGGGTCTGGTCATTCGCGGGATATGCGGCCGCCGCAGCGAGCGACAGCATCGACAGGCAACCGGATCGAATCCACATGTTTTCCCCCTCCCGGTTCGTACCGAGCGTGCGGCGCACGCTGGATGAATCGCGCGGCTCCGCCTCGTTTGAAGCGAAGCTATGAGGTTGCGGCCAAATAGTCAATAGGTAGAGTATCTATCTTTATTTCGGGTGGTCATGTGGGACAATCAATCCGAGCCCTGCGCCGAAGCGGCTCCGAGATTGACCTTTCGGCCCCCGGGTGCAGCTTTGCGCCCCCGAGAATCGAGGTGAACCGTGTCATCTTCCGACGCCGCCCTGGAACATCCGGCCACGCCTGCCGCGGCCGATAGCGAGCCCGCCACCCTGGGGCTGCTGGTACGGGATCTGCATCGTCTGCTCCACCAGGCGTTCGAGGAACGCATCCGCTTTTTTGGTATTTCGGCGACCTCGTGCCGTTATCTTGCCGTGATCCGCGAATGGAACGGCGCCACCCCCAGCGAGCTCAGCAACTACTTCGGCGTGCGGACGCCGACCACGCTCTCGTCGCTGCGCAATCTGGAGGAAAAGCGGCTGATCCGCCGCAGCAGCGATGCCAATGACGGTCGCAAGAGCATCTACCGGCTCACTGCGCGGGGTACGGAGCTGGAAAGCAGGATCCGTGCCGCTTTTCTCGACGTTGAGCGCGAAGCACTGGCGCCGTTGTCTGCCGAGAGTGCCGCCCAGTTCCACCACCTGGTCGGCGAGATCCGCATGTCGCTGCGCAAGTTGCTCGGTGATGATCGTGACGCGCCGGGTAGGACCGGCTGAACGAATGTCCGGACTTGCGGGCTAGATCGCGAGCTTGAGCCGCGCACCCCGTGCGCGCGAGCAGCACAGCGCAATGCAGTCATTGCGTGCGCGTTCCTCCTCGGTCAGATAGTGATCGCGATGGTCCGGCGTGCCCTCGAGCACGTCCACGACGCAGCTGCCGCAAATGCCCTTCTCGCAGGAAATGTCGACATCGACGCCGTTCGACATCAGGACTTCCGCAATCGAACGGCCGGGCGGAATCTCGAAACAGCGGCCATCGCGGGTTTCAACCGCAAAGGGCGCACCGATCATGTCGACGTCGACATCGAAAAGCTCGAAATGGATTTGGTCGTCGCGCCATCCTGCGTTGCGGGCCGAGCCGATCACATGATCCATGAACGGTTGCGGACCGCAGACATAGATATGGTCGCCGTCGGCCGGCGCGCCGATATCGTCGTCGAAGCAGAAGCGGCGCACGGCGGAATAGTGCGCCTGAACATGGGAAGCGAAGGACGTCCGCCGCAATTCCGGCAGAAAGGCAGCCCGGCTCTCGTCGCGAATGCAGTAGTGGAGCCCGAAAGCGCCGCCCGTGGCTGCCAGGTGGTGCGCCATTGAAATGAGCGGCGTGATGCCGATCCCCCCGCCGACCAGCAGGCTGCGTCCCGCCGTTCGCACCAGCGGAAACAAATTGCGCGGAAACGATACGCTGAGCGCGTGGCCCGGCTGCCACTCGTCGAAGATCCGTTGCGATCCGCCGCGGCTGTTCGTGTCGCGCAGCACGCCGAGGCGGTAGCGGTGGCGTTCGCTCGGCGCATTGCACAGCGAATAAGGCCTTACCAGCCCCTCGGCAATATGCGCTTCCACGTGGGCGCCAGCCTCGAACAGCGGCAGCCGGCTGCCGTCACGTGCCGCCAGATCAACGGCGATGATGTCCTCGGCAAGCGCCTCGCGCTCTGCAACCACCACGTCGATGAGCTGCTTGAGCACTGCACACTCAGGCGATGCAGATTCCGGGAACTGCGATCGTGCGGAACAGGTGTGGGCGCGCAATCGCGCCGGCTGGTGTTTGGGCGATCGCCGCACGGAATGCCGGATTGGCGTGCGCTGCCCGGAAATGCTCGACCGACTCCCATACGGCGCGATTGAGGAATACGCCGCTGTCGGCAACGCCGGCGTGCAACTGGGCTGCGATGAAACCGGGCTGGGCCTTCATCACCTGCGAATCCTGCTGCCAGGTGGCAAGCATGGCGGCCGCATCGCCGGGATGAACGGTGAAAGTGTTGATCAGTACAATTGGCCCCGGTCCGGCCCGCTCCAGCTGCTGTGCGAACGACACGCTCTGTGACAGTTCCTCTCGCATGGGCATGGGCATTTTCTTCCCCTTTTCTTGGTTACTGGCATGGCCGCCCGCTGCCAAACAGTGTAGCGCGGGGGTTTGCGGATAACAATATAGATAGATGATCTAATTAAATGGCCGGCTCAACGGGCCCGCTGTGAACTCGCCTGTCCATCATGGGTCTGTTTATGGCACCAGCATGATTGCGCTGACCGAACGACAGGCAGGTTGAACATGGGCATCCGCGCTCCGGGCGCCCCCGGCATCGCACCGACCTGGTGTTCCAGCGACAAGGACTACGTGACCACGGCGCTCGGCAGCTCGCGGCTGTGGGCGACGGTGGGCCACGGCATCATCAACGAGATCTACTGGCCTTCCACTGGTCAGCCGCAGCTGCGCGACCTGAGCTTCTATCTCGTCAGTGAACAACGCTGGATCGACCTCAAGCGGGTACGCCGCTACCGGCTTTCGACGCCGCAGCCGGACCTGCCGCTGCTGACGGTCACGCATACCGGCAACGACTACGAACTGCAGCTGGAAATCCTTCCCGATCCCGACCGCGACGTGCTGCTGATCCGCCATACGCTTACCGGTGATTACCGGCTGGTGGTCATCGTCGCGCCCCATCTGGGCGCCACCGGGCATGACAACAGTGCCTGGATCGATGATGGCGTTGCCTATGCGCAGCGCGGGAGCGCCGCGCTGTGCCTCGCCGCCGATGTGCCGCTGCAGCACCTGAGCTGCGGCTATGTCGGCGCCTCCGATGGCTGGCAGGACCTTCGCGCACATGGCCGGCTCACCTTTTGCTACGACCATGCCGATCACGGCACCGTCGCGATGTCCGCCGAGACGGCGGCGCCACGCGGCGTGCTGGCGCTGGGCTTTGCCGACTGCTCATGCGGTGCGCGCATGCATGCCGGTACGGCATTGGCGACTCCCTTCGATGACATCCGCAAGCGCTTTCGGGCGTCCTGGCGCCAGTGGAGCAGGGGATTGACGTTGCCGCGGCCCGACGCGGCGCTGGGCGATGAAGCGCGTCTATCTGCCGCGGTGCTCAAGATCCACGAGGACCGCATGTATCCCGGCGCGGTCGTTGCCAGCCTCAGCGTGCCCTGGGGCAATAGCACCGATACGCTCGGCGGCTACCATCTGGTCTGGCCGCGCGACGCGACGCTGACGGCTTTCGCGCTGCTGGCTGCACACCAGATGCAGGATGCGCGCAATGTCCTCGCGCACCTGATGGTGGCGCAGCAGCGTGACGGCCACTGGATGCAGAACTATTTTCCCAGTGGTGCGCCCTTCTGGACCGGCGTGCAGCTGGATGAAGCGGCGTTTCCCGTGCTGCTGGCCGCCAAGCTGCGCGAGATGGGTGAGCCCGAGCTGCCCGATACGGCGCGCATGGTGCGCAGTGCGGCGGCCTTCATCTGCGCCTGCGGCCCGTCGAGCCCGCAGGACCGCTGGGAGGAGAACCCCGGCGTCAGTCCGTTCACGCTGGCCGTGGCGATTGCGGCGCTGGTGGCAGCTGCGCCCTGGCTCACGGATGCCGAAGGCCAGTACGCGCTCGACCTTGCCGATGACTGGAACGAACGGCTCGAAGCCTGGTGCTACGTGCGCGACACCGAGCTGGCGCGCCGCCATGGTGTGGCGGGCTACTACGTGCGCCTGGGAGATGCCGCAAGTTCGGCGCAGCTGGCCGGATCGGTCGTGCTGCGCAATCGCCTGGGAGAGACCGTGGGCGCCTCGGCATTGGTAAGCCTCGACTTCTCGTGGCTGGTACGTCTCGGCCTGCGCAAGGCGCTGGATCAACGTGTGCAGGACACTCTGGTTGTGACCGATGCCGTGCTGAAAGTGCCGACGCCTTCGGGGGAGCTCTGGCATCGCTACAACGGCGATGGCTACGGGGAGTATCCGGATGGCCGGCCCTTTGACGGCGCCGGCCAGGGCAGGGCATGGCCGCTGCTGGCCGGCGAGCGTGGACATCTTGCGCTGCAGTCCGGTGAGGATCCCTTGCCCTATCTGCGTACCATGCTGCGCTGTGCGGGCAACGGTGGCCTGCTGCCGGAGCAGGTGTGGGATGCGCCGGCCATTCCCGCGCGTGGCCTGTTTCCGGGCCGGCCTTCCGGCAGCGCGATGCCGCTGCTGTGGGCGCATGCGGAGTTCATCAAGCTGCTGGTGGCGCACGAGCGCGGGCGTCCGGTCGAGCTGCTGCGTGCGGTCGAAGAGCGCTATGGCGGCGACCCCGCCACTGCGCGCTGCTGGCACTGGCGCAGCGAGGTGCCGGTGCACTACCTGCAGAGTGGCCGCGGCCTGCGCATCGAGGATCGCCAGCCGTTCACGCTGCATCTGGGCCGGGATGGCTGGAAGTGCATCGAGGATATTGCCGCCGCGCATCAACCTCTGGGGATGTGGGGAGTGGAGCTGCCGGCGGAGCGTCTGCGGGGTGTGAGTGAAATCAATTTCACACGCCGCTACGAGAGCGGCTGGGAGGGTGTCGATCACCGCGTGGAGATCGGCTCCCAGGTCGCCGAGCACTGCCTGGCGTCGGCGGTGGGGTCTTGAGGTGGCGGTGCGTCGTCATCGTCCCGGCGCAGGGCGATAGAGCTCAGGCGCTGGCGCGCGCCAGCTGGATGAATGCGTCCAGGTAGGGGACGTCCGCATCGGCCTCGCGCAGGCCGAGGAAGATCTGCTTGGCGATGCCGCGCGGCCCCAGCCGCAGCGGCTGCAGGCGCAATTGCGGCGCATAGTCCCGCAGCAGCCAGCGTGGCAGCGCGGTTACGCCGCGCCCGCTGGCGACCATCTGCAGCAGGATGTCGGTGGTCTCGATGGTCTTGTGGCGGCGGGGCGCGATGCCGGCCGGCGTCAGGAACTGCGTGAAGATGTCCAGCCGTTCCGGCTCCACCGGGTAGGTGATCAGCACCTCCCCGGCCAGCTGGCTCGGCTGCACGTGCTTTGCGCGGGCGAGCCGGTGGCCGCGCGGGACCACCAGCACCAGCTCGTAGTCGAACACCGGCTCGTAGCGCAACCCCGGCTTGTACAGCGGATCCGGCGTGACCAGCAGGTCGATCTCGTATCCGAACAGGGCACCGATGCCGCCGAACTGGAATTTCTGCTTCACGTCCACGTCGACATCGGGCCACGCCTGAAGATAGGGCGACACCACCTTCAGCAGCCACTGGTAGCAGGGATGGCATTCCATGCCGATGCGCAGCGTGCCGCGCTCGCCGCGCGCGAACTGCCGTGCGCGTTCCTCGGCCAGTGCCAGCTGCGGCAGCAGGCGCGTGGCCACTGCGTGCAGATACTCGCCGGCCTGGGTGAGGCGCAGGCTGCGCCCCTCGCGCAGCCAGACCTGCGCATCGAGCTGTTCTTCCAGCCTGCGGATCGCATGGCTCAATGCCGATTGCGTGGTGCACAGCTCACGGGCGGCGGCCGTCAGCGAGCCTTTGCGCTGCACGGTTTCGATGATGGCGAGATGGGTCCTGTCCAGCATCAGGGTATTATATGAGTGGATTTCATGGATATTTGAAAAACAATCATTTTTGTTCATGAGCACACGTTTCTAGGATGCCCGCCTCATTCATCCGGAGCGTTCTGCCATGACAACGGCCCACAATCTCGGCTTTCCCCGCATCGGCGCGCAGCGCGAGCTGAAATCCGCGCTGGAGTCCTACTGGAAGGGACAGAGCTCGCGTGACGAGCTGCAGGCCACGGGCGCACAGCTGCGGCAGCGGCACTGGGCGGCGCAGTCGCGTCTGGACTGGGTCCCGGTCGGCGATTTCGCCTTCTACGATCAGGTGCTCGACATGAGTTTCACGCTCGGCAACCTGCCCGGGCGGGTGCGCGATTTTCCGGGCGATGCGCTCGACAACTACTTCCGCGTGGCCCGCGGCCGTTCGGCGGAATCGGCGCAATCCCCTGCGCATTGCACCCATGGTGTGGCTGCCGGCGAGATGACCAAGTGGTTCGATACCAACTACCACTACATCGTGCCGGAGTTCGACGCGGCTACCCGGTTCAAGCTCGATCCTTCGCGGCTGCTGCAACAGCTGGCCGAAGCCACAGAGCGGGGTGTGAAGGCCAAGCCGGTGATCATCGGTCCGCTTACCTATCTTGCCGTCGGCAAGTCGAAGGATGGCTCCGACAAGCTGGCGCTGCTGCCGAGGCTGCTGCCGGCCTACGTGGAACTGCTGGCCGCACTCGGCGCTGCCGGGGTGGAGTGGGTGCAGGTCGACGAACCCATCCTCGTCACCGAGCTGGATGCGGCATGGCGCGAGGCCTTCCGCAAGGCCTACGAGGCGTTGCAGGCCGGCAGAGTGTCCCCGAACAAGGCGAGGCTCCTGCTGACGACCTATTTTGGCCCCCTGGTGGAAAACCTGCCGTGGGTCTGCGCGCTCCCGGTCCAGGGCGTGCACCTGGATGCCGTCAATGCCCGACACGAGGTGGATGCCCTGCTGGCAGGACTGCCCCCCGACCGTGTGGTGTCGCTGGGCGTCATCAACGGCCGCAACATCTGGAAGTCGGATCTCACCGGCCTGCTCGACTGGCTGGAGCCGCTGACCCGCAGACTGGGCGAGAGGTTGTGGATTGCGCCTTCGTGCTCGCTGCTGCATGTGCCGGTGGATCTGGCGAGCGAGAGCAAGCTCGATCCGGAGGTCAGATCGTGGCTGGCGTTCGCGATGCAGAAGCTCGATGAGCTGCAGGTGCTGGCCCGCGCACTGAGCGAAGGGCGCCAGGCGGTGAAGGACGAACTGGCGGCCAACCAGGCGGCACTGGCAGCGCGGCGTGCTTCGCCACGCGTGCACAGGCCGGCGGTGCAGGCGGCCATGGCCGCCATCGTCGCCCGCATGGGTCAGCGTCGCAGCCCCTATGCACAGCGCGCGAGGCAGCAGTCCAAATGGATGAAGCTGCCGCTGTACCCGACCACCACCATCGGCTCGTTTCCGCAGACCACGGCGATCCGCCATGCGCGCAGCGAGTTCAAGGCCGGCCGGCTGGATGAGGCCGCGTATCGTGCCGCGATGCGCGCCGAGATCGAACACAGCGTGCGCGAGCAGGAGATGCTGGGCCTGGACGTGCTGGTGCATGGCGAAGCCGAGCGCAACGACATGGTCGAGTACTTCGGCGAACAGCTCGAAGGCTATGCCTTCAGCCAGTTCGGGTGGGTACAGAGTTACGGTTCGCGCTGCGTGAAGCCGCCGATCCTGTACGGCGACATCAGCCGTCCGGAAGCGATGACGGTGGAGTGGATACGGTACGCGCAGTCGCTCACCAGCAAGCCCGTGAAGGGCATGCTGACCGGTCCGGTCACCATCCTGAACTGGTCCTTCGTGCGTGATGACCAGCCGCGGTCGGTCACCTGCAGGCAGCTGGCGCTGGCCATCCGCGAGGAGGTGCTGGATCTGGAGAAGGCGGGAGTGCGCGTGATCCAGATCGACGAGGCGGCGCTGCGCGAAGGGCTGCCGCTGCGCAGAGCGCAATGGCAGACCTACCTGGACTGGGCGGTCGAAGCCTTCCGCATCACCGCCAACGGCGTCCGCGATGAAACGCAGATCCACACGCACATGTGCTATTCGGAGTTCAACGACATCATCGCGTCCATTGCAGCGATGGATGCCGATGTCATCACCATCGAGACTTCGCGGTCGGACATGGAACTGCTGGATGCCTTCGAGCAGTTCGAGTATCCGAACGAGATAGGTCCGGGCGTCTACGACATCCATTCACCGAACATCCCGACCCAGGCGCATATCGTCGGCCTGATGGAGAAGGCGGCGCGGCGCATTCCCGCCCGCCGGCTCTGGGTCAACCCGGACTGTGGCCTCAAGACCCGCCAGTGGAGCGAGGTGATTCCGGCGCTGGCGCAGATGGTTGCTGCGGCGGAGGCGCTGCGCGTGAAAGACGCGGCGCATGCAACCCGTTGATGTAACTAGAAGCGGGCCCGTTAACTTAACGGTAACCGCAACCGTAATGACTGTGGAACCGGTGCAATCATGAGCGGGATTTGATCGGCGTCAAACGGTGCTCCTTGAGCGCGGGGACAATCGAAGTGTTCCGTTCTTCCATCAAGGAGCATTTTCGTGAAATCAAGAAACAGACTCATGTTGTGGCCGGCCTGTGTCGCTGCGAGCTTTGCCCTGGTCGGCACGGTGGCCCAGGCTCACAGCCCCGTATTCAATTGCAGCAAGGCAGCGCAGGGCGCCATTACCTGCACGGGGGGGTTCTCGGATGGTTCCTCCGCTGCGGGTGCCGCCGTCCGCATCGTCGACATGCAGGACAAGGTACTGGTGAATGCCAAGCTGGATGCGCAGGGCCGCTATACCTTCAAGCCGCCGGCGCAGGCCTATCATGTGGTGTTCGATGGCGGCAAGAACCACCAGGTCTCGGTGTACGGCGGGGATATCGAGTAGCGATCCGGGCCGCTGCCGTAATAAAGAAAGGTCCGGCGCCAGAACGGCGCCGGACCCTCGATGGCAGGCCTCAGAACTGGGCCGAAAGCCTCACGTACCAGAACGTGCCGTTGCTCGAGATCGGTGCACCCGCATAGTAGGTGCCGAACGAGCTGGTGCCGGTCCGCGGGAAGATGCCGGTCTTGGACAGCGGCGGGTACTCGTCGAGGATGTTCTCCGCACCCACTGACGCCCTGATCTTGTCCGTCACTTCGTACGCCACATCGAGATCGATGGTGTACTGGGCCGGATAGTCCAGGATGGGGTTGTAGATCGGGTTGCCCGGGTTCTGCGGGAAGGTCGGAACGGTGGTACTGCTGTTGATCGGCGTGTTACCGCTGCTCGGCACCGACTTCCATGCTCCGAACCACGACAGGCGCGCGGTGGTGGAGAAGCGGCCGATGACCCAGTTCTCGGTGAGGTTGAACTTGTACTTCGGCTGCGACTCTTCGATCGCGATCTTGTCAGCACCGTTGAAGTCGTACTGATTGGGCTTTGTCACCCGGGTCTGGTTGTAGTTGGCTGCCAGAGTGGTGTTCCAGCGCCCGAACGAACTGTTGATGCCGTTGCTGACAACGAGGTCGAGGCCTTGCGTGCGGGTGTCGAACAGGTTGGCGAAGTAGTTCACGCCATAGAGGAACTGCGCATTGGGATCACCCAGGCAGGTCAGCGCTTGGCGATCGTTCGTGGCAGTGCAGCCCGACGGCAATACGCTTCTGTTTGCGGCGGGGCTGAACCCGGTGGTTCTAACTTCGAAGGTCGGCGACAGCGAGATGCGGTCCTTCACGTCGATGTTGTAGTAGTCGAGGCTCACGGTGGTGCGCGCCAGCGGCTGCCACACGAAACCGGCGGTGAGGTTCACCGATTTTTCCGGCTTTAGCGGCTTGGCGCCAAAGTACTGGGCATTGACCGAGTCCACGGCGTAGGTGCCGGAGATGACGGGTGAAAGCGGTTGATTGGGATCGCGGAAGCTGGTCGACAGGGCATAGGTGCCCTGCTGGCCGGGCGTTGCCGCGCGGAAGCCAGTCGACACTGCGCCGCGCACTGCGAATTCCGGCACGAACTCGAAGCGGGCCGCGATCTTGCCGGTGGCCGTGGAGCCCACATCGGTGAAATCGTCGAAGCGGCCCATGACGGCCAGCTGGAACTTGTCGGTGATATCGCCTTCTGCGCCGACGTAGATCGACTTGCTGGAGCGCTGGCGATCGGTGACTACCGCGGGGCTGAAACCGCCGAAACCCTGCGAACCAGGCGCCTGGGTGATGGTGCGGGTGGTGGCGCCGCCATCGCTGCTGATCACCTGCGCGCCATACTGGCCGGCGGTGTAGGAGGCGTAGTCGCCGAGGCCGATCAGGTAGCGCTCCTGGTGATATTCCAGGCCCGCCGACAGCGTGACCGGCTTCGCGATGCTCGGCAACTGCAGCGGATAGGTCACGTCGATGTTGGCGGCACTTTCGCGCTGCTCGAGCGTGCCGGGCTTGAAGTCCGTGGGCGAATCCGGACCCATCGAACCGTTGACCGAGTTGTGCATGAAGTACGAAATGCGGTTCATGCCGTACGTGCCGGAGAAGTCGTAGGTCAGGCCGTTGGCCAGTTCGCCCTTGTAGCCGCCGACGATCGACGCATCGCGGATGTCAGCGCCGAATTGGGGCACGAAGCCGCCAGGGAACACGGACAGGAAGCTGAAGGTCCGGCCGTTGGCATTCCAGATCGGCGCACCGGTCGAGGTGAAGGCGCCGGGAATCTTGTCGAGATAGATGGGAGCGAAGACGCCCGCCGCGCCAAAGGTTGCGGTGCGGAGCGCCGAGTTTGTGTAGGCCGCTTCAGAGCAGGTTGCCGGTGTGCCGGTTGTGCCGCAGTTGGTGCCAGGGATGAAGTCCGGGTTTGCCGCACTGTAGGGCACGCGCCAGTTGAAGACCGAGGTCTTGCGCGTCTGGACGTAGTCACCGAAGGCATAGACTTCGCCGCCGTTGTCGAGTTTGATGCCGGCGTTGGCGAAGAACTTCAGGCTGCGCTCGGCGGGGTTGCCGGAAGGCCGTTCGGGACTGGAAATCTTCCCGATCAGCTCCGGGTGCGCGTCCAGGATGGCTAGCCCCACCGGCGACATCACGCCGCGGTTGGTGGCCTGCGAATCCACATACTCGCCCGACAGGTTGAAGAAGCCGGTGGAACCCAGCGGCAGGCCGAGGTTGGCCGTGACCTGGGTATCCTCGCCGTCACCCTTGGTGAACTGGCCGTAACGCACCGATGTGCGCAGGCCCTGGCTGTTGGTATTGAGGATGAAGTTCATCACGCCGGCGATGGCGTCGGAGCCGTACTGGGCCGAGGCGCCGTCGCGCAGGATTTCCAGGCGTCCGATGGAACTGGTCGGGATGACGGCAAGGTCCACGCCCTGCGCGCCGACGGCCATGGGAGTGACCTGCGTATTGACCAGCTGCACCAGCGCCGCGCGGTGGAAGCGCTTGCCATTGACCAGCACCAGGATCTGGTCCGGGGGGAGGCCGCGCATCGTGGGCGGGCGCACATAGGTGGAACCGTCGGCAATGCCCAGGCGCTGCACGTTGTATGACGGCACCAGGTTCATCAGCACGTTGTTGGTGTCGGTCGACGCGATCGTCTGGAAAGTCTCCTGCGAGATCACGTCGATGGGGGTAACCGACTCGGCTACCGTGCGGTCGGTGCGGCGGGTGCCGGTGACGATCACCTCGTTGATGGATTCGTCATCCTTTGCCGAGGCAGCAGTCTGTGCCAGCGCGTCGCCGCAGATGGCGCATACCATTGCAGCCACACTTGCCTTTGCAAGCCATCTATCCATTGTTTTTCCCCTTGGTCCCTGCGTTTTAGAGTTGGTTCGGCCCTGGAGCGGGCTGGCGCTGGCGCACAGCGCTTTTTGACACTAGATGATGTTCTCGGCCCAAGTCCACATTCCGGGAGGATTTTCGCCGCACATTTCGTGCTGCGAAACAGAGCTTTGGGCGTCATGGTTGGCAGATCGCGACAGGGTTTTTCCTCATGCCCGTGCTGCCCCGAGGGGGTCCTGGTGCATGTCTCACCCGGTCTATGCATTGAGGGTCGGTGCGTCTTGGGGGTGGGTGTGGCTCAGTCGTCGGGTCAGGAACGGCTTGTCGAGTGGTTTCGGGAGTGGCGTGGCTCGCTGCGCCGTTTCCTGCTGCTGCGGCGCGGAGTTGCCGCAGCGGACATTGACGACATCGCTCAGGAGGTCTTCCTGAGATTGCTGCGCTACGACCGCACGGAGCTGATCGAGCGCCCGCAAGCCTATCTGTACCGCATTGCAGCCAATGTGTCGGCGGAGTGGGCCGCGCGCTCGAGCCGGCGGCATCCGCATCGGGCCGAATGGCTGGAGGAGCTGATCGATCCGGCAGATCCACATGCCGAGGTCGAGCATGCGGCCGCCGACCGGGATTTGCACGATGCGCTGGCCGCGCTGCCGAGCCGGGCGCGCGAGATATTGAGGCTGTTGCATCAGGAGTCGCTGACCTACGAGCAGATTGCCGCGCGCCTGCAGATCACGCGGCGTATCGTCAAGCGCGATGTGGTGCGGGCCTATGCAGAACTGCGGCATACCGTAGTGCCGGAACCGGACACGATGGATCATCAGGGGAGGCTGATGCCATGACCGACTCCGAAGTCATGACCGAAGCGCGCCGCGCCGAGCGGCGGGAACGGGCGGCGGAGCAGGCCGCCGAAAGCCTGCTGGTGCCGCCGGAAGCCATGTCGCCGCAGCAGCGGGCGGAGCTGGTGGACTGGCTGTGCGAGTCACCCGTGCACGTGGCCGAGATGCTGCGCGTCAGTCGTGTGCATGCGGCGCTGCAGGTCTACCGTGGATGGGAACAGCATTCTCCCGACTGCTCGGCGCCGGCGGCCAGTGTTCTCGAATTCCGTAGCCGGACGCCGGAAGTGCAGCAGGGCACCAACCGCGGACACCGCCGCATGACGTGGGCCGCTGCTGCGGCGCTGGTCATGATGCTGGTCGGTGCTGCGTGGCTGATGCTGCGCTCGGGGCCGATGACGCTGCAGACTCTGCCCGGCGAGCGGCGGGAACTGACGCTTGCGGATGGCAGCGTGGTCGATCTTGCGCCGGCGAGCGAGCTCAAGGTCCGCCTCGGCGTCAGCGAGCGCAGCCTGTGGCTGGTGCGGGGCGAGGCGTTCTTCCATGTACGCAAGGATCCGCGGCGGCCCTTCGTCGTTGCCGTGGACGACATGCATGTGCGTGCCGTCGGCACCGCGTTCGGTGTGCGGCGCGAGGGCCAGGGCGCCGTGGTCACTGTGCTGGAAGGACGGGTCAGTGTGAGCAACCGGCTGACGGGCGCTGCGGTGCAGGCCCCGGACAGTGCGGTGCTGGTGGGCGCAAACGAGCAGCTGCGCATTGCGCAACGCGGCGTTTCTCCGGGACCGGTGCGGCACGTTGATGCCACCGCCGAATCGGCCTGGACTTCGGGCGAACTGGTGTTCGACGATCAGCCCGTCGAGGAGGTCGTGCGCCGGTTCAATGCATACAACCGCACGCAGATCATCATCGATGATCCGCAGCTGGGAGAGCGCCGTGTCAGCGGCGTGTTCCGCACCTCGGATCCCGAGTCGTTCGTGAGCTTCCTCCAGTCCGTCGTCGATCTCTCCACAGTGCGCGTCGATGACCGGCGCATCCACATTGGCGTTGCCGATCACTCCGCGGCCGCCGCGCCCTGATGCCTGCCGGGGGGACCTGCCGAGCGGCTGATCCGGTCATACCCACACGCCGGAGCATGTCGTTCCGCGTGGAGATATGGATCGTGCGCACTCTTCTGTTCGGATTGGTGCCGATGGGTGTGGTGCCGGCGGTGATGGCCGCATCGGTGGAGCGTCCGGGGCAGGGCTCTGTCTTCCAGGTGCGCATCGATGCAGCGCCGCTGAGCATGGCGCTGCGCGAGCTTGCGCGGCAGACGGGACTGCAGATTGGGCGTTTCAGTGATGACGCCGCAATGCAGCCGCAGGTGGGGCCGGTGACGGGCGAGCTGACCAGCGTGCAGGCGCTGGAGCAGCTGCTGGCCGGCACCGGGTTCACCTACCGCTTCGTCAATGACCGCACCGTTGCAATCTTGCGCATCCCTGTATCCACGACGGAACGCGTGCTCCCCGAGACATCCGAGAAGCGTTCCTTGAACAATGAAACAGGGGGGAGACCCGTGACACATCCGAGATTTGGATTCCTGGTGCGGCTTGGCGTGGCATTGGGACTGTGCATTCCGGCTGCGGGGATGGTGTGCGCCCAGGAAGCCGTGGCGCCCGCAAGCAGCAGTGGAGCGGCGACCGACGACAAGGGCGAGCTCGATACGGTGATCGTAACCGCCGAGAGGCGCAGCACGGACTTGCAGAGGACTCCGGTGGCCGTAAGCGTGGTGGATGCGGATTATCTGCGCAGGTCCGGGGTCGGGGATTTCCGCAACGTGCTGCAGGACGTGCCTTCCGTGGCCGTCCAGCCCATGACACACAGCAAGAATGCCCCGGCGGTTGCCATCCGCGGTGTCGGCGTGGATGGCGCGAACAAGCAGCTGTCGACGGCGATCTATGAGGATGGCGTCGTACTGAACAACCAGAGCGGCATGTTCTACGACCTGGCGCGAGTCGAAGTGCTGCGCGGCCCACAGGGCACCCTGTACGGTGGCACCGCTCTGGGTGGCGCGATCAATGTCATCAGCAATGATCCGACGAGGGAGTTTGGCGGGTCTGCGCTGCTGGAACTCGCCAACGACGGCCTGTGGCACACCACCGGCGTCCTGAACGTGCCCATGGGCGAGTCGTGGGCGGTGCGCGCTGCCTTCAATCAGTACCGCCGCGGATCCTCCGCCGATTCCAATGTGGTCGTCGACAACTACGTCAATGCCCGCATCAAGGCGCTGTACTCGCCAAATGACCGGTTCTCGTTGCTGCTGGGAATCAACTACAACGACAAGGGCGGGTTTACCGAGGATGAGGCATATGTGGACTCCTCAGGCAGACTCACCAATCGGCTCGCCAACAATCTGGGCGGCCTCGGGCGTGAGCGGATATTCAAGTACTACGCCAATCTGAAGTACGACTTCGGATTCGCGGAGCTCAACTATCTGGCTGCATTCCAGCGGGATGTCAACGATACCAACTGGCTCGGCACCGACTCTCCCGTTCAGGGCCAGTACCGCACTCGCTGGCCCTACTACGACACGGACAGTCATGAATTGCGGCTGGTGGGTGCCGTGGGAGGAAGGCTTACCTGGGTGGCGGGCCTGTACTACATGCGCAGGGCTTTCCTCAGGACAGAGTCCTATGGAGGAGACCCGCGGATGGACCTGGAGGACTTCCAGACAATTGTGAACCATCGCATCGCGACATTGGGCGTGTACGGGCAGGCAACCTACTCGCTCACGGACTCCACGCGCCTGACGCTCGGCGCGCGGCAGAGCGGCGATGACGTGTTCCAGACGACCAGCAATCTCAACATTCCGAACCCGGCGAGGAACCGGTTCGCGCTCTACGACAAGAGCACGCAGAACTTCACCTACCTGGTGCGCGCCGAACATGATCTGACAGCAGACAGCCTGCTGTACGGCTCGGTTTCCACCGCCTACCGTCCGGGCGGACTCGGCATCATCGGTACGGCCTACAAGCCCGAGACATTGACGGCCTATCAGCTGGGTTCCAAGAACCGGCTCACGTCCTGGTTGCAGGCTGACGTCAACGCCTTCTACTACGACTATCCGTCGATGCAGGTGCCGCTGCAGGTGTGTTCGGACTATCCGAGTTGCGCTGTGGTGAACGTCGTGGGCGCCATGACCGTTTCAATGCCGACCCAGTACTACGGAGCTGAACTCGAGTTGCGGGCGCGCCTGACGCCGAACGATCAGCTGTCTCTCACGCCGGCGTACCTGCATGCGCGGTTCACTTCGGATGTCTCTCTCGAGAATCCGGAGCTGGGATCCGTCGGAACGTTGCCGACCAAAGGCGGTACTCCACCGCATGCCCCGACCTGGACCATTGCCGCCTCGTATGTCCATACATTCCACCTCGGCAGCGGCGGGTCCATTGATCTGGGCACAGACGCCCACTATGAAACCCAGCAGTACGTTGCCTTCGATACCAGCCCCTACCTGGATACGCCGGCGAAGAAGTTCCTGACGCAGCGGGGCTATACCATTGCCAACGCGCACTTGAGTTATGCACCGGCAAACGACCGCTATTCGATAACTGCCTATATTCACAACGCCACCGATGTGAAATACAGGACGTCGCAGGGAGATGTGGCGGTTCCGTACAACGAAGCGCGCACCTACGGCCTGGTTCTCTCAGCCAACTTCTGACGCAGATCATGAAACTCCATTCCTGCATTCGCGCGGCAACGGTGCGATTGATCGCGATCCCGCTGGTCTCCGGGCTGATCATCGGAGGCGCACCGGGAGTGGTGAGCGCCGCAAGGCCGGATTTCTCCGGGGACTACATGGGAGCGCAGGGTCTGCTCGGCGAGGAAGCTCCCGGCGGGGAGTTCGGCAATACGCCTGACGTGGAAAACATGATAACGGAGGCATTGAGGCCCTGGGCCCGATTGCGCATGGATGACACGGATGTGGCCATCGATGACGGCGCGGCCGTGTGCGAGTTTGCGGGCCCCTTTCGCCATACGAATACGTATCCGTTCACGCTGCTCCAGACGGAAGAGGCCGTCTATATCGTGCCGAGCTATCTGTCCGTGGTGGGGATCATCAAGATCCACATGACGGACAAGCACCCGGATTCCTCCTCGACGCGCTGGTCAGGGCAATCCATCGGACATTGGGAGGGGGATACGCTGGTCGTGGATACCACCGGGTGGAATGACAAGACATGGCTGGGCTCCGGGGCGCAGCCGCACACTCAGGAGCTGCATGTCATCCGCCGGATACGTCAGGTTGCCAACGGGTCGTTGCTGGAGATCCAGACAACGGTTTCTGACCGGAAGGCTCTGAAACATCCTTACACGTACTACCGCTACTTCAAGAAGTCGGATCGCGAGTTCGAGGATCTGGCGTCGGAGCTGCTCTGCAACGGTGATGAGGGCCAGCCCGAGATCTGGTGGAAGCAGCGCCAGGAATCAATAGAGATCGAGAATGCGCGCATTCAGGAATATCTCTCGCAGCAGAAGAAGTGAGGTCGTGTTCATGAGGCGGGATTGCATGGATATGTTCGGGTATGGCCGGCGCTCGTTCTGGAGCGGCGTGGCACTCATGGCAATCGGCCTGCAGGTCTCGGCTGCGGCAGCCGCCGTGCCGGAGCAGGGGGCGTGGTTGAGTGGCATCTACCGCGCCGTTCCCGAGCAGGGCCCATCAAGCAGCGGGTTGCGCGCCCGTGGATCGCCAGAAGATGTCGATGTCGTTGCGGATTTCCGCAAGACCGATGCGCAGGAACATGACCCGCTCAACGAGTGCATGCCAATAGGTCCTTTCAGGATGATGGCCCGCCCAGACATAAGGATGGAGTTTGTGCGGCAGAAGGGCCGGCTGATGATGCTGTTTGAGGAGCTGGCACTGGGACACATGCGTGTGGTGCATTTCGATCGTCCGCATCGCACCGGTGCTGTTCCAACCTGGCAGGGCGATACGGTTGGCAGGTGGGATCGGGACGTTCTGACATTGGAAACCGCCAACTTCAATGACCGGACATGGCTGAATAGCGCCGGGATGCGGCACAGCGACGCGCTGCGCCTGGTTGAGACCCTGCGCCCGCTGAAGGGCGGGGATGTCATTGAATACACGATGCAGGCCACGGATCCGAAGGCCATGCAGCGTCCGTATGTCTATACGCGCTACTTCTTCAAGGACAATCCCGAATTCCGTGACGTTGCATGCGTGCAGAGATATGCCGCGGCCGGGTCGCAATGAAAGCCACATGTGAAGAGCGCGTCCGCCATCTATCACAGTCGAGGATTTTTCCCATGAAACACTTCGCAATGTCGTCCTGGATAGTCCGTGGATTGATCGCAGGGATGGTGGTGGCGGGTTTCATCCCCGACTCCGTCGCGCACCATTCGGCCGCGATGTATGACAGCACCAAGACCCTGGAGCTCGACGGTGTTCTGACCAAGGCCAGGGTGGGAAATCCGCATTCATTGTTCTGGGTCGAGGTGCCAAAACAAGGAGGAGGCGTTGACGAGTGGATGCTCGAAGCCGGGAGTCCCGCGCTATTGGGACGCTGGGCGGGCATCAGCGATTACAAGGAGCTGGTCAAGATGTTTGCAACCGGCCAGAAGGTGTCTGCAAAGATTCATCCCGTGCGCAATGGCCGCAAGTCAGGGGCCTTGTTGAGCATCGCTCTGGAGAACGGCCAGGTGCTTGGCGGCCCGGGAGATTGCCAGGATTTTCCGGATCTCTGCCGCGCAGAGGCGAAGTCCGCGTCTCCAGCCCGGTGATGCCGCCGGCCCGCGGCGGCGCATAATCGCCCCGGTGAGAGCCGCGCGCGGTCTGATCGCATTTCCTGCATTCCTGCTGTGGGGCGGCCTGCTCATGGCCGCGCTGGTGCTGGCCTGGCTGTGGGCGCACGGCAAGTATCGCCAGCGCATGGCGGAAGCCGAAGCCGTGTGGGCGAAGATTGCGGCGCGCACGGCGCCTGCTGCCACAGTATTCACGCCGGAACTGGTGGCTGGTCTGCCGGAGATCGCGCAGCGCTATTTTCTGCACGCCATCGCACCGGGCACGCCGCTGTCCACCCTGGTCGAGATCCGGATGCAAGGCCGCTTCCGGCTCGGCGGCCAGGACAAGTTCCGCGAGTTCACCCTGCATGCGCGCCAGATTCTCGCGCCGCCGGATGCCTTCGTCTGGCTGCCGGTGATGCGCAGCGGTCCGCTGGTCGTCACGGGATCGGACGGGCTCATCGATGGCAAGGCCTGGACGCGGTTCTGGCTGCTGGGCAGCATCCCGCTGGTACAGACTGCCGGAACCGAGGATCTGCGGCGGGCCGCGCTGGCGCGGCCGGTACTGGAGGCGATCTGGGTGCCTGCAAGTCTGCTGCCGCAGAATGGGGCGCGCTGGGAACAGGCCGGGCCGGATGAAGCGCGAATCGTCTGCAACGCAGATGGTGTGCCGGTCGAACTGCAGATGGCGCTGGCTCCCGATGGACGGGTGCTGTCCGTGTCCACACTGCGTTGGAGCGACGCCAACCCCGGGCAGGTATTCCGTTTCCAGCCCTTTGGCGGCAGGCTGCAGGAGGAGGCGGTGTTCGGCGGCTTCACCATTCCAAGCGTGGTCGAGGTTGGCAACCAGTTCGGGACGCCTGGTTACTTTCCTTTCTTTCTCGCGACGATCACCGCTGCCAGCTATCGCTGAGAGTCGTCCTGCGGCGCCTGGAAATCGTCCAGGAATGAGGCGGTGGGTACGAAGAACAGGCAGCCGGTGACTGCGCGGCTCACGTCGAGCAGGCGGTCGTAATTGCCTTCGGGCACGCCGATGAACATGTTGCGCAGCATCTTCTCGATGGTGGCCGGAGAGCGCGCGTAGCCGATGAAGTAGGTGCCGTATTCATCGCCCTCGATGTGTCCAAAGGGCATGTTGTCGCGCAGGATCTTCACCTCGCGGCCGTCTTCCTCGATGGTGGTCAGCACGTTGTGCGCATAGCTGGGCTTGGCCGCATCTTCGAGTTCCATGTCGTCCAGCTTTCTGCGGCCGATGATCTTCTCCTGCATCTCGACCGGCATCGCGTTCCACCTGGCCAGATCGTGCAGGTATTTCTGCACGATCACGTAGCTGCAGCCGGCATGTGCCGGGTCTTCGTCGCCCACCAGCACCGATTGCTCGGCTTCCAGGCCATTGGGGTTCTCGGTGCCGTCGACGAAACCCAGCAGGTCGCGTGCATCGAAGTAGCGGAAGCCGTGCACTTCGTCGGCCACTTCGACGGCGTTGCCCAGCCGCGCGCGTATCTGCCGCGCCAGTTCGAAGCACAGGTCCATGTGGTCGGCGCGGATGTGCAGCAGCAGGTCGCCCGGCGTTGAAACGGCGTGGCGCGCGCCGGAGTGGATTTCCTCGAAGGGATGCAGTCCAGGCGGCCGCGGCAGGCCGGTGAGCCGGTGCCAGGCGTCGGCGCCGATGCCCAGCACGCAGCGTACGCTGCGGCCGGCATCGCGGAAGCACACCGAACGCATGAAGGCGGACAGGTCAGGCAGAAATGCCCGAACGGCATCGATGCTGGCGCGGTCCGCTTTCACGGTCAGCACCAGGAAGATCGCGGCGCGCGTGAGCGGCGTGGCGACGGGCTGCGGGACGGGGGCTTCTGGTGACGTACTCATCCGTTCATGGCAAGAAAGCCGGAGCGGCAGTAGCCACCGGCAAAGCTCCCGGTTTCCGCAGAGGGCTGTGCCTCAGCGCTTCGCCGTGGCCGGAAAGATCAGCGCCGGCTCAGCCCGGTAATCGGCCGGAAAGAAGCGTTTCAGGCCTTCGATCTTCGGCAGGTCGTTGATGACGATGTAGAGATTGCGCGGATTGCGCACCAGGTAATCCTGGTGGTAGGCCTCGGCCGGATAGAACTGCTTGCCCGGTTCGATCTTCGTGACGATGGCGGCGGGGAAGATGCGCGCCCGGTTCAGCTGCGCGATGTAATCCTTCGCAATGCGGGCCTGTTCGTCGTCGAGCGGAAAGATCGCCGAGCGGTACTGGGTGCCGGTATCCGGACCCTGGCGATTGAGCTGCGTGGGATCGTGCGCCACCGAAAAGAACACCTGCAGGATGTGTGCGTAGCTGACCGCGCGCGGGTCGTAGGTGATGCGCACCGATTCGGCGTGCCCGGTGCGGCCGGAGCTGACGGTTTCGTAGCTCGCGGTATTCGCTGTTCCGCCCGCATAGCCTGATTCGGCCCGGATGACACCCTTCAAGTGTTGGAAGACGCCCTGCACGCCCCAGAAACAGCCCCCGGCCAGTACTGCGGTGGCTTCGGTGGCGCTCGTCTGCGCCGCGGCCGTGCCCTCCCAAGCGGGGGCTTCGAGCATCCGTTCTGCGGCGACAGCCCAGGAGGCGGCAGTGATGCACAACGCGGCGCAGAAGAGTTTCAGTGTGGTTTTCATGGCTGCTCCATCGAATGCGGTCTAGCCGAAAGTGAAAGCATAGGCCTGGGCACCGGCCCCGAGGAATTCGATCTGGAAACGGTGATCGGCCACCGGCCCGCTCTGCCGTATCAGCTGGTACAGCCGCTGGTTGTCGATGGTGCCGTAGCCGTCGGCGTCCACGTCCACGCCGGCATTCTTGCCGGGCGGCTTGCCGTCCAGCGTGACGCGGAAGCGTATGTGCTGGCCGGCTTCGGACGGACCCAGCACCAGATGCAGGTCGCGGGCGTGGAAGACATAGACGATACGCGCGCCGGGCGCGGCAGTGGTGGCCGATTCCTCGCCCACAGTCCATTGCCCTGCAAGACCCCATTCATTGAGGCGCGGATCGCCATCGACGTAATTGCCCGCGCTGTCGTGTTTCATGCCGCCGGGCGAGACGAAGTTCTCGGCGCGCTTGTAGCCCACATAGGTTTCTGGCGAGAGGATGTTCGCCTCGTCGGGCGCTGCCGCGGCGCCGGTGGCGCGCACGTCGACCAGCGAGGAAGACGCTGCCGCGGCGCCGGCCTCGGCGAGCAGGCGCTGGATCATGCGTTCGGAGCCGTCGTAGTCACCCTCGCCGAAATGTGCATGGCGCAGTTTGCCGGTGGCGTCGATGAAGTAATGCGCGGGCCAGTAGTGGTTGTCGAAGGCGCGCCAGATGGCGTAGCTGTTGTCGAGCACCACCGGATAGTCGATCGACAGATCGCGGGTCGCACGGCGCACGTTGGCTTCCAGCCGCTCGAAGGCGAATTCGGGCGTGTGCACGCCGATCACCACCAGGCCGGCATCGCGGTATTTCTGCGACCAGGCCTTCACGTAGGGCAGCGCGCGCAGGCAGTTGATGCAGGAGTAGGTCCAGAAGTCGATGAGCACGACCTTGCCCTTGAGTGCCTCCAGATGCAGCGGAGCGGAATTGATCCAGGGGCCGCCGCCTTCCAGCGAAGGCCGGGCATTGGCGGCCTCGGGCGGCAGCTCTGACGCGGCTGCGGCAGCTCCCTTGGCTCCGCCGTTCATCATCATCATGGAGTTGCCGGTCTTTTCCGACATCATCATCATGGAATTGGAATTGCCGGCGTTCTCCGTCATGGCCGACATGGCATTGGGTGCGGCGGCGTGGCCGGAGCCGGTGCGGTCCAGCAGCGCCTGTTCGATCCGGTTTGTGGAAGCGGTGGACAGGCGCGCCAGCACGCCGGTATCGAAGCCCAGAAGGATGGCAATGGCGGAGACCAGCACCAGCGCGCCGAGGGCCCGCCGCAGCCCCTCGGTTGCCGGCAGTGAGGATTTGAGCGCCGCGAATACGCGCCCGCCGGCCAGCAGCGCGATAGCCAATGCCGTGCCGGCGCCCAGCGCATAGGCCAGCAGCAGCAGCGAAGTCTGCGTGCTCGTGCCCTGCAATGCCGCGGTGCCGAATATCAGGCCAAGGATGGGGCCCGCGCAGGGCGCCCACAGCAGGCCCGTGGCAACGCCCAGGGCAAGGGAACTCCACAGGCCGCGGCGATCTCCCGCTGCATCGCCATCGGCAGGTTGCGACAGGCGCGAGCCCAGCGCGACCAGCGGCCGGGCGATGCGGTCAGCGAAAGCAGGCCACAGCAATGCCAGCCCGAACAGCGCCACCACTACCAGCGCCACGGCGCGCCCGATGCGGTTGGCGGTGACGGCCCATTCGCCGACCACTGCTGCAAGGCTGCCCACCACCACGAAGGCGGCGGCCATGCCAAGCAGCAGCGGCAGGCCATGCGTGGCGAAGCGGCGGTCGGCGCGCGCCAGCACGAATGGCAGCACCGGCAGGATGCACGGGCTGAGAATGGTCAGCACGCCGCCGAGATAAGCGACCAGCAACAGCGCCATGGCGGGTAGCGGTCAGGCCACGGGAACGAACTTCAGCGCCAGCCCGTTGATGCAGTAACGCTTGCCGGTGGGCGGCGGACCATCATCGAACAGATGGCCCTGGTGGCCGCCGCAGCGCCGGCAGAGCACTTCCGTGCGGACCATGCCGAGCGTGCTGTCCTGCTGCGTGACGACGGAGTTGGGCAGCGTCCTCCAGAAGCTCGGCCAGCCGGTGCCGCTTTCGAACTTCGCGCTGGAGGGGAACAGCGGCAGGTCGCAGCCGGCGCAGGCGAAATCGCCACGCCGTTTTTCCTTCAGCAGCGGACTGGTCCAGGGCATTTCGGTATCGGCATGGCGCAGCACGCGGTACTGCTTGTCCGTCAGGCGTTTGCGCCATTCGGCGTCGGAGAGCTTGAATTCGAAGTCGGCGGTTGCCGTTGCCAGGTCGACGTGCAGCAGCGACAGGCAGGGGATGCCCACAAGGGCGGGGAACAATGAGCGACGAGTCATCATGGCCATGCTCCTGCGCCATATTCAGGCGCGACCGTCATATATGCTGGAATATTACGCCCAAACGCGCCTGATGGGAGAAGGTGCAGTGGATCAGCCACTTGCCGCCACTATCGACCAGGCACGGCGCTTGTCGGCGAGCGTGTGCCGCGCATTGGCGGGGCTGGTGGATGGCAGTGTGACGCGCGCGAGGCGCTGACAGGCTTCGGGCAGCATCGGGTGTACGAGCCGTTCGAACAGTCTGCGCGCGGGCTGGCCGTTGAAGTAGATCACGTCGATGCGCGGATGGGCTGCGAGGAAGCCGGCGAAGTCGTTGGGGCGTGCGGACTGCAGGTCGATATCCGAATCCAGGCTGCCTTCACGGAAGCAGGCCGCGAGCACGTCCCAGAGCGCGATGCGGGCCGCTTCGAGCGCACGCACGCGTGCCGGATAGGGGTTGCCTGCCGGCAGGCCGGTCAGCTCCTCGATGATGGGCCAGAACGCATTGCGCGGATGTGCGTAGTACTGCCCGGCGTCGAGCGAAGCGCGGCCCGGCATGGTGCCCAGGATCAGGCGGGTCGCGCGGGCCGTGCCCAGCGGTGCAAAGCTGCAGACGTGCAAGCGTGTCCCGGGGTGAGGAGCCAGCTGCAAGTCTAGTGCGCCCTGCCTCCCGCCTCGCGAATACTGCCGCGGCCTTTCAACCCAATTATTGGATGGGAATCATTCTCATCTGAGTGTATAGTGACGGCCCATGGGTATCTGCCGCAGCAGTGATTCTCTATGGCGCCGCCTGACGCGGCGCGGTGGCGGCCTGGCATTCATCCTGGGCGCCCATCTGGTGGCGGTACTGGTTTTCGCCCAGATGAAGCTGGGTGAACGCAACGAATCCAATCCCGTGCCGGTGCATGTCACGCTGCTCAACGAGCCGCGGACCCAGCCGCCTCCGCCGCAGCCGCAGGTCAAGCTGGCCGACCTTCGTACGCCGGATATTGCGCTGCCGACGGTGGAGACACCCCTGGTCGAACCGCCGCCCGCGCCCGCCGCGATCACGGTAACGAGGCCGTCGCCGGTGCAGCAAGTTGCGCCGCCGGCAGAAGAGGGCCCGTTGCTGGTGGACCAGGTCGAATATCTCAGCAAGGTGCCGCTGACGTATCCGCCCATGGCCAAACGCGCGCGCGAGCAGGGCACGGTGCTGCTGCGCGTGCTGATCGGTCCCGATGGCAATCCGCTCGAAGTGCTGGTCCATCGCAGCAGCGGCCATTCTCATCTGGACCGCGCAGCACGCGACGCGGTCATGCACTACCGCTTCAAGCCCTACCGTGAAAATGGCGTGGCGCGTACCGTGCAGGTCCTCGTGCCCATCGAATTCACGCTCACGGTGCGCACCGCCAGCAGAAGCTGACGCGGGCGCCGATCTTCAGGCCACGCCCGTTTCGGGGTTCGCTGTGGGCGCGGACCTGCGATGCGCCGCCAGGCAGCTCAGCACGCTCATCGTCACCAGTGCCAGAGCCATGATTTCCAGGCCTCTGGGCAGACGGTGTTCCCAGACGAAGGCGTACAGCAGCGCGAACAGGGTCTCGAACAGGATCATCTGGCCGACCAGGGTCAGCGGCAGCAGGCGGCTCATCCGGTTCCACAGCGCATTGCCGAAGATCGAGGCCAGCACGGCGACGCCCATTGAGACCATGCCGAAGCGTGCCCACTCGCTGCCGCTGTGAACGGCCGTTTCCAGTGCCAGCGCCAGTGGTACCAGCAGCAGGCTCTGCGCACCGGTGACGATGCCGCAGAGCAGGCTCCATTCCTGCGCCGAGATCTGCTTCAGCTGTGCAAGGCAGCGGGCATTGCCCACTGCAAAGGCTGTCCATGAGGCCAATGCGCCCACCGCACACAGCAGGCCGAACACCTGCCTGCCGGTGGAGCCCGTGCCGGGTGTGGCCAGCGCCTGCCAGCCGATGCACAGCGCGCCGGCGGCGCACAGCAGCAGCGAGGGCAGCAGCTTTGCAAGGGCCACGGCGCCGTGCTCGCGGCTGCCGATCACGGTCACGGCCACGGGCAGGAAACCGATCACCAGGGAGGTCATGGCAATCCCGCCGGTCTGCACGGCGCTCGACAGCAGGATGTAGTAAAGCGTGTTGCCGGTGAACGCCAGCCAGATAAGGTTGCGCCACTGGCTCTTGGGCAGCCGCGCGGCGAGGGAGCGCCACTTCGGGATCACCAGGGCGGCCGCGATCAGCCCATAGCAAAGATACCGCCCGATGGTGAGCAGCACGGGGCTGAAGTCATGCACCAGCGCCGGAGCGAGGAACACCAGGCCCCACAGGGCGCCGGCACCCGCGCCGCAACTGATTCCGGCGAGGTGATGCGGGTGGCTGCCAGCCCCGCTGGAGCCGTCGGGTACGGGTGGTGATGACATGATTGAAGCATATTCTCGCGAGTGAGATGATTTGGCGCTTCTCGTGGTAGAAAAACGCAACAAATAATCACCATGCCCAGAAAGTCTGCGGTTCCCGGCACGGCGCTGGATCGCCAGGACCGGGCCATCCTGCGCATCGTCCAGCGCGACAACAAGCGGCCGCAGAGGGTGATTGCTGAAGAGGTGAGCCTCTCTGCCGCCGCTGTGCAACGGCGCATCGCGGCCATGGAGCAGGCCGGCGTGATTGCGGCGAATGTGGCCATCGTGGACCCGGAGGCGGTGTCCGCGACGATCACCGCGATCGTCGAGGTGCGCCTGAAAGATGAGCGCGCCGCGACCGTGGATCGCGCCAAGGCACTGTTCCGCGAAACCCCCGAGGTGCAGCAGTGCTACTACGTGACGGGGGGAGTCAGCTTCGTGCTGATCATCGTCACGCCGGACATGCGCAGTTACGAGGGCCTGACGCGCCGCCTGTTCGCCGAGAACCAGCTGGTGGAGAATTTCCGTACCCTGGTGGCGCTCGACCGGGTCAAATCCGGTACGGCCATCGTTGTTTAACGGTTACGTAACGGCACGTTACCTGTTGTTATCCATGGAACGGCGCAAAAATGGCGCTGTCCAAACCATTACAAGCCAGTGGGCTTTACTTAATGAAAGGTGCCCCATGACACCGAGACGTCTGGTCTGGTTCGCTTCCCTGCCTGCGCTGGCGCTGCTGGCCGGCGTGGCATGGGCCCACAATGCCATCTGCGACTGCTACGAAAATGGCGATAACACCGTCACCTGCGAGGGTGGTTTCAGCGATGGTGGCAAGGCGGTGGGCGTGCCGATGCGTGTTCTGGATGGAGCCGGCAAAGTGCTGGTCGAAGGAAAAATGAGTGACAAGAGCGACTTCACCTTCCCGAAGCCCAAAGTCGATTACCGCGTCGAGTTCAATGGCGGCGAAGGCCACATCGTCATCATCGACGGCCGTGACATCCAGAAGTAGCCGCGCCGCGGCCTGTGGCGCGCTGCTGGCGGCGCTGCTGGCAGCGCCGGCGGCGGATGCACATTTCCAGCTGGTGTACACGCCCGAGGCGGCCCTGAAGGAGGCGGCGGCCATACCGCTGGCGCTGGTCTTCTCGCACCCGTTCGACAATGGCTTCACCATGAACATGGGCAAGCCCGAGGCCTTCTATGTGGTGAGCCAGCGTGGCGAAGGCGAGCGGCGCACCACCGACCTCATGCAATACCTGGAGCCCATCCAGTGGGGGGGCGGCGAGAACAGCAAGGGTGCGGCGTATCTTGCCAATCCGCCGCGCAGCGTGACCCGCTCGCTGGGCGACTACACCTACGTGCTCAGGCCCGCGCCCTACTACGAAGCCAGCGAAGACAAGTACATCCAGCAGATCACCAAGACCATGGTGAACATCGGCGGCCTGCCGGGCGCCTGGGACGAGCCGCTGGGGCTGCCGGTGGAGATCGTGCCGCTGGACAAGCCCTATGCGAACTGGGTGGGTGGCGTGTTCCGCGGCGTGGTGCTCTCCGGCGGCAAGCCGGTGCCGCATGCGGAGATCGAGGTGGAATACCTGAACCACGAACCGCAGCTCGACCAGCGCCGCTTCGATCCCAAAGGCCGGGTCACGGCGCCGCAGCAGTCCTTCGGCACGCTCAGCATCCGCGCCGATGCCAATGGCGAGGTGATCATCGGCCTGCCGAAGGCCGGCTGGTGGGGCATCTGCGCGCTGAATCTGGATGACGGCGAGAAATTCCAGGGCAAGGAACTCTCCGTCGATGCGGTGCTGTGGGTGCAGGCCAAGGACATGAGCGCCAGGTAAGAGATGAGCGCGGCGATCTGTGATGTCCGGCCGGCCGGCTCGCGCTTCGAGGGGCTGGCGCTGCTGGCCGCAGCACTGCTCCTGGTCGGCGTGCTCTTCTTCTATGTGCGCGAGTTCGGGCAGGAGGACAAGCCCCAGCAGCTGTACGACTGGCAGATCAGTGCCTTCGACGGGCTCAGCGGCGTCGACCAGGCCGTGTACAACGCGCTCTACACGATGCAGAACGATATTCCCTACATCTACGAAGACATCAACCGTTTCACGCCGGACAATGCGGTGTTCCACTGGCCGAGCGTGAAGGATTTCCAGGATCTGCTGCTGCCACCGTTCTACCACGACCGCAGCTGGGAACAGAACGGTTCGCTGCAGTGGACGCTGTTCGAGCCGCTGAGCGAAGGCGAGATGCAGGGCTCGGTGATGTATCTGGGAACTGGCGGCAAAGTGCCCGGCCAGGGCTCGTTCCTGCTGGTGATCGGGCATGCGCACGCCGGGTTCGCCAACACCAATGCCATCGTGATCTGGTGGAACAAGAACAACCAGGTCGCGATGCCGGAGAGCGGGTTTCAAGATCAGCTCATCCTGCAGGGGTGGCGCCAAGTCGTTCCCTACAGTGGGGATCTGGAAGTCAAACGCCTCTTCGGTGATGAGGCCGAAGGAGAGAAAGGATCATGAATACCGTCCGCCGCACTTTGCTGTTCGCATTGCTGGCCCTCACGCTTGGCCAGGGCACCGCCATGGCGGCGGAGGCGAAGAAGCTCAAGGTCGGCATCACGCTGCACCCCTATTACAGCTTCGTTGCCAACATCGTCGGCGACCGCGCCGAGATCGTGCCGCTCATCGACGGCGATGCCAATCCGCATGGCTATGTGCCGCAGCCGGCGGACATGATCCGCATGAGTTCCATGGACGTGCTGGTGGTCAACGGCATCGGCCATGATTCCTGGGCATTCGAGATCCTCGATGCCGCCGGCATGAAGGGCAAGATCAAGCTCATCTATGCCAATGACGGCGTTTCGCTGATCCCGGTGTCGGGCGACCCGAGCGGCGCGAAGGTGGTGAACCCGCATACCTTCATCTCCATCACGGCCGCGATCCAGCAGGTGTACACCATCGCCCGCAAGCTCGGCGAGATCGATACGGCCAATGCGACCTACTACCGCGACAACGCGCGCCGCTACGCGCTGCGGTTGCGCAAGCTGATTCCGGAGTTCAACGCGAAGATCGCCGGCGTCGACCTCACCAAGTTCCGCTGTGCCACCATGCACAGCGGCTACGACTACCTGCTGCAGGAGCTGGGACTGCAGGTCACCGCGGTGATCGAGCCGCGCCACGGCGTGGAGCCCACGGCGCGGCAGCTGGCCGAGACGGTCGGCCGCATCAAGGCGGCGAACGTGAACGTGCTGTTCGCCGAGAAGTACTACGCCAGCAAGCTTTCCGACACCATCCAGAAGGCCACGGGCGCGAAGATCTATCCGATCTCGCACATCAGCAGCGGCCAGTACACGGCCGGAAAATTCGAAGACGAAATGCGCGAGAACCTCGATACGCTGGCCACGGCCATCCACGATGCCGCCCGGAGCGGCTGATGGCGGGGCCTTCCATCCAGTTCGATCATGTCGGACTCGCGCTGGGAAGCACCACCATCCTCGAGGAGGTGAGCTTCAGCGTGGCGGCCGGCAGCGTCCACTGCGTGGTGGGCGCCAACGGCGGCGGCAAGACCTCGCTCATCCGCGCATTGCTGGGCCAGATGCCACACACCGGCCGCATCACGATGCACTGGCAGGACAACCGCGTGATCGGCTATGTGCCGCAGACACTGGATTTCGACCGCAGCCTGCCGGTGACGGTGCTGGATTTCATGGGCATGGCCACGCAGCGCCGGCCGGTGTTCCTTGGCGTGTCACGGCAGTGGCGCGAGCAGATCGAGCGTCGTCTGACCGGGCTGGGCCTCAGAGACCGGCTGCACGCGCGGCTGGGGAGCCTTTCGGGTGGTGAACGGCAGCGCGTGCTGCTGGCGCAGGCGCTGATTCCCGAGCCGGGACTGCTGGTGCTGGACGAGCCCGCCACGGGGCTGGACCTTACCGGACGGGACATCCTCGAACGCACCATCACCGGCTTTGCCAAGGCCGGCGGAACGGTGGTGTGGATCAACCACGATATCGTGCAGGTGGGCCAGATTGCCGACCGCCTCACCTACATCAACCGCCGGGTGCTGCTCGACGGGCCGCCGCGGGAAGTGCTGGCGAGCGGCGTCGCGGCGCAGCTGTTTCCCACTCTGGGTTACGCACAGCGGGGAGCTGCCTGAATGGGAGCCCTGTACGACATACCGCGCCAATTCATCATCGGGCTGGCCGAAGCGGGGACGATCCACTACACCTTCACCTATGCCTTCGTCGTCAACGGTCTTCTCTGTGCCTTCGTGATCGGGCCGCTGCTGGGCGGCATCGGCACCATGGTGGTGGCCAAGCGCATGGCCTTCTTCTCGCAGGCGGTGGGCAATGCGGCGCTCACCGGCGTCGCCATCGGCGTGATCATCGGCGAGTCCTACACCGCGCCGTACGTGTCGATGTTCAGCTTCTGCCTGCTGTTCGGCCTGGTGCTCAATTTCGCGCGCAATCACACCAAGATGTCATCGGACACGCTGATCGGCGTGTTCCTGTCGATCTCGCTCGCGATCGGCGCCACGGCGCTGCTGTGGGTCTCGGCCAAGGTGAACACCCACATCCTCGACACGGTGATGTTCGGCTCCATCCTCACCGTCAACGACACCGACATGAACGTGCTGCTGGCAACCACAATCCTGGCGGCGGTCACGGCGCTGCCGCTGTACAACCAGATGCTGCTGGCGAGCCTCAACCCCAGCCTCGCGCATGTACGCGGCGTGCGTGTGCACCTGCTGGAGTATGTCTTCGTGCTGCTGCTCACCATCCTCACCGTGGCCTGCGTGAAGATCGTCGGCGCGGTGCTGGTGGAGGCGCTGCTGCTGATTCCGGCCGCCGCGGCCCGCAACCTCAACCGCTCCATCCGTGGCTTCGTGCTGTGGAGCATCGCGTTCTCGACCGTGAGCTGCCTCGCCGGCGTCTATGTACCGCTGCGCTGGGACCTGCCCGTGCCCTCGGGCGGCGCCATCATCCTCACGGCCGCGGCGATCTTCCTGGTCACGATGGCCGTGCGCATGCTGCTGCCGCGCTATCGCGAAGCCTCGTTCTGAAGGGAGGAGTCCACCGTGAATCCCGTCTCCGATGTCGTCCGCCGTATTCCGCTGGGTGCGTGGGCCCTGCTCGTGCTTGCGCTGCTGGGGGGTGGTGCCGCTGCGGCCGCGGGCGACCCCGCAAAGCCCCTGGTTCTCACCGGCGCGCAGGCCACTTATTCGCTCACCTCGGCCCTGACCGCCGGCACGAGCATTGAAGTGCGCAATGTGCCGGCGGATGCGCGGCAGCTCTCCCTGCTCAAGGACTACATCCAGCGCCGCACAGACGAGCTCGGTCCGGTGTTCGGCGCCGCTACGGCAGTGGTGAGCTTTACCAACGCGCTGCCCGCTGATCCGCTGTACCGCTTCGCGCGCCAGGCGAACCTGCGCGTGGTGGACATCGACGCCGCCATTCCCTGGCCGCTGGACATGGCGGGAGTGGCGCTGAGGAGCGCGCCACGCACCAACGTGGACTGGGCCGGCGCCGCCGGGGACGCGGAAGAGGCGAGCACCGCACCATATTTCTGGCTCAGCCTGTCCAACGCCGTGCGCATGGGCGACATCATCGCGCATGATCTTGCCGCGCTGTTTCCCGACTCGGCGCCAGTCATCGCCCGCAACCTGGCGGCGCTGCGCCATGCCCTGCTTGGGGAACGCGATGCCTACCAGCAGCATGTGCTCGCGGGCGCTTCGGACGTGGTGTTCGCGCTCACCGGCGATTTCGTCTATCTCACCAACGACCTCGGGCTGTTCGTCGATGGCTACTTCATCAAGCAGGATGTGGACTGGACGCCGGCGGACCTCGCGGCCCTGACGAAGCACCTGCGTGAACGCGGCATCAAGGTGGTGCTGCACCGCTGGCAGCCCAGCGATGCCATCCAGCAGGCCGTGCGCGGCGGCGGCGCGCAGCTGGTGGTGCTGGATCCGGCCGACCCTGGCCTGGTGAAGGACGGCAAGCTGGCGGCGGACGGGCTGCAGCAGATCCTGCACGGCAATCTAGAAGCCCTGCAGAAGGCGCTGGCCGCACCCTGATCCGCAGCGGCGCGGCAGCCGTTCGCGTATCTTTGGCGGCATGAAAGCCAGACCGATCCTTGCCGTGTGGCTGCTCGCCCTGGGCGGCCTCTCGCCCGGCATCCGGGCCCAGGAAGCATCCACCGCAGAGGCAGAAGTGCATGTGGTGCTGCAAACCACTCTGGGGAACATCCGTCTGGCGCTGGATCCACAGCGCGCGCCCATCACTACCGCCAACTTCCTGCGCTATGTGGATGCCAAGCGCTTCGATGGCATCATGTTCTACCGCGCGCTGGCGGTGGGCAGCGACGGTGAGTACGGGCTGGTGCAGGCCGGCATGCGCGGCGACAAGGCGCGCCAGTTCGAGCCCATCGCGCATGAGTCGCCTGCGGTCACGGGCATCAGCCACAAGGACGGCACCATTTCCATGGCGCGCCTGGATCCGGGCACGGCCACGGCGGATTTCTTTATCGTGATCGGGGATCTGGTCACGCTGGATGGCGATGCCGCTGCGAATGATCCGGGATACGCGGCGTTCGGGCATGTGATCGACGGCATGAACATCGTGCGCCAGATCCTCGCGCAGCCGCGCGATCCCGACGCCGGCGAGGAGGACATGAAAGGGCAGATGCTCGCGCAGCCCGTGCAGATCGTCGTCGCGCGGCGGGAATGACGGGCGAAGAGCAGCGCCCCCGGGATCAGTACAAGCGTCCGATGCCCGCGAGCCGGGTGCGGTAATAACTGTCGTCGATCGGACGTATTTCCACTGCGCGGCCCGTCTGCGGCGCATGCACGAAACGTCCGTCGCCGGCATAGATGCCCACGTGCGTGATTGCGCCGCCGATGCGGAAGAACAGCAGGTCTCCGGCAGCGAGCTCCCCACGTGTCACGGTGCGCGCGGCGCGGAACTGGTCGGCGGTGGTGCGCGGCGTGTCGACGCCGATCCCGCTGTATGCGTAGCGCACCAGGCCGCTGCAGTCGAAGGCATCCGGGCCATTGCCGCCGTAGCGGTAGGGTTTGCCGAGCTGGGCGAGGGCGCGCGCGGCGATCTGTTCGCCAGGTGTTGCCACCGTGACCGCCGCAGCGCCGGGCTCCGGCCGGCTGCGCGGCGCTGCAGCACAGCCTGCCAGCAACAGGGCTGCGCACATCATTGCGACAGGCGGCAGATGAAACCTTCGCGGCATCAGGAGTCCCCGGCGAGGGCTGCGATGTCGGCAAGAGTAACCCAGCCACGCCACCGGGTCCGGTCTTCGCGCTACTGCGCCCTGGAGACGCTGATCTCGATGGGCTGGCCATGTGCATTGGGCACGGTATCCGTCTGCCATGGACTGAGCCTGCGGCCTGCGAGCGTTGGCTCGAGAGTCGCGGCGATGGCTGCAAGATCTTCGCCGGCACCCAGTTCGCCACGGCGCAAGGCGTTGCCCGCTGCATCCTGTACCAGCCACAGGGCATGCGGCGGCCTGTCGCTAGCGTACTGCTCCGGGAAGTGCCTGCGAAGCAAGGCGGCAGCGCTGGAGTCTGCCGGTGTGGGAGCAGCCGGCGCTGCAGCCGCGGGAGCTCCGTCAGACAAGCGTTTGGTACTTGCGATTGAATCGGTGCGGGCCACTTCGGTCGTCTGCACACCGGCCCGGGCACGGGATTCGCTTTCGGCCGCTGCCATCGTTGATGGTGGTCGTGGCGCAGGCGCGCGGGAAGGCGCAGGCGAGGGCGGAGCCGGTGGGGTCGGGGCCGCTGGGGTCGTCGGGGCAGCGGAGTCGCCGACGTCGGATCGATTCCCCGCCTGGACGGCTGGCGGTGCGGAGATGGCGGGAGGCACGGCTTCGCGCGGCGCCGCCGTGGGTAGGCGCTGGTCCACCTGCCGCCACAGCAGCAGCGCGACGCCCAGCACTGCGACCGCGGCGACGGCGCGCCAGTGCATGCGCGAGTCGTTTGCTGCGGGCGTGCGCCGCCGGGCGGCCGCTGCGGCCTCGGCAAGGATGGTATGGCGCAAGGCCTGCGGCGGTGAGCCGGCGTCTTTCGCGCTGGCGCGGCGGTAGGCTTGCAGCAGTTCGTCGGAATCCGGTGCGCTCATGATGCATGATCCCGCAGCAGCGCCTTGAGCCTGTCGCGCGCATAGCGCAGCCGGCTCTTGGCAGTTTCGAAAGGGGTTCCGGTGACGGTGGCGATTTCCTCCACGCTCATTCCGGACTCGGCCTGCAGCACAAAAGCCTCGCGCTGTTCGGCCGGCAATCGCGCCAGCGCCGCCAGGATGGCCTCACCCTGTTCGGCGCGCTGGCTTTCCTCCAGCGGCGAGGGCGCACACTCATCGGCAAGCAGTTCGCCCAGCGTGCTGCCGTCGGCGGTGTCGGCGGTATCCAGACTCCGGTGGTGATGCGTGGTGCGATGCCGGTCGATGAGGCGATGGCGCGCCAGCGTGTACAGCCACGCGGTGAAGCGGCCCTGCGGGCGAAAGCGCGGCGCCTCGCGCGTGACGGTGAACCAGACCTCCTGCATCAGTTCTTCGGCCGCGCCGTGGTCACCGCACTGTCGCAGCAGGTAGCGCCACAGCGGCAGCTCGTGACGCGCGTAGAGCATTTCGAATGCCGCGACGTCGCCCGCTGCATAGCGGGCGACGAGCGCTTCATCCGGCTCTGCCGCAGCATCCATCCGCGGCATTATCGCAGAAGCGCACCGCGCTTCCGCGGCGGTGGCTTCACGGGTCCGGCACGTAGCCCAGGCGCTGATCATTGGGAAATGCCTGCGGACGGTGTGGCGCCGGCTTGATCACACCCATCGCGACCAGGTTCTCGTGACTGTCGTAGCGGATGCGGATCAACTCATTGGGCTGATCCGCATCGCGTTCGAAAGTCACGTTGCGGACCTGGGAGTATTCGCGGCGTCCATGGCCCGTGCCCAGCGAGGGGGCCGGTGCGGGCCGCTCGCGGCGACTCTGTGAAGACAGGGCCCCGGAGTCCGCCGCGCTGCGGGCCGCTTCCCCGGCCGCCGACGCGGTTTCGCGGCGCGCCAAGGGTGGCGCTGGCGCAACGGGCGGCACGAACGCCGGCTCGGCTGCCCGTTCGCGGAACAGCGCCACGCCGATCACGCCCACGTTGTCCGGGCGCCCGGTGCGCGCCGCATAGGATTTCGGGATCGAGGTGAAAGTGAAGGCGGCGATCTGCGAATCGCTCTTGCGCCAGCCCGCGATGTCGTAGGCCGTCCAGGGGTCGAAGACATAGCCGCGTTGTCCGAAGCCGGCCGTTTCACCGCTGATGATGTTGATGCCATCGACCGAGGTCACCGCCAGCAGCCGGACGCCGCTGCGGCTTGCGATCTGGATGGCGTAGTGCGCGCCCGGCCGTCCCGCGACCCAGTATTCGCCGCGGTGGTAGTGCGCCTGCAGAGTCTCGCCGCTGTCGCGGTCGATGAGGGACACATCGGCCAGTCTGCCCACGGCCAGCGCCTGGGAGCAGGCGAGGCCGGCCAGCACGACACAGGCAGTCCGTTTCATGTTCGGCTCCATTCGTGAGGGATACTGATACCCCAATACGAACGGCGCCGCCGGAGGGGGTTAAATTTCCGCGGTGCCCGTCCTGCGCTCGTATTCCGCAAAGGAGATGATGCGTTCGCTGCCCTGGTCCCAGAGCAGGCACTGGAGCGAGGCAGGCACCTGCCGCAGACTCAGCCGCGGCACGGTCTCGAACAGGTCCTGGTTCTCGCGGTGGCATTGCGCCAGGCGGTAGTTGGGGATCTGCGCCGACAGGTGATGCACGTGGTGGAAGCCGATGTGCGCCGTGAACCAGTTCATCCATGCGGGCAGCACCAGGAAACTCGTGCCCCGCAATGCGCCGGCATCGTAATCCCAGGTCGAGGTCGGGGCCGCGTAGGCATGCTCGAAGTTGTGCTGCACCGTGAACAGCATGATGCCCACGCCGCCGGCCACCGACAGCGAGCACAGATAGATCGGAAAGAAGACGCCGGCGTCGGCGATCTCGCTCATGATCTGCCATGCGGAAAGCAGCGCCACATTGTTGGCGCTCATGTGGCGGTACTCTTTCCAGTTCTTCCAGTGGCGCGTCCGGAAGGCCGCGATGCTGCCACCGCGCACCATGTGCGCCGCAAACGCCAGATTGCCTTTGAGCCAGTTCCAGCGTGGATTGAAGATCAGGTAGACGAAGCCGCCCAGCGGGGCGAGCAGGATGTGGCGCGAGAGGCGATAGCGGCGCTGCTGCGCCGGCGTGAGCGCCGCGTATTCGGCGGTCGACAGCGTCGACAGCGGTCCGCGGTAGCGTTCCCAGTTGCCGTTGTTGCGGTGATGGAAGTCGTGATGGCGTGACCACACGTACTGCGGCATGGCGGAAAGAACGCCGCACAGGAAGCCCATGGCGCGGTTCAGCCAGCGGCTGCGGAACAGCGCGCCGTGCCCGCACTCGTGCATGAGCGCGAATACGCGTACCAGGAACAGCGTGATGCCCACCGAGGCCAGCATGGCAAGCCACGGCCGGTCCGTGGCGCTCCATATCGCCACTGCCCAGAGTGCGGCAAGGGGTGCGAGCGTGGTGAAACTCTGCAGCAGGCCAATGCGGTTGCTGCTGATGCCGAAACGCCGGATGAGCGCGCGCTTGCGCCGCTCGAACTCGTCCATGGGCTTGCTCAATCGCCGGTCCCTGTAATTGTGATTGTCGGCAAGGGCCGCTGCAGTCTACGGGACGGCCGGTCGCCTGGCTATTGGGGGATCGGTTGCCGATCGTGGAATGTCCCGGTGTGGCTGGGTTTAAGCTTGTGCCATGACCTACGCAGCCATCACCGGCTGGGGCAAATGCCTGCCTCCGGCCATACTGTCCAATGCGGATCTGGCCACCATCCTCGATACCAGCGACGAGTGGATCACCACCCGCACGGGGATCCGCGAACGGCGCATTTCGCATGTGGGCCTGGGCGAATTGGCCGAGGTGGCAGCGCGTCGCGCGCTGGCCGCTGCCGGGCGCGATGCCGCCGACATCGACCTCATCGTCTTCGGCACCACCAGCTACGAAGACCAGGCGCCCAACCAGGCCTCCGGTCTGCAGCAGCGGCTGGGCGCCGCCCGCGCCGCCTCGATGGATGTGAACACGGCCTGCACCAGTTTCCTCTATGCCTGGTCCAGCGCCAACGCGATGGTGCGCAATGGCGTGGTGCGCAATGCGCTCATCGTCGGCGGCGAGGTGATCAGCCGCTTCATTGACTGGAGCAACCGCAATGTGGCGGTGCTGTTCGGCGATGGCTGTGCCGCCATCGTGATCGAGGCGGTGGTGGATGAGCAGGGCCTGCTGGCGGAGAAGCTGGGTTGCGATTCAGCGGGGCGCGATGCGCTGGTGATCCAGGGCATGGGCACGCGCTATGCGGATCTCAGGCGCCGCTACGGCCAGACACAATGGGTGTTCGAAGGACAGGAGATCTTCAAGCGCGCCGTGCTGGGCATGGGGCAGGCGGCAGTGGATGTGCTGGCGCGGCGCGGCCTGGCGGCGAAGGACGTGGATCTGGTCATTCCGCACCAGGCGAACCTGCGCATCATCGAGGCCGTGGCCCGGCGGGTGGACATCCCCATGGAGCGCGTGTTCGTGAACGTGCAGCGCTACGGCAACATGTCTGCGGCCACGGTGCCTATTGCACTGGTGGAGGCGCTGGAGGAGGGGCGGGTGCAGCCGGGGGCGATGCTGCTCATGCCCGCCTTCGGCGCGGGGCTGACCTGGTGCGCGCACCTGGCGCGCTGGGGAGAGCGGACGGTGCCGATTGGCGGCTGCGACGCGGCGCTGCCGCCCACGCCGCACAGCGCGCTCGAGATCGTGCGTGAACAGATCGCACGCCGCGAGCGCGCCGCGGGCCAGGGGCTTTAGCGCAGCGTTACCTGCAGCGGGCTGGTGAGCGAGATGGCGAGCGGCGTGCCGGCCGCGATCTCGACCTCGGTGCCGGTCTTCTTCGCCGCCACGGCGCCGAGGGCACCGCCGATGATGCCGCCGATCACCTTGTTGCCGCTGCCATGGCCGATCTGGTTGCCGATGATGGCGCCGGCTGCCGCGCCGCCGGCGATCTTTGCCGTGTCGCGCGCGGTGTCGCTGCGGCCGGTCTGCGTCACCTCGCCATTGATGGGCAGGCTGGCGCCGCCGGACAGCTCGATCTGCTCGAAGCGCATGGCCAGTGTCGGCACGCCGCCGATCTGCCTGCTGCCCGAGACCACATTGACCACCTGGCCGGAGACCACGGTGCCCTGGGGCAGCGCGACATGGCCATCGACGATCACGTCCTGCGCCAGCCGCGCCCGCACGCGGTCACCCACCTGCGCGGTCTTGCTGGTGAGGTCCGAGGAGAGCGTCAGCTCCAGGTTGGTGCCGGCGGGCACGCTGACCATACGCGGCGCGGGCGCCGGCGCCGGCTTGCTGGCAACCGGAGCGGCAGGAGCGGGCTTCGCTGCCGCGGGCTTCGGGGCCGGCTTGGGTGCGGGCTTGGGCGCTGCGGCCACTGGAGGCGGCGGGGCAGGCTCGGGGGCCGGTGCGGCGACTGCTGCCTGCTGCTGGGCCAGAGCCGCTTCGCGTGCGGCCAGGTCCGCCTCGCGCTGCTGCAGTTCGGCCTCACGGGTATCGGTGGCTGCCGCGGGTGGCTGCGCCTGGCCGCAGGCGGCCAGGAGACCTGCCGCACAGCCGGCGAGCAGAAGATTACGGGGCTTGATCGACATGATCGGTTCTCCTTCTTATCGTGAGCCGATTATCCGGCTCCAAACTGAACGGGAGCCAACTGTCGTCTGCGGGCTACGGCCGAAGAGCCGGCGCACGCCTATGTAAAATAGCGGCACGAAGAATATGGAAAGCGTCACACCGGTGATCATGCCGCCGATCACCGCGGTGCCGATGGCGTTCTGGCCCCCGGCGCCGGCGCCGCGGGCCAGCATCAGCGGCAGCACGCCGGCCACGAAGGCCAGCGAGGTCATCACGATCGGGCGCAGGCGCAGCCTTGCGGCATGCAGCGTCGCTTCGAGCAGACCCATGCCCGTTTCCTCCGACTTGGCGGCGAATTCCACGATGAGGATGGCGTTCTTCGCCGCCAGGCCCATGGTGGTCAGCAAACCGACCTGGAACAGGATGTCGTTCTGCATGCCGCGCAGGTTGGCGGCGATCAGCGCGCCGACGATGCCCAGCGGCACGACCAGAAGGACGGCGGCGGGAATGGTCCAGCTCTCGTACAACGCCGCCAGCGCGAGAAACACCACCAGCAGCGACAGCAGGTACAGCGGCAGCGCCTGCCCGGACGACTGCTGTTCCTGGAAGGAGATGCCGGACCAGGCAAGTCCCACGCCGGCGTTCATCTCGCGGATGATTTCCCCGATGCGCTGCATGGCCGTGCCCGTGCTCTGGCCGGGCGCCGGCGTGCCCTGGATGGCGAAGGAGGGCACGCCGTTGAAGCGGAACAGCTGCAGGGGCCCGTACATCCAGTGCCAGCTGGCGATCGAGGCAAAGGGCGCCATCGTGCCGGTGCGGGTACGCAGGTTCCACAGGCCGATGTCCTCGGGCAGCATGCGGAAGGGGGCATCGGCCTGCACGTAGACGCGCTTGATGCGTCCCCGGTCGATGAAGTCGTTCACGTAGGCGCCGCCCAGCGCAATGGACAGCAGCGTGTTGACGTCCTGCTGGGAGATGCCGAGCGCGCCGGCCTTGGGCCGGTCGATGTCGATCTTCAGCTGGGGCTGGTCGTCGATGCCGCTGTAGCGCACATTTGCCAGCACCGGATCGGCGCGCGCGATCTGCAGGAAGCGCTCGCGGGCCGCGACGAAGTCGTCGTAACCCAGTCCGCCCACGTTCAGCAGCTGCAGGTCGAAGCCCGACGCATTGCCCAGGTCCGGTACCGGAGCGGGAACCGAGGTGATGATGCGCGCCTGACGGTCGTTGGCGAAGTGCTCGGCGATGCGCCGCGCGATGACCGAGGCACGCTGATCAGGCCTGCGCCGTTCGCTCCAGTCCTTGAGGACGATGGAGGCCTGGCCCTGGCTCTGGCCACTGCCCGTGTTGCTGAAACCCGGCTGGGAATAGACGCCGACGAGCGAGTCTTTTTCGTTTTCCAGAATGTAGTCGGCCACCCGGTCGGTCACCGCGGCGGTCTGCTCCAGCGTCGCGCCCTCGGGCAGCATGTACAGCCCGTTGAAGCGCCCCTGATCCTCCTCCGGCAGGAAGGAGGTCGGTGTATGCGCGAACAGCAGCCAGATTGCACCGCAGATGAGTCCGTAGACGCCGTACCAGAGCGCGCGCTTGGGAATCATCCGGCCGATGGTGGCTACGTAACCTTTCTGCGAGCGGTCCACCAGGTTGTTGAAGGCGCCGAACGGGCCATGCCGGTGCCCGTCGCCGGGCGGATGGGGCTTGAGCAACTGGGCGCACAGTGCGGGCGTGAGCGTCAGCGCCACGAACAGCGACAGCATCATGGCCGCCACCAGCGTCACCGAGAACTGCCGGTAGATGACACCGGTGGCTCCGCCGAAGAATGCCATCGGCAGGAACACGGCCGACAGCACGACGGCGATGCCGGTCAGTGCGCTGGTGATCTCGCGCATCGACTCGCGCGTGGCTTCGATGGGCGTCAGGTTGCGCTCGCGCATCAACCGCTCGACGTTCTCCACCACGACGATGGCATCGTCCACCAGCAGGCCGATGGCCAGCACCGTGCCGAACATCGTCAGCATGTTGACGGACATGCCGGCCACGTACAGCACCGCGAAGGTGCCGAGCAGCACGATGGGAACGGTGATGGCCGGGATCAGTGTCGAACGCCAGTTCTGCAGGAACAGGAAGATCACGACCACCACCAGGGCGATGCCTTCCAGCAGCGTCGTCACCACGCCATGGATGGAGCGCTCGACGAAGGGCGAGACGTCGACGGGATAGGTGACCTCGACGCCGGGCGGAAACTGCGGCCGCAACTGCTGGATGACGTCCTTGACGGCGGCGATGGTCTCCAGCGCATTGGCTTCCGGCGTGAGCCGGATGGACATGGCCGCGGCCGGATAACCATTGTAGCGGTGGGCAACATTGTAGGACTCGGACCCCATCTCCACGCGCGCCACGTCGTCGACCCGCACGGTGGAACCGTCGGGATTGGTGCGCAGCAGGATCTGCTTGAACTGGTCGGGGGAGGTAAAGCGCGCCTGCACGTTCACGACGGCGTTGAGCTGCTGGCCGGGCACCACCGGCAGCGCGCCGAGCTGGCCGGCCGATACCTGCACGTTCTCGGCCTGGATGGCTGAGACCACGTCCGAAGGCGTCAGGCGCAGCGCGGCGAGGCGGTGCGGATCGAGCCAGATGCGCATGGCGTACTGGCCGCCGAACACTCCGAGGTCACCGATTCCCGGGGTGCGGTTGACCGGGTCGACCAGCACGCTGTTGAGGAAGTCCGCCAGGTCCGCCGGCCGCATCCGGCGCGACGTGTCGTAAATCGTGACCTGCAGCGAAGTGGCGGGAGCCGCCTTGCGCACGGTCACGCCCTGGCGCTGCACTTCTGCGGGCAGGCGGGGCATGGCCTGCTGCACCCGGTTCTGCACCTGCACCTGCGCCACGTCGGCATCGGTGCCGGGCACGAAGCTCACGTTGATGCGCGACGCCCCGTTGGAGCTGCTGCTGGAATCCATGTAGAGGAAGCCGTCGAGCGCAGACAGCTGCTGCTCGATGAGCTGCGTCACGGTCTGGTCGAGGATTTCGCCGCTGGCGCCTGGATAGTTCGCGGAGATCTGCACCGAAGGCGGCGCCACCCGCGGATACTGCGTGATCGGCAGCCGCGGCAGCGCCATCAGGCCGGCAACCGCGATGCCGATCGCGATGACCCAGGCGAAGACCGGCCGGTCGATGAAGAACCAGGAAATCATGTTTCGGAGGAGGCGATGCGCACGCCGTCTCCCGGAGTGGTGTTCTGGCCGCCTTCCACGATGATGGTCTCGCCGGGGGCGAGGCCCTGTTCGATCAGCCAGCGCGCTCCGAAGGCGCGCGACACCGTGACATCGCGCAACGCGATCTTGCCTTCACCATCCACCAGGCGCACGAAGGAGCGTCCCTGGCGGTCGCGCTCCAGCGCATGCTGCGGGATCAGGATGGCCTGCGGGTTCACGCCCTCGGTGATCACCGCCTTGACGTACATGCCCGGCAGCAGCACGCCGTCGGGATTGGGGAATTCCGCGCGCAGCGCGACCGCGCCCGTGGTGACATCCACGGTGACCTCGGCGAGGCGCAGGCGGCCTTTCTGGGAGTAGTGCGTACCGTCTTCGAGGACCAGCTCGACATTGCCGACGGTATCGCCGCTGCGGTCCAGATGGCCCTGCTGGGCCTCGCGGCGCAACCGCAGCAGGTCGGCGCTGGACTGGGTGAAATCAACGTATACCGGATCCAGCTGCGAGACCGTGGTCAGCGGGGCGGCCTGGCTGGCGCTGACCAGCGCGCCGGGGGTGACCAGGCTGCGGCCGGTGCGGCCCGACACCGGAGCCGTCACTCGCGTCCACTGCAGGTCGATGCGCGCGGCGCTGGCCGCGGCCTCGCGTTCGCGCACCGTGGCCAGCGCCTGGGCGTAGGCCGCATCGGCATTGTCGTAGTCCTGCTGGCTGATGGTCTTCTCGGGCAGCAGGCTGCGGTAGCGCTGCACCAGCAGTTCACTGACGCGCGCCGCGGCGCGGGCACTGGCGAGGGATGCCTCGGCCCGCTCCAGCGCGGCGCGGAACGGCGCGGGATCGATCTGGTAGAGAGTCTGGCCCTGGCGTACTACGGCGCCTTCGGTGAAGAGGCGTTCGCGGATGATGCCGCCGACTTGCGGCCGTACCTCGGCCGAGGCCTGGGCTGTCACGCGTCCGGGCAGCTCGGTCTGCATGTTCAGAGGCTCGGTCCGGACCGTCAGTGTGGTGACTTCGGGTGCGGCGCGTTCCGGGGGCGGGGCTTGCTTGCTGCAGGCGGTGCAGGCGAGCAGCAAGCTGGTCCAGAGCATCGTATGACGCAGCATATATGTTCCATTCTGACTGAAGCCGTGATGCGGCTCCAGTGCTTCAGTAAACCCTCACAAGGCTTCCTGCAACCGCGGATGGGGAGACTGCGCCGTGACCACCCGGTCCCGGCCCGAGGCCTTGGCCCTGTAGAGCGCGCCGTCGGCGCGCTGCAGCAGCGCGCTGACCGAATCGCCCGGCCGTGACATGGCAACCCCGATGCTGACCGTGATGGCGCCCAGTTCGGGAGCGATGGAGGCGATGTCCGTGGCGCTGACATGGGTGCGCAGCGTTTCGGCGCGCGCGGTTGCAAGACGCAGATCGGTGCCGGGAATCACCACCAGGAATTCTTCACCTCCGATGCGGCCGAGGAACTCCGGGGGCTGCAGCATGGCCTTGAGACGCCCGGCCACCAGCCCCAGCACCCGGTCGCCGATGACATGGCCGAAGGTATCGTTGATGCGCTTGAAATGGTCGATGTCCAGCAGCACCGCAGCCACCCCCTGGTCCCCTGCCTGCAGGGCCACCGGCAGCAGCGACAGCACGGCGCGCCGGTTGGGCACGCCGGTGAGCTCGTCGGTGAGTGCCAGGTGGCGCATGCGCCGGGAGTTGCGGTTGTGGTGCAGGGCGAGCGTGGCCAGGAGCCCGGCCAGCAGCACGATGAGGCCTGACACCACATACTGCAGGTTGCGCGCCCGGCGGGTCTGCTCCAGCAGCTTCTGGTTCGCCATGCTCTCGCGCAGCAGCGCGCCGTATTCCTTCTCGCGCGTGGCTGTGTCGAACTCGACCTTCAGCACGGCGAAATGCTGATCGATCTGGTTGCGCAGCAGCTGTTCGGAGGTGGCCTTCGCGGCATCCTGCCACTGGAAGGCCCGCCGCCAGTCGCCCAGTTCCGAGTCCACCAGCGCCAGCTGCTCGTAGGCGGCGACCATTTCCAGCTGGGCGCCGGCACCGCGGAACACGGCGAGCGCAGAGGCCAAGAGCTGACGCGCCTGCATCAGCTGGCCGAGCGAGCGCTGGGCCATTGCTTCGGTGAGAGAGATCAGCGCGCCGAGCCGGGTGTCGATCTGCTCCTGCTGCAGCGCGTGCGCGTGGCGCAGTTCACCCAGCGCCGCCTGGGCATCACCGCGCGCCAGCGCCACGGCGGCCAGGCCGCGCAGTGCATAGGCCTGGCCGCGGGCATAGTCGATTTCACGGCTGGTGCGGTAGGCAGACTCGAAGGACTGTCTGGCCTGGCGCCAGTTGCCGATGCGCTCGGACACCCGCCCCATGTTGTGTTCGGTCACCACCGTGTCGCGCAGCAGGCCTGCGGCACGCTGCTTCTGCAGTGCGCGCGAGTAGATCTCGTAGGCCTGCGTGCTGTCGCCCATGCGGTTGTAGGCGGTGGCAATGCCATTGAGGGCATTGAGCGCATGCAGCGAGAGGCCGGTCTTCTCGTACAGCTCCTGGGCACGCCGCAGGTCTGCGAGCCCCTGCGCGTAGCTGCCCTGCATGTCGTGCATGAAGCCGCGCGCGAACAGCGCTCCGGCCAGCATCTCATCGTCCTGCGCGCTGGTGGCCGTGGATACGGCCTGGTCGTAGAGCGCGAGCGCCTCGGCGTTCTCGGCCTGCATTTCGTGGCCTTCGCCGCGGCAGGTCAGAAGGCCCGCGCGCAGTCCCTGGCGCCGCAGGCGGGCCTGCAGCCCCTGCATCATTCCCACCTGCTGCTCCAGCGCGGCCAGATCGCGTTCGGAGTAGTACTCGCACAGCAGCAGCCGCGCGCGGAATTCCTGGTCGACGTCCGGTTGTGCCGCAAGGCGCTGCAATGCCTGTTCGGCCAGGCGGCGTGTCTGGTTGGCGTTGTGGCGCAGCGCCACCGTGGCCTCTGCCAGCAGCCCTTCGACGATGCTGTCCGGCGCGGCAGCCGGCGCCGCCGCCAGCAATGGCTGGCCGGCCAGCAGCAGGGGCAGCACCCAACGGGCGGGCGGCAGGCGGAAGAAGGACATCCTGTAACAATATCATTCAGGCCTGCAGCCAGTGTGCGCCCTGCGTCAAAGTCGTATGCCCGGTGCGCAGATTGTGGGCTACTATTTGCCGGTCCGACCGAAGAACCAGAATTGCAGGTTGCGACCCAGCATGAAGCGCATCGAGCTGCCCCGTCCCATCGAGGACTATTTCGCGTTCGCCGAGCTGCCGCCGGGAGACAGGGGGCGGCGTTTCACCATCACCTTCACCTACTTCGAAGCCGAACGGCTCGACCGTCTGCAATGGTGGTGGCAGCTCAACGCCGCGCAGGAGCGCAGCGGCGGCGAGATGGCGCTGGCACAGGCGCGGCGCGAGGCCGTGGACCGGTTCCGGGCGCACATCGAAACCTGGCTCATCAATAGCCACCGGCGTCTGACCGGCGGCGAGCCGTTCCCGTTTCTCGAGCAGCTGGCCGAGCCGCAGGCGCAGCCGGAGCCCGCCGAAGCCGTGGATCTGGCGGTGCCGGGCGATGCGCCATGGCGCAACTCCCGCGCCGTCAACCACTGAGCGCCGGCCTGCAAATCCACATTAAATCCACATTTATTTGTTGGAATCCTGCTCCGGCGGGAACCCTTGAGCGCCAGGAAGGTCTAATTCTTAGATGTCCCCCCGAAACGTCATCATTCTCGGAGTGGCCGCGGCGCTGGTCGCCGGCGGCTGGTACCTGATCTCCCGCAATGCGGCCCCGCAAGGCGGGCCTGGTCCCGGTGGACGCGGGTTCGATGCCTGGAAGCAGCCGGTTCCGGTGCGCGTGGTGCCGGCAGCCCAGGAGCGCCTGTCGCTGCAGGTGCGCAGCATCGGCACCGTGACTCCCTACAACACGGTGGTAGTGCGCAGCCGCGTGGATGGTCCACTGCTGCGAGTGCTGTTCAACGAAGGGCAGCGGGTGCGTGCCGGCGAGCTGCTCGCCGAAATCGATCCCGAGCCCTACCGTATCCGCCTGGCCCAGGCCGAAGGTGCACAGCAGCAGAACCAGGCCCAGCTGCGCAATGCGGAGCTGGAGCTGGAGCAGTACCAGCGCGTAATCGAGGCGGGCACCATTCCGCGGCAGACGCTAGACCGCCAGCAGGCGCTGGTGAACCAGCTGCGCGGCACGCTCAAGTCCGACCAGGCCCAGGTGGACGAGGCGAGACTGCAGCTGAGCTACACGCGCATCGTGGCGCCCATCGCCGGCCGGGTGGGATTGCGCCGCGTGGATCCGGGCAACCTGGTCAGCGCCAACGATGCCAACGGCCTCGTGACCATCACGCAGACCCAGCCCATTTCCGTGCTGCTGACCATCCCCGAAGCCGAGCTGCCCGGGTTGCGCTCCGGGCTTGCGGCCGGCAAGGGGCTGACCATCCAGGCCTGGGACCGCAGCGGCCGCCAGCGTCTGGCCGATGGGGTGCTGCACACGCTCGACAACCAGATCGATACCGCCACCGGCACCTTGAAGCTCAAGGCCGAATTCGCCAATGCGGACGATGCGCTGTTCCCGAACCAGTTCGTGAATACGGTGCTGGAGATCGGCGAAATGCCCGCTGCCATCACCATCCCTGCCGATGCGGTGCAGTACGGTTCGCGCGGCACCTATGTCTACATGGTCGCCGACGGCAAGGCGCAGCTGCGCGAGGTGAGTGTCGGACCCACCGTGGACGGCCGCTCGGCCGTCACTCAGGGCCTTGCGGCCGGGGAGTCGGTGGTGCTGGAGGGTCTGGACCGGTTGCGTGAGGGCAGTGACGTGATCGTCGTGGATGGCAGCGCGCCTGCCGCCGCCACGCGCAATGCGCCGCCCGCAACGCCTGCCGAAAGCTGAACCGGCCATGTCCGTCTCCCGGCCCTTCATCGAAAGGCCCGTCGCGACCACACTGTTGATGCTGGCCTTGCTGGCCTCGGGCATCCTGTCCTACCGCCTGCTGCCGGTGGCCGCACTGCCGCAGGTGGACTACCCCATCATCCAGGTGTTCACGTTCTATCCGGGCGCCAACCCCGACGTGATCACGCGCGCGGTCACTGCGCCGCTGGAGCGCAGCCTCGGCCAGATTCCCGGACTCAAGCAGATGTCCTCGGCCAGCGCCGGCGGCGCTTCGGTGGTGACGCTGCAGTTCTCGCTGGAGGTGGATCTGGGTGTGGCCGAGCAGGAGGTGCAGGCCGGACTCAATGCGGCCAGCAACCTGCTGCCCAACGACCTGCCGGCGCCGCCGGTGTACCGCAAGGTGAACCCGGCCGACGCGCCCATCCTCACGCTGGCGGTGACTTCGGCGACCCTGCCGCTGCCGCAGGTCTACGATCTGGTGGACACGCGCATTGCCCAGCGCCTGGCGCAGCTGCCGGGCGTGGGCATGGTGAGCCTCGCCGGCGGCCAGCGGCCGGCCATCCGGGTGCAGGTGAATCCGGCGGCGCTCGCCGCACATGGCCTGAGCCTGGAAGATGTGCGCACTGCCATCTCCGCGGCCAACGTCAATCAGCCCAAGGGCAGCTTCGACGGGCCGTACCGCTTCACGATGCTGGATGCCAACGACCAGATCCGGTCGGCGGAGGAGTACCGCTCGCTCATCGTCGCCTGGCGCAACGGCGCGCCGCTGCGGCTCGGTGACGTGGCGGATGTCGAGGACGGGGCCGAGAACCGCTACCTCGCCGCGTGGGCCGGTGAACTGCCGGCGGTGCTGGTGAATGTGCAGCGCCAGCCCGGCGCGAACGTGATCGAGGTGGCCGACCGGGTGCGCGAGCTGCTGCCGCGTCTGACGGCCACCATGCCGGCCGCCACCGGCGTGAGCATCCTCACCGACCGCACCCAGAGCATCCGCGCCTCGGTGCATGACGTGCAGAAGGAGCTGGTGTTCGCGGTGGGGCTGGTGGTGCTGGTGACGCTGCTGTTCCTGCGCAGCGCGTCGGCGACGCTGATCCCCAGCGTGGTGGTGCCGCTGTCTCTGGTGGGCACCTTCGGCGCCATGTACCTGCTGGGCTTTTCCGTCAATAACCTCAGCCTTATGGCGCTGACCATCGCCACCGGCTTCGTGGTCGACGACGCCATCGTGATGCTGGAGAACATCGCCCGCCACCGCGAAGCCGGGCTGCCGGCAGTGCGGGCGGCGCTCGAAGGCGCAAAGGAGATCGGCTTCACGCTGATCTCGCTGACCATCTCGCTGATCGCGGTGCTGATCCCGCTGCTGTTCATGGGCGATGTCGTGGGGCGGTTGTTCCACGAGTTCGCGGTGACGCTGGCGGTGGCGATCTTCATCTCGCTGCTGGTGTCGCTGACGCTGACGCCGATGATGGCGGCGCGCATGCTCAAGCACGCGCCCGCGCACGACCGCCCGGATTTCCTCGGCCGCGTGATCGCGCGCTACACGCAGTGGCTCGACTGGGTGCTGGACCGCCAGCGCGCGACGCTGCTGGTCATGGCCGGCACCCTGCTGCTCACGGCGCTGCTGTACGTGGTGGTGCCCAAGGGCTTCTTCCCCTCGCAGGACAGCGGTGTGCTGCAGGTGGTCACCGAGGCGCCGCAGAACATCTCCTTCGGCGCCATGGTGCAGCGCCAGCAGCAGCTCGCAAGCCGCATCCTGAAGGATCCGGACGTCGCGAGCCTGTCCTCGTTCATCGGTGTGGACGGCAGCAACACTTCGCTCAACAGCGGCCGCATGCTGGTGAACCTCAAGCCGCATGCCGACCGCGACAGCAGCGCGCAGCAGATCATCGAGCGCCTGCGCGCGCAGCTGTCCGATCCGGTGGCCGGAGTCGACGGCATCCGCGCCTACCTGCAGCCGGTGCAGGAGCTTTCCATCGAGGATCGCGTCAGCCGCACGCAGTACCAGATGACGCTGACCTCTCCCGACATGGAGGAACTGTCGCTGTGGACCTCGCGGCTGCTGGAGCGGCTGCAGGGCCAGCGCGCGCTCAGCGACGTGGCCAGCGACCTGCAGAACCAGGGCCTGCAGGCGCATGTGGAGATCCACCGCGATCAGGCCGCGCGTCTGGGCGTCAGCGTCGCCGACATCGCCAATGCGCTGTATAGCGCCTTCGGCCAGCGGCAGATCGCGACGCTGTTCACCCAGGCCAACCAGTACCGTGTGGTGCTGGAAGTGGACCCCAGCCGTGGCCAGGGGCTGGAGGCGCTGGAGACTACCTACGTGCCATCGCGCGACGGCGGGCCGGTGCCGCTGGCAACGGTGGCGAGCGTGACGCAGCGGCCCACGCCGCTGCTGGTGAACCATCAGGGGCAGTTTCCGTCGGCCACGCTGTCCTTCAATCTGGCGCCGGGCGCATCGCTGGGCGAAGCGGTTGATGCCATCGAGCGCGCGCAGCAGGAGATCGGGCTGCCGCTGTCGGTGGAGAGCCGCTTCCAGGGCGCCGCTGAAGCCTTCCGCTCCTCGCTTTCCAATACGCTGTGGCTGATCCTCGCCGCGGTGGTGACCATGTACATCGTGCTGGGCGTGCTCTACGAGAGCTACATCCATCCCATCACCATCCTGTCGACGCTGCCGTCAGCGGCAGTGGGGGCGTTGCTGGCGCTGCTGGTGGCGCGCGAGCCGCTGGACCTCATCGCGGTGATCGGCATCGTGCTGCTGATCGGCCTGGTGAAAAAGAACGGCATCATGATGGTGGACTTCGCGCTCGAGGCGCAGCGCGCGGGCGCCACGCCGCGCGAGGCCATCCGGCGCGCCGCGCAGCTGCGCTTCCGGCCCATCCTGATGACCACGCTGGCCGCACTGGTGGGCGCGCTGCCGCTGATGCTGGCGAGCGGCTCCGGCGCCGAACTGCGCGCGCCGCTGGGCATCGTGATGGTGGGTGGCCTGCTGGTGAGCCAGGTGCTCACGGTGTTCACGACGCCGGTGGTCTACCTCTTCTTCGACCGCCTTGCGCAGCGCCGCGCCGGCACGGTGAATGCGCCGGCCGCTGCAGTCACGGCGCAGTCCGGGGGCGGCGCATGAATCTGGCGCGGCCGTTCATCCACCGCCCGGTCGCGAGCCTGCTGCTGGCGGTGGCCATCCTGCTCGGCGGATTGCTCGCCTGGCGCCTGCTGCCGGTCGCGCCGCTGCCGCAGGTGGAATTCCCGATGATCGTGGTCAATGCGAGCCTGCCGGGCGCCAGCCCCGAGAGCATGGCCGCGACGGTGGCAACGCCGCTGGAGCGGGCCCTGGGCAGCATCGCCGGCATCCAGTCGCTCAGTTCGGACAGCCGCCAGGGCGCGACCAACATCCGCATCGAGTTCGATCTGGACCGCAACATCGACGAGGCGGCGCGCGACGTGCAGGCTGCCATCAATGCGGCGCGCAACCAGTTGCCCGCCGGCATGCCGGGCAACCCCAGCTTCCGCAAGGTCAACCCCTCGCAGTCACCCATCGTCGCGCTGGCGCTGTCGTCGCCGAACCTGCCGCCGAGCCGGCTCTACGATCTTGCCTCGACGGTGATCGCGCAGAAGCTCGCGCAGGTGGCGGGCGTGGGCGAGGTCAGCGTGGAGGGCAGTTCGCTGCCCGCGGTGCGCGTGCAGCTGAATCCCGGCGCGCTGGCGCATCATGGCATTGCGCTCGACGAGGTGCGCAGCGCCATCGTTGCGGCCAATGCGCTGCGTCCGCTGGGGGCGCTGGAGGATGCCGATCACCGCTGGGATGTGCGGCTGTCCGAACCGCTGCGCCATGCGGCGGACTACCTGCCGCTGATCGTGCGCGAGCAGGACGGCGCGCCGGTGCGGCTCGCCGATGTCGCCACCGTCACCGATTCGGTGGAGAACCGCTACACGGACGGTTTCCACAACGACAACGCCGCCGTGATCCTGCAGGTGAGCCGCCAGCCGGGCGCCAACATCGTCAGCACGCTGGATGCCATCGATGCGCAGCTGCCGGCGCTGCGCACGCTCCTGCCTGCAGACGCGACGCTCACCGTCGTCATGGACCGCTCGCCGGGCATCCGCACCACGTTGCGCGAGGGCCAGCTGGCGCTGCTGGCGTCGATGACGCTGGTGGTGCTGGTGGTGTGGGCCTTCCTCGGCAGCGCGCGCGCGGCGCTGATTCCGGGGGCCGCCGTCGCGGTATCGCTGGTCGGCAGCGTTGCGGCGATGTACCTCTTGGGCTTCTCGATGAACAACCTGTCGATGATGGCGCTGATCCTCGGCGCGTCGCTGGTGGTCGACGATGCCATCGTGGTGCTCGAGGATGTGCAGCGCCATATCGAGCGTGGCCTTACGCCCATGCGGGCGGCGCTGCGCAGCGCGCGCGAGGTGGGCTTCACGCTGCTGGCGATGAACCTGGCGCTGATGGTGGTGTTCGTCTCCATCCTGTTCATGGGCGGGGTGATCGAGCGCCTGTTCCGGGAGTTCTCGCTGACGCTGGTGGCGGCGATGCTGATCTCGCTGCTGCTGTCGCTGACGTTCACGCCCAGCCTCTGTGCGCGTCTGCTGAAGCCGGCCGCCGAGCGCCGGCCGCATGCGCTGGCGCGCGCCGTGACCGCAGCCTATGAGGACCTGCGCGAGGTTTATGGCAGGAGTCTTTCCTGGGCGCTGGAGCACCGGCGCCTGGTGATGCTGATGCTCGCGGGAGTGGTGGCGCTGAACGTGTGGCTGTACGTGAGCATTCCCAAGACCGTGCTGCCGCAGCAGGACACCGGACAGCTGCGCGGCTTCATCCGCGGTGACGACGGCTTCTCGTTCCAGGTGATGCAGCCGAAGATCGAGGCCTACCGGCGCCTGCTGCTGCAGGATCCGGCGGTGCAGGACGTGACCGGCACCGCCGGCGGCGGTGGCGGCGTGAGCAATGCGCGGGTCAGCGTAAGGCTCAAGCCCAAGGCCGAGCGCGGCGAGCCGGCGCGCGCCGTCGGCGACCGGCTGCGCAAGAAGGCGCCGCCGGTGCCCGGCGCGATGATGATGATCTTCCCCGACCAGGATATCCGTCTGGGCTCGAACTGGGGCAACAGCGAGAACGAGCTGCTGCTGCTGTCGGACCAGGTGGCGCCTTTGCGGGAGTGGTCGCGCAAGGTCAAGGAAAAGCTCACCACGCTGCCGGAGCTGGTGGACGTGGATTCCTTCGGCGATGAAGGCACGCAGCAGGTGCACGTGGAGATCGACCGTGAGGCGGCGCGGCGCCTGGGCGTGGACATGCGCACCATTGCGTCGGTGCTGAACAATTCCTTCTCGCAGCGCCAGGTGGCAACGCTCTACGACGACCTGAACCAGTACCGCGTGGTGATGGAGCTGGAGCCGGGGTATACCTCGAGTCCGACAGTGCTCGACCAGGTGCAGGTGATCGCCGCCGACGGCCGGCGCGTGCCGCTGTCGGCATTCTCCTCGTACCACTACGGGGCCGCGAGCGACAATGTGCACCACGACAAGCAGTTTGCTTCCACCAGCATCGGCTATTCGCTGGCTGAAGGGGTGACGGAACAGCAGGGGCTCGCGGCGATCAACCGCGCCATGGGCGAGCTGATGCTGCCCTCGAACATCATCGCCACTCCCGGGGGTGCCACCAACGGCGTGACCACGACGCTGGCGCGGCAGCCGCTGCTGCTGCTGGGAGTGCTGATCGCGGTGTTCTTCGTGCTCGGCATCCTCTACGAGAGCGCGCTGCAGCCGCTGACCATCCTCTCCACGCTGCCTTCGGCGGGCGTGGGCGCATTGCTGGCGCTGCGCTTCAGCAACACCGAATTCAGCCTGGTGGCGCTGCTGGGCCTGTTCCTGCTCATCGGCCTGGTGATGCGCAACGCCATCATGATGGTGGACTTCGCGCTCGGCGCGCAGCGCCGCGGCAAGCTCGCTCCGGCAGAGGCCATCCACCGCGCCGCGCTGATGCGGCTGCGGCCCATCCTGATGGTCAACATCGCAGCGCTGCTGGGTGCACTGCCGCTGCTGCTGGGTGCGGGCGAGGGTTCGGAGCTGCGCCGGCCGCTGGGCATCACCGTGATCGGCGGCCTGGTGATGAGCCAGCTGCTGACGCTGTTCAGCACGCCGGTGGTCTATCTATATGTCGAGAAGCTGCGCGCCTGGCTGGCGCGCGCCAGGAGGCCGGCCGCGGAGCGTGCCGGGGCCTTCAATGCCGCAGATGCCAGCCCGTCCGGATCATCCAGGCAATGAGGGCCAGGCAGGCGACCATGATCGCCACGATGATCGAGAAGCTCAGCACCACGTCGACGTCGCCCTTGCCGTAGAAGCTCCAGCGGAAGCCGCTGATCAGGTACACCACCGGATTGAACAGCGTCAGCGTGCGCCACAGCTTGGGCAGCATGTCGATGGAATAGAAGCTGCCGCCGAGGAAGGTGAGCGGCGTGACGATGAGCAGCGGTACCAGCTGCAGCTTCTCCCAGGTGGTGGCCCACACGCCCAGCAGGAAGCCGAACAGGCTGAAGGTGACCGCGGTCATCACCAGGAACACCAGCATCCACACCGGATGCAGCACCTGCAGTGGCAGGAAGAACATCGACGTGGCGAGGATGATGAGGCCGATCATCACGGCCTTGGTGGCGGCTGCGCCCACATAGCCCAGCACGATCTCGGCGGTGGAGACCGGCGCCGACAACAGTTCGTAGATGGTGCCGGTCCACTTCGGCAGGTAGATGCCGAAGGAGGCGTTGCCGATGCTTTCGGTGAGCACCGACAGCATGATCAGGCCCGGCACGATGAAGGCTCCGTAGGGTACGCCGTCGATGGCGGTGATGCGCGTGCCGATGGCCGAGCCGAACACGATGAAGTACAGCGAAGTGGTGAGCACCGGCGCCAGGATGCTCTGCACGATGGTGCGGAAGGTGCGCGTCATCTCGAAGCGGTAGATTTCGCGGACGGCATGCAGGTTCATGCGGCATTCACCAGCGAGACGAAGATGTCCTCCAGCGAGCTCTGGCGCGTTTCCAGATCCTGGACGGCGAGGCCGAGCCGGTCGATCTCGCGCAGCAGCGCGCCGATGCGCGCGCGTTGCTCTGCGGTGTCGAAGCGGCACACCAGCGTGAATCCCTGGTCCTGGATCTGCAGTGCCCAGGGGGCGAGGGAATCCGGCAGCGCGGCCAGCGGAGCGGCCAGCTGCAGCCGCAGCTCCTTGCGTCCGAGTTTGCGCATCAGCGCGGTCTTCTCCTCGACCAGGATCAGCTCGCCACGGTTGATCACGCCGATGCGGTCGGCCATTTCCTCGGCTTCCTCGATGTAGTGCGTGGTTAGGATGATGGTGACGCCGGCATCGCGCAGGCCGCGCACCGTTTCCCACATGCCGCGGCGCAGCTCCACGTCCACGCCGGCACTGGGTTCGTCGAGGAACAGGATGCGCGGCTCGTGCACCAGCGCCTTGGCGATCATCACGCGGCGCTTCATGCCGCCCGACAGCGTCATGATCTTCGCATTGCGCTTGTCCCACAGCGACAGCTGGCGCAGCACACGCTCCAGCACGGCCGGAGCCGGCGGGCAGCCGAACAGGCCGCGGCTGAAGCGTACCGTGGCGAGCACGGTCTCGAAGGAATCGGTGGCCAGTTCCTGCGGCACCAGGCCGATGAGCGCTCGCGCAGCACGGAAGTCCTGCGCGATGTCGTGGCCGCCGGCCTCGACCCGGCCCGCCGTCGCATTGACGAGGCCGCAGGCGATGCCGATCAGCGTGGTCTTGCCGGCGCCGTTGGGCCCCAGCAGTGCGAAGATCTCGCCCTGCCGGATGGCGAGGTCCACGTCCTTCAGGGCCTGGAGTCCTTCCGGGTAAGTCTTGCGCAGCTTTTCGATCCGCAGGATGGGTTGCATCGGACAATTCTACGCTGGACGCGGTATTGTCCATGAATGCCATCTTCACCTGCGGTCCAGGTATTTCCCCGTCCGGCGGCGACCTTGCTGCTGTCGTTGTGCGCGCTTGCCGCCTGCTCGAAATCGCCACCGGATGCAAAGCCGGCCGTTGCCGCGGCGCAGACTCCCGTGCCGGCGGTACTGACAACGCCCGACGCGCGGGATGTGCATTCGTTTGCCGAACCAGCGCGGGCGCGGGTCACCCACGTGGATCTGGACCTGGTGGCGGATTTCGATTCACGGACTTTTTCCGGCAGCGCGGCGCTGGATGTGGAGGCGGCACCGGATGCCGCGCTGACACTGGACACGCGCGACCTGGACATCGAGTCGGTGCAGGATGATGGGGGCAGGGCGCTGCCGTGGCAGCCGGGTGCGACCGATCCGGTGCTGGGCACGCCACTGCGCGTGGAGCTGGGATCAGCGCGGCGGGTGGTGGTGCATTACCGCACGCGGCCCGGCGCGGCGGCATTGCAGTGGCTGGCGCCGGCACAGACCGCCGGCGGCAGGCAGCCCTTCCTCTACAGCCAGGGGGAGGCCATCCTCAACCGCAGCTGGATTCCGACCCAGGACAGCCCCGGCATCCGTCAGACGTGGTCGGCGCGCATCACCGCGCCGGCGGCGCTCACCGTCGTGATGAGTGCGCAGATGCTGGGAGCGGAACCGGGGCCGACGCCCGCGCAGCGGACCTGGAAGTTCCGCATGGATGAGCCCGTGGCGCCTTACCTCATCGCCATCGGCATCGGTGATCTGGGCTTCCGGGAGCTGGGGCCGCGGACCGGCGTGTATGCCGAGCCGCCCACGCTTGCGGCGGCCGCGGCAGAGTTCGCGGACATAGAGAAGATGGTGGCCGCGGCCGAGGAACTCTATGGCCCTTATCGCTGGGGCCGCTACGACTTGCTGGTGCTGCCGCCGGCCTTTCCCTTCGGTGGCATGGAAAACCCGCGGCTGACCTTCGTCACGCCCACCGTCATTGCCGGTGACCGCTCGCTGGTGACGCTGCTGGCCCACGAGCTGGCGCACAGCTGGTCGGGCAACCTCGTGACCAATGCCACCTGGGCGGACTTCTGGCTCAACGAAGGCTTCACCGTCTACATCGAGGGGCGGATCATGGAGCGTGTCTTCGGCAAGGAGGCCGCAGCCATGCAGGCGGCGCTGGGCTGGGACAGCCTGCAGGCCGAGATCAAGACACTGGGCGGACCGGCGGCTGCGGATACCCGGCTGCACATCGATCTTGCCGGCCGTGACCCCGACGAGGGCATGACCGACATTGCCTACGAGAAGGGCGCGAATTTCCTGCGCAGCATCGAAGCGGCCGTGGGCCGTGAGCGTTTCGATGCCTGGCTGCGCGGCTATTTCGACCGCCATGCCTTCCAGCCCCAGACCACGGCGGGTTTCCTCGCCGACCTGCGTGCGAATCTGGTGAAGGGCGATGCTGGGCTGGAGCAGCGCCTGCAGCTGGACCGCTGGGCGTACGAGCCTGGTCTGCCCGATGACGCCGTGCAACCGCACTCGGAAGCTTTCAGCCGGATCGATGCGGCGGTGGCGGCTTTTGCTGCCGGCCGGCCGCTGGATGCGGATCCGGCGGCGTGGAGCTCGGCCGAGCGGGTGCGCTTCCTCAACCGTCTGCCGCGCAGGCTGTCCGCGGCGCAGCTGGGCGCGCTTTCGCAGCGGCTGTCGCTTGCCACCCAGCACAACAGCGAAGTGCGCTTTGCATGGCTGCGGCTCGCGATAGCGAACCGCTATGAGCCGGCAATGCCGCAGCTGGAGGAGTTCCTGGCGTCGATGGGGCGGCGCAAGTTCGTGCTGCCGCTGTTCCAGGATCTGGTGGCCCAGGGAACATGGGGGAGGCAGATGGCGGTGCGCATCTATGCCCGCACGCGCCCCGGCTATCACTCGCTGACCGTGGGCAGCGTCGACAAAGTCGTGACGCTGCGGTAGGTGCTTCAGCGGCGGCGCGGTGGCGGCGCCGGTGCCCTGGGTTCGGACACCTCGATCGACAGCGAAAAAGTGCGCCGCTCGGCGCCCTGCAGCGCGCCGACATTCACCACCTGGCGCGCGACTTCCTCGTTGCGCTCATTGCGCACGCTGATCACGATGGCGTATTCGGAGGCGCTGTCCATGCGCTGGGCGTCCAGGGTGCCTTCGACCTGCCACGCCGTGCGCGTGGCAGCCGCACCACCCGGTTTCGCATCCTTGTCGAAACGCAGGTGATGCCTGCAGCCTGGGCAGATGACCGCGCTCTCGAGGATGGTCGCGCGGCAATGCGGGCAGGTGCGGGTCGCGCCGGGCGCGATCACGCGTGCCCCGATCATGCGACGTTACTGCGGCCCTTGTCGCCATGGATGGCGGCCGGTGCGGGCGCTGGCGTGATGCGCGCCGCGGTGCCGCTGTCTTCCCAGCCGAACTCCACGGTGCCGCGCATGCGCGAGCCCGCAGCCACCGTCAGCGAGCCGGCCTTCACGTCGCCCGTGATGGTGCCGCCCTGCTGCAGCTCGACACGCTTGGCCGTTTCGATGTTGCCCTGCAGGTCGCCGCTGACGATCACTTCGCCGGCGCGGACCTGGCCTTCCACCTTGGCGCCGGCATCGATGTGCAGGTTGCCCTCGACCTGGATGTCGCCCTTGAACTTGCCCGCGACGCGTACGTGGCCTGAGCCGACGATCTTGCCCTCGATGGACAGGCCGGCGGCGATGACGGACTCTTTCATTTCAGCGCGCTCCTTGGGCAATCTGGATGATTCGAATGAAGCCGGTGTCTGGCTTGCAGGCGTGGACGGCGGCGTCACGGGCGCAGTGCCCGCGGGGCCGGCCGGGTTCTGCGGGGCACTGGGTTTCTCCCACAAGGCCATGTCTTACTCCTGTCGCAAACTTGTCGCTGCTGAACTTAACCCGGCACGGGGTCTTCGGGGAAGGCTGTCGCGGAACAGTGACGTGGCGCACGGATTGGGCGGCCTGCGGCAGGAGTTGAGGGGGCAGGCTGCCCCGCGTAGGCTTCCGCGGACGTGAAAACGCATACCACTGAAACTGACAACGCCGTGGTCGTCGCGCCTGCGGACGCGCCGGCGGACGCGGCGGTCATCTGGCTGCACGGCCTGGGAGCCGATGGCTACGACTTCGTGCCGCTGGTCCCGGAACTGCAGCTGCCGGCCGCTGCGCGCATCCGCTTCGTGTTCCCGCATGCCGAGCCGCGGCCGGTGACCATCAATGCCGGCTACACCATGCGCGCCTGGTACGACATCCGTTCGCTGACGCCGGAGGGGCGGGACGACGAGGCGGGGCTTGCGGCCGCACGCGCGCGCATCGAGAACTACATTGCGCTGGAGCGGGTCGCCGGCATCGCCTCACGCCGCATCCTGCTGGCAGGATTCTCGCAGGGTGGAGCCATGGCGCTGCACGTGGGACTGCGCCACGACGAGCCTCTGGGAGGCATTCTTGCGCTGTCCTGCTATCTGCCCCTGCGTGACCGGCTGGTGGCCGAGTCGCAGCCTGCGAACCGCAGCACGCCCATACTGATGTGCCATGGCTCGGACGACGTGGTGGTGCTGCCGGCCTTCGGAGAGCTCTCGCGCGACGCGCTGCTGGCCGCCGGTCATCCGGTGGAATGGCGCCTGTATTCCATGGGCCACAGCCTGAGCCGGCCACAGGTGAGTGACATTTCTGCCTGGATACAGCGGCGGCTCTCGAGTCCGGCCTAGTTGTCCGGCATCTGCCCTCCGCGGGCGATGGCGCGAATATCCAGATTTAATCTGGAAATGTCTTTCAATTCATTGAAAAATAAGCAGTTCCAATATTTCGCCGTCAATCCAATAAAAAACTTCCGGAAAGATTGCAGCCCCGGCAGGCAAAAGGGGTTGACAATCACAAAAAAGACTTTCGTTCCGTTTCCCGGCCGCGTATAGAATACGCCTCGATCGCGGGTCGTCCGTCTTCTGTCCTGTCGTGCTCAAGCGCGCGAGCTCTAGTGGAAGGGTCTCCGATCAGGTCAATACAAAGATACTTACTGTTTGGAGATCGATACTCATGGCGAAGATTTACGTAGGCAACCTCCCGTTCTCGGCGAACGAGGCCGAGGTGCGCACGCTGTTCTCACAGCATGGCACGGTGGAGTCCGTTGCGCTGCCGACCGATCGGGAAACGGGTCGCCCGCGTGGCTTCGGCTTCGTGGAAATGCCGCAGGCGGATGCCGCCCGCGCCATCCAGGCGCTGAACGGTTATTCGATGAACGGCCGTCCGCTGCGCGTCAATGAGGCGCAGGACAAGCCCCGCACCGGCGGCGGCGGTGGCGGCGGTTTCCGCGGCGGTCAGGGTGGTGGCGGCGGCGGTTTCCGCGGCGGCCAGGGTGGTGGTGGCGGCCGCTGGTAAGCGACGCCAGTCAAGCTTGTCGAGGGCCCGGCTTGCCGGGCCCTCTGCATTTGGGCTCCCTGGTGGCAAACTGGGAGCCATGGCAGTCAGACCGATATTGAAAATGGGCGACCCGCTGCTGCTGCAGCGCGCTGCCGAGGTTCCCGATCCACGTGCGCCCTGGGTGCGCGAATTGCTTGCCGACATGCTCGATACCATGCGCGCCGCGAACGGCGCGGGACTGGCCGCGCCACAGATCGGCGTGTCCTCGCGCATCGTGATCTTCGGGGTCGAATCCACCGAGCGCTATCCGCAGGCGCCCGCCGTGCCGTTCACCGTGCTGATCAACCCTGAACTGACTCCGCTCGGCGCGGATATGGAAGAGGGCTGGGAAGGCTGCCTTTCCGTTCCTGGCCTGCGCGGCGTGGTGCCGCGCTACCGGAAGCTGCGCTACCAGGGCTTGGATGCCGAGGGCCGCCGCATCGACCGCAGCGTCGAGGGCTTCCATGCGCGCGTTGCGCAGCATGAAGTGGATCACCTGGACGGGATTCTCTATCCCATGCGCATACGTGATCTGCGGCGGTTCGGCTTTCAGGATGTGCTGTTCCCCGGCCAGCCGGACATCGACGACTGATTTTCATCTAGCATTCACTCATGAACCAGTTTGATGTGATCGTGGTCGGCACGGGGCCGGCGGGGGAAGGTGCGGCCATGATGCTGGCGAAGAACCATCGCCGCGTGGCCGTGGCCGAGCGCTTCGCCGAGGTGGGTGGCGGCTGCACGCATTGGGGCACCATCCCGAGCAAGGCGCTGCGCCATGCGGTGAAGACGCTCGCCGATCTGCGCGCCAACAAGCTGCTGCGGCGGCACATCGGCACCTTGCAGGTGGGTTTCCCGGAGCTGCTGGCCTCGGCCGGCGGCGTCACCGAGGCGCAGGTGGCGATGCGCCGGCGTTTCTATGACCGCAACCGCGTGCCGGTGCTGGAAGGCAGCGCCCGGTTCGTCGATGCGCGGACGCTGGAGATCACGCCGCGCAACGAGGCGCCATACCGGGTGACGGCCGCGCAGTTCGTGATCGCCACCGGCTCGCGCCCGTACCATCCGCCGGGACTGGATTTCTCCCACCCCCGCGTGCATGACAGCGACAGCATCCTGCGCTATCCGCACACGCCGTTCTCGGTGACCATCTACGGCGCCGGTGTGATCGGCTGCGAGTACGCGTCGATCTTCCTCGGCATGGGTGTGAAGGTCACGCTCATCAACACGCAGGAGCGGCTGCTGTCCTTCCTCGATGACGAGATCACCGAAGCGCTGTCCTACCACCTGCGCGACCAGGGCTGCATCATCCGGCACAACGAACAGTTCGAGGGCCTGGAAGCGCGCGAGCACGACGTGCTGCTGAAGCTCAAGTCCGGCCGCACGATCAAGACCGATCTGCTGCTGTGGGCCAATGGCCGCAGCGGCAACACCGAGGGCCTGGGCCTGGATGTGCTGGGCATCACGCCGAACCAGCGCGGCCAGATCCCGGTCGACGAGCACTACCGGGCGGCGCCGGGCGTCTTCGCCGTCGGCGACGTGATCGGGCCGCCGGCGCTGGCAAGCGCCGCCTACCAGCAGGGCAGCCACGTCGGGCAGTTCATCGTCGATCCGGCCGTACCATCGAGCCGCCAGGACCTGATCCCCAGCGGCATCTACACCATTCCCGAGATTTCCTCGGTGGGCCGCACCGAGCGTGAGCTGCAGCAGGACGGCGTGCCCTACGAGATCGGCCACACCCATTTCAAGTCGCTGGCCCGCGCGCAGATGACCAGCCAGCCCGTGGGCATGCTGAAGATCCTCTTCCATGCGAAGACGCTGGAAATACTGGGCGTGCACTGCTTCGGCGACAATGCCTCGGAGATCGTGCACATCGGCCAGACCGTGATGGCGAGCCGCGACCTCAACAATCTGCGCTACTTCGTCAGCACGACTTTCAACTACCCGACGATGGCCGAGGCCTACCGCATCGCCGCGTACAATGGGCTGAACCGCCTGGCCTGACCGGACCCCTATGGCTGATTCCGCATCCGAGCGCCCCCGGGGCCGATCGCTGCGACCCCTGCGCGCGCTGGGGCCGTTCCTGCGCCCTTACCGGGGCACGCTGGGGGCCGCGATCGGTGCGCTGCTGATTGCCTCGGTGGCCATGCTGGCGCTGCCGGTGGCGGTGCGGCAGCTGATCGACCACGGCATGGCCGGCGGCGATCCGTCCACCGTGAACCGCTACTTCCTCGGCTTCCTGGTCGCGGCGGTGGTGTTCGGCATCTTCGCGGCGCTGCGCTTCTATCTGGTGAGCTGGCTGGGCGAGCGCGTGGTCGCCGATGTGCGCGAGGCCGTCTACCGGCGCATGGTGCGCATGGACATGACCTTCTTCGAGGTCACGCGCACCGGCGAGGTGCTCTCCCGGCTCACCACCGACACCACGCTGGTGCAGTCGATTTCCGGCGTGGGCATTTCAATCACCCTGCGATCGCTGCTCAATGTCGTGGGCGCGCTGGTGATGATGGGCGCCACCAGCTGGCGCCTGATGGGCGTGATGCTGGTGCTGATCCCGGTGATCATGCTGCCGCTGTTCGCGGTGGGGCGGCGCGTGCGGCGCCTGTCGCGCTCCTCGCAGGACCGGGTCGCGGACTCCAGCGGCCTCGCGGGCGAGACGCTCAATGCCATGCAGACGGTGCAGGCCTTCACGCTGGAAGAGATGCAGAGCCGGCGCTATGACGCAGTGGTGGAGGAGAGCTTTGCCACGGCCGTGCGGCGCAACCTGATGCGCGCACTGCTCACCGCCATCGGCACCATGATGGTGATGGGCGCGATCACCTTCGTGCTGTGGCTGGGCGCGCGGGCGGTGCTGGCCGGGGAGATGACGGGGGGGCAGCTGGGCCAGTTCCTGCTGTACGCGGGTTTCGTGACGGCTTCGGCCGCGGCGCTGATCGAGCAATGGGGCGAGGTGCAGCGCGCGGCCGGTGCCATGGAACGCCTGATGGAATTGCTGGAGGCGCGGCCGGCCATCGCCGCGCCTGCTCATCCGGTGCAGCTGCCGCCGGCGAGCCGCGGAGCGTTGCGCTTCGAGGACGTCACCTTCCAGTATCCATCGCGTCCCGGAACCTCGGCGCTGGACAGGTTCTCGCTCGACATCGCATCGGGCGAGACGGTGGCCTTCGTCGGTCCCTCCGGCGCCGGCAAGAGCACCACTTTCCAGCTGGCGCTGCGTTTCTACGATCCCACCGCCGGGCGCGTGCTGCTCGATGGTGTGGACATCTCGCAGCTGGACCCGGTGCAGCTGCGCTCGCGCATTGGACTCGTGCCCCAGGAGACGGTGCTGTTCGGTGCCTCGGCGCGCGAGAACATCCGCTATGGCCGGCCCGATGCCACCGATGCCGAGATCGAGGCGGCGGCACGTGCAGCGGCCGCGGATGACTTCATCGCGAAGCTGCCGCAGGGCTATGACACCTTCCTCGGCGAGCGCGGCACGCGGCTCTCCGGCGGCCAGCGCCAGCGCATTGCCATCGCGCGCGCCATCCTCAAGGACCCGCCCGTGCTGCTGCTGGACGAGGCGACCAGCAGCCTGGATGCGGAAAGCGAACTGCTGGTGCAGCAGGCGCTGGAGCGGCTGATGTCCACGCGCACCACCCTCATCATTGCGCACCGGCTCGCGACCGTGCTCAAGGCCGACCGCATCGTCGTGATGGACCACGGCCGCATCGTGGCCGTGGGCACCCATGCCGAGCTTCTGCGAACCAGTTCACTTTATGCGCGGCTAGCGCAGTTGCAGTTCGCCGACAACAATGCCGCGGACGCACAATCCGCGTGATTTGTTGACGCAGGCCGCATCGTCGCCGAGCGTGGCTGCGGGAAGATGTCCGAAAGGGATGGACCCGGACCCCCGTGAGCACACAAGTACAGTCAGAGGATTGGCGCCGCAAGTATTTCGATTCGATCCGCGCGATCGAGCAGGAGGCGCGCCAGTTCCGCGATCTGGAGACGATGTTGCGGCGCCTGGTCGGCCGTCTGTGCGTGGTGGCGCAGGGACAGGCCCCGCGCCTGGACGATGAGCTGCGCCAGCTCGGCGAGGCAGCCCGCAGCAATGCCGATATCCAGGCGCTCGAGGTCCTGAGCCAGCGCCTGATTGCCGCGGTAAACGAGGCCGATCAACTGCCGAGGACCACGTCGGCGTCCACGCCGCCGCCAGTTGCGGCCGGTTGCGGCGGCGAGATGCCGGCGGAGGCCATTTTCGGCGATGAGCGGGTGCGCGCCGTGCTGGCCAGACTGCTCGCCGGCTTGCGCCGCGACCCCGAACTGCTGATGGCGATATCCGCTCTCGAGGAGCAGCTCGCGACCAGCCTGACCCGGGAACAGCTGCCGCGGGTGCTGGAGGAGATCGCGGCGCTGGTGGGGCGCCGCGTGCAGAACATTGAACGTGTCCGGCAGGAGCTGGAAGCGCTGCTGGCGCAGATGCTCGCGCGCCTGGACGACATCGGCAGCTACGTTGCGGGCCAGTCTGCCGACCAGGCCCAGCAGGTCGAGAGCACCGAGACACTGAACACGCAGCTGGCCGGCGAGGTGCGGGCCATCGGCGAGAGTGTGGAGTCGGGCGACGACCTGGCCCTGATCCGCCGCCAGTTGCGCATGCGCCTGGATTCGATCGACCGGCACCTGCAGGAATACCGCGACCGCGAAGCGCAGCGCGCGCAGACCACCCGCGAGCGCAACGAGCAGATGCGCCAGCGCATGGAGGAGCTGGAAGGCGAGGCGCGCAAGCTCCACGCGCAGCTGCACGACGAGCAGCGCCTGTCGATGCTGGACAACCTCACCCAGGTGGCGAACCGGCTGGCATTCGAAGCGCGCTTCGCGGAGGAGATCGAGCGCTTCCGGCGTTTCGGGCAGCCGACCTGCGTGGCGATCTGGGACATCGACCGCTTCAAGGTCATCAATGATACCTACGGGCACCGTGCCGGCGACAAGGTGCTCAAGCTCGTGGCCCAGACGCTGGCCGCCGGCATCCGCAGCACCGACTTCATCGCGCGCTATGGCGGCGAGGAGTTCGTGATGCTGCTGCCGGGCACGGCGATCGAGGATGCGCGGCGTGTGATGGATACCCTGCGCACTGCAGTGTCGGATCTCGGCCTGCATTTCCGCGGCGTGCCGGTGACGATCACCGTTTCCTGCGGCCTCACCCAGCTGCGTGCGGACGATTCGGCGGCCGATGCCTTCGACCGTGCCGACAAGGCCCTCTACGCGGCCAAGGATTCGGGGCGCAACTGCTGCTGCACCGGCGGCTGAGCGTTCAGCGCGGCCGGCCGCGCTGCGAGCGCCAGTAGAAGATCAGCAGCAGGCCGCCGGCCATGCCGCCCAGATGCGCAAAATGCGCCACGTCACTGGCGCCGCCCTGCGCGAATCCCAGATACAGTTCCAGCAGCCCGTACAGGGTGACGAACAGCCATGCCGGCATGGGAATGGGCGGGAAGATCAGCATCAGCCGGCGATGCGGGAAGGCGAGGCCATAGGCCAGCAGCAGGCCGAAGATGCCGCCCGAGGCGCCCACCGTCGGCACGGGCGGCCCGCCGATCATGCCCTGCACGTAGAGCTGCGTCACCGCGGCGCAGATCACGCAGACCAGGTAGTAGGTGAGGAAACGCCGCGGGCCCAGCAGCCGCTCGATCTCCGGTCCGAACATGTACAGCGCGAACATGTTGAACAGCAGATGGGTGAGGCCGCCGTGCAGGAAGGCATAGGTGACGAGCTGCCAGGGCTGGAAAGTGGGGGCAGAGAGGCCGCCGCCCGCGGGCCACAGCGCGAACTGCAGCAGTGCGCCGTCGCCCAGCAGCCACTGCAGGCCGAAGCCCGCGAAGCACGCGATGATGAGGCTGCGGGTGACCGGCGTCACGCTCACCCCGCCAGCTGGGTCTCGGCGGCGCGTGAGTTGCGCTTGCGCTCGTTCTCGGTGAGGTGGCGCTTGCGGATGCGGATGGACTGCGGCGTGACCTCGACCAGCTCGTCGTCCGCAATGAACTCCACCGCGTATTCCAGCGTCAGCTCGATGGGAGGCGTGAGCAGGATGGCGTCGTCCTTGCCGGCGGCGCGGATATTGGTGAGCTTCTTGGTCTTGATCGGGTTCACCACCAGATCGTTTTCGCGGCTGTGGATGCCGATGATCATGCCCTCGTAGAGCTTCTCGCCGTGGCCGACGAACAGGCGCCCCCGCTCCTGCAGGCTCCACAGCGCATAGGCCACCGCGTCGCCGTTCTCCATGCTGACCAGCACGCCGTTGCGCCGCTCGGCGATCTCGCCGCGCATGGGCGCATAGCCGTCGAACACATGGCTCATCAGGCCGGTGCCGCGGGTGAGGTTCATGAACTCGCCCTGGAAACCGATGAGGCCACGCGCCGGCACGCGGTATTCGATGCGCACCCGGCCGCGGCCGTCCATCGACATGTCCTTCATCTCGGCGCGGCGCTGGCCCAGCGCCTCCATCACGCCGCCCTGGTGCGACTCTTCCACGTCCACCGTGAGCGCCTCATAGGGTTCGTGCGTGACGCCATCGACCTGCTTGAGCAGCACCTGCGGGCGCGACACGGCGAGCTCATAGCCTTCGCGGCGCATGTTCTCGATCAGGATGGTCAGGTGCAGCTCGCCGCGGCCGGAAACGCGGAACACGTCGGCGTCGGAGGTCTCTTCCACCCGCAGCGCCACGTTGTGCTCCAGCTCGCGCATCAGCCGCTCGCGGATCTGGCGGCTGGTGACGAACTTGCCCTCGCGGCCCGCGAGCGGCGAGGTGTTCACCTGGAACATCATCGCGAGCGTAGGTTCGTCCACGGCGATGGGCGGCAGGCCCTCGGGGGCTTCCGGATCGCACAGCGTGATGCCGATGTTCACGTCCTCGATGCCGGTGACGGCGACGATGTCGCCTGCGCCGGCCGCTTCCACCGGACCGCGGTCCAGACCGGTGAAGGCCAGCACCTGCGCGATGCGGCCGCTGCCGTGGTCTTCATCGCCGTAGCGCAGCACCACGTTCTGGCCGGGCTTCACCGTGCCGCGGCGGATGCGGCCGACGCCGATGCGGCCCACGTAGGAGTTGTAGTCCAGCGTCGAGACCTGCAGCTGCAGCGGGCCCTCGGCATCGGCCCGGGGTTCGGGCACGTATTTCAGGATGGCCTCGAACAGCGCCGACATGTCCGGCTGCTGCTGCGTGGCATCGAGGCTGGCCCAGCCCTGCAGCGCGGAGGCGTAGATGACGGGGAAGTCCAGCTGCTCGTCGGTGGCGCCGAGCTTGTCGAACAGGTCGAAGGTCTGGTCGATCACCCAGCCGGGGCGCGACCCGGGGCGGTCGATCTTGTTCACCACGACAATGGCCTTGTGGCCCAGGCCGAGCGCCTTGCGCGTGACGAAGCGCGTCTGCGGCATCGGCCCTTCGACGGCGTCCACCAGCAGCAGCACGCCATCGACCATGGACAGCACGCGCTCGACTTCGCCGCCGAAATCCGCGTGGCCCGGCGTGTCCACCACATTGATGCGCACGCCGCCGTAGTCGATGGCGCAGTTCTTCGCGAGGATGGTGATGCCGCGCTCTTTCTCGATGGCGTTGGAGTCCATGATGCGTTCGCCGACCTTTTCATGGGCGGCGAAGGTTCCGGACTGTTTGAGCAGGCAGTCCACCAGAGTGGTCTTGCCGTGGTCGACGTGGGCGATGATGGCGATGTTGCGCAGGGGACGTTGCATTTGGGGGGTGCCCGGATGGGGGGCGGGGAAAAAGACCCGCAAGACTATCAGTTTCGCGGCGCCTTTTCCCCTAGAATGTGGGCCATGCAGATGGCCGTCCAGAATGCCGCTCCGGCGCCCGCCACCCCCTTCGAAGCCGAGGTCGAGCGCCTGCGCGCCACCGGTGCGCTGGGGCGTTCCGCGCAGTTGCAGCGCCTGTTCGATTTTCTGGTCCAGTGTCACGCCGAAGGGCGGACACCCAAGGAGATCGAGGTGGCCATCGGCGCCTTCGGCCGCGAGCCCGGCTTTGATGCCGGCCAGGACGCACTGGTGCGCGTGCATGCGCACAAGCTGCGCCGCCGCCTCGAGGAGCACTATCGCGACGAGGCGGGCAATGTGGCCTGCCGGCTGTATCTGCCGCGCGGCGAATATCGTCTGGCCGTTGCCGGTGAAGGCGAGGCGGCGGGTACCGCCCCGGCGGTTTCCGCAAGCGTGCCCCAGGGCGCCCTGCCGGCAGTAGCTGCGAACGAGGAGCCCCCGCCACGGGATGGCAGTGTGCGCTGGGTCTGGGCGCTGTGTGCCGCGTTGGCGTTGTGCACGGCCTGGCTGCTGTGGCGCGAGTGGGAGCGGCCACGTGATCCCGAGGTGAGCGCTGCGCGGGCCTCCGGGTTGTGGAAGCCGCTGCTGTCCGACAACGTGCCCATCCAGATCGTACTCGGCGACTACTACATCTTCGGCGAGCGTGATTCCAGCAACGGCATCATCCAGCGTCTGGTGCGCGATTTCGCCATCAATTCGCGCCAGGATTTGGAAACCCAGATGATGGCCGATCCGAAGCTCGCCGAGCGCTACGCCGATCTGCACCTAGGCTATCTGCCCACCTCCAGCGCCCAGGCGCTGCGCGAAGTGCTGCCGGTGCTGACCTCCTCCGGCAAGCGCGTCAGCGTGACGCTGGCCTCGGAGCTGGATCCTTCCACCATCAAGTCCATGCACATCGTCTACATCGGCTATCTGAGTGCGCTGGGCATGCTGCGCGATGTGGTCTTTGCCGGCTCGCGCTATTCCTTCGGCGGTTCCTACGACGAGATGCTCGACAGCGTGACCGGCAGGCTCTACACCAGCGAGGGCGGAATGCCGCGCGGCGATGGCCAGCGCTACCGCGACTACGCCTATCTCTCCACCTTCGCGGGCCCCACCGGCATCCAGCACATGGTGATCGGCGGCGCACGCGATGTGGGGCTGATGCAGGCGGCCGAGAATGCCGCGGATCCTGCACGGCTGGCGGTGCTGGCCGGGGGCGTGAAGGGCGCGCGCGACTACGAGGCGCTGTACGAGGTCAGCGGCGTCAATGGCGTCAACATCGATTCGCGGCTGCTGATGACCTCGAAGCTGGAGCCGCTGCCTCCGTATCTGGACGATCCAGACTGACGCGGATCCCGTGGCCCGTCCGCCGCCGCCCTCGCAGGCGCCACCGGATCTCGCCGCGCCTGCCGGGCGAATTCCTCGAAATCTTCCGCTACGGCCGCCAGGCCCTGACACTGGTGTGGCAGACCAGCCGCGCGCTCACTGCGTGGCTGGCCGTGCTTACGGTGCTGGTGGGGGCGCTGCCGGCACTGGTCGCGCTGATCGGTGCGCGCATCGTCGACGCCGTGGTGGCCGCGGCGGCCAGCGATGGTGCACTGACGCCGGTGCTCACGCTGGTGGCGCTGGAAGGCGCCGTGGTGGCGCTGCTGGCGCTGTCCGTGCGTGCCCAGGGGCTGGCGAACACGCTGCTGCGCGAGCAGCTCGGGCACCGCGTCAACGTGATGATCCTCGAAAAGGCGCTGCAGCTCGATCTGGAGCACTTCGAGGACTCGGAGTTCTACGACCGGCTCACGCGCGCCCGCCGCGAGGCCTCGGCGCGGCCGCTGTCGATGGTGGTGCGCAGTTTCGGCCTGGCGCAGAACCTGGTGCAGCTTGCGAGCTTCGCGGTGCTGCTGGTGCATTTCTCGCCCTGGGCCGTGCTGCTGCTGGTGTTCGCGGGGCTGCCCGGTTTCATCGCCGAAGCGCGCTTCTCCAATGAGGCTTTCCGCCTGTTCCGCTGGCGTTCGGCCGAACGCCGCATGCAGGCGTATCTGGAGACCGTGATCGCCCGCGAGGACCATGCCAAGGAGGTCAAGCTGTTCGCGCTGGGGCGGCGTCTGCTGGACCGCTACATCGCCATCTTCCACCGTCTCTATGCAGAGGACCGCAGGCTTGCGGTGCAGCGTGACACCTGGGGCTTCCTGCTGGGGCTGCTCGCCACGCTGGCGTTGTACGGCGGCTATGCATGGGTGGCGGTGAGCGCCGTGCGCGGCCGCATCAGCATCGGCGAGATGACCATGTACCTGCTGCTGTTCCGGCAGGGACAGAGCGCCGTGGCGAGCGCGCTGGGCGCGATCAGCGGACTGTACGAGGACAACCTCTACCTCTCCACGCTGTATGAATACCTCGATGCGCCGTCACGGCCGCCGGGCGGCAAGGCCACCGCCGGTCCGCTGCCGGGGGATGGATTGCGCCTGGAGAACGTCGGGTTTACTTATCCCGGAGCGACCGAGCCTGCGCTCACTGATGTGAGCCTGCATCTGCAGCCGGGCAGCAGCCTTGCCCTCGTGGGCGCCAATGGCTCGGGCAAGACCACGCTGATCAAGCTGCTCACGCGGCTCTACGTGCCCACCACGGGCCGCATCCTGCTCGACGGCCTGGACATCGCGGACTGGGATCTGGACGCGCTGCGCGCGCGCTTCGGCGTGATCTTCCAGGACTTCGCGCGCTACCAGATGCAGGTGGGCGAGAACATCGGCGCCGGCGACGAGCGTTATTTCGACGACGAGGCGCGCTGGCACACGGCGGCCGAACAGGGGCGGGCGGCGCCGTTCATCGACACGCTGCCCGGCGGCTATCACGCGCAGCTGGGCAAGTGGTTCCAGCATGGCCGCGAGCTCTCCGGCGGCCAGTGGCAGAAGGTGGCGCTGTCACGCGCCTTCATGCGCCGCGATGCGGACATCCTGGTGCTCGACGAGCCCACCTCGGCCATCGACGCGCAGGCCGAACTCGAAGTGTTCGATCACTTCCGGCGGCTCACCGGGGGGCGCATGGCGATATTGATCTCGCACCGCTTTTCCACCGTGCGGCTCGCGGACCGGATCGTGGTGCTGGATGGCGGCCGGGTGGCGGAGCAGGGCAGCCACGAGGAACTGATGCGCCTGGGCGGCATCTACGCGCACCTGTTCACGCTGCAGGCGCGCGCTTACCAGTAAGGCTGCAAAGGCCTATTCGCCGCCGTGGTCGCGGTTGGCGATGATCCGGCGCAGGAACTGCTTGAGCTGCTGGAATTCGTCGGCGGTGAAGCCGGCCAGGTGCTGGTTGTAGACGCTGGCGAGGTGATGCGGGATGCGCGTGGTGAGATCGCGGCCCTGATCGGTGAGTGTCAGCACCACGACGCGGCGGTCCAGCGAGCTGCGGCTGCGCGTGAGCAGGCCCTTGGCTTCGAGGCGGTCGAGCATGCGCGTCATCGCGCCGGTATCGGTGTTGAGGTCGCGCGCCAGGCTTGCCGCCGTGGGGTTGCCGCCGCGCGAGATGATCATCAGCGGCGCCCACTGCACGGCCGTCAGGCCATGCGGCCGCATTTCGGTTTCGGCGGCGCGGTTCAATGTCGATACGGTCTGCCGCAGCAGGTAGCCGATGGACTCTTCGGGATTCCAGCGGTCGCCGCTGTAGAAGCGCTGCATTTCCTGGGGGGGCTTTTCTTCGCTCATAAAGAGAGACAGTATTTGCATAGGCAGTTATAGTCAATCCCGTTTTTGCGCCGATGCGTATACTTGAGCACCCATGAGCGTTACCCCCGAAAGCTTCGAGTCGGCCTTCGCCAAGGCCGTTGACCTGGGCAACCGGCTTGCCGACAAGGACAAGGATGCCGATCTTTGGGACATCGCGGACGGCCTGCTGGCCGGAGCGGTGCAATACTGGCTCTATACCCGCCAGCCCTGCGGCGACCCCCGCTGCCAGGACTGCATGCCCATTAGCACGGCCGAGGCCCGGGTGGAGGAGCTCAAGCGCCTGGTGAAGGAACTGGCCGCGGACAGCGAGTACTACCACACTCCCACTGATTCGAACGCCGGCCGCGCCTGATGACCAAGACAGATGTGCTCATCGTGGGCGCAGGTCCCTGCGGCCTGTTCCAGGTGTTCGAGCTGGGGCTGCTGGGCCTCAAGGCGCAGATCCTCGATTCGCTGCCCAAGCCGGGCGGACAGTGCACGGAGCTTTATCCCGAGAAGCCGATCTACGACATCCCGGCGCTGCCGGTGTGCGGTGCGCAGGAGCTGGTGGACCGGCTGCTGGAGCAGGTCAAGCCCTTCGGTGCCGAGATGCATTTCGGCCAGGAGGTCACCGAAGTGGTGAGGCGCGATGACGGGCGCTTCGACGTGAAGACGGCCGGAGGACTCGCCTTCGATGCCGGCGCGATCGTGATCGCGGGCGGCGTGGGCTCGTTCCAGCCGCGGCGCCTGGGGGTCGAGGGCGCGGAGGCTTTCGAGAACCGGCAGATTTTCTACCGCGTGCAGCGCGCCGCGGATTTCCATGGCCACAAGCTCGTGATCTTCGGCGGCGGCGATTCGGCGCTGGACTGGACGCTGGACTTCGCCGACAAGGCGGAGTCGCTGACGCTGGTGCACCGGCGCGCGGAATTCCGCGCCGCGCCGGCCTCGGTGGCGAAGATGCAGGAGCTGGTCGCGGCGGGGAAGATGCGCTTCATCGAGGGTACGGCGCAGTCGCTGGTCACGGCCGAGGGGCAGATCGCGGGCGTGGTGGTGAAGGGCCAGGACGGCGCGCTGCATGAGCTTGCGGCCGACCGGCTGCTGGCGTTCTTCGGCCTCGCGCCCAAGCTCGGGCCCATTGCCGAGTGGGGGCTGGCGCTGGAAAAGCGCGCTCTGGTGGTGGATACCGAGAAGTTCCAGACCAGCGTGCCGGGGATCTTCGCCGTCGGCGACATCAACACCTATCCGGGCAAGAAGAAGCTGATCCTGTCGGGCTTCCACGAGGCCGCGCTCGCGGCCTTCGGCATCCAGGCCTACCTGTATCCCGGCAAGCGCCAGTTCCTGCAGTACACGACCACGAGCCCGGTGATGCACCAGCGCCTGGGCGTGGTGGATGCGCCGCCACCTTCCTGACCCAAGGTCCGCACCCATGTCCAAGGCGCTGACGGAACTGCTGCAGCTGCTGGATCTAGAGCGGCTCGAAAACAATCTGTTCCGCGGCGCCAGCCGCGACATCGGCAGTCCGCAGGTGTTCGGCGGCCAGGTGCTGGGGCAGGCGCTGCATGCGGCCTACTGCACCGTCGAGGGCCGGCAGGTCAACTCGCTGCATGCCTACTTCCTGCGGCGCGGGGACTTCAACGCGCCCATCATCTATGAAGTGGACCGCAGCCGTGACGGCCACAGTTTTTCCAGCCGCCGCGTGGTCGCGGTCCAGCATGGCGAGCAGATCTTCCACATGGCGGCCTCGTTCCAGGAGCCGGAAGCGGGCCCGGACCACCAGATCGCGATGCCCCACGTCGCCCCGCCCGAGCAGCTGCCGGATCTGCGCGAGATCATCGAGGCGCAGAGCCCCCTGCCGCCGGCCGCGCAGCGTTTCCGCGGCCGGTATTCACCGTTCGAATTCCGCGTCGTGGATTCGCAGGATCCGCGCGCCCCGCGGCAGGACGTGTGGTTCCGCGCCGTAGGCGACCTGGGCGACGACCCGCGTGAGCACCACTGCCTGCTGGCCTATGTCTCGGACTACCACCTGGTCGGCACGATGATGCGGCCGCATGGCTATACCTTTGCGAGCCCGGGAGTGGTGGTCGCGAGCATCGACCATGCAATGTGGTTCCACCGGCCGGTGCGCGTGGACCAGTGGCTGCTGTATTCCATTGAAAGCCCCAGCGCCGCCGGCGCCCGCGGCTTCGCGCGCGCCAGCCTGTTCTCGCGCGCGGGAGTGCTGGTGGCAAGCACGGCTCAGGAAGGGCTGATCCGTGTGGGCGCCGGATCCGTGCCCGGCCGGTGAGCGGCCGGCTTACGGCGCAGCGAGCACCTTTCCCGGATTGAGGATGCCGCGGGGGTCGAGGGCATGCTTGATCGCCTGCATGGCGGCCAGTTCTGCGGGTGGCGCATAACGCGCCAGTTCCCCGACCTTCAGCTGGCCGATGCCATGCTCGGCGCTGAAGCTGCCATGCATTGCGGCCACCAGATCGTGGAGGGCGCGCTTCAGCGCGGCCTCGCGTGCGAGGAAGGCGGCGCGGTCGGCGCCGGGGCGCTGGCTGAGGTTGAAGTGCAGGTTGCCGTCGCCGGCATGACCATAGGCCACGAGAAAACCTTCGGGCGCCAGCGTCGCGGCCAGCGCCGCGCCGCGCTCGATGAATTCGGGCAGCAGGGAAACGCTCACCGATATGTCGTGCTTGAGGCTGGCGCCGGCGCGCCGCTGGGCGGCGGGTACGTTCTCGCGCAGTGCCCAGAACTGACCGCGCTGCGCCTCGCTGCTGGCCAGCACCGCATCCAGAGCCACACCTTCCTCGATGGCGCGCGCCAATGCATCCTCGAAGCAGGCCGTCGAGCGGTTCTTCGCCGGAGCTGGTGAGTTCGGCGAGCAGGTACCAGGGGGAGGGCGTCGCACCCGGGTCACGTGCGCCTGGTATGTGCTGCAGCACCAGGTCGAGCGCCACCTGGGGAATGAGCTCGCAGCCGGAGAGGCGGTCGCCGCTGGCTTCGCGCAGCCGTCCCAGCAGGGCGATCGCCGCACGCGGATGAGGCACGCTGATCCAGGCCGTGGCGGCGGTGCGGATGCGCGGAAACAGCTTCAGGCAGGCCGCGGTGATCACGCCCAGCGTGCCCTCGCTGCCGATCAGCAGGTGCCGCAGGTCGTAGCCGGTGTTGTCCTTGCGCAGCGGCGCGAGGCTCGAGACCACGCTGCCGTCGGCAAGCACGTACTCGAGGCCCAGCGCGAGGTCGCGCATCATGCCGTAGCGCAGCACGGCGGTGCCGCCGGCGTTGGTCGCAAGATTGCCGCCGATCTGGCAGGTGCCTTCGGAGCCCAGGCTCAGCGGGAAGAGACGTTCCGCCTCTTGGGCAGCCGCCTGCACCGCGGCCAGCGTGCACCCGGCCTCGGCCACCAGCGAGAAGTTCGCGGCGTCCACGCTGCGGATGCGGTTCATGCGCCGCAGCGACAGTACGATCTGGCTGCCGGAGGCATCGGGTGTCGCGCCGCCGCAGTAGCTGGTGTTGCCCCCCTGGGGAACCACGCCCATACGGTGGTGGTTGCACCAGGCCAGCAGGCGCGAGACGGCGGCAGCGTCTGCGGGTTGCACCAATGCCGGCGCGGCGCCCTGATAGAGCTCGCGGTGATCGACCAGGGCCGGGGCGATGTCCGCGGGGTCCGTCAGCAGGGCGTCATTGCCGAGCAGTTCGCGCAGTCCGTGAAGCAGCTGTGCTGCGTCCATCAGCGGCGGTGCGTGCGGGAAACGCGGCGGGGCATCAGGCCGCGGCGATGGCGGCGCGGCGGCAATCCGGCTTGGTCAGCAGCATCTGCACATCGCCGAGCTGCCGCTCCGCGAAGCCGCCCTCGCAGTAGCACAGGTAGAACTCCCACAGCCGGTTGAAGCTCTCCGGATAGCCCAGCCTGCGCACCTCGGCGAGGTTCGCGAAGAAGCGCTCGCGCCACAGGCGCAGTGTGGGGGCATAGTGCGGACCGATGTCCTCGAGGTTGAACAGCTTCATGTCGGTGACCCGCGCCACGGCATCGGTGATGGCGTTGACCGAGGGAATGAAGCTGCCCGGGAAAACGAAGCGCTGGATGTAGTCGACGGATTTCAGCGCCTGCGCGTAGTACTGGTCCTGCAGCGTGATGGCCTGCAGCAGCATGGCGCCGGTGGGCTTGAGCAGGTCGGAGCACTTGCGGAAATAGGTATCGAGGTATTTTGCGCCCACTGCCTCGATCATCTCGATGGAAACCAGCTTGTCGAACCGGCCCTTGAGGTCGCGGTAGTCCTCGAACAGCAGTGTGATGCGGCCGGAGAGGCCGCGCGCAGCGATCTTCTCCTGCGCGAAGTCGTGCTGCTCGCGCGAGATCGTGGTGGTGGTCACATGGCAGCCGTAGCGTTCGGCGGCGTGGATGGCAAGTCCGCCCCAGCCGGTGCCGATTTCCACCAGGTGGTCGGCCGGCGTGAGGTCGAGCTTGCGGCACACGGCGTCGAACTTCGCGATCGAGGCCTCCTGCAGGGTGGCGTCTTCGCGCAGGAAGATGCCGCAGGAATAGGCCATGGTGTCGTCCAGCATGAGCCGGTACAGGGCATTGCCGAGGTCGTAATGGGCGGCGATGTTGCGCGCGCTGCCGTGCCGGCTGTTGCGGTTGGCCCAGTGCAGGAAGCGCCGCGCCATGGTCCGCAGCCGGGCGGCCAAGCTGCTTTCCATCTCCTCCAGCACGTGCCGGTTCACCACCATGATGCGCACCAGCGCGGTGAGGTCGTCGCAGCGCCAGTGCCCGTTGATGTAGGACTCGCCGGCCCCCACGGCGCCGCCGTAGGCGGCCAGCGCCCAGAACCCGGGGTCATCGACGGTGATGGTCGCCGCGAGCGGGCAGCGGCTGGTACGGGCGCCGAAGTGCAGCGGCTCGGCGCCGGCCTCGATGATGCGGACCTCTCCATCCCGCAACTGCGCCAGGCGCGCCGTGAGCAGGCGGCGGGCGAGCCGCGCCGAGCCGGCTTCGCGGCGGACGCTGTTCTCGCCGGAAACCTCCGGGATGATCGTCGGCTTGGATGTCGAGTTCATGAGCAGCCGTGAAAGCGGCTGGACCCCCCGGTCGCGGCCCTTCAGCGCGGGCGGCGGACCGGATGGATCCTGCGCGGGGTGAGGTCGCGCGCCTCGACGGGCACGGGCTTCAGGTCCCAGATGATGCCCAGCCACGACAGCGTCTTGAGGATGTAGTAGCTGATGTCGATTTCCCACCAGTAGAAGCCCTGGCGCACCGAGTTCGGGTAATGGTGGTGGTTGTTGTGCCAGCCCTCGCCCAGCGTGAGGATGGCCAGGAACCAGTTGTTGCGGCTGGTGTCGCCGGTGCGGTAGCGCTGCCTGCCGAACACATGCGACAGCGAGTTGATGGTGTAGGTGGCGTGGTAGCAGACCACGGTGCTGATGAAGAAGCCCCACACCAGCATCTGCCAGCCGTTGGTGCCCAGTTCCGGCGCCACGCGCTGCAGCAGCACGCCCAGCAGGAACATGCCCACGCCCAGCAGCGTCGGCACGATCATGTCGAAGCGGTCGAGCCAGCGCAGTTCGCGGAACTGCATCAGGTCACGCACGTATTTGAGGTCGGGCGCGAAGCCCTTGCGGGTGAGGAACCAGCCCATGTGCGCGCGCCAGAAGCCCACCTGCTTGGGCGAGTGAATGTCGCCTTCCTGGTCGGAGTGCGCGTGATGGTGGCGGTGGTGCGCCGCCCACCAGATCGGGCCGCGCTGCACCGCCGAGGCGCCCAGCAGGCCGAAGATGAACTGGCCCACGCGCGAGGTCTTGAAGGAGCGGTGCGAGAAGTAACGGTGATACAGGCCGGTGATGGCGAACATGCGCACCACGTAGGCGATCAGTGCAACGATCACGGCCACCCAGCTGACGCCCACCCAGATGACGCCGAGGCAGGCCAGGTGCAGCGCGATGTAGGGGAGGATGCGCGACCATTCGATGGAATCGAGTGCCTGCGCGTCCGCCACGGCGGTGCTTTCGGTGGCGCGTCGCTCGTTGTCCAGCCATCGTGGCAGTCGCATCCCATTACCTCTCTGAATATTGTTAAGCACTCAACCCGCAACTATACGGGTTTTCAAGTCCGGCCGCAGTGAAAAAACTCTACAAATCCGCGGCTTGTCCCCAAAAACAGCCCCTTACGGGGTCTGCAGGCGGGCGATCCTCTCCTCCAGCGGCGGGTGGCTCATGAACAGGCGCTTCAGACCCGCTCCGGCTCCCCCCTTGATGCCGAAGGCATTGAACTGTGCCGGCAGAGGTTCGTTGGAGGCGGCCCGCAACCGCTGCAGCGCGGCAACCATGTTGCCGTTGCCGGCCAGATGCGCGCCGCCGCGGTCGGCGCGGAATTCGCGCTGCCGCGAGAACCACATGACGATGATGCTGGCGAGGATGCCCAGCACCATTTCGGCCACCAGCACCGACACGAAATAGGCCGGCCCCCGGCCCTGTTCATTGCGGAACACGGCCCGGTCCACGAGATTGCCGATGATCCGTGCCAGGAATATGACAAAGGTGTTCACGACGCCCTGGATCAGCGTCAGGGTGACCATGTCGCCATTGGCCACATGGGTTATCTCGTGCCCCAGCACGGCCTCGACCTCGTTGGGGCGCATGTTGTTCAGCAGGCCGGTGCTCACGGCCACCAGGGCCGCATTGCGGCGGGCGCCGGTGGCGAAGGCATTGGGCTGCGGGGAATCGAAGATGCCCACCTCGGGCATGCCGATGCCGGCCTGTTCGGCCTGCGCGCGCACGGTGCGCACCAGCCATTCCTCGGTCTGGTTCGCCGGCCGTTCGATCACGCGCACGCCCATGGCGCGCTTGGCGGTCCACTTGGACAGGGCCAGCGAGATCAGCGCGCCGCCGAAGCCGAACAGCGCGGCAAAGACCAGCAGGCCGCCCATGTCTCCGCCCTGGGCGGAAAGGTAACGGTCGAGCCCCAGCAGACGGGCCACCACGGACAACACCAGCACGACCGCCAGGTTGGTGGCCAGGAACAGGAAAACCCGCTTCATCTACTAACGTCCTCCAGGACTGATGGGATGCACCCTGTACTGCAATCTGGGGGTGCGGCGGCCACGATTCAAGGAGAATTTATTGTGCTGAATCAGGTCGTTGACGGTCAACCTCAGTACCGGTCGCCGTCTTCCTCATCCTCTTCCCAGTCGTCCTCCTCGTCCTCATCCTCGTCTTCGTCGTCTTCCCAGTCCTCGTCGTCGTCGTCGTCGTCGAGGGATTCCTCTTCCTCGTCGCCGCCGGCCCAGCCCTCGGGCTCCTCGATGCGCTCGAGATCCATTTCGTGCCAGGCATCCAGGTCCAGTTCCTCGATGTCGCCGTCGAGGTATTCGATTTCGACCAGCTCCGCGTCTTCATCCACCGAAAGCACGCGGAAACTCTCGTCTTCCTCGACGTTCTCGTACCACTGGCCCTTCACAGGCTCGTAATCTCTGCCCACAATCACTCCCCGGAAAACATCTGTCTTGCAGCGCCGCGATATTAGGACCAGCCCCGCCTCCGGAGCAATGTGGCTGACTGCTATAGTGCCGCGCTCATGCCGCCTCGCCAGCGCTCCAGGTCCGCTGCCGCTTCCTCCGCGGTTTCGCCGCTTGCCCGCGCGCGCCGCATCGCCGTCAAAGTAGGGTCGGCGCTGCTGGTCGACCCGCAGTCGGGCCGGCTCAATCGCGCCTGGCTCGCGACGCTGGTGGAGGACCTGCGCCGGCTGCGCCGCCGCGGCCAGGAAGTGATCCTGGTGTCTTCGGGTGCCATCGCATTGGGGCGGCGCCAGCTGAATCTGCCTTCCGGTCCGCTGGGGCTCGAGCAGAAGCAGGCCGCAGCGGCGGTCGGCCAGATCCGGCTCGCCCATGCCTACAAGGAGCTGCTGGAGGATGAATCCATCGTCGTGGCCCAGGTGCTGCTGACTCTGCAGGACAGCGAGCAGCGCCGACGCTATCTCAATGCGCGCGCCACGATCAACACGCTGCTGTCATTGGGCGCCATCCCGGTGATCAACGAGAACGACACGGTGGCCACCAGTGAAATCCGCTATGGCGACAATGACCGGCTTGCGGCGCGCGTGGCGCAGATGGCCAGCTGCGACTGCCTGGTGCTGCTGTCCGATGTCGATGGTCTCTACACGGCCGATCCCGGCAAGGACCCGCAGGCGCGATTCATCCCCGAGGTGCAGACGATCACGCCGGAAATCGACGCCATGGCCGGCGGTTCGGCCTCGGCCGTGGGCTCCGGCGGCATGGCCACCAAGATTGCCGCGGCGCGCATCGCGGTGGGTGCCGGCTGCCGCATGTGCATTGCGCCGGGAGCTCCGCGGCATCCGCTGCGGCGGCTGGAGTCGGGCGCGCGCTGCACCTGGTTTCTGCCGCATGCTGCTCCGGGCGCGGCGCGCAAGCAGTGGATTGCAGGCAGCCTCAAGCCTTCGGGCCGGCTGCAGATCGATGCCGGCGCCGTGCTGGCGCTGCGGCGCGGCCGCAGCCTGCTGCCGGCCGGGGTGACCGGCGCCAGCGGTGAATTCGAGCGCGGCGACGCCGTGCAGGTGGTGGGACCGGATGGCAGGGTGCTGGCGCATGGCCTCGCGGCGTACTCCAGCGAGGATGTGCTGCGTATCCAGGGACGGCGCAGTTCCGAGATCGAGTCGCTGGTGGGTTACCGGGGCCGAGACGAGATCATCCACCGGGACGACCTGGTGCTGGTCGCCCCGTAACGGGCGGCCGTAGCAGTGGAGGCAATGCAGTTGGACGCAATGGCGGCGCAGGGCAGGGGTCTCGCCGAGGTCATGCAGGCACTGGGGCGCGCGGCGGCGGCGGCACGCAGGGCGCTGGCGCAGTCGCCGGCGGCGGCGCGCAATGCGGCACTGGCGCAGGCGGCGCGGCAGATCCGTGCTGCGCGCACAGCGATCCTCGCCGCCAATGCCGAGGACATGGCGGCGGCGCGGGCGCAGGGGTTGTCCGGCGCCATGCTTGACCGCCTGCGGCTCGACGAGCAGCGCATCGAATCCATTGCGCGCGGCGTGGAGGACATCATCACGCTGCCCGATCCTCTGGGCAGCGTGAGCGCCGAGTGGACGCGCCCCAATGGGCTCGTGATCCAGCGCGTGCGCGTGCCGCTGGGCGTGATCGGCATCATCTACGAGAGCCGGCCGAACGTGACGGCTGATGCCGGCGCGCTGTGCCTGAAATCCGGCAATCCGGTGATCCTGCGTGGGGGCTCCGAGAGTCGCCGCTCAAGCGCAGCCATCCATGCCTGCTTGGTCGCCGGCCTGGCCGAAGCCGGGCTGTCCGCGGCTGCGATACAGCTGGTGCCGACCGCGGACCGCGCGGCGGTGGGCCTGATGCTCGAGGGCCTTGATGGCTGCATCAACGTGATCGTGCCGCGCGGCGGCCGCAGCCTCGTCGAACGTGTGCAGAAGGAGGCCCGGGTGCCGGTGATCGGCCACCTCGAAGGGCTGTGCCATGTCTACGTGGACCGCGACGCGGAACTGGCCATGGCGCGGGACATCGTCGTGAATGCCAAGCTGCGCCGCACCGGCATCTGCGGCGCGGCCGAGACGCTGCTGGTGGATTCGGGCTGTGCGCCCGGTGTGCTGTCCGCATTGCTTGCGGCGCTGGCCGATGGCGGTTGCGAGCTGCGCGGCGATGCGGCTGCCCAGAGCGCCGATGCGCGCGTGAGGCCGGTGACGGAAGCCGACTGGCGTACCGAATACCTCGACGCCATCATCTCCGTGCGCGTGGTCGACGGCGTGCCCGGTGCCATCGCGCACATTGCGCAGTACGGCTCGTCGCACACCGATGCCATCGTGACGGCCAATGCCGCCACGGCCGAACGCTTTCTCGCCGAAGTGGACAGCGCCATCGTGCTGCACAACGCCTCGACGCAATTCGCCGACGGCGGCGAGTTCGGCATGGGGGCGGAGATCGGCATCTCCACCGACCGTTTCCACGCCCGCGGGCCGGTGGGCGTGGAGCAGCTCACCAGCTACAAGTACGTGGTGCGCGGCAGCGGGCAGGTGCGGCCCGGCTAGTCTCGCGCCGCGACCGCTCCCGATCCGGAAGCGGCCGCGTACGTCAGCAATCCGGCAGATGCCGGATTACTTGGACTCGTTCTTGGCCTTGTAGGCCCGCACCTGCTCGTTGAAGCGGTTGGCGACGGTCGTCAGCTCGTCGATGGCCGCATCGTTCTTCTGCGTGTACATCGCCGCCATCTGCTGCTTCTGCTGCTCGGTGAGTGACGAACCACCCTTGGCGACGCTGGCGTCGTACTCCTTCTTGAGGCAGTCGAGGTAGGTGTTCATGTCGGCGTTGTACTGGTCGACCTGCTTCTTCGCGGCCAGCAGCTCCTCGCGCGGGGCGGTGTTGCCGTCCGGAATCTTGGCAGGTGCCTTGGGATAGTTGCAGTCGGCCCAAGCAGTGGAAGTGAACGCCGCCGCAGCGGCAATCAGAATCAGAGATTTCTTCATGCTGTCCCCCGATGTTTGCGGACCCAATCGGTCCAGACCCTCCGTTGGCCCGCATCTTATACTTGCAGCCGGTCAACGTGCGACTATCGCCGCATTGCGACGCGCCCGTAGCTCAGTTGGATAGAGTAGCTGGCTTCGAACCAGTTGGTCGGGAGTTCGAATCTCTCCGGGCGCGCCATTTGTTCTTTTGTATCAGTCTATTGGCCTCGATATCTCGGGCATATTCTGATTTTATCAGCGCAGTGGCACCTCGGTGGCGAGCACCACCACGCGCTCGGCCGGCATGTGGAAGAACTCCGCCGCCTGGGCACTGCGCCGCTGCAGCCGCGCGAACAGCGCCGTGCGCAGGCCGCGCCAGCCCGGAGTGGGCAGTGCGCGCACCAGGTGCCAGCCGACGAAGAACGAGGCGTCTTCGGCGCGGATCGCAAGACCTCGGCGGCGCGCGTCGCGCAACGCTTCGCCCACGTCCGGCGTCTCCATGAATCCGAAGCGCGCATATACCCGGTGCGTTCCCGGGAACAGTTCCTCGACGCGCGTGCGTGCCATGGGGTCCACGCGCGGCTGGCGCGCGATCTCCATGTGCAGGATCACGTTGAGCTCGTGATAGACATGGTTGTGCTGCAGGTTGCGCAGCAGCGCCGTGGGTACGTACTGCGCATGGCTCACCAGGTACACGGCGGTGCCGGGCACGCGTGCGGCGGAGCCGGTGAGCCGGGGCAATTCGGCGAGGTTCACGGCGCGGCGCGCCAGTTCGCGGCGCAGCCGCCGCCGGCCGTCGCGCCAGACGAAGAACACGGCGCACATGGCTGCCGCCAGCACCAGCGGCACCCAGCCGCCATCGTCGATCTTGGTCGCATTGCCGGCGACGAAGGCCAGGTCCACCAGGGCGAACAGCCCGAAGACTAGGATCACGCGCCACAGCGGCCAGTTCCATGAGGTCTGCGCAACGATGGCGCCGATGACCGTGGTGATGAGCATGGTGCCCACGACGGCGGCGCCGTAGGCGCCCGACAACGCTCCGGACGAACCGAAGCCGAGCACGAACAGGATCACCGCGACGAGCATGAAGAGATTCACCGCCGGCACGTAGATCTGTCCCTGCGCCGCAGCCGAGGTCTGAACGATGCGCAGCCGCGGCAGCAGGTCCAGCTGCACGGCCTGGCGCGTGATGGAGAAGGCGCCGGAGATGGTGGCCTGCGAGGCGATGACCGAAGCCAGTGTCGCAAGGATCACCAGCGCCGGCAGCAGCGGCGCCGGCGCCATCTCGAAGAAAGGATTGCCCACAGGTCGCGTGGCGCCGAGCATCAGCGCCGCCTGGCCGAAGTAGTTCAGCAGCAGCGCCGGCCAGACGATGGCGAGCCACGCGATGCGCACCGGCAGGCGGCCGAAGTGCCCCATGTCGGCATACAGCGCTTCGCCGCCGGTCACGGCGAGGAACACGGCGCCGAAGATCACCAGCGCCAGGCCCGGCCGCGCCACGAGCAGCTCGCCGGCGAAGGCCGGATTCACGGCCTGCAGCACGGCAGGATTGCGCTGGATCCACACCACGCCCATCACGGCCAGTGCCAGGAACCACAGCACCATGACCGGTCCGAACAGGCGGCCGATGTGCCCGGTGCCGCGCTTCTGCAGCGCGAACAGCAGCACCACGATGGCGAGCGTCATGGGCAGCACGGCGTGGCCGAGCCCTGGATCCAGAGTCTCCATGCCTTCCGCGGCGCTGAGGATGGTCACCGCGGGAGTGATCAGTGCGTCGCAATAGAACAGCGCCGTGCCGATCAGGCCCAGCGTGAGCACGCGGCGCGACCACGTGGTGGCGGGCCCCAGTCGTTGCTGCGCCAGTGCCACCAGCGACAGGATGCCGCCTTCGCCGTCGTTGTCCGCGCGCAGGATGAAGATCACGTACTTGAGCGCCACGATCAGCGCCAGCGCCCAGAAGATCAGCGACAGCAGCCCGTAGATGGCAAGTGCATCGTTCTGCGTGCCCTGGGCGGCGTGGAAGGATTCGCGGAAGGCGTACAGCGGGCTGGTGCCGATGTCGCCAAAGACGATGCCCAGAGCGCCCAGGACGGCAGGAGGCAGGGTGCGGGGTGACGACACGCCCGGCATTCTACGCCGCCGCGCAGGGACTCCAAAGCGGCGCCTCGTCCTTTTCAGGATAATGACCCTGTTTCTTCATCGAGAATCCGCTTGCAGATTGAGCTCAAAGACCTGAGGTTGACCCGCGATGAACGCGTGGTCCTTGAAAACATCAACTGGACGCTCTGCGCGGGCGAGCGCTGGTGGGTCATCGGTCCCAACGGCGCCGGCAAGACGCAATTGCTGAAGCTGCTGGCGGGGGACGTGTGGCCGGATCCCGCGCCGCAGCCGGTGCGGCGCTACCGCCATCGTGGCGCCTGGCACGATACGCCGCGCGAGCTCAAGGACGACATCGCCTACCTGGGTCCGGAGCGCCAGGACAAATACGAGCGCTACGGCTGGAATTTCCCGGCCTGGGTGGTGGTGGCCACGGGCATGCACCGCACCGACATTCCCCTGTCCGGTTTCACGCCGGCCCAGCAGCGGCGCAGCCGTGAATGGCTGGCGCGCGCCGGAGCAGGCGCACTGGCGGACCGCCATTTCCTCACGCTCTCCTATGGAGAACGACGGCTCACGCTGCTGGCGCGCGCACTGGCGAGCCGGCCGTCGGTGCTGCTGCTCGACGAGGTGGCCACGGGTCTGGATGAGGTCAACCGCCGGCGGTTGCTGCGCCTGATCGCGCGCGGCGCCGGTTCGCGCATGTCGTGGGTGGCCACGGCGCACCGCGCAGAGGATTTGCCGCCCGGCGCGAGCCACCTGCTGTTGCTGGAACAGGGCGGCATCCGCTATGCGGGACCGTTGACGGCGGCGCGCCGCCGTCAGTTGTTGGCGGCGCCGCCGCAGCGCGCCCCGCGGCCTGCACCGGCGCAGGCCGCGCGGAGCAGCGGCGGTGTGCTGGTGGAGCTGTGCAATGCCACTATCTACATCGACGAGGCGCGGGTATTGCGGGATGTTGATTTCACGCTGCGCCGGGGCGAGTGCTGGGTGGTGCATGGCGCGAATGGCTCGGGCAAGTCGACCTTGCTGCGCACGATCTATGGCGATCATGGCGCGGCCAGCGGTGGCTCCATACGCCGCGCCGGCGTCGTGCCCGGCGTGCCGCTGGAACACTTCCGTGCGCGCACCGGCTTCATCGCGCCGCAGCTGCAGACCGACATGCCGCGTCACCTGCCAGTGCTGGATGTGGTCGTCTCCGGGCTGCACTCCAGCATCGGCCTCAATGAGCCGGTGAGCGCCTCCGAACGCCGGCGCGCCTTGCCGGTGCTGCGCCGCTACGGGCTTGCGGGCATGCAGCAGCGCAACCTGGCGCAGCTTTCCTACGGGCAGGTGCGGCGTGTGCTGTTTGCGCGCGCCGCCATCGCGCGGCCGCGGCTGCTGCTGCTGGATGAACCCTACGCCGGGCTGGACCGCGACACGCGGCATTCATTGCATCAGGCGCTGGAGCGTGAAATCGGCGACGGATTGACGGTGGTGATCGCGACGCACTACCGAGCCGAGTGGCCGGCGGCTGCCACGGGAGAGCTGCAGCTCGCAGCAGGCCGCATCCGTTACCAGGGACCTGTGCGCAGATGAGGAACCGGCTCTGCGCAAAGACCGGGGCAATGGCCGCCGTGGCCGTGCTGCTGCTGCTGGCGCTGCTCGCCGCGGGCGGGCCCTCCTTCTGGCGCGGCTATCTGGCCGCGATGACGGCGGGCAGTCCGTGGCTGCCCGCGTCGCGCATCGCTTCGGTGAAGGTGGCCGGCGGTGACGTATTTGCTCCGCCGCGTGCCGACGCCGGGATGGAGAACATTGCGCCCGAAGCCATTGATGCCCTGCGCGCGCTGGCGCAGCAGCAGGGTGCGCTGCTGGTGCTGGTGCATCGCCACGGGCATCTCGTGGCGGAGTACTACGGCGCCGGCCAGTCGGCCGCCACGCCGGTGGCCGGAGGAACATTGTCCCCGCTGCCCTGGGCGCTGGCCTGGGCCAGGCTTGCCGATTCCGGGCAGCTCGATGCCGCATTCCTGAAGCGCGTGCTGGCGGCGCTGTACCCGGAAGCCGCAAGGCAGGAAACCTGGCGCAACCCCTGGTCGCGCGCCGCGGGGTTCCATTTCTCCGGGCGTCCGGATGCCGCCGAGGCGGCGCTGCCGGAGAAGCTGCGTTCCGTGGAGCTGCTCTCAGACCAGGTGTGGCGCGGCATCGGCGCGGCAGATGCCGCCGTGCAGGTCGATGCTGCCGGCAGGCCGCGCGTCACCTGCTGCTTCGTGGCAGCGGCCGGCGACTGGATGCGTCTGGCCGACCTGCTGCTCCTGCAAGGTCAATACGCCGGTGAGCGCGTGGTCTCGCCGCAGTGGGTGCGCGAACTGCTGATGGCCGGCAACGCTTCCACGCCGCATCTGCCCTGGCTGCCCGCGCCTGCCGCGAACACCGGCGATGAACCGCCCGCCACGCGCGATGCGCTGGGCATTGATCTGCAGGCCGGCGCGCGCCTGTGGCTGTCGCCGCAGCGGGGCATCGCCATGCTCTACATGGCGCGCCCGGGCAGTGCCCTTGCCGCAGATACCCAGCTGCCCAACCTGGTGTTCCGCGGCATCGTCGATCAGCAGCCTCCCGCGCCCGATGGCATCCACGCCGGCATGGTTGCGGAATGATCCATCAGAGCGCTATGCGTCCCTGAAGCACGATCACGGCGCCGCCGGCGATGGTCGTTGCCACCGCCGCACCGCCGGCATCGCGCAGCACCTCCACGTCGATGCGGCTGGGCCGTTTCATGAAGCGGCCCTGCGCGCCGGTGAAGCGGTTCGATGCGGGCAGCAGGCCCAGCGCGGCGAAGTAGCAGCCCAGCATGCCGTGGGCGTTGCCGCTGGCCGGATCCTCGTCGATGCCCAGCGCCGGGCAGAACATGCGCGATTCGGTCAGGCAGCCTTCGGGCGCGCCCTCACGTGCGAACAGGAAGTAACCCTGTGCGCCGATCTGTGCCGACAGCCGCGCCAGTTCCGGCAGCCGCGGCGTGACCTGCGCGAGGCTCGACGCCTGCGCAAGACCGATCACCAGCCGCGTGCCGGCGCTGCCGATGATCTGTGGAGGGCAGGCCGGATCGAGCGCGCCGGTGTCCAGTCCCAGCAGTTGCAGCACGGTGGCACATTCGTCGGCATCCGGATGACGGCCCAGCGGTGGCGCCGGCGCACGGATCGACAGGCGGCCGCCGTCCAGGGCGCGCACCTCGATGATGCCGTTGCGGCCGCGCTGGCGCCGCAGGGGCCGCGGGTCGCGCGCCTGCAGCACCGCATGTGCGGCGAGCGTGGCGTGGCCGACGAAGGGCATCTCCTTGTGCGGCGTGAAGAAACGGATGGTGAGGTCGTGGTCATCGCCCTGCGGTGCGCCGACGAAGGCGGTGTCGCCGCTGTTGATCTCGCGCGCGATGAGCTGCATCTCTTCATCCGAGAGCGCCTCGGCACCCAGCACCACTCCGGCGGCATTGCCGCTGAAGCGCTGGGTGGTGAAGGCATCGACCTGGAACACTTCCACGCTGCGCGTCATCGTTGCATCGACTCCCTGCGGCTTGCATTGCAGGACCGTGACGCTAACATACGCGCTCACCTTGGGGCGGCTCACGCTTGAGCCTGAGATGCCGGATGCGCCGGCTGACCCGTTGAACCTGATCCGGTTAATACCGGCGGAGGGAGTGGGTATGAGTCGTCGTCTGTCCGTTCTGGCCATTGGCCTTTTCCCCTTTGCGTTGTCGTTCGCGGCGGTCGCCGCGGATGCGCCCGATGATCTCGACGAGATCGTGGTCACCGCACGGCTGATCCAAACGCCGCTGTCGCATCTGCCCGCCAGCGCCAGCGTGCTCGATGCGCGCGTCCTCGAAGACACCGGCGTTGCGCATTTCGGCGATGTGCTGGGCCAGATTCCCAACCTCGGTTTCGCGGGCGGCACTTCGCGGCCACGCTATTTCCAGATCCGCGGCATCGGCGAGTTGGAGCAGTACGAGGGCGCGCCGAATCCTTCGGTGGGCTTCCTCATCGACGACATCGACTTCTCGGGCATCGCCATGCCGGCCTCGCTGTTCGACCTGGCGCGTGCCGAAGTGCTGCGCGGGCCGCAGGGCACGACTTATGGCGCCAATGCGCTCGCCGGCCTCATCAGCCTGCGCTCGCAGGCGCCGCAGCCGGGTTTTGCCGTCGGCGGCGAACTGGAGGCCGGTGACTACGGCAGCTTCGGCGGCGGGCTGGTGCTCAACAATTCGCTGGGGGAGTCCACGGCGTGGCGCCTGGCGCTGCACCGCTACCGCAGCGATGGCTTCCGCCATAACGCCTTCCTCGATCGCGACGACACCAACGGCATCGACGAGAGCCTCGCGCGGCTGAAGCTGCACAGCGCACTGTCGCCGGACCTCACGCTCGATGCCACGCTGCTGCTGGCCGATTCGGACAATGGCTACGATGCCTGGTCGCTGGACAACAGCCGCATTACGCAGTCGGACCGTCCGGGCGTGGACCAGCAGCGCTCGCGCGCGCTGGCGCTGGCCTTCGACTACACCGGCTGGCAGGGCTTCCGGCTTCGCAGCGTCACCACGCTGCTGCTCGCCGATTCGCGCTACGCCTTCGACGGCGACTGGGGCAACGATGCCTTCTGGGGCGAGAACGGGCCCTATGATTTCTACGAGACCATCGGCCGCGAGCGTCGCAACTTCAGCCAGGAGCTGCGGCTCTCGGGCGGCACCGCCGCCACGCGCTGGGTCACCGGCCTGTACGCGCTGCGCCTGGCCGAGGATTACGATTTTCTCGATCTCGACAACGGCGCGGTGTCGCGCCAGCTTGCCAGCAACTACCGCGCGGTCAACGCCGCACTGTACGGGCAGGTCGACCATGACTGGTCGCCGGCCCTGAGCCTGTCCGCCGGTCTGCGCCTGGAGCGCCGCGACGCGCGCTACCGCGACAGCAACCAGCTCGCCGCCGACCCCGTGGACAACATGGTCGGCGGCCATCTGGCCCTGACCTGGCATGCCGCCGAGGGCCGCGACTACTACGCGGCACTGACGCGGGGCTACAAGGCCGGCGGCATCAACACCGGCATCCTGCTGCCGCCCGACAAGCGCACCTTCGATCCCGAATCGCTGTGGAATGCCGAGCTCGGCCTGCGCACGCGCTCGGCTGCCGGCCATCTCGAATCGCAGACCAGCCTGTTCTACATGCGGCGCGGCAACCAGCAGGTTTCCAGCTCCGTGCAGGCCGATCCTGCCGATCCGCTGACCTTCATCCTGCTCACGGACAATGCGGCGCGCGGCGAGAACTACGGGCTCGAAAGCCAGTGGCGCTGGCAGGCGCTGCCCGCGCTCACCCTGGGTGCCAATGCCGCATGGCTGCATGCGCGCTTCCTCGACTACACGCTGGATGGCCGCGTGCTCGATGGCCGCGCGCCGCCGCATGCGCCGCAGTACCAGCTCGGGCTGTGGGCATTGCTGCGGCATCCCGATGGCTGGTTCGCGCGCGTGGACTGGCAGGCCAGCGACGGTTTCTATTTCGGCGTCAGCGACGATGAGCGCGCGCCGGCCTGGCAGCTGGCGAACCTGCGCCTGGGCTACGAGACGGGGCGCTGGTCAGCGAGCCTGTGGGTGCGCAACCTCTTCAACGAGCAGTACGCGGTGCGCGGCTTCTTCTTCGGCAACGAGCCGCCGGACTGGACGCCCAAGCGCTACATCCAGAATGGCGATCCCCGGCAGTGGGGAGTGAAGATCAGCTACTCGCCGTGATGAGCGATGTCGCCGAATGGGTGTCCACGGCACTGGGTCTGGCCTATGTGCTGTTCATCATGCGCCGCAGCCGCTGGGGGTGGGTGGCCGGCGGCGCAAGCTCGCTGCTGCTGATGGGGCTCGCGATCCAGGCCCGCCTGCCCATGCAGGGCCTGCTGCAGTTCGGCTATGTGGTGCTCGCCGTCTATGGCTGGATGACCTGGAGCCGTCCGGCCGCAGCCCCTGCCATCGGCACCTGGCCGCTGCGCCATCACCTGCTGGCCGTCGGCGCCTGCGTGCTGCTGGCGCTGGCCCTTGCGCCGCTGCTGCGCGCCAGCGGCGGATCGGACTGGCCGTTTCTGGATCCACTGATCGCCGCGCTGGGGCTATTCGCAAGCTGGCTCACCGCGCGGGTGAAGCTCGAGAACTGGGTGTACTGGATCGGCATCGACTCGGTGTCGCTGTACCTGTTCGCGGTGCAGGGGCTGTACGTGGTGGCGCTGCTGTTCCTCGTCTACCTGGGCCTCGCCGCTGCGGGCCTGGTCAGCTGGCGGCGGCAATGGCAGGCGCAGCAGCGCAAGGGGCAGGCGGCATGATCGACCCGGCCGTTCTCGCCCGCGTACCGGGCTGCGAAGACGGCCGGCCGCCGCGCGTGCAGCGGCCCTTGCCCGGCGGCCGCGGCTGCAACGACATCCGTTACCTTGAAACCGGCGCCGGCCGTTTCGTGCTGCGCACGCGCCTGGCGCCGCTGCAGCGGCCGGGCGCCGATCCGCTGCGGGAGCTGGCTTGCCATCGTGCGGCGGCTGCGGCGGACCTTGCGCCGCGGGTGCTGGCCGCAGCCCCGGACGGCGGCTGGATCCTGATGGAGTGGCTGGACGGCAGGCTGTGGCGCGAGGCCGACCTTGCCGATGCCGCAGCCATCGACCATCTGGGGCAGCGCCTGGCGCGCCTGCACGCGCTTGCGGTGCCGGCGGGGGCGCCCTTCGATGCGCTGGACTATGCGCGGGCGCAGCAGCGGCTGATCCACGAGCAGTGGCCGCAACGGGCAGCAGAGGCAGCGAGGCAGGTGGAATCGCTGTACGGGGAGCTGGCCGCGCCGACCGGTCCGCCGATCCGCGCCGCCATCTGCCACGGCGACCTGCAGATGGCCAACTGCATCGGCGATCCGCTGCGCTTCGTCGATTGGGAATACGCGCAGATCGCCGATCCGGCCTATGACCTGGCCTGTCTTCTCACCTATTACCCGCAGCTGCAGCCGCATCTACAGCGGCTGCTGGCCGCGGCCGGGCTGGCGGGCCCCGACGACCAGGCGCGCGTTGCGGCCCAGTGCCGCCTCTTTGCCATCCTGAATCGCCTGTGGGCGCTGGCGCATCTGACCGACGCTGGATAACTGCGGTTCCGCCCGGCAAAATAACCTGTTACCCGCCTCAAGGCGGTACGGAGGCTGGGCGAGATTCATGGCGGTGATCAAGGTGACGGATCGGGACGGCATCGAGCACGACGTCGATGCGAAGACGGGCTTCACGCTGATGGAGAACCTGCGCGACCTGGAATACGGGGTTGCGGCAGTGTGCGGCGGGATGTGCGCCTGCGCCACCTGCCATGTGTACATCGATCCCGGAATGGTTCGACCGCCTGCCGGCCCGGCACTCCGACGAGTTCGACATGCTGCGGGAGCTGTCCACCTACCGGGACAATTCGCGGCTGTCCTGCCAGATCAAGTTCACCGCGGATCTGGCCGGCCTGAAGCTGCGCATTGCGGACGACGAGTAACGCCGCGGTGAAGCAGCCCGTGCTCAGGAGCGGCCACGCACTCATCTGCGGCTCCATGGCCTACGACACCATCATGGTGTTCCAGGACCAGTTCAAGAACCACCTGCTGCCCGACAAGCTGCACATGCTCAATGTGTCCTTCCTGGTGCCGCAGATGCGGCGCGAGTTCGGCGGCTGCGCGGGCAACATCGCCTACAACCTGAAGCTGCTGGGCGACGTGGGGCATGTGATGGCGACGGTCGGCCACGACTTCGGCCCCTATGCGCAATGGCTGGAGCGCCACGGCATGCCGCGCGAGCACATCCGCGTGCTCGCCGACGAGCACACCGGCCAGGCCTTCATCACCACCGACCTGGACAACAACCAGATCACGGCCTTCCATCCCGGTGCCATGGGGCAGTCGCACCTGAACAAGGTGGGGGATGCGGGCCACGTGGCGCTGGGCATCGTGGCGCCGGACGGGCGCGACGGCATGATCCAGCACGCCGAACAGTTCGCGGCCGCGGGCATTCCCTTCATCTTCGATCCGGGCCAGGGCCTGCCCATGTTCGGCGGCGAGGATCTGCGCCGCTTCATCGATGCGGCCAGCTGGGTCACGGTCAACGAATACGAATGGAGCCTGATGGCCGAGCGCACCGGCTGGAACGAGGCCGAGGTGGCCTCCCGTGTGGCTGCGCTCATCGTCACCCGCGGCGGCGAGGGTTCGGTGATCCACACTGGCGGCGAGCGGCTGCACATTCCCACGGCGCCGGCGCGCGCCGTGGTCGATCCCACCGGCTGCGGCGATGCCTACCGTGCCGGGCTGATCCACGGCCTGCTGCATGGCTACGACTGGGAGCAGACCGGGCGCGTAGCCTCGCTGATGGGTTCGCTGAAGATTGAATCCCGCGGCACCCAGAATCATCATTTCACGCGCGGCGAGTTCGTCGCGCGCTACGAAAGCCTGTTCGGCAAATTCCGCTAGCTTCACCCTGGAATATCCATGAGCCATAGCCACCTGTTCACCTCCGAGTCGGTTTCCGAAGGCCATCCGGACAAGGTCGCCGACCAGATCTCCGACGCCATCCTCGATGCCATCCTCGCCGAGGACAAATACTCGCGCGTCGCCGCCGAGACGCTGTGCAACACGGGCCTCGTGGTGCTGGCGGGCGAGATCACCACCAAGGCGCGTGTCGACTACCACTCGGTGGTGCGCAACGTGATCAAGCGCATCGGCTACGACAACACCGAATACGGCATCGACTACCGCGGCTGCGCCGTGCTCGTGGCCTACGACACCCAGTCGCCCGACATCGCGCAGGGCGTGGATGAGGGCCGGGGCCTGAACCTGGACCAGGGCGCTGGCGACCAGGGGCTGATGTTCGGCTATGCCGTGCGCGAGACGCGCGAGCTGATGCCGCTGCCGCTGCACCTGTCGCACCGGCTGGTGGAGCGGCAGGCCGAGCTGCGCCACAGCGGCGCCATCAAGTGGCTGCGTCCCGACGCCAAGAGCCAGGTGACCGTGCGCTACGAGAACGACAAGCCCGTTGCCATCGACACAGTGGTGCTCTCGACCCAGCACCATCCCGAGATCGGGCACCGCGAGCTGTCCGAGGCGGTGATCGAGGAGATCATCAAGCCGGTGCTGCCCAAGGAGCTGGTGAAGGGCAAGGTCAACTACCTCATCAATCCCACCGGCCGTTTCGTGGTCGGCGGTCCGCAGGGCGATTGCGGCCTCACCGGGCGCAAGATCATCGTCGATACCTACGGCGGCGCCGCGCCGCATGGCGGCGGCGCGTTCTCGGGCAAGGACCCGACCAAGGTGGACCGCTCGGCGGCCTATGCCGCGCGCTACGTGGCGAAGAACGTGGTGGCGGCGGGCCTGGCCGACCGCTGCCAGGTGCAGGTCTCCTATGCCATCGGTGTGGCCAAGCCCACCAGCATCATGGCCACCACCTTCGGCACTGGCAGGATTCCGGACAATGAGATCGAGGCGCTGATTGCCAGGCACTTCGACCTGCGTCCCAAGGGCATCGTGCAGATGCTCGACCTGCTGCGTCCCATCTACGAGAAGACGGCGGCCTATGGCCACTTCGGCCGCGAGGAGCCGACCTTCAGCTGGGAGAAGACGGACAAGGCCGAGGCGCTGGCGGCGGACGCGGGGGTCGCGCTTCGGGCCTGATTTCTTGCAAGGCTCTGTCCGCCGAGGAGCGCTGCAGCGTCCCGTTAGGGGCGCGAGGCTCGGCGGGCAGGCCAGGTTCGTGAACGGCGCTCTCTTCACCCCACATGATGGAGAGTCAATCCATGAACGCAGTAGTCAAACCGGCCGGCGGGGATTTCCGCGTGGCCGATCTTTCCCTGGCCGACTGGGGCCGCAAGGAGATCAACATCGCGGAGGGCGAGATGCCCGGCCTGATGTCGATCCGCAGGGAGTACGAAGCCACGCAGCCCTTGCGCGGCGCGCGCATCACGGGCTCCCTGCACATGACCATCCAGACCGCAGTGCTCATCGAGACGCTGCAGGCCCTGGGTGCGCAGGTGCGCTGGGCCTCGTGCAATGTGTTCTCGACCCAGGACCATGCCGCCGCCGCCATTGCCGCGCGCGGCACGCCGGTGTTCGCCTTCAAGGGCGAGTCGCTGGATGAATACTGGGAGTTCACGCACCGCATCTTCGAGTGGCCGGACGGCGGCTACTCCAACATGATCCTCGACGACGGCGGCGATGCCACGCTGCTGCTGCATCTGGGTGCCAAGGCCGAGGAAGACCAGTCGGTGATCGCGCGTCCGGCCAGCGAGGAGGAGACCTCGCTGTTCAAGGCGATCAAGGCCAAGCTCGCCACCGATCCGAAGTGGTATTCCACGCGCCTGAAGCAGGTGAAGGGCGTCAGCGAAGAGACCACCACCGGCGTGCACCGCCTTTACCAGATGCACAAGGAAGGGCGCCTGGCCTTCCCGGCCATCAACGTCAACGACTCGGTGACCAAGAGCAAGTTCGACAACCTTTACGGCTGCCGCGAGTCGCTGCTCGACGGCATCAAGCGCGCCACCGACGTGATGGTGGCCGGCAAGATCGCCGTGGTGGCCGGCTACGGCGACGTGGGCAAGGGCTCGGCGCAGGCGCTGCGCTCGCTGTCGGCCCAGGTGTGGGTGACCGAGATCGACCCGATCTGCGCACTGCAGGCGGCGATGGAAGGCTACCGCGTGGTGACCATGGACGAGGCCGCGAGCCAGGGCGACATCTTCGTCACCGCCACCGGCAACTTCCACGTGATCACGCACGAGCACATGAAGGCGATGAAGAACAACGCCATCGTGTGCAACATCGGCCACTTCGACAACGAGATCGACGTGGCCGCGCTGCGCCAGTACAAGTGGGAGAACATCAAGCCTCAGGTCGATCACATCATCTTCCCCGACGGCAAGCGCATCATCCTGCTGGCCGAGGGGCGCCTGGTGAACCTGGGCTGCGCCACCGGGCATCCCTCGTACGTGATGAGCTCCTCGTTCGCCAACCAGACGCTGGCGCAGATCGAGCTGTACGCGAACCCCGGCAAGTACCAGGTGGGTGTGTATGTGCTGCCCAAGCACCTGGACGAGAAGGTGGCTAAGCTGCAGCTCGCGACGCTGAACGTGAAGCTCACCCGGCTCAGCGACCAGCAGGCGCGCTACATCGGCGTCAATCCCGAAGGCCCGTACAAGACGGACCACTACCGCTACTGACCGGCGGAACGGGCGGCCCGGGCGCCGGCGGTATCGCCGTCGCCCACCGCCGACATCGGAATGCGCCGACAGACGCGCGCCATTGCGGCATGGCATGCTCTGCAACCATGCGCAGGATCCGACGCCGCCTGACCAAGCTGGCCTTTGCGCTGTGCAGCCTGGGCCTGGGTACTTCAATGGGAGCACCCCCGTCCGTGCAGCCGCGTTCGGTGTCTCCCGCCGACTCGCGCTGGAAGGCCAGTTTCGATGCCTTTGCCGCCGCCGACCGCCAGCAGGCGCCCGCGCCCGGCGGCATCCTGTTCGTGGGCAGCTCCTCCATCCGCCTGTGGGACGGGCTGGAGCGGGATTTCCAGGGCAACCCGGTGCTCAAGCGCGGCTTCGGCGGCTCGCGCATGGTGGATGTGGCGGCCCATGTGGACCAGCTGGTGCTGCCCTACAAGCCGCGCCTGATCGTCGTCTACGCCGGCGACAATGATCTGGCCGAGGGTCGCACGCCGCAGCAGGTACTCGAGAGCTTCCAGCAGTTCGTCGAGCGCGTGCGCGCGCAGCTGCCGGATACGCGCATCGCCTTCCTGTCGATCAAGCCCAGCCCGCGGCGTGCTGCGCTGATGCCGCAGGCCATGCAGGCCAATGCGCTGGTCGCCTCTTATGCCGCGGCCACGCCCAACCTGGACTTCATCGATGTCTATTCGCGCATGCTGGATGGGGAAGGCCGGCCGCGCGGCGACCTGTATGGTAGCGATGCGCTGCACCTGAACGAAGCCGGCTATGCGCTGTGGCGTTCGGCCATCGCGCCCCACCTGGAATTGCCGGCCCAGACGCTCAGCGCGCCAGGGGTGGCAGCGGCTGCAGGACGCTGACGCGTTCTGCCTGCCGCGGCTGCGCGGCGGCCCGCGGTTCATCCCGTTTCTGGCTGATGAGCGCCACGGCGTACAGCGCTGCGAACGCACCGAGCAGGATGCTGGCATCGATCCACGGTGGCCGGCCCGACACCGGCGCGCCGAACACGGCCAGTGCCAGCAAGGCCAGCACCACGTGTGCGCAGAATACCGGCAGCGAGGCCCGGCCCATTTTCTCCAGCACGCGAATGCGCGGCAGATGCGCGGACAGCCAGGGCGCGAAGCGCAGCAGCAGCACTAGCAGCGCGAACAGGTTGAGCATGCGCAGCGGCGCCAGCTGCCACTTGTCGAACAGCATGTTCAACGCGGCCGCATGCGGCAGCGGCGTCTGGCCGGCCACATGCCGCCACACGAAGAACACAGCGGCAATGATGACCGCCGTCCCGACCATCCAGCGCGGGAATGTCAGCGGCGCCGCCTGCGGCTGTGCGCTGCGTCTGGCGCCCATCCACAATCCCATGACCCACAGGGCCTGCCAGGCCAGCACGTCGAAAGCGCCGGTCTGGTGCAGCGATACGCGGATGCCGGCGGCCGGCGCCAGGGCCTCGTAGATCCAGCCGCCCAGCTTGAACTGCGAGGCGAGCCACAGCGCCGCGCTGAGCGCGAGTATGCCGCCCCAGCCGTTGCGCATGCCGTGCAGCAGCAGCACCGGACTGACCAGCATGAACAGCACGTAGATCGGCAGGATATCCAGCAGTGGCGGGTTGTAGATCAGCAGCAGGCTGCCGACGAAGGCCGGCAGCGGCTCCTGCAGGTAATAGTCCATCAGGCCGGTGATGGCTTCCTGCTGCAGCAGCAGCGCCATCAGCGCCACCACGGTGAACAGGAACAGCAGCAGGCCGACCTGGCACAGATAGATCCTTGCCACGCGGCGGTAGAACGCCGAACGCATGCGCAGCCCACCTTCGCGGCGCGCACGCGCGGCGTACACCATGCCGGCCATGAAGCCGGACAGCAGCACGAAGCCCTCGGCCGCTGAGACGAAGCCGAACGGCTGGCCGGCGGACTCGGCCAGCACGGTGGGCATGTGGGTCAAAGTCATCAGCACCAGCATCAGTCCGCGCAGCGCGTCGATCTGCCACATGCGGCGGCTGCTTGCAGGGACAAAGTGGGGCGGCGCGGGCAGGGACATGGCTCATGCTCGCAACAACCGGGCCAGCCCGGTGTCAGGCTGGGGTTGCGATCCCTGTCAGCCACGGCCGACATGGCCGGCTGGCGTCAGTTGCATGGATATGGGCGCAGGTGTGAGAAACGCGGCGTCAGCTTTCCGCGTCCGGCCGCGGCAATGCGCCATGAACCGCGCTCCAGCCAACCACTCCGCCGGCAAGATTGATGGCGGGTCGCCCCTGGCCCGCGAAATAGCGGCAGGCCATCATGCTGCGTCCGCCCACCGCGCAGATGAAGACGGGAGTCAGATCGGACGGAATCTCCGCCGCGCGGGCGGCCAGCGTGCCCAGCGGGATATGCACCGAACCTGGCACCCGCCCTGCCGCCCATTCGTGCGGTTCGCGCACGTCCACCAGCATCAGTGAATGGCGGCGTGCGCCTTCCAGCTGCTGCGCCAGTTCTTCGGCTGTCCATTCTTCGATCATCGCTGCTGCTCCGTTGCTGCCGCAGGCCACGATGGCGGGCGGTCGGCCAGCGCATCGTAGACCAGCGCTGCCGCCGGGTGGACAGTCCCGGCGCGCGCGCCTAGGCTTTCTTCTTTTTCCCGGAAGCCCCACGATGTTGCATGCTCTCCGTGCCGTGCTGCTGCTTGCGCTGACTGCCCCCGTGTTCGCCCAGGTCGCCCTGCCCAAGGCCCCGCAACTGCCGATCGACAAGTTCACCCTGCCCAACGGGCTGGAGGTAGTGCTGGTCGAGGATCACCGCCTGCCCATGGTGGCCGTGAACGTCTGGTACCACGTGGGCCCGGCGAACGAGAAGCCGGGGCGCACGGGCTTTGCGCACCTGTTCGAGCACATGATGTTCCAGGGCTCGAAGAACGTGCCGGGCGACGGCCATCTGCAGATGCTGGAAGGAGCGGGCGCCACCGACCTCAACGGCTCCACCAGCTTCGACCGCACCAACTACTACGAGACAGTGCCTTCAAACCAGCTGGAGCTTGCGCTGTGGCTGGAGAGCGACCGCATGGGCTTCCTGCTCGAGACGCTGGACCAGGACAAGCTTACCAACCAGCAGGACGTGGTGCGCAACGAGCGCCGCCAGAGCTACGAGAACCGGCCCTACGGTGTGGTGGACGAGGCGGTGTTCCACAACCTGTTCCCCAAGGGGCACCCCTACTACGCTTCCATCATCGGTTCGCATGCCGACATCGAGGACGTGCGTCTGGGCGATGTGCGTGAATTCTTTGCCGAATACTACACGCCGAACGATGCGACGCTGGTGCTGGTGGGCGACATCGACCGGCCGCGCACCCGGGCGCTGGTGGAGAAGTATTTCGGGTCCATTGCGCGCGGCAAGCCGGTAGCGCGGCCCACCGCTGTCACGCCGCCGATCAAGTCCGAAAAGCGCGTGACCGTCACCGACCGCATCGAGCTGCCACGCATCACCCTTTCCTGGCTCACGCCGCCGGCCTACAAGGCAGGAGACGCGGACCTGGACATGTTCGGCGCCGTGCTGGGTGGCGGCAAGGCGAGCCGGCTCTACCAGCGCCTGGTCTACCGCGACCAGATCGCGCAGAGCGTCGAGGCCGCCCAGTCCTCGATGCAGCTGAGCTCGGTGTTCCAGATCGAGGCCGTGGCGCGGCCTGGCGTGACGCTCGAACAGCTGGAGAAAGCCATAGATGAAGAACTGGCGAAGCTGCAGCGTGAAGGCCCGACGCGCGAGGAGCTGGATCGTGCGCGCATCAGCACGGTGTCCGGCATCATCCGCAGTTTGGAGACCTATCAGGGCGTGGCCGATCGCCTGAACCGTTACAACCACTTCGTCGGCACGCCGGACTACCTGGCGAAGGACATGGCGCGCTACGAGGCGGTGACGCCTGCCACGGCGCGCGCCGCGGGCAATCGCTACCTGCAGAAGAAGAACAGCCTCGTGGTGCTGGCGGTACCGGGCGAGAAGGTGATCGACGATGTGCCGCGCGGCAAGCCGCCGCAGGAAGAGGTGCAGATCGCGACGACCCCGCCGGACTGGCGCGCGCAGCCGCCGGGCCCTGGTCCGGAGCGGCCGCTGAACCTGCCGGTGGCGCAGCGCTTCCAGTTGCCCAACGGCCTCACGGTGATGCTGTTCGAGCAGCATGACCTGCCGCTGGTGGCCGCGAACCTGGTATTGCTTGCCGGCAGCGACCACAATCCGGCGGACCGCCCGGGGCTCGCCTCGTTCACGGCAGATCTGCTCGACGAGGGCACTACAACCCGCAGCGGCCTGCAGATTTCCGAGGAGCTCGACGGCCTTGGTGCGGCGCTCGGCACCGGTTCCTCCATGGACCTTTCCAGCGTGACGCTGCGCGCGCTGACCTCCACGGCCGATGCTGCTTTTTCGGTGATGGCCGACGTGGCGCTCAATCCGGCCTTTGCGGACGCCGAGATCGAGCGCGCCCGCGCCAGCCGCCAGACGCTGCTGGTGCAGCAGCGGCAGAATCCCACCGCCATCGCCCAGCGAGTGCTGAACCAGGCCCTTTACGGCAAGGACAACCCATATGGCTACACCGAGATCGGCACGGCCGCCTCGGTACAGGCCATCTCCCGCGACGACCTGCTCGCGTTCTGGCGCGCCGGTTATACCCCGGGCAATGCCGCGCTGGTCGTGGCCGGCGACCTGACGCTGGCGCAGCTGAAGGCGCTGGCCGAAGAGCACTTCGGCAAGTGGCAGGGTGGCGCCGCCGTCGCCACGGTGCCTTCGGGCACGCAAGTGATGAGCAACCGCACGCTGGTGGTGGATTTCGGTGCCGCGCCGCAGACGGCGCTGCGCGTGGGCATGGTGGGCGTGCCGCGCGCCACGCCGGACTACGTGCCGCTGTCGGTGATGAACAATGCGCTGGGCGGGCTGTTCTCCAGCCGCATCAATCTGAACCTGCGGGAGAAGAATGGCTTTACCTATGGCGCCAGTTCCAGCTTCGGCTTCCGCCGCGGCCCGGGGCCTTTCCTCGTCGGCACCAGCGTGCGCACCGATGTCACGGCGCCAGCCGTGCGCGAGATCTTCGCCGAGCTGGCGCGCATGCGCAGCGGCCCGGTAACGGCCGAAGAGCTGGCGCTGGCGCGCGATTCCATGTCGCGCTCGCTGCCGGGCCAGTTCGAAACCACGGGTGATGCGGCCGGTACCGGCAGTGCGATTTTCGCCTATGGCCTGCCGCTCGATTATTTCAGCAAGCTGCCGGCGCAGATCCAGGCGGTGACAGCCGAGGACGTGCAGCGCGTGGCGCGCGAATACCTGCAGCCGGAGAAGATGGTCACCGTGGCGGTGGGCGATGCCGCGAAGATCGAGGCGCCGCTGAAGGCACTGTCCATCTCGACCGTGGAGCGGCGCACTCTTGAGTGATCTGCGTCTCGGGGAGCCTGCCGTGGCCGGCCGGGTCACGATGCTCCGGCGTCTGGACCGGCGCGTGGCGCTGGTGACCGGCGGCGGCTCGGGCGCCGGCGCGGCGATTGCGCGGCGCTGCGCGGAGCTCGGGGCCAGCGTGGTCGTGGCCGACATCGACTATGCCCTGGCCGGCGAGGTGGCCGCGGGCATCCGCGCCGCGGGCTCCGCGGCACTGGCGCATCGCTGTGATGTGGCTGTGGAAGAGCAGGTCACCGCATTGATCGATCGCGCCATGCGCGAGTTCGGATCGCTGGACCTGGTAGTGAACAATGCCGGCCCATGGCTCGACGAGGATCCCATCGAACACTGGACGCGCATCGTCGGTGCCAACCTGCTGGGCACGCTGCACGTGACGCGGGCCTCGATCGACGCTTTGCGGCGCCGTGGAGGCGCCATCGTCAACGTGGCCGCGAGCTGTGGCCTGGGATTCGGCGATGGTGAAAGGGAAAGATTTCTTCCTTACGCATTTCGCTCGCCTTTCTTATTCCTCGCATTCCGTTCCGCTAATTATCGAAACGGAATATAGAGAAGGTGGAAAAGGGAGAAAAATAGGGAAGCGCACGTGTATAGTGCAAAGAAAAAGCGAAAATCTTTTTCTTAAAATATCCGGAGATATGATTTGGAAAAATGAAGACTTTCATGTTTGTAAAATAGAATAATCCACTTACATCCCTCTGCTCACCGATAGAGCAAGTGTCACGGTCCGTTCCCGACGGCATTGCCTCTGACCGTGGGATATTCCCAGTTGTTGCTCGGCCCGCCTCCATCCGAGTCTTCGTCCACATCGCTGTCTGAGGAAACGCCTGTACGCGATCTGCAAGCAAGGAATACTTCCTTGAGAAAAAGTCAATTGTAGTATTAATAAAACATCAAGAATTGATGAGGATGAATTAGCAGAAAAGTGTAGAAGTCGAAAAGAAATCCATCTCGATCAGTTAAACAAAAACAAAAGTATGTGAATGAAAAGCACAATAACTTACAAACGAA